>CAVOQY010000001.1:0-253684 GCA_963698465.1 uncultured delta proteobacterium
GGACACCCTCGCCGATGGCGGCATTCCTGCCGCGGAAAAAATCGGGAAAAACGCCTTTGATTTCCTGATTCAGGTCAAAGGGATGAACAACCTCCACTCCGACGAGAGAGCAACGCCTGCGCTGGCTTTGAACATCGCCACCGCTTCCCGGGGGAGCGACCATCTGCGCAGCAGGCCCGCCATCGACCTCTACCACCTGCCCGAAGAGGTCCTGAGGAAGATCTACAGCAGCCCCATTCCTTACAAGGGGCCCCTGAGCTCGGAACATACTTCCTACGACGGCAAGGCATGGATGGTGTTCTGGCAGGAAAACTGTTACATGGCCGTGGACTGTCTCGGTATCTGCAAGTATCACACCACCTTCCTTGGGGCCACGCTGCCGAATTTCGAGGATTGGCCCAAGGTCATCCGCTACAATACCGGCCTCGAGTTCTCTCCTGAAGAACTGTGGACCGCCGCCGAGCGATGCAACATGATCGAGCGGATGTACAACCTTCGGGAAGGGATGACCCGAAACGACCTCAAGAAAGGGGACACTTTGAATCACCGGTATTTCGACGAGCCTTGCAAGAGAGGCGCACCGGATGTCATCGGTATGTGCATCGACAGGGAAAAATTCGACAAGATGCTCGACGAATTTTACCAGTATAAGGGCCTGGACAAAAACGGAAGGCCGAAGGCGGCGACGCTGGAGCGTCTGGGGCTTGAAAACGAGCCCTCCCGCCTGCTTTAGGCCACTCGATAGACTTCGGAAAGGAGGAGGTTCATGCAAACCTCAGGCAGAGTTCTAATGATCGATCACGAGAAGTGCACGGGGTGCCGGCTGTGCGAACTGGTCTGTGCGGTCAAGCATGACGGCGTGTCCAACCCCATGCGAAGTCGCATCCGCGTCATGAAATGGGAGGCGGAAGGCCTGTACGTCCCCATGTCATGCCAGCAGTGTGAGGATGCGCCCTGCATGAAAGGATGCCCAGTAAAGGCCATTTCCCTGAACACCGCCATGGGTCGGGTGGAAATCAATTACGATGTGTGTATCGGCTGCCGGACCTGCGTGTCGGTATGCCCTTTCGGGGCCATGAGCTTCAATACCGTCGACAGGAAGGTTTTCAAATGTGACCTGTGTGACGGTGATCCCCAGTGTGTCCGCTTCTGCGAGGTGAAGGCCGTGGATTTCGTGGAGGCCGGCGATGTCAGTATCAAAAAGAAAAAGGCGGCCGCGCATCGGATCAGCGTTGCCGGAAAGGAAACGCCCTCCATCCACGCCTCACTCTAACCGGCCGCATGCTTTGATAGGGGGGCCCGGGTCGATTGAAGGCCCCCCCCTTTTTCTACCCTCCGGCAAGCATCAACGCGATGTGGATGCTATCGCCGTCCTTCACCGCCCTTTTCAGTTCTCCGGGGTAGGCGCTTTCCAGGTTCAGGTAGATCTCGATGGTCTTTTTGAGCATTCCCTTCCCGTCGAACAGGACTGCCTGCATTTCCGGGTACCGTTCGATGAGACGCTCGAGGCACTGTCCCACGGTTGCGCCTTGCACCTGAACTTCATCGGCGCCTCCGGTGTACTGCCTGTGTGTTTTATGAATGGCGACTCTGATGCTCACGCCCTTTTCCTTTCTTTTGTTAAGATAACCTCGAAAAAACCGGAATTCAAGGCACACCTTTAAAGAAACCCATTCAAGACCAATCCAGCCCCGTCTTGAAAGGCTTTCTCTTGAAGATGCCTTTGAAATGGTTTAGCATGATTTTTAGACGATGTGCCGGACCCGGAATTTTCAAGCCGCTCATGAGATCCTTCCCTTCTTGATCCGACACATCCAAATGGCCTGTGTGTCCCATCGAGCATCTTTAGACTTCAAGCCCGAAAGACGGCATCAACCCCGAAAGCCAAACTGGAGGAACCCCATGGCCCGAAAAACCGTACACGACTTTTTTCAGATGAAACGCGAAGGGGCCAAGATCACGTGGATCACCGCCTACGACTATCCCACAGCCGGCTTTGCCGAGGCGGCAGGAATCGATATGATCCTGGTGGGCGATTCCCTGGGGATGTGCGTCTACGGATATCCGGGGACGCTTCCCGTGACTATGGATCAGTGCATCGCGCACTGCGAAGCGGTGCGCAGGGGCGCACACGGCACCTTCGTGGTGGGGGATATGCCCCTGGGCAGCTACCAAGTATCGGATGCGGATGCGGTAGAGAAACGCCGTGCGCTTTCTGAAAGAAGCCCAGGTGGACGCCGTCAAGCTGGAAGGCGGGGTGCGGGTGGTTTCCCGAATCCGGGCGATCTTAGACGCCGGAGTCGTGGTGATCGGCCATATCGGCCTCACACCGCAAAGTTCGGGGCAGATGGGCGGTCACAAGGCTCAAGGCCGAACCGCGGAATCGGCCCGTGCCCTGGTGGAGGATGCACTGGCCGTCGAAGCGGCGGGTGCCCAGATGCTTCTCGTCGAAGCCGTTCCGCCGGAGGTGGCCGCCTTCATCACCCGGCGGCTCGAAATCCCGGTTCTGTCCATCGGGGCCGGTCCGGGCTGTGACGGCCAGCTTCTCATCGTTTCCGATCTCATCGGGCAGTTCACCGCTTTTACGCCCAAATTCGTCAAGCGCTATGCCAATGTGGCTGAAGTGATCACCGAGGCCATCCGGGATTACGCCGCGGAGGTACGCTCCGGGGCTTTTCCCACCGAAGCACACTGCTACCATATGATCGAAGGCGAAGAAAAAAAATTCAAATCCCTCCTTCGCCAATTCGAAAAACGGAGGTCCGGCACACGCCCGAAAACGGGATGACTATTCGTGAATTCCGTGCGTCCTGTCCGCTAAGGAAACCTCGGATCCATACAACTCTTCGACTCAAAAGGAGGAACTCGGCATGTCCAGTCTCAGGAATCGATTGAAGATCCCTTCCGATCGCCTGGAAGCCCTCAACGCCTTTCTTCTCGACCCCGGCAACAAGCTGATCAGTCGGCTGCTGGAAATCGTGGAAGGGTATGGAGGCCCTGAAGCCATCAATCAGAAGGCGCTTGAGGCGCGAAAACCGGAGAACCTGAGAGCCCGGCTCAAAGAGGAAAAATCCCCGTACCTCGACGATCTCAAATGGCTGGAGGCGCAGCGGGAGCGACGTGCGTTTGTCTCGCTTCAGGAATTCAGGACAAGCGTCCTGGGCGACGAGGCCGAACGAACGGTTTTCAAGGAAGAGACCGCCGTGACCCTGGAGATCTCTGCGCTTCAGTTTTTCCCATGGCTCATTGTCGAGGCCCGCCACGCCATCGAACGCCGCCAGCTCATGCCGGGACGCTTTATCCGTGTCCGGAACATGAAGGAGCAGTGCCGCGATAACGGCGACATCCTCGCCACAGCCGCTGCCATGCAGATCATCGGGGCCAGTTGTGTCGAAACCCTCGATACCCGGGGCACGGACGGCTCCAATGTTCACCTGGGCGGGCCGGAAACGATCACGGGATATTTCGGGGGGGTTGGGCAGCCCAACACATACCCCCTGAAGTGGTTGGAAGAATATCTTCATTATTACACCCGTTACGGCGTCCGGCAGGTTCTCAACATCAACCCGGGAACGGTTTTTTTAGGCTACATGCTCCACCGCCTGGGCATCGACATCGAATTCAAAATCTCCGTATTCATGGGCAATGACAACCCCTTCGCGGTCTTGTGGACCCTTATGGGCGCCCGCCTCTTCAGCAGGGAGGACGGAAGCACCAGCCTTGCGGGGTTCAATTTCTCCAACTCGGTGGACAACGATACCTTGCAACGTTCCGACGAAATCCGGTCATCTCTGGGACTTTCCGATACGGTGCGCTTTGAACACCATATCACGGAGACCTGGAAGTCCATCGTCCGCCAGCCTTACAACCGCCGAGACGAGCTGGTCGAGATCGCCTCGAAGGTACCCAACATTTCGGCCAAGCACGAAGGGGGGGAAATCGAAACCGAGAAGGCCCGTGAACACCCTTCGGACATCTTGGACTATTTCATGCCCAAAAAAGAAATCCTGTCGAAAAACCTCATGGAAGCGATGGAACGGAATTATTTGGACAAGCATGAATCGGTGAACAAGACGGCGGAGGCGCTCACGCGTGCCGGAATCGGTGTGGTCCCTGCGAAAAACCTCCATTGAAGAGACGAACCGGTGGCAATCCTCTACGCGCGCGGTGCGCCCCCTCCTTCATCCAGGCCCAACGGATCGATGAGAGCCCGGCGGATTTCCCTCTCGGCCCATGGAAGATCCCCCCTCGCCTTGCCCGACAGAAAGATATCCATGAGGATTCCCGCCCGCTTTCGGGAGGTCGTGTAAACTTTGCGGATGGCCTCCGCGATGAGATCCCAATCTTGCCGGGCGCTGAATTTTTCATAGGCTTCGATCATTTCCGGACAAAGCACCCGTCTCAAACCGTCAAAAAAGGCCGCGAAGAGATCTAGAGAGGTTTTGTCCCGTTCTCTGACGATGCAGGGGAGCGTTCCAAAAACGCTCGTATCCGCAAGAAGATCCTTCAGCGTCCTCGCCAAGAGTTCGATGACCGTGTTAGGGAAGGCAGCCAGAAGTTCCCTCCAGGCCTTTCGATCGACAGCCGGATCCAGGATTTCGCCCAGCTCATGGAAGATATGCGTTTCAATTTGGTTCCTGACGATTTCCGGAAGATGTCTCTTCAATGACGACGGGTCTTCTTCTGTGACACCAAAACCGCTCAATGCCCGGTTCAAGGCCTTTTTCCCGGAACGGTTCATAAAGAAGATCCGGTCCCACAGGTAGGCCTCGACGATTTCCCTTCGGATATAAATTCGCCCTTCCTGGGACAGGGCCGGAACCGACAGCAAGTCCCTCGCCAGCTCTTTTCCCAGGATGAAGACCCGGCAACCCTGGACTGTTCTGGTTTCAGCGAGGCGGGCCAAGAAAAGAGGGCGAGAGTCCCTGGACGTAACCTGCACCGTAGATCAGCCCGAAGGGTTCAAGGGCGTCGTTGATCCCGGCGGCGTCAAAGGGATCGAAAAAGGCATCACCGATCCGAAGGTCTCTGAATTCTTGCTTTTCCAGCTCCTCCCAGGCGTTTTCCGTCTCCTCGATCCACTCCAGGAGCCTGCCCGGATCTTCCTCCACCCAAGGGTCGAGCCCTTTGCGCCATTTGTAAAAGCTTCTGAGGCGCAGTGCAAGCCCGCAGACGGAAAAGATCCGTGCGTGGCGCGAATCAGTAATGGCACAATTGCGCGCCACCTGTTTTTCGACAGCATTCAAGTTTGGGCTCATCGCTTCTTCCTGCCTTATCCTTCTTCGGATCCGTTGCCCAGCTTTTTTTAACGCACCTGCAGATGCGTTGCAACGACTTGCCTGTCTTTCAGCTTGTTCCTCGTGGATGCTTGTGTTATGAAAATTTTATCTTAAGACTCGAACTTAAATGGACATGACTTAAAGAAAAAGGAGAATCCCAAAATGGGAAAAGGCGATCAGCGATCCAAGCGGGGAAAAATCTTCCGGGGCACCTTTGGAAAAAAGAGACCCAAAAAGCCCCAAAAGACAGAAAAATCTTCCAATTCCAGGTAACCGGGCCCCATGGCCCAAGTGTTCCTCAAGCCCGGAAGGGAAAAGTCCCTCCTGCGGCGGCATCCCTGGGTCTTTTCCGGGGCGGTTGAAAGGATTTCCGGGACGCCTGCTATCGGAGAGACGGTGGACGTCCTGGCCTCGGATGCCACCTGGCTTGCCAGGGGCGCTTTTTCGCCGCACTCACAGATCACCGTCCGCGTCTGGACCTTCGACCCAGCCGAGAAGGTTTCCCAGGATTTTTTCTCCAAGCGCATCCAAAAAGCCCTTTCAATCCGACAGGCGTTTCCTGATTCTTCCCGTTTCAGCGCCTGCCGCCTGATCAATTCGGAATCGGATGGTCTTCCCGGCGTCGTTGTGGACCGATACGACCCTTTCCTGGCGTGTCAGTTTTTGACTGCAGGCGCTGAGTCCTGGAAAGAAACCCTCATCGCCGAACTGGCCCGACACGTCCCCTCAAAAGGGCTTTATGAGCGCTCGGATGTGGAAGTGCGCCTTAAGGAGGGGCTGCAAAAAAAAAGCGGAGTCCTGAGCGGAGACACCCCTTCCGGCCCCATTGAAATTCGAGAGTCGGAAGCCTCCTTTTGGGTCGACATCCGGCAGGGACAAAAGACCGGGTTTTATTTGGACCAGAAGGAAAACCGGATGGTCCTGGCGCGATACAGTCGGGGAAAGGAGGTTCTAAACGGCTTTTCCTACTCGGGAGCCTTCGGTGTTTGGGCCATGATCGGGGGCGCGGCTTCGGTCCTCAACATCGATTCCTCAGAGGTCGCCTTGGATCTTGCACGACGAAATGCGGAACTGAACGGTTTTTCGGAAAAACAGGTGGAAAACCGAAAAGCGGATGTCTTTTCAGCCTTGCGGCGCATTCGGGAATCGGGCCGACGTTTCGACATGGTCATCCTGGATCCTCCCAAATTCGCCGAGTCCAAAAGCCATGTGGAAAAGGCCTGCAGAGCTTACAAAGACATCAACCGTCTCGGTTTCGAGCTTCTTCGGAAGGGGGGCCTAATGGCGACTTTCTCCTGTTCCGCACACGTTTCGCCGGATCTCTTTCAAAAGGTGGTCGCCGACGCTGCCCTGGATGCGGATCGGTCCGGAGCAATCCTCCACCGCTTCAGCCAGTCTGCCGATCATCCGGTTTTGTTGAGTTTTCCGGAAGGTTCCTACCTCAAAGGCCTTTTGGTAAAAGTGTGAATCGGCGTCCCCAAAAGCAAGCTGCCGCATTGACAGCCTGGGGTTTTTTTGCGTAGAATCTGAACCGTTCGGGTTATGCCTTGATAAAAAAAATCGGCAGTTAAGACCGTAAACTCGACAACATCAGGGGAACTGAAATGACGGAATTGGCGATGCTCAAGGGGAAAAAAGTCCTTATCGTGGATGATGAGCCCGACATCCTCGACATGCTTTCGGAAGAACTCGAGATGTGCGAACTCCATCAGGCCCGAGACTACGAGTCCGCCAAAAAGACCTTGGAAACAGAAGGATTTGACTGCGTGGTGCTCGATATCATGGGCGTTCAGGGGTATGAACTCCTTGAAATCGCCACTTCACTGAAAATCCCCGCCGTGATGCTGACAGCCCACGCCCTGAGTCCCGAGAATTTCATCCGCTCCATCCGCTCCGGCGCCCACTGTTACGTCCCCAAAGACAAGATCGTGGACATCTGTTTTTTTGTGTGGGACGCCATCCGCGCCCACAGGCAGCATGGAAACCCGGCCGGTCAGTGGTTTGAGAAGCTCAAATCCTTTTTCGAAAAAAAATTCGGTCGCAACTGGCAAGACGCTTACGATCTGAACCGCAAAGAGAAATAACCCTTCACAGGCCGCGAGGTGGAGTTCTGTCTCTTCAGGCCTTTCTTTGACCGGGCCCTGCGCCGCTTTCCGGATCAGTACCGCAGCGCCTTGACCAGGAAATAGACCCCCACCCCAATCATCAGGATGGAACCGGCACGGTAGACCCAAACCCTCGACCGGAGCCACTCCATGCTCGAAAGACGTGCCACCAAAAGCAGCGGCGCGACGGTCCCAAAGCCAAAGGCGGCCATCATGCCTGCGCCGGAAATGGCGCCCGAAAAGGGTTGCTGAGTCTCCATTCCCGCCCGCGCAGCACCGATGAGGGCGGTGTAGACAGGCCCGCAAGGAAGAAGTCCGAGCAAAAGCCCCAGCGGAAGATAGGAAAAGGTTCGTTTGATCCTTGACAGCCTGCCGAATCCCCTCGAAATCCACGATTCAGAACCCCGGACGGTTTTCGACAAAAACCCCCTGGAAAACCATCCGCCTGTGGCGATTCCCATGATCACGATCAAAATCGCCGCAAAAACGAGCACAGCCTTCTGGATCCCGGCGATATCGGAGGTCACCCGGGTGAAGGATCCCGTGGCCCCCAGGACCCCTCCCAGCAAGGCGTAGGTCAGGACTCGTCCCGCGTTATACAGGAGATGGGGGATCCAGGGAGACCGGCCGGACAGACCGAGGGACAGGGAGACCACAATCGGGCCGCACATGCCGATGCAATGTCCGAACCCCACCGTTATCCCGGTAAAAAGATAGGTCAAAAAGAGGGTTTCAGTCATGGACATTGAAGACGAAGGCGACGACGCCCTGTCCCGGAACCGTCAGGGCCGCCTGCCAGGCTTTTTTCCCGCTGGGGCATCTGACGAGGATCCCCTTTCCCTCATAGGTCCCGGGGGAGACCGGTTTCAGTTCCACCCGGTTAGGTCCCATCTTCATGCCCGGCATTCCCAGATCCACGTGGGGATTCTGGCCCTCGGCAAGGCCCAGCCCCGAAAGGGTCAACCGGTAAGTCAATTCGACCATGACGCGGACCGGCCTGGGAAGGATCTCCAGTTCCACCGGCTGGCCGCCCAAGGTTCCCTTGCAGGAGCCCAGATGCACCTCACAGGAAATGGCGGTTTCCTCCGCACGGCCGCTTTCACCAGGCGCGCCCGTCACGCCGATAATAAACAGAAGCATGACCAGCCCCCGTATCCAGCCCATCGTCGCCTCCTTTCCCATCGAAATCACTTGGCGTATCCCTTTTTGGCTGTCATAATACGCAAACGGGTCCACAATCAAGAATCCAGGCTGAAAAGTGTCAAAACGTTGAAAAAGAGGGTTTTGACCGCATGGAATTTCTTCTTCCCGACGAGGTGCAAGTGGGCCCCACCCTGGCTCAGGCCCGGCATTATAAGGAAAACCTGGACAGCCTGTAAGGAAGGGCGCACATCCTGGGTTCCGGAACCCACGGTTTCTAACGCAAGGACGGAAAGATCATGGGAAGCCCGATGATCGAAACGGAGGACCGATGGAAGAAACAGAAGAAAAGGCCCATTCGGCCATGGAGTGCATTCGCCGGCTCTTCCGGGAACAGCCGTTGGGCGTACTTTCAACCCGTACGCCCGACGGACATCCCCATGCGAGCCTGGTGGCTTTCGCGGCGGCGTCGGATCTCAGGTTTCTCGTATTCGCAACCCCTGAAACCACCCGGAAGTACGCCAACCTCATTTCGGAACCCCGCATTGCCCTGTTGGTGGACAACCGGTCGAACCGGATGGAGGATTTCCATCAGGCCGCGGCGGTGACCGCTTCGGGATTAGGGGAGGTTGTCGAAAAAACGAAAAACGCGCCCCTGCTGGAACTCTATCTGGAAAAGCATCCGCATCTTAAAGACTTCGTTGCCTCCCCCACCTGCGCCCTGGTGCGCATGACCCTCTTTCGCTGTTCTTTAGTCACCCGTTTTCAAAATGTGATCGAATGGATATGGGAACGATGAACCTGATTCTGCCGTTGAATGCCCTCTCCGAGTCGGACAAACTCCTTGCCGGTGGAAAGGCCGTTTCGATGGCCAGGCTGAACGAAAAGGGGTTTCCCGTCCCCGAAAGCCTGTGCGTCACGACGGCCGTCTACGACCGTTTCGTGGAAGCCACCGGCCTCAGGGAGCGGATCCTATTGGAACTGAACCGGAAATCCTTCAAGGAAATGCGATGGGAAGAAATATGGGATGCGTCTTTGAGGATCCGGAATCTGTTTCTGCTCCAGTCCTTTTCCGGAAGATCTTGAGGGGCCTCTTCGAAAGGGACTCGGCCCTTTTGTGAAGGGTATCTCCACCGCCGTGCGATCGTCCGCGCCCGAGGAGGACGCCGCGGTATCGTCCTTTGCCGGGGTGCATGAATCCTTTGTTCACGTCCGGGGGTTAAAAGCGGTTCTCGAGTGTATCCGGAAGGTGTGGGCCTCCCTCTGGTCCGATGCCGCCCTTCTCTACCGGCAGGAACTCGGCCTCGAGGTCGAGAAAAGCTCCATGGCGGTGCTCGTTCAAAAGGTCGTGGACGGTGAGCGATCCGGGGTCACCTTTTCCAAAAACCCCAACGCCGAAACCGAAGCGGTGGTGGAGTCCGTCTGGGGCCTCAACCTCGGCCTTGTCGACGGTGCCGTGGAACCGGACCGATGGATCTTCGACCGGCTGTCTCGAAAATGCCTCCGGCATCTCCCGGCCAGCCGCGAAAGATTCGCTGCAGCGGGGAAACAGGAAACCGTTTATAAAAAGCTTCCAAAAGAAAAGGCTCAAAGGGCGCCACTTTCCGGACGGCAAGCAAAGGAAGTCCTCGATGCGGCCTTGAAGCTGGAATCGGATTTCGGCTCCCCCCAGGATGTGGAATGGACCTTCAAAAAAAAGACCCTGTTCCTTCTCCAGGCAAGGCCGATCACCACACTTTCGCCTTCCCGTGAAGAGGATCAGCGCCCCTGGTATCTCAGCCTCCACAGAAGTTTCGAGAATTTGAAAGCGCTTCGCACCAAGATCGAAAAGGAGTACATCCCAGAAATGATCCGGGAGGCAAAGCGCCTCGAGTCCGAAACCCTGAACCGGCTTTCGGACTCGGCGCTGGCGGATGCCATCGAACATCGCATGGAGGTCAACGACCGCTGGGTGTCCGTTTATTGGAAAGAATTCATCCCCTTTGCTCACGGCATCCGCCTCTTCGGCCAGACTTACAACGATGCCGTACGCCCCGAGAATCCTTACGAATTCATGGACCTCCTCGGTTCCACCCCCATGGTCAGCCTTGAACGAAACCGGATGCTGGAGGAGATGGCCGAAGCCATCCGGAAAGACCCGGCCCTGAGACAGGATCTCGTGCGCCGGGCAGACTCGCCGCGCAAGAAGCGTCTGTTCAAGAAGGTAAGCGTTTTCACGGAGCAGTTTGGAGACCTCTCCTGCCCGGTTACAGGCGGAACGCAGTGCGGCCAGGGAGAGGACACCCTTGTGAAGATCCTTCTGGAACTCTCGGACCACCCTCCCCTGAAACCGAAATCCGGAGGGCAAAGGAACTCGAAAGACCTCCAGCGCGCCTTCTTGCAATGTTTCCCGTCCCACCGAAAAGCGTTCGCACGGGATCTCCTGGACCTTGCCCGTGCCAGTTACCGCCTCAGGGATGACGACAACATCTACCTGGGAAAAATCGAAGCCCAGCTTCTCCGGGCCCTGGAAAAGGGAATAGGCCGTTTGAAAAGGAAGAAGAGACCACAGCCGGAGGCTTCCGGACCCGCAGCCGTCATCGATGCCCTGCGGGGCAAGCCCCCCGCCCGGGCCTCTTCGACCTCTAAGCCCGAAGCAATTCCGGAAAAGGCTGGACCTTTGAGGGCGCGTCAGCTGGTCGGGCAACCGGCCGGGCCCGGGATTTCCCGTGGGAAAGCCCGTGTCATTCTCGAAACAGGGGAACTTTCGAATTTCAAGCACGGGGAAATCTTGGTCTGCGATGCCGTGGACCCCAACATGACCTTCGTGGTCCCGCTGGCCGGGGGAATCGTGGAGCGGCGGGGCGGGATGCTGATTCACGGAGCGATCATCGCCAGGGAATACGGCCTCCCTTGCGTCACGGGAATCCCCGATGCCACCACACTCATCCGGTCCGGGGACATCATCACCGTGGACGGCTACCTGGGTATTGTCACCGTGGATCAGCCCCTGTCTTGAAAAAAAAGCGGCCGGAACCGCTCCGAAACGCAACGGTTGCCTGCGCTGAAATCGTGATTATTCTATTGTTGTCGTATTTAACTTGCTTGCAGAACAGCATGAAAACCTCTTCCAGGGAGTCCCGACTTCAACACCTCGACGCCGTACCAGGAAAGAAGAAAGTTTCTGGAAAGCCGCAGGAAATTCATCCGCCGGCTCCTTTATTTGTTTGCTGCCGGGTTTGTCTCGAGCCTAAAGACGGAACCCTTTGCCTTGGCTGGAACTGAAAAACCGCCCGAAGTAGAGCTCCACTTCCGCCCTCTCAACGGCCGCTCCCTCCGACAACTGGCGCGACAGAAGACGCACCACGGCCCGGGTCTGTTCGTCAATCCCATGGGGATTCCGAGAAAGGGTCGGTTCCGCCAGCTTTTGTCGTGGAAACTGTTCGGCGACAACCCCTTCGAGCCTCATCTCGAGGATCAGCCCTATAGACCGCTTTCCATCGACTGGGATCGGATCCGCGACACAAAGGGTGCTTCCGTGACTTTTTTAAAGCACGCCTCCCTTCTCATCAAGGACGAGGAGCGCTATCTCCTCGTCGACCCGGTCTTTTCGGACCTCTTCTGGTTCATCAAGGACTTCACCCCCATCGACAGCCTTGAGGGCATGCCCCGTCCCGATTCCGCCCTCATCACCCACGGCCATTATGACCATTTGGACAAGTCTTCCCTGTCCAAGCTGGATCCGGAGACGGACGTGATCAGTCCCCTTGGATACCGTTCCATCTTCGATGACCTAGGCATGAAAAAGCACTATCAGCTGGACTGGTACGACACCCTGAAAAGCGGAAAGACGGAAATTACCCTTTTGCCATGCAACCACTGGACCTTGCGAAGCCCTTTCGAAGGCCCCAACCGCTCCCTGTGGGGATCGTATCTCATCCGCACGGCTGCCGGGGCCACGATTTACGTGTCAGGGGATACCGCCTATTTCGACGGGTATGAGGAAATCGGAGCCGACTACGCCGTCGATCTGGCCATTTTCAACTTAGGCGCCTACGAGCCCAGGTGGTTTATGGCACCCAGCCACGCCAACCCCTCGGAAATCGTGAAAGCCTTCAAAGAGCTCGGAGCCAAAAAGCTCATGATCGTTCACTGGGGAACCTTCCGTCTCGGGGATGAACCCGTTCATTTCCCACCTCTTGACATCCGCAGGGAGATGGAAAAGGCCGGAATCCTCGACCGACTCGTGCACGCCTCTCACGGTCAGACTTATTCCCTCTGACACTTGTCGACTCTCAAGTAAAGATCTGGAAGCACTTCACTCGAGCGCTTCTCCCGTGACTTCTGTCTGAAGGGGTTTTTCGGGGCCTTGACAATATCGCTTCGTAGATTATAGTAATAGTAACCAATTTATTAAACGGGAAAAACCATGGATTCATTCTAACGGAGGGAGGGAAAAATGGACGTCAAAGATTATTGCAGGGGAGTTGAACAAGAACTCACGGCATGGAAGGCCAAACTGTACGATCTGACCCGCAGGGTGGACAGGCTGGGATCCGCAGAAAAAGAAAAAGTACTTCAAAATGTCGAAGATCTGCACATCCTCGTAACCGAAATGGGAGACCGCATCGATCAACTCAGAAACGAGTGCCCCACGGAGTGGAGCCCCCAAAAGAAAGAAATTGACGGGGCCCATGTGGACATGAGAAGCAAATATGAAGAGACTATGGAGTTTATCGGCAAGGCGGCACCGGTTTCCATACCGGGCTAATTGTACCATTGGTTTAAACCAGCACTAAATGAGGCAGGGGTACCTCCCCTGCCTTTTTCATTCCGGAATTTCGTATGTCGTCCTGCGCCCTGTACAAAACGAAAAAGCCCGGCCCTGCACTCTGATATCGGTCAAAAAACGGCTTGAAACGAAGGCCCATCCGAGTTAACTTCGATCCTATCCGATCCGAATCTTCCATACCTTTCACCCGAAAAAGGAGTGCGACATGTATCCGGTCTTTTTTTCGATCCTGCTCGGTTTCACCTTTCTCTTTCCTCGCTTTGCCTTCTCCGTCGAGCCTTCCATAAGCGACGCCACCTATGAGTGCCTGGACTGCCATGCCATCCTCCATCCGGGCATCGTCGCCGATTGGAAAAAGAGCCGTCACGCCCGGATGACGCCGGGGGCCGCCGCTTCCGTAGCCGGTCCGGCAAGGAAAGTATCCAGTAAAACCTTCCCCGATCACCTCAAGTCAACCACGGTGGGTTGCGCGGAATGCCACGGTCTTCGGCCCGAAGCCCATCAGGACACTTTCGAACACAACGGCTACTCTATTCATATGGTGGTTTCCCCTGACGACTGCAGGACCTGTCATGAGATCGAGGCCGATCAATACTCGAAAAATATCATGTCGTACGCCCACGGGAACCTTGCCGACAACACCCTGTATCAGAAGCTTGAGCTGAGCATCCTCGGAAAACCCTCCCTTGACAATGGGAAAATCCGGCTCTCAGCGCCCGATCCCCGCACGAGGGAAGAAACCTGTTATTACTGCCACGGCACCCGGCTGAAGACGGCAGGGACCGAGACGCGGATGACGGACCTGGCCGGGGAACTCGAATTTCCCGTTATTCAGGGTTGGCCCAACCAGGGGGTCGGGCGGATCAATCTCGATGGGAGCAAAGGGGCCTGCTCCGCCTGCCACACTCGGCATGCCTTTTCCATCGAAATGGCGCGAAAGCCTTACACCTGCAAGGAATGCCACGTGGGGCCCGATGTTCCGGCCGCCAAAATCTACGAGTCGAGCAAACACGGAAACCTCTTTTCCACGCATCACGCTTCCTGGGATTTCAAAGCCGTCCCCTGGACCGTCGGGAGGGATTTCACGGCCCCCACCTGCGCGGTTTGCCACATCAGTCTCCTGACCACGGAAGACGGGGAAGTGGTGGCGGAGCGTTCCCACCAGATGAGCGACCGGCTCCCCTTCAGGCTTTTCGGCCTGATCTACGCCCACCCTCACCCCTTGGAGCCTGACACCACGCGGATCCGAAACAAGGAGGGTCTGCCGCTTCCCGCCGGTTTTGACGGGACTCTCGCGACGGCCCACCTCATCGACGAAAAAGAACGCGCGCGCCGGAAGAGCCTCATGCAATCGGCTTGTCTGGTCTGCCACGGCACCTCCTGGGTCGAAGGATTCTGGAGCCGGTTCGAGAACACCCTCACCCGGACCAACGCGGACACACGGGCAGCGACCCGTATCATGGAGTCCATCTGGGACGAGGGTCTTGCCGACAGAAAAGACAATCCCTTCGACGAGGCAATCGAGAAAAAATGGAGCGACATCTGGCTCTTCTACGGCAACACCATCCGATTCGCCTCCGCCATGGGGGGCGGCGGAGATTATGCCGTGTTTGCAGAGGGCCGTTACCAGATGGCACAGACCTTGTCGGAATTGGCTGAATGGCGGGCGGTTCACAAAAACGTTCTCCGGGCAAAGCCCTGAAGCCGAGAGCAGCAGCCGCAAGCCGCCGAACCGAGCGGATCAGAGAGTTGAAGGAATCGGACGGGGGGCGGTATTGACCGGGCGTATGAAGGCCTATTGCAGGAGAAATGCGGCGGGCTGAACACCGATGCTGGACGACGGAAGGCAGGACAAGATCCATTTCTCCTCCGGATCCTTTGCCTCTTCGGGTTTGGTTATTTTTATAATCTCTCCCTTCCGGTACGCTCCGTTTTCGTCTTTTTCCAGCAGAAGGACCCGCTGTTCGTGTTCGCCTGAAGCTGCAAGCGGCCCCATCACCACTCCCGTCTCCCCGGTGTTGAGGCTCACGACGCTGCCTGCCGGAAAAGGGCCCATCATACGGATGAAGACCTTCAGCAAAAGGGGATCGAACTGCAGCCGCAGCCGGTTCCACATGTAGCATAGGGCTTCATCCGGCGTCAGTCTCCGTGCACGGTAAGCGCGGTGCGAGGTCAGGGCGTCGTAGGTGTCCGCGATGCTCAGGATCCGTCCGAACAGGGTGACGTTCCGAGTGAACCGGGTTGCCGGATATCCGGTGAGATCCATTTTCAGGTGGTGTTCGAAAGGACCCAGGGCGATTTTCGATTTCATCTGGGCCGGGGCTCGCAGCCTGAGGATATGGAGGACACCCGTGAGAGGATGCCTTTCCATGATCCGCCATTCTTCGGGTTCGAGCCTCCCGGGCTTGTGAAGGATGTCCTTGGAGATTTCCACCTTTCCCAGATCATGGAACATGCCGCAGATGCCCAGTTGCTCCAAAAGGATATGGGAAAGGCCGATCCGCCTTCCCAGACACATGGACAACAACGCCACGTTGACGGAATGGGTGTAGGTATAGTCGTCGTAATCCCGGATGGAAGCCAGGCACTGCATGAGGGATTCGTCTTCCATGACCAGTTCGACCATGTTCTGGGCAAGCCTACGGGCCTTCCGGATGCCGGCCATGGACCCTCCGGATATCTTCTGCGAAACCTCCTTGACCGCATCCAGCGAACGCAAGTAGTTTTGCCGGGCTTTTTTCTTCCGCCGGATTTCCCAATCCGATTCGGCGTCAGTCGATGTCTCGCTTTCAGATTCGGGAGGAGGCTCCTCAATTTCCTGTAGAATTTCGATCCATCCGATCTTCAGGGCGAAAAGCTGCTCTTCAATCCAGGCTGCGGGATCCTCTTGACCGATGGACTCGTTCAACAGCCGAGCCAGGAGCACGAATTCTCCGGCAGGAGCCGCTTTGGCCCTTGAAGAAAAGCGGATCCCGACAAGCCCCCTTTTTTGGAAGAAATCCATCCACGCGTTGATCAGAACAAGGGTCTCTCGGCGGTAGGGTATCTTTTCCCCCTGGAGGAAAAGCCTTCCACGCCAAACCAAAAGTTCCAGATCTTGACCCTTGAGCACCCTTCCGGCCGTATCCATGAACTTGGATACGGCCTCCTGAACCATGGCGTTGTTCTCCTTGTACATACCGATGGTATGGATCATCCTGTAGAAAGCCCGGATCAGATCTTCTTCCCAAATGCTGTTTTCCTGCAAAAGGCTTCCTTTCTTCAGCGTCTTTCTCTTAGGGGGTTGAAATCCCATATTCTGGCGAAACGAAGCGGATTCATTTTTCTTTCCAGTCTTTCAGGGCCTCGGAAGCCGCACGCCGAAGCGACGGGACCAAGCTCCTGCTCGCCCTCTCAAGCACCGCCCGAGCCTCTGGAGTTCCGATGGCTTTGAGTGCCATAACGGCTCCCTGACTGCGGCTTTTGCTTCGAAAAATATCTTTCCAGTTTAGGCCTTTCAGGATTTCACCCAGGAAAGGAACGGACCGCGAAGATCCGCAAAACCCCAGGGCCTTGAAGCATGCCAGGACGTGTTCGGAATTGCCCTGCAGCGGGCTGTCGCTTCTTAAAAAGCCAACGATGAGATCCTCCGCCACAGGATTCCGGTGGCGCGACAGGAAGCCGAGAATCAGACGGCGGAGAACTTCATCCTCGTCTTTCATGAGGGAGGCCACTCTCTGGATGTTCTTCGGATCCCTGCGCAGAAGGGCTGCGGCCGCTTCCCTCCGCACACCGGAGAAAGGATGATTAAGAAGGTTTCCTAAAAGGGCATCGGCCTTTTCACCCTCCAGCCGTCCCAGAATGTTGACCAACCGCTCAACCAGCACCCCGTCTGGGGTATCCAGCATCGATTCCAGGGGGCGAAGGTCCCGAGACGCCAACTCCGCGATCACCTCCATGAGCATTTTTCTGGGTTCGAAAACCTGTTCCTGGGCGAGGATTCGACTCAGGGTGGGTATGGCCTCGGGGGTTAACAGCAGCAGCGACCGCTTGATGCTTTCCAGTTGTTCCGCCGGGGCTATCGGCAGGTGCTCTCTCAAAGCGTCCAGGGCCGGCGACGCGGATATCTGCGAAAAAAAAGTTTTTGTCCACGATGGATGTCCCGGGGAAACGTCCGGATGCCCATGGTCGATTTCGCTGACTTTGCCAAGCAGCGCTGAGGCGGTGTCCCAGTTCCCCTGCTCGAAAGCTTCCTGGAAGGCTGTTTTCAAGGCATTCAGCATGATCTCCAGATCCTCGGTTTTGTTCACCGCCAGGAGACTGTCGAAGATGGCATTTAAAAAATCGTCCCCGGAATCGCTTTGTTCCTCTTGAATCACCCATTCGGAGAGATGTTTCTCCTCTTCCGGTGTCAGATGGATTTTTTCCGGATCGATGGGTCTGTCCCAATCGGGAAGGCCTGTATCCCGCGCTGGCACCGATTCCTGTCCCTTGGCATCCCCGATTTTTTGCTGGCCGAAAGGGTCCGAATAGATACCGCCTGCCCCCTGTTGCCCTGCAAATTCAGGCTTTGCCTCATCGCTTCCCGGGGCTTTTCCCGTGGAGAAATCTTCGAGATCCACTTCGGGTTCTGGGCCCCAGAAAACATCGGAGACAGTATATCGGATGTGGGGGATCTGCGCATCCCAAAGCGCCGTCACCAGATCCCCTTCAGGTTCTTCGGTGAGAACCCAGTATTGATTTAAGATCACCAGGAAGGAGGCCAGCTCCTCCTGATCGATGCCGTTATAAAATTCCATTGTCTGGATGCCGTCCCGGAAAAGGACGAAGGGGAGGTTTCCCTGCTTCTCCGGGGCGACATAGACCGGTTCTTCATTGAAAAGGAGACGGTCTTTTCCGATCTCCAGGCGAAGGATCGGATGATTACGAAGGTGATTTTTTAAATCTTCATAAACGCGTTCCACGGCCTTGATACGGTTTTCATGCTTCTCCGGATAAAGGGAACAGCTCTTGATTGCCCGCATCAAGCCACCGAGGATACCGAGGACGGACTGCCGCTCGTCCTCAAGGGGAGCTGGCGTCATCTGAACCCTCCGAGTGCCTTTGGAAAAACATCAGGAAACGCTCTTTTAAAACCGCGGTTTGCGGATTCCTGTCCAACGCCTCATCCAAGCGAAACCGCCGTATTCGGGCATATCCGGCGTTTTGGGTGAACCCGGATGTTTATGGGTTTGAAATAATACCGCACAAACTTAAAGGTTTCAATGGTAATTCTTCTTTTTATTGACCCTTTCAACTTTATATGTTACTTGATTTTATCGATATTTATTTTAAACGCCAACAGGAGCGGCCCATGGCAACGGTTTTGTTTTTTTCTCTTTTCCCTGTAGCCGCATGGTCTCGGTCGAGATGCCGTCTGTTCCAGGCGGTTTTCAGCTATAAGGGAGCGTCCGGGACCATGACGAGAGGTTGAGATGCCCAATCGCCTCCTGGGATCTTTTTGTTTTTTTCTTTTCTTCTGGACGCTTGCCAGCGCTCACGCGGCTCAGCTGAAAGATGTCCGGGTCGGGGTCCACCGGGGGTTTTCCCGCGTGGTTTTCCAGCTGGATGCCGTGGCGGAAATCGAAGGGCCCATCATTCAGGGATCCGGCAAATGCACCTTCAAGCTCAAAAACACCGAAAGCCCCTTCACTTCGGATATCCCCGGCAACGCCAAGGCCAAGGTGGAAGGCATTGAATTGATCCAGGATGGAGAAGACCTGATTGCCTTTCTCAGATTCGCATTCGATTCTTTTGAAGTCTCCTCTTTCTCGCTGCCCGACCCGCCGCGGATCGTGCTGGATGTTTATCGACTCCGCATGCCATTGAAAAAAGCCGACAAGACCGATACCGCTTCGGGTGCGCCCCTGGTCTCGGCCCTTCACAAAAGCCGCCTGAGCAAAAAACCCATCGACGCGCGCCCGGGCCGAATCGACACGGCTGGATCCGTTGATGGGGATACTTTTCCGGGCACCGAAAACGAGCGCCTTCTCCCGACAGATTCCTCAGGGCAACAAGAGGGCCCGGAAAGCAGGAGCCGGAACCAAGATACGGGCATCCAGAGGAGTCCAACGCCGGAAGCTGCTCCCCGGGAAAAGCCGGCCGTCACGGTTATCCCGGCTCCCTCGGATTCCCTTCGAAACTATCTCCTGGCCGTGCTGGGCCTTTCAGTGGCCATTCTCGTCCTGCTGTGCATCCTTCTTTTCAAAAAACCCGCCGGGGCCGGTCCGGGGACTCCTCCGGTTCCAAACGACGACGACCGGTATGAAAGAACGATGTCCGTAATCGACGAACGGATCAACACCACCCTGGATGAACTGAGTCAAAACTTCCGCATCCAAAGCCGATAGATAGGGGAAGCATCATGGGAGAAAAGCCCTTTCAAATCCTTCCTGAACGCCGGACGCCCGGGAAAGAACCGGAGGGCTTCACCGAGGATGGCCGGGAAACCGAGTCCGAATTTTCCGGCTATGTGCGGCTCGAGCGTGAAACCGTTCCCCCGGATGCCGGAGAAGGAGGCCCTCTGCCCATGGGAGGCTTGAGCGAGGATGAAGTGAGAGACCTGGATGTCCTCATCCGAAGCTTGAAAAACAAGCCGGTACAGGGCGCTGACGATGAAAAGTCCCCCGACGCCTCTCTTCGGGCCCGAGACCTGGAAAATCGGCTGGCCGAAATGGCCGGGATGCTCCTCAAGTTCGACGGCAGCCTGAAAATTCTGTTTGAACTGCTGCGCCTTTTTCAACGCAAGAGCGAGATCTTGAACCATCGTATCCAGCAGCTCGAAAAGCTTTTTCGCCGCCACACCAACTGACAAAAGGGGGGAAGAACCTTGAAAAAACCGAAAGACCGGCACAAGAGCGTTGCCCAGCGCATCGCGGATGGAACCCTCTCCATCCGATCGGAAAAGGAATTCGACAATCTCCTGAAGATCTTCCCGGAAAATCCGATTCTTTTCCGAGTCTACGGCGATTTCCTGGCCCGCCAGAAGGATCTCTTCAAGGCCGCCGATGCCTATGGCACGGCGGCGTCTCTGTTTATCGAGGAAGCGATCCCGCTGCAATCCATCGTGGCTAAAGTCCTGGAATGGCGCATCCTGAAACCGGTTCATGAAGAAGTCATCGAATACCACGCTGCATTGAGCCGGATCCGGTCCGAAGAAAAGCCCGCACTCAATTTCTGGACGCAGCTGAGTTATGCCGAACTCCTGTCCTTCATGCTCAAGCTGACGCTGGTCCGGCTTTCCCCTGAAAAACTCGTCCAGAAAGCCTTCAAGGACGAAAACAGCCTCTTTTTCGTGGTCTCAGGAGCCCTGAAAGAAACAGTCTGCGCGGCCGAAAATGCCAGGGATGTGCTGCCGGCCGAAATCCTTGACCTCGTGGAAAACGATTTTTTCGGCGTGATTTACCCCTTTGACCAAAAAGTCAAATCCTCTTCGGATATCCAAACGATTACGCGTGTAGAGCTGATCAAGATTACGCGGCCTCAGCTGTCGTCCATCTGTGAAAAACATCCCAACCTCAACCCGCTGGTTGCTGAGCTGTATCGCCGCCGGGAAGAGATCGGTAAGGATCAGGCTCCCCAGACCATTCGAAGAACGGTCCGCCACCACCTACCCACACAGGTCAAGCTCAAGGTTTTCATGGAAGATCGGGGCCGTCCGCCCCTGCTTTTCGAGGGATTCGCCGATAACATTTCCTTGGGAGGCGCCTGCGTCTACCTGGATCAAAAGATCGGACGTCCGGCCCTGGCCCAAATGCCCGGGCGGAATCTCAAAGTCATCACGAAGCTTCTGTCGGCTGCGGTGGATCTCACCATCTTGGGTGAAATTGTCTGGGCAAAGGAATTCAGCGATCGCGGCAAGAAACAATCGGCCTTGGGGGTTCAGTTCAAGGAGATGAGCGACCCGGACCGGGAGCTTCTCAATGCGTATTGTGCTGGCGGAGAGGCGGAACAGAATCTCATGTGGGGACTGTGGGAATCGTTGGTCAAGAAATGAAGACGCCCATCGAGGGCATCAATCGGTTTTAGCAAAGGAAGGCTCCGTGACAAGCGAGAAAAGCAACCCGACGGTTTGGGCGGTGGGCGGTGGAAAAGGCGGGGTGGGTAAAAGCGTGATCAGTACGATGATCGCCTTCTGGTTGTCCCGGTCGGGGAAATCGACGGTTTTGGTGGATATGGACTTGGGGGGCGCCAACATGCACACCCTCATGGGGATCCGGAATCCTTCCCGCACTCTCAATGATTTCATCGCGAAGAAGACCCTGTCACTGGATGAGGTGTGCATCGCCTCCGAAGTGGAAAACCTCAGGCTCATCGCGGGAGCCGGGGAAATCCTTTCTTTGGCCAATCCGAAATTCGCCCAGAAAGTCAAGATCATCCGGGCCCTCTATGGTCTCGACGCCCAGCACGTGATCCTGGATCTGGGTGCCGGAACCTCCTTCAACATCCTCGATTTCTTCTTGATGGCGGAAAAACAGGTCTCGGTGGTGACCCCCCAGCCCACGTCCATCCAAAACGCCTACGCCTTCCTGAGGAGCGCCGTTTACCGGAGGCTGAGCCAGCTCACCAGCCGGGATCCCTCTCTAAGTACCCTCATCCAGATGGCCATGAACCCGAAAAACGAGCTTCAGATGCGCACCATCAAAGAGCTCTGCCAGGTTATCGAAGAGCTGGAAGGCCCGGAGTCGGTGGAAGCCCTTAAAAATGAAATCAACCGCATCCAGCCCATCGTGATCACCAACATGGTACGGGACCCCAACGACAAAAATGCGGCCCGGATCGTTCAGATGGTGGCCGAGAAATATCTGACGATTCAGGCCGAGGCCTTCGGCGGCGTCACCTATGACAGGAAGGTCGAACAGATGATTTCCGAGATGACGCCCCTTGTCCGCCTCGACCCTTCCAGCGCCCTTTTTGCCGACATTCACAACATCGTAACACGGATGACGGCCTGATCCCGGCTCTTGGGCTCCGGTTCACGGAAAGACAACCTTTTTTATATTCCGCCGGAAATCGCAGCCCTAAAACAGAACCCCGTCAGAATTTTGTCTCGACGGATCCTATCACCTCGGATCGGATACGGTTTTTCCCCGCTTTCTTGGCGGCATACATCAGCCGGTCCGCAGCGCCCACGAGATCGTTCACCTTCTGAGCCGGCTTTTCAAACGTCGCCACGCCGAAACTGTACGTCAACGAGAAACCCAAATCCGCCGTCAGGTCCAGGAGCAATCCTTGGAGCTTCCGGGTTATGGACGCGGCTGATACCGCATCGGTTTCTCCCAGCAGCAGGCAGAATTCATCGCCACCCAAACGGGCCACGACATCCACCGACCGGACGTTCTTCTTTAGGGTTTCCGCAACCCGGCACAGGAGCCGATCCCCTTCGCCGTGCCCTAAATGATCGTTGAGGGTCTTGAAGTCGTCGATGTCCAGATAAACCACGGAAATCGGATTGCGGCTGCGGCGGGCTTTCTCCATCTCCCGTTCGGCCAGTTCGGTGAATCCCCTTCGGTTGGCCGCCTGCGTGAGGGAGTCGCACCGGGCCAGTGCCTTTTGATCTTCCAGGGCGAGCTTGAGCTTGTCCACCAAAAAAGTGATGATCAAAAAAACGACGAGCCGAAAAGTTTCATTGAGGAAAGGGATCCAGGGTTTTGAAAAGGCCTGCAACATCTTCAAGTCTGCCACCAACCAGGAGGCCGCGCTGCAAATAGAAATCAGAACCCCTGCCTTTCGGCCCAGATACCAGACCGCAGATAGAATCGGCAGCAGATAAAAAAGAGAAAGCGCGAAATCCGGGCCGGTCAACAGGCGGAACCATCCAATGAGGCCCGAAACGAACACGCAAAGGCCAAGAACAAGAAGCTTGTGGGCCTTCCCCGGCTCTTCGGTACCATTCGCCTTTTTCATCCCGCGTCCTTGGGGCCCCGAAGGCTTGCCCGTGGGTATCACACCGGTGGGTTTGCTTTCCCTTTGCTTTTCTCCCGTGCTCCCGCCGATGCACATCCCCCCGTGTCAAGTTCATGAAAGATCCGATGCAGCCGTTGGAAAAACGGCTTCCCTACAGGAATTTTTTTCCGGGAAAAGGCATCAAGCCGTTTCGGCCCCGCTTTTGCTTTTGCGAAGCCGCGCCCGTTCTTCCAGGGGAAGCGTCAGGGTCGGATCCTTACGGATGCGAATCTTCTGCATGAAAAAGACGATCACCCAAAGCCCGATTCCGAAGGCATCCACCACGTAGGTGGGAAGGTCCACCCAGAACACGAGATAATTGATGAGGTGGGGGAAGAACAGGAAAAGGGTGGATATCGCGGCGAGGGTCCATTCAAAAATCTTCATGCCGCAGAGAAAATACCCCATGGTCAGGCTGCCGAAGGCAATCGTCCCCAGGATAATGGTGACCCACGTGGAAACCACCTGGTACCAGGGCATGATATGCCCCGGACCGCCCAGTAAAAATCCCGGTGAGAAGGCAAAGAGAAAAGGCCCGACGTAAAGCATCTTTGCGAACTTGAACGAAGTCCACCCGGTCTTCCAGGGATCGGCTCCGGCGATGGCGGCGCCTGCATAGGCGGCCACGCACACCGGCGGGGTGATGTTGGAATCCTGGCTGAACCAGTAGACGATCATATGGGAGGCGATGAGCGCCCACGCGACCTTCCCCATGATCTCGGCTCGCTGGGGGTCTCCGGGAAGCAGTTCTCCCAGCGGCAGTTGCATTTCCTGATACCCGACCCCCCAGAGGGATCGGGTGATCATGTCCGTGAGCGCCCCCACCGCAAGTACGGCCGTGATGAGGTAAGCCGCAGTCACCGGAACCCCCATGCCAAGCACCAGGGAAGCCAGCCCGATCAGGACGATGGCGATGATCAGGTTCCCGGCGGAAAGCTCGATGATGATCTGGGAAAAGCGCAGGCCGATCCCCGTGAGCTGGATGGTTCCCACGATGATCCCGATGACCCCCACGGTGGCACCGATGATCAGAGTGGCCGTGGCGCCTTCGACCATCGCGTCCTTGATTTGTTTGGGCCCCATCCGGTTATCAGTGGTTAACCAGCTGACACCGATACACGACAAGATCGCCCAAAAGCCCGCGTATCCCGGAGAAAAACCCATCAGCATCATCACCACGATGATGACCAGGGGCAAGGACATGAACCACTGGGTCTTGAGGATCTGCCAAACGTTGGGGGCATCGTCCTCCCGGATCCCCACCAGTCCGTAACGTTTGGCCTCGAAATGCACCATGATGAACACCGACAGAAAATAGATGAACGCCGGGAAGATGGCCATGAGCATGATGTTCACGTAAGGGATTTCGGTCATCTCGGCCATGATGAACCCTCCGGCGCCCATAATGGGCGGCATGAACATCCCGCCGATGGAAGCCGAGGGTTCGATGGCTCCGGCCACATGGGGACGGAAACCCGCCTTTTTCATCAAAGGGATCGTAAAAGCTCCTGTGGACACCGTATTGGCGATGGCCGAACCGGATACGGATCCGAAGAATCCGGAGGCCATCACCGCCACCTTGGCCGGGCCGCCGATGGTCTTTCCGGCGATGGCCATGGGCAGATCGAGGAAGAATCGGCTGGCCCCGGAAAATTTGAGAAATGACCCGAAGAAGATGAACAGAATGACATAGGTCACCAGCACCGTGGCCATGATGCCGAAGACCCCTTCCTGCTTGTAATAGATGTGGTTGAGGGCCCGGTCCAGTTTGAACCCCGTGTGGGCAAAGGATTTCAAAATCGGGATCTGGTGCAGCAGGTCGCCCCATAAGGCATAAAGTAAAAACCCCACGCCCACCAGGGTCATGGACCAGCCCAAGGCGCGCCGCGCCACCTCCAGTGAAATCAGGATGCCCAGGACACTCACCGCCGTGTCCAAGGGTGTCTCGGATCCCATGCGATAGTTGATGGCCGCATATTCCATGATGAAGTAGCCCACGACACCGATGGCAATCAGCGCCGAAAAGACATCCAGGGCAATCGGCGCGCCGCCCTCACTTTTTCCCCAGGTGCGGATGGGGAGAAAAAAAATCAGCGCCCCGGCAAGGCTGAAGGCGCCGTAGACCCAGTTGAATCCGGTGAAAGGCTCCCGGGCGCCCTGGGTCCCGAAGAGGAAATGCATCCCGAAATAAAAGAGCATGTACAGGGAAACAAAGGAAATGGCGCAATCGGAAAAAAAGCCCGCCTTTTTAAAGGATTGCTTCGTGTGAGGCATGTAAAGCATGATCATGACGTAGGTCATCATGACATAGACACCCAGAAAATATTGATTGTCCACCGGACGGGCGGCGCAGTACATGTAAAAAAGGACCATGAACATGCCCATCCCGATAAAGAGCCAGTACCAGATGCCCTTCAGGGACCGTCCGGTCCGGGTATCCTTTTCCACGATTTTTTTAAGCTTTTCCTTATCGACCGCAGAGGCTGGAACTTCAGGCTCGGTCATTTCTCTCCCTCCTCTTTGAAGGGTGGGATCAGCAAGGGCACGATAGACTCACAATAGAAAAAAAGGGAAGGAGCATCAGCCCTTCCCCTTTGTCATGACTCGGCTTTAATTGAAGGGCAGGAATCTCATTTAGGCATCAGCTTGTCGGGAATCGTTACTCCCTGCTCCTTCCAGAACTTGGCTGCCCCCGGGTGCAACGGGACCGATGCACCGGAAAAGGCATTTTCCAAGGTCATTTCCTTGAAGGTCTTTTTCGCCGTCACCATGGCCTGCATCCCCTCCTTAGACCACAGCGTTTTCATGACCGTGTAGACCAGATCTTCCGGCGCATCCTTGTTGACGGAGAGGATCGTGGAGTCCTGGAAGGTCTTGCATTCGGGCATCTCCTTGCCGTAGGTCCCGGCCGGGATGACTGTCGGCGAATAGGCGAAGGCATCGAAGAATTTGGTTTTCTCGGCATCCACACCGACATCCACCAGCGCGATCTTGACCTGGACTGCGGCTTCGATGATGGAGCGGTTGGGGAAGCCTACGAGCACCCAGAACGCGTCGATCTTGCCGTCTTGAAAGGCGCTGGCGGCCTGACTGTAGCCCAGAAACCCGGGATTGAAGTTATCCCACAGCCCGATATGCCGGAAGAACCGCTCCGCGCTGGCGGCCGCACCGGAGCCTGCATTCCCCAGCGCAACCCTTTTGCCCTTGAGGTCCAGGGCGCTCTTGATGCCTGCATCCGCCCGCACCACCAGCTGGGCAGGGGCGCCATAGAGGTATCCCATGGAACGGACCTTGTCGTACTTGACCGGGTCCTGTGGCAGTTTTCCATGGTATCCCAGATCGCTGTCCACGGCATAGCAGAGGCCGAAATCGGACTCGCCGTTGTGGACTCTTTTGACGTTTTCCACGCTGCCTCCGGAACCCACGGAACTCGCCTGGATGTTGGCGTTTACCTTGGGAACGTACACGGCCATGGCATTGGTGAAGGTGTTGAAGGTTCCGCCGGTGGGGCCGCCGCCTATCTTGATGCTATAATTGGCCGCCATCACCGGGGCAACTCCCAGGGCGAGAGCCGTCATGACGATCAAACCGAATACGAGATGTTTCTTCATTCGTGTCTCTCCTTCCGTGAATGGGTTTCGTGGGGGCAAAGTGAACTGGATTTTCTCCCACTCTGCCTGAATACCTTGACGCTTTGCTTCTATACTCTTATAGTCGAAGTTCATCCTTTTTGTCAACCCAAAACTCATGGCGACTCTTCATTGCCAATATTCTTTTTCTCCATATCCCTTCCGGATTTTTCATTTTTCCCGCGAAAAGCATGACCTGGAAGCTTTCAAAGGCGTTGGAAAGCATTTCAATACGGTTTTTGAAGAGGTGAAGACGGGCCGCAACGAAGGCGTTGTCGGCGGCGGGTATTTTGGTGACAGCTTAAGAAATACGCACGGCGCTTTCGGGTATCCGGATCACGATTTTATCCCCCAAAGCCGGGGATGCAGCCTTGTACTTCTGCCGGGTGACGAGCAGGCTGATCAACACCCCTGCATCCCCCGTGATTCTCACGTGGTTTCCCTCTTCGGCGATCTGCACCACTGTTGCGGCAACTGTGTTTTCCATTTCCGGCAGAAAGCTTGAAAGCATCCCCACCTGCGCGGGATCAATGGAAAGCCGAACATTCCCCGTTTTTTTGGAATCCACAAAAAGTTCCAATTTCTCCTGAATCCGGCAGCGCCGTCTTCCATCGGCACCCTCGATGACACGACCGTAAAAGAGGTTGTGAATCCAACCGGAAACGGGCTTTCCATCGGACAGGGACAGGGTTTGCCGGGACAACCGGAGCGCCTGCTCCACGTTGTGAGAGGTGAAGGCGACGAAGATCTTCTTCTCGGCATGAATCCAGGTCAGTGTCCGTTCGATGGCGACCTGATTTTCCACATCGACACTGGCAAAGGGCTCGTCGAAAAAAAGAACCCGGGGGGAACAGGCAAGGGCCATGGCGATGGCGATACGCTGGGTCTCTCCGCCGGAAAGGGTGTGTGCGGGGGCATCCCTGAACTCTTGCATCTCCACAAGATGCAGGGCTTCGTCTATGCGCCTGGTCCTCTCCTTTGATTCCAAGCCGCGGATCCTGAGTCCAAATTCGAGGTTCTTGAAGACGCTGGTGGAAAACAGCACCGGATTCTGCTGGACAAGGACGATCTGGCGCCTAAGGTGATGCAGGCTGCCGGACGCGTAGTCGATCCTCCCACCGTCAAAAAAGACCTCTCCGGTGTCCGGCGTCCGGAGAAGGGCGAGGATTTCCAAGAGCGTGGTCTTTCCGGAACCGTTGGGGCCGAGCAGACCGTAAATTTTTTTCTGATCCAGGTGCAGATCACCGATATCCAGAACCGTCCGTCTGCCGTATCGTTTGGTCAGATTGCGGATCTGAAACATGGTTTAGGTCCTTCCTCTTCCCTGAATGAAATGCAAAAAAATATTCACGGTGAGACTGATGAAAAGCAAAACCAAGCCGAGGGCGACGGCCAGCACGAATTCTCCCTTGTCATACTCGAGAGCCATGGCCGTGGTCATGGTCCGCGTGAATCCTTTGGCGTTTCCTCCGAGCATCATGCTGATGCCGATTTCGGCGATCACCCTCCCAAACGCGGCGATGACGGCGGCGATCACACCGAAACGGGCCTCCCGAAAAATGACCAGGGCCGTCTGAAACGGGGTGGCCCCCAGCGTCATGGCGGTTTTCCGGTAGCGTTCGTCGATGCGGCTGACGGCGGCAAGGGTCAAGGAGACGAGGATGGGAAAGATCAAAAGCACCTGCCCGATCACCATCGCCGTCTGCGTGTAAAGCAGATCCAACATCCCCAGGACTCCCCTGCGGGACAGGAAGGCGTAGACCCAAAGGCCGATGACCACCGTGGGCACCGACATCAAAGTGTTCAGCAGCGTAATGAGAAACCGCTTCCCTCTGAACTCGTTGAAAGCGATCCAGAATCCCACCGGGACGCCAGCAACGGATGCAATGAGGGTGGAACTGAGACTCACCTTCAGGGACACATAGATGACGAAATAAAGCTCTGCGTTGAGGGACCACAGCAAAAGCCCGGCGGAAAACAAGCTGTCTACAAGGAAATCCATGTGTTTTTCGAACTGGTGTCTTTAGTCTTTATTATCGTTTTCTTTATGCCTTTTTCGTGAAAAACCTTTGCATTCCCTTTAAACCCTATACGTCAGGTCGCAACCCGAACAAAGATGAAGAGAGGCCGAAAAAGCCCCCCGGGTCAAACCATCGCAATTTATAAAGCGGCACGGTTGCCAATCCCGGCTCGCCTTCGACACGGCAAGAGATATCGGCTATTTTGCATCGGGAATCGCATCCGGGAAAAAAGCCTGCTTCCCTTCAATCCGGTAGTTGGCGATGAGGGCCTGGGCCTTTTGTCCCGTGAGCCACTTGGCGAAAATCTCTGCCATCTCGAACTTGACATGGGGAAATTTTTTGGCATTGACCGGAATAATCCCATAGGGGTTAAAAAGGCCGGGGTCGCCTTCGCACATGATTTCCAGATCCAGGCTTTGCTTTCTTCCGAATTTGTATTTCAGGTAGGTCCCCCGGTCCGCCAAGGTGTAGGCCTGCTTTTCCTCGGCAAAAGTCAGCGTCTTTCCCATGCCCTGCCCGATGGACAGATACCATTGCCCCAATCCGCCCGGATGAACGAAAGCGAGGCTTTTTTTCGCTCCGCCTGAAAAAATTTCCGTACCCTGCGACTCCAGGGACAACCCGGTTGCCTTCCACAAGGATTGCTCCTTGGTGTGGGTGCCGCTGTCATCGCCCCTGGAAATGAACAAGGCCCTTGCCAAGGCGATCTTCTTGAGCGCGGCAGCGGCATCGGCTGTTCCTTTGATTCCGGCGGGATCCTTGGAAGGGCCGAGAACCACGAAATCGTTGTGCATCACGGCCAGGCGATAGGCTCCGTAACCTTCTGCGACGAATTGATCCTCCCTCGATTTCGCGTGAACAAACACCACGTCCACGTTTCCGTCCATCCCGTCCTTGAGGGCCGCACCGGTGCCTTTGGCAAAAACTTTGACCGCAATACCGGTTTCTTGGGTAAACTCGGGAAGCAAAACGCCCAGCAGGCCCGAATTTTCAGTGCTGGTGGTGGTGGACATTTTGATGGTCTTTTCTTCACCCAGCACCGGCCACGGCAGAAAAGCCGAAAGAAGCAACAATGCGATGATCCCTTTGACTGTGGACCCCTTGCTCAACTTTCTCATTTTTTCCTCCTGTGTTTCTTGTTCGATTTATTCGAAATAAAATAATTTAAATCAAATAGTTGAATACGAAAAATATGTATATTTACTTTAGATATTTGTGCCGGCTTACACGCCCCCTGATCGAGGGTGTGGTCCATAATTTGCGCAGCGGTTTCGGACCTACCCTAACCAAAAAAGAAAGTCCAAAGCCGTCAATATCTAAACATTATTTGTAATATTTTGTCAATATTTTACTTTTATATTTTTATAAAAAAATTATAGACTTTAAAATTACTATAAATAACAAATAAAAACATTAAAGCTAAAATTTGAACTGCAAAAGCGAGTACATTCTGCACAGCTTTCTGCAGTAGGCCTTCAATCCCCTTTGTAACGGCAGGGCATAATTGAAGAAGGTGCGGCAGCTAGCCTCAGGCAATATTCACCGAAAAAATCTCGGCAATGCTTGAATGCGCGTTAGGGTTCGCTTTAATCTAATGGCCTTGATCCAAAAACGCGATTTTGCTCCCGGATTTTTCTCGTTCTTCAGAGGGACACCCGCAAAGCGTTTGAGAAAGGCTTTCCCATTTCGAGCTGTAGGGGGGAACAGGGATTCGGACTATTTCTTTGGGGAAGTGACGCTAACGGGGACCCAGGCGGACAGGAGCGCGCCGGTCGCAATGAGGATGCCGACGAGACCGAAAGCCATGTGAAAGGAGGCGACCTCTCCAAGGGCACCGATCAGGGCGGGGATTAGCCCTCCTCCTGCCAAGAAGGCCACAGGGACGGTCACGGAGACCACCAGGTTCCGAAGTTCCGGACGACTGATTCCGGAAAGGGCGGCGAGGCCCGCCGGGAAAAAACACACGGCAATCACCGGCTGGATAAAAATCGGCAAGACGACGGCCCTCGAAGACGCCAGCCCGATGAAAAGGGTTGCGGCGCCGCTTAGAAAAAAGACCATCCGGAGAACCTTTCCAGGGCCCAGGCGATCCGTTAGCCATCCCCCCCAGAAGACCACCACGGCTCCGGCCACGCGGGAGAGGGCAACCACTGCGTTGGCCGCCCCCCGTTCGAAACCATGGGAGGTCACCAGGAAAAGCGGAAGCATGGCGAACAAGCCCAGGGTTCCGCTGATCCCGAGGCCGAACAGCACTATCATCAGCCAGAAGGAGGGGTTTGAAAGAATCGTCTTGAAGGAAGAAAGGTTTGGGGAAGTCCCTCGAAAATCGCCGCCTCGACCGAATTTCAAGCAAAGACCCGCCTGGGCCAGGGAAGCGACGCCCAAGATCAGAAAAACGCCCTGCCAGGAAAACTGCCGCATCACCGCTTCCGAGAGAAAGGGTGCCACGACGAAGCTGGCATTGGGGGCGAGTTCATGAATGGCGATGGCCTTTCCCCATTGATTTTCGCGGAAGGTCGTCGTGATCATGACAATCCCGGAGGGAAGGTATAACCCTGCTCCCAGCCCGACAAAAAACAGCGCTCCACGCATGCCGGCAAGGCTCTGGGACCAGGAAACACCGATCAAGGCTGCTCCCAGAACACTTCCCGACACCAAGAGAGTCTGCCGGTGGGTAAACCGTGCCGAAAAAAAGCTCGATCCCAGCAAGGCGATGAAGTACCCCGATGAAATGAAAAGGAAAAGAGACCCGGCCCCCACGTGGTCCAGGCCAAGATCCGCCTCGACGGCGGGAAGCAGCGGGGAAAGGACGATGCGTGCCGTGAAATTGACGAAAAAAATGGAGGTTAAAAATGCAAGGAACGGGAGACCTTCGGAAAAGCGTTTCTCCATTGCAACTGGTCCGGTTTCCGTTTCCGGCATTTTTCGGGTTCGTATGGTTTTATTCAAAAGGTTACGCTTTTGATCATCGAAGGGAAACGCCTGAGCGGGGCTAAAGGCCCTTCTTTCAGTCGGTCATGATTCCAGTTTATGCTTTCTCACGGGTCTTTGAAAGGGTAGATGAACGGTGAACGTGGAACCTTTCCCAAGCTCCGATGTCACGTAAATGGTCCCTCCGTTTTCCTTGACGAGCTTCTCGGAGACCAAAAGGCCCAACCCGGTCCCTTTTTGACCCTTCGAACTATAGAGCCGGGTGAAAAGATTTTCCAGGGTTTCTCGGTCCATACCGACTCCGTTGTCCGTCACCTGGAATTGAAGGATGTCGTTTTTCAACAGCGCCGTTGAGACGGAGACGGTCCACTTCTTTTCTTGCAGAATATCGAAAAGACAGGCATCGATGGCATTGTTCACCAGGTCGAGGAGGATGCGGTGAATCGCTCTGGAGTCCATATAGACCTCTTTGATATCCGCATCCAGGTTTTGAAGGACGGCGATGTTGTGCCCCGCGGCCAAATCGGCCGTCAGGGCGCAGACTTCTTCCACAACGGCATTGGGAAAACAGTTCTCGGGTTCCGGCGTGCGCTCCTTGGAATACATGAGCAGGTCCATGACCAGTTCCGAAATTCTTTCAATATTTCGCTGGATCATGCCCCACCCGCCCTTGATTTTTTCCGTATCCTCCTTTTCCATGGCGAGGTTCAGGACATAGACGCCTCCCTTCAATCCGTAGAGGATATTCTTGATGGAATGCGCCAGTCCCGCGATGGTCTGTCCGATGGCTGCAAGTCGTTCCGACTTGATCAGCTCCTTTTGCAAGCGCTTGATTTCCCTCAAGTCCCTGAAAAAGCAGACGCTCCCGATGACAGCGGTATCCTGGAACAAAATGGCCCCGGAAAACCGGGCCGGAACCGTCTCTCCGCCCTTGGAGCGGATTCCCACCTCTGTCCACCGGGAAAGTGCGAGGTCTCCGGGCCTTTCCAGACCCGAGCGCACCTGTGAGCTGACCACCGGCGGGTAAAGGGTCTCGATGGAGGCCCTGTTGAGGATCTCCTCGACCGAATAGCCGAAAATCTTCTGGGCCCCGGTGTTGTAAATGATCACCTTCCCCTTTTCGTCCGTGGCCACGATGCCGTCGTTGGAGGAGCGGATCAGCTTGTCCTGAAAATCGGATCGCCTGGCGATCTCATCGGTGGCCGTCTTGACCATCTCCTCGAGCCTGTTTGCGTAGTGCTCCAGCTTCTCTTTGGCCCTTTTCTGTTCCGAAGTGTCCCACAGGGTCTCGACGGCCCCGATGAGGGATCCATCGGGTCCCTTGATGGGTGCGGCGGTAAAATAACACCATTTCCCGTCCACCCCCAGCTTGGGGAAAAAAATTTCAGCTTCGTATGCCCCCTCGATGAGAGCCGAACGTCGCCAGCTTTTCCCATAAAAGGCTTTGATTCGGCTCTCGGGGGAACGCTGGAGGACGACATCCGCCATGGAGGGGCGCTCCTGGTCCCAAAAAGGCTCCCACTGCCGGCGCGTCCCGATCATCTCTTCGGCCTGGTATCCGGAGAGCTTCTCTAGAGCTTTGTTCCAATGGGTCAGGATATGGTTTTTATCGATCACGAAAGTGGGGATGGTGCTGCCCTGAATGATCTGGGTCATCATCCGTTCGCTTTCTAAAAGCGCTTCCGTTTTGACGGCAAGCTTCCGGTTGAAACGGATCAGCGCCTCCTTGGCGCGGATCCGGTCCGTCCTGTCCCACAGGGTCTCGATGGCCCCGACGATGGCCCCCGACGGATCCCTAAGAGGTGCGGCCGTAAAGAACAGCCACTTGCCGAAGTGGGGGAAAAATTCCTCGGCTTCATAGGCCCCGTCGATCAGGGGTGATTTCTTCCACCGTTTCCCGTAATATTTTTCGATTTGTTCTTCCCCCATTTCGTCCACGATCACGTCCGCCATGAGGGGGCGCTTCCGCTTTCGGAAAGGCGACCAGTGCCGGTTGGTTCCCACGATCTTTTTTGCCGGATATCCGGTCAATTTCTCGCATGCCTTGTTCCAGTGGGTGACGCGGTGGGCCTTGTTGATGACGAAGGTGGGGATGGTGCTGCCGTCGATGATCTGGGAGAGAATCTGTTCCCTGTCTAAAAGCTTTCGCTCCAATTTCTCGAGGTGGGCCGTCCGCTTCTCAAGGATCTTTTCGATCCTTTTGGAAAATCGTTCGAAGACCCGCCTCGTGCGCTGCAGGTCACTGCCTCCATCCTCCAGAAGTGCGGCGTGCCGGACCCGCTCTTCTTCGATCCTGAGAAAATCGTACAGGAGCATCGCCTGGTGATGATCGATGAGGCGAACGCCGCCGGGAAGGTCCGCACGGAGGGCTGCGGCCACCTTCTCCTCCCCGGTGAGCTCGACGATGATCTCGAGGCCTGGGAGTCCGAAAAGGTCCTGATAATTACGGGAAGTGAAGCATCCGGACTGGACGGCGTATCGAAACCCGGGTGCTGAGGTTTTCCGGTCTACAACTCCCAGGACCTGGATCTCGAGATGGCGCAGATGGGGGCCTTGCACCCTCTGAAGGAGCGCCTTGCCGACGCGTCCGGCACCCACGATGCCGATTTTCGATCCCTTCAAGCTCTTGACATCCATATCCCGTCTGCAGGTCAGGCCGGGGTTAAATGGATCCCCAATCGCCGCATCCATTCCTTTTGAAGTTCCCCCGCTGCCCGTGCGCTGCCGTCAGGCGGAACCAGCGGGGAATGCGCTCGCTTTTCCGGTTCAACTGGTAAATCCGTGCCTCGGGTTGCAGGAACCGAATACGCTATTTCGTATTACGGCCCCGGGGTTCCGGAAAAGGGGAAGCTTTCGTGCACGGATGGTTTCATCATGGAATCCGCCGAACTGCTTTTCCGGGGAAGACTCACCGAACCAATTCCGCTGCCAGATCCACGGCGGTCTCCATGTCGATCTTCTCCATGTTCAGCACCAGGTGATAAAGGGAAGGATCCTCGTATCCTGCTTTACCCAGCCGGCTGTAGAGCCCGGCGCGCCGTCGGTCTTCACCGGCGACGACTTTCTTGGCTTTGTTGGGTGGCAAGTCGTAGTTTTTTTCCATGAAACGGATCCGGTTTTCAAGGCGGTCGATCATGAGAATGTGAAAAGCCTCTGGATGGTCGTCGAGGATATATTGGCTTCCCCGGCCTAAAATGACGACGTTTCCCTCATCGGCAATCCGGGCGATGATAAGGACCAGATAGTCGAGGTAGATCTGTTCGTCCAGATACCCGTAGTCTCCCCCTAGGACACGGTCGATCCATTTTTGAGACACCACTTTCGAAACGAGCTTGGATAGCCGGCTCCCTGCCTCCTTCTCGAAGGACTGGGCCCAGTTCAAGGAAACGTTTGCTTCCTTGGCGAGCATCTGGATGATGTTGTTATCGGCAAACGTGTATTCCAATTTTTGGGCCAGCTTTCCGCCAAAAGTCCTGCCGCCGGCCCCGAATTGCCTGGAAATGGTGATGACCGCCATCCAATCCTCCTTCGATCCTTTCCGATTGCGTCCTGAATCGCTCGGGTTTTAAATCCATGTGCCGGCACACCCGAAGCGCCGGGCCTGCCTTCAGAGGGGAAAGCCTCACCCTGCGCTGCAGACCTTTGTCGCTGTCTTCCCCTCAGGTCGGGCTCCTAAGAACCGTCTGGGGGAACCAAGAGCAGGGGAAAAATCGACTTGACCGCCAGTGCCGCAGGGATACTCCCGATGAAGCGCTCCTTCCATGCCCCTCGGGCAGAAGATCCCATGGCGATCAGGGTGGCCTGACACTCGCGGGCTGCCTTTTCGATCTCGTCCACGGGCTTTCCCGCATAGACGTGCGGTATGGCATGAATTCCGTCGTTTTCAAACGCCTCGCAGACCTCTTGTATCCGGCTCCGGGTTTCCTTGCGCGCCTTCTGTACGGTCATCCCCGATGGTGCCTTGAGATCTTTTTCTTCGATCACGTGCATCACGTGCACTTCCGAAAGGATTCCCTTGAGCGCCTTGAGAAAAAGGACCGCCCGTTGACTTGCGGGAGACCAATCCACGGCCAGAAGCGGCCTTTCAAAGGGCCTTTCGGCCTGTTTGGTTTCCTGGTTGAGGTATTTATAGACCAGGACGGGGGTTCGGGACCGTCGGATGATTTCCGTGACATCGGGTCCTGAATAGATCTGCTCCAGCTTCCCCTGCCGGGGCCGACCGATAACGATCAGGTCTACTTCTTCCTTCTCGCAGGCCGTGATGACCTGCTGGACCAAGCCCCCCACCGTGATGTAGGCACCCACTTCCATGCCAAGCTCGAAGAGCTGCTCGGCCCAGTCGATGAAACGGATGTTCGCCATCTCCCGGAGTTTGACCTCTTCGGTCTTGCGGTAACCGGTCCCCCGGTGCAGGGCGACCTTTTCCCGTTCGATGACGTTGAGAAACACGACATGGTCCAGGCCCACCTGCCTGAGATCCAAAAGCGATTGCACGGCATCAAACCATAACTGTTCGAACTTGGTAACGAAAAGGAGTTTTTTGATCTTCATGCCCCTCCCTTCAACAGACTCTTGCGAACTTTAGAGTCCGGGTGCCCTTCCCGGGTCGATTCCCGAAACCCGGCCTGATCGGTTCATCCGAGAACGCCTTTCACCGCATTGGCAAGCTCCTCGGCTTCCACGGGTTTCTCCAGATAGATTTCAGGTTCGGGGACCTTCTCTCCACCGAACTCGGTCAATGCCTTCTGTGACCGCAGGAAGGTCTTCTTGGCGATGCCGGAAAGGATGATCACCCGGGTGGCCTCCAGAGCTTCGTCGGTTTTGAGTTCCCGGTACAGGCGGATTCCGCTTTGTTTCGGCATCAGAACGTCCAAAATCACGAGATCCGGTTTTTCTTCCTTGATTTTCTTTAACCCCTCTTCACCGTTCCTCGCGATCACGGCCGTATAACCGTTTTCTTCCAGAACGGAGACGTTGAAGGTGATGACATCGGGGTCGTCATCGACCACCAGAACTTTTTTTCCCATGATATATCCTCCTGAAATGTTGAATTGCCAGCTTGAACCGCAACAGCGAGCACGTTCTCCGCAGGTTCTGCCTGACGGCAGCGCTTCGCGGGCTGCGGGGTTAGCGAGCGAATCTAAAATGAGGGCGCTTCAAAAGCCGATTTTGCCGCAACGGGTACAACAGCGGCTGTTTCATCCGGCCGTGTCCTCCTTTTCCTCCCTGAAGGGAATTAGAAGGGTAAAGAGGGTGCCTTTCTCCAATTCGGAGGTAAAAGTAATGCTCCCCCCGTGCTCGCCCACAAGCTTCCTGGTGACCAAAAGGCCGAGTCCGGTCCCTTTCGGCCCCTTGGTGCTGAAAAACGACGAGAAGAGTCTCTGCTTGACTTCATCCTCCATACCGCACCCGTTGTCTTCCACTTCAAATCGGATCCAATTGTCCTTTTCCCGTGCTGTGGATAGCCGGATCCTGAAGGTCTTTTCGGTGTTTTCATCGAATAAGCAGGCGTCGATGGCATTGGTCATGAGGTTCAGAAGGCATCGGTGAAGAATCCGCTGATCCAGGAATCCCTCGCCGAGTCCCGGATCGAATTCTTTGAGGAGGGCGATTCCGTTTTCCTCGGCGAGATGTTTCAGGAGTTCACAGACCTCGTCGGCGATGTCATTGGGGGAACATCTGGCGTATTCGGGTTCTCTCTCCTTTGAATAAGTCAGAAGATCCAGAACCAGGTCCGAGGTTCGACCGATGTTTCTCTGGATCATTTTCCATCCGTTTTTTAGCTTGTCGGTGTCGTTTCTGTCAAGCCCGAGGTCGACCAGATAACTTCCCCCTTTGAATCCATGTAGGATATTCTTGATGCAGTGCGCCATTCCGGCCACCGTCTGACCAATGGCTGCCAGTCTCTCGGATTGGACCAGTTCCCTTTCCAGGCGTTTGATTTCCCTAAGGTCGTTGAAAAACGCGACACTTCCCATCCGCTTCTGTTTTTCACTGAAGACCTTCCACGAAAAGCGAACCGGGATGACCTCCCCGTTTTTGGCGCGCAAACTTGTCTCGGTCCAGGGCAGCTCCTTTTTCAGCGGCGCTTCCCCGGATTCCCAGTCAAGCATTTTACGGATTTGTGGGGTAAAAAGATCCCGGATGTCCATTTTCCGGATCATTTCAGTGCGGGTGAAACCAAAGATCCGCTCGGCCGAGGGATTGTAGATGACGACCTTCCAGTCATCGTCGGTGGCAACGATGCCGTCGTGGGAACTGGTGATGAGCTTTTCCTGAAAATTGGACTTACGCTTTACCTCTTCCGTTGCGATCATGACCATGTTTTCAAGATCGGTGGTGTAGATTTTCAGCTGTTTTTGGATGGCCAGCTTCTCCCTGGCGCGCCTCAAGGCGATGGAAAGCGCTTCGTCTTTGACCGGTTTATTAATGAAATCCGACGCACCCTGCTGAAGCGCTTCGATGGCCGAGTCGACGTCCCCATGCCCCGTGATGATGATCACCTCTGTTTCCGGGTTCATGGCCTTGATTTTTCTCAAAACCGCCAGGCCGTCCATTCCCGGCATCTTGATATCCGTGATCACGATTTCCGGCATCACTTCAGCATATTTTTCCAGCCCCTCTTCACCGCTCAGAGCACCGGTGACCTCGTATCCGTCGAGCTTGAGGGAAAGGGTGAGGACCCTTACATTGGCTTCTTCGTCGTCGATGACCAGTATCTTTTCCATCTCTGGCCTTCCTTCACGATGCAGCGGGGAATCGAAGTTCGAAGGTCGTTCCCTTCCCGACCTCGCTGCGGACGTTGATGGTCCCGCGGTAATCCTTGACGATGCCGTAGCTGATGCTCACCCCCAAACCGGTCCCTTTGCCCACTTCCTTGGTCGTGAAAAAGGGTTCGAAGATCTTGTCCATCACTTCCTGGGACATTCCGGTTCCGGTGTCCGAGACGGTGACCACCACTTCACCCTTTTCGGAAAAAGATCGGATGCGCAGCTCTTTCAAAATGCTTCCGGGAAGCAGCTTTTTTTCTTTTTCATCCATCGCATCCAGTGCGTTGGTCACCAGATTGATGAACACCTGCTCCAGGCGGTTGCTTTCCCCCAGGATGTCCGGCAGGTCCGGAGCCAACTCCAAAAAAACCTCCACCCGGTGCATCTTGAGCTGGTGCCCCAGGACCTTGAAGACGCCCGAGATGGGATCGTTGAGGTTCACCCTGCTTTGGACCCCTTCGGACATGCGGGAGAAATCACGCATGTGCTTGATGATCCCTGCGGCGCGTTGAACGTTCTGTCGAATCTCTTCGGCCACGGCGGTGAGATCCTGGCTCGAGAGCGTCAATCCCTTGCTGACGGCCTTCAGGAGGGTATCGGCCGACACCTGGATGACATTGAGCGGCTGATTGATCTCGTGGGCCATCCCTGCCGCCATGAGCCCCAGCGTGGTCATCTTGCTGGCTTGAATGAGCTGTGCCTCCTTTTCCACGCTTTCCGTGATGTCCGCAGTGGAGACGATCAGGACTTCCTTTCCGATGTAGTCCGTGCAGCTGACATGGATGTTCACGAAAAACGGCTTCTTTCCCTTGCGGAAATGCCGTTTTTTTGAAAAGAAGAGGGAACGCTCGCCGGAAACCCGCCTGAGTTCCTGTTCGATCTCCCGATCGTTCTTTTCTCCGATGTCCAAAAAAGAAAGTCCCAGCATCTCTTCGCGGTCATACCCATAGCATTCCTGGGCGCGATGGTTCAGGTCAAGGATCTTTAAACTTTCACTGTCGAGGATGAAGATGGGGTTAGGGTCGTTGTCGAACAAGGAGCGGTATTTTTCTTCGGACCTGCGGTACTTTTCATACAGATGGAAGTTCTCCAGGGCGGCGCCGATGCGGTTTCCGATCAGGCTGAGGACGTTCTTCTGCTCTTTGGTAAAATTCTGGGAGTGTTTGCTCCCGATCTGGATGATTCCAAAGAGGTCCTTGTCCTTGTTGAACAGAGGGATCAGGGCGAGGGATTGGATCCCCTCCTCCACGTAGTGCTGCATGTTCTTACTGTGGTGTACGGTCATATCCTCGTAAAGGACCACCTGACCCTCCCGGGCGGCCTGGTTGAGAAGGCCGTCGGGTTCAAGCCACTTCCCTTTTCCGCAGAGGCCGGCTTCCACACCGAAGGAATATTTCAGCAAAAACCGCTGTTCCTTTCCGCGGAGAAAAAGACAGAAGCTGTCCACGTCCAGATAGTTGAAGATTTCAGTCACCGCGTCCTTGAGACTCTCCTCCAGCTTCAGGGAGGATCCCAAGGCTGTGGAAATAGCGCACAGAGCGGCAAGCTGCCGGTTGTGCCGCTCCCGGTCCTCTTCCGCTTTTCTGTCCTCGGTTTTGTCCCACAGGGTCTCGATGGCCCCGATGATGGTGCCGTCCGGTGCCTTGATGGGGGCCGCCGTGAAAAAGCACCACAGGCCTTTTTTCCCCAGCTTCGGGAAAAACGCCTCCGCCTCGTAGGCGTCCCGAATCAGGGCCGATTTTCGCCATTTGGCTCCGTACAGTTTTTGGATCTCCCCCTCTTGGATCTGGTCCAGGATGACATCGGCCATGGAGGGACGCTCATGGTCCCAGAAGGGTTCCCACTGGCGGTTGGTTCCGATTATCGCCTCGGCGGGAAATCCGGAAAGCTTCTCCATGGCATGGTTCCAATGCGTCACCCGATGCTCCCGGTCGAGAACGAAGGTCGGGATCGTGCTCCCCTGGATGATCTGCGCCATCACCCTCTCGCTTTCCATCATCTTCTCGGAGCGAAGGGCCAGCTCTTTGGCGTAGCGTTCGAGCTGTTTCTGGGCTAGCCGTTCCTCGGTTTTGTCCCACAGGGTTTCAATGGCCCCGACAATGCCGCCATCGGGGCCTCTGAGGGGAGCCGCCGTGAAAAAGAGCCACTTTCCATGGTCTCCCAGGTTGTGAAAATAGCCCTCGGTCTCGTAGGCGCCGTCGATCAGGGGCGATTTCCGCCAGCGGGTGCAATAATACTTAAATGCGTCCTCTTCGCTGATCTCCTCGACGATCAGATCGGCCATGGTAGGACGCTTCGTGGATCGAAACGGTTTCCAGTGGTCGCTCGTTCCCACCATTTCTTCCGCACGGTATCCGGTCAGCGTCTCGCAGGCCCGATTCCAGTGGGTCACGACGTGGTCCCTGTTGATCACAAATATGGGTACCGTGGACCCCTGGATGATCTGGGCCATTGCCCGCTCTCCGGCCTTTAAATCCCTTCGGACGCGCCTGGATTCGGCATTTCGCTCCTGGGCCAGCTTCGACAGGGCCTCCAGAAACTCGAGAAACAGACCGGCGATGGCCGCCGCACTTCCTTCCCCGGTCATCGTAAGCTGCTGAATCCGAAGACGCCGATCCTCGATCCGCAACAGGTCCAGAACCAGTTGTCCCTCCAGCCGGTCCAAGATCTTCACGCCGGCGGGTCTCGCCTCTCGAAGCGTTCCCAGGGCTGCATCGTCCCCTCTAAGGTCCAGCAGGAGATCGACGCCTTTACTTGTAAAAAGATCCGAAAGGTCTGTAGTGGTGAAAAGGGAGCGGCTTTGAGCATACTTAAACCCTTCCCCCTCACCCTCCGGTTCCGCCACCCCTGCGATTTCGGGCCGAACGGAATCGAAAGAAGGACTGAAGAGGACCTCCAAAAAAGAGCGGCAAAGGCTTTTGCCGCCGATAATCCCCAACCGGGTGCCCGGAAGGAGGTCTTGAAGGCCCTTGGAAAGCTCAGAAGTCTTCAATACCTTGCACCGCTTATCGAGTTGAATTGAAAAACCGCTTCACCCGGACCCGAGAAAGGTTCCATGGAGCGCTCGCTTACTATTTTTTCCCTGAAAAGAGGTCAGGGGACCAGCAGAACCGGGAGTTCGGAGAGCTCGGCCACCCGGTGGGAAACGCCACCGAGCCAATACTCTTCCATCCAATCCTTTCCGGTCCGGCCCAGGACAATCAGAGTTGCTTCGGTCTCTCTGGAGAGACGCAAGATCTCCTGGACGGGCTTGCCGATGGAAAGATGTTCTTCCGCCAAAATTTCCTTTTCCCATAACCGTTTGCAGTAGCCTTCCAGCCTTTGTCTGCTCACCTTCTCCAGTTCCGCCGCCCGGGGCGGTTTCGCTTCCTTGATGAGCTTGGCGTCGACGACATGGACCACGAAGGCGTTCGTTACGACGCCCCGCATCGCTTCGATGGCCTCAAGGCCTCTTTCGGAAGGGGCCGACCAGTCCGTGGCCAGCATGGGGCGTTCGAAGATTTGTGCGTTGGTTTGGGTCAGGATCCCCTCATCGGATTCAAACTGAACCTTGTACTTCCCCATCAGGACCGGCAATGGACTCCGTCTCAGGATATCCAGAATGTGGGATCCCACGTAGATCTTTTCCAAAAGCGTTCTTTTTTTCGGCCCTGTCACGATGAGGTCCACCTTCTCTTCTTCGGCGACCTTCAGGATGGACGCGTTGAGGATGCCTGTCCTGATGCGGACGGTACTTTGAACGCCGGCTTTGCCCAAGGCTTTCTGCCAATTTTTGAACCGGGTTTGGGCCTGTTTCCGGATCTGCTTCTCCTGCTCTTTTAAAAACCCGCCGTAGGGGACAAAACCCACGGCTTCCCGCGGGATGACATGGGTCAAAACCACTTCCCGCAGACCGGCCCTTTTCAGAGGGAGCAAAGTCTTAAGCGCGTGGAAGGCGTAGGCGCCGAACTGGGTGTGAAAAAGCACCTTTTCAAATTTCATCACCAACTCCTATTTCAAAAAAAAGACCCAGGTGACGACCACGAACACCGGGATCAGAAAGACCAGACTGAATTTGAGGATGTACCCGAAAAAGCTGGGCATGGGTGTCCCCGCCTCCTCGGAGATGGAGCGCACCATGAAGTTCGGGGCGTTTCCGATGTAGCTGCAGGCTCCGAAAAAAACAGCGCCTGCGGAAATGGCGGCCAGGTAAATGGGGTTTTTCTCCATCAGCAGCGGGACCGCCTCCGCTTCCGACATCCCGGAATAAAAGCTGCCGATGGCCGTATTGAAGAAGGTGAGGTACGTCGGTGCATTGTCCAGAAAACTGGAAAGCGCCCCCGTCACCCAGAAATAATGATACGGCTTTTGAACGGACAGGATCAATGCCGCCAGCGCGCCCTTGGGTCCGGCCTTGAGAATCAAAAGACAGGGAATCATGGTGATGAAGATGCCGATGAACAGGTAGGCAACTTCAATAATGGGAAACCATGAAAAATCATTGTCTTCCCGGACACGGATGGAAGTGGTCGCCAGGGAAAGAATCCCCATGAGGATGAGGATTCCGTCTCGTATCCAGTCCTGAACGGCACGGTGGATTCCAAAGGTGTTGACCTCTCCCCAGTCCACGATGCCGCTGAAAAGGACGGCTCCGATGATGCCCAGGAGAAACAGGAAATTGTGATATCCCTCCAGCCTGAGGGGTTCCTTTTTTTCATCCGAGGGCCTGTCCCCAATGCGTTCCTTTCGATAATAATACGTATCCGTGATGAAATAAACGATCAGAAGCAAGCCGGAAACCAGAAGCATGTGAGGCAGAATCTTGAGGGTCCAGAAAAAACTGACTCCGTGCAGAAAACCCAAGAAGAGCGGGGGATCGCCCAAAGGGGTCAGCGAACCTCCCACATTGGCCACCAGAAAGATGAAAAAGACCACCATGAAAGTCCGGTTTTTCCGGTGGCTGTTGGCCCTAAGGAAAGGCCGGATCAGCAGCATGGCGGCGCCCGTGGTTCCCATCCAGGAGGCTAGCAGCGTTCCGATGATCAGGATGACGGTGTTGACGGCGGGAGTCCCTCTGAGAGATCCCCTGAGCAGGATGCCGCCGGAAACGGTGTACAGGGACCACAGCAGGATGATGAAGGGGACATAATCCGCCAAAAGGATGTGCAGGATTTCGTACAGCGCCACTCCCTTGAAGGCGATCAAGAAAGGGATTCCGAGGCACGCCGCCCAAAAGGCAGCGACTTTTCCGAAATGGTGGTGCCAGAACTCGGGCAGCAAAAGCGGAAACAGGGCGATGGAAAGAAGCATGCAGGCAAAGGGAATGCAGCTCCAGATGGGGAGAATCTCACCCAGGTGGACGTGTTCTCCCCGGCCGTGCCCCTCCCCCTCTCCGGCGGAAGAAACGTCGCCGGGGGCTTTCGAATGCGCCTTCCCTTGAACGCCCACCGATGCCGCCTCCGTCGTGGGCGGATCGGCATGCGGATCCTTCCCCGCAGCCCACCCCGGAGGAATCATGAGCAAAAGGCATAAAAAAGCCGCTGCAGCGGCAAGGACCATCACCCTCATCGATACGTCTCTCCTTTTCCGCTTCCGTAGGTTCCAACGCCTATTTTTTCTTCTGATTGAGTGCATGCTATTTAAGGAAACCTGTCCCAAGTGTCAACTCAAAAAGGTCCGGGTTCGGCTCCGTCAGTCCCTGGGAACAAGCGTAAAATAGCACATGGAGGCAGGTACAGGCAATTGGAACCGGGGATGAAATTACAAACCGATGGCGTACGGGGGATCCTCGATTCGAGTTGATCTGCATGCGGGGCAACGCCCGGGTCTGGCGAAGTGTTTCCGGTCTTTGAAGACAAAGCCGCATTCCAGACAACAAAAGGGGTAGGCGGTCAACCGTCTCCCCTTGGATTTCATCGTCCGGGAGATGTGGGCCAGGTGATCGGCAAGATCCCTTTCGTTGAGGCGCAAAAGCTTGGCAAGTTCCCGGAATCCAACCGGTTTTTCTTCAAGCATCGCAATGATTTTCTGACGAAGGGTCATCGCTGGAAAGCCTTCGGCCTCCTTTCCGGTACGGCATAAAGACCGCTTCCTGGGATGCCGGAAGAGTTAGCCTTTTGGTTTCGCGGCTTCTTTAAGCAACAGTTTGAGCCCTTTGAGGGTCCCTTTCCAGCCGGCTTCCTCGCCGAGCATCAATGCGATGATGACGTCCTTTTCGACGCTGACTTCAAGAACGATTTCCTCCTCCCCGACCTTGAAGACCGCCTCCGCCCACCTCTGGGCCGGAAATCCCATCGCCTCGCAGTCGTAATCGGTCCGAAGCTCTCCGGTCATCCGGATGTCGCCCATGTCCACCTCCCGTGCGCCAGGTCCATGAAATCGAATGCTTTTTCCGAGTCGATCCCCTGGCGCCTGTTCGAATCGATTCGGCTCCATACCGCCGGCACAGCGCTTTTTCTCGTCCTGCCTTTGGGCCTTACCGGTGGAGGAAAGATCGTGCAAAAAGTTTTGGAAACGTGATCCCTGGTGCCTTTCAGGGCACGATCCACACCGCGCAATTCACGCCCTTGTTAATGATATGGCTTGACACGCTTCCCATGAAGAAGGAGCGGCCTGTCCCCCGTTTCCCGACGACCACGGTCCTGTAATCGTGTTCTTTGGAAGCCTTAAGGATCGTCTGGGCCACGCCGTTTTTCCGGTCCACCTCGAGGAAAGCCATCCGCCTTTCTTCCACCCGATATTCTTCGAGCCTTCGCCGCACCTGCCGGTAAAAATCGTCCATGCAGGTGCGATTCCCCTTCTCCAGGATGGATTGGGGGGGCTCAGGATCGAAGACAAGATCGGCGACACTATAATCCGCCAAGGTCGGCCGGATATGGAAAAGGGTGATCCCCGCCGATGCGTCGGCGCTGATCATGAAAAGCACATGCTCCAACGCTTTCAGGGAAGAAGGGGAGCCGTCCACCGCCACAAGGACCCGGTGGTTGAAGGACTTGGTCCCGACGATCCACACCGGGATGGGTGAATGCTCGACAAGCCTCGACGAAACACTTCCCAGCATCCACTTCTGAAGCCCGGAAAGGCCTCTTCTTCCTGCGACAATGGCATCGAACTGCCCGGCGAGCCCCTTGTCGATGATGTCTTTGGCCATGCCGGCAATCATGGGTGAGGTTTCGATGACAACCTTCTCCGGAGAGACCCCTGAACGCATCAGCATCGCTTTGCACCTGTCGAGGATTTCCACCGCCGCCTGTCGATTTTTCTCGATGACTTTTTCGAGTGCCCTCCGGCCCTCGAAGCTTTTTTTCGACTCCTCCACCAAAAAATCCGAGATGGCGGGCTGAACATGAAAAAGCGTCATGGACAGATCCGGTGTTCCCTCCATCAGGGTCTTGAGGTAGGAAAGGCTGGTTCGACTGTGCATCGAGTCATCCACGGCCACCAGAATTTTTCGCTCCATTTTTAATTTCCTTCCCCTGTTGCGTGACGAATCGGAGTGTGTTTGACACGCTGAAGTTTTTGACATATTACACGACCCCTGACGGCTCTATCAACCCATAAAAAGAAAAAGGAACCGACTTATGAATCCGAAAAAATGGATGCATTGCTTTTGGATTGGGATCTTTCTCGGGCTTTTGTTCGCCGTGCCTGTACGCGCCGACCTTTACTGGGAATCCATCCAGAAAAGCCAGGGAGTCCCGGGAACCCCTGACGGCTCCCAGGCCGTCAAAAATTTCATGACGGCAAACGCCTCTCGGTATGAAACCCAGGGCGATATCACCATCTTCGACCTGGAAAAGATGAGGATGTTTACCCTGGATCCAAACGCCAAGACCTACGAGGAAGTCGACCTTTCCAAGATGGGGCAGATGCCTGAGATGGAGGGCGAAGCCGGCAAGCAGCTCATGGGGATGATGAAAGGCTTCATGAACACGATCAAGGTGACTCCCACCCAGGAAACCCGGAAGATATCGGGATTTTCCTGCACCCGTTACAACGTCAGCCTCATGGGGACGCAGTCCGAATACTGGGTCACCCGGGACATCCCGGGTTACCAGGAGATGATGGCCCATGCCAAGCGGTTTTCGCAGGCCATGGAAAAGAATCCCATGATGAAGCAGATGAACATCACCGCCATGATGAAGGACCTCGACGGGTTCCCGGTGGAGACCACCCTGAACATGATGAAAGGGAAAATCACCACCACCTTGCAGAAAATCGAACAGAAACGCCTAAGCCCGGATCTTTTCAAGGTGCCGCCCGGGTTCAAGAAAACCGAGTGACCGCTGCCCGGAATTTCGAATTTGGGTGCTCTTCTCTACCCCTGAGGGGGATCCTCGAGACCCGCCGTCCCGCAGGATCCAGGCCACAGGGGATACCGAAACACCGCCGGAACCGTATACCGGATCTTTAGAGAGGAAATGTCATGAAAACGAAGCTGACGGCTGCGCTGTTCATCTGGGCCTGGCTCTCTGCGCCCGCCTGGGCCCTGTTCGAGGTGGAAGGATTTTTCTGGCTGATGAAGCCCGAAGGCGAAGCCTCCGTGGGAATCGACGGACTCCGGGGGACCAAGGCGGACCTGGAAACGGACCTGGGATATGACGGCACGGAAAATGTTCCGGGGCTCCGGTTTATCGCCGGAAAGACGCACCAGTTCGGGTTCTCGGGGTTCCAGGTGTCGGCGTCGGCGGAAAACACCATCGACCGGACGATCTTTTTTCTGGACAAGGAATTTCGCATCAACGAGCGGGTCTCCACATCCTTCGACGTCACGGTGCTCCAGGCCTATTACCGCCTCAACCTGGGCCCGGAGCTTTTTCATGGAGGCCTGCTGGCAGGAGGGGAGTACATCGCCGCCGAGGCCGCCGCGTCATCGCCGCGCCTGGGGCAGGCCAAGGCCGATCTGGAAACGGGAATGTTCCTCCTTGGGGCCTTTGCCGAAAGCAATCCCCTGCCCTTTCTGCGGATTCGGGCGTCCCTGATGGGAGGGACCTTGGACATCGGGGATGTGGATGCGCGTTACCTGGATTTCGAATTTGCGGCTTTTGCCAAGCTGCCACCCGGCTTCCGACTGGGAGCCGGATACCGCTACATCGACCTTGACGCGGAAGACTCCCAGTTTCCTCTGGAGATCAACCTCGCCTTCAAAGGTCCCTTTATCGTCGCAGGTTTTGAATGGTGAAAAAGGATCTGGGCACGGCGTCAACCGCTGGCGTGCTCCTTTGAGCGTTTCACGTAGTCGGATACTTCGCGCACCTTTTCCGGATAACCGGCAATGAAGCTCTCCGTCATCTGAAACGCCTTGTCGTCGGGGAATTGCTTGGGGGGATGCTTGCAGAAATAGGCGGAAGGCCCCTCAAGGGCGCCTCCCTTGCCCCGCTTGAGGGCCAGCTTGATGCACCGGATGGCGTCGATGGCGACTCCGGCGGAATTGGGGGAATCCTCCACCGAAAGCCGGAGCTCGAGGTTCATGGGCACATCTCCGAAAAGTTTCCCCTCCATCCGGATATAGCAGAACCTTGTTGTCCTTCTGCCATGGGACATAGTCGCTGGGCCCGATGTGGATGTTCTCGTCTTTGAGCCGGCTGGACGCCACCGACTGGACCGCCTCCGTCTTGGACCGCTTCTTGGAGGCCAGGCGCTGGCGGTTGAGCATGTTGAGGAAATCGGTGTTTCCCCCTGTGTTGAGCTGGTAGGTGCGCTCCAGGTTGACCCCCCTTTTGCGGAAGAGGTCCGTCAATACCCGGTGGGTGATGGTGGCACCCAGCTGGGATTTGATGTCGTCTCCGATGACGGGGATCTTTTTCTCTTCAAACCGCCTGGCCCATACCGGATCGCTGGCGATGAAAACGGGGATATTGTTGATGAAGGCCACGCCGGCCTCCAGGGCGCATTCCGCGTAAAAAGCGGTGGCTTTTTCCGACCCCACGGGCATATAATTCAGCAGCACATCGACCCCGGCATCCTTCAGGGAAGCAACCACGGCTTTTTGGTCCGGCTGCGGTGCATCAGAGACCGAAAACCGGACACTCTCGGCGTATTCCACCATATGCTCGGAAACACCATCCAGGATGCGGCCCATCTGAACGGCGATCCCGCATGTGGGAAGGGTGTCGCAGAACACCTGCGTGCAATTCGGTTCGGCAAAAATGGCTTGGTTGATGTCTTGGCCCACTTTCCTCCGGTCGATATCGAAGGCGGCCGTCACCTCGATGTCCGAGGGCTTGTATCCGCCGATATCAAAGTGCATGAGACCGATGGCATCTTGAGGGGTTTTGTCCCTATAATAATGGATTCCCTGAATCAAAGAGCTCGCACAGTTTCCCAGCCCCGCAATGGCAACCCTGATCCTGTCCATGAATGTACGCCTCCGTTTCTCGTAAGCTTTGGCTGAAGACCGCTTAGGGGAAGGTGTACCCAAAAACGAAAAAAAACTCAACAGGAATTGGTTCAATCCGGCCATTGCCATCCCGCATCGTTAAAAAAATCCGTCAAGCCCGTCGGTTTTTCATTTGTCAAGGGGGCCGCAAGTCTCCCCCTGGGCCCTGCCTTGCCGGCTTCCAAAACCCCCGATCCCTTTGTCCGATTTGCCATTTTTTGCATGGTGTGCTGTAATATCTCTTGAGGCCAGGGGAAAGACCATCTCTGTAAGGACCTGCCCCGCTTTCGTAAAGCCAGGAAGGAGTTTCGGCATGTCGTTTGCGGTCAAGCATCTTGCCGTGAAATACGGCGTCGCAGACCGATTCGTCTTCCAAGACCTCTCTTTCCGCCTTCATGATCCCGGCTTTCACGCCCTCTTCGGCCCCTCGGGCGTGGGGAAGACAACGCTGGCCAAGGTGATCACAGGCGACCTGACCGCCGCCTCCGGTGAAATCGCCTCCAATGGCCTGTCCACTTTCCTGTATTCCTATAACCTGGAACGCCTCCCCGATTGGTCTTCCGTCGGCAGCCACCTCGAAAAGGTGTCGCCTACGGGACGAAGGGAGCGCCGGGAAGCCCTCGTGGACAGTTTCGGCCTTTCGGAATGCCTGCGGAAGCGGTTTTCCCTCCTATCGCTGGGGCAACAAAATCGAGTTAACCTGCTCCGCTACCTCCTCCAGGACTTCGACCTGCTCATCATGGACGAAAGCCTGGGAAACGTGGATGAACCGACCCGGGAAAGAATCCTTTTCAGCATCAAGGAGATGTTTCCAACCTCCTATTTTCTCTACATTTCCCACAACATGGTGGAAGTCGCCCGGTTTTGCCGCTGCATCGTGGTTTTCAGGGGGCCTGGTCGCATGCCCGCAGTCTGCACCCTCCAGGGCCAGGACGCCCGGTCGGGCGTCCGACCGCATCCCTCCAAACTCGAAAAGACCCTCATCGATATCGTCAATGCTTCTTCATAGGCGCATTTATCAGTTTTTCATCATCTACTGCCTGGCCGCGGCCGGACTCCTGCTCCTCAAGTACGTCTTCGGCCTTTCGGATTATGTCATCCCCAGCCCCCGCATCCTCTGGAACACCGGTGTGGAGACTTTCGGACGGTACCTGGTGGAGGTGATGGACACCCTTGGCGTTGCCGTTGTGGGGCAAATCGTCTCCATCGCCCTTGCCCTGGCGCTGGGAATTTCAGGGCGGAGAGCCACCTGGTTCGGCTCCTTCATCAAGGTCGCCGCTTACAACGTCCAGGCGTACCCCATCGTGGCCATCGCGCCCATCATTTTCATCCTGTTGGGGGACGGCCTTATCTCCCGGCTGCTGATCGCCGCCATGATCTGCTACTTTCCTTTACTGCTTTCCGTCATCGGGATCATGTCCGAGCCGGTGGTCGACATCGAGCATTTCTATCGGATCACCGGTCGCATGCGCTGGCAGCTCGAGGTCAAGATCCGGGCCTTTGAAAACCTCAGCAAGCTCACCACGGTGATCGCCGGCAGCGCCACCTTGGCCATGGCAGGGACCATCGTGGCCGAGTTCATCGTGGCCGACGCCGGTATCGGCTACACCATTCGTGTCGCTCTTTTCCAGAGCGATCTTTCCAAGATCCTGGTCGCCCTCTTCCTGATCGGTTTGACCCTGTCGGTGTATCAGGGCCTCCTGGAGGTCGCCGGTTTTCTCGTCAAAAAAGGATGGACGAATCCAATGTAAAGGAGCCCTGTATGAAGTCCCTGAAGCACCCGGTTTTCAGATGCCGGATTAAAAGCCTTCTTGGATTAGCCCTGTTTCTGGCGCTGCTGCCTCTCGGAAAAGCCCAAGCTGAAGAGAGGGTGAATTACCGACTGAAATGGATTTTCAACGCCAGCGTGCTTGGGGATCTCTATGCCGACGCGCGTGGATTTTTCGCCCGGGAAGGGCTGGAGGTGGAGGTCAAGCCCGGAGGACCCGAACGGGATGCCATCATGGAACTTGAGTTGGGCCGCACGGAATTCGGGGTCGCCTCGGCGGACCAGGTCATCCGGGCCTTGTCCAAGGGAGCGAAGCTGGTGGTGGTTGCCCAGCTCTTTCAAATCAACCCGCTCCAGTGGATGTACCGGCCGGACCGGATGCGGATTCAAGGCCTCGGGGATTTGAAAGGACACCGGTTGGGGGTCACCTTCGGAGGAAACGACGAAACGATCCTGCGAACCCTTCTTTCCAAGGAAGGCCTCGGCGAAAACGACGTGGAATTGTTCAGCGTGCGAAACGATTTCACCCCATTTTTGAAAAAGAAGGTTCATTTTTGGCCCGTATACCGGAATACGCAGGCGGTTTTTTTGGAGACCAGGCTCAAGGAGGCCGGGGAGCCGGTCGCGTTTTTCGATCCCACCGAGTTCGGTGTCAAGTTCGTAGCCAATTCCGTCATCACCTCCAGGGACCTGGTCGAGAACCGTCCGCAGTTGGCACGACGCTTCATGAAAGCCCTTATGGAGGGATGGCGGTCCTCCCTTGACGTCCGAAACCGCGACAAAGCATTCGAAACGCTCCAGCGCTTCGACAAGGAGACGCCTGCACCGATTCTGCATCGCCAGATCGACCTGACCCGGGCCTTGGTTCAGCCCGATCCCCGTCTCCCCATCGGCACCCTCGACCGGGCCGCCTGGCGGCAGACGGAAGCCCTCATGCGGCTCCAAAAACAGATCGGCACACCTGTGGAGATCGACGGAGCGCTTTTTCAGATCCTGCCCGACTGAAACCGGCCGGCACGGGCCTCTTCGTTTCGCACGTTCGGGCAACAGGCGGCTTTTCCTTAAAACTCTCCGAGCGCCCCAAAGGGCTCTCTGTTTCTTTTTCTAGCTTGTCTCCTGCGCTTTTTCCGTATCCGGGCCCGGATCCTCTTCGTTGGGCGGGGTGTTTTTGCCGAATTTGCGCTCCCTTTTCAGCTCCTTCTTCTTTTTTCTGGCCAATTCCTTCTGCCGTTTTTGAAACTGATAATTCGATCTGGCCAATCCGTCACCTCCTGCAGCATCACGAGGATGCCTTGAAATAGTTTTTCATGCGGTTCTATCCTTCAATGAAAGACCTCTCTGGACGACGGGGGCTTTTCCCTCAGTCCCCGCCCGGGCAACAAAAAAGGGCGCCCCTTGGATCAGGGGCGCCCTTTCGATTCTTGGAGCCGGTCTTAGATCACCGTGACGTTGACGGCAGCGGGTCCCTTGGGTCCTTTCTGGATCTCGAAGGTCACCCGGTCCCCTTCATTGAGGGACTTGAAACCGGCGGCATTGATTGCTGAATGGTGCACGAAAACATCGGGTCCGTCTTCCTGCTCGATGAAGCCGTACCCTTTGGAATTGCTGAACCATTTTACGGTTCCGTTGGGCATGTCACCCTCCTCCTTTCCTTTAAAAAATTCTCAAAGTTTCAACCTGCAGGAGGCAACACCGGAAACCGTTTTCTTCCTTCATGGTGAAACCGCCGCGCCAAATAATGGCAAGGCTTTACTGATTGATTCGACTCTACCCCCCACAAATGGAAAAAGCAAGAAAATTCTTGACCGGGCTTCCGAAAGCCCTCGTTTGCAGATCAACGATTCGGATTCCATAAATTTTTCCCCTTTCACGAACCCGGTTCCCGGCTTGTTTTCGCTTAAAAGCTCTAAGATCGGCACCAGGCTCGCCACGGCATCCTTTTCCTTGACGAGAGCATTCAGAAGGCCTGAATCCGTAAAATCCAAAACGGAAAAGCCGGCGCCGTCAAAGCAAACCCTCTGCAGGCGGGAGGCGGCGATAGCTCATTACCTGTCGGCTTCCCCGGTTTTTAAAAACGGTTTTAAGGGAAAATTTTGCCCGGGTTCAAAATCCCGTTGGGATCGAAAAGGGCCTTGATCCGCCGCATCCACTCAAGGCTTTTTCCGTGCTCGGCTTCCATGAACCCTCGCTTTCCGAGACCGACGCCGTGCTCCCCGGTGGCGGTGCCCCCGCAGGCCAGGGCCCGGGCCACCACCCGGTCGGAGACTTGATCGATCCGGTTCCATACCTCAGGGCTGCCTTTTTGCCCCACGAGATTCAAGTGCAGGTTTCCGTCCCCGGCGTGGCTGAAGATGTAACCCGTCAGGCCGCTTCGCACGATTTCCTCCCGGGCATCTGCGATGACTTTGGAATAGGTCGAGGCCGGTACGGCGACATCCACCACCCGCACGCGACAGCCCGGATGGTTTTGAAGGATCATTTCTCCCAGCTCATGCCGCGCCTGGAAAATACGGTTCCGCGCCTCGCGCCCCAGTCCAGGATGAAACGACTTGCACCCGGCTTCCCCGCAGATTTGCTGCGCCTGGTGCACCCGCAAGTCGAGGTGCTCCTGGGAAGGTCCCTGAAACTCCATGAATAGGGTGGGACAGGATTCCAGGCCCAGCTTTTTTCTTCCATTCATCAGGGCCACGCACTCGGCATCCAGAAGCTCCAGGGCCGACGGATCCAACCCGGCGCGGATAAGCTCGTGAACCGCCCGGCCCGCCGAGCCCAGGGACGGAAAGCCGGCTATGGCGGCGGACACGGCCTCCGATAGCCCTGCCAGTCGTACCGTGGCTTCCACCACGAGCCCCAGGGTCCCTTCGGATCCCACGAAGAGATCCATGAGGTCATACCCGGAGGAAGTCTTGGCCGCCCGTGTCCCCATTTCAATGATTTCGCCGCCGGCAAGCACCACGGCAAGGCGTTGGATGCAGTCCCGGGTGGATCCGTATCGGAGAGTGTGCGGTCCACTGGCGTTGTTGGCGATCATCCCTCCGACCGTGGCCCTCGCCCCGGGATCCGGGGGGAAAAAAAGCCCTTTGAACCTGAGCTTCTCGTTCAAATCCTGGTAGACGACCCCCGGCTCCACGTCCGCCTGAAAGTCGATCTCTCGGATTTCGAGTACCCGGTTCATCCGGCAAAAATCAACGACCAATCCCCCGTGGACCGGTATGGGGTTTCCTTCCATGCTGGTCCCGGATCCCCAGGCGGTGACCGGTATCCGGTTGGCGTTGGCAAAAGCGAGAATCAGACAGACCTCCTCACGGGTCACCGGCCAGATCACCGCCTCCGGGCGCACGGCGGGGTGAAAGGACTGATCCGCCGAGTGAAGGTCCAGGTGGGAGACTCCGGTGGAGAAGCGATCCGGGGATACCAGGTCCCGGAAGGCTTTAAGGTGATGGCGGTTCAGGCGTGAAAAATTCAATGCGCTCCTTTTGACGTAAAAACGTCCACAAGGCTTCTACAGGCATTTCGTGTTTTTCGGAAACACGGATCACCCGCTCTGTTGCAAGGCGATCAAAGTTTCTATCACCTTGCTCGGTTCCAAGACAAGCGATTCCTGGAATACGGTATTCCGTTGACATCGGGATCCCATTTTCCTATAGAGGATCTCAATCGAAAGTGGGAATTGGTTGCATCGAGGAAGCCGGTTGCCGGACCGAAACCTATCCAAGAACAAGGAGGAGCCATGAAAGTCGGAAAGAACGGTTTTTGGGGAATCGTCGTTCTGGGAATTTGCGCGCTTGTTACCGTCTCGTCGGTGTTTTTTCCCGGGAGCGTCCAGGCGCGGAACATCAAAGTCGGCATTATCGACTGTTACAGCGGCCCTGCGGCGGTCTATGGGAACGACGCGCTCAACGGCTTCAAACTGGCCCTTGAATCCATCAATAAGGAAGGGGTGCTGGGGGGCAAGATCGAATTCACCACCCGCGACACCAAGTTCAAGGTGGACATTGCGCTCAACATGGCCAAGGAACTGGTCATGCGGGAAAAAGTCGACATCCTGATAGGCACCATCAACAGCGCGGCGTCTCTGGCGGTATCCAAGACCATCGCCAAAGAGCAGAAGGTTCCTTTCATCGTATGGATTTCCAAGGACGAAAAAATCACCGGCGCCGAGGGCCACCGGTATGTCTTCTCCACGGCTGAAAACACGGCCATGGCCGGAAAAGCCGGCGGCGTGGGCCTGGCCAAGAAGCCCTACAAGAAATACTGGATCGCCGGGGACGACTATGCCTATGGCCATGCCATCGCCGACGCGGCCTGGAGGAATCTGAAAGCCTTAAAACCGGAGGTGGAAAAGGTCGGGGAGTCCTGGTGGAAGGTCGGTGAGCCCGACCTGGTGCCCTATTTCACCTCCATCATGGGAGCCAAACCTGACGCGGTCATCTTCTGCACCGGCGGAGCCAGCATGACCAACGCGCTGAAAGCGCTCAAATCCACGGGCATGGCGGCCAAGATCCCGTCCTGGATCCATACCGCCATCGATCACGCGGTCCTTAAACCCCTGGCGGCGGAGGGACCGGAAGGCGTGATGGGCACCATTCAGTATCTGTTCTATTATCCCGAAACACCTGAGAACAAGGCGTTCGCGGATGCTTTCCAGAAAGCCTACGGGAACCCGCCGGGATTCCCGGCCTTCAACGCTTATCTCACCGCCGAGTTCATCGCGGAAGGTTTCAAGAAGGCCGGCGCCATCGATCGGGAGAAGTTTATCGACGCCCTCGAAGGCCTCAAGGTGAAAAACCCCGTAGGCGGCACGGTTGAAATGAGGGCCTGCGATCACCAGGCGGTCTACCCGATGTATTTCGGGACGACCAAAAAGACGCCGAAATACGACTTCGTGGTCGCCACGGATATCGTGACCTTGACCGGCGAAGAGGTCATGCCCACCTGCGACGAGATCAAAAAAGTACGTGGTCAATAAGATGCATCCAACCCGGATCGGCAGGCCGGCTTCTGAGGCCGAAGGCCTCGGACCGGCTTGCCGGCCGCTTGTGACTCTTTCTGTTGTGTCCAGGGACCGCTGATCATGGAATCCGGACAAGCCGTTTTTCTGTCCGCCATCGGGAACCACTTCCTCGTGGGCATCAGCCGGGCGATGATCCTATTTGTGGTTTCCTCCGGGCTGAGCTTCGTCCTGGGCGTCCTGCGGGTGCCCAACGTGGCCCACGGCTCCCTTTACATGATCGGCGCTTTTGTCGCCCACAGCCTGGCCACTTATTTCGGCGGAGGCTCGGGCGCCTTCTGGTTCGCCCTGATCCTATCCCCCTTCGTGGTGGCGCTCATCAGCCTGGTGGCGGAACGCGCACTCTTCTGCCACCTCTACGACCGGGAACATTTGATGCTGCTGCTTTTCACCTTCGCGCTGATGCTCATCCTCGGAGACCTGGTCAAGCTCTTCTGGGGCGCCGACTACCGGTCCCTCATGGCCCCGGAGCTGCTACGGGGCTCGGTGACGGTTTTCAGCACCCCCATCCCCAAGTACAATCTTTTTCTCCTGGCGGTGGGGCCTTTTATCGCCGTGGCCCTTTATCTCTTTTCCAACAAGACCCGGATCGGCAAGATCGCCCGGGCCGCCGCCGTGGACCGGGACATGGTGGACGCCATCGGCATCAACGTCAGTTGGGTCTTTTCCTTCGCCTTCATCCTGGGGTGCTTTCTCGCCGGGCTCGGGGGTGCGCTGGTTTCCCCCACCGTCAGCGTCACCCTCGGGATGGACCACGACATCATCATCGAAGCTTTCCTCATCGTGACCATCGGGGGCCTCGGAAACATGTGGGGCGCCATGGTGGGGTCCCTCATCTTCGGCATCACCCAATCCTTCGGCGTTCTCCTCCTGCCGCAGTTTGCCATCGTATTCCCTTACATCGCGGTGGTCATCGTTCTGATCTGGAAACCCCGCGGCATGCTCAAATCGGTCTGGTAGGAGGGCTCAAGATGCGCGCCACCGATTTTCAGAGAGGGAAAACCCCGGTGCTCAACGGTCTTTTGCTGGCCCTTTTGCTCCTGGCTCCGGCTGTACTTCCCCCGTTTTACATTTACATCCTCTCCGTCATTTTCGTTACTGCCATCCTCGCCATGAGCCTCAACCTGGTGGTGGGTCATGGAGGCTTGTATCAGTTCCATCACGGGGTTTTTTACGGTATCGGCGCCTATACCCTTGCCCTGATTCTGACCAAGACCAGTCTTCCGTCCTGGGTCGGATTCATCGCCGGCCCCGTCTGCGCCGCTTTCGCGGGTCTTGTCATCGGGCTTTTCTGCGTCCGCTTGAGCCGTCTTTATTTCGGCATGCTCCAGATTTCTTTGGGATCGTTGATCTGGGCCCTGACCTTCCGGTGGTATGCCTTCACCGGAGGAGATGACGGCATCCACGGCATTGCGCTCCCCGCCGTCCTGTCCGGCATCACGAATTCTTATTACGCCATCCTCGCCGGCCTGGTGGCCTGCCTGTTTTTGCTCTACCTCATCTTCAAATCCCCTTTCGGGATCACCCTCAGGGCCATCCGCGACAACCCGGAACGGTGCGCCGCCATCGGAATCAACGTCCGCCGCCACCAGCTTCTCGCCATCGTCATCGCCACCTTCTTCGCCGGGGTCGCCGGCGTGCTCTTCGTGGTGGTGGAACGATCGGTCTTCCCGGATTTGATGTTCTGGGTGCTGTCCCTGGAGATCATGATCATGTGCCTTTTGGGAGGATGGTTCACCTTCTCCGGACCGGTCCTGGGGGCAGCCCTCATGGTTTCCCTGAGAACCTTCGCGGGCGTCTACACGGAATACTGGACCCTGATCCTCGGTGTCATCCTGATCCTGCTTATCTTTTTCCTTCCCGAGGGCGTGATGGGATTTTTCTCCCTGAAGCTCAGGCATAAGGAACTTCTGCGGGAAACCCAAAAGGGGTCTTGAATGCTGCGCGTGAAAGAAGCCTGTAAAATATTCGACGGATTCAAGGCGGTCAATGGGGCCAACCTGTCCGTGGATGCCGGGGAGGTCGTGGCAGTGATCGGGCCCAACGGAGCCGGGAAAACCACCTTGTTCAACCTGATTTCAGGACAGCTCAAACCCGACTCGGGAAGCATCACCTTCCTGGGAGAGGAAATCTCATCCCTTCCCCCTCACCGCATCTGTAAAAAGGGAATCGCCCGGTCCTTCCAGATCGCCAATATCTTCCACCGGTTGACGGTGTTCAGGAACGTCCAGGTCTCCCTGCTCTCCCAGAAAGACCGGAACCTGAACCTGTTCTTCCCTTCCGATCGCTTCCTCGTCCAGGAGACTCAGGCCATTCTGGAAAGCGTGGGGCTGTCGGACAAGCAGCAGGAGATCGCAGGATCCCTTTCCCACGGGGACCGCCGGGTGCTTGAAATCGCCATCGCCCTGGGAAATGAACCCCGGCTGTTGATCCTGGACGAACCCACGGCGGGAATGTCACCGGAAGAGACTGCAGCCACGATTTCCCTCATCAAACGCCTTGCGGATACCCGGGGGCTGACCATCCTCTTTTGCGAGCACGACATGGAAGTGGTCTTCGGTGTTTCCAACCGGATCATGGTGATGGAACAGGGACGAACCCTGGCCCAGGGAAAACCCGAGGCGGTCAAGAATAATCCCGAAGTCCAGAGGGCCTATCTTGGGACCGAATGATGCTTGAGCTTCATCATATTCATACTTATTATGGGTTGAGCCACATCCTTTTCGACGTGTCCCTTGACGGTGAAGCAGGGCCAGGTGGTTTGCCTCCTGGGGCGAAACGGTGCCGGGAAGACCACCACCCTGAAAAGCATCATGGGGTTGACGCCACCACGCATGGGAAAGATCCTTTTCAAAGGGGAGGTCGTTTCAGGGAAGCCACCGCACGTTCTTTGCAGAAAGGGTATCGGTTACGTCCCCGACGATCGGCGTATCTTCGCGGATCTTTCCGTCGCCGAGAATCTGGAGATCGCCTCAAGGAGACGGGAAAAAGCGGAGGAATGGAATCTGGAACGGGTCTTCGATCTCTTTCCTGCCCTGCGGAAGTTCTCCGCGCGCAAGGGGGGTCTTTTGAGCGGAGGGGAACAGAAGATGCTCGCCATCGCCCGGGCCCTGGTAGGCAATCCGGAATGCCTCCTTCTCGACGAGCCCACCGAAGGATTGGCCCCGGCCATGGTCCAGATTTTCAGGGACCGCATCCAGCTCCTGAAGGCATCCGGGCTCACCGTCCTCTTGGCCGAACAAAACGTAAAGTTCACGTTGAGCCTCAGCGAGTTTGGTTATATCATCGATGACGGCAGGATCTGTTACCAGGGAAGTGTCGCCGACATTAAAGAAAACGAAGACGTCCGCAAGATGTGCGGGATCTGAAAGGAGCACTTGATGCCTTTTTTCCCCCTTGAAAAACTGGCCGAAGTCACCCTGGCCCAAGGCGTGAACATCCGGGTGATTCCGGCGGACCGGATGACGCTTGTCTTTTTTCGTCTGATAGGCGGTTCCCGGATTCCGGAGCACGCGCACCCCCATGAACAGGTTGGGATGGTCCTGAAAGGCGCCATCCTCCTGACCATCGGAAAGGAAGAAAGAAAGGTTTTACCCGGTATTGTCTACAGGGTTCCGCCCGACGTCTCCCACAGCGGCGTCTGCCTGGAAGAAGACGCTGAAGTTCTCGAAGTGTTTTCTCCCCCGCGACAAGACCTGCTGGAAAAAGCCGGAGGACTCCCCCGGTCCTGATTTTCTCTCAAGAATCCAATGAAGAATTTTTTATACAAGCTCATCATCAACAGCGTCACCGACTACTGCTATCAAAGCTGCCTGGATTATGTCGGAGACAAGGCTTCCATCCTCGATGTGGGGATCGGAAACGGCGTGATGATGGATCACTTCCACCGGTTGATCAAGAACAAGGAGCTCCACATCACCGGCATCGATATCAACCACAACTATCTGCGCCACTGCAAATGCAACATTGAGCAATTCAACCTCGAAGATCACGTGACGATCCATTGCAAACCGGTGGAAGAATTTCAGCCTCCCGGGAAAAAATGCTTCGACTACATCCTGTTCACCATGAGTTTCATGCTTTTCAGAGATCAGGCCCTGGTCCTGGACCGAGTGCAGCAGTGGCTCAGGCCTGACGGTGAGATCCTTTTTTTTCAAACCCTTTTCAGAGAAAAGGTCCCCCTCATCGAGCGGATCAAGCCCAAGCTCAAATATGTGACCACCATCGATTTCGGGAAAGTGACCTACGAAGACGAATTTTTTTCCCTGCTGCAATCCAAACGTCTCAAGGTCACTGAGGATCGGCTGATCAAAAAGGAATGGTTCAAAGGCGAGTACCGGATGACGGTTGCCTCTTTCTCATGATCGCTTTTTCCCGCCAAATCGAAAAACGCCAAGGAGGTTCTACAGACATGAATTTTACATCTACCGGTTCCATCGAAGTAACACGCAGGAAATTCTTGATGACCGCCTCGAGCGCGGCGGGCATGGTCCTTTTCGGCGGCCTTATTCCCCGCGTCTTCGCCGCTGCGCCGGTGTTCTCTCTGCCCCCCCTGCCCTATCCCGAAGACGCCTTGGAGCCGGTCATCTCCGCCAAAACGCTCTCGATCCACCACGGCCGACACCATCAGGGGTACATCAACAACCTGAATCAGCTGGTTGTCGGAACGAAATACGCGGAAATGGCCCTGGAAAAGATCGTCGTGACCACCGTTGGGAAGCCGGGAAAAGGGCCGTATTACAACAATGCCGCCCAGGCCTGGAATCACGCCTTCTACTGGAACAGCCTCAAGCCCGAAGGCGGGGGCGAACCCCCGGAGCTTCTCAGGCACCAGATGGAAAGCGCTTTCGGGAGCGCGGAGGCCTGCAGGAAAGAACTCGCCCAGGCTGCCATCTCCCAGTTCGGGAGCGGCTGGGCCTGGCTGGTTTCAGACGCGGGCACTCTCAAGGTAATCAAGACAGGCAACGCAGACACCCCGCTTTCCAAGGGGCTGAAACCGCTCCTGACCATAGATGTGTGGGAACATGCCTATTACCTCGACTACCAGAACCGGCGCGCCGACTACGTTCACGCCGTCATCGAGAAGCGGATCAACTGGGACTTCGCGGAGGCCAACCTGAAAAGATAAGCGGGCTGTCCGACCCGGATGCACCGCTGTCAAGGACCTTGAATGATCCCCAAAGACCTTCGATTAGGGCCGTTTTCGATCTTCCCGGCGCTTCCGATTCTCTTTTCGTCCTTCGCCGGCGCCCAGGAAGCCAACAAGCGCTACTCTCTGGGCCAACTTGAAAATTTCGATAGCGTCCTCAAAGCTCTCGAAAAGACATGGAATTTCCGCATCGGGCTCACTGACGGCCATGTGGTGACGGTCGGGGGGCTGGTCATCGCACTCGTGACCCTTATCGTCGGGTTGATGATCATCCGAAGGGCGGTCCGGTTCGTCGCCTCCAGGGTTCTGCCCAAGACCCACTTCAAGGCGACCACAGCCTCCGCCGTCGAAAAAGTGCTCCACTATATCGGCGTGGTCCTGATCTTCCTCTTCGTACTCCGCATGCTCAACATCCCCTTGGGGCTTTTCGCATTTCTCGGAGGCGCCATCGCCATCGGCATCGGCTTCGGGGCGCAGAACATCATCAATAATTTCATCTCCGGCTTCATCATCATGGCCGAGCAACCCATCAAGATCGGGGACATCATCGAAATCGAAGGCAGTATCGCCCTGGTGGAAGACATCGGCGCGCGCTGCACCCGCATTGTCACGGGATCGAACACCCACATCCTGGTGCCCAATTCCAAGTTCCTCGAAAACAGCATCGTCAACTGGACCCATTCGGATCGCAGGGTGAGGACCAAGGTGACGGTGGGCGTGGCCTACGGGTCCCCGTTGAAAGACGTGGAACGCCTCATGATCGCGGCGGCAGCCAAGCACCCAAAGGTTTTGAAAACGCCCAAACCGCTGGTCCTGTTCACCGACTTCGGGGACAATGCCCTCGTCTTCGAGCTCCTTTTCTGGATCAGCATCTCCCGTCTCGTGGAGCGTCGCGTCATCGAAAGCGATATCCGGTTCGAAATCGACCAGCTCTTCAGAGAGGCGGACATCGTCATCGCCTTCCCGCAGCGGGATGTGCACCTGGATCTCCCGAGACCGGTAGATGTCCGATTCGTCGCCGGTTCGCCCCCCGGAACTCTCGAAGGGACGCACACGTCCGGTGCGGACAAGCCCGGAACTTGAAGTGAATCCGAAACTCGGAGTTCCCACCGCCTCCCGGAAAGCGTCGGCCGATGCCGATTCGAGGCGCCTGGGTTAGTAACCTCGATTCATCCCAGGCTTCAGCGATCCAGACCCGATCCTTCAGAACGTTTTTTCAAGGGTTGACGTTATGACACAGAAAAATCCCGCTTTCCACTGGGCCTGGGTAGTTTTGGCGGTCAGCTTTGCCGACCTTTTCATCAACTATTCCATCCGCCTGGGTTACGGCGTGATCCTTCCTGAAATGATCGACAGCCTGAAGCTGAGCCGGACCGCCGGGGGATCCATCTACAATGCTTACCTGTTCACCTATATCGCCCTGACCCCCCTCACCGGTGTGCTCACGGACCGGCTCGGGGCGCGCCGGGTGATTTCGGTCTGCAGCGTCGTCCTGGGCATCGGCGCGCTTTTCATGGGCACCTCAACCAACCTGTCAAGCGCCTGCCTCTTCTACGGCGTGGCTGGACTCGGGGCTACCGGTATGTGGACTCCGGTCATCACCGTGGTTCAGCGCTGGTTCGATCCGTCGAAAAGAGGGTTGGCCTTGGGCATCATGTCCACCGGATACGGCCTTGGGTTTGCCGTCACAGGAGCGGCCTTTCCCTTGATCGTCCGGCATTTCGACTGGCGGCATGCCTGGTATCTGCTGGGCATGGCGGCGCTGGTCATGGGGATTGCCAACGGCCTTTTCCTGCGCAGCGACCCCGAGACGTCGGGCCTGGCACCCTGGGGACAAGCCGCATCGGCAAAAAGACGATCCTCAGGCGCGGCAACGGTGGGCGTTTCCCTTCGCTTTTCCGATATCTTCAGGTTCAAGGCGTTTTGGCGGATCGGTCTTTCCTATTTCTGCATCTCCTATGCGCTTTACGGCATCACCACCTTCATGGTCGACTACGCCCGATCCCAGCTGGGCCTTCCTTTGGAAAGAGCGGGCCTTTTGGCCACGGTCCACGGCTTCAGCCAGGTGGCCGGCGTTCTCATCCTCCTCCCTCTTTCGGACCGCCTCGGCCGAAAAAGGACGATCCTTCTCTCCAACGGATGCATCGCGGTGTCCCTGACGGGAATCCTGGTGTCCAAAGACCCAGGCCTGCTGTACGCCTGGGTTGGGCTTATGGCTCTTTTTTACGGAGCGACATTTCCCATCTACGGCGCATGCGCAGGCGATTACTTTCCCAGGGAAGTGATGGGGTCGGTCATCGGGTCCTGGACGCCTTTTTACGGAGCAGGCGCCATCCTTTCCCATTGGGTGACGGGAGGGTTGAGGGACGCTGCCGGGACTTATGAGACGGCGTTTGCCCTGAACGCGGCAGCGGCAGCCCTGGCTTTTCTGTTCTTCTGGGGGTTGGACCGAAAAAACTCTGCCGGGCCTCTCTTCGATCCCGATTCAAACCACGACCCGGTGGGAAGCGGGACTTCTAAAAAATATCGGGAAGGCTCTGGTTTCCAGGGGTTGGGTGATGACGGGGGATAAAGCGTTCCCCGCCTCCTCTTGATCCTTATGTCACCTCGGACTCGGTCGGGTCCATATCACGCATCGCTCTCCTCGAGTTCCACCTGTTTTACCTTCGCCCTTCGCTGGAGCCAGAGACCGCTCACAACGGACAGGGCGGTCAATATCATGAATGCAACGGAGATGGGGCGCGTGAAGAAGATCAACGGAGACCCTCTGGACAGGACCAGGGACTGCATGAGGGAGGTCTCCATGAGGTTTGCCAGGACGGCAGCCAGCACCATGGGAGCGACTGGGAAGCCGAACTTCCGCATCAAGTAGCCTACCACGCCGAAGAGGAGTACGATCCACAGGTCGAAGAAGGAATGGCGCAGGCTATACGCACCGATCAGGGTAAAAGCGACGATGAGGGGCCCCAGTATGGGAAAGGGGATAAGGGCCATTCGGGCCCACAAACCCACCAAGGGCAGGTTGAGCACCAGCAACATGAAGTTGCCGATGTACATACTGGCGATGATGGTCCAGAGCAACTGGGGTTGTTCCTGAAGCAGGCGTGGGCCGGGCTGCAGACCGTACATCATGAACCCACCCATCAGCACGGCCAGCGCCGGGCCCGAGGGAATGCCGAAGGAGAACAACGGCACAAAGCCGCCGCTCGCCGTGGCATTGTTGCACCCCTCGACGGCGGCCACGGCGTCCATGGCGCCCTCCCCAAAGCGCTCGGGGTGTTTGGAAAACCGCTTTTCCAGGTCGTACACCATGAAGGAGGTGACCGCGGGGCTGCACCCCGGAATGAGGCCGGCAAAAAAGCCAATGAAGCCGGAACGGAAGATCGCCCCCACCGTGTCTTTGATATCTTGCCAGCTGGGAAGCCATTCGATACGCTTTCCCTGGAAGATGTACTTGGTCTCCTTCTCCGCGTTGAGCAGCACCTCGCTGATAGCGAAGAGCCCCATGATCACAGGGACGAACTCGATGCCGCCCATGAGCTCCATGGACCCGAAGGTCAGACGGACCACGCCCGTGAGCGGGTCCAGGCCCACAACGGCGGTGAGAAGTCCCAGGAGCGCCGCCAGAAGCCCCTTGGCCAGGGCACGTCCCGACAGGCTGACGACCAGGCTCAAGCCCAAGAGGGTCAGCGCGAAGTACTCCGGAGGGCCGAAGGCCAATGCCGTCCTCGCCAGGAGAGGCGCGAAGAAGGTCAGCCCCACCACGCCCAGAGTGCCGGCCACGAAAGAGGAGATAGCCGAGATCCCCAGCGCGGGCCCGGCCCTTCCCTGTTGCGTGAGTTTGTATCCCTCCAGGGCCGTGGGGACCGACGAAGCCTCGCCCGGGATGTTGACCAGAATGGAGGTGGTGGAACCCCCGTACATGGCGCCGTAGTAGATCGCCGCCATCATGATGATGGCCGGGGCCGGGCTCAGCATGGTCGTGAGGGGGAGCAACATGGCGATGGCCGCCGTGGGACCCAGCCCCGGCAGGACGCCCACCAGGGTCCCGGCGATGCATCCGATGAGGGCGAAGAGGAGGTTCAAAGGCGTCAAGGCCTGCGAAAACCCCTGGAAAAGGGATGCCCATTCTCCCATTTGTCTCCTCAGATATAAACGGCGAAAGAACCCGTCCCCCGGCTCCTACAGAAAGGACAACGGCCCCTTGGGGAGGGTCAGATCCAACAACCGCACGAAAAGGAAATAAACGAACCCCACCGCGCCCAGGGCACAGCCCACGGCCGCGGACCAGGTGTATTTGCCGAATAACCGGATGAATGTCGCAACGAACAGGAACGTGGTCAGGAGAAACCCGAGAGGTTTGGACAGGCCCACGTAAGCCACCATCATGGCCAACGCCACGACCCAGTTCTGTCGCCCCGTGGCATCGGGCCAATCGATCGCCTTATCCGCACCCGACTTGAACGCCAGGGAACGGATGGACAAAATCCCGCCGCCCAACAAGAGAAGAGCGCCTACGATCATGGGGAAGGTGCGGGGGTGCAACCGTCCCCCCGCACCCTCTGCAACGTCGGTGGCGGCAATGAGGGTCACGAGGCCCAAGAGGGCCAGGAAGACACCCGCTGCCAGATCCCCCGATCGTCTGGTCTTCAGCATGGGTATGTCCCGGCCTACTTCTTCAGGTCCTTGACCAGATCAGCGTAGATGCCGGTCATCTTCTCGATGAAGGCCTTGCTCTCCTTGTGGCCCATGGCGAGCGGGACAAAGCCCTCCTTTTTCATCTGCGCCTGGATCTCAGGGTCCTTGGCGATCTGCAGGAGGGAGACCTCGAGCTTCTTGATAACAGCGTCGGGTGTGCCGGGTGGTACCCCAACGCCTCGCTCGATGGACTCCACCATATCGATGCCCGCCTCTTTGAAAGTGGGGTCGTCCGGGAAGGCCGGAAACCTGTTGTCGTCTGCCATGGCCAGGACCCGGAGGCTGTCCGAGTGCTTGACCAGATCATCGGAGTTGCCGAAGATGGCCATGACGTGGCCGCCGAGGAAGGCCGTAATCTGGGGGGCGGCCCCCGTGAAGGGGACGTAGTTGAACTGGACCCCGGCCAACTTCTGTAGCCTCAGCGTGGCCATGTGGTGTCCCGAGAACGTCCCCGAGCCCCCGATGGTGATTTCACCGGGTTTCGCCTTGGCGGCGGCCAGAAACTCCTTGAGGGTCTTGTGCGGGCTCGTTTTCAGGACCGCCAGGCCCAGCGGCGTCCGCTGGAAGAGAGCTACGGGCACAATCTGCTCTGTCTTGTACCCGGTAGCCTGCTGCATCGGCTGAAGGATAATGTGAGGGATGTTGATGCCGGCGATGGTGTACCCGTCGGGCTTGGATCGCACCAGCTCGCTCCATCCCAAGGCGCCTCCGCCGCCGACCTTGTAATCGACGACGATCTTCTGACCGAGGGACTTTTCCAAGAGGGGCTGCTGCCTTCTTGCCTCCCGGTCGGACTGCCCGCCGGGGTTGAAGGTGACGAGGTACGTGATTGACTTGGTGGGATAGGATTCCTCCGCCTGGGCCAAGGCTGCAGGATCGAATCCGGCCAAGAACACCAGGGCGGATAGAACCGAAACCAGGGGTAAGCGAGTCTTTGTAAGCATCTTTCTTCTCTCCTTTCCATTACAGGTGCAACTGTTTACGCCTCCATTATGTCCGGGGCCAGATGCAGCACCCGTCCCCCGGATGAACGTATTATTGATTGATAGAACTTGCTTTGTTGCTGACGGATTCAAAGCGAGTATGAATTGTGTTTTCCCGGCTTATGCCATCAAAGATATCGTATCCTCTGTTTGTCATGGCATATGAATTTTCAATTATCTGAAGGTAAGTGCGCTGTCAATCGGGATTTAGGAAAGGTCGGCGTCCCGGCCGGCAAAGGGAAAAGATGATCTCATCTGTGTCGGCTTTCTGCACCTGCCCCGGGAGGCGTTGCTGCAGTATCCACGGTGGCGCAACCTCTTTTCGCCTTTTTTGGGGAGATGGTTGGTCATGGTTGCCAGTCATCCCTGAGCTTCGAACACGGGGATGGTTTGTCCATTCTTGGGCGGATAACAGATGCGGAAGGTTGCATAATCATTTCTCCCTATTCACAACAGGACCTGGCATTAGGCACTTTCATACAATTTGGTCAGTACGAACTCCTCGTGCCCCAACAGTTCCTGGGCGGTCAGCCGGCCGTTACAGGTCTTCTTCAGCAGTTCCAGAAGGCCGTCACCCGCCTGATCCAGGGTCATCTCGCCGCGCAAGATGGCAGAGCAGTCATAGTCGATGTGCTCTTTCATGGTGGAACAGGTCAAAGGATTGGCCGAAAGCTTAATCGTCGGTTCGATGGGATTGCCGATGATATTGCCCTGTCCGGTGGGGAAGAAGTGGGCCACGAAACCGGCGGCCGCCCACAACGTCACGGCTTCGGCTGCGGCCGAAGACGTATCCATGAACCACAAACCCGGCCCGCTTGGCGCTTCGGCCTTGTCGAGGCAGCCGACATATCTACTCTTCTTGCCGATTTTCTGCAGGTTGCCCAACGCCTTTTCCTCGATGGTAGTCAATCCGCCCCGGATGTTGCCCTTGGTCGGCTGGCTCCCGGATAGGTCGTCGGTCTTGTTGCGCTCGATCATCGCCTGATAGTCGTTAAAAATACGCATGAATTCCTGGCCGACTTCGGGAGTGGCGGCCCGCTCTTTGCACCAATGCTCGCCCCCGGTGATTTCGGAAGTCTCTCCGAAAGAGCAGGTGGCTCCGGCTTCCACCAGTTTGTCAAAGGCGTTGCCGACGGTGGGATTGGAAGCCAGACCGCTGGTCGTGTCGGACTCACCGCACTTGGTCGAAACCCAAATTTCGTTCAGGTCGACCTCTTCGCGGCGCCGCTCACTGGCCCACTGCATGTACTCATAGGCTTTCCAGCATGCGTTTTCGACGGTTTTGAAATCGCCGCTGCGCTCAATGGAAAAACCGGCGACCGGTTTGCCGGTTTCGGCGATGCCGTCAACGATGACGTGGGTCCACTCCGGTTCGATGCCGATAACGACCACGGCCGCCACATTGGGGTTGGCACCGGTACCGATCAGGGTACGGAAAAAAAGCTGCAAATCCTCCCCGAATTGAAGGCGCCCGTAGGCATGCGGTATTGCTTTAGTCCCCTTGACGCCGAATGCCACTTTCTCGCAGGCCGAATTGGAAAGGTCATCCAGGGGCAGTATCAAAACGTGGTTCCGGATGCCCACCCGGCCGTTCTCACGTCGATATCCCCACGCAGTTCCTAAATTGCTCATGGCTACCACCTTCTCGTTTTAAGGTTGTGAATGTGAACGTGTTCTCCCTTTTTGATGTCATGGACGACCTTGCCGATATCTTCCCCGTATTTGAGGACGCCTCCACCTTGGGAATGGTCCTGCAAGGCGATCTTGTGCCCGAGAGGGATGTCTTGAAGGGCCTCAATTTCCACCGGATCCTGGGAATCCATATACAGCCCCTTGACGATCTCTCCGGTCTTGATGTCCACCGTGGCGACACCGACCGAATCGGCTTTTTCGTGAACTAGCATTTGAATCATTCAAGCCTCCTTTGGATGTTTCATTTTTTAAATCCCCCCAAGAACGACGAATTATTCTTTCAGGCCTTCAGGAACAAAGGCGCATGAGCTGATCGTATTGCTGCTGCGTGATTTTCAGCCCTTCCTTCAGAGCCTGTTGTCGCAGTTGGATGCGTCTGTCTCCGGGCAACCGCGTGTTGCCCTGTCCCAGAACCGCCTCGATCAGTCCGGCCAGACGGGACTCGTACCGGCCCCCTGACAAAGGGCCGGGATTCAGGGCGATCAGAAGTTGCCCCACGCCCGGCGGCGGGCCATCGGGAGTGAAAAAGGAACTGGCTTCATACCCGAAGTTGGCCGCCGCGAGCCCTGCCGCCAGAATTTCCACCATCATCACCAGGACGGCACCCTTGGCTTCGCCCATGGGCAGCATGGTGCCCGCTAGAGCGGCCGAGGGATCCGCAGTGGGTTTGCCCTCAGGATCAAGGGCCCAGCCTTCCGGGATAGGCTTTCCCTCCTGTTGGGCGAACATGATTTTTCCCGGGCCACCTTGCTTAAGGAAAGATCGATGACCAGGGGTTCTCCTCCGGGGCGCGGGGATGCAAAGGCAATGGGATTGGTCCCGAAAACGCCCCGGCTCCCGCCCCAAGGGGCGATGGCCTTTGGGGTGTTGGCGAAAAGCAGGCCGCACAGACCCTTTCGCGCCAAGGCCTCGACATGATGCCCGGCTACGCCGCAGTGATGGGAACGGGTCACCGCAGCCACGGCGATCCCCGTTTCCGGCGTCAGCCCGGCCAATTCCTCTACGGCGAGCGCCAAGGCCGGGTATGCAAATCCATGCCGGGCGTCCACGCGGACCGCGGCTGTCGCCACCCGGGTCGCTTCCGGGCGTGCGGCGCCGTCCACCTTGCCGCTGGCCGACTGCCCGCAATAGGACGGCAGGCGGGAAAGACCATGGCCTTTGAGGCCGTCAGCCTCGGCATTCACCAGTGCGTCGGCCACAAGGGCGGCGTTTTCGAGGCAAACCTTGTGGTTCGTGAGAGCCTTGAGGGCAAGCTCCTTGGCTTCTGCCATTGAAATGCTGCGGGCGCTCATTTCTGTGGCGCCTCCAGTATTCTGCGGACATTGTCCAGGGTCACCCTGCTGACCCTTTCATTGGACTCCACGGTCACACCTCCGATATGGGGTGTAAGCAGCAGGTTCTTCAGGCCGCCGAACTTTTCCGCGGCCTCCCGGGTCAACGGCTCGGTTTCATAGACATCCAAGGCCGCTCCACCCAGGTGACCGGAAGAAAGGGCTTCAAGCATCGCCGCTTCATCCACAACACCGCCGCGGGATGAATTGATGAGCATCGCCCCCTTCTTCATCCTGAGAATGGCTTTGGCATTGATGAGATGGCGGGTGTTGTCGGTCAGGGGAACGTGCAGGCTGACCGCATCCGCAGATGCCAGCAGCGCGTCGAGGGTTGCCATCCGGGAAACGCTCTCCCAGCAAGGCTCTTTTTCAGGAATAAAAGGATCATGTGCAAGGACTTTCATCCCCAGGACCTGTGCCCGTGAAGCGGTCTTGCGAGCAATTGCCCCGAAACCGATCAGGCCCAGGGTCTTTCCGGCGGTTTCCCTGCCGATGCACTTTCCCCTGGGCCATTTTCCTTCAAGGATTTCTCCGATGGAAAAGAAAGCGCCGCGGATCAGGACCATCACAGCCGCGATGACCCATTCGGCCACCGAATCGTCATTGGCACCCGTGGCCGGGCAGACTTCAACGCCCCTTTTCTCGCATTCGGAAAGATCGATGTTGTCCAGTCCCACACCCAGCCGTCCCACCACACGCAGTTTCGGGGCCGCATCCAGAAGGGCGGGGCCCACCTGGGTTCTGTTGCGTACCACCAGGCCGCGTGCATCCGCGACAAGCCGCTTCAATGCGGAAGCCTTGTCGACCAAGTCGGGATCGTAATGGACATCGTAATCCCTGGCCATTTGCTCCACGACCTGCCGATCCATGAACTCGCTGATGACGATATCCGGCATGCTTTTCGCCTTTCGCTGTTGTCAACCTTAAAGACGGTACCGCAACAATTATGCCAAAACGGATCAAACCAATTTTAGGATTGATTTTAAAGCCTTGGCCAGTGTCGGAATTTTTTCAGGCTTCCATTAAGCCCGATATTGGGCAGAAAGCCCGATATCGGGCTTGACGCGGCCGCTTTTTGCATTGTATTAACGTTTTACCGGGGCGGAAGTTTCTCTTTTGAAGCGCTCAAGCCAAAATTCCCTTAGAAACAATACGGGAAACAAACCCTAAATGAATTTATTATTAATTTTTTTAATAGGTTAACCAATTGCCCAATATTGGGCAGATAGGATGAAGATGCCTTGGAACGCCGTCGCTAAATACAAGCTGCTGCTTGAAATCAACAACGCCATCATACAAGAGACGACCCGGTCCGGTCTTTTCAAACGACTGGCGATGGAAATCAGCCGAATTTTCCCCTACGACCGCTTCAGCATCAATCTCTATAATCCGGACAGTGAATCGTTGACCTATTTTGCGACAGCCGAAGGAATCTCTCCGGCCGGATTCAGCGAAGGGGAACGCTCGGTCGCCAAAGGCGCCATTGCCCATGAAGTCATCCGATCGCGAAAGCCGCTTGTCATTCCTGACCTGACCACCCACACCTATTGGGAATCCGTCCGTTTGATGCGTACGGCGGGCTTGAACGCCACGCTGGCCTATCCCCTGATCGTCCGGGAAAGGATTCTGGGCTCCATCCACTTTTCCTTCGTGAAATGCCCGGACAACCTGGAAGCGCTGACCGGATTCCTGGAGGATCTCTCCGGTCAAGTCGCTGTGGCGGTGGACAACATGCTCGCCCACACCAACCTTCAGAATGTCAACGATCACCTCAGGATGCAAAAAGAATACCTGTTGAACCAGAGCGACGAAGAGTCCGATTTTTTCTATGCAAGCCCCCAGATGCATGCCATCATGCAGCAAGTCAGGCGCGTGGCCGACTCCGACGTTTCGGTCCTGATAACCGGAGAAACCGGAACTGGAAAGGATCACATCGCCCGCCAGCTTCACAAACTGAGTTCGCGCCGCGAGGCCCTTCTGGTCAAGGTGAATTGCCCGGCCTTAACGCCGACTCTTTTCGAAAGCGAGCTTTTCGGTCACGCAAAGGGGGCTTTTACCGGCGCAAGCGAGCGCCGTGTAGGCCGTTTCGAGACCGCCGATGGAGGCACCGTTTTCCTGGATGAAATCGGCGAACTGGACCCTTCCCTCCAGGCCAAACTGCTTCACGTGCTCCAGGACAAGTCCTTCGAACGGGTGGGAGAAAATCGGACCCTCAAGGTGGATATCCGGGTGGTCGTCGCCACCAACCAGGACCTGGAAAAGAGGATGGCTCAGGGGGCCTTTCGACAGGATCTTTTCTTTCGCCTCAACACCTTTTCCCTTCGCATTCCGCCTTTGCGGGAACGTCAGGAGGACATCCCCCTTCTGGTGGAACGCCTCACCGCATCCCAGGCCCTCAAGACGCGCCAGAAAGAACCGGCATACACGCCGTCTTGCCTGGAGGCGATGCGGCGTTACCCCTGGCCGGGCAACGTCAGGGAACTGAAAAATCTGGTCAAGCGGCTCGTCATCATGCGTCCCGGAGAAGTCATCACCGGCCGTGACATCGAAGCGTTGGGCCTGTCGCAAGAGTTCCGCACCTGTGATCCACAGGCGTTTTTGACTCTGGCTGAAATGGAGAAGCGTCACATCGAAAAAGCCTTAGAGGCAACCCGGGGAATCGTCGGAGGATCCGAGGGCGCCGCTGTCCTGCTGGGGCTCCCCAGGCAGACCCTGCAATACCGGATGAAAAAACATGCGTTAGATAAACCCGTCAGGATCCCCAGAACCTATTCGTCGTAAAAAAACGAGCCGAAGGCTTTGTTTTCATTCACCCTGGAGGCCCTGGCGGCTGGTTGGGATACCGCTCACCTTCAATCCTCAGCCGGTTGTTCGACCGGGCTTTTCTCGCTGAGACTTTGCATGCACCTGTCTATTTCGGATTTGGATACCCCCAGACAGTAAAGCATCTCGACGATCTGGTCGCCGCTGAAGATCCCGTCGGTGGGCATACTCCCGGCTTCCGGCTTGTAGGCGATGGAAAGCCCCACGCCCTTGATGAAATCCGACCGCCGGGAACCGTCCCCCACGGCCACCACCTGGTCCCGGGATATTTTTTCCATGCTCATGATGAATTCGAGAATCTCGTTCTTGGTGGAAGGGGTGAGAACCGGTTCTTCCAGGGCACCCGTGAGGAGTCCGGAGGCATCCGTTTTCTAGGACATTGCAGAAGGCATAGTCCACTTGAAGCTCTTCAAAGGCTTTTTTCAGAAAAAATTCGAAACCTGAGGAGAGCAGGGCCACCTTAAATCCCATGGATTTGAGAACCCGGATCAACTTGACCGTATCCTCGTTGAGCCGGACGCCACGACCCAGGATTTTGACTTCCGACAACGGCAGGCCTTTCAGAAAAGGGGCATATGCCATCAGTGCCTTCATCTTGTCTCTCGTTTCCGTGTAAAAAACCGCTCCGGGATTTATGGACACTGCTTTTGCCTTCACCCTTTCCACCAAGGCAGCCACGCTGTCTTCATGGATCAGGGTGGATTCCACGTCGAAGACCACGATCTTTTTTGCTTTTTTGAAGGTGTTTTCCCCCTGGATCACCACGCTTTGGCCCATGGACGCGCACAGGTCTTGAAGGCTCCCCTTGATTTTTTCGAAGGCTTCGTTCGGGGTCAGGGAAGGTTTATGGATCATGGTCCCCGGGTCCACGACCATTTCCATGGCGAAAAACTTTCCGCGGGCGATCATCCGGCAGGTCTCGATGTTGATGCGGTGGTCCCTGAAAAACGCGGAGATCTTCGCGATAATTCCGGGCCTGTCGAACCCGAGGACGGTGAGCACCTGCCTTTCGGCCGCGGCGGCATCCCCGGGCGTGTCGTCTCCCAGCCCTACGATGATCTTCAGGCCGGTGGGGGCTTCGATGGACTTGAGTTCTTCTGCAATTGCGGTCACGGACTGGGGGGAAGCTGAAAAATCGATGGAAAGAAAGATGAAGAACAAACCGCGCCTGCAGTCTTCGTCGACGTCAACGATGTTTCCTCCATTTTTTAAGATCACCTCGGTGATCTTTGCCACCAAGCCCGGGGAATCCAGGCCGACGGCTGCGAAATGAAGGGTCTTTTTCAGAGGATCCATGACTTTTTCTCCCCGTTTTGCGTTCAACACCCCTGAAGAGCCGATATTCATCACCCGTCGTAGAAGACGAACAGCTCCTCCTCGTAATACCTGCCGTCGACGACTTGACCGGGTCCGAAACGCCGTACCTTTTTCTTTTTCAATAACGATCCGAAACGGGCGTCCATCTCTTCGAGGGAGGTCTCCTCCCTGAACCAGGTGATGGGGACGTTGATGTTGAGGGGCCGGGCCGCCACGAGGTGCCGGGTGGTTTTGGGTGCGAAGACGGTTTTCTTTTTTGCCGCCTCCACCACCATCTCCTTGGTGATGCGGGGTGTATAAATCACCAGGTCGCCCGCATCCAAAGTGCTGCAGAAATTTCGCTCCAAGACGGACCGGCAAGGAATGTATTCCGGTTTTTTCCCCATCTGCATAAGCTTTTGCTGGATCTTTTCGATCATGAGCGAGATGCCGACCGGATCACAGGGCCCCCGGTCCCGAAACCGAACTGCCGCCAGATAGTCGCCATGCCGGATGCCCATGCAGGAAACGTTGGCTTCCAAGGTCTTGATGAGGGTTTCCTGGTCCGAAAGCGCGGCGACGCTGCCTCCCTCCGCTTCGATGAACCGAAGGAGTTCATTCAGGTCGGTCACCCCGCCGTACAATCGGTACCAGAACCGCAGACATACCTTCTCGCTGAAGTAATCGATCCGGCAGGCGGGAATGCAACTGAAGTTCATCTTCTTGAAGACATGCGTCCGGTGATTCCCGTCCAGTACGATGTGATGCTGGTCCACGATGATGGGGTTGAAAAGTTTTCCCCAGTTCTTGAATTCCAGCAAAAGCCGACGGGCAACCTCTTCGATGACCGCTTCATGCTCCAGGAGCGACTCTACCCGGACCATCTGAAGCTCCATTTTCAGGTTTTCCGTTTCGATGACGAACATCGCTCACACAATGGAATCCGGCCTGCGGGGTCCACCGGCGTTGAGGAGGGGTCGTGCGGTTTTTGTATCACGAGCGCCTTGCCCTTCGCAATGCCTCCGGGAATAACCCATCCTGGAGGACGACCTGCCGGTGTGTCTGCTTTTATTCCAGCGGGGGCATTGTGCGGAGGCGCTGGAAAAAGAAAAAAGCCAGCAGCACCATTCCGTGGCGGATCTCTTTTTTCTCGATGAGGGCCTCGATTAAGGAAAGAGGGACACGGACAATTTCCAGGTCCTCCCCAGCGTCGAGGTTTTTCTCCCGGACGGGACGAGCCCCGCGCGCGAGATAAAAAAAACCCCTGTTGTCGAGAATCGCCGGCTGGGGGAGAGCCTCTCCCAGCTCGATAAAGACGGGGGCTTCGTACCCGGTTTCTTCCAGAAGCTCGCGACGTGCGGACACTTCCGGGGTCGGGTCGCCGGCATCCACGATCCCCCCCGGAAGTTCCAGGCAGAGGGCTTCCGTCCCGTGACGGTACTGGCGGACCATCACCACCTCGTTTTCCGGGGTCAGGGGCAATACCATGACCCAATTTGCGCAACGGATGGCCTGGACATTCAGGGTTTGCCCGGTCCTGGGGGAAAGGACGTCTTTCTCCTCCACGTCGAACACCTTCCCCCGGTAGGCTGTTCGCCGCCGAAGGATTTCCCAGTTTTTCAGCATGTCCCCTGCCCTCGTCCTTAAGGGCTTGACGGCGATTGTGAAGCCGCCTTCTCGTTTGAACCCCCCGGGGCGTTTCTTGCGGAGATGAGTTCCGCCACGATGCTCACTGCGATCTCCTCCGGGGTCTGGGCGTGGATCATGAGGCCGATGGGGCAGTGGATTCCGGCAAGCCTCTGGGCGGAAAAGCCTTCCTGCATCAGGGAAGCGTAGAGCGTGTCCCGTTTCCGACGGCTCCCGATCATGCCGATGTATCCTGGCGCGGATACCAGCGCTCCCCGCAGCACCGTCAGATCCTGGACATGGCCCCGGGTGACGATGACGATATAGGAATTGGAATTCAGATGAATTTTTTTAACGGCTTCCTCAAACGCCTCCACGCGGATCTCATCGGCTTCCGGGAAACGCTCCGGGTTTGCGAACGCCTTCCGGTCGTCGATCACCACCACGCGAAACCCGACCTTCGCGGCCAGGGGACACACGAACAGGGAGATGTGCCCGGCCCCGAAAAGGTAAACCACATCGGGTGGCGACACCGGTTCGATGAAAAGAAGCCCCGCAGCTGTTTCGATCAAACGGGGGGCTCTTTCCCGGAAAAACGCCTGGGCGGAAGCCGTATCAAGCCCATCGATGCCCCCCAGGACGGATCCGTCTTCCAACACCAGGGCCCGGGAACCCGGATCCGAGGCCGGGGTCCCCTCGGTGATACGCGTGGCCAGAACCCCCCTTCGGCCTTCCCTTATCGTCCGGCTCATCCGGGAAAAGACCTGCAGCGCCTGGGCGTTTTTCCCCGATACGAATTCCAGGTAAATGTCGACAGCACCCCCGCAAAGCATTTCCGTATCCTGCACATCCTTTCCATAAAGCGCCAGCTTCAAAACCAGGGAGCGCTGGCTGCCGAACACGCTTTTGGCTTTTTCCATGACCACGTGCTCCAGGTATCCCCCTCCGAGGGTCCCGATGATGAAGCCGTTTTCCAGGATGAGGCCCTGTGTGCCGGTGCCCCGGGGGGCGGAGCCTTTCTGCCGGATGATCCGGGCGAAGACAGCGTTTTGCCCTCTTTCCAAGACGCGGTTCAACTCAAGAAAAATATCTTTCATGACGCCTCCCCAGCCGTTGAGTCCTCCCGAAAAACCCTTCGGGAATCCTCACCTCGCGAGAATGATGTTTCTTTTTCAATCCGCCCGCCCCTGCCATTTAAAAGCCGCAGGACTCGATGATTTCGGTCTCTGGCAAAAGCCTGCCGATTCCGACACGTTGCGGCCGTCGGACATTCTTTTTTTGAAGTGCGGCGATCACTTCCCTGCCGTCGGCAACGGCTTTTGGGGTATCCGCCTTATTGAGAAAGGCGAAGGTCTTTGCCTTTTCCGGGCATCCCTTCAGGATTCCCTCCGGGTGCACCAGTGCTGCTGCCAAAGTCTCGGGGGAGATCGGCTTTCCCATGGCAAGTCCGCTGAGACGGGCCAGGCGTTCGGGTCTGAACGCGCTGGAATCGTTCAGGGGCCGGCCGACGGCATCGAGCCCCAACACGCCCACCACCCAGCCGGAGCTGTCCGGGATCACCGGTTCATGTTCGGCCGGCGCTTTTACGGGCCTTTGGGCTGCGCCGTCCGCTTCCACCACCGTCCATGGAAACAACCCGGAGTGAGCCAAAAAATCAACGGCCTCTGGCGGGAAACCGGCCAGTTTCCCTTCCGAAAGGATCTCGGAAGCGGCGGCGAAGACGGGTCGGGGCCTGGCGGTATTTTGACGCAAGCGTATCAGGACCTCTTCCGCCCGCGGGGCGATCATGACTTCGGACACCTCCCCGGGAGACGGTCTCTTGACTTTGGTGGTCGTTGTGGCAAGGACCGAGACACCCGTGGCGCTCAGTTCCCGGACCAGGCGGAACATGAACGTCGTCTTTCCCCCGGCTCCGACGAGGCTGATCACCCCGCCGCCGGACAGACCGAGAAAATGGGACAGGCTGCTTTTCAATGTCCCCCGCTCCTGTTGTAAACCCGGCAGACAGCCTCCAGGACCCCGCCCGCAATGGCCCGGGCCTTTTCGGAAACGGTGAAACAGAACTCGACCCTGCCCCTGGGGTCGATGTCTCCCACCTTGCCGCCAGCCTTGACCGGGGTACCCGGCCGGAGCAGTCCCCGAAGCACCCCGTCCAGGGCCGCTTTCACGGCCTCACCTCCCACCTCCGCCACCGGCTGGCCTCGTTTCACGTTGTCCCCGATGCGGCAGGTGCTCCTGAGGATTCCCCCGGCGGGAGCCCGGAGCACCCTCTCCTCGGTGAACCCGCCGATGTTCCCGGGGATGCCGGTGTTGGGCGCGGCACATCCCCGGCCGATCACCCTCCCCAGATCGTGCCCCCTCTGCGTCTCGACGACAAAATGCGCGTCAATACCCGCCTCAAAGCCGGGGCCAAGCGCGATGACCAGGGGTGCATCCCCAAGGTGCGTCCCCAGGTTTCTCTTGGCCAGGATGGCATCCACCACCCCGTCAGGGGCAAAACGGGCCATGATTTTCCAGTCGGGGTCCACAACGACCGGGATTTTTCCGGATTCCCAGGCCTCCCGGACACCCTCCGGGTCCTCCACCAGGACCCCTTCAACGCCTTCCACCGTTTGGCTTTTTTCATAAACCGCTTCGCAAAAACTCACGCCCCTCCGGACGGCCATGGGTCTTCCGGTTTCCATCATGAAGACCTTCGGAATGCGGGCCATGAAGAGCCTCCACGCCACCGCGCTGGCCATTTCACCGGCCCCCTTGATCCCGATCGTCAATTCCGCAAGGTGCATTTTCGGTCAATTCCTTTGCAGGACAACGGCGGTTCGGGAAGGCAGGTAAAGGCTTAACATCGCGCCGTCGTCGCCGTCCAAGGTCGTGTGTACCTGGTCCGGGACCAGGCGTCCGTGTCCTCCGAAGCGGGGATCGTCCGTGTCCAGAACCATTTGATAGCTTCCATTTTGAACATTTATTTTATAAGAATAATAGGAAGTTAATACATTAAAATTAAAGCAGAACAAAAGGTTTTTGCGGATAAAAACGATCACTTTTTCAAGGTCGTGCTCCTTGACAAGATGGGCCGGCGGCGGTCCGAAAATTTGAAACCGTTTGGCCAAAGCGATCATCTCCTGGTCGAATCGACCGAGCTGTTGGTATTTCAGGCCCGGGTCGTCGGCCAGATGCCACTGGCGCCGGGCAAAGCGAAAAGACCAGGCGTTTCCTTCTCTCGGGAAATCGATCCACTCGGGATGCCCGAACTCGTTTCCCATGAAGTTGAGATAGCCCTCTCCGGCGGTGGCCAGGGTGACGAGCCGGATCATCTTGTGCAAGGCCAATCCCCTGTCCACAGACAGGTGAGGGTCATCGACTCGCATGTGGTCGTAAAGGGCGGAACCCACCAGGCGGAACAGGAGGGTCTGGTCCCCTACCAGAGCCTGATCGTGGGATTCGGCGTAGCTGATGGTCTTTTCTTCGGCGCGCCGGTTGTTGAGCTCGTGCCAGAGGTGTCCCATGGGCCACGCCTCGTCCGGAAGGTCCTTGGTAAGCCGGATCCACAGGTCCGGGATCCCCATGGCGAACCGGAAGTCGAACCCGACGCCTCCGTCTTCGGCGGAAGCCGCCAGGCCCGGCATGCCCGAGACGTCCTCGGCGATGGTCATCGCGCCGGGACGGACCTCGTGGATAACCTGGTTCGCAAGGGCCAGATAGGCCAGTGCGTCCTCGTCCACCGAGTCATCGAAATAGTCCGCATAGGAAATGAAGTCTTTTCCCAGGCCGTGGTGACTGTACAGCATGCTCGTGACCCCGTCGAACCGGAAGCCGTCGACCTTAAACTCATCCAGCCAATACCGGCAATTGGAAAGCAGGAAATGGAGCACCTGGGGTTTTCGGTAATCGAAGCATCGGGATCCCCATGCGGGGTGGGTCCCCCGGGGGCCCTGGTGGAAATACTGATAGAGGGTGCCGTCGAAACGGCTCAGCCCCTCCACTTCGTTGGATGCCGCATGGGAATGGACGAGGTCCATGAGCACCGTGAGCCCCTCTCCGTGGGCCGTATCGATGAGCCGTTTCAGGTCCTCAGGGGTGCCGAACCTCGAAGAGGGGGCGAAGAAGCTCGTCACTTGGTAGCCGAAGGAGGCGTAGTACGGGTGTTCGGGAATGGCCATGAGCTGCAGGGTGTTGTAACCCGCCTTAACGATGCGCGGGATCACCTTGTCGGCAAACTCCGCATAGGTTCCGATCCGCTCTTCCTCCTGGGCCATCCCCACGTGCGCCTCGTAGATGAGGAGAGGATCCACTGCGGCCTTGAAATCCCCGCACTGCCAAGGATACGGAACTTCGGGCCTCCACACCTGGGCATTGAAAATGAGCGTCCCGGGATCCTGGACCACGCGGCGGGCGTAGGCCGGGATGCGGTCCCCGCTTCCGCCGGGCCAGTGCACGCGGAGACGGTAAAGATCCCCATGGCCAAGGATCTGCGCCGGTATCCGGATCTCCCAGTGGCCGTTGGGGTCCACGCATCGCAGGGAATACCGTGAGTCTTCGGACCAGCCCGTGAAGTCTCCGATCACATAGATGGCGCTCGCATGAGGAGCCCACTCCCGGAAGACCCACTCCCCTTCCCTGAAGTGCAATCCGAAATACTCGTGTCCGGAGGCAAAATCGGCCAGGTCCTCTTTTTTCCGTGCGAGCTCTGCCGCGCGTCGAAAAAAATTCCGGCAGCGTGCCTTGAGAGTCTCTGCGTAAGGGGAAAGGTAGGGGTCTTTTTCCAGCAGGCGGATTTGGAGGTGTTTCATCTACGCATACGGGTTGATCAGGGGGCGTTGAAGCATTTTTTCATAAAGCGCGATGTACTGGCGTGCGCTTTGCGCATGGGTGAAGGTCTCGGCGCTTTCCTTCATGATCCGCCTGAGGTGTTTCTTCCTTTGCCTGGAATCCGACAGGAAAAACTGCATGGCCTGATCGACGGCCCAGAAGAGCCCGTTGGCGTCATAGGTTTCAAAAAGAAATCCGTTTCCCGTGTTCTGCTCCCGGTTGAGGTGAAAAACCGTGTCCCGGAGCCCACCGGTTTTATGCGCCACGGGCAGGGACCCGTATATGGGGGCGATCATCTGGGGCAATCCGCAGGGTTCGAACAGGGACGGCATCAGGATGAAATCCGAGGCTGCGTAACCCAGGTGTTCCAACTCCTGGGAAAAATCACACACCGAGACCCGCCTGTGCAATCCATGGAAGGCTGTAATGTCCCTGAACACCTGCTGATAGTCCCCGTTTGCCACGAACAAAATTTGCAGGTTCTGTTCCCAGTACTTGGAGATAACGTGGTAAAAGATGTCCGCCAGAAGCTGGCAGCCTTTCTGGTTGGGGTCCAGCCGCGAGGGCCAGAAGAAAAGCGGCGCGTTTTCATCCTCGGCAAGACCCACCCTTTGCTGCAGCGCCGCCTTGTTTTTCTTCTTACCGGTGATGCAGTCGTTGGGGCCATAGGGTTTGACCAGATAAGGATCCTTGCCGGGATTGAAGGCCGGATCCGGGGCATTGAGGATCCCCACGGCGCATTCGGCGTAGAACTTGTTGGCCAGCTCGGTCCTCAGGGCATGGGTCACGAAGGCATGCCTTCCCTCCACGATTTCCTGCAAGAACGACGGGCTGACGACATTCACAAAATGGGACGCGAAGACACCGCTCACCAGAAAGTCCACCCGGTTGTTCTCTCTGGCCTCTTCATAGCCGTGGGGAGGGCGCTCGAAATACAGGTGTTTCCAGAAATAGGCCGCGTCGATGCCGCGATCCTCGATATGTGCCAGGGTGCTTTTGAAGGTGTGAACGTTATGGATGGTGAACAGGCACGGAATCCCCATCTGGCGGGCCATGGGGGGGATGAGCCCGGTCATCCAGTCGTTGCAGTGGATCAGGTCCGGCTCAACCCTGGGAACGACGTTGTTGATGACCTCCCTCTGAAAGGCCAGTGAAAGCTTTGTGTTCTCCTGGCCGTAATCGGAATAGACCTGGTCCAGGTAGAAAAATGCCCGGTCCTCGGCCAGATGAATGCGGTCGTCGGGCATGATCCTCCGGATGGCGCGCTGTTCTTCCCTGAGAAACGGCGCCAGACGCTCCTTGAACAGGGAGCGGTAATCCGGAAGCGCCACATGGACATCGGCACCTTGCTGGAACAGGGCGCTGATGAGGGCCGCCGAAACGTCGGCCAGCCCCCCCGCCTTGGCGGTCAGGCAGTTGGAGAGGTTCCCCATTCGGTCGGGGAGATAGGTGACCTCCGGAGTCACGATGAGGACTCTGGGGTTCTTGAGGCTCATGGGCTATTCTTCCGGCAGCTTGGCGTTCATGCCCACCGGATGAGACCGGGCATGAACTTTTCCAGGTCATCCCCTTTGGGGAATATTCTGGCGGTAAAGCCGAACCGTCCGGTTTCCCGGCACTCGACGGCGCTGTGATAAATATAATCCCCGTTTTCACGGTTTTCAAGGACCTGCATGGCTTCTCCCCTGCCCTGGGCCACCTGGTCAATGGACTTGAGGGTGCCGCAGTACAGTTCAACCGTGACTTCATCGGGGGTGAGCTCCCCCAGGGTCACTTCGGCGACCACGTCGAGCTTCTCCCCCACGCGGAGGAAAGAGTCGGATTTCCGCACCGGGGGCTTGATCTGGACGCGATCCCACAGGGACTGGAGCCGCTTTCTCTTCTGGAGCTTCTTCTTGGCTTCTGCGGAGCCGTCCGCCGTCAGGCGGTGGTGGTTTTCAATGGCCGGAAGATAGTACCGGCTTTCGTATTTGGCCACCATCTGATGCGTGCAGAAATCCGAGATGGCCATCTTCATGGATTCCTTCATCATTTTGATCCACCGCTTGGGGGTGTCCCCGTTTTTCCGCTCATAAAAACAGGGGATCACCTCGTACTCCAGGAGGTTGTAGAGGGCCTGGCTTTCCACCGCATCCTGGTAGGCGATGTCCGAGTATTCCTCGCCGTGCCCGATGACCCACCCCCTCTCCGGCGTGTAACCCTCGTTCCACCAGCCGTCCAGGATGCTGACGTTCAAAACGCCGTTGGCCGCCGCCTTCATGCCGGAGGTGCCGCTGGCCTCCAGAGGCCGTCGCGGGGTGTTGAGCCATACATCGGCCCCCTGAACGAGGTGCCTGGCGATGTTGATGTCGTAATCCTCGAGAAACACGATCCGGTTTCGAACCGAGTCGCGCTGGGCGAACTGAAACAGCTTCCTGATGAAATCCTTTCCCTCGCCGTCCTTCGGATGGGCCTTTCCTGAAAAAATGAGCTGGACCGGAAAGCGCTCGTTGGTGAGGATCTGCTCCAGCCGCTCGGGATCCCTTAAAAGGAGCGTCGCCCGCTTGTAGGCGGTGAAGCGCCGTGCGAAGGCGATGGTCAGCGCATCAACATCCAGGACCGTCTCTGCTTGTTCCATGATGGCCCGAGGGGCGTTTCGCCGGCTGTGCTGCTTGATCATCCGGCTCCTGCAAAACCGCACCAGGCGGCTGCGGCTCATCTCCCGTGCGCGCCAGAGTTCATCGTCATAGATGTCGCCGATGCGGCGGTACAGCTCGCTGTTCCAGCTTTTCAGATACCAATCCGGTGTCAGGTAGCGGTCGAAGAGCATGGCGTTTTCGATGGAGATCCAGGAGGGGATGTGAACGCCGTTGGTGATGTGGGAAATGGGGATTTCATGCTCGCCCCACCCAGGCCAGACATGGGCCCACATGCGTCTTGCCGTCCGCCCGTGAAGCGCGCTCACCCCGTTTTTGTACATGGACAACCGGAGTCCCAGGACAAACATGGAAAGCTTTTCGGAAACCCCGGCCTGCCCCCAGGAGAGGATCTCCTCCGCCCTGACCCCCAGCGGCTCTTCCATAGGGAGGAGATAGGGCCTGACCTCATCGACGGGAAATTCATCGTGCCCGGCGGCCACCGGGGTGTGGGTGGTGAACACCGTCGTCCGCGCGCCGATTTCCAGGGCGGTTTGAAGATCCACCCCGCTGGTGTCCATGATCTGACGCAGGTGCTCGATTCCGGAGAAAGCGGCGTGCCCCTCGTTCAGATGGATGACGGTGGGAATGATGCCCATGGCCTGGAGGGCCCGAAGGCCCCCGAAGCCCAGCAGAATCTCCTGGCTCAATCGGAGGTTGGAATGGCTCGAGTAAAGTCTGCCGGTGATTTTTCTCGTATCCGGCGGATTCTCGGGGACATTGGCGTCCAAAAGGATCAGGGGGATCCGGCCCACATGGATCTGCCAGACGGCCGCATGGATCGTGCAGTTGGGTCCTCCCACGGAGATTCGGATTTCGTGTCCTTCTTTTCCGCGCACCCGCTCGATGGGCAGATGCGAGAGATCGATGACGGGATTTTCTTCCTGCTGCCATCCTTCCCGGTCGAGGAACTGCCTGAAATACCCTTCCTGGTACAGCAGCCCGACCCCGACGAGCGGGACCTGGAGGTCCGAAGCCGCTTTGAGGTGATCCCCGGCTAAAACTCCGAGGCCGCCTGCAAAAAGCGGAAGACTCTCATGGATCCCGAATTCCATGGAAAGGTAGGCGATGGTCTCCCCGGATTGGTAGGGCGGGCGATGGTTCTTGAGAACGGATTGGACCTCTGCATCGAACCGCGCTCTCACCCGGTTCAGATGCGCCATGAAGGCGTCGTCGCTGGCCAACTGGCTCCAGCGGGTCTGGGAAATCATGGAGAAAAAAGCGATGGGATTCCGGTCCGCCTGGCCCCAGAGCTTGGGATCGATGCGGCGGAACAGTTCAATGGCGTCCAGGTGCCAGCACCACCAGAGGTTTCTGGAAAGGGTTTCCAGGAAGACCAGGGACTCGGGCATGGCCGGAAAGACTTGAAATGTCTGGAATCGGTTCACGGCAGACTCTGCGACCTCCTTTTGAAAGTAAAATAATTATCTTACCAGGGATGCATCCTCATTACAATAGGCAATCAGCCTCTTCACCCGGCAGGGGTTACCGGGAGGTCAGCTGGATCCACACGCGGACCCACTCGCTGATCCCCCAGGCCTGGGCATCGCACCCCCGCGGGGTGTGGGGGAAATCCCCGTCCACGATCTCCGGAAGATGGCCCATGCACCCTTGGTTGAGCAGACGCGCCCCGCTGGAAAGCCAGGCCGCTGCAGTGGCCTTGCCCGTCTCGGGATAAACCCTGGCATAGGCTTCGCAAAAGGACGGAAACGGCCATGTCCAAGCCGTGCCGTTGTGATAGGCCGGCTTCCTTCGGGTGTCTTCATCCCCCTCGTAGTGTCCCTGATACGGCCGTATGGGATCGTTGAGCAGCCGGCCGTGATGGGTGATGGCAAGGGGCTTTTTCAGCGGGCGGTCCGCCAGGCTGCGGATGGCTCCCGGCACCAGCAGCTCCCGGCAGGCCGAAAGGATGCCGCCGGCCCATTCCGGATCCTGAAGGGCGCCCAGGGTGATCGTGAAAACCTGGTTGGGCCGGAGGGCGTCGTCCGGCTCGGCTTTTCCGGCGCCCCCCCCCGCCCGACCGTGGAGGCAGTCGGATAGATACCCCCTGCCTTTGAGAGGGTAAAGGCGAAGGACGGAAGTGCCTACCCGTTTGGCCAAATCTTTAAAGCGCTTTTTTTCCCCGGGCGGGGCGATCCGGGAGAAAAAGAGAAGGGCATGGTGCCAGAGCGCCTGTATCTCGACGGGAAACCCTTCCCTGGGGGTTCCGGCCGGATAATTGGTGTCCATCCAGGTGAAATGGGCCGGGCTGAAAATCAAACCGGTCTTTTCGTCCATTCGAATCCCGTTGGGCGTTCCCTGGATATAATTTTTCGCGATGGAGAGCAGGATGTCCCGGATTTTTCTTCCCCCGCACAGGATTTCCAGGAACCGGAGGCGCTTTTCCGCGTCGGTCAGCTCCCGGCAGGCTACGGCGAACCACAAAGGGGCGTCCGAGGTGTCCCGATTGGCCGGACCCGCTTCGCCGATCATGTTGGGAAGTGTTCCCTGGGATTCGAAACGGCCGAACTGGCAGAGGATGGACCGCGCTTCGTCGAGCCTCCCCGCAGCGATGAGCCCCCGGGTGAAAATAAGGGAATCCCGTCCCCAGTCCAGAAACCAGGGGTATCCCGCGATGACCGTCTTTTCCTCGTCCCGTTGCACGATGTAGTGATCCAGGGTCCGGACCAGATGCTTCAGGAGACCCTTTCCCCCCGGATCCCGGCCGGGCCGTGCTTCTTCCTTCCCATCCGGGCGCGTCCGGTCAACCGGGTCTTTCTTTTGTGGGAAAAGACCGGTTTCTCCGGTGAGTGTCACGGTCTGCCCCTCCCTTGAGAAAGGAGATGAAATATCCAGGGCTGAAGAGATCGGAATCCGGATCCTGTCCCCGTCGCGCTTCCTGGGATCGGTGCACACTGTAATACCACTCCGGTTCGGGAACGAAGCGTCCGGATGAGATCTTCATCCTCAAAGCGGGTTTCCCTTCCGGTTCGAAGGCAAACCCGCCGGAGTGGGGCCTCACGGTATGGGGCCATTGGTGTTCGGGACCCAGGAAAGCCTTGGTGACGTCGTGAAAGCTCCGGTTTTCGATGTCCGGGCGAAGGATCAACGTGACCGATTCGGTGTCCGCAAGGACTCCGACGGCTCCGGGTGCGCTTTCCCGTTTTAGAACCATCCGGGTCCGGTCTTGTCCTTCCGACAGGCAAAGGGAGAGGGAAAGCGTCACGTGCTGCCCCAATCCGACGGGGAGCTTGAACCGCCATATGCCTTCGAAGGGGCCGGCCAGGGAAAACGCCTCCATGCAGGTGGCGCCGATTTCCCGGGAATAGCTCTGGTACACGATCCAGCCCCGGCACCGGGACCAAAGGATCCACCGGTCCGACGGCCGGCTGGGATGCGGATTCGCGGCCAGAAGGGCGTCGTATCGGCTGGTGAGCCTGCCCCAATCCACCGGCGTCCGAAGCATGCCGCCGCGGCCGTTGGTGGTGAGAAAATAGGGGGGCGCATCGGCATTCAGATCCTTTCTCAGGATCTCCTTTACCAGGGAGGCCGCCTCCGGAGGGCCCAAATACAGCAACGGGGCATCGATCCGGCTGGTGCCTTCCGGCAGATACACGGACAGATGCAGGGTGCGGGATAAATGGCGCCGGGAGGCAGGCAGAGGTGGGAAAAGGGCGAAATGACTGCCATCCTCACCCGGAAGGCTGTTTTCCGCCGCCACTACGCGCGCCCGGCGTTTGATCAGCCCCCGGAAATGCACCGGTGCCCGAACCAGTAGGAAGTGTCCCGGCGGGATCATGACCTCCCGGTGACGGTCCTGGGGCCATGTCCAGGGAACGGCCCGGGATTCGCTTCCACCGGGGGCCATGCTCCGGCAAAAGCCTTCCGGGTCCTTCTGCAACTGTCGGGCGGCGGTGTCCGGGTCCCAGTCGCCCAGGTCCCTGTCCTTGTTGAAATGGCGCCAGACTTCCAGGGCTTTCGCCCTCAGGCGCTGCAGGAGGATGCGTTCCGGTTCCGAAAACCCCACCTTATCTTTGGAATCGAGCAGCGCCTTTTCTTTCAAGTCGTCTGATAGGCACAAGACCTGCCCCGGACCCAGGGCCAGCTCCGCCCGTGTTCCCCCGTCCGGAACGGAGATCTCTTTTCCGGTGAGAAGATCCAGCAATGCACTGCCCCGAAGAAGAGCGTCCTCCCGATTCCATGTCGCACGGGTCAGCGCCCGGTCATCCAGGTTGGCGACCACCAGGAGCCTCTTTTCGGTGGGAGGATGGAACCGCAGGACGACGATGCTGTTTCCGTCCCCCGCCTGGAGCATCCTCAGCTGCGTCCCTGGAAAAAACGCCGGATGCCCCTTCAGGAGCCGGGAGAGCCTTTGGATTTCCGCCACCTGATTCGGGGATGCACCCCAGTTGAGGGACCGGGATTGATGCACGTCGATCTTTTCCGTGGCATGCCACTCCACGCCGTTGGCAAAGGCAAACCCGCCCTGGAAGGAAAGCAGGGCGCACAGGGCCGTCCGCATCTTCGCCCAGGCCAGGGATCGGGAGGCCAGCCTGTCGTTGTCGTGTGTCTCGGCGTAGTGGATCAGGATGCCGTCGCTTTTCGAGATCCCGGCAGCGCCCGGGAGGTACTGTTCGATCTGATGCCGGTCGTAATTCTGGAACAGCTCCGAATATGCCCAGTTGAAATTGCCCGAATTGAGCAGGTCCCGGGTGACCGAGATCTTCCCGCCCAGCCCTTCGAGGAAGAAGAGGGTGTCCGGGAATTGCTCCCGCACCCGCGCCACCAGATACCGCCAGGCCGAAACCGGAATCATGTAGCCGGCGTCGCACCGGAACCCGTCCACGCCCCTGCGGCACCACGTCAGAAAGACGCGGCCCATGTACTGCCAGAGGTCCTTCCGGCTGTAATCCAATTTGGTGAGGTCCTCCCAGCGCACGCCCCAGGCGCCCGGGACTTCGATACGGCCGTCCTCCGTACGGCTGAGCCACTCGGGGTGCGTATCATGGAGAAGGGCGGCCCACCCGGTGTGGTTGATGGCGATGTCGAGGATGATCTTTGCCCCTCGGGCATGCACGGCATCCACCAACTCTACGAACTGCTCCGTGGGAGTGGCCTTGGGATCGAACCGGGCCAGGGCAGGATCCACGGTGGTGAAGCTCATCGCGGCGTACGGACTCCCGAAGCGCCCCATCCGGCCGTAGGTCGTGGGCGTCGGGTGGATGGGAAGCAGTTGGATGTAACGGCATCCCAGCTCTCCGATGATGAAATCCAGGTGGGAAACGAGGTCCCTGAAGGTTCCGGACGGCGGGATGACCGTGTATCCCTTCTGATCCAGATCCCGGGTACCGGCATCCGCTTCGGAACTGAAGAAGCCCCCCTTAACGTTGGGGCCGAACTGGCGCACGAAGGCGTTGTAAAGGGTGTTGCCGCACACCGTGTCCGCCGGCTCCACGTTCACCGTCAGGTTGTCTCCGGGCGGCCAGACAGGATCCCGGGTCGAAGCAGGAACAAAAAACGCCTTGGCCTCGAAGTGTCCCACTTCGGAAAGGGGGAGCGTGACCTTGAACCGACCGTCACCCGCGGGGGACATGGGGATATCGTACCAGTCTCTGGCCAGGGGGGGGTCCCCGAAACGCACCTCCCGGAGGATCTCCCGTCTCAGGATATCGGCATGGCCGATGTTGGTGCGAAGCTTCGCTTCCCCGGGTTCCGCCCGGGAAACCGTTAAAACGACCGTCAGGACGTCCCCCCTGAAGCAGACCCGCCGCGCCCCCGGCTCAGGGTCCTGGGTCACGGATAGCGTCCCTCTTTTCGGTTCAGCTGCCAATAAAAGCCTCTTTTTGCCCTAAAACGGCGTCCCGGCATCCGGTGCGACAATTCCTACCATCCGTTTCCGGGGAGATCAAGAGGCCTTCGATTTGAAACGCATTGAAAATTAAGCGGGTTTCACATCGCGTCCCGTGCTCGGGGCTGTACCCTCCGATTGAAGCGCCCCCGCTGCATGCAGCGGGGAATGCACTCGCTGTTGCGGTCCACTCCGGCGAAGCTTCAGGCGTTTGGGTTGTCAGGAGGTTTTCTGGTCCAGCATGCGCTGGACACCCCTGAAATAGGGGAGGATGGGCCTCAGGTATTTGAAAAGGATTCTGGCAAGGATGTAAAGGGGGATGAAAATAAAAGGATAGGCCACGAGTCGGCCTGCGAGCCAGGAGAGCGGGAGGCTACCGGAAAATCGATGCCCTGAAAACGGGTCTGCATCCAAGCCAGGGCGAAAGGAATCGGCCATAGGATACCCGCAGAATAGGCTACCATGGTGAAAAAATGTCGTCCCCACGCGTCGTTGGCGGCTTTGTTCAGCGCCTTGTAGCTTGCCCGGTCCCCCAATTGCTGGGCTTGCAGGCTGAGTTTCTCCTTTTGATCGATTTCCTTCTTCAGGTCGTCGATATGCTTTCTGTTAAAACGGACGGCGACAGACAGCGTGAGTTCTCCGGCCACCACGCAAAGCATAGCAAGACAGAAGGATCCTATAAAGAAATCCAAAATCGGTTCTTCAGCCAAGACGAAAAAGCGGATCAAAACAGAATCGATGATCCTCAAGAAATTCGATACGAGTGTTTCCATGCTCTGAGCCGGAATCCCGGCCGGCCCCTTACCCTCGGAACCGGCCGGTATTCGGTTAAGGATTTGTTTCTAAGAGCTTCTTTACTATCAAGGGGATTAACCGAAAATGCGGTAGTTGAAAAATCCCCTCAGAGTGTAATCCAAACCCACATAGATCGCCAGGACGATAAAAAACCACTTGAGCCCCTTTTCGGGGATATACTTCCCTGTTCGGGGTCCGACCATGGATCCTACGAAGATGCCCACCAATTCCACCCCGATCATAGGCCAATAGATGGTAACGCCTTTGAGCATGAAGTTCAAGATGGAAAGGATCATGCTGATCAACACGGCAAGGGCGGAAGTGCCGGCCGCAACAAACATGGGCAGGCCCACCACGCTCGTGAGAAAAGGAACATACAAGAAGCCGCCGCCCACACCGATGAAGGACGATATGGCGCTGATGAAAAAGCCGCCGACAAAAGCCCAAATGGGGCTGAACTTGAAGGTCTGGCCGAAAAAGGCGATTTCACAATTGGATGCCGTGAAACCGACGGTCTTGACGCCGGCTTGGGTAATGTCCCCCTTTTTCTTGATCGTTTCCTCGAAAGCCTTTGCCGCTTGCTTGGCAGCCTTTTTTTTGCTCTGGCCTGCGGGAGTCATTTCATAGATCATGAAGCCGCCGATGACAAACACGATGAGCCCGAAGTAGCCCTGGTATTGGGAGAACTTGATTTTTCCCATGGTGGTATACACCACCAAAAACGCCGCCAGCAGCGATCCCAGGCCCAGCGCCAGGCCCAGAGGCACCACCAGGCGCTTCTGTTTGGCGTAATTGGAACTGGAAACGAGGGCCGAAAGGCCAACCAGCCACTGGTTGGAGACGCGAATGCTGTCGGTGATGAACTTGTTGAGGGCTGGGGCGGTGTCCTTGAAAGTCTTGGCATAAGCCCCGAGACCGAATATTGAAATGTGCCCGACGCCCGCCATGATGCCGCCGAAAGCGCCCACCGTTGAAAACACCCAGCCGACCCATATCGCCCAAATGAAGGCCACGATCAGGTTGATCTGTTTACCACCCGGTATGCCGAGATACCCCGGCTGCGCTTTCGTGTCGATCTGCCCTTTCTCCGTGCCCATCGGCGCGGTGGAAATGGCCTCTCCCAGTTTGCCGGAAAGCCCCAGCGTGTCTCCCACCTTTTGAGGTTGTGCCGCAGGAGCCGGTGCGGCCTCCTGGGTCGCTGCAGGCTGGGCCGGTGCGGCTTCCTGGGCGGCAGGCTGCGCGGACGCTGCCGGCTGCTCCTGGGCTTGAGGCGCCTGTTGAGACTGGGCCTGTGCCGGAACCGCCGCCAGCGGAAGGGCTAAAATCCCGGCCAGGACCGTCAAACAGATGAACCCTTTTACCATCCCTTTCATAATTTCCCTCCTTGTTTTAACTTAAGTGAACGGCAGAAACAAACCAAGCCGATATAAAACAGGCCGCCCCTCAGGGGGCTCTCCCCCCGCTGCGCGCGGCTCATGTTGCATCCAAGGCGGTCGCATGCGCCGGCGCTTGGATAAGAGCCGTCATCTCCTCGGCCGTCGGCGGAACGGGAATCACGCTTTTCACCTGTCTTCCAAAAAGCTCCCGGGTGCGCTCCAGCGCCTCTCTTCCCACCGCGAGAACGATGGGAGCCCCTTTGATTTCAGCGGATTCCAGCATTCGAAGGTGCTGCTGCGCCTTTTCCCCGTATTTCCCCCCCCCGACAATCAAGAGTTCGGGCCGGTTTCGTTTCAGCCATTCGAAGCCTTCTGCCGCATCCTCAAACCCTGCAGCTTCAAGTCCGTGTTCGGCCAGAAGCCTTTTGATGAAGCCCATGGAATCTGCGTCTTCTTCGATGATCAGAACCCGAGACATGAATTCCTCCAACGGGTGCCGGACGGCCTCCTCTTTAGGCCCGACCTTTCCTTCCCGCTACGGTCAAGGGGTCCAAAATAGGGACTTCCCAACATCTCGACTACTTCTAGCAAGAGTTGTGCCTATTAATTGGAAGCCAGGATAACCCTCCGATATCAAAGCCATTAATGGATTACGGGCCTTCGGACGCTAAAACACGGGGCAATGGGTGCAAAATTGCTAAGGCCCTGGTTTTTAAAAATAGGGATGAATATCGGCATGTTATCCCAAATACCAAGCAAAAATAGAGTGCAAGAAAAACCTTGCAGGAAAGACAAAATGCTCGAAAAAGGGCATGCTCCTTTCCGATTGCGGTTCTGGGGCGGCAAGGTCAAGGAGCGGGTTTGGGCCGGAAGTCGTCCGCGCGGATGTCGTAGCGCCGCAGGATCTGTTGAAGGGCCTGGCGCTCCATGCCGGATTGCCGCGCGGCGTGGGTGACGTTTCCCCCGTTTTGCGCCAGGAGATGGGACAGGTATTCCCGGGTGAAATTGGAGAGAACCTGGGCCTTGGCTTCGCGGTAGGGGAGATGGATCGCCTCCTTTGCGGTGGCCAGGCACTCGGCTTCCTTTTCCGGGAAAAGATTTGAGGAAACGATGGCCTCTCCTTTGGCCATGATGACGCCGCGCTTGACGGCGTTTTCGAGTTCCCGGACATTTCCCTGCCACGGGTTGGCGGCCAGGGCTTCCAGCGCCCCTGGATCCAGCTTGAGGTGCGGCTTCTGAAACGCCTCGGCGAATCGGCTGAGGAAATGCCTGGCCAGAATCGGGATGTCCCCGATCCGCTCCCTCAAGGGGGGCAGCTCGATGGACACCACATTCAACCGGTAATAGAGATCTTCCCGGAACCGCTTTTCCTCCATTTGCTCTTTCAGATTGCTGTTGGTGGAGGCGATCACCCGCACGTCCACTTTGATGCTTCTCCCGGTGCCGACGGGTTTGACCTCCTTTTCCTGAAGCACCCTGAGCAGCTTGGTCTGGAGGGTCAGGGGGAGTTCTCCGATCTCATCCAAAAGCACCGTCCCTCCCTCGGCTTCCTGGAACAGCCCCTTCTTGTCCTGTTTGGCGTCCGTAAAAGCCCCCTTCATGTAGCCAAACAGCTCTGTTTCCAGGATGTTCTCAGGGAGGGCGGGGCAGTTGACCGCCACAAAGGGCATCCGGCTTCGGAAAGACAGCTCGTGGATCGCCTTGGCGACCAGCTCCTTTCCGGTCCCGGATTCGCCGGTGATGAGCACCGTGGCATCCGAGCCGCTCACGGTCTGGATGAAATCGAAAACCCTGAGTATTTGAGGCGATGTCCCCACGATCTTTTTCAGGGAGGACTCTTTCCGGATGCGGTGCTGGAGCTGCTGGTTTTCGCGGGCAAGCACCCGGTATTCCAAAGCTTTTTGCAGGGTGATGATCAGGCGCGTCTCGTCCACGGGCTTGGTGATGAAGTCATAGGCGCCTTTCCGCATCGATTCCACCGCCAGGTCGATGATGCCGAAGGCCGTCATCATCACCACCACGGGGCCTTCCTTGGCTTCCTGGACCCGGGACAAGAGCTCCAGGCCGTCCATCCCCGGCATCTTGATGTCCAGCAGGAGCACATCGACAACTTCACCGCTTAGGACCTCCAGCGCCTGTTTTGCAGACCGGGCCGTCTGGAAGTCCCAATCGAGTTCCGCGGCAAGGATTCTCTTTAAAAGCAAGAGCATGTCCGGTTCGTCATCCACGATCAACAGCTTGGGCTTGGGTTTCATGGTTTAGACCGCCTCCACTCCGGTGCCGCCCTCCCCTGCCAGGGGAAAATCCCTGGACCTGCCGGGCGTCTCCGCATTCCGGGAGAGGGGAAGCAGGATCGTGAACGTCGATCCCTTTCCCGCCTGGCTTTCCACCCGGATCTCTCCGTCGTGGTCCTTGAGGATGCCGTAGCTGACGGAAAGCCCCAACCCGGTCCCCATCCCCGTGGGTTTGGTGGTAAAAAACGGATCGAAGATCTTATGCTGGATCTCCACGGGGATCCCGGACCCGGTGTCGGAAAAGCGAAAGTCGCACCCCATCCCCCTCGGGCGTCAGGGATGTGGAAAGGGTGATTTTCCCGGCGCCGGTAATAGCCTGGCGCGCGTTCATGATCAGGTTCATGAAGACCTGCTTCATTTTATCCGGATCGACGGTGATCGGCGGAATCACCGGGTCGAGCCGGGTTTCGATCTGGACGTTTTCCAGCTTGAACTTGTTTTCCACGACCGTGACGACCTCTTCTAAAAGCACGTTGAGCGCGCAGGAAGTCTTCGTGGTTCCCGTGGACCGCGAAAACTTGAGGAGGTCCTCCACGATCTTTTTGCAGATCATGGCGTGCTTCTCGACGATCTTCACGTCCTCCCGGATCTGGGATTCCGGAGGGAGACCTTTGAGGACGAGACGGGCGTAGCCCAAAATGAGTCCGAGGGGATTGTTGATCTCGTGCGCAACCCCTGCCGAGAGCTGGCCCAGGGAGGCCAGCTTGTCCGCCTGGAGGAGCTGTCGCTCCATCTGCTTGCGCTGGGTGATGTCTTTCAGGGTCCCTTCGTACCCGGCGGGACTTTCTGCCTCCTTTTTCCGAAACGTTGCGGACAGCAGGGCGGTCAATTCCTCCCGGCCGCTGTTTTTCAGAACCACCTCCACGTCCTGTAGGAGACTTTTTTCAAAAAGCTCCCTTTCGAGGGCCTCGGGGGGGGGATTGGAGACAAATCCCTTGAAAAACGGCTTTCCCAGCACATCGCGTCTGTCGGGAATCCCGAGGAGTTCCAGGCCGGTGTCGTTGATATCCAGCAGTCTTCCGTTTTCATCGCAGATGAAAAGAAGGTCTTTGGAGTTTTCAAACAGCTGCCGATACTTTTTCTCGGAGGCAAAGAGCTCTATCGAGCGCTCTTCCACCCGCTTTTCCAGGTGGATGTTGAGCTTCCGGATCTCCAGATGGGCCTGTTCCAGGGCGTCCCGACTCCCCTGCACCTTCCGGTAGGCCGTATAGACGCTGCTGAAAAAAAGCGTGATGCCGCCCACCAGGACGAAAGAGAAGGTGTTCAAGGACCCGGACACGGGGCGCAGGGAATACCACAGGGGGTCCAGGTCCAGAAAGGTGAGCAGATGCTTGAGGATATGACCCACGGACCGGGAAACGGCAAAAGTCATCAACCCTGCACAAAACCAGAGGAGATAGGTCCACAGGATGTTTTCTCGGTCCTGGCGCTTGAGGGATGCCACATGGAAGACACACAAGACGGAAAAGACGATCATCAGGGCGGAACCGAGGATGTCCACCACCAGGATCGGAGCCATGGAGAGAGGCTGTCCGCTCATGCCGCCCCTTTCCCGACGGTTTTTCTCAGCCGCTTCAGTCCCATATAAAGGGCGGCAATGGCAGGAACGCAGATCAGATGGTCCAGTTTCATGAGGTAGTAAACGTAAGGAAACTCGAGGGCTTCCGGCAGCAATGCTTTCGACCACCCTTTCCCCACGAAGGCGGAATCGGCCAGGCCGGCATCCAGGCCATGCCCGATGAAAGCATTCAGGTTCCAGAGGATGAATAAAAGGCAACTGATCCGGATCCAGCGCCACCCGCTGTGAGCCGTCAGGTTCCGTTTCCTGAGCCAGAAGGCGAAGATGCCCATGGTCACGATGAAAAAGACATGGGCGAGCTGATGGGCGTAGAGGCCTTCCGGTGCGGGATGGACCTGGAGGGCCGAAACGGGGTCTGCCGGGAAAAGCCATGCCGCGATGAACAGAAACAGTCTCAGCCGGGGGACGGTTTTTTCCCAAAAAGACGGTGCCGGTTTCGGGAGCGGGTACGTCATGTCCTCCTCGTGGCGCCTGGAAAAAGCGCCTTGACAGTCCCGGGCAGTCAGAAAAACCCTGTTGATGGATTTGAAACGGCCGGGCTTTTACAATGGATGGGCGATTATGCCCTCCCTCGGAATAAAGTGCAATATTTTTTTTGCGCTTTAGACGCCTTCACCAAACCGTTTTTTGCTTTCCGGGTTTCACCTGGAAACCCCTTGAATACCTTCTTGGGGAAACATCCCAGAATCATTAAAAAAATCGTCAAGGAGCAAGCCGAAGGACTCTGGATGAAGGTTTTCAAGAAGGGTAACCGGTTTTAGGCATGATATTTGCTAGAAGTTTATTCGATTTAATTGCGCGCTTTACTTTAATCTTTGGAGGTCAGAGGCGATTATGGAAAAGACGGTTCACAGTTTGTGTTTCATGTGCTCGGTCCGCTGTCCCATCAAGGTCACGGTAAAAGACGGCCAGGTGACCTTCATCGAGGGAAACCCGAAGGTTCCTGGAATTGAAGGAAGCCTTTGCCCCCGGGGTTCGGCGGGAATTTCTTTTTTGTACGATTCCCAGCGGCTCCAGTTTCCCATGATCCGCGACGGGGAGCGCGGATCCGGCCGGTGGCGCAAGGCCACGTGGAACGAGGCCCTCGATTATGTTGCGGAAAAACTCAAGGAGATCATTGAAAAACACGGCGGGCACAGCGTGGTTCTGGGGGAAAGGACCCAGCTGGCCACGCACGTGAGCAAGACCTTCCTCAAAGCCATCGGATCCCCCAATCATTTCACCCACGATGCGCTGTGCAAGGGCTCCGTCAACACGGCCTGCCGCTCCCTGTTCGGATATACCGACGCCCAGATGGGTATCGACTACAAGAACACCCGGCACATCGTGCTCTACGGCAGGAACCTTTTCGAAGCCATCGCGGTGAAGGAAGTCAACAGCCTCCTGGAGGCCATGGCCGCCGGCGCCAAGATGACGTACATCGACCCCCGGGTGACCGTCACAGCCACCAAGGCCACCCGGTACTGGAAGATCCGCCCCGGCACGGACCTCGCGCTCAATTACGCCCTCATCCATGTGATTTTGAAGGAGCGGCTCTACGATGCCGCTTATGTGGAAAAATGGGTCCTCGGCCTGAACGACCTCCAGGATTTCGTGCATCTCTACACCCCCGAATGGGCGGAAAAAGAGACCGGGATCCCTGCCGGAGAAATCGTGGCGCTGGCCCGGGAAATCAGCAAGGACAAGCCCTCGGTCATTTTCCATTTCGGCTACCGCGGCGCGAACCACGTCAACGAGACCTACATGCGCCGGTCCATCATGATCCTCAACGCCCTCATGGGAAGCATCGAGGCCAAGGGCGGGTTCTTCTTCAAGAAAGGTCCCGGAGAAGTCGGAAAGAAACCGGCGCGCAAGCTCACCGAGCAGAAATTCCCGAAGATCGAAGTCCCCCGCTTCGACAAGGTCGGAACCCCGGATTTCCCACTCCCGGATCCGGACCACGGGGTGGGCCAGATGCTTCCCCATGCCATCCTGAACGAAGATCCCTACCCTATCAAGGCCCTGTTCGCGTTCCGGTTCGAGCCGCTTCTGTCGATCCCGGATACGAACCTGACGAAAAAGGCCCTGAAGAAACTCGATCTCATCGTCACCCTCGACGTCAACTGGAGCGACATCGCCTGGCATTCCGACGTCGTTTTTCCGGAATCGACCTACCTGGAACGGACGGACTGCGTCCAGCAGGCCAACGGGCTCAAGCCCCAGATGTTTCTGCGCCGTCAGGCCGTTCCGCCGCGCTACGAAACGCGGGAAGGCGCCATGATCCTGAAGGAAATCGGCAAGCGCATCGGCACCGGGGAATTCTTTCCCTATGAGAACATGGAGGATCTGGTGCGCTGGCAGCTGGAGGGAACCGGATTTGCGCTGGAGGACTTCGACAAGACGGGATTCGTGGCCTATACCGACAAGCAGATCTTCTGGGACCGCCTGGAGGGACTGAAGCTGAAGACCCCCTCCAAGAAGATCGAATTCCGGTCTTCCCTGCTCGAAAACGCCGGGTTTCCCTCGTTTCCGCCCTACGAACCCATGCCGGTCCTGAAATCCGGGCACTTCCGTCTCATCACGGGCCGAAACGCCCTGCACACCCATATTTCCACCCAGAACAACCCCTACCTGAACGAACTGCAGGGGGAAAACACTCTGTGGCTCAATTCCAAGCGGGCGGCGGATCTGAACATCAAAAACGGCGACCGGGTATCGGTGGCCTCCAAAGCAGGGGCCGGCACCGTCAGGGCCTTTGTCACGGATCTCATCCACCCGGAAGCGGCGTTCATGCTCCACGGTTTCGGCCACGAGAGCCAGCGCGCGTCCCGGTCTTTCAACAGGGGGCTTTCCGACGCCCTTTTGGAGGAGAACGTCTCGGATAAAGTCGGCGGCAGCCCCGCCCTGCACGAAACCATCGTCACCGTCAAGCCGGTTTAACTTTCGGAGGACCCCAATGAGCCAATATTACCTTTTTCAAGACATCAAGAACTGCATCGGTTGCCATTCCTGCGAAATCGTGTGCAAGAGCAACAAGGTCCTGCCCGCCGGCCCCAAGCCCTGCCAGGTGATCCACGTGGCACCCAAGATGGTCGGCGGCCTTCCCAGGGCCTCCTATGTGTTCATGCCCTGTTTCCACTGCGAGAACCCCTGGTGCGTGGCCGCATGTCCCACGGGGGCCATGCGTAAAAATCCAGGCGACGGCGTCGTCTCCGTGGATGCGGCCCTGTGCGTGGGGTGCAAGACCTGCGTCAATGCCTGCCCCTGGGGAGCCCCCCAGTGGAACCCCGAAACGGGCAAGGTGGTCAAATGCGATTACTGCAAGGACCGCCTGGACGCCGGCTTACGGCCGGCCTGCGTCACCATCTGCACCACCCACTGTCTTCACTTCGGGAAGGTGGAGGACATGACGCAGATCCGACGGCAGCGTCACGCCAAGGTGATCGCCAGCCTGGAAAATCACATCGGATAACCGAATCGCAGGAGCCTTTTCGATGCCTGACAAGATCTGCCCGGTCCATCAGACCCTTTCGGATCTGAAGGCCATTCTCGAACCGGGTCACCTCTCGCATCCCAAGAGCCGCCGGATCGCGGAAGAGATAGTGGATCTGCTGACGGACGTGGCATGGGGCCGGGCCGGCGACGGCCATCTTTCGGCCATAAAGGCTCTGGTCGATGAACTGGCTCTGGATGCCGACTCCCCTGAATCCGTCTCCGCGGCCGAATTCGTCCGGGATGCCGTCGACACGCACCGGGAGGTCTTCCAGAGCCACATCGACACCCACAACTGCAGTTCCGGGGACTGTGTCCGTCTGGTGCCCGCGCCCTGCCAGATGGCCTGCCCGGCGGGAATCGACGTCCCCACGTACGTCAGCCTCATCGCCGAGGGCCTTGACGACGAAGCCGTCTCCGTGATCCGCAGAGACAACCCCTTCCCCTGGGTGTGCGGCCTGGTGTGCACCCGGCCGTGCGAAATCATGTGCGTGCGAGGGCGCATCGACAAACCCGTCGCCATCAAGAGCCTGAAAGCCTTTGCCTCGGAGCGGGCCCTTTCCGATCACCGTTATGTCAATCCTGCCAAGGCTTCGGATACCGGAAAACACGTGGCCGTCATCGGCGCCGGCCCGGGCGGGCTGACGGCGGCGTACTACCTGGCCTTGAAAGGTTACGGCGTCACCGTCTTCGAAGCCCATCCGTCGGCCGGCGGCATGATGCTGCTGGGCATTCCCCGGTACCGTCTCCCCCGGGAGGTCATCGACCGGGAGGTGGCCATGCTGGAAGACCTCGGTGTCGCCTTTCGCTTCGGCGTCCGGTTCGGAAAAGACCTCTCCCCCGGTGACTTGAAGTCTCAGGGTTTCGACGCCGTTTTTCTGGGGATCGGCGCCCATCGTTCCTTCAAGCTCCACGTTCCCGGAGAAGAGGATTTTCCCCAGGTGCTCGATGCCATCGGATTTTTGAGACGCGTGGCCCTGGGAGACCGGAGGCTTCCCGGAAAACGCGCCGTCGTCGTGGGCGGTGGAAACGTGGCCATCGACGCCGCCAGAACCTGCCTGCGGCTGGGAAGCCGGGAGGTCGCCATCGCCTACCGCCGCACCCGCACCGAGATGCCGGCGGACGTGGAGGAGGTGGAACAGGCCGAAGCGGAAGGCATCCGCCTGTCTTTTCTAACGGTCCCCAAGGCAGTCCTGGGTCACTCGGGCCGGGTCACCGGGCTGTTGTGCCTGAAGGCCGATCTCGTGGAAAAAGGGGAGGACGGCCGGTTCTTCCCGGTTCCCATCCCTGACAGCGATTTCACCCTGGAAGCCGACGTGGTCATCCCGGCCATCGGGCAGCAGGTGGATTTGGACTGTCTGCAGGGATTCGAGGGACTTCAATGGACCCGGCGCCAGACGATACAAGCCAACACCGTGAGCATGGAAACCGCGGTTCCGGGAGTCTTTGCCGGCGGGGACGTCGTGAGCGGCCCGGCCACCGTGGTGGAGGCCATCGGAGCCGGAAAACGCGCTGCCGAGGCCATCGATCGCTACATTTCCGGAATCCCCCAGCCTCTGATGCCTCCCGTGCCGGTCCGCCGATCCCGCGTGGCATGGCAGGAGGTCCCGGCCAGCGCGAAGATGACGACCAAACGCCCGGAAATGCCCCTGCTGAACCTCGAGAGGCGGCGTACCACCTTTCAGCAGGTGGAACTGGGTTACACCGAGACCCCTGCGAGGGAGGAGGCCCGCCGCTGCCTGCGCTGCGACATCTGCCTGCGCTGCGGGAAGTGCGTCGAGGTCTGCCGGGACCGGATCGGCGTCGATGCCCTGGCATTCGGGTTTCTCGATTTCGACCGTCCCGGGCACACGGACTTCCGGGTCACTGCGGAACGCTGCATTCTCTGCGGGGCCTGTGCCGCCAACTGTCCCAACGGGGCCCTGAAAATCGTGGACCGGGGGGATGAGCGTGTGTTATCCTACTGTGGAACTCTCTTGAACCGCGCAAGGCTTGAGTTCTGCGAGAGCTGCGGGGCGGTGTTAGGCCCCTTACGGTTTTTGGAATACATGAAAAAGCGCATCCAGGAAATCAAACCGGCTGTGAAGAACCGAAAACTCTGCGAGGCTTGCGCACGGAAGGAAAGCGCCCGAAGCCACGCAGACCACCTGCCCGTCTGACACGGGCCTTCGGCGGCGGGCCGGAAAGGACCCTTTCATGTTTCGAAGAGGCCAGAAAGTCGAGATTTACCGGAAATCTGCCGACGAAAGCTGGGAAGACCACATGGACCAGTACGTGGGGCTTCACGGCATTGTCACGGACCCCGACACCGCCAAAAACGACCCGGACGCCCTCATCGAGGTAAGCCTGGAAGAGAAAGGCACGCACCGTTTCCCCCAGGACTGCCTGAGACTGCTGGAAGATAAATGACAGGGCCCACCGTCTCCCTAAGCGTCGACGGACAGGCCCTCACCGTGGCCGAAGGCGTCAATCTCCTCCAGGCCCTGCAGGCTCATGGTTTCAGGATTCCTTCGCTTTGCTTTCACCCCGCGCTGAAGCACCCCATCGGCACCTGCCGACTGTGCGTGGTGGAGCTCTCCTTCGCCGACAGCATCCCCCACCTGCGCCGGGCCTGCCTGGCGAAAACCAGCGACGGACTGATCGTCCAAACCCAGGGTCCCGAGGTGGCCTTGGCCCGGGAAAAAGCCATGCGGGCGCTTCTGGAACAAGCCCCCCAGGCCGACCGTCTGTACCGGATCGCCGAGGAGTTCAACATCCCTGTCAGCCCCCCGCCGGACGGGTGCATCCGCTGCCGCCTCTGCGAACAGGTCTGCAGGGAGGTCGTGGGGGCCGCAGCTCTCAGGATGGCCAAGCGCGGCGGGAGGAGCCTCATCGTCCCGGTGGAAGGGCGGTGCATCGGCTGCGGTACCTGCGCCAACGTCTGCCCCACCCGGGCGATCGCGGTGACCGACGATGAAACCGTACGAACGATTTCCATCCGTGGCGAAACCATCGGCCGGCATCCGCTGGCGCTGTGCGAAGGATGCGGAAAGCGCTTTGCCACGATGAAATTTTTGGATATCACCCATGAGCGGACCCACGACCATCCGGACGTCAAGGAGCACCACCGCTGGTGCCCGGACTGCGCCAAGCGCCTGGCTCCCCGGGTTTCCGCAGCAAGCACCCGTCGGTATTGAAGAAGACCCCGCCCCAAAGGATCCTTCCGATTCGCCAATCCCCTCTCGGGTCCAGGACCCGGTGAGCGGAAGACGACTCACCGCCGGCGTCATCCTGGCCGCCGGCATGTCCCGGCGCCTGGGCCGGCCCAAGCAACTGATCCCCCTGGAGGGGAAACTTTTGATCGAACATGTCCTGGATGCCGCCCTGGCTTCCCGGCTGGACGCCGTCTTTTTGGTTCTCGGGGACCGCGCTCCTCAAATCTTTGCGGCCTTGGGTGCAAAGCTGAAGCACCCCCGCCTCCACGTGGTCGTCAACAAGCGGTATTCGGAAGGCCTGAGCAGCTCGCTTCACGCCGGACTCCAAAAGGCTCGCCGGTTTGCTTCCGTAATGTTTCTCTTGGGCGACCAGCCCCGGGTGACCGGAAGTTTCATCGACCTTCTCATCGACCGATTTCAGGCGTCTGAAAAGGAAATCTGCGTGCCGGTTTATCGGGGGAAAAGAGGAAATCCGACCCTGTTCGGGCAAAGCTTCTACGGCGCCCTCATGGCGCTTTCCGGAGACATCGGCGCCCGGGAACTCATCGCTTCCAATTCCGACAGGGTTCTGGAGGTGGAAGTTCAAGACCCGGGCGTTTTTTTAGACATAGACACGGCGTCCGATTTAAAGCTTTTAGCGCCTTTTTCCGGGTGATGCCCCCGGTGTTCCCTCATTGGATCAGACTGGGGAGATAGGTCACCAGCTGGGGGAACAGCATGAGGACGGCGATGCACAGCACGTAGGCCGGCAGGAAATACATCACCCCTTTAAAGACATCTTCCAAGGGTACCCCCTTGGCCATTCCTCCCACCACGTAGGTGGTGGCGCCCACCGGCGGGGTTACGGCCCCGAGGGTGGTGACCACGGTGATGGTGACCCCGAACCAGATGGGGTCGTATCCCAGCTCCATGGCCACGGGGAAAAAGATGGGGATGGTGATGAGCAGAAGCGCCAGGGCATCCATCACCGCGCCGCCCAGGATATAGATGGCAATGATGATGACCATGATCCACGTCCCGGATATGGGAAGGGAGACCACCCAATCCGCGATCTCGAAGGGGATGCGGGTTACCGCAAGAAACCGGCCGAAGATCATGGCCCCGGCCACGATGACGATCACCATGCACGAGATCCGGATGGTGTCGGTGACCGAAGCCAAAAAGCCCTTCAGTGACAGCCGGCCCTGGAGCGCTGAAAGCACCAGGGCGAAAAAAGATCCCGCCGCCCCGGCTTCCGTGGGCGTGAAGAACCCGAAATACAGGCCGAGCATGACGGAAAGAAAGAGCACGAGCATCTCGCCGGCGCCCGTCAACCCTTTGATTTTTTCCCAGAAGGAAACCTCCGGGCCCACGGGCCCCCAAGTCGGATGAAGACGGCAGACCCCGTAGACGGACAGGGCTAAAAAGAGGGCCAGGATCACGCCGGCCCCGATGCCGCCGTAAAAAAGCCGGGCGATGGACTGCTCGGTATAAAGGCCGATGATGATGAGTACGACACTCGGAGGAATCACGACCCCCAGGGTGGAGCCGCAGGCGATCGCGCCGGTGCAGAGCTTGGGCTCATACCCGTATTTGTTCATCTGGGGCAGGGCGACGGTGGTCATGGTGGCCGCCGTGGCCGCATTGGAACCGCAGATGGCGGCAAAGGCCGCGCAGGCCATGACGGTGGCCATGGCGATGCCGCCGCGGATATGGCCCACCCATTTGTAGGCGGCGTTGTAGAGCTTTTCGTTGACCCCCGAGTAAAAGGCGATCTGCCCCATGAAGATGAAGAGGGGGATGACGGTGAGGCCGTAGCTCGAAAAGGTGTCCCACAGAACCGACCCGAGCATGTTCAACCCGGCCTGGAACCGAGACGATGTAGCAAAACCCCACAAACCCCACCAGGCCCATGGCAAACCCCACGGGCATCCCCAAAAAAAACAGGATCAGGAGGAGGCCGACGATCCCCGCGATGCCGATCATCGTTAGGCTCATTTCTTAACCTCCTTGCCCGGGCCCGCCAGCTGCAGGAAATCGGTCACCAGGACCAGAGCCAGGACGACGCATCCTACTGCCACGGCATAGGTGAACGGGTAGTAGATGATGCGGAGGGTTTCCGTCAGTTCGCCGGTCGCCCGCAGGGTCGCCGCCTTGACGCACGATCTGCCAGCCGGCAAGCAGGAAAAAGAGGCAGCAGACCGAGCTGTTGACAAGCGCGGTGAACCTCTTGCCTTTCTCGGAGAAACGGGTCACCAGGACGTCCACCGCCATGTGTCCCTTGGTCATCTGGGTGTGGCCCAGTGCAAAGGCCGTGACCATGGCCCCGAAGAACCCCATGAGTTCGTAAGGTCCCCTTCACGGGAACCCAGACGATGCGGAAAAAGATGTTGGCGCAGGTCAGAAGGACCATGGCCACCAGGCAGACGCCGCTGACCCAGGTCAGCAGACGGTTCACGGACCCCATGACTCGGAGCAGTTTTTTCATGCGACCCTTCCCTTTTCGCGGCATCGCCGCAAGCGAGAAACGGACTGCGGCGCAAGATCCGGCCGCAGCCCGTTTTCATCCGTTTGTCCCGGTGCTCCGGAGTCGAGCGCCGGCTATTTGGCGTGTTTCTGGATCAAGGTCCGGATATCGTCCACGATGGCCTCGGCCGGCAGCCCTTTCTGGGAGGCGTCGGCGATCCATTTCTCCGTCAGAAACTGCAGTTTGGCATCCCAGCGCGCCTTTTCCGATTTGGCCAGGGTGATGAACTTCGACCTTCTGTGTCCTTTTTGGACCATTCCACGGCCTCTTTCACGTGGTTGTCCATGTAGACGCCGGTCCATTCGGACTGTTCCACGCGCAGGTCGTCCATCACTTTCTGCACGTCCGCGGGAAGCGACTTCCAGGTATCCAGGTTCATCACCACGGCAAAGGGGTAGATCACGGTGTCGATCATGGTGACGTACTTGCAGATTTCCGCGAATTTGAAGTCTTTCATGACCTCCAGGGAGGAAAAGAGCCCCTTGACCACCCCCTTCTGGAGGGCTTCCACCGTCTGGCGGCATGGGCATCCCCACCGGGTTGGCGCCCCAGGCGCCGAGCACTTGGGCCGCGCCGCCCGAAGCCCTGAGATCCAGCCCTTTCATGTCGTCGAGGCTTTTCACCGGGACCTTGGACATGATGTTGTTGGGGGCCGTGGTGAACATCGCCAGGACCTTCACCTTGGCGAATTCCTCGGGCTTGTATTTCTCCTACAGATCCCACAGGACCAGGCTGCCCACCTTGGCGTTGGGAATATCCAGGGGCAGGCTGGTGGCATTGGTCACAATGAAGCGCCCGGGCTGATAGGCCATGCACAGGCACCCGATGTCGGCCTGGCCGGCGATGACGCCGTCCATCATGTTCTTGGCGTCCAGCAGGGTCCCGCCCGGATAGGTGTCGACGCTCACCTTGCCGGCGGTCCGTTTCTCCACTTCCGTTTTCCAGCGCTCCATCTGGACGCAGGGAAACGTCGGTGCCGGTGGAAAGTTGGCATAGCTGAGTTTGATGGGCTTGTCCGCAGCCTGGGCGGGAACTAACCCGATCACCAGACAGACGGCAATGAGGATCCCGAACATCCCTTTGGTTTTCATGATAACACCCTCCTTCCTTTTCCTTTCAGGTTGCCGGTTGGTGGATCTCGAAAGTAAGAATCACCTGCCGGTTCAAGCCGGCGTTTACAGGGGCCGAGGGTTTTTAAACCCTAAAATCCCCGGATCTGCCCATGAAACCTCATTTTCCCTTGAAAGTGCAAGAAAAACTTATTCCTCGACGACGCACACCTCCCCGGAATCCCCCGAAACCGGCTGACCGCAGAGATCGAGCCCCTGCTTCTCCCGGATGCCTGCCAGCACCCTTTCGGGGGTCAAAGGGAGGTCCTTGACCCGAACGCCAACGGCGTCGTAAACGGCGTTGGCAATGGCCGGGGCGGTGGGGACGCATCCGGGCTCTCCGATCCCTTTGGCGCCGAAGGGCCCGTCCGGATCGGGCGTTTCCAAAACCGGTGCCTTCACAGGGACCACGTCCTTGGCCGTCAGGATCTTGTAATCCCTGAAATTGGGATTCATGCACTGGCCCTTTTCCGAAAGGATCTGTTCGGTGAGGGCGTATCCGATCCCCATCATCACCCCCCCGTACACCTGGCCTTCCAGGAGCATGGGGTTGATGGCCTTGCCCACGTCGTGCGCCGCCACATACTGAAGGATCTTCACCTTCCCGGTTTCTTCGTCCACCTTGACCCGGACGCCGTGGACGCCGAAGGTGTAGGTCATGGAAAGGTTCCCTTTGAAATCCCTCCCCAGGTTCTCGTTGGCCGGGTCGTAGAAGTATTCCGCCATGAGCATCCGGCCGTTTTTGGAAAAGTGCGCTTTGCGCAGGAGTCGGGCGAACTCGATGCGCCGGCCGGCATCTTTTGCGCTGAAAACAGCTTTGTCCCTGAGGATCAGCGCATCGACCGGGGTGTCCAAAGCCTCGGATGCCGCTTCCAGCAACTGCTCCCTGATTTTTCGGGCGGCCCCAAGGGCCGAATTGCCGGCCACGAAGGTGGTCCGGCTGGCGTGGGCGCCCACGTCCCAGGGGCAGACATCCGTGTCCGAATGAATGACGTGGATGTCTTCCACGCCAAGGCCGAGTTCCTCGGCCACGATCTGGGCGATGACCGTGTCGGATCCCTGTCCCATGTCCGAGGCGCCTGTGAAAACATTCACCTTCCCGAAGTCGTCCACCTTGATGAGGGTCCCGCACCCGTCGGACTTGTAAACCCTCGCCCCGCCGCCCACGTGGATCAGGGAAGCGATCCCCACGCCTTCCCCCTTTTCCTTGGGCCGGCCCATGTCCAGCTCCCTCACCACGGTGTCGAGGCATTCCTTGAGTCCGCAGGTGGTGATCTTGAAGTTCTGCGGCGACACGTACCCGCTCTCGTTGGCGTTGATCTCCCTGAAGGTCACCCGGTCGATCCCGGCGGCTTCGGCCAGCATGTCCATGGAGCTTTCGATGGCGAAGGTGGCCTGGGGGTTGCCGTACCCCCGCATGGCCTGGGCGTAGGTGTTGTTGGTGTAGACGCACTGGGCCTCGTACCGGACGTTGGGGACCTTGTACAGCGTGGTGATGGGCATCATCATCACCGACGGCGTGGTGGCGCCCCACGACGTATACGCCCCGTTGTCCAGGATCATGGAGATATCCCTGAAGAGGAGCTTCCCCTCCTCGTCGCACCCCTGGGCGATGCGGATGAGGGTGGGCTGGCGCGTGGAGGTGGCCGTGAATTCCTCCTGGCGATCGAAGGCAATCTTCACGGGCCTGCGCGTGCGGTGCGCCAGGAGGATGGCGATGTACTCGTAGGCATAGGTGTCGAGCTTGCTCCCGAATCCTCCTCCCAGAACAGGCTTGATGACCCGGACCCGACGGTCTTTGATCCCCATGGCTTCCAGGGCGTCGAGGAAATCTTTCTGGGCCAGGGAGGGAATCTGGGTGTTGGTGTAGATGGTGAGGTTGTCGGCAGGGTCGAACCAGGCCAGGGCGCCCGAGGTCCCCAGGCAGCAGTGGGTGACCCAGGTGGTTGAAAAGCGTTCCTCGACGACATGGGCGGCGTTTTTCCGGGCTTCCTCCACGTCCCCGTAGTGGAGCTTCCAGGGCATCTTCAGGATGTTGGTCTTGTGTTCCTCGTGCACCAGGGGGGCGTCTTCCCGCATGGCCGCCACCGGGTCGAAGAGGCCGGGCAGGGCCTCGTACGTGACCTCGATGAGGCTCAGCGCCTCTGCGGCAGTGTCCGGGTCCACGGCGGCAACCGCCGCCACCTCGTCACGGTAGGACCGGACCTTCCCGGTTTTCAGGGGCCGGTTGTCCTTGTAGACTCCGAATTTGATTTCGGGAATGTCCGCCCCGGTGAGCACCGCCCGGACGCCGGGAAGTTTTTTGGCCTTGGAGGTGTCGATGTTGACGATCCTGGCGTGGGGATACTTGCTGTAGAGGATCTTCCCGTAGAGCATCCCGGGGACTTTCACGTCCTGGATGTACTGGCTCTGGCCTGTGGCCTTGTCCATGGCATCGAGCTTGGGAACCCGTTTTCCGACGCTTTGAAACTGGTCCATAAATCCCCCGATTTTTTTAGCTATTCATCCTCGTCGGCCTGCCAGGCCACCACCTTCACCTTCTCCTGGGCCTTGCTGCTCACCGAGCGGATGGATTCAATGATCTGGACGTACCCCGTGCACCTGCAGATGTTGCCGGAGATGGCTTCCTTGATCTCCTCCTCTCCGGCGGTGGGAACTTCATCGAGAAGGGCCTTGGCCGACAGAATCATCCCCGGCGAACAGAACCCGCACTGAATCCCCCCGTGTTCCACGAAGGCTTTCTGGAGGGGGTGAAGGGCACCGTCCTCGGCGGCCAGTCCCTCGATGCTGGTCACCGTTTTTCCGTCGATCTCGGCCGCCAGGTAGAGGCAGGCGTTGATCGCCATCCCGTCCACAAGGACGGTGCAGGCCCCGCACTCCCCGCTCCCGCACCCCTCCTTGGTCCCCAGCAGGCCCAGCTCCTCCCGGAGCAGGTGAAGGAGCGTCCAGTGGTCCTCGATGCGCATCCGCATCTCGCTCCCGTTCAGCACGAATGAAACGACGCGTTCCATGATCCGCCTCCCCATGATAAACGGCCTAACGGCTGACGCCGGTAGGCTTTCGGGCCCGAGGTTTTCAACGACCCGGTCCCTTTATTGTTTTTTGATTTCAAAACCGGCATTCGCTTTTCCCGCCTTCCCGAACCGGACGTCCCCTCACTTGGCGGGATGCGCTTGCCCAATCCGCGCAAAGGCCTTCTGTCCCATCCGTCTGACCAGGACCCCCACCATCTCCCGGCGATACCAGGCCACCCCCCGGATGCTGTCCCGGACCCTCGATTCCCGAGCGGCGATCTTTCCGGCCTCCTCCAGGGTTTTTTCATTGACGGGTTTTTTCGCTAAAAAAGCCTCAGCCTCCATGGCCCTCATGGGCGTCGGCGCCGCCACCCCCAGGGCGATGCGCGCCCGGGCGCAGGTCTTCAGGTCCTCTTCAAGGGAAAGGACGACCCCGACGCCCAGCAGGGGGAGCTCCATGGCCTCCCGCCGGCCGAACTTCAGGTAGGCGCTTCCCGTCCGGGGCGGCAGAGGTGGAAGAACGATCTCGGTGAGGATTTCGCCAAGCTCCAGGTCGCACTGCCCCGGACCGAGGAAGAAGCGCAGCAGTTCCATGGACCGCTCCCCCTTGGGCCCGTGTATGTTGACCCGGGCGTCCAGCGCGATGAGGGGGATGGCCCCGTCCGCCGAGGGGACCGCGTTGACGAGGTTTCCGCCGATGGTGGCGACGTTTCGGATCTGGACGGACCCGATGTTCTTGACCGCATCGTGGAGGATGGGGTACCGCGTCTGGACCCTCTTGGACGTTTCGATGCGCCGGTGGGTGACGAAGGCACCGAGGTACAGTTCGCCGCTTTCCTTGTTCAGAAGCGGGCGGTCGGGGCCCAGGATGTGCTTCAGGGAGATGAGGTAGTCCGGAGTTGCTTTTCTCTCCTTGATCTTGATGAGGATGTCCGTACCGCCGGCGATGTATTTGGCGCGTTCTCCGTGGGTGACGTGCATGGAAATGGCCTCATCCAGAGACCCGGGAACCAGGTAGGTGAATCGCCTCATTTCAACCTCTTTACTTGCTAGGGTTCTTAAACATCGGCCCGATCACTGGCCTCGGCCGTCAAAGACCCGCTTCGACTTCCTCTCGGATCTGGGCAGGCATCCGCAGTCCAAGAGGTCCACCCGGCAGCTGACCATCATCTGCCTCTTGACCGCCTCGGCGATCTTTTTCGCCAGTTCGGCCTTCTGCAACTCCGGGACGCCTTCCCTGCATTCGACCCGCAGGGCCATGGTATCTTTCCCGTCTTTTTCCCGTTTCAGGTGGACCTGGTATTCACAACTCACCCCGGAAATCTGCGACAGCATCTGGTCGAACTGCCCGGGATAGAGGTTGACGCCCCTGAAGATGATCATGTCGTCGGAACGGCCCAGGATCCTCCCGTGCAGGGGGAGGACGTTCCCGCACGAGCAGGGACGGTCGATTCTTTGGGCCAGATCCCGGGTCCGGTAACGGATGAGGGGGGCCGCCTCCTTGTAAAGGGTGGTGACCACCATCTCGCCGGTTTCGCCCTCGGCCACCGGCTCAAGGGTCTCCGGATCCAAAATCTCCAGGATGAAGTAGTCGGCCCAGTAGTGGATCCCCTCATGGCGGAAGCAGTCGAGTCCGGTCCCGGGGCCGTAAAGCTCGGTCATGCCGGTGATGTCGAACATGTCCTCAAGCCCCATGAGGTCCCGGATCCGGCGTCTCATGGCGTCCCCGCTCCGTTCGGAGCCGAAGATCATCTTCTTCAGCGCGATTTTGCCCTTCAGCTCCCTGCGTTCGACTTCCTCGGCCATGAGAAGGCCCATGGAGGCGGTGCAGCAGAGAACCGTGGACTGGAGGTCCTCCAGGAACTGGCACTGCAGGTCGATATTGCCGGGCCCCACCGGGATGGCCATGGCGCCGAGCCGCTCGCAGCCCAGCTGGAAACCCACCCCGGCCGTCCAGATGCCGTATCCCACCGCGATCTGGACCCGGTCCATGGGGGTCACTCCCGCCATTTCGTAGCACCGGGCGAAGAAGTGCCTCCAGTCGTCGATGTCTTTCTGGGTGTAGGCAAGCACCTTTTTCTTCCCCGTGGTCCCGGAAGAAGCGTGGATCCGGACCACCTGGGATTTTGGGACGGAAAGCAGCGGAAAAGGATAGCCTTCCCGGAGATCGTCGGCGGTGGTGAAAGGCAGCCGCCTGAGGTCCTCCAGGGACCGGACGGCCTCCGGGCGGACACCGGCGTCCTCCATTTGCTTCCGGTAAAAGGAAGATCCCTCCCAGGCATGGGCCACCGTCCATTTCAGGCGCTCAAGCTGATGCGCGCGCAGCGCCTCCCGGGATCCGAAGGTCGGCATGAAAGTTTCAGGCATCTGCTTTCTCTCCTTGTTTCCTGAGAGCCTCGGTTTTTTTCAAATCCACCTCAAGGGTTTCGGCGTCGAGAGCGACGCCGTAGTCCCGCTTCGCCTGTTCCACGCTCACGTACCCGTATTCTACGTCTTTTTGGACCCGATCCACTTCCCTTTCCAAGGGGTTCCCGAACCCGCCTCCGCCGGCGCTGTAAAAGGACAGAACATCGCCTTGACCGCAGAAAGTGAGCCCGCTGGGATCCGCGTTTTCCCCGGATTTCAAAAACCGCGCCAGGGCCCCCGGCCCTCCCCCGAAGATCCCCTGGGGCGCGTACCGGAACCGGCCGGCCTGAACCGCCACCGTGACCTCGCCCTGGGGTGCCTTTTCGTCGTCGGGGATGCGGATCACCATTTTCCGCCCCAGTCCGCCGCGCCGCTTTCCGGGGCCTCCGGAGTCGCAGACCAGCTCCCTGGCCTCCACCACAAGCGGGGTGTCGCTTTCGAAGATTTCCACGGGCGTGTTGGCCCCGTTGGCCGGGAAGATGGCGCAGTGGTGCCCGTCCATCCGGTTGCCGGCCCCCAGGCCGCCTCCCCGGATGATCATGGTGTGCCAGGGCTTGCCGTCATGCCGCTTTCCGTAAAAGATATTGGTCTGCGCCGGGGTCCCGCCGCTGTCCGTGATGATGCGGTCCGGGGCGGCCTGGGAAAGGGCCCTGAAGACCATCTCGGTCATGAAATGGCCGATCTGCATCCTCGCCGCCACCGCCGCCGGGAAGCGGCAGTTGACCACGGATCCCTCGGGCGCCGTCATCTTCACCGGCCGGATGGCCCCCTCGTTGATGGGGATGTCCGGGTCGAACGCGCTCTTGACGGCCATGAAGACGTAGGCATAGGTGAAATTGTAGACCACGTTGACTCCCCAGTCCACCTGGGGGGAGGTCCCGTCGAAATCCACGGGGATGGCGTCTCCTTCCACCGAAACGCAAAGCCGGATGTCGATATCCTTGCGCTTTCCGGCCCCCTCGATGCGGCCCGTGTAGGGGTACTTTCCGTCGGGTATCTTGGAGATGGCCTTGCGCATGCTCCTTTCGGTGCGCCCGATGATCTCGTCGGCCAGGTCGTCCAGGGTGTCCAGGCCTTCGTCTTTGAGCATCTCCACGATTTTCTGGGAGCAGACATGGTTGGCGGCCACCTGGCACCGGATGTCCCCGATCACCTCCTTGGGGGTCCTCACGTTCCACCGGATCAGGTCCAGGACCTCTTCGTTGGGAATCCCCGCGTCGTAGAGCTTCAGGGGCGGGATGAAGAGCCCCTCCTCGTAGACTTCCCGGTTGTCGGAGGAGACCCGGCCGCCGATGTCCGAATGGTGAAAGACGCAGGCGGTGAAGGCCACCGGTTTTGCCTTGTAAAAGATGGGGCTTAAGACGCAGACGTCGTTCAGGTGCCCGGCCAGCAGCCAGGGGTCGTTGACGATGAAGACATCCCCCTCCCTGTACTGCTCCGCAGGGATAGACCGGATGATCTTCTTGACGCCCAGGGCCATGGCGCCGGCCTGGCCGGGGGTGCAGAAGGTCCCCTGCACGAGTTCCTGACCGCGGCTGTCCGTGAACATGCAGGTGTAATCGTGGGCGTCCCGGAGCAGGCTCGAGAAGGCCGTGCGCGCCACGGAGGCGTCGGCTTCGTCCACGATGGAGACGAGGCGGCGCCAGAGGATTTCCAGGGTGATGGGGTCAAAGGTTTCGGCATGGGGTCCTCCAGTGCCTTTTTCCAGATCGATCCAGACAAAGCCGTAATCATCCACCGAGGCGGAGGCGTCTTCACCGACGATGATGGTGGACTCCTTCTCCTCGATGATGGCCGGCCCCTGGAAAGACGCTCCGGGGAACAGGCGCATCCGGTCGTAGACGGTAAAGGGGATAAACTCCCGACGGTTCACGGAAAAGGCGTTGCGCACCCCCTTGATGCACGACGCCAGCTCGCTTTTTTCCACCGCAAGTTTCGGGATGTTGAAGGGCCGCTGGGGAATTTGGGCCCGCACCTTGAAGGTGACGAACTCCACCGGCGTCTCCGGGTAGGTCCGGCCGTAGAGCTTCTGGTAGGCGTCATCGAAGAGGCCCCGGATGTCTTCCCTGTGAAAACCCCCCGAAAGGCTTGCCCTCGATGGGCAGGTCGGTCTCGGCACCCTGTCCGACGAACCGCATGCTCAGCACCCGTTCGAAAATAACGGCCTCCTTCCTGCCCGCCGACTGCAAGATGGCCTCCCCGTCTTTCTCCATGGCGGAAAAGAGTTGCTCCACTGTCTCGAAATCGGCCAGATCCAGTGCGCACCCGGTGGCTTCGGGAAAGGTCGAAGGCCACCGGCGCTGTGAAAAACCCCAGGGCCGAACCGACCCCGGCCAGCGGGGGCACCAGGATCCGGGGGGCACCGATTTTCTTGGCCAGGCCATAGGCGTGCACCGGTCCGGCACCGCCGAAGGCCAAGATCGGTGACCACCTGGGGGTTTCCGCCCTTTTCCGCGATGTGGGTCTTGGCCGCCGCGGCCATGGTCTCGTTGATCAGGTCGTGGATGCCGAAGGCCGCCTCCACCAGGTGGTCTCCAGAGGGGCGGCCACCTTCTCGTCGATGGCTTTTTCGGCCAAGGCCTTGTCCAGGGGCATGGTGCCGCCCAGGAAATAATCGGGATCCAGATACCCCAGGACCAGGTCCGCGTCGGTCACCGTGGGCTCCGTCCCGCCCCGCTCGTAGCAGACCGGCCCCGGATCCGCCCCGGCGCTCTCCGGACCCACCTGGAGGAGCCCCATCCGGTTGATCCGCGCGATGCTGCCGCCGCCGGCCCCGATCTCCATCAGGTCCACCACCGGCACCTGGATGGGCAGCCCGCTCCCTTTCTTGAACCGCTGCACGCGTCCCGACTTCAAAGGTGGACACGAGCCCGGCGTGCCCTTTCTGAATCAGGCAGGATTTGGCGGTGGTGCCGCCCATGTCAAAGCAGAACATGTCCTCCACCTGGAACATCTTCCCGTAGTGCTGGGACGCGATCACCGCCGCGGTGGGTCCGGACTCGATGATGCGCACGGGAAAGGCCTGGGCCGTCTCCACGGAGGTGATCCCGCCGCTGGAGAGCATGATGTAGAGGCGTCCGCCGAAACCCGATGTCCTGAAGCCTCCGGGTCAGCTTTTTCAAGTACCTCTCGGTGATGGGCTTGACATAGGCGTTGGTCACCGTGGTGCAGGTCCGTTCGTACTCCCGGATCTGGGGCAGCACTTCGAAGGAGGTGGACAGGAACAGATCCGGAGCCTTTCCCGCACGATTTCTTGGATACGCGCTTCGTGGACCGGGTTTTCGTAGGAGTTGATCAGGCAGACGGCCAGCGATTCCATCCCCTGATCCAACAGGGCCTTCAGGACCGCTTCCACCTGAGCCGCGTCCAGGGGCTTCAGAATCCGGCCGTCGCTTCCGATCCGCTCGTCGACCTCCATGCGCAGCGGCCGGGGGACCAGGGGCTCGGGGTATTCGGCGAAGATGTCGTAGGCGTCGTAGCGGATCTCCCGGCCCAGTTCCAGCACGTCCCTGAAACCGCGGGTGGTGATCAGTCCGGTTTTGGCCCCTTTCCGTTCGATGATGGCGTTGATGACCAGGGTGGTCCCGTGGATGATTTCCTCTCAGGTTCGGCATGAATCCCGGATGCTGCTCCAACAGCCGGGACACGCCCTGTTCCACCGCCTCGGAGGGATCCGCCGGGGTGGTCAGGCACTTGTGGACGAAAAACTCGCCCGGTCTCGTCGTCCACCAGGACGAAATCGGTGAAGGTGCCTCCGATGTCGCATCCCAGCCGAAAGCCCCCGGCGCGTTTTGCATTTCCGTTGTTCATAAGGCCAAATCCTCAATCTTGCCGCTAAAAAATGCTCGGTTCCTCCCACTCCCCGAAGACGTCCCGGAACACCCCCGTCATCTCCCCCACCGTGGCGTAGGCCCGGCAGCACGCCACCAGGTCGGGCATGACGTTTTTCCCGCTGCGCGTGCTGGCCTCCAGCGCCTTGAGGGTCCGGCGCAGCCTCCCGGCTGTCCCGCTCCCTCTCGAGCGCCTTGAGCCCTTCGATCTGTTTTTTCGCCCACCTTTCGTCGTACTCGTGCAGCTCCACCTCGGGGTGTTCCCCTTCCGTGTACTTGTTCACCCCGACCTTGACGATCTCCCGGCTCTGGAGGCCCTTTTCGAACTCATAGGCCTGGCGGGCCACCTCCCGCTGGATGGCCCCGGTGGCCACGGCACGGACCATCCCGCCCATCTCCTGGATCCGTCCGCATCTCTTCCAGGATCTTCTCTTCCATCTGCTTGGTCAGGGTCTCGATGAAATAGGAGCCGGCCAGGGGGTCCACGGTGTCCCGCAGCCCCACCTCTTCCATGAGGATCTCCAGGGTGCGCAGGGAAAGCAGCGCCGCCCGGGGCGTCGGGATGGTGTAGGCCTCGTCGAAGGAGCACAGGGCCGTGGTCTGGGCCCCGCCCAGGGCGGCCGCCAGGGCGTAGTAGGCCCCCCGGATGATGTTGTTTTCCGGCTGCTCCTTGGTCAGCCCGCTCCCGCCGCCGCCGAAAAGGCCCCGCAGGAACAGGTTCTTCTTGTTCTTGACGCCGTACTCCTCCCTGAGCAGGGTGGCCCAGAGCTTCCGGGCCGCCCGGAACTTGGCCACCTGTTCCCAGAGGTTGCCGTAGACATTGAGGTTGAAGGAAAAGCGCCCCACGAAATCCTCGGGCGAAAGGCCCCGTGCCGCCACGTTGTCGATGTAGGCCTTGGCGATTTCAAAGGCACAGGCGATCTCCTGGGCCGGGGTGGCCCCCGATTCCCGGATGTGATACCCGCAGACGCTCACCGGGTTGCAGCGGGGCAGTTCCTTCATCGCGTATTCGATGCAGTCCCCCACCAGCCGGACGGCCGGCTCCACCGGAAAGATCCAGGCCCCGCGCCCGATCATCTCCTTGAGGATGTCGTTCTGGGGGGTGGCGCTGATCTGGTCCTTGGCATAGCCGAATTTTTCGGCCACCGCCTGGTACATGGCCAGCATGACGGTGGCCATGGCGTTGATGGTCAGCCCGGACCCGATGCGGTCGAGGGGGATGTCCTTGAAGGCGATTTCGAAATCCCTGCAGGGAATCCACGGCCATGCCCACCCGGCCCACTTCCCCTTCGGCCCGGGGATCGTCGGAATCGAGTCCCATCTGGGTGGGCAGGTCGAAGGCCACGTTCAGCCCGGTCTGGCCGTGGGAGATCATCCACTTGAAGCGCTCGTTGGTCTCTTCCGGGGTGCCGAAGCCCGTGTACTGCCGGGTGGTCCAGGCCCGGCTCCGGTACCCGCCGGGGTGGAGGCTGCGGGTGAACGGGTATTCCCCGGGATCCCCCAGGTCCTCTTCGTAGTCGAACCCCACCGCCTCCAGGTCCTCCGGGCCGTAGCCGGGTTTGACCTTGATCCCGGACTGGTAGATCACTTCCTTGATCGCATCTTTCTCGTCTCGGATGTATTGTGCTACTCCCATGGTCTATCCCCCGTTCACCAAATCTTGAATGGCGCTTGCAATCTCGGTAAAGGGCGTCCCGCCGGGAAAGACGGCCTGCACGCCGATGTCTTTCAAGGCATCGATGTCCTTTTTGGGGATCACCCCCCCGACGACCACCTTCACGTCCTCCATCTTCTCCTGTTTCAACCGGGAGACGAGCCTTTTGCTGATGGACAGGTGGGCCCCGGTCATGATGCTCAGCCCGATCACGTCCACCGACTCCTGGATCGCGGTGTTCACGATCTGGTCGATGCTCTGGTGCAGGCCCGTGTAGGTGACTTCCATGCCCGCGTCCCGCAGCGCCAGGGCCACGACTTTCGCGCCGCGGTCGTGCCCGTCCAGATCGGGCTTGGCAATTAAAACCCGTATCTTCTTTTTTGCTTCCATCACCGATACCTCATGAAGTTAAAGGGTCGAAAAGGGCTTTATCGCCCTGCGCCCGGGTAGGGTCGGGGTCGGAAAAACCCAGGCCAGCCTGAGGCTTATTTTTCATCGAGGGCCTCCCGGACAGCGGCACGCCCCCGTTCGATGTGCTCTCTCACCAGAACCTCCACCCCTTCGGCGTCCCGCCCTCGGATGTGTTCGAGCATTCGCTTGTGGTCCTCGTTGCTCACCCGCGCCAGCGCCCCGTCCCGGAGAATGATCCGGCGGAAGCGGAAGATCTGGTCCCTCAGGTCGTTGATCATCTTGATGAGCCGCGGGCTCCGGCTGAGCGCGTAAAGAAGGTCGTGGAATTCCGTGTTGATCCGGGTGAGGGCCTCCAGGTCCTCGCGCTGCAGAAAGCGTTCATATTCGGCGATTTTCTGCTGCAGGGGGATGAGTTCCGACGCTTCATGCTTGACGGCGGCAAGCCGGGCAGCGTAGCTTTCCAGGACCCCCCGGATGCCGAAGGTTTCCTCGATGTCCTCGGGCCCGAGCCCCAGGACGACGAACCCGCCCCGGGGGAGCTTTTTCAGAAGCCCCTCCCGCTCCAGCTTGTGGATGGCCTCCCGCACCGGCGTGCGGCTGATTCCCATGGCCGAGGCGATCCGGTTTTCCACCATCCGGCTTCCGGGCCCGACGTTGCCCCTGACAATGGCCTCCCGGAGATTTTCAAAGACCCGGTCCCCCAGGGATTTCCTGCCGTAAAGAGGGTGCAAGGGCCTTAAGTCCATCGTGCCGCTGCTTCCCGTGCGCTCTTCCATGAAGTATCCTCTACAGCCCTGCCCAGCGGGCGATGTTGGTCTGGAGGACTTCGTGCGTTCCCCCTCCGTTGAGCAGAAAGCGGCTGTCCCGGTAATAGCGCTGCACGGTGTACTCCATGGAGTAGCCATAGGCCCCGAAGATCCGGGTCGCCTCGTCGGCCGCCTTGCAGGCCGCTTCGGTGGCGAAGTACTTGGCCATGGTGGCTTCCTTGAGACAGGGGATCTTGTTATCGATCATCTTCGTCGCCTGGTAGGTGAGGAGTCGGGAAGCCTCCAGTTCCGTGGCCATGTCGGCGATCTTGGCCTGGATGAGCTGGTACTGCCCGATGGGGCGCCCGAAAGCCACGCGCTCCTTGGCGTACCGGATGGAATCGGCCATGGAGGCCCTCAGCAGGCCGATGGCCAGCGCCGCGGTCATGGTCCGGATTTCGGACAGGATGGACATGAGGGCGTTGAGCCCCTCCCCTTCCTGGACCAGCATGAATTCCGGGGGGATGTGCACGTCGGTGAAGGCCACCTCGGACATGCGGGTCGTCCGGGTTCCCAGGGTCTCGAAGGGCGCGCTCACCGAAACTCCGGGGGTCTCCCTCGGGATGAAGAAGAAATTGAGCCCCCTGAATTTCTTGGCCGGATCGGTCTGGCACAGGACCGTGAAGAAATCGGCCACAGGGCCGTTGGTCACCCAGGTCTTCATACCGTTGACCACGAACCCGTCCTTGGTCCGCTGGGCCAGGGTGGTGACCGCCCCCAGATCGGAACCGGCTTCGGGTTCGGTGAGGCAGAAGCAGGGGATTTTTTCGCCCCTCATGGCGGGCATGAAGTACTTCTCGTGCATCTCCTCGGTGCCGAAATGGAAGAGAAAGTTGGTTCCCATGAGACACTGCATGGCGGTGACCGCGCCCAGGCTCATGAGGCCCCGGGCCAGCTCTTCGCAGATGATGCAGTAGATGGTGGTATTCCCGCCGGAGCCTCCCCTGTCCCTCGGATACCGGATCCCGAAGACGCCCATCTTCGCGACTTTCTGGAAAAGTTCCATGGGAAACTCCCCGGCGGCATCGATCTGCTGGGCCTTCGGGATCACTTCCTTGTCCACAAACCGGGCCATGCTCTCCCGGATGAGGGTTTCAGGGTTGGATCGGATCATGTTGCGTGTTCTCCTTGTTGCGTTTCGGAGGCGCCTCACCGCACCCCGGTGGTCTTCACCGCCCGGCGGCCTTGAGCTGCCGGATCATCTCCGGGACCACCTCGTGGAGGTCGCCCACGATCCCCCAGTCGGCCACCTGGAAGATGGGAGCCCGGGGGTCCTTGTTGATGGCGATGATGTACCGGGAATGCATCATCCCGGCCCGGTGCTGGATGGCGCCGGAGACTCCGCAGGCCACATAGATTTCCGGTCGAACCGACCTTCCCGTCTGCCCCACCTGGTTTTCCGGGGCGATCCAGCCTTCCTCCACGGCCACCCGCGTTCCCGCCACCTCTCCCCCCATGAGTTCCGCCAGTTTTTTGAGCACCTTGAAGCCTTCGGCATCGCCCACCCCGCGTCCCCCGGCCACGATGACCTTGGCTTCATCCAGGTCGGCCTGCTGTTTCTTCTCCCTGACGGTTTCCAGAACCTTGATGCCGATGGTTTTCTCGGCGAGGGACACCGGGTGACGCACGACGGTCCCTTTTTTATCCGGTGCCGGGAGCGCCGTCATGACGCCGGGTCTCACGGTGGCCATCTGGGGTCGGGAGTACCGGTTGGCGATGGTGGCCATGACGTTGCCGCCGAAGGCCGGGCGCGTCTGCAAGAGAATCTTTTCCTCGGGCTCGATGGTCAGCTCCGTGCAGTCCGCCGTCAGGCCGCATCCCACGCGCCGTGAGATCCGGGGGGCGAGGTCCCGCCCCAGGTGGGATGCCCCCAGAAGGAAGATGCTCGGCCGATGGGCCTTGACCAGGTCCGCCGCCACGTCGGCGTAAGCGGGGGTTCGAAACTGCGCCAGGGCCTTGTGCTGGGCGACATAGACGGTGTCCGCCCCGTGCCGGATCAGGGTTTTTGCAAGCCCCGCGACGCCGTTTCCCAGAAGCACGGCGCCGACCTCCTGCCCCAGAGCCTGTCCCAGCTCCTGGGCCTTTCCCAGAAGCTCCAGGCAGACGCGGTTGAGCTGCCCGTCCCGCTGCTCTGCAAACACCCAGACCCCCTGGTGTTCGGAAAAATCCGGGATCTGCTTCGGTTCGGCATCCGACAGCAGCGCCTTGGCTTTGCACACTTCCAGGCAGACGCCGCAGGACGTGCAACGCTCCAGGATGCGGGCCTTTCCGTCTTCGAACGCGATGGCGCCGTAGGGGCAGGCCTTGAAGCAGCGCCTGCATCCGTCACAGAGATCTTTTTCAACCCAGACGATCATCTTCTTTGTCCTTTCACAGCTCGCACGTGGACGCGAAAGCCTTGCAGGCGGTGGCGCCGTCGCTGTCCTTGAGCTTCTGGAGCAATTCCCGGACGACGGCCTCCTTCCCTCCTTCCAGGATTTTCCCTTCCCGCTTGAATTTGGGAGCGAACGTCTTGATCACCTGGGTGAGCGATCCCTCCAGGCCCACCTGCTGGGTCTTGACGCCGATGTCGGCCGCGTTCCACACCCGGATGGGGGCCTTTTCCCGGCAGGCGTGAAGCAGCCGGTCCACCCGGGCGAAGCGCGGGACGTTCATCTCTCCGATGACGGTGAGCAGCGCGGGAAGGGTACACCGGAGGCGCTGGTAACCGTCTTCCAGGCGCCGTTTCACGGTGATGCTTTTTTTCTGCAGGCTTTCGATGTCGAAGACGTAGGTGGCCTGGGAAACCCCCAGCCAGTCGGCCACCTGGGGACCGATCTGGGCCGTGTCCCCGTCGATGGCCTGGCGGCCGCACAGGATGAGGTCGTATTGCCCGATCTTGCGGACGGCCTCGGCCAGGGTGAAGGAGGTGGCCCAGGTGTCCGCGCCGGCAAAGGCCCGGTCGGTGAGCAGGACCCCCGAATCCGCCCCCATGCCCAGCGCCTCGGAGATCACGTCGATGGCCTGCGCCGGGCCCATGGAAAGGGCGGTCACCTTTCCGCCGAAGCGGTCTTTGAGGGCCAGGGCGGCCTCCAGGGCGTGGGCGTCATCCGGGTTCATGATGCTCTTGAGGCCTTCCCGGATGAGGTTTCCGGTCTTGGGGTCCAGCTGGACCTCGGTGGTGTCGGGCACCTGCTTGATCAGTACGATGCAATCCATGGGCGTCTTTTCCGTTTTCGATTCTGCGGTTTCAGAGGATCCCCCTCTCCTTCAATTCCGTGATGGCTTCCTCGGAATAGCCGAGGGTCTCGGAAAGGATCTTGCGGTTGTGCTCCCCGAACCGGGGGGGAAAGGAGAGTTTCCGGCCGTTTCGGGCCACGAACTCCGTGGTGTAGGGAGGCGGGGCGAGGGTGATCCGCTTCCCGGTGACAGGATCCTCGGCGAAAAGAAGCCGTCCTTTAACCCGTGGATCCTGGCAGACCTCTTTCAGGCTCTGGATCTTGCTCACGGGGACCGTGATGGCCTGAAAAATCTCGATGAGCGCCTCGGAGGTCAGCTTTGAAGTGATGGCCTCGATCTCCCCATTGAGACGCACGACGTCCCGGATCCGGCCGGTGTTCTTTTCGTACTCGGGCCGGTCCAGGGTTTTGAAGGCGGCCTGGGAAACCATGGCCTTCCACTGCCGGTCGTTTCCCACCGCGAGATAGACGTACCCGTTTTGGGTCCGGTAGACCGAAACCGGGGCGAAGAACTCGTGGGTGTTTCCCCGGCGGGTGGCCTTCTTTCCGAAGGTGTCGGTCATGGTGATGGGAACGGTGAGCCAGGAAACCGAAGACTCGAACATGGACAGATGGATGCAGGAGCCTTCCCCGGTCTTCTCCCGGACGTAGAGCGCCTTCATCAGCTGGCCGTAGGCGTGCTCGCTGGTTCCCATGTCCGGCAGGGGGATGCCCGTGACCTGGGGGGCGCCGTCAGCCTCCCCCGTCATCTCCATGAGCCCCGAACGGGCCTGGAGGATGGGATCGTAGGCGGCTTCGTTGCTGTCCGGGCCGAACCCGGTGACCCCGAGCCAGATGAGGTCCTTCTTGACCGATTTCAAGGATTCATAGTCGATGCCCAGCTTGGGGTAGTTCTTGGGAAGCTGGTTGGTGGCGAAGACGTCCACGTTCAGCTTTTCGATGAGCCGGTGGAAAACGGCTTTTCCTTCCGGCTCTGCCAGGTTGAGGGTGAGGGCTTCCTTCCCGGCGTTGATGCACAGGTAGTAGGCGTTCATCCGCTCTTCCCCCAGCACGTTCTCCCCGACCCAGCGGTTCGGGTCCCCGTAGACCGGGTGCTCCAGCCGGATCACCCGCATCCCGTCCTGGGCCAGGCGGAAAGTCAGGTAAGGCAAAACGGTGGCCTGCTCCAGGGACAGCACGGTGAGGTTCTCAAACAGTGGCATCGCGTCCGCTCCTTTTTAGGGTTTTCCTTCCATGGGCTCCGCCGCCTTTCATCGATCGCCGGCCTGCGGGACCAGGGCGTGCTTCCGGATTTTCCCCAGGGCGGTGCGCGGAAATTCGGCGCAAAAGGTGAATCCCCTGGGCACCTTGAAGGGCGCGAGGCGTTCTTTGCAAAAGGCGATCAGGTCCGAAGACCGGGGCCGGATTCCGTTGTTGCAGGTCAGGAAAGCATGCCCCACTTCCCCCCAGGTTTCGTCCGTCACCCCTACCACGGCGGCCTCCTTCACGTCCGGATGCGATTCCAGGATTCTTTCCACTTCGGCCGGATAGACGTTTTCGCCCCCCGAAATGAACAGGTCTCCCACCCGGTCCACCAGGTAGAAATAACCGTCTTCGTCCATGCGGGCCAGGTCCCCGGTGTGCAGTCTTCCGCCCCTGAGGGTCTCCTCCGTTTTCCGGGGATCCATCCAGTACTCCTTCATCAGGATGGACCCTCGCACCACGATCTCCCCCACCTCCCCCACCGGCACCTGCCGGCCTTCCCGATCCGCCAGTTCGACTTCCGCATGGAACACCGGCCGGCCCACGGTTCCGGGCTTTTTAAGAAAGTCTTTTTCCGAAGCCCACAGCAGAATCGATGTCTCGGTCTGCCCCATGATCTGGCGCAGGCTGAACCCGGCCTCCCGGCACCGGGAAAGCAGCTCCGGGGTCGTCTTTTCGCCGCCGATGGCGCAGACCCTCAGGGACGAGAGGGTTCCTCTTTTTTCTCCGGCACTCCCAAAAGGGCCTTGTACACCGTGGGTACGCCCAAGAGCTTCGTCACCTTGTGCCGCTCGATATCCCGAAAGGTTCCGGCCGGGTCGAACTTTTGGTGAAGCACCACGGTGGCGCCTTTATAGAGGGCGGGGGAGGCCTGGATGAAGAGCCCGCCGGAATGGAACAGGGGAAGCAGGATGAGCATGACGTCGTCGAAGTGAAGCTTGAAGAAGATCTCGGCATTGAGGCAGTTGAAAAACGTCTTCCGGTGGGTTAAAACCGCCCCCTTGGGATACCCCGTGGTCCCGGAGGTGTACATGATCACCTGAGGTTCCGTCGGGTCCTGGGGGCTTAAATACTTGGTGAGGAAGGGGGTCCGGCCGTCGAAAGCCGCCGTTTCGGCGCGATAGTCGATGAAGGTCGATTCCCCCCCGCGCATCCGACGCAGCCGAAAAAAAGCGGCGGGCGCAACGGATTGAGGGAAAGCGACGGCATCAACGGTGCCTGTTCGGCTCCGAACACGAAGAGCCGGGGCCGGGCGTTTTTCAGGATGTATGCCAGCTCGGGGACAGCCAGGCGGAAGTTGACGGGCACGAAAATCGCCCCGATCCGGGCGCAGGCCAGGTAGATCTCCAGAAATTCCGGGCTGTTTTTGAGCATCACGGCCACCCGGTCTCCCTTCTCGATCCCCAGGTCCTGGAGCCAGCAGGCCGTCCGGTCCGCCCGGCGGTGCAGTTCCAGGTACGAAATGGACGCTTCTTCGAAACGGAGGGCGGTTTTTCCGGGGTGCAGCTCACTCCAGCGCTGGACCCACCAGGCGATGTTCATGGATTTGATCATCGATGAGTGTATACGGTATACCAACTGGCCCTGTCAAACAAAAAAGTCGCCCCTGCATGCCCGGCACGATAGGGCGGGGAACTCTCTACCCGCAAGGTTTTTCGCCATCCTTCGTTATGGCATCTTTCTCCTTGACAAGGCACCTGTATACTGTATACACCTGCGCAAGCACGGCCACACACCAGGTCGGCCGGTTTCCCTGTTTGAGCCGCGATGCGAAACGAGGGAGGTGTAAAGCGAAAACCCAAAAAACCCTGCCGGCAGGTCCGGCAGTGATGTGTTAGGTTCGATCCGTCGGGGGGGCCGGCGCGGCAGGTGCCGTCGGTCCAAACCAGTGCACACCCAACCATGAAGGAGGATGTATGCAGGTCAAAAAGATTTTTCTACCCGAGTCGGAATTGCCGCGTCAATGGTACAACATCGCCGCAGACATGCCCACGCCCATGGAGCCGCCGCTTCACCCGGGAACCGGTCAGCCCGTGGGACCCGACGATCTGGCGCCCATCTTTCCCATGCCCCTCATCGAGCAGGAGGTCAGCCAGCAGCAGTTCATCGACATCCCGGAGCCGATTTTGGAAAAATACCTCCTCTGGCGCCCCACCCCCCTGTACCGGGCCTTCGGCCTGGAAAAAGCCTTGGACACACCGGCGAAGATCTATTTCAAGAACGAAGGGGTCAGCCCGGCCGGGAGCCACAAGCCCAACACCGCCATGGCCCAGGCCTATTACAACAAGATCAGCGGCACCAAACGGATCACCACCGAAACCGGCGCGGGCCAGTGGGGAAGCGCCCTGTCCATGTGCTGCCGCCTCTTCGGCCTGGAGTGCAAGGTCTACATGGTCAAGGTGAGCTACCAGCAGAAACCCTACCGCCGCCTCATGATGGAGACCTGGGGCGCCACCTGCATCGCCAGCCCCAGCACCGAAACCAACGCGGGGCGCAAGATCCTGGAGAAGAACCCGGACTCCCCGGGAAGCCTCGGCATCGCCATCAGCGAGGCGGTGGAAGCCGCCGTCATGGACGAAGACACCAAGTACTCCCTGGGCAGCGTGCTCAACCACGTGATGCTGCACCAGACCGTCATCGGCCTGGAGGCCCAGAAGCAGATGGCAATTGTCGGGGACTACCCGGATGTGATCATCGGCTGCTGCCGGCGGCGGGAGCAATTTCGCCGGCATGGCCTTCCCCTTCGTCCGGGACAAGATCAACGGCAAGGACATCGAAATCATCGCGGTGGAGCCCACCTCCTGCCCCACCATGACCCGGGGGCCCTTTGCCTATGACTTCGGCGACACCGTGCAGATGACCCCGCTTCTGCCCATGCACACCCTGGGCCACAGCTTCGTCCCGGCGCCCATCCACGCCGGCGGACTCCGTTATCACGGCATGGCGCCCCTGGTCAGCCAGCTGATCCTGGACAACCTGATCACGCCCCATGGCCGTTCCCCAGCTGGAAACCTTCGAGGCGGGGCTCACCTTCGCCCGGACCGAGGGCTTCATCAGCGCCCCGGAAACCAACCACGCCGTGGCCGCCCTGATCCGGGAAGCCCAGAAGGCCAAGGAGGAAGGGAAGGAGAAGGTCATTCTGTTCAACTGGAGCGGACACGGGCTGGTGGACATGGCCGCCTACGAGGCCTACTTCGCCGGCAAGCTGTCCAACTACGAGCTTCCCCAGGAAGAGATCGACCGGGCGCTGGCCGACATCGCGCCTTTGCCCAAGCCCAAGCAGTAGCCAAGAAATAACAAGCTCCGTCACCGTACGTGCCTCCCGGAAGCCGCATGCTTCCGGGAGGCGCCCATGGAAACGCTTTATGACCGAAAAGACTCCTCCCCCAGACGAAGGCTTCGAGATCCGCTGCCGCAAGCTCGGCCACCAGATCCGGTTTTCCTACTGCCGGATCGAAAACCGCGGGCTGCCCTGCCCCAAGACGCTCGACTGCTGGCACATCCATTTCGACGTGGCGGCGTATCTGGAGGAAGCCCTCACGCCCGAGCAGTGGGATAAGGCCTTCGAAAGGCCCCCGAAACCCAAAATGATGACTCTGCTGGAACTCATCGAACAGGCCAAGGCCGCAAAGGAAGAAGGATCGCAATGAAAGAGGCGTTCATGCTGGGAAACGGGGCCATCGCCCTGGGGCTGCTGGAAGGGGGGTGCCAGGTGGTGACCTCCTATCCCGGGACCCCCAGCTCGGAAATCCTGCCGGAGGCGGTCCGCCTGATCAAGGCCGAAAACCTGAACACCTACGCGGAATGGTCCACCAACGAAAAGGTGGCTCTGGACAACGCCTTTGCCGCGGCGATTTCCGGGAAGCGCGCCGCCTGCTGCATGAAGCAGGTGGGGCTCAACGTGGCCGCGGATTCCCTCATGAGCGCCGCCTACCTGGGCACCACGGGTGCGCTGGTGGTGATCTCCTGCGACGACCCGGGACCCCATTCCTCCCAGACCGAGCAGGACACCCGGCTAATGGCGCGGCTGGCCAAGGTGCCGGTGCTGGACCCCTGCAACCCCGACAGAAGCCCGGAGGATGGCCTCCCTGGCCCTGGACCTCTCCGAGGAGTTCCGCATCCCGGTGATCCTGAGGCCGGGCATACGGGTCTGCCACGCCCGGCAGAACCTGTCCTGGGACGCGCTTTCCAGCAGGGACAAGCCCGCCGCCTTCGAGAAGAACCCGGCCCGGTGGGCCGCCACCCCCCGGTTCCGGTTTCTGCTGCACCAGGAACTCAACCAGAAGCTTTCCGAAAATCTCCAAAAGATTCGACCGCCTGACCGGCGTCAACGGGCACAACCTGAAAAAGGGGATGAAATACCCCTTAGGAATCGTCGCCGGCGGCGTGCCGTACGCCGTGGTCTCCGGACCTGCTGTCCGAAAAGGGCCGCAAGGACATCCCGGTCCTGAAGCTGGGCGCCCCCTACCCGTTTCCGGAAAAACTCGCCGGCGCAGTTCATGGCGGCCTGCGAAAAGGTCCTGGTCCTCGAGGAGACCGACGTCTTCATCGAATACTTCTTAAGGGACCGGAAAAAGGTCCTGGGGCGGCTTTCCGGGCACGTTCCCACCGAAGGGGAGCTGGTACCCCAGGTCATCGCCGGCGTGATCCGACCGGGTCCTGGAAGAGCTCGGCCTCGACCCCCTCGACGCTCCGCCGATGACGCCGAGGCGCAGACGCTGATCCGGGACCTGGGCCTGCCCGTCCGCAAGCCCACCCTGTGCCCGGGATGCCCGCACCGGGCCGCCTTCTTCGCCATCCGGAAGGCGCAGCCCAAGGCCATCTTCACTTCCGATATCGGCTGCTACACCCTGGGCATGAACCTCGGGGGGGTGGACACCTGCCTGGACATGGGCGCCGGGATCACCATGGCCTCGGGCTTCTTCCAGGCCTTCTCCCAGGACGGCATCGAGCAGCCCATCGTGGCCACCATGGGGGATTCCACCTTTTTCCACTCCGGGACCGCGGGACTGATCAACGCCGTTTACAACGACGCCCGGTTCATCCTGGTCATTGCTGGACAACCAGACCACCGCCATGACCGGGATGCAGCCCACCCCCGCCCTGGGGATCCGGGCCGACGGGAGCCGGGGCAGATCCATCCCCCTGGAACGCGTGGTGGCCGGGTGCGGCGTGGACTTCGTCGAAGTGGTGGATCCCTACGACCTCAAGGCCATGGGGGCGCTGTTGAAAAAGGCCAAGGCCTACGTCGCCGACCCGGAGGGCGGGATTGCCGTGATCATTGCGCGCCACCCCTGCGTCATCGCCTACCGGGACCGGGCCATCCCGGAAAAGCAACCGGTCACCGTCACCCAGGACTGCGACGCCTGCGGGTTCTGCCATCAGCGCTTCGAGTGCCCGGCCCTTGTGGAGGAACCGGGTACGGGGAACACGGCCGTGAACAAATCCATCTGCGCCGACTGCGGGGTCTGCCTGCAGATCTGCCCGAAAGGCGCCATCGTGGGCGCCTGAAGCCAGGAAGGGAGCATGGAGACCATCAACTTCGTATTGAGCGGACTGGGCGGACAGGGAATCCTCTTCTTGACGAAAGTGCTGGCGCGGTGCGCCCTGGACCGCGGCATCCCGGTCCTGGGCGCGGAAACCCACGGCATGGCCCAGCGGGGCGGCTCGGTGATCTCTCATTTGAGGATGGGGGAAGTGGAAAGCAGCGTGGTGCAAGCCGGCACCGCCCATTTTCTGCTCGCCCTGGAGGAAAACGAGGCCTACCGGAACCTCGCCTTTCTGGCTTGCGGTGCGAAGCTTTACGCCAACGCCTCCGACGGGGCCTTTCCCGCAGACCCCGTGAGGCCCTACCTGGAAAAGAAAAAGATCGCGTCCCGGGCGCTTCCCGTGGGAAAGATCGCCCTCAAGCTCGGGGCGCCGCTGGCCACCAACTCCGGCCTGCTGGGTCTCTTTTCCGCCTTCGATGAAGGCCCTTTCCCGCAAGAACAAATCCGGGAAACCATTGAGCGGCTCAGCCCCGAACCCTTCCGGGCCCTCAACCTGAAGGTTTTCGACACCTGCCTGGAAAAGGGGATGGCGGCAAGAAACGTCACGGGGAGTCTTCCTCCTCGGGAGGAAGCAGCCCCCGCTCGATAGCCTCTTTTTCCGCCGCGGCCCTCTTGGCCTCGGCTTTGGCCGCCTTCCGCCTGGCGGTTTCCGCCTCCTCCCGGGCCTCTTCCAGCGTATCCTTCAGATCCCTGGTTTTTTCATCGGCATCCGGACCGGCTTCGGGCTTGACTTTCGAAAGCTGCTGCCGGGCTTCCTGGGCCTTTTTCTCGGCCTGCCGGGCGTCGTCTGTGGCTTTTTTGGCTTTCTTTTCGATTTCCTCGAGGGCGTCCAGGACCTCCGCCCGCTGCGCCGCCTCTCCGGACTCCGGCTCCGCGCTCAGGTCGATGTCTTCGGCGGCCTGGATCAGGACGCTGAAGGAAAGCCAGCGCAGCAGTTCCGCGGCCCTGGCCCCGAACAGGCTCAGGATCCGGCGCCCCTGGAACCGGAAAGGCAAAAACACCAGGTCCGAATGGGCGCTTCTTTGGATCACCTCCTGGAGATCCTCCTTTTTAAGGACCTCCAGCTCGGCCTCGATGCGGGCGTCATGGATCTGCTCTTTCAGGGCGGCCAGGCCCTCCTGGGAGCGGTGCCGCGTTTCGGCGGTCATCACGCGGATTTGCGCATCCTCCCAGGTTTCGTCGCGCTTCATGAGGAAGGCCAGCAGCAGGGAGAGTTTTCCGGTGGCGTCTCCCTGCCACCAGATGTCGATGCGGCGCTTGTCCTTTTCAGGCTCCCCGGTTTCGATCTTTTCGTTGAAGTTGCAGATAAGCAGGTTGCACCCCAGGCGGTAGGCGCCCAGGATGATGCGGTTCATGGCCATCCGGCGCTCGTAGTCCCTCTCGCTCTCGGCGCTGTACCAGTTCATCATGAGCGTGTTGACTTTAACGGGCCCCACGCCGTAGGCCTGGACGAGGAGGGAGAGCGCCGGCTCGGCCTCCGGCACCGCGATGACCCGGGAAAAAGCCGAGGACCCGTGTTTTTTCAGGTCCTCGCGCAGCTCTTTTTCGGCCTCCCTCTGGCGCCGGAGCATGGGCCCCTCCCCGCCTTCCACGAACTTGACCACCGTCGTCAGGCCGCTGTTGCCTTCCATCCACCGGGCGGCTCGCAAGAGCTGGGGGCGGCGCTCGGAGTCGTTGGAAAGGGCCAGGATGTGGGGCCGCCAGTCCCGGGCGTGCTCCGGGTCCTCCGCGAGGCCCATGAGGTGCTCCCGGATCCGCTGGAGGTGGTAGGAGCGCTGGCTGTCCGCCCATCGGGAAGGCCCTGCCGTTCGTTTCAGATACTGGTACACGGCAAAAAGGACCGCCATGGCCAGAAATCCGGCGAAGGGATCGATGGCCAGCATGACTCCCATGCAGGCCAGGGCGCCGGCAAGGCTCAATCTCCGGTGAAAAAATTTGAACCGGGGCCTGAAGGAAGGACTTTGAGCCGAGGCTTCAAAATAGGTGGCATAATTGAGCAGCCCGTAGGAGATTAGAAAAAACATGGAAACCACCGGGGCCACGAGGTTCAGGTTCCCCAACCCGACGGTCAAAAGGGCGATGCATGCGGAAAGAATCACCCCGCGGCGGGGGTTGTTGTTTATTCCGTAGCCTTTTGCAAAAACGGCGAGAAAGGGGAAAACCCGGTCTGCAGCCAGGGATTGCAGGATCCGGGGCGCCCCGAGAAAAGACGCCATGGCCGAAGACAGGGTGGCGGCGATGACGCCTGCGTCGATCAGGAAACTGGCCAGAGACACCCGTTTCATGGCCGTGTAGTCGCTTGTCAGAAGAGTGTTGGGCACCGATCCGGCCAGAAGCACGGCCGCGCCGAAATATACGACAATCGAGATTCCGACGGCAAGCAAAGTGCCCAGGGGTAAGCTCTTTCCCGGGTCTTTCAGATCGCCGGACATGCTGGACCCCTGGGTAAATCCGGTTACCGCAGGAAAAAAAATGGCAAAGATCAACCAAAAAGGGGGGCGTTTTTCAGGAGCGCTCCAGTTTTCAAGGAGCAGTCCGGTGTTCCAGTTCAGCAGCCCGCCCACGAAAAACGAAACCAGGGCCGCGCCGAGAACGGCCATCACCACGTATTGAAACCGTGTGGCCCAATCGGCGCCCAGCCATGCAAAGGAGAACAGGACAAGGATGGAAGCCGCCGCAACAAGTTGAGAAAAAACTTTGACGTTATCGGCGGATAGGATGACCGCCAGAATTTCTCCGAAACCGATGCAGTAAAAGGCGATGGAAACCGATTGCGCCAGGAACATGACGATGCCGATGGCGCCTCCGAATTCCAGCCCCAGAGTCCTGGAAATCAGGTAATAAACCCCACCGACCTTGACCCGGATATTGGTCGAAATGGCCGACAGTGACAGGGATGTTAGAACGGAAATGGTATTGGCGATCCCGATGATGACCAGGGCCCGCAAAAGCCCGGCGTTTCCCACGACAAACCCCAGGCGCAGGAAAAGGATGATCCCCAGGATCGTCAGGATGCTGGGGGTGAAAACCCCCCCGAAGGTCCCCAGTTTTTCCGGAAGCGGTTTTGTTTTTTGGGCCATTTCCATCCCTTTCCCGAAGGCGGACCGTCACCCCTTCGGACTCTGTGCCTCTTCAAAGATTTTCACGAGGCTTTGCGGGCGGGCGCATTGTAACCAAAACGCCCTGCTGAAATCAATGCCCGGGTTTGGGGTTTTTCTCGGGCTGCCGTTTGGGGCCGGATGCGCAAACCGCGCCGCCCGGACGGCCTGTCACCGGAGGGCATCCAGCGCCGGATCGGCATAGGTCCCGGGGCTGACGAGGCCGAGCCACCTTCTCTGAAGCGCGAGGCTTGAAAACCCGATGCAGTGGTCCTGTCCGGCCCTGTCTTTCTGGCCGTTTTGCCACGCAAGGACCGCGTCCCGGGGCACGGGGGCGTCGATGAAAACTCCGTCGAGATGCTGCAGCGCGTCGAGGTCTTTTTCCTCCGGCAGGCGGCCTTCGCGCCACCAGAAGACCTGGCGCCGCATCGGCCCCTTGAAAAAAAGCGCCCTTTCGCCCGACACCACGGTGAAAAGCGCCGCCCGGTTGCCTGCCTCAGGGTAGAGGTAGCGCAGGTCCCCGTCCAGAAAATGCGGCCGGCGAAGTCGGATGGATTTAAGCAGGGCGCCGGTGTCCGGCGGTGCGTCCGGGTCGAAAAAGACGACCTCCAGGGGAACGAAGGGGTTTTGGGAGGTCAGCGTTTCCAGGGCCTCTCCCAGGTAGGCCGGGTCCCCTGCCTCCGGGCCCGCCAGGACCTGGTAGGGCTGGGTGAGGCGGCGGGCCAAGCCTCGGAGTTCGGCCGGCGGCCGCCTGGAAAAAAGCGACACTTTGGCCACGTACCGGCCGTCCCCGATGACGGCCTCAACGTCCCCGGGGTTTTCTGCCCGGCCGCCCGGGCCCCGGAAGGCGATGTCCAGGTCCGGCATGGGGAAAAAGACCGTGTCCAGACGCGTCTCCGCGAGGTCGTAGGCCAGAAGCAGGTCCTTTCCGGAAAAGGAGGGGGTCCCGAGAACGCTGTAGGGAGGGTCGGACTCGAAGGAAAGCCCCAGCCTTTCCGCGTCCCGCCTTAGGTCGGTGCCGGGCAAGACCGACAGCGGAAAGACCTGGACATCGGCCCCCAGCCCGTGGGAGGCCACGAAATCCACGGAGCGCGAAAACCCCTCCAGGTCGTCCCCGGGAAGCCCGGCGATGAGGTCGATGCTCAGGGTAATCCCCCTTTTCAAGAGCGCCCCGGCGCCTTTCAGGAACCGGTCAAGGTCGGTGGGGCGGTTGACCCGGGCGAGCGCCTGTGGGTTGACACTCTGGAGACCCACCTCGAAGCCGGTGAACCCGGCTTTGACGAAGGCGTCCGCCAGATTGTCGTCCACCGCCTCTGCCCGGATTTCGCTGAAAAAGGCAGTGCTCCGGTCGGGGTTGACGGCGGCGATGCCGTTAAGGAAAGCCGGCAGGCGCGGCCGCGCGTTCAGGGAGGGGTCCAGGAGAAAGACCTCCCCGATCCCTCTTTCCACCGCCCACTTGAAGACCGGGAAGAGCAGGTCCTTCCCTTTCACGCAGGGCCGACCCCGGGACTTGCTGTAGTAGCAAAACGCGCACCGGTAGGGGCACCCGCGCTGGGTCTCCACCAGGACGAGGTCCTCGATCTCCGGCTCCAGAAGGCCCCTCAGGTAGGGGCTTGGCGCCTTCTTGAATAGCGGGGCGGCCCCTTGCGCTCCGGCTTTCGCCTGCCAGGCCCCGGGGTCGATCAAAAGACTCCTGAAGAGCGCCTCCCCTTCCCCGAAGACGGCAAAATCCACGCTTCCCGAGCGGGCCCGGGCATTGTCCGGGGTGATCTCGGGGCCCCCGAAGACGACGGCCGGGGAAAAGGCGCGCTTGGCGGCTGCGGCCAGGTGGAGGCTCCGGTCCAGGTTCCAGGAAAAGGCCGTAAAGCCCAGGATGTCGGGGTTTTTCCGAGAAACGAGCTCTTCCAGCGCCCCGTCGCCCAGGTAGGAGGCCACGCTTTCGGGAACGATTTCCACCTGGACGCCTGCAAGGCCGGCGGCCGCCTCGAAAAGGCAGGCCGCCCCCAGCGGGATGTTCCCCGTGACCTGCCCGAAATTGAGCCTCGGGATGGGCAGCTGGACCAGGAGAACCTTCAGCATGGACGCAGGTCCTTGGGCGGTTTTTGCCCCGGGCTTTTCAGGCCCCAGGGTGCCCGCTCTACTTTCCCTCGAGCTCCTTCCACTTGTAGTCGATGAGCTCCAGGAGGACCCCGTTCATCTTCTTGGGGTGGATGAAGGCGAACTCGCAGTCCCGGAAAGGCCGCGCGCCGCCGATGAACGGGTAGTCCTTCCCCTTGAGCGCCTCCATGGCCTCTCTCGTGTGATCCACGTTCAGGCTCAAGAGCATGATCCCTTCCCCGCGCTTTTCGATGAACCTGGCCACGTCGCCGTCGGGCGCGGTGGACTCCATGAGCTCGAACCCGACACCGCCCACCCAGTAGCGGGCCACCCTGATCTTTTCCGGTTCGTCGACGTATTCGTCGTCCGGCCCGGATTTGCCCAGCACCGGCTCCCAGACCTTTTTGGCCTGTTCCAGGTTCTTCACTGCGACGCAGATATGGTCGATCTTGTTGACTTTCACCGCCTGTCCCTCCCTGGCTGCAAAGCCTGAAATTTTCGAAACAGCGTCATGGCGCCTTTCCCTGACCTGTTCCCAGATACCACGGGTTGGGCCTCCCATAAAGGAAAAAGCAAAAGGGGGCCGGGCGGGTTTTCAGGGCGGGGCCTTGCGATTTTCCTCTTTTCCTGGTATTTGGACATTAGCGCCCTTCATCGCTTCTAAGACACCGCGGCGGCGGAAAGGCCCAGGCCATGAAGACGATTCTTGCCCTCTACGGAAGCCCCCGGCGGGAAGGCAACACCGCCGTCCTTTTGAAAAAAGCCGTCCAAGGCGCCCGGAAGGCCGGGGCCCGGGTGGAGGAGGTCGTCCTGCGCGACCTGAAGCTTTCCCCATGCCTGGAAATCTACGGCTGCAAGAAAACGGGCCGCTGCGTCATCGAAGACGACTTCCAGGACCTCAAGATCGGCTCCTGTCCTGCGACGGGGTCATGCTGGCCAGTCCCATCTTCTTCTACACCGTGAGCGCGCACACCAAGATCCTCATGGACCGATGCCAGTCCCTCTGGGTCAAGAAATACTGGATCGACAAGACCCCCTTTTCCCCCAAGGTGGTACACCGCAGGGGGCTTTTCATCTCCGTGGGGGCCACAAAAGGCAAAAAGCTCTTCGACGGCGCCCTGCTGACGGTGCGATACTTCTTCGACACCTTCCATGCCGAGCTGTGGAAGTCGCTTTTGTACCGGGGACTCGATTTCGAGGGGGACGTCCTGAAGCACCCCGATTATCTCGAGGAGGCATACGCGGCGGGCGAGGCCCTTACCCACGTTCTTCTTTCGGAAACCGGAGCGTAGAAGTCATTTCAAAACCTCCTGATAAGCCGTGCTTGGGATCTTTTGATAAAAGCGCCTAACGAAGCGGAGCGTTTGAATCTTGAATTGTTTGAGGGCGTTATGCCCGAGTTTTCAAGATTCAGCGAAGCGAGTTTAGCGCTATCCAAAAGGCCCAACAGGCGGGGAAGGAGGGTTTTGAAACCGCTTCTAAGCAATACCTGGCTATAAGGGCATCATAGCCGAATTTTAACCTCTATGCCAAATTGGAAAAACTCTGTATTTTTATCTCTGTCCTGGTATTCAGCAAATGGGGAGATTCCAATCTCGGGATTGAGGAAAACAGTACACCCGACACCATAGGTCCTTGCATCGATGTCTCCGACCCGGTCGAGGGTCTCGATCTTATAGGATTCGCTTCCATAGGAAAAATAGGCAAAGACCTTATCCCTGTCGGTGAAGAATTTCGTGACCTTGAGCATGTAGGCGGTATCCGAAGATCTTTTTCCGCTGTGAAATTCCGTCCGGGAGAACGTGATCCTCGGGGCAATCGAGATATATCCGACCGTATAGTACTCGCACGAGAGGGAAACCCCGTAGGAATCCACCTCCTTGTATTGCGATCCGAAGATTCTTCCGGACAGCGCCGTCGAAGGGAGAACCGGAGAAGTCAATTCAGCCCATCCTGAAAGGCGCGGATAGACCCGGCGTCAGAAGGGACCCCCATTTCCGAAGAAAGGGTCCATTTGTTATGGATCTGCCAGGATCCTCCCAAAAGCCCCCGCATGTCGGTCTCTCCATACCGGTCGAGATAGTCGAGTTGACTGTACAGTGAAATCTTCGTCTTGGGAAGATATCGAATCCCGGCATACAGGTTGTGCCCGTCGGGATTGTCGGTGATTTTCAGGAATTGATATCCGGCATAATATTCAAAAGCATGGATCTCCCTGGCCTGGTTCCGGATCGCCTTGGCATCCGGATCGTCCGGAAATTTTTCAAGGATTTCATCGCAGTATCGGATTGACCGGCGCTTTTCGCCCGCCCACAGGTGAAAACGGGCGAGTCTCAACAAAACTTCCCGGTTTTCACGGTCGACAGAAAGAAGGGATTCCAGGATCTCCGTTGCTTTACCGTATCGTTTCTGCCAGGCATTCAGGTCGGCGAGGCCGATGGAGGCCTCGATATTTTCCGGATCGCGGGATAAAACCGCTTCATAAAGCTCTTGGGCTTCTTCGTATTTCCCTGTCCAAGACAGGACTCGGGCCTTGCCGATTTTTGCTTCGAGGTTGTCTGGATTTACCTTTAAAAGAGCGTCGTAGAGGGAAATGGCCGCAGCATAGTCTTTAGAATGGGCCTTGGTCCTGGCCTCGTTCAAGAGCGTTTCCTCCGGGACGGCACGAGTCGCCGGGGGAAACAAGCGGCACGAAAATCAAGAAGCACAATGCTTTTCGGAACAAACGATCCCTTTTCTCACTTTGGGGCTTCATCACTTGCAAATCCTTTGCGTTCAAATTTTTCCCATCCCTTTTTCCCTTTGAAAAAGTCGAAGATGGCCTTGAGCCTCCACCACAGCGTCAATTGGCGATACCCGACATTTTCCAGAATCCCGGCGGCAAAAAGAATCAGGAGATCCTGGATTCGGGAATAATAAAAGAGCGATTTCCCTTTCATGTCGGTTTCGGATGTTTTTTCAGGCGACGCGCTCAGGACGATGGACAGCGTAGATAAAAAAATGCCGTAAGCAACAGATACCAAAAGAAAAAATGTCATATACTGAAGATCCAGATTCCCGTAGATGAAAAAAACCGGAAGCGTCAGATAACCCAGCAGCTCAACAGGTGCGCCCAAAAGCTCGAAAAGAAAAAAATAGGGAAAGGCGAATAAACCCGCACGCCCATAATTCTTATTGAACAGCATTTTCCTGTGAAAAAGCATGGTCTCAAGCAAACCCCTCTGCCACCGGTTTCTTTGTTTGGACAAAGACGCGAGGTCCTCAGGGACTTCAGTCCAAGCAAGGGGGTGGGGGACGTAGAGGATCTTTTTATCGAGCTTTTTTTCCTTGATGAAACGCTGCATTCTGACGATGATCTCCATGTCCTCGCAGACGGTTTCGGCGTTGTTGCCCACATATTCATGGGTGATCTTGGAAGTGAGAAACCGGGTCAGGTATCCCCCTGCCCTTTGAACGAATTCCTTGTTAAAGATGCCGAAGACTCCCGAAATGATCAAGATGGACTGAAGGCGGGAAAGGGCGGTTCTGCCCATGGTGAACGACCTGAGATATTCCACGATCTGCATCCGGACGACCCACTTCCTTGGAAGCCTGGGTTCGACGACTTTTCCCTCCTTGATGATGGAATCGTTTGCAACAGCGACCTGTCCGCCGATAGCCACGATCTCCTGCCGATCGAGGACGAAACGGAAGGCCTGTAAAAGGGCGTCGGCATCGAGAATGGAGTCGGCGTCGATGGAAACGAAGTAAGGGCAAAAGGACGCGTTGATTCCGGCGTTCAACGCATCGGCTTTCCCTCCGTTTTCTTTATCGACGACGACGAATCGGTGGACCCTTTCCGGGAATTTGGGCTTCCCTTGATAAAGCCCCCGGACCGGTGCAGTGGTGATACGCCTCATGTAATCGATATCGATTCTCTTGAGCTCAAATCCTTCATTGAGAACGCGCAGAGTGGCATCTTTGGATCCGTCATTCACCACGACGACTTCAAACCTGGGAAAGTTCAAATTCATCAGGGAATTGATGGATTCAACGATGGTTTTTTCTTCATTGTAGGCGGGAACGATGATGGTCAGGGGAGGCGTAAAGGGAGAGGCCATGGCGATATCGAACCCCTCGTAACCCCTGCTGATGATTCTCCTGCGTACATCATAAAAGGCGATGAGAAGAAAAAACAGGTTGATGCTGTTGAAAAGGAAAAAATAGGAGATAAAAAAAACTTGTGAAAAAGCATATAGATAATGAAAAAACACCATTGATCGGCTTGATCCTGTTTGCCTTGCAGCCTCCTGCCGGATTTTCAGGTCCGGATCCTTCAGGGCCAATTCGAAAATGTCCTGAAGTTCTTTATCCTTTCCAAAAAGGGACAAAATCTTGAAGGCGTGATACCGCCTCTGGGTGTCGGCGGAGTCTTTCAGGGTTGTCAGCATTTCCTTTTTGTCGCAAAGTTCGGAAATGACGAAAAGCGATTTGGGGTCATTGCTTACGGATTCATCGTAGGCATTTCCGGCAACAAATAAAACGGCGTTGAGGAAAACACGGTATTCCAGGTGGTGAAACGCCTTGGTTTTCAGGACGGAAATGGCCTTTTTAAGATCGATCCTGGCCAACCCGATGACCGCCCTCAGCCTGACGAAATCGTCAAGGTCATCCAAGGCTTTTACCAAACGCTTCGGGCGTCTTTTCTGTGGGCGTCAAGGCGATGGCATTGACCGCTGCGGCACGAACCCGCTCGTTGGGATCGTAAAGGAATGCTTCGATGGTCCTTGACAGGTTTGTATTTTTAAATTTGCTCAAGGCTCCAATGGTGGCACATCGGACTTCCTGCTCTTTATCGTTCAGCAAATTCTTTAAAAAAGGGATGGATTCGCGCCTTTCGGTTTTTCCCATGATCCATGCCATCCCGATTTTCCTCGTTTTTTTATCCGGGACACTGCGTACCAGGGCCCTTACGGCATCCAGATCATCCGAGAGAATGCGGCTTAAGGATGTGGTGACGGATTCTCTGAAGTCTCTGTCATGGGTGTCCAGAACCTGCAATAACGCTTCCAATGCCTTGGGGTTTTTATAACGGCCGAGCAGTTCAGCGGCTTTCTGACGCACGGAAGGCACCGGGTCGGCCAGAGAGGCCGAAAAAGCGGAAATCGTTTCCTCCTCCCTCCCGAGGGAGGCCACTGCATCCATGGCGACTTCCCTGACACGTGGATGAGGGTCTTTGTTCATCACGCTGAGGATGGAGGTGAAATGATCCGGTGTGGCGATTCTGTGAATCATTTCCATCGCCTTGGCCCGAATTTCGGGATCGGAGGACTCCTTCGTCATCTTCACGAGCCTTTCCGCGAAGTCACGATCACTGCCTTCAAACAGGAGCGAAATTTCAATGTGCTTGCCGCGGTCAGATTCCTGACGGATTCTTTCCACGATGCCGGCGAATCGTTCACTTTTGGCGATGATTTGAATCGTTTTTCTGATCTCTTTAACATCGTCCCTTCGGTAAAACTCCTCAAGAAAGGACGCGCTGTCCAAAACTGCGAGCCCGAGAAAGGCCCCAGAAATGACTTCGAGGCTTACGTCTTCCAACAGAGCTGTCAATTCCGGCTTCATCTGGGCTGAGCCTGAAATTCCGATGGCAAGTGCGAGGGCCAGGCGGACCTTTCCGTCAGGGTCGTCTTTAAGGACCATCGCCTTTTTCAAGAATCCCGGGTCCACGCCGCGCTCAACCCCCGAAAGCACTGCGATTCGGACCGCCGATGCCGGATCGAAAAGCCCCCCTTCAAACAGGGACTGGTTTTCGAAAAAACCAAAATGGATCAAGGCCCGGAAGGCCTTTTCACGGGTATATTCGTCCGGACGCTGGGAATAATCGTGGATATACCGATAAGCCTCTTCATCCCTGATGGCCGCCGCGATATCGATCAAAGACCCGACAGTTTCCTTGGAGAGTTTCAGACCCTTGAACTGGTCCAAGACCTCATTGAACCGCTTGGGCCTGATGAAGCCCACATACTCGACGATTTGTCTTTTGAGGTTAGCCGACGCATAAGGAAGAATTTTAAGGACCTCGTAAAAAGCCTGGGCGTTCTTCGCGGAAGTCAAGTATTTGACCGTTTCCAATCGGACCTCTTCAGAGGATTCATTCAAGATCTCAATCAGCTTCGAATCGTCGACCTTAAGGCCTAATTCCCTGATGACGATAAGGGCATTGGCTCGAACAGCCGGAGATGGGTCTGAAAGAAGCCCGAGTATTGCTTTGGCGTGCTGTGCCGCCTTGAGAGCGGACAGGGCTCTGAGCGCGGAGATACGCGCTTCCGGATTCGGATCCTTCAAAATAGAGACAATCGCATCCGAATATTCATAGGCCTCTAAAAGACCCAGAGACTGTGCAGAGGATCTCCGGACCCAATACTCCGGATCCTTCAAATAACCTATCAGGACGGGAGTGGCCTCTTTCGCCCCCATTCTTCCCAGGCTTTCGATGATTCTGGCCTTGAGCGTCCATTCGGAGGTGTTTCCAAGCAACTGCATCAAGGGTTCCGCAGTGCCTTTGGCCTTGGCTTCCCCGAAGAGCCGCACAATCTTTTTCTGGAAATCGCCTTCTGATTTCATCAGGTATTCATTGAGGCTTTCGACGACGCCGGACCGAGCGGCGAGGAAAAGAATTTTCCTCAACTCCGGCTTATAGGCACCCTCACCGTACTCCTTCAGGATGTTCCTGATATAGCCTATCTTTTCCAGTGCCATTGCGGCTCGTTTACAGACTTCCTTGTCCTCATCCTCCAAGGCGATCAGAAGAGAAGGAATTGAATTTTCCCCCAGCTGCTCCAGGGCTTCCACGGCTCGGATTCGTACCCACCATTCGGGATCTTTCAGTATGTTGATCAGGAAACGAATCACCCTGGGATTGCCGACGGCATCGAGGTCCTGGAAAGCCATCCGGACAGGGACGCTCGAATACGAGCAGCTTCCGGCTTGGCAATCGCCATGACATCCTTGATTTTCCCCAAAGCGCCTGCCACTTTGGCGCGAACCTCCGGGCTTGCATCCATAAGGGATGCCATGAGGGCCTCCGCTGCGGATTCCGCTTCAAGGGTGCCAAGAATCTCCGCCGCCCAAGCCCATCGACCCTCGCTTTCAAAGTGACTCAGTTCCCGGATCAGCGGCTCTATGGTCTCCTTACCGATCATGACGAGGATTTCCGCGATACGCGGAGGAAGCCAGGTTTCCGGAGACCCCAACGCTTCGACAAGAAAAGGGATGGCTCTCGGATCCCGGATCCTGCCGAGGGCTCTCAGGGCCGACGATCTCACGTCTTCGTCTTCGTTCTCTACATCCCGCACGGTGGAAAGAAGGGATGGGACTGCTTTCACGGAACCGATGCGCCCGAGTTTCTCGCAGGAAAACGCCCTCTTCTTCCAGGAGTTCGATTTTTCGAGCAACCGGATATAGTGGTCTGTAAGGTTTGTGGAATCATAGAGATCCCGTAAAATATCCGTGAGGCCAAAGCGTTCGGCCGAATAATCGATGATTTGTTCTATCAACACCGGATCCCCGATCTTTTTCAGCCTGTCCGCAATCCGGCGTACCGAACGGCGTCATCGGGCAGATCCGGAAGAGTCCTGGGCTTTCCTACGATTCTCTTTGCCCTTAAAGATCGTAAGGAACCCCATCCCCTCTTGGCGATGACGATCAGGAGGAATAAGGGGGGGACGGCCCCAGGCGGTAGCTTTCATAATAATGGATTGCGAAACCCGCAAAACCGGGAAATCGACTCAGTTCGGACTTTGCCGATTCCATGGCTTTTTCGAATGCCTCTTCGCCCTTTTGAGCGAAAGTCAATTTTCCCGAAGGAACAAATGTTCTTTTTTTCTGGGAAAAAGAGGGGGCGTTTTTCTGTGCAGGTTCTTTGCCCCCGGGAAGATAGCGGAAAATCACCGAATTTTTTTCCGATTGCAGGATTTGAATCCCGGGAACCGTGTCTCCCCTTTCAAGTTCCACAAGGGTTTCATCGGGCAATTCCATGGTCTCGAGTCCGATGAACACTTTCTTTCCTTTTTTGGATGCATACTCAAGCTCTTTTCTGGAATGAACCAGGATTCCGTCCGCGCCGAAAACCTGAGTGCGGTAGTCCATGATACCGACGTTGTCGACGATATCCAAAATCCACTCGGTCAAAGGGCGGCCTTTGATTTCCGCAACCGGTTCGAAAAAAGAATCCTTTTCATCGTACCAGAATGGAATATCGACCCCAAACTCGATGGCCGCCGTGCGGGTTTCCTCTTTGGCCCTTCTTAAAAGATCCAGGTATTGCGCCAGTATTTCTTTTTTCAGGATTCCGTGAAAGCCCGGGAGCAGGTAGGGTTCGATGTCGTAGCGGATGCCGTCAAAGCCTTCGGAGCCAGGTGCAGCCTGGTTGAATCGGATGACGGACCGGATGGTTTGCAAGACATGTCCGTGCCATTCTTTAAGGGCGAATCGGGGGTCTCCATCCAGGGCATGGACCTTGATCTTTTTCCCATGAAACAATGAGATGAGAACACGAATCCCGGTTTCATCCCAGGGAGGGATGCCTTCTTTTTTCGCCTCGCCCACCAGGGGAAGCTGTAAAAAGACATCTGTGATTCCGTTTTCAACGCAGAAACTTACGGCTCGCGCCTGCGCATCCTTTTCTTCCAGAAGTTTCTGTGTATTCCAGATCCACATTCCTTTCTGAACCACCGGCCGGAGAACTGTTTTTCTGCTGGATCTGGGAATTGCGACATCCCTGGAACGGGTGAAGGCAACATCACTGATACAGAACGAGCCTTGCCCGTTTCTGGCCAGAAAAACCAGGCTTGCCAGATGCCGCCTGTCGATACGATGCGAAATGGTGTCCAGCGGAACCCATGACCTCTGCCAGAATGTCTGGATTCTCTCGTACGGAACAAATGATTCCATGTCTCCGACTTTCAAGGAATCTTCTTTCTTTTCCCAGAAATAGTCCGCCACCTGAAGCGCCAGTTCTTCCCCGCCGCTTCCTCCCTTGATGTTGAACGTCAAAAATTCAAAAGGAGTCGAATCGAAAAAGATTCTTTGAGCCGGCGGCTGCTTGAAATCAAAAAGGTGTATCCAAAAACCCGCATAGCCCGAATGTTTTTGATGGTAGGAAAAGCTCAGAAAGGAAAGGTCATCGTGTACTTTTTCGAGGGTCACGCGGGATTCCGAGGGCGACATGAAAAAATCCCCGAAATAGCCACCCAGACGATTGGTGTTTTCGCCCTGGAAATCATCGATCAGGAAGACCTCCCCCTGAAAAGAGGGGGTCCGGCTTTCGGGTGAGGCGGGTTGCGTAACACTCGGCTTGTATTTCCGGATATCGTAGACAATCAATTCATCTCCGATCGTCTGTGAGAATGCAGATGGACAGGTTCTGGATCTCGGAAGGATCCTGGATTCCCCAATGAAGCAAGTCGACTGTTCGGCTGGGAAAAAGATTCTCTGAAGCGTGAAGGTTAACGCCACAGACAATACTCAGAAAGGCCATAAGCCTTATCGCTTTGGCAATCCACAGGAATCCCGATGACAAAAGACCTTTTTGCATGATCTCCCTCAGAAAGTCCGTTGAAACGGCCAAAATGGAAAAAGGGTTTTAGATCCCATGAATAGGGTGTAAGTTGAAAAACGTCAACACGGACTGACCCTGCGGAGCAACCGGCTGTTTAAAGAATCATGCTTCTGTGAGGAAACCTGTGAATCCTTTACGCGCGCTACCTCACCCGCCCCCCCGAAACCCTCGACGAAAGGGTCGCCCTCATCCTCCAAGGGATCGGACGGTCCGTGCGCCGGCTTCCCGGGGAAAACCCCAACGCCGCCAACACGCGCCACCTGGAAGACTTTTTCGCCTTTCTTAAAAAAACCTTTGACCCGGAGCGCTTCGTGGCCCGGATCCAGCCCATCCCCAAAGCCCGTGTCCGCACCACCGATCGCAACTTCATCGTCACCGTGCCCGGCCGCCGGAAGGAACGCATCGTCCTGGTGGCCCACTACGACACCTGGGCCGGGTTTTCCAAGGACGCCCCCGGCGCCGACGACAACACCAGCGGGGAGGAAGTACTCAAGCATTACCTCCTTCGGGATCTCGCGGCGAAAAGCCCGCCGGAGCTTACCCGCGTCTACCTCTTTTCGGGATCCGAGGAGTGCGGCACCCGGGGGCTCGTCTCCCAGCTGGGGGTCATGGCCGCCCTTTATCTCATCGGGTTCGGTGTGTCTGCGGCCAGCTGGCCGTGCCTTTTGGCCGCCCTGCCCTTCCTGCCGCTGATCAACTACCGCTTCGGCGTCACCGGGACGCGCCACTTCGTCGACTCCCTCTCCGCCGGGGAGAAAGCCCTCATCCAGGCCGCCATCGCCGTGGATGCGGTGGGGGAAGGCCGTCTCTTTATCCTGGAAAACGAGATGGGGGCCAACTTCGTCCGGGCGCTCTTGCCTTACGAGGGGTCCGAGGCCCTCAACGATCTCCTCGAGGAGGGGGCGCACCTGAATCACATCAAGTACAACCGTTTCCTGGCCGGGGGGACCACCGACAGCGTGGCCTTCCTGGAGGAGCGGCGGCTGATCCCCTTTTCCCGTAAAAAGGAGCCCCTTCCCGCCGCGGCCCTTCTCACCATGGCCCCGGGAAAATGCAGCCCCCTGGTCTTCGGGGGAAAGCTTCATACCCGAAAGGACACCCCGGACCGAGTCTATCCCAGGCCCCTGAAGGAAGTCCTCACCGTGCTGGATTACGCCGTGGCCGCCCTGGAAGGAAAGCCGCGGCCCGACCGTCCCAGGAAACTGGAGGAGCACCACTACGCCCGCCTGTACCGGGCAGGGTCCGGCCTGGTTCTGGCCCTGAAGGACGCCGTGGAGCCCAACCGCCGGAATGTCAACTCCGTCCTGAAGGTGACCGGACGGATCGCCGGTGGAGGAGCGGTCCTCGCGGTGGAAAAACAGGTGGGCTGGGGGGTGGAAACCTCCCTGGACAAGGAAGTCAAAGACCTCTACCCCGAGGCCAGGCGCGTCGCGGTAAGGGAGCTGACCGTGGAGGAAGGGGATGTCCGTATCCGGTTCCGGCCTTCCGGCGGGATCGACCGGAAAGCGGCCGCCGCCGCCTTCGGTCTTTTGGGAAACCTCCAGCGCTTCGCCGGCCGGTACGCCTTTGCCTCCATGTTCGGCCTCGCCTTTGCCGTGGCGTGGATTCCCGCCCGACTCATCGACCTCGCCGCCCGGGGATTTCCCCCCTTCATGGGCTTTTTGGCAAGGCACTGGCTGTCCGCCTTCATCGCCGTGACGGTCTTCCAGGTCCTGGTCCTTTTGCGCCTTTTTACCCGGGAACTCCCCGCGGCCATGGACAATGCCTACAAGCACCGCAACCGCTCGGACAACCTGAGAAGCCTCAGGAGGTCGGCTACCGCCAAAACCGGTTAAACTCGGGCGCCTTCGGTTCGGCGGAACCTATTAACAGTCTCATAATTGTCTTTGCGTCGTCATTCCGGCTTGCTTTTAGCCGGAATCCAGTCAACCGCAACACTCTCTGTCTGCCGGATCAAGTCCGTCATGATGGTACTCTTTCGAGACGATTCATAATTTCGGGGTTTCAGGTAGGCTCTCTGTTTAAGGCCTCCGGTCAGCCCGCCAGCTTGGCCGCGATGGAAGCCACGTGCTTCCCCTGGAACCGGGCCCCTTCCAGCTCGTTTTCGCTGGGCATCCGGGAGCCGTCCCCGCCCGCGATGGTGGAGGCGCCGTAGGGGGATCCCCCGGTCACCTCGTCGATGCGCATCTGGCCCGCAAAGGCATACGGCAACCCCACCAGAATGAAGCCGTGGTGCAGGAGCGTCACGTGGAAGGTCAAAATCGTGGATTCCTGGCCTCCGTGCTGGGTCGCGCTGCTGGTAAAGACGCTTCCCACCTTGCCGACAAGGGCCCCCTTGGCCCACAAGGATCCCGTGGCGTCCAGGAACTGGCGCATCTGCCCGCACATGTTTCCGAAACGGGTGGGGGTACCGAAAAGAACGGCGTCGGCCTCGACCAGCTCGTCCACGGTAGCCACCGGCACGTGGGCGAAACGTTTCTGGGCCTCCAGGGCCCCCATCTGCTCCAGGACTTCCGCCGGCAGGGTTTCGGGGACGCGCCTCAGGCTCACTTCCGCTCCCGAAACCGCCTTTGCCCCTTCGGCGACGGCCTCTGCCATCTGATGCACATGCCCGTAGGTGGAATAATAAACAACGAGGATTTTCATGGCTGCCTCCTTTTTTTATTGCGGTATTCGCAAATCCAGCTTTTCCCTGGTCCTCTAACGTTGGACACTGCTGAACGATGATTGTTCACAACTTTATGAAAGTAATGCCTAAAAGATGCCTTTTCAATTTGTCAGGGGAAAAAATTTTGATCGAACGCTTCATCAACAGCCTCCTCCTTGTCTTTGCGCCGTCTTTTTGGCATGCATTTAGCCGGAATCCAGTGAACCACAACACTCTCTATCTGCCGGATCAAGTCCGGCAGGACGGTACTCTTTCGAGACGATGGAAAAGCCCCCTTTATGGATTCCCGTTCCGGTTGAGATTGTGCTTGACCCATCAGGCCTTCATTCCCTATATTCCGCCAGAATAGAAGTTGCCTGCGATGAGGCTTTGTTTTTTACGAACAAGGGCAATATTTCGGGCCGCACCGCACCGGATTCAGGGCTTATAGGTTGAGAGGCGAAACTCCATGATCCTTGAAAGCCTGCTTCAGGAAATGATCGATCGTCACGCATCGGATCTTCATCTCACCGTAGGAGCCCCGCCTCAGTTCAGAATCAACGGCAAACTGGTTTCCTCCGGCCACAACCCCCTGACCCACGCGGATACCTCACGCCTTCTTCTCAGTCTGTTGAGCACGGAACAAAAAGAGCGCTTTCTGGAGGAACGGGAACTCGACCTGTCCTTTGGGATGGCGGGTTTGAGCCGCTTTCGTGCCAATCTGTTCTGGCAGCGCGGGAGCATCGCCGGATGTTTCAGGTCCATCCCGTTTGTCATTCCCAAAATCGGTGATCTGGGGCTTCCCCAGGTCGTCAACGAATTGGCCCTGAAGCCGAGCGGCCTGATCCTTGTGACGGGACCCACCGGATCGGGAAAATCCACCACGCTGGCGGCGCTTTTGGATCTCATCAATGCCAAACGCCACGATCACATCGTCACCGTCGAAGACCCCATAGAGTATGTGCATCAACACAACAATTGCCTGGTGGACCAGAGGGAGGTCGGTTCGGACACCCATACTTTCCGCCAAGCCCTCCGGCACGTTCTAAGGCAGGACCCGGATATCGTGGTCATCGGAGAGATGCGGGATCTCGAAACCGTCGAAGCGGCCCTCCAGATCAGTGAAACCGGGCATCTGACCTTTGCCACGCTTCACACCAGCAGCGCCGTCAAAACCATCAACAGGATTATCGACGTCTTCCCTCCTCACCAACAGCATCAAGTCCGTTCGCAACTCTCCTTTGTGCTTGAAGGCGTCGTCAGCCAGCTGCTTTTGGCCAAAGCCGACGGCAACGGAAGAGTTCTGGCCGCCGAAGTCATGTTGACCACTCCGGCTATCCGCCATCTTATTCGGGACAATCAGGTCCACCAGCTTTACTCCCAAATGCAGATGGGCCAGGTCCAGTCGCGCATGCAGACCATGAACCAGGCACTCCTTCAGCTTGCAAGATCAAAGATCATAACATTGGAAACTGCTGTGAATTACTCTCCGGAGCGGGATGAATTAGAGGAATTGCTGGGGATCATCAAGTAGGGTCAAGGAGAGCCGTTGGCGCATAATCTTTCAAAATTCGAATCCATTCTCTTCGTTGATAAAACGGGGATGTGGATTGTCGGGCCTGGAGAAGGCGACGGGGCCAAGGGCCCTTTTGCCATCCCCGAACAAGCGTTTCCGGAACAAGGCGCTTTCGAGGCCGCCCTGTCCGGAAGTGCCTCCTTGGCCATTGTTCTGCCGGACGACTGGGCCCAGGAGCAATGGTTTCCTTTCCAGAGCCCCAAAAAAAACTACATGCAAGCCTATGCCGAGCGACTGCTTAACAAACAGCACGCTCAATCTCCTGAATTGGCGTTTTTTTATGACCTGAGAAAGTGCTCACGCGGTTCCGAACCCGGGTTTTTAATCGCCAGCATCGCCGAGCCTGCCTTCATCAGAATCTGGGAAGTTGTCAAAAGGGTCGCAGCCCAGGTGACCGTAATCAGCACCCCCGGATTCCTGCTGAAAGAATGGCTCTTAAAATTGGGACTTTCTACGCCGGAGCACGGCATCAGCGTGCTGCTGGAACAACCGGACCGTTTTTCTCTGTGGGCCCTGATAGGGGATCGATTGGCCTTTTATCGCGGCCTTAGGGCCCCGGATGATGCGGATCCTGATAAAACGGCTCAATACATCGCCTACGAACTGCGGCAGTCGCTCTTCTATTTTGCTCAACAGGAAAAGCTTCCCATAAAACACCTTTATCTTCTCGGGGAACTCTCATCCAGAAATTGGGCGTCAGGACTGACCCGGGAACTCGATCTCGAAGTCCATAACCTGTCGCTTCCCGAATCAACCCATCCGGCGGCTTTTTACCTGGATCCTGAAAGCCCTTTGCTTCCCCTTCTGGCGACCCTCAGTGCGGGCACGCGTCACTCCCAGCCCCTGAACCTGCTTCCGTCTCCTTTCAAGCGAGAACTGGCTGTGCGTCCATGGACGCGCGCGGGCATCCTGGCAGGCATCCTCGTGTTCATCGGTATCGGCGGGTTGCTTGCCTCTTTCACCTATTTCGCCAATCGGGAAAAGAGCTTCCGGCTGCCCCATTGGAAAACAAGAGCGGAAACGGCCCGACAGAAAATGGAGGACTTAAGTCAGCTCAGTCAATGGATAACGCTGTCCTACGACAGACCCGCCGCCGGAAAGCTGATCTTCCGGATTTACCGGATTCTTCAGGATCAAACTCCGGGTGTCGAGATTTCTGAAATGGAAATCTCTCCCGGCACAAGTTCCAAGGTCAGGCTGAAAGCCGTCCTGAAGGCCGCAGAGGCCTCGGATCTTGAGGCGCACCTCAAAGCGCTCATTCATAGCCTCGGTGACCTTGACCCGGGGCTTGCGAAAAAGGACCTCGCCCACTTTCCCCTCGAAAGCGCGGATACCGTGGGTGAGCAGAAACGCTATCTTCTTAACCTGGAGCTGTCGATCCCATGGCCAAGCAGTGGGTCTTCTTAGGGTCTCTCTGGGGAGCGGCCATTGCCACCTTCATCCTCCTTGCCTTGAGCGTGGAGGGGTTTGTGAGAGAACGGCAGACCTACGAGGAGGCACGCGTTTCCATCGAGGCGGTTGATATTCTAAAGACGAGGGGGGAACAGCTTGAAAAACTGGCTTGGGGACTCAAGTATTCCTGCCAGATGCCCCAGGCGTGCGCCCTCAGGGTACGCGAAAAAATCAAGGAGTTGTGTGATCGGTTGGACCTCGATTTGATGGATGTGGCGGAAAAAAAACCGGCCTCCCCGGGACCGGAGACGGAGCATCTGACCCTGGAAGCCGTTGTCGGGGGCGATCTTCTGAAATTGGCAGCCCTCTTGGCGATGATGGAAGAAAAAGTCCCCGCTCTTGTGGTTGAAAGGATTTTGACCCAGTCCCAGGAGCGGGCGTCTTACGGGAAGTACATGCACACGATCTTGTTCACCGTGCACATGGGAAAGTGACCGTGCTCTATTATCTTACGAGGTATCCCCTTGCTTTCTGGACGATTGTCTCCTCGGTTTGCCTCGCCGGAACGGCAGGCTACATCTTTTCCCGGATGGCCGAAAGCTACAGTGTCCAGGAAAAGGCAGCCCCCGCCAAAGGAGCGTTTTCAGGTGACTTGGAACGCGCCCTCAAGGTCGCCGGCGAGGTGATCAACAAAAGGGGAAACACCCAGGAAATCCTCCTTTCTCTTAAAGCAGAGGGAAAAAAAACCATCCAGGTTCCACCCCCCTCCGCCGCCATCCAGTCCAAACCAACACCCCCCCAAACCCTCCAACCCCTCCCCAGTCTTGAGGGGGTCATGGTGGTAAAAACCGCCGAGGGAGGGTTGAAACGCTACGCCATCTTAAACGGCAGGCGATTTGAAAAGGGCATGGCCCCGGGGGGCTTTCGCCTGGCGGAGATCCGGGATTTCTCTGTTCTGCTGGAAACGCCCCAGGGGTTGAAGGAACTCTCGGTAACCCGGTATCCCCTTCCCAAAGGGATTACCGACGACTTCGGCAAAAGCCCGGAAGAAATAAAAGAATAGGGGGATTCTTGATGAAGCGCCTAACTGTGGCCCTTAAAAGCATGATGATTTCAGGTGTCGTTATCTTCATTGCCTGCACCGGTGTCCAAAAGGGAAATGAAACCGCAAGGGAGCATCTTCCCAGCGCCTATTTGACGGCCGCAAAGACACCGGCCCCCCTCGGGCCTCCTCAAATGGAGGAAAAGCTGACCCCTTATCTGCCTCCTCCAGCCAAGAAGCCCAAACTCCTGTCGCTGCATTTCGACGGCGCACCCCTAGGTCAGGTCCTGCAGGCCTTGGCGGAAGACAGCACTATGGGACTTATTGTCGCGCCCAACGTGGACATCCATCTGCCCATTTATGTCCACTTGAATTACATCACCGTTGAAGAAGCCCTGCGGACCCTGATCACCGATGGCGCCGACTTCTTTTATTCCATCGAAGGCGTCACAATAAGGGTGCAGCGCCACGAGGAAGCGATTTTCAGGTTGGATTATCTCAAGGCGCCCCGGATCGTTTCCACCAAGGTGGGGGGGGACATCCTTGGCGGGGCCTCGGAAGCCGGAGCAGAAGGCGGGGGCGGATCTTCCAGCATTACAGGGGAATTCACCGTCAGCTCCACGGAAAGCAAGGAGGATGCCAGCCTCTGGACCCAGCTGAGCACTTCTCTATCGGCCCTGAAATCCCCGGAGGGTGTCGTGGTGGTTCAGCCGGCATCGTCCACCATCTATGTTTCCGACAGGCCCTCGCGGGTAGCCCGGATGCGGAAAATCATCAACGAGGTTCGGCAAATGGTCATGGGCCAGGTGCTGATCGAAGCAAAGATCTTGGAAGTGCGGCTCAGCGATCACACCCAGATCGGGATTCAGTGGGAATCCGCAAGCCGGTTTTCCCTTTTCGGGAGAGAAGGCGCCTTTAAATTCATCCAGAATTTGGGCCTCGGCATCGGGACCGGCCAAGGGGCGGACGTCACTTCCGTAGGGAAAGGGGGAGCCTTCGGATTGAGTATTTTCGGTATCGACGCCCTGCTCGATTTCCTTCAGACCCAGGGAACGATCCGGGTACTTTCCAACCCTCACCTTTTGGTCATGAACGGCCAATCGGCCGTCATCACCATCGGAAGCCAGTTCCCCTTCGGAAATGTTGATGGCGTGACCATCAGCGAACAGGGCACGATTATCTTCGACTCAAGCATCAAACGCGCCCTTTTGGGGCTTCAGCTCGGAATCACCCCGCACATCACCGAAGAAGGGGAAGTTTTGCTCCATGTGGTGCCGTCCATCACCAACCTCCAGGGCGAAGCCATCGTGGAATTGCCCACAGTGGGAGGCGGTGTGCAGCAGATTAAAAACCCCATCATCGACCTTCGGCAAATGGGGACCCTGATCCGGGCAAGGGAGGGCCAGAGCGTCGTTCTCGCGGGCCTGATCCGCAGGGAGAAGAGCCTGGGGGAAGAAGGCATTCCCGGGATCAGCCGGATCCCCGTTCTCGGCGCCCTTTTCAAGAACCGCAAAGAGACCGAAACCACCACGGAACTGGTGGTCATCATCACCCCGAGAATCGGCGCCGCCCAGGTCCCGGGTGGTTTGTCATAGCAAGGGAAATCGGCAACAAATTTTGTAAAAAACCAATATATTTTGGGCGTCGGGACGCCCCCGTGATGGGGTCCGGAAGTTTTAAAAACCATTTTTATGATTTAAATTCAGGCAGATGGGGGTTTTTTCTGATGGTTTTAATGTTTGGTACGGTTTTTGCTTAAATTCTAATAGATTCAGTGACGTGTTCTTGGAAACTTGAAAGGAGGATAAAATGAAGAAGTGGCTTACCAGAAAAGCCAAAGACCAGCGCGGTTTCACCCTCATTGAAATCGCCATCGTTTTGGTAATCATCGGTCTTCTCATCGGCGGCGTCCTAAAAGGGCAGGCCATGATCTACAATTCCAAAATCAAGCGGTACCAGGGGGACATCGACGGGATCCGCGCCGCTTACTACGCCTACTTCGACCGCTACGGTTACTATCCTGGAGATGATCCCACCGCCAATGCTCGCTGGGGTGCAGTCAATGGAAACGGGAATGGACAGCTCGCCGGTGGCGAATTAACCCAGTTCTGGGACCACCTGAGGCGTGCCAAGTTTATTTCAGGCACGGGAACTGCTGCACCGACACACACTTTCGATGGTGTGTTTGCCGTATCCTATCTTGCCGCAATGGGTAACAGGCTTTCAGCCACTTTGATTCCGGCGGATGTGGGTCAGGCAACGGATCAAAAAACGGATGATAGCGTATGGAACGCAGGTAATGTACAGGGCTCAGCTGCTTATACTGCTGGAACTAATGTTACCCAATTTATATCGTTTTAAACGCTTTAAAAATCGCGCACTTTTATGAAACCAATGGGATCGGGGCTTTTCCGGATTGTCCATCATGGGAAGCCCCTCTTCCATGCATGGCAAAATTCCCGCCGCGGCCAGAAAGGGGGAGAATCCCTTGGGGCCTCCTCCGGCATGACTCTTATCGAACTGGCCATTGTCCTTGCCATCGTGGGGCTCATCACCGGAGCCCTGGTGCCCCTCGCAAGGACCTATTTCCAGGACCGCATCCGAAACCAGGTCGGCGCCAGGCTCGATGAAGTCCAGACCGCACTCCTTTCCTACCTGGATGCCTACCAGGCGCTCCCCTGTCCGGATACCAACAACGACGGCCAGCCGGATTGCGGCTCAGGCGCAGGCAACGTGCTTTACGGCACCCTGCCCTTTGCCGTCCTCGGCGTCCCCCCCAACGACGGAACCGCAAGGCCCGTCTATTACGCCGTCCGCACCCAGTTCACGGAACACAGCTCGGTCACGGACACGCTTCGATCCCAGCGCTGTGAAGCAATGGCCGCACTGCCCTCGGGCATCCTGGTGGTTCAGGACAACGGCCAGAATGTGGATGTTCCCTTCATTACCCTGAGCGGCGGGGCTGAAAACCGTGACGGCGCCGGCGACCAGCGGGACGGGGAAAATTCCGATACCAACGGCGTTTACGAGCGCAAACCCCCCAATGATACCTTCGACGATCTTTTGGAATATGCCGGCCCTTTTGCCCTATCCCGGTCATTATGCGGCACCCTGGTGGTTTCCAACCAATCCGGAGGCACCTACCTTCTGACCCTCAATGTTGATCAAGGCTTCGGCGGAGGCGGCTTCCTGAACATTTCCCAGGCCCCTGAGGGAGCCTCTACGCCGCTTCTTTTTCTGGAAAGAGGCTCCAAGGTCCGGGTGGTCGTTTCTGGGGGCGGTCCCACGTTGGATCAGGTTTTATTCGGAGGGGGCGCCATGCGTCTCGATTATCATTAGCCGGGTGGCGTGGCAGGAAGCCGGGGGCTATCCCTGTATGCTGGAGATGATGTCGTAAATGGGGAGCAATATGGCCAGGATGATGATGCCGAACACCCCGCCCATGATGACGATGGCAGCTGGTTCGAGGGCCGCCGAAAAGGCCTTGATGGACCGATTCACCTCTTTGTCGTAGTAAACCCCTGACTTGCGGAACGTCTCGGCAAGCTTTCCCGCCATCTCTCCCGAACGGATGCCCGCCAGGAGCAGATCGGGATACTCCCGACCCTCGCTGAAAGATTCATACAGGCTCTGTCCCGAGAGTACCCGCTGATAAACCCGCCTGAGGTTCTCCTCGATATATCGATTCCCCAGGGCTCCGCTGGAAAGGATCTCAAAAATGGTCCCGAGGGTGATCCCGGCCTCAAGCATCATGGAAAAGTTGAGGCTGAGCCGCGAGACAACGGCATTGCGCAGAACCGTCCCCATGTAAGGGAGTCTGAGCAGGATCCTATCCAGGGTCAAACGACCGCGGTCCGTTTTTGCCCAGCCTGCCATTAAAATTGCCAGGACGATGGGAAAGGCGGCAAAAAGAGGCCAGTAGACGGCGAAGACGCTCGAAACCCAGATAATGACCCTGGTAACGGCAGGAAGCGCGATGTCCATGCTCCCCAGAAATCCGGCCACCTTGGGGAGCACGTACCCCACCCAGACCGCGGTTACGACCGTAAGTGCGCCCACGATAAAGAGCGGATAGATGAGGCCCCGCTTCAGTTGGGCGCGCTGGTCCGCCTGCCAGGTGAGGATGTCCGAGAGCTGCCGCAAGGTCCCGGGAAGCGTTCCGGAGACCTCTCCCATGTGAACGACGGCGACCTGAAACCGGTCAAAAATGCGGGGATGCTGTCCCATGGCTTCGGAGAAGAGCCTGCCTTCCTCGACAAGGGTTTTCACATGATCCAGGGCTCCGGCCAGGGTCGCGTTTTTAACCAGTTTTGCATTTTCGGAAATGCTCGCAAGGAGCGGAAGGCCCACCTGGAGCGTGTCGGAAAGCCGATCATAAAGGCCCGAAAGTTCCCGGATAGGGACCTTTCTGGAAAGGCGAAAGGCCAGACGGGATTTGCTCTCCGGGTTAAGCTCAACAACGGTGAGGCCGGCTTTGCCCAGATAGAACTCCGCACGGTTTTCATCGGAGGCCGTCACGGCGCCTTGATGTTTTTTACCACCCGAATCCAGGGCCAGGTACTTGTAGCGGGGCATCTTACACCGCCACCCGGAGCACCTCTTCCAGGGAGGTGATCCCCTTCGATGCCTTCTCCAGACCATCAACGATGAGGGGACGCATTCCCTGTTCCAGGGCTTTGGTGAGGATCCGGGATCTCGGAGCCAGTTCAACGGTCAACTCCTCGATCTCCGGAGACATTTCCAACACCTCGTAGATCCCCGTGCGGCCCTTGTAACCGCTCCAGCGGCACTCGGAACACCCTTTTGGACCGTAAAACGCAGCATTTTCATCGAATCCATGCATCCGAAGCACGTGTCTCTCTCTTTCTTCAGGCGTTTTGGGTTCCTTGCACTTCGGACAGAGCTTTCGAACGAGCCGTTGGGCCATGACGAGCACCAGCCCCGAGGCCAGAATGGTAGGCGCAATACCGAGGTCGAGCAAACGATGAATAGCGCTGGGTGCGTCGTTGGTGTGGAGGGTGGAGAGAACCAGGTGCCCGGTGATGGCGGCCCTCAACGCCAGGGCCGCCGTTTCCTGATCGCGGATCTCGCCCACCATGATGATGTCGGGATCCTGACGCAGGGCGCTGCGAAGGGCGGTGGCAAAGGTGAACCCTGCTTTGGGGTTGACAGGAGCCTGCCGAATGGTGGGAATCACGTATTCGATGGGATCTTCAATGGTGATGACATTGTTGGTGGGGGAGTTGATCTCCATCAGGACCGTATACAAAGTCGTTGTCTTCCCGGAGCCTGTGGGGCCTGTGGTGAGAATCAGGCCGTAGGGTCGATGGATGGCTCTCCGGAAGCGTTCCCTGGCTTCGCCGGAAAGACCCAGGGCTTCCATCTCCCCGACCCCCTCTGCACGCTGGAGGAGCCTCAAGACTCCGGCCTCTCCGTACTGGGTGGGGAAAGTGGATACACGGATGGCGATCCTCTGGATTCCCGTGTGGAAAATCATGCGACCGTCATGGGGTACGTTGGGGTCGCCGATGGGGATCTCGCTCAGCACCTTGATTCGGGTGATGACACCCCCATGAAGGTGGCGAGGCATGAGGTATTCCTGGTGCATGGACCCGTCGACACGATAGTAAACCCTCAGGACTTTTTCGTCCGGCTCGAAATGTACGTCGCTGGCCCCGATGATCACTCCCTTGGCGATAAAGAGTTCTACCAGCCTGCTGTTGAGGGCTTCATCCTCCTCACCCAAAGACCCCCGGTCTCGGGACTTGGAGATCAACGTCGCCACTTCTTCGTCCAGGGTGACGGCCGTCTTATAGAAAAAGTCAATGGCCTTGATCAGCCATTCCCTGGAGGCGATCAGGGGCTCGATGCGCAACCCCGTGCTTTGTTGCAGCCGGTCCCTTGCGAGAACATCATAGGGGTTGGCCATGGCCACCTTGAGAAGATCTCCCTCGCGGACGTACGGCAGCAAAAGGGAGCTGCGGGCCAACTCCGCCGGAACCAGAGACAGGACCTCGGGTTCGGCCTTGACGAAACGGGTATCCACAAGCTGCACCCCGGATTGCACGGCCAGGGCGATGTTGAGCTGCTCTTCCCCGATCCAGCCCAGACGGATCAGGACGTCCCCCAAAAGCTCTCCTGTGCCTTTCCCTTCTTCCAGGGCTTTCCTCAGCTGATCCCAGCCGATAGTGCCGAGTTCCACCAGTATTTCGCCGAGCTTCTTTTTCATTGTTTGCCAGGCTCCTTCGTGGCGCCTTTTTGCTCGCCGGGCACGAAAGGGAGGATCCCTTCCAGCAGCTCCAACCGTTGCCTGAGTGCCATTCGGTCCTTTTTCGAAAGCTGGTCACCCTTCAAAAGGGCCTGATACTGAGAGGCGGCCTCCTGGTAACGGCCTGCCTCGTCAAGGGCGAGGGCCCGGTTCCATTTGAGTTCAAAGTGATGCGGCTGCATCTCATGGGCGAGCTGGTATGCTGAAAGGGCACCTTCCAGATCTCCTTTGACCTTGAGCGCGCTTCCCCTGTAAAACAGCACCCAGAAAGCCTCCGCCCCGGTTCCATCGGCCTTCGCGAGGGCGCTGAGCGCCTCTTCGGTTTGGTGAAGCCGAAGGGATGCAAGACCCAGATTGAGCCAAACTCTGGGGTTTTCCGGATGCTCTCGGCCGAGTTCCACGAGCCTTTTTTTACACAGGGCCCATTCGCCGTTCATTCCCAGGGCAAGAGCAAGTCCCAGATCAGCCTCAAGATTTTCAGGGTCTTTCTTGATGATCTGTTCATAGATCGCACGCGCCATATCGGGTTTCTTTTCTTTCAGATATCGACGTGCAGCTTCCAGAAACGCTTCGGTGGATTGGATCTTTTTTTCATTTTGTTCAACAGCTTTTTCAACCGTTTCGGCGTCCGATGCCGTGGAAGGCGTCTTTTGGGGTGTCGGGACGGGCTCTGACCCCGCAGTCAAAGGGGCACCCGGAGACGCCAAGACAGGCCTGGACTCTGTTCCAGGCCCCTTCGATGGCCCGGCGCTCACCTCTGAAACAACTTCCTTTGTTGGTTTCCCGGGAAGCGTCTGGATCGCGGCGTTAATCTCGGTTTTTTTGGTTTTTCCCGATGTAAGTCCTGTGCTTATCGAAGGCTGGATTTTCAGGGGATGCGTGGCGGGAACAATGACGTCTGTCGTCGGGTCGGATAGCCGACCTTCTTGCCTCTTCAAGTTATCAGAACTTGATCTTTCGGCACTTTCAGGGACATCGGAGTCTTTCCTGGAGGTAGGTCCCTCTATTTTTTTAGGGTATTCCTCCTCTTGTTGTTGTGGAGCAATTTGAGATGGAGGAACGGATAAATCCGCGGCCAATCGCGGCGTATTCATTTCCTTCCAAAGGCTGTAAAGAAAAAACCAGGCCAACACCACTGTAATGGATGCCGCCCCTGTCATGATATATATCCAGTACCGCCTTTGCGTCTTTGATGAGTCACCCTTGGAGCTGAGCGGCACCTTTACCATCCCTTTCTGCTTTCTCTTTTGCAGGGCTTCGTGCAGGATGCTCACCGTCTCTCTCCCTTTAAGAAATCAAAACCCGAGAAAAACTCTTTTCCACGCTATCGGGCTATAATAAATCCACCCGATAAGCAAAGCAATCATCAGGCCGAATATCGCCAGCAACCAGGAACGGGCATGGAGTATCGATCTGTTTTCAAAACCTTCCACATGCACCTCATCCCGTGCCCTCCTGACGTGGGGAACCTTAACCGTTCTTGAACTGTCCACATAAGCGGCCAATAGCGCCGTATCGCAAATCAGATTGGTCAGACGAGGGAGTCCTCCGGCAACTTTTGAAATCTCTTTAACAGCCGCAGGGCTGAACCTCACCTGTCCCTGGTTGCCGGCCTTTTGAAGTCTGAGATAGATATATTCGGAAAGTTCCTCTCGCTTCAGGGGGGTGAGTTCACACCAGATGGCAATCCGCTGTTTTAATTGCCTCAGCCCCGGGTTTTGGAGGGTTTCATGCAGCTCCGGTTGTCCCACAAGGACAATCTGGACCAACTTTTCCTTGTCTGTTTCCAGGTTGGAAAGGAGCCGGAGATCCTCAAGGGTCTCTACAGGAAGGGCCTGAGCATCGTCGATGAGTACCACCGTTCTCCTGTTTTCCCTTCTTTGAAGAAGATGTCTGCTGAAGGTGTCCAAAAGCTCTTTTTTGCTCAAATGACCCGAGTAATGGATCCCCAGATCGTCCAAAATCGTCCCCATGAGCTCCGGGAACGAAAGACCAGGATTAATGACATAGGCCGCATCCGTCTCCCCTGCAATATCCCGAAGCAGATATCGGCACAAAGTGGTTTTTCCAGAACCCACCTCGCCGGTGACGAGGATAAAGCCGGCCCCCGACTTGATCCCGTAAACCAGCCTTTCATAGGTGCTCAGGTGGGAGTCTGAAAGATAGAGGTAATCCGGGTCGGGGGTGAGTCTGAACGGGGCATCTTTTAAACCGAAGGCTTCGGCATAAAGGCTTTCTGGCCCTTCTTGAAGGCTCGGTCTCATGGATTTGCCTTTTTAACCCCGTTTTTTCCCTGATCGTTTGAAGGTGCCCAAGATCCAAGGCCGCGTATCGCCCAAGCTCGAAAAACGCATTTTCTCGCCCGTTGAATCATATAACCGAAAACCAGCCCTTTGAAAAGACGCTTTAGATGGTTTGGTGCCTCAAATGCACTTTAAATTTCATACGAATTAACTTGCTGATAGTTATGGTTTTTTGTCTCATGAGGTTTCAATTAACCATTCGGCAACCGGTTCAATAATTGGCGGAATGGGAAAAATCAGGCGTTCACCGCTTCAGGGTTCGGGAAATTGAAAGATTCATCTGTCTGGAAGGGAATGACAATATCGAGCCAAGAAAAGGAGATTCACCTTTTAGATTTTGGATCGTCAATAAAAAATGCGGCAGTATGCGCCGGAAACCTTTCCGTGCCCACTGCCGCATTAAATGAAGGAGGTTTCGATTATTTCTGGGGTTTTCCGAGGACCTCTTCGAACATGGCCTCGTCCCAGGCCTTTCCGGCGGCCACGTTCTGCCGGAACTTGATGAAGTCGATGACGTCTTTTCCGGTGATCTTCTTGGTATTGAAGGCGCCGAAGCCCAAGAAGGCCTCGCCGCTCATGTTGGCGGCCAGCCAGTGCCTGTGGGAATTTTTCATGGTATCCCAGAAAAACTTTTTCTTCTGCCGGACGCTGTCGATGGACTCAATCAGGCACCCGGGGAACAGGTTGGCGAAGGTCCAGACGACCTTGTCCACTTCCTTGTCCAAAAGCTCAAAATCCGCATTGGGCTGATGCTGCTTGACGAATTCCCGGGCCTTTTTCCCTTCCTCGCCGGTCTTGAACTCGCCGTAGACGATCTCCCCGTCTTCCACGTACTTGTCCGTGACGATCATGGGGTTTCTCACCCACTTTCCGTCCACCTTCAGGACCGGAACCACCTTGGAGATCAGCGTCTTGGCCTTCATCTTGTAAGCGGACCACATCTCGCAGGAGATGCAGTTCCACATGGCATCCTCAATACTGAGATACCAGGGAAGAAAATCGGACGATCCGCCCACGGGCGCCGATCCGTGTCTGGGTCCGGCCTGCCCGAAGATGGCCAAGTCTGAGGAAATGGCAAGATCGCACGCCATCCCGATCTCCTGCCCGCCGGCCACGCGCATGCCGTTGACGCGGCAGATGACCGGTTTCTTGCACTGGAGGATGGAATCCACCATGCCGTTGAACAGTTCCATGTACTGGCCATACTCGTCACAGCGCATGCTGTAGTACTCGCTGTACTCCTTGGTGTTGCCGCCGGTACAGAATGCATATGGGCCGGTGCCGGTGAAGACCACCGCCACCACGCTTCGATCCAGGGAGGCGTTCTGGAAACCGGCGATGACTCCCTTGACCATCTCGGTGGTGTAGGAGTTGTACTGTCTGGGGTTGTTCAGCCGGATCCAGGCCACAGTGAGCCCATCCACCACGTTCCCCTTGGGGTCTTTCAGGGGCCGTTTTTCGAAAACCACGCAGGGGGCTTCTTCCTCTTTGCCCCAGTGGATGTCGGCATGAAGGGCGTGGTCCTTGATCTCGTTGTCTCTGGGCATCCAGTTCAAACTCATGGTGCTATCCTCCTTTTTTTCGTTTCCGGTTGACGATTTCCTTCAAGGTGCTAGAAGTCCGGGGTCAGCACGATGCGACGGTCCGGGGACGACTTGTGGGCTTCGGCAAAGGTTTTTTCGATGGTGCTCATGGGCCGCGTCTGCACGAAAGGCTCGATGTCGATCTTTTTCTTCAGCACCATGTCCAGGACGATGGGGTAGTACTCCGGGAGGCAGCCCCAGGTCCCCAGGACGTCGGCGTCGAAGGCCATCAGGCGCCCGAACATGTAGTCCACCTTGGCCATCCCGAACCCCACCACCACCAGTTTCCCCACGAAACTCAGCAGGGACAGCGCCATCTCCTGGCCGGCCTTGGAGCCGGTGACCTCGAAGATCTTCCAGCCGAACCCCGGCAGGCCGTTTTTCTTGCAGATGCCTCTGAATTCGTCGGAGACGGCTCTTGCGTCCTTATCGGTGCTGTTGATGGTGAAATCGGCGCCGTATTGCAGGGCCCGGTCCAGGCGCTCCTGGTTCCGGGCGATGCCCACCACGCAGTTGGCCCCCAGGGCCTTCAGGGTCTGCCCCATGTACTGCCCCACGCCGCCGGTGATCCCGACGATGACCGCGTTGTCCCCCGGCTGCCAGTCGGCCCGTTTGGCGGCCTGGTAGGGGGTGGTGGCGGCATCCGCAACGACCGCCAAATGTGCCAGGGGCATCTCGCCCCGGTTTTTCACCTCGCACAGGTCGATGCTCGGGACCGGGATGTGGCTGGAAAACCCGCCGTAGATCCCCAGGCTGTTTCCGGGCATCTTCTGTGCCAGGCAGCGGTTCCCCCGCCCGGTCTTGCACAGGATGCATTTCCGGCAGGGCATCACGGCCGGGATGATGACCTCTTTCCCGACCCAGGCTTCGTCTCCGGCAACCACGGTCCCCGAAATCTCGTGGCCCAGGGTGAGGGGGGGCTTGGATACGGTGGGGACCCCGTCGTAGAAGTAGCCCAGGTCCGTGTGGCACACGCCGCACCCGGCAACCTCCACCAGGACTTCCCCGGACTTGAGCCCGGGAAGGGGGATTTCCGCCTTTTCGAGCTTTCCCGGGACCTTCTCCTTGGTCTCTTTGTTGAAAGTCGTAGGCTGAACCATCTGCCAGGTCTGGATCTTGTCCGGTACTGTCGACATTTTTTCCTCCTTCATCATTATTTTATAGGATTTCGCCGGAATCATCTGCGACCGCTGCCTTGGATAAATCATAATGTAGCTACAATATAACTAATGAGCTGTCAACAGATTTTATGGTCCATGGGGGAGGCATCCGTTAAATTTCGAAGGGGATTTCCCGGCAAGTGCTTTGTTGCCATTGGGAAGTTTTTATGATAGTCCGCATTTTCATCGCCTGTAGCTTTAAAAAGACACCCCTTTGACCCCGGGGCGCCGAAAAATAAAAACTTGCTAAACAGGGTTTTTAATTGGAACGCAAACCACCCTCCCGGAAACAAAAGCCCCCTCGAAAACCATCAATGAAAGCCCGCACCGGCCTTCAATCCCAAAAAGCGCTCCTTTTCCGGCAAAAAGATTACCTGGAATTCATTGAAAGCGTCTATCCAAGGTTAATCCAGCAGACCGACCTCGACGATCTGCTTCAAGACATCATCGAAAGCGCCTGTCATCTTGCCGAAACGCCGCACGGCTTTCTCTATCTGATGGACGCCGACGCCCACGAAATGGAGATGCGCGTGGGCGTCGGCGGCCTTTTCGACACGCTCAAGGGGCTTCGCCTCAAGCCCGGAGAGGGGCTTAGCGGCGCCGTCTGGAAGTCCGGCAAACAGGCTCTGGTGGAAGATTACCAGGCCTATACCAAGCGTCTGACCCACGGCCCTTTAGACCGCTTCCGGGCCATGGCGGCCCTTCCCATCCAGTCCAAAGGACTCGTGCTGGGCATCATCGGCATCGCCCATGTGGATTCCAAAAAAAATTTCCAAGATGAGGATCTCAAGTCTTTGAGGCATTTTGCCGGGCTGTGCGCGCTGGCCATCGAAAATGCAAAACTCCATGCCGGCACCCAACAAGCCCTTGCCAGACTGAAAGAGACCGAGGCTTTTCTGAAGGAATCCGAGACGCGATTCAGGCAGATTGCGGAAAATTCCGGGGAGTGGATCTGGGAAATCGACGCATCGGGTCTTTACACGTACTCCAGCCCGGTGGTGGAAAGCATTTTGGGTTACCTGCCCGAAGAAATCGTGGGGAAAAAGCATTTTTACGATTTCTTCGCTCCGGAAATCCGAAAAAAGATCAAACAGGCGGCTTTTGAAGTCTTTGCCCAAAAGGTTGCGTTCCGCGATCTGGTCAACTTGAACCTCCACAAAAATGGAAAGGAGGTCTGGCTGCTGACCAGCGGGGTGCCTATCCTCGACGGCCAGGGCACCCTTGCGGGATACCGGGGCTCGGATGTGGACATCACCGAAAAAAAGCAAACCGAAGAAGCCCTTCGGGAAAGCGAAGAAAAGTATCGATCCATCCTGGAAAGCATCGAAGAAGGCTACTACGAGGTCGACCTGGAAGGCCACTTTACCTTTTTCAACCCTGCCATGTGCCGCATCCTCGGGTGTTCCGCCGAGGTCCTTTTGGGGTCCAGCAACCGTTCCTTCCTGGACGAAGAGAATTTGAAAAAACTCCACGAAATCTCCAAGACCGTGTATCACAAAAAGCGTCCCGAGCGGCTGGTGGAATGGAAAGTCTTGGGGGCGGACGGATCCCGTCGCGTGGTAGAGGGATCCATGTCTTTTGTTCCGGGGAAAAAGGGGGAGGTTCTCGGTTTTTGGGGCATGCTCAAGGATATTTCCGAGAGAAAGCGTGCCGAAGAATCCCTTCGGGAAAGCGAAGATCGGCTCAAGCGTATTCTTTCCACCGTCCAGATCGGAATTATCATCATCGATGCCAAGTCCCATCAAATCCGTTTCGTCAATCCGGCTGCCTCCACCCTGATCGGATCGAACGAATCGGAAATTATCGGAAAAACCTGCCATCAGTTCATCTGCCCGGCCCAGGAAGGATCCTGCCCCATCACGGATTTGGCGCAGAATATCGACAACGCCGAACGGATTCTCCTAACCGTTTCAGGGCATCGATTGCCGATTCTCAAGCGCGTGATCCCCATCACCCTGGATGGCCGGAATTGTCTCCTCGAATCCTTTGTCGATATCTCGGAATTGGTGCGGGCAAGGGAAGAGGCACAATCGGCCAACCGGGCCAAGAGTGAGTTTTTGGCCAACATGAGCCACGAAATCCGGACCCCGATGAACGCCATCATGGGGATGACGGATCTCGCCCTGGACACCGAACTCACCCACGAACAGCGGGAATACCTGGAAATCGTCAAGTCGGCGAGCAACTCTCTGCTGACGCTCATCAACGACATCCTCGACCTTTCCAAGATCGAATCCCACAAGCTCGATCTGGATGCCATTCCTTTTAACCTCCAGGATGCCCTTCACGACATCCTGAAAACCTTGGCTATTCGGGCCCATGAAAAAGGGCTGGAACTCATCGGATCCATCAAACCGGAAGTCCCATCCCACCTCATCGGCGATCCGGGACGGATACGGCAGATCCTGGTAAACCTGGTGGGAAACGCCATCAAGTTCACCCGGGAAGGAGAAGTGGCGGTGACCGTGGGCGTGGAAAGCCAATCCCCCGGTCACATCGACCTGCACGTATCAGTGAAGGACACCGGCATCGGCATCCCGCCCGAAAAACAGCAAGCGGTCTTCGAGCCCTTTGTCCAGGCGGACGGCTCCACGGCCAGAAAATACGGGGGGACCGGTCTGGGATTGACCATCACCCGCCACCTTGTGGAATTGATGGGGGGCCGCATCTGGATCGAGAGCGCCCCCGGAAAAGGAGCGGTCTTTCATTTCACCGCAGCGCTTAAAAAGGATCCCTCGCCGAAGCCGAAGCTTCAAACGGCCCAACCCTCGCTTGAAAAGGTGCCGGTTCTCATCGTGGACGACAACGCCACCAACAGGAAAATCCTGTGGGAGACGGTGACGCAGTGGGGCATGAAACCCGAATCGGCGGAAGGCGCCCTGGCGGCCTTGAAGCTTTTAAAGCAGAAAGAAGCTCAAGGCGTGCCGTTTTCCCTGATGATCACGGACATGATGATGCCCGAACTGGACGGCTTCGAGCTGGTTGAAAAAATAAGACAAAACCAGTGGGTCGTCGAGCCGGTGGTGATCCTTCTGACGTCGGTGGGCCGGCGCGGAGACGCCGCGAGATGCCGGGAATTGGGAATCAGCGGCTATCTCACCAAGCCGGTGAGTCAAGCCGACCTCCTGGAAGCGGTGCAGTCCGCCCTGGGCCTGTCTCGGGAAGAAAAAAGCCTCCGGCAGTTGTTCACCCGGCACTCCCTGCGGGAAGGACGAAGGTCACGTGAAAACGAAAAGGGAAAAAAGCCCCTCCACATCCTCATCGCCGAGGATAACACGGTGAACCAAAAGCTCATGGTCCGTCTCCTGGAAAAACTGGGGTTTGGCACCACCGTGGTGGAAAACGGCGAACAGGCCGTGGAAGCCTTCACGGCGACGCGCTTCGATCTGATCCTGATGGACGTGCAGATGCCGGAAATGGACGGCTTCGAAGCCACAAAAACCATCCGACAGCAAGAAAAAGAGACCGGCGGGCACATCCCCATCATCGCCCTCACCGCCCATGCGCTCAAGGGAGACAGGGAGCGCTGTATCCAAGCAGGCATGGACGACTATCTCACCAAGCCGGTCAAGAAAGAAGCGCTTGTGGAACTCATCGAGAGGGTCTCCTTCTCCTTGCCGTCCCGGTGAACCGCTTTGTCCGATTTTTCCAAAGCGCTGTCCCCTGCGCGCACGCGCCCAATTCGGTCTTGACTCCCCTTACAAGTAGCTGTAATGTAGCTTCCTTCGGGCAGCGCATGCACAGACCGTCATACCGAAAAGAAAGGGAACGCCATGCTTTTGAAGGACAAAAACGCCATCGTGACCGGGGGATCCCAGGGGATCGGAACCGCCATCTCCGTGGAGCTGGCCAAGGAAGGAGCCAACATCTGCCTGACCTACCGAAAACATGAATCCGAGGCCTTCGAGGTCCGAGACCGGATACTGGAGATGGGGCAAAAAGCCCTGGCCGTCAAGTGCGACATCGCCTCTTTTTCGGAGGCGGAAAAAGTCGTCACGGCAGCCCTCGAGGCCTTCGGCGGGATCGACATCCTGGTGAACAACGCCGGCATGAACTGGGACGGCGTTTCCTGGAAGATGAGCGAGGAACAGTGGGACCGCGTCATCGAAGTCAACCTGAAGGGGTATTTCAATTTCACCCGCCACGCGGCGCCGCTTTTCAAGGAACAGAAATCCGGAAAGATCATCAACATCACCTCCATCAACGGGCTTCGGGGCAAATTCGGCCAGACCAACTATTCGGCCTCCAAGGCGGGGATCATCGGCTATACCAAGGCCCTGGCCAAGGAACTGGGGGCCTTCAACGTCAACGTCAACGCCGTGGCCCCGGGGCTCATCGAAACGCCCATGCTGACCCAGTCCGACGCCAGGGACAAGATCGTGGACCTGGCCATGGCCGAGATCGTCCTCAAGCGGGTGGGGACCCCGGAAGACCTCGCCAACGTGGTGGTTTTTCTGGCCTCGGAAAAGGCACGCCACATTACCGGCGAGGTGATCAAGGTGGACGGGGGACAATATATTTAAAAGGGGCCGAGGGGTCTAGGGTTAAGGGGCCCAGGGTCAAAGGGGTCGAGGGTTCAAGGGTCAAAGGGTTCGAGGGGTCGAGGGGCCAAGGGGCATGAGAGAGAGACCTTTGTATAATTTTACATTCGTCACCCCGGCGAAAGCCAGGGTCCAGTAATTTCAATTTCTTCTGGATGCCGGATCAGGTCCGGCATGACGGAAACTGCCTTTTTTCAAGGGTCTCAGAGAGTAACCGCGAAAGGGAGAAGGTTATGGGAAAAGTGGGAATCATCGGTGTCGGCCAGAGCGCCTTCGTCCGCCAGTATCCCGGGTCCATTCGGGAGCTCGCCTTCGAAGGCTTCAAGGAGGCCATGCAGGACGCGCGCCTCACCGTCAAAGACGTGGACGCCTCCATCATCTGCTCGGCGCCCGAATACGACAAGCAGCGATCCCCGGCCGGCGTCTTCGCCGAATACCTGGGGCTCAACCCCCAGCCCACCTTCTATGTGGAAAGCTTGTGCTCCTCCAGCAGCATGGGGCTTCGCCTGGCCTATTCCCTGGTCAAATCCGGCCTCCACGACGTGGTGGCGGTCATCGGCTTCCAGAAGATGTCCGAGATCAGCTCCTCGGAGTCCCAGGAGCGCATGGGCCGCGGGGCCGACATCCAGTGGGAAAGCCCCTTCGGGACCATGATGCCCGCCTACTACGCCATGTACGCCCGGGCCCACATGGACACCTACGGCACCACCCCCGAAGACCTCGCCCTCATCCGTGTCAAATCCGCCACCTACGGGCAGCTCAACGAACGGGCGGTGTACCGGAAGCCGGTGACCTTCGAGATGTTCGCCGATCCCAACGACCGCATGGCCGGTCCGGTGGCGAGCCCCCTACGGGTGGGCGACTGCTGCGCCAACGCCGACGGGAGCTCCTGCATCATCGTCGCCAGCGAGGAAAAGGCCAAGATCTTTTCCGAAAAACCCGTTTGGATCCTGGGGGTCGGCGCCGCCACCACCTCCGTGAACCTTGCAGGGAGAGACCTTTTCACGGGGCTTGCCGCGGCCCAGGAGGCGGCCCGGCAGGCTTACGCCATGGCCGGCGTGGGGCCCAAGGACATCGACGTGGCCGAGGTGCACGACTGCTTCACCATCGCCGAGCTGATGGCCTATGAAAATTTAGGCTTCGCGAAGCCCGGTGAAGGAAAAGAGCTCATCCGGGCCAAGGAAACTTACAAGGAGGGAAGCATCCCGGTGAACGTGGACGGCGGGCTCCTCTCCAAGGGGCATCCCATCGGAGCCACGGGCGGTTCCCAGATCCGGACCATCGTTCTCCAGCTCAGAGGCGAAGCGGCCGCCATTCAGGTGAAAGATCCGGAAATCGGCCTCGTCCACAACATCGGCGGCGTGGGACTCTACGGAAACGTGACCATACTGGGGAGGTAGCGCATGGGCAAGACCAAGGACATAGACGACCGGTTCAAGAAATTCGGAACGGTGAGCTTCACCGCCATCACCCGGACCAACGACTTCATCGACCACCTGGAAAAGGGGAAGGTGACCGGGACCCGGTGCACGGTCTGCGGTGTGCACTTCTTTCCGCCCAGGGCGGACTGCTACCGGTGCCTGGGACGCGCGATGGAATGGTTCGAGGTGAAAGGCACCGGGAAGCTTTTGACCTACAGCAAGCTGGAATACGGCCCGGTGGGATTCGAAAAGGACCTGCCCTACCGGATCGCCCTCGTCGACTACGGCGACTACAAGGTCTTTGGCAGGATCGCCGACGGGGTGGAAGACGAGGCGCTGCGCGTCGGCATGGAGATGAAGACGGAGGTCAATACGCTGGCCGGGGGGCAGATGAACTACGTTTTCCAGCCGGCTTAAGGGCGGCGCGAATGCGCCGGCTCGGACAATCACCCTCAAAAACAGGACAACGCCCATGACACCCTACAAAAACATCCAGGTCGAAAAAAGCGACGGCGTGGCCAGGGTCACCCTGGACAGGCCCAAGCACAACGTGCTGAACCTCCCCATGATGGAGGAACTGAGCGCCACCCTGGAACAGCTGTCCGGAGACGCCGACCTCAAGTGCGTGGTGATCTGCGGCAAAGGTCCCAGCTGGTGCGCCGGCGTCGAGGTCGCGGATCACAAACCCGGGGTGGTGCGCCACATGATCGCCGGGTTCAACCGCATTTTCTTCGCCGCGGACAAAATCGAGGTCCCCCTCATCGCCGCCGTTCACGGGTTCTGTCTCGGGGGCGGCATGGAGGTGGCCATCGCCTGCGACATCGTCGTGGCGGCCAAGAGCGCCTTCTTCGGCCAGCCCGAGATCAAGCTGGGCTTCTTCCCGCCTTACGCCGCCGTGCGGCTTCCCCAGCTCGTCGGCCCTGCCAGGGCCGTGGAAATCTGCACCACGGGGAAGCGCTACACGGCCCAAGCCGCCCATCAAATGGGGCTCGTCACCGCCGTGACGGAAGACGACAAACTCCACGAGAAAGTCGACAAGCTCGTGGGGGAAATCACCGCCTGCAGCCCTCTCATCGTGCGGCTCAACAAACGGGCCGTGAAACAGCATCTAGGGATGCCTTTCCCCGAGGCCGTCGATCGGGTCTCCGATCTGTTTTTGTACACCCTGATGAAAACGGAAGACACTCTGGAAGGCATCGCCAGTTTCGAAGAAAAGCGCAAACCGGTTTGGAAAAACCGCTGACAGGAGGAATGTCAATGTCCCTTATTCAAAAGATCGGCGTCATCGGCGCCGGTAACATGGGAAGCGGGATCGCCCAAAAGATCGCCCAGGAGGGCATCCCCGTAGTGATGGTGGACCTGAAAGAGGAGTTCGTCCAGCGGGGGATGAACACCATCAAAAGACTGCTCGGCGAAGGCGTCGAGCGGAAAATCTTCACCCCCGCCCAGGTGGAAGCCGTCCTGTCGCGTATCACCGCAACCAGCGACATGAACGCCGTGGCCGACGCCGACATCGTCATCGAGGCGGTCTTCGAGGACAAGGCCGTCAAGACCGGCCTCTTTGAAAAGCTGGACCGGATCTGCTCGGAAAAGACCGTCCTGGCCACCAACACCTCCAGCTTCTATGTCAGGGAGTTTGCGCAAAAAACCTCCCGACCGGACCGTTTCATCGGGCTGCACTATTTTTACCACCCGGCGAAAAATCGGCTCCTGGAAGTCATCCCCCACGACGACACGAGCCGCAAGACTCTGGATCTCGCCGTTCTGGCGGCCAAGCTCCACGGCAAGACCGCCATCGTGGTCAAGGACGCCCCGGGGTTTGCCGTGAACCGCTTCTTCGTCCCGTTCCTCAACGAGGCGGCCCGGATGCTGGAAGAAGGCATCGCCGACATCCCCACCATCGAAGAGGCCGCCAAGAAGGCCTTCCGCATCGGCATGGGCCCCTTCGAGCTCATGAACGTCACGGGGATCCCCATCGCAGTGCACGCCGCCACCACCCTGGGGAACGAACTTGGACCCTTCTATGCGCCGGCGGACATCCTGACCCGGCAGAAGGAAAAAGGGGAAAACTGGAACCTTAAAGGCCAGGCGGACGCATCCCGGCTCGAGGGCCTCATGGACCGTTTCTACGGCGTCTGCCTGGGCGTTGCGGCAGCCCTGGTGGACGAGGGGGTGGCCTCTGTGGAAGACACGGACCGGGGAGCCAAGATCGGCCTTCGGTGGGCCCAGGGACCCTTCGAGATCGCCAACAGGATAGGCGTGGACAAAACGTATTCGGCGGTGGCGGCCATCTGCAAGAAATACCCCGACTTCAAGATGCCCAAGCTCCTGGAGGCACAGAAACAGACCGGTAAACCCTTCGCGTTTTCTTTCGTGGACCTCGAGGTGCGCTCGGGCGTGGCCTATATCACCCTCAACCGACCGGAAGCCATGAATGCCCTCAACGAAGCCGTTTTCCTCCAGCTCAACGACCGATTCGAGAAGGCCCAAGGCGACCCGCAGGTCAAAGCCATCATCTTTCAGGGTGCGGGAAAGGCCTTCGTGGCCGGCGCCGATATCCGTTACTTCGTGCAGAAGATCAAGGCGGGAAAGATCGCCGACATCGCGGCCTTCACGCGCAAGGGGCACGAGCTGCTGCTTCGCATCGAAAACAGCAAAAAGCTCACCGTGGCCCTTTTGGACGGCCTGTCCCTGGGCGGCGGGAGCGAGCTGGCGCTGGCCTGCCAGGCCATCGTGGCCACGGAGGCCGGGTCCATGGCCTTTCCTGAAACCGGGATCGGCATCTTCCCGGGCCTGGGGGGAATGCTGCGCTTCGCCCGCCACGCGGGTCCCGAACTGGCCAAATACTACACCTTCACCGGCGCAACCCTTTCGGCAAAAGACCTGATGGAGCTGGGGGTCGTGACCCGGCTTGTCTCGCCGGCGGAGGTGGAGCCTGCCATCCAGTCCCTGGCGGCTGCGGGCAAGCCGGACAAGTACCGCTCCCGTGAGATCCCGGAGCGGTTCAAGGCCATGGCCGCCGCTTGCTCCCCGGAAAACGTGAAGCGGCTTTTTTCCAAGCAGCCGCCCGCCGGAGTTCCGGAAGACCTGGCGGCCAAGACCGCCAAGATCGTCGGGTTCAAGGCACCGCTTGCCCTCAAGCTCTCCCACGAGATCATCGACGCCCAGGCCGGAAAGAGTATTCCGGAGGCCGTGGACATCGAACTTTCGCGGCTTGATGACATCTTTTCCAGCCAGGATGCCCTGGAGGGACTCTCCTCTTTGGGGCGCAAGCGGCCCGAGTATAAAGGAAAGTAAGCGGCCCGAAGGAACGGACCCGGCTTATTAACAGTCTCATAATTTTCTTTACGTCGTCATTTAGGCATGCTTTCAGCCGGCATCCAGTGAACCGCAACTCTCTCTGGATGCCGGATCAAGTCCGGCATGACGGGACTGTTTCGAGACGGTTAACAGCACTGTTTCAAAGGGGACTTTCGCACACCGGGTGAAAGCCCCAATTTTACTAGAAGTCATTTCAAAACCTCCTGACAAGCCGTTTTTGGCTCTTTTGATAAAAGCGCTTAACGAAGCGGAGCGTTTGAATCTTGAATTGTTTGAGGGCGTTACGCCCGAGTTTTCAAGATTCAGCGAAGCGGGTTTAGCGCTTTCCAAAAGGCCCAACAGGCGGGGAAGGAAGGTTTTGAAACCGCTTCTATCCAAAATCTCCGAAGAAGAGCGTTTTCATGAAGGGCGCCGAATATCCCGTCCTGATCATCATCGACATGGTCAAGGACAACTTTGATCCAAAGAAAAAACCTCCCATCACACCCCTTGCCCGAAAGATCATCGGCCCCATCAATCAAATCACCCGGGCGTTCCGAGACAAAAGATGGCCGGTGGTCTTTTCCACGGATGCTTTCAAAAAAGAAGACTTCATTTTTACGGGAAAAATGAAGCCTCATTCCCTGGCAGGTACCGAAGGGGCGCAAGTTGTGGATGCGCTTTGGCAAGGGCTTCCGCCCGCACTCGGCCGATACCCGTTGAAGAAAAGGAGAAAAGCCCATGAACCGCAGGGACTTTTTGAAAGGATCAGGGAAAGGCGCGCTTCTTCTGGCAGGGCTGCCGCTGGCAAGCGCCTGCAGCGGTACAAAACGCGAAGATCTCGGGCGCTTCGAAAGAACCCAAAAACCGATAAAGGGACTTGAAAACGACGAAAAGGAAATTCTTTACCTTGCCTCCCTGGCGCCCAGCAGCCACAATGCACAGCCCTGGACGGTAAGAATCCAGGAGCCCAGGCACTGGATCATCGGTTCTGACCCAAAACGATGGTTGCCCTCCGTCGATCCGGAAAACAGGGAATTGCTGCTCGGAATCGGAGCCTTTATCGAAAACCTTGTGATTGCCGCCGGGACTTTCGGCTATGAGGCGGAGATCCAGATCCTTGCTGAAAATCCTTTGGACACGGATCTCGCGGCCGTTCATCTCAAGAAAGGGAAAACCCGCGATTTCCCCCTTGAAAAAATCAGGAAAAGACGGACCCTCCGTGCCGATTTTTCAGCCGACAAGCTCAAAAAGGAAGACCTGAGATTCATCACCCGGCACGATGACCGACCCTGTTTGCTTTCCAATATCCCCTCACCCCATGCCTTTTATTTCCCCAACGACTCCAGGGAAGGAAACTATCTCCAAAAGGCAACGATTGCCGCCAACCGCGCCCAGGCCTTTCGCGATGCCGCGCAGGAGGAACTGTCCCAATGGATCCGGTGGTCCAATGAGGAAGCCAAACAATTCCGGGACGGGCTGACCCCGGAAAGCATGGAGATCAAAGGGTTTGCCGGCTGGTATGTCCGGACTTTTTACAACCGGAAATCGGTCTTGAAGCAAGGCTTTCGTGAGCAAACCGTGGACCTAGTGATCCAGCAGGTCAAAACCTGCGGGGGGTGGCTTGTGGTGACCAGCCCCGATTCAAGGGTGTCCACTCTGGTTGAATACGGGAGGGTCTATGAAGAGATGCTCTTGAAAATAAGGGAAAAAAATATTGCCATCCACCCCATGACGCAACTGCTGGAAGAAGACCCCTGGAAAAAAGAAATCATCCAAGAATTGGGCCTGACCGGCCACGTCCAGTGGATTCTCCGGGCCGGGTACCCGGAGTCGTATCCGGAACCTGTGAGCGTGCGGAGGCCCTTGTCCTGGTTCGTGATGGCGTGAAGCGGACCCGGCCCTGTGGAAAAGGATTCCTGCCGCTACTTCTTCGGAAGCCCCTCGGCGAATGCTTTGGCCGAAAAAAGCCATTGCTTCAGGGCTGCATCCGTTTCGATTCCTTCCGGCTCCACCATCACCCACCCTTTCATGGGCTTTCCCGTGATGTCGAAGGGCCTGACGTGCGGCCTCGACAGGGCCTTTCCCCCGGCCTCTTCCCCCAGGCGCAGGATCAGATACGATCGGTAGACGCCGGCGAACATGTTTCCGCGGATAAGATGGCAGACGCCGCCGAACATCTTCTTCGAATCGATTCCTTTCCATCTCGCCGCGATCTCTTGAATGCGGCTTTCCAATGCTTCGTCGTAGGGCATACGGCCTCCTCGTGGAAGTATTGAAAAAGACATTTTACGCCGATACCCGAGACAGCGCAAGGAGCAACCCCGGAAAAGACGCATGCGCACGATGGGACGGGCGCCGCATTTGACAACGGATTCGGCCTGCGGTATCTCAATCCGCTCGGACCCTACAACCTTTCCCTGCACAAGGCCTTGTTTTTTATGATGACGCTTTTTGGGGTACTTTTTGGCTTCTATCTCCTCCTGACGCTCTTTTTCACTTACCTGCTCCACGAATATCCGAGAAAGCCCGTCAGGGAATCGCCGGACTGGGGCCGGGTCAGGGATGTTCGGATTCCCGCCACCAACGGGAAGTCCCTGGAGGTTTGGCGCATCGAACCGGAAGGCCGGAGCAAAGGCATCGTGGTGTTCGCCCACGGGTGGAGCCGAAACCGGGACCGGATGGTCTCCCGGGCGAGGATTTTCGGCCGTTGGGGCTACACCGCGGTCATCCACAGCGCCCGGGACCACGGCGGATCCAGCCCCCAGCGGGGGATGAACGCCCTCCGTCTGGCCGAGGACATCGAGGCCGTGCTCTCCTGGGTGGGCGAGCCGGTTCTCCTGTACGGGCACTCGGCCGGCTCAGGAGGCGCCGCCATCGCCGCCTGGCGGAACCCGGACCGGGTGAAGCTGCTTTTCTTGGAAGGTGTCTATCCCTATACCGGCGAGATGCTCCTGAGCCTTTTCAACTGGTACGGCCGGCTCTTCAGGCTCGTTTTCGGGCGCACGATCCTATTTTGGATGAACCTTTTCTATCGAGGCCGGCTCGAGAAGCTGAGTCCGGCCCGCCTGGCCCCGGAGCTGAAGATGCCGGTCATGGTCATCCACGGGGAAATGGACAAACGGTTCCCCCTTTCCTTCGCCAAAAGACTCAAGGAAAAACTTCCCCCCGCATCCTCGAGTCTTTTCATCGGAAAAGGTGCCAACCACAGCGGATCCAGCGTCGCGCCGGGTTATGAAGAAGCCCTTTCGGATTTTCTGGAGAGGCACCCCGTCTGATCCGCGGGATCCACGCTGCAGGGAAGGCCCACCACGCATTTGCCGCACACATGGGTGCTTTCACCGAGGCCGGCAAGAGCCTGCGTGTGGTGAAGGTTCAGCTTCAGCCGGGAAAAACACCGCTGCCTCAGGATCCCTTCGGGGGTCAAGGCTTTAACCGGGCACCGCCGGAGGCATTCCAGGCACTTTTCACCGGTTTTGTGCAGGCAGAGTTCCTGTTTCTCCACCAGGGGGTGGTCGCCGAGATCCGCTTCGGTGACCAGACTTCCCAGCCTTCCGGCGCACCCGGAGGGCGTGATGAGCTGGCAGTTGACTCCGAAGCGCCCCAGGCCCGCCAGGTGACCCAGATGCTTGTGCGACCAGCGCGCCTTGAGACGCACGGGATCGAAGTTATGCGTGGCGGGTGTCGGGGTGGAATCGAATCCCCGGTCTTTCAAAAACCCGATGATCTGCGCACAGAGCCTTTCGATGAGGGCGTTGGTCTTTTCGTAGGCCACCCCCCACTTCCGGCAAGGAAACTTGCCGGGGACATTTTCCTGCTGCATCGAAGGGGCAAAGGGAATGAAGAAAATGACCACCGACTTTGCGGAAGGCATCAGCTCCCGAGGAAGTAAATGGTCGAAGCCCGTGATTTCCGGGAGTCGGTCGAACCGGGCGTCGGCGCGGGCCGAAACGAGCAGGGGGTTGCGCCAAAGCCCCCCGAAGCCCGACGCGGCGCCGTGCGCCTTCACCCAATTGTCGAGCTTCTCCCTGAGGTCTTGCACTGGCCTTGAAACTCCCCGGTTCCTGTTCATGTCACCGCCGTCAACAGCACCGGTTCGGCCACCCCTTTCAGAGAAACAGGCGGCAGGGTCTTGAGAGAATAGGACTCCGCGAAGCCCCTCCAGGGTCGCCGAAGTAATCAGGATGTCCGTGGACAGCGCCTTGTTCGCGTTCTGGACCCGGGAAGCCAGGTTCACCGTGGACCCCACCAGGGCATAGGATTTCCGGTCCGGGCTCCCGATGTTGGCTGCCACCACCTCGCCGGTGTGGATGCCGATGCCGTGCCGAAGCGTCCCGACCTCGGCCCTCTTGAGTCGGTCGTTCAGGGAAACCAGACGCTTGCGCATTTTCAGGGCCGCCCGGACAGCCCGGTCCGAATGATCAGAAAGGGGCATGGGGGCTCCGAAAACCGCCTCCACCTCGTCCCCCACGTATTGGAGAACCACCCCCTGTTCAGACCGGATGGCCTGGGTCATCTCCGTGAAATAGGCGTTCAGGATGCTCACCATGGTTTTCGGCGGCGTGCTTTCCGTCATGGGGGTGAAATCCCTCAGATCCGAAAACAAAAGGGTCACGGTGCGGATCTCACCGTCCAGAGAAATTTTTCCAGAAAGGATTTCGTCGCGCACTTCGGGGGCCACGAACCGGCCGAAAAGCTGACGCACCGAGAGCTCCTCGTCGCTGATCCGGTCCAGGGCCAGGTTTCCTTCGACGAGCCGCTGGCAAAGCATGCGGATGAGCGCCAGGGAAAGGTCCGGGCATTCCCTGCAGATCCGCAAAAAATCGCCTTCTGAAAAAACCAGGAGACTGGAAGGCTGAATCGTTTGAACGAAGGCGGTGCGGGGCCGTCGGGCGAGAACCGAGATCTCTCCGAACCCCTGGCCCGGCCCGAACTCGGCCAGGGGGATTTCTATCCCGGCGCTGGTGACCCGAAACGCTTTGGTCTTTCCCGACACCAGCAGGTAGAAACTTTCACCGGGCTCGTCCTGCCGCATGAGTACCGCCCCCGCCGGGTAGGTCCGCAGGGGCGTTTCGACGATCACCTTATGCAGGATCTCCCTGGAAAGCCCACGGAAGATTTCGGATTTGCCCAGCACCTCCAGGCACTGCTCCTCCAGGGCCTGGTTTAGCCTCTCCGGGGACAAGGACCCGAAATCCACCAGGATCTGTCCAAGGGGCTGGTACCGTCCCTGGGCCCTGAGATCTTCCTGGCGGGAAAGCCCTTTCCGGATATCGTCGCTCCGGCAGCCGTCCTGGGACAGGATGAACTGCCCGGTTCGCGTGATCTCCATGACCTAACCCTCTGAAGAAAAAACCCCTCCCTGCAACCCTTTCCCCTTTTGGAAAGACGGATACGCCTCGATCCTCGTGGCGGCCTTTAAAAGATCCTCTGCAAGAAAGGATTTGGGCTTGGCGGCTCTAGCTCTTTTTCGAGGTGATGGTCTGAAAAGCGGCGACCTGCTGTCGAACCCGCGTGCTCTTACATTTGGGGCACCGGTACGATTTCTTCTTTTCGTACTCGGAAAGCTTCAGGGTCAACTCAAAAGGCTTTTGGCATTTTTCGCAGTAAAACGGGTATGTCGGCATATCCGCCCTCCTGGGAAAGAGATTGCTCAAACGGTCTTATTGTATCCGCCCTTGTAGAAAAAACAAGTTTTTTATCTCTTCGGCCGCCGCGCCCCCTCTGCGAGCGCATTGAAACAGAAGTTTTCCTGCAGCCCTTTTCTTCATGCTTTTGGGCTTTCGGGGATCTCCAAGAGAAATTCGAAAGTATTGACGCCATCGACGGGTTCTGATAGCTATTTGCTCCAATACAAAGCCGGATGCCATCATGGAGATCTATCGCGAAAACTACATCAACGCCCTGAGGTCCGAGCTTCAGGAAATGGTCCGGGAGCTTTTGACCCCGGTGGCCCTGCGTTACGGCTACAGCGAAGCGCCGCTCGAGACGAGCATCAAATGGCGCCCGCTGGTCTTGGTCATGGGGAATTATTCCTCCGGAAAATCGGCTTTGATCAACGAATTTTTAGGCGCCGATATCCAGGCCACCGGACAGGCCCCCACCGACGATTCCTTCACCGTCATCACGATAGACGAAAAGCTTGGCTCACAAGGACCGGTCCGCACCACCGAGGAGCGGGACGGCAAGTATCTGCTCAACGACCCCGAATTCCCCTTCGAGTCCCTCAAGAAGCACGGCCAGCGGTTTTCAGCGCACTTCCGCCTCAAACGGGTCGTCTCCCCCTTTCTGAAGACGCTTGCCGTCATCGACACCCCGGGGATGCTGGACAGCATCACAGAGCGGGACCGGGGATACAACTATCAGGAGGTCATCGGCGATCTGGCCCAGATCGCGGACCTGATCCTGGTCCTGTTCGATCCCCACAAGGCCGGGACCGTCCGGGAAACCCATACCAGTCTTAGAGACACCCTTCCCTCCCGCACGTTCGAAGACCGGGTCCTTTTCGTCCTCAATCGCATCGACGAATGCGGCTCCCTTAACGACCTGCTGAGGGTCTACGGCACCTTGTGCTGGAACCTCTCCCAGATCACGGGACGCAAGGATATCCCCATGATCCACATGACCTATTCGCCTCGAGCCCTTTCCGAGTCCCCAAGCCTCCCGGGTCGCGACCTTGGCTACCTGAAATACCTCGAGAACCAGCGGGAAGACCTGAAAAGAGCGGTCATGGAAGCCCCCCGCTACCGCCTGGACAACCTGGCGACCTTCGTGGAAACCCACAGCGAGCGGCTCAGCCATTTCCTCGAGGCCCTGCTGGCCTACCGGAGACAGTTGAGAAACGTCACCTTCAAACACGCCCTCACCGGGCTTCTGCTGAGCCTGATGGGCGGCGCGGCAGGCCTTTCTTTCCTGGCGGCCAACGGCGTGGTGGGGGACCCTTCCCTCCTCCTGATGATCGGAGCCGGCAGCGCCACGGCCCTCATGCTCCTGTGGCTGGCCCTTCTCATGAAGCTGTTTCGGGATCGCTTCCACCGCCGGACGCTGAAAGCCCTCGATGCGCTGACCCCCAAAGAGAACCAGAGCCGGCGCGACGCCTGGGAGGCCGTACGCGATCCGGTTTTCAAGTACCTCAAGAGGACCGCCGGCCGCTTTTCGACGGGAGGGGTCAGGCGCGACTTCGACGCCGTGCAGGCGGTGTTCGAGAAGGGCTCCAAAGAGATCCGGGAAGCCCTCAACGAACTGGCCGATCTCCGCCCCGATGTCCCAATCACCGAACCGCCGGGCCCCTATTTGGCCGCGCTGACCGCCAAAAAGGAAAACGACGTTTAGGCTTCCCGCAGCCCGGATCGCAGGCCCTTTCCAGGCTCACCCCAACGGAGACGCCACCACCAGGATCACGCAGTCCTGTTTTCCGGTGTTTTTCAGCCCGTGGGGCTGGCCCACTGGAATCCACACGGCGTCCCCCGGCCCAACCTCCCGGGTTTCCTCCCCCACCCGCATGAGACCGGCGCCGGAAAGCAGAAAATAGATCTCCTCCATGGGGTCTTGATGGACCTCGATGTCCTTGCCCGGGGCCAGACGGGCGATGGCCAGGAACCCGATTTCCTCCAGGGTCCGGCGGTCCAGGATCATCTGGGCCACGGCCCCGCCGTGGGCCAGGTAGGTGGTCTCAAGGACTTCCTTGTCGCTGATATTTCGGACGATCATCCGCGCTCCTTTCTGCATGCGTTTTCTCCCGGGCCGAAGGGCAGACCTCTCGAAGACGCCCGCTCCCGGCCGCCCCGCCGACCGATGATTTTTCTTGACTGCACTGTATTGTAGCTGTAATGTAGCTTTCCGCAAGCCCGAATCGAAAACCTGCTTTTCGAATCGTGGAAAAGGCCTCATGCAACCTCAACCCGAATAAGGAACGGACCATGCACAAACTGCTCAAAGATCAGGCCGGCGAAAAAATGTTCCTCCTCGGCAACGAAGCCATCGCACGGGGAGCCATCGAAGCGGGGGTTGCCTTCACCAGCACCTATCCCGGCACGCCCTCTTCGGAAATCTCGCTGAATTTTTTCCAGATGTCCCAGGAAAGCGACCTCTATTTCGAATACAGCACCAACGAAAAGGTCGCCGTGGAGGTGGCTGCGGCCGCGGCCAACTGCGGCCTCCGAAGCATGGCGGTCATGAAGCATGTGGGGCTCAACGTGGCCGCCGACGCCTTGATGACGCTGGCCTACGTCGGCGTGAAAGGCGGAATGGTGGTGCTCACCGCGGATGACCCCTTCATGTTCTCCAGCCAGAATGAGCAGGACAACCGATACTACGGCAAGCTTTCCGGACTCCCGATGATGGAGCCTTCCTCCGTCGAGGAAGCCAAGAACATCGTGGCTTATGCCTTCGACGTCTCCGAACAGCTCCAGGAGCCCGTCCTGCTTCGGACCACCACCCGCATCAACCACTCCACCGCCGTCGTCACCCTGGGCTCCCTGCGGCCCCGGACCGTCAAGGGGGATTTCAAGAAAGACCCCTTCAATCTCGTCACCGTGCCGGCGGTCTCACGAAAGCTGCACGTCAAACTGCTTGACAACCTTCAAAAGGCCAAGGCCCTTTCCGAAGCCTCGCCCCTCAACACCCTTGAAGGAAAAGGCGATTGGGGCATTCTCTGCAGCGGCGTCAGCCTTGCCTACGTCAAGGATGCCGTGAAGGACCTTAAAATCGCCGGCAAGGTGAAAATCCTGCGCGTGGGCTTTTCCCATCCCCTGCCGGAATCCTTGATGAAGCAATTCCTGAAAGACTGCCAAAAGGTCCTGGTGGTGGAAGAGGGGGAGCCTTACCTGGAAGAGGCTGCCAAGGCTTTTGCGCAGGAGGACGCAAATACCGTGGAGATCCGCGGAAAAGGGGAAGGCCTGTTCTCGCGGCTCTACGAATTCGATCCGGGTCTGGTCCGGACGTGCATCGCCCGGTTTTTCGGCATTGACTATACCCGGCCGGTGCACGTGGACACCCGCGACGTCCCCGAAGTCCCTGCACGGCCCCCCACGCTGTGCGCCGGGTGCTCCCACCGCGCCACCTACCATGCCGTGAAAAAGGCGGTGGAAGGAATGGACACCGTCTATCCCACGGATATCGGCTGCTACACCCTGGGGGTCCTCCCTCCCCTTTCCATGGCGGATTTCCTCCTGTGCATGGGATCTTCCACGGGAACCGCGGGAGGTTTTTCCAAGACGACGGACCGCAAGGTCATCTCCTTCATCGGGGATTCCACCTTCTTCCATTCGGGAATCCCGGGGCTCGTCAATGCCCTCTTCAACAACCACGATTTCACCCTGGTGATTCTCGACAACGGGATCACGGCCATGACCGGCCATCAGCCCCATCCGGGCGTGGACATGACCCGGTTCAACCTGAGCGGTTACGGCCGCCTTTCCATAGAAAGCGTCGTGAAGGGCCTCGGAGTCCCCTTCATCACCAAGATCAAACCTTACAAGCTCCAAAAGAGCATCGAAACCATCCGGGAGGCCGTCCAATTCAAAGGGGTTTCAGTGGTCATCTCCGAGGAGATGTGCGTCCTTTACGCCAAGAGCCTGGGCCTGGCCAAGGGAAAACCCTTCAGGGTCACGGAGAAATGCAAGAACCACCGGGACTGCCTGGGCATCGCCTGCCCGGCCTTTTTCCTCTGGGAAGGCAAGGTCAGCATCGACCCCGACCTGTGCACGGGATGTGCGGTCTGCGCCCAGATCTGCCCGGAAAACGCCATTCTGCCCGTCAAGACTCCGAAGGCCTCGTCATGAGGAATGCCGGATCTTTCACGGGGGAACCCATCCATTGAAACCCATCATCTAAAGACAGGATTTGATGCCCATGAAAACAACGCGAGTCATCATCGTAGCGGTCGGAGGACAGGGGAACCTGCTGGCTTCCAAGGTCTTGGGGGAAGCGGCGCTCATGGCGGATATCCCCATCCGGATGAGCGAAATCCACGGCATGGCCCAGCGGGGCGGCGTGGTGGAGTCGGCCATCGTTTTCGGGGATTCCCAAAGCACCCTCATTTCGGACGGGGAAGCCGATGTCCTGATGGGCTTCGAGCCCTCCGAAACCCTCAGGGCCCTGAACAAGTGCAACTCCAACACCGTCGTCATCACGAACCTCTCCCCCCTCATGCCGTTTACCGTCAATATCGGAAAGGGGGTCTATCCGGACCTCCAACACCTGCAGGAGTTGATCCGGGCCAAAACCAAGAAGCTCATCGCCTTCAACGCCGCGGCCATGGCCAAAGAGGCCGGAAGCGTCATGGCCGTGAACATGGTGCTTCTGGGAGCGCTGATTCAGACTGGGACCGTCCCCCTGAGCACGGATCATGTCAAAACGGTCATCCGGACCAAGACCAAAAAAGCCTTTTCCGACATCAACCTGAAGGCCTTCGACCTGGGCTTTTCCGCCGCGGCGCAGTCCTGAGGAAAGTCTCGACACCATGCAGATCTTTTCTTCAAGGCGCGGAACGGCTCGAAGCGTCCCCGAACACCGGAAAGCGGGACAGCCGAAGAACCCACGATGGTTTTTTGGGTTTTGTAACCCCTTTAAAAAGACGAGTCTCGATCTCACCATTATCAATCAAGGAGGAGAAAAATGCCCTGGGATGATCAATTCGAATGCATGCCCGTCGAAAAACTTCAGGAGTTCCAGCTCAAGAAACTGAAAGAGACGCTGGAGTGGGTCTACCAGAAACTTCCTTTCTATCGGAAGAAATTTGACGAAAGCGGCGTCAAGCCGGCAGATATCAAGCGCCTGGAAGACCTCAGCAAACTCCCCCTGACGGTGAAGACCGACCTGAGAGACAACTACCCCTTCGGTCTGTGTGCGGTTCCCCTGGACCAGGTCGTGCGGGTGCACGCCTCCTCCGGGACCACCGGCAAGCCCATCACCGGCCCCTACACCGCCGAAGACCTGGATCAGTGGACCGAGTGCATGGCCCGAAACCTCTGGGCGGCCGGCGTGAGACCGGGGGACATCGTCCAGAATGCCTACGGCCACGGCCTGTTCACGGGCGGCCTGGGATTCCACCAAGGCGCCAGCCGGATCGGAAGCACCGTGGTCCCCACCAGCTCGGGCATGACCGAACGGCAGATCACCCTCATGAAGGACTTCGGGTCCACCGTCCTGTTCTCCACCCCCTCCTATGCGCTGACCATCGCCGAGCGCGCCGAGGAAATGAAGGTGGACATCCGCAAACTTCCCCTGAGGGTGGGCGTCTTCGGGGCCGAACCCTGGACCCTTGCCATGCGGGACGAAATCCAGGTCCGCATGGGGATCAAGGCCATGGAGGCCTACGGCCTCACCGAACTTTGCGGACCCGGTGTGGCCTTCGACTGCGAGGCCCAGGACGGCCTTCACATCAACGAAGACCACTTCCTGGCCGAGATCGTCGACCCGGCGACCCTGGAGCCGGTCCCCATGGGTGAACCGGGAGAACTCCTCTTCACCGCCATCCAGCGCCGCGCCATGCCCATGATCCGGTACCGCACCAAGGACATCACCCGCCTCAAGCGGGAAAAATGCGTGTGCGGGAGGACCTTCATCAAGATGGACAAGATCGCCGGGCGTTCCGACGACATGCTCATCATCAGCGGCGTCAACGTTTTCCCGTCCCAGATCGAGGCCCTCCTTCTGGACGTGGAGGAGGTGCTGCCCCAGTATGTTTTGGTGGTCCGCAAGAAGGGATACCTCGACCATCTCACCGTCCGGGTGGAGGCCAAGGCCGAGGTGTTGGACCTGGGGGCGGAAAAGCGGTCCGAGGTGGAGAAAAAGATCGCCTCCCACATCCAGGGAATGATGGGCATCGGCGTGAAGGTAGAGGTCCTGGCGCCCAAGACCATCGCGCGGAGCGAAGGGAAAGCCCTTCGCGTCATCGACGAGCGCTCCAAGAAATGATGGGGGCCCACCGTGCCGCCGGGACGACCTGTTCCCTGAAACGCCACCTTCGAAAGTGAAAAGCGGCATCGCCGGCCGTCAAAGCCGGCGATGCCGCTTCTGCCTTTTCCCGCCTCATGAAAAACGCCTGGATATCAGGCGGCCCCACCGATCCCGCCGGGGATCGGAGCAGAATTGCCTTGCGAAAAGCGACCTAAATTGGATATGTTCCATCAAAGGTGAAACCGGAAATTAAAAATACCGCGTTGAAGGGCACCCCCAAGGGTAAACCCGGTTCAGTGCTCGGAAAATCGAAGCCGCAAAAGACCTGCGCCCCGCCTCCCCTCCGGACCGAGGATCCCGGGGTCCACCGGGACCGCTACCGGGTTTTCATTGAAGACGTGGCGGATGCGTTCTACGAAACCGACCTGAAAGGCAATTTCACCTTTTTCAACAACGCGATTTGCCGCATCTTCGGATACGGCAGAGAAGAAATCCAGGGGAAGAACTTCCGTCGTTTCATGAATCCGGAGAACGCCCAAAAGGCCTTCGACAGCACCAACCGGGTGTACCGCACCGGAGAAGGAATCACGGACATCATCTGGGAGATCATCCGCAAGGACGGCCAGCCCCGCATCCTCGAGATCTCCTCCAACCTCATTCGCAATAAAAAAGGGGAAAAGATCGGTTTCCGAGGCATTGCCAGGGATGTCACGGCCGAAAAGCAGGCGGCCCTCACCCGTCAGGCCCTCTTCGACACGGCAACGGCTCTCGTCCGGTTCCGCACCCTCGATGAACGTCTATCCGTGGTGGTGCAGGAGGTCCGAAAACTCATCGGGGTGGACGGCGCATCCGTCATCCTCATCGACCCGGTCAAGAAGGAGTTCTTTTTCAGGGTGGCCGATTACGAGAGCCTGGAAATGACCCGCCGGATACAGGAAATCCGATTCCCCTTGAACAAGGGAGTCGCCGGACGGGTGCATCAAACGGGGAAACCCCTCATCGTCCACGACACATCGAAAAATCCCGACTTTTACAGCATCGTGGACAAACTCTCCGATTACAAAACCCGCAGCATGCTGGACGTGCCCATCTGGATCCAGGACCGGATGATCGGCGTGCTGTGCGCCGTGAACAAGAAGGAGGGCGTCTTCGACCAGGAGGATGTGGCGCTTCTGAGCACCGTGGCCAATACCGTGGCCTTCCCCATCGAAAACGCGAGAATCAACGAGGCCCTGAAGCAATCCTATGAGGAAGTCAAAAGCCTCAACAACGCCAAGGACAACATCATCCACCACCTCTCCCACGAGCTCAAGACGCCGGTGTCGATTCTGAGCGCCACTTTGAGCCTTCTCGAAAAGAAACTCCAGACGCACCCCGGGGAAAACGGCTGGAAGCGGATTTTGGACCGGGCCCAGAGAAATTTAAACCGTATTCTTGAAATGCAATATCAACTTGATGATATTCTTGAAGAAAAAAGGTCTTTGCCCCACGGGATGATCTCCACCCTGCTTGAGGCGTGCGCCGACGAGCTGGAAGTGCTGGCGGAAACGGAGATGCAGGGGTTGCTCTCGGCGTCGGAAGATGCCGCCGCGTCTCTGGTGGAGCGCCTGCGGCGACGCATTGACACCCTGTTCGGGCCCAGGAGTGCGCCGGCTGAAAACATCCGCCTCGGCGCTTTTGTTAAGGCGCGCCTCCAGGCGCTTCGCCCCCGATTTTCTCACCGCAGCTGCAAAATCGCGGCGACATACGAAAAGACCCCTTCCATCCGAATCCCGCCTGAAGTCCTCAGAAAAACCATCGACGGCCTGATCCGCAATGCCGTGGAACACACCCCGGACGGGAGCCGCATCGACGTTTCCGTCCTCAACAGAGAACAAGGGCCTGCTTTCGTCGTTTCCGATTGCGGTACCGGGATGACCCCGGAAAAGCAGCGCCTGATCTTTCAGAACCACTTCGTCACCTACGACACGGCCCGCTACGCCACGAAGAATCCCTTCGACTTCAATGCCGGCGGAAAGGGATTCGATCTTTTGCGCATGAAGATCTTTTCGGAACGCTACCGGTTCAGCATCCAGGCCGAGTCCCGCCGGTGTACGTTCATCCCTCTTGACACCGATGTCTGCCCGGGCCATATCGCCGATTGCATCCACTGCAGCGGCGAAAAGGACTGCCTCAAGTCCGGAGGCACCACCGTCACCGTCCAGTTCGAGGCGGCGGCGGAAAGAACTCAAACCCGACAACCCAAGAAAAAGAGACGGTAACCCATCATGGAGCAGCGAAACGGGCCAAGGCCGGCCTCGCAAGCACAGATTGAAACTCCGGAGCGCTTTTTCCGGGAGATCGAGATCCAGTTTCTTATCCACGAAATGAAAGACCCCATCGCCGTCGTGGAAACCGGCGTGCGGACGCTTCTGGAAAAACAAGACAAGTTCGGGTCCCTTTCCGCCCAGCAGCTCAAGACGCTGAAACGGGCCCTGAGAAACGTCGTGAAGGCCCGCGAAATGCTCAACGGGCTTTTGGAAGTCGGCCGGTCGGAAGCCGGGGTCTGCTTTTCCGTCCAATTCGATCCGAAACGCGCGATCCTCCAGGTCGTCCTCGACGCCTTGGAAACCCGCCTGGAGGCGGACGCCGAGCCCTATTCCGGAACCGAAAACGCCGCCGAACTCCAGCGCATTCTGACCCGGGAGGGGATTCATCTCTTCCTTTCCCCCCGCATTGACCGGATCCAATTGTGTCAGGATGAGACCCGATTTTGCCAAATCGTGGGAAACCTGCTTAAAAACGCGCTTTATCACCGCAAGAGCCGAATCGACATCCACGTGGAGGTGGAAGGCGATTCGCTCTGCCTGGGAGTGACCGACGACGGGCCAGGGATCGATCCGGAACACCACCAATTGGTCTTCAGGCGCTATGTCCAGGTCACGGACACCGCCATGAAGCTCCCCCGGAAAGGACACGGACTCGGGCTGGCGGGCGCCCTCATCATGGCCCGCTCCCTCGGCGGGGACATTCGTCTTGAAAGCGAAAAAGGACGAGGCGCCACCTTTTCGCTGCGCCTTCCCCTCACCTTCAACCCGAAATCCGCGGACCCCGGCAGGTAATCTCCCACCCGCCCGGATCCGCCTTTTTCAGGAGAAACGCCCATCCATGCCCTCCCCATTCGCTCCTGCCGCGGTGGAGGTCCGAAACCTTCCCGACGGCGGACTGCTCCTGCGCTCGCCCCAGGAACTGGCACCTTACCCGAAAACCCTCGTCCATTGTCTGTACCGCTGGGCCTCCCTCCGGCCGGACGACGCCTTTCTGGCCGAACGGGAGCCGGGAAAAGGCTGGAAAAAACTGACCTACCGTACTGCCGCATCCAGGATTCGATCCGTTTCCCAGGCCCTCCTCGACCGAGGCCTCACCCGGGAAACGCCGGTGGCGGTGTTGTCGGAAAACGGAATGGATCACGCCCTGCTTCAGCTGGGATGCATGCAGGCGGGCGTTCCCATCGCCCCGATTTCCCCGGCCTATTCTCTTTTGTCGAAAGACTTTGCCCGTCTTAAAACGATCCTTTACCGTCTCTTGCCCAAAGTGGTCTATGCAGCCGACGGAAGACGATTCGGCCCGGCGATAAAAGCCCTGGAACGCGAAGGCCGGGAAATCGTCGTTTCTAAAAATCTTCCCGAAAAGATCCCGGCAACCCCTTTTTCGGAGCTTGCCGGCACCCGAGCCACGAATGCAGTGGAAAAGGCTCTGAATAGCATCGACCCGGAGCGGGTGGCCAAGATCCTCTTCACCTCGGGCTCCACGGGAATCCCCAAAGGGGTCTTGAACACCCATCGGATGCTTTGCTCCAACCAGCAGTCGATCCTGCAGGTCTGGCCCTTTCTTCAAAAACGCCCGCCGGTGGTCCTCGACTGGCTCCCCTGGAGCCACACCTTCGGGGGGAACCAGAACTTCAACCTGGTCCTTTACAACGGCGGGACGCTTTACATCGACGGGGGCCGGCCTGTTCCGGGAGAAATGGAAATAAGCGTCCAAAACCTCAAGGCCGTCCAGCCGACCCTGTATTTCAACGTTCCCAGAGGCTTCGATGCCCTTTTGCCTTTCCTGGAGCGCGACGCCGCTTTCCGGAAGCGTTTCTTCGAGTCCCTGGACCTGATCTTCTATGCCGGGGCCGCCCTGCCCCAGCACCTGTGGACGCGCCTGGAATCCCTTTGCCGCCAAAGTCTGGGGAAACGGACCCCCATCCTCTCCGGGTGGGGCGCCACGGAAACGGCCCCTATGGTCACCATCGGGCACTTTTTGAGCGAGCGTTCCGGGGTGGTCGGGCTTCCGGGCCCTGGAACCCTTTTGAAGCTGATCCCGGACGGGGACAAGCTGGAGATGCGGGTCAAGGGCCCCAACGTCACGCCGGGATACTGGAAAGAAGCGGGCCTTACCCGAGCCGCCTTCGACGATGAAGGGTTTTACCGCACCGGGGACGGCGGAAGGCTTCTGGACAAGGGCCGGCCGGAAAAAGGGATCCTTTTCGACGGTCGCATCGCGGAAGATTTCAAGCTGCTCACCGGAACATGGGTTCACGTGGGCAGTCTGCGCCTTGCGCTCCTCGCCGCCTGCAGCCCGGCTGTCTCGGACGCCGTAATCGCAGGCCAGGACGCCGATGAGCTGTGCGCGCTTCTGTTCCCCAACCTCGAGGGGTGCAAGAGCCTTATGGGCCCTTCGTCTCTTCAGGGCGGTCCCGAACTGGTGGGCACCCGGGAAGTCCGCAGCCACGTGCTGACCGGGCTTAGGGAACACAATGCCAGACACCCGGGAAGCAGCACGCGGATCGCCCGGGCCTTGATCTTGACCGACCCCCCGAACATCGATGCCAACGAGATCACAGACAAGGGATATCTCAATCAGCGGGCCATCCTTAAAAACCGGAAGGCTGACGTCCAGCGCCTCTACCGGGTCGGGCCCGGGGAGGATCCGGGAGTCCTTTTCTGCTGAGTGTTTCCATCTTCGGAAAAAAATCTTTACAGACCATGGGTGTTTCGATATAAGTTTTTTCTTAAACTAAGGTTTCTAACCCTCCCACATCCACTCTGCAAAAGAGGTTTTTATGGGGAAAAACAGCCTGGTCAAATCCACCACCAAGAAGAAAAACATCGCGAAGAAAAAAAGCGCGACCCGGAAAACGGAAAGCACCCCTGAAAACGCTTCTCCGAGGAAAGCACCGCCTGCCGCAGGAGCCGGGAAACCCAAATCCGCGTCGGCCAAAGGAAAGACGGCCCGGGGCCCGAAAAAAGGCCCCCAGGCGCCTTCCCTGGAAACGCTGCTTTTCAGACGCTTCGATGCTTGGCGGCCTGAAAAACCGTTCGTCCCTCCGGTATCCGATAAATCCGGAGATTACACCGCTCCGCCTTTTTTCACCGGAAAAAGCGGTGAAGAGGCCGAACGCCTGAGGGCTTTGCTTTTCAAAAAATTCGATCTGGATGAAGCCCCTCCTCCGGCCCCCGAAAAAGCGGCGGCCCCGACGCCGAAGGCGGAGAAAATCGAAAAAAAGGCTCCTGCTGCTGCGCCTTCGGAGCCGGACTTATCTTTAAAGGAAATTGAAACCAAGACCCCCACTGCCCCCTCCGGAACGAAAGGGAAAGATAAAACCATGAAAACCGATACGACGCAAAAGGCCAAAGATGCACCCGAGCCTGAGAAGAAGCCGCCCCTGGAGACTTCCTTTGAACCCGAAATACCCATCGCCCCCGAAAAAACCGATCCGGTGGACCGGGCGATGAAATTCGTCATTGCCGGATTTGCACTGTTGGTGCTGATTCTCATCGCACAAAGCGCCTCCAACTCCAAGACTTATGTGGTCAAACCCGCCAACGGCGGTATTGAGATCTGGAAAGGGAATTTCGCCCCCATCGGCCAGAAGCGCTTCCTGGTACTTCCCGGAGCGCAGGCCCCGGAAAAGCTGAAAGACCATTATTCGAAAACGGAGGCCTACTCCCTGGCTTTCGGTTATTATCTCCAAAAGTCCGACGCCCTCCTGGAGGTTTCGGGCATGCCTGATTTCGAAGGAATCCGGAAATCCCTGCAGGTCGCCGGGACTTTTGCCGCCACCGATGCCCAGCGGGCGGTGGTGAACAAGCGCCTGAACCACATCGACTTCATGCTGCTGGTCTACAAGGCGGATGTCGCCCTGGGCAAAGGGACTCTGGAGGGGGCCGAAAACGCCATGGCGCACCTCGAACAGGCCGGCGCTCTGGAACTCGAAAAAACCCAGCAGGAGATGGTCAAAGGCCGGATGGACGCCGCCCGGAAAGCGGCGGCGGGCTTCAAGGCAAAGGTCCAGGAACCCGCAGGCGTCGCGAAAAAACCGGCCCCGGCTTCCAAGTAGATCTTACCGGAATCCGTTTCGACAAAGCCTCTCGGGGCGATGGAATTTCCGGCCTTCAGGACGGGTAGAGGTGACACCAGACCTGCCGATCTCCTGAAGCGCTCCGCGAAGGCGCCTTGTTCCGGCAGACAGACATGACCTGGGGGCACCGGGGATTAAAGACGCACCCCGGGGGAGGCGCGGCGGGGGACGGCGTTTCCCCCGAGAGCACGATCCTCTCCTTTCGATGCAACCCCGGAGAAGGAGCCGCCGAAAGCAGCGCCCGGGAATAGGGATGCAGGGGCGACGCCGCCACCTCCCCCGCCGGCCCCATTTCCACGATCCGTCCCAGGTACATCACGGCGATACGGTCCGAAAGATACCCCACCACGCCCAGATCATGGGAAATGAAGAGATAGGAAAGCCCGTGGCTTTCCCTCAGATCCAAAAGGAGGTTGAGGATCTGAGCCTGGACGGAAACGTCCAGGGCGCTCACCGGCTCGTCGCAGACGATGAAATCGGGCCTGAGGGAAATGGCCCTTGCGATGCAGATCCGCTGGCGCTGTCCCCCTGAAAATTCATGCGGATACCGGTAGAGAGCATCCGCATCCAGCCCCACCTCCGCCAGGAGCCGCACGGCGTTTGCCTCCCGGCCCCCTTTGACCTTTTGGTGCTGAAAGAGACCTTCGGTCACGATATCCATGACGTTCATCCGGGGGTTCAAGGAAGAAACCGGATCCTGGAAAATGATCTGGAGCTTGTTCCGCAGCCTTGCCACCTCCCGGCGGCGCATCTTGAAAAGGTCCTTTCCCTGAAACAGGACCTGCCCTGAAACCGGTTTTTCCAGCATCAAAAGGGTGCGGGCCAGGGTTGTCTTGCCGCAACCGGATTCCCCCACCAGGCCCAGAATTTCCTTCCGGCCCATGGAAAAGGTCACGCCGTCCACCGCGCGCACGTGGCCCACGGTCCGGGCCATCACGCCGCGTTTGATGGGGAAGTGGGTCCTGAGATCATGGACCTCCAGTATGGAAGCCCCCGGGTCCTGCATGGGTTATCCTCCGTTCAGCAGAAAACAGGCAGCAATGTGCCCGTTTCCCAGGTCCACCGATTCCGGAGCCGACTTTTCGCACCGGCCGTGGGCATGGGCGCACCGGTCACGGAACCGGCACCCCGAGGGGTAGCGCAGGGGCGAAGGCACCTGGCCGGGAATGACCTTGAGCCTTTCTTTTTTATCAGACGGCTTCGGAATGGAAGACAGAAGCGCCTGGGTGTAGGGATGCGCCGGGCTTGTAAAAAGCGTTTCTCTGCTCCCGGCTTCCACGACCCCTGAAGCGTACATGACCATGACCCGGTCGCACATCTCCCAGATCACCCCCATGTCGTGGGTGATGAGCAGCACGGCGGTATCTTCCCTGCGCATCTCCTGGATCAGCTCGAATACCTGGGCCTGAATGGTGACGTCCAGGGCCGTGGTGGGCTCGTCGGCAATGATGAGGTCCGGCTCCAGCATCAGGGCCATGGCGATCATGACCCGCTGCTGCATGCCGCCGGAGAGCTCGAAGGGGTAGGCGTACATTTTCTGGGGGACATCCGGAATGCTCACCTTTTTCAACTAGCTTTCCGCCAGACTCCAGGCCTCTTTTTTCGAAACATCCCGGTGGAGCAGCACCGCCTCCACCAGCTGGTGCCCGATGCGGTGCAGCGGGGAAAGAGCCGACATGGGCTCCTGGAAGATCATGCTGATCTCGTTGCCCCGGATCTCCTGCATGCGGGCAGGGCCTGCATCAAGGAGATCCTTCCCCTTGAACAGGATCCGGCCGGAATCGATGCGGCCCGGAGGCGAAGGAACGAGCCGGAGGATGCTGAGCGCGGTCACCGACTTGCCGCAACCCGATTCCCCCACCAGGCCAACGATCTCGCCGGGCGAGACCTGAAAGGAAACCCGATCCACGGCCCTGAAGGTCCCTTCGTCAATGGAAAACGACACGGTGAGTCCTTTGACCTCAAGCAGGGGATTCATGATCACTCCAGCTTCGCATAGCGCTTCGGATCGTAGGCGTTTCGGACCCCTTCCCCCACGAACACGCCCAGCAGCATGACCATGAAAAGGGCCAGGGACGGATACAGGATCAGCCACCAGGCCCACCGGTATTGCTGGGCCTGAAACAGGAGTTCCCCCCAGCTGGGCGTGGGAGGCGGCAGGCCGAAGCCCAGATAGTCCAGGGCGGCCAGAGCACCGATGGCGCCCACCAGGGAAAAGGGGAAAAAGGTGATGACGGGCATCAGGGCGTTGGGCAGGATGTGCCTGAACATGATCTTGCGCGTGGGGATGCCCATGCACCGCGCCGCCTCCACGAAGGCCGACCGCCTGCAGCCGCAAAAATTCCGCCCGGATGTAGTAGGAGATGCCGATCCAGTTGAACAGTCCGTAGCAGAGCAGCAGCAGAAGGAAACTGCGTCCGTAGATGGAGCCCATGAGGATCATGATGTAAAGGAACGGCAGGGCGCTCCAGATCTCGATGAGACGCTGGGCGGTGATGTCCAGGATGCCGCCGTAGTACCCCTGGACGGCGCCGGCGAAAATCCCCAGGGCCATGGAGCCGGCCACCAGCAGCAATCCGAAGGTCAGTGAGGTGCGCAGCCCATAGAGAATCCGGGCCAGGACATCCCTCCCCGCCGCATCGATCCCCATCCAATGCCCCTGCACCGGAGGATAGGGAAACCGCACTTCCTCCCTGGAAAAATCGACCCGGAAGCGGCGTCCCTCGAGGGTCAGCTCGTGCGGTTCCACCGGGCCCAGGAACCGGCGCCGGGCCTGGTCCGACAGCCGGTTTCGGTCTTCGGGGGACAGGGAGGCCATCACGGAAAAAGACCGGGCATCGGCTGCGACCCCGTCATTTTCCCGCTTGAAAAGGATGCGGATCTTTTCCGGGGGACCGGCGGATGCCGCCTCCCTGAAGAGCAACCGGACGCTTTCCGGCTGCCCTTCCCGGGGCGCGTAGGTGGAAAGAAAAACCTGCGCCTTCCGGCCGCCTGGACCTTCGATGGCTTCCGTGAGCATGGGAGCGGCCAGGTTGGCAAACCGGCGGGCGATCCCCTCCAGGATTTGCGGAGACAGGGGGTAAAGCTTCCGGAGGTCCTTCCCCGTCAGGTCTTCTTCTCCCTTTTCCGCAAAGGCAGAAAAGGTCTGGGATCTGAGGATGGAAAAATCCCTGCCCACATTGACCGATCCCACCGCCGGCATGGGGGTCAGCAGGGCCGTTACGTCATCGGACACCGGGATCGACGCGGGATCGATGCTCTCGAAGGGGCCGTAGGGAATGGGTGCAAAGATCATGACGGCGGAGGCGTCGTCTTTGAAGGGCGCGAGGTCCCCAAAGGCCTTGTAGTCCGGCCGGGTTTTTCTTCCCCCTCCCACAAAGGCGTCTTCCGGATAAAAGAAAAGAAACGGAAAATAGGATTTTCCCTTGAAGTGGACATAGAGGGGGGTGCCATTGCAGATCAGTTCGGAACCCAGGCTGACAAGATATAGAACCATCAAGATCCACAGGGAGATCCAGGCGCGCCGGACCTCCTTGAAGCGCGCCAGTCGTTTTCGGGCGAGGGATTTCGGGCGACCTTGAACATGGCCAAAGCTTAAGACAACGCCGGTTCGGAATTTGAGGGTAAGCGTCATGGCACCCCTGTCCGGTCAGTTTTCCTGGAAATGGATCCGCGGATCGATGAGGACATAGGTAAAATCCGAAAGGATGTTCCCGACCAGTCCCAGGATGGAGGTCAGGGAAAGGATCCCCATGAAAACCGGGTAGTCCCGGCCCACGATGGCCTCCAGGCTCAGACGCCCCATCCCGGGAATTTCGAAGACCTGCTCGATGATGACCGAGCCGGCGAACATGACGGTGAGGATGGAACCGAAGCCGGTGGCGATGGGGATCAGGGAGTTGCGCAAGGCGTGGCCCCAGACGGCCCGTGGAATAGCTGCCGCCCTTGGCCAGCACGGTGCGGACGTAGTCCTTGCCGATCTGTTCCAGCAGCGAGTTTTTCATCAGAAGCGTCAGAACGGCGAAATTGCCGATGACATAGCAGAGCACCGGCAGAAACATGTGCCGGAAGATGTCCTGCGCTTTTTCCCAGCCGCGAAAGCGCGTGAAAGTCGTCCGAATGAAATCCCGCCACGGGAAACACGTCCCAGAAGCCTTCCACGGTGCCGCAGAAGAGCATTTTCAGGACCATGCCGAAGGCAAAAGGCGGGATGGCGTACCCCACGAAAACCACCACACTGGAGACAAAATCAAAGGCCTTCTGGTGCGAGGGCCTTGACGATGCCCAGCGGGATGCAGACCAGGTAGGACAGGAAGAAACCCGGTGAGGCCGAAGATCAGCGAGACCTGGAACCGTTCGAAAATGAGCTGCCAGGCGGTCTTGTTGGGGAATTTGTAGGATTCCATCCGCATCCCGAGCCGGTCCGTGACCAGCCATTTCCAGTACCGCTCGTGAAAGGGCCGGTCGAATCCGAAATGCGCCTCCAGGGCTTTTCGCTGCTCGTCGGAGATGGAAACCTGGAACCCGGTCCCTCTGGCCGTTTCCCCGGCACCGATGCCCTTCATCTGCATGATGGCCTGCTCGACGGGTCCGCCGGGGACGAACTGGATGAGCGCGAAGCAAAGCAGGGTGATCCCGATGAAGGTGGGTCCCACCAACAGGATTCGCCTGAGAAAGTATTCCATCCGCTCCACTGGGCCGCGTCCTTTTCCGACGGCTCGCTTGCCGTGCCAGGTCAATGAAGGAAAGACCCTGCCTTCCGCGCTTCTTCGGGCAGGCACCTTTTGGCTCTTTATATCAGAAAAAAATCCTTTTCAAGGATTCGAGGCCGCCTGCTCCTATTTCCTTGACACTGTTTCTCTGGACTGATTTAGAAAACAGGAAATTAAAAGACTTCTTAGAAATTATTTCAAAACCTCCTGACAAGCCAGCGAACCGAAACGATCTCTGGATACCGGCTCAAGTCCGGCATGACGGTACTCTTTGGAAACGATTCATATTTTCCAAAACCTTCTGTAAAGGATCCTCGATGACTTTTCCGGCCAAGCCGCCCGAATCCGACATCCGGAAGCGGATCGCCCGCCTTCAGTCGCATCTGGAGCGCTCCGGAACGGATGGGGCCCTGATTGTCCAAAAAGCGGACCTCTTTTACTTTTCCGGGACCGTTCAAAACGGACATCTCTTCATTCCCGCCCAGGGGGATCCGGTGCTGATGGTTTACAAGAATTTGGACCGTGCCGCTGCGGAGTCCTGCATCCAAACCCTCGTCCCCCTCGGCAGTCCCGGCGAAATTCCCGCCGTCCTCAAGACGCATGATTTCCCCGAGCCCAAAACCCTCGGCCTGGAACTCGACGTCATCCCGGCCAATTTGTATCTGTCCTATCAGGGCCTCTTTCCGAAAACGACCTTCTCCGATATCTCGCCGGCCATCCGGAGCCTTCGGGCGGTCAAATCCCGCTGGGAAATCGATCAGATCCGCCTGGCGGCCCAATTGGCCGACCGGGTTTCGGGAAGCGTCCAGGACTTCCTGAAGGAGGGGATCACCGAGGTGGAGCTCGCCGGAAAAGTGGAATCCTTCGCCCGCAAGCTGGGCCACCAGGGGATCGTCCGCATGCGCCTGTGGGGAAGCGAACTTTTCTACGGGCACCTCCTGTCGGGCCCCGCCGCGGCCGTCCCCAGTTATCTCTCCTCGCCCACCGGAGGCCAGGGCCTCAGCCAGGCCGTGGCTCAGGGAGCCGGGTTCAAAAGGATTCAGCGCCACGAGCCGGTTTTGGTGGACTATGTCTTTGCCTTCAACGGGTACCTGGCGGACCACGCCCGCATCTTTTCCTTAGGTCCCCTTCCCCAGGAACTTCAAGAAGGCCACCGGCTCATGATGAAGCTTTCCGAAGCCATCCGGGAGGCCGCCAGGCCGCCTGTTCCGGCCGGAGCGATCTGGGAGCTGGCCGCAGCGTTTGCCCGCCGGTTCGGCGTCGAGGACCGTTTCATGGGGGCCGACGATCGCCGGATCCGCTTCGTCGGGCACGGCCTGGGCTTGGAACTGGATGAATATCCCTTCCTGGCCAAAGGGCAGACGCAACCCCTCGAGGCGGGGATGACTTTGGCCTTGGAGCCGAAGCTGGTCTTTCCGGGAAAAGGCGTCGTGGGCATTGAAAACACGCTTCTGGTCACGGAGACCGGTCTCGAACTCCTCACTCTCTTTCCAGAAGAGGTCACCGTTTTATGACGCCGGGTTGGGCGAGAAAACAGACCCAGGAGGATAACTGATGGATGCTGTCTTACTGAACAAGGAAGGCCCTGTGGCGTGGCTCACCCTCAACCGTCCGGAAAAGAGAAACGCCCTGTCCCTTCAGCTCATGAAGCACTTCCGCAAGGCTGTGGAACAGGTCGAATCGGATGAAGCGGTTCGGGTGGTCGTGATCAAAGGCAACGGCCCGGCTTTCTGCGCCGGGCACGATCTGAAAGAAATGGTGGGGGACGACTGCGACCTTCACCACTTCCGCACCGTCTTTTGGGAATGCAGCCTTCTCATGGAGAGCCTGAGGCGCCTGCCCCAGCCGGTCATCGCCCAGGTTCACGGCATCGCCACAGCGGCCGGGTGCCAGCTGGTGGCGGCATGCGATCTGGCGGTGGCGGAAACCGGCGCCCGGTTTTCCACCCCGGGGGTCAAAATCGGCCTTTTTTGCTCGACCCCCATGGTTCCCCTGGTGCGCGTGATCGGGAGGCGTCGGGCGCTGGAAATGCTGTTGACCGGCCGTTTCGTATCGGCCGAGGAGGCCAAGGCCTTCGGGCTGGTGAACCGTGTCACCGCCCCCGAAACCCTGGAAGAAGAAACGCGCGCCTGGGCCATGGAAGTCGCCCGCTTCAGCCGCTTCACCCTCGCTTTCGGCAAGAGGGCCTTCTACAGCCAGATCGATCTGCCTGAAGCCGCAGCTTACGACTATGCCAAGGAAGCCATGGCGTTGAACTGCCTGGCAGAAGACGCTAAGGAGGGGATGCGGGCCTTTCTGGAAAAGCGAACGCCCGTGTGGAAAAACGCTTAAAACCGCTGGCCGGCTAAAGCCGGAGCTTCCGTGGCCGAGGCGTTTGCGGGGGGAAGGGAAAAAGGCGATAACGAAAGGGACCGGGCCAAGCCCGGTCCCTTTCGTCTGGGGGCGTTTGAAAATATTATCGTTTCGAGAACTGGAAGCGCGCGCGAGCACCCCGCTGTCCGTATTTCTTTCGTTCCTTGATCCTCGGGTCTCGCCGCACGTAACCGGCTTTTTTCAAAGGAGAGCGCAGTTCCGGCTCCGCCTGGATGAGGGCGCGCGTGATCCCGTGGCGGATGGCCTCGGCCTGCCCCGAGATGCCCCCGCCCTTCACCCGGATCTTGATGTCATAGGATCCACGGGTGTTGGTCAAAATCAGGGGTTTGGTCAAAACGGTCTTTGACGACTCGGTGGGGAAGTACTCGTCCAGCCCCCTCCCGTTGATTCGGATCTGTCCGTTTCCCGACCGCATCCAGGTTCTGGCAATGGCGGTCTTTCGCTTCCCGGTGGCGTAAAACACCTTCTCTTGTTCCATGTTCCTTCCTTGTCTTTTGATTGACGGTCCTGTCGAAACCGGACGAAAGCTTCTCGTTCGAGGCTTCTTTCCGGATGCGGAATATCCCCGTCGCTTCCGCTACCCTTGAACGCTCATGGGTTCCGGCTGCTGTGCGGTATGCGGGTGATCCCCTCCGGCGTAGACTTTCAGCTTCTTGAACAACTGCCTCCCCAACCGGTTCTTGGGAAGCATTCCCTTAACGGCGAACTTCACGAGGTCTTCCGGCCGCTTCTCCAGGAGATTTTTCGCCGTGATGGTCTTCAGGCCGCCGATATAACCCGTGTGCCGGTAATACCGCTTATCGGACAGCTTTTTTCCGGTTAGGACGATCTTGGACGCATTGACCACGATCATGTGATCCCCCATGTCCACATGGGGCGTGAAAAGCGGATTGTGCTTCCCCCTGAGGCGGGAAGCCACAACGGATGCCAGCCTTCCGAGAACCACCCCGCTGGCATCGACCACGTACCACTTTTCCGGGTTTTCCGTCTTTTTGGCGCTGTATGTGTAGCCTTTCAAAGTAAACGCTCCTTTGCTGAAAAAACAGATTCATGTCTGAAAATAGAATCTGGAATTGTTAGTCGATGGCAGCGGATCTGTCAAGGAAAAAATCCAGAAAGATGCGAATGGAACCCCTCCGGAGGTTCACCTTTTTTCTAACTGCCTGGCCACATGGCGCAGCCGCTGAAGGGCGGTTGCGTTGGCCATCACCGCAAGCACGGCAAGTCCGAGGAAAAGCTGCGATGCCACAAGGGCCAGCACCAGAACCACGACCCGTTCCATGCGCGAAAAGAATCCGACCCTGCACGGTATTCCCAGTCCTTCGGCCCGCGCCCGGGCGTAACTGACCATGTAGGAGCCCGCCAGGGCCAAAACCGACAGGAGAACCAGGTCGTGACGCCCCTGAAGGGAAGATCCGTAGAGGATCCCGGCAAAGAGCGCCGACTCCGAGTACCGGTCCAGGAAGGAGTCGAAAAAGGCGCCGAACCGGGTTTCCCGTCCCCCGACCCGGGCCACCGTTCCGTCGACGGCGTCAAACAAGCCTGAAAGCAGGAAAAGGCATCCGCTTTGGGGAAGCCGTCCGGCAGCCGCCAGAACCCCGGCCGCCAGGGCGAAAAGAAAGCCGAAGAGAGAGAGGAAGTTGGGTCCGACACCCGCCTTCAGAAGCACCCGCGCGACAGGCTCCAGGATCTTCATGGAGCCTTCCCTGATCCGATCCGAAAGGGTTTTTCCGTTGTTTTGCATTCCTGCTTCTGCTTCCATTCCGATCCCGGCGCGTCTTAAAAACCTTCCCTCTTTTTCCCCGGCGTTTTTACACCCGAAGGGGGCCTTGCCGCAACCAAAACCGGCACCCGGTTTGCTCGAAAGCTCAGCCGCCCGGACAAAGCCCGAAGGAAAACGCTTTGGCCCGCCCGGAGTTTCTATGGTAAGATGGACCTTTAGAACCCGAACCGAAAACCGCCGAAAGAAAGCTTTTGCCGTGCAATCTCCGGCCGCCGATTTTTCCGTCATGACGCTCAATCTCCGATTCGGCCTTGCCGACGACGGAAAAAACCGTTGGGAGCTCCGGAAAGACCGCCTGGGTTTTCTCTTTGAGCGCCATCGACCCGATTTTGTGGGATTCCAGGAGGCCAACGCCTTTCAGATCGATTTTTTAGGGCGGCTCCTCCCGGACCACCGGTTCGTGGGAAAGCGCGATCCGGCACCGCCTTTCTGGCAGAACAACGTCCTCTTCCATCCCGTCTCGTGGACCTGCCGATGGGCCGATCACTTCTTTTTGAGCGACACCCCGGACATCCCCAGCCGGTTTGCAGAAAGCCGCTGGCCCAGGCAGTGTACCATGGCCGGATTCGAAAAGCAGGGCCGTTTACTGGTTTGCATCAACACCCACTTCGATTTCGACTCCGGGGTGCAGGCCCAAAGCGCCCGCATCCTCCAGAGACGCCTCCAAGAGAAAGCACCCGGCGCCCCGGCGGTCCTGATGGGCGATTTCAACGCCACGCCGGACTCCCCCTGCCATCAAGTCCTCACCGGCATCGGTGGATCGGAAGACAGCCTCCCCTGTTTCCAGAACGCCTTTGCGCCCGATTACCCTTGGACCTTTCATGGATTTTCCGGAAATGCGCAGATCGGGCACATCGATTGGATCCTTTACCGGAAAAACCTCACCCCTCTCGGGGGCCGAGTGATCACAGAGACCTTCGGGGACGGCTATCCTTCCGACCACTTCCCTCTTCTGGCCGATTTTTCCTTTGCGGTCTCGTGACCGGGGAGCTGGAACGGACGACTCTGACGGTATCCCCCCGCCCGGCACCCAGGCGGACCGCCGCGTTTCCGCAGGAAAGGGCGATCTCCAGGCGTCCGCGGCTCCCGAACAAGGCCAGCAGGCTGCCTTGTCCCGCGTACAGGTAAGACGGTGCGATTCCCCGGATCCGTTCGTTTTTCACAAAGACGCACACTTCCGTTGACAAAAGCCCGTCGCCCAGATCGCCGATGTCCTCCCGGCGGATGTCGGTGACGAGGTTTCCGAAGCGGTCCACCCCCACGATGCGCCCCGTCAGGGTCCCCTCCCCGTCGGGCTGAGGTCGGGAAACCTCCAGCCGCGAGATCCGAGCCGGGTCCGCGGATTTCCCCAGCAAGGAAAGAGCGGTCCCATTGGCCAGATGGGCGGCAACCGGAGCGAAGATGTCCCTCCCGTGGAAAGTCCCGCTGACCGGGGAAAGAAAGAAAGCGCTTTGGGTCACCCATACCGCGGCCTCGATGCCCACGGCAGCCAGGACCGGCCACAGCACCCCGTTGTCAGGGGCCAAAAAGAGGTGTCCTCCCGCCGACGCGGCGAGGATGTTTCTTCCGGTCCCCACCCCCGGGTCCACCACCACCACGTGAACGGTTCCCTTGGGGAAATACGGATAGGCGGCTTCGAGAAGGTAAGCGGCCTGCAGGATGTCCTGGGGTTCCACCTGGTGGGAGATGTCCACGATCCTGGCATCGGGGCAGATGGAAACAATGACGCCTTTCATGACCCCCGCAAACTCGTCCGACAGCCCGAAATCGGTGGTCAGAGTGATGACGGGGGGCGGCATCAAGCGGATCCCTCGAGCTGTCTCACGAGAACAGGGGGCTTTGAATGGGAAAACCGAGGTGCCGGTAAGCCGTTTCCGAAGCCTTTCTCCCCGAAGGCGTCCGGATGATCATCCCTATCTTGAGCAGAAAGGGCTCCACCACATCCACCAGGGTGTCGGCTTCCTCCTGCAAGGTGGCTGCGATGGCCTCGATGCCCACGGGCCCTCCCCTGTAAAACTCAATGACGGTTTTCAGGTAACGCCGGTCGAGACCGGTCAGGCCCATGACGTCGACGCCCTCCAGTTCCAAGGCGGCTTCCACCGTTTTTTTCGTGATGACGCCGTCCGCTCGAACCTGGGCGAAATCCCGGACCCGCTTCAGGAGGCGGTTGGCGATCCTCGGCGTTCCCCTCGAGCGCATGGCCAGCGCGCCGGCGCCTTCCGCGTCCATGGGAACCCCCAGGATATCGGCGGAGCGCCGGATGATCCTGACGAGTTCGTCGGGGCTGTAAAAATCGAGACTCCTGAAGATGCCGAACCGGTCCCTGAGGGGAGGGGAAAGCAGCCCCACCCGGGTGGTGGCGCCCACCAGGGTGAAGCGGCTCAACCGGTACCGGTGGCTGCGCGCATGAATCCCCTTGTCGAAGACGAAGTCCACGGCGAATTCCTCCATGGCCGGATAGAGAAATTCCTCGACGGCTTTCGGGATCCGGTGGATCTCGTCGATGAAAAGGACATCTCCGTCTTCCAGGTGCGTCAGGATGCCCAGCAGGTCGCCCCCTTTTTCCAGGGCGGGGCCCGAACTCACGGTGAGTTCCCCGGCGGTTTCGTTGGCGATAATGTGGGCCAGGGTGGTCTTGCCGAGTCCCGGAGGTCCGTGGAGCAGGACATGATCCACGGGCTCCCCTCGCTCCCGTGCGGCCTGGATGGCGATCTTGAACGCTTCCACGATTTCATCCTGGCCCACGTATTCGGAAAGATGCTGGGGCCGAAGCGACAGGATCTCCGGCTGCTCATCCTGGGGCAGGCAGGAGACGGACGCCACCCCCGCGGGGTTTTCATCCTTTTTCTTCACCGTGATATCTCCCCGCGGTACACTTCTTCAAAAAGCGCTTCGGGCGTCCGGATCTGCGGATTCCGCTCGAAGGCGTCGGCCACCATCCGTTTGGCCTCGGCAGGCTTATGCCCCAACTGTTGTGTCAAGACCTCATAGACCTGATTGATAAAATCCGGATCCGGGGGTGGATTTTCGGTCTCGAGCTTCCGGATGAGGACGAATTTTTCCATTTTGCCGCTTAAGGTGGCCACGATTTTTTGCGCGGTGCGTCTCCCGATCCCTTTGAGCTGGGTCAGCTGGGCCACATCTCCGGTTTCGATGGCCCTGGCGATGTCCCGGATGGGGAGGTTCAAAGCCTTCACCGCTTTCAAAGGGCCGATGTCTTCCACGGATACGAAGCGCTGGAAGAATTCTCTTTCCGCTTCCAGGTTGAAGCCGATGAGCACCGGCTTGGGCTGCCTTTCGGTCTGCTGGAAGAAGATGAAAAGGGCAAGGGTATCCCCGTGCTTTTTTGCCGCCAGGGTTTCCATGACCACCGCCGGCAGCAGGATCTCGTATCCCACCTGACCCACCAGAAGCAGGATCCGGTCATCTTCTTTTTTTAACAGCGTTCCCTGGAGATAACCGATCAAGGCCGTGTCTCCCTTGTTCCCTTCTGCTGCGAAACAGCCCGATGATGGCCAGCGCCACCGCGTCCGAGGCGTGGTGGGGCCGGATGGGGTCGGCGGTGTTCAGGAAATAGCGGACCGCCCGCTCGAGTTGCGCTTTGGTGGCATTGCCGTTTCCCGCGAGGGTTTTTTTCGCCTCGCGGACCGGAATTTCCAATACCGGCAACCGGGCGCGACACCCGGCCAAAAGGACGATGCCGGCCACCTTTCCCAGGGTGATCCCCGATTTGGGATAGATCTCCAGGGAAAAGACATCTTCCACCACCATCAGATCCGGTCTTTCCTGCTCAAGAATCCGGCAGACTTCAGAATAGATCCGTTCCAGGCGCTCGGGCAAGGGCGTTTGACTGGCCGTGTGGATGGTGGTGTAGGAAAAGGCCTCGATTTTTTTTTCGGACCCCCGGACGATACCCACGCCGGTGTCCGCCAATCCCGGATCCACACCGACGACCGTCTTCATCCGAAGCCTGCCACCGGTTGAAGCCCCGAAATCAGGGCATCTCCTTGAGCTTCTGCTGGGCGATCTTGGCCTCGTTGCTGGCGGGATATTTCCGGATCAATTCCTTCAAGATCAGACGTGCGTTGGCCGGGTCCTTCAGGCTCTGGAAGGAAAGCCCCTGCTTGAGAAGGGAGGCCTGAACTTTGTTCCCGGTCGGGTATTTCTCGATGACTTTCTGGTATTCCAGAATCGCTTTTTCATACCACTTTTCGCGGTAGTAGCTCTCCCCGATCCAGAACTGGGCGTTGTCGGCATGGATGGAGGCCGGATGGTTCACGAGCAGTTCCTGAAACAGGGTCCTGGCCTGCTCGTATTCCCCGCGGTCAAAGGCCTGTTTGGCCCGAGCATAGGCCTCGTTTTCCGACAGCGCTTTCGGAGGCTCTTCCTTGGGCGTCGGGACAGGCGTTGCACCGGGGGGCTTGGTCTGCTTGGATTCAACGCTGAGGTAGTTCTCGAGTCGGCCGACCCGGTCTTGCAGCTCCTGGAGCCCCTTTTCCAAGGCGCTCAGCCGCGCTTCTGCTTCCTTTTTGTCCGCTTCCCCGGGCTTGGACTGGAACTCGATCTCCTCGATTTTCCCCCGGAAAGACTGCACCTCTTCGGCGAGCCGGTCGATGGAGGCCTGAGTCCCGCGATTTTGCCCTGGAGGCTCTCCGTCTCCCCCTTTCCGGCCTGACTCACGGAAGCCAGGCGGTTTTTGGTTTCGGCGCTTTCCCGCTCCAGCATCGCCACCCGTCGATGGAGGGAACCCATGTTGTCGTCGAGGATCAGGATGTCCTCCCGGGCGGCGCATCCCAAAAGGATAAGGAAAACGATGGCGAAAAGGGCGGGTGATTTCATGGCGTCGTCGCTTCGTTTTTTTGGGTTCGGTTTTGACTGAGGTGCGCAGAAACTCAATTCGGATGAGGGTTCCGGAGGCTTTCATGCCTCCGGAACCCTCATCCGGCACCAGCGACAGGGAATCCTACCGGACCCCCCGATTCTTAGAAAAAAGCAGCCGTCTCCAGGGGCGGGACACGCCCCCGGGAGGGAAGGCGTTTATTCGATGACGAAATGCGCCCTGCGGTTCTTGGCCCAGGCCTCTTCGTCATGCCCCCGATCCATGGGGCGCTCTTCCCCGTAGCTGATGGCCATCATGCGGGCGGATGGAATTCCCAAGTCCGTCATGAACTGCGTGGCGGATTTGGCCCGGCGGTCTCCGAGGGCGAGGTTGTATTCGTTGGTCCCCCGCTCGTCGCAATGCCCTTCGATGATCACCTTCAGTTTCGGGTTGTCCTTGAGATACTGGGCTTTTTTCTTCAGGATCTCCTGGGCCATGGGAAGCAACGTGGCGCTGTCGAACTCGAAATAGATGTCTTCGTTTTCAAACCGGGCCCGCTCTTCGGCGACCTTCTTCCGCATCGCCTCTTCCTCTTTGAGGCGCTTTTCTTCCGATGCTTTCTGCCGGGCCAGTTCTTCTTCCCGGGCCTTATCGGCAGCCGATTTTTCGGCACCCGCCTTGCCGGCCTGGTCTTTCTGGGTCAAGCCGGGTTCGGAAGCCACTTGCTTCTTGGCGCAGGAAACGGTGAACATCAACCCCGGAAGGACCAGGAACAAGGCCGCAACAATCCACACTTTTTTCGTCATTTCTTTCCTCCTTTTTATGCTCAACAACGCCGTCTCAAAGCCTCAATACGTTTCGCTTCTGGGCGACCAGGACGGGCTCGTCTGGTCGCCTGAGAGCACCATCATCCGCCGCTGGTCGGTCCCGAATGCAGTCATCACATAGATGCGCGAAGGCCCTTCCCGCGTGGAACAAAAAGCGATTAGGTTCCCGTCTGGCGACCACGCCGGAGATTCGTTGTCCCGGGACCGCTGGGTGAGCTGTACGGGATCCTTTCCGTCGATCCCCACAACGAAGATATTCGTCTCTCCCTTTTCCATGGAAGTATAGGCGATCCGGTCTCCGGAAGGCGACCACGCCGGCTGGGTGTTATGTTTGCCATAATAAGTCAGGCGCTGCACCTCGTTCGAATCCACGTCCATCATGTAAATCTGGGGGGTCCCGGAACGCTTGGAGACAAAGGCGATTTTCTTCCCATCCGGTGACCATGAAGGCGACACATCGATCCCCCGACTGTGGGTCAATCTTTTAATGGTTTTTCCGGTTTCCGTCAACAGATAAATTTCCTGGTCGCCCGTGAAGGAAAGCGTAGCCGCCAATTCAGGCCTGGAAGGACGCCAGGCCGGGGTGATGTTGATCCCTTCATGCCCCACCTTATGACTTCTACCGTCTTTGAGATTTTTGATGAAGAGGTCGGGCCTCCCGCTGAGGTACGAGGTGTAGGCGATCCACTCGCCGTCCGAGGACCAGGCCGGGGACAGCGTGATGGCCTTGGTCCGCGTGAGCTGCTTGGGGCTGCTTCCGTCGAAGTCGCCGACATAAATCTCCTTGTTCCCGCTTCCGGTGGAGATGAAGGCGATCCGGCTGCTGAAAATGCCGCGTTTTCCCGTCAGCGCGTAAACAACCTCGTCACTGAACTTCCGGATGATCTTCTTCAGGTCCGCCCGGGCCCCCTGGTATCGTTTCCCTGCCAGCAGCCGCCCCTTGAAGGTGTCGTAAAGGCGAAATTCCAGCGAGATCGCCTCTCCGGAAAATTCGAAGCCGCAGGTCACCAGCAGCTCCGCGCCGACCGTCGTCCAGCTGTCAAACCGGACGTTGGGAATGTCGATGCCCATGCGCTGGGGATCTTCCAGGAAAGCGCCTCGATCCAGGATCTTGAAGAACCCGGTGAATTCCAGGGTCCCGGCCAGCAGGTCCGCGCCTCCCTTGACGATCTCGGTGTCCGATCCGGATCCCGCCTTATCCTGGAAAAGCGGAACGGCAAGGGGGATCTTCCGCAAAAACGGATTGTTGATGTTGATGTATTCGACGGCGCAAAGCCCTGACCCGAATCCGTCCAAAACCACCCACAGGAGAAGCGAAAGCCAGAGCGCACCCCCTCTCAGGCCCAAAATTTTCATTCGGTTCCTTTCCAAAAAGCTTCGTTTTTAAAGACCCCGCAGCCCGCGAAGCACTGCCGTAAGGCAGAACCTGCGGGGAATGCGCTCGCTATTGCGGTTCAATTCAACCCGGAGGGCGTGAAATACAGACCCACCATGTAAAAGGGGCGCCGGTACCCCTTGGGCAGCGGGGGAAGCGGATCTGATTTCTTCACGGCTTTGTAAACGGAGTCATCGAAGTACGCGTTTCCGGATTTGGTTTCGAAGAACAGGTCCGCGATCCGGCCCTCCGGAAGGATCTTGATGACGAGCCTGGCTTCCAAATCCTTCCGCCCGCCCACCATCGGCTCGGAAAAAGCCCAGTTTTGCTGGATCTGGTAAGCGATTTCCACCTTGTAGATGTCCATCTGATCCAAGGCCGTCTTTCCGCCGCCCCCGCCGCCTTCGCCGGCGCCGCCCCCCGGCGGTCCTTCTTCCACTTTCTGTTTCAAGTCCGCCAGAGCCTTGGTCAAGGGATCGGGGGTCATTTTTTCGGCCTTGTCTTCAATTTCCTTGATGGCGCTCTCGATGGCCTTTTCGGCCTTGAACGTCTTTTTTTTCAGGGAGGTCTTGGGCTGGATTTCACTTTTGGGGGCAAGGGATATGGTTTCCGGCTTCGGCTTCGAGGTCCTGGCGCGGCGCCTTCCGCTCCAGGGTTTCTTTGGCCTTGGGTGTCTGGGACGCCTCCTCGGGCTTCAATTTCAAGGGTCCGCCCTTTCCGGGGCCCGGCAGCGCCACCAGGCTCACGTTGACCACCGAGGAGGACCATCGCCGGGACGGCATGAAATCCGGCGAAAAAACCATCCCCACGAACAGCGCCACGTGGCACACCGCCGAAACGGCCGCCACCCGCAGGAACTGGCGCCGATCCGCCCCTTCCCCCCTCAAAAAGGAAATCGGGTCTCGGGTCTGCACACTCATTGACGCTTGGTACGGGTGTTGGGCCGCTTGTCTTCCCGCTTCACCGGATCGGTCACCATCCCCAGCTTTTCGACGCCGGCCCCCTTGATCTCGGACATGAGCGCCACCACCGTCCCATAGGGGATCGCCTTGTCCGCCCTGAGGAAGACTTCCCGGTCCGTCCGACTCTCGAGAATTTTAGCCAGTTTTTCTCTTAAAAAATCGAGGTTTACCTCGAAATCGTTGATGAAGATCCGCTGCTGGGTGTCGATGGTGACCAGAAGATGCTCTTTTTCCGAAGAGATGGGGTCGAGGGAGGCTTCGGGAAGGGCGACATTGGCACCGTGAATCATCATGGGCGCCGTCACCATGAAGATGATGAGCAAGACCAGCATCACGTCCACGAAGGGCGTCACGTTGATGTCGGACAGAAGCCCGTTTTCCTTTCCGTTTGCCGTCATACTCCCCTCTCCTTCATCCGCATGAGGTCGCGCTCCACGATGTTCAAAAAGTCCGCCGAGAAACTGTCCAGCTCCGACTCGAGGATCCGGATCTTGTGCATGAAATAGTTGAAGGCGATGACCGCCGGGATGGCCACCGCCAGCCCCGCGGCCGTGGCCACGAGGGCTTCCGAGATCCCCGGCGCCACCACGGCGAGGCTGGCCGAGCCCCTTAATCCGATGCCATGGAACGATCCCATGATCCCCCAGACGGTGCCGAAAAGCCCGATGAAGGGCGTCGTGTTCCCCGTCGTGGCCAAAAAGGGAACCATCTGGGTCATGCGCGTGGTTTCAGTGGTCACGCCCCGCCTCAGGGCCCGCTTCACGTTGTCAATGCCCATCGTCCGGGCCCCCAGAGACGCGGGATCCCCGCCGGACGGCTGCGGCGCCCCGGACTGGACGATTTTTTTCAGCTCCGTGTACCCGATGCGAAAGAGCCGAGCCACCGGGCTTCCCTGCAGCGCCTTGGCTTTGGCAAAGGCTTCTGAGAAATCCCGGCTCTTCCAGAAATAGTCGATGAAAACAGCCGATTCCCGGAATGCCTTGCGGACGAAACGATACTTCAAGATGATGATGGTCCAGGAAACCACCGAGAAAAACAAAAGCAGCAACAGCACGAACTTTACCATCAAGCCGGCGTTGGTCACCATGTAGACGATGTCGATACCCTTTGAAAACATTCGGTCTCCTCGATCCGTTAAAAGGCCCTGCAGACAGAAAGATCCCCGGCCCCGCTCCCTAGGTCGGAACCTGCCTTTTGGGTCCGACCCAACCCGCCCCACCTCGGTAAACCGGCCTGCACGGACCCTAAAAACACAAGATGTTGTAGGTGCTCAAGGACATCCTAACTATATGAACTCCCCGGCACTGTCAAGGATTTATCCTTGATTCCTTCCGGGATCTCTATATCATATTTGGCAATAGGAATGAAGGTGGGAATTTTATGAAAAATGCATCCCTGGACCGGATCGGGGACCTCCTTTTCGAGGCCTCCATGCTAAAAAAGATCCCCCGGTCCGGCTATCAGTTCCTCGGATCGGGGAAGGAGTCCGTGGCCGAGCACGTCTTTGTCGCCACGTTTATCGCCTTTGTATTTTCCCGGATGCGCCCGGACCTGGACGCCTCGCGCCTGATCCACCTGTGCCTGGTACACGACCTCCTGGAGGCAAGGACCGGCGATCTCAATCACCTCCAGAAAAACTATGTGGCAGCCGATGAACACAGCGCGCTGTCCGACACCGTCAGCGGGCTTCCCTTCGGCGAGACCCTTGCCGCGCTGTTGAGGGAATTCGCGGAGGGTCAAACAGATGAGGCAAGGCTTGCCCGGGATGCCGACCAGCTCGCCTTCCTCATCGATCTCAAATCCCTGGCCGACATGGGGCACCGAAGCGCCGTGAAATGGATCCCTTTCGTGAAAGAACGCCTCCAAAGCTCTCTGGCAAGGCGGATCGCCGAAACCCTCCTGTCCACCGATCACGACCGGTGGTGGCTCCGCAAGCTCCTCAAAAAGCCGCCTCCCCCTGACTCCTCGACCCCTTGAACCCTCGACCCCTTGACCCCTTAAATTTTAAACCCCATCTCAGGGAAAAAGCCGACCTGGAACCTCCGACGGAAAAAAGAGATTCAAGCAGCCCGGGCAAGGTCTTCGTCATCCATCACGGGGCGCTGGGTGACCTGGTCACAGCCTTTCCCCTTTTCCAGGCCTTGAAAGCCGCCGGTTTCTGGACGCACCTCCTTTGCCAGGGACACCTGGGAGCCCTGGCACAGACGCTGGGGCTGGTTCAAAAGGCCCACGCCCTGGAGTCGGCACATTTCGCCTCCCTTTTTCGGGAAGCGCCCGACGGCCGGGCTGAAGAGGCCGTGGCCGCCTGCGACTTGGTCCTGGCCCTTTCCGGTTCCGAGGCCCTCGTATCCGGCCTCTCCCGTTTTTTCGCCGGGCCCATCCACAGGATTGATCCGCGCCCGGACCCGGGCTCCCGCATCCATGTCGCAGATCACCTCCTTTCGGCATGTGCGAAACTCGAGCTCATCCGGCTTTCCCCGGAAGCACGGAAAACGGAACCGGAGCCTGTTTCATCGGGCCCGGCCCCGTCGAAAACCCTCTGGATACACCCGGGCGCCGGAAGTCCGGCAAAGCGGTGGCCCCTGGAACGTTTTGTCGAAACCGCACATCTCCTGGCGGCCGAAGGTTGGCGCCCTCAGTTCCTGTTGGGCCCTGCAGAGACGTCCCTGGAACCGCTGCTCACCGACGCCGCCCCCGGCTTCCCGATCATGAAAGTTGCCGAGGTGCTGCCGCTGGCCCGGACGCTGAAAACGGCAAGGGCTTTCATCGGGAACGACTCGGGGGTCAGCCACCTGGCGGCCTTTTTGGGGCTTTCCACCCTCTCGGTCTTCGGGCCCACCGACCCCATGCGATGGAGACCGCTGGGCCCTCGGGCCGCGACCGTTCGGGGACCCGCCCCGTGCAACCCCTGCTTTGAAACCGGAAAAAGGGACTGTCGGGATCCCATCTGCCTGACCCGCGTGACCCCCCAGGCGGTCCTCAAGGCGTTTTTCGATCTCACTCAATCCGGTGGAAATTTTTCCTGAAACAGCCGAATCGAATGCTTGACCGGCCCTGAAATCGGTGATACTTTCGGCCCCGCCTCAGGGGCATGGGATCGACCATGGACAAGACCATTCCGGAAACCTACGAAAAATACCTCAAAGGCCTGATGGACATCAGCCGGGCCATCACCTCGGAACTTTACCTCGAAGACATCCTCAAGCTCATCGTCATGGTGACGGCCAAAGTCACCGGCGTCGAAATCTGTTCCCTGTGGCTCATCGATGAAAGCGAGACGCCGAAAAAGATCCGCCTCAAGACCACCCAGGCCATCGACCCGGATTACATCAAGGACCGGTCCCTGGGCATGCACGAAGGCGTGGTGGGGCACGTGGCCACCCACAACCGTCCGCTCATCGTGGAAAACGTCCTCGAGGAACCGCTGTTCAAGGAAAAGGAAATGGCCAGGAAGCTGGGGCTGGTTTCCATGGTCAGCGTCCCCCTCCAGATCAAGGACGGAAAGGTGATCGGAGTCTTGAACTGCTTCACCGCCGCGCCCCACCGGTTTTCCGAGACCGAGGTTTACCTGATCACCACCGTGGCCGGCCAAGCCGCCGTGGCCATCATGAACACGGAGCTGATAGTCAAGACCCGGGTCATCCAGGAAGAGCTCGAGACGCGGAAGCTGGTGGAACGCGCCAAAGAAGTGCTGATGCAGCGAAGGAACAAGACGGGCGAGGAAGCCTTCCGCTGGTTGCAGAAGCGGAGCATGGACTCCCGGAAACCGATCCGCCAGGTGGCCGAGGCGATCCTTCTGTCCGAGGAAATGGATCACGGATAGACAACAAGGTCAAAACCCTCGGCGCCATGCGCCGAACTCAAGAGGTCCTTATGCCTTTTAAAATGCGCCCGATGAAAGTCCTCCGGCAGCTCCGGAGTGTGGCGGCATCGGTTCTGGTCTGCCTGCTCCTGCTCCCTGCCGATCCGGCAAGGGCGGCAGAGCTTACCCTCGGCGCCGTGTTGTCGCGCAGCGGCAAGTTCCACGCCCCGTCCGAGATGATGGAAAACGCGTACAGGCTCTGGGAAAAACAGGTCAACGCCCGGGGAGGCCTTCTGGGCAGGCCGGTGCGTTTGATCCTTTACGACGATCAGAGCAACAAAGACCTCGTGAAACAGCTTTATGAAAAGCTCATCGTCCAGGACCGCGTGGATCTCATCCTCTCCCCTTACGGGACCACCCAGACCCTGGCGGCCTCCGAGGTGACCGAGCGGCTCGGTTACTTCATGCTGGCGGCAGCCGCCTCGGGGGAGAAGCTCTGGGAAAGAGAGCACCGTTTCATCGCCGGGGTTCATGCCGTCTCAGGCCGCTACTTCATCGGATTTTTGGATTTGATCGCACGCAACGGCCTGGAGTCGGTCTCCGTCATCTATGAAAACAGCGAATTCAACATCTCCGCGGCCCAAGGCGTCCGGAACTGGGCCCCCAAGTTCGGGTTGAATCTCAAAACCTTCCGAAGCTTCACCGACGGGGAGAAAGAACTGCTGCCCCTGCTCAATGAAGTGGTCACCCACCACCCCGACGCCCTGATCTTCAGTTCCTACCCGCCGGACGGGTACCGCCTCCTCTCCCTCATGGACGAAACCGGCTATCGCCCCCGGGCTCTGGCCATGTCCATCACCCCGGCGCTGCCCGATTTCGCAAAGCGCACGGGCGAACTGTCCGAGCGCGTCTTCGGCCCTTCCCAGTGGGAAGCCGACGCCCGTCTCCCTTTCCCCGGCACCGTTCAATTCATCAAAGCCTTCACCCAATTCGCGGGAAAACCCCCTTCCTACCATGCCGGTGCGGCCTACGCTTCCTGCGAGATTCTCGAAAAGGCCATCACCCAGACCCGCTCCTTCGACCAGAAAACGATCCGGGACTACGTGCTGTCCCTGGATACCGTGACCGTCATCGGCCGGTTCAAGGTGGAATACAGCGGCATGCAGATCGGACACGACATGATCCTCATCCAGTGGCAGGAGGGAAAGAAAGAAATCGTCTATCCTTTCTCCATGAAAACCGCCGATCCGAGATTCGGCACCCACCCGAAATCTGCGCCCGCCCGACCGGGAAAGTAATCTCGGATGCCAAAGCGCAACATCCTATGGGCCATTCTCCTGCCGACTCTACTGGTGGGCATCGCCATCGCGCTTTTGACCACTTTCCTTCTCTCCCGTCCCATCATCCGCCTCCTGCAGGAAAAGGCCGAGTATGACTTGACGCGCGCCAGCGCCCACGCGCTTTTCATCTGCGACGAACGGCTTTCCGACCTCATGGACCTGCGCCTGGAAAACGATCCGTCCATGAACCAGGCCTCCAAGAGGGAGGCCATCGAGGAGATCCGGGCCCACGGCCTCGAAATCCCGGGGATCGAGACCCTCGTGGTGGAAGAGGGAAAAAAGGTCATCGGGGCTTCCCTCGACATCCCTCCGGATCTGCCCAACCCTTTTTCCCTGGAAAAAGCGACCCCCGGCATCCTCTCGTCCACCTTCCAGGGTGAGCCTGTCAGGATCCATTCCCGCTATTTTCCCTTTTGGCGGTGGCATGTGGTGAGCCTCATCTCCGAAGCGGAGTTCAGGGCTCCCGTGACCCTGGTTCATCGCGCGGTGGCCCTGGGCACCTTCGGCGTGCTCGCGGCGGTGCTTGGGGCGGTGCTTCTCGTTTTTTACCGAAGGATCAACCGGCCCCTGGGTCAGATCATCAACGCCACCCGGGAATTCGCCGGGGGAAAGCCGGCACGGGTCACGCTGAAGCATCCTGACGAAATCGGGCAGGTGGCCGCTGCCTTCAACGCCATGGTTTCCTCCCTGGAACGAGACCAGGAAAAGATCCGCTCCATGATGGCCGAGCTCAAGGATTCGGAAGAACGGTACCGGGTTCTCACCGAGCACGCCGTCGCCTACATCGCCATGGTCCAACGCGGGCGCGTGACCTATGCCAATCCCCGCATGCTCGCGTTGCTGGGCGATGATGCCGAGGCTTCCCCCAACCAAGGGTTCACGGACAGCGTCCATCCGGAAGACCGGCAAACCGTCCAGGAAAAGATGCTGGCCATCGAAAGCGGAAAGGATTTAACCGGCCGCTTCGAGTGCCGGTTTTCGGGCAGGGAGGGAAACTTCCTGTGGATGGAAGTTCTTGCCAGCCCTGTCCTTTTCAAAGGGGATCGGGCGATTTTGATCCATGCCGTGGACGTCACCGCGCGTAAAAACCTCGAGGAAAGGCTTTCCCGGGCCCAGAAAATGGAAGCCGTGGGGGCCCTGGCCGGGGGCGTGGCCCACGACCTGAACAACGTCCTGGGGGGGCTGGTGACTTACCCGGAGCTCCTCCTCATGGACCTGCCCCAGGACAGCCCCTTAAGGAAGCCCCTTCTCACCATCCAGAAGTCGGGGGAGAAGGCTGCTGCCATCGTCCAGGACATGCTGACCCTGGCCCGGCGGGGCGTGGCCGTCGCCGAGGTCGTGGACCTCAACGAAATCGTCTCCGAGTACCTGAAAAGCCCCGAATTCGAGCGCCTCAAGGCGTTTCACCCCGGGGTCGATTTCGAAAGCCGCCCGGCCCCGGACGCCCTGTGCGTGGAAGGATCCCCCGTGCACCTGTCCAAGACCGTGATGAACCTGGTTTCCAATGCCGCCGAATCCATGCCGACAGGGGGAACCACCACCCTTTCCACGGAAAACCGCTGCCTTGAAACACCCCTTGCCGGTTTCGAGACAATCCCGCCCGGCGAATACGTGGTCCTGAGCGTGTCGGACACGGGAATCGGCATCTCGCCGGCGGATTTAAAAAAAATATTCGAACCCTTTTACACCAAAAAGGTCATGGGAAGAAGCGGCACCGGGCTGGGAATGGCCGTGGTGCAGGGGACGGTGAAGGATCTTCACGGGAACATCGACATCCTTGCGAACTCTCATCGAGGAACCCGTTTCGACCTGTATTTTCCGGCCTCCCGGAAACCGAAACAGGGGAAAAGGCCCCCCGAGGACCTGGATCGCCTCAAGGGAAACGAGTCCGTGCTGGTGGTGGACGACGTGGCCGAGCAGAGGGAGGTCGCCCTGCACATCCTCAAAGGCCTGGGCTACCAGGTGGAGGCGGTCTCCTCCGGGGAAGAAGCGGTGGCCCGGCTTGCCGAAGCCCCGGTGGACCTTCTGGTCCTGGACATGATCATGGACCCGGGCATGGACGGCCTGGAAACCTTCCGGAAGGTGCTGGATCTTCGCCCCGGCCAGAAAGCCATCATCGCCAGCGGCTTTTCGGAGACCGAGCGGGTATCGGAAGCCCAGCGTCTCGGCGCGGGGGCCTACGTCAAGAAACCCTACACCCTCCAGTCCCTGGGGCTGGCGGTTCGAACCGAGCTGAACCAGCAAAAGGCCGAACCGGTCAAAGGGGCTTCTTCGAGCGCTCCAGAGAAGCCTTGATGAATTCCCGGAACAAGGGGATGGGGGTCCATGGGCCGGGATTTGAATTCCGGGTGGAACTGGCACCCCAAAAACCAGGGGTGGTCCGGCAGCTCCACCACTTCCACCAGTTCACCGTTGGGGGAAACCCCGCTGAAGACCATCCCCTTGGCTTCCAGGCGCTCCCGGTAGACGTTGTTGAACTCGTAGCGGTGGCGGTGCCTTTCCGAAATCAGATCGCTTCGGTAGGCGCGGTGAGCGGCGGTGTTTTTCGCGACCCGGCACGGATAAGCCCCCAGCCGCATGGTGCCCCCTTTGTCCGAGTGGATGTCCCGCTTCTGGACGGTCCCGGTCTTCTCGTCGAACCATTCCACCATCAGGTAGATCACCGGGTGAGGGGTGAGGGGGTCGAACTCGCTGCTGTTTGCCGCCTCCAGGCCCGCCACGTGGCGGGCGTACTCGATGACCGCGATCTGCATCCCCAGGCAGATGCCGAAATACGGTACCTTTTGCTCCCGGGCGAAACGGGCCGCCAGGATCTTGCCTTCCACACCCCTGGACCCGAACCCCCCCGGCACGAGGATGCCGCCGGAGGCGCCCAGGACCCGGCCCACGTTGTCTTTGGTGATGCTTTCCGAATCCACGAATTTCAGGCGGACCTTGCACCCGTTGGGAATCCCGCCGTGGCCGAGGGCCTCGTTGAGGCTCTTGTAGGATTCGGTCAGGTTGGTGTACTTGCCCACGATGGCGATCTCCACCGCGTCCTCGGGGGCCCGGATCCGGGAGATCAGCGCGTCCCAGTTTTCCAGCCGGGGCGCCCGCGTCCAGATGCAAAGCTTCTCCACGATCTTTTCGTCCAGCCCCTCCTGGTGGAAGATGAGGGGGACTTCGTAGATGCACTCCACGTCCTTGGCGGTGATCACCGCATCCTTGTCCACGTCGCAGAAAAGGGCGATCTTGGCCTTGATGTCCTTGGGGAGGAACCGGTCCGTGCGGCACAGGAGGATGTCGGGCTGGATGCCGATGCTTCTGAGTTCCTTGACGCTGTGCTGGGTGGGCTTGGTTTTGACCTCGCCGGCGGTGGGAATGAAGGGAACCAGGGTGAGGTGGATATAAAGGGAGTTCTCCTTCCCCACGTCCGTCCGGAACTGGCGGATGGCTTCCAGGAAGGGGAGGCTCTCGATATCCCCGATGGTCCCGCCGATCTCCACGATGACCACGTCAACGCCGCCGGAGAGCAGGCGGATGCTTTGCTTGATCTCCTCGGTGATGTGGGGGATCACCTGGACGGTGCCCCCCAGGTATTCGCCCCGGCGCTCCTTGGAGATGACCGAGTAGTAAATTTTTCCGGTGGTGAAGTTGTTGTCCCTTCCCAGCTTGGCGCTGGTGAAGCGCTCGTAATGCCCCAGGTCCAGATCCGTCTCCGCGCCGTCGTCGGTCACGAAGACTTCCCCGTGCTGAAACGGGTTCATGGTCCCGGGGTCGACGTTGATGTAGGGATCCAGCTTCTGCAGCGTCACGGTGAGCCCCCGGCTCTCCAAAAGCGCCCCGATGGAGGCGGAGGCCAGCCCCTTTCCCAGGGACGACAAGACCCCGCCGGTGACAAAGATGTACTTGGTCGGATTTCCCATGATCCTTCCTTAATCGGTCTTAGGGTGCAATAAACAGGGATGCGCCGAATATCCCGTCGGCGCGGCGCCTATTCGTATATTTTCTTGAATTCCTCAATGGTTTTCTGAATCTCGTCGGGTTCCGCGTCCCCCTTTCCGGCCCCGGCGTCCGGCTGCCGGGCCGGCGCATACGTGGAACGGAGGCGGGCCGGGTCGAAGAGGTCTTTTGGAAACACCGGATCGACCTGAACTTCCTGCACCTCGATGACCTTGGCCAGGACGCCGTTTTGATAAAATTCCATCCTCCGAGGATACCACGCAGGTCCTTCTTTGGCCCAGCCCAGGTAACGGATTTCCAGGGTCGTTGCGGCCGGAGGTTCCTTTCCCTCCACAAAAAGCCATCTAACGGGCCAAAACGTCTCCTTGTCGATGAGAAGCTGGGAGGCCGACGCATCCGGGTACCTGGCGCCGATCACGTAAGCCACCGAGTCCTGGAACCGGCCCAGGGTACAGACATCGGCGTCGATGCCGTGGCGGGCCAGCAACCTTTCCAGCTGACCCCGCTCCCGGTAAAGGATCAGGTCTTTGTACCGGTTGAACCGGTCCCGAGCCACGGGGTCGATGGCCTGATCCAGAACGGTGACCGATTCTCCGTCCACATGGAGATGCACCCGCTCCACCCCTTTCGAAACGGCATCCGACCGGAAGCGGGCCGGGAAAGCGTAGCGGACCGTTTCGTGCACCACGGCGGCATCCCGGCTTTTGGCATCGATTTGCACATGGACTTCCTGCCGGATCAGCAGCGCCTTTTCCCTTCCGAATTGCTGAAGGAAGCGGTCCAGGACGCTTGGACCCGGGAGAACGTAGGCTTTCGCACCGGGGCACCCTAGGACCAGGGACAGGACCACAGCCGCCGCGGCCTTGTTTTTCCAGGCCATTGCCCTGCCCCCCAAGGCTTTGAGCCCTGCGGCTACATCACTTCGGTGCAAAATTTCGCGCCTTTCCCGAGTTCCTCCTCGATGCGGATGAGCTGGTTGTACTTGGCCACCCGGTCGCTCCTGGACAGGGAGCCGGTCTTGATCTGCCCCCCGTTGACGCCCACCACCAGGTCCGCGATGAAGGCATCTTCCGTTTCTCCGCTGCGGTGGGAGATGACCGTGGCGTACCCGGCCTCCTTGGCCATGTCGATGGCCGAAAGGGTTTCGGTGACGGTCCCGATCTGGTTGAGCTTGATGAGGATGGCGTTGGCGATCCCCTTGTCGATCCCTTTTCGGAAGATTTTCGGGTTGGTGACGAAGACGTCGTCCCCGACGATCTGGATGAATCCCTCCAGGCGGTCCGTCATGGCCGCCCACCCCTTCCAGTCGCCTTCGGCCAGGCCGTCCTCCACGGAAAGGACGGGGTACTTTTCAATGAGGGATTCGTAGTAATCGATCATCTGATCCGAGGTCAGGGTCTTGCCCTCGGATTTCAGGTGGTACTTCCCGCCCCGGTAAAATTCGCTGGCCGCCGCGTCCAGGGCGATGCCGATGTCCAGCCCCGGCTTGTACCCCGCCGACTTGACGGCCTCGAGGATCAGCTTCACCGCCGCCTCGTTATTTTCCAAATCCGGAGCGAATCCCCCCTCGTCGCCCACCGCGGTGGCAAGGCCCCGGCTCTTCAGAAGGGATTTCAGGCTGTGGAAGGTCTCCGACCCCATGCGCACGGCCTGGGCCATGGAGGCGGCTCCCACCGGAACGATCATGAACTCCTGGATGTCCAGGTTGTTGGCGGCGTGGGCGCCGCCGTTGACGATGTTCATCATGGGCATGGGAAGATGCCGAGCGGCCATGCCGCCGATATACCGGTAAAGGGGGAGGCCGTAGGCCGAGGCCGCCGCCCGGGCCGCGGCCATGGAAATGCCCAGGATGGCGTTGGCGCCCAGCCTGGACTTGTTCGCGGTCCCGTCCACTTCGATCATCCGGGAATCCAGGGCCGCCTGGTCGGCTGCGTCCAACCCGCACACCGCGGGCGCAAGAGCCTTTTGGACGTTTTGGACGGCCTTCAGGACCCCTTTTCCGTGATAGGCCTTGGATTTCTTGTCCCGAAGCTCCAGGGCCTCCTTCTTGCCGGTGGAGGCGCCCGACGGAACCGCCGCCCGCCCCAGGGCGCCGCAGGCCGTGACCACGTCCACCTCCACGGTGGGATTGCCCCTCGAATCCAGGATCTGCCTCGCCTTTACCTCAACAATTTCGGTCATCTGCGCCTCCCTTGTTCCCATGATGGTTCTCCGTCCGACCCGCTTGACAAAAATCGACAGGATGCTACTCTCATCACCAGAGGTTGTCAACCGACGGAGAACCGAAAATCCGGGTCCCGGAAGCTTTTTTCCGGAGAAGATCCTCAGACGAAACGGCCATGGATAAGAAGCCAAAAGACCTGTACACCGAAGCGCACCTGACGGTGGCGGCCATCCGGGTCCTGGAGCACCGGCAGGACACGCCGCCCAGCATCGAGGCGGTGGGGGAGCTTTTGTCCTATTCCACGGAACACGCCAACTTGATCTGCAAGAAGCTCTCCCAGGCAGGCGTCCTCAAGATCGCCCAGGGACCCTTCGGCACCCGACTCTTCATCCAGGATCACCAGCTGCTGGAAACCCTCCCCAAGGAGGAGACCGGGGATGCCCTCAAAGACGCCCTGGAGGCGTTTCAGGCCTCGCGCAAGGACTACGACTCCCGCATCGAGTCCATCAAGGCCAAGCAGGCGCAAAAGCAAAAAGACCTATTTGCCCAGCTCGACCAGAAGCTCAAAGGCGACCTGAACAAGGACCGCTAGCGGCTTTTGTCCTGCAGCGCCGCATGGGCGGCGGCCAACCGGGCGATGGGGACCCGGAAGGGGCTGCACGAGACGTAGGAAAGCCCCAGCTCATGGCAGAGCCGGATCGATTTCGGCTCTCCGCCGTGCTCCCCGCAGATCCCGCATTCCAGGTCGGGGACCACCGACCGCCCCTTTTCCACGGCGATGCGCATGAGCTCCCCCACCCCTTCCCGGTCGATGACGGCGAAGGGGTTTTCCGAAAGAATCCCCTTTTCCAGGTAGGCGATCAAGAACCCCGCCTCGGCGTCGTCCCGGGAAATGCCGAAGGTGGTCTGGGTCAGGTCGTTGGTCCCGAAGGAGAAGAACTGGGCGTGCTCGGCGATCCGGTCCGCCGTGAGGGCCGCCCTGGGGATCTCGATCATGGTCCCGAACTTGTAGTCGATGGACAGGCCCTGTTCCGCCATCACCTTCCGGGCCTCCGCTTCCAGCACCTGCCGCTGGACGGCCAGCTCGTTGACGTGGCTGGTGAGGGGAATCATGATCTCCGGGTGCACGGACACCCCCTCCTTGGCCGCCTGGCATGCCGCTTCGAAGACGGCCCTGACCTGCATGATGGTCAGGTCCGGGATGGCGATTCCCAGGCGCACCCCCCGAAGGCCGAGCATGGGGTTGGCCTCCCTCAGGCTTTCCACGCGTTCCAGCATGTTCTCCTTGACCCGGATCTTCTGGAGCAGTTCGTCGATCTCCGCGAGGTTGCCGGCATTTTTCAGGCGGATCTTGAGATCCGCCAGCTCCTTGAGCAGGGCGTCGTGGTTGGGGAGAAATTCGTGAAGGGGGGGATCCAGGAGGCGGATGATGACGGGGAGGCCGTCCATGGCCTTGAAGAGCCCGGCAAAGTCCTCCCTCTGGAAGGGAAGCAGGGCGTCGAGGGCTTCCTGCTGATCCAGGCGCCGATCCGACATGATCATCTTCTGGACCAGGGGCAGGCGCTCGGCCTCGAAGAACATGTGCTCGGTGCGGCACAGGCCGATCCCTTGGGCTCCGTACTCCCGGGCGCGCTGGGCGTCCCGGGGATAGTCGGCGTTGGCCCACACCCCCAGGCGCCGGAACCCGTCCGCCCAGGACAAAAGCCTGAGGAGCCAGGGGTCCTGGATGTCCGGGACGGTGGTGGGGATCTTCCCCACGTACACCTCTCCGGCCGTGCCGTCCAGAGAGATCCAGTCCCCTTCCTGGACCACGGTATCCCCCATGCTCATCCGGCGCTTGGAGACTTCGATGGAAAGCGCCGCAACGCCCACCACCGCGGGTTTTCCGAACTGACGGGCCACCAGCGCCGCATGGCTCGTCCTGCCGCCGCGGCTGGTGAGGATGCCCTTGGCGGCCAACATGCCGTGCACGTCGTCCGGCTTGGTTTCCGGCCGGACCATGATGACGTCCTTTCCGTCCTTCTTGGCCCAGGCCTCGGCCAGGTCCGCGTCGAAAGCCACCATGCCGCAGGCCGCGCCGGGAGAGACGTTGAGGCCCTTGGCCAGAAGTTTCCCTTCCGCCCGGGCGGCCCGGGTGGCGTTGGGGTCGAACTGGGGGTGCAGGAAGAAATCCACCTGCTCCGGGGAGACTCTGAGGACCGCCTCTTCCCGGCTGATGAGCCCTTCCTCGGCCATGTCCACGGCGATCCGCACGGCGGCCTGGGCCGTCCGCTTCCCGTCCCGGGTCTGGAGCATCCACAGCTTCCCCTTCTCGATGGTGAACTCCACGTCCTGCATCTCCCGGTAGTGCCGCTCCAGGTTGTGGGCGATCTCCTCGAACTGGGCGTAGATTTCGGGCATTTCGGCCTGCATTTCCCGAAGGTCCTTGGTGAGGCGGATCCCGGCCACGACGTCCTCCCCCTGGGCGTTGGCGAGGTAATCCCCTTCGATGTGTCTTTCCCCGGTGGTCCCGTTCCGGGTCAGAGCCACGCCGGTGGCGCTGTCCTCCCCCATGTTTCCGAAGACCATGGTGACGATGCTCACCGCCGTTCCCAGGTCGTGGGGGATCCCCGCCGCGTTGCGGTAATCTATGGCGCGCTTCCCGTTCCAGCTCTTGAAGACCGCCTCCGTGGCCAGCTTGAGCTGCACGGTGGGATCCATGGGAAAATCGTGGTGGGTGTGGTGCCGGTAGACCTCCTTGAACTCCCGGGTCACGGCCTGCCAGTCCTCGGCAGACAGCTTGGAGTCGGAGGCGACCTTGGCCCGGCGGCGGGCCCGGGTGAGGACCTCCTCATAGAACTCGTCGGGAACGCCCATCACCACGCTGCCGAACATCTGGATCAGGCGCCGGTAGGCGTCATAGACGAAGCGGGGATCCCCGGTGAGGGTCACCATGCCGGCGGCGGTCTCGTCGTTGAGGCCGAGGTTGAGCACCGTGTCCATCATGCCGGGCATGGAAAACTTGGCCCCGGAGCGGCAGGAGACCAGCAGCGGCTTCTCCGGGTCCCCGAAGGTCTTGCCCAAGACCGCCTCGATCTTAAGAAGCGCCCCCAGTTCCTGGTCCCACAGCCCCTGGGGCAGCGTACCCCCGCCCGAAAGGTAGGCGTTGCAGGCTTCCGTGGTGACGGTGAATCCCGGCGGCACCGGAATTCCCAGTTTCACCATCTCCGCCAGGTTGGCGCCCTTGCCCCCCAAAAGCCCCTTGACGTCTTCCCAGCGACCGCCTACGTAACCCTGAACCTCATCCAGTTCGTCGAACAGATAGACCCACTTTTTTTCCTTCATTCAAGCCCCTTTCTTTATCGCCCTGCGAAAACCGAGGGTATCCCGGCTTCCGTTTGCCAGGATTTTGAGACCCTTGAATAAATCCACATTCGTCACCCCGGCGAATCCCGAATCGAGTCCGGGACATGCACCGGGGTCAAGTCATTTCAAATGGTTCTGGTTGTCGGATCAAGTCCGGCATGACGGAAATTGCCGTTTTTCAATGGTCTTATTTTGTAGCGGGTGCCATGAAAAAATCAACCCAAAACGGATGCCCCCACTCCCGATTGTTCCCCAAAGCTTTCCCGGAACACGCGCCGCCCTTGCCCATCCCGCCCTGGATGTTCGCAAAACTCTTCAAGGATTTGACAAAGTCCAAATTCCTGTTACAATGTTCTTATTCTGGAAAAATCCCTTCCTTTTCCCCCCAACAAAGGAGGATCACCATGCACCGATCCCTTTTCATTCCCATCGGCCTCGTTCTGGTTTTTGCCGTCGGGTGCGCCGCGCCCCTGTTCGTGGACGGCAAGAAAAACGATGCCGCCATTTTATCCCGATCCCTAAAAGTCACAAAGGACATTAAGGATCCTTACTACCAGTCGTCGGCGCAAGAAGACATTGCCGTCGTTTATGCGCAGATCGGCATGTACGAAGAAGCCGCCGGGGTGGCCTCGCGCATCAAAGACCCTCTGATTCAAGCCTACGCTTTTTCCCGTACGGCGGAAATCGCCTGGGACAACCTGCGAAAAGAAACTAGTCTCGTTCTGCTGGCCGGAGTAAAAGAGCCCATCGAGAAAATCGATAATTTCCATAAAAAAACCTATCTCACGATCCTGCTTTCCGAAACCTATGCCAAGATCAACGAAACCGTTAAAGCTGCGGAGACTCTCGAGGATGCATTCAAGTCTGCCGAACAGGTGGAGGACAGTGGTTTGCGGGCCTACGACATGACGGTGATCGGGCATCATTTCTTCAAGATAGGAAACAAGACAAGAGCAGGGGAAATCCTTTCCAAGGCCTATTCCGTGGCCGAGGACATCGACGACGCCGAAAAGCAGATCACCATCATGGATATGATCGCCAGCATACTGGCCGAAGACGGCCAGTATGACAAGGCCTTTGAAATCGTCAAGGAGATCGACGTCGCCATCACGAAAGCCGCCGGACCGGACCGGATTACCGAGCTCTATACCTCCATGGGCAATTACGACCGAGCCCAGGAAATCGCCAACACCATCGAAAATCCCTACACGCGGACCTTCACTCTGGCCCGGATCAGCCTTGCAGCCTGGAACCAGGGGAAAAAAGAATTGGCCCGCCAGGTACTCACCTCTTCGGCTCAAGTGGCACGTTCCATCGAAGACGAAGCCGTTAAAACCTCCGCCCTGGATCGGGTCGCCTGGGGATACGCGGATGCCGCCCAGCAGGAAAAAGCGGTGGAAGTCGCAAAAGGTATTCAGGATGTTTTCAACAAAGACGATGCCCTGGAAAGGATCGCGGTCCGGTACGCCGAATCCGGAATTTTTGACAAGGCCGTTGAGGTGATCGGCACTATCCAGGAAACCTACTACAAGACTTCTGCGGCGACGCGGGTTGCCGATGCTTACCTGAATTCAGGCAAGAGGGAACAAGCCGAGCAGCTTCTCCAAAGGGCCTATGAAATGTCAGAAGAAATAAAAGGCGACTACCAACGATTCAGCGCCTTGGCAGCCATCTCCCCTGTGTACGAAAAGCTCGGCAAACACGAGACCGCCGTCGGTGTGGCGCGGGAAATCGAAGACGTACACTTCCGGAACAGGGCGCTTTTCCGGATCGCCTCGTGGTATGTGGACTTGCGCCAATTCGAAAAAGCCCTTCTCTGGGCGGAAATCATCGAGGACCCCTACTACCAGGCCTCGGCTTACGCTCTGATCGCCGGCAGATAGCCGGTATCAGCGGGTCAATCCTATACCGGTTTAACGGCTCCTTCACTCGAAGGGGCCGTATTTTTTAGTTTTTTTGAAAAGGTGGGTGTGCACGTAGACAGCCAGGATTTCGGATGAAGCCCTGGGGGGGCGCGTCGTCAGGTAATTGTCGATGATGGCGTGGGCCATTTCATGGGCCAGCATCTCTTCCTGGATATCCCCAAGATTTAAAAAAATCGTGTTTATCTCATAAATGTACCATGCCCGGATAGTCAGTTCCCCGCCGAAAAGTCCCCGGTAGGCCTCCGCCAGCTTTTTGTTGTCCGGGTAAAGCTGGATGAACACCTTCTTTTCAGTTTTTTTCCGCATGTCCAGGATCTCCTGGACCCTCTCATACAGGGCATCGATCTTTTCCCGGATCTTTCCTTCCAGTTCCTGCGGCGCGGTCTCGGTGAAAAGGCTTTTCAGGGAATAATCGGACGGGAGGAAATTCACCTTTCCATCGAATCTTTTCAAATCCTCCTTGGTTTCATACCGGATGACGGTGTGCCGGGTTTCCAGCTGATTCCAGGGGCTTTTTTCCTGTCTTTCCCCTGATGCGTTCTTGGGAACCGAAAAGGAAAAAGGAATTTTCCCGGCAGAGGGTTCTTCCGCGTAGGCCCTGATAAGCAAACCCGACGGACCGGTGGCAAGGAAAAAAACCCCGGCCAAAAGGATTGCAGCTACCCGGAATACGCCCATGGCATTTGATCAGATCTTGAAATTTTTTCGGACCAAGCCCTGGAGGTCCCAAAGCGACGCTGAAATGTCTTTGGGAAAATCGTGCTGTTTTGCAAGCTCCTGGAACTTGAGAATTTCCGATTCAATGGCCGAAACTTTTTCGCGAAGCGCTTTGGTCATTTTGTTCAAGGCCAAGGACAATGCGACGATCTGGTCTTCTTTCCGGAGCAGGACCTCAATGGTCAGGTCCCCTTCGGAGATGGCCGCCAGTTCCTTTTCAAATCGAAACATGGGGCCTGCAATCTTATGCGAAACGTAGAGGACCGTAAGCAGGGCGATCACGGAAATAACTCCGACGGTCACCGCGTTGGTCAAGATCACCGTGGGAAGGATGACCTCGGCCGTGTCCCTGACCACAAGCCTCCCGCTTTCAAAGGACGATGTCACCGTGCCTTTCGACAAAAAGGCGACCATCAGGGTGGAAATTACCCCTCCCAGAAGGATAATCAGGCAAAATTTAAGGATAAAATAAAACTGATAGCGCTTTTTAATGAACACTTTCCGCCTCTGATACGCTTTTTCCTGAGCCATGGGCTTCTCCTTTGACAGATCTCTCACCGTTTCCCTTGGAGCAAATCCCGGTTTATTTCAATCTTTGCATTTTTTTGAAGCAAGCCTATCCATTCCTTCAGCTTTTGAGTCTTTTTTTCTTCCTTGAGCCCTTGCATGATTTCTTCCCGAAAGGTTTCTATGGGCCCGAGGCTTGGATCTTCGTTTCTCATTTTTTGATAACGGCCTGTTACTTCCTCTTCGGACACGTAAGTCTGCTTTTCGACTTCCACGCCTTTCAGTTCCAATAGGTCCCGGATCAGGGTGGATTGCCAGTAGCGCTCGATGGTCCGAATGAATCGGTCCCGTCGATCCAGCTTCAGCTTCATGGCCTCCTGGATGAGAAGCTCCCTTTGAATCAATTGATCCAGAAATGCGTCCTTGGCCTGCTGGTCCAGTTGGAATTCCGGATCGGTATCGAGATTCGCGGCCAACTGGGTCTCAAATTCTTTTAAGGAAAGATTGTATTCATTGATCCTCGCCACGATCTCTTCGTCGGATTTTTGCCCCGCGCATGTTGTCAATAAAAACATAAAGACCAGACACAAAGCGGTCTTTAAAAAAAGCCCTCTTTTTGTTTGTCTTATTGAATTTTTCATGTGATGATCCCTTATTGAATTGAATGGATTTAGGGGTTAACGAGAAAACCATCCGATTTCACAATTTTTTATTGACTTTTTGGCCTTTTAAAATTAATGTAAATCACAACCTTTTCAAAGGTGCAAGCCCAATCGGGCGCGGCGGAGGCATCCGTGAGGATCGGGATACATCGAAAACCCCATAAATTAGGAGGGTGAAATCATGAAAACACATACCCCCAAAATCGGGATTACGGGGCCAGTTCTGTTTCTTTGCGCTGTTATTTTCGCCGCTGCCCCGACATTGGCAGGGGATCAGGCTTCGCTTTTCGGGAGTTTCCTTCTCAATTCAAAAACGCCCATGTTAATTGCAAAAAAAGACGCGGATGCGCCGAAGAAAGAGATCCCCACGTACGAAAAAGCCATGAGAGATGCCGTAAATCAGTTTCTGGCGGTTGTGGAATCCATCGACAAGAAAAATCAGCCCCGGGAGTGGAAACTGAAACAGATCTATCAGTTCAACCAGTCTGTAAAGTGGGGGCCGGATGCGCAGTTCACTTACTATGTCTTCGATGAGCAGATGCGGCTATTGGATTGCGTGGATTTCAGACAGTTTGTGGGAAAAGACTTTTACGAATGGACGGATACATCCGGGAGAAAAGCGTTCCAGAGCCTCCACAAGGGGATTCTCCAAAAAGGATTGGAAACCGTGGAACTCAATTGGGCCATCCCGAAAGGGCTGTTTCCTGTCCCCAGCAGAGCGCACGGCCAGCCTTACAAGCCGCTGAATATTTTAGTAGTCACCATTGTCGGCGAACAGTATCTCACCGCTTTTGAGGAGCCGTTTAAGGACTTGCAACAGCGAATTCTGCCAGATCCCCCGGAGAACCGGCCTAGGAAAAGGCCTCCTCCTCCTGGGACAAGCTCCGGTAAAATTTAAACCCTTAATCGAAATGGCCGGCGGTAACTTTGCACTTGCCGGCCATAACCTTTTTTTTTAAACCAATGCGCTCTGTCTCAAAAGCCAGAGGAGGAAGAATGACACGGCTCAAGCACGCCTTGCCAAGGGTTTTGCTCCTGACAGCCTTTTTCCTTGCCCCTACGATAACGGCGCCCAACTTTCTTTATGCGGACGCCAAATTCAAAATCCAGCCCATGTTCTCCATATCCGGGCGCTATGACAGCAATTTTTATTATGCCGAAGTAAATGAACGGGAGGTCTACACGCTGCTTGTCGAACCCGGGATTCTGCTGGGGATGGAAACCCCCAAGCTCAAGGCAGACCTGACTTTCATCCTGGAAGGCTATTTTTATGAGGACAAGACGGATGTTCCCGAGGGTTCTGCTCCAGCAAGCGACGAGAACTATTGGGGGCCCCTGGCCCTCCTGGACCTTATTTATCAGCCGGTGGAGCGCCTGAAACTCGGCCTGAGGGATTCCTTTTATATCACCCGGCGGCCTCAGGAGTCGGACCGGTTTTCAAACAGCATTGAAAGGGAAAAATACTGGATCAACCGGTTCCAACCCCTTATTTATTATGATATCACCGAACGAATCACCGCCGGTGTCTGGTACCGCCGCACCGATGTGGACTACTACGATTCCGACGACGATGACTACATCGAACACCGGATCGCCGCCGATCTCATCTATAACCCTACCCGAACCGTCACACTGGATCTGGATTACCAGCGTTGGACCTACGATGAGCCGGACGACCTTGAAAATCAGAAATACACTTCAGACTGGCTGCGCCTGACTGCGGAAAAACGGTTCAACCTGCTTTCGATCGAGGGCGGAATCGGCTTTCACAACCGTGATTTCGACGATACCACCATTCCCGACGAAGACCTTGTCTCTTATAAGGTGGCAGCAGCCATTCAAAACCCGCCTCCGGAGGAAGGCCCGCGATACCTGGGCAAAACCTACATGCGTTCCAAAAGCCACCTTTATGCGGCATTCGAAAGAAATTTCAATAACGTGGGTAACTATTTTGATCTTTACACCGCCCACCGATTTACGGCCAGCGCCGGGCACGTTTTTGCCGAAAAGATTCTGGCTACGATCCGTGGATATTACCAGGAAAACGACTATAACTATTGGGAAGGATTGACGCCGGAGGGCACCACCGAATTTCGGGATGAAAAGGTGACCGATATCCAGGGAATCCTGGAATACCTCATCACCAAACGCATGAGCGTATCACTGACCGTCGGCAAAAAAACCCGGGAATCCAACCTTGCCGGTTTCGATTACGAAAACAACTACGCCCAGCTCCGGTTCAATTTCGATTACGACGTCGGGAGCCGAGGCGATTTCAGCGAAGAAGCTTCCTATTACCGTTGATATCCCATAGACTACCTAAACTGGAATCCTTCGGCCAATTGCCCCTGATTCAAGAATTGAAGCTTGATGCCTCGCTATGTCTGAATCGATAAAAAAAGGCATTTGGGCGGCCTTGATCTATGTCATGCTGCCTGTTTTTTTTTCCAACGCCCAGGAAAAACCTTATAGAATCGGTCCCAATGATGTCCTGACGGTCATCATCTATGCCGGGGGGGTAAAACAGCACGAATCGGATCTGACGGTATCGGTATCCGGAAAAATCAACGCCCCTTTCATAGGGGATCTCAAAGCCAAAGACCTGACCACCGACCAGCTTCAGAGAGAAATGGCCCAGATCCTTGCCAGAGACTTCTTCGTTGATCCGGCGGTCGTGGTGCGTATCAAGGAATACAACAGTCTCCATTATTACATTTCAGGTGCGGTGAGAAAACCCGGACTTTATAAGTCGACCACCGACACCTCTTTGCTGGAGCTCATTGCCAAGGCCGAAGGAGCCCTTCCGGAGCGGGGCAATATCGCCTACGTCATGCGGCATTCCGCCAATCCAGCAGAAAATCCGACAGCGGATCCAATCAAAGTGGATCTGCTCAGGCTGCTGGACAAAGGGGACATGACCGCGAATCCCATTTTGCAGCCCGGGGATGTGGTCTATATCCCCATCAAGGAATCGCTCAACATCGCAGAATCGAAAATTTACGTGGACGGGGAAGTAAAGACTCCTGGAATCTACGAATTTCAACCAGGTATGACCGCGCTTAGCGCCTGCATCCGGGCAGGCGGCTTCAGCAAATTCTCAGCTCCCAATCGCGCCCAGATCGTCCGCCAGAAGGGAACCGAGGTGGAAGTCATCAAGATCAACCTCGAATCCGTGATCAAGGGAAAGGCCCCGGATGCTGAACTCAAGCCCGGTGACCGCATCCATATTCCGGAATCGTGGCTGTGATTTCATCAAACTTGACCATGTCGGCTAGGGCTGAAAACCGTGTTATATCTCCACCCCGTCATACCAGGCTCGATCCGGCATCCAGAATCAACTTAAACGGCAACGTTTCTGCTCCGGCCATAAAGATTTACGTAAAATTCCTATCTTTTTGTGAGTATTACGAAAGACCGACATGGAAAAATCTATTGAAAGGTTAGCCCCCCAAACACAGGAAGAAACCATCGATCTGGTGGAATACTACCACATCGTGCGCCGCCACAAGTGGCTTATCTTCACATCCCTTGTCATCATGGTGGGCCTGATTCTTTTTTACAACGCCGTTGCCACTCCCATATACCAAGGGTCGGCCACCCTCATCATCGACAAAGAAACCCCCAAGACCCTCATCTCATCCGAACGGATGGATTACGAGAGCACCCAATCCGAGTCATTGACTTTTTTTTCACATTTCGAGCTTATCACTTCCAGGCCGGTTCTGGGCAAGATTGTCAAGAGCCTTCGTCTGGATGAAATCGATTTTGAACAGGACCAAAGCCTATTTCCCCTTTCCCCGTTTCAAGTTCTTTTTTCAAACTTGTTTTCCAATATCCGCCTGCTTAAAACAAAGTTCATGAAAGGTGAAAGCACCCCCACCCTTACCCCAGAAGAAAAGGTCAATGAGCTTGCTGAAAAACTTAAAAAATACATCATCAAAGTCGAGCACGTGGAAGACACCCGGCTGGTAAAAATAGAAGCCCTCACCGCGTCACCGATAAGGTCGGCGGAAATCGCAAATGCAGTGGCCCAAAGCTATATCGACTATAACATCGACACCCGCCTCAAAACCTCTCAAAACACCATTTCCTACCTTTCCGACAACCTGTACGAAGTCAAAAAGAACCTGGAGGATGCGGAAAAAGAGTTTCTCACGTTCAAACAGCGTGAAAAGCTCATCTCCATGGAGGAAAGCCAGCGGGTGACGGTCCAGAAGGTTTCGGAGTTGACCAACGCCTATATCGAAGCCAGAAACCGCCGCCTCGAGCTGGACTCCAAACTGGCCAAAATCAACGACGCGCTCAAATCCAATAAGGGAATCCCCCACCTGAGATCCCTGATCGAAAACAAGCTGATCGTGGACCTGTACGCCCAGCTCGTAAACCTGGAAGTGGAATTGTCCCGCCTGGAAAAAACCTTCAAGTCCAAGCACCCCAACATCATCCAGGCCGAAACTCAGATCAGCAACGTCCGAACCAAGCTCGATATAGAGATTCAAAAGGAACTCAACAATCTAAGAGCGGAACGCTCGGTTCTTCTGGCCCGGGAGCAGGTTCTCCAGGAGACCGTCAACGATTTCCAGAAGGAGTCCCTGGAGATCAACAAAAAGGAATTCCAGTACAATATTTTCAAGCGAAACGTGGAGATGAACCAGAAGCTTTACGATGTACTCCTGGCCCGTCTGAAAGAAGCGGACATGTCCGGCAACCTGGATGTCTCCAACATCCGGATCGCCGAACAGGCCCTCGTTCCCGTCAAACCCGTCAAGCCGAAAAAAGTCCTGAACCTTATTTTAGGGGTCATTTTCGGACTGATTATCGGCATCGGATTCAGTTTCGCAGTGGAGTTTTTCGACCGTTCCATTTCCACCGAAGACGACGCCAAAAGACATTTAGGATTACCCGTATTGACCTTTTTGCCGGTAATCGCCATCCCCAAAGAACTCCAGAAAAAGATAGAAAAAGAACATGCCCAAAATACATGACACCGCCCCTTACGCTGAACAGACCGTATTTACTGAATTTTTAGGGCATTTTTCCCAAGATCACCAGCTTTCCGAAAACCTCCGGTATCTGCGCACCAATATCGAATTTTCGTTTTTGGACAAGGCCTACCATAGTATCTTAATAACCAGCGCCGACCAATCGGAAGGAAAATCCACCGTTTCCATGCTCCTGGCTCACACCCTGGCCATGGCAGGAAAAACCGTGCTTCTCATCGATGCCGACATGCGAAAACCCATGATCAGTCGACTCCTGCCCCGTCCTGATCTCATCGGGTTGAGCGGGATCTTATCCGAAGTGCTCAGCGCTGATATCCAATCCGGAAATTTCAGGGAATACAGCATCTCAGATTTAATGCGCCTTAGCCAATTCCGAAAAAAAACAGGCATTCTCCATCTATCGGGAAATGGCGAGAAAATAGACATCCACCTTCTTCAAGGTGAACTCATGGATGTCCACTGGCTGACCCGGCCCGATGAGAAAAAACTTCTTTCTTTGTTGATCCAAAACGAAGTGATCCGTAAGGATCAAGCCGAACGCTGCATTCAGAGGCAGAAAGACACAGGCCAAAAAATCGGATACCTCCTTCTGAACATGGGCTTCATCAGCAAAGAAACCCTTTCAGGCTACATCAAGTTGCACATTATCGAGGGAATCCGCGTGGCCATGCAACTGCATGAAGGAACTTTTACTTTTGAAAAGCAAGCCGCAGCTCATTTCGAAAAACCCTCCTATCACCCCTATAAGGTTTCCCAGATCTTTGAAGACATGATCATCGGAAAGGAAAACCTTCCCTTCCTGCAGAAAAAAATCTTTGATACCCTCATCGACAGCGGGATCGAAAACCTGTCTTTGCTCCCCTCCGGCTCACTGCCCCTCAAGCCTTCGGAACTCCTGGGATCGGCAAGGATGTCCTTTCTGCTCAATTTTTTAAAAGACCGATTCGATGTTCTGGTCATCGACTCGCCCCCTGTGCTTCCAACCAGTGACCCGCTCCTGCTCGCCCCACAATTGGACGGCATTGTCTTCGTGGTCAAGGCCGGTCTTTTGGATCGAAAAATCATCAAAAAAGCGCTTGAAAACCTTGAAACCACCCAGGCAAATATTTTGGGACTGGTATTGAATCAAGTCGATCAGAAAAAGGAACCCTATTACCATTACTATTCCAAATACTACGGTAAAAAATAACCCGACTTGATCTCGTTTTCAGAAGCGTTTTTATGCCTTTTTAATCTTTATGTTGCACGGGGCTGATCGCTTCGATGATACGTTTTTTTCAATTTTCCTTCTCTTTTCTCGCCTCCGGCATTTTCCTTTTTTTACTCTTTTTCCTCTATCAAATTTTGGCCTCACAGCTCTATTATGTGTCAGGAAAAAACGCCATTGAAAAAAGACGATACGCATCCGCCGCGTCTAGTCTCGAACAAGCGGTTCGCTATAATCCTTCGGATTTTTTAAGCTATGCGGCCCTGGGAGAAGCCCATTTGCTGTCTGCAGATGGAAAAACCCTAAAAGAGGCTTTTTCATTGACCGAAAAGGCGATAAGGGCCTTTCAAAAGGCTGTATCTCAAAATTCCTTGGAAGCCTCCCTTTTTTTCCTTCTGGCCTCTGCAGAAGCCCGGCTTGAAAAACTCGCCCTTTACACCGGAAAAGTTTTGGCCGATCCAGCCCCGAATCCTCTTTCTCATTTCCAAAAAGCCATAGAGCTTGCGCCCAACACCGCCCAATACCATATAGCCTTGGCGGAGTACCTCTACGATCAAAACCGGCTTTCTTTATTGGAAAAAATGATCCGCGATTTGGGACGCATTTATCCCGATTCCTATTATCGAATTCAGGATGAACCGTTTTGGTCAAAAAGCATGGCGCCGGCACTGATTTCCGGCCTCGAAAAGGCCACTCTCCACAGCATTACCGCAAAAAGCGCCCACGAGGTGCTTTCCCGAATCCTGGAAAGACAAAGCCGTTTCCAGGAGGCCGTCTTTCATTTCCAAAAAAGCCTTGAACTCAAGGCTGAAATCGGCACCCATGACCTCATCCGATTAGGAAGCCTACACCTTTCTGAAGGAACTTCTGAAAAAGCGATCCAGGCCTTCATCGAAGCGTTGATTTCGAGCAAAAATAAAAACGAGTCGATAAAGAACATCTATTGGACTTACGAACGCTTAAAAAAATTTGAAGCTTTCCTTGCCTTTTTCAAGGCTGCGAAAGCGAAAGGGCTTTTTTTTCCCAGGGACGATCTTTATGCTGCTCGCGCTCAGCTTAGACTCAACAACTTAGATAATGCCAAGGAAATATTGCTGCCACTCTCCCGCCAACATCCTTCCGGAGAGGCTTATTCCTTACTGGCGGAGATCTCCGAAAAAGAAAAAGATTGGGACTCCATGGAACGCTTCATCCAGAAAGCAACAGTCCAGGATCCTGGAAATTACTGGAACCACTATAAATTTTCAGAGGTGCTAAACAGAAAGAACAAGCTCGATGAAGCAGAAAAAGAAGCGGATCTTGCTATCATGAATTCTGATGAATCAAGGCCGTGGCTTTTCAGCCACAGGGCCTGGATCCGATGGCAAAAGAAAGACTATCCAAATGCTGTTGAAGACTGGGACAAAGCAGCCACATACGACCCTGAAAATCCGGATTATCCGAATTGGATCGGGGATGTTTACCATAAAATGGGTCGCTGGGACGACGCTTTACGATTTTATAGGCAGGCTCTGATCCTTGATCCGAAAAACATAAAACTTCATGAAAAGCACGACTCCCTGTTAAAAAATCTCCAACGCATCCGGAACTGACGAACATGAACTTCCTTCAAAGCGATCCTTCTTCTCGCACTGCTGATCACCGCAAAATCCTAAGTTCAGGGACTCTTCCCCGATTGATGGTCTATCTGCTTCTCATCTTCACGCCTTTGCCCAAAGGCTCCGTACAGGGCTGGGCCATCACCCTCATTCACATCGTGACTCTCATCGCGCTTTTCTGTTTCGCTCTGGAAAAGATTGTTTTTTGGGATGGAAGGTGGATCAAAACCCCCTTGGACAAACCCTTATTTTTCCTTTTTCTGCTTTGCTTGGCATCGGCCTTGACTTCTGTCCATCAGGGCCTTTCTTTTCGGGCGCTGGTGGAATTTTTCAACTATATCGCGATATACTATTTAATCATTCAGGTTTTCAATAATAGGAAACATTTTCAATCCCTCGTTTGGGTTATTGTCGCTGTCGCCGCTTTTTTGGCTGTCTTCGGACTTTTTAAATGGGTCGGGGCCAAACCTTTTTCCTGGTGGGATTACCCGGGTCAGCCTGAACCTCAACATTTCCTGACATCCACGTATTTCAACTACAACCATCTGGCCGGCTACCTGGAGATGATCATCCCTCTTCTCCTTGGACTTCTCACCTCTGGCTTAAAAAAGAAAAAACTCATATTCTGTTTGATTGTTCTGGCATTTTTGGCAACAGCCTTAATTCTTTCCCTTTCAAGAGGCGGTTGGATTGGGGCTTTGACAGGAAGCGCTTTTTTTTGTCTGGCCTTCATGTATTCAAGGCATTCTCTTAACCTCAACCGGGGTTTTTTGATACTCACCAGCGCTCTCCTGATACTTGGCATCATAGCGCTTTCCAGTACGACTCCCGTTGAAAGACTGATCACTTTTGAGCAGAAGGAAAAAATCGGATCTTTCCAAAGCCGCGTCAACGCATGGAAGGGAATCCCCGACTTGGTCCGCGATTATCCGTTTCTCGGAAGCGGTCCGGGGACCTTTTCGACGATTTTCACCCGCTACCAACCTCCCGGCTTCTGGGTTCGTTTCTTCAACGCGCACAACGACTACCTTCAGTTTATCTCCGAAGTGGGTCTTTTCTGGATACCCATTATCCTCTGGTGCCTATTCATGTTTTTCCGCTCCGGCCTTAAAAAATTGAAAGACCCCAGCAGGATGGTTCGGGGACTCACGGCCGGATCTATGGCAGGCGTCGTTTCCATCATGGTACACAGCTTCTCCGATTTCAATCTTCACATTTCGGCAAATGCCCTGCTCTTTGCAGTTATCACAGCCATTGCAACGACTCCTGCTTTCAATCGCGAGGCTTGATTTCCCGATCAATCTTTTTCCATTTTCACACAATTTCCCTGGTTTTCCAGAATTTTCTTGACGTGCAAGCATGTTCGATTTAGAAATTGTGTTCATTGGTGAACTTCCAAGAACTGAATAACCAATCCATGCAAGCATCGCACAACACCTTCAAGGTGTTGGACACCTTGGACCGGAACCAAATCACCACCCAGCGACAGTTGGCACACCATTCGGGAGTCAGCCTGGGACAAGTCAACTACGTTTTGAAACACCTGCTGGCGAAAGGGTGGGTTACGCTGGGAAACATCCGGAAGGATCCCCGAAAAATCCGCTATACCTACTTGCTGACCCCGGCCGGCATTCAGGCCAAATCGAGTCTGGCGATTCGATTCATCGTATCCAAATTGAAGGAATACCGCCAAGTTCGCCGAACCTTGGTTGACAAATTGATGCAAATGGAAAAACCGTTTGACCAGAGGGTTGTTTTCGTGGGACCGAGGATCATTTTCGATGTTCTGGATTCAGTCATTCAAGAAAATAAACTCAAATTCGACCTTGTCGATTTCTGCGAAACTCTTCAGAATCTAAACGGATTTTCATCCAATAGCTACGACATGGCGATTCTTGGAAACGGCAATTCAGAAGACGTTGATAAAATTCAGAAGATAAACTCAACCAAACCGATTGTTCATCTGTGGTGAACAACTAAAACCGTTTACCGGATAGTTTTTTTACATATTATAAACAATATCTGCAGCTTAGGTCCATATCGTTTTAGATGTCGACCATGCGGAGCTATACCTTCAAAATGCGCTGAGACCTTTGAATAATACCACCTTCGTCACCCCGGCGAAAGCCGGGGTCCAGTAATTTCTACTCCTTCTGGATGCCGGGGATCAGGTCCGACATCATGGAAACTGACGTTTTTGAAAGGTCTCATGGAGTCACCGGAAAAAATATTCTCCCCGCCTCTTCTCACTCTTCGATAAATCCCTGCATGAAAAAGATCGTAAAAAAATTTGCATCGTTCCAGGAAGCCGAAGAATGGGATATTTTGCAGCAAATCCGGATGACGCCATCCCAAAGACAGGCAATTGGTAAAAAACTTCGGGAAAGATTTTTCGAAAAAACAACCCTGATGTCCGGGAATATCACCGTTAATAGGAGCTGTCATATGCCTGAAAGAAGCAAGGATTGGATCAACCAAGCCATTCGAGATTTAGAAAAAGCGCGAATGGACCTGAAATGGCAATACTACGAGTGGGCTTGCTTCACTGCCCAACAAGCCGCTGAAAAAGCGGTGAAAGCCCTCTTCCAGCATATTCATGCGGATGCATGGGGGCATTCCGTCAGCGCACTGCTCAAAGAACTCTCGAAAGATCATATCCCCGGCATTGACTTGGTTGAAAAGGCGATTCAACTGGATCGATTCTATATTCCCACACGATATCCCAATGGATTTGCCAGTGGAATCCCCAAAGACTATTTCACGAAAAAGGACGCGGAAGAGGCCTGCCATGCCGCCGCAGCCATCATCGACTTTTGTAAAAGTAAAATTTCTTGATCCGGAACGGATCCTTGCCGCGCTGACCGAAATCGCCGGAAGTCTGATCTTGAATAATCAAAATATCAAGGGCATCTATCTTTTCGGGTCCCTGACTCGAAGAAAGGTTGTCCCGGGCAGTGATGCAAACATTTTGATCCTCTTGAAAAAGGATAACCGCAGGATGATCGACCGGATTCCGGAATTCCATAAATATTTTCTGACATCCTCTGTCCCCACGGATATTTTTCCTTATACGGAAGCGGAAATCCGGAATTTATTGAACGAAAACAATTTATTTATCAGATCCATCTGGAAAGAAAAAATCGTCCTTGCCGAGCAATAGCCGTTCCGGTATTTCATAATATTGACAAATCGCTTCGCATACATCCCGGCAAGGGTGGTTTTACCGCACTGACGAGCCCCTAAAATGGCAACCACCGGGTGCACATCAAACTGAAAGTGAATCTGTTTAAGATATGTTTGCGTCGCACTGCGCGCAGCGCCAATACAGAGCTGAGCTTTCGCTTTTCAGCTACCCATTCTACGGAAAAAAAATGATTGAAGAAAAAATTCGAAGAGATGTTTTTGAAGTCGTTGATTTGCATGAAGCTGAGGATTTACATTATTGGCTTGATTGTAGCCCTGTTAAAAGAATCGAAGCTATGGAATTCATGAGAAAGGCGATGTTTGGCCATGATAGAGTTTCCGAAAGACTTCAGAGAGTTCTTGCAATTGCTGAACTCAAAGAAAATTGAATACCTAGTAGTTGGAGGATATGCTGTGGGCTATCACGGTTATCCAAGAGCGACAGGTGATATGGATGTATGGATTGCTATAAATGAAAAAAATGCATCAATGATGGTTGATGTCTTAAAGGAGTTTGGATTTGATCTGCCCGAATTAAATAAGGATCTATTTTTACAAAAAGAAAAGGTAATAAGAATGGGGGTTCCTCCAATGCGTTTGGAGATCCTCACGTCCATCGATGGTGTTCATTTTGAAACATGTTTTGAGAACCGTGTGATTGCCGACTTTGGCACTTTTAAAGTAAATTTCATTTCAAAGGATGACCTTCTAATCAACAAGCGTGCAAGCGGCAGGCCTCAAGATCTGGTTGATTTTGATAAATTACAAAACTAGTCAAGTGTAGAATATGCGCTTGGACGCGGACGGGCTAAAAACTGTGCCCGTTGGTCAAGCGCAACGATGACATGGAAACAAGAAGGCCAAAATATTGAAATGTGGAGTGTGTGGTGGAGAACTTGAGAGGTTTGAAAAACTCTTAATTAATCGCAATACCTATCTTTCTTAAAGAAAGGTGATGTGAAAGAACTTGCCAAGTTGCTGAATGAGATGGTCAGGAAGAAGGTGATCATCAATTACGCTATATTTGGCGCAATGGCACAGATACGGTATGCCGAACCGGTGGCCACTTTGGATGTTGATGTTTTGGTTGGAGTGACCCAATTCGAAGGACTTGATATTTTGAAGGGAATATATGTGCATTGCGAAAAGAAAGGATATGTCGCAAAGAGGGAAACCATCCAGGTGGGAGCATGGCCGGTACAGTTTGTTCCGGTTTTCAGTGATCTGACAAGAGAAGCTATGGAGCATGCCGAAACAGCGGACTTCGAGGGTGTCCCTCTTCGTGTAGTCGAAGCCAAATACCTTGCTGTAATTGCATTGAGTGTCGGCAGAGCTAAAGATTTTGCCCGCATTTTGGCTTTGCTCGAAGCGGGCGCAGCAACCCAACAAGAAATCGGCATGCTGGCTGCTCAATATGGACTTTCTCATGAATGGAAACGATTTAAAAAACGATTCCAAATTCAGTGAAGTATCTTTTTTGCTGAATCGATATACTCGACAACAAAAAAAACTCCGTATGCTCACCTGGTCGGAAAAAGTCCGCCTGGCAGAAAGAGCGAGAGGATCAGTTTTATTGCTGAAATTTTCAAAAAAGAGGTTAACCCCTCATGAACATCAAGAAGCTTCTCGAAAGATTTCAGAATGAGGAAGAAGTCATGAAATGCATGTATTGTCAAGGCGAAATGAAGAAGACAAGCGTTCCCTACATGATCCATAGTCGTTCTACGCCTTAAAATGAAGCTACTTGATCGATTCACCATCCCCACGCAATAGCCTAAACCCATATGGTTCACGAGTAGCCACACACTCTCATCCAAAATCATCAAAGCCGTCATCAACGTCCACAAGGAACTCGGATCCGGTTTGTTGGAAAGCGTGTATCAGAGATGCATGCTCATCGAACTCGAAAATCATGGTTTAAAGATTCAAGCTGAAGTCCCTGTACCCATCTTCTTTCACGGGCAAAATATTCATGACGAAGGTTTCCGGATCGATCTTCTTATCGAAGACAAAATCGTCGTAGAACTTAAATCCAAGGAGACTGGTAACGATATCGAGACCTTTGAATTTTGCGAATATCAAAATTACGGATTCAATAATTTCAGCAGGTTACAAGTGCAGCATAGGTGGTTTTAACTACTTTTTCAAAGCTCTCATATCGATAAAAAACAGCTGTTAACCTACCTCAGACTATCCGGAAAAGCGTTGGGTCTCCTGATCAATTTCAATGAATTACTTTTGAAAAATGGTATCACACGAATCATCAACACGCCGCCAGACGGCTGATTATTTAGATTTTTCACCGAAAAATCTGAATATCCCTCTGTGCCCTCTGCGAACTCTGTGAGAATAAAAATGATCTTCGATATTCCTGAGGATTTTGGAGTTGATCTGATCCATTTATCCGGTCAAATTGCGAAGCAAATTCCGTTTTTGGAGCATGAGGCATTTATAGCGCAAAGGGGCGGATAGGCATCGGCGCCTTCACCGCTGGTGCCGACGATATAATGACTCATCAAAACAGACTCGATTCTAACCCAATTGATGGATTTTTCGGTCGTTTCCAAGGTCTTGAGGCTCCGGTTGTGCTCCAGGGTCTCTTTCATGGCCAAATCAGCGAAGGTCAAGGACTTGTCCGGTCTTTTGAATCCCATGGTCATCCTCCCGTTGGATTTTTATGGGAGGATACAAGATAAAATGATAATTGTTAATATAAAAAAGGTATTAATTAGTATTTAATGGGCAATTTTTTTGGTCTGGAAAAGAGGATCGTGAAACAGCGTGGCAAAAGCGGGAGTTATGCAAAGGTCTCATTTTATTTCGCTCAATTTCATAGGGAGTTAATTTGGCCGTGGTCGTATCTCTTCGCATGATACCGTCTTCGATGTTATTTTCGGCAAGGAAGCTGCGGTTGGGCTCACCAAAGTATCCCTTATCGGCATATACCTTATGAATCGGGTGTTGGGTATGACGCGAAAAGACCGTGCAATAGGGGAGGAAATCGGTATCGCTTTCCGAAGCGGGGGTGAGGGTTGTAGCCAGGACAAACCCGTGGTTCACATCCACCGAGGCATGTTCTTTCAACCCATAATGAGGGTTCTTTTCATCCTTGGCATTCCAGTCTGATTCCAGATCCCGGGAATATTTTTTGGGGTTCCCGTTTTTATCGAGCTTGCCTTCGGGGGTTTGGCTTTTATCTCGAAGCTCCTTGATTTTATCGTTGCTGATGGGGCGGCTGGCCGATTGGACCAAACGGGCATCGACGGCGATGCCTTCATTGATCACCAGGCCTTGCCCTTCGAATTGTCTTAAGATTTCGGAGTTGATCTGATCCATGGCGTTTTTGGAAAGCCGGCTTCGGAATCGGGAAAAGGTGGAATGATCCGGGGAGGATTTATCAAAGGAAAGGCCCAGAAACCGTTTAAAGGAAAGACGATCGTTGATTTGGCTTTCCAGTTCCGGGTCGGACTGGATTCGGAACCATTTTTGGAGCATCAGGCATTTATAGAGCAACAGGGGCGGATAGGCATCGGCGCCTTCCCCGCTGGTGCCGACGGTATAATGACTCATCAAAACGGAATCGATTCTAACCCAATTGATGGATTTTTCGATCTTTTCCAAGGTCTTGAGGCTCCGGTTGTGCTCCAGGGTCTCTTTCATGGCCAGATCGGCAAAGGTCAAGGACTTGTCCGGTCTTTTGAATCCCATGGTCATCCTCCCGTTGGATTTTTATAGGAGGATACCCCGAAAAAGGGATTATGTCAATAATAAATTATATTATTTAAGCATTTATTATGCATATTTATCAATCCAAGTACAAAAACAGCCCAAATCGGGAAAAATTGAGAGGTTATGCAAAGCTCTCTATATATATTTAATAAAATACAAGATATATTCAATCTTTTCAAAAGCATTAGAAAAGAACAAATCCCGGAAAATCTCTTGTCAATATTCATCTGGCACCAGGTTACACCTGTGTTTAATTCGCAACGCGGCCATCATCGATACATTTGGACGTCAGCTCATAATTTCAGAAATCAAGTTGAGTACCTGATGAGCAGGTTTAAAATACTACCCTTATATAAAGCTCTTGAGGATCACAGACGTGGTTTTTTAAAGGGTCATTGTGCAGCGTTAACTTTCGATGATGGTGATGCTTCACAAGCTCAATACGCATTTCCAATCCTGTGTGATATGAATTTATCTGCAACATTTTTCATCAATAGTGCATATCTCAATAGTAAGCGCACTTTCTGGTTTCCTGTTTTAAACTATTTTAGCGAAAATGAAGATGCTCGTCGTAAGGCTGGACTTCCTCTTAGTCTTTTAAAAATGGCTCAAAAGCTTCGACGAACGAGCGACGCACATTTTTATGATGAAGTCAGAAAAAAAACTGAGATATTTTCAGAATATATTCAGGATTTACCAACACGAACGGTTTCCAAGGATTGGTTATCAAGTTTGGACGGCAGTCAATTTGCCATAGGTGCTCATGGGCATGAACACCAAAGGTTCTCAATGATGCCAATAAAATGGCAAGAGAAAGATTTGTGCGAAAATGTTCGTGTCCTATCCCAATTTAGATCCTTCAGACCCGTTTTTGCAATTCCTTTTGGTAGAAAATGGGATTGGACTGAAGATACGATTCGTATAGCACATAAACAGGGCCTTGAGGTTGTTCTTGCAGATGGGGGAATAAACTACAATAACTGTGATTTTTATAACCGCATTCCTTGTGATGGGTTAAATATCTCCACGCTCGCTGTAAATATAATGAGAAAGATGAAATAGGCTGCTTTTCTTCTTCATAAAGAAATTATAGAAAAGAACAAACTAGTGTAGTGTTTCCAGTGTAGCTTTACAACGGCTGATTTTTTTAAGAATTTGATTCACCTTTTTGGTCCAGACAAAGGGTTTGGGATTTTGGTTATTCAATCGAACATATTCGTCGATAGCAGTAACAAGGTCGGGGACACTATGGAATACGCCTCGACGAATCCGCTTTCGAGAGATCTCCCCGAACCATCGCTCGATGAGATTCAGCCAAGAGCTACTGGTGGGGATGAAGTGAAAGTGAAACCGTTTGTGTTTGTTCAGCCACGCCCTGACATTCGGATGCTTGTGCGTCCCATAGTTGTCTACAATCAGGTGAAGGTTCATTCCCGTCGGTGTCTCACGGTCAATTTTACGCAAGAACTTCAGGAATTCTTCATGACGATGCCGCGGGTAACAACTCCCGATCACGGTTCCATCCAGTACGTTGAGGGCTGCAAACAAAGTGGTCGTCCCGTTGCGTTTGTAATCGTGAGTCATGGTTCCGCAACGCCCTTTCTTCATCGGCAACCCGGGCTGGGTTCGGTCCAGAGCCTGGATCTGAGATTTCTCATCCACGCACAGTACCAGCGCTTTATCGGGAGGATTCAGGTAAAGCCCCACCACGTCGGTCAGTTTTTCCACAAAACGCTTATCCCTGGACAGCTTAAAAGTTCTGACACGATGCGGCTTCAGTCCGTGCGCCTCCCAGATCCGAGCCACAGTGGCGGGACTGACCCCTTGCGTTTTGGCCATCGTCCTGACCGACCAATGGGTCGCTCCGACAGGCGTTGTGTGCAACGTGGCTTCCACAATCTCCCGAACCTTCTTTTCACTCAGTCGTCTTTTGCTCGGCCCTTTGGGAGCTTCCTCGGACAAACCCAAGATTCCTTGCATCTCAAACCGCTTCCTCCAAAGCAGTACCGTCGGACGGGACGTCTGCAACGCCTTCGCCACCGCGTTGTTGGCCATCCCTTCCGATGCAAGCAGGCAAATCCGGGCGCGAAGCGCAACCCTCTGCGGGGTGCTTCCCGCTCTCACCCACACCTCCAGGGTCCTCTTCTGCTCCAGGGTCATCGGCAATGCTTCTGTCGCTTTCCACATGAAAACGACTGTAGAATAAAAAATTTATATTGTCAAGCTATTATTGAGACATTACACTAGCTAGGTTAAAGTTTCAGAATTTAATCACAAATTATCGCCAAAATGTAACCCCGGTTTTTCAGAGCTTTTTTCGAGACTAATTATTAAGTTGTCCTAAATTATTTCTTTAAAAATGGTTTTTATTAATCAAAATGAAAAGCTAAACCATGACAGGGTTCTTTTAATTCAATTCTTCTGCTTCGTGGCCTGTCATCTTCTTTTTTCTTTTCTTTTTATCATTTATTTCAAAAACACGTTCAATTATCAAATAAGGATAGTATTTCTGCATATGGGGATGGTTACGGTTCTTTTATTTTCGACCATATTGCTGATAGCTTTCCTGACTCTATGTATAAAATCACCTAACAAGGGGTTGGCTGGTCATTTACAAGCAACCATTTTTTCTACAGTGATGATATGTTTGGTATATATATACATCATTGACGTGTTTTCAAATAAAATGGGAGCTCACAATGTCACGTATGATGTGATCTTGAATTACGTATTAAATTTAAAAACAATAGCCGGTGTTTTTTCTCTAAGTGCTAATAAGATCATCGCAGTTATAGTCGGGATCGCTCTGGTCATCTTTATTTTTTATCAATGCCTATCTGGCTTTATTCTTAAATCATTTGAGGCGTTGCTGCTTCCTGATCGAAGATACAGCTTTTTCAGAACCAAAAAGAACATATTTATTTTCTTAACATTTTTAATCTTATTTTACTTGGTATTTAGCCTTTTCATGGGGAAATATTTTAATGCTCTATATTGGCGTACATGGAGGGGAGAACCTTTAGCTAATTTTTTAGTATTTTGGGGTCCTTTTTCTTCAGATCCCCACAGGATAGCTATCGCCAATTTAGATAGAGCGATGCGTTCTGAATATGCTGGAAATGATTCTTTTATCAAAAAGAACATAATTTTAATCTCCCTGGACTCTTTAAGAGCAGACCACACGTCTGCTTATGGCTATGAAAAACCCACAACTCCCTTTCTTAAAGAATTAGTTGACCAAAAAGGGGCTAATAAAATTGAATTGGCACTTGCAACCTGTCCGGAATCATCATGCGGCATATTATCTACTCTAGCCTCAAAGAATTTTATTTCTTTGGCCGACTACAATTTTAAAATTCACGATCTTTTAAAAGACCAAGGATATCTTGTACACTTCATCACATCTGATGATTTAATCAAATATGAGAGGGTAAGAAAATATTTGGGCAACAGTATAGATTTTTATTTTGACAGCAATTACTCAGTAAAATATGGAGTGATGGATGATCGGATAATTTTTGAGGCTCTAGAGAAAATCCCGCCATGTACAGGATCTCCTGCATTTTTCTTTTTTCACTTAATGAGCACTCATTTATTAGGACACAAATAGGAGAAATACAGACGTTATAAACCCGATATTATAAATGTGGGCTATGATAGGCTTTTGAGTGGAGAGTATGAGAAAGAGTTGTTGACAAATAGATATGATAACGGAGTGATTCAGGGTGATATGTATTTAAGAGGGATATTTGAAGCTCTAAGAGAAAAAGCATACCTTGGCAATAGTCTCATTTTTATTTTCAGTGACCATGGAGAAGGACTGGGGGAGAAAGGTCAGATAGAGCAACTCTTTTTCTGTAAATTCAATTTGGGAGCTGATCGTACTCCAATTGCAGGTATTTTTTACTTGTTTCCCATTCTTCACTGGTTTCCATCAATATAGCGCTGACGAGTCGAAGCAAAGAGGCTTCATTGGGGAACAGGGAGGCCACCCGGGTACGGCGTTTAATTTCCCGGTTCAGCCTTTCCAGCATATTGGTGGTTCTGAGCCGTTTTTGGAGTGGATAGGGCAGCATGAAGACGGTAAAACCCTCCGGGATGTTTTCTTCCATCCAGGCAGCCAATCGGGGCGCTGTGGGCCTGTATTTTTCCACAGTCAGGTTCAGCAGCCGCCTGGCTTCTTCCCGGTTTGGGGCCGACAAGATGTTTGAGATGTCCCGGGCAACGGCGCTGCGCATGTGGACTTTGGGTACGTAAGCCGTAGCATTCCGCTGCAGGTGGACATGGCAGCGGTTCCAGGAAACACCGTTAAAAACGCTCTTAAGCGCCGCTTTAAGCCCTTCATGGTCGTCACTGGTGATCAGGATCACCCCATGGAGGCCGCGGTTTTTCAGCGAAGACAGAAAACTGCGCCAATGGGCTTCTGCTTCACTTAAAGAGACGCTGACTCCCAGCACGGAGCGCTGGCCTTCGAGGGTGACGCCGGTTGCAATCAATACCGCACAGCTGACCACGCTGCCGCCATGGCGCACTTTTTCATAATGGGCGTCGAGTTGAATGAAAGGCGTATGACCCAAAGGCCGATTGCGCCACTTTTCCAGCTCCTCGTCCAGCAGTTCGGTGGCCCGGCTGACCTGGGTGCTGGTTACCTCCAGCCCGCAAAGCTTATTTAAAACCTCGTTGACCTTACGGGTTGAGACCCCGTTGATGTACATCTCGGCCATGGCCAGCTTCAACGCCCGCTCGCTGCGAAGCCCCTTCTCCAGAGCGTTTGGATAAAATTGCACCGGCCCGCGCACCTGTGGGACCTGAAGCGCCAGTTCGCCGATTCGGCTCTTGACGGTTTTCGGCTTATAGCCGTTGGCATAGCCTTTACGGGTTTCGGTGCGCTGCCAGGGCTCGGCTTCCAGCGCCCGGCTGCGCTCAATGAGCATCGCTTCGTTGATCAACAAGGAGACCGCCGTGTCCAGACCTTCAAAACCGTTTTCAATAATCTGTTCCAATGCCATCGAAATTGCGCTATCCTCTTTTGCGTGGGTCATTTCGGTTCCTCCTTTTAATTGTTTTGCCGAACAATTCTTGGAGTACCGATCTGACCCTTTTTTTCAAGCGCCATGTACCGAACGTCAGGGCCTGAAACACCGGCAGATGCCCCTGGGGGATTTATTGGTATCCCCCAGGGCCCCTGCCTGCACCAACGCTAAAACGAAATTACAGAAAAGATGTTACACTAACAAAGGTCACTTTGGACATGACTACAACATATACCAGCAGGATATCAAAATCCCCCTGATAATTTATGACAGTCAAGATATAAAATACACGAATTTGAAGTTTGCTGCACAAATTGATATTGCACCAACCATATTGGATCGGATAAAGCTACCTATACCTAAAACATGGCAAGGACAATCCTTTCTTTCGATTCCACCGAAAAAATACAGCTATCATCAGACTCGCTGGGAACCGTATAAGTATGCTTTGTTTTATAGGACCGATGAAAGTTTATATAAATATATTTCCTGGAAAAAGGATGAAGTACCTGAATTTTTTAATGAAGAACTCTACGATTTAATAAATGATCCATCGGAAGAGAAGAATTTAATTGATACTGTCAATAGTCAACTCAAAGATGAGCTTCGAAAGAAAATGAAAGAAGGATTTTCAATTGAAAGAACGTTTCAAGAAGGGTGATGTGGTTTAATGGAAACGGACACTTTTCTAATTTATAGCCAAAGCTATTATAGATATGACAAGTAGCCCTGCTGTTAGTGTTGTTATTCCGACTTACAATAGACCAATTTTAGTAGAGAGAGCGGTCAGCAGTGCACTAAAACAAACACTAAAAGAAATAGAGATAATCATTGTCACTGACGGGCCAGATAAGGTCACCATGGATGTTCTTTCAAGAATTAATGATCATCGACTTAAACTATTGTCATTACCGTTTCATCAAGGTGCTAATTCCGCACGTAATCGAGGAATCAATGCATCTACATCTTCTTGGATTGCATTATTAGATGATGATGACGAATGGTTACCGACAAAACTTGAAGAACAGCTTGTTGTTGCTCAAAAATCAAAGTACAGATATCCTATTGTTTCGTGTTTCTCCAAAATACGAAGCTTATCTCATAGCAAATCAGGGTTTTATAGAGTTCCTGCTTCTTCAGAAGAGATAAGCGAATTTATCCTTGTTCCTTCGGGAATTTTTCACAAAAGAGGTTTCTTGGGGTCACCTTCTCTATTTGCCTCAAAAGATTTATTTATCCAAGTTCCTTTTAACAACAATCTATATAAATGTCAGGACTTAGATTGGGTTTTAAGGGCTGTCAAGGTAGAAGGAGCTTTCGTAGAATTTGTTCAGAAACCACTTGTAATTATCCATCGAGAAGAAAGACGAGAACGGATTAGCTCAAAATATGATTGGAAATATACTTTGAATTGGATTCGTGGAGTCAGGCAATTGGTCACTTCAAAAGCCTATGCAGGTTTTGTTTTAGGAGCCGTTGCTGACCAGGCGGTGGTAGAAACTGAATGGGAGGCTTTTCCCATGCTTTTACGGGAAGCATTTTCATTCGGCAATCCATCATTTTCGTTATTACTCCACTATTCTTACAAATGGGTTATACCCGGTAGTATTCGAAATCGACTGAAGTATCATTTCGGTTTTATCAAAAACCGTTTTCGTTTTTAATTTTGAAACAGTAATAGATTAATTTTCATTGTAACTTGATCCTCCAACCATATGCTTAACTCTCTTCTTATTTATTTACACGAAAATGTATCATTTTTATATCATTTGATTAAAGTTCTATCTAAACCCTTCTTATCTATTTTAGAATTTTTCATACGAAACGATTTTCTTTATCCAATAAGAAAAAAATACGCCAAAGATATCTCGCCTAAAATTGCCGTTATTTACATGCTTGACTATTTTCATCATTATCTTGATGGAGCTATTCGTGACAAAAACATTTTCGTACTACGACATTCTAGATACTTTCCAAGAAATAATTTAAGAATCCCCCTTTTTAATCCCTGGGATCTTGGAACGATGGATGTGGTTTTACCCGAAACAACTAATTTCTTAATAGAGGGTTTTTCAAAACGGCATCGCATATTAATGCGAATCCAGCACAGTCCAGGTTTTTCCATGAAAGACCCCATCTCTCCTTACCCATTGATAAAAAAACTTGGTGGCAAATTGATGATTTCGAAAGAGGTCTGGGATCTCACGCTCCAAACCGATTTTCTTGATGATGAAACTAGAAAATTGCGTCGTATGATTTTAGAGGATGGTATTCCACTTTATTTCACCCGATATGATCCTAAGATTAATAAGATTTATAATTGTCCCAGTCGCATCAAAAGGAGACTAAACAGCGTTCTTATTGCAGTTAATTGGAAAATATTCAAAGCTCCAAAAGATATCAAGATGCTTATCGATTCGATCAGGTTTTTAAATAACCAAAAGATGAAGATTGCCGTTAGATTTCATCCGCTTGTCAATGTATTCTTAAAACCTGCCGTTTTTGAATTTAGGCAACAGTTGAGGGGAATGGACATTAAAATAATGTTTTCTGAATCTTCTACTATTCAAAGCTTAGTAGATCTTTATGATGAATATGAATTCATCGTTACAGATGGCTCAGGAAGTGTTTATGAAGCTATTTCAAGGGGCTGTAAAGCTTTAACCCTCGGAGGATTAAGCATTCAAAATGAAAAAGGGAATTTCTTTCCCATTGTCAAGTTAGGACTTTTACCAAAAACATCATTTTGGGATTATAGATCCCACCCAGGGCATAGCGCTGATATGAGCCTCTTAGTAAAATTGCATGGTCAATCTCTTATAAAGGAAGATGTATCTTGTTTTATAGCAAGAGAGATCATTAACGTTTTTAAAAATTGGAATACGATAAATCATTTTGATGCTGATTGATACTAATGGTTACTAACTGATATCGTAAGACAAAATGCATAGGTTATCTATTTTAGAAAAAAGGTCTCTGATATTAATAGGGCTTTTCTTGTTTATTACCTATCTCGTTTCCGGAGAGATCCAATCAGTTCTTTTTCTCATTTATGTGACCACTACATTATTGTTTTATAAAAAGAATTTGTTTTATCCTCTTCTAAGGCTCACCATGCCATTATGCTTATTAGTACTCTTAGGTTCTTTGGGGGGGATTATTTATGCGAGATTCTCTGCCACCCCGCAAGATACTTATGAAATCTATAAAGATATATGGTACATGATTAAAGGTATTTTGGCTTTTTGGGTAGGAACCCTCTTGATGGATAATATTGAGACAAAAAAAGATGTCTGGAAATCAATTATTTGGGCTGCATTTCTGGTGGCAGCTGTTTATTTATTTCTATTTTTTATGGAAGCAGCCAAAGGCGGTTTTTCAAGCGTTAGAATGCTGCGAAAGGCTAACGTTCCCCCTCCTGTGCTTTTTGTAAGCTTTGCATGTGCCTTTTCTTTGATATACTCAGATTTGATTAAAGGAGGCATTTTACGACCAATAGTCAATATTATTCTCTTGCTCTGTATTGTTTTATCTTTTTCAAGGCTAATTTGGTTTTCCTTTTTAATTATGTTCTTTGTCATGGTTATCTTTTTTTGTCAAATAAATATCAAACTCCTTGTAAGGATTATCATTTTTTCAATTATTGGACTGTTTTTTGTTTTCATGTCCATTCATACTTTTTCCCTTCAAAAAACATGGTCTAATATGTTTTCTAAAATCTTGAATTCATTTTCCGAATTGCGTGTCGAATCAGTTCAGAGAATTCAGATAACAAAACTTCATAAAGTTTGGCGCGGTTTTGAAACTCACAGAGCTTGGAATCAATATATAGAAGGTGAGTGGTTTGAACTTTTTTTGGGTCAGGGATACGGAAAAACCGTTAATATAGGTTTCGATATGCGTTTAGCTGGAAAAAATTTCCGACAATTGCCAGTTTTGCATAACGGATATCTTGAAGTGCTTTTAACAACTGGTATTATAGGTATTTTTCTCTTTTTCTTCTTCTTTTTACGTTTAGCTCTTTTTGGTATACAAGCGGTACGTTCTAAATTACTGGACATTTCTTTAGGAGGAAAAGGTCTTTTAATCATATTATTAGGTATTTGTGTATCAACATTTGCAATGCGTGGTTTTTTTGAAAAAGCAGATCATTCTTTATTGATATCACTTGGTATTTTTTATTCTTATTCTCATCAATTTGTTGGAACGAACCGACAAGCTCTCTCCAAATTATTAAATTAAATTGCAAATTAGGAAAATTTCCTTAGTTTATAAGAGTGATATTGCCTATTCATGTTCTATCTTGTTTTTAGGGAGGACGGATAATTGAGAAAACTATGCTTAATACTTATAATAATTCTTTTATCATTTTCGACATCATACGCTGAGAAGTTTGTTTTGGCCATAATTCCAGATACTCAGAATGAAGTTGTCTTTGAAGGAGCACCCTTTGCTCTTTTTAATCGCATGGATTGGTTAATACGTAACAGAAATGCCTTAAACCTGAAACTTATTGGCCATGTTGGCGACTTAGTCAATTGGGATACTGATGACCATATTCAATGGTTACATGCAAGCAATGCATTTGCTTTTCTTGATTCTTATAGTATTCCTTACGCCATTGCCATCGGCAATCATGACACTGCGGCAACCACTTTAGGCGGAAGTGCCGCACCAGGAGATGCACACTTGAACCTTCGAAATACAAGAACTTTTAATATGTTTTTTCCAATTGAAAGGTTTACCAATCTTCAGGGACTATATGAAAATAAAAAGGCTGACAATGCATATCATATCTTCAAGGCAGGCGGATTGAACTGGCTGGTCATCAATCTTGAATTCGAACCAAGACCTGGTGTTGTTGAATGGGCAAATTTGGTTGTTAAAAGCCATCCCAATTTTAATGTCATCATTTTGACTCATAATTATCTAAATAGAGATGCAAATTATAGCAAACCGAGTGGATATGGAGATCTATCAAGCGAAAAACTTAAGAACCTTCTTATAGATATTCATAAAAATATTAAGTTGGTTTTTTGTGGGCATACTGGCGGTGTTGCCAGACGAAAAGATGTTGGGATAAACGGCAATTCAATATATGTTATGCTCTTCGATATGTCATATGAACCGACAAAAGGGTGGACTCGCCTGGTTGAGATAGATACAAATCAAAGGACAATCTCAGTTAAAACTTTCAGCCCACATCTGAATCAGTCGCTTATCGATAATGCAAACCAGTTTATTTTTTTTGGTGTAGATTTCATAGCTTCTAATCTGACTACTGAAGGAAATAATTAAGCGTTTTACGCACTTTTTTTAATAATTTATTTCATTTTTTGTATTAGTTTAATTTTCTTTCTCAAAGTATTTTAAAGCTATAATGATGAGAGGTTTGAAAAATTACGCAGATTTCGGTTTTTGGCTTTTTGGAAAATTTTTCAGAAATTTTGGGTGCCCATTTGTCCGGTCTAACCGGTTTTTCGCTCAAAGCAAAGAGTCTGCCGCTTCTATTTTGCCACGATTTTCATTGTTTTCGGCGCCGAATTACTTCCATTTTCCTTTTTGGACCTACCTGTGCCGCTTTATATGAACGCCAGCTTTAAGATCCTCAACCCTCGTTTTATATTGAACGCCGCCTGGCGGCGGGCGTCAAGATAGTTGTCACCTGAGTCATAATTCAAGCCGCCTTTTTTAAGTGGTGCACGGGGCTGGCCTGGTCCTTTTTTTCAGGATTCAAGCAAACAAGTTCTACCGGGTTCCAATTGCGTATTTCTTTTGACCATCGCTTCGGATTTCGACTTTGGGCTTTTTCATACACTTTCTTTCGAATTTCCAAAATGGATTGCTCCCGGCCGTAGTGACGATCATCTGGGGTAATGAAGCGGATCGAACTGTGCAGATGCCGGGTGTTGTACCAGAAGACAAATTCATCGATCCATGACTGCGCCTGTTCAATGCTCTCAAATGGTCTTGAGGGATATTCGGGACGGTACTTCATGGTCCTAAAAAGCGATTCCGAATAAGGATTGTCATTGCTGACGCTGGGTCGTGAGAAGGACGGGATGACGCCCAGGTTGTGCAACGTCGCCAGCATCGTGGCCCCTTTCATCGGGCCGCCATTATCGGAGTGCAGTACGAGCTCCTTCGGGCTGCACACCATGGATCATGCAGGCATGGGCCAACAGCATCGCGCTGTGATCCATGGATTCTTCGGCAAACACCTGGGCGGCGATGATCTTGCGGCTCCAGACATCGAGGATCATGTAAAGGTAGAAAAACAGACCCTTAACGGAAGTCTTCAGATACGTGATGTCCCAACTCCACACCTGGCAGGGGCCGGTGGCCACATGCGCCTTGGGACGATGGGACAGCGGGTTTTGACGCCTGCCGGTGGGTCAGCATCTGATGCTCTTTGAGAACTCGGTAAAACGTCGATTCGGAGGCCAGATAAATCACCTTGGTCGGCAAGTTTGGGCACGATCTGCTTGGGAGAAAGATCCCGGAACGGCACACTGTTGGATACTGGCCAGCACCTGTTGCCGCTCCTGTTCGCTGAGCTTGTTGGCCGGTGCTGCCGAAGGCCCCTTGCGTTGATCCTGCACCGCCGTCTTGCTGGCGCCACCGGATAAGCGTACGGCCACTGAGCCCAATGATGGCGGCGGCCTTATGGACCCGAGCACCGGATTCAACGGCCTTGTCAACAAGGGCGATGATCATTTGCCGTTGCTCCCGGCCGTGGGATCGTCCTCGTCCCCCCAGATCTCGTGGACTTTTTTTTTGAGCACCAGCAACGCCGCGGTTTCGGCCAGGGCCTTGTCCTTTCGACGTAGCTCCTTTTCGAGAGCGCGGATGCGTTTGGTATCGTCCTTTTTACCCCTGATCCTCTTTTTTGAGGAATCATTTTGCAGACCATCGAGCATCTGCATGCGCCACTGCTCAAGATGGGTCAGGTGCAACCCTTTTTCGCGCAGAAACGCGCCCAGCTGGTCCTCGTCGAGGGAGGCCGCTTCCATGACGACCTTGAGCTTATCTTCAGCGCTCCAGTCGTTAGGTCGTTTAGGGTCCTTTATTTTGGCCATTTGGCTATACTCGTATGCATTGTTGGGGAACCCATAGGATGAATCGAAGCCGGCCAGCCGCAACCATTTGGAAAGCGTGGTTTGCGGAACCTCGACCTGCCTGGACAAGGCTGTCGCCGACATCGCTGCGGGACCGGTCATTTTCTGTATCATCGCATTTTTGAATCATATCTGAATAGGGCATGTCAACCTCCTCCGCCCCCGGATTGAATTTCGCGGAGAAATATTAGGTACCACCACTGGGCAAGCCCCGGGGCTTGCCCAGCGGTGACCCGGTTCATCAGAGGTGACAACTACCCTGACACAGGGGGTGCCTGGGTTCATCAGAGGTGACAACTATCCTGACACAGGGGGATAAAGGAACGATGAAATCTTATCATGCATGAGACCATATGGGAGTCCCAAAGCATTGGAGGTTCGTCGGCGTCGTGCGATGTCTCTCCTCGAAGAAGGTCTTGGGGTTCGACAGGTTGCCCGGCAGTTGCACTTTCTCCGGCCTCGGTTGTCCGATGGAAGTCCGAGGTGAAGGCCAGGGGTCCGGATGTTTTGCAGCCGAAGCCCGCACCGGGGAGGCCCAGGCTCTTGAATTCCAGGCAAAGAACGCGACTTACCCAGCTTTTGCTCAAAGGTGCCAAGGCCCACGGATTCTCAACGGATCTTTGAAACCGCCCCGTGTTGCCAAGTCATCGACCGTACCTTTGGGGTTCGGTATCACCTCGCACATGTATGGAAGGTGCTCCGGGGTGAGCTGGAGTTGTCAGAAGCCCGGAGCGCCGAGCGAAAGAAAGGGACGAGGCTGCAATCGAAAAGTGGCGGAAAAAGCGGTGGCCCACAGAAAAAAACGCCAAAAGAGCCGGTAGAAACGTGCGTCTTTATCGATGAGAGCGGCTTTATGCTCCAGCCGGTGGTTCGGCGTACGCGGGCGCCTCGAGGGCAGACGCCCCTCCTGCGTCAATGGGACCGTCGTGATCGGCTCTCTACCGTACCGCTGATCACTGGTCGCACCTCGGCGTTGGTGGTTGGGTCTTTACTGGGCTCAATATCCTCACAACATTCGCAGCGAAGAAGTGCTTCGATTACCCATATTTTTTTTCTGTTTCTATATTGCTCAGTGAAGAATAATCATCATATCTAAAAATGATATGCCGCATCCGACATTTTAGTGGGTACCCCCAACATATAGATCAGGCCCCTTTGAATTTGAGGGCGGGAGCTGGGGAGGATAAGGAAAGAGATCTAAGCCGCCGCAATGGAAGTAGATGGCCGTACGATAATGAGAGCGATTCCGAAAACCACATGCCATGTTTGATCTTCTCGATTTTCGTATTGACCCCTTCCGTCAGGGCATTGGTGATGCGATGCCGGGCATAGGTCTGCCCCTTCTCAAAAAAGTTGACACACCGAACAGCCAAGTAGTATGAGGCGACAGGGGGTGTGTCATCATGGGAAAACGTTACGACAAAGAGTTCAAGATCGAAGCTGTGCGTCTGGCCTCGGAGCCAGGGCAAGGTAGGCGGGGACCAGATAGAAGACCTCTGGCATGGGCCAAGGAGTTATCAGCCGGTGGAAGCGCGAAAACAAAAGAGACAGATCAGGCAGGCTTCGGGCAAAGGCCATCTCAAGCCCCAGGACGAGGAGTTGCGCCGTTTAGAACCGTGAAAACGGCGTCTTTCGACAGGAGCGTGACCGTCTAAAAAAATGCCGTGGCCAATGCTTCGGAGGACCCGAACGGATGTTCAGGATTCCAATGAGCCGAGGCACTACCAGACTTTTGGAGTGTTGAGAAGATGTGCCGAGTCCTTTCGGTGTCTCGCAGCGGCTCCTACAGTTGGCGAGGTCGTCCCAGAGCCGGCGCAGCGTCGAAAACAGGCGCCTGGATGCTGCCATATCAGGGCGATCTACAACCACCCATGGGGTCGGGCCGGCAAGGAGTAACAGGGCCGAAGAGCTCAGTGATATGGGTATTAAATCAGCGAAGTCGGACGGGGCTCGGGGAAGTCGGGCGTCTCCGCTCGATCGTCCGGCGCAAGTATCGTCCGACGACCGACTCCGAAACACTCCTCATCTGAGTCGCGGACAACCTCTTGCATGGCAGTTGGCGCAGCGCGCCGAACCAGGTGTGGGATGTCGGATATCACCTACAGTGCGCCCACGCGGCGGTTGGCAGTACCTGACGGTGTTCCTGGACCTGTTCTCGCGTATGGTCGTCGGTTGGGCGCTGAGCAGTTCGTTGAGCGCCGAGATGGTCCTCGCAGCATTCTCCCGCGGCATCCGGAGCGCGACGGCCGGGGCGGGCCTTATCATCCACTCGGATAATCATATACGGACACTGCGTGCAAGGATTTTCGTCAGGTGCTCGATCAACGTTGACTCTCCAAAAACATGAGCCGTAAAGGTGACTGCTGGGACATGCGGTGGCCAAGTCGTTTTTTGGCATCCTCTGATCCGAGCTGGTCCACCACGAACGGTTCAAGGGACCTCATGACAACCTGAGGGCGCTTTTTGAATACATCAACACTACAACACAAAAACGGAAACATTCGACATTGGGTTACCAGAACCCTGCTCAATATGAACAGACTATGAAATCAGCAGTTTGCTTTTAAAAGTGTCCACTTTTTTGTGGAAAATTCGCTATTAATAAAAAGTATTCATCTGAAACAAAATAATTATTAACAGGTTATGGTATTTAAGAAAAACATTAATTTATTTTATTAAGTACCATTTTATAGCCTTCTATTGTTTTAAGCGCTGCTTTGTTCCACGTAAAATCATGCTGAATCCTTGACTGGAGTAAACTAGATGGAGTAGCAGTGAGTGCATCTTTTAAAGCTGTTGTTATAGAATCAATGTCATCCGGATGACAATAAAACGCATCCTCACGAAAATATTCTTTTGTGTCTCCTTTGTCAGTAATTACCAAATTTGCTCCCATCGCGCCAGCTTCAAGTGAAGATAAGCCTGTTGTTTCCATCCAACTGACCAATGCGTGAACCTTGCATAGTTTATAAAGTATTCGAACTTCATCGGTTGATCTATGGCCCAACAAAATAACGTTATCTCCAGATTCTTTTAAAATTTGCTTGTAATATCCTCTTTGGTTTTTTGATGGGAGACCCAGCAAGAATTAAAGGCACTTTTAAATTACTACTTAGCCCGAATCAGATTAAGTTGATTTTTTCTCCTATCAATGCGTGCAACGCAAAGGATACATCCTTCATAGTGTTTTAGGTTAAAAGGGATAATTGCCTTATTACGAGAAAAAAAATCAATATCAACTGCATTAGGTATAACTTCGAAATGGATTTTTAAGTTTAATATTTAAACGGTTTTCAATTCTTCGTAACTCTGAAAAAGAATTAGGAAAAAGAATATCTGCCATACTACAAATGTCTTTTGCATAACTCCTGATTTTTCCACTCTGTTTCACTATTCTCTTTTCCAGCCCAAATAAATTGCCCATTAAATACTAATTTATATCTTTTTTATATTGACATTCAGCAGATTTTAGTCTATCCTCTTGGAAAAATCCAACGGGAGGAAAACCATGGGATTTAAACGACTGCACGAGTCCTTTTCCTTTGCCGATCTGGCCATGCAAGAAACCCTGGAACACAACCGCAGCCTGGAAACCATGGAAAAGCTGAAAAAAGCCATCAACTGGAACCGCATCGAATCCATTTTGCTGAGCCATTACACCGTGGGCACCAGCGGGGAAGGCGCCGATGCCTACCCGCCGTTGCTGTTGTATCAATGCATGCTGCTCCAAAAATGGTTTCGGATTCCTTCCGATCCGGAACTGGAAAACCAGATCAACGACCGGTTTTCCTTCAGGCGATTCCTGGGCCTTGCCCTGGATCAACCCTCTCCGGATCATTCCACCTTTTCCCGATTCAGAAGCCGTCTTTCCAAAAACGCCATGGATCAAATCAACTCCGAAATCCTCAGACAATTCGAACAACAGGGACTTACAATCAATGAGGGAATTGCCATTGATGCCCGATTGGTCCAATCTGCCAGTCGACCCATCAGCAATGATAAAATTAAGGAACTCAGGGAAAAAAGCGAAACCCCGGAAGGGAAACTCGATAAAAACGGAAAACCCAAAAAATATTTTCGGGATCTGGAATCCGATTGGAATGCCAAAGATGAAAACAACCCCCATTATCCC
>CAVOQY010000002.1:0-43373 GCA_963698465.1 uncultured delta proteobacterium
TCTTCACAGGGTGATGCGGCCGTGTCATGATGTTGCCAAAAATTAAGGAGGCGACATCATGGAAAAGATATCCAGAGCCGAGGAACTCGAGCAGAAGCGGTCCTATTGGCAGCAGCACATCGAAAGCTGGCAGGAGTCGGGGTTGTCCCAAACCGAGTATTGCCGGCGGCATGATCTCAAACCCCATCAATTGACCTACTGGAAGAAGCGGTTTTGCGAGGCGGATAGGGGTGTCTCCTTTGTCCCTGTTCAACTCGTCAATTCTTTTTCAGGCGATTTCTTGTGTCTGGTCATTCGTGATCATTTCAAGGTGGAGATCCGACCGGGATTTGATCCCGGTCTCTTGCGGCAACTGGTTCTTGCATTGCGGGGGCTGGCATGATCCCGTCGGATGGGATCCGGGTGTATCTGGCTTTGGGGACCACCGACATGCGCAAGGCGATCAACGGGTTGTCGGTGCTGGTAGAGCAGGCCATGGATCTGGATCCGTTTTCCGGGGATCTTTTCGTGTTTTGCAACCGCCGCAAAAACATTATGAAAATCCTATACTGGGACCAAAACGGATTTTGTCTTTGGCATAAACGGCTGGAGGAGCATCGTTTTTTGTGGCCCAAGCGGCCGGAACAGGTGATGGCCATCGATCGGAAGCAGTTGGACTGGCTTTTGGCGGGGCTGGATATTGCCCGTGCCCATCAGCGGCTTTACTACCGAAAAGCGGGGTGATTTTTTTACTTCTTTTTTGAAAATAAGTATTTACAAAACCTGTTTGTTTTGCTACATAATCATGCATGGATGTGGACCTGAAAAACCTGCCTGATGACGCCACGCTTCCCAAAGAGATGGTGGTCACTCTTATCGAGACCTATCAGGAAAAGATCCATTACCTGGAAGAACAACTTCGGTTGTTTAAAAACGAGATCTTTGGCCGACACAGTGAAAAACGCCCTGTCCTTTCCCCGGACCAGATCCCGTTGTTCCAGACAGAGGATCCCTTGGATCCTCAACCCGAAGAAAAAACCCTCGTCATTGCCGCCTATAGTCGGAAAAAGCCCGGGCGGAAACCCTTGCCCAAAGATCTGCCGCGGGTGGATATCATCCACGATATCCCCGAGGAACAAAAGCAGTGCGGCTGTGGAGCACCATTGAGCCGGATCGGCGAAGAGGTGTGTGAAAAGCTCGATTACATCCCGGCGACCCTGCGGGTCCAGCGGCATATCCGGTACAAATACGCCTGTAAAAGCTGTGAGGGCCTGGACGATGACGGCCCTACAGTCCGGATCGCTCCTCCTCCGGTGCAATTGCTCCCCAAGAGCAACGCCACTGCCGGTCTTTTGGCCTATATTGCCGTATCCAAGTTCGCCGACGGGGTGCCGTTGTATCGTCAGCAAAAAATCCTGGATCGGATAGGGATCGACCTTCCCCGGGCGGTGATGGCCAACTGGATGATGCAGGCCGGTCAACGCTGCCAAGGTCTGACGGATCTCCTGCAAGCCGAAATCAAAAGCGGGCCTTTGATCCAGGTCGACGAATCTCCGCTCCAGGTGTTAAACGAAGCCGGCCGGGACAATACCACCCGATCGTACATGTGGGTCTTTCGCGGAGGTCCTTCGGAGCCTCCTGCCCTGTTGTATCGCTATCATCGCACCCGGTCCGGGAAAGACGCCCTGGAATTTTTAAGCGATTATAAGGGTTACATCCAAAGCGACGACTTTACCGGTTATGACCATCTGGATCAGAACCCGGGTATCATCCATCTCGGGTGCTGGGCCCATGCCCGGCGCAAATTTGTGCAGGTGGTTCAGGTCCGCAAAAAGCATCGTTCCAAAAAGACCAACCCAAAAGGTCTTGCGGACGAGGCCTTGGACTCTATTGGAAAATTGTATCAGATTGAAAAAGAGGCTCGGGACCGGGAATTGGATCCGTCCCGGATCTATCAACTGCGCCAGGAAAAAGCCAAACCGCTTCTGGATGGATTTAAGAACTGGCTGGAAGCCAAGCAGCCCCTGACCCCGCCCCAGGGTCTATTGGGGAAAGCCATTGCCTATACCCTGGGCAATTGGGGCAAACTGATCCGTTACCTTCAAGATGGCCGGCTAAGACCCGACAATAACCTCGTCGAAAACGCCATACGGCCCTTTGTTTTGGGAAGGAAAAACTGGCTGTTCGCCGGCAGCCCCGACGGTGCCAAGGCCAGCGCCGCGTTCTTTACCCTCATCGAAACGGCCAAAGCCAACGGCCTGGAACCCTATGCCTATCTGCGGTATGTGTTTACCATGCTGCCGTTGGTTCAAACTGAACAAGACCTGAAAAATCTTCTTCCCCGCAATATCAATCCTGAGACCATCGCCTTAACACGCTGATCATAGACTCGATTCCCTGAAATCCCCTGCGTATGAAAACCGCAACCAGAGGTGGGGTTTAATTGACGCTTACGGTTATCCTCATAATTCCCCTCCATATATAAAGGTTCCACCAAATACTGAGGTCAGATCAACCACCTTAATCCCTACCGTTACTTTCTTCTAATATTATATCTTATTGTTTTTAATAGATTATTATTAATATCGACCTTTTTCTTTATTTTGGCAGATCCTTTGCAATTAATGTCAATATGATCCTGGTCACCATTCGAATGAAGGTCCTTTCCGAGAAGCACAAAGAGCTGTCACAGACGATTGCTTTACTGATCAGTTCCATAAGGGCGGAGAAGGGTTGCCGATGTTGCGACTTTTTCCAGAGCATGGAGGATGAAAATGAACTCTGTCTCATTGAGCAATGGGATACTCAGGAGAACCTTAAGCGATATCTGGTGTCGGAGCGTTTCAAGGTGCTCAGGGGAGCCATGAGCCTTCTCAAAGAGTCCTATGAAATGATGTTCTATAATGTTTTTCACTCGGTGGGTATGGAGGCGGCTGGAGGATTTAAAACGCTTAATTTGAAATAATAGTACTGGAAACAACGGATTTGCATAAACGATTGAACGCATGATGGCGAAACCAAGGAAGGAGGATCTGAATCTAAAGGGATGATCATGCAATTAACCGCAAAACCAAAAAAAGAGAGGCAGATTATGCATTTTACAAAGATTTTCTTATTCATAACCTTGAGTCTGGCCGTTGGTTTTTGGGGTTGCACGAAAGAGCAAAAGTCGGAGGCTCCCAAACAGGAGCAGGTTACACAAAACCTGGTTCCCCCGAAGGCCGAGGTTAAGGGCGAAAATTTTCTGTTGGAGCTTAGCGAACTTCAAATCGTTATGATGATGGACAATGCTACGAAGGAGATCACCGAGACTCCGAGCCTTAAGGGCCGTATCAAAATAACCAATCAATCAAATGATAATCTGGAAATTCAAGGAGTTACTTTGGAATATCTAGATGAAGCGGGTAGTCCCATTCCTTTTTCCTCTGGAGAGAAAATATCGAAAGCGACCGTATGGTTGCAAGCGATTAAACCCGGAGGAATTACCGAGGGTTCCATCGATGCTACCATCCCCAAAATGGCGGTCAAGGAAAAGGCCTTGGGGAAAATTGAAGTCAACCTGGTTTACATTCCGACACTGCTTAAACGAGAGATTTTGTCATTCTCTCAAAAGGTCGAATAGCAGAAGGGACTCATCAAATAGACAGCCGCTCGGTGATCCCTCATGTACCGCCTGGGCGGGACGAAGCAGCGAGTCAATCAAAAAGGGGGCAAATGAAAGCGCTTTTGGTATACCCCAACTATCCGGATACCTTCTGGAGCTTCAAATATGCGTTGTCCTTCATTTCAAAAAGAGCCGTTCACCCGCCGCTCGGTTTGCTCACGGTTGCTGCCATGCTTCCTGAAAAATGGGAAAAGAGACTCATCGACATGAATGTGGCTAATTTGAAAGATAAAGACCTTCAGTGGGCCGACTATGTCTTTGTCAGCGCCATGGCCGTCCAGAAAAAATCGGTGAAAGACCTTATTTCCAAGTGTAAGGCGTCGGGCCTTAAAGTCGTGGCGGGTGGTCCCCTCTTTACCGCCGCTCCCGAAGATTTCCCGGAAGTGGACTATCTGGTGCTCAATGAAGCCGAGACCACCCTCCCGTGTTTTTTAGAGGATCTAGCCGGAAACCAGGCCAAACATTTATATACCTCCACGTCATTTCCGGGTTTGGATAAGACTCCGATCCCTCTTTGGAAGCTTGTGGAGATGAAGCGATATGTTTCTATGAATATACAATATTCCCGCGGCTGCCCCTTCAGTTGCGAATTTTGCGATATTACCACCCTATATGGCCACAGGACTCGAACCAAGAATGCTAACCAGATACTGTACGAATTGGAAACCCTATATTCCTCAGGTTGGAGAGGCGGTATCTTTTTTGTGGATGATAATTTCATAGGAAATAAGAAAAAGCTTAAAGAAGATATCTTGCCTGGGATGATCGAATGGATGAAGAAAAGAAAGCACCCATTCACATTTTCCACCGAAGCGTCCATCAATCTTGCCGACGATGAAGAACTGATGCAGCTGATGATCCAAGCTGGTTTTGATTCTGTTTTTATCGGCATAGAAACACCGAATGATGAAGCTTTAAATGAATGCAACAAATTTCAGAACACCAATCGTGACCTCATTGACAGCGTGGAAAGAATTCAGAAGCTTGGCTTGAGGGTGCGTGGAGGTTTCATCATAGGATTCGATAGCGATTCCCCCACCATATTTCAAAAGCAGATAGAGTTCATTCAAAAAAGCAAAATCGTTACCGCCATGGTTGGAATGCTGAATGCGCCTCGCGGCAGCCGGCTCTATGAGCGTCTCTTCAAAGAAGGACGTTTGTTGAAGGGGACTACCGGGGACAATACGGATTTCTCGACCAATATCATCCCCAAGATGGGATACGAAAAGCTGGCTGAAGGATACCAAAAAATAGTCAACAGTATCTATTCTCCCCGATTATATTACGAGCGGGTGAAGGGATTTCTAAGGCAATACAAGCCCCTGGAAAAGAGAAAGTGGCACTTTCATTTCTGGTACCTCTGGTGGCATTTTCCATATCTTGGTGCCCCTTTCAAAGCGCTGATGACATTAGGCATAAAAGATAAGGGCCGAGTCTATTACTGGAAGCTTTTCTTCTGGTCTTTGTTCAGACGGCCGTTGCTCCTTCCCCTGGCTATAACGTACTCGATTTATGGATATCACTTTCGAAAGATATTTCAATTAAACTTCAAAATCAACCTTATCTATCAGGAGAAAGGGGCTTGATCGTTAAAGATGGAGACAGCATGCCGACGAAATTAACATCTAAAAGTATAGAAGTATTAATAACTGAGGCCGATGAACTTATTAAAAAAATCAATTCCGAATTCCTCGATAACCTGGAAGAGGAGCATCGTCTCCAATTTGAAAAACATGCTCAGGCATTACATGAAATCAAGTCTGCGTTTCACACCCAAACCGGAAAAAGTGAACCTTCCGAAGAGAGTTCGTTTGCTGGAGGAATGCACCAGGCAGTTCTGGATATCGTAAAGGCCATGAAGGATCTGGTCGGATATTTTGGCTAATTTATGACAAGTGGTTTTATTACTTTAGATGCCTAAAAAAGCAGATTATGCCTTTATTAGCGTCAAAGATATCAAAGTCGTAAAGAATGATCTGATATTAAATAGGCGGCTGTTATTCTTTTCCAGATGGTAAATTGCAGCTCCTGTTCCTCAATTACTGGTTTTCCGAAAGAACGCTTCTTAATTTGAAATACGGAAATGGAATCAATAAAAGAAAGATTTCCTGATTCAGTTCCCTAAAATTTATTTAGATATATATCACCCTTACCGCTATGAACGATTTTATCTAAAAGGAAAATGCGACCATGGATAATGACCCGATGGATAAGATTTCGTCGTATATAAATGAATTGATAGAGCGATTCAAGTTTCCCCAGCTGAATCTCAGGCTGGCGGGCGCCTTGAAGATCCTCATCGCCGGGATCGTGCTGGTATTTGTCGGCTATAACCTCTTTTTCGTTTACGTTCGGCCCGATGAGTACGGGATCAAGGTGGCCCGAGTCGGCATAAACCGCGGCGTTCAAAAAAAGATCTATCAGGCGGGCCTGACTTTTGTTCTGCCCTTCGGGCTGCAGCAGATATACCGGCTTCCCAAGGGCATCCAGGTGCTGGAGCTGACCAATTTTCCCGAAACCGCCGCAGGGGCGGCGAGGAAAGACCGGGCGGCGCACATTCAGACATCGGACGGCTTTTTCGTGGATGTGGACGTTTCCTTTCTTTACCACATCAAGGACCCCTACCTGGTTTTTACCACCATCGGTCCCGGAACCCTCTTTGAGGACAACGGCATCATCCCCAAGGCCGAACCGGCCTTGAAAGAGACCCTGGGAAAGTTGACCACCGAAGAATTCTACAACAGCCCGATGAGGGTCCAAAAAACGGAAGAAGCCAAGCAGAGACTCAACAGCGAATTGAATTTAAAAGGCATCGAAGTGGACCAGGTGCTGGTACGCTATTTTATATACAGTAAGGAAATCCAGAAAAACATAGAGGAAAAGAAGCTCCAGGACCAGATGGTGTTTACCAACCAGGCAGCGGCCCGCGCGGCCAAGGAAGAGGCCGAATTGAAGAAAATCGTGCAGGAAGGGATGGTCATCGCCGCCGTTGAGCTTGAAAAGGGCAAAGCCTATGTCACCCGCAAGATCGCCGAAAAGGATCTTTACGTTCGCAAGAAAAAAGCGGAAGCCGACCTGCTGGTGAAGCTGGCAGAGGCGGAACGGGTACGTCTGAAAAATGAAGCCCTGAAAGGAATCGGCTCCGAGCGCATGGTGGGACTGAAAATGGCCGATGCATACAAGGGGCTTGACGTTATCATCCTGCCCAGCGACGGTCCGGACGGGGTCAACCCGTTGAATCTGGACAACGCCCTGCAATTATTTGACGTTCGCAAAGGAGGCGAGCAAATGAAACACTTTTTTATCTGGGTCGTTTTGATGCTGACCATGTTCACCGCGGCCGGCTGTGTTCCCCATACCACCGGGGAGACAGAGGTGGGCGTTAGAACCCGCAAAATGGCTTTTATCGGCCCGAAGGGCGTTGAAGACCGGGTCTACGCCCCGGGTGCCACCTATTTTTTCCTGCCGTTTATCAACGATTGGCATGTCTTTGACACCAAACTGCAGAACCTGGAGATGACGTATTCGCAAGTGAGGGGCGACCGCAAATCCAGAGACGATTTAGTGCTTAAAACCATCGACGGCAACGACATCAGTCTGGATGTGATCATCGCCTATCGCATCGATGCGAACAAGGCGCCCCACATTCTCCAGTACGTGGCCCGGGATGACGTAACCTTGCGGGATAAAATTGTTCGAACCGTCGCCCGGAGCAAACCGCGGGACATCTTCGGCGAACTCAAAACGGAAGCCTTCTATGTGGCCGATGCTCGCGAAGCCCAGGCGATCAAGGCCAAGGAGGCGCTTCAGAAAATCCTGGGGCCCATGGGCATCGTCGTGGAAAAAGTGCTGACCAATGATTATCGTTTCAACCCCGAGTATCAGAAGGCCATCGAGGACAAGAAAGTGGCCGATCAGCAGGTGGAGAAAAACAAGTCGGCCCAGCACGCGGCTCGGGAAGAATACAAACGCAAACTGGAAGAAGCCAAGGGCGAAGTCAACAAAATGGTGGCAGACGCCGACGGTCAATACCTCAAGGACAAAATCGAGGCCGATGTATACCAGGAACAGCAACAGCTTCTTGCCAAGGCCATCCAGGCCGAAGGCATTGCGGAAGCGAACGGAATCCAGGAAATGAACAACGCCCTTGCCGGATCGGGCGGCGAGGCGATTGTGAAACTGAGAATCGCCGAGGCGATTCAGGGAAAGCGTATCATATTGCTGCCGGTTTCAGAGGGTGGGATGAATTTAAAGACCACCGACATCAACCGGCTGATCGAAACGTTGGGCATTAAAGCGCTCTCCGGGGGAAAATGACGGTGGTGATTGTGAGGAGAGCCTCCGGCTCGAGTATTTCATGCAATGACGGGCGAGAACCAATCGGAAAAGAAATATCGTGGAAATGATCTTCATATGGAAAAACGGTCAGGTAGTGGCCGGGGCCGATGACCTCATTCAACTCATGGATCGCAAGGTCATCGTAGGCAAAAATATCACAACATCAATTCAAGGAGGTATTATCAATGAAACCAGAAACTGCAGGGAAAGTTAAGTATGGAGTTTGGGGTCTTATTTGTGGGGCAGTCATCGCAATGATCATCGGCTTTGCGTGGGGAGGCTGGACAACCTCCAGCACTACCCAAACGATGTCCGAAGAAGCGGTCTTGGCGAGTCAGGCGGCGATCTGCGTCGCCCAATTTATGAAGGAACCGAACCATGAGGAGAAACTTAAAGAATTAGGGGAATTAGAGTAGCTGGAAGAGAGCTGAATTCATTGAAAAAGGGGGCTGGGATAAAATGCCCGGGCAAGAAAAGGCTGACTATGCTGTAAGCCGAGCATGCGCCGATGGGCTTGAACTTCTTATTAAAAAATGAGTTCGGCTGTTAAAGGGCATATACGGGGAAAAAGCTATTGTGTCCAGATCCTGCGCACATTTCTTTATCCGGTTCGCTCTTCGGCTTGACCCGAAATCCGAATGAGGAAAATAAAAATGCCCTCCAATAAAGAAAAAAAGCCGACGGAAGATTTAAAAGATAAGTTTCGTTCCCTCTTCGGTCTTAAGGACCCCCAGAAGAAAAAGGATGGCTTACCTCCCAAGGCTCATTTCAGCATCTGGTATTTCCTGATCGTCTTTCTTACAATCACCTACCTGCAGCAATACTATTTTTCTTCAAAAGTGGAGACGATTCCCTGCAGCCAGTCTTAACAGTACATCGTCGATGGAAATGGAGTCAATCAGAGCGGGTTCGTTGGGTTAAGCCCCTTTAGTCAAATGATTTTTTTCTATCAAGTCCGCATGCTGTGCATAGCGCATGGCATTTCATAAGAAGGAGAAACTAAAAGTGAGTGTGAGCGGCAAGAGGATTTTCCCAACCCTGCTCAATTTGACGGCGCGTCTCGGCAGAACAGGCCTGGCAAAAGAGGTCATCAGAGACGAGTCGCCGCTGCGATCGGAACTGTTCAGCAGCGACCAGATGAAGCAGCACGGTAAAGCGCTGGCGGACTCACACAAGCTGAGTTTGGAACGCGCTTCGGACCGACTTCTGACGCGTCTATCCGAGAATGAAGGTGTCCTGATTGAAGCTCGAAACCTGCTGATGGCGGCAATTGAGGACAAGCGCCGGATTATGCCTGCCGGGGAATGGCTGCTCGACAACTTCTATCTGATCGAAGAACAGATTCGCATGGCCAGACGACATTTGCCTAAGGGTTACAGCCGGGAGCTGCCGCGCTTGCTGAACAGCCCATCAGCCGGGCTTCCACGCGTGTACGACATTGCGCTGGAGATTATCTCACACGGCGATGGGCGGGCGGATCCGGAAAATCTCAGCAGTTTCGTGGCCGCCTACCAGACGGTGACCATCCTGAAGCTTGGAGAATTGTGGGCCGTCCCGATCATGCTGCGCCTGGCCCTGATCGAGAATTTGCGTCGCGTTGGAGCCCGGATTACCGCTAACCGGACCAACCAAAACCGCGCCGACTATTGGGCGGACCAGATGACGGAGATAGCAGAGAAAGACCCGAAGAACCTGATTCTCGTGATTGCGGATATGGCCAGGTCGAACCCGCTGCTGGAGAGTTCATTTGTTGCGGAATTTTCGCGGCGGTTGCAGGGACATGGCCCTGCCTTGGCCTTGCCGCTCACCTGGATTGAACAGCGACTGTCCGAGTCCGGCCTGACCATCGAACAGTTGGTGCGCTCGGAGAACCGAACACAGGCTGCTGACCAGGTCTCGATGAGCAACAGCATCGGCAGCCTCCGTTTCCTGGGCGCGATGGACTGGCGCGAGTTCGTCGAGACGATGAGCATTGTCGAGCAGACCCTGTATGAGGATCCTGGCGACATCTACGGCAAGATGGATTTTACCACCCGTGATCGCTACCGCCACGTCGTGGAGAAGACCGCGAAGAGCAGTCCGCACTCCGAGAGCGAGGTGGCGCGCAAAGCGATCCAGTTGGCTCATGAGGGTGTTGCTCGGAAAGGCAACGACGACCGCGCGGCGCACGTCGGGTTCTACCTGATCGACGAGGGGTTGGCGCAGCTCGAACAAATGGCGGAAGTGCGCCGATCTCCCCTTGAGGCTCTTCGGCGAATAAGCCGTCAGTTCCCTTTGCTCTTCTATCTGGGCATAATCACGCTGCTGACGGCTATTTTCACCGGGAGTTTGTTGGCGAAGATTCAGACCATGGGGTACCAGAATTGGCTAATCGCGCTGATAGGTCTCCCCTTGCTGCTGGGCGCAAGTCATCTGGCCGTGGCGCTGGTGAATTGGCTGGCGACATTACTGGCGACTCCGCGCTTGCTGCCGCGAATGGATTTTTCCGGAGGAATACCTTCGGAATCGCGCACCCTGGCCGTAATACCGACGATGCTCACGAGCGCTCAAAACATTGAGGATTTGGTCGAGGCGCTGGAAGTTCGATTTCTGGCCAATCGGGATGACCACCTTCACTTCGGTCTGCTGACGGATTTCCGGGACGCACCCGAGGAAACGCTGCCGGAGGACGAACCTTTGTTGCAGCTAGCCCAAATGAGAATTCGAGAGTTGAACGGAAAGTACCGAGGTCCAAAAGCCGACACGTTCTTTCTCTTTCATCGCCCGCGCCGCTGGAATCCGCGGGACCAGATCTGGATGGGATACGAGCGTAAGCGGGGCAAGCTTGCAGATTTAAATGGGCTTCTGCGCGGCGGATCAAGTGATCGCTTCTCCCTCATCGTTGGGGATATTGCTGTGCTATCGAACGTGAAGTATGTGATCACCCTAGACACGGATACGCAGCTTCCCCGCGATTCGGCATGGCAGTTTGTGGGAACCATGGCGCACCCGCTGAATCGGGCGCGGTACGACGAAGGCAGACATCGGATCGATGAGGGGTACGGCATCCTTCAGCCCCGAGTGGCCGTGAGCCTGCCGGGAATAAAACGATCGCGTTACGCACGATTGTGCGGAAGTGAGCCAGGCATCGACCCATATACCCGGGTTGTCTCCGATGTCTACCAGGATCTGTTCGGTGAAGGTTCATTCATCGGCAAGGGGATCTATGATGTTGATGCGTTCGAGCGGGCCCTCGAGGGGCGCTTTCCAGAGAACCGTATCCTCAGCCATGACCTTTTGGAAGGATGCTACGCGCGCGCGGGGCTACTCAGCGATGTGCTGTTGTACGAGGAATATCCCTCACTCTACAGCGCGGATGTAAGCCGTCGGCACCGCTGGATTCGAGGGGATTGGCAAATTGCCCGCTGGCTGCTGCCGGGCGTTCCCGACCTCGAGGGAAACCACCGGAAGAACCCGCTCTCCGGGGTGTCCCGATGGAAGATTTTCGACAATCTTCGTCGGAGCCTCGTGTCGGCGGCGTTGACCTTGTTGTTGCTCCTCGGTTGGACCGTCTTGTCCCCGCCTTGGCTATGGACCCTCGCCGTAATCGGAACCATCCTGATCCCCCCGGGGATGGCCTCTTTTCTGGATCTGTTTAAGAAACCGGGCGATGTGCGGCTAGGTCAGCATCTTGCGGCCACTGTGCGCTCGGCAGGCGAGCACTCCGCTCAGGCGGCTTTTACTCTCACCTGTCTCCCCTATGAGGCCTTCTTCAGCCTGGATGCGATTGTGCGCACGGTCTGGCGAATGTGGGTCACCCACAAACGACTTCTGGAGTGGAACCTTCCGAAGGACGCGGATCGCCAAAGCCGCACGGACCTCGCCGCTTCCTGGCGGACAATGTGGTTTGCCCCCACCCTGGCCGCTTCTGCGGGGATTTATCTGGCCTTTTCGAGGCCGGCCGCGCTGGGCGCAGCGGGGCCAATCCTGGGCCTCTGGTTTGCCTCTCCTGCCATCGCTTGGTGGATCAGCCGGCCGCGCGCTCGCCGGCGAGAAAGGCTGACAACGGATCAGACCCTCTTTCTGCGGAAGCTTTCCCGTAAAACCTGGGCGTTCTTCGAGACTTTCGTCAGCCCTGAAGATAATTGGCTGCCGCCGGATAACTATCAAGAGCATCCCGTTGCCACGACCGCGCATCGCACGTCGCCGACCAACATGGGACTTGCGCTGCTGGCGAATTTGTCCGCATACGACTTCGGCTATGTTTCGGCCGGACAACTCATCGAGCGCACCGGGAATGCGTTCCGCGCGATGCAAAAACTGGAGCGCCACCAAGGCCACTTCTACAACTGGTATGACACCCAGTCTCTGAAACCACTGCAACCGACCTATATTTCGACGGTGGACAGCGGGAACCTCGCAGGCCACCTGATGACCTTGCGGCCGGGGCTGCTTGCCCTTCCCGATCGCCGGATCCTGGCAGAGCGATGGTTTGACGGACTCAGCGACACCCTGCGGATTCTCGTGGACGCTGCGGGAGAAGCCGCTCCAGTCCAGCTCGGTCAACTCCAGCAGAAGCTGGCGTCAGCATCCGTTTCCCGACCAACGACACTCGCAGCTGCACGGCTGTACCTTGGCCGGCTGGCGACATCTGCAGTGGAGGTGATGGGCAGTTTTGTCGCGGATCCCGCAAGCCAGGAGAGCGGGTGGGCCCGCGCCTTCGTCCGGCAATGTCAGGACGCCCTCGATGATCTGACGTTTCTCACGCCGTGGACCTGGTTGCCGCCGACCTCTCCGGACAGTCGAAACGACTTTAGCGGCCTCGATGAAATCCCCACACTGCGCGAACTGGTTGGATTTGAGGGAGAGTGGCTGGCGGCTATTGAGGATCGCCTCGGCTTAGAGGTAACCCCCGAGGAAAACGAGCGGTTGAGTGAGCTTCGCCGGCTCATCACCCAAGCAAGCCGTCGTGCCAGAGAAAGGATTGCGACCATCGAACGCCTGGCGCGGCAATCCGTCGAACTGGCCGATATGGAGTATAACTTCCTTTACGACAAGGAACGTCATCTGCTGGCGATAGGCTACAACGTTGCAGAGCGACGCCAGGACTCGAGTTACTACGATCTTCTAGCTTCGGAAGCGAGGTTTTCCAGTTTCATAGCGATTGCGCAGGGACAACTGCCGCAGGAGAGCTGGTTCTCCCTGGGACGTCTGCTCACTATCGCCGGTGGAGAACCGATCCTCCTTTCATGGAGCGGTTCGATGTTCGAATACCTAATGCCGCTCTTAGTGATGCCGACGTACGAATACACGCTGCTCGATCAGAGCTGCAAGGCGGCTGTAGCCAGGCAGATCGAGTATGGAAAAAAGCACGCTGTGCCGTGGGGCATTTCGGAATGTGGTTACAATGCCATCGATGTGCATCTCAATTACCAGTACCGTGCCTTTGGTGTACCCGGCCTGGGGCTCAAACGCGGGCTCGCCGAGGATCTGGTGATTGCGCCATATGCCTCGGCGTTGGCGCTGATGGTGGCGCCCGAGGAGGCTTGTCTGAACCTCGAGCGACTCGCTGCCGAAGGCGTTGAAACCCGTTATGGCTTCTACGAAGCGATCGACTACACTCCCTCGCGTCTACCGCCTGGCCAATCGAGTGCCGTGGTTCGGTCCTTCATGGCCCATCACCAGGGCATGAGTCTGCTTTCTTTGGCCCATTTGCTCCTGGACCGCCCGATGCAGAAGCGCTTCGAGTCGGATCCCTTGTTCCAGGCGACGATGCTGTTGCTCCAGGAGCGAATCCCAAAGAAGACAGCGTTCTATGCGTATACCACCGAGCTCTCCGAGCACCATATGGTTTCCAAGGTTCAGGAGACGCCGATACGCGTTTTCAGCAGTCCCGACACACCGAACCCGGAAGTGCAGTTGCTATCGAACGGCAGATACCACGTGATGATCACCAATGCCGGCAGCGGTTACAGTCGCTGGAAAGACCTCGCCATCACCCGTTGGCGCGAAGACCGCACCTGCGACAACTGGGGCACGTTCTGTTACATCCGCGACTTGACCAGCAGAGAGTTCTGGTCGATCGCGCATCAGCCAACGCTCAAACGATCGAAGCATTTTGAGGCCATCTTCTCGGAAGGACGAGCAGAGTTTCGGTCGCACGACCACGGCTATGACACGCATACCGAAATCGCTGTTTCGCCCGAGGATGATATCGAATTGCGCCGTGTCCGTATCACCAACCGCGCTCGGACGCGCCGCTCGATTGATGTTACCAGTTATGCGGAAGTGGTTCTGGCACTACCTGCCGCGGACGCATTGCACCCGGCGTTCAGCAATCTCTTTGTGCAAACCGAGATCATCCGCCGGCAGCAAGCGATCCTCTGTACGCGTCGGGCCCGTTCCCAAGACGAGCAGGCGCCATGGATGTTACACCTGATGGCTGTGCATGGGGCGGAGATCGGAGAAGTCTCCTATGAGACCGATCGCATGCAGTTTGTCGGCCGCGGCAATACAGTCGCCGATCCACAGGCGATCAGCGAGGGTGCTGGCTTTTTTACGGGAGCTCTTTCGGGCAGCGAGGGCTCCGTGCTCGATCCGATTGTCGCAATCCGCAACCGGATAACCCTGGATCCTGAAGAATCGGCAACGATAAACATGGTCTCCGGTATTGGTGAAACCCGCGATGCAGCCTTGCGTTTGGTGGAAAAATACCGAGATCAGCGTCTCGCGGATCGCGTTTTTGATCTGACATGGACCCATGCCCAGGTGCTGCTGCGGCAGTTGAATGCCTCACAGGCCGATGCGCAACTCTATGGGCGCCTTGCAAGTTCGATCGTCTACACCAACGCTTCACTGCGAGCCGACCCGAGCATCCTCATAAAGAATCACCGTGGACAATCCGGTCTCCTGGGGCTATGCCATCTCCGGCGATTTACCAATTGTGCTGTTGCAGATTGAAGATCCGGCCAATATCGACTTGGTGCGCCAACTCGTGCAGGCCCACGCGTACTGGCGCCTAAAAGGACTGGCAGTGGACCTGATAATCTGGAACGAAGATCACGCCGGTTACCGGCAACTCCTCCATGATCAGATCATGGGGCTCATTGCCGCAGGCACAGAAGCCAGCCTAACCGATCGGCCGGGCGGTATTTTCGTGAGAGCCGCGGATCAGATAGCGGAGGAGGACCGCATCCTGATCCAATCCGTCGCCCGCGTTATCATCACCGACAGCAGAGGGTCGCTATCGGACCAGATCAACGGTCGCAGCCTGCCAGAGGTAACCGTGCCGCTGCTTACGCGGAGCCGAACCGGCCGCTCCGAACCCTTGGCGGTCGCGCCTTTACCGCGTCACGACCTGGCGTTCTTCAACGGACTGGGTGGATTCACCCCGGATGGGCGCGAGTATGTCATTACCACCGCGCCCGGACAAACGACACCAGCACCTTGGGTGAATGTGCTGGCCAACCCTCACTTCGGGACAGTCATCTCAGAGAGTGGCCTTTCCTACACCTGGAGCGAGAATGCCCACGAGTTCCGCCTTACTCCTTGGGGAAATGATCCTTTGGGGGATTCGAGTGGAGAGGCGTTTTATCTCCGCGATGAAGAGCGAGGCCACTTCTGGTCGCCCACGCCGCTGCCCTGCCGTGGGGTAACGCCTTACGTCACCCGGCACGGCTTCGGCTACAGCATTTTCGAGCACACGGCGCGCGGCATCCGCTCCGAGCTGTGGGTTTACGTGGCTATGGATGCACCGATCAAGTTTACGGTGCTCAAAGTGCAAAACGTCTCGGGCCGATCCCGCCGCCTCTCCGCTACCGGATATGCAGAATGGGTCCTTGGCGATCTACGGCCGAAATCGAGCATGCATGTGGTCACCGAAATTGACCCGAAGAGTGGTGCACTTTTCGCGCGAAACCCTTATAACACGGAGTTCCGTGACCGAACTGCGTTCTTCGATGTAGACGATACGACTCGCACCGTAAGTGGCAATCGGACTGAATTTATTGGACGCAACGGTACGCTACGCGCTCCTGCCGCTATGACGCGTACGCACCTTTCCGGTAGACTGGGGGCTGCGCTAGATCCCTGCGCCGCAATCCAGGTGAGCTTCGATCTAGCTGACGGGCAAGAGCGAGAGATCATCTTCAGGCTCGGAGTAGGGCAAGACTCCGACGATGCCAGAAACCTGGTAAATCGTTTTCGAGGATCAACCGCTGCGCGCGGCGCCTTGGATGTGGTGTGGCAGCACTGGACGCACACTCTCGGCGCTGTCAATGTGGAAACGCCAGACCCGTCTTTGAACTTTCTGGCCAACGGTTGGCTGTTGTACCAAACTATGGCGTGCCGCCTCTGGGCGCGAAGCGCAACTTACCAGTCGGGGGGCGCCTTCGGGTTTCGCGATCAGTTGCAGGACGTGATGGCACTCATTCACGCCAGGCCTCATCTCGTGCGCGAGCACTTGCTCCTGTGCGCGGCCCGCCAATTCCTGGAAGGCGATGTGCAGCACTGGTGGCATCCTCCAACGGGTCGAGGTGTTCGCACTCACTGTTCGGACGATTACCTCTGGCTGCCGCTCACGACGTGCCGCTATGTCCTCACTACCGGGGACACCGGCGTGTTGGATGAGCCTATCTACTTCGTCCAAGGCCGCCCGGTAAAAACCGATGAAGACTCTTATTACGATATACCCGGCCGCTCTGAAGAGGCGGCGAGTCTTTACGAACACTGTGTCCGAGCCATCCTGAACAGCCTCAAATTCGGTGAACACGGCCTGCCGCTCATTGGCTCCGGAGACTGGAACGACGGCATGAACCTGGTGGGCGAGCACGGCAAAGGCGAAAGCGTGTGGTTGGGATTTTTTCTCTATGAAGTGCTCATGCGCTTCGCTGAGATCGCCTCCGCACGGGGCGACATAGCTTTCGCTGAACGCTGCCATAGGGAGGCGATCGAACTACGTCACAATATAGAGGAGCATGGCTGGGACGGCGAGTGGTACCTCCGCGCCTATTTCGACGACGGCTTGCCGCTTGGATCGTCAGTTAACCCCGAATGCCAGATTGATTCGATTGCCCAGAGCTGGTCCGTTCTTTCGGGTGCGGGAGATCATGAGCGTTCGCGCCTGGCCATGGAAGCAGTGGATGAGCGCCTCGTCCGCCGCGAGTATGGACTGATTCAACTTTTGGATCCGCCCTTCGACAAGTCGGCGCTGAATCCCGGCTACATCAAAGGCTACGTTCCCGGGGTTAGAGAAAACGGCGGGCAATACACGCATGCGGCCATCTGGGCGGCAATGGCCTTCGCTCGCCTGGGGGACAACCGGCGCGCGTGGGAACTCCTTGCCATGATCAACCCGGTGAACCATGCAAGATCGTACGAGGAGACTGCCACCTACAAAGTGGAACCCTACGTCGTTGCGGCCGATGTCTATGCGGTACTACCGCATACCGGCCGCGGTGGCTGGACATGGTACACGGGCTCAGCCGCCTGGTTGTATCGGCTGATCGTGGAATCACTCTTGGGGCTCAGGCTTGAAGTGGATAAACTGCGTTTTACACCTTGTCTCCCTGCGGATTGGGAAGGGTTTAAAATGCATTACCGCTATCGGGAGACGGTCTACCACATCGCGGTCCTGCAAACGCTTGCCGGAACTGGTGAGATGTGGTTGAGCGTGGATGGCATTGAGCAACACGATAATACCATCCCTCTTGTTGACGATCATAAGGAACACTGGGTCGAGGTGAGGATACCTGTTAAAGACGGTTGAGAACTCGTCTATTGGACCGCTCCAAAAGGTCGTCGCGGAACCGTAGACTTCGGCTATAGTGCTCATCCCAACACTTCCAAAAAAAAGTGAGGACTTACGAATGGAGTGCTCGCCGCAGCTGATACGTGTTCCATACATCATCTCTGCATTACGGCTTTCGTTCGCCCTTTTTAATCCGCGAAAGGATCGTTTTACACTATGACGTGGTTACGCAAGACCTCCTCATAAACTGAAAAGGTGCGTTTAAAAACACGAGACCAGGTATAATTTTGCGCAATTTTCTCGGCTTGGGGATCGTCGAAATTTGGAAAACGTTCTGCGGTGGTGATCATTTCCAGAAGGCTGTTGGATAAAGCAGCTATCAGGGAGGGCTCGTCTCTTTGATACGGCCGATCAATGGCTTCCAGTGGCGGCAATGGAATCAGATAGACGGTGTCTTTTTTTGCTTCTCCAAAGATCTCACGGAAGCCAGGCAACTCGGTGGTAATGATCCGGCATCCCGAGGCCAGCCCTTCGAAGAGTACCAAGGGCAAACCTTCAAAAAAGGAGGGCAACACTTGAATATGGGCCTGTTGCATCAGTTCGGCCAATAGACGGTGGCTGACATACCCGTGCATGGTCACCCTGGAACCCAATTGATTGGCCAGGTCGATGCATTCATCGTATTCCGGACCGTTGCCGCTTCCCGCCAAATGAAGGTGCCAGCCCCGGTTGGTCAAATTGGTAAGCGAACGCAGCAGCCACGGGACACCTTTGCTTCGATTTAATTTTCCGGCATAAAGGAGTTGAATCGTTCCTGAAGAACGCATGGGTCCCCGGGTAAAGATGGTTTCATCATATCCGCCGCCGATCACCGCGATGTTGTCTGTAGGAATGCCATAAACACGGCGGATGTCCCTCTTTTGATCGGTGCTCAGAGCGATAATTTTTTCGATATCCTGGCAATACCTGCTTACGAAACGCCTCAGATGGGGACACATTTCGTATTGCCTCAGCTCTGTTCCATGACAGGTAGTCACCATCGGCAAGTCGGGAAATCGTTTTCTGACCAATGCCGAAACCAAAAAGAGGTGGTTTGTGTGAATAATGTCCGGATGGAAAACATTCACCGCTTGCACCAGCACACGGGTAAATTCAGCCTTGTAGGCTTTAAGCCGCCGTCCTTTTAAATCCCTAAACAACGAACTTCGATAGGGCATGACATCGGACATGCCGACAACCGGAAAATTGAGCCTTTCCGATTCAAATAGAACATATTCCCCCCCAACTGAAGACCGACCCGCCGAAAGGTCCACGCTGCCTTCGGAGACACCGGCAATCCGATAACAGGTCACTCCATTCTTAATGGATTCCCTGATCAGGGCCTCAAGATAGATCCCGCTGCCGGTCATTTCCGGTCGCTGGCCGAGTACATGTAATACGCGAAGATCTTCCATGGGCGTGCATGCCCTCTTTTATTTCATCTTCTGCTGAGCCAGTCGAACATAGGCTTGGCGCCAGGTTTTGGATTGTCTGCTTTTCCGTGTGGGCCACTGGAAGCCAAAATGACCGCACAAAGGACAAAAGGCCGCCATTTGATCAACAAAAGTATCCGAGGGATACGGCATGTCTGGCCGGCCCAGGCGACAGTCAAAAATTCGATCGATGCCGCCGGCAACAGCACACATGTAATACCCTGAGGGTGTCAACCCCAGCCCACAATCTTCGAGGATGCGACAGCCGCAGCTGTATTCTGAAAAGCGGTTGAAACGGCTGTCCACAGGCGCCATGTTGAATGGTCGGAAGAGATTCGAGCGCGAGGTCTTGAGTGTGCTCTTGATGGCAATAGAGGGGGGCAACTGCTCCAGCACTCCGTGGACCCGACGGCCCAAAAAATTGGTGCCCACCACCAGTCGTACGGAGGGATTATGAGCCCGACGATATTCTATCAGACAGTCGATTATGTCTAAAAAGCGGCTGTGAAGCGTGGGTTCTCCGCCCAGGATTCGGATCCGTTTCCATGGGATCTTCCGATCGACGCTCTGTTCAATAAAGGCCTCGATGGTCGCAACGGGCAATTCTGTCTCGCTGGGCGCCTGGGTGCATGAACGATTGCAATTGAAGCATTTCAGGTTGCATTTGTAGGTGATGTCGATTTCGATAAAATTGCGGCTGAGTTTAAAGGGTTTGCCGAAGCGGCGGCAGATCCAAGACTGGCAACAAATAAATTGCCAGGCATCCAGAAGCAGTCGTCTCGCCGTGATGTTGCGGTGTCGCTCAGGCAATTTCAAGGGCAAAACTCCATATCGCGGCATGCAAAATAAGCTTTTTCGATCGGCAGCATGTGACGCCAACCATGGGAATTTCATGAATTCAGAGGATTCACCTGCCCTGAGGCCTTCCTTTCCCTTCCACTTGCAAATTTGCAGAGGGTGAACATATTGTTAAAAAAAAACACCTCAACGGAGGTCAAGCCTGATAGTTTGTTATTTCGCGTCTAGCGACGAGACTGATCCCTTTTCGAAGCTTTATTCGCTCGACTATCACCTCCAAGATACGAGGCTTGAAGGGAAAGGAGATATGGCAATGGATAACCGTATCGATGAACTGCTCAAATATGTGGAAGAAACTTATAACGGCAAAATTCAGCACGGTGCTCGCCACTACTTGGAAGTGAATCTCGGCGAACAGGCCCGAAAGCTTGGGTTTGCGGACCTGGGGGGGAAATATAAAAGTACGTGTGCCATCGTACCCCTCAAGGTTCCCCAGCACGGCATGAAAGTCCGCATCGACGGACGAACCTTTGTCGATTATGCCGAGTATGATTCCGGTATGGCCGTTCCAGGGTATCTGGCCAAAGCTTCCGGGAGAAAATTCCGGCCTTTTTTACCCCAAGACAGCATGATATGCAATTTTTCCTGACTTCGATTACGACCAGAAACCCTTGAAATGTAAACTTCTTGGTTTGGCCTTATGGGACGTCACTTCTAATCTTGTTTCCCCATTTTCTTACCGTCGGCTTCCTCTGGAGGGTGTTCCGGATCGATATCCTGTCCCGCCTTTTTCGTTAAAAAGTGGATCGGGCATGAGGTTCTGAATTTGCAGTAAATTTTTGGGTCCCGGCAGGAAAGACACTCCTCGCACATATGGATTTCGTGTTTGAAACATTTGAAGCGCGCTTCCTTTCCTGGATGGTTTCCGCAAGAATTCACGGCGTTCGGTCCTATGACAGGTTCGAGCCTCTCCGGAAGTGATCGGCCGGGTTCAGAGTCAGGATGCATGTTTCAGGAAAGTACCGCTGCGATATTCCTGGAAGGCTATCTCCAGTTCCTCCTCCGTGTTCATAACGATGGGCCCCTGCCAGGCCACGGGCTCACGGATAGGGTTTCCGGATATCAGGAGAAAACGGACAGGATCGGCTTCCGTAGAAACCGCCATAAAATCCCCAGCACCAAATTTTAAAAGGAAATGGTTTTCCCTCAGGTCCGTACCCTCTTCCCCGAAATGCCCTCCCCCTTCGATGACATAAGCAAAAACCGTGTCCTCAGGGTCCGTGGGCTGGGAAAAGCGTGAGCGGGCGGGAATGGATACATCCAGGTACCGGGGCCGGGTCACAATGCCCTTTACGGGCCCGGCGACGCCATCGACCTCACCGCAAATCACCCGGACCACGACACCGTCTTCTTTTTTCAATTTCGGGATGTCCTTTGCCTTCACCTCCCTATACCGGGGAGGCATCATCTTGTCAGGAGCCGGCAGGTTTGCCCAGAGCTGGAAGCCGTACATCCGGCCGCTGTCGTCCCCCTTGGGCATCTCCTGGTGGATGATGCCGCTTCCCGCCGTCATCCACTGGACATCCCCGGGCCCGATGATGCCTCGGTTTCCCAGGCTGTCCCCGTGTTCCACTTCCCCGGCCAGCACATAGGTGATGGTCTCGATACCCCGGTGAGGGTGCCAGGGAAACCCGGCGCGAAAATGTTCAGGCGTGTCGGAGCGAAAGTCATCCAACAGCAGGAAGGGATCGAACTCCGGGACTTCGCCGAACCCGAAGGCTCTCCGCAGATGGACGCCTGCCCCTTCCAGGGTTGGCCGGCTGCTGAGCACTTTCAACACTTTTCTTGACCGAGCCATTTTTTTCCTCCGCTGTTTTTCACCGGCCGGATTCCGTCCTGTAGTAGTCCCTGTACCATTGGATGAACCGCCGGATTCCGTCCGTGATGGGGGTCTGGGGCCTGAATCCCACGTCGCGTATCAGATCGTCGATGTCGGCGAAAGTGGCAGGGACGTCGCCCGGTTGAAGGTCCATGAAGTTTTTTTCCGCCTTTTTGCCCAGAGCGTCCTCGATGGCGGAGATGAAATCCATCAGGCTCACGGGATTGTTGTTCCCGATATTGTAAAGGCGATAAGGGGCCGTGGAGGTGCCGGGGTCCGGGGAGGCCCCGTTCCAGTCCGGGTTCGGCACAGGGATGCGCTTCATGACCCGGAAGACCCCTTCGATGATGTCGTCGATGTAAGTGAAATCCCGCTCCATCTTCCCGTGGTTGAAAACCTTGATGGGTTTTCCCTCCAGGATGGCCCGCGTGAAAAGAAAAAGCGCCATGTCGGGCCTTCCCCAAGGGCCGTACACGGTGAAAAACCGCAAACCCGTGACGGGAAGGCCGTAAAGGTGGCTGTAGGTATGGGCCATCAACTCGTTGGCTTTCTTAGTGGCCGCATACAGGGAGACCGGGTGGTCCACGTTGTCGTGAACGCTGAAGGGCATCTTCGTATTGGCTCCGTAAACCGAGCTCGAGGACGCGAAGACCAGATGACCGATCCGGCTTTCCCGGCAGCATTCCAGCAGGTTCGCAAAGCCCACCAGATTCGACTCGACGTAAGCTTGGGGGTGGGTCAGGGAATAGCGGACCCCGGCCTGGGCCGCGAGATTCACCACCACATCCCACGTCCCCTTGTTAAACAGCCTCCCCAGGGCGCCTTTGTCGAAAAGATCGGCCTTGGAAAAGGAAAATGCTTCGTGCCTGGACAGGGCATCCAGCCTTGAGGCCTTGAGGTTGACGTCGTAGTAGGCATTGAGGTTATCGATGCCGATCACCCGCCACCCTTCGCGGCAGAGCCGGTCTGAAAGATGATAGCCGATAAACCCGGCAGCCCCGGTGACGAGGGCGCTTTTCGTTTTCATTTGCATCTTCCTCTCAAGATCGCCCATCCGCTGAGGGTTTTGATTGGTTTTCTCGATACCATTTCAGGGTTTCATCCAGGCCTGAATCGAAGCGATAGCGCGCCTGAAATCCAAGGTCTTCCTGTGCGCGGCAAACGTCTGCCACCGATTCCCGAATGTCTCCGGAACGTGCTGGAGAAACGGCAGGATCGACGTTAACCAACAGACGTTCGCTGATGGCTTCCCAGAGGTCACGGATGCGCACGAAACTTCCGGTTCCGACATTGTAGACATTCCCCGAAGCGGCCGGGCAGCCCGCAGCGAGGAGGTTCGCCCTTACCACATCTTTTACAAAGATGAAGTCCCGATACTGCCTCCCATCTCCATAGACGACGGGACGTTGTCCTTCTAAAGCTCGGGACAGGAAAATGGAAATGACCCCGGAATACGGCGAGGAGGGATCCTGTCGAGGCCCATAGACGTTGAAATAGCGTAGAGAAACCGTTTTCAGCCCATAGAGCTCCGTGTAGAGGCGTGCGTGGAGCTCTCCGGTCAGCTTGTGAACGGCGTAAGGGCTCTTGGGCTTTGGGGGCAGAGTCTCGCGTTTTGGCAACTGAGGGTCATCTCCGTACACGGCGCAGGAGCTGGCCAGGACCATCATTTTAACATCGTTCTGCCGTGCGGTCTCCAGAACCCGGAGGGTTCCCAGTTCGTTGATTTCCGCGCTTTGGATGGGCTCCTCCAACGTCTTGGGAACCGAAACCACCGCCGCCTGGTGAAAAACGACGTCGCATCCCTGGGCCGCATCGGCCAGGATCCGGGTGTCCCTTATGTCGCCGTGGAAAAAGGAGATCCGATTTCGGACACTGCGCAAGTTTTCGAGACGTCCGGTGGTGAGGTTGTCGATGACGTTCACGTGGCACCCTTTTTCCAAGAGCGCCTCCACGATATGCGAACCGATAAACCCCGCTCCCCCCGTCACCAGCGCCTGTCGGTACTTCACTTGGGATCTCTCCTTTACGAAATGCCTTTTCCTGCCGGAACACTCAGATTTCGTTTTTGCCTCATGCTCTTGCTTACGCTTTCACGGTATTCGTTTGATCGGCAAAAGATATCCTTTCTTCCACGAAGGCGTCAAGGGCGTTTCGGCTGTGGTCCCGAGATGCACTTTCCTCCTTGCATCCGGTGAGGGTTTCGATTAGGAAAAGTCCGTTAAAATTTTAGCCGTTGACTTTCTTCCTTGTTGTTTTTAGTCTGATTCCAGCCGGGCAAGCCCGAGATTTCAAAGCAAAGGACTGCAACCATGAAGGTCTACGTGGAGGTCCGGCTTTATGCGAGCCTCAAGTCCAAGACCCCCGGTGCTTCGGATCAATTTCCCATCGATCCAGGAGCGACGGTGGCCGATGTTATGGCTGCGCTGGAGATTCCCCTCGAGTCGGTCAAACTCATTTTCATCAACGGAGTTAAAGGCGAACCGTATTCGAAATTGACCGGAGGGGAGCGGATCGCCATTTTTCCCCCGGTGGGGGGTGGATAAGAGCCCACCCTGTTCCGACGAAAGCCTTTTTTCAAACTTTAGGAAGGACGGTGTATGGCTTAGGTCGGGATACGAGAACCATAAGGCCTGAAAGGAAAAAAGCTTTCCGGGAGACACCTTTTTACCCGCGGATTTCAAGGACCCGACAATCCGCAAACCTATCGAAGAGGTAAGTGCTTGAGAGATCTGTTCGAGGAAACCCGAATCAATTCCATGACGCTATGTAACCGCTTCGTTCGGTCGGCCACTTGGGAAGGGATGGCGGAAGAGGACGGCGGTTGCACCCGGCGGCTTGCCAACCTGATGAAGAAACTGGTGAAGGGGGGCGTCGGGATGATCATCACAGGGCATGCCTACGTCCACCGGATGGGTCAGGCGGGACCCTGGCAGCTGGGAGTCTATGACGACCGCCTCCTCCACGGGCTGACCCAGATGACGGACACGGTGCATAAAAACGGGGGCGTCATCGTTCTGCAGCTCGCGCATGCCGGCATGTTCGCCGATCCCCTCCTCACCGGCGGTGTCCCCATTGGACCTTCCGATGTCGTAGGATTCACCCCTTCCACTCCCCAAGAAATGGCTCCTCATCAGATCAAAACCACCATCCGGGCCTTCGGCATGGCCGCCAAACGCGCGCAAAAGGCCGGATTCGACGGGATCCAGATTCATGCAGCCCACGGGTATCTCCTGAGCCAATTCCTGTCACCGGTTTTCAACCGACGCAAGGACAAATACGGAGGAAGCCTGAACAACCGGATGCGCATCGTCATCGAGGTTCTCAGAGAGATCCGTTCACGGGTTGGCGGCGATTTCCCGGTTCTTGCAAAGATCAATGTCCAGGATTTCCTCGAAGGCGGGCTGACTCTGGAGGAAGCCTTGGAAGCTGGAGTCCTTCTGCAGGACGAAGGAATCGACGCCATCGAGCTCAGCGGCGGAACCGGCGCGTCCGGGAAACTGCGCCCAGTGCGAGCAGGTATCGCCCGGGAAGAGGATGAAGCCTATTTCAGAAACGAAAGCGCGGCCTTCAAAGCGCAACTGAACATCCCCATCCTAATGGTGGGGGGGATCCGCTCCTTCTCCGTCGCAGAACGCATCATCAAAGAGAGTGTCGCCGATTTCATCTCCATGAGCAGGCCTTTGATCCGAGAACCGGAACTGATCAAACGGTGGCGCACCGGGGATCGTCGCAAGGCGACCTGCGAGTCCGATAACCGGTGCTTCATCCCCATTCGAAACGGAAAAGGGGTGTACTGCGTGGTTGAAAAGGAACTGAGAAAATCTTTAAAAAGATCTTCGAAAGAGAAAGCTTAATCCCATGAAGGCGGAAGACGTTCCGAAGACACCGGGACAGCTTTTCGAAATCTCCGGGTATTACTGGAAAACCTGCACCCTTCACGCAGGCGTCAAACTGGGGCTATTCACGGCAATCGGTGGGGACTGGATCAGCGCTTCGGACCTGGCTGAAAAAGTCGGCGCCGATGAAAGGGCTTTGACCTTTTTACTCCATGCACTTTCCGCCCTGGGGCTGCTTCGTAAAAAACAGGAACGGTTCGCCAACACAGAAACCGGAGCTGCCCTGCTTTCAAAAGACTCGGAGAAGTACATCGGGCACATGATCCTGCACCATCATTACCTTTTCGAATCCTGGGGCCGTCTGGATGAAGCCGTTTTGACGGGAAAACCGATCCGGAAACGTTTTTCTGGCGGGGATGAGGCCCGGCGTGAAAGTTTCCTCATGGGAATGTTCAACAATGCCATGGGGATCGCGCCCCGACTGGTTCCGCAGATCGACCTTTCGGGGAGGCGGCATCTTTTGGATCTCGGTGGCGGACCGGGCACTTACGCTGTCTTTTTTTGCCAACACAATCCGGGACTTTCCGCCACCGTGTTCGACCTGGAAACCACCCGTCCTTTTGCGGAGACCCTTTTTGATCGATTCGGCATGAAAGGACAGCTCTCTTTTTACGCCGGGGACTACCTGAAAGATGAAATTCCCGGAGTCTACGATGTGGCATGGCTTTCCCATATTCTCCACGCGGAAGGCCCTGAAGACTGCCTTCGGCTGATCCAAAAGACGGTTTCGGTGGTGGAGCCCGGGGGCCTGATCCTCGTCCACGATTTCATTTTGGACGAGACTCTGGACAGCCCCCTGTTCCCCGCACTTTTTTCCCTGAACATGCTCCTTGGAACGCGGAAAGGGCAATCCTACAGCGAGCGTCAAATCATCGACATGTTGTCGGCGGCGGGCGTGGGCGACATCCGCAGGCATTCTTTCCGGGGCCCCACCGAGTCCGGGATTCTCACCGGTATCGTGAAGGTTCGGAATCCCTGACCCCCTGTATTCCCCCGCATGCCGCAGGCTGAGAACCTTTGAGATCCAAACCTGAACCGGTTTGATTGCCCATGGGTTTTTTTAATATAAAACCGCAACCGTTTTTTCCCCTGAAAGACCTTCTCCGGAAGGCCTCTTCCGTCCCCATCGCCTTCGACCGCCTCTCCCTTGGCGTGGACAATATCCGGTATGATGTTCGATTAAGCCCGAAGTTCTGTTCCACCGCCTCGAAGCTGGCTTTCCAGAGTCTCGTGCTGGCCGCTAGGGCAGAAGACCGGGTGGATGCCGGGAGCAAATCCGAACGGACATCTTTGCGAAGCGCCTTCAGGACATCCTGCAAAGATGTCCTGTTTTCCGGCATCCGGCTGGCCAGGGAATTCAAGGAAATTCAGATCGATTTTTTAGCCCAGGTGGCCCTCCACAAATTCCTGGTCCAGGAAATCCGGAACCAGTTCGATGGGCTCTGCCGGCATTTCAGGAAAGCCATTCGTGAAACGGAAAGTCCTCGCACCTTCAACCCCATGGAAAGCGCGCGACTCAAGCAGGCCCTGTCGGACATCGTCAAGAACCGGCATTCGATACTTGGCGCCGTTTGCAAGGACTTGTACCGTTTGATCGGGGACATCCAGAGAGACCTCCTCAGGAAAAACCGGGAAGCGGCCTTTGGAAACGAAGCGCTTCTGCCCGAAAGTTTCTTCGAAAACCCCCTGATTTATTCAGATGCCGCTCAGGAGAACCCGCACCTCATCCTCGAATCCCCCATTTTCGGCCATCGCAGCGAAGACGCAAACCGCTATGACGCTCTAATCGCCTTGGTAAAGCAACTCCTTTCGGAATGCGACCCCTCCTTCAAGGGGGTGAAGGGGGGGCCTTCGGAGGCCTGGGATCGCCTCGCGGATGAATGGATCAGCGAACCCGAAAACATAGACCGCCTTTTCAACGCCGAGGAAACAAAGAAACAGTGCAAGGAATTGTCGGCGCACAAGGATTCTCCGGAAGCGCTTTCCTCCTTGATATCAAGGGCGGTGCAGCAAGAGCGTCTTTTGAACTTTTTCTACCACCGTTTTAAAGAGCGTGATCTGATTTCCATCGTTTCGGCCTCCTACGAGATACAACCGGGTTTTCAGGAATACTGCCCTCCTCTCATACCCCAGGCCGTCCTGCAATTCGTGGTCAATCGCCGGTCACGGGATACCATTCTCGATCGGCTTAAGCGGCTTTCCAAGACAGAAGGCAGGACTTATGCTCCGGATAACCTTTGGAAGATGGTGCGACGGGTCCGGCGCCTCAAGCGGCGACAAAAAGAAACCTATTTGAAGCGCTATCTCAAGGATCTTTCCCGATATCATCGCGATCTAAAATCTGCCTCCCGCGTCAGGGAGGCCATGGACTCCATCAACCTTATCACCGATGAAAAAACAATCAACCTTTCGCGGGTCAACAACCTGCTTTACGAGTTCCTGCTCCCGGAGGAGGAAAAAGGAGACCACAGCCCCATCGCCAACCATGTCGTACTCAAAGCGGATGTCCGGGGCTCCACCGAAATCATCCTCCAGATGAAGCACAAAGGGTTCAATCCTGCTTCCTTTTTCAGCCTGAACTTTTTCGAACCCATCAATCGCCTCCTGGAAACCTACGAAGCGGAAAAGGTTTTCATAGAAGGAGATGCCATCATCCTTTCGGTTTTGGAAAGGGCGCAGCCTTCCAGGAATCTTTTCACCGTCGCCCGGGCCTGCGGCCTGGCCATGGACATCCTTTCCGTGGTGAGGCGGTGCAACGCCGGAAGTGCGAAGACCTCGCTTCCCCTCATCGAAATCGGCATCGGCATCGGCTTTCAAATCGGACCTCCCACTTATCTTTTCGACGGTGACAGACGCATCATGATCTCTCCCGCCATCAACGACGCCCATTTTCTCTGCCGCTCGGACAGGCGCGCGATGATCACCGGTGTTCCCAAACCGCCCTTCAATCTGGTCTTTTTCGAGTCCGTGGAAGCCGACGGCAGAAAGGCAGATGCCAGCGCCGCTCCGATAATCTACAACGTCAACGGCATCGCCCTGGATGCTGCAGGGTTCAGGAAACTTTCCAGCGAGATCGATATGAGAACCCTGGAGTGCATCCATCCGGATTTCGCGCCGAATCGGCTCCGACTGCACGTGGGAAGATTTCCGACACCAGCGGGTGCGAAACGGGCCCTCGTGATCCGGGAAGCGCCCTTTTCCGTCATCGGCGAACCGATCCAAGGCGCGATGACCGACTCCGAGCGTGTCTATTTCGAGGTGTGTACCTACCCTTCCCTCCTCGCGTGGGCTGAAAAACGCCTTACCTGAGATGTAGCTAAAAAACAGCTAAAAATATTGACCGATGCGTTAGAGAATGCTAAGCACCTAAAGAAATCCAGAAAGCGCATTCGGGGCTAACATGGGTTCGATAGGGGTCAAGAACCCGGCCAACCTGCGGTGGACGCTCCCGACTCGATATGCGGACTCCGGGCTTTTGTCATACTCAAAACAAAGGACCAGACGTGGCTGACGACAAGAACAAGAGGGAAACCGACCCGAAATTGGGTAAAGCCAAGGTCAAGTTCGAAATTTTCGGCGAAGAGATGATCGAAAAGAGAGTGAAGCTGAGCGGCAACAGCGGCCGGGTGTACCTTCCGCCCAACTGGGTGGGGCACCATGTCAAGATCATCCGAATCGATTAACCTTTTACCTGCGGAGGGTCGCCCGTGACACACATCAGGGTTCGCAAAATGAAAATCGAGGATGCAGATGCCATCAGCAAGATCTACGGCGCCATCACCCAGAGACTGGTTGAAATCGATTTCGAGCGGGTCATTGCACAGGACGCCCAGAGGGGGGAAGACGCCTGCTTCGTGGCGGAAATCGAGGGAAAAGTGGTCGCCTTCATCATCAGCTACATCCTGAATCTCGGCTTCGGCATTGAAAAAAGCGCTTGGATCGCCACGCTGGGGGTAAACCCCGATTACATGGGTCAAGGGATCGGGGGGCAAATGGCCAAAGAACTCTTTCTTTTTTACAGAAAGGAAGGGATCGAAAACGTCTACACCTCGGTCCGGTGGGACTCCACGGACCTGCTCTCCTTTTTTAAGACCCTCGGGTTCAACCGGAGCAATTTCATCAACCTCAGAAAAACCCTGGATTGAAGCTCTCCCGATGCCCGCGAAGCGCTGCCGTCAGGCAGAACCTGCGGGGAATGCGCTCGCTGTTGCGATTCGATGCAGTAAGCCTATTTGGGCTTGACTCAGGACCCGGCGGTGCCGTCGTTTGAAAAGCGCATTTCGCGGAGCAACGGAAGGTCGCTGTTTTCAACGGCTTTTTTCATCTGAATCACATAGGCAGGCCGACGTTTTGCCTCCCATCGCGGATAGCCTCCACGCCATACGTAATCGATTAGTTCCCTGAAAACCTGTTTTTCGAACCGGTACTCCCCGATGGAGACCGGACCATTTGGAACCCTGGCTTTAAAACAAAGATTGCAGACAACGGCCCGATGCCTGATAGCAGCGGCGATCTCCTGGCGGGTGAATCGCCCCTGCGTTTTTTGCCTGAAATCCTCTGGTGTTTTAGGAAAAGGATGCCGTTGATACAAGTCTCCGATGAACCCTGAATATCGGACCCCGTGAATGGCGCCCATGAGATCTCCGATTTCCGAAGGATCCGGGAAAGAAAATCCCGGCAAGATTTTCTCGAAAGGGGTCTCCTTGGGGCCCGTCGCCAATTCCGACACGATCCTGCAGAATGAATCCGCAAAAAAGAAAAGCCGCTGGAGCAGCAGCATATCGGTTTCGATGTGAAAAAAGCCGAAAGCAACCGTTTGATGGCTGAGAGAGTCAAAAGCAAGAGGCATGATCGTCTTTCCTGAATCCGTGTTCCTTGTCGACTGTAGGGCACACACCCTTGCGTCGGGGTCTGATGGCCTCCTGTTTCAGGTGTTTTTTACGGGGTCTTGTAAAAAAAACCGCCACCTGCAAAACATGTCCTTCGGATGGGGGTCTGGAGGGGCAAATAGGCATTGAACCTGAATCCGGTCGTCCACCACCTGTGCGAAATGGGCAAACTCGCCCCTGTGCATTTCTTTGCAGACGAATTCGTCCATTCCCCTTTTCAGCCGGGCTTCCTGAGTGGGGCACGAGGGCACGGAGATGGTTACGAAATCCGCCTCTTTCTCGATGTGATACCCCACGAGGATGCACCACGGAAAATACCGGATCGCACGCACAAAGCCTTCCAGACCCTTTTCCCGGATATCGAAACGCTCAACTAGGTCCTTTGCGGCCATGGCCGAGACCCGGCTCCAGACCTGTTCGTTAATCCGCTCCGCCGTGGGCTGGTCGAAGCGCTCCCCCACATAAATGAACCAGAAAGCATCCATCACCCGGTAGTGCCACAGCAGAAATTTGATGTACTCCATCAGGTCCGACCGGCCCATTTTTTCAAAAACGGATAGATCCATGTCCCCCCCTTTTCTCAAGACGGCTGATTTTTTTGTTCCGTTTTTTTATTTTCTATAGGCCGGATTATTCCCTGTCGTCAACGGCTTGTATTTCCTCACTCTCATTTGCAATTCCCCCTTCTTTCCGTTAAAAGACGGCATCGAGTGGATCCATTCCCAAAAGGGACGTTCAGCGATGAAAAATCCAGACGCGACCATTGATGCCATCCTCAGGGGCGACGCCCGGGCGGCTGCGCGCCTCATGCGCGAGATCGACGAGCAGACACGCCTGGCCGAAGAAGCTCTTCGGGAGCTTGTCCCGCACCTCGGCAAAGCCCATGTGGTCGGCATCACGGGACCGCCCGGCACCGGGAAATCAACCCTAGTGGACCGTCTCATCTTTGCCTTCCGAAAAAAAGGGATGACGGTGGGGGTCCTCGCAGTGGATCCGACGAGCCCGATTTCAGGGGGGGCTATCCTCGGAGACCGGGTCCGTATGCAGCGCCATGCCACGGACCCGGGAGTCTTCATCCGAAGCGTGGCCACCCGGGGCCATGTCGGAGGGCTTTCACCGTCCGTTTACGGCATGGTGGCGGTGCTGGATGCTCTGGGCAAAGAAATCATCCTCGTGGAAACGGTCGGGGTCGGTCAGGATGCCGTGGAAATCGCCTTTTTAGCGGACACCAACGTGCTCGTGACCATTCCCGGGACCGGGGACGGCATTCAGGTCCTCAAGGCCGGAATCCTGGAAACGGCCACCATTTTCGTGGTGAACAAGTCCGACCAGGAGGGCGCCGACCTTGCAGTGGCCGACTTGAAAGCGCTTCAAACCATGGGGGTCTCACTCCCGGAAGGATGGCAGCCCCCCGTTCTGAAGACCGTTGCGGCGAGGGATCAAGGCACCGATGCATTGACCGAAGCCATCTGCAGACACCGGGAGTATCTGAAAAACCATCCCAGGACTCAAAACCGGTTGGATGCCCCCAAAGCCGCCTTTTTCAACGTCCTCAAACAGACACTCCTGCAAAGGGCCCTTTTCCAGCTCGAGCGGGAAAACAGGCTTAAAGCCCTTTTTACGGCACTGGAACAGAGACAGATCGACCCCTTTTCTGCAGCCAAACAGGTGGCGGACGCCGTTCTCGACCCAGATATTGAAGATGCTTGAAGCCGCGATTCGAGCCCTGGGGCTCGCCTTTCTGCTCTGGACGTCCCTGATGAGCGTCCCGGTGGCCGAAGCTGCCCGGGAGCCCTCGGACCGACGGGAGGTCTGGATCCAGGAGCCGATCTTCAACGGACGCATCTTCGTGCAAGAAGCCGGCCTCAGCCATTCAAAAACCGTCGTCTTGGTGCACGGTCTGGGAGCTGGGGCATCCAGGGACTGGAAGGATGTATTTCCGGAGTTGTCCCGAGACTTTCACGTTTTGGCTTTCGATCTGCCCGGTTTCGGGCGGTCCGACGCCGGAAACCATCTGTATTCCCCGGCACGTTATGCAGCTCTGATGGCGTTTTTGGTGCCCCGTTTTTCAAAGGGTCCGGTGGGTCTCGTGGGGCACTCCATGGGAGGCGCCGTCGCCATGTCCTTCGCGGCCTCCCATCCTGAAAATGTGTCCCGCCTCGTCCTTGCTTCGGTGCCCGGGATCCTCCACCGGCAGGTCTATTCCCGCTTCTTAGCCCAAAGCGGTGCCCAACTCCTGCCGGAAATTCTCCCCCAACAGGATGCTTTTTTGAACCGAGTCGCGGAAACGGTCCTGCGCCGGGTGGCCGGCAAGCCTATACCCGACGCCTTGATCCTTCTCAGCCCGCTGGCCCGGGAAAAATTTTTACAGGCCGACCCGGCCCGCATCGCCGCCTTTGCAACCGCTGTGGAAGACTTCAGCCCCCTGCTGACTAAAATCACCGCCCCCACACTGGTGCTCTGGGGAACCCAAGATCCCATTGCGCCAACGAGAACCGCCACTCTTTTGGCCTCTCAGATTCCAAACGCGCGACTCGAGTGGATGGAGGGGGCGGGTCATGTCTTGATGAAAGAACGGCCGCATGGCTTCACCCGGTCCATCATGGGCTTTTTCAACACACCGGGAAAAGCCGTCACCCAAACAGCTGATCAACAGGACGCCGGCTTTTCCATTGTTTCATCAGGGATAACGGGCAAGTGCCGGGAACAGTCCGGTACGGTTTTCGAGGGGTCCTACGATGCCATCGAGATTGTCAACTGCCGGTCCGTTCTCTTGAGAAACGTCCGGACCCCGTCGGTAAGCATCGTGGGTTCCGGGGTCACCATCGAAAACAGTCAAATCGGCCCCCACGAAACGGCGCTCACCGTGCGCGAGTCGGAAATCGTCGTCACCGGCGGGCGGATCGAGGGAGACACAGCCGTGCTGGCCGAAAAAAGTTCCCTCGATCTTGCCGGCGTCACGCTGGTGGGCAGCGAAGCCGCGGTAAAAGTGAAAACGTCCAGGGATTTGAAGGCCGAACCTTCCGTTTTGGAGCCCTTCTTTTTTTCCGTGTGCCCCATCCGAAGTCCGCACCATTCGGGATATCTGCACGGCGCCCGGGTGGTGCATCCCGACCGCCCCTTATAAACCTTTCAAGCCGATGTCCTCGGCAACCTCGCGCATTCCCAGGATGGTCTCCGTGATCAGTTCCGTCAGTTCCATGTCCAAAAGCGCCGCCCCTTTTTCGATGACCTCCCGGTTCACACCGGCAGCAAAGCGTTTGTCCTTCCATTTTTTCTTGACCGACTTGGCGTTCATGTCCATCACGCTTTTGGACGGCCGCACCAGCGCGGAGGTCACCACAAGGCCCGTCAGTTCGTCGATGGTGTAAAGAACCTTTTCCAGGTTGGTAAGCGGTTCGACATCCGTACAGATCCCCCATCCGTGACTGACCGCCGCTCGGATATATTCTTCTGGCCATTTTGCGGCTTTCAGAATTTCTTCCGTCTTCCTGCAGTGGGCATCGGGAAATCGCTCGTAGTCCAGGTCGTGGATCAGGCCGATAACCCCCCATTTCTCCTCATCCTCTCCGAACTTCCTGGCGAAATGGCGCATCACGCCTTCCACGGCCAGTGCGTGTTTGATCAGGCTTTCGTTCTGATTGTACTCCAGCAGCAGGGCGTAGGCTTCCTGCCGGGTCGGAGTTTCGGTGCTCATGGGGTCCTCCTTTTCTCAGCATCCCAAAAAGATAAAAAACGACAGCGATAACCGATTTATTGGAAACAGTGGGTGCTCCTTTTCCGATGTTCTCCTGATTAATGGGACTGAATCGATTTTTTTTGGACCCTACCATCGGGCCCTTCCCGGTGTCAATTTTCCATCCGCATCCAGCTTCACTCTGAAAAGAGAAATACTCTCGACCTGCAAATCCTTTTCGTGTATAATGGCATATACTATAGATTGCACCCTTCCTGCGTAAATACCGCAACAGAGGTGACGTCATGAACCTGTTGGACCCGGTCTTTTTGGCACGAATTCAGTTTGCCTTCACCATCTCGTTCCATATCCTTTTCCCTGCTTTTACCATCGGCATCGCCAGCTGGCTTGCCGTTGTGGAGTGGCGCTGGTTCAAGACGAAGGATCCGGTTTATGAGGCGGTGTACCGGATGTGGGTGAAAATATTTGCCGTTAATTTCGGAATGGGGGTGGTTTCCGGTGTGGTCCTTTCCTACCAGTTCGGCACCAACTGGTCGGTTTTTTCGGATCGAACCGGGAACGTCCTGGGTCCCCTCCTCGGCTTCGAGGTGTTGACGGCGTTCTTCCTGGAAGCGTCCTTTCTGGGGATCATGCTTTTCGGGTGGAAACGCGTGGGCAGGAAGATGCACTTCGCCGCCACCGTGATCGTGGCCGCCGGAACCCTGATCAGCGCGTTCTGGATCCTGTCGGCCAACAGCTGGATGCAGACGCCCCAGGGCTTCGTGGAAGGTAAAGACAACCTTTTTTACCCCACCAACTGGCTCCAGATCATCTTCAACCCTTCATTCCCCTATCGGTTTGTGCACATGGTCACAGGGGCTTACCTCACCACGGCCTTTGTCGTGGGAGGTGTCGGGGCTTTTTACCTGTTTCGCAGAAGGCATCAAGGCCCTGCCCGGGTGATGCTGGGAATGGCCATGATCATGGCGGTGTTTGTCGCCCCGATCCAGCTCTTCTTCGGAGACCTTCACGGGCTGAATACCTTGGAGCATCAGCCGGCCAAGGTTGCCGCCATGGAAGGCCTTTGGGAAACCCGACGGGGCGCGCCGCTTGTGCTCTTCGGATGGCCCGATCCAGAATCTGAAACGACACGCTTTTCTTTGGAAATACCGAAGCTTTCAAGCCTGATCCTCACACACGACTTAAACGGCGAGGTCAAGGGGTTGAAGAGCTGGCCGGCGGAAACTCGGCCGCCTGCGGCGTGGGTTTTTTGGTGCTTTAGGATCATGGTGGGGATCGGTCTTCTCATGATCACCACCGGTATCATGGCCATTGTCCTGTTTTTGCGCAAAAAACTCTTTGACACCCGCTGGTTTCAGCTTTGGTGCATGGCCTTGACGCCTTCAGGGTTTCTGGCCGTACTGACCGGCTGGGGTGTCACCGAGATCGGCAGACAGCCTTTCATCGTCTACGGCGTGATGCGAACGGCCGAAGCCATATCACCGGTGGGATCCACCCCTGTCGCCTTATCCCTCTTGATGTTTATCGGGGTCTACACCGCCATCTTCGGCGCCGGAACCTACTATATTTTGAAATTGATCGGCAAGGGGCCGGATGAGATGGAAAGTGCTTCCTTCGGCACCCACGGCCTCAAAAAACCCCTGATTATCGGGGATCGGAGCTAACCCGTCGGGAGGACGCCATGTTCAACCTTGAAAATAGCCTCGATTTGCCTTTCATCTGGTACGGACTCATTGGAACCGCCATCTTCCTTTACGTGATGCTAGATGGATTCGATCTGGGGGTGGGCATCCTGTTCCCATTTGCTCCATCGGACGAGTCACGGGATCGGATGATGAATTCCATCGCCCCCTTTTGGGACGGGAATGAAACCTGGCTGGTCCTGGGCGGCGGCGGGCTTTTTGCCGCTTTTCCTTTGGCTTATGCGGTCCTGATGCCCGCTTTCTACCTTCCCATTATTTTCATGCTGCTGGGATTGATTTTCAGGGGCGTGGCTTTCGAATTCCGCTTCAAAGCCTCCGGCAGGGCGAAAAAAGTATGGGATTATGCTTTTCATTTCGGCTCCCTGGTGGCCACATTCATGCAGGGCGCGGTTCTGGGAACCTTTGTCCAGGGAGTTGCAGTGGATGGGCGTCGTTTTTCGGGAGGTTCTCTCGACTGGCTGAGCCCTTTTGCCCTCATGACGGGCTTAGCCCTGGTTTTTGGCTATGCGCTGCTGGGGGCCGCTTGGATGACCATGAAAACCGACGGCAAGACCCAGGAATGGGCACGTAAGTGCGCCTCCTATGTCTGCATCTATGTGGCTTTTTTCATGGGCCTGGTCAGCCTGAGCACGCCCTTCATGAATCAAAGGATTAAAACCCTGTGGTTCACCCTCCCCAACCTCTTTTACCTCTCCCCCCTTCCCCTGCTTGCTCTCGGCATGTTCTTGCTGTTATGGCGAAGCCTTCGGCAAAAAAAAGAAAACCAGCCCTTCTTGTGGAGCATCGGCATCTTTTTGACGAACTATCTCGGGCTGGGAATCAGCTTGTGGCCCTGGATCGTTCCTTTCCGGTTCACGTTCCGGGAGGCGGCCGCAGCCCCTCAGTCACAATCCCTACTTTTGGTGGGGACCCTTTTTCTCCTTCCCCTGGTCCTGGCTTACACCGGTTACAACTTTTATGTCTTCAGGGGAAAGGCTTCACAGGATATAGGTTACTGATCGCCGAGGATTCCGGTGCGAATCCGTTCCCGGGGACCTCTTCCCCCGCCGGGCTGCCAGTCCCGGCTTGGATTCAGTTCGTCAAGCAGGTGCAGTTTGCCCTGCTTCTTCAGGCGGTAATAGATCATCATCCAGGCGCAGGGCGTTTGGGGATCGACCTCGCACGCTCCATTTTGGGACCCTCCGCAGGGCCCGTTGAACAAGCTTTTGGCGCAGCGCGCTATGGGGCAGATCCCGCCGGTGTAGGAAAGCAGGCAGTCCCCGCAGCCCCGGCAAACCTCGCTCCAGACTCCGGGTTTCGATGACGCCCCGAAAAAAGTAGTGTTGAGAGCCGGAAAGACGGGAAGCGGCTCGAAAGCTTCCGCCAGGGTCTGAACCCCCGCTCCGCACGCCAGCGACAGCACGGCATCCGTATCCGGTTCGACGGCCTGAAAAGCGGTGACTAAGTCCAGTTCGCATTGCCTGAGGACGGACCCCACCTGAAAAGCAGGAGGATCCCCCGCGTAATGCATCGGGTGGGAAAGCTCCCGTGCCAACTGATTGGCTTCTCGCTCTCCTCCGGAAAGGCAGACGGTAACACAGCTTCCGCAACCCAGGACCAACACCTTCCGGCAACCGGCGATCATGGCCGCAATTTCATCCACGGGTTTCGGGTCTCCCACGATCATGGCAGCACCTCGTCTTTATCTTTTTCGGCCGGAAGATATGTCGCTCTGGCAAGGGCATCTACGGACTCCCGGTGCCGGAGACACACGGAGTCGGTTTCCTGGCCAAGCTTTTCGGATACGGTTTGCCGGTAAGGGGCGGTATAGAGGGCCTCCCCGCAAATCCGGCAGCGCACCAGATCCAGGGTGACGACCTCGCTCCATTCCCCCTTCAACAGGTGCTCGAATTCAATGGCGTCCTGCGGGCAAACCCGCCAGCAATTTCCGCATCTGGCGCAGCGGAGCAGGTGGTGCAGGAGGGTCCGATGCCCCTTCGTGTCGGCGGCGCGCAGGGCGTCGGCGGGGCAATTCTCCACACAGGCCAGACAACCGTTGCATCGATCGTTCACCCGAAAGTAGGACATGCCTTCTCCTCCTTGAGCCCTATGCTTCTCCCTGCCGCCTTCCTGCTGAGGGTATACGGGAGCACTTCCGGCCGGGTAAATTCCAGGGCACCGGGATAACAAAACCTTACGCACTGGGGATCCCCGCCGCACAGATCGCATTTGAACACCGTCTGCCTCGCGACGTCGAAGCCCATAGCCCCGAAGGGGCAGGCGGCCACGCACATCCGGCAGCTGATGCATCGCCGGTAATCCACCATGACTCGTGCCAGGGTTTCGTCACGGTAAATGGCCTCCCTTGGGCAGACCGCCATGCAGGGAGCCTCCTCACATTGCCGGCAGCTGACCGGGATAAAAAAGGAGACCTTTTCCCATTCCTGCACCCGGATGCGGGACATCGACGGGTTCCCGGAGGCGGTGCAACGGATGGCGCAGACGATTTCACACAGGCGGCAGCCCGTGCATTTCCGGGGATCCACGTTGAGTGCTTTTCCTTCCATAACCTCATCCCTTCTCTCGCATCAGGGGCCAGACTTCCTCGATTTCAAGTTCCTTAAAAACCCTGCGCTTTAGGAGGGAACGCTTGTCCCATCCGCTTTTTTCCGGGGTGCTTATCTCCCTTTCCTGAAAACGCGCTTCAGCCGAAAGTCCGTATCCTTCCTCGGAACCGGCTGCGTCCGGAGGCCCTGACTCTTTCGGAAGAACCCCTTTTGTCCCTGCTGTGCGAATGTGGATCAGGCGTTCCAAGGCGAAAGTCCGAAAAGCTATATCCACAAGCGCTTTCTCGGAGAGATCGGCTCCAGAGACAAGCCGGGCCAGGTTTGCCAGGGTTTTCAGGGCGGCCTCTGTCTTTGTGTTTTTGGGAAGCTCCAAGACGCCGATTCCCAGGCAGTTGGCGGCGAGTTCTTCAACGGCGAGGATGGGCAGGCGCCTGTTACCGGCTTTGATCCAGATCTTTTTTTCCTTTTTGCTGTTCCTGCCGCCCCTCGCCTCCGTCGGGCTTTTTTCAAGGAAAGCATTGTCCGGAAAAAATCGGGCCCAGAGGCGCGAAGCGGTGTGCGGGTCGCCCCGCTCTCGACACCTTTGGATCAGGGTTTCGAGGCTGTCCAGGAAATCCCGAGGGTGTTTCACCGGGATCTCCCGGTTTCCGCAGCAGACGATGGCTTCGAGGTTCTTGAAACCCAGGGCAGCACCGGCCCAGGCTTTTCCAAAAGTCCATCCGTCATCGGTTGCCGCAACAGCAAAACGTGCTCCTTTTTGCCCGGCCGTTCCGATCACCACGGCACGGAAGTCGGATCCCCGGTTTTGCTTCCGGATTGTTTCCAGAGATTCTGGAATTCCTTTTCCCTTCAGGAAATCGGCGCTCCGGAACTCGATGCCGCCCTCCTGAATCCAAAGGAGTGTCGGATACTTGGCCTTCCCCGATATCAGGAGGTGGTCGAACCCGGCCCCTCGCAGGCCGGATCCGAACCACCCGGGAATCGCCGTAAAACCGAATCGGCCGGTCAAGGGGAAAAAACCAGAAAATCCGGTGCATTCCAGAGGCGTCAGTCCTAAACCGGTCAGCATGCCGCTGCCCAGCACCAGGGCATTTTCCGACCCCGAGAAGACGCTGCGCTCTTGGAGGTGTCGAATCGACAGGAAAGCGTTAAGCCCCCGCCCCCCCGAGAAACGTTCCCGCCACCCGGAAGGAACGGCTTCCACCTCGGCGGCGCTTTCGGTCAAGTCCACGTATCCGATCTTTCCTGAAAGACTCATGAATCAACCTTTATTTTCTTGGCATGCGCCTGCGCTGCAAGAGGCACCTTCGTCCGATTGGAAAGTTCATCAGGCGGCACCGGTTTCTCGCATTTTTTCACTGATGTCGCGGGCGGCTCCGAGAGTTTTTTCCACCAAAAACGCCATCTTTTGGGCGCCCATTCGAGGTTTGAAGCCCACGACCCAAATGGCGGAGCTGAGGATTCCGGTTCCGTCGATGCCGGCCGCGATGGCTCTAACCCCGCTGATGTACTCTTCGTCGTCCGTGGCGTACCCAGTCCTTTTTGCTTTCCGGATCTCTTCCATGAAACGCATGGGATTCACAAGGGTGTTTTTCGTAAAGCGTGGGATCCCTTTGAATTGGATCAGTTCAGCCGCCTTCCCTTCCGGCATGGAAGCCATGAACACCTTTCCTGTGGCCCCGGCAAAAAGCGGAATCCGGGTTCCCACTGGAGCCGTGATTTTCAGATCCTGCATCGATTCCACGGTTTCCAGAATGGTGACATGCTCTCCGTTTCTCACTCCCAGGAAAACCGACTCCTGGGCCTGTTCCATGAGTCTTTCCATGAAGGGTCGTGCGATTTCCTTCATATCGATGCGGGCGTAGGCCGCCTTTCCCAATTCAAACAGGGTCACCCCCAGCGTGTACGTCTTTGCTTCCGGATCCCGGGTGACGGCCCCCAGCTCCTCCAGCGCGTTCAAGATTCCAAAAACAGTGCTCTTGCTGATGGCAAGCTTCTTGGAAAGCTGACTGACGCCCATCCCTTCCCGGGTTTTGGAAATCGCCCTGAGGATCTGGAAGGCTTTCTTGACGGTCGGTGCCTGGTAGGTCTTCATCATATGTTCACCATAATGAACATTTTTTTTGTAACTGCATTTTTCAATGCTGTCAACTCCGATTTGCGTTATCTATAAAAAAACTAGCGGTTTCCGTTGAATTTGACTTGACACACCCCTCTAGGATGATAAGAGAGGTATCGGCTGTTCGTTCATTATAGTGAACCTTTTTCATTACGAAAGGACAGCGCGCCCGGCGGATCCCCCTGCAGCAGGACCCGCCAAACCACCGTCGTTTCAATTTTGATGAAAGGAGTCGCCATGCCCATCGACAGTGATAGACAGTCCTCGGCCGAGAGCCTCCGGAAGACCCGGACCTTCGGTAAGGTGAGATGCCACAACCCGAGCTGCATGGGAAGGATTCAGCCCGAGCCCGGCGCCCGGCATGTGAAGTGCCCCACCTGCGGGATGGAATACCGGTTGTTCTGGGTCAACCCCGCCCTGCCGAGGATCCGGGGGCCGGTCTGGGACGTGAACCGGGATATCGCCTCAAAAACCTTCGCCGAAAAACAGGCCGCGAAAACGCATGCCGCGGAGAAAAAGGGAGGAAAATAACGATGCCGCTGGACAGGAAAATCGCCTATATCAATCTTTCCTCGGGAGACATCCAGATCAAGCCCATCCCCGTCGCCATGAGAAAACGGTTCGTCGGCGGGCGGGGTCTCGATGCTTATCTGCTGTATAACCATGCCCCCAAAGGGGTGGATCCCCTGGGGCCGGAAAATGCCTTGATCATCAGCGGGGGACTGCTGACGGCCACCTGTGCCTCCGCCACGGCACGCACACACGTCATGGCCAAATCGCCCCTGACCGGACTGCTGGGCAGCACCAATATGGGAGGTTTTTTCGCACCCGAACTGGCCTGGGCAGGGTTCCACCACCTGGTCATTACAGGCAAAGCCAAAAAGCCTGTCTACCTCTTCGCCCACGACGGAAAAATAGAAATCAGGGACGCCGCCGCCGTTTGGGGAAAGACCACCACGGAGACCCAGTGGGCGCTCCGGGAGGCCTTGGGCGACGACGAGGTGAAAAGCTGCGTGATCGGCCCGGCGGGGGAAAATCTCGTCCGGTTCGCCAATGTCATGACCGGAATCAAGAACTCCGGGGGTCGGACCGGCCTGGGCTGCGTCATGGGCTCCAAGAATCTTAAAGCCGTAGCAGCCCGCGGGACTCAGGACATCAAAATCGCCCACCCCATGGAAGCGCTGGAATACAACAAGCGCTTCATCGACCAGATCACCAGCGCCAAGGTGAACCAGACCCAGGGTACGCTGGGGACCCCCTTCATCTGGGGAGCCACCAACTGCTGGGGAGGGCTCAGGACACGGAATTTTCAATACAACCAGCTGGAATATGCCGATGACATCGAACCGGAAAGGCTGGACGAAATCGCCACGGAAACCATCGGGCCCCACCACATGACCGGGTGTTTCGGGTGCCAGGTGCATTGCCGGGCCCAGTACAAGATTCCTTCCGGGCCTTTTGCCGGCAAATACGACGAGGGGCCGGAATACACCTCCTTGGGGGCCTTCGGCGCCGAACCGGGCTGCACCTCCGCCGAAACCGTCCTGACCGGAAATCATCTGGTGAATCAGTACGGCATGGACAACCTGGAAACCGGATCCATGATCGCCTGGGCCATGGAACTGTACGAAGAAGGAATCCTCACCGGCAAGCAAACCGACGGCCTTGACCTGCGCTTTGGAAACGATGAGGCACTCCTCGAAATGGTGGAGCGCATCTGCTACCGGAAAGGATGGCTGGGGGACACCCTCGCCGATGGCGGCATTCCTGCCGCGGAAAAAATCGGGAAAAACGCCTTTGATTTCCTGATTCAGGTCAAAGGGATGAACAACCTCCACTCCGACGAGAGAGCAACGCCTGCGCTGGCTTTGAACATCGCCACCGCTTCCCGGGGGAGCGACCATCTGCGCAGCAGGCCCGCCATCGACCTCTACCACCTGCCCGAGGAGGTCCTGAGGAAGATCTACAGCAGCCCCATTCCTTACAAGGGGCCCCTGAGCTCGGAACATACTTCCTACGACGGCAAGGCATGGATGGTGTTCTGGCAGGAAAACTGTTACATGGCCGTGGACTGTCTCGGTATTTGCAAGTATCACACCACCTTCCTTGGGGCCACGCTGCCGAATTTCGAGGATTGGCCCAAGGTCATCCGCTACAATACCGGCCTCGATTTTTCTCCTGAAGAACTGTGGACCGCCGCCGAGCGATGCAACATGATCGAGCGGATGTACAACCTTCGGGAAGGGATGACCCGAAACGACCTCAAGAAAGGGGACACTTTGAATCACCGGTATTTCGACGAGCCTTGCAAGAGAGGCGCACCGGATGTCATCGGTATGTGCATCGACAGGGAAAAATTCGACAAGATGCTCGACGAATTTTACCAGTATAAGGGCCTGGACAAAAACGGAAGGCCGAAGGCGGCGACGCTGAAGCGTCTGGGGCTTTAAAACGAGCCCTCCCGCCTGCTTTAGGCCACTCGATAGACTTCGGAAAGGAGGAGGTTCATGCAAACCTCAGGCAGAGTTCTAATGATCGATCACGAGAAGTGCACGGGGTGCCGGCTGTGCGAACTGGTCTGTGCGGTCAAGCATGACGGCGTGTCCAACCCCATGCGAAGTCGCATCCGCGTCATGAAATGGGAGGCGGAAGGCCTGTACGTCCCC
>CAVOQY010000003.1:0-5019 GCA_963698465.1 uncultured delta proteobacterium
CAATTCATGGACCATCCGGCGAAGCGGGGCGGTTCGCGGGCTTTTGAGCAGGATCTGCCATCGGTAATATCGTGCGATTCTGGGCAGATAGGATTCGATGGGCCCGAGAATCTCGACAGGGTGCCAGGAGGAATGGTTTTTTTTCAGGCCCCGGCAGAACTCGCCAAGTTTCAGGGCATGGCTGCGGGTCTTTTCTTCATCTTTTCCGGACAGCTTGATCTGGATCAGCCGTGAAAACGGGGATATTTGAGCTTTTCACGAAATTGAATCTCTTTTTCATAAAAGGCGGCGTAATCCTGCCGGTTGCCGCGGCAATGATAAAATGCTCCGGGTTGTAGGTCTGGAGAATGACCTGGCCGGGCGCATCTCCCCTGCCGGCCCGGCCGGAGACCTGAAGCAGGAGCTGAAACATGCGCTCGCTGGATCTGAAGTCCGGAAAATTGAAGGAAATATCGGCGCAGATAATTCCCACCAGGGTGATGTAAGGGAAATCATGGCCTTTTGCCACCATCTGCGTGCCGATCAGAATATCCGTTGTCCGGTTCCTGAGATCCTTGAGCATTTTCAGCAGCGATCCTTTGGGGAGCTACGGTATCCCTGTCCATCCGGGCCACGGCTGCTCCGGGAACAGCGATCTGACGGCTGCCTCGATTTTTTCCGTTCCCATTCCCAGAAGCTTGATGCGGAGGATCCGCAGGCTGTACAGCTTGTTACCGATGTTCTGGAAAAACCGCAGTAATGGCATTTGTATGCCTGATCCTTCTGATGAAGGGTCAGGGAAATGGAGCAGTTTTTACATCGGATCACCTCACCGCAGGACGCGCAAACCGGAAAACTGGCAAACCCCCTGCGGTTGAGAAACAGCAGGACCTGCTCTCCTCTTGCCAGCGTCTGCTTCATCGCCTCATGAAGCTGTGGCGTGATAAGCTTCCAGACCCCCCGCTGGTCCCGAAGCTGACGCAGATCCACGACCAGGGTTTCTGGAAGCGGCCGATTCTCGATGCGCCGCGACAGGATCAGACCGTGGAATTTCCGGGTCAGCACATGATGATAAGACTGAATGGAAGGGGTTGCAGAACCCAGCAGGGCGACTGCGCCGTGCATTTTTGCCCGGACCAGCGCAATGTCCCTTGCATGGTAGTGAAGGCCGCTGTCCTGTTTGTATGAGGTGTCGTGCTCCTCATGCCACGGGACAATGAGCCCTATGTTGTTCAAGGGGGGCAAGAACCGCAGAACGGGTTCCAATGACAATGGGGGTGAAGGCGGCCCCCAGATGCGGTCCCAGCTGGTCAAGCCGCTCGCCGTTGGAAAGTCCGCTGTGAAGAACAGCCGCATTCCCGGGAACGGGCACGGAAACAGCGCTCAGATCTTTTGGGAAATCAAGGCAATTTCCGGAACCAGAAACCAGAACCGAGCGGCCTTTTTGAATCATCCGGTCCGAAAGCTGAAGGCATAGTTCTGTTAAGCCCGTAACCCCTTTGAGCAGAAACGGCCTGTACCCTCTGCCCAGCGCAAGCGCCACGCCGGAAACAACATCCTGCTCGTCCGGAGTCAAATCCGGCACTTGATCGGGCTCAACAGTTTCACCAAAAGGATCCCAATACAGGGTTCGCGGTTGCAGACACCAAATCCAGCCGGCCTCTTTCATTGCAGGCAGTTTTCGGGATGCTGGGGCGGGCCGGAATTTTTTTGTTTCAGCTCCCGGACAGACATGCAAGGACCATAGGAGCAGATAGTCTCAAGAATCCGTTTCTGTGACCGCAACAAGGGCGCGGTTTCGATTTCGCCGGAGGGAAAAACATACAGCTCCTGCCGGCGCCGGGTGGTCTCGGCCTTCACTTGGCGAAATTTTTCAATCCATCCGTTTTTTTCCATGGACGAGCAGCAACGATGGGGGAATGCACAGGGTCCGGCATGCCCCGGATATGTCCTTTGCAGGTTCTTGGCTTGTCTTCAAGGAGCCGCGGAGCACCACCTGTTGCAGCGCGGGCAGGGAAGCATGCGAGGATGATGTTTGTCGGACCGCGTCAGGGCGTAGCGGTCACATCCTTTCGGGTCAGACCGGAGGAAGGGCGGACTGAATCGCCAGACCCAGAGGATAGAGGTGATAATCGGAAATCCATTCAAAAAACGGAATCATGGAAGCCGGAAACAGCGGGGATTCATCCAGGATATCCAGGATGAATTTAACCGAATCCGCATCCATTTCTACTTCCGCGCTTTCGCCGAGAATGTATCCGGTAACCCTGCGCTGGCCGAAAGGCACCAGAACGCGCATTCCCGGCACCGCCAGAAAGGACAGGTGCTCCGGAATTCTGTATGTGAACGTTGCGGCAACAGGAAGCGCAACGGCAATTTTGACATATGCCGCAGTCATGGCCGCACGTCAAGGGTTGTGGGAGGGGTGAGCGAAAGAGGAATAACCCGGACAGGGATTGGCTCATCTTATTCCTGAAGGAGTTTGACCCGGTATTGCTTCACGCGATTCCCGTCCATTTCCTGAACGATCACCAGAAAATTGCCGATGGGGATTTCTTCGTTCACCCTGGGAATTCTGCCGGTTTGATTCAGAACATACCCGGAAAATGTGTCAAATTCCTTGGAATCCGGAATGTTCATGGGAATGAGCTCATTCACCTCATCGATATCGGATTTTCCCGGCACAATCCATTCGTTGTTCTGAACATTGATAATTTGCGGCTCTTCCATATCGGTTTCGTCGCTGATTTCGCCCACGAGTTCCTCCAGAACATCTTCGAGGGTGATCAGGCCGGAAACCCCGCCATGTTCATCCACAACAATGGCGATGTGATTTTTTCGCTTTTTGAATCGCCGCAGCAGTGCATCCAGCTTTTTGTTTTCCGGAACAAAATACGGCGGACGCATGATGCTTCGAATATCGATGGCCTGATTCAGCGTGGATTGCTGAACGAAAATATCCTTGATGTTGACGATACCGATAACGTGATCGATGTCGGCTTCAATGACCGGAATCCGGGTAAATCCCGAGCTGGCAACCGCCTGAAGGTCCAGGGGCTGCCCGGCGTCCACGACAAACATGTCTGCCCTGGGGGTCATGATCTCGGAGGCATTGGTATCGTCGAATTCAAAAATATTATGGATCAGCTCCCGTTCTTCTTCCTTGATTTCCCCTTCTTCCTCGACGACCTCGACAATGGTCATCAGCTCCTCTTCCGTGACGATGGATGTTTTTTGAATTTTTCCGGTCAGCAGCAGAATGAAGTTCATAAATTTTGAAATGGGAAAGAACAGGATGGAACACCAGTAAATCGGATAAACCGTCAATCTGGCGATGGCCACATTGTTTCGGGTGGCCAGGGACTTGGGGAACACCTCGCCGAAGACAAGAATCAACAGGGTCATGATTCCGGTCGCAAGGCCCAGGGCATAATCGGGAAAGGTCTTCAGGGCGACCGTCGTGGCAAGGGCGGATGCCCCGATATTGACCACATTGTTTCCGATAAGAATCGTGGTCAATAGCCGGTGAGGGTTTTCCTTCAGCTGATAGATCAGCACATAGTGCTTCTGGTTATCTTTGGCCAGATGCCTTGCCTTGGTACGGCTGATAGAAAAAAAGGCGGTTTCGGCAGCTGAAAAAAAAGCAGAAAAACACAGCAGAAAACCCAATATGATGATATCAAAAAGCATAGACAAACGGGGTTGTCCCTTGAATCGGTTTACCGATCCCGGAAGGCACGGATATTATTTGGAGTGGCACTCCACGCAACCCGTGGGGCCGGTTTTCGTGAGTTTGGCTTTCAGGACAGCGCCGGAAAGCTCGATGTTCTTATTCTTCTGTTTGATGCTTTTATGGCATCCGATGCACTGGCCGTGGTAAGCGCCTTGTAGTATTTCATTTCAGAACCGGGCGCCGCTTTATTTCCGGGCTTGGGGGCTGCTTCCAGATCGTGGCACCCTGAAGTTTTACATCCAACGACGGTTTCTTTTCCAGACCAGGTGTGATGGCATTTTTTACAGGCATAGTCAAAATGCGCAACATGAGGGAAATTCACTGCCGGACGTTTCGATTCAACCGATTTCGGCGCTTCAAGCAGAATGTTGCCCATGGGGACGCACATCGGTTCCTTGGTTTCTGCGCCTGTCAATCCCGGAACTCCCACGACGCTTCCATATCCCAACACCACTGCCAGACAATATGCCGCAACCCTCGATTTCTGCATTGCGCCCCCTAAAAATTGTTGATATTCAGCAGATCGCTTAAACATTCTTCCATTATCATGATCAATCCAGGGAATCAAACAGAAATCGTAGCTACTCAGGCACAAAGTGGCAAAGGCACAGAGGCACATAGAAACGACAAGAAAACTTTGTGCCTTTGTGCCTTTGTGCCTTTGTGCCTTTGTGCCTTTGTGCCTTTGTGCCTCTGTGCCTTTGTGCCTTTGTGCCTCTGTGCCTCTGTGCCTTTGTGCCTCTGTGCCTTTGTGCCTTAGATCATCATGGATTGGATGAATTCAGGCCGCATGCGGGCAATCCGAAGGGCCGTTACATCTCCGGGCGATATCAGCTCTACAGACACCTGAGTGTTTTCCGGCGCTTTGCTGTAGCCGGCGCAGATGGATGCCGCCTGCCGGATCTCGTCGTTTCCAGCCCCCAGGGGAACCAACACGACAGGGCCGGGGATCTGCGTTGTTTTTATAACCATGTCCCGCGACGGATCATGGTGGTCAAGAATGGCGGTATTGTCGTGTAGCGTTCGGCCCACAATAATTTTCACCTGGCCGTTCAGACGGATATGCCGGCCGTATTTAAGCAGGTGAAGCGCGTTTTCCGTGCAGTCCGCGCCGTGGTCAAAAAGATCTTTCAGGCGGCTGCTATAAACAGATTCCGTCAAAACAAAATCCGCCTGCCGGCGCCGGATAATCGGCAATCCCCCACGTTCGGGCAAGCTGGATCTGCGGTTTCCGGGATCTGCCGGAAAGCCCCAGCAGAAGACTGCGGTCCACAAGCCCTTTTATTTCAGGAAGCGTTTCTTCAAGA
>CAVOQY010000004.1:0-540354 GCA_963698465.1 uncultured delta proteobacterium
GCCGACCGAGTGGTTCGTCGATATCCCTTACGAGGCAACACTTTCAGACCATCCTGGCGCATCAGCCGGGCCACGCGGTGGATGCCACAGGGTATTTCCTTGCGGACAGTGTCGTAGACACGCCGGTAGCCATACCGTCCACGATGCCGCTTGAAGAGCTGCCGCAGACGGACTAACAGCTCCTGGTTGGCCACCTCCCGGCGGCTGGGTTCTCGCCGGCGCCAGGCGTAGTAGCCGGGCCGCGACACCTGCAGGACCTTACACATCAGGCTGACCCGGAACTGCCCGGCATGGCGCTGGATGAAGCGAAATCTCATTTGCTTTCCTTGCTGAAGAAGACCAACGCTTTTTTTAAAATGTCGCGCTCCTCCCGCAGGCGCATGTTCTCCCGTCGCAGACGTCGCAGTTCCTCGTCACTCGTCCGCACGTGACCGTTGCCGGGGAAGGACTCTTCGCCGTCTTCGACGAACTGCGCCCGCCACTTGTACAGGTTGTTGGGATGGATACCCAGCTGCCGCGCGACCTCGGCCACGGGCTGGTCGGTTTCTTCGCACAGCCGGACCGCCTCCAGCTTGAACTCTCGACTAAATGACCGATTCTTCCGTTTCAAGACACACCTCCATGGTTTAGATTACCACCTCTTTTGTGTGTCTACTAAATCGGGGTCAGTCCATGCTGTCATCTTCCTGACCCTTGCTTGATGGGGCCAGTTGTACGCCAGCCTGATCTTGAGCGCAGATGTTAATTTCTAATTGTCGCGATGTACGAACCTAATTGTCACCTAGAGCGCGACTTCGCTTTCTCTACCAAAACCTGGTTCCAACGGCCGCTTACATGGACGGGCGATACGCGATCAAGCACCCGATTTTTCGACCACTCTACTACCTCAGACGTTGGCTGGTCGGGATCACAGATTGGCTTCGCGGTGTCGGAAGACGGTCTCGCTGAGGCGTCGGTATCTGGCGCACTAACGAAAAAACTCCCCAGGCAAGTTATGCAACCTTGCCTGGGGAGTCCTGTGAACCGGCGTGTAGCTTGTCTAGCTTAAGTACCGTACGATGAAGTTTGGCAGCGGAAATCTCGAACTTTGCTCGCTCTTTGGCTTCTTCTCCGGACGTTCGGATGACCCATCGCCACTACCGTCGTCAGAATCGTCATGATAGTAGCTTTTTTGGTAGTAGTAGTAATAGTAGTAATCACTACTCCGTGCAGTCAGCCGGTTGAGAACCACGCCGGCCACATTGGCGTTGACCTCGCGCAAACGCATCATAGCCTGCCCGAGTTGGTTGCGGCGCGTCTCCCCAGCAGTGGCGATGAGCAAGACGCTATCTACCCGCGTGCTCAAGATAACCGCATCGGTCACGGCCAGCGAAGGCGGGCTGTCGATTACTATGAAGTCAAAGCCTTTGGCCAATGTGGCAATGAGGCTCTTCATTTTGGCGGAACCAACCAGCTCGGCAGGGTTCGGAGGAACACTCCCACTGGTTATCAGATAAAGACCGGGCTGTTTTGTCTCCGAAATTGCCTGGTTGAGTTGCGGATGTGCCAGCGGGGGGCGATGATTGTCCGGTTCTGGGGACATGGATATCAGGAGGTCGGTCAACCCGAAGTTGCGGTTTGTCTCGAATAAACGATGCTGGACAGGCTTACGCAGGTCCGCATCGATCAAGAGCACTTTGCTGCCCGTCTGGGCCATAACGACTGCAAGATTGGCGGCCGTGAAGCTCTTCCCTTCTGAAGGGCCCGGGCTTGTAACCAGCAACGTCCGTACAGGATCGTCCACACTGCTAAACAAGATGGCCGTTCTCAGGGATCGGTATGCCTCTGATATCGGGGATCGGGGTTGGGCCAGCGTGACCAGCTTAGGTTGGGCGCTGTTCTCCGGCTTGTACTCGGCGATACCGGCCAGAGTAGCCAGTTGCGCGGCCGCCTGCACGTCCTCCGGGGACTTGACGGTGTCATCCAGGTATTCCAGAAGATAGGCTGCTGCGACAGCCAGCGTGAAACCAATGGCGGCCGAAGTTAGGACCGTCATCAGTACGTCAGGTCCGATGGGTACCGTAGGCAGCGTGGCGGGCTCAATAACGGACAATGTGTTGGCAGCGCCTTGGGTAGAGTTGGTGAGCAGCGTTGCATAGTTTGATTGCAGCGTGTTCCGCTTATCTTCTAACGCAGCGATTTGCGCCTGGGTATCGGCTATCTGTCGAGCGCTGAACAGCTCCGCCAGCTCTTCCTGCCGGGCCAGGATTTCCGCACCCGTTTCCTCGATGCTAAGCTCCAGTTCATCCAGCTGTTGATTGATGAACGCTTCGCGGTCGGACGTACTCTCCTGTCTGTTTGTCGGTGTCTGCAGGACCAGCTCATTGGCCAGCTCATTGGCGATAACCATGGCCCGTTCCGGGCTGCTGTCAGTCACCGTAAGCTCGATCAGCTGCGTATTGGGGACGGCGCTTGCTGCGTATTCGGGCAGCCAGGTCAATCCAATCCGCTCCATGACCGCATCCCGCACGGTTTCTCGTCGGGCAATGTCGATGTAGGTCTGAGCCAGTTGTTGGCTCAGCCAGAAGTCGTTGCCGGTGGGGTTGGGGTTGTTGATTGCACTACCAATCAACAGGGTAGCGCGGGCCTGGTAGATGAGGGCCTGCTGACTGACCGCTGCGTAGCTGGTCACCGCCGCAATCAATGTCGAGGCCAGAATCAACCACCACCATTTTCGCAAGGGCGCAATGTATGCCTTGAGTTCCATAAGATGTCACCAATTAAGCCAACGAACTCCAGGCCCGGAATGAGCCGGGCCAATCATTTCCACAAGTATAATGGGCAAGCCATGAAGATTGGGTGAATACACCGTCAATATGCTCCCTTGCCCTTCAACACGACCGATACGGTCCGCATCAGAATGTGCAGGTCGAGCCAGATCGACCAGTTGCGAATGTAGCGCATGTCGAGCTGGACACGTTCCTCATATGAGACATCAGAACGGCCGCTGACCTGCCACAAGCCGGTAATGCCGGGCAGGACGGTTAGAAGATTCATATCCCATTTGTCATACATGCGCAGCTCGTCGGGCGCGATCATGCGGGGGCCGACGAGCGACATCTCTCTCCGCAAAACGTTGGCCAGTTGTGGCAGTTCGTCGAGACTGGTTCGGCGGAGAATGTGGCCTATCCGAGTGATGCGCGGGTCCTCCTTCAATTTGTGGTCAGTCTCCAGCTGCTGTTTGAGTTCAGGATGAGTGGCGAGGACCTCGTCCCCGTTGGTTACCATGGTTCGAAACTTGAAGGCGTCGAAAGCCTCTCCGCGCAACCCGACGACCCGGCGGCGGTAGAGGACCGGACCAGGTGAATCAAGTCGGATTGCCAGCGCGATGGCGAGCATGAAGGGTAGGGCCACGGCGAAGAATATGACGCCCAACACCACGTCCATCGCCGATTTGAGAAGCCAATCCAGTCCCGTCAGGCGTGCCTGGTTGACTTGCACGAGCGGCACAGAGGCGATCTCTTTAACTACCAGCCCGGTGGTGATCACTTCAAACAGGCCGGAGGAGAGGCGCAGGCTGACGTCTTCTCTGACGCCGAACGTTTTGAAAATTGAAAGGGTTTGTTCCTGGCTTATCGCGCTGGTTGCCAGGATGAGCTCCTCGATCTGATGCTCTTCGACAAGCTCCTCCAGATTGTCCAGACAGCCGACAATGGGCAATCCGCCGTAGACATTAGAGCCCGGTGGCAGCCGGTCGCTCACGAACCCAAGGATAGCCAGTCCTGATGTACGCCAGAGGGCCAGTTGCGTGGCCAGGGAGAGGGCTTCACCATTGGCTCCGATGATCAGAGCGGGACTCATGTAGTACCCTCGGAGCCGCAGGGCGTAGATAAGACGGCGCAGAAAGAACCGGCCAATGATGATAAAGGCGACTGTGAAGAGCCAGGCTAGCAAGACCCAGCCTCGCGCCGGGGTGAACAGGGGTTGCAGGAAGCCAGCGATGACAATAATCAGGATGCCAACGGAAGTGGCCCGAAAGACGCCGGCGTACTCTTGCATACCACCGAGCAGATTCTGACGGCTATAGAGACCCTGGATAGTGAAGATGGTAACCCACATCGGGACAAAGGCGAAGACGATCAGGGTCCAGGTCGGGACGGAGGGCTCGGCGCGCAGATTGAACACGGGCAAAGGAACGTTGAACCGTATCCACCCGGCCATCAGAAAGGCCAGACCGGTCAGGAGTACATCGTTCAGAATGAGCATGCCGGTGTAGCTGCGCCATTGCGTCCGAGCCGAAACTCGGCGTGAAATAGGACAATATAGATTCTCTTGACTGACTTCAGCCGCCCCATCGGCCGATCGGATCAACGATTCCACGTAATCCCCCTTTAGATGGGTCGAGCACATCACAGGCGCGACGTGGACGACCCTAACTGGCAACTTGGATGACTATCAAAGCGTGCCAATCTGATAGGAACAGATCAGGTTGACACAATACGATTTTGTTGCTGGAACAACCTCTACACTGTAAAGCAGATAGCTTACGAAGCGCATTACGACGGCGGAACGGCTGCGGCCGGGCTCCCGATTGGTCGCTGACTGTCGGACATGGGTACGGCGGCCGCATGCTTCTTGACGGCGTCCTGGGCTTCCGTGTACTGGGCCTCCAGCCGGCCAGCAACGGCCGACCAGTCGTGGTAGCTGGAGACGTACTTGTGGCCAGCGGCGCTCAGGTGGTCTCGGAGCTTCTTGTCTTCCAGAAGCCGGAGTATGGCTTGAGCGAATCGCTCCGGGTCATCGCCTGTCAGCAGATCGCGGCCTTCTACCGTCACCAACGCAGAGACTGCCTGCGTCGTGGCAACAACGGGTGTGGCGCAGGCCATAGCCTCCAGCACTTTGTTCTGGATACCGGCCCCGTAGGTGATGGGAGCCACCGCGACTGTGGCGCGCAACATGTACGGTCGTAGATCAGGCACTGTGCCGGTGACGGTCACAGCGGGATGGTCGGCCAGGGCGCGCACCTCGGGCGACGGATCTTTGCCTACGATCGTGACTGTGGCGTCCGGTCGTTTGGCCCAGACGAGGGGCATGACCTCGCGCACAAGGTGGACAGCCATCGTGATGTTGGCATGGTAGCTCATCTTGCCGCTGAGCAGAAGGGTGGCCGGCTCGCGCTCGACGGCCTGGTCAGGCTGGAAGTAGGCGAGGTCGACGCCGTTGGGAAGCAGTTCAATCGGCGGTGTGCCGGGCCGGTAGCGAAGAGCCAGGTCGGCCAGAGCTGCCCGATCAACGGGTGAGGTCGTCAGGACCTTGTCGAACTGCCAGGCGAGCCAGCCTTCATATCGTTCGGTGCGAGGCAGCTCCAGGCGGGTAACCCAGCGGCCGAAGCGACTGGCGCTCCGATCGGCCGCCTGCCGGAACAGGTGGCTGATGCAGTCGACACTGTCCCAGATGACGGGGACAGGCGGCGCGGCTTTGCTTCGCTGATGCTTTCCATTAAGCACCATATTGGCATGGAGAGCGTAGCGTGCGCCGCGTAGATGCTCAACGTGGACGACGTCGACCCGCGCCTGCCCATTGGCCGGGGTTAGATGCTCCTCCAGGCGCTGGGCCAGGGCGGGCTGCCAACAGTAGGCCGATTGGAGCGGGTCGGGTGTTGGCAAAGCAGCCAGGCTGTTTGCAAACGCCCGGTGGCGCGGCAGCGGTTCGGCGATGACGGTGATCCCGTCCTCCCGGAGCGCTGCCAGGCTGGACAGTTCATCGGCGCTCCCATACAAGGTGAGAACCGTCAGTTGGTGACCGCGACCGGCAAGATGGCGAATGAGGTTATAGGGCCGGGTGCGGATGAGATTGGGTGCGTAGGGTACGACGAAGAGAATGTGCATAGCGTATTGCCTAATCGGTAGTCGCCATAGAGGGCGTTGGTTCGCGTCTGCTAAGCCAGGTCCAGATAGCATTGGCGGCCAGCCCGGCATAGATCAGCAGGATGGCATCGACCGGCAGCCGGTAGCGAATGAGCGCCCAGGAGGCCAGGTGGATGCCGGCGTAGACGACCATAAACAGGAGCAACAGCGACGCCTGGCCGATGGTGCGCCGGCGTAGGTCGCGGTTGGCGAGGGAGTAGACCAGCCCGACCAGCATCAGTGGCAGGAAAAGGGCGAAGCTGGCGACGCGGGAGATGTTGCTGATGAGACCCGAATCGGCCGAGGGCCAGAACTTGAAGTAGACGGGTATGCGGCTGAGCGAAAGCAGAACGTAGCGACCCGGGTCGTCAAAGACAAATTGCATACCCCGTTCCATGAGAGCATCTTCCAGCGCGGGTTCGTCGAGGCTGCGCAGTTCCGGCGGGATCAGGTCTTGGTACGTGCCCATTTCCGGCGGCAGGATGCCCTCGAACTGCGTGCCATAAACCGGGTGATTGGCCCAGAAGAAGGCGTAGCCGGCGTTGGTGTTGAGCAGGACGAAGCGGTCGAAGCGGCCGTAATTGTAGAGCGTGAAGGGCAGGATCATCAGGCCAACGACACCGACAATCACAACGGTTGGCCAGACGGGCGCACGGCGGCTCTGAAAGAACGGGCGCAGTTTGAGCGAAAGGAAACGGTTCGCTTGCTCCTTCGCTACCGCCAACCGGTGTAGGGTGACGTAGCGAGCAGTCCAAAGCCACAACAGCAAGAACGGGATGATGAGCAGGAAGAGCTGACGGAGCAGGACGGTCAATCCCAGGACCAGTCCCAGACCCAGCGCCAGGCGCAGCTCCTCCCGCGGCGTGGCTTTCTCCAGACGCAGGAACAGGTAGAGCGCGGCGAGAATGGCGGTAATGTAGAACGGTTCGGTCATCAAGGTGGCCGCGTAGTAGACGAAGTAGATGTAGATGGCGGTGAAGGCGGCTGCCAATAGCCCTACCCGCTCGTTGAACACCTGGCGACCGAGGAGGTAGGCGATGTACGGCTGCAACACGACCAACGATGACGGCCTGGATGATCCGGGCGGCCAGCGGGTTGGGGCCGAAGATGGTGTAGACGGCACTCAGATACAGGGTGTAGAGATAGCTCCAGTGCGCGGTCGGGGCTTCCGCGGCCGTCATGGGCCAGGAGGCTTCGGCGAAGGAGAAACCGTGGCCGTCCACGACGCGCAGGGCGAGGGCGTGGTAGGAGACCTGGTCGAAGGTGCCGGGCAGCGGCTCGACGGTGGCGCCGATGTAGAAGGCGGCGGCGACGCGGAGCACAACGGCCAATGCCAGAATCAGCGGCAGCGCCGTGACAGCGCGACGGGTTGAGATGCGGCCGATGGTTTGGTCAGTCATTGTGTTGGAGCTTCAATCGTATGGGCGGCACGCTCATAGAGATCGTCCCACGCCTGGTAGGTGGTTTGCCATTGGTAGTCGGTTTTGACGGTCTGCCGCCCGGTCCGTACCAGCGAAGAGGCCAGATCAGCGTCGCCCCATACCGCGACCACAGCGTCGGCCAGCTCCTCGACGCTGTCGGCAATCATTAGATCTTCTCTATCCTGGCAATCGATTCCCTCCGCGCCTATTGTGGTCGAGACAATCGGCAGCCCCCAGCACCAGGCATCCAGAATCTTGACCCGCATCCCCCCACCCGCAAACAAAGGCACGATGAAGACGGCCGTTTCTCGCAAGTACGGTTCCGGATCGTCCACATAGCCAGTCACCTCGATGCCGGCGACGGTCGACAATTCAGCCGGCGGATTCTTGCCAATCACCGTCAGAACCGCATCCGGGCATTGGGCTCGCACCTGGGGCCACACCTCTCGCGCAAACCAGGTGATGCCGACGGCATTGGGGGGCCAATGGAGGCCACCCAAGAACGTTACGCGATGGGGTGACGGGACACGCTCGATCATAGGCTGAGCTTCCGGATCAACACAAATCGGGATAACGTGTTCGCGCGGCGTCGAGCATCTGGCGGCCGTTGCTCAACCCGACAGCCGCCTGGTCTTCGGCCGTTACCCAGACCACATCGTCGAATCGTCGACATGTCTCCAGCTCGTAGCGACGCATGACGACCGATTCCCGCTGCAGAAGCGACGCGCTCCATGGGTCGCCGCTGCTCTCGGCCAGACGTTGCGGGATGAGATACATGGCGTTGTGCTGGTCCAGGATCAGACGTGGGCGTGGATTGGCGTAGGCCTCGGCGGCGGCCAGTGCGTAGGGCGCCATCCACAGCTGGTCGGCGTGGATGGCGTCGAACGGCCGCTGTTGGGCCAACTCAATGGCCGTCGCCTTCATGGCGGCCACATCATCACGGGCGATTAGGAAATGGCCGCTTGGTAAGCAAACTGCGCGCCAGGTGGTAGGTATCGCGGGTGCGCGAGCGAACCATGGGCACGGTGTGGGCTTCGGTGCAGAACTCGCGCAGATGGTCAATGCTTTCGGCCGTATCGGTCTCGCGACTGAAGGCCAGGAGCGTGATGTCGTGCCCGGCCGAGGCCAAGATAGCGCAGGACGTAGTAGATGCGCGTCTTGGGCCCGGCGTCGAGCGGGTAGGGAATGAGTTGGGCGAGGTAGAGGATACGCATCGGCGATTGTGCCATTGAGGCAGTCAGCTACATCCCCGGCAAGGCTCGAATAAGCAGGCCATAGTGCTGGGCCAGCGCGGCGTGCTGCGACCGCTCGGCCGGCCTCACCACCCAGGCCAGAGGCGTCAGCATCAGACGGGCAGCCGAGGCAGCGAACAACTCCGCCTTGTACAGCACACCGTGGGCAGCCCCATAATGTTTGCGGAAGTAATGCAGTTTGGCCCGGTAGAGCTGGAGGAACATGGCCGCGGCCACCTGGCGCGTGCTCTGCCCGCCGAAATGGACGACCCGGGATTGGGGCACCCAGTAGATCTGCCAGCCTGCCTGCCGGATGCGCCGGCACCAGTCTACTTCCTCTGAGTACATAAAGTAGCCGTCATCCAGCACGCCGACCTGGTCGATAACCGCGCGACGAACGATGAGGCTGGCGCCCTGGACGGTGTCGACGGGACGCGGCTGGTCGACCGGCCAGCTTTCCATCGGATAGAGCGCGAGCGGGAACAAGGCGTCCATATGAAAGAGCCGCCACATCTCGCGCGAGAGCGTGGGTGCGGGATGGCAGGACGGTTGGAGCGTGCCGTCCGGATTGAGCAGCATGGAGCCGGCCGCGCCTGCTGCCGGGTGATTGTCCAGAAAGGTCACCAGCGCTCCCAGCGCGTCCGGTTGCACCAGTGTGTCGGGGTTGAGCAGGAGGACGTAACGGCCGCTGCTCTCAGCGATGGCCTGGTTGTTGGCCGCGGCGAAGCCCGGGTTGTGGCTGTTCTGCAGCAACCTCACCTGCGGGAAGTGCTCGCGGACCATGGCCACGCTGCCGTCGGCCGAGGCGTTGTCGACGACGATGATCTCGAACGCTCCCTCCGGTGGGTAGCGCGTAGATGGACTCCAGGCATTGAGCCAGCAGGTCGCGGGTGTTCCAGTTGACGATGATGATGGAGAGGTCCACTTGTGGTTTAGATTTCAGAAATCGACCCGAAAACGCGTGATCCAGGCAGCGCAGGAGTGGTAGAATGGAGGCCTATCAGAACATCCGAGCTATTCAGGTTCGGATCAGGTGGCGAGTTGGGTCACAAAATGTCACAAATCGTCACAGGTATGGTGATTAAGATGCCGAGTAGCAAATGGCAACACAAATCGATATCAACTGGACGCCAAACAGAACAAAGCGCTGGACCTGCTGCTGGCGGGCGAGACGGTGACGGCGGTAGCGGCCGAGATTGGCGTGAGCCGGGAAACAGTGTCGCGCTGGCGGAACCAGGACGCCGACGTTCCAGGCGGCGTACAACGCCGCGCTCAAGTCGAGCTGGGAGGCGGGCCAGGCGAAACTGCTGGAGGCCCGGCTCAAGGCGGTCGAGCGGCTGGCTGACCTGGTTGACTCGAAGGACGAACAGGTGGCGTTCAAGGCGTGTATGACGCTGGTTAAACTTGACATAAAGCGGCCGAGTGGTCAGGTGGACCCACAGTCGATTGAGCGCGAGCAGCGGCTGTTGGATAGTCTGGCGTTCTAGAAGGCAGTCACGTTCAGGGCGGGCTTCAGGCAGGCAACTGAGCGAGTCATCGAGTCGGTTGACTTACGTGAGTGGCTGAAGGACCAGTTGAATCTGCGGCCATTTTCATCGCAAGCGCCAGAAGCCCGCCCATGAACACCCAGAAAAGAATACTCGACCGCATCCCGGCGAGGCCGATGTTGTAGACAAACGGCAGGAACCAGTCGCCGAGCATGCCGCTGACGAGGGTGGCGATGAGGCCGGCGAGGCAGGCGGCGGCATAGGCGCGGGCGAAGCCGTCGGGCAGGGCGCGGTAGAGCTTCCAGCCCACGCTGGCCATGACGGCGGTGAAGGCGAGGAAGACACCCAGTCCAATGAACCCGACCTGGGCGATGATGTCGACGTAGTTGTTGTGGGAGTTGAAGCGCACGTTCCAGACGCCGCCCCACCCGGCGATGTTGTACTGCTGGACGATGAAGTAGTAGTTGGACGGGCCCAGGCCAAGCAGCGGGTTGACCATGGCGGCGTCGAGCACGATCTGCCACGCTTGCTGGCGGGCGAACCAGCTCTGATCGTTCGGTAGCGGCATTGCCAGAAGAACTCCTGCTGGGCGAGGTAGAGGCCCGCGGCGACCAGAACGGGAAGCCAGCCCCAGCGCGGGAAGCGGAGCCAGATCAGAAGAGGAGTCTACTCATTGGCCTGGGGGCGCAGCTGGTGCTGGGATGGTTGGCAACGTACCTGCTGACGCGGCGGGCGTACCGGACTGATTCACCAACTGACGGATACCATGCAGCGCGTCGCTGCAGGCGATGTAGATGTGCGCATGCTGCCGCGGGGTGCCGATGAATTTAGCGAGCTGGTTGGCGCGTTTCATCTGGTGCGCGAGCATCTGCTGGAGCAATGGACCACGGCCGTGACGCAGCAAAAGCAGATGGCACTGGTCCTGGACTACATGGGGGATGGCGTCCTGATCGTCGGCTGGAGAGACGACGTGCAGCTCATCAACCCGGCGGCGGAAGATCTGCTGAAGACAGCGGCTGCACAAGCGGTTGGACGTTCCTTTGCCGAGGTTGTCCGGCACCACCAGCTCATCGATTTGTTTCAAACCAGTCAACAGAGGGGTGAAAAGCTGGCACAGGCGTTTGATGCGGGAAGCGGCCGTTTTTGGCGCGCTTCGATTACGCCCTTTGAAAAGCAGGGTACACGCGGCTATCTGGTTCTGCTGCAGGATTTAACTGGCCGTGCGGGTATCTGGAAACAGTGCGCCGAGACTTTGTGAGCAATCTGTCTTCACGAGCTGCGGACGCCGCTGGCGTCGCTGCGTGCCGTCGTGGAAACGCTGCAGGACGGGGCGCTGCAGGATGCGACCGTGGCGCAGCGTTTTTTGGGTCGTGCGCTGGGCGAGGTGGATACGCTGAGCCAGATGGTCGAAGAGCTGCTTGAGCTTTCCAGAATTGAGTCTGGGCGCGTTCCCCTGCGGGTGACGCCTACGTCGCCTCGGCAGCTGCTGGTGACACCGATCGAGCGGCTGCGTGACCAGGCGGAACGGGCCGAACTCACCCTGGACCTACAGCTTGAGGCCGTGCTGCCGCTCGTGTTGGCTGATGCCCCGCGCGTGCAGCAGGTGGTGACAAACCTGCTGCATAATGCAATTAAGTTTACGCCTGCAGGCGGCAAGATCCAGATTCGAGCCTACGTGACCCAGGCAAAAGCGGCCAGATCCGGCAGTGTCCATCACCGGAACGAGCTGACGATCGAAATCAAAGATACGGGCATCGGTATTGCACAAGTCGATCGACCACGCATTTTTGAGCGGTTCTACAAATCGGATCGTGCGCGGACGCGCGGCGAGGGCGGGACGGGGCTGGGCTTGGCGATTGCGAGACATCTGGTCGAGGCGCACAACTGCCGTATTTGGGTGCACAGCAAAGAGGGGAATGGGAGCACGTTTTACTTTACGCTGCCGCTGGCGGACGACGCGTGAGGTTCGAGGCGATTGACCCAGATCTGGAAGTAGGCGTGGTCGTCGCTGCGTAGGAAGGGATTGTCGATAGCGGCTTTGCAGACGCGCAGGGTGTCGGCATACGCTTCTTGTCGCCAGTAGATGACGCGCAGGTGTTCGTACGGGAAGCGGGTGGAGATCTGGTCGGCAACGGCCGTTTCGTAATAGCCAATTGCTTCGTCGACGCGCCCGGCCATTTCCAGCGTCCGCCCCATATGGAGCGTTTGCATGAGTTCGCTCCGCAGTTCGCTGAACAGCTGATCTACTCGCGCGCAATCTGCCTTTTTCGGCAGGTGTTGCGGCGGTCGTTTCTAGTGTCTCTGCCTCGGCCTGGATATCTTTTAGGATGGCCTGCTTCGACAATCCGCTCGCTGCCTGCACACCCATGTGCTGCCGCAGCGCGGTCAAGCTTGTCTGATAGGCCTGGTCTTCCTGCTGCCGCAGGTTGTCTTGTTTGACCGTCTTTTTTCGGGGCCACCACTTTGGCATGTTACTTCCGTTCCTAAGGCAACGTTCGTTAGTAACGTAGCGGTTAGAGACGAGCGTTGCTCTGCGGAAGCGTCCGCAAGTCACCAAGTTGTTTGTGGACGCTTCCTAGGGGTCCGTTCGCGGAAGCACCCAACTGTCGGCAAGTTGTTTGTGGACGCTTCCTACCGCTGTTTATGGACGCCCAACTCCGCCAGCGCCGCCGGCACGTCTAGCCCAGGGACATAGTGCAAACCGTGCATACCAACGTGCTGTGCGCCGGCAATATTGTGCGCAAAATCGTCGACGAAGATGGTTTCTTCGGGCTGACGGCCGAGCCGTTCCAGCGTTTGCAGGTAGATTTGGGGCGCCGGTTTTACAATCTTTTCCTCTGCCGAAATGACGATCAGGTCGAAGGCATCGGCGATCGGATATTTGCCTGTCAGCGTTGGCCGCAGTCCGTCGGTGGCGTTGCTGATGAGAGCGGTCTGGTAAAACGGCCGTAAGGCCCGAATATACGTTATCAGCGTCGTGTCCAGCACGTCACCCGCCCAAAACGCGGTTCGAAAGGCATTCAATTCGGCGGTAGACAGCTGCAGGTGCTCGCCTACCCACCGCCACAATGCTTCATCGGTGAGCGCGCCAGCCTGGGCCTGTTTCCCTGCAGAACTGTTAAAGACAAGGTCTTCTGTTTCACCTGGAGCAAGGCCGAGCTTCTGATCCCAGGCGAGGCGATGGCCATGATCATGCGTTCGAACCAGAACACCGCCAAAATCAAAGATGACAGCTTGGATCACCGAACACTCCTCATAAATCGATTCGTTGGCATGGGATGGACCCCCGGGTTGAGGCGGATGGGAACTTGCATCGGCGGTAACTCTAGCATAAAGTAAACGATGGCGTCAAGACGAGCCGGCGCGCCAAGGCGTGCCAAGCACGGGCGTTGTGGAGACACTTCCTTTTTCATTTCATGTGGCAAATAGTGGACGGCCAAAAGGACAGAGGACAATTGGCAACAGCTCTGGAGAGTGGTAAGCGGACCTTGATGTCGATAACGGCGCGATTCCTGCCGGACCTGGCGCAGGCGAGCGGCGAACTGCAGTTATCGGCCCTTGTCGCCGTAATGGGCGCGCTGTATGGGCTGCCCCTTGCCGTAATTGGCCTTGTTTGGTTGACCCTGCAGACGGATGTGGGCGTGCTGCAATCGTCATGGTCGATGCTGCTCGTGCTGTTACTGCTGCGTTGGATGCTGTTCCGATTTGATTTTTCCACGGTGTTGGAGAGCGAATCGGTTCGCGTAGTCGGATCCCAGGGGCGTCTGGTGACGTGGTCGGCCGTGCTGCTGTTTGGCGCGACGGCGCTGTGGGTAGAGGTGATTGCGACGATCGTCGACACGCTCATGGTTCGCCGCCAGCCAACTGCCTCGACGCCGTTTGTGGCCCGTATTCAACAATGGGACCGGTGGCGCTTTGCCCTGGTGCTGACTGCGCGCGAGACCCTGTCGGTGCTGCCGGCGCTGTGGGTGTACGACCAGATTGGGGGAATGGTGCCGCTGCCTGATTTATCTCCCGCGGTGCTTGGGGTGGGGCTGGCGGCAACGGCCGTTCGCAGTGGCCTGTTTGTCGTCATCATGGCGCCGGTATTTGGGCTGCATCTGCTGCTGGGGGAACGGCAGTCGCCGATCGATTTACTGCGTGGTTTATACCGCTTCTGGCTGGTCATCATCATCTTTTACCTGCTGCCGGACCCATTTGGCGTATTGGCGGCGGGGCTATATGCCGCCAGTGGGTGGTGGGGATATAGCTTCTTACTAGCGGCCGTTTTTCTGGTCAGTTTTCTGGCGCATCGTCTCAGCAAAACCTCGTTGACTTTTCGGCGACGCGTCCGGGAGTTGAGCGAAATCGAGCAGTTTACGCAGGTGCTAATGCAGAAACCGGCGCCAGAAATCGATCTGGCTGCCATGCTAACACGGCATGTGCCTGCTTTGCTGCCGTTCAGTTGGGTTGAGATCCGCCTGTTTCCTGAGACAGTTCTCTATCGGACAGATCTAGACAGTACGGCGGTGAGGGCCGGTTCGGCGGCGCCGATTAATGTGCGTCCACTGCTGCCGGCATCTGCCTGGGAGACATTAGCAGCCTCAGACGAGCCATTCCTGCTTCTGGAGCAGCTCCAAGCTGACGAGGACCAAAGTGGGTTGCTGGTGCCGATTGCGCACCGATCGGATGTTGAACCGGCAGGCGGAATATGGGTGCTGCCTCATCTCTATGATGGAAACATGGTTGATTTCTTGCCGGCAACGCGCTCTTTGGCGGAGCTGATTGCGGCCGTTTTGCAGCAGCAGGCCCGTTTCGAGGAAGCACTGGCTTCGCAGGCAGCCGCCTACAAGGAAGAGCTGTATGCGCAGGCGTATCAGACGGAAGTGTTTGCACAGGCGCTCGCTTACCAAAAAATGACGCAGGAACTGACCGTGGCCGGGCAGATTCAGGCTAGTTTTTTGCCGCAAGACATCCCAGACGTGCCCGGTTGGCAAATGGCGGTTACGCTGGAGCCTGCCCGTGAAACATCAGGGGACTTTTACGATATTATTCCGCTGCCAAATGGCTGTATTGGTCTGCTGGTGGCGGATGTGGCGGACAAGGGCATTGGCCCTGCCCTGTATATGGCCCTGAGCCGAACGCTTATCCGTACGTACGCGGAGGCACACCAATTAGAACCAGATCGCGTCTTGGCGGAAACCAATCGGCGGATCTTGCGAGACACGTTTAACGATCTATTCGTCACCGTGTTTTATGCGATATTGGATCCGCAAACGGGTCGGATGACGTATTGTAATGCGGGGCATAATCCACCGTATCTGCTTCAGGCGCAGAATGGACACGCACCGTATGCGCTGCGGCGAACGGCGATTCCTCTGGGAATTCTAGAAGATACCGAGTGGGAACGGGGATTCGTCGATCTGTTGCCGGGAGATCTGTTGGTGATGTATACCGACGGTGTGACGGAGGCGCGAAATGAAGAACAGCAATTCTTCGGAGAGGAACGGTTACTACAGGTTGCCACCGACAATCTACACCGGTCGGCAGAGGCGATTGAAGACAAGATCGTGACGGCAATTTATGAGTTTGCAGGGGATGCCCGTCAACCTGAAGGAACAATTTATACTCTATGAAAATATCCAAAAAGGTTAATTTTGTTTCCTTTCTATTCGAAAAAAGGAACATTTTCGCGCCCTTTATTCGATGCTGCTCTTATCCCAGCATCAGGCCACTTCCATGAAAGTTGATTTATTTACAATGAGTTACCTCGAAGTCTTCAAGGAAGCCTGGGCATAGGAATTGGAGCTTAAATTACCTGGCATCCGGTGGTTCAGTTACGGCCTCGATATGACCCCGGAACAAACATCGACGATCGTCGATCTTTTTGATGAATAGCGCAAAGGCCTGGAGCGAGATGCAGGCTGACAGGTTGAACCTGACGGTGAGAGAGATTCTGAAATTGTGCATAGCGCCCTTCCGGCAGGCATCCTGCCGGAATGAGTCCGAAAAAATGGAAGCGGATTGGCCGGCCCATACGCCTGAAAGGAGGTGCCGTGATGGGAAAATATAAGGTCAATTACGAAACCATGCTGAAGATCACCCGCTGATGTCCATGACAATGGATGCGGAAGACGTGATCATGCTCTCGGTTGAAGGAATGAAGACTGCCATGGCAGTGAAAGGCTGCGCGTTGTTTTTGGTCGACAAGAAAAACGAGGAACTCAAGCTCGCGGGAGCTTACGGGCTGAGTGAGGAGTACTTGAACAAAGGACCCTTGAGCGCGCTTAAATCTATTGTCGCCTCTCTTCATGAAGGGCCAGTGGCGATCTATGATGTCACAGACGATCCAAGGATCCAGTATCCTGCTGAGGCTCAAAAGGAGGGATCGCCTCAATCATGTCGGTACCCATGGTGATACACAACAATGTCATCGGAGTGTTGCGAATCTATACCTCGGAACCTTGGGATTTCACGTTGGAAGATGTCAACTTCGTTCAGGCCGTGGCTCAGATTGCCGGCATGGCCATCGAAAACTGCCGATATGCCAAAAGGTTGAAAGGGAAGCATTCAAATCCTCAAAGGCCTGCGGGACCCCCGGTCACTCAAATCCAAAAAGCGGACGCCCTATGAAGGGTTCCTAAAACCGTTGCATTTAAGGAGGCGACTCCGTAGGGGTGCGCCGTCGTCGGAAAAGGATAAACCGAAAAGGGGCTGCCGGCTCCGCTTAAAAAGAAATGGTGGCCCCTTTCACGCACTTCCTATGGGTCCGAGTTGACGCCTGCATGCGGCTGCCGTTAAAGTATTGGCGTCTTTTCCGGCAAAGCCCGAATTGTCTGATGTCCTTTTAATGCGGTCTCCTTTTATCGAATCTCCGAAAAAGGAAGGCGTGTGGAACGTGGAGAAATCGGTTTTAGATGCTTAGAATTGCGGTTCCGATATTTCAAAATCGCGTCTCCCCCGTACTGGACTCCTGCGAGAGGTTGCTGGTGATCGATATTGAAAAAGAATCGGAAATCGAAAACGCAAGGAGTTTTTCCTTGACGATTTGCCCCTATCGGAACGTTTGAAGGCGCTCGAGCGTCTGCAGGTGGCGGTGGTCATCTGCGGTGGCATCAGCGAAACGCTTTATAAATTGCTTCAAACCCATAACATTGAATCGATTCACGGTATAGCCGGTGATGTGGATGAAGTGATACGGGCTTTTTGCGGCAACCGACTCAAAGAGGATCAATTTGCATGCCTGGCTTTAAAATCATCGTTTCGAAAGAAAGGGGTTAAACGATGGAAAAAGTTGCAGTCATCGGATGCGGTGCGTATATGGGAAATGGGTATGGATGCCCCGGAGAATGGCGTTGTCTCAAAGCGGCAGCGCTAGGCCAAGGCCAATTCAAAAATCCGGCCCAAGTCGTTTCCTTTATCAGATGTGAATGCCCCGGACGGCCCCTGGTGGCCAATATGGGAATGTCCATGAAGCTTTCGCAGATCAAACCGGAAAAGATTTATTTGAGTTCGTGTCTTGTGAACGCAAAACCTGGGTGCCCTTATACCACCGCCGAAGAATTGGCCACGATGCTTCAAAGCAAAATTGAAGTGCCCGTTGTCTTGGGAACGCACGATTACCACTGATTCATCCTTTAGTTCAGGACCCCTTGGCCGGGAGCGAGGAATTCGGCTTGGAACCTCTTCAGGGCCCTCAGAATTAAAAAGGAGGGCCGATAAAAGCCGATCTGTCAACCCTTGCGTCGGCGCCGTGAAAATCGGCTTTAAAAGATGGCCCCATTCGCTTCTTCGATTTGTACGGATGTGTCAGGGTTGAATGTCGAGACGGTTGATTTTACGGCGCAGGCTGTTTTTATCGATCCCCAACTCCCGGGCAGTCTTGACCTTTTTCCAGCGGTTCCGCTTGAGAGCATTGAAAATGGCCTGCCGTTCGATCTCTTTCAAAGTAAGCTTCGTCTCCGCAAACGGAGCCTCTCTATCGGGACAAATTTTTCTTGGCAGATGCTCCATCTGAATCAGATCCCCTCGGCACATTACAAAGGCATGCTCGATGGCATTTTCAAGTTCTCTCACGTTGCCGGGCCAATCGTGAAGCATCAAGGCGGATAAAGCCTCCCGAGAAACACCCAGCAGGTTCCTCCCGTGAAGCTGATTGAAGTATTCCACAAAATGGTCAACGAGCAAGGGGATGTCCTCCTTGCGCTCTATGAGAGGCGGCAGGGACAACCTGACGACATTGATCCGATAATAAAGATCTTCCCGGAATTGACCTTTTCGAACCTGCTGCTCCAGTTCTTTGTTGGTCGCCGCGATGATACGTACATTGGCAGGCTCGGGCTTCACGGCCCCCAACGGTTCAAACTCATTTTTTTCGATCACCCGAAGCAGTTTGATTTGAATCGCAGGGGATATTTCTCCGATTTCATCGACTAAAAGGGTCCCCCCCGAGGCTTGGGCAAAACGCCCGGGCTTGTCTTTTTTCGCGTCGGTAAAAGCGCCTTTTTTGTATCCGAAGAGTTCCGACTCGATCAGCGTGTCGGGAAGAGCGCTGCAATTCACCGCGATAAAAGGCCCTTTCGAACGGGAGCTGTTGTGGTGAATGGCCCTGGCAATCAGTTCCTTTCCTGTTCCGCTGGGGCCTTCGATCAACACGGTACTTCGGCTTTGGGCGATCTGAGGAAGGATTGAAAAAATTTCCAGCATCTGACGGCTTTTACTGATGATGTCGCCAAACGTGTATTTCTGCCGAAGTTTCATCTGAAGCCGGGTTATGGCGCTGAGATCCCGAAAGGTCATCACCCCCCCGATGACCGTATCGGTCTCATCCCTCAGCGCCGCAGCGGTAACACTGATGGGGATCTTTTTCTTGTCGGTCCGGATAATATAGATTGGGAAATTGTATACCGTCTGACCGTTGGTCATGATTTGTTTGAGCAAGCATCCCCGCTCACAAATATTGCTTCGGAACACCTCAAAGCAGGGTTTGCCGATGGCTTCCTCTTGTGGAATGCCTGTTATGCCCTCAGCCGCGCGATTGAACGAGGTCAAGCGCCCTTCGATATCGACGGTGTATACACCGTCGGTGATGCTGTTGATGATGGTTTCGTGAAATCGAAACAGGGCAGATTCTTTAAAAGGCACTGGCAACCCTCCTTTGTCTCGAGAGGGGGAATCACTGGCAACCGCTATCTGTCAATTTGTTCTTTATCCCACGGAGGCTCCGCCGTCAACCTGAAGGAACAATTTATACTCTATGAAAATATCCAAAAAGGTTAATTTTGTTTCCTTTCTATTCGAAAAAAGGAACATTTTGCGCCCTTTATTGGATGCCTCTTTATCCCAGCATCAGGCCACTTCCATGAAATTTGATTTATTTACAATGAGTTACCTCAAAGAAAAACTTGAAAGGAAGCTGGGCATAGGAATTGCAGCTTAAATTACCTGGCATCCGGTGGTCAACGTGATGCAGGGTTACGGCCTCGATATGACCCCGGAACAAACATCGACGATCGTCGATCTTTTTGATGAATAGCGCAAAGGCCTGGAGCGAGATGCAGGCTGACAGGTTGAACCTGACGGTGAGAGAGATTCTGAAATTGTGCATAGCGCCCTTCCGGCAGGCATCCTGCCGGAATGAGTCCGAAAAAATGGAAGCGGATTGGCCGGCCCATACGCCTGAAAGGAGGTGCCGTGATGGGAAAATATAAGGTCAATTACGAAACGATGCTGAAGATCACCCGCTCGATGTCCATGACAATGGATGCGGAAGACGTGATCATGCTCTCGGTTGAAGGAATCAAGACTGCCATGGCAGTGAAAGGCTGCGCGTTGTTTTTGGTCGACAAGAAAAACGAGGAACTCAAGCTCGCGGGAGCTTACGGGCTGAGTGAGGAGTACTTGAACAAAGGACCCTTGAGCGCGCTTAAATCTATTGTCGCCTCTCTTCATGAAGGGCCAGTGGCGATCTATGATGTCACAGACGATCCAAGGATCCAGTATCCTGCTGAGGCTCAAAAGGAGGGGATCGCCTCAATCATGTCGGTACCCATGGTGATACACAACAATGTCATCGGAGTGTTGCGAATCTATACCTCGGAACCTTGGGATTTCACGTTGGAAGATGTCAACTTCGTTCAGGCCGTGGCTCAGATTGCCGGCATGGCCATCGAAAACTGCCGATATGCCAAAGGGTTGAAGGGAAGCATTGAAATCCTCAAAGGCCTGCGGGACCCCCGGTCACTCAAATCCAAAAAGCGGACGCCCTATGAAGGGGTCCCTAAAACCGTTGCATTTAAGGAGGCGACTCCGTAGGGGTGCGCCGTCGTCGGAAAAGGATAAACCGAAAAGGGGCTGCCGGCTCCGCTTAAAAAGAAATGGTGGCCCCTTTCACGCACTTCCTATGGGTCCGAGTTGACGCCTGCATGCGGCTGCCGTTAAAGTATTGGCGTCTTTTCCGGCAAAGCCCGAATTGTCTGATGTCCTTTTAATGCGGTCTCCTTTTATCGAATCTCCGAAAAAGGAAGGCGTGTGGAACGTGGAGAAATCGGTTTTAGATGCTTAGAATTGCGGTTCCGATATTTCAAAATCGCGTCTCCCCCGTACTGGACTCCTGCGAGAGGTTGCTGGTGATCGATATTGAAAAAGAATCGGAAATCGAACGCAAGGAGTTTTTCCTTGACGATTTGCCCCTATCGGAACGTTTGAAGGCGCTCGAGCGTCTGCAGGTGGCGGTGGTCATCTGCGGTGGCATCAGCGAAACGCTTTATAAATTGCTTCAAACCCATAACATTGAATCGATTCACGGTATAGCCGGTGATGTGGATGAAGTGATACGGGCTTTTTGCGGCAACCGACTCAAAGAGGATCAATTTTGCATGCCTGGCTTTAAAATCATCGTTTCGAAAGAAAGGGGTTAAACCATGGAAAAAGTTGCAGTCATCGGATGCGGTGCGTATATGGGAAATGGGTATGGATGCCCCGGAGAATGGCGTTGTCTCAAAGCGGCAGCGCTGGCGAAGGCCAATTCAAAAATCCGGCCCAAGTCGTTTCCTTTATCAGATGTGAATGCCCCGGACGGCCCCTGGTGGCCAATATGGGAATGTCCATGAAGCTTTCGCAGATCAAACCGGAAAAGATTTATTTGAGTTCGTGTCTTGTGAACGCAAAACCTGGGTGCCCTTATACCACCGCCGAAGAATTGGCCACGATGCTTCAAAGCAAAATTGAAGTGCCCGTTGTCTTGGGAACGCACGATTACCACTGATTCATCCTTTAGTTCAGGACCCCTTGGCCGGGAGCGAGGAATTCGGCTCGGGCATTCGTTTTGTCTTAAGAATCGGGGGCAAACCCCTTTTCCATATGCTGCCAGCGGGAAAACCCCTCCGTTTTTCCGGGTGCATAGCCGTCGGAACAGCCGTTCTTGGAGAACACGATCTGCCACAGGCGGTTGCTCCCCGACCTGAACGCGCCGGCACAGGAAAGAAGGTAATAGGTCCACATGCGGAAAAACCGGTCATCGTAGACGTTGTGAACCTTGGGCCAGTTTTGGATGAAATTGTGGTGCCAGGCCATCAGGGTGGGATCATAATGGGAACCGAAACTGTGCCAATCCTCGAGAACAAAGAGGCCCTCTGAGGCATGGGTGATCTGCCGTGCCGACGGCAGCATGGAATTGGGGAAGATGTATTTGGCGATCCAGGGGTCCGTGGAACGCACCGACGTGTTTCCCCCGATGGTGTGCAGTAAAAAGAGCCCGCCGGGTTTCAGGCACTCGTGGGCCTTCCGCATGAAGGTTCGGTAGCAGGTGCTGCCGACATGCTCGAACATGCCGATGGAAACGATCCGGTCAAAGCTGCCCCGGATCTCCCGGTAGTCCTTGAAGGCGATAGTCACCGGAAGGCCCTTCCAGCGCCTCTGCGCCCAGTCCACCTGACGCTGGGACACCGTGATCCCCGTCACCCGGACGCCGTATCGTTGCGCGGCATACCCGGCGAAGCCTCCCCAGCCGCAGCCGATGTCGAGAACCTCCATGCCCGGAGCCAGCATGAGCTTCCGGCAGGTCATTTCCAGCTTGGCCTCCTGGGCCGCGTCCAGGGTCTTGGCATCCTTCCAGAAAGCGCAGGAGTAGTTCATGCGTTTATCCAGCATGATTTCGAAGAGATCGTTGTCGACATCGTAATGGCGTTTTCCGATTTCAAACGCCTTTACTCTTCCCCGGTTGCCCGCCAGTTCGGCTTTCAGCGCGGCCCACAGGACGGCTTTTGATTTCCGGGCTTTCCGGTCGATCCCTGCGGCCAGGATTCTTTCGAAAAACCGGTCCAGCGCCTCACAATCCCGCCAGCCGTCCATATAGCTTTCCCCCAAAGCCAGGGAACCGCCGGTCAGGACCCTTTTGTAAAACCGATTATCATGAACCTGGATATCAAACGGCCGGTCTCCGTTTATGCGCACCCCTGCGGGATCCAGGATCCGCTGTACCGACCTCTTTTCCCCATTTGGATTGGTGGATGGCATTGAAAAATACCCTGGCTCCTGAAGAGCCTCAAGCCTCGCCTGCACCTGCCCCGGGATTTCAGTCCTTTAGGGGGATGCCGGTGCGCCGGTCAGACGATGGTCACGGTCACGGCATGCTCTTCAATACCGTTGTTTCCGTAACCCAGTACATTCCAATGGGCATGGGGGGGCTGGCACTTTCCTTCGGCATCCCAGGCGCGGGCCATGAGGGTATAGGCCCCGGGAGCCTTTACCTTCCAGGCATACTGCCATTGACGCCATGCATACCGTTCGTGGGGTCCGATGAAGGAAGCCTTTTTCCAGGTTTGGGCGCCGTCCACCGATACCTCGACCCGGCTTACCCGTCTTTCCCCGGCATAGGCGGCCCCCAGGACAACAATCAACCCGGCCGGGAGTGTTTCCCCGTTGACAGGTTGGGTGATGATGGATTTGAGCTTGATTTGGGTGACGGGCTCTCCGGATCCCGGATCCTGCCCTTTCTGAAAGACCCGGTAGACGTTGTCCATGAAAAACCCCTCATAGGGCCGGTCCAAAACCGTGATTTTCGAAAGCCACTTGACGCAATTGGCCCCGGTCCAGCCCAAAGCCAGGGCACGGAGCGGGAATCCGTGCTTGAGGGGCAGCGGTTCCCCGTTCATCTCGTAGGCCAACAGGGTGGATTCCAGGGCTTTTTCCAACGGAATGCTTCTCACGAAGGAGATCTTGGAAGACCCTAAGGATGGGTCGAACCCTTCGAAAGCAACGTGTCTGGCAAGGGCCGAAGGTCGGGCCTGGGCCAGGACGTCCCTGAGCCAAATCCCGCCCCAGACCGCGTTGCCGACACCGCCGATCGTCCATGGATTTCCCCGGCTCTTTTTCTTCAGCAGGGAGCGGCTGTTTCCGGAACATTCCAAGGTGTTGGAAACGATGGCCTTGGGCATCCTGCAAACGGCTTTAAAAGTGAGCGCCAGAGGGTTTTCCACCTCGCCATCCACGGAAAGGCGCCACTGTGAAAGGGCAATGGGCCTCTCGGGGATCTGGCCCTGGTTGCGGTCGAAAAACACCCTGTTGGCAGTGATCCAGGATCTTAAATGCTCCACCGGCGTTTCTGCGTTCAAGGGCCTTTCGCTCATGACGCGCATCTTCTTTTTCATTGTGCCTCCCGGGTCTGTCTCTTAAAATTTTCGTTGCCGCCGCTTCGTTTCGAGGCGTTTTCCATCAAAGGGGCCAAAGCAGATCAGCCGGTGGCGGAGGCGGCTTTCTTCCGGGCCCGCTTCCCCGCAAACATGGCGTTGTCCGCCAAAATGAGCAGGTCCTTTTCCGTCCGGGCGTCTTTCGGGTAAAACGCCATTCCGAAGGTGGCACTGAGCCTGATCCCCGGGGTTGCGGCGGTCAGATACTTCGCCTCCCGCACCGCCCGGAAAACAGACTCCATTCGTCGGACAGCTTCGTCTTTTCCTTTTTCCCTGAAGATCAAAACGAACTCGTCCCCCCCATATTTGATCAAGACGTCCTTTTCATCCAGACGGGAAACGATGATGCCGGCCACCTCGCGCAAGACCTGCCCGGCCGCCAGGTGACCGTGGGTGTCCACGATGGTCTTGAAATCGTCGATGTCTGCAAAGGCAACGGCCAGGCCTTTTCCGGATCGGTCGGCTTCTTCGAGAAACCTACCGAGGTTTTGATGCAGATATCGGGCGTTGTATTGCCCCGTATATTCGTCCGTGATGCTGAGCCGCTCCACCCTTTCGAACAGCTGGGAATTTTCAATGGCAATGGCCACGTAGTCGGAAAGGATCAAGAGGATAGAGAGATGGCGGTCTTCGAAGGATTCCACGTCTTTCACGTTGACGATTTCGATGACCCCCATCACGCGATCCCTTGCCCTGACGGGAACGCAGTAGATCGACTCGGTGACGAATCCCGTCTTCCGGTCCACGCTCCGGTTGAACCGCGGATCGTTCTGGACATCGGGGATGAAGACCGGTTTCCCGGAAGCAAATGCGCGCCCCGCAATGCCCTCCCCAGGCCTGATCCGGATGTCCTCGACCCTTGATTTGTCGATCCCGACGGCGATCTCGAATCTCAAGTCGCCGGTATTTTCGTCTTTGAGCAAAAGAGACCAGTTGTGGGCTGGAATGAGCTGGCTGATCTTGGTCATGATCAGTTCCAGGATTTCCTGGATTTCCAGGGTGGAAATGAGTCTTTTGCCGATTTCCAGGCAGACCTGCAGGTTGCTTTCGGCTTCTGGAGCTGCAACAGTGTTCATGATCCTCCAGCGAAAAAATAAAAGCATGGTTCGGAAGGAATCCATTTTTTTGTATAATGGAGGGGTTGGAAATGTCAAGGAGTTAGGGGGCATAATGGGTCGAAGATCGGATTGATCCTGATGCCCGTAAGAGCCCGTGAAGGACCCAAAGGCGTTTACTTGAAGAAATGGTCAATGGCTCAAAGGAGGTTGAAAAGATGAACTGGATCAGCCAGCCCGAATCCTGGATCGCCCTCATCACTCTGACGGCCCTGGAGATCGTTTTGGGCATCGACAATATCGTCTTCATCTCGATTCTGGCATCGAAACTACCGGTTCACCTCCAAGGGAAAGCCCGCACTCTGGGCCTCGCCCTTGCCATGGTCACTCGGATTCTGCTCCTGTTGTCCATCACCTGGATCCTGAGACTCACCCAGCCCCTCTTTGCCATCTTGGGAAAAGCTTTCTCCGGAAGGGATCTCATTTTACTTGCGGGGGGGTTTTTCCTGGTGGGAAAGAGCACTCACGAAATCCACAGCCGCCTGGAAGGCCCGGAAGCAGACACCGGCTCAAAGGCCTCGGCTTCCTTCGGCGGGGTCCTGGTGACGATTCTGATGCTCGACATCGTCTTTTCTTTTGATTCCGTCATCACCGCCGTGGGCATGGCCGATCATGTGGGCATCATGATCACCGCCATCGTCGCGGCGGTGGTGTTCATGATGTTTTTTTCAGCCCTCATCAGCCGTTTCGTGGAACGCCACCCCACGGTCAAAATGCTCGCCCTTTCCTTTCTGCTGCTTATCGGTGTCATGCTGACGGCCGAAGGGTTGGGTCAGCACATTTCCAAAGGGTATATCTACTCCGCCATGGCCTTTTCGGTTTTTGTCGAATTTTTGAACCTGAAAATCCGGCACGCTGCGGTGGATCCATCGACCCCTTGACCCATGAGACGGATTTGCGATAATTAGGAGCCGACCCACTGCTGCCCACTTTTAAACAGGAAACCGACATGATTAAGAAGATTGTATCGGGCGGTCAGACCGGCGCGGATCAGGCCGCGCTGGATGTGGCCATCAAACTGGACATCCCCCACGGCGGATGGGTTCCAAAAGGCCGTATCACGGAAGACGGGCCGCTTCCGGAAAAGTATCAGATGGAAGAAATGCCCACGGGGAATTACCAGGAGCGCACCGAACAAAACGTCATCGACTCGGACGCAACCCTCATCCTGTCCCACGGCAAACTCACCGGCGGATCGGCTTATACGCGGGACATGGCCCTCCAGCATGCGCGCCCATGGCTCCATATCGACTTGAACAAAACGACGAAATTCGAGGCTGCCAAAAAGATAAGCGACTGGGTCGTCGAAAACGGCGTGAGCATCCTCAACGTCGCAGGATCGAGAGCCAGCAGGGATCCCTCCCTCTACGACGACGTCACGGAAATTCTGGAATCGGCCCTCACCCTCATCCTGGGTGAGGAAAAACCGGCGCTCGTTTCGGAAGCGGTTTTTCCGGGCAAGACTCCCGACCGTCAGGAGGGCAGCCTGCCGAAAACCATGGAGGAAGCCGCAAACCAGCTCTTGTCCCTCCTGTCCTTTAGGGATAAGACCACCCTGGCCAATATGGAGGAAAAAGAGCTCCCCTTCCTCAAATCCACATTAGGGCTGTACATCCGGAACCGGCTGGCCCTCTGGTGCGTTGCGCCGGACCTGATAAAATCCTGCATGCAGGTTTCCGGGAAAAATATTCTCAGCCGGGAGGACGCGTCCCTGCTGATCCTCCGCCACTTGTGGAGCAAACTGAAAGAAACCCACTCGCTTCGCGTGGTCAAATGACCGTTTTAGGGAAAGGAAGACAAAAAAATGCTATTCATCGGCAGCTTTTTATATCGCTCCGGCGAAGAAAAAACCGAACCGGATCAGCGGCGCCACGGAGAATTCTGCCTCATGGTGGATGCGGACAACACCGAGGAAGCTATCGGGCGCTTCAAGGAAAAAATCGAACAGGTCAGTATATCAGGCGGGTTTTTCGAGGGCCGGTGCTCCGTCTTCATCTATCAGCTCTTGGGCGTTGAGCGCTTTTCCAAGACCCGAGCCATGATGCTCAACTTCAAATCTCAGGCCGGAGACCCCGTCATGCCCTTCATCGGCTGCTCGCACCCGACTCCGGAAAGCGACGACTGCAAGATCTACGAATGGGAAGGTTCGAACATCCGGATCGACAGCGAAAAAGGTGCCCTCTTCATGGCCTTTCAGGCCCCCTGACCGGCAGGAGCGTCCGACATTTCAAGGCCGGGGCGGCTCGTGCCAGGGTTTCATTTCAATGGTTTCCAATGAGGAGGCCTTTGCAACAGCAGCCGCACCCGGTGCACCGGTCATCTTCAAAAGCCAATATCCGGCCGGGCTCTCCCCAAGCGGAGGTTTCCCATGGGTTGAAGATCGATAACGTACCTTTGAAAAGCAGGAAGGTGGACTTTATGGGATAAAGCGGAAATTCAATGCGGCAAAAGGGATCGGAAAGCGACGGGTCAAATCATCTCTTCCATCTCTTCCAAAGCGCTTTTGAGGGAAGAAAGCTCCTGGTGCATCTCCTCCACCTTCTTGAGGATCTCCCCGATTTTGGCCTTGGTTTTGATGCGCTTCAGAGTCTGATATTGCCGGATGCAGTCTTCCCGCCTGGCTTTGAGCTCGGCGAGGGGAGCCTGTTCGATTTCGATGGCGTCCCGGAGTTCCTGCAGCCGCTTCTGGTCTTCCCGCGAACGCTCCACAATATCCCGGATATCCCCGGAGCGCCTCTGGGAACGCTGTTCGAGAAGCTTCGCTTCTTCGTCGGCCAGCCGGTTGACCGATTCTGCGATTTCACCGATTTTAGCATCCAGTGTCCGAATCAACTCCTGGATGGAATCGGCATCCTCGACACTTTCTCTTTGCTCCTCCATGAACATCGTCATCGTCCTTTTCGTTTCCGATCCATCGACGATAGGGATCCGCTCTCCCGGTCTCCTCACAAATCCGGTCATCGACAAACCGTCCGGTCGCAATCTGGGAAAGGGCGTGATTTTTTACCATGGGAAAAATTTGCAGTCAACACCAGAATCGTCCCTGAGTTCAAAAATGCCCCATGGGGGAGGATCTTTGAGATCCACCCTTTCTGCCTCTTGAAGCCGGCCTCTAAACCCGCTATGGTTTTCCAACCCCTGTGTATTTTATTCACCTGAACCCTACTCATGAGGATGCGGTGAAAAAGATCCTTCCGGTCGCCTGCCTTTTATGGCTTACCCTGGCCTGCGCCGCCGGCGATGAGGCGTCGGTTCTCCGGGACCAAATCCAGGAAGGGGCCGGATTCGCCGAAAAACACGACATCGGTGCCCTGATGGGTTTGGCGAGCCCCGATTTCAAGGCCCAGCCGGGAGATCACGGCTCCAGGGCCGTCAGAGGCATTCTTTTCAAAGCCTTTCGCCATTACGGCGATTTCAAAATCTACTACCCCAGGCCCTTCGTAGAGGTCAGCAAGTCGAAGGAGACGGCCTTGGCCACAGTATACTTTGTCATCCTGCGCCGGGACTATGTCCTTCCCGATCTCAAGGCGTTTTACGACGACCCTCAGGGATGGATCACAGCCGTGGGGAAAAAGGCCGATCTCTACGAGCTTGAGCTTGTGTTTGAAAAGAAAAACAGACGCTGGAAAGTCCGCCAGGCCCGGATGAATCCTCTCAAGGGCCTTCGCCCTTGACCCTGCGGATCCCCGTCTTTTTTTTTACCGCCCTCGGTTCCGGTAAAGGTGCGGTCCGAAAGGGTGGGCATGAGCCTTTCTTACCGGTTTCGAGAAGCCCTGAAAATCATCGACTCCTTAAATGAAAAGGAGCGCTTTCGTATCCGGACGCTTTGTTTGAAAATCCGCGCGGCCGAAAAGGCCCTGACCACGGCAGGGGCGGACCTTTTGAAGGGCTGCGGCAAGACGTGCCACGGACTGTGTTGCCGCAACATCGCGCCGGACAGCCTTATCGATACGATGGACTTCGTTTATCTTTTGTCTTTGGAGAGGCGTCTGAAAGACGCCGTATCCCGTTGTCTTGTTTACGAAAATCCGTTTTACACCGCCGATTGCATCTTCCTGAAAGACCGCGTCGGACCGTGTCTTTTCCCCCCCGATCTGCGACCTCAGGTGTGTATCACCGCCTTTTGCGGAGGCGATCACGTCGTCAGAAAAGAGATTGCACGAGTGAAGCGGGCTTTCGTCCGGCTGGGGTTTTTCGTAGGTACGCGGAAGGCCCGGGCTCTCTTGGCAAAGGTGTTTTCCATGCCTTTGAAAGGTTAAACCTGGGTAAAGACGAGCCAGAACGTGCTTCCCCCGGAAGTCAGGCAGTCCCTAAGAGAGTTGCAATGGGGACATGCCGAAATTCTCCCCGGGCAAGAATCGCGGTCGTCGGGAATGAAGCTGCACCTTTTGCTGTTGAAGAAAAAGTCGAATTCGTACTGCTCGGCATAAGACCGGATCCTGAACAGGGCCAGCCCTTTTCCCCCGGCGTCAAAATCGTAGGGTCTTCGAGTCGCGTATTGGTCCGATTCCCGGGTGTGGTAAAACGCTTGGAATAAATGCTTTCGGTTTTCCGGGGTGATTCCGACGCCGAAGTCCTTGACCTTGAAAAAGACCTTCTCCTCACCTGCCTCCAAGAGAATCCGGATCAACCCTTCATCCGGGGTGTTCTCCACGGCATTTCTCAAAAGCGCTTCAGTTGCGTCTTCCAGGATGACAGGGTTCATTCGTACCTTCAGATCTGTCGGTCCCCGCAATTCAAAGGAAAGCTCCCGGTGAATCGCTTTTGTCCTGACGGAGGCCAATAATTTTTCCGCAAACGGTTTCAGGTCGATCACCGCCAAGGGTTCTCGAGAGGCTTTTTTTGAGGTTTCTTCAACCATATGGCTTTCCGCTTCCCGATGGGAACGGATGATTCTATCCGTGACTTCTTGGATATCGTAAAGCCGGTTGACATTGTCCTCCAGTCTCTGGAAGGCCCGGCCCCTTTTTTGCGGGTCATTTTGCAGGTCCGATTTATGCATCAAGGTTTTTACGGTTCCCGAAATGACCGAAAGCGGGGTCTTGAGCTCGTGGGAGAGCAGGTGCAAGGTCTTGCTTTTGGCCTTATTGAGAGCTTCCAGTTCCTTTTTGGACAATTCCAGCGCCTCCAGCCGGGACTGCTGCAGCCTCGCGTTTTCCATGGCAACCGCAGCCTGGTTGGACAGAATGTTCAGTAAAAGAATATCTTCCCTTTTGTAGAATTTTCCTGATTTTTTTTCGCCTAAAACCAGCAGGCCGAAGAGCCGATCCTCGAAAAGAATGGGGAGAATCAAAACGGCTTCCAGCTTGTTGAATGTATTTTCGTAGTTTTTTTTATTTTCCTGTAGTGCCGGGTCTTCTTCGATGTCGTATCGGGTGATACCCTTCTTTTTTACCGTGACAAGTCGAATAAAATCATCCTGAGCCGGAAGCGTGACCGAGGGTTCCTCCTTAAGCACGCTCACGAAAGTTTTTTCATCTTTGGTTTTCAACATGACATATCCCTTTTCGATGAAAAGGGAATTGAAGACGATGTCCGTCATGCGACTTACAATCTGATCCAGCATCATGGAGGTGCGCATGGACTGCCCGATCTTTTCCATGACCTCATGGTAGTCGTATTCCATGCGGTAGAACACCCGATCCACTACTTTCTGTACCCGCTGTCGAAAGAGGTTGAAAACGAAAACGATGATCAGGATCGCGGCAATGGCCATCCCCGGATAATCGGAAAAACCCTCCTTCCCGAATGTCACCGCGGGAATAACCATGAGGAGGGTGTACAGAAGGGCGACGCTGACGGTGACCAGGACATATCCGAAAGTCCGCCTGACCGCCCTCTGGATGTCGAAAAGATTGTGTTTGACGATGGAATAGGCCACACACAGCGGGAAAAAAACCAGGAAAGGAAGATAGTAATTGAACCCGGGCACCACAAACATGTGGAACACGGCGCTTGTGGTCAAATCCAGGATCGGGACTGAACTCGCCACCAAAGCTCCCAGCAGCACGTACTTGGAGCGAAGCCTGGTGATTTCCGAAGCGGACCTGACCCACAACTGAATGCACGAAATCAAAAACATGAGGAGGGTTGCAACCAGGTAGAAAAGCGTAGCAAGGTACCATGTCCTTGGAATGGAAAACATTTCCGCGGACGAAGATCGGGTGCCGATGAAGATCACGAGGCTGGCGGCATACGGCAGATATAAAATACCGGGATGCGCACCGACCCATTTTCGTTTCTCCGGAAACATCACCATGAGATGGAAAACGGTTGCCGGGGCGAAAGACCAAATCCAAAGATGCACGGTTCCGAGGAAAGAGGGGCTGAATTTCCCGCCTTTCATCAGGAAAAGAAGAACCAATCCAAGACAGACGCTGTTGGCAAAAAAGGCCCAGCTGCTTTGCCGGTGAGGCTTCATCAGGAAGACCAGCACCCCGATCAGGACATACATCAACCCGGTCAGAAAAGTGAATCCATGCCGGACAAATGAAGCCTTGAAGCCCAGGCGCACGTTCGGAATGGTTACTTCGAACCGCTCACCCTTCCTCTCGACCAGATAGAGGTTCTCTTTCCCGATCTCCTTGTTTTCGGCTTTCCGCCTTTCCTCGATGGTGGCAAACTTTTTCCCGTTGATTTCAAGGATCCGGTCTCCAGGCTTCAGGCCTGCCTGAATTCCCTTGCTCCGAACACCCCCGACGGTATGGATTCCGGTGGCAGACCGATAAATAAACCCCGCGTCCGGCAACTCCGCCCACAAGACGATGTTGGAAAAAAAGAGGAGGGCCACGGACAGGACCCCCGTGCAGACCGCCCCGAAAATCCACACTGAAAAGCGCCGCTTTTTCTGTGGATTCATGGATTTTTCCTTTTTTCTCTGCTTGAAGCCCGCCCTCTCAAGGCAAAAAGAAAAAAAGCGGCGCAGCCTGCCAGTGCCGATACGGGGGCAACGTCACCGTATCGGGTGTATAGGGTATTCGATTCCAATGCAGCGATTGTATCTTGAATGACCCCTTCAATGAAAAGGATTTCTCCCTGCTCGTCCTGGAGCAGGCGCACGATTCTCCCATAAGGATCGATGATGCACGAAATGCCCGTGTTGGCACAGCGGATGACGAAAATCCCGTTCTCAACGGCCCTGAAAACGCTGATGGCCACGAGCTGAAAGGGCGCGGCCGTTTTTCCGAAGCGAGCCTCGTTGGTGATGTTCACGATGAATTGAGCCCCCTTTCTCACGAACCGACGTACCAGATCGGGGAAAATGTTTTCCCAGCAGATCGTGACAGCGAAACGATGGGGCAAAAGATCAAAAACCGTAAAGGTCGTTCCGGGGACATAGTGGCCCAGGCTCGACACATGGATCCACTTCCAGGGCAGTACCTCCTGGTAAGGAAGATATTCCCCGAACGGGAAAAGCCGCGTTTTATCGTATCGTTGAAGATCCGCTTCCTGTTCCTCCGGGAGGACAAGAAATGCAGAATTCACCCGGCCGGCCTGGGCCTTTTGTGTTTCCTGGAATTTGAGGAACCGGGCGCTTCCGATAACCATCGGCGTTTTGGATTTCCGGGCGAGGGACTTGATCTGATTCAACAGCGATTCATCCTCGATGATGGAGCCGGGTACGGCGGTTTCGGGCCACACGATAAGATCCGTCGGTTTGTTCGAGGCCTTCAGGGTCAGGCTCGAATACTTCTGCAGGATCTCATCGGCATACCGGAGGTCCCATTTTTTCGCCTGTGAAATATTCCCCTGCACCAGGGAAACAGAGAGAGACCTCCCCGTCAAAGGCTGCGTAACGATCCCTTGGCCGTAGGCGAAAACGGAAAGAAGGCAAAGGGCAGCCAGGACGCCAAGAGCCCATTCACTTCGGTTTTGCCCTCTCTTGCTCCCCTGCTCCCGATAAGCGGTGACGTTAAAAATCATGGCGGCAATGGCGGCATTGACGAGCACCAGGAGCCCGCTTAGCCCGTAGGTCCCCACCACGGAAACGCATCGGGTCACCGCCGGGTACCGGTACTGGGAATGCGCGATGAAGCCCCATGGCAGAGACAAGAAAGAGAAGTTGCCCCGCAGGTATTCCAGGGCGACCCACAGCAAGGGGACTGCCCACAGCGCCGCTGAGCGCCCAAGTCGGTCCTTGAGATACACAAATCCCAGCCCGAAAAGGCCGATATAGGATCCCAGGTAAATCGAGAGCAGCCCGTGATGGTACCAGCGGTACTGCGGGATCTCGAGGATCCAGCTGAAGATCCCCAGAAAGAAGCAGTTTCCCCAGAGAAAGGCCAGCAGAAACCCGCTTTTGGGGCCGCGGCCCGAAAGAACCCAGAGTAAGGGAACCAGGGCCGCCCATGCCAGACACCCGGCATCCCAGACCGGGAAGGCCAGGATCAGAAGAATCGCAGAAAAAAGGCAAAGCCCCGTGTCTCTCAGAGCCTTCATCTTCTCGGATGCACCCAGAGCAGGCCCTCGTCAGGGCCCGTGGAAGTCATGGAGCTCACGATTCTCCGTCTTTGGGAGCCTGCTGAATCCTGCCGTTTCCTGTTTCTCGGCCCGAGCGAGCGCCGGCTTCACTGCTTCTTCACCTGGTAGATCCGCAGGGTGAATTCACCTGAAACCTTGGCGTTTTTATCGTTCAGGGCGCAGTTGGTTTTTTCGGTGACCCTGACATCCGTCAGGCAGGCCTCCCATTCCGATCCGAACCCGAGCTTGTCGGCGGCCTTGGCCTTGCCGGTCCTTTTGACATAAGGGTCGTAGACCTGGATGAGTTCCACCGAGTCATCGATGCAAAGACCCTTGGGGTTGGTCGGAATCTCCCGAGTGAACTCGTCTTGAACGAATTCCCAAAGGTCGCTGTAGACCTTTTTCTTGGGATCCTTCGAATCTGCTTTTTCCTGTAATTTGCTTCCTTTCTTAAGCTTGTATCGAATGAGATAGTGGGTGGGTTTAGCTCCCTGCTTAAAGTCTTTGTATGTGGCCGTGAAGGTGCCCGTGAAAAACTGATCGCTGCCGGATACGCCCGGACAAGCTTGATCCGGGATATTCCCCCCGTCGGCCCAGGCCGTGGAACCCATTGCCAGGAAAAGGAACAGCCCTGCGATGACCCCCATTTTTGGCTTCATGTTATCCCTCCTTTATCAGGATTTGCACCCCGCCGCCGCTTTTCCTTCGGGCACGATGCCCTGAGGATGGCGGCGGTTATGAACGATTCCCGGCTCCCGGATATCCCGGGTAGCCCCTCTGTCGTGGAGGCACGTCCTCGGCTTTTTCTCCGCCTCTGCGCACCAGGGCCCGAACAGCCGTTCCTCCCAGTCCTTCGTTTCTTCGTTGAGGGCGCAGCACGGATTTTGGCAGTGCCTCAACCCCAAAAGCGCATGTCCCATTTCATGGACGAGAATACGGGCGATCACCTGATTTTTTGTATACGGTTTCCCCCGCTTTTTAATTTTCCTGATGACCCCGTCCACATCAAACAAAATGTCATTGAATTCCACGGTAGGATCCGGCGAAGAAAGGGAAAACGAGGCAGGGTATTTTTCTTGATCGTCCAGGTTGTTGGGGCTTGCTCCTCTGCATTGATCCGGAGCCTTTCGACAATCCAGGATCAGGGGAGCCTCTTTTTCCGCTATCTTTCGATAAGCCCCTTCGTCAAAATACCGGTCCACGGAATAAAGATAGACCACGGCCACGCCGTATTCCCCTTCATATCCGATACCGCTGGAATGCCCCATGGGGCTCCATGTCCACCGGTTCCCTGCGAAATAGGTGTGTCCGCCATACCCTTCCGGAGGCCCGCTCGTATCTGCGATGATCTCCAGGACATCACACGGCCAATCCGGGTTTTTACTGGGACAATATCCGAAACCCGCTTCCCCCTTGAAGGCTTCGCAAGGATTGTCCTTTGCGCCGAGAACCACCACTTCGATCCCGGCGTCTTCAAACGCGGGGATCGCCGCGCGCCCGTCTTTGCTTTCCGGGAAAATTCGATGATAAAAAACATCCCAGTAAGAAAAGCAGGTCCCCAGGTCTTCGTTGAAATAAAATCCCGGCAAACCCATTTGGCAGTTTTTTGCATCCATTTTCCGACAGGGCCTCACAAAAAGGGTTTTTCGGCCGGGGTCGGTCTTGAATACCGCAAGTTCGATGGCATCCGGAATCCCGTCACAATCCCCATCGATTTCCGGGAGGCATTCCGGCGGGGTCAGAAACGCCCAGGAGGCCGACCACGGACCCGGCCGGGTTCCTGAACAGCTCCTGACCCTCCAATAATAGCGATGGTTTCCCTTAAGCCTTCCCCTTGGATAGGGATCGTCTTGCCGAGGGGCTTCAGGAGACAGGTGGACGAAAAAAGCATCGGTTTTATGGGAAAAAAGGATCTCTCCATCCGGGCTCCCGACCTCCACTTCATAAAACTTCGCCCCTTCCGAGGATTCCCATCTCAAAGCAACCGCCCAGCTGGACAAGGTTGCCCCGTTTGACGGGGCCAGAAGTCTCGGCGGCATTGACGCGCCCCACGCTTCGAGAAAAAAAAAGGAAGCGGTGAAAAGAACGAACAGGGCTCTTCCGATCCGCCCAGAAAAACAGAACCGGATTCTCTTCAAAGGCCCTCCCGATTTTACCGGGTTCCGGGGGTTGTTTTGGGCAAAACCAGGCTTTGGTTTACTGAAAGTCTTATATGCGTTTTGAGGTGTGCAGCTTCTTCAAACGGGGGCCAGCATCGAACCAAATAGATGTCTTTATCTAATATTTCCGCTGATATTCTGTCAATAAATTTTTTGTAAGGATCGCATATCCTTACCTTCCCTGAAACGGGTTGCAAATGAAAAAGTATTGACCCAATAATTTGATTTGCCTAAGATAAAAACTTCAGCACTTCAACCCCCAGGCAAGGCTCTTTTTCCTTTGACAAAAAACACAGGGGTTCAGATTTCAATAAGAAAAAGAAATAGCCGGATCAAAGGATGGATTCAAACGGTTTTTGTTGGCCTTGTCCTTTCCTTTTTTCCTTTTATCGTCGCAGCCGATGTCTACCGGTGGGTCGATGAAAAGGGAGTCGTTCACTTTTCCGATATGCCGCCTCCCCAGGACGCCGAGGAGATCCGGCAGGCCCCTGAGCTTTTTTCAGGCGATGGGGTTGAATCCCCTGAGACCCAAAACGCACCCGAGTCTTCCGTTGAGGGGGAAACCACCGGGAAGAAAACCGAGGAGAGCGCTTCGCCCGAAGGGCAGCAGGTGCCCGGTTCCGAAACGATGACCCAACTGAAAAAAAACCTCAAGGTCCGGACCAGCAGCCATCAGCAACGCAAGTTTCAGCGCCGGATCAAGGCACAACAGTTCAGGGAGGGGATCGAACCGGAACAAGCCCCTCCGAACCCCTGATATTTTGGACCTGAAGACTTTCCCATGAGCATGACCCAGCGCGTTCTCATCGCCTTTGCCATAGTGGCGGTGGATCTTGCCGTCTTTTTTCTTCCTCTTTCCGCCGTTTTCCTTGCCTACATACTCATCGTCAATCCTCCCTGGTTCCGGAAGTTTCTGGAAAATCTGGGCCCGGAGGAGCCGAGGACTGGAACGGATCAACCCGGATGATGACCGAATCCCTAAAACCGGTGCTTCTGGTGGCCTTGGGCGGGAACGCTTTAATCCGGAAGGGGGAAGCGGGGACCCTGTCTCAGCAGTTTAAAAACCTCTCCGTCCCCATCCTCCAGATCGCAAGGCTTTCGCGCGATTACAAAATCATCATCACCCACGGCAACGCCCCCCAGGTCGGGAGCCTGCTTTTACAGCAGGAAAGCTGCCCCAGCGTTCCCAAACTCCCCTTGGAAATCCTGGTGGCACAGACTCAGGGCTGGATCGGATACATGATCGAATCCACCCTCGACACGGAGCTGATGAAACTTGGGATTTCCTACAGACCGTTGGTCAGTCTCATCAGCTATGTCGTGGTGGATGAGAAGGATCCGTCATTTAGCTTCCCCACCAAGCCCATCGGCCCTGTCTACCGCCGGAAAAAAGACGCGCCGGCCGGATACCCCGTCGTGAAGACACCCAAGGGATACCGCCGCGCCGTGGTATCCCCCAAGCCCCTGACGGTTGTGGAAAAACGGGAAATCCGCCGTCTCATCGACGAAGATTTCATCGTGATCTGCTGCGGGGGCGGCGGGATCCCCGTCATCCGTGAAGGCCGCGCCTTTTCCGGGGTGGACGCCGTCATCGATAAGGACTTGGTCTCGGCCAGGCTGGCCGAAGAGGTGGGCGTGGATCTCTTCCTCATCGCCACCGACGTCCCGGGCGCAGCGCTTCATTTCGGAACCGATCGAGCCCGATATCTGAAAAAGGCCACGATAGAACAGGCTCAAAGATATCTGGACAAAGGACACTTCCCCAAAGGATCCATGGGACCTAAAGTCCAAGCCTGCATTCAGTTTTTAAAAAGCGGCGGAAAAAGGGCCGTGATCACGGCCATCGATGCCATCGAAAAGTCGGTGGAGGGTAAGGCGGGAACTCAAATCGGTGTCGCCCGAAGATGACAGGAAAAAGGCAGCGTTTTTCAAACAAAAGCTTTTCCACGGCTTTAAAATTTATAGGTAGACCTTTGAAAAACGGCAATTTCCGTCATGCCGGACCTGATCCGGCATCCAGAACTAGTTGAAATTACTGGACCCCGGCTTTCGCCTGGGTGACGAATATGAAATTATTCAAAGGTCTCATAGGATCCGATGGAAGGGGCCGAGTAATCAAAAATGGAACAACCCTTTTTTCAGCAGACCCCGCAGACCCGGCAGGATTCCAAGGGACACGGCGGCGAAGGTTTCTCCTGCATGGCCCTTTTGAATTCTTTTTGCAAAAACGCTTTTTGAACGCCGCAGTCGATAAAATCCCAGGGAAGTAGTGCATCGAGTTCTTTTTCGCGGTGAAGGAAAAATCCGGGGTTGATCTGGGAAGTTTTGAGGGTTTGAGGCCAGTTCCCCTTGTTTTCATGCACGGAAAGCAGGACTTCCGAAACCCGGCGATCCCCCAGGGAAAGGAGTCCCTGGATCAAAGCCCACCGGGGGACATCCGCGTGCACCTGGATGTTGGAGACTTTTCCCAAGCCGCTTTTCACCTTCCGGATCTTTTCTTTCAAAACGTCCGCTGTATCCATGGGTGACCATTGAAAAGGAGTAAACGGCTTGGGAACGAAGGAATTCAGGCTCAACGTGATCGTCCCCATCCTCCCCTTGGGCCGGCTTGCTTTGAGGAAACGGTGTTTAATCCGCTTGCACAAGTCCACAACGGCTTCCACGTCAGCTTGCTTTTCAGTGGGGAGCCCTACCATGAAATAGAGTTTGAGATTCAAGATATCGTTTTCCACCAGGACCTGAACCGCGTCAAGGATCTGCGCTTCGGTCATCCCCTTGTTGATCACGGTACGCATTCGTTCGGAGCCGGCATCCGGTGCCAGGGTGGCGGTTCGGGTTTTGCTCTTTTTTAAAAGAGAAAGCATGGAGGCCGTCAGGGCATCTGCCCGAAGGGAACTGAAACCTGCCTCCATATCTTGATTCAGAACGTCGGAGCACACCGCCTCTATCTCTGGGTGGTCCGAAACCGCAGCGCCCACGAGGCCGACCTTGTTCGTCACGCTTTTCGCCGCTTTGACGGACTCCTGCAGAGACACCACACTCTGGAACCGGGGAGGGCGGTAGACGTATCCGGCGGCGCAGAATCGACATCCGTGGGGACACCCCCTTCCCACTTCGACGAGAAAGGATCTCCCGAAGGGGGTCTCCGGGGTTACAATGACGCTTCGCGCCGGGCGTAGGGAAAGGTCCTTGGAAAATGCCCGGCGGATGGTTTCAGGCACATCGGCAAGGATCCGGAAGGACTCCAGTGTGCCGTCTTTGCGGTAGGAAGGCTCATAGAACCGGGGGACGTAGGCGCCTGGGACTTCCCGTGCGATACGCAAAAGCAGCGACCTTCGGTCCTTTCCGTCCCCGGGACCGAATCCGGAAAAGCATTCAAAAAAGGGCCCCGAGAGTTCCTCCGCCTCTCCGATCAGGAAGCAGTCGATGAAAGGAGCGAGAGGTTCGGGGTTTAAAAAGGTGGCGACTCCCCCTGCGACCACCAAGGGGTGGGGGAAGGATCGCTCGGCGGCACGCAAGGGGAGTCCTGCCATTTGAAGGAGGGCAAGGAGGTTGGGGTAATCGTTTTCGAAGGAAACCGAAAAAGCGATGATATCGGCATCTGCAATGGGTCTTTGTGATTCAAGGGTTAAAATCCTGCAGGGTTTTTGAGCGTCCGGCTCCGGGAAAAAGGCCCGTTCGCAAGATACGCCTACAAGGGCATTGAAATGAGCGTAGACGGTCTGAAACCCGAGGCTCGACATTCCCAGGGAATACCGGTTGGGATAGACTAGGGCGACCTTCACCCCTCCGGTGTCGAATTTCCGGATGTCCCCGACTTCCTCGGGGGCAAAGCGTCGTCTCTTTCGGGGCATGCCCGTCGATTCCTCTCCGGTTTTGCATCACCGGCGCCCTCTCCGTCCAGGACCACCCTGTGCACGGCCAGGGAGGCCGGCGTTTTCAATCCGCCTTCTTACGCAAAAACGTGGGGACCTCCAAGTCGCCGTTGTCGATGATCAGCCCTTTATATCCTCTGTAAACCGCCCCGGAGGATTCCCCGGAGGCCTCCTTCACCCGGAGAAAAGTGGGCCTGTCGAAATCCACGCTATGCTCCAGGTCGGAGGACGTCAAGTCCCGGACACGACCCTTGGGAAAACGGGTCTCGATCTTTTCCGGCCGGGCAGGGATCACCTCCGCTCCGATCCCGGTGGCGATCACCGTCACCCGCATCTCATCTCCCAGGCTGTCGTCCAGAACGGCGCCCCAGATGATCTCCGCGTCTTCGCCGACTTCCTTGTAGATCCGTTCAGAAGCTTCAGTGGTCTCTTCCATGGTGATATTGCTGGAGGAAGTGATGTTCATCAAAACCCCCTTGGCGCCCGAAATCGAGATGTCCTCCAACAGGGGGTGCGAAATGGCGTTTTCCGCCGCAAGAATCGCCCGGTTTTCGCCGCTTGCGAAACCGATCCCCATGATGGCCATCCCGGCCTTGGACATGGTGGTACGGACATCGGCGAAGTCCAGGTTGATGAGCCCGGGGACCATGATGAGATCCGTGATCCCTTTCACCGAGTGCAAAAGAATTTCGTCGGCCTTTCGGAACATGTCCAGCAGGGTGGCGTGTCGCGGGGCGATTCCCCTGAGTCGGTCATTGGGGATGGTGATCACCGTGTCGGCGACCCCTTTGAGTTTTTCGATCCCTTCCTCGGCCTGCTTGGAGCGCTTCTTCCCTTCGAAGGAAAACGGTTTGGTGACTACGGCAACGGTCAATGCGCCGATTTCCTTGCAGATTTCGGCAATCACCGGTGCGGCTCCCGTTCCGGTTCCGCCTCCGAACCCCGCGGTGATAAAGACCATGTGACTGCCCTCGAGGGTGTTTTTCAGGGTGTCCCAGGTCTCCAAGGCAGCTTCCCGTCCCAGCTGGGGGTTGGCACCCGCCCCAAGGCCCTCCGTGAGGCATTCCCCCATCTGGATCTTGATGGCGGCCTTGGACACTTCCAGAGCCTGGCAATCGGTGTTGGCCGCGATGAACTCCACCCCCTGCAGATTGGACGAAATCATGTTGTTGATGGCGTTCCCTCCCCCCCCGCCCACACCGATGACCTTGATCCTGGCGGACTTCGAACTTTCCACGAACTTGAACATCATTTCCCCACCTCCTTGTTTGGTTTCCGGTTCCTGTGTCAGATGACCTCCTTAAACCATCTCCGCATTCGATCCATGACCCGATTGAAAATATTTTTATCCCGGATTCTGAATTTCTTTCGGTTCGTGCTCTTGGCACCGTATTTCACCAGCCCCACACCGGTGGCGTACATGGGATTGTTCACGACATCCGTGAGTCCGCCGATTCCCTGGGGGCGGCCGATCCGAACCGGGGTGTTGAAAATGGATTCCGCGATCTCCACCACATCTTCCAGGAGTGCCGTGCCGCCGGTGATCACCATTCCCGAAGTGATGGCGTTTTCCATCTCCGCACGGTAGAGTTCCCGCTTGACGATGTTGAAAATCTCTTCCATCCTTGGTTCGATGATCTCCGCCAGAATCTGCCGCGAAAGTTTCCTCGGCGCGTGGGTTCCGGTCCCCTGAACCTCGATCATCTCGTCGGTTTTCACGTTCTTCGCGATGCAGATGCCGTATCTCAGCTTGATCTTTTCCGCCTCTGCCAGGGGTGCCCGCAGACCCACGGCGATATCATTGGTGACGTTGTTGCCTCCGAGGGCGAGGACAAACGTGTGTCTGACGTTTTTGTCCCTGAAGACCGCCAGGTCCGTGGTTCCTCCCCCCACATCCAGCAAAGCGGCCCCCAGGTCTTTTTCCTCTTCCGTGAGGACCGACTCGCCCGAGGCCAGAGGCTCCAAAACGATATCGCAGACATCGAGGCCGGCGCGGTTGGCGCATTTGACGATGTTGTGAGCGGAAGTCACCGCGCCGGTGACGATGTGGATCTTGGTTTCAAGGCGCACCCCCGACATGCCCACCGGATTCTGGATTCCGTTCTGGTCGTCCACGATGAATTCCTGGGGAATGACGTGAATCACCTCCCGGTCCATGGGGATCGCCACGGCGCGGGCCGCTTCCACCACCCGGTTTACGTCGTGTTGGGTGATTTCGGGCCCCTTGACGGCGATGATGCCCCGGCTGTTGAAGCCGGTGATGTGACCGCCCGCGATCCCGGCGTAGACCGAGGAAATCTCGCAACCGGCCATCAATTCGGCTTCCTCAATGGCCTTTTTAATGGAGTCCACCGTGGACTCTATGTTCACGACGACCCCTTTCCTCAGGCCGACGGAGGGATGGGTTCCGATCCCCACGATCTGGATCTCCTTCCCTTGGGCTTCCCCCACCACCGCGCAGATCTTGGTGGTCCCGATGTCCAGCCCGACGACGATCTCTTTGTTCCTCTGCATTTAGGCCTCCCTGCCGGTTTCGGACCCCGGCCTGGTCTGAACCGGGGTCACGATGATCCGGTCCGTCTCCATCACGTCGATGGTGTCGACGTCGGAGATGGTTTCGATGGCGGTCAGCTGAAAAAGGGCCCGCTTGAACCCCTGCAATTTCGCGGCAAAGTCGCGATATCCCATGCGGACAGCCTTTCCTCCCCCGAAAAGACACAGCGTGATTCCGGTCTCGGGATCCGCATTAAGCGCATGCAGTCCATGTTCGAAAAGCTCCGGATCCGAAGTCCGCACCAGGTTCAAAGCGGTCAGGGCTGATTCCCAAGCTTCGCCCGCCGGGGAACCTGTCGCATGGATGCTCGAAAAGTCCAGGCCCCGGATCACCGGCAGGTCTTTAGGGTCCTGCGGGGACCACGCTTTAAAGATTTCCCCTTTGCCATTGACCAAAAAAAGCGTACCGAGGTCCACCAGGGCGAGCGGCTGTTGCTCCTGGATCCGGATTTCCACCGTGTCCGGGAGCTGTCTTTTCACCGTCGCGTCCACGATCCACGGATGCGCCAGAAGTCTTTTCCGCATCAGGGACAGGTTCATGGCGAGCACGCTTTTCCCTATATCGATTTGCGCCTGTTCCAGCACGGCTTCCCTTGAAAGCTGAACGGTGCCTTCCAACGCAATGGTTTTCGCGTTGAAATAAGACGCCTGGGTGACCATGTCATGGGCGAAAATGAGCCCAGCGCTTAAGGCGAGCAGAAACGACAACCCGAAGACGAGCTTGGAAACGTTCACGAAAAAAAGGCCCGCGCGTTCCTTTTTTCGCTTCCGATCGGTCTTGTATCGGTTTTTTTTGGACTTAGGATCCAATGATTTTCACCTCAGGCTCCAGGTGGACACCAAAAACCTGCGACACCGTCTCCTGCACCTGTTTTGCAAGCGCCAGGACATCGGACGCGCTAGCCTTGCCGGTATTCACGAGGAAGTTGGCGTGCCGCCTGGACACACGTGCGCCGCCCATGCTTTTTCCCTTGAGTCCTGCGGAATCGATGAGCTCCCCTGCACTTTTGGCGCCTGGAGGGTTTTTAAAAAAACACCCCGCGCTGGGTGACCGCCAGGGCTGCTTTTCCCTGCGTGCCTTGAGAAGCGCATCCGCCTCCGCCTTGAGCAGGTTCGGGTCAGCCCGATGGAGCCGGAAAAACCCGGACAAAAGGACAACCTTATCCTCCACGGAATCCGACTCGGCTCCCCATTGCAGGCGTCGGCAGGAAAATCTCAGCCGTTCACGGGAGACCGTTTCCGGATCTTTTCCGGGATGAAGGATCTCGACAGCCTCCACCACGTCCGCCATGCACCCTTGGGGCGTACCGGCATTCATCATCAGTGCCCCTCCGACGGTTCCGGGAATCCCGACGGCGAAATTCAGTCCGGCAAGACCCGAATCCACGGCAAAGCGGCACAGCATCCGTGTGCGGGCACCCGCCAGGGCACGAACCGTGGCCCCCCCGTTTTCCGCACGGTGGATGCTTATCGTGCGAAACCCGGAAGCCCAGGTTACCACCACCCCCCGGACCCCTGCATCCGTGACCAGGAGGTTGGTCCCGTCTCCCACCGTGAGAAAGGAAATGCCGTTTTCCCTGCAGAAGCTTATGAGCATTTTAAGCTCCCCAATCCCCTTTACCGATACGAAGGCATCGGCCGGACCCCCTATCCGGAAGGAGGTATGCCGGGACATGGGCTCATCGAATCGAACCGCCTTTCCAAAGCGATGGACAAGCCACTTCCTGTCCTTATGCCCGAGAGCCTGCTTTGCCCGACCTTTGTCGCGAGGCGGTTTTCGATGCGCTGTCATCCGTTGACTGCTCCGGCTTCCGGAGGCCTTCATTCTTGTTTTTGTATGAAGCGTTCCCCGGCTTTCCACACATCCCCCGCTCCCAAGGTGAGCAGGAGATCCCCCGGTTTTAAAATTTTCTCCAGAACCTCGGGAACCGCTTCCAGATCTTCCACATACTGGACATCCTTGTGCCCGTGCGCCTGGATGCCTTCGTAAAGCCTCCGGCCGCTCACGCCTTCGATTTCCGCTTCGCTGGCGGCATAGATGGGCAGCACCACCAGGACATCGGACTGGTAAAAAGCCCGGGTAAAATCGTCGAACAGGGCCCGGGTCCGCGTGAAACGATGCGGTTGAAAGACCACGACGGTTCGCCGGTCCGGCCAGCTTTGTTTGATGGCCTCCAAGGTCGCCTTGATCTCCGTGGGGTGATGCCCGTAATCATCCACAACCGTGACCCCCTGCGCCTCTCCCTTGATTTCCAACCGGCGCTGAACCCCTTCCACCGAAGCCATCGCGCCTCGGATTTTGTCGAAGGGGATTCCCAGCTCCATTCCGACGGCGACGGCCGCCAGGGCGTTGGAAACGTTGTGTACCCCCGGCAGATTCAAAACCATCCGCCCCAGGTCCTTTTCCTTGAAACTCACCGCAAAACTGCTCCTGAGCCCTTCAAAGGCGACATCCTTTGCCTGGAAATCCGCTTGAACGCTCATGCCGTAAGTCGTAAACCGCTTCCCCAGTCGCGGAATCAGCTCCTGAACAGGCTCGTTGTCCAGACAGAGAACCGCCAGGCCGTAGAAGGGGATGCGTTGGACAAAACCTAAAAACGCCTCCTTGATGGCATCGAGATTCTCATAATAGTCGAGATGCTCCCGATCCATATTGGTGACCACTGCAATGGTGGGCGACATTTTCAGGAAGGAACCGTCGCTTTCGTCGGCCTCGGCGACGATAAAATCCCCCTTGCCCAGGACGGCGTTGGATCCGATCCCCTTGAGCTTCCCACCGACAACGACGGTGGGATCGAGGCCACCCGCCGCCAGCACCGACGCCACCAGGGAGGTGGTCGTGGTCTTCCCGTGGGCTCCTGCCACGGCCACGCTGTACTTCAGGCGCATCAACTCCGCCAGCATCTCCGCCCGCGGGATCACCGGAATCGAGGCCTTTTTGGCTCCCAGGACTTCCGGGTTGTCGAGTTTCACCGCCGACGAGATCACCACGACGTCGGCCCCCTGAACCTGATCTTCACTGTGTCCTTCGTGGAAGGTGCCGCCCAACCGCTGAAGGCGCCGGGTCAGATCCGACTCTTTCAGGTCCGATCCCGAAACCTTGTAACCCAGGTTGAGCAGCAGCTCGGCGATGCCGCTCATGCCGATACCCCCGATTCCAACGAAATGGATATGATATTTCTTCAGATACATCCGGCAGCAGTCATCCTTTCTGTCTTCTAGATAAAAACCCGGCCTTTTTTCGATCGCGATCCAAGAGCGCATAGAGATCGTCGACGATAGTTGCCGCGGCATCCGGTTTCCCGAAAGCCTTCGCCCGCTGAGCCATTCGGGAAAGCGTCTCCGGTCTGTCAGCCAAATGGACGATCCTTTGAGCCAGCAGACTTGCATCGAGTTGGTCCTGGGGGAAGGTTTCAGCGGCACCGGCATCCGACAGTTCCCGGGCATTGTGTGTCTGGTGATCGTCCGCCGCAAAGGGGAAGGGAACGAACAGCGCCGGTTTCCCCAGCGCCGTCAACTCGGCGACGGTGGAGGCGCCCGACCGGCAGAGGACCAGATCGGAGGCAGCGTATTGTTTGTCCATATCGTCGAAAAAAGGAGCGACGGTGGCCAAAACCCCGGATTCGGCGTACGCCTCGCGGACCCAGGAGGCATCCGCGGATCCTGTCTGATGGATGAAGCGAAACCTCTCCTTGTCCGGAAGCAGCGGAAGGGCGCGGGTCATCACCCCATTGATGGCGTGGGCCCCCTGACTGCCTCCGATGACCAGAACCGTAAACCGGCCCTGCACACGCCCCGCATCCCTGGAAACGGTCAAAATGGATTTACGGACGGGGTTTCCGGTGAAAAGCACCCGATTGCTCTTCAGGCGATCCCGGGTGCCGGGGAAAGAAACATAGAGCCGGTCCGCCAGATGAAACAGCACGCGGTTGGTCATTCCGGGCAATCGGTTCTGCTCGCAGAGCACGATCTTTTTCCCTGAAAGCCAGCCGGCCAGCACCACGACACCTGAGGCATAGCTTCCCAGGCCGACGAGGATGTCCGGACGGAAACGGGAGACGATTCGGGTGGAATCCCACACCCCTTTGGGCATCTTGGCCATAGAGGCGAGTTTTTCCGAAAGATGCCTCCCTTTGATCCCCTCTGCATGAATCACGGCCCACCGAAACCCGGCCTTTTCCAAGGCCGCCCGCTCGAAGGGCCTTCCGGTATTGACGAAAAGGATTTCATTTTCCCTGTTTCTCGCCATGAGTTCCTGGGCGACGGCGATTCCGGGGAAGAGATGCCCTCCCGTTCCCCCTCCTCCGAACAGAACACGTATGCGCTTTGTAACAGCGTTCATCGGCCGTTTCTTCCCGCTGCCAGGAGTTTGTTGGGGGAAGCTTCGATGCTCATCAAAATGCCGATGGACGCCATGTTCAGGAGCAATGACGAGCCCCCGTAGCTGAGGAAAGGAAGCGCCAGTCCCTTGGTCGGAAGGAGCCCCAGGGTCACCCCCATGTTGACGAAAACCTGCAGGCCGAGGGCCACCGTCAACCCGGCCGCCAGGTACGCGCCGAAAGGATCAACGGTCTTGAGCGCGATCCGGATACCCCTCCAGACGATCAGGCCGTAAAGCCCTAAGATCGCCAGGACGCCCACCAGACCCAGCTCCTCGCCCACGATGGAAAAGATGAAATCGGTATGCGGCTCCGGAAGATAGAACAGTTTCTGGTACCCGTTCCCGAGGCCCACGCCCCAAATGCCGCCGCTTCCGAAGGCCAGTAGGGAATGAATGATCTGGTACCCCTCGTCCCCCGGATAGGCCCAAGGATCCATGAAGCTGATGAGCCGCCGCATCCGGTACTTGGCGTCCATCATGAACAGAACTGCCGCCGGAAGCAGGAGTAAAAGAGCTGAGCTCAAATGGAGAAGGCGCACCCCTCCGACGAAAAGCATGATCCATGTGACAGCGCCCAGGATCACCACCGACCCGAAGTCCGGCTCATACAGGATCAAAAGGGCGAAGGCGGCATACATCACGACATGCGGCACAAACCCGATGCTGAATTCCCGGATGTGATCCGTTTTTTTGCTCAACGAATAGGCCAGGTAGATCACCAGCGCCAGGCGGGCGAATTCGGAAGGTTGGAAGGAAAAGGCGCCGAACCTCAGCCAGCGCGCGCTCCCCCCGGCCGAGTAGCCCCATGGAGAGACATGAATCGCCGCCAAAAGAGCCAGGGCTGCAAAAACCAACGGATAGGCCAGGCTTCGGTACCAAGGATAGGGGACATGGCGGCAGACCACCAGCACCACGATTCCCGCGATCGCGAAGATCCCCTGCTTTTTCAAGAAGAAGTAGTCATTGCCGAATTTCTTCAGGGCCAAGGCTGAACTCGCGCTGTAGATCATGACGATTCCGATGCCCACCAGAAAGAGCACTGGAAAGAGCAAGGTGACATCGTAACGTGCTTTCTGAGGCCAGGTGGCTCCATGCGCCGGGATCTGGAGTTGTCGACTCTCGCTCATGACAAGGCCTCGACCGCTTTCCGAAAAGCTTCACCGCGATGGGCATAGTTGTTGAACAGGTCAAAACTGGCGCAGGCCGGGGAGAGCAGCACCACATCGCCCGGCGTCGCCGCCCGGAAGGCGGTCACAACCGCCTCTTGCATGGTTTCGACCTCCGTCATGGAAACTGCGCCTTCCAGTGCCTCTCGAATTTTCCCGGAAGCCTCCCCCAAGAGAATGACTCTGCGGGTGCGGCGCGCCACCGCTTCCCGAAGCAAAGCGAAATTGCTTCCCTTGTCGCGCCCGCCCAGGATGAGAATCAGGGGGGAGCAATACGCTTCCAGCGCGCAAAGCACCGAATAAACATTGGTGGCCTTGGAATCGTTGACGAACCGGACATCCCTGACAACCGAAACGGTCTCGAGGCGGTGGGGAAGCCCTTTAAAGTCGTTGAGGGCCGCCTGGATGCCTTCAGGGGAGGCCCCTGCCGACAGAGCGCCCAGGCAGGCGGCTGCGGCGTTTTCCTTTCCGAACCTTCCGGTGAAATAAGTCCCTTCCAGATCGAAACCGCCTTCGGGACCGATGTGCGTCCCGACAACCGCCGCTTCGATCCCGTGAAGAAAAATCCGGTTTCCTGAAAACGTGGTCCCGGATTCTTCCATGGTTTTGCCTGAAAAATAAAGTCTCCGGCTCCGGACGGCGCCGGTGACGGACCGGACGATGGAGTCGGCGCCGTTGAGCACGGCGACATCGTGCGCCGTCTGGTTTTGAAAAAGCCTTCCCTTGGAACGTGCATAGGACATGAGATCCGGATAGCGATCCAGATGGTCAGGGGTCACGTTCAGGAGAAGGCCCACCTCCGGGCGGAAAGTGCTCGCCGTATCCAGCTGGAAACTGCTCACCTCCAGTACCACCGCATCCACGATTTCGCCCCCGTCCACATGACCGATGAGAGGGTTGCCGATGTTCCCTCCCACAAAAACCCGCTTCCCGGAATGCTTCAGCATCTCTCCTATCAACGCCGTGGTGGTGGTTTTTCCATTCGTGCCCGTCACCGCCACCATGGGTTTTTCGACATACAACGAGGCCAGCTCCATCTCGCCGGTCACCGGAACCCCGGCCTTTTCAGCCGCCGCCACCTCCGGAATCGCCTGGGGGACGCCCGGGCTCAGCACGATGAGATCCGCACGCCTGAAGGTGGTTTCCCGATGCCCTCCCAGTTCCAGGATGACCCCCATTCTGCGGCACTCCCCGGGATAGGCCCCAAGCCCCACCGCCTCGGCTTGATCCGTCACGGTCACCCGCGCTTTCCTTTTTGCCAGAAACCGGGCCAAAGCGATTCCCGTAAGCCCCAGCCCCACCACCAGAACCCGCCGGTTCTCCAGGTCCATGGCCGGGGACGATTTCTTCGCGTCCATATCCGCCTGTTCCGTTTTGCTGCTCCTATCACCGCAGTTTCAACGTGCTCATGGACAAAAGCGCCAAAGCGATGGCGATGATCCAGAAGCGCACGATGACCTTGGGTTCCGCCCAGCCCTTGAGTTCGAAATGGTGATGCAGGGGCGCCATCCTGAAAATCCTGCGGCCGTGGGTCATCTTGAAGTAGCCGACCTGAAAAATGACCGAAAGCGCTTCGATGACGAAAAGCCCGCCCACCAGAATCATCAGGATTTCCTGTTTGGTGATCACCGCCACACCTCCAAGGCCGGCCCCCAGGGAAAGGGACCCTACATCCCCCATGAAGACCTGGGCCGGATAGGTGTTGAACCACAAAAAACCCAGCCCGGCTCCCACCAGGGCCCCGCAGAAAACCGTCACCTCGCCGCTTCCGAAAACGTATTGGATCTGCAGATAGTCGGCGATCTTCACATGTCCGGCGACATAGGAAAAAACCATGTACGTGGCGGCGGCGATGGTGACGGGCCCGATGGCCAACCCGTCCAGCCCGTCCGTAAGGTTCACGGCATTGGATGCTCCGGAAATAACCAGGGCGGCGAAGAGGATGTACAGCCAACCCAGGTCGGGGGAGATGTTCTTGAAAAAGGGGACGGTCACCCGGGTGTCGAAGCTGGGATTGAGGTAAATCAGCACCGCGGCGAGCAGAGCCGCGGAAACCTGCAGGACGAGCTTCTGCCTGACGGTCAGACCCTTGTTGAGCTTCTTGATCTGCTTGAGGTAGTCGTCCCAGAAACCGATGGCGCCGTAAGACAGCGTGATCAGCAAAAGGATCCAGATGTAGTAATTGGTCAGGTTGGCCCAAAGAAGGGTGGAGGAAAAAACCGAAAGCAAAACCAGCGTGCCGCCCATGGTGGGGGTTCCGGCTTTTTGATGGTGCATGCGGGGGCCGTCCTCCCGGATGTACTGACCGATTTGGAGACGGGTAAGCATCCGGATGACATAGGGTCCCAGGATAAAACAGATCAAAAATGCCGTCAGGCTGGCATAGATGGTCCTGAACGTGATGTAGCGGAAGACGTTGAACGCGGATACGGACGTATGAAAGGCAAAAAAGATGTGGTAAAGCATGCTATCCGACCCTTTTCCCGCGGATGGAACCTGGAAAGCTCTTCCGGCCTTTCTCGAGCCGGTCCTTCAATCCCTGCACCACCGTCTCCATGGCCATGCCCCTGGATCCTTTGACGAGAATCCAGTCTTTGGGTTTTAGACTGGAAATCAGATTGTCGAGGATGGCTTCCTTGGTCCCGATGAAGACCTTTTTCTTGGGCATTCCCGCGCTCGTGGCGCCCATGGCCGTCGCCGAGGCAAAATTCCCGGTGAGATACAGCCGGGAAGCGCCGGCATTTTTCACGTATTCGCCGATGTCCCGGTGCAGCGCTTCGGACTGGTCCCCCAGTTCCAGCATGTCCCCCAGCACGAACAGGCACCGGCCTTGTTTTCCCTTGAGGCGCACAAGGGTGTCGATGGCCGCCTTCATGGATCCGGGATTGGCGTTGTAGGTGTCGTCGATGACGCGGACTTTTCCCTTCAAGGCCTTCACGGCCATGCGCCCCTTTTCCGGGACAAAGGCCCCGAGGCCTTCACGGATCCGTTTGGCGGAGAGTCCCAGAAGGTAACCCACCGCGGCAGCGGCCAGGGCATTGGAAACCATGAACTTCCCGGGGGTGTTCAGCACCAGGGGAACTTTGCCTGAACGGGGTTTCGGAATCTGCAGGAAAAAGCGTACCCCGGCAGGTGTCTCCCGGATCGCCGTTGCCCGGACCTCGGCGCCTTTGCTCAGGCCGAAGAAAAGCACGTCGGTGGCCGCTCGGTCGACGAGTTTCGAGACGTTCGGGTCATCGGCGTTCAGGACTGCCCTGCCGCCTTTCCGGATATGTTCCAAAAGCTCGGCCTTGGCGTTGGCCACACCTTCCACGGAGCCCACCCCCTCCAGATGCGCCGGTGCGACGTTCGTGATGACGCCGACATCCGGCTTGCAGATCTTTGCAAGACGACCGATTTCTCCGGGGTGGTTCATCCCGAGCTCCACGACGGCCCACTGGTGGTGCGGGCAGAGGTTTAACAGGGTCAGCGGAACTCCGATTTCGTTGTTGTAATTGCCGATTGTGGCAAGCGTGGAAAAGCCCCGGCTGACGATTTCCGCAGTCATTTTTCGGGTCGCCGTCTTGCCGTTGGATCCCGTGATCGCCGCCACTTTTCCGCCCCACCGGCGCCGGTGGTAAGCCGCCAGGTCCCCGAGGGCCCGGACCGTGTCAGGTACGGACATGCACAGGGTCCCCTGCTCCCTGAACCGCCTCAGCGGAATCCGTCGGACACTTCTCCTCTCCACCAGCACGCCCGCCGCCCCTTTTTCCACCGCATCGGCAGCAAACCGGTGGCCGTCGAAATTCGGCCCCGTGATGGCGATAAAAAGCCGGCCGGCCGAGAGAGTGCGCGAATCGGTGGAAACGCCGGTGAGCCGTCGCCCCGGGCTTCCGGACAGGAGCCTGCCGCCGGTGGCCTCCAGGATCCGGGAAGCGGTCCAGAGGTACCTCGAGGCGGGCTTCGGGTTCTGGTCAGCCATGGTGCGGGTCCTTGTCGTCTTGGAGGGACAGGGCGGCCCTGGCTTCTTCGAAATCATCGAAGTGAACTCTCTTTTCCCCCCTGATCTGGTAGGTTTCGTGCCCTTTTCCTGCGATGAGAACCGCGTCACCCGGCCTGGCCGCTATGATCGCGGCACGGATGGCTTTTCTGCGATCCGGTTCGATCCAGAAGGCCTTCCCGCCGCCGGGGACTTGCCCGTCAGGCTCCCCTTCCGTGGGACAGGAGCGCAATACTCCCTGCCGAATCTGCTCGATGATGGCTTCCGGGTCTTCCTTCCGGGGGTTGTCCGAGGTGATGACGATCCGGTCGCTGTATCTTCCGGCGATCTCTCCCATCATGGGGCGCTTCTCCCGGTCCCGGTTGCCGCCGCACCCGAAGACGGTGAGGATTCTTTTCGGTTTTAGGTCGCGCACCGCCCTGAGCGCATTTTCCAGGGCATCCGGAGTATGGGCGTAGTCCACGATGACATGCCTTCCCCGGGGATCTTCAACCCTGTCCAACCGTCCCGGCACCCTGCGCACCGCTTCGAGGCCCTCGCGGATGATTTCCGAAGAAAATCCGAGGGCGAATCCCACCCCTGCGGCACAGAGCATGTTTTCCAGGTTGTGCCGGCCAGGAAGGGGGGATTGCACCATAAAAGCTTCGGACGGGGTGTGAATGCGGGCTTCGATCCCGGACAGGTCCGACCTGAGAGTCTCGGCCCAGATGGCGTTGCCCGGATCGAATCCCACCGCGATGACCGAACCGGGAAGGCTGGTCAAAAGCGTACGCACCCTGGGGTCGTTACCGTTGAGAACGGCCCGGGACCGGGTTTTCTTGGGCCCTGAATACAACAGTTCCGAGAAGAGACGCTTCTTGGACTCCCAGTACCGTTCCATGTCTTTGTGGAAATCGAGGTGGTCCCGGCTCAGATTGGTGAAAACGCCCACATCCATCCAGCAGTCCTCCACGCGGGAAAGCGAAAGGGCATGAGAGGAGACTTCCATGACCACGTGGGTCGCGCCGCTTGCACGCACATCCGACAGCATCCTCTGGAGTTCCAGGGATTCCGGCGTGGTCATCGGACTGTCGAGGTTTCTCCCGGCAAAGCGGCAGCAGATCGTCCCTAAAAGACCGGCGGACAGTCCGGCTTGTCTGAAGATGCTTTCCACCAGGAAGGCCGTGGTGGTCTTTCCGTTGGTCCCGGTGATTCCGACCAACGTCAATTTCTCCGAAGGATTCCCGTAGAATTCAGCGGCAATTCCTGAAAGGGCCTTTCGCGTATCCTGGACCACCAGGCACGGGACAGGCATGGGAACGAGCCTCTGGGCCACCACCGCAGCCGCCCCGCGCTTCAGGGCATCGTCGATATAGTCATGTCCGTCGGCGTTCTGCCCCTTAATGGCCACGAACAATCCCCCTTCCTCCACCGCTTGCGCCCGGTAGTGGATGCCCCGAATATCGACCTGTCCCTCTATGGACGGCGGCACCACGTCCACCGCCTGGACCGATGCCATCCTCTGGATCAAAAGGGAGAGTTTCATGCCTTCTCCTGGAGCCCGTTCCGGGCGGTCACCTTGTCCTCCGGCCCCTCCTCCGGAGGCACATTCAGGTATCCCAGGGTTTCCTGGGCGATCCGCCGGAACGCCGGCGCCGCCACCGTGCCGCCGTAGTGGGCGCCCACCGGCTCATCCACGACGACCAAAACGGAAATCCGGGGGTTTTCCACCGGGGCGAATCCTACAAAAGAGGAAACATATTTGCCCCTCGCGTACGACCCTTGGTCATCCACCTTCTGCGCCGTTCCGGTCTTTCCGGCGGCGGAATAGCCGTCCAGGGCGGCCTTCGTCCCGGTCCCGCCCTTTTCGATGACGGCCCGCAGCATCTCTTTGACTTCCAGGGCGGTCTTGGTAGAAATCGCGTTTCGAACCTTTTTAGGCCCGAACGCGGTTAAAATGCGGCCGTTTTTATCCGTGATCCCCAGAACCAGAAACGGTTTCATGAGAGCTCCGTTGTTGGCGATGGCCGAAACCGCCGTGATCAGCTGCATGGCGGAAACGGACAGGCCCTGGCCGAAAGCAATAACCGCCGAATCGATTCGCTTCCATCTTTCGAAGGGCGCCAGGCTCCCTGGGGTCTCGCCGGGACAGTCGATGTCGGTTTTCTCTCCGAAGCCGAACGCGCGGAGGGTGCGATGCAGGGTTTCGGCTCCAATGGACTGGCTCACCTTGACCGCCCCGATGTTGCTCGAATACTTGACCACCTCTTTCAGGGTCATCCACCCGTGGGGATGGGTATCGTGAATGACATGCCGACCCACGGGATAGGCGCCGTTTTCACCGAAGAAGATGGAAGATCCGGACAGGCTTCCGCTCTCCAGGGCCGCGGCCGCGGTGAAGATTTTCATGGTGGACCCGGGCTCGAAGGCATCGGTCACCGCACGGTTCCGCCAGGTCTGCCGGCTGAAAGACTGGAAATCGTTAGGGTTGAGAAAAGGATAGTGGGCCAAGGCCAGAACCGCTCCGGTCCCGGTCTCCATGACAATGGCAATCCCTGATTTGGCCGAAAAAGTTTCCACGGCCTCCCTCAAGGCACTGTCCACGATATATTGAATGGTCCGGTCGAGGGTCAGGACCAGGTTGTTCCCGTTGAAATCCCTTTCCCCTGAAGTGCCGTCATCCAAGTCGCGGCCCAGGGCATCCTTGACCACCATAAATTCACCGGCTTCCCCCCGCAAATACCGGTCGTAATAAAACTCGATCCCTTCCAGCCCCCTTCCGTCAATCCCTGAAAAACCGATGACTTGGGCGCCCAACGTCCGGTTCGGATAAAACCGGCTGTGCTCGGGAATGAAGTCGATGCCTTCGATTTGAAGCGCCTTGACATTCACGGTTTCCCTGGGAGTGACTTGTTTTTTTACCCAAACGAAATTCTTCTTGGCGGACAGCTTCCGGATCAACTCCTTCCTTTCGATCTGAAGTTCCTTGGCGAGCGCCTTCACACGCTGGGGTGTTTCCTGGATCTGCCCCGGGTACGCCGCGATGGACGGCAATTCGTTGGTCACCGCCATTTCGCTGTAGTTGCGGTCGTAGATGGTTCCCCGCTTCCCCCGGGATACCAGGGATTTCCGGTACTGGTCGGAGGCCTTTTCAGACAAGACGGAATTGCAGAAGACCTGGAGATACACAGCCTTGGCCCCAATGGCGCCCATAACGACGCCGAAGAAAAGGCCGACTGCTGTGATGCGCATCCCCACTTTGTTTCGAGTTTTCCTGCTCATGGAATCGTCACGACCTGTTCGGGTGCCGGCATCTTCAAATCGAACTGCTTTTTTGCCATCTCGGAAAGGCGGTGGGGCGCACGGAGAAGGGCAAGCTCGATGGTCAGGTCCTTTTCGAGTTTGACGAGTTCCTTCTGCCGGCCCATGGCCCTTGAAATTTCATAGCTGATCTTCATGGATTGCACGCGGCACCAGGTATAAAAAAAAAGCTCTGCAACGAAGAGGCTCAAGATCAAGAGCCAGGAAACAACGGCGGCACGTTTTCCCCGTCTATTCCCGCTGACTGCTTCCATGGGCCCTTCTCTCGCTTTCTTCCCTTTGGACCGAAAATCAGGCGCCCGGAAGCCTGACAGCTGCACGCAGCCTCGCGCTTCGGGCCATGGGGTTTCGTTTGATCTCCGATTCCGAAGGCCTCAAAGGCTTCGGAGTGGACACTTGCATCATGGGCTTGCGCCCGCACGTGCACCGGGGAAAATCCGGAGGGCAGGTGCACGGGTTTGCAAACTCTTTGAATCGGTTTTTGACGATCCGGTCTTCCAGGGAGTGAAACGACAGGACGCAAAGACGGCCCAGGGGATTGAGTCGTTCCACGGCGAAGCCCAGAAAAGCGTTCAGATTTTCCAATTCGTGATTGACGGCGATCCGCAGAGCCATGAACGTTCGGGTTGCCGGATGGATCCGCCTCGAAGCGGATGCGCGGGATAAAACAGCCCTGGAAACGAGATCTGCAAGCTCGAGGCTGGTATGGATGCGGCGGCGCTTTCTGGCGTGAACCAGGTTTCGGGCGATCTTTCTGGCGAAGCGTTCTTCACCGAAGGACCTGAAAATGGCCGCAAGCTGGTTTTCTTCCAGCTCGTTGACCAGGTCTTCGGCGCGCACCCGTGTTCGTTCGTCCATCCGCATGTCCAAGGGCTCGTCTTTCTTGAAACTGAAGCCCCGCCCTCCGTATTCAAGTTGCTGAAAGGAGACGCCCAGATCGAGGAGGATCCCGTCAACAGCAGGGACATTCAGTTGCTGGAGGTAGTCGGGGAGTTGGGTGAAATTGCCGTGAAACAGGTGCACACGGCGTGCATGAGGTTTCAGGATCTGTTTGGCGTGGGTGATGGCTTCCCGGTCCCAATCGATGCCGATCAGGATCCCATCCGCTGGAAGGGTTTCCAAAATTGCCTTTGCATGTCCTCCGCCGCCAAGGGTACAGTCTGCAAATATTTTCCCCTGACCGGGTTTCAGGTGGTCCAGGACTTCTCGCGTCATGACGGGAACATGATGAAACGGCATCGATCATATTCCTAGCTTGGCAATTTCGTTCCGGACATCCTCCTTTTTCATATCCTGTTCCATTTCGATATTTTCGTTTTCCCAGTTCTCTCGAGACCAGATCTCGAAGTGGTCGAGCACGCCCACCAGGACGACCTCCTTTTCGATCTCCGCGTACTGTCTTAAGAGGGGCGGAATCAACATGCGCCCCTGCTTGTCAAAGGGACAGTCTGAGGCCCCTCCGATGAACACCCGCCTGAAACGACGCATGTTGTCGCTCTTTTCCGCCAGTGAAAGGATCTTGGCTTCCACCTTCTTCCACTCCTCGAAGCTGTAGGCATAAAGGCCCTTGTCCAGCCTCGAAAGCATCAGGCGATCGGCCCCGCTGTTTCCGAACACTTCCCGGAAACGGGCGGGGATAACCAGCCGTCCCTTGTCGTCAATGGTGTGAAAAGAGCTTCCCCTGAACATATTTAAACCCTTTTTTACCACTTTATACCACTTGAAGCGCATAAAAACCGATTTTACCCTGCATGTCAAGGAAAAAATGCGGTTTCAACTATTATTTTTATAATAAATTCGATGAAGTCAAAACCCTATTCCATAAGCGAAAAGGGTGGAGTGATGTGGTGGATTTGGAAAAAAATGCCGCCTCAAAAGGGATGTCGGAGGCTGAAGTGCCTGGACATTTACAGAGCCTCCGGATCTTGCTAAAGAGATTGGGATTAAAGGTCGCCTTTGAAAAACATCGTGGAGCAAGGGGGAAGCTTTGGAAGAAAACGAAAAAATCCTATCCCAAAAAGATCTGGATTGGGAAAACCGCCGACTTTGTGTGGATGAAGCCTGCATCGGCGTCATCGGCCCCGATGGCCGCTGCAAAGAATGCGGCAAACCCGAAGATCTAAAAAACCGGAAAACCCCTGATACCGCGCCGGTTGTTGCCGATGACGAGGCCTCCCTTCCCTCCGATCCCGAACCCCAGGACAGGGAAGCGGCGACGGGCCCGGAGGCCTACTGGGAAGACCGCCGGCTTTGTGTGGATGAAGCCTGCATCGGCGTCATCGGCCCCGATGGCCGCTGTAAAGAATGCGGCAAATCCGAAGACGGGTCGTGAAATCGCATGGAAAAGGAGCGCGTCGTGGAAAAAATCGAAATCGAGCATCAACCCGATGAACACCGCCTCAAAGAGGCCGGCATTTTGGTGAAAAAAAGCGTCAAAAAACATTACCGGTTCGAATGAGTCTTTTCCCATGAGACGAAAAGAAAAAGAGATCACCGATTCATCAGAGATCGAATCGGTCATTCAAAAGGCCCGGATCTGCCGTGTCGGGATGGTGGATGGCGACCGGCCTTACGTCGTCCCCATGTGCTTCGGATACGAAACGGGAACCATCTATCTCCATTCCGCCCAAGCAGGCCGGAAGATAACGGTTTTCAAGAAAAACGCGAACGTGTGCGTGGAATTCGACACGGATCAGGTTTTGGTGGAAAACGAGAAGGCCTGTCGTTTCGGAATGCGGTATGCCAGCGTCCTGGCCTTCGGAAAGATCCGTTTCGTTAAGGACCCCGACTCCAAGCGACACGCCCTGGACCTCATCATCGGTCACTACCGTGAGGGTTCTTTCGACTATCCGGATGACAGCCTCGCCCAAACGGCCGTCCTTGAGGTGGACGTGGAAACCCTGACCGGAAAACGGTCGAGGTAAGGAACCCCCGTATGGGATCCCCAGAAATCCAGGCGCCGGGTGACCGGCTTTCTTCGAAAAAACCACGAGCCATCCGCCCCTCGCGGAAGCCCATCGCCGCCCTGGCAAAACGGCTTTTCAAAGGGGCCCGGGCCAGCCACGACTGGGAGCACACGTTGCGGGTCTGCCGCCTTTGTCGGGGCATGGGTCCACTCGAAGGGGCGGACATGGAAATCCTCCTCACGGCCGCATACCTGCACGACATCGGTCGAAACTGCCAGGATGCTTCCAACGGTGTCCTCTGCCATGCGCAAAAAGGGGCCCGGATGGCCGAACCCATCGTCGCTTCCCTGGGGCTTTCCCGGAACCGTCAGGAAAACATTCTCCACTGCATCCGATCCCATCGATTTCGAGGCAATTGTCGGCCCAAGACCATCGAAGCCAAAGTTCTGTTCGACGCCGACAAGCTGGACGCCATCGGAGCCGTGGGGATCGCACGGGCTTATCTTTTCGCCGGCGAAGTCGGGGCGCGACTCCACAATCCCTTCGTTAAAATCGAAGCGACCCGGCCCTACTCCAACAACGACACCGGTTACCGTGAATACAGGGTCAAGCTTTCCAAGATCCGCGATCGGATGCAAACAAAAACCGGGAAGCGTCTGGCGGAGGACCGCCATCGCTTCATGGAAGCTTTCTTCAAACGATTTCAAGAAGAACATGCTGGAAAGAGGTGAAGCCAATGAGCATCAATGTGGTGGAAAAAATCGACGATCGGGTCAAGGTCAATCACGTTCTGATCAGCGTTTCGGACAAATCGAACCTGGAGACTTTCGTCGGACGTCTCACCGACATCTGCCCTGCCGTCCGGATCTTTTCAACGGGCGGCACCTTCAGTCGGATCCGGGAAATCCTCGGCAAGAGGGCGGACGGGGTCCTGCGCCAGGTTTCCGAATATACCGGACAGCCGGAAACCCAGGGCGGCCTGGTGAAAACACTCGATTTCAAGATCTATCTCGGGCTTCTGACAGAGACTTATAATGAAGCACACCAGGGGGATCTGAAACGCACGTCGAGCGTTCCCATCGACATGGTGGTCGTGAACCTCTATCCTTTCGCCACCACGGTTTCCAAGCCCGAAGCCACCGTGGAAACGGCCCGGGGCAACATCGACATCGGCGGCCCCTGCATGATTCGGGCGGCCGCCAAGAATTTCATCCGGGTGGCTTCCGTGGTGAATCCGGAGGACTACCCGGGTCTCATCGAAGAACTGGAAAAAAACAGGGGGGCCACGACGCTTCGGCAACGGTTCCACCTGGCCCGGAAAGCCTTTGCCCATACGGCCGCCTACGACGGCGCCATCGCCGAGTATCTTTCAGGCAGGTCCTTCGAGGACGTTTTGCCCTGCTACTCGTTTCAGTCATGATCGCACCCCGTCATTGAATTCAGGCTCACTGCCGCCCCAGGAAGGGACTGTCATGCCTCATGTGATCGTAAAGCTTTATCCGGGGAGATCGGAAGAACAGAAGATCCGTCTTGCCGAAGAAATCGTCAAAGACGTCGTGGCCATCGCAAAATGCGAAGAAAAATCCGTCTCGGTCGCTTTCGAGGAGATCCCGCCGGAAAAATGGGCAGACCAGGTCTACAGGCCCGACATCCTTGATAACCCGAATCTTACCAAGAAACCGGGGTACAACCCGTTGGAATAAAGAAAGCCGGGCCTTGGCAGCCATCGGTGCAGCCCTCAGGGCCGTTCGATACCGCGCCAAGGGCCATGGCTCTCACAATGCTTGAAATTTCATCGACATCCTGTAAAATGAACTGGAAACCCTCTGCGAAAGGAAAGCGCTTATGAAACTGCTGGTGGCGTATCATTCGGACACGGGAAATACGGAAAAAATCGCAAAAGCCATTTTTGAAGCCCTCGGACAGACTGAAAAGGAAATGGCAACCCTTCAGGAGGCAAAAGGGAAGGATCTTAGACAATACGACCTTATTTTCTTTGGTTTCCCGGTGAACGCAAGCAGTGTACCGACCAAGGCACAACCGTTTTTAAAGGGCCTTCCCGACGGGGCGAAACTCGCCCTCTACTCCACCCACGGATCCTTTCGCGGCGGTCCCCTTGCCATCACGGGAATTTACAACGCAATTTCCCTGGCCAAACACACCACCCTTCTTGGGACTTTTTGCTGTCAAGGCAGTGTCAAGATGAGCCTGCTGGAAGCCCTGAAAGCAAAACCGGAACACAAGCAGTGGGTGGAAGAAGCCCAAGCCGCTTCAGGGCATCCGGATGCCCATGATCTCGAGGATGCCAGGGACTTCGCCCATAAAATGTTCCGAAAAGCAAGGGCCTACTGAAAGGCTTCCCAAGGCAAATCGACGCCCGAGGGATCACTCGTACCATTTCAGGATTTCTGAAAAGTTCTCTCTGGGAATCTTGAAGGCGTTGACCGGTGAGTCCGGGTCCGCATACCCCATGGCGATTCCCAGCAGAACTTCTTTTTCCGAAGCGATGTTGAGGGCGTCCTTGATTTCTCCGGCATAGGCCGTGATCAGGCCGATGGGGCAGGTGGCAAGACCCCTGGCATGGGCGGCCAGGAGCAGATACGCGACACTTAGGCCCACATCCAGGTATCGGATGGCGGGGAAGACCCGGTCCAGAGTTACGATGACGGCTACGGGTGCACCGTAGAAAGAGCAGCTGCCCTCCTCGATGAACTGATCGAAGGACTTGTCGAGTGCGTCGATAAACGGGCGCATGGCCTGGATGGACGAACGGCTCCTCTCGGCGAAACGCCGGGGAAGCGGCCGCGCGGTTCCAGGACCGCAGGAAACCTGTTTTTCCGACCGGGCTTTCAAAAGCCTTCTGACCAGGCGGTCTTTTTCCTGGCCGTAGGTCACCACGTATTCCCAGGGCTGGAGATTGATGGCGGAGGGCGCCATGCCCGCGAAAGCGATGATCTCCTGGATCTCTTTCCTGGAGACGGGCTTGTCCACGTAGGCCCTTGCACTTCTGCGTTCCCTCATCGACCGAAAAACATCCATGTCCGGTTTTCCTATCATCAACGGGTTAAACGGCCTTAGCGGCTGTGGGCGGCCCTGCCGCAGGTTGCAGGGAGCACGCCGCCCCTGCGATTTTGTTTTTGCCCTACCATGAAAGCCTCGCCCATACAACCACCGCTGTTCTATTGACTTCCGGGGGTGTCCCTTCTATGGTTTTGCAGTCCGTAACCTTATCTTGGAACCGCTGCCAGGAGGAAAAGATCATGGAACGTGCCCTGTTGTGGTTCAAGTGCGCCGCCGTCCACGATCCGGTGAGGCCGGTGCTCAAGAGACAGGCAGTCATCGGCTGGGAAGCCAAGCACCGGAAGATCGATCTCGTCATTGAGCGCCCGTTCAAAGGAGAAGAACTTCTGCGCCGCATGAAGGGGTGGTTCACCGTGGACGTGGAGCAGGCGCTTACCCTCTTCCATCAGCATGGCAGGCTGAAAATACTCGATGACGTGGACCTCGTGGTGGAAACCGAGGACGCACACCAAATGAAAGCCCTTTCCGAAGCGCTTTCACAGGCTTTCGGCGGGGAAGCCTGGATCGAGCCCGTGGAAAAGAAAAGGCTCACGTAAGCGGGTCAACTTTCGGCGGGCGGGAGTTCCTGGACGTCCTTGAGTTGTCTCTCGATGGCCCTTGTGCGGACCTCGGCCTGGTCGATGGTGTTGGCGGCTTCCTGGAGCTTCTTCTTCGTCCGGGTCAGCACCTCCCCGAACTTTGCGAATTCGTTTTTCACGCCCCCCAGAACCCGCCACACTTCGCTGGACCGCTTCTCGATGGCCAGGGTTCGAAACCCGATTTGGAGGCTGTTCAAGAGTGCGGAAAGCGTCGTGGGGCCGCAGATGACGATCCGGTATTCCCGCTGCAGCGTGTCGCACAGCCCGGGGAGGCGAAGGACCTCGGCATACAGACCCTCCACCGGTAAAAACAGGATTCCGAAATCGGTGGTGTAAGGCGGGTCGATGTACTTGTCCCGGATCCACCGCGCCTCCTGCTTGATCCGGTTTTCGAGGCTCTTCAGGTGGCTGTCCACCGCGGCTTTGTCGGCCTGCTCCTGGGCGTCCAGGAGCCGCTGATAATCTTCCTGGGGAAACTTGGAGTCGATGGGAAGGTAGACCACTTCTTCCCGATTGGCATCCCTCCCCGGGAGCTTGACGGCGAACTCCACCCTTTCGTTGCTGCCCTTTTTGGTGGCCACGTTCACGCCGTACTGCTCCGGCGTAAGAATGTCTTCCAGGATGCCGGCAAGGCGCACCTCCCCCCACGTCCCCCGGGTCTTCACGTTGGTGAGGACCTTTTTCAAGTCCCCGACCCCCACGGCCAGCGTCTGCATCTCTCCCAGCCCTCGATAGACCTGCTCGAGGCGGTCGCTCACCTGCCGGAAAGATTCGCCGAGCCGTTTCTCCAGGCTGGTCTGAAGTTTTTCGTCCACCGTCTGCCGCATCTGTTCCAGTTTCCGGCTGTTGTCTTCCTGCAGGCCTTGGATGCGGTCTTCGACGGTCTTGCGCATCGATTCCAGCTTCTCCTGGTTCAAACGGGTCATCTCCCCCAGGATACGGGCAAAGGAGTCGAGCTGGTCCTTCTGCATGCCGGCATTTTCGGCCAACCGCTGGAGGAGGGAATCGGCGGTTTCCTTGAGGGAGCCCCTCAGTTCAAAACGGGCCTCACGGGCGCCCGAGGCAGTCTCCTCGCGGTTCTTGGCGATCTCGTCACGGATCCTGCGCCAGGTTTCTTCCTGTTCTTCCGTCAGATCCCGCAGGGCCTCTCTGAGACGATCGTTCTCTTTTTTGGACCTGCCCAAAAGCAGGAAGAGCAACACTGCGATCAAGGCCCAAAAAAGGAGTAACGCAGCAGCAAGAAGGTCGCTTAAAGGGATCACGGATTCTTTCTCAAACGTTCGCTTAACAAACGGCTCGCGCCTTGGCGGTTTCGTCAGTCGATTCCAAGCAGGTCTCTGGCGTCTTGGCAGGTTGCCGGTTCAAAGCCCACTTGTCGGACCAGGGCCACCAGCCGGGCGACGAGTTCGGCATTCTGCCTTGCCGCTTTTCCCGGGGAAAAATAGACGCTGTCTTCGAATCCCACCCGAACGAGGGTTGCCCCCATGCCCAGGGCCGTGGCCAAAAGCGAGAGGTCCGTCATTCCATCGTGGATGACTCCCCACAGGATGTCTCTTTCCGCCAGGTGGGTCAAGAAGGAAAGGCTTGCCGGATGCGCCGGGAGGGCCCATTGAAATCCAAGACAAAAATTGAAGTGATAGGGAAAGCTCAACGTCCCCTCTTCAACCAGTTGGCCCGCCACCGGAAGCATGCCGGCCTCAAAAACCTCCAGCTCCGGCACCACGCCGGCTTCCTTCATCCGTCCGGCCCAGTAGCGGATGTCCGGAAGGGTGTTGATATAAACCGTATCTCCGAAATTGACGGAGCCCATGTTGAGGGAAGCCACTTCCACCCGGGAATCGTTCAATGCGACACACCGCTCTTCCTGGGAAAGCGTGGACACCCCTCCCGTGGACCCTTGGATGACGATGTCCGAAGAATCCCGGATCCTATCCAACGTTTTTGAAAAGGCCGCCAGGTCTCCCGTCTGCTCTCCACGCTCGTCCCTGACGTGCAAATGAACCATGGAAGCGCCAGCTTTTTCGCAGGAAACGACTTCACGGGCCACCGCTTCCGGAGAGAGGGGGTTTTCGATATGCTCGGGAACCTGCCTGCCCACCGGGGCAACCGCCACAATAATTTTCCGCTTCGACCACATAACCGTCATGACGTCTCCTTCACCTTACGACCCGGGTGATCCTGACGATTTCCGGGTCCGTGAACCGGTCCAAAGCGTCCCGGGCGACTGTTGAAAAACTGTACATCACGGCGCCGGTTTCCAGCGTCTGGAACCAGTGCTTTTCCCCCGGCTTCAAGGTGATCTGGTCCCCGGGCTGCATCAGGATTTCATGGCGCAGCGTGTACGCCTTTTCCTTTCCCTCGGGAATGAAACCCGCCTTCAAAGTATCTTTCCCTTCCACATAAAACAGGACTGTCCCGGAAACGATCCGGACCGTTTCTTCTTTGCCTGGATCCTCGCCTACGGGTGGATGCCAGTGTTCGGGTTCGGTCTGGTTCGGAAAAAGGACCAGCACTTTGACGCTGATCCTCTCCGTTTGAATCAGCGTCAAGACCTGAACGCCTTCCTGTTCCAGTCGGCTCAGGCCGAAATCGACCACTTCGATGCTTTCGGCTTCTTGATCGGTGATCCGGATCCCGGCGCGGCGGATGCTTTCCGCAGCCGCGGCACGGGCCGATGCCTGCACTTCCTGTCGTGATCATCTCTTGTCCCGATTTCTTTTCAAATCCATCGCCTGATTCGATGGATAAACCGGAATTTGACCGACTGTCAATACCCTTGCCTTCGCTTCAAAAGGCTTGCACTTCAAAGAATTGGAGTTGCCCGACGGGCAGAAGGTGGGATATATTCGTCAAGATGGCGCCACAGGAATCCGTACCTCTTTTAACGTTTACCGTTTTCGTCGACCCGACCTAGAGAGAAAATGTCCAGGTTTGCCTTTTCATTCGGGATTATCCTGTTCGGTCTTTCCTCCGGTTATGCGATCCAGCAACTTCACCGGCATCATCGAATCCGGCTCCCCATTCCCATCGATTCCCTCAGGAAATTACTTCAGCAGATCGCGCTTTTGTTTCTCAACCCCGTGGCCATTGTCGGCGCCGTTTGGACTGTGAAACTCAAGGATCCTGAGCTGATGGCCCTCCCTTTTATCGGCCTCTTTGCGCTGGTGGCCGGCGGCCTCCTTGCCCTGGCGGCCGCCCGCATCCTCCATCTGGAACCCCGGAAAACAGGAGCCCTCTTCGGGTGCGGGTCCTTCACCAACATCGGCTCCATCGGCGCCTTGGTCTGTTTTGTTTTTAGGCGAGGCCGGTTTCGCTCTGGTCCCGATTTACAAGCTCTTTGAAGAAATATCGTATTATTCCATCGGCTTTCCCATTGCCAAGTATTTCAGTGGGGCCGAGTCCGGGGATATACGCCTCGCCGATCGCCTGAAGCGCTTCACCCGGGATCCCTTCATCCTTGTGGCACTGACCAGCATCATCGCCGGTGCTTTGCTGAACGCAGGCGGTTTTCATCGACCCGAAGGGTACGCCGGCGTCATTGCGATCTTCGTTCCCCTGGCAACGGTGCTGCTTTTGGCCTCCATCGGATTGGCACTGCGCTTTTCACGGGTCGGAAACTACCTGAGAGAGTGCCTGAGCGTCTCCTTCATCAAGTTCCTCCTGGTCCCGTCGGCCGCCACGACATTGGCCTATTTTCTCGGTTTGGGAGGCATCGACGAGGCCCTGCCGCTCAAAGTGGTCCTGATCCTGTCCTCCATGCCGGTGGCTTTCAACGCGCTCATTCCGCCTTCCCTTTACGACCTGGATGTCGATCTCGCCAACTCCTGCTGGCTGGTGACGACGGCCCTTTTGGGAATCGTCTTGCCTTTGCTTTTGACCGTTATCCAGCTTTTTTAAATGAATCCTGTTTTCCGATCTTCAAAATCGCCCCTCTTTCTGGGCTCGATATGAGCACCCAAAGCCTCACCGCCGTCCTCATCGATCCCGTCCGCGGGGACCTGCAGGCCCGTTCGGTGCACTTCGATTCAAAGTATCCGGCCTATGGGACCGAAAACGGTGTGCTCCGGGCGCCCGACCCCCAGATCGTGCACGCCGATCCACGCATGTGGGTCGAAGCCCTGGACGATATGTGCGCCTGGCTCAAGAAACAGCGCCTCTCAGGAAAGATTCGGGGGATCGGCGTTTCGGCGCAGCAACACGGAACGGTCTATCTGAAGCCCGGTGCCTTCGAAGTTCATAGCAGGCGTCACTCCCGCACGACCCCTTTCCGGGCAGATCCACGGTATTTTTTCCCGGCAGCACCAGCCCGGTCTGGATGGATTCCAGCACGTTCAAGGAATGTGAAGAAATCACCGTTGCTCTCGGCGGTGACAAAGAGGTGGCGGCACGGACCGGGTCCATCGCCACCGAGCGCTTTGCCGGACCCCAGATTCGCAAGTTCTGGAAGCAAGAGTCCGATGCGTATGAGAACACCGCCCACATCGCCCTCATCAGCTCTTTCATCACCTCGATTCTGATCGGCCGGCCCGCTCCCGTGGATGCCGGGGACGGCTATGGAACCAATTTGGCCGACATCCGGACCGGATCCTGGAGCCGGCAAGTCCTTGAACGGGTCGCCCCCGATTTGCAAAAACGGTTGCCCGAGCTGAAAACTTCCGACGAAGTCGCAGGCCCGGTGTCCGCTTACCTGGTCCGTCGCCATGGCTTTTCCCCAGAGGCGAAAGTCGTCATCGGTTCGGGGGACAATCCTTCCAGCCTGGTCGGACTGGGCTTGCTGGGGAAAACGGCCATCCATGCCATCAGCCTGGGAACCAGCGACACCTATTTCGGCTACCTTCCCCGGCCTGCGCCCAGGACGGGAAGAAACGGCACACCTCTTCGGTACCGCTGACGGAAAGTACATGTTCTTGATCTGCTTCCAAAATGGAAGCCTGGCCCGAAAACGGATAAAAGACGCCTACGGCCTGGACTGGCGGACGTTTTCCGACATCCTGCTCCGGACGCCGACCGGGAACGGGGGCCGGATTCTCCTGCCTTATTTTTTCCCGGAGATCACGCCGAAGGTGACGAATCCGTGTGTCCGCCGATACGGCGGACTCGATCCGTCGGATCCGGAAGGCAATGTCCGCGCCGTCATCGAGGCCCAGGCCATGGCCATGTATCTTCACTCCTTTTGGATCGGCATCCGACCCCAAGAGATTCTAGTGACCGCCGGTGGATCCCAAAACCCGGGCCTGATCCAGGTGCTGGCGGACGTTTTCGGCATACCTGTTCATGCCTGCTCGGTCAGGGAGAGCGCCGCACTCGGAGCGGCATTCCGGGCTGCCCGGGCGTGCCGCCAGAAAGATGAACATCCCCTTGAATTCGAGGATCTTTACCGGATCTTTCTGAGCATGCAGGTCCTTCTGACTTCCCATCCTTCTCCCCGGGCCGCCGCGCTCTATCGCGGAAAGGAAGGACTGTTGGAAATTTACCGGGACTGTGAAAGACATGCCCTTCGTGCCGGAGATCCCCCTTTTCAGCGGATCAAGGCTTTCCAAAAACGCCTCTCAAGTCTTCCCTGACCGCGTGAATTTTCTGTCCTGGCAGGGTCGGCCCCTTACGATCCATTTCTTTCTTGACATCGGGTTTTTCCCTTGGTATTGAGTTTTGTATACAAAATTCAATGACCAAAAAAGAGGCCCCCGCACCCACTTCGTCTTCGCCTGCGGGAAAAAAGAGGAAAGTCCATGCCCAACCTGGGGGCGCAACATAAAAATCTGGACCAAAAAGCCTATCAGATCCTCAAAACCATGATCATCGAGAGACGGCTGCTCCCCGGCGAGAAAATACAGCAGGAAAAACTCGCCCAGGAGCTGGGCATCAGCCGGACGCCCTTGATCAGCGCCCTGAAATACCTGGAAAAGGAGAAGCTGGTCGAGGCTCTCCCCAGAAGGGGCTTTTTCGTGCGCCTCTTCTCGAAAAGGGAGATGGTGTACATCTTCGAACTCAGGGAAGTTCTCGAAGGCCTGGCCGCCCGACGGGCTGCCGCGCACATCACCGACGCGCAGATCTCCCGGCTGCAGACCTTCTTTAATCCATTCGACCCCCGTGTGGAAATCGCGGATCTCAAGGCCTATTCCCGTGAAGACCGCCGATTTCACAACTTCGTCATCGAAGTGGGTTCGAAGGAATTTCTTCAAAGCATTCTCGAAAATTACAACATCATCAGCTACAGCTACCAGATCGTGACGTCAGAAGGCCTGATTCGCCCTCCGGATCAGACCCTCCCCGAACATCTGGCGGTCATCGAGGCCATCAGCCGCCGGGATGAAGAAGCGGCCGAAGAGCTGATGAGGCTTCACCTGAAAAAGACCATCGCTTTCCTGAAAACGGACATGGAGAAAGCAGACGTCTGAAAGGGATTTGACATGGAATACCGCCGATTGGGACGCTCCGGGCTGAAACTGTCCAGCCTCGTTCTGGGCACCATGAATTTCGGAAGCCCCACATCCGAAAAAGCCTCCCGAAGCATTCTAGAGGCCGCCTTCGAAGCCGGGGTCAACTGCATTGACTGCGCCGACGTCTATGCCGGCGGGAAGAGCGAGCAGATACTGGGAAATTCCCTGAAGGCCATGGGTGCAAGAAAAGAGGTCATCCTGACGACCAAAGTCTTTTGGCCCACCGGAGAAGGCCCCAATGACCGGGGGCTTTCCCGCGCTCACATCCTCGATTCCTGTGAAAAAAGCCTCAGGAACCTAAAGACCGACCACATCGACCTTTATTTTCTGCATCGTGCGGACTTCCAAGTACCCCTGGAAGAAACTTTAAGCGCCATGGACCTTTTGGTCCGGCAGGGAAAGGTCCGGTACCTCGGATGCTCCACCTTTCCCCCCTGGAAAACGGTGGAGGCCCTGTGGGTGGCCGACCGGTACGGCTATCCCGTGATCGTTTGCGAGCAACCCCCGTACAACCTTCTGGACCGTCGTTTTGAAAACGAAATTCTTCCCATGTGCCGCGCTTTTGATTTGGGGGTCATCACGTGGTCCCCCCTGGCGCAGGGCGTGTTGGCCGGACGATATGCCGACGCCGGGGCTCTTCCGCCGGGCAGTCGGGGATCGCAGAAAAAAATCTTCGCCGAGCGGATTACACGCGAGGGAATCGAAGCGGCGCGGAAACTGGCGTTAAGGGCAGAGGAAAAAGGGTGTTCCCCGGCTCAGTTTGCAACCGCCTGGGTCCTGCATCAACCCGGAGTTACGGCAACCCTCGTGGGGCCGCGCACCCTGAACCACTTGAAGGAAAGCCTTAAGTCCTGCTCGTTGGAGCTGGACCCTTCGGACCTCGCGTTCTGCGATGCCCTGGTGGCTCCCGGAACCCATTTGTCCGACCACTTCAACACGGCGAAGTGGAATCCGTTGCGCGAATCCGAACTCTGATCGAAAACGAAACCAGGGCACGGCCATCTGCGGCGAGTTGAAAAAGAGCCTGTTTTGCAGGGAAAGGAGGGGATCAAGACTTCCGTAGCGGTTTTAGCTTCCGAAAGAACCCCGCCGCTCATAGGGTGAGGGCTTCCGGAAACCTCGGCGGTTCCACCAGTTGAGAAGAACGAACAAAGCACAAGAAGGAGGAAGGCCATGAGAAAGATTTTAACGATTAGCTTGGTAGTGGTTCTGGCGTCGGCCATCGGAGTCTACGCGGCGGCAAAGGCATTTCCGAAACGGGATATCACCAATGTCGTTGTCTGGTCCGCCGGCGGCGGCACAGATGTCTGCAACCGCATGATCAGTGCCGAAATGGCTAAAGTCTTGGGCGTCAACATCAATGTGGTCAACAAAACCGGCGGTGTCGGAGGGTCCGTGGGGATGAGTTACGCCTATACCCAGGCCCATGACGGCTACACCCTTTGCGGCCTCTCGGAGTCTTGTGTAACGGCCGGTGTCCAGGGCGGATGGGACAAGAGAATGGATTCCTGGGACTACTTTATCGTAGGAGGATCTCCGGACCTCATCTCGGTCACCCCCAACACCCCGTATAAAACCCTCAACGAACTGATAGAAGCCGCCAAGAAAGCACCGGGTTCCATCAAGGCCGGCGCCAGTGCCTCAGGCTCCATTCACCACCTGAACCTGCTGGCCTTGGAAAAAGGATCCGGCACCAAGTTCAACTACATCCCCTATCCCGGTTCTGCCCCCGCCCAGAATGCGGCCATGACCGGCGAGGTCTCCCTCGTGGTCACTTCCCTGGCCGAACAGCAGCAGCTCATCCGCGGCGGTAAATTGCGGCCCCTGGCCATGCTCATCCCGAGCGCCTTCGACGTTGCGGACGTGGGAAAAATCCCCTCCGCATTTGACGGGTACCCCGGACTGAAACAGTATCTCCCCATATCCCAAGCCATCGGATTCGCGGTTCCTGCGGATACCCCGGCAGAAGTCAAGGCCGTGATCGAGGCCGCTTTCAAGAAGGCGATGGCCACCGATACCATCCAGAAGTGGGGCAAGGAAAATTACTATCTGCTCTCTGCGAAAACGGGCGCCGACGCCAAGGCGGAGTTCAACAACCTGGAATCCCTCTTTGCCTGGACGCTCTGGGAGCTCGGTGCGGCCAAAGTCGATCCGGCGACCTTGAACATCCCCAAACCGGCCAAGTAAATCGCTTCAAATCCAAAGGGGCGGGCGTGATTCCCCGTCCGCCCCGATCCACCCTTTCTTCTGGAGCAGGGCTGCCATGCTGGACAAGGAAAAACTAAGAAAAGCGGACGTGTTTTCGGGAATTGTCTTCTTTTTGTTCGGTCTCTGGATCGTCTATCAAGCCTTCAAGATGCCCATGAAAGACAGTTGGGGAGGCGTCATGAATGTCTGGTATGTCTCTCCCGCCCTCATGCCGCTTTTCATCGGTTTCACGATCATGCTTCTGGGCGCCATGCTGTGCCGGGTTGCCCTCAAAAGCATCGGATGGAAAACGTTCTAGAGACGTTAAGATGGCTTGCCGGCCCAAAAATGCTTCTAACCCTTAAAGGCGATGAGACCTGTCGTTTTTATGCCATCGCCGTCCTTTTTGTAACCCTGGTCTATGTTCACATTCCGCGGATCGATTTTTTCCTGTGTGCGGTTTTCTTTTTATTTTCTTTCATCATGATGTTTTATTTCATGGACGATCTTTTGTTGCGCTCCTTTCTGACTTTTTATCTGGTTTGCGAAGCAGCCCTGCTCGCGTATTTCGCCTTTGGGCTCCACCGTTTTACAAAGGATTTTTTTCCCTATTTCAACGATCTTTTCATGATTCTATTGACTCTATCTTTTATGGCTTTTGTCTGGAAGCAGGTGCGCCCGCGACCGGATCTCAAACAGAAATTCCGCATCGGCATGACGCTCGCCATCGTGACGCCTTTCGTGATCGGTCCGATCTTCAAATACTTTCTGATGGTGCCGCTCCCCAAAGAGGGGCTGATCGTCAGAGCCTTGGATTACCTCTGGTATCTGGAATTCATGCCATGACTTTAAGCGCTTAAGGGAAACCTCCGATGACCGTCATCGACACCTTCGGGATTTACCTCCAAAGCCTCGGCAACGTGGTCAGCAGTCCGGTGCACCTGGCCATCCTCTTCGGGTCGGTTCTTCTGGGGATTATCTTCGGGGCGCTTCCCGGGTTGACTTCGACTTTGGGTGTGGCCCTGCTTACGGCCGTCACCTATGGGATGGATGCCCCCACGGCAATGGTCTGCCTGTTGGCCATTTACGTCGGCGGCACCTATGGCGGATGCTATTCTTCCATCCTGATCAACATCCCCGGGACGGCCGCCTCGGCCGCCACGGCTCTCGACGGCTATCCGCTGGCCATGAAAGGACAGGCCGGTCGAACCATCGGGCTTTCCACCACCGCATCCGCCATCGGGACCATCATCAGCATGCTCTTCCTGGTGACAGTTTCCCCCATCATCCTGCACTTCGCCCTGCAGTTCACCTCCTTCGAATTTTTCCTCCTGGCCTTTTTCGGAATTCTGATCAGCGGGACGCTCACCACCCCGGATCTGGTCATCAAGGGCTGGATCGCGGGTTTCTTGGGGCTCTTCCTGGCCATGGTGGGGAGAGACCGCCTGCAATTCTATCCGCGCTTCACGTTCGGATTCCCGGAACTGGATGCCGGTATCGAAGTGGTCCCGGTCCTGATCGGCGCCTTCGGCATCCCCCAGATCATTCAAGTCCTCAAAGACCGGATTCAGGTCGGAGACGTTCAAAAACTCCAGCGTATTCTCCCGGAATTCGGGACCATCGTCAGGAACATACCCAAGATCATCCGCTCCGCGCTCATCGGCGTGGGAGTGGGTTGCGTCCCCGGCATCGGAGAAGACATCGCCGCCTGGGTGTCTTACGGCGCCGCGAAAAACACGTCCAAGAACCCGGAAAATTTCGGAAAAGGAGAGATCACCGCGGTTCTCTCCACGGAGGTGGCCAACAATGCCTGCGTTGGAGGCGCCATTATCCCCTTGTTGAACCTGGGCATTCCCGGGAGCCCGCCGGCGGCCATGCTCCTGGGGGCCCTCATGCTGCACGGCGTCACGCCGGGACCCATGATCACCTTCGAACACCCCAAGTTCATCATCGAATGCGCCGCTATCCTGCTTTTGGCGTCCATGAGCATGTGGATCGTCGGCATCACCCTGGCCAAGCAGGTGGTGAAGGTGCTGCGTATCCCCGCCCCCCTGTTTATGCCCGTCGTCGGGATCCTTTGCATCATCGGATCCTACTCTCTCGGGCTGGACATCACCAATCTTTACCTGATGATTCCCGTTGGGATCGTCAGCTATTTTCTGGCGGAAATGGGGTACCCCATCGCGCCGCTGGTCATCGGGGTCATTCTCGGACCCATGGCGGATGAAAATCTTCGCAGGGCGCTGATGGTATCCCAGGGAAGCTTCTGGCCGGTCTTCACCCGGCCGGTATCGCTGAGTCTCGTTTTAATCATCGTCTGGCTCGTGCTGGTCCAGATCCCGGCGGTGAAAGCCTTTAAAAATACCTGGGTCGAGAAGCTGTTCGGCAGACTGAAACCGAACCGTTCCCGTGCACCGAGGATTCAATAAAAAGGAGCCATGAATGCTGAAGATGGCCATTATCACCGGCTTTTTATCCCGCACCAAGGACCGCTTTCACGATTACAACGAACCGCTGGAGTTGGAGCAGAAGTTTAAACTCATGACCGAAATAAAAGGGTACGACGGGGTTGAAATCGTCTTTCCCTACGAGGTCAGGGACCCGGAACCGACCCGTGCGCTTCCTGGAGAAATACGGGCTGAAAGTGGCGGCGGTCAATGTCAATGTCAAGGCCGAACCCGAGTTCCGAAACGGCGGGCTGACGTCCCTTAAAAAACAGACCCGGGAAAAGGCGGTTCGCTTCATCAAGGAAGCCAAAGACTTCGCCCAGGCTTTGGGGGCGGACAAGGTGACCTGTTGCCCGCTGGGGGACGGGTACGAATTTGCGTTCCAATATGACTACGCCAAAGCGTGGAAACACCTCGTGGAAACCTTCGGGGAAGCCGGAAGCCACAAACCGGATGTTCCGCTTTTTATCGAGTATAAACCCAGCGAAACCCGAGGACGATGCTTTATCGATACCGCCGCCAAAACGCTGTGCCTGCTCAACGATATCCAGATCAAAGCCATGGGCGTCACGCTCGATTTCGGTCATTCCGTTTATGGAGGTGAAAATCCGGCGGAAGCCCTGGCGCTGTTGGCCGGAAGTCCCTATCCCTACTACATTCACATCAATGACAACGACGGCCGGTGGGACTGGGATTATTTCTGCGGAACCAAGCACTTTTTGGAATACGTGGAATTTCTGTATTACCTGAAGAAATACAAATACAAGGACTACCTCACTTCCGACACCTCTCCCACCCGGTGGGACATCAAAGGTACTTTCGAGGCCAACAGCAGGATCACCGGCAGGATCTGGTCCCTGCTGGACCGGGTGAGCGTGGGAAAGATCTCCCGGAGGACCGCCAAGGGGGATTACCTTGAAACCTGGCGCTTCATCGAGTCCGAGCTTTTCGGACTGAAATAAATTTTTCTTCAAAGGAGGCCGATCCAGATGCCCGAACCGGAAACCCCAAATACCGTGGAAGCGCTCAAGCGGATTGCGGCCAGCATCCGGTGCGCCATCATCGACATGATCTGCACTGCCGGCGCCGGTCATCCAGGCGGATCCCTTTCCGCCGCAGACCTCGTCACGGCCCTGTATTTCCGCGTCATGCGGATCGATCCCGAGAACCCGAACTGGCCGGACCGGGATCGCTTCATCCTTTCCAAGGGCCATGCCTGCCCGGTCTGGTATGCCGCCCTTGCTGAAAGAGGGTTTTTCGACAAATCCCACCTCTCCACGCTGCGCCGCCTGAACAGCATCCTTCAGGGGCATCCGGACATGCTGAAAACCCCCGGGATCGACATGACCGCCGGGTCTCTCGGACATGGTCTTTCCGTGGGGGTTGGCATGGCGCTTTCCGGAAAACTGCGAAAAAAAGATTACCACGTCTGGATCGTGATCGGCGACGGGGAGGTTCAGGAAGGTTCCATTTGGGAAGCCGCCATGTCCGGAGCCAAATGGAAGCTGGACAACCTCACGGCCATTTTGGATCGAAACCATCTCCAAAACGACGCCTGTGTCGACGTCCTGATGCCCATCGAACCCCTTGCGGACAAATGGCGCGCCTTCGGCTGGAGGGTCGTTGAAATCGATGGGCACAAGATGGAAGAAATTGTTCCGGCCCTCGAAGAAGCCAGGAGCTCCAAAGGGGCCCCCACACTCCTCTTAGCGCACACGGTCAAGGGGAAAGGCGTCTCCTTCATGGAAAATGTCGCGGAATGGCATGGCAAGGCCCCCTGCGCCAAGGAAGCGCGGCAGGCCCTGGAAGAAATCAGGAGGTGCGCCTGTGAAATCTAACACTGGATCCCCCTATCGGTATGTTCTGCCCGAGATCGTTGAAAGCCTCGCTTCGACGGATTTTTTCTCGAAGGCCCCCCAGCAGCCCACCCGCTACGCCTATGCGGAAGCCGTCATCGAACTCGGAGAAAAGAACCCGGCCGTGGTGGTCCTGGATGCGGATGTCTCCAAGTCCATAAAAACCCACGAATTTGCTGAGAAATTTCCGGACCGGTCCTTCAATTTCGGTATCGCCGAGCAGAACATGATGGCCGCCGCGGCTGGGATGGCCACCACCGGGCTCATCCCCTTCGCCACGACCTATGCCGTCTTTGCCAGCATGCGGGCCCTGGACATGGTGCGCAACAGCATCCACTACCCCAAGTTGAACGTGAAGATCGCCGCCAGCCACGGCGGCATCACCCCGGGGCCGGACGGGGTGACCCACCAGGGACAGGAAGACCTTTCCATCCTCCGCGCCGTCGCCAACTCCACGGTGATCGCACCGGCGGATCCGGTCTCCACCCGGATGGCCGTTTGGGCTGCAGCCGAATTCCAGGGTCCGGTTTATCTGAGCTTCACCCGGGATCCCGTCCCCATACTCTATGGCACGGACTATCCTTTTAAGATCGGAAAAGCCGTGACGATCCGCGCAGGGAAAGATGCCTCCATCATCGCCAACCGTGATCTGGTGGTTCAGGCTCTCATCGCGGCAAAACGCCTTGCCGAAAAAGGGATCGACACCCGCGTCATCGACTGCCACACCTTAAAACCCCTGGATACCGAAACCCTCCTTGCAGCCGCCAGAGACACGGGAGCGATCGTCACCGCCGAGAACAATGTCTGGTTCGGGGGCCTGGGAAGCGCGGTCGCCGAGCTTTTGGTGGAGAACGATCCCATCCCCATGAAGCGCGTCGGCGTTCAGGACCTCTTTACAGAGTCCGGGCCTTACCTGGAGCTTCTGGAAAAATACGGCCTATCCGCAGGGCATATCGCTTCAGCCGTTGAAGAAGTCGTGCGAAGAAAAGGCCGGAAATCCAAAGGGAGTTGACCATGGAATGGAAGACCGTCAATGCCTCCGGGGGCAACCGGGTCATCGTCACCAAGACGCTTCCGGGAACCCGATGGCTGGAGATCTTGAAGGATGCCGACTGCCGAGTCGAAATCTGCCAGTCGGATCGGGTGCTTGGCCTGGACGACATCCGGGCCGCCATCGGCTCCCGGTGCGAGGGAACCATCGGTCAGCTGACGGAAACATGGGGAGAGGCTTTGTTTGCCGCGCTCAAGGCGGCCGGCGGCAGAGTCTACAGCAACTACGCGGTGGGCTTCAACAACGTCGACTTGGCAGCGGCCACCCGTCACGGTATCCCCGTGGGAAACACTCCCGGCGTCCTGACGGAGACCACCGCAGAGATGGCCGTGGCGCTCACCTTTGCCGCCGCACGGCGCGTGGGGGAAGCGGAGCGTTTCTTAAGGGCCGGAAAGTTCAACGGGTGGCTTCCCACGCTTTTTCTGGGGGAGCGGCTCTGGCGCAAAACCGTGGGGATCCTCGGCGCCGGCCGCATCGGCGAAGCCTATGCCCGTATGATGGCCGAGGGGTTCAAGATGAACGTCCTCTATCACGATTTGCACCCCAACCCCGGCCTGGAGGCGTACCTCCGGGACTACGGGCGATTCCTGGAATCCCAGGGTCAGGCCCCGGTGGCCTGCCGAAGGGCGGAAGGCATAGAAGAGCTTCTGCGAAAAGCCGATTGCGTGAGCGTCCACACGGTCCTCAATGCGTCTACGCACCACCTCATCGACGCTGCGCGGCTTTCGATGATGAAGGCAAACGCCCTGTTAATCAACACCAGCCGGGGACCCGTCATCGACGAGGCGGCGCTGGTGGATCACTGCAAAAGCTACCCCGATTTTCGGGCAGCGCTGGATGTCTTCGAAGAGGAACCCGCCCTCAAGCCGGGGCTGGCGGATCTGGATAACGTCGTGATCGTCCCTCACATCGCTTCGGCCACCGGGTGGACGCGGCAGGGGATGGCCGTCCTCGCGGCGGCCAACGTGGCCGCCGTCCTTCGGAAAGATCCGGTATGGTCAAGAACCGACATGGCCCCGTTTTTCGGGGAAAAGCCCCCCAGGGCCGCCCCCAGCATTCTCAACGCCCGGGAGCTGGGTCTTCCTTGACCAAGTAACAAGCCTGAGGGTCCGCGTTTCCTTTTCTATGCCGGCTCCGGCAGTCGGATGATCAAGACCGGTTTTTTGCACCGCCGCAGCACCCGGCGGGAAGTGCTTCCCATGGTGACGTCGGACAGCACGCCCTGCCCCCGGGAGCCCATGACGACGAGGTCGGCGTTCAATTCACCTGCCAGCCGGAGAATCTGATCCACCGGGTGGCCCCTCTTGACGAAGATGCTTTCCACGACGAAAGGGCAGTCCGGGAACCGGTCCTGGGCCTCCTGGCAGAAGCGCTCCAGGCGCTTTTGAATCATGGCTGCGGCCTGGGTTTCCTTATCCTTCTTGATCTCGGCAAGTCGTTTTTCGCCGACGGCTTCTTCCACCATGGACCACGCAAACGCCGAGGGTTCTTCGATGACATGCAACACGACGATCTTGGCGCCAAGCCGGTAGGCGAGCGTTACGGCGTACCCGAAGGCCTGCCGCGCGTTCTCCGACAGGTCCGTGGCATAGAGGATCTTTTGAATTTCGGGAATGGAATCGCTCATTTCAGACACCCCGTTTGACTTTTGGCCTTTTGAACCGTTTTCAAGACAGAATCGCCGGCCGTAAGAGCGCCGGCCGGCGATTCGAAGCCCGATGAAATTTCTTCATCAGCGATAAAGATCTATGCCTTCAGCGGAAAATCCTGCTGAATGATGTCGTAGTAGGTTTTCTCGGAAATGCTTCCCCAGGTTCCGACGATCTTCTGGAACTTTTTGAAGGACTCGTTGACCTTTTTGGCAATGGGCGTCTTGGCGGCTTCTTCCTCGACCACCTCGGCGGCCATCTTGCGCAGGGCATTGAGGACCTCGTCCGGGAACCTGACGAGCTGCACCTTGTGCTTGGTAATCAACTCCTGGAGGGCCGCGCCGTTTTGAAAATCGAACTGATTCAATACCCACAGCTCGTTTTCCATGCAGGCGCAGTCGATGATGTGCTTGAGGTCCTTGGGAAGGGCATCGTAGGCTTTCTTGTTGAAAAAATACTCCAGGTAGGTGCCGGGCTCGTGCCAGCCTGGATAGTAGTAAAACTTAGCCGCCTGGTGGAAACCCATCCGCAGGTCGTGCAGGGGGCCCACCCACTCGGTGGCGTCGATGACCCCGCGCTCCAGGTTCGTGAAGATCTCGCCCCCGGCGGTTAACACGACCGTACCGCCGGCCTTGGCCACCACCTTGCCGCCCAGGCCCGGAATCCGCATCTTGAGGCCCTTGAAGTCGTCGATGGTGTTGATCTTCTTGTTGAACCAGCCCCCCATCTGCACGCCGGTGGACCCTCCGGGACGGGGGACCAGGTTGAACGGGGCATAGGTCTCCTCCCAGAGCTTCAGGCCGTCGCCGCTGTGAAACCACGCGGCCATGCCCTGGGCGTTCAGGCCGAAGGGAACCGCCGAAAACCACTGGGTGGCCGGTTCCTTCCCCGCCCAGTAATAAGCCGCCCCGCTCCCCACCTGCACCGTCCCGTCGGATACGGCCTGGAAGCTCTCCATGGGCGGCACCAGTTCGCCCGCAGCAAAGACCTGGATCTTGATCCGGCCGTCGGACAGCTCATCGATACGTTTGGCCAGTCGCTCGCACCCTTCCTGGAGCACCGGCATCTTGGGCGGCCAGGTGGTCACCATCTTCCATAGGTGCTTCTTCTGGGCCATCACCGCCGGCGCGTTCACGGCAGTCGCCGCCACGGCAGCCGCACCCATCCCCGCCTTTTTCAGGAAATCCCGTCTTTTCATAAAACCTCCTTTGTTAATTTTTTAGAGCGTTTAACTATAGATAAACCGCAAGTAAGTCAACGTGTTTTTCAGCCGAAGACCAGCCTGGGAAGCCAGGTGGCCAGTTTCGGAAAAAAGACCACCATGGCCAGCCCGATGAGCTGAACCAGGACAAAGGGGATGATCCCCCGGTAGATGTGCCCCGTGGTGATCTCGGGCGGCGTCACCGCCTTGAGGTAAAACAGCGAAAACCCGAAGGGCGGCGTGAGAAACGACGTCTGGAGGTTGACCGCCAAAAGGATGCAAAACCAGATCGGGTCAAAGCCGAACTCGATCATGATGGGGGCCAGAACGGGGACATGGATGAAGGTGATCTCGATGAAATCGAGGAAAAACCCGATGAGAAAAATCAACCCCATGACGATGGCCAGCACCGCATAGTGGCTGTATTTATCCGCCAATCCCCCCAAAAACTCCCGCACCAGCCCGTCGCCCCCGAGCCCCCTGAAGACCAGCCCGAAGGCGGCCGCACCGCACAGGATGATGAACACCATGCAGGTCAGGCGCACTGTGGTGTGCATGACCTCCTTGAGAATGGTCATGGAAAATTTCTTGTTGATCACCGTCAAAAAAGTGGATCCCACGGCCCCGACGGCGGCGGCTTCCGTGGGGGAGGCGATTCCCGCAAAGATCGACCCCAGGACAGCAAGCATCAGGAACAAGGGAGGGACAAGCGCCCTTCCCACCCGTCTGGCCATCTCCCGTGAGGTGATGGACGCCAGTTCGGCCCTGGAAATGGGGGGTGCGACTTTGGGTTTAACAAGGGATATGATGAGGATATAAGCGATGAACAGGCCGACCAGGAGAAACCCCGGCAATATGGCGCCGATGAACAGGTCCCCCACGGACACCCCCACGATGTCGCCGATGAGCACCAGAACGATGCTGGGCGGAATGATCTGGCCCAGCGTCCCGGATGCGGCCACAGTGCCGGTGGCAAGCTCCCTGCTGTAGTTGCGTCGCATCATGGTGGGAACGGCCAGAAGCCCCATGGTAACGACCGTGGCCCCCACGATCCCTGTGCTGGCCCCCAAAAGCGCCCCGACGATGACCACGGAGATGGCCAGCCCGCCCCTCAGCCGGCCGAAGAGGAGGCCCATGGTGTCCAGAAGCTCTTCCGCCAGACCGCTGCGCTCCAGCATGACCCCCATGAAGACGAAAAGGGGAACGGCCAGAAGCGTCACATTGATCATCACGCCCCAGATGCGAAGGGGCAGGAGGTTGAAAAAAGACCACCCGAAACCGATGAGCCCGAAACAAAGGGCCGTCCCCATGAGGGTGAAGGTCACCGGAAACCCGGCCATCAAGAGGATGGTCAGGGCCAGAAACATCCATGCGGGCAAATATTCCATCAGCGGGGGCCCTCCTGTGCATCACCGCGGCCCAACACCTCAAGGAGGCTTTTCAATCCCAGGGAAATTCCCTGGAGAAGCAGGAGCGCAAAGCCCACGGGGATGCACCCTTTGACGATAAATCGGAAAGGAATGCCGCCGGGGTCCGGGGACCCCTCCATGATGGACCAGGAATTGACGACGAATTTCCAGGAAGTCGTGATCACCATGAGACAGCCCGGGATCAGGAAAAGAAGGACGCCCAAAAGGTTCACCCAGGCCCTCCCCTTGGCGTTCAGGCGCTGATAGACGATGTCCACCCGCACGTGCCCGTCATGGAAAAGAGTGTACCCGGCGCCGATGAGGAAAATGAAGGCAAAGAGGTGCCACTCCAGCTCCTGGGTGAAAACGAAGCTGGTATTGAACGCGTAGCGCATCACCACGTCCACGAAGACTACCGCCACCAGCCCGAGAGCCACCCAGGCCACCCCTTTGCCCACCCACTCGTTCAACTGATCGATCCCGTGCGCAACGGCTTTCAATGTTTTCATCGTCTTCCCTTAATTGACGCTTTTCCTTCAGTGGTTCGGTTGTATAGGAAAAATGTCAGCAGGAGTCAAGGTCATTTCCGTCAGATCCCCTATTTTATAAGGATTCCGGAAAGCCGCCTCCAGGGACCCGTTCCTCCTTTTTCCGGTTATCCTTGATCCCCGAGCCGGTTTGTTATACGAAGGGTTCTTCGAGGGAGGGGCGTTGGCGTTTCCTGCAGGCCCCTCATGGAAAAACCCCCAACCATTGGAAGCCTGAAATGCCAACGAGAGCTTACTGGGCCGACACTTACGTGGAAAAACGACGTCAAGGCCGGGATGCCATCCGGAAGATCCGGCCGGGCCAGAGAGTCTTCATCTCGTCTTCCAGCGGAGAACCCCAGCACCTGGTCCGCCTGCTGGCGGAGGAAACCAACCGCTTCCCGGACATCGAGATCGTCAGGCTCTTCAGCACGGAGAGCGTCCCGCTGAGCCTGATCGCCAACAAGGGGCAAGGCCAGAGCCTCACCATCCGATCTTTTTATCTGGGATCGGCCAAGGCGAAAGGGATCCAGCGAAACAAGCGCTTTATCACGCCCATCAACCTTTCCGCCATCCCACGGCTCTTTAAAACGCGGAGAATGCCCATCCATGTGGCCTTGATTCAGACCACCCCCCCCGACGATTTCGGCTGGATGAGCCTCGGCGTTTCCGTGGACATCACCCTGGCAGCGGCCACCTCCGCCGATCTCGTCATCGCCCAGATCAATTCCAAAATGCCCAGGGTCCTGGGAAGAAGCTTCATCCACGTCAACGATGTGGACGTGATTGTGGAATACGACGAAAATCTCCTCACCCTCGGCCCCCAACCGGAGCTGGAATCGGCCAATATCATCGGCAGGCAGGTGGCCCGCCTCGTGGATGACGGATCGACCATCCACGTCAGCCTCGGAGCCACCCACCAGGCCACCCTTCTGGGCCTTTCCAAAAAAAACGATCTCGGCGTACATTCCCAATACCTCACAGACGACATTTTGCACCTGTTTTCCATGGGGGTCATCACCAACCAGAAAAAAGGATTCAACGAGGGAAAACTGGTGGCCAGCAGCGCCGTGGGATCCGAAAACCTTTACGAATTTTTAAACGACAATCCTGCCATCGATTTCCAGCCGTCCGATTACGTCAACGATCCGGCCATCATTTCCCGGCATCATAAAATGGTCTCCATGCACGTCGCCATGACCATGGATCTCACCGGCCAGGTCTCCGCCGACGCCCTCCCACACAACAACTTTTCAGGGGTCAACGGCATGCTCGACTTTGTCAGAGGGTCGGCCCTGTCCGAGGGAGGAAAATCGATTCTCATGCTGACCTCTACGTCCAGGGATGGGAAGAAAAGCCGCATCGTTCCCTTTCTGTCCGACGAAGCCGTGGTGGTCCCCAGGGGGGATGTCCAATACGTCATCACCGAGTATGGGGCGGTGAATCTGTTCGGCAAAAGCCTCCAGGAAAGGGCCATGGCCATGATCAGCATCGCTCACCCCGATTTCAGGGACGAACTGTTCTTCGCGGCCAAAAAGCTGGGGATCCTCGACGCCGGGAGAAAGCGCCCCGACTTCTCCCGCGGCGTCTACCCGCTCAAGCTCGAGGAGACCCGGATCATCGACGATCAGGAAGTGGTCATCCGTCCGGCAAAACCGGTGGATGAAAGGCGGATCCAGGAGCACTTCTATACCCTGGAAAAAGACGACGTGGTTTCAAGGTTTTTCCACGAGAAATCGGCCTTCATGCGGGATGAAATCGAAGGGCTTTCCCAGATCGATTATATCAACGACCTCACCCTCGTGGCGGTGGTGGGCGAATTCGGGTTCGGCCGGGTCGTGGGCATCGGGGAATACCTGTTGGACCCGGCGAAAAACATCGCGGAGGTGGCCTTTTCCATCAGCAAGGATTTCCAGGGAAAAGGCATGGGAAAAATCCTGCTTTCCAAGCTGGCCGAGGCCGCCCGGGAAAACGGGATTACCGGCTTCATCGCCTACACGTCCCCCCAAAACCGCGGCATGATCAACCTGTTTAAAACTTTGCCTTTCAAGACCCAAACCACCTTCGACAGCGATGTCCTCATGTTGACCTGCCGGTTCGACGAAAAGCGATAAGCGGTTTTGGGCTGTCGGGCCCCATCCGATACGGAGCAAGAAATCCCTATGCACAAAATTCTTTTTTTACCCCATCAGAAGGAAGTCCAGGTCCAGGACGGGGAAAATCTCATCCGGGCGGCCCTGGAAGCCGGCGTTCACATCAACGCCTCCTGCGGCGGTGCGGGCATCTGCGGCAAGTGCCGGGTGATCCTCGAAAAGGGACAGGTGGAAGGAGGCCTCTCCGAAAAATTGACCCGGGAAGACATTGAAAAAGGATACCGTCAGGCCTGTCTGGCCTCCGTCGTGGACGACCTGGTGGTCCGGGTTCCGGTGGAATCCGAAATCGATGTCAGTGTCCTCAATGCGCAAAGCATCCCCCGGAAAACCGCCCGTATCCAGGAAATGAACCTGGAGGAGCTCAGGGAAAAGGGCCTTTTCGTCCCCCCGGTGGAAAAGAAATACCTGGAACTGGCGCCGCCTTCGGTCCAGGACAACCTGCCGGATGCTTCCCGCCTTCTCGGCTTCCTCAATCTGGCCCATGACGAACACCGGCTGGAGGTGGACCTGTCGGTGCTGCGAAAGATCCCGGACGTCCTGAGGGATGGGGATTTCAAGGTCACCGCCACCCTGGCCCGCCCGGTCCGAGAAATCGACGGACGCACCCGAATCGTCAACGTCCAACCCGGGGACACCACCGCCCGCAATTACGCCATCGCCATGGACATCGGGACCACGACGCTTTACGGTCAGCTCCTTGACCTGAGAAGCGGCGAGGTATTGGCCCAGTACGGCGATTTCAACGGGCAGATCAGCTACGGAGAGGATGTCATCAGCCGGATCGTCTATGCGGAAAAACCCGGGGGGCTGGAGAAGCTGCACCAGGTGGTGGTCGATACCATCAACAGGATCATCCAAAAGCTTTTCCGGCATGCCCGGATCGAACGGGATGAGGTTTCCACCATCACGTTGGCCGGCAATACCACCATGACCCAGCTTTTGTTGAAGATCAATCCCAAGTATATCCGGCGCTCCCCCTACGTCCCCGCCTCCACCCTTTTCCCTCCCATCCGGGCCGTGGACCTGGGGATCGACGTGGGGGACCCTGTGACCGCCCTGTTCTATCCGGCGGTCTCCAGCTATGTGGGAGGAGACATCGTTTCGGGCGTCATGGGCTCCGGGATGTACCGCTCGGAAGCCCTGTGCCTGTTCATGGACATCGGAACCAATGCGGAAATCGTCATCGGAAACAAGGACTGGCTCGCCTGCGCAGCCTGTTCCGCAGGGCCTGCATTCGAAGGGGGCGGCATCCAGTTCGGCATGCGGGCGACCAAGGGCGCCATCGAGGACTTCTCCATCGACCCTGTCACCCTGGAGCCCATGATCCTCACCATCGGCAACGTAAGGCCCAAAGGGATCTGCGGCTCCGGATTGATCTCCGCGGTGGCCACCCTTTTCGAAACAGGGGTCATCAGCAACTCCGGGAAATTCGACCGGAGCCTGGGCTCCCTCCGGATTCGGGAAACCGACGGGGTGGCGGAGTTCGTCCTGGCCTTTGCCGACGAAACCCAGATCGGCCGCGACGTGACCCTGACGGAACCGGACATCGACAATCTCATCCGGGCAAAAGGGGCCCTGTTCAGCGGCTGCATGACGCTTTTGGAAGAGGTCGGCCTGAGCCTGGCCGACGTGGAACGGATCTATCTCGCCGGCGGTTTCGGAAGCTACGTGGACCTGGAAAAGGCCATGACCATCGGCCTCTTGCCGGAAGCGGACCCGGAAAAGGTCGTCTACGTGGGAAACGGCTCCCTCATGGGGGCCAAAATGAGTTCCCTGACCAACCGCATCCGGCGTGACGTGGTGGAAGTGACCCGGAAGATGACCAACTTCGAGCTCAGCGAAACCTCTTCCTACATGAACCACTACATCGCCGCGCTTTTCCTGCCCCATACGGACATGGAACGCTTCCCTCGGCTTCAAGAGCGCCTGAGGGCCCGAAACGCGCTTCAAAAACAATAAAGGGGAGAAAAAAATTAAATTCCATTCAGTTTGCCTAACCTGTTGACAAGCCGGAACTCCAACTATAAAAGGTATCCTTTGTGTCAGAATCCTGAAAAATCGCTTTAAAACCCTCAAAAGAAAGACTTTCGACAGGCGCCACGGCCAGCCGAGGAGCATGAAATCGCCCGGTAAAGGGCATAAGCATATCGAAATCCACATCTGGAAAGGAGGCGGTTGAGCGCGAAAAGGAAAACAAGCGTGACAGAGGGATTGATCATCCACAAAAACCTTAACACTGTGATTTAGGAGGGAACATTGGGCTTTGCATTTTATAAAGAGAGTTACACCGGCAAAATCAAGGAGATCACCATCGGCAAAGGCGATACGTCGGTGAAGGTGGGAGGGCAGAATTGCTATCCCTTCTACCTGTTCGAGGGGGAGATGCCCAATAGGCCCAAGATCGCCATGGAGGTCTGGGACATGGAACCCGAAGATTGGCCGGAATCCGTTCTTTGCCACTTCAAGGACGTGGTCTCGGACCCGGCTGCCTGGGCTAAAAAATGCGTGGAAACCTTCGGTGCCGAAATCATCGTCCTCCAGCTCAAGAGCACGGACCCAAACGGCAAGAACGCCGGAGCCGCCGAGGCGACCCAGACGGTGAAAAAAGTGAGCGCAGCCGTCAAGGTGCCGCTGATCGTCTGGGGATCGGCCAACCCGCAAAAGGACGAGGAAGTCTTCAAGAAAGTGGCCGAAGATTGCCAGGGTAAAAACATCACCCTCGGGCCTGTTGAAGATAAAAACCACAAGGGGATCGGTGCGGCGGCCATGGGCTACGGACAAACCTTGATCGCCTCCTCTCCCATCGATGTGAACCTGGCCAAACAGGTCAACATCCTTCTGGAAAACCTGGGCGTGCCCACGGACAAGATGCTCATCGACCCCACCACCGGGGGTCTGGGATACGGCCTGGAATATTCCTATTCCGTCATGGACCGGATCCGGATGGCGGCTTTGACCCAGGGCGACGACAAGCTCCAGCTGCCCATCATCAACAACCTCGGAAACGAGGTTTGGAAATGCAAGGAAGCCAAGGAGTCGGCGGAATCGGCTCCTACCCTTGGAGACCCCGAAAAGCGGGGCGTGCTCATGGAAGCCGTCGGGGCCGTCAGCTACCTCATGGCAGGATCCGACATCCTCATCATGCGGCATCCCGAAGCCATCCGGATGGTCAAGGCTTTCATCGGGTTGGCCATGGAGGGAGGATCCGCCCAGAAGGCCACTGCCATAGAAAAAGCACTTCCCGCCGCTGACATCGATTATGCGGCACTGGCGCCGGCTCCCGATCTGAGCATCCAGGCGGAAAAAGAGAAAAAAGCGGTACCGGCGGAAAAGAAAGCCCCTCCCAAGGCGGCCGAAGCTCCCAAAGCCGCACCCAAGAAAGCCGCACCGGCACCGCCGAAACCCGCAGAAAAGGAAGCGGTAAAGCCCGCAGCGGAAGCCAAGCCTGTGGACAAGGAAGCCGAAGCCAAGGCCCAAGCCGAGGCACAAAGCCCAAGCCGAGGCTGCGGCCAAGGCCAAGGCAGAGGCGGAAGCCAAAGCCAAGGCCCAAGCCGAGGCCAAAGCCAAAGCCGACGCTGAAGCAAAGGCCCAAGCGGAAGCCAAAGCCAAAGCCGACGCTGAAGCCAAAGCCCAGGCCGAAAGGGAGGCACGGGAAGAGGCCATCCGGGCCCAGAGGGCCAAGGAAAGGGAAGCTCTTGCGGCGAAGCGGTCCACCGTGAAAAAAGCGAAAGTCCCGGCAACAGCGGCCGCCGAGCAGAAATCCATGGCGGACAAGCTCATCGATCGTCTGAACCGGATCCACAGAAGGATCGCGTGATGGGTGGCTCCCAACAGAATAAAACCCGATTATTTTCAATCTGAAAGCATATTTTAATAACGAGGAGGAACCTCTGATGGCAGAAGAAATCAAGGAAAAAGTTAAAAAACTTGCAGACCCGATTGCGTCTTCGATCGATCCAGGCACTCAGGAGATGATTGCCCGGGCGCAGCAGTTGGGCATCGACACCGTATTCGACCGTGCGGCCGCCATGAAGCCCTGCAACATCGGGATTCAAGGCATCTGTTGCAAAAACTGCGCCATGGGTCCTTGTCGGCTCCCGCTCACCAAGGACGTGGATCCGGAAAACGACACCCGGAAAGGGCTTTGCGGCGCCACCGCCAACACCATCGCAGCCCGCAATTTCGCCCGTATGGTGGCCTCCGGCGCCGCCGCACATTCGGACCACGGCCGCTGCGTGGCCGAGGTATTCCTATCCGTGGCCCGCAAGGAAACCGATGCTTACAAGATCAAGGATCCGGTTAAACTGCTCTCCATCGCACCGCACCTCGACGTCGCCACTACCATTGAAGTGGATGGAGAGACCCAGGATCGCAACATTGATGAGATCGCCCTGGAAGTGGCCGAAAAGGCCCTAAACGAATGGGGCAAGGCCGAAGGCAACCTCTACTATCTGAAGCGGGCTCCCGTGCCGCTCCAGGAGAAGTGGGAAAAAGCCGGGGTGCTGCCGCGGAATATCGACCGCGAAGTCGTGGAAATCATGCATCGAACCCACATGGGCGTGGATCAAGACTACAAGAACATCATCAAGCAATGTACCCGCTGCTCCCTGGCCGATGGTTGGGGAGGATCCATGCTCGCCACCGACCTGCAGGATGTGATGTTCGGCACGCCTTATCCGCTGCAGGCCGAAGCCAATCTGGGCGTGATGAAGGCTGATCACGTCAACATCATCGTGCATGGACACGAACCGGTGCTTTCGGAGATGATCGTTGCCACCGCCCAGCGCAAGGATATGATCGAGTACGCCAAATCCAAGGGCGCCAAGGGAATCCAGCTTGGCGGCATCTGCTGCACGGCCAATGAAATTTTCCAGCGCCACGGTGTACCCCAGGCAGGAACTTACCTGCAGCAGGAGTTGGCCATCATCACCGGCGCCTGCGACGCTATGGTGGTAGACATCCAGTGTATCTTCCAGAATCTCGCCAACGTGGCCAAATGCTTCCACACCAAACTGATCACCACGCACCCGATTGCCAAGATGGAACAGGATAACGTAGTACACATCGAATTCGACGAACACCATGCTGTAGAAGATGCGGAAAAGATCGTCCGGATGGCCATTGACAATTTCCAGAATCGCGGCGCCGATGTGATGATCCCGCCCTACAAATCTCAGGCTGTGGGGGGCTTTGGCGTGGAGTCGATCCAGTACCACCTGGGCGGCACCTTCCGTGGCACGTATTATACCCTGAACGACAACATCATCAACGGCCGCATCCGGGGCGTAGCCGGTGTTGTGGGCTGCAACAACGCCCGCACGCGCCACAACGAAGCACACATTATGGTCGTCAAGGAGTTGATTAAAAACGACGTGATCGTCCTGACCACCGGCTGCAACGGAATCGCCTGCGCCATGGAAGGACTGCTAACACCCGAATCCGCCGCCGTGTTCTGCGGGCCGGGCCTTAAAGAGGTGTGCGAAACCGTCGGCATCCCGCCGGTGCTGCACCTGGGTTCCTGTGTGGACAACAGCCGCATCCTGCTGGCGGCCACGGAAGTGGTCAATGCCGGCGGCCTGGGCAAAGACCTCTGTGACCTGCCTGCTGCCGGGAGCGCCCCCGAATGGATGAGCGAAAAAGCCATCAGCATCGGGCAATATTTTGTCAGCTCCGGTGTCTACACGATATTCGGGTTGCACCTGCCTACTTCCGGAGCCCCGATATTCCATAACTACCTTTCCAAGGAGATGGAAAAGCTTTACGGCGGCAAGTGGGATCTGGAAGCAGACCCCATCAAGCATGCCCAGAAGATGATCGCCCATATCGACGCCAAACGAAAAGCCCTGGGTATCGACAAGGCCCGGGAACGGCAGCTCATGGATATGGCGGACCGCCAGAAGCTGGAAGCCAGCGCTTAATGGGAAGCATAAACTTGAATCCAACAGTCTCAACGAAGGAGGATTGAAAGCATGTCTAGACTCGTTGCATTTGCCGCCATTCAGGGTGGCTACAATATTGTTTCCAAGGTCGAAGGTAAGTACAAGAGGGCGCTTCAGACTCATGATGCGTCTACCAAGGTGGGATTCCCCAACACGGCCTACTTCCTACCGGTCATCTATTCTCTCCTGGGAATGAAGGTGGAAACCCTCGAGGACATCCAGAAGCCGCTGGCGTTTGTCCGCAAGCTGCTTCCGCCCCACGTGAAGGGACAAAACCATCTCCCCTACCTGGGGCCCCTTTTGGATGCCGGCATGGCGGCCCTGTTCGCCTTTGAGATCGAAGAGGCGCTCCGGTACCTGGAAAACCCGGACTTCTACCTGCACTCCGAGGATATCGACGAGGAGGCGGGAAAGATCTGGCTCGGCGCGGCCGATGACACCGTGTTCCGGAAACGGGGCGTGGAGTTCGTGGACGGATCGGCCCCCGGCTTCGCCGCCATGGTGGGCGCGGCGCCGGACCCGGAAACCGCCAAAATGATCGTGGAAGAGTATCAGCGCCGGAGCCTTTATATCTTCTGCGCCGCCAATCAGAACGGCACCACCATCATCGAGCAGCTTCTCGAGGCAGGGGTTCAGGTGGGCTGGAACACCCGGATCGTCCCCTTCGGCCCGGACATTTCCTCGGCCATCTTCGCCCTGGGCTTCGCCAATCGGGCGGCCATGGCTTTCGGCGGCATCCAGCCCGGCGACTACAAGCGGATGCTGCTGTACAACAAGAACCGGATTTTCGCCTTCGTCAACGCCCTGGGCGACGTGAACGCCGAATGGGCCGCGGCAGCGGCGGGCTGTGTCAACTGGGGCTTCCCGACGCTGGCCGACACGGACATTCCGGAAGTCCTTCCCACCGGGATCTGTACCTACGAGCACGTGGTGGCCAATGTCCCCCATAGCGAAATGGTGCAGCGTTCCGTGGAGGTCCGGGGTCTCAAGACGACGGTTTCCACCATCGACATCCCCTGCTCCTTCGGTCCGGCCTACGAGGGCGAACGAGTCCGCGGCGGCGATCTTTACTGCCAGATGGGCGGGGGCAAGACCCAGGCTACCGAACTGGTGAAAATGGCGGACATGAAAGAGATCGAAGACGGCAAAGTGACGGTGGTCGGCAAAGACCTCGACGAGGTTAAAGAAGGGGAAAACCTTCCCCTGGGCATCTACGTCCAGATCGCAGGACGTCAGATGCAGACCGACTTCGAGCCCATTCTGGAGCGCCAGATCCACCACCTGATCAACTATATCCAAGGGGTCATGCACATCGGGCAGCGCGACATCGCCTGGATCCGTGTGGGCAAGCCGGCGGTGGAAAAAGGCTTCCGCCTCAAGCATATCGGGGTCGTCCTGCACGCCAAGTTCCATCAGGACTTCGGGAGCATCCTGGACAAGGTTCAGGTCACCCTGTACACCAACAAGAAGGACGTGGATGCCCTCACCAAACGGGCCCGTCAGGAATACAAGACCCGGGACGAGCGGGTGGAAAACATGACGGACGAGGATGTGGAAATTTACTACTCCTGCACCCTTTGCCAGTCCTTCGCCCCCACCCATGTCTGCACCGTCAGCCCGGAACGCACCGGCCTCTGCGGCGCCTACAACTGGATGGACTGCAAGGCTTCTTTCGAAATCAACCCCACCGGCCCGAACCAGCCCATCGAAAAAGGAGAGTGCCTGGATCCGAAGCTGGGCCAGTGGAAGGGCGTCAACGACTTCATCAAAAAGGCCTCCCGGGGCGCCGTCACCCAGTACAATTTCTACTCCATGGTCAAGGAACCCATGACCACCTGCGGGTGCTGCGAATGCATCGCCGCCATGCTGCCTTCGTGCAACGGCATCATGACGGTGGGCCGGGACTACACCGGGGAAACGCCGTGCGGAATGAAGTTCACCACCCTGGCAGGCGTCATGGGAGGCGGGGCTTCCTCTCCGGGATTCGTCGGACATTCCAAGTTCAACATCACCCAGCGAAAATTCGTGAAAGGCGACGGCGGTCTCCTGCGCATGGTCTGGATGCCCAAGATCCTCAAAGAGGAGATCAAAGAGCGCATCATGAAACGGGGCGAGGAACTGGGGGTTCCCAATCTCTACGACATGATCGCTGACGAGACGGTGGGAACGACGGAAGAGGAGATTCTTCCCTTCCTCCAGGAAAAGGGGCACCCGGCCCTTTCCATGGACCCGATCATTTCCGAATAAAACAAGCCGTCGGGGCGGGGGATCTCCTTTTCAGACCCCCTGCCCCGAATCGGGTTATCATTTAGAACAAGGAGAAAAAAATGGCATTAACCGGTATTCAGATCTTCAAACTCCTGCCGAAAACCAACTGCAAGGAGTGCGGCGTTCCCACCTGCCTTGCGTTTGCCATGAATCTGGCCTCGGGGAAGGCGGAACTCGACAGCTGTCCCTACGTCTCCGAGGAAGCCAAGGCCCAGCTGGCGGAAGCCTCCGCGCCCCCCATCCGCCCGGTCGCCATCGGGAAAGGGGTCCGGGCGTTCACGGTGGGAGGCGAAACGGTGCTGTACCGTCACGAAAAGACCTTCTTCAACAAACCGGCCTTTGCGGCCCTGGTGAAATCCGATATGGACGATGCCGAACTGGAAACAAAACTGAAGATATGGAATGCCTTCCAGTACGAGCGGGTCGGGTTGAACCTGCGCCCCGAACTGATCGCGCTGAAAGATGTCAACGGCGATGCGGCAGCCTTTTCGAAAAAGGCCAAGACCATCGCCGAGACCTCGGAATTCAACCTGGTTTTGATGACGGAAGATCCTAAGGTCATGAAAGCGGGGATCGAGGCCTGCGGCTTCAAGCGGCCCCTCCTGTACGGCGCCACCGCGGCCAACGTGGAGGATTTCGGCGCCCTGGCAAAAGAAAGCGACCTGCCCCTGGCTGTCAAGTCGGATTCCATCGAGGGGCTCGTCCCGCTCACCGACAAGCTTTCGGGAATGGGTCTCAAGGACCTCGTCCTGGATCCCGGTGCCCGGGAGATCAAAAAGGCCCTCGAGGATCAGGTGGCCCTGCGCCGGGCGGCCCTGAAGGATGGAAACCGCAAGGTGGGATTCCCCACCATCGTCTTCCCCTGCGAAATGGCCGCCAACCTTGACGTGGAGACCCTGATCGCAGCCATGTTCGTGTCCAAGTACGGAGGAATCATCGTCCTTTCCGACTTCGCGGGAGAGACGCTGTTCCCGTTGCTTTTGGAGCGGCTCAACATCTACACCGATCCTCAGCGTCCCATGACCGTGACCCAGGGTATTTACGAGATCGGCAAACCCGATGCCGATTCTCCCGTGCTGGTCACCACCAACTTCGCCCTGACGTACTTCATTGTTTCCGGCGAAGTGGAAGGGAGCAAGATCCCTTGCTGGCTTTTGATCAAGGACTCCGAGGGGCTTTCGGTCATGACCGCCTGGGCGGCCGGGAAGTTTGCCGGAGACGACGTGGGCATATTCGTGAAAAAAAGCGGCATCGAGGAGAAAATCAGCAAGAAGGAAATCATCATACCCGGTTACGCAGCGGCCATTGCGGGCGATATGGAAGAAGAGCTGCCGGGGTGGACCGTAACCGTGGGTCCGAGGGAAGCGGCACACATTCCAGGCTTTCTCCGGTCCCGGTAAAGGGGGGCTGAAGCCGACGGAAATCCGGTCGGCCGTCATTTGTCAACCCAAAGGAGGCGACATGTTACTGATTGGTGAAAGCTTAAACGTCATCTCGAGGAAGATCGGCCGGGCGTTTAAGGAACGCGATCCGAAGCCGATCCAGGAGGAAGCCCTCTTCCAGCGGGAAAAGGGCATGGATTACATCGACATCAACCTGGGCCCGGCGAAGAAGGACGGTCACGAGCTCATGCCATGGGTGGTCCAAACGGTTCAGGAGGTCGTCGACGACGTCCCCCTGGCCCTGGACACTTCGAACATCGACGCCATCGCGGCGGCTCTGAAGGTCTGTAAGCTTCCTCCCCTCATCAACTCCATCATGGTTCGACCGGAGCGCTACGAGCGGATGGTTCCTCTGGCCGCCGAATCCAATGCGGACTTCATCGCCCTTATGTGGGGCCCCGAGGGGTTGCCCAGGGACGAAAACGAACGGGCCGCCCTCTGCGTCGAGCTGATCTATTTCGCCAATGAGGCCGGAATCCCGAACGAGAAGATCTGGGTGGACGGCATCGTCACGCCGCTCAACATCCAACAGCCGCAGCTCATGAGCCTTTTGGCGTTCCAGCAGATGCTCCAGGACATTGCTCCGGGGGTCAAGAGCACCTGCGGGCTCTCCAATATCTCCAACGGTCCCCCGGAACACCTCCGGCCCATCTTGAACCAGACCTACATGGTCATGCTGGAAAAATACGGGATGTATTCGGTTATTTCGGATCCCCGTGACGACACGTTGACCCAAATCGCCAAGGGGAAGCGGCCGGACATCGTCGAGCTGATAAATAAGATGATGGACGGCGAGGAACCGGAAATCGCCAGCCTTTCCAAAGAGATGCAGGATTATGCAAAGACGGTCAACGTCATCCTCGGAAAGACGCTGTATTCCGATTCCTGGCTCGAGATATAGGCGGTTATTCTCTTAAGGGTTGGATGCCGGCCTTCCATTGGAGCCGGCGCTGAAGCTGAGCAGATTCTCAGAAAATGACTGGATACGGACGGAGCGAAGACCGCAGAAGGAGCGGTCGACACTGGGCGGTTTCGCCGGCATCCCAAACCCTTAAAGACAAAGTCCATGCCCCGCATCGACGACTACATCGCCTCCCGAAACCTCGCGGCTGCCGCGCTGGCGGCACAGCCCATTGCGGACATCTCAAGCCGCACAGGATTTCCCGAGGAAAAAGAGAACACCTTCACCGTTTCCTTCCTCAACCGGACCTACCGTGTCGATTTCCCGGGCCTTTCCTTCCAGGACAAGGGGGCACCGGAAAAAGAGGTGCCCATCCAGGAACAGGTCCTGATTCTCCATTACATGATGGGAAGCAAAGCCGGGCACCCCGAGGGCCGCTGGATCTCCTACCGGGAAATTCCGGGGGCCTCGTTTTATTACAGCGCCTTTGTCCAGAGGGCCGTTGAGCCGCTGAAGAAAGCTTTCGGAACCCGTATCGACGGCTTGAAGGCCGCTGCCGAAAAGCTTGGCGGGACCCAAGTCCCGGAAGGCGACGGCGCCTGGGAGTTGACCCCCTTCCCCAAGGTTCCGCTTCGGCTCATCCTGTGGGCCGGGGATGAGGACTTCCCTCCGGAGGCCAACATCCTCTTCGACCGCAGTATCGGAACAATCCTATCCCCCGAAGACACGGCCTGGCTGGCCGGCATGGTGGTCTACCGGCTCATCGCCCTTTCCCGCTGATCTGTCTCGCCGACTCCAGACCCTCCGAGCCCTCTTCACGGGCAGCATCGGGCACGTGAAAGATCCGCCCTAGTGCACGAAAAGCGATAGGACCGCGGAAAGAGACAGCATGGAGACCAGCGTCGAGATGCAAATGGTCTGAGCCGCCAGGTCCGCATCGCTTCCCAGTTGAGCGGACAGGATATAGGCGGCGGCTGACGTGGGGAGGGCGAAAAACAGCATTCCAACCTGGAAGGCGGACCCGGATACCTGAAAAACCTTAAGAAAGGCCAGTCCGGCCACGGGCAGCAGCAGGTTTTTAAATGCCGTTGACACCAGGGAAAGGCGCAACCTTCCTTTCAACTCCCGGAAACGAAGGGAACCTCCCACTGCAATCAGGGCCATGGGCAGAGTCACCATGGAAAGCAGATAGAGCGTCTTGTCCACGAATCCGGGAAGGGACAGGCCCATCATGGAATAAAGGATTCCGGAAACGCATGATAGAATCAGGGGGTTGGAAACCGTGGCGCGGATGAGGTGCAAGAGGCGACTTGCCGGCGAAAGGGCCGAACCCGAATACCAGATCAGGGTGGAAACGGCCAAAACGTTGATGAAAGGGATGGTGAGTCCGATCATCACTGAAAAACTCCTGACGGCCTCATCTCCCATGGCCATGAGAACCACGGCCATGCCGACGTAGGTGTTGAACCGGTAGCAGCACTGGGAAAAGGCGCCCACTTGAAACACCTGCATCCGGATGACCCGGGCAAACGCCAAGCTTGTCAGGAACACGGTGAGCACCGCTGAAAACACCGCGGACAAAAGGGGGACTTCAAAATCGGGAGGCGTGGAAGAACCGCCGATCTTGTAAAACAGGAGCGCCGGAAAGAAGAGGTAATAAACCAGACGGTCTGAGGTCTTCAGGAAATGAGGGTCGACGACGCCCAGTCGGCGCAGGAAGGCCCCCAGACCTATCAGGGCGAAAATGGGGACAATGGATTCGAGGGCGATCATGACCGTGACATCAACAGTTCCGGAGCAAGCTTCGCCCCGCGCCCGAACCCGCCGTGTTCCGCATTTTACCTTCCGTCTTCTGTCCGTTCCAGATCCGTTTCCTGGGATCCTTTGACCAGGAGCACGCTCGACTCTGCCCTCTTGATGACCTCCAGGGAAAAGCTTCCCAGCATCCGGCGATAGAGATCATGCCGGAGGCTCGCCCCCACGACGATGACGGAATCGGATCCCGCCAGATCCAAGACCGTTTCCACAGGGTTCCTTTTCCGGGGCTCCAAGAGCCGCGGCCGGCGCCCGTGAGCCTTGATCCATTCCATCACCCGGCCCAGCGCATCGCGCACCTCCCGGGACGCCGCCTCATCCTGTTCCGGGCTTCTGACCCAAACCAGGTCCAAAGGATCTGCGATGGCGGGGAACAACTCTTTTAAAAGGGGGAATATCCGTCTGGCGGAAGGAGAAGCATCCGCACACACCCGGTACCGACCCTCCGAGGTCCCCCCGCGAACCACGAGAAAAGAAGCATGCAGGTCCAAGGCCAAAAGACGCGCCGTATCTCCCAGCACGAACCGGCCCAGACGGCTGCGCCGGGGAATGGAAAGGATCAACAGATCATAATGATTCTCGGTCACCTCCCGGTTGAGCACTTCGATAAAGCTCCCGTAACGCTCATAAAAAGGAATCGGATTTCCTTCCAACGTATTGCAAACGAAAAGATAGCCGTTGATCCCATAGCGGACTTGGATGCTGTCCCGGTGTTCCAGGACACCGTATTCGAGCAGATCATTGGCTGCACGAACCAGGACTTGGATCCCCGGCGGCAGGGACTGGATGTCCTTCAAAGGGCATTCGACCCCGATGGGGGGGGCGTTTTCCTCGGGCGGGGTCTGAGACCTCACCGTCACCACCCCCAGTTCGGCCTTCAAGTGACGCAAGAGGCCCGCTGCAAAGGCAAGGGCTTTGCTCGAATCCGGCTTCCCGTTCGTGTAAACAAGGATCTTGAGCATCTTTCAGGTCATCCTTTTGTGGAGTTCGGTGGTTTTTTCCGAATCCTTTTTAACGATGTGAGGGGCAGGGCAAGTTGCATCGCCGGTCAGCGACCCAAACTCCCGGGGCCAACCCTTTTTCCCCAGGATTTCCCAATTCCCCTTCTTCAACTCCGGGCATTCTCTGAAAACGATAACCTTGCATGCGGCGCAGACATCCGGGCGGAAAGACTCCCACATGGCCTGCCGAATGCCCGATCCCGTCGTATGCCGAAAGTGCGTCTCACCGATCTCTTTGAGGAGTCCGGAATTTTTAAACACCTCGAACACACGACTGTTCACACCGGAAAAATAGAGTCCGCCGCACCTGCGCCTGACATCGTCTAAAACAATCTCCATGACGTGGACTCCGCTTGCATCCATGACATTGACCTGACGCATCCGGATCAGCAGGTTCGCCATATCGGGATGATGTCCCAGACGAAACCGGAGCTCTTCCTGCACGTAAGTCGCCGAACCGAAAAAAAGCGACCCTTCGATTTGAACGATATCCATTTGACAGCATTGAGGCCCCACGGCAGAAGGAACCATAACCCCGGTCTTCAAGTCGGGGATAAAAGATTGAATGCGGGGATGGGCGGTCTTGGCCAAGTGAAGGGCGACCGAGAAGAGCGCACCCACATAGACGGCGAATTCGATATTGACAAACAACGTGGTCAGGAAAGTGACGACCACCACGGAGGCATCGCCGCGAGTGGCCATCACCGCCCGACGGAGATCCGCCTTTCGGATCATTTCATAAGAAACCACAAGCAGGACGCCGGCCAAAGCGGACAGTGGTAAATGGGATGCCAGCGGAGCGGCCAGCAAAATCAGGACCGCCACGGCCACGGCCGAAACGGCGCCGCTGACCGGCGTCCGTCCGCCGGATTTGAAGTTGACGGCGGAACGGGTGAAGGATCCGCTTCCGGGATAGCCGCTGAAGAGGGAAGCCGAAACATTGGCAAGCCCCTGACCGATGAACTCCCTGTTCACATTCAACCTTTGACGGGTTTGAGCGGCGATGGTCTTGGCGATGGAAACGGCTTCGACGAGACCCAAGATGGCGATGGCAAGGGCCCCGGAAGCGAGGTCGCCCAACTCCCCGCCGGTGGGCATCGACGGCAGATGGAACGGGGGAAGGCTCCTGGGAACAGTCCCGACCACGGCCACCCCCCGGTTGCCGAGGTCAAACAGAGCCACCGGAATCCCGACGAAGACCATGGCGATCAGCGTGCCCGGCCATGCCGGACGCACTTTTTTGAAGATCAGGATCATGCCGAGGGTGGCGGCGCCGAGCATCAAGGGGATCGGCTGTATCCGGCCGAGGTGGGTCACAACATTCACCAGAGTCTCGTAGAAATGGGGGCTCTTTTTAAGCTCCAGGCCCAGGAGAGCCGGCAGCTGGTTGAAACCGATCAAAACCGCAGCTCCGGCGCTGAAACCGAGAATCACGGAATGCGAAATGTAGTTGAGCAGGTTTCCAAGCCGCGCCATGCCCATGACCACCTGAATCAAGCCCACCATCAAGGCCAGCGAAAGGGCCAATTCCACGTAATGGGCGCTGCCAGGCGCCGCCAAGCGCGTCAGGGCACTGAAAACGACCAGGGAGATGGCCGTGGTGGGGCCGGTGATAAGATGCGCGGAGCTGCCCCACAAGCATCCCACAAGGGTGGGCAGAATCGAGGCATACAGTCCATACTGAACCGGCAGGCCGGCGATCAGGGCGTAGGCCATGGATTGGGGAACGGCCACAACGGCGACCGTGAGGCCCGAGACCAGATCCGCCTTGAAAAGAAGCCGGTTGTACCGATGAATCCACCCCGCGAGGGGCAGCATGCCCTGCCACTGGAGATGCATGGTTTGTGGAGAGATCCCCTTTCGACCCTGGATGGGGGTTTGAAAAAAAACCGGGCAGATCCGGATTAATTACCGGACAACCCATCGACATTGTGCCCGGCCTTGTGGTAATTTTCCACAGCCCGGGTCTTCAGATCCGCATCTTTTGCTTTTTCGGCAAGGGTATCCGCCAGTTCGGCCGCATGGCTCCACATTCCGGATTGCTCATAGTCCCGGATCTGTCTGACGGCCCGTTTCGTTTCTTCCGGGGTCTCGACCACGACGCCAGCGCACCGGGATATGATTTTTTTCACCCGAATCCCACAGGCCGGGCATCGTACAAGCGGGGCTTCCTTCAGGTCCTGAATGACCTCAAACGGAATTCGGCAGCGCAGGCATCCCTCACCCGGTTTCAGTTCCTGGTATTCATAGATCGGCATGGTCGGTTTCCCCCGGCATTCCGGCTGAAACCCCCCATGTTCTTGCCGCCGGTTTCGATGCCCAAGCAAGGCCGGAATAGCCGCAGTTTTAATTGGACTATAGCCCAGGGAAACCCTGGGATCAAGGCCCCTTGCCCACCTTTTCCGGGGGCGCTCAAGGACTCCTTGAGCCTGAATCTCCTTGAAAAATCAAGCCGAACTTGTTACTTTAAATCAGCCGTGAGTGCTGAGAAGCCCCCTCTATCCCTCGAACCAGGAGCCCGCGATGGTCCAATCCAAGGCGCTCGAAGTCAATCTGGCCGACTACCACGTCGATGTGAAGATGGATGCCAAATTTCGGCTCATCCTGGAGATCATGGAGCGGTATTTCGGCCTGGCGGAAGGGCTGCACACGTTTTTAAAAGAAATCTCCCATCCATACCGGAATTGGCAGTTCATCGTCATCGAGGCAAGGACGTACGCCCTCGACTATTTCCATGTTTTCAAGAAGCATCCTAAAGGGGAGCAAGGGGTCTTACTTTTCGTCGAGATCTTCCTTGATGCCCTTGGACAGGCCACAGACCCCCGCATCCGGCAAGACGCCGCGGACAATCTGCTCTTGTATTTGCAAAAAATCCTCAGGGAGGCCGAAACGGAACGGTCGCGTTTTTTTCCGGTGGTTCAAGACGCGTTCAAAACGATCCGGCACTTGGATGACGAGGCTTTTTTCTTCTTCGTGAAAAGCTTTTATTCCCTAAAGAAGCATGCGGAACTCTTGCTCCTTTATCCGGAAAATTCGGCAACCGATTTGAAGGAAACCTACCTCCTGCTGCACCGGTGTTTTGAGCGGACCTTTGTTTTTTGGCTGAGCGAACCCGACCCGAATACCCGTTTTCAAAAAGAGCTTCAGGAAGACCCGCCCTCAAAAAACCTTTCCCCTCTCTTTGACGGAATCTCCCATGAACGCCTCCAAGAGCGTCTCGATCTCCTTATCTCCATTGACGGTCCGGATTTTCCCGGCTTTCGGGAGGGCATCGGGAAATTGTTGGGGCTGCCCGGGTTTAACCAGATCGTGGACACTTACCGGAACATTCCGACAAAGCTGCAGGAAGCCGGCGCTTCGAGCGGGTGGGGAAAGCGGTGGAAACTGATCTTTTTATTTCAAATCATGAATCTGCCGGGGCTTTCCATCATCCATGAAGAAACCCTCCGGGACATCAATCAGACCGTGGGATATCTGATCCAGCACGAAAAGGGATGGAATCTCGAAAAACTCATCCGCCAGACTTTCGCACTTTTGAAAGACAGCATCCAAAAGTATCCTTCCGCGGCCCTCAACGGCATCTTGAACATGGGAAAAGGGGTCTATCAGACCGAATCGTCTGAACTCATCCGGTACTTTGTCGATTCCGTCATCGATCTGGGATTTCAGGCCCCCGGAATCACGGGCGTGGGAAACGACTGGCAAGTCCACTCCAACAAGGCCCATCTTCTCAATATCCGGACTTGGCTTCAGTTGATCGAACTCAACCCGAAAAGATCGGTCAAGCTGCTTTCCTGCCTGGTGATCCACATGGCCCTCAGCGGTGTTTTCATCAAGGACACCGATCTTTTTCCCCGGGATGTCACCCGGCTCTTAAACAGCGACATTCGGCCGGTATACAATCTTGTGAAGCAATTGGCGAGGTTGATGCCGGTTTTTTTCAACGACATCGGCGCGGAAGGGCTCCTCAGGGACATCTCCACGGAAATCGATGAACTCTCCCACCGAAAAGATGTCCTGGTGCATTTTTTAAGGAAACAAAGCCATGTGGAAAGCAGCAACCAGATCATCGATTTCATCAAAGCGGTATTCGAATTCTGGGCAACCCGAGAAAAAAATTGCCTGAAGCCGTTTCTTCCTCCCAGCATCTTCGAGCAGATCGAGCCCGAAGGACCCTACATCGACGACATCAACCGCATCATGGTAGCCCTTGGAAAGGAAGGGATCGCCGCGCCCGAAGATCTCCTCGTCATGGAAGATGACCGGATGGAGGAACTTCTGAAAAAAGTGCCCCGGGTGACTGACCCAGACCGTCGGCGCATCCGCCTGGCCGTGAACTTCTTCCGCCTGTTAAACCAAAAATACAGCATCAATTTCATCGAATTCAATCGCTACCTGTCCCATCTCAACGACGAAGCGCTTCCCGATTTCAACCGTTTGAAGACCGCGCTGGCGGAAGTGAACCTGAAAAAAAAGCTCTTCGGCCTCCTGGATTATCTCGAAGGGCTCAAGGGGATCATTGTGTCTCCCAAAATCTACGAGGTTAAGGAGGACATCTATAAAAAACGGCACATCACGGTGGACATTCCTTCCACCTACGGCAGCTACCGAGAGCCGAAATTCGACGCCTTGGGCCTTTCCCTGCGGGTGGAAAGCCTGGTCAACGCGCTTTTTGAAGAAATCATTCAACAATTCAACTTCAGCCTCATCACCAAGGCCACTTTCCACCAGATCTACGATGTGCTGCTTCTCTTTGAAAAGGCCCTCAAATTGGACGGCATCTCTTCACTGGAAATCGAGCGGCATCTGGACCTTCTCTCCCATTCCCTGGAAGTAAAAGGGTTTACCTTCACCCAGTACCTGGACATCTTCAAGGGGCTTGCCCAGACGGTTTCCAATGTCATTCACGATTATTTCAATACCCTATACGATCAGAATCTGACCCTCGTCCTTTCCCGGCTGCCGATGGAACAGATCCTTTCCAAATACCTGCCCCGCATCGGGCAGCCGATCCCTGAAAACGTCCGACACCGGGCATCGGAAATCTTTTTTCGGGATCGAATCGCACTATCCCTCGGCCTTCAGCAGCTGGACCTTTTTCTCAGTCGCATCCTGAACACCTTGTTTCAACAGGCGAACCAGCTGCCCAAAGAAAAGCTGCATCAACTGCTCCTTTACGACCCGGAACGGGCCATGATGTCCATCAACAAGGCCAAGAGTCGGGTCCTGGGGGTGATTTATTTGGGAAACAAGGGGTTTAACCTGGTCAAACTCCACAATTTCGGCTTTCCGGTCCCTCCGGGATTCATCGTCACCACCGAGGCCTTCCGTTTCCGGGAGGTCGTGGAAGGGTTTTCGCCGGCAGCCAAAAACTTGAAGGAACAACTCCGTCTGCAACTCAGGTATTTGCAGCGACTGACAGGAAAAACCTACGGGGATCCGAAAAATCCGCTTCTCCTTTCCGTGAGAAGCGGTTCCTCCATCTCGCAGCCCGGAATGATGGACACCTTTTTGGATGTGGGCATGAACGAGGAGATCACGGAAGGCATCGCAAAAAGCTCGAAAAACCCCTGGTTTGCCTGGGACAACTATCGGCGTTTCCTGCAGTGTTACGGCATGTCCTTCGGCATGGACCGGGATGACTTCGACGCCATCATTCAAAGCTTTAAGTCTTATCTGGGTATTCCTTTTAAACGCAATTTCAGCGGAGACCAAATGCGTTCGGTGGCCCTGGCCTACAAGAAATCCATCATGGACATCGGCATTGAAATTGTCGACGACCCGTTCGACCAGTTGATGGTGACGATCCAGCGGGTGTTCGATTCCTGGGATTCCCACAAGGCCAAGTCGTATCGAAAAATCCTCGGGATCTCAGATGATTGGGGAACCGCCGTCACCCTCCAGGCCATGGTTTTCGGGAACTTGTCCGAAAAATCCGGAAGCGGCGTCCTGTTCACTCACAATCCTCGGTGGTCCGGAGAAACGCTGGGCCTGTGGGGCGATTTTACGACCCAGAATCAAGGCGAGGATGTGGCTCTGGGCCTGGTGAGAACGCTCCCCATTTCCATCCGCCAGCAGGATATGGAGCTTCGGGACACCGACATCACCCTGGAAACCCATTTTCCGGAAATTTACCAGACCCTGGAGCAATGGGCCAACGATTTGATCTATAAAAAGGGCTGGGGACCCCAGGAGATCGAATTCACCTTTGAATCCCCCTTTCCGAAGGATCTCTTTCTCTTGCAGGCACGGGACATGTTCGTCCGTGAACGCCAGGAGGTCTTCTCCCTTGACCTGTCCCAGGTCGCCGAAGAAAGATATCTGGGGCATGGCCTGGGTGCCGGGGGGGGTGCCATGGCGGGGCGTGCAGTCTTCAGTCTGGAGGAGATCGACCACTGGAGACATTTGGAACCGGACACCCACCTGATTCTGATCCGTTCCGATACCGTTCCCGACGATATCCGCGAAATTCACGCAGCCGACGGCCTGCTGACGGCCCGTGGAGGCGTAAGTTCCCACGCTGCCGTGGTGGCTTATCGCCTCGGGAAAACCTGCGTCGTGGGGTGTGATGCCCTGGTCTGTCAAGAAAAGGAAAAACAGTGCCGATTGAACCGGACCGTCATCCATTCCGGGGATTTCATCAGCATTGACGGCAGGGAGGGTTCCGTATATGAAGGTTTGATCCCTGTGATGGAAAATGGGTCCGGCTCAAGAGAATCGGATCGGAAAACCGCCTAACCATGCAACGAAAAAGGAATGCCATGACCATGGATGAAGGCGATAGGACTCTGAAACTCGGCATCAACGGCCTCGGAAGAATCGGAAAGCTGACGCTTTGGGATCAGGTGGCCCGCAAACGCTTCAGCGAAATTGTTGTCAATATCGGGAGACCGGCCGGAACCTCAATGGAGGACATCGCCCATTACATCGAGCGGGATTCCGCCTATGGAAGGCTTCACACTCGGCTTTACGGTCTGGATTCCAAACCCCTCATCACGGATGTCGATGATTCCGCCGGGACCCTGTACATCGATGGAATCCGGGTCTCTTTCCGCAGGACCCATCGGAATCCGTCCGACCTCGCGTGGCGGGACCATGGGGTTAACCTCGTGGTGGACACCACCGGGCAATTCCTGGATCCCTCTCTTCCACCCGATCATCCCAAGGGTTCCGTTCGGGGCCACCTTATTGCCGGCGCGAAAAAAGTCATCGTCTCCGCCCCCTTCAAGATCAAAGACAAGGGGAAGGAGATGCCGGAAGATGCGGTGACGACGGTCATGGGGATCAACGATCATGCCTATGACTCCAGAAACCACCGGATCATCTCCAACGCCTCCTGCACCACCACCTGCCTTGCCCACATGATCAAGCCGATTCTGGATCACTTCGGTCCCAAGAAGCTTTTATCCGCTTCCATGGCCACGGTGCACGCGGCGACGGGGTCTCAGGAGGTCCTCGACCGACTTCCCAAGGCCGGCAAGACGGACCTGCGTAAAAGCCGCAGCATCATGAACAACATCATCCTCACCACCACAGGGGCGGCCAACGCGCTGGGACTGGTGATCCCCGAGATGAAACGCATTGGTATCATCGCCGAATCCGTTCGCATCCCCACCTCCACAGGGTCTCTGATCATCCTGGTGATGAACCTGCAGGAGGATTTCAGCGGAAATCAGATCCGCAAGGAGAAAATCAACGCCATCTACCGGCAGGCCGCCGAAACGGACCCGAAAGGGTACCTCTACTATTCGGAAAAACAAAACGTCTCCTGCGACATCATCGGTTATCCCGCTGCCGCAGCCATCATCGAGGGGCATGAAACCCACACCCGTACAGCGGAGATTACCATTGATCTGGAAACAGTCCCGGGAGTCGACGCCAAGATGCTGTCTTCCCTGCCCGATCACCAGTTCCGTGTCCCCGTCACTCAAGCCGTGGTATACGGTTGGTACGACAACGAAATGGGAAGCTACGTCCACATGCTGGGAGACCGCATCGATTCCATTGCAGAGGACCTGTAAGAGGCAAAGAAAGATCCCATGGAAATCCTGGAAAAACCACCCGAACCGTCCCATAAGTCCGCTTGCTGACCCGTAAACCCACCGGCTCAGGAGAGCCGTACGACCCTGAATCAAGCCTTCGTCTCGGGGTCTTTAGAAACCGCAGCAGGACCCGTAGCCACCGTTTCCCATCACCTCACGAGAGCGGATCGATGGGGCGGGATCAAGGCGCGGTGGGGAATCGGCCGGATGCACTATACCGTGGAACCGGGGCTTTACGCATTGGGAGGCCCCGGGCCGGATTCCGTCGTTCTGGTCACCGCCAATTACAAGATGAGCTTTGATACCCTCCGGAGGTCCGTTTTGGGGCTCGATGCCTGGATTCTCGTGTTGGACACCCGGGGCATCAACGTCTGGTGCGCGGCCGGAAAAGGGACCTTCGGCACCGATGAACTGGTGAACCGCATCCGGTCTTCGGGTCTGGAGAAGGTGGTCACCCACAGGACCCTCCTCCTCCCTCAGTTGGGAGCACCCGGCGTCGCCGCCTTAAAGGTGAAAAAGCAGTCGGGATTCAAAGCCCTCTTCGGACCCATCCGGGCGGCTGATCTGCCTGCCTTCCTGGCGGCGGGATGGAAAGCCACGCCCGGAATGCGCCGAAAAAGATTTCCTCTCAAGGAGCGGGTCGTGCTGATCCCCATCGAACTGGTCGCCGCCCTTAAGTATCTGGCGATGCTGCTTCCCGCGTTCTGGCTACTCGATGGAATACTCGGCCCCCACCGATTCTGGATCAACGTGCTCAAAGGCAGCCCGATGACGGCAGGGGCGCTTTCAGGGGCCGTCTTTGCAGGAACCGTTCTCACCCCGATTCTGCTCCCTTGGCTCCCCGGCCGGGCCTTTTCCTTCAAAGGAGCCGTGGCCGGAGGTCTTGTTTTTATGGCTCTGATGCTTTACCCTTTATCGAACATGGCCGCTTGGGCCCTGCGACTCGAGGCAGCAGCCTGGTTCTTTATCAGCCTTGCCCTGTCCGCTTTTCTCGGCATGAACTTCACCGGCGCTTCCACGTATACGTCTCTATCCGGTGTTAAAAAGGAGATGAAATACGCCCTTCCGATGGAAATCGGTGCCGGAGCTGCCGGGTGCGTTCTCTGGGTCGGTTCCCGCGTGATGGCCTGATGGGAGGAAAGGTTTTGCAAATCAAATGAGAGAAACGGTCTACCTCAAGAATGTGGTCACCCTGTCCCTGGATGCCGACCGATGCATCGGATGCGGGCTGTGCGAGATCGTGTGTCCGCATGCGGTGTTTTCCCTAAACGAAAACCACGCGATCATCCAAAGACGCGATCACTGCATGGAGTGCGGGGCCTGCGCCAAGAACTGCCCCGTGGATGCCATCAGCGTCCAGTCCGGCGTCGGCTGCGCGGCCGCCGTCATCAACACGGCCCTGGGTCGAAAAGACGACTCCTGTTGCTGCATTATCGAAGCCGATCCCGCGCCATCCGCTTCAGGAATGGGTGCCGCCAAGAGTTCCTGCTGCTGATGCACCCCGGCAGCCGGGAAAAAACCGAAAAGACGCGGCGCCTCACATCTGGGAGTGCTTTTCTCCAACCCCTTCCGGCCCTAAAACTGGTAAAAACCCGTTGATCGCGACTGCCCGAAATTCCATTTTCAGCGTCCTTTGCAGCCGCCGGATGCTGGTCGCCTTCGTCATGGGATTTTCCTCGGGTCTTCCCCTGCTCCTTACCATGGGGGTGTTGCAGGCCTGGATGCAGGAAGAAGGGGTGGACCTGACCTGGATCGGGATGATCGCCCTGGTTCAGATCCCCTATTCCTGGAAATTCGTTTGGGCACCGCTTTTGGATCGTTTCACACTGCCGTTTTTGGGGCGCCGAAGAGGGTGGCTTCTGACGGCTCAGCTCGCCCTGATGGCCTCCATCGTAAGTCTGGGATACTCAGACCCGGTCGACAGAGTGGAAATGATGGTTGCGGCCGCCATCCTGGTCGCCTTCTTCAGCGCCACCCAGGATATCGTCATCGATGCCTATCGTCGGGAGGATCTGCCGGATGAAGAACTGGGGTTGGGCTCCTCTTTTTACATTTACGGGTATCGCATGGGAATGCTGCTGGCTTCCGGTGGCGGGCTGATCCTGGCGGACCGCATGCCCTTTTCAAGGGTCTATCTCATCATGGCGATCTGCATGCTCCCGGGGGTCTTGACCACGGTGCTTACACCTGAACCCCGCCTGTCCGCCGGGACGCCCCGTACGATGAAAGAGGCCATGGTCGATCCGATGGTGGAGTATTTCAGGCGCAACCATGCGCTGTGGATTTTGGTTTTCATCCTGCTCTACAAGATGGGAGACACCCTGGCCGCAGCCATTACGACGCCCTTTTATCTCGACATCGGGTTTTCAAAAACGGAAATCGGAGCCGTGGTCAAAGTTTTCGGTACCGGTGCCACCCTCGCCGGGGCCTTTGCGGGCGGCCTGATCCTGTTGCGGCTGGGCATCTCCCGCAGCCTCTGGGTTTTCGGCGTTCTCCAAGCCCTCTCCACAGCCTGTTTCGCCGTGCTGGCGCACATGGGAAACAGCCTTCCGGTGCTGTCCGGAGTGATCGCGTTTGAAAACCTGAGCAGCGGCATGGGAACAGCGGCCTTTGTCGCCTTCATGGCCAGCCTCACCCACAAGAAGTTCACCGCCACCCAGTTTGCCCTGTTGACCAGCCTGATCGGTATTCCCAGGTCCCTGGCGTCGTCGGTAACCGGAATCCTGGCCAAACACATGGGCTGGGAGGGCTTTTTCATCGCCTGCGCCCTGGCAGCCGTTCCCGGAATGCTGCTCCTGCTGAAATTCGCTCCCTGGGATTCTAAAAACCTGGTTCCGGCCCAGGCGCCCTCGGGCCCTTCCGATGGATCTTAGGATAAATAGGCTCAGCAAAACGCTTCCGATGGAAACGTCCGCTCCCGGATCCTTGGCAGCCAAAACCATTGCGCTCCACTGGAAGAGTCTTGGATAAACAGCAGTCCCGGACACCGCCGTCATTTCATACCCTACTCCATATCGAACTCCTTGACATCGAACCAGTAGCCGGTATGGCTCAGATAGTCCAGTTCGGCCTGTACCGCTTCGATGTGGGCGTTTTCGATCTCCAAAAAACGCCTGAACATCTCCTGGGCCGCTTCGGAGAAAGCTTCCACCATTTTCTGGTAAAAAGCGCTGGTCTCCATTTCCACATGAAGCGCATGGCTTAAAATCTGTTTTTCGTCCCCCAGGTCTTTTTCTCGCATCAGCTCCTTCGCCTGCGCCGGCAGGCGTTTTTTAAAGGAAAAAGAAGCCAGGGGTTTTCCCGGATCGAATTTCCCGCCTTTTTTTAAAAGTTTCAACCGGCTCTCAAGGTACGCCAGATGTCCTTCCTCATCCCGGCGGAGTGCTTCGAGAAAACGACGGCCCACCGGATCCTGAACCTTCTTTGCAGCTTCGGCATACAGGTCCCGGATACGGGTTTCATAATCGATGGCATTAATGACAGCCTCTTGAAGCGTCATGGGGTCCTCCTTGTGTGCAGGGTTGTTTCTGGCAAAAGAGACGACGCCCGTCACAGGCGCTGCAGGAAAGCGCTGCGCGTCATTCCGGCCCCCACGCTGTCGTTTAAAATGACACGGGCGGTCTTGAGACTCTCCAGATTCCGGTTCACGGGAAAACCCTGGATCGTATCGGGCTTGAGGGCTCCCCGCTGAAGGTCGTAAGGGAGACGCTGCATGCACACCACGGAGCAATTGCCGCGTTTGTGGATGTTGGTGGCCATTTTATTGGCGATGAAATCCGCAACCGCTTCTTTGGCGTCCATTGTCCCGCCGCCGATAACCTGCTCCAAGGTCATGGGGATCATGGCGAAATTCGCCTGGTGTTCGAAGAGCAAGTCCACCTCCGCCAGGGTGAGCCCATTGACAGACAGGAGACTTGAAAGATGCGCGGGGGCGCTCCGCGTGGCGTAAAGGAAGACCCCCTTTCCGTCCATCCTTCCGAAAACCCCGTCTTCATCCTCCGAAGCATGGATGTAGTCGGCAAAACACCCGTGGGTCCGTGTCAGCGTGTCCACGATCCCCTTTTTAGGCACCTGAAAACGGAACCCTCGCCCTTCATGGACGGCGATTCTGGCCACCAGGTCTTCGGAAAGGAACACCGACACCACCCGGCGGTATTTGCCGGACCGGACATAGGCCCTCGCGACGACTTCGATGGTATCGGGCTTCGGATCCAAGGTCATGATGTCGAAGGCAAAAAAGGAGGCGTACCGGTTATAAAAATCCAGGGCGTCTTTGAAACGGGAAAACTGCCCCTGTTTGGCCGCTTCCGGATGCATGCATTCCACGAGCGCGTGCTGCACCCTGGCAGCAGTGGCCGGAATGCGTCGGACGATGCTTCCCAGGTGATTGTCCAAAACGAGGCCATCCAGCGGGGTTTTTCCCACAAGAGCCTGGATTTGTTCGGCGATTTCCACCACCGGGTCTTTCCGGATGGTAAAATCAGGGATCCGCCGGGTGTCGCAGTTCCCTTGGGGGTTGAGGGCCGCCCGGGTCTCCAGGGCCGTGGCCATGGCGTCATCTCCAAAGATGATATGGGCCGTGTCGTCCGGCCTGAACGCCTGAGCCCGATGAATATTTTCAGCCCCCACGATCACGGTGACGTCTCCCGGCAAAAGGCGGCCGCTCAACGAGAGCATGAAAGCCACTTCCACGGCGACATTGAAGCCGGGACACCCGGCATACAGATCAAACACCAGGGCTTCAGCGCAATCTTTTTTCAAGATCTCATAAGGATACCGGATCAGCGGACCCGAATCGAGTTTGTCCTCCCCCACATTGGTGGCGCCGATGACCACCTTGATTTTCCCCGGATCCACCCCGCCCTTTTCGAGAAGGTTCTTGAGAGCCGTCACCCCGATCCGCTCGTCCCTAGACGCGACGACCCGAGTCCGTACCCCGATGCGCTCCTCGATGGTCCGGCCGTTGACGGGAATGGCCCCCTTGAAAAACATGTTCTGGTTTTCAAAGATGGAATTGTCCACGACGGTCCCGCCCTCCCAGGCGCCCTGGGCGATCACCGATAAAACCGTATCCGGTGCCAAAAGAGTCTCCTTTTTCAAAGGGTTGTCGGGCTTTTTAATCTCTTCCGCTGCCCGCGAAGCGCTGCCGTCAGCCAGAACCGGCGGGGAACCTCCACCGAAAGATGTTTTACCCAATCTTAGATTCGCTCGCTAATCCCGCAGCAAGCTGCGGAGTTAGGCCTTGCTGTTGCAGTTCAACCCGCTAGAGCCGCCAGTAGCGGATCTTTTTCAGGCGGGCTTCCGCAACATCGAAACCCGCCTTGACATCCACCACCAGGGGTGTCGAATTCCTGCACAGGGCGGCGATCTTTTCGAGGCCCATCTTCCGGTAGTGATCGTGAATGACCGCCACGATGACCGCATCCACACCGGAAAGGGCCTCAAGGTTTTCCAGCTGGACTCCGAGATAGGCCAGCGCCTCTTCTGGATCGGCCAGAGGATCGTGGATTTTCACCCGGACACCGTAATCCGAGAGTTCCCGAATGATATCCACCACCCTCGTGTTGCGGATATCAGGAACATCTTCCTTGAAAGTGACCCCGAGCACCCCCACTGAAGATCCCCGGACCTGGCGCCCTTCCTCGATGAGGAGCTTGACGGTGCGCTCGGCGATGTGTTTTCCCATGTTGTCGTTGATGCGGCGGCCGGCAAGAATCATTTCCGGATGATACCCCATGGATTCGGCCTTGAAGGTCAGATAGTAGGGGTCCACGCCGATGCAGTGCCCACCCACGAGGCCCGGAGTGAAGGGCAGGAAATTCCATTTCGTCCCCGCCGCCCTCAACACTTCCTGGGTGTCGATTTTCATGCGGTCAAAAATCATGGAAAGTTCGTTCATGAGCGCGATGTTCAAATCCCTTTGGGTGTTTTCGATGACCTTGGCCGCCTCCGCCACTTTGATGGAGGAGACCGTGTGGACTCCCGCAGAAACCACCTGGGCATAAACCCGTGACAGCAACCGGGCCGTATCCGCGTCGCTCCCGGAGACCACCTTGACGATGCTTTCGAGCCGGTGCTGCCGGTCTCCCGGATTGATCCGCTCCGGGGAATATCCCACCGTAAAGTCGCGCCCCGCCGAAAGACCGGACGCCTCTTCCAAGATGGGGACGCAGACCTCTTCCGTCGCCCCGGGATACACGGTCGACTCGTACACCACGCAACTTCCCTTCTCCAGATGCCTCCCCACCGTCTCCGATGCACCCTTGAGGGGACCCAGGTCCGGAATCCGGTACTGATCGATGGGGGTGGGCACGGCGACGATGATCATGCGGCACGCGGCGAGATCCTTGGGGTCGCTCGTGTACCGGACTTTCACCCGTGCCATTTCTTCTTCCGAAACCTCCAGGGTCCGGTCCTTCCCGGCCCGAAGCTCGGCGATGCGTTCGGCCTTCTGGTCGTATCCCACCACCTCGAAATGACGGGACATCGCCACGGCCAGCGGCAGCCCCACATAGCCCAGGCCGACGACTGCAAGGCGATCCTCGCGTTGGATCAAAGACTCAAACGTGACCATCCAGTGCCTCCATCCCTGCTCGGTTTGCCCCCTTAAAGCCGCCTGTCGGGTGCCGGCTCGGTGCGGGGCGATGGGTTTCGCTCTTTTGAGCTTTTTCCCGAAGACCGTTTCGACTCCAGAACGCTCTTCGGGGAAGTTGTGGATCCCGGGGGCCGAACCGACTCGATCAAATGTTTAATTTCCCGAGGTTTCAAGGGGCGCCATTTCCCTTCGGAAAGCCTTCCCAGTTCGATCCCGGCAAACCGAATGCGTTTAAGCTGCACCACCCGGTTCCCAAGCTTTTGCACCATTCGGCGGATCTGCCGGTTTTTCCCTTCTTTGAGCGCGATGCGGAAACAGGACGGGGAGACCCGCTTGACACGGGCCGGCCGGGTTTTTCCTCCCATAAGAGGCATGCCGGTAGCCATCCTGGAAAGAGCCTCGTTTGCAATGGGAAACGCCGTGGTCACCTCGTATTCTTTCTCGTGATCGAAAGACGGATGCAGCAACCGGTGATGGAGATCCCCATCGTTGGTGAGAATCAAGAGCCCCGTGGAATCCTTGTCCAGACGCCCCACCGGAAAAAGGCGGGTTTCGAGTTCCACCAAATCGATGACGAGACGATGCCCCTTCTGCCGGCAGCTGCTGACAACCCCTTTCGGTTTGTTCAAGGCGATGTAGACCGGCTCGGTGGAAATGTCCACCGGATTCCCGTCCACCGTCACCCTGTCTTTCGAAGGATCCACCTGGGTTCCCATCGCCGTAACGGTTTTTCCATCGACGGCCACCCGACCGGCCCGGATCAAGGTTTCCCCGGCCCGCCTGGAGCAGAGCCCGGCTTGGGATAAGAATTTCTGGAGCCGTATCAGCGGCATGAAAAAGCTCCCGCTGGTTTTTTACGCGCCGGCAAAATACCGGAGAAAGGGAGGGCTAACTGCGGTAATGGGCATTGATCTTCACATAATCGATGGAGAGGTCGCAGGTCAACAGGGAAGCTGAACTGGATCCTGCTTTCAGTTGTATCTTCAGGCTGAATTCCGGTTTCTGCAACACCCGCGCCGCCTCGGCCTCGGAGGCTTTTCCGCATCCGACTCCGCCTTTGACCAGAAGGATGTCGTCGAAAAAAACGTCGATATTTTCCGGTTTCACCGGCGGGCCTGCCCTCCCCACCGCGGCCAGGATTCTGCCCCAATTGGCGTCCTCCCCGAACAGGGCGGTCTTGATCAGGCTCGAGGTGGCGACGGTTTCTGCAATCTTTCGGGCGGCGTTCCGGGACGGTGCGCCCTCCACCACGATCTCCACCAGCTTCGTCGCCCCTTCCCCGTCCTTCACGACGGCCTTGGCCAGGATTAAAAGGACCTCGTCCAAGGCCCGGCCGAAAGCTTTAAGGGAAGACGCGTTACTGAGGAAAGCCCCGGATTCCCCGTTGGCCATGAGCAGGACAGTGTCGTTGGTGCTCGTGTCTCCGTCGATGGTGATCCGATTCCAGGAGCCTTCCACAGCCGCCGCAAGCGCCTTTTTCAGATCTTTGACCTCTGCCGCCGCGTCGGTGCATACAAAGCACAGCAGCGTGGCCATGTCGGGGTGGATCATCCCGGCCCCTTTCGCGATCCCGGTGATCGTGTACGAGCGCCCCCCGGACATCCCTTGCCGGGAGACGACCTTTGGGACCGTGTCGGTGGTCAGAATCGACTCGGCGAAACTAATAAGCCCCTCGGGCCGGAGACTTCCGACGAGCTCCGGAACCGCCGCTTCGATTTTCTGAATCGGGAGCGGCTCTCCGATGACCCCCGTGGAAGCCACCAAAACCTGATTGTCGGGGATCCCCAGGGCCGAAGCCGCACACCTTGCCATGCTTTCGGCGTCCAAAAGGCCTCTTTCCCCGGTACAGCAGTTTGCATTTCCGCTGTTGACGATGACGGATCGGCAGCGCCCCGAACGAACCCGACGGCGATCCAGCAGGACCGGTGCGGCCTGAACCCTATTGGTGGTGAACATCCCGGCGACTGCCGCCGGAACGTCCGAGTGCAGCAGCCCGAGTTCCTTCTTCTCCATCGTCTTGATGCCGACGCAGACACCTGAAGCGCGAAAGCCCTTGGGCAAAATCGGTTCCATTTTCTTCCTTTTCTTTTCCATTCACTCTATCAGAAATGCGATTCTTGTCAATCACGGGACGCCCTGAGGTGCACTTCCCGGACGGGCGGACTGAGTTTAAGAGAAGGGACTTGATTTCCCTGACCCGATCCCTCAGGATAAGCGGACGTGTCGGGTGGCGGAAAAAGAAAAAAGGGGAAACGGATGGAAATTTCCGGGGCGATTTGCCCTTCGTGCAACACGGAAGTTGTGCTGCAAAGGACGTGACGGCAGGTTTTTTTCCATTGCAGGTCCTGCAATAGGATTTTTCCCGTCGAGGCGTTCGCAAAGACCCTCGGCGACGCGCTGGACGCGCTTCTGGACGATGTCCGCTGCGATCGTCTGTAGCCTCTGAAAGCGCTCAAGCCGGGGGATAGGCGGAAACTCAGGAATGCCGGGGCCTGTTTTCAGGACGGCCGATGAAGCAAAATTTCAGACTCCTCATTGAGTACGACGGCACAGCCTACCACGGCTGGCAACGGCAAAAAACCCGCCCCTCCATCCAGGGAGAGATCGAAAAAGCAATCCGGGAGATGACCAACCAGACGGTGACCCTGATCGGCTCCGGAAGAACCGACGCCGGCGTTCATGCCCTGGGCCAAGTGGCCCATTTCCATTGCGACACGCGTCTTGCCCCGGAAACCCTCCTCAGCGGGCTCAACAGCCTGCTTCCCGGAGACATCGCAATCCGCCGGGTGGCAAGGGTCAAAGATGACTTCCACGCCCGATACGATGCCAGGGCCAAGACCTATCAGTACCGCATTTGGAACCGGCCGGTCCGGCCAGCTGTCGGGCGGGATTACACGTGGCATCTCCGGCACCCGTTGAATCTTGAGGCGATGCGATCGGCCGCCGCCCGCCTTGTCGGCACCCACGATTTCAAATCCTTCGAAGGTTCGGGAAGCCCCCGCGCCCATACCCGACGGACCGTGACCCGGGCAGTTTTTTCCAAAGCGACCGGCGGGAATGTCTTTTTCGAGATCCGGGCCGACGGGTTTCTCAAAGCCATGGTCCGGAACATCGTGGGAACCCTCGTCCAGGTGGGGCTTGGAAAGATCCAGCCTGAGGACCTGGAAGGGATCCTGCACTCGAAAGACCGTCGAAGGGCGGGTCCCACCGCCCCGCCGCACGGGCTGTTCCTCAAGGCGGTCTTTTACTGATCTCCTGCCCGGCCCTTCAGCTCCCGAATGCGTTCGTTGTAAAAGGCGATGACCTCCCTCCGGTTCAACATGCCGATGAGAGAGCCCGGATCCCCCTCTTCGATCACCGGAAGGCTGTCGATATTTTTCTGGGTGAACTTCTGCAGGACGGAGTTGAGGTCGTCGGCGGCTGTTGTCACGATGATCTCCGAAGTGCCGATATCCTTCATCACCACCAGATCCTCGATTTCCTGTGAAAACAGGACGCTGCGTACGTCGTTGATGGAAAAAATCCCGGTAAAGCGCCCCTGGTGGTCCACCACGGGGAAATAGTGCTGCGTGGTGGTGGAAAAAAACCGCTTGAATTGGGAAAAGGGCATGTCCTGAGGGATCACTTGGACCTTTTTCACCAGATGCATGAGATCCTTGACCCGAATGGCCTGGAGGATATCGACGAAGAAATCGCCGGCGTGAGAAGGAGAGTCGATGCGGCTCTTGACCTGCTTTTCGTAAATGGTCCAGTGTTTCGATGCCAGATAGGCCACCGAGCAGACCAGGAGGCTGGGGAGAAGGAGATGATAGGAGTTGGTCATTTCGCTGACCATGATGATGGTGGAAATGGGGGTGTTGGAAACGGAGGTGAAAAAACCGGCCATCCCCACCACGACGAAAGCCCCGGGCTCGGCAACGACCCCGGGCAGAATCCCATGAAAGACCTTTCCCACGGCCCCTCCCATCGCCCCCCCGATGACCACGGACGGCCCGAACACCCCGCCGCTTCCCCCCGATCCGATGGAAAACGCGGTGGTGAAAATCTTTCCCAGGGCCAGCGCCAAGAGAAAGGGGATGGCCAGCTCGTTGTTGAGCGCTTTCTGGGCGAAGCCGTAACCGAACGCCAGGGTCTGGGGAAGGAAGAAACCGATGATGCCGGTGCAGAGTCCACCGACGGCCGGCTTGAAATGGCGGGGCATGCGAAGCGATTTGAAAACCCGGGTGATGCCGTAAAAGGCCTTGACATACAGGGCCCCGGTGCCTGCCAGCACCAAAGCAAGAACCAGGTAAGGCCCAAGCTCAAGGGGGTTTTGAAACTTGAAATACGGGGATTCGAACAGCGACCCCCAGCCGAAGGCCAGGCAGAACAGGCAGTAGGCCACAACGGAGGCGATCCCGGAGGGGATGATCACCTCGGATTCGAACTCCGGATCCCGGTAAAGGACTTCTGCCGCAAAGAGAGCCCCTGCCAGAGGCGCCCGGAAGATACTTCCTACGCCGGCGCCGATCCCGGCGGCCATCATGATTCGACGCTCCCGGGCTGAAAGCTTGAGAGTCGTGGCCAGGAAGGAGCCGAAACCGGCACCGATCTGGGCGATGGGCCCTTCCCTTCCTCCCGATCCGCCGGTGGTCAGGGTGATGGCCGAGGCGAGGGTCTTGACGATGGGAACCCGGCTTCGGATGAAGCCGGCCTTGTTGTGATAGGCATCGATGGCGGCATCCGTGCCGTGCCCCTCCGCCTCGGGTGCGAAGGTGTAGACCAGAACCCCGCTCAAGATGCCCCCTAAAGCCGGAAGCAGGAGCAGGATGTACCGGTTGAAAGGGGTTTGCGTCTGCGGAAACAGGGAGTGCTCTCCTGCTGGCAGCGGAGGCCGATAGCCGGCCATGAAATCCATGAAAAAGCGGACCCCTGCTTCGCAGAGGTAATGAAACACGATGGAGCCCAGCCCGGCGATGATCCCGATGAGGACGTAATACAGGGTCCATTTACCGGCCCTGGCGATGCTGAAGGACCGGCGCCGTCCGGATTTCAAAGCACTGTTGGGCAGCGCTTCCTTGGAATTGGACATCAGCTTCCGCCCACCGTGAGATCCTTGACACCAGCCAGGATCAGCTCGAAAAGCTCCGGAATTTCCCCTTCCTCCAGACAGGAGAAGGCCACACGGAGATCCCGCTCCCCGATGGAGATCAGGCCGACACCGTATTTTTCCAAGAGATGAACCCGAAGCTTTTCGGCATTTACGGTCTTCAGACGAAGGCACATAAAATAACCCGAATTGAAAGGGTACATCTCCCAGGCATCCTGGAACCGGTGATCCCTCAAGACCTCCCGGACCTGTTCCGCCCGGCGCTTCAGGATTTCAAACTTTTCTCTTTTCTCCCGGTCATACCGTTCATCGACCATCGATTTCAAAACAAGGGTCTGGCTCAAGTGGGACGCGTTGGAGACCGTCCCACGGATGCATCCCGCGGTTTTTTTCTCCAGCACTTCGTACATCCTGTAGGCATCTCCTGCGGCCGCGCATCCATAGGTGACAAAGCCGACCCGCAGCCCCCAGACGAAATTTTCCTTGGTCGCGCCGTCCAGCTTCACGGCCAAAAGCCGGGGGTGACTCTGAGCGACTTTGGCAAACAGGGATTCCTGGAGAACCGACTCCTCATAGAAAAGGCCGAAATAGGCGTCATCGAAAACCGCGATGACATGGATTCCCTCCCGGGCCAAACGCGTCAGGATATCGGCGATCGCCTCCCCTTCGTCCCGGGTCGGGGAGTACCCCGTGGGGTTGTTGGGGAAATTGAGCATCGTGATCACTTTCCCGGCACTGCTCTCCTTTCTCAGCACCTCTTCGAAGCCTTTGAGGTTGAACCCCCCGCGGTCGGAAAAAAGGGGAAAATGCACGATTCCGGCCCCTTTTTTGACCGTGAAGATCATGGTGTAATTGCCCCACATCTTGTCCGGCAGGACCACCGTATCCCCCGGGTCCACCCACAGGTCCGCAAAGGTGCTCACCGCATGGGTGACGCCGCAGGTGACCACGGGAAGGCTGATCCGTTTTCCCTTAAGGGACGGGTTCTTCTCAAAGAGCGCCACCTGCCAGGCTTTTCTGAGGGGTGGGATCCCGTAAGAAGGCGCATACGTCAGGGATTCCTCCGGAGGGATTCCTTTCACACGGTCCATGACGGACCTGAAGTGCATGGTCCTGCGCTCCTCCGTGGCGATCCCGATGGTGGCGTTGGCCTTAAAAGCCTTTTCCTTCGCTTCCGCGCCTTGGGTCAAGATTCCTTTGGGGAAGAAAAGGCGCTTCCCCATCTCGGAGAGCATCTCGAAAAGATGGGGATTTTCTTGGGTTAAAATCCCGTTGAGTTCCTGGGCGATCGGGTTCATCGGCTTGCTCCTTGCGGTTTGAAAAAGACGTGTCTTTCGGCACTGCCCCCTTGAGTTGAGGCAGTCTTACCTTTGGGGTGAAAAAAGAGTCAAGGGAAAACAGGAGATCAGATGGAATAAAAAAAACCCCGCCTGCGTTTCAGGCGGGGTTTACCTTAAGATCGCAAAAAGGCTATTTCGCAGCGCGCTTGGATGCTTTGAGCGGATTCACCTTGATCTTGGTTTCCGGCGCCGCAGCCTTCACCACGTGGGTAGCCAGGTTGCAGTTTCCGTTTTTCCATTTCTGGGAAGGATCCGGATACGCCGTGCAATACCATCTGGAAGAAAACTCGATCTTGCGGTTGCACCCGTCGCATTTCTCCACGATCTCATGGCAAATCCCGCCGTTGAATGAACACCCTTTCTTGTTCATGAACGGGCAATCCCTGCCGTTTCGAACCGTTGAACAAACCAATTGAATCACCCCCTTTCTTCGTTTTGCGAAAAAAAAAACCGGGCGGACCTCATCCCGGCGCTTAACGCAGCTCTTTTAACCTGAAGAATATAAATTTGCAAAAGCTACCTGTCAAGAAGTTTTTTCCATTTTTTAACACTCCTTTTTCGAAAAGAGGGTGCCGATGACCGATTATCGTTGATCTGGAAAGGAACATGCGTTAAGAATCTGGTCATCACGTCGATTGGGAGATCAAAGAGACCCTTGAAATCAAAAGCGATTTTAAACCCTTCGCCTTCCCTGTTCGTCGAACAGGCCAAGGAGGTCCTCAAAATCGAGGCGGAGGGAATCTTAAGCCTTGCGGATCGTCTCGATGAACGGTTCGCTCAAATGGTGGAGAAAATCTACCACTGTACCGGCAGGGTCATCGTCTCGGGGATAGGCAAGTCGGGGACCGTGGGCCGCAAAATCGTGGGCACCCTCAACAGTACCGGAACGCGCGCGCTCTTTTTACACCCTGTGGAAGCCATGCACGGGGATTTGGGCATGGTGAGCAAGGACGACATCTTCTTGGCCCTTTCCAACAGCGGAGAAACGGACGAGCTCAACATCCTGGTCCCCAGCATCCGTAAAATCGGGTGCCGGATTTTTGCCATGACCGGGAACACCGGCTCCACGCTGGCAAAAAACAGCGACATCGTCATCGATGTGGGCGTCGCCAGGGAAGCCTGTCCCATGGGCCTGGCCCCCACCGCCAGCACCACGGCGCTGTTGGCCGCCGGAGACGCCTTGGCCGTCGTCCTGATCAACAAGCGACGCTTCAAATCCAAGGACTTCGTCCGCGTTCACCCCGGCGGCAGGCTCGGCCACCGCCTGGCCTGCAAGGTGAAACAGTTCATGTTGACCGGGGATTCCATCCCTCTCGTGCCCGTCGGAGCTACGATGAAAAGCGCCATCGAGGAAATCAACCGCCTCCAACTCGGAGTCGCCCTGGTGGTGAAATCCGACGGAAAAACCCTGGCAGGGATCATCACCGACGGAGATATCCGTCGCTGGATCGCCAGAGAGAATCGGCTTTTGGCGCTTCCCGTGGAAGCCGTCATGACCGAAAATCCCCGCACCGCAGGCCCGGAATCCCCGGCTTACGACGCCTTGAACCTGATGGAAAAACATCAGATCACCGTCCTTCCCATCGTCAACTCGAAAAAGAAAATTCTGGGCATCCTGCACCTTCACGACATCCTGGGAAAGGGCGCCTTCAAATTCAACGACGCTCAATGAACCCCAAAAACGATGAATGCATAGAGGCTCTGGAGACCAACCCGGAGACGGCCATTCCATCCCTGGGGCCCAGCCGGATCCCCTCTCCCCTTCACCGGATGAAACGGGATCCTTTCAAGAAATGCTTCATCACCGACTACGACCGGGTCCTTATCGACGTGAACCTGGTGCGGGTGGAAACGCTCATCGAAAAAGGCGAGCATCTGGCCGCCTTCGAGCTGGCCGGTCCCCGGGAGCAGTATCTATTTCGACCCTTCAAAGCTCAAATGCGCCCTCGTGACCTGCGGGGGGCTTTGTCCCGGGCTCAACGACGTCATCCGGTCCATCGTCCTGGAGCTTTATTTCGGGTACGGGGTGAAAAACATCTCGGGTGTCCGCTACGGCCTGCAGGGATTCATCTCCCGATACGGACACGATCTCATGGAACTGTCCCCCGAGACCGTGGGGCGTATTCTTGCTATCAGGAGGATCCATCCTGGGTTCTTCCCGGGGGCCTCAGCCGATCGAGGAAATCGTGGACTGCCTGGAGCGGATGAACACCGGGATCCTCTTCATGATCGGCGGTGACGGAACGCTCATGGCCGCCTCCAGGATCGCCGACACCATTTCCAGAAGGGGCCTGAAGATCGGCGTCGTGGGAATCCCCAAAACCATCGACAACGACATCTACCTCGTCTCCCGCTCCTTCGGCTTCGACACCGCCGTGGATGTGGCCACCCAGGCGATCCGCGGCGCCCACAAGGAATCGGAAGGTTACCCCAACGGGATCGGGCTCATCAAGCTCATGGGGCGCTATTCCGGCTTCATTGCGGCCACCGCCACCCTGGCCCAGCAGGAGGTCAACTTCGCCCTCATCCCGGAAGTGGACTTCGATCTGGAAGGGCCCGAGGGCCTTTTCGAAGCGGTTAAAACCCGCCTGCAATCGCGGTCCCATGCAGTAATCGTGGTCGCAGAAGGGGCGGGCCAGAAGTTTTTCGCCGATGGCGACACGGATCGGGACGCCTCCGGAAACCTCAAGCTCAAGGATATCGGCCTGTTCCTGAAAGAGCGCATCCTAACGTATTTCAGTTCACAGGGAATCGAGATTTCCCTAAAATACATCGACCCCAGCTACATGATCCGCAGCCTTCCGGCCAACACCAACGACCGGGTCTTTTGCAGTGCCTTGGGACGCAACGCCGTTCACGCCGGCATGGCCGGAAAGACCCAGATGATGGTGGGTTTCTGGAATGATCGGTTCGTGCACGTTCCCATGAAAGCCTCGGCGGGCAGGCGGAAACAGGTCAATCCCCGGGGAAGGCTGTGGCTGAGCATTCTGGAGGCCACCGGCCAGGGCTCGCTGAAAAACCCCTGAAAGCCCTTTCAACGGCCCTCGGAACGGATTCTTCTTTCGCTTGCACCAGTCCCGGCCTGGTCGACTCAAATTTCCGGGCATCAACGCATCAGGCACCCAGGGTCCTGATCCAATCTCCCACCCAATGGGTAATCAGGATCACCACACCGCCGATCATCAGGTGCTCCCCGATGATCTTCCACGGGGATTCCTTCTGCGCCTTGGCAATATAATAACTCAATGCCGTGAGGATGAGCATTCCCCAGAGCAAGCTGACGACCACCGCAGTGGAAAGGGAAAAGAAAAGCACCGGGACGACAAAAGTCATGGCAAACAGGAATTTGGCGACAAACGTGGCCGCTGTGGCCATCCAGATCTGAGCGGTCGTGTGCACGTTTTCGGCCTCCTCTGAAACGTGAATCCCCAAGGCATCGGAAAAGGCGTCGGCGATGGCAATGGTCAGGATTCCCGCCAGGACGACGACCTTGGAATGCGTTCCTGAATGAAGCCCCACCATCAGGCCCAAGGTGGTGATGACCGCTGATGTGAGACCAAAACAAATCCCCGTGCGCAGTGAATCTTTCATGGTGTCCTCTTTGCCCCTGATCCCTTTTGGGTTACAGGATACCGATCGGCTTTCCCGGACGTTTTCATTTCCTGACACTGACCAGGCGGTGGATCACGTCCGCGTGCCTCCTGGCGGCCCCCCGATGCAAAGACAGGGCCAGGCGGGCGCTGCGCCCCATGGCCTGAGCCTGTTCCGGATGCCGCAGCAGGTTAAGGACGTTCTCGGTCAGATCGGCCACGTCTTTGACCTGAATGCCGCCGCCCGTCTGGTCCAGGATTTCTTTGGCGTCCAGAAAATCCTCCATGGAGGGTCCGTAAAGGACGGGCTTCCCCCGCTGGGCGGCTTCCAGGACGTTCTGTCCGCCCAGCGGAACCAGGCTTCCCCCGCAAAAGACCACATCGGCGAGGCCGTAAACGGACTGCAGCTCGCCGATGGTGTCCAGGACCACCACTTTGGCCTTACGTCGAGAGCCTGCCAGGGCCAGGTCGGTCTTGAGTTGACAGGACAGCCCTCGGGCTTTGGCCAGCTGCAGGATGTGCCGCACCCGCTCGATGTGCCGGGGGGCGAGAATCAACACCGCCTGGGGAAACTCCATAAGGATCCGGGAAAAGGCCCAAAGGATCAACGAGTCTTCTTCGCCCCGGGTGCTGCCCGCGATGAAAACAGGGGTTTCCCGGGTCACGCCGTAAAGAAAGCGAATGCGCGCTTCCTCCGCGTCCAATGCACCATCGGTGAAGCTGTCGAATTTGGCGTTTCCGTTGACATCAATCCGGTCTGCCGGAGCCCCCATCTGAGCGATTCTTTGGGCATCGGCCTCACGGATCATGCTGAAAGCGTCCACCCGGGCCAGGGCATCTGCCATCAAGGGCCGGATTTTCATGTATCGGCCGATGGATCTCACCGAGATCCTGCCGTTGACAAGGGCGGTTTTGATCCCCAGCCGGCTGGCTTCCATCAGCCAATTGGGCCACAATTCCGTCTCCACGCAGGCCAGGACGTCCGGTTTCAGGGCTGTCAGCGCCTGTCGGGTGGTCACGACCAGGTCCACCGGAGCGAAGACGCAGGCGACCCGGTATTGCATCGGGGTGCCCGAAAGCCTGCCTTCGGCGTATCGCCGCCCGTGTTCGGTGGTGGTGGAAAGAATCAGAGAGCTTTTTGGAATCAGGGCCTCCAGGGCACTCAGGATGGAAAGGGCCACGCTGGCTTCTCCGACGGAGGCCGCGTGGACCCAGATCCGGGGGCAGCCCTTTTCCCGATGCCGAAGGCTTTCCGGGTAAAAACCCAGACGCTCGGCCATGCCTTGACGGTATCGGCCGGTCATTCGTGAATAAAGCCAGAAAGGCGGAAACAGGGATAGAAAAAGCCCTGTCGCAAGCCCGTTATATGCCATGCGGTGGTAGTTCATTAACCTTTTTTTCAGCGAACTTCGACGAACCGGTCTCCTTTTACCCGAAAGAGAAAAGGCGCCTTGATCGCTTCGCCATCCGGGCCGAAGGCCGTGGGGCCGGTCAACCCCTCAAATCCGGTAAGATTGAGGATCTCTTCTTTCAAATGACTCCGGAATCGGACGTTCGGACGCGCCGCCGCTTCTAAAACGATTCTCGCGGAATCGTAGGCGACAGCCTCCATGAAACCGGGGGGCTCCCCGTAGGCGGCCGTGAACTTTTCCACGAAGGCCTTCACCGGACCGGCGGGGCTGGTCGCATTAAAACCGTCCGTCATCATGGCCCCTTGGGCGTACTTTTGCGCCATCTGGAGAAGCTTTCCGGAATGCCACAAATTGGTGCCCAGGAGATAGACCTCCCGGATGTCATGAAATGCCAACTGGGGCAGAATGAGTCCCACCTTGTCAGGAGCATCCGGGATGAACAGGGCTTCGAAATCGATATAGGGTTCCCCTCTCTTCCTATAGCCTGTGCCGGCCGCCGCCTGGGCCGTCCGCCATTCACCGGAAATCCCCCCTGTATGGCTTCCGGTTAAAGGTCTGTGCTCCCTGACGGCCTCAGCCCTGCGTTCGATCTCCTCCGGAACAGTGTAGTACAATCCCACCAGCTTCTTGATGGAATCCGCGAAATCCGTTTGATCTGTCGGATACGATTCCACGCCCACCAGGGTACCCCCGTGGGTGATGAGGGCATCCCAAAAGAGGTTTAAAAAGGTTTTCCCGTAACTCTCATCGGGATACAGCACGGCGAAACGGGTGAGTCCCAGCTTTTTGACGCAATAGCCTGCAAGGGCATCCGCCTGCATCCGGGGGGTCATGAAATTCCTGAAAACATAATCCCCGGCGTGGGTGATCCCTTCCTTCTGGGTGAGCGTGATGAGGGGGATTTTCACCTGCTGGGCCTCGACAGCCACGCTTTCGGCCTCTGTGATGGGACCGATAACGGCGGCGACTCCGGCCTGGGCCAGCTCGCGGAGCGCGGCGACAGCGACGGTGGGATCGGAATGCGTGTCCTTCACGATCAATTTCACCTGGGCGTTCCCCGAACTTGAGACGAAGTCCGAAAGGGCGATTTCGACTCCCCTCAGCGCCTTGTTCCCGTAAGTCTGGTAAGGACCGCTCAGCGGCAGAAGGCAACCGACAGCGTGTCGGTCGAAGGCGATCTGAGAGGCCAGCTCTTCCAGGCGTGTCCGAGTTTTGCCTTCCGGGTCCTGTTCGGGGTGTCGATCCAGGAACTCTTCCAGGATCTCCACGGCCTTTTCCGGCTTTTCGGAATCCGCGGCGTTTCTTGCGTAAGCAAGTACCAGCCGGTTTTTCAGGACCGGATCGTCGGTGCGTTGCATGAGGATGCGGAGGGTGTCATTGTCCATCTGACCGATGGCTTCCTCCATCCGGGAAAGGATTTTTTCCCGGTCCGGTTCCCCGGAGGCATAAAATTCCATGAGGAAGTACCCGACGGCCTCCGCAAACTCACCGGAGGCCAGATACGCTTCGCCCAAAAGAGAGAGGACCCGCCGTCGCAGCGAATCCGAAAGCGCCTCCTGCAGGAGGGCAAGAGCGCCCGGGATCACCCGGTCATAACGGGCCTCCTGGTAATCGGATTCCAGGATTTCAACTTGCGCCTCCGGATAGAACCGGCTTTTTGGAAAGGCTTCCACCAGCCGCTCATAGGCTGTGCGCGCGGCTTCAGGGTCGCCTTGGGTCTTTTGGATCGCTCCGATTTTCATGACCGCCCCGTCCGCATTGGGACCCCTTGGAAAGCGGTTGAGGTAGGACTCATAGGCGGCCAAGGCTTCCGGAAGCGCCCCGGACGAAAACAGGGATTCGGCATTTGAAAAAAAGGCGGCCTCTGATTCCTTTTCGGGAACAATTCTTTCCGGGGGCTCCAGGGGAACCACCACCCGCTGCACGCACCCCGCAAGAAACAGCCCCGCAAGAAGCATCCCCCAGGCGATTTGCCTGAAAGGCAGCTTTTTTTTCTTTCCAGGTGGTCTAGGCAAGTCGGTTCCGGTACAACGTTTCCTGTTCATCCAGGATCGTCTTCAAGATGTCGAGGGTCGTCATGGGATTCATGACCACGCAGCGAAGGACCACCCGCTCGTCCTCGAAAGGGCCGCTTCCTTTCAAAGTGGTCCTGGACACAAAACTCTTTCCCGCCTCCCTTTGGAGCCTTTGGAGAGCGATGTTGATCTCGTTGACCGACCGGGAGGCCCTGCCGGCCTCTGTTCGATCCGTTTTTTTCAGCTTTTCCCGCAACTCCGGGGGACAAAGCCGATACGTCAGAATATTGAGAGTCGGCGGGGTCACCAGCTCGAAAAGAGGCCTTTTGGAAATCTCCTGTGCAAAGGCCCGGGCGGTTTCAATGCCGTGCTCGATGAGAAGGGCGTATCCCTTGGAACCCATGATCTTCAGGGCGCTGTCCAGGATCAGGGAATTGGCCTCCCGGGATCCGGATATGGATCGGATGCCCAGGTCCACGGATCCGGGGCGGTTCACGTATCGCGCGTGGTAGGCGATGGCGTCCAGCGCCGAAGCGTCCTTGAAAAAGACCATGCCGCATGTCATCGGCATGTAGAACTGCTTGTGCCCGTCGATGGTTACGGAGTCGGCACGTTCGATGCCGGACAGCAGATGGCGGTATTTTTCGGACAAAAGTGTGGGCCCGCCCCATGCGGCGTCCACGTGGAAATGGACTCCATGCTCCCTGCAGATGTCGGCTATCTGATCCAGTGGATCCACGGCCCCGGTTTCCGTGGTCCCGGCGATCCCCACGACGGCCATCGCCCGCGTACCTTTCCCGGACGCCTTGAAACCCTGAAGCGCTCTTGAAAGGGCCTCAGGGAGCATCCTTCCCTGGGAATCCGCCTCCACAGAGACGACGTTTTCGTTTCCGATTCCCAGCAGGCCGGCGGCCTTGTTGAGGGAAAAGTGCCCGAGCCGGGTCGCCAGGATGACGCAGCGCTCGATGCCGTGGGCTTTCAAGGCGGCCGCCAGGCCGCAGCGTTCCACGCCTTCAAAAGTTCCGGCGGGTTTCAGCAGCCGGTTCCGGGCCACCCAGAGGGCGGTGTAATTGGCCAGGGTTCCGTCTTCCACGAAACAGCCGATGGCGGTCTCGGCGTTTTGGACGTGCTGCCTGTAAAAGGCATCGTCTTTGAAAAAAATCAGGCGGTGGATTTTGGCCAGGACCTGCTTTTCTACGATGGACACCAGCTTGGAGGTTTCGATCTTCACCACGTTCTGGTTCAGTGCCGCAACGATGGTCTTCAAATGCACCATGAAATACGGAATTGCGGAAGTCATGTGGCCGACGAAGTATGGGGAGGCCACATTGACCGCATGGGGCGCGATCCTTTCGATGAGGTCGGCAATGACCTGCTCCAGCTTTTTTTCAGGCTGTTCCGGGATTTCAGTGTTCGTGAAACGATCGGAAAGCGCTTTGAGCCCGACCTCCTCGGTGATTCCCACGTGGGTTTTCAGGAAATCATGAAGCCCGAAAAGGATCTGTTCCATATACTTCACCAGAGCCGCTCGGCTGGCATCGCTTTCCGGGCGGATGAAGGTGCGCATCAGCGCCTGCCGGTCCGCCACCAGGGGTGGGCGGGGGAGATTCAAGTCCCCAGCGGGCATAAGCCCTGATTTTCCCATTCAACGATCCTTCTCCGGATGTTTTCTGTAAAAGTTTGAAATTATCCGCAAATCTAGTGATCCGTCAAGCGGATTCATTGATCCTGGCTTTCGCAGAAAGGGTCGGGCCGGGTTCGGGCGATTCTTTACAAGCCCTTTCATCTAGGATAAGGAAGCGGTGTTCAGGGGCCCTTCCCAATCGATCAAAGGCAGGCGCCACAAACCTCCGGCCGGGGGGTGCGATGCTCAGCGAACTCTTCATACGCAATTTTGCCATCATCGACGACCTGCACATCCGGTTTGAGAACGGACTCACCATCTTGACCGGCGAAACCGGGGCGGGCAAATCCATTGTCGTCCAGGCTTTCCATCTGATCCTCGGCAACCGGGCCACCGCGAAGATGATCCGGTCCGGGGCCGAAACGGCCGAACTCGAGGCCCTTTTTCACCTTTCAGGGGACAGCGATCTCGCGCGAAGGATCGAGGCTGCCGGTTACGATACTTCCGAAGGGCTGTTGGTCAAAAGGGTGATCGTCCAAAACGATCGGCATCGCACCTACATCAACGGCCGTCCCGCAACCATCGGAGCGCTGACCTCCATCACAGAGAACCTGGCCAACATCTCCGGGCAGTTCGCGAGCCAGGGGCTCTTGAGAGAAGACCAGCAGCTTTTGGCCCTCGACCAGTTCGGCGGCCTGACAGCCTTGAGACGGGAGGTCGGCGAAGGTTATCGCGAAATCCTCCCGATGATCGAGCGCCTGGGCCGCCTGGAGGAAAGACGGCGGCTCCAGGCCGAACGCCGGGAACTCCTACAGTTCCAAAAAAAAGAGATTTCAGAAGCCTCCCTGATCCCCGGAGAGGATGCGGAGCTGGAGCTGGAAAAAAACCGGTTGAAAAACGCCGAATCGCTCTACCAGGCCGTCTACGAGGGAATCGAATCCCTTTACGGCGCCCAGGGTTCGGTGGTGGAGCGGCTCACCGAAGTCCAGAAGGGGCTGGACCGTGCCTGTCGCATCGATCCCCCCCTCAAGAACAGGGTTCAGGGCATCGCCGACGCCGCCATCCGGCTGGAAGACGCGGTGCTCAACCTCAGGGAATATCTGAAGGGCGTCCAGATGGACGAAGACCGGCTGGAAGCGGTGGAGGCGCGACTGGATCTGCTGAACAAATTGAAGCGCAAATACGGGACGGACCTCGGGGACATCCTCAAGTATCTGGATTCCATCGAGAAGGAGCTGTCGGAGATCGAGGGCCTCCCGGAAGAGATCGAGCAGACCCAAAACCGGCTTTTTCAACGGCATGAATCCCTGGCCAAGGCAGCCAAGACGTTGTCGGAAAAAAGGGGGCAGACCGCCAAGAGGCTTTCCAAAGCCATGGAAAAGGAACTGGCCACGCTCAAAATGGAAAAAACACGTTTTGACGTCTGCTTTTCCAAGCTTCCCGCGGGAAGAGAAAGCAGCCGCTTTCTGGCGCTGGAAGACGCCGGGATCCAGGAGACGGGGATCGATTCCATCACCTTTATGATCGCCCCCAATGTGGGAGAATCCCTCAAGCCCCTGGCCCAAATCGCCTCGGGGGGCGAGCTTTCCCGGGTCGTCCTCGCCCTCAAAGCGATATTGGCCCAGACCGATTCCCTGGAAACCCTCGTGTTCGACGAGGTGGATGCGGGCATCGGAGGCGGGGTCGCCGAGGCCGTGGGTAAAAAACTGGCTGCCCTCTCCCGGTATCATCAGATCATCTGCATCACGCATCTCCCCCAGATCGCCGTGCATGGAGATCACCATTTCAAGATCGAAAAGACCGTTTCAGGGGGAAGAACCCAGACCGGCATCACCCCTCTTTCCGAAAACGAGCGCGTCGGGGAAGTCGCCCGGATGCTGGGGGGGGGAAATCATCTCCCGAACCACCATGGATCACGCACGGGAGATGATGAAAAAAAAGTCCAAGACCTGACTCCCTTTCTATTAAAAGTCTCATATCTGTCTTTACGTCGTCATTCCGGCATGCTTTTAACCGGAATCCAGTCAAGGGCAACGATCTCTGGATGCTGGATCAAGTCCGGCATGACGCTACTATTTCGAGACGATTAATAAGCTTGGTGCCCTGCCACAACCCTTCACGTCGAAGCCTTCGGAAGGGATTCGGCTTTTGTCAAAGGGTCCTTTTCGTCCTTCAGGACCCGATCCGGCATCCGCGACCCTTTGAAACTTGAAAAAAGCGAAAAAGCGGGCTTGGGCCTCCGGTTTTCACTGAAATGGAGGGCTTGAAATTCCTCAAAGGTCTCGGTAAGTTACCTTTTTTAAGACCTACAGAGTTCTTGACAAGACATTGAAAAAAAAATAGAGTTAAAATTTAAGCTTGTTAAACAACACTGGATCCCGGCCCAACCGCTGCCGGGCCCAAACAAAGGAGCACAAGTCGAATGCCGATTTATGAATTCAAATGCATGAAATGCAACGAACTGGTGGAATTCTTGTTCAAGAACCCCGAGGACAGTGTCGATCTCGCCTGCCCCAAGTGCAAGGGCATGGAACTTGAGCGGATTTTAAGCACGACCCACTACGCCATGGGCTCGGATTCGCCTAAGGGCGCAGGCGTCAGTTCTCAGACCCGGAGTTGTCCCAGCGGCAGTTGCACCACCTACGACATCCCCGGACCGACGCGGTAATCCGGCCCCCCGGGAACCGTTCTTCCCGCGGGGTCTAATCCCGGTTTGCGTGCCTTGGTTCGAGGGATGCCCTTCAGCTTGACCCTGTTTTTCTAGGATTGAAAAGCGAAAATGAAACGGATTCACAGCCAGGAACAGGAACAGTTCAAGAAGCTCTTCTTGTCCGAAAAAATCGATGCCTTCGAAGACCGCCTCAAGGTCCTCGAGGCTTTTTTAAGTACGGAAAACCACATGACGGCCGAAGAGCTCATGAAGCTTCTGGAGGAACAGGGGCATCGCTTCGACCCCGAATTCGTGAAATCGACCCTCCACCTGATGTCACGGTACGGATTCGCCCAGGTCAACCGGTTCAACAACGGCCATGTGCGCTATGAACACCGGCACCTGGGACATCATCATGACCACATGATCTGTACCAAGTGCAAGAAGATCATCGAATTTGAAAACGCCGCACTGGAAGAGCAGCAGATCCAGATTGCCAAAGCCCATGGGTTTCACCTGCTTCAGCACAAGATGGAGCTCTACGGGATCTGTGCCGACTGCATTCGGGAAAGACAGGCCCTGATCCCTCTTTCCATGGCCCGCCAGGGGGAACGGATGACCATCCGGGAATTCTCGGGAGGCGCAACTGCCCGGGTCCGGCTTCTCACCATGGGGCTTCGACTCGGTGACGAGGTCGAAGTGGTTGCCAACCAGGGAAAAGGGCAGATGGTCATCGCCGCGGAACTCAAAAGGTTCATCATCGGGCGGGGAATTGCGGAAAAGATTCTTGCCGAACCCGTCCGCAGGCACTAGGGGCCGAGAGCCGGCCAAACGACCGGGATACCGTTGGAAAGACCCTTCTATATCGAAACCCATGAAAAGGGGCTCCTCAAGGGAAAGCGGGAAGCGGCCCTAAAGCTTTTGAACTCATGCGTGCTGTGCCCGAGGCAATGCAAAGTGGACCGCCTTTCCGGCGAGACGGGAATTTGCAGGACAGGCGCCTCGGCCGCAGTTTCCAGCTACAACCCCCATTTCGGAGAAGAGAGACCCCTGGTGGGACGCAGCGGCTCCGGAACGATCTTTTTCACCCATTGCAACCTGAGGTGCACTTTCTGCCAGAACTATGACATCAGCCACCTGGGGCAGGGAGAGACCGTTTCTGACCGGGAACTTGCGGCCATGATGCTCAACCTTCAGAGAATCGGGTGCCACAACATCAATTTCGTGACGCCCACCCATGTGGTCCCCCAGATTTTATGCGCCCTGGAGATCGCCGTGGAAAACGGCCTGAATGTTCCCCTGGTCTACAATTCAGGAGGCTACGACAGCGTCCCCACCCTCCGGATCCTCGAAGGTGTCGTGGACATCTACATGCCCGATTTCAAATTTTGGGATCCGGGCATCGCCCAAAAAACCTGCGATGCCCCTGACTATCCTGACGCAGCCCGCAAGGCTCTGGTCGAAATGCACCGGCAGGTGGGGGACCTGACGATGGATGCGGAAGGAATCGCCCGTCGGGGGCTGCTGCTGCGGCACCTGGTGCTTCCCCACGACCTGGCCGGAACCCGGGAGGTCCTGCGCTTTGTCGCCTCCCGGATATCGACAAACACCTATGTGAACCTCATGCCCCAGTACCGGCCCTGCGGAAGGGCCGGGGAAACCCCCGGGCTTGCCGAAGCGCTTTCTTCCAAAGACTTCGAGGCAGCACTGAAAATGGCCGAAGAGGAAGGCATCCAACGGCTCGACAGCCGGAGGCGGACTTTCATCGTGTGGTGAGGAGCCTTTCCATGCAGAAGATCTTTGCCGTGGGAGACATCCACGGGTGCTCGGACAAGCTTTTCGCCCTGCTGGACAAGATCGAGCTGGATCCAAAACAGGATCTGCTGGTCTTTATCGGGGACTATGTGGATCGGGGCACCGGTTCCTTCGAGGTGGTGGAATTCCTGGTCGATTTGAAGCACCGGGTCGACCATATTGTTTTCCTGAAGGGCAACCACGAGGACATGCTTCTGGAGTACCTTTCGGGTCACGACCGCTTCACCTACCTGATGAACGGCGGTCAATCGACCCTCGACAGCTACCTGAAACGCAAAAAACCGGGGGAAGCGCATCCCATCCCGGAGGCGCACATGGCCTTTTACCAGTCCCTGGTCTTGTACCATGAAACCCCGGATTATTTGTTCGTCCACGCCGGAATCCGGAAGAAGATCCCCATCGACCGGCAGGATACTCACGATCTCCTCTGGATCCGCAGCGAGTTCATCAAATCCGATTTCGATTTCGGCAAAAAGGTGGTTTTCGGACACACGCCGTTTCGCCAGCCTCTAGTCCTGCCGAATAAAATCGGCATCGATACCGGCGCGGTCTATGGCAACAAACTCACCTGCGTGAAGCTCCCGGATATGGTGTTTTACCAGGCATAGGACCTTTGACAAGGAGTGAAAATGAAAAAATGTTTATTGACCCTTTCGATCCTGCTTTGGGCCGCGGCCGTCCTTGCAGGCCCCCAGCGCCTCGCCGTCAAGGTTTCCGTGGCCAACATCCGCAGCGGACCCGGCGAGCAGTATGAAAACCTGTGGCAGGTGGGGATGTACCACCCTCTGCAGATTCTCGAGCAGTCCGGGGAGTGGTACCATTTCCGGGATTTTGAAAAGGACGAAGGATGGGTTCACCAATCCCTCCTCGACGACATCCAGGCCGTGATCACGACAAACGAAAAATGCAACATCCGGTCCGGGCCGAGCACGCGGCAGTCCATTGCCTTCACCGCTGAAAAGGGAGTCCCGTTCAAGGTGCTGGAACGGAAAAAGGACTGGATCCACGTCGAACACGCGGACGGCGACAAGGGCTGGATCCACAAGGCGCTGGTCTGGTAGGTGCAGTAATAATCCTTCGAATCCACCGACTCGAGGAGAAAAAATGAACATATTCGTTTCGGGATCCTTGGCCTACGACCGGATCATGGATTTTCCCGGAAGATTTGCCGATCACATCCTGCCCGACAAGATCCACGTCCTCAACGTGTGCTTCAACGTCAACGGCCTTTCCGAAAAGTTCGGGGGAACGGCGGGCAACATCGCCTACAACCTCGCCCTACTGGGGGAGAAGCCGCTCATCCTGGCTTCCGCCGGAAAAGATTTCTCGGACTACGAGGCCTGGCTGAGGGAAAACGGGCTGTCCCTCGAAGGAGTCCGGATCGTCACCGAGGAATTCACGGCGGGAGCTTACATCACCACCGACCGGGCGGACAACCAGATCACCGGGTTCAACCCCGGTGCCATGAAATACCCCTCCAATTTTCCCATCCTCGAAACGGCGGGGGGCGCCTTCGGGATCCTCTCTCCGGGAAACGTCGAAGACATGATCGCCTACAGCCGGGAATTCAAGGCCAAAGGCATCCCCTACATTTTCGACCCCGGGCAGACCACTTCGGCCCTTACCGGAAGCCAGATCCTCGACCTTGTGACCGGATGCGATATCTTCATTTCCAACGATTACGAGCTGGAAATGGTCATGCGCATGACAGGCGAGTCGAAACCCGATCTCCTGAAACGCACCCGGCAGGCCGTCATCACCACGCTTGCGGAAAAGGGCTCCCTCATCGGGACCCATGAAAAGGAGGTGCAGGTTCCGGCGGTCACCCCGGATCGGATCGTGGACCCCACAGGAGCGGGGGACGCCTACCGCGCCGGGTTGATCAAAGGCCTGGTGACCGGCAAGCCCCTTGAGGCCTCGGCCCATATGGGCGCCACCTGTGCCAGCTATGCCGTGGAGCACAAGGGGACCCAGGAGCATCGATTCACCCCGGAAGCGTTCTGGACGCGCCACCGTGCGTTTTTTGGTCGAAAGGATTCTTGACAATCGGAAGTCCCTCCATTATGAAGGACATCTCGATCGGACAGGCGCTTCTTAACCGTCTCACCCGGAAAAATATCTCAGATCCCCGGTAGCTCAATAGGCAGAGCGGGTGGCTGTTAACCACTAGGTTGTAGGTTCGAGTCCTACCCGGGGAGCCAACCACGAATGCAACCCTTTTCCGAACCGGTTGTTTAACGAATAGAGCCCCGCATCATCGATGCGGGCTTCGTTGTTATTAGGCCGGTGATTTCATAAGCTTATGTCTTGTCCTACATTTCCGGCTGCATTCTCCATTCTCGTTTTAACCTTCTTATTCATGTCCGGCTATGACACGCCATGACTTAGGGCCAAACGGATCGATAATCAGATCAGCAGCATAAATTGAAGCGCCTCCGCTGCTTGCTGCGGCGAATGAACTCGCTGTTGCGGTTCAAACATTTGCGAGGTGGCATCTTGACAGTGAGTTCCAGATGTACGTAAATAGAGTGGGCTAGGCCCCGGACAGCGGATGCAGGTGAAAGTTGAGAGGCATGGCGATGATTCCCGAGTTTTTCGAGTTCCACAATCCCACCCGGGTGGTGTTCGGGCCCGGGATAGCAACGGACTTCAAGGCCGAGCTGGACGCCGTCGGTGTCCGGCGCTATTTCCTGCTGGCCGACCGGGGGGTGCTCGACGCCGGGATCGTGGAACGGGTCAAAAACGGGCTGGACTATGCCGGGGCGGAGCTTGCAGGCGAGTATTTCGACATCGCCCAGGATGCGGAGCTTGAGGGGATCCGGCTCTGCGCCCGGCTGGCCTCGGAGGCCGAGACCGAAGGGCTGATCGCCGTGGGCGGAGGCAGTGTCATCGACACGGCCAAGGCGGCAAACATCCTGATATCGGAGGGGGGAGACCTGATCGAGGATCACTCCGGAGCCCAGACCTTGAGCCGGCCGCTGAAACCCCTGGTGGTTTTGCCCACCACGGCGGGCACCGGCAGCGAGGTCACCATCGCCGCCGTGGTCTTCGATCGGGTCAGCCAGTCGAAGCAGGCCTTCACCGACAAGTATCTCCTGCCCACCCTGGCGGTGCTGGACCCGGAATTGACCGTCTCGCTTCCTCCCCGGCTCACCGCGACCACGGCCATGGACGCCCTGACCCACGCCGTGGAAGCGTTCATGAGCCCCCAGTGGTCCCCGTACAGCGATGCCCTGGCCTATCGCTCCACCCAGCTGATCTTCGACTTTGCCGAAAGGGCGACCGCGCAGGGGCAGGACCTGGAGGCCCGCGGCGGGTTGCAGATCGCCGCCAATATGGCCGGTATCGCCTTTTCACACGCCATGGTGGGCTGCGTCCATGCCATGGCCCATGCAGTGGGCGGTATCAGCCGGGTCCCCCACGGCCTGGCCAACGCCATCCTGCTGCCCCACGGCATGGAGTACAACCTGGAGGTCGCCGGGGACAAGCTTTCCGCCCTGGCCCCGGCCATGGGAGCACCGGATCAACAGGCCCGCCGGGCCATCGAGGCGGTGACCGACCTGCTCAAACGCCTGCACGATCTGTGCGGCCTGCCGCTCACCCTGGAATCGGCGGGTGTGGACCGGGAGTCGCTTCCCCGCATCGCCGAGGCGGCGGTCATGGACGGCGCCTCGTTCTACAGTCCCCGCCCCGTCGTGGCCGAAGACATCCTTGTTTCCCTGAATCGGGCATTCCGTCTATAGTTCGGGTGCCACGGAGCAACGCATCGGGAGGACGACATGGGTTTGTTTAAAGAAACAGAGACCTTCGAGAAAATGATCAGCGGCTTTTTCGAACGGATCGCGGCCACGCCCCTGGTAGCGAACAAGCTTCTGGCCTCCAAGCTGATCATCCGTTTCAACTATTCGGACCCGGACGTGGTGGTGCTGGTCGACTGCTCGGGCGAGAAAATCGACGTCCGCGTCGGGGACAGACAGTCCAAAGTCCAAGTGGAGATGTGGATGAGCGCGGACATCGCCCACAAATTCTGGTTCGGCAAGGTCAATCTCATGGCCGCCCTGACCCGCAAGCAGATGATCGCCAAGGGGCCGATCCCCAAAATCCTCGCCCTGCTTCCGGCCATCAAGCCGACCTACCCGATGTATCCCAAGTACCTGCAGGAGAGCGGGTACGGCGAATTTAACATCTATTAGGAGTTCCGATGGGCGGATACGCAGGCCAGATCCTTTTCGTCGATCTCTCTTCAGGCCGGATACAGAAACGGCCGCTCGATCCGGGCTTCGCCCGAAACTGGCTGGGCGGCCTGGGCTTCGGAACCCGGCTCTACCTGGACGGAATCGCCGACAACCCCGAAGTCGATGCCCTGTCTGCTGAAAACCCCTTCGTGCTGATGACCGGGCCTTTGACCGGGCTCAAGCTGAACGCCGTGGCCCGCTGGACCGTGGGCTCCCGTTCCCCGCTGACCGGGTTCTGGGGCGAGGCCAATATAGGCGGCTACTTCGGCGCCGAGCTGAAATTCGCCGGCTTCGACGGCCTGGTGATCTCCGGAGCCGCGAGCAGGCCCACGTACCTGCATATCGAGGACGGGCAGGTCAGCCTAAAGGACGCAACGCCTTACTGGGGATTGGACGTTTATGAGGCCACCGACCGGATCAGCGCGGACTTAAGAGGCCATGCGCACAGGCCGGGGCAGATCTGCGCCATCGGACCGGCCGGGGAGCGGGGAGTGCGCTTCGCCTCCATCCTCAATGCCAAGGCTCATGCCGCCGGAAGATCCGGAATGGGGGCGGTCTGGGGAGCGAAAAAGCTCAAAGCCGTGTTCGTACGCGGACACGGCAGCCTGGAGGTGGCCCGGCCCGACCGCTTCGAAGCGCTGAGGCTTGAGCTCAAAAAGGAGTACGCCGAAAACGTCATCATCGGCGCCCTGAAGGCCTTCGGAACCATGTCGCACATCGACGTCGGCCAGTGGTTGGGCGACATCCCCCTGAAAAACTGGTCGGCCGGAACCTGGCAGCAAAGCGAGGACCTGAGCCCCCTGGCCTACAACGAGAAGCTTTTGGTTCGAAACCACACCTGTTACGGCTGCAGCGTGGCCTGCAAACGAAGGGTCGAGGTGAAGCAAGGCCCGTTCCGCACGCCGGCGGGAGCTGGACCGGAGTACGAGACTGTGGCCTCTTTCGGGCACATGTGCCTGAATTCCGATCTGCAGTCCATTGCCAAGGCGAACGAGATCTGCAACCGGTACGGTATGGACACCATCACCTGCGGCACCACCATTGCCTTCGCCATCGAGTGCTTCGAGGCGGGATTGCTGAACAGCCGTGATGTGGACGATTTGGAGCTGAATTGGGGAAACGCCTCGGCCATCGTCCGCCTTGCCGAACGGATCGGACGCCGGGAGGGATTCGGCGCTCTGCTGGCCGAAGGAAGCCGGCGCGCAGCGCAGCAGATCGGGAGCGCGGCCGAAGCGCTGCTCACCACGGTCAAGGGCCTGGAGGCTCCCATGCACGATCCCCGTGGCGTTCACGGCTACGGGCTGGCCTACGCCGTTGCCCCACGCGGGGCCTGCCACACCCAGAGCATCAACTATCCGCTGGAAGGTGGCGGCATGCACATCCCGGAGATCGCCGAGTTTTCCCAGGAAATCGTGGAAATGAGCAGCAGGGGCAAGGCCGCCCTGACCGCGGCCTGTCAGGACTTCGGCACCTTCTTCGCCAGCTGCGCCGTTTTCTGTACCCTGGGCGGCATGATCCTCAATGCCACCCAGGTCCGCGAAGTGATCAACAGCGTGACCGGATTCGACTACAGCCTGGATGAGCTGCTTCGCCTGGGGCGCAAGGTGTGGTACGCCAAGCGCGGGCTGAGCAACCTGTTCGGAGCGCGGGCCGAAGATGACCGGCTGCCCCTCCGGTTGTTGACCCCCCTGCCCGACGGAGCCGCGGCCGGCAGCGTGCCCGACATGGAACTCATGCTGAAAGAGTTCTACCAGCTGCGCTCCCTCACACCGCAAGGATTGCCGCAGCCGGAGGTGCTGGAGGCACTCGATCTGGGCGACCTGGCCCGACTCCTTTATACACCCAACCTATAGATCACTCCCGCGACGGCCCCAATGGGCACCAGGTAGTGAATGGGGAAGTGAAACTTCTGCAACAGTACCAGGGATACGATTGCGGAAACCACCGCGAAAATGTCAAACCCGCTGTCGGGCAGAATCACCTTGTGACCGAACCATAGCCCCCACGTTTTTCGCGGACAATGAAGCGATAGTCGTTTCTAATGGCGTGCAAGCTCGGATTGGTAGGCCGAATGCAAACCGTGAACGATTCATTTGCTGGCGAACTCCAGAGGAAGAGAAACCGGAGGATTCAAAACTAACGCAACTCCAGGTAGTCCCGACAGCCTCTTCGAAAAACGACGGTACCTGGACATGATCCGGCATGTTATCTTTTTCGATGATTTCGGCGGCGACGTGAAAGCCGCCTCTCGGAACTTTTTTTATTGAGCCGATAGTCCCTGAATTTCCGCATGGTAGCCAAGGTATCGTTCCAGGGTCTTGTCGTTTTTGCCGTACTTGGGGATGCTGCGCAAGATCTCCTCGAAGCGGTCCTCGGCTTCTCTTTCATCCTTGATCGAAACGATTCCGTCGGTGATGATATCCACCAGACGGTCGGCATAAATGATGATGCGCTCCTCCAGGGTTGAAAGGGTGTAGTCCTTGACCGGTAGCCCCAGTTCGACCGCTTCTTCCTCGCTCAGCCCGCCGCGGATATGCTTTTCCATTACTGCATTGATTTCTGGTGGTAAGCCCAAGGCCGCGCCCATTTCCGCACCCAAGCTTACCGTGCTCGATTTCGTGCGTCTTGGCTTTGCCCAGATCGTGAAAGAGCGCGCCGCGTCCGACGAGTTCCATGTCCAGGTCCTTCGGGATTCGCGATGCGATTTCCAGGGCTTTTTCGGCCACCTTGAGGCTGTGGGCGATGTCCTCTTCGGAAACGCCCGCCTGGCGCAGCAGCGCGATGTCGGCGTCACGGATCATATAAAGAGCTGCCTCTACCGGTTGTCCGCTTTCGATCCAGTTCTTGAGGCCGCCATCAAGAAAAACGGCATCGAGGCCTTCACCCCGAAGTCGATCCGTCACGGACTGGCTGACCGATCCGCCCTTGACGCAGTAGACCACCGTTCGTTGGTCCGAGGGCAGTTGCTTGACCCAATCGTCGATCTTTTCGGGATCGCGCCATACCGCACCCTTGATGGTATTTGGATTGGCCTGGTAATCCGCCTTGCGGCGCACATCCAAAAGGGTCATCGGTTCTTCTATTTTCGAAAAGCTTTTTGATTTCTTTGATATCGATAGCGTGTGTCATGGTTTTTCTCCTATTTGATTTTTTAGATAAAGAGTTTCCAGAGCACTCCCGCCGCGGCCCCGATGGGTACCAGGTAGTGGATAGGGAAGTGAAATTTCTGCAGCAGCGCCAGGGATACGACCGCCGAGACCACCGCGAAGATATCCAGTCCGCCGTTGGGCAGAACAACCTTGTGTCCGAACCAGACCGCCAGATTGAGCACCACGCCGACCACAGCGGCGGTTACACCGGTCAGCGCTGCCTGCAGGCGCTGATTTCCGGCCATGGCCTCGATGAAAGGCGCTCCGGCGAAGATAAAGAAAAAGCAGGGCAAAAAAGTCACGTAGGTGGTGACGATGGCTCCGAAAATACCCGCCGTCCAGGGGATCGAGTCCACCGGGCAGGTTCCAGGCTGCCGAGAAAACCCACGTACTGGGTCACCATGATCAGCGGCCCTGGAGTGGACTCAGCAAGGCCAAGGCCGATGAGCATCTGCTCGATGGAAAGCCACCCGCTTGCTCACGGCCACGTCCGTGATATAGCTCAGCACCGCGTAAGCGCCGCCGAAGGTGACGAAGGCGGCCTTGGTGAAAAACAGGCCGATCTGCGTCAGGGTGTCACCGTCGCCGCGCCATATCCAAAGGGCTCCAACGGGGATCACCCACAACGCCATGCAGACAACGAAGACCCTTGCCACGTGACCGATGGACGGCCGGGTGTTGTTGTTGTTCCGTGGAGGGTTCCTCCTCAATTCGACACTCGCGGGTTTGTGCATCAAAATCGCCTTTGCAGAAAACCTCAGGCAGCGGTCGCTGCATGACCAGACCGCCGAGCGCGGCCGCGGCCACGATATAGGGAAACGGCACCTGGAAGAAATGAAGATGGCCACGAAGGCCAGGGCGGCAAATCCATAAAGCACGCGGTGCTTGAGGGCCTTCTTGCCGATGCGCAGCACCGCTTCCACCACCACGGCCACCACCACCGGCTGGATGCCGTAAAAAGCCGCCGACACCGCCGGGATGTCGATGTGGGCCACGGCCAGGTAGCTGAGCAGGAGCATGACGAAGATGGAGGGGATGACGAACAGGGCCCCGGCGGCGATACCGCCCCAGATGCCGTGCAGCCGCCAGCCGATGTAGGTGGCCAGCTGCTGGGCCTCGGGGCCGGGCAGCAGCATGCAGAAGTTGAGCGCGCGTAGAAACTGGTTCTCGCCAATCCACTTGCGCCGCTCCACCACCTCCTGGTGCATGATGGCGATCTGGCCGGCCGGGCCGCCGAAGCTGATGAATCCCAGCTTGGTCCAGAATTTTAGGGCTTCTTTGAATGTGGCCGTCGCTGACGGCGCTGCAATGGTTTGAGTTTCCATTGATCCTCTTTTGATTTTTGTTAAGGTATTTCAATCCTCTATCTGGTTTGCCTCGCGCCGCGCTCCAGGGCTAATTCATTGAAAAGGGTCACTGAATCGGCCTTGGTCCACAAGCCCGCGTAGCCGTTCAGATCATGATCGGCCTCGTATTCCAACATAAAACGATCCTCAAGAAACGCCCGAATGCGACGGTCGGACATTTCCACCCGCAAATGGTGCCACCGGCCCCCGGCAATGGGGGTATCGACGCTTGCCCGTTCGACGCGCCTCCCGTTTCTGAATTCGAACAGGACCGCGTTGTTCTCCAGCACGTTGACGCGAAATACAAAGTAGTTGCCCCAGTCGCGGATGGCGAAAGCCAGCCCCCCTGCCTGATCGATGGTCCCGGACAGCGGCTTGACCTTGACCTTCGCCATGCCCTCGGCCATGTTACTATCCTTGGCAATGGCCAGCGGGAAATAGTAGTAGGCGCCGATGTTGTCCAGCATCTCCTGGTATCGCTTGCCCATGAGGCGCGTCATGGCCTGTGAAACCCCGGTCGAGATCAAGGAGCCGAAATCGGAGCCGTCCTGGAGCACTCCCTGCTCCATATCAGGTTTCGCGGTTTTCCAATTCCCGGTGATCAGGTAAAAATCCTTCGGCGCGTCCTCGCGTTCTTTTTCAAGGATGTCGTACTTGCCTTGGAAAAAGGATTCGGTCAACGATACCACCTGCTCCGGGTTGTTCAGCGCCATGTCGAGCAACCGGCTGGTGCCCAGCAGACGCCCCAACTTGTCAAGCGCCTCTTCAATGCCGGCTTGGTCCAGCCGCGTCAGGCTCGCCTCGATCAGATCCCCCTTGACGCTGGTTTCGAAACCAAGCCGATTGAGAACGGCGGCCATGTACTGAATCCGCAGGGAGCGTCCGAAATAGGCACCCGCGCCGCCGGCGAATTGCAGGTTGACGTAGTTGTGCTCCGGGTCAGTCCCGCACAGGGCGTCCACCGTGGCGAAATGATAGCCGAAGCGCGCGCTCAAGTTCATATAGTCGGTCGAGACCAGGGCGTAACTGGCTTCACCCAGCCGGCCCTGCTCGGGCATTGCCCCGCCCACCATGAGGGACATGAAGTTGTGAGCGCCCACGGCGATGGTGCTCGTCCAGTTGACGCCCGGGTGGGATAGCCCCCGCCAAAGGGCGCGGAAGGGCGCGCTGGCCACATCGTGGACGTTGATGTCGTCGCAGGTGGTCAGCCCCCGACGCAGACCGTCGCCCAGGTCCAGGGCATAAAGCTGGATGGGGATGCTCGCCTTGAGGCGCACCGCGCCGCGAAGACGACCCGTTGACTCCCCGAAACGGAACATCTCGCGCACGGAGATCTCGTGGCAGTAGCGGATGATGTCGTGAACCGTGCGGCATCCTTCCTGGGTGAATTGGGGTGCATCGGGCTCGGTCAGGTTCAGGGGTGAGAATCAGGTCCAGCAAGCGCTGCAGCCTCAGGTGGAGCGGGCTGGCGAAGATGGGGCGCTTCATCGGCCGCATGCCTTGTGTCAGTTCCTCCACCACTCCGTCGTAGACCCGCGCCCGGCTGGCCCACAGGGTGATTTCTTGGCCGTCCGATAGGGTCGCGGTGGCAGTCTGGGTGTCAAAGAGAGCCGGCACGCCGAACTCCCGCGCCACCGAGGCCAGGTGACTGGCGACGCCGCCGACATCGGTGATGATGCCTCTCACTTTGCCGATCCAAGGGGTGATTGATGTGGATGCCGTGCGGGCCACCAGAATGGTGTCCGGATCAAGACTCGGAAAGGGATCGTCGGCTTCCGTGTTTTTTACCACCAGCACCCGGCCGGCCACAACACCGCTTGCGGCGCACTTGCCGCCTTCGATGAGTACAGTATGGCCCGGATATTCGGCGGCGGGCTCGGGCCCCGGATCGGTTGCCTCCTCGATCACCAGCAACGGGCGGGCCTGCAATATGTACAAACGATGATCGTCGTCTACCGCCCATTCGATATCCAAGGGGCGCTGAAAGTGATCTTCCAGAAGTTTGGCGGATTGCCACAGTTCCCGCAGAAACGCCGTTTCGGATGCGCCCTCGCCTGGGGAGGGACTCTGGTGTCAGCTCCAGCAACCTCCAGCACCTTGAACGTGGGTTTTGCGATTCGGTATGCTTCGTTGCGGGAGGCGTCCCCGCCCACCAGAGCATCCCCAAGCCCATGGACGGCGCTGATCCGGATGGTCTCGCGGTCCTCGCCGACGGGATCGGCGGTGTACAACACACCGCTGAAGCGGGGCTGGATCATTTTGAGGACCAAGACCGCCATGGGGGTTTCGCGGTCATCCACGCCATGGTGCAGGCGATAGGAAAGCGCCGAAGCGGAGTACTTGCTCGCTACCACCTGCTTGTAGGCCTCAGCCAAACCGGAGGGTGGGGCAGATCAGGTCTCAGTTCATCCTTGGAATAGCGGAGAAGGCTCTGCAAAACCGCCGACAGGGGTTCATGCGGCTTGGCCGACAAACCGGAAAGCGCCTGAACCATTGATTCGACCTCGGACAAGAGGCGCGCGCATTTGTGTTCAACCATCTGCATGGTAAAGGGCCGGTTGTCGTAGTACGCTTGCTCAAGGTCAGCCATGAGGCTGAGCGCCACGCGATTGTGGTCGAGCAAATTCCTGAAATGCTTATATCGAGCGGTCTGCTCCGCGTCCATGGCAAGGAGCGGTCGGCACGCATCGCCGCTTTTAATTGATTTAAACCACACCACGTTGCACCTCCATAGCCATTCCAAACCTGATGTCACATAGTTGTCTTGTTATTGTCATGTTCAAATAAAACGCCACATCTTTACTACTTTAACAGTTGGCCGGGGAGTCGGGCCACCACCGGCCAACCGACATCAAGTCATGGAAGTTTGGTCGGTTCGACCACCTCGCAACTGTCTCCGGGGCAAAAGAGTTCGAGTATGATATTCTTTTTCACTTGTGGATCTTCGCAGAACACAGGAATGCTGATTCGCTCTTCTTCAGTCATACACGCATCGTCCGGGCAAAAGATTTCCAGCCAGACGCCACGATCCTGGCAGGTTTTTTCAAATGCCTTCTCTTGTGTCGACAATGCTCCGCGTTTCTCCTCCGGAAGCACCCGGGCATGGCTGACGAAAACCCGTTTGGGCGTATCCTTCGCTTTTGAATTGGTTTCATTGTGATGGGTCATGGTGAACCTCCTTATTGTTTAATGGTAACAGGATATCACGGCCGAAAACCGCAAATCCCGCGGTGCCGATGATCCCGCAGACGAACGCCGTGACCAGATTCACCTGCGGGCTGATTTGCCACAAGAACGCCCCGCCGAGGGCGGCCAAGGAATACAAAAACATCGCGAATCAGGTAGTACAGACCGAACATGCCGGCCTTGCAGTGATCCGGCGACAGGTCCATGATCAGGGCCTTTCGGGTCGGCTCGCCGAACTCCTTGAGGCCCCTCAGGACAAAGGCCAGGACCAGCCACTCGAAGCTGCGACTGTACAGCAACACCAGGGGAAACAGGGTGAAAAAGACAAAGGTCATCAGCACGAAGGGTTTCTTCGTGCCGCGGTCGGCCAGATAGGCCACGGGAATGTAGACGAGCACCGCCGTGGCCATTTCGATGGTGGTCAGCAGGCCGAACTGGATGGCTGATACCGGCTGGGTGATGGTCTTCATGCACCAGACTACCACGAAAGGCATAGGGGATCTGCTCGCAGAAGCGCACCAGGATGTCGGTCACCAGCAGGCCCTTCATGGCCGGGTTCATCAGGCGCAGCAGTTTCAGCGGGTTCTTTTCCGGCGTGAGCGCGCAGGCATCGGATGTAGTCGGCCTTGTACCAGCGCGTCGTCTTCGATCATCCATTGCTGTAGAAACAGGGCCGCCACGGCCATGACCAAGGGCCGCGCCGAATGCCAGCCGCACCCCGTCCGCTCGCCCCATATCCCGATGAAGAGACCCCCGAGCAGAGGGCCGAGCGCCATGGGGATGCGTTTGACCAAAGAGTGCATGGTCACCCCCATGGTGCGTTTGTTCATGGGCAGCACCTTGTACATCAGGCTCATGGTGGCCGGAAGGGATATGGCCGACCAGGAGATGAAGAGCACCGCTCCGATGAGCACCGCCTGCCAGGTCGGCACCAGGATTACCAGGGCGAAAGCCGGCATGGCCACCAGGTTGAAGATCAGCAGTGATTTCTTGGTGCCGATGCGGTCGGACAGGTAGCCGCCGGGAAAGGAGTAAAGGGCCGACAGCAGGTTGTCCATGGCTTGCAAGAGGCCGATGGCCAACACCCCGCCCCCCAGGGCCAGACATGTAGATGGGCAGGAAGCGCTCGGCCATGCGCTCCCCCATGCCCACCAGCACCACCATGGCCAGCACGCCTGACGGTGCTGCGCTGCAGGCCCAGAAAGCCGGTCAGCCGTAAGGCACGGGTTTTCAGGGTTTCAGAAGTCGCCATGACGATTTCCTTTACGAGACCCCTTTGGCCACATCCAGCCGGCACCAAGCATACAGGGCATCGTAGACCTCGAACTGCCTTTCGATATTTTCCAGATCATCCGGGAAACGCAGACCGTAGCCCACGGCGATGGCCTCTAATCCTGCCGCCAGGGGATCGGCGTCCAGACGGCCGGTATCCGCTGCATTGATCACCTTGGCCATGCGCAGCAGGGCCGCATCCGTCAGTTGGTAATCCTCGATGATCGCGTCGAAGGTGCAGCGGTTACCCCGATGGTGCAGCTCGGCCCCCTCGGTGTCAAAGGGTATGGCGCCGGTCTCTTCGGTCATTTGCATCACCTTGCTCCTGGGTGCGAAAAGAAACTCGGCGTCCGAGTCGACGAACCGGGTGATCAGCCAGGGGCAGGCCACGCGGTCCACGTGAACATGGGATCGGGTTATCCATTTCATGGGGATTCTCCTATTTTTGCTTGGCACCGAAATAAGCCAGCGTTTTGTCCACCAACACCTGAATATCCTCCACCAGGTGGTTGAACTTGCCGTTAAGGTCGTCGGCCAGGTGCTGAACATACTCCCGGGCCGCCTCCTCGCCGTATTTCTCCCGGAACATCTGGCTGAACTCGAGCACGCGGGTAATGTCGTGACGCTCTTCCTTGTTCTCTGGGTCATCAATCCATTCATGGATTTCCTGATAGGATTTACCGGTTCGCTCTTTGCTGATCTCAATGTGTTTGGGTACGGATGGCATGATTATTCTCCTTTGGTTTGCAATTTTGCATTAACGCCTGCTGGATACTTACTCTCTTTTTTGCCTTTGATAATAAGCGTACAGGTTTTCAAACAAACGAAACCCTTCCATCATCCTTAGGTCATCGTCCTGATGCGCGGCCACCAGGCCGGTCAGAAGGGCGTTGATCCCGCCGGTTTCGCTGCGGCCGAATTTTTCATCTTTCAAATCGATGTCGTGCACCACTTCCGACAATGGCCCCAGGGCATGGTCTTGGATCTGCATCCGCTGGATCATGACCTCGAAGGTGCAACGGTCTCCCTCGTGGGTGTATTCTCCATCGAACATGTCAAAGCGGATTTCGTTGGCTTTGGGCGAGTAATGGGGATCTGGAACGAATTTGAATGCTGCCGTCTTGTCCACGAAACGACGGATCAACCAGCCACAGGCGATCCGGTCGACAAAAAGGTTCCCACGGGTCACCCAGGTCTTTCCTCTCAGGTCAGCATGGCCCTCACTGACCTTGTTGCCGGCTGACGGTTGTCCGGCCAGCAAATTCTCCAATTCCCTGAGCTGCAGTTCCGCCGTGGCGCGCTCCGGGGTATGGAAAAAATCGATGGCGGCCGTTTCGTCCAACCGTCGCCGCAATTTGGCTATCTGAGCCGGCCCTCTGGTCGCAGGGTCTCTGGGGTCGGTCTCTCCGGAAGACCATTCGGCGAGAAGCGCGTTGGCCTCCTGGAGCAGCTTTTCATAGTCCGATTTTCGCACGTTGTGGAACAGGGCGAGGATTTGTTCGTCCGAGAGTCCCTCTACAAACCGCGCTTCGGAAATGGAACAGTTGCCCCCGCCCTCGACGATCTCCTTGAGTGTCCAGCTCAAATCCTCCCGCGACTGCTCCGACAGGGGCATCACATAGACCGATTGCTTGATTGCCACGGCACCCACCTGTTGCAGCCGCCGCCAGATTTTCACGCGCAAGGCGTTCGGCTTGGGGGGGATTTGGTGGATCAACAACAGCCATTTTTTGGGTTCAACGGGTTTCATACAAGCATTCTTTACAATTGTTACGTCTATAATGTAACAGTTATTTCATTGTGTCAAGGGAGATCTCGTCGTTTTTTGCCCCATTGGGTCAAGGGTGAAAAAGGGAGCGTTTTTGGCTTGATGGGAAATACCGCGGGTTGAAGCCCGGGTCCTTCCATGCCCGTGGATCTTCGGCCAAAGTGGAGGTTTATGGGGCCCGGGTTGGATCGGGGTTGGTTGCCGTCCTTGTTCAGGAAACCGTGGGCGGTAAAGTCGATTTCAGATTTTCTGGCTCCCTATTCCGGTGTAGACCGCCTTGCAGATACCGGAAACACCCCCTTTAATTCCTTCAGGGTTCTTGAACCCTTCGGTGTTCCGCAAGTTATCGAGGTAGGCTTCCGGGGGATCTAGAGACTGATAACAGGCACCTGCATCCCCTTCGGGTGTGATAAGGAAAATCCATCCTTGGCCATAGGGATCTTCCGAGATCAGGGACGGGTTCTCCCGGACCGCGCCGTTGAATTGCACGCTCCCGGCCAATGGCGTGTCGATGTACAGGATCTTGCCGGTGATGGCAAAAACAACCGCTTCATCCGCCGCTACGGCTTTGCCCTCCTCCACCAGCCAATCCATGTCCTTGATCCCTCCAGACAGTACCAAATTCGGCTGGGGAATGCCGAATACGATGGATGCATCTGTACGTCGTCCCCAAAGTCCTTTCTTGACGGAGTACCGTAGATCCTCCGGTATTTCCACTTGGCACCCCAAGAACTGATTCAACACAACCATCTGAAACTCTCCTTGTCTTGTATTTTTTCTTTTTTTATTCTCTTATTTCCGAAATAGTTTTTTCAAAAAACCTTTTTTCCCTTGCTCCGGCGGGGGAAGGTTCAGCTGTTTGCAAATGGCTGCTTCTATGACGGACTGCTCCACGTCGGAGCCTTCGGTCACGATTTCGTCTCCGACCATGACCGCCGGCGCAACCGGCAGATCCAGTTCGAAGTATTCGTCCGTTCGGTAGTCCGCCTTCGGCTTTGAAAGCACTTCGATTTGAACCGGATAGCATTCGCCCAGCCTGGGCATCATTTCCTGAAAATGCTTTCAGGGCTTCCCGTTGGGTTCGTTTAAAAAAAAGCGGAGCTTCAGCATGGTTTTCTCCTTTCATTGAAAAGCGTTGGGCTCTAATTCGCTCATTCGGATCAGCATCGTTTCCGGGGGGAGAAAATCCACCGCCCGCAAATCCGTCCTTTCCTTTCCCCGGGCATCCAGGAAAACGAGGGTGGGCACCCCCTTGACGGCATAGTGTTTCAGCAGGGCGTCATGGGCCGGGTTGCCGCTTTGAGTGACATCCACCTTGACCATGACGAATTTTTTTCCGGCCAGTTTGACGACGTCGGGGTGGTGAAACGTCACCTTTTCCAGTTCCCGGCAGGGGGTGCACCAGTCGGCGTAAAAATCAAGGATGACCGGTTTGTTCTGTCTTGAAGCCTGCTGGAGGACCTCCTCTGAAAAGGGCTTCCAGGTGATACCCGGTGCCTGCATGGCCCAGGACGTCACCCATAAGGTGGACAGAACCAGTCCCAGGGTTCCCGTAAAGATTCTCATCCTTCGAAACGTCCGCAACCCGGTCTCGCTTTTTTCCAACCATCCAAGATGCAATCCCGCGGCCAAAGCAACGGCGGCCAGAAGGATCACCTTCCAGTTTTCGGGGAGAATCGGCCTGATGAAATAGGCTGCCATGCCCACCAAAATCCAGCCCATGAGCTTTCGGACCCAGATCATCCACCCGCCGGCACGAGGCAAACGCTGGAGTTGGCCGGAAAAAAGAGCCAGTACGAATAGGGGAAGGCCCAGTCCCAGGCTAAGGGTAAAAAAGACGAGAAACCCCAGTCCCGCGCTTCCCCTGCCGGCAACCCAGGTGAGAAGGCCTAAAACAAAAGGGCCAAGGCAAGGTGCCGCAACGATACCGAGGGTGATGCCCATAAAGAGGCTTCCAAAATATCCTGAGTACGATTTTCCGGCCACTTGGATCAAAAAGCCGGGCAGACGCAGCTCCCAGAAACCGAACAGGCTGGAGGCAAAAACAACCAGCAAACCGGCAACCCCGAGAAGCACCATTGGATTTTGCAGCAAGGCCCCCATCAGGCTGCCCGTCAGCGCGGCCACGACACCGAGTATTGAGTTGGTTAAAGCCAACCCCAGCAGGTACAACAGCCCATGGAATACCAGGGCCGCCTGACTTTGTTTTTCCCGGGCGGATCTGCCTCCGAAAAAAGAGACGGTGATGGGGATCATGGGATAGACGCAGGGCGTCAGGTTTAACGCCACCCCGCCCGCGAAGACCGTTAAAAGGGTCCACAGCAGGGCGAAACCCCGAAGCGGTGGACCGGCGGCAGATGTCACGGGGGGTGAAAGGGACATCGGCAGCTCTTCCAGAGCGCTTTCCACGGGAAGTCCCTGCTGCTGCCATTTCGGAAATCCGTGGGGGTCGCGGTAAATGTTGGAAAAACCAAGCTTTACGGCCACACGGGCCGCCGAGTCGCTGCGGACTCAGGTGAGCCCCGCTCAGTAGAAGACGACGTCCCGCTCCGGATTTTTCTCAAGAAGCGCCTCCAGATCCCCGGCCTTGCGCCATCGCGCCCACCAAGTGGGCTCCATGGGGAAATTGACTGCACCCTTGATGTGTCCCGTCCGGTATTCCCACTCCTGGCGGGTGTCCACCAGCAGCAATTTGGAGGGATTTTCAAGATAACGTTTGGCAAGGTCCCGCGTTTCAATGATTCGGTAGCGGCCGGCCTCGGCCTGAGCCAGGACATCCTTCCAGGTGGTCGACTTCGGCGTTTCGGGCCGCTGCTGGAACCAGACGGCCAAGGCCGTAAAGATCACGGCTGCCACCGCCAAAAGAATCGATTCTTTTCCTTGCATGCTCTTCCTCTGTTTCTCAGGGCCAGGATAGGTTTGAAGAAATCAGATTTTTCCCGCCCTTGCGAGCTTTGAAAGGAGGAACTTCGTCCCTCTGGATGAAAGCCCCAGCTCTTTAGAAAGCGCTTTTTCACCCATCATCCCCCGTGCTTTCAAAAGGGCCAGAACCTCTTCCTCCAATTCCTCGAGCCAGTCCTCGAAAAGCACCAGCAGTCCCGGATCGGCGATGGCGGAAAGCTGTTTGGACTGGGCCACCTTTTCCACCAGGCTCTGGCACATCTGCGTCGGGTCGACACCTTCGCCCATGCACTCGGCCAGTCACAAATGGACCAGGCTGGAAACCTTGTCTCCGGATTGCGCAAGCAGATTCACCAAAAGGCGCTGTCTTGCCGCTTCATCCAGATCCGCGAGAAGACCGGAAAGGATCTTCGTGACTTCCTCCAGGGCTTTTTCCGGTTTCATTTTCGAAAGCGCAGAAAAAAGATCATCCATGGCGCAGATATGGCCTCCTTGTCGTCAAAAGGTTTTCCTTGCGGACAGCAGATCCGCTGCCAGTGCGGCGAGGCTTTGCAGGATCTCGAGGATTCTCGGATCCGACAACTCATAATAGACGAAGGGCCCTTCCCGCTCCACCTCCACCAGCAGCGACCGCTTGAGTTCCTTGAGATGGTGCGAAACCAGCGGCTGGGACAAAGCCAGTTCCTCGACAATGGCGGAAACCGACTTCTTTCGCCGACTGATACACAAAAGGATGCGCAGGCGGTTTTCGTCGCCCAGGCACCGGGCGAGAAACGCTGGCAGCTTTAGGTTTTCAACCCATGTGTGCGTCTGGTTTTCCGGGATCGCGGCGGTTTTGCCCACAGGCCAGATCCTTCTTTTCAAAGGCCGTTCACTCGATTTGATCAATGTATCGATGTACATTTATATACTAATATTTATCCTGTCAAGCCTTTATTGGATTTCTCGCGATGAAAATGGCCATGGATATTTGCAGAAAGCCCATGCCCGGTTGCCTGTTTTGACCGAGATATGGTATAAAAAAATAAGGATCTACAGATTGGCCCTTATAAGTGGAAAATCGCCTGTAGCCCAACCCATAAACCCAAAGGAGAAATGGATATGAAACGAATCGGTTCGTGTACCACACTCCTGGTCGCAGCCATTCTCTTGGCAGGGAGCGCCTTTGCTCAGTTCGCCCGAACAGAGGATGCTGTTAAATACCGGCAATCCGTCATGTTTGTGATCGGCCAGCACTTCACCTGGATGGGTGGGATGCTGAAGGGAAGCCCGGCCTACGAGAAGAATGCCTTTTTGAAAAACGCGGCCGTGGTCAAAACTCTGGCCGCCCTGCCCTGGGATGCCTTTCTGGTCCCCGGAAGCGACAAGGGCTCAAAAATGAAAGGGGAAGCCCTTAAGGACCCGGCCCGGTTCAAGGCATCAGCTCAGGAAATGGAATCCGCCCTCGCCGGGCTGGTTGCGGCGGCAGAAGCGGGCGCTGTCCCGGCCATCCAGGAGCAGTTCGGCTTGGTGGCGAAAAGCTGCAAGGCCTGTCACGGTGTTTTTCGAAAATAGGGTTTTTTCACCTTATCGAAACACAAGATAGACGGCTGCGGCGGACAGGACGGCAGGGACGGCCGCCAGCCAAAGGGGTCGTGTGTCATGGGAAGGAAGGCCCTCACCAGAGGCTGTTTTCCATCCGGTCAGCATGGGCCAAATGAGGTTTTCCTTCTTGTAGATCAGGTAAAACAGCACCGCGGCCACGTGGAGAGCCACCAGGGCGCCGACGGGATACGGGTTCAGGGTGTGAAGGGCGGTGAGCCGTCGGCTGGCCGATGCGCTCACGTAGGCGTAAAGAGGTCCCTGGGTGAAGATGTCGTCGCTGGCGAAAAGCCCCGTGATCGTCTGGAAAAAAAGCAGGACGAGCATGGCAAGGACAGACCATCCTCCCATGGGGTTGTGGCCAGGATGGGGCGTCGAATCTTTCCGGAAAAGACCGGCCGCATAACGGACAACCGTTTTCGGGGAGACGACGAAATCGGAAAAACGGGAAGCTTTGCTTCCGATGATCCCCCAGGCGACGCGAAACAGGAGCAGCCAAAGCAGGACCCCGCCGCTGAGCACGTGGTAGCGCATGGCGTTTCCCCCCGCTTTTCCGGTCGCAAAGGAAATGACGACAAAAAAGACAAGCGCCCAGTGAAAGATCCGCGTGGGAAGATCCCACACATACAGGCCGGAGAGAGGAGAATCCGGCAGGCCCGCGTTTGGGAAACGCTGTTTGCGCTCAGAAAAAGACAGCATCAACTTTTTTATAATGAATCTGGCGTCGTCCATCAAGGCGGAATTGCGAGCGTCAGGCGCCTTAGGACTTTTTTTCCGGTTTTCAAACAAATACAAACCTTTTCAAGGAGGACTGCGAGAATGTCTTTTCTATCCAGATTGCGTTTCACGGCAACCCTGTGTGCCATCGTTTTTCTCGTTTTTTGTAAGCCGGCTTATTCGAAAACGGAAAGTCCGAAAGACACCCCGGCGGATCAGCCCCGCTCGGAGTTTTCCGAAACCCTGCAGGCAATCAAGGATTTTGCGGCGGAACAGCGGGGTGAGGCTGTCAAAAAGGCCAAAATCGCCCTCGAGGAGGTCGACGCCGCCATCGACGGTCTGGAGGAACGCATCGACCGGAACTGGGAAAAGATGGACCAGGCCACCCGGAAGAAGGCCAGGGAGACCCTTAAAGCGCTCAAGAAACAGAGGAATGAACTCGCCGAGTGGTACGGGGGGCTGAAGCATTCCTCGGAAAAGGCCTGGGGGCACGTGAAGGGAGGTTTGCTGAAAAGCTACAAGACCCTAAAGGAGTCCTTCCGGGAAGCCGAAGGCGAATACAAGTAGGGCCTCCTTACGCCTTCGTCTTCCAGGGTATCCCAAGGCCCTTTGGGCAAAAAAAGGCCCCCGGAAAAAACGCCGTCTGTCAAAAAGTACTGGATCCGTCCCAGCAGTGGGTGCAGACCCTTTCTTTGGGAAGACCGATGGCTTTGACCAGGTCTTCCAGGTGCTGGTATCTCAGGCTCGTCAATCGCAGCCGTTTGCGAATATTTTCGATCATGGCCAGATTTTTTTGCGTGCCCGCATTAGCGTAGCCCGCCATGTTCGTCTCCTGGCCGCCCTCCAACTCGTGAATGGCCTTTCTTCCGGCGAGGTCCAAGGTGGATTGGGATCTGGAAAAGTTCAAAAAATCGCAAGGATAGATGAGAGTCGGGCACGCGGGACGCATGTGGACTTCCTTTGCGCCGTAGTCGAAAAGGATCTGAATGTTGTCTTTGAGTTGAGTCCCCCGTACAATGGAGTCCTCGCAGAACAGCAGCCGTCGCCCCTCGATGAGCCTTTTCACCGGAATGAGCTTCATGCGGGCGACCAAATCCCTTAATTCCTGATTCTGGGGCATGAAGCTTCGGGGCCATGTCGGCGTGTATTTCACGAAAGGCCGCTGATAGGATATTTTCCTCTCCATGGCATACCCAAGGGCGTGTCCGATACCGGAATCGGGGATTCCGGCCACCGAATCGATGGTCACGTCGTCCCTCTTCGCCAAAGCCGCCCCGCAGTTGTAACGGACGCGCTCCACATTGATCCCCTCGTACTCGGAGGCAGGATAACCGTAGTACACCCACAAGAAGGCGCAGATCTGCATGAGGGAACCCGGAGCCACCCGGGTCTCCAAGCCGTCGGGGGTGAGGAAGACCACCTCTCCGGGCCCCAGAAATTTCTCGGTTTCGTATCCCAGATTGGGAAAAGCGCAGGTTTCCGAACTCACCGCCACGCTTCCCGCCCTGCGCCCGACGGCCAGGGGGGTGCGGCCCAGCCGATCCCGGGCCGCATAGATTCCTGTTTCGGTCAGAAGCAGGAGGCTGCAGGACCCTTTTACGGCGGACTGGGCATAACGGATCCCATTCTCGAAGGAATCTTCTTCGCAGATGAGCATGGCCACGGCTTCAGTGGGACTGGTTTCCCCTCCGGCGTTTTCGGAAAAATACCGTCGTTTTCCGAAGGCCTTTTGCACCAGGTCCTCGATGTTGTTGATCTTGCCGACGGTGACGATCCCGAAGGTTCCCAGATGGGAGCGAATGATCAAGGGTTGAGGATCCGTGTCGCTGATGACTCCGATACCCCGGTCTCCCTGAAAATCGGCCAGCTCGGATTCGAATTTGGTCCTGAAATAGTTGTTTTCGATATTGTGGATGGAGCGCTGGAGGCCGGCACCGTTTCGGACCGCAATTCCTCCCCTTCGCGTCCCAAGGTGGGAGTGGTAGTCGGTCCCGTAGAAGAGATCGTTCACACAGTCCGTTTTTGAAACCACTCCAAACATGCCGCCCATGGTGTCTCCGCTCCTTTTTTTGACGTCTGACTTGGACCAGCGGATGTGTCGGTGTCCGGTCCTTTTTCGCGTTTTTTGAATTTTCGCTGCGGTTGATCGCCCTGTAACGCTTTACCCCTGCTGCAACTGAAACCGCCTTCTCGGATCAGCTGATGGCGGCATGGTACTTCTGCAGGGACCGGACCCCCGCTTTTTCTCCCCGCATAGCCGCGATCCCCTTGGCCGCCGCTATGGCTGCCGCCGTGGTGGTGATGTAAGGGATCTTGTATTTAATGGCCGCCTTGCGTATGTCGGAGCTGTCGTCTGCGCTTTTCTTCCCGGAAGGCGTGTTGACCAGCAACTGAATCTTGCCGCTTTTAATGGCATCCACCAGATTGGGCCTCCCCAGACCGAGCTTTGAAATGGAAAGGGTCTCGATGCCCTTTTCTTTCAGGAATCGATAGGTCCCCTCGGTGGCCATGAGGGTGAACCCCAGTTCCCGAAACCGGCGCACCGGTTCCAGGGCCGCGGTCTTATCCCGGTCGGCGATGGTGAACAGGACAGCACCCTCCATGGGAAGCGCAACCTGCGTGGCCTCCTGCGCCTTGAAATAAGACCGTCCGAAGGAACGGGACAAGCCCAGCACTTCCCCGGTCGAACGCATTTCAGGCCCTAAAACCGGATCCACCTCGGGAAACATGCTGAAGGGGAAGACCGCCTCTTTCACCCCAAAGTGGAGAATCTGCCGTTCTTTGAGGCCCAGGTCGGAGATGCTTTTTCCTAAAATCACCTGGGTGGCCAAATTCGCCATGGAGATGCCGCAGACCTTGGACACGATGGGAACGGTGCGCGAGGCCCGGGGATTGGCTTCCAGGACATAGACCGTGTTTTCGAAAACGGCATACTGGATGTTCATCAGGCCCACCACCCCGAGTTCCACGGCAATGCGCCGCGTGTATTCGCGGATGGTGTCAAGGTGTTTGGGGGCCAGACTGATGGGAGGGATGACGCATGCGCTGTCCCCTGAATGGATGCCGGCGAGCTCGATGTGTTCCATCACCGCCGGAACAAAGGCGTTCTTGCCGTCTGAAATGGCGTCCGCTTCCGCCTCGATGGCGTTGTCCAGGAACCGGTCGATCAGGACGGGCCGTTCGGGAGAAACCTCTTCTACGGCGACTTTCAGATACCGCCTCATGGACTGTTCGTCGTGGACCACTTCCATCCCCCGGCCGCCCAACACGTAAGAAGGCCGGACCATGAGGGGGTAGCCGATGCGGGAAGCGATCTGAAGGGCTTCCTCGATGCTGGCCGCCATCCCGCTTTCGGGCTGGGGAATCCCCAAATCCCGCATGATCTGTCGGAACCGGTCCCGGTCCTCGGCCAGATCGATGGTTTCCGGGGAGGTGCCTAAAACTTTGACGCCGGCTTCCTCCAGCTCGCGGGCGATGTTGAGGGGGGTCTGGCCGCCGAACTGGACGATGACGCCTTCCGGCTTTTCTTTTTCATAGATGCTCAGGACATCCTCTACGGTCAGCGGCTCGAAATAGAGCTTATCGGAGGTGTCGTAGTCCGTGGAAACCGTCTCGGGATTGCAGTTGACCATGATGGACTCATACCCGGCATCCCGGATGGCAAAGGCGGCATGAACGCAGCAATAGTCGAATTCGATCCCCTGACCGATGCGGTTCGGGCCGCCCCCAAGCACCATGATCTTCTTCCGGTCGCTCACCTGCACCCGGTCCTGGGCGTTATAGGTGGAGTAGTAGTACGCGGCCTCTTCGACCCCGCTGACCGGAACCGCGTCCCACGCTTCCGCCATCCCCAGGCGCTTGCGATGCTCGCGGATGGATGCTTCCGATACGCCCAGCAACTTTGCCAGATACCGGTCGGCAAACCCGTCTTTTTTGGCTTGGATCAAAAGCGCATCCGGCAGAAGCTTGCCTTTGTAATTCCAGGATTTTTTCTTCGAGAAGGACCAGTTCCCTGAGCTGCTCGATAAAGTAAGGCTTGATGTGGGTCAGTCGGTAGAGGCTATCGACGTCCGCTCCCTTTCTTAAAGCCTCGTACATGATGAACTGGCGCTCGCTGGTGGGAACAGCCAGCATCTGAATCAGTCTTTCGAGAGGCAGCGTGTTGAAATCTTTTGCAAACCCGAGCCCATACCGGTTGGTCTCCAGGCTGCGGATGGCTTTTTGAAGAGCTTCCTTGTAGGTTTTCCCGATGCTCATCACCTCGCCCACGGCCCGCATCTGTGTCCCCAGCTGGTCCACGATTCCGTGGAACTTTTCAAAGGCCCACCGGGCGAATTTCACGACGACGTAGTCCCCGGAAGGGGTGTATTTCTCCAGGGTTCCGTCACGCCAGTATGGAATTTCCTCCAGGGTCAACCCCCCGGCCAGCAGCGAGGATACCCGTGCAATGGGAAAACCGGTGGCTTTGGATGCCAGTGCAGAGGAACGGGAGGTCCGGGGGTTGATCTCGATGACCACCACCCGCCCGGTTTGCGGGTCGTGGGCGAACTGGATATTGGTCCCCCCGATCACCTCGATGGCTTCAACGATCTTATAGGAATAGGCCTGGAGCCTTTCCTGAAGGGCAGGGTCGATGGTAAGCATGGGCGCCGTGCAGAAGCTGTCTCCGGTATGCACCCCCATGGCGTCCACATTCTCGATGAAGCAGACGGTGATCCTCTGGTTCCTGGCGTCCCGGACGACCTCCAGTTCCAGCTCTTCCCATCCCAACACCGATTCTTCCACCAGCACCTGGTGGATCAAGCTGGCGGCAAGCCCCCTGGCGGCGACGATGCGAAGCTCCTCCACGTTATACACCAGCCCCCCGCCGGTGCCGCCCATGGTGTAGGCCGGCCGGATGACCACGGGATAGCCAAGTTCCGATGCCACGCCTTCGGCGTCTTCCACCGTGTTTACGGCTTTGCTCCTGGGCATTTCAATCCCCAGCCGGGTCATGGTCTCCTTGAAAGCGGTACGGTCCTCTCCCCGCTCGATGGCATCCACGTTTACGCCGATGACCTGAACCCCATATGTGTCGAGCACACCGGCCCGATGGAGTTCCGACGAGAGGTTCAACCCGGACTGGCCCCCAAGATTCGGCAGAACGGCGTCGGGTTTTTCTTCAGCGATGATCTCGGTCAAGGTTTTAAGGTTCAGCGGCTCGATGTAGGTCGCATCGGCCATCCCGGGATCCGTCATGATGGTGGCCGGGTTGGAATTCACCAGGACAATCTCGTAGCCCAGGGACCGGAGCGCCTTGCACGCCTGGGTGCCGGAATAGTCAAATTCGCAGGCCTGTCCGATGATGATGGGGCCCGAGCCGATGATGAGGATCTTGTGGATGTCGTCGCGTTTCGGCATAATGTTCTCCTGTTTGCGCAGAAGGTGAAAACAGTTCAAGTTCCAATAGGGGCTTCGATCCAAGTCAAATTTTTTTTGCTAATCAAATCCACACTGAAAATCAAGACTGAAAATCCAGGAAAGCCAAAAGGGGGCTGAAAAAGGGGTTTTTCACATTGACATTTTCACCTCCGGCGCTACACTAACTGCACTGAAAAACATAAAAATCATTTAAATACAAATAGATAAGATCATCTGCCGCTTTATGGGACCTAGAGGTAATAATCTTAAAACCCGGACATTGGGCAAAAAGAGGAACGGCATCCATGGAACAGCTTGATCAGATCAGCGGCATCATCGCCCTGAGCATGGGCGCGGCATGGGCTTCCGGTATCAATCTGTATGCCGCCATCCTGGTTCTAGGCCTTCTGGGTTTGACCGGAAACATCACCCTGCCGCCGGATCTCATGATTCTGACGCACCCCCTGGTGATGGGTGCCGCCGGGCTAATGTACCTGGTGGAATTTTTCGCCGACAAGGTGCCCGGCGTGGATTCCGCCTGGGACGGTCTGCACACCTTTATCCGGATCCCTGCCGGGGCGCTCCTTGCCGCCGGTGCCGTGGGACAGGTCAACCCAGTCCTGGCCCTGGTGGCCGGAATTCTCGGCGGCGGTTTTGCAGCGGCTAGCCACGCCGTCAAAGCCGGATCCCGCGTCCTGATCAACACTTCCCCTGAACCGGTCACCAACTGGCTGGCCTCCATCACCGAGGACGTCGCCGTGGTTCTGGGGCTGTGGACCGCTCTCCAGCACCCCTGGATCTTCCTGGGCCTTTTGGCGGCCTTCATCCTGCTTCTTGTCTGGATTCTGCCGAAGCTGTGGAAAAGCGCGATGAAGATTTTCGGCGCCATCGGCCGTATTTTCAGGTCACGGCCGGAAGCGCCGAAACTGCCTCCTTCAAACGGCTCTTTTTGATCCGGGTCGTGTTTCCCTCCCACCGTTTAACGTCCGGAAGCGTGCGCCATGATTTCAATCGTTTTGATGGGATTTTGCATCGCCGGTTTTGCAGGAGGGGCGCTTTTCGCCGCCCAAAACCTTGCCGAAAAAGAGCCGCGGGCATTTTGGTTCGGCCTGACCGCATCCGCGCTTTTCCTCATCGCCGGCGCCGCCTCCTGGATCTTTCCGGAGTTTAGACCTTTCACCGGTGCGGCTGTCGGACTGGTGGCCGCGCTGTGCGCAACCCTTTACATCCCCGCAAGGATGAACCCCCAAACCTTGAAAGGCGCCTCCGGACATGTGGTGGGTCCCGTTGCACGCTTCGATGAACGCGACACCGTTTTTGCCCGCAACCGTTCCCTCCCTCTGGGTTCCGATTACTATCGGGACTATTACCTGGACCATCCGGAAAAGGAAGCAGGAGACCGAAGGCGAAGAAGCCGCGGGGGGCCGGTGGGAAAAACCGGCCTCATCGACGGTCAGCTGCGCGCTCCTGTTTCCATGATCGAGGCCTGCTTTGAAATCCCGCCGGTTTTCGGGCCCCACGCTTCCGTGGACCCCTCCGGAAAATCTCCGGCAGAAGCCTTGAATCCCGTCGAAGGCGCAGGCAGAATTAAAGGATTTGCATCCCACCTGGGAGCGGATCTGGTCGGCATCTGTAAAGTGAACCCAAAATGGGCTTATTCGCGGCGCGGAGAAATTTTTTTCCAGAACTGGAGCGACTGGGGAAAGCCCATCCCGGATCCCCTACCCTACGCCGTGGTCATCGCCGTTGAAATGGACCGGGAACTCGTTCAAGCCGCACCCCACACGCCGACGCTTTTGGAAAGCGCAAAGAACTATGCCAAGGGAGCCTATATCGCCACCGTCCTGTCCCGATGGTTTGCCGGGATGGGATTCAAGGCATCCGCACAGCACAGCCGGCACTACGATGTGAATCTGGTGCCCCTTGCCATCGACGCAGGCTTGGGGGAACTGGGTCGTCTCGGGTTCTTGATTACGGATCGTTTCGGCCCCCGGGTGCGTCTCTTTGCCGTCACCACCGACATGCCCCTTGCGACAGACGCCCCTGTGGATCTGGGAGTGGACCGGTTTTGCAGGCATTGCCTGAAATGCGCCGAAGCCTGTCCTTCCAAGGCCATTCCCGCCGGCGAGAAGACCGTGGTCAACGGGATTAAAAAATGGTCCATGGATGCCGAAAGGTGTTTCGATTTCTGGGCCAAAGTCGGTACCGATTGCTCCATCTGCATGGGGATCTGCCCATTCAGCCGTCCGCATCGAGGCTTTCACAGGCTGGCGCGTCGAATGATCCGAACCTCCCCATTCTCCCAGACGGTGCTTCCCTATCTAGATAACGGAATCTACGGGAAGCGATGGCGATCCCGCGGCGTCCCGGCCTGGGTCGTCGGCCCAAATCCGGGGCGTTGATCCATCCTCCCCCTAAAACCCTGCGTCGACGTCTTGCTTTTATTTTGAACATGAGCTCAAAATAAGTCTTGACAAACTTTTCTCTTCCTCTATATTATGAACATAAGTTCATAAAGGAGGGCCGATATGCCCAGACCCCGAAAATGCCGAACGGTTGCTTTTTTACCCCAAGTCCGATTCTTCAAGCCCCAAGGGATACCGCTGTCCGTGCTGAAGGGCGTGGCCCTTCCCATGGAGGGATTGGAAGCTCTGAGACTTGCAGATGCCGAGTCCTTGGACCACGAAGCGGCGGCTCTCCGGATGGGGATTTCAAGGCCTACCTTTTCCAGGGTCCTTTCAGAGGCCAGAAGCCAGGTCGCCAGGGCCCTGGTGAACGGTTGGGCCATTCGTATCGAAGGGGGAGATTATCGCCTCGAGAGCGAATCCGAACCTGATGAATGGACCTGTTTTCAGGGGCGGAGGAGGCGCGGTTCAGGACGAAAAGCATGGGAACTCAACGATATCCGAGAAAAACCGAAAACAGGGAAAGGAGGTGACGAAGATGCCTAGAGGTGACGGAACGGGTCCTGCTGGAAAGGGACCACCCGGGAAAGGGGGCGGACCGTGCCGGCAAAAAGGCTCCGGATCCACCGGTAGACAGGGACGGAAATGCGGGAAAGGCCGGCAGAGTTTACAGAAGCGGGAAAATCCCGAAAAACCCGATTCAGGCGGCGATCGGTAAACCTGGATCCTTACAAAACAAGGAGGAATGACATGCCGGGATTCGACCAAACAGGACCTTTCGGAACCGGCCCGATGACGGGAGGCGGCTTCGGCTATTGCCGGGGATACGCCAGCCCCGACTCTCGGACAGGAAGAAACTTCGACCCGGGGGAGTGGAGGCCCATGGGACGCCCTCGCGGGTTTCGCGCCGGAAGGCGGGACTGCAGATGGGGGCTGGGTCGACGGTACCGGAGTCGGTCGTTCTTCGACCCGTTGACGCCTGAAGTGGAGAGAACCAGGCTGAAGAGGCAGGCCCAAGACCTGAAGGCTTCCCTTGCCGACATCGAGAACCGCCTGGCGCTGCTTGACCGTCGGGCCGTCGAGCCGAAAAAACAGGATTAATTCCCTCCATTTTCAAGAGCACAACCGGGGTGCCTGACCGGATGCTACAGGTTGAAAACCGTTATAAACAGCACGCGGCAAAACCCCGACGGAAGTCGCGTTACGGTAGGCACCCCGACTCCTTCAGACCCATTTCCTTCAAAACGGGGGGTTCCCCTTGACAGAGTCGTGCTTCCGAGTTAGTTTTGGTCATATGCTAAAAATAAAAAGGAAACGGTCATGCCCAGACCGAAGATATGCCGAAGGATCAACGGACAACCCGAAGTGAGGTATTTTAAGCCGCGGGGCATCCCCATGCGGGACTTGACGGAGGTCTATCTGCCCCTTGAGGGGTTCGAGGCCCTCCGGTTGTCGGACATGGATGGGCTTAACCAGGGAGAAGCCGCACTCCGCATGGGGGTTTCGCGACAGACTTTCGGCCGGATTCTTGGCGAAGCCCGGAAAAGCGTCTCAGAGGCCATCGTCAGGGGGTGCGCCCTTCGGATAGAAGGGGGGGACTTCATTCTTGCAAGGGAAACCCTTGCTTCTTCGGCCGCTGAAGTTTCAAAGACGGGTAGGTGCCTGGAAAATTCGGGCTCACCCCCGACAATAAAAAAAGGAGCTGAAGCCATGAAAACGATTGCTGTCTCTTCCGAAGGGCCGTCCATGGACGATCCCGTCGATCCGCGTTTCGGACGTGCAGCCGGGTTTTTGATCGTGGATTTGGAAACCCAAGCAGTTCGATACATCGACAACGGTGCGTCCCAGACCAGGGCCCAGGGTGCCGGGATTCAGGCCGCCGAAACCGTCGTTCGATCCGGTGCCAAGGTGGTGCTGACCGGATTCGTGGGGCCAAAGGCTTTTGACGCCCTTGCCGCGGCAGGAGTCCAGGTGGCGCAGAATCTTGACGGGCTCACCGTCCGAGAGGCCGTCCAAAGGTTCAAAGACAACCAGGTGGTCTTATCAACGGCCCCCAATTCCCCGGGAGGGCGCAGATGATCGTTTCCGTTGCCAGCGGAAAGGGAGGAACCGGCAAGACCACTGTCGCCGCCGCCCTGGCATCGGTTTGGGAGGATCCCCTCGACACCATGGACCTTGACGTGGAAGCCCCGAACCTGCACCTCTTTCTTCGTCCAGAAATCGAAAACTGGCAAACCGCTACCCTGGAAATTCCTGTGGTCGACGAGGCGAGATGCAGCCATTGCCGGAAGTGTTCCGACCTGTGCCAGTTCAAAGCCATCAGCGATCTGGGCCGCGTGGTGCTGACCTTTCCGGAGATGTGCCACGGATGCGGAGGGTGTTTCGCCGTTTGCCCGGATGAGGCGCTGAAACCCGGAACCCGGGAGCTGGGAGAGATCGGATGGGGAAAGGCCGGAACGCATGGATTTTTCATGGGGCGTCTTCGGCATCGGGGAGGCCATGAGCCCGCCCCTCATGAGGATGGTGAAGGCCCAACGCGGGATGATGCGGAAAGAGAACGGACGGGATCTTATCATCGATGCGCCGCCCGGAACCAGCTGCCCCGCCGTCAACGCCGTCATGGAAAGCGATGTCGTATGCCTTGTCACGGAGCCAACGCCCTTTGGCCTGTATGACCTGATACTCGCTGTGGAAGCTTTCCGCCCCCTCCAAAACCGGATGGGGGTGGTGGTCAACCGTGACGGCATCGGAAACGAGGCGGTCTTCGACTTTTGCAAAAAAGAAAACCTGCCCATACTGGCGCGTATCCCTTTTTCACGCCGCCTGGCCGAAGCCTATTCTGAGGGAAAGGTTTTCACCGAGGCAGACCCGGGCCTGAAAGCTGTCTTTCTGGATATCGCAGCAAAGCTGAAATTCCTTTACTACCAGGGCCAGACGGCAACGGAGGCAGTCCCTCATGCATGAAATCGTCATCGTCAGCGGAAAAGGAGGGACCGGTAAAACGTCATTGTTAGGGGCCTTCTTTCACATGGCGTCCGAAACCGTGGTCTGCGACCTGGATGTGGACGCCCCGGACCTGCACCTGCTGATGCACCCGGATAACGAGACCTCGGAAGCTTTTTACTCGGGGCATGAAGCCGTCATCGACGGGAAGCGCTGCAACGGGTGCGGTCTGTGTGCCGATTTGTGCCGTTTTCAGGCCATCACTTGCAAAGAATCGGTCTTCAGGGTGGACCCTCTCAGGTGCGAGGGATGCAAAGTGTGTGTGACTTTTTGCCCCGAACAGGCCATTTCTTTTCCGGAGCGGCATTCCGGAAGGTGGCATGTCGCTTACACGCGCTTCGGCCCCATGGTTCATGCCCAGCTGTTTCCGGGTGCGGAGAATTCGGGAAAGCTGGTGGCTCTGCTCAGACAGAAAGCGCATGAACTAGCGCAAGCCAGGGGTTTGAATGGCATCCTGTGCGACGGTCCGCCGGGAATTGGTTGTCCGGTGATTTCTTCTCTTTCCGGGGCGGGGACAGCCGTTATCATCACGGAACCCACCCCTTCTGGAATGCACGACCTCAAGCGCGTGGCAGCCTTGTGCCGACACTTCAAGATTCCGGCCGCTGTTGTGGTCAACAAGAGCGACTTGAACCCAGGTTTTGCAGAACAAATCAAAAACTGGTGTTCCCTCGAGGGGGTTACCGTCGCAGGGGAGATCCCTTTCGATCCGGCTTTCACCGAGGCGATGGTGGAAGGAAAGGTCCTCACGGAATATCTTCCCCCGGGCTCTTCGCTCTTAACGGCTCTGAAGGACGCATGGAAAAGGATTGAATCCATGGTACAGGAAAAAAGGGCGGCATGAGGCGCCCCCTGTTTTATCCATACATCATTTTTTTTGAAAGGAGTTTTCCATGAACACTGTCGTGGCGGTTCCCTCTTCGAACCCGGGTGGGCTTGACGCGCCCATCAGCGCCCATTTCGGGCATTGCGAACTCTATACCCTGCTGAAGGTAGAACAAGGACAGGTCAAGGAGATCCGGGTGATTCAAAACGTGCCCCATCAGCAGGGAGGATGCATGGCACCGGTGAACCATCTGGCGGAAAACGGCGTCAACGTTCTCATCGCCGGCGGTATGGGCATGCGACCCCTGATGGGATTTCATGAGGTGGGCATCGATGTTTTTCACAGTGGAGACGCCCGTTCGGTGGGAGAGGCGATAAACGCCTGGATCCAAGGGGCCCTCCCCCAGTTCGGGCAGATGCACACCTGCGGAGGCGGCGACCCCGACCACGCCCACCACCCGCATCCTGCCCCAGGCCTTAAGCAGGTATAGCCGGTCTCGAAAGGGTCCGCATGACGCAGGTCATGACGCGGTCATGAATCCGCGATGTTGGAGGCGGCGGGGGCCGACGGTTTCAGGTTACCCGCCGTCTCTGTCTTCCGGCGTGCCGCCCCTTGTGAGCGCGTCGGATTCGAACATTTCGATCCGCCTTCCTCTTTTTATAAAGGTCTTCAGATCCTCGAACACGCCCTGGTAACCGGTCATCACGGATCCGAAACGCATCGTGAGGGGATCGTCGCCGCCCAATATTGCCTCCGCCTGTTCCAATAAAGCCCTGCCCTCCTTGAAGTGATGCCCGATTTGATTCAGCAGCTTTTTCCGATACTCGTGCTTTTCCCGCTCTTTGGCAATGACGGGCAACAGCTGGTGCACCGCGTACTCGATCAAAGCATCCCTGGACAGATTGTAATCATTGGAAATCTTTTCGAGGTGGACCAAGGATCGCCGGCTGATGACAAAGGTCTTTTGAGTCCGGGGGCTGAGACTGAACGGGACATCCTCAATTCGCTTTGCCACTTCGTTCAGAGATTGGGCGTTTTCCATGAGGTGATCGAATACGGATTTCTGCTTGATTCCCAGGTGGGTGGCCAAGATACTGATGGCATTGATACATGCATCTGAAAGCCGGAATGTTGCCCTTACGGATTGACGCCCCATAAGTTCGGCCGTTGAAGTCCGGGTGGCATCGGTTTTGCCTTTCGCTATTTGGCTTTTTCCCATTTTTCGGGATCCTCCTCATTTTTTATGGGTTTCATTATTTATTATTAAATAAAAATTTTGGTAATGCAACAATAAAATAAATTTACGAATATTGACAAGACCTAAAAACATCTTATCCTTTTTCCATAACATGTTTGATTTGATCGTAAAGGGTAATCACCCGAAATAAAATGACCGGTGAAAGGAGGATGCGGCTATGTTTTATCGAAGGATTTTCGACCATCCCTGGCGTTTTCGGAATTTGTCAGAGGATCTGGAACGGATGCGGCAGTTCATGGACCGGTGGGCCGACCAATATGGAACAGACTTTTCGACCCGCCAAGCCGGGGTCTTTCCCCTGGTGAATCTGACGGAAAACAAGGACCACTTCTTCTTGAGGGCGGAGCTGCCGGGAATCGAGAAGGAAGATCTGGACATTCAGGCCACCGCCAGTAGTGTTTCTATTTCAGGGGAGAGGAAAATTCCCGCCGAGGAACAGGGTGCGAGGTACCACAGGAGGGAACGGGAAGCCGGGAGATTCTCCCGCATGATCACGTTAGGTGCTGAAATCCAACCTGACCAGGTGGATGCGAACCTGAAAAACGGGGTCCTGACCATCACCATTCCCAAGGCTGAAATCGCCAAACCAAAACAAATTACGGTAAAATAGTGCAAGGAATACAAAGGAGGGATTGAAATGGCCGAAGCTCAGACCAAGGCCCTCAAGGCCAAAGAAAAACAGGAATTGACCACCCCGGCAGAACAGACCCGGCCCGGGGCGGTCTTTACTCCCAACGTGGACATCTTCGAAACGGAGAGCAAGATCACGCTGCTGGCGGATATGCCGGGAGTGAGGCCCGAAGACCTGAACATCGATCTTCGAGACAATACGCTGACCTTGTTGGGAGATATCGCGCCGATGGAAGGCCCTGATGAAGAAGATGTTCTCATCGAATATGAAATTGGGAGATATTACAGACAGTTCACCCTGTCAGAGGTCATCGACCAGAACAAAATCGATGCGCAACTGACCAACGGCGTACTACGATTGATCCTGTCCAAGGTCGAAAAAGCCACACCGCGGAAGATCGCGGTGCACGTAGGGTGAAGACAGCCCCTCGTCGATGACACACGCTTTGCCACGGGTATTTGTCTGAAGATCAAAAGCGGGAAGATGGCTTATATCGCCTGTCATGACAAACCTGTTTAAGGGTGTTTCGGAAAAGGGGAGCCGGCAAAATCTTGATCAGTCGGCTCCCTTTGAAGCCTCATGAAACAAACGCCAACCTGCCCCACAGGACGGCCTGGCAGATCTCAGGAGGATTCATGCCGAAAAACTTTTACGTAGCCCTCGGCGTAAGCAAAGGCGCCGACCTCAATCAAATCAAGAGCGCTTACCGAAAGATCGTGAAGAAACTCCATCCCGACCTTGCCCGATCCCGGGCTTCTGCGGACTCGTTCATTGAGATTCGGGAAGCTTATGAAACCCTGATGGACGCGGACAAGAGAAGGCTCTATGACGCCTCTTTGGATCAAAAGCCGATTTCTTTCCGTTTTGCACCGGAACTCCTTCGCCGCCCCCGGCGGTTCGAACAGGAACTGTTCCCCGTGACCTCTCGTGCTGATGCCTTTTTCGAAGGTTTTATCCCGGTATTCTTCACGTCAGGCCGATCCCGAACCCCAGAGAAGGATGTCTATCTCGAAGTGACGCTTTCTCCCGAGGAAGCCCGGAATGGGGGCATTTTCCCTGTTACAGTCCCGGTTTTGCATCGTTGTCCCCGGTGCCAAGGAGAATCTTTTCACACTTTTTACCTTTGTCCCCTCTGTCAGGGGGAAGCTGTCATTTAGCGGGAACGGAGCTTTTCGCTCTGTATCCCCCCTCGCTCCATGGACGAAGAATATATCCGGTTAACCCTGGAAGATATCGGACTCGCGGGTGTGACGCTGCACGTTCAGCTGCGTGTAGAGCCGGAGTCCCCCTTTTTCTGACCCCCATGCGAACTCATGAGAACCCAAGACACCCCTTGACAATAGCCCATCCGGAATTAAATTCTCGCAACCATTCAGGCTTTTTACGTTTCCAACAGAGACGTTAACGAGGCGTTCATGTTTCCATTGGATGATGACTTCATTTGTGGATTTCAGAGCCAAGCCGTGAGCACCCCGTCAGCGTTTCGTCATCCTCGATTTTTCATCGATGTACCGGTCCCAGTGTCCCGACTGGCGTTCGGACCCCCGAATGCGCTCGGAATCGGGGTCTTTCATTTACCACCAAAACCTTAAATGCAAGGAGGAACAAGCAGATGAAGATTAAACCGTTAAACGACAGAGTGCTGGTCACCCGGGTGGAAGAGGAACAAAAGACGGCCGGCGGGATCATCATCCCGGATACCGCCAAGGAAAAACCCCAGGAAGGCAAGGTTGTGGCCGTCGGACCTGGAAAGCTGGAAAAGGGCGGCAAGCGCGTTCCCCTGGAGGTAAAAAAAGGAGATCGGATCCTGTTTTCAAAATATGCGGGGACCGATATCAAGATCGACGGGGTGGAACATGTCTTCATGAAAGAAGACGATATTCTGGGGATTCTGGATTGAGGAGGTAATGCACCATGCCTGCTAAAATGATCGCATACAGCACCAAAGCAAGGGAAAAAATGCTCCAGGGCGTCATTACTTTGGCCGACGCCGTCCAGGTGACGCTGGGCCCAAGAGGGAACAACGTGGTTTTAGAAAAGACCTTCGGATCTCCCACGGTCACTAAAGACGGGGTCACCGTGGCCAAGGAAATTGAGCTCGAGGACAAGTTCGAGAACATGGGGGCCCAGATGCTCAAAGAGGTGGCGAGCAAAACCAGCGACGTCGCCGGCGACGGGACCACCACCGCCACCCTGTTGGCCAAATCCATTTGTGTGGAGGGCCACAAGCTGGTTTCGGCCGGAATCAACCCCATGGCCCTGAAGCGGGGCATCGACAAAGGGGTCGAGGCTGTCGTGGACAGACTCAAGAAGCTCTCCAAGCCCACCAAGGACAAGAAAGAAATTGAACAGGTGGGGACCATTTCGGCCAATAACGACGAAACCGTGGGAAAACTCATTTCAGAAGCCATGGAAAAGGTTGGAAAAGAGGGCGTGATCACGGTGGAAGAGGCCAAGAGCATGGAAACCAGCCTGGAGATCGTGGAGGGAATGCAGTTCGACCGGGGGTATATCTCGCCGTATTTTGTCACCCATGCGGAAAAGATGGAAACGGTCTTAGAGGATCCTTATATCCTGCTCAACGAGAAAAAGATCTCCAACATGAAGGACCTGATCCCCCTCCTGGAACAAATCTCCAAGATGGGCAAACCCCTTTTGATCGTGGCCGAGGACGTGGAGGGGGAAGCCCTGGCCACCCTGATCGTCAACAAGCTCCGCGGCACCCTGAAGGCGGCGGCGGTCAAGGCGCCCGGCTTCGGGGATCGCCGCAAAGCGATGCTCGAGGATATCGCCATACTGACCGGCGGCCGGGTAATCTCTGAAGACCTGGGAATCAAGCTGGAAAACGTCACAGTGGCCGACCTGGGCAAATGCAAGACCGTCAAGATCGACAAGGACAATACCACCCTCATCGACGGCGCAGGCACGAAGAAAGACATCGAGGGCCGCGTCAAGCAGATCCGGGCTCAAATCGAGGAAACCACCTCCGACTACGACCGGGAAAAACTCCAGGAGCGCCTGGCCAAGCTCATCGGCGGCGTGGCGGTTATCAACATCGGGGCCGCCACCGAAACCGAAATGAAGGAGAAAAAAGCCCGGGTGGAAGATGCATTGAACGCCACCCGCGCCGCGGTGGAGGAGGGGATCGTCTCCCGGGGGAGGGGTCGCCCTGATCCGATGCCTGGACGCCTTGGATAAGGTCAAGGTGGCCGGCGAGGAAAAGAACGGCCTGGAAATCCTGAAGCGGGCACTTCAGGAACCCCTTCGACAGATCGCCGAAAACGCCGGCCTCGAAGGTTCTGTGGTTCTCAACAGGGTCCTGGAAGGCAAAGAGGATTTCGGGTTCAACGCAGCCACGGAAACCTATGAAAACCTCATCGAATCCGGTGTCATCGATCCCACCAAGGTGGTCCGTTTCGCCTTGCAGAATGCGGCCTCCGTGGCCGGTCTCATGCTGACCACCGAAGCCCTGGTGGCTGAAAAGCCTGAAAAGAAGAAAGCCCCCGCCATGCCGCCGGGCGGAGGCATGGACGAAGACATGTATTGATCCAATATCCACTCTCGGGCCGGGCATTCTATAGTCGGAAAAGGGCACCGGCAAGGATGCCCGGCCTAAACGTTGCCCTCCGGCTTGTCCTGGTGTCGATTCGGGTCTTCGGGCAAACCCATCCGGATGTCACGAAAGGTTTTTTCCCCGCCTTGCCTTCAGACCGGTTTTTCGGTAAAAGGACTCTATAAAAGCCGCTGGAGGATATTCTTTCCGATAAACAAAGGAGGAGTGCTGATGAGAATCCGAAATCCTTGGGAAAAGGCGCTTTTTGCCATGGTCGCGGCCCTTTTCCTGCTTGTCTTTGCGGATTTTTCCCGCGCTTCAGAAAAAGGAGATCAGAACCGGGAAAAAGCACCCGAAAGGCAGATCGTCATGTCAGCGGAATATCCGGGTGTCGTCATTCCCAAAAGCGAAGAGATCAGCATGGATCTGATTTTCCACAACAAGGGGCGCACCGGAGAGGATGTGGAGGTCTGGGTTTCGGAAAAACCCCCTGGCTGGAAAACCAAAATCAAAACCTATCGATTCCTCATCACCGGTGTCTATGTGCCTCCAGACGACACCAAGCGCGTCACCTTCGAAGCGATTCCGGATCAAACCACCGGACCCGGCGACTATCGGTTCCGCGTGGAGGCCAAGACCCGGGATGACCACTTCAAAATGTCCCAGGATATCCGGATCAAAGTCACGCAAAAGGTTGAAACCGAAAAAGAAGACCGGGGCGTCAAGCTCACCACCTCGTATCCGGAAATTCGAGGGCCTTCGGACGCCAGGTTCGAATTTTCCCTGGAAGTCGACAGCAAACTCGACAAGGATGCCGTGTTTGATATTTTCGTCCAGGGTCCGAACGGCTGGGATATCAATTTCAAACCCGCCTATGAATCCAAATTCATCACCAGCCTCCGATTGAAGGCCAACCAGAGCCAGACCATCGCCGTTGAAGTCAAGCCCGCGGCCCATACAACTGCCGGCGAATACCCCATCACCGTCCGGGTGAGTTCCGGCGATGCCAAGGCCGAAGCCCAGCTCAAAGTGATCCTCACCGGCACTTATGGCCTGGAGGTCGGGACGCTCAACGGCCTCCTGTCCCTGGAGGCCCGACAGGGAAGAGCTTCGAATGTCTCTTTCTATGTCAAGAATACCGGCTCCGCCGCCAACCACGACATCAAGTTTCTGTCCTTCAAACCGGAAAACTGGAAGGTGGAATTCAAACCGGAAAACATGGAGGTCATTGAACCCGGCGACCTCAAGCAAGTCGAGATGATCCTCACGCCCTATGAGGAAGCCCTGGTGGGGGATTATTCCGTCAGCGTCAGCGTGGAAGGGGAAAAAGCGAACAAGTCCATAGAGTTCCGGACGACCGTGAAGGCCTCCGCAACCTGGGGATGGATCGGAATCGGGATCATCGTGGTGGTGATCCTCGGCTTGTTCGGATTGTTCCGGACGCTGGGAAGGCGATGAGATGGACCGACATCCTGTGATTGAAACCGAGGCTCTGACCAAAGCCTATGGTGCACAGACTGCCGTGGACCGACTGACCCTTGAGATTCAGGAAGGAGAAATCTTCGGGTTTCTGGGGCCCAACGGCGCCGGAAAGACCACCACGATTCTCATGCTCATGGGCCTGACCGAACCGACCAGCGGGAAAGCCCGGGTGCTCGGCCTCGACCCTTCCAGAAATCCCATCCAGGTCAAGACCAGGGTGGGCTATCTCCAGGAAAACATGGGATTTTACCCCGACCTCAACGCAAAGCAGATGCTTCGCTTTATCGCCGAACTCAACGACATTCCGGCTGAAAGTGTCGAGGCACGGATTGACCACGCCATCGCTGCAGTCGGTCTGGCCGGTGAAGCCCGGAAAAAAGTCGGGGCGTATTCCAGGGGCATGCGGCAGCGCCTGGGTTTGGCCGAGCTTCTCATCAAGGATTCGAAGATCGCCTTTCTGGACGAACCGACCCTCGGACTGGACCCGGACGCCACCAACCGCATGATTTCGCTGATCGAGGAACTTTGCCGGGAGCGAAAAATGACCATCCTGATCTCCAGCCATCTCCTGCATCAGATCCAGCGGATCTGTCACCGGGTCGGGATCATGATCAAGGGGAAAATGGTGGCACAAGGACCCATGGACCACCTGGCCAAGGAGAAGTTCGGCGTCGGGAAGGAAACCTTCACCCTAGAAGAGATCTACATGAAATATTTCCAGGAGAGTTGAGCCGTGAAAGGCATCAAGGCGATCCTCAAAAAGGAGCTTTCAGATCACTTTACCAGCTATCGGTTCCTTATCCTCTTTGCTCTCATCACCATGGTCAGTTTGATCACCGTATACATGGTGGGTCTCAACATCCGGCATGAGTTGAAGGGCATCGCCAAGCCCCGATTCGTCTTTCTGATGCTTTTCACTTCTCCGGGTGCGCTGTTTTCACTGGTGCAGTTTGTCGCCTTTTTCGGACCTTTGGTGGGCCTTATCCTGGGGTTCGATTCCATCAACCGAGAGCGCAATCAGGGCACCCTCAGCAAGCTTCTTTCCCAACCGATTTATCGAGACGTGGTGGTCAACGGAAAATTTTTAGCCGGCGTGATCCTTATCGCCGTCATGATGGTTTCCATTGTCCTGGAAATCGCGGGATTGGGCCTCTTGATGGTGGGGATAGTCCCTGGGCCCGAAGAGTGCCTTCGGATGGCCCTCTATCTCCTGATCAGCATCGTCTACATTGCCTTCTGGTTGGGTGTGGCCATTCTTTTTTCCATCCTGTTCAGCAGTACGGCCACCTCCGCGCTGGCGGCGCTGGCGGTCTGGATCTTTTTTTCCTTTTTCGTGTCCCTCGGGGCCTCGGTTCTGGCCAACGCCCTCGAGGGAACCGCAGGTACCGATACGCCGGAAACCCTGGTGAAAAAGACCGAAATCGTAAAAGCCGTTTCCCTGCTCTCCCCCATGGAGCTTTACATGGATGCCACGGCCACTGTCATCGATCCTAGGCGTAAATCCGCACGCTCCATCATCGCTGTGGGTCCCATGGAACAGATTTCCATGTCCCGGTTTTCAGGCCCCCTTCCCCTGGGTCAGAGCATCCTGGTGGTGGCACCCCACCTCATCTTTCTCTGTGGCCTGACCCTCGCCTGCTTCGCCGTCTCTTACGCCGTATTCATGAGACAGGAAATCCGCTCCCTTTAACAGGGAAACCCAAAACACCTTGGCCCCTCAAAAAATGAAACGAAAGGGCAATAACGGACTTTTTAGGCGGGATCAAAAAAGCCCTTGTGCTTTTTTCCCACAGGCTTTAGTAATCGGGAGGCTGGGCGACATCACCTGCGGGTGAATCGGAGGTAAATCGGACCGGATTTCTCGGGGGGAACAAATTGGAAAAACCCATCCTGGGGGTACTGGGGTTCTGGCTTCTCATCTTTTCATGCTGCGCACCTTCGTTGGCGCAAAATGGATCCGATTACATCCAGCGCACCGAATTCGGCGTCATCAATTGGTCCCAATTCACGGTCCGGGCAGGGGGCATCGGACCTCTCACGGAGAAGCGAAATGAAAACGCGGCCCAGGTCGCTCTTGCCGCAGCCAAACAAGCCGCACAGGAAAATATCCTCCAGGTGGTCCGGCGCATCCGCGTAGATCATCGGCAAACCGTTTCCGCCGTCTCGGAAAAGGACAGCGGAGTTGCCCGAGAAATCCGGAAACTGGTGCAGGGCGCCCGGGTGGTCACACAGGAATACCTCTCGGATGGCACTGCCAAGGTCCTCATGGAAGCAAGCCTCCTCGGGGCTTTTTCTCAACTCATTCTGCCTGAGGAACTCAAACAGATCGAGTCCGTAAAACCCGTCGTTCCACCGGAAAATACCCCTGCCCCGTTCACGGGTCTCATCGTCGATGCAACCGGAATCAAGGTCAAACCGGCGCTGGTGCCCAAGATCGTGGATGAGAGCCGAAAAGAGGTCTTCGGCTCCGCATTTGCGAGCCGCGAGTCGGCCGTGAAGGAAGGAATGTGCCGATATGTACCCGATCTCGGTTCGGCACGCAAGCAGCAGCGCGTTGGCAATTATCCCCTGGTGGTCAAGGGTCTGAAAATCGAGGAAGGGGAAAATACCACCATCGTCATCAGCACCGCGGATGCGGCCAAGCTGAAAAGCGCATCGGAGCATCTCCAGCTGCTTCGAAAATGTGCCGTGGTCATTGTAACCGAGACCGCAACCGACTGAGGAGGTTCGATGAAGCCTTTGATGAGAACCGCTGTGACTTTAGGTCTTGCCAGCCTTCTCCTTCTGTCTTGCACCGCAAAAATCGTCGTACCCAAACCACAGCTGGGATCCCCTGCTCATCATGTGGAAAACGGGTTCAAGCTGCTTGAAATGGAAAAAATCGAGGCGGCATTTCGGGAATTCAAGATGGCAGAGGAAATCGATCCCGGGCTATCCGCCGCCCACCTGGGAACGGGATTGTGCCTTGCCTACCGGGGGGAATATCAAAAAGGGCTGGCTTCCCTGGAAATTGCCGGCCGTAAAGCCAAAGGGTCGGCCCAACAGATCGATGCGCTCACCGGTTTCATGCGCCTTTACACCCTCGGAAACACCGCGCTGAAAGCCGACTGGCTTAAGGAAGTGGAGAACACTTTCGAAAAAACCCAACTGCTCGACCCCGAGGCTCCCGGACCCCATTTCTTCATGGGGATCGCCTACAAGAGAGCGGGCCGATACGACGCAGCCACCCTCGCCTTCATACGGGTGTTCGAAATCGGGAAGGGATATGTGGAAGCCGCCGACCGGGAATACACCACGGTTCAAAAACTCAAGAAAACGGCTTCCCCCTAACGCAGCAGAACCGCCCTCCCTAAAGGCTTAGGTTCCCATGGACCACGAGGCCAGATATTGTTTCTGTGCCGGTGTCAGTCGGTCGATGCCGATTCCCATCGCCGCGAGTTTTTCCCTGGCAATCTGACGATCGATTTTTTCCGGAACCGGGTACACGTCCGGGTCCAGATCCCGGGCGGCCTTGGCCATGTATTCGATGCTCAGGGCCTGATTCGCGAAACTCATATCCATCACGCTGGAAGGATGCCCTTCGGCAGCCGCCAGATTGATGAGGCGCCCATCTCCCAGCAGATTGATCCGCCGACCGTTTTCAAGGAGATGTTGCTCCACGAAGGGTCGTATTTTTTTCGTGCTCCGGGTCAGGGACTTGAGTCCTTCCAAATCCAGCTCTACGTTGAAGTGCCCGCTATTGGCGATGATGGCGCCGTCCTTCATCACCGCGAAATGTTCCTTGCGGATGACATCGATGTTTCCCGTCACCGTACAGAAAAAATTGCCGATCCGAGCCGCCTTGGCAATCGGCATGACGCTGAATCCGTCCATAATCGCTTCAAGGGCGGGCAGCGGGGCCACTTCGGTCACAATGACGTGGGCGCCCATCCCGCGCGCCCGCATGGCGAGTCCCCTTCCACACCATCCGTAGCCGCAGACCACGAAGTTGGCCCCGGCCATGAGGCGGTTCGTCGCGCGAACGATTCCATCCACCGTGCTCTGACCCGTGCCGTACCGGTTATCAAACAGGTGTTTGGTCTGAGCATCATTCACGGCGATGATGGGATACTTCAAAACCCCGTCCCTGGCCATGCTTCTTAAACGGATGATGCCGGTGGTGGTTTCTTCCGTCCCGCCCCGAACCCCGGCGATGAGGTCCTGGCGCTCGGAATGCAGAGTGGAAACGAGGTCCGCCCCGTCATCCATGGTGAAGTGGGGGCCGGCGTCCAGAACTTCGTGGATATGCCGGTAATAGGTTTTGTTGTCCTCCCCTTTGATGGCAAAAACCGATATCTTGTCGTTCTTCACTAGGGAAGCGGCGACATCGTCCTGGGTGCTCAAGGGATTTGAGGCACAAAGAAACGGTTGGGCGCCTCCGGCTTTCAGGGTCTGCATGAGGGAAGCGGTTTCCGTCGTCACGTGAAGGCAGGCTCCCACCCGGATTCCCTTGAGGGGCTTTTCCTTTTCGAAACGCGTTCTGATCCGGTTGAGTACCGGCATGCTCTCGTTGGCCCATTCGATTCTCGACTGGCCTTCTTTGGCCAGCCCAATTTCTTTGACGTCGTATTTCATTAAGTCTCTCCTGATGGTTACAAGCTTCTGGTGGCGGCTAGAGGCCGGCTTTTTCCCGCAACACCTCCGCCATGTTCGTTTTTTCCCAGGTGAATCCGGGTTCGGTTCTCCCGAAATGTCCGTAAGCCGCCGTCTTCCGGTAGATGGGCTTCAGCAGATCCAGGTACTCGATGATGGCGGCAGGCCTGAAGTCGAAGGTCTCCCGGACGATTTCCTCTATGCGATGCTTGGGGATCTTTCCCGTGCCCATGGGATCCACCATCACCGATACCGGCTGCGCCACGCCGATGGCGTATGCGATCTGGATTTCGCATTTTTTGGCAAGCCCCGCGGCCACCACATTTTTTGCTACATGCCGCCCCATATAGGATGCGCTGCGGTCCACCTTGGAAGGGTCTTTCCCGGAGAAGCATCCACCGCCATGGCTTCCCTGGCCTCCGTAGGTGTCCACGATGATCTTCCGACCCGTAAGCCCGCAATCCCCCATGGGGCCGCCGATGACAAAACGACCGGTGGAGTTGATGAAATATTTCGTGTCGCCGTCCCGCATTTCCCTGGGGATCACCTTCTTGATGACCTCTTCGATGATGGCCTCCCTGAGTTCGTCATAGCCGATATCCGGCTTGTGCTGTGCGGCCACCACCACCGTATCCACCCGCTTGGGGGTCCCGTTCTCATACTCGACGGTCACCTGCGACTTCCCGTCCGGTCTCAAGAAATCGAGTGCGCCGCTCTTTCGAACCTCCGACAGACGGCGGCAGATCTTATGGGCATAGGTGATAGGCATGGGCATGAGTTCGGGAGTTTCGTTCGTGGCGTATCCGAACATGAGGCCCTGGTCTCCGGCTCCCTGTTCCTTGAACAGTCCCTTTCCATTGACCCCAATGGCGATGTCCGGGGACTGCCGGTCGATGCTGGTGATCACCGCGCAGGTCTGCCAGTCGAATCCCATTTGAGAGGAATGGTACCCGATATCCCTGATGGTTTCCCTCACGATCTGGGGCATGTCCACGTAACATTCCGTGGTGATTTCTCCTGCAATGAACGCCAGACCGGTGGTCACCAGAGTCTCACAGGCCACCCGGCAATTTTTATCCTGAGCCATGATGCTGTCCAAGATGGCATCGGAAATTAAGTCCGCCACTTTGTCCGGGTGCCCCTCCGTTACCGATTCGGAGGTAAACAGGTACTTTTCTTTTTCCATAAAAAGTCTCCTTGTGTCTGTTTTTCGATCAAAAGAAACGTCAGCCTGTAGATCCCTACCGGCCGGCGGATTCTGACAACAGCAAGGCGTTGTCGATGAGCCGCGTCTTTCCGATTTTGACCGCCACCGCCATGAGGGCGGGTCCGGTGATGCGTTTCATCGGTTCGAGTGTTTCCGGGTCGCAGACCACGATATAGTCGATGACGGCTTCCGGGTGCATGCGGATGCGCTCTGAGGCGGCCTGGATAATCTTGGCCGCATCGGTTTCTCCGCCGAGAACCTGCTTTCTTGCCTCTTCCAGAGACTGGAAGAGGCTCAATGCCGCAGGCCTCTGCCCGTCGGCCAGATAGGTGTTTCGGGAGCTCATGGCCAAGCCGTCCGATTCCCTCACCGTCGGCACGCCGACGATTTCGATATCGAAATTGAGGTCTTTGACCATCTGCTGGATGACCAGCAGCTGCTGAAAGTCCTTCTGCCCGAAGACAGCCACATGGGGCCTGACAATGTTGAAGAGCTTGGCGACGACCGTGGCCACCCCGGTAAAATGGATGGGCCGAGAGCGGCCGCACAAGTGCCTTGGCAGATGCGCAAGTCGGACACTGGCCTGAAAACCGTTCCCATACATTTCCTGGGCATCGGGATAAAAAACCGTATCCACGCGTTCCGGCTTCACGAGTTCCACGTCCCGTTTCAGATCCCTGGGATACGCCTTGAAGTCCTCCCGAGGCCCGAACTGGGTGGGGTTGACAAAAATACTAACCACCAGGAAGTCGCCTCGTTTCCGCCCCTCCCGGATCAAAACAAGGTGTCCCTCGTGAAGGAAGCCCATGGTGGGCACCAGTACGATCTTCTTCCCCTTGTTCCGGAGAATGTCGCACAGGCCTTGCATTTTTATGATGTCCGTAACGATTTTGATGGCAGCCCTCCTTGGCCAAATAAATGAGGGGGACGATACGTGGCGGTTTCCCCCTTTTTAGCTCAAACCATAAACGCTATTTTTTATGGCATGCGATCGTCTTTGTCAACTCATTGGTCCACTATTTTTCCCTTTTCCTTGAGGAGGGACAAAACGACCTCGGCGCCAAGTCACGGCAGGGACCCAAGCCCTCAAGAAACAGGCCCACCCCATGAGCCCGAAAATCGGGGGCAGGGACAGCTTGTATCGAACGGATCAGATTCTAAGCAGGAAAAAAAGGACGAAAAGGATCACGGCGGCCAGCATCCCCGTGCCCACGGATCGGGGGGTGAGCGTCGCCTCCACCCGAGGATGACGAACGGCCGCAACGCTCCAGGCAGCCGCCTTGGAGAGGCAGCGATCCAGGAAGACGCCAAACTGCTGGAGGGAACCCCGGCAGAATCTGAGAAGAGAACCCCCGGAATCCGGAGGAACCAATCGGTGTCAAGGACAAAGCCGGGATGTCCTTTGACCAGCTTCCGTAAAACCCAGAACCCCAGGAAGGTGAAGATGAACAGTTGGCAAATGGAGAACGCGCGGGTGACCGTATAGGGGACAAACTCCACCGGAAAGGGAAGCATGGCATAGAGGAGTTTGGGGTAAACGCCCAGGAAGATGCAGAAAAAAGCCAGGATCCCCATGGCCGCGAGCATATGCACAGGGGTGTTGAATGCCGTATCTTTCAACCGTGCCCTGATTTCCGGGGGCGGCTCGTCCCTTTCCTGCAGCCAGATGTTCCAAGGAAGCTTGAGCCCCGTATGGAGAAACGTCCCGATGGAGGCTCCTTCAAGCATCAGATAGACGATGGGCTCATGGATGCGTTCCGCGGCTTCGATGGTCATCGTTTTGCTGACAAACCCGCTGAACAGGGGAAACGCGGATATGGACAAGCCGCCGATGACCGTGAGCCAGAAGGCAACGGGCATGTACCCGTACAGGCCGCCCAGGCGGTGGAACTTCGCCGTCCCGACGACCAAAAGCGGGCAACCGACTCCCATATAAAGCAGCGCCTTGTAGATGATATGGCAGAAGGCGTGGGACGCGGCCCCGTTGATGGCCATGGCGGTCCCGATTCCGACGCCGCAGACCATGTATCCCACCTGGGATACGATGTGATAGGAAAGGAGCCGGCGACCGTCGTTTTCCAAAACCGCCATGAACACGGAAAACACGGCGGAGATCACCCCTGCCCACATCAAAAGCTTCACCCCTGAAAAGGCGACGATCAGGCAGTAAACCGCCGTTTTGGTGGTGTAGGCTGTCATGTAAACTGAACCGCTGGGGGTGCCCTCGGAGTAGGAATCCGCAAGCCAGGAGTGAAACGGAGCCGTGGCTGCATTCACGAGAAATCCGAAAAGGATGAGCTGGGACCCCAAGTGCGCCCTGTCGTATCCCCAGGGCATGGGACCGAATTCTAGAGATCCGGTGGCATGGAAGTGCATCAAAATTCCGGCAAGGATGCACACCCCACTGAAATGATGCCAGAGGATATACCGGATAGCCGCCCCCATGGCTTTTCGGGTCCCCCTAAACAGCAGAAGAAAAAAGGGGGCCCAGGACATGATCTCGAGGCAGAAAAAAAGCGTCAGCAGGTCTCCTGCGAAAACCGCCCCCAGGGCGCTTCCTACATAGATCATGGCGGCCGCATGCTCCCAATCGTTTTTCACCCCCAGGGCGTAGACATTCATGCAAAAGGCCGCAATGACATAGACATAGGCAAAAAGCAGGCTCAGGGTGTGGATGCGCACTGGATGAAGGGAATAGTTTAAAAAGGAAACCGAAAAAGAGAACCCGGAGTCGGGGTACGCCGGAACGTCTCCGAAAAAACCCGAGGAGGTAAGGCCCAGGATCGTCAGACCGGCAAGGGGCAGCAGGAGAAAATAAACCTGCTTGAGGGTACGCCAGGGGATGAAAGGGATCAGCAGCCCCCCGATTGCGATCACGATACCGGGATGAACCCACGTCATTGCGTTTCCTCTTTCTCCCGCTTGGACCGCAGGAAATAATAATTTTCATCCTTGACGATGAAAAACCCGATACCCTTGGCAATCAGGATCAAGACCATGCACCCCAAAAAACCGAAGAGGGCGAAAAACTGGAAAAGGTACTGGAACTCGAAATGGTAATGAAACGCGGAAAAAGAAAGCCAGACGCCATCCAGGATGAGGCTAAGAAAGAGAGCCAGGGCGTACAGCCGCCAGAAAAGTCGTTTCGGATAGGTTCTGAACCCTTCCATCACTTCCCTCCAAAAAGTTCGGATGAAGCAGCCGCCGCCAGGTCATAGATGAAAAAAATCCCTGGAAAAAGGCAAAGCGCAATGGAAAATATTGCGGTGACAGCCAGGGGAACGATCATAAACAGATAGATCCGCCTTCGGCCTTCCCTCCAGCGTCCTCCATCATCGAGGCGACCGACTTGTTCTTCTTCATCTTTTTGAAGGGTCTCAGATTCCGGCATCTTCCCGAAAAAGGCATCTCGGATGACCGGAAAAAAATAGACCACATCCAGAAGAGATCCCACCAGGATGACGCCTAAAAAGACCAGGCTGCCGGATTGGATCGCCCCCAGGGCGATGTGCCATTTGCTTAAAAACCCGGCCAGAGGCGGTGCCCCACACATGCCGAAGGCGCCCAGCGTAAACGCTCCCAGCGTGATGGGAAGGGACCGGCCGATGCCGCGCAGCCGGCTGATCTCCTTTTTCCCGGCAATGACCGCAACAGCGCCGGCGCATAAAAACAGCGTGATCTTCATGAAGCCGTGAAAGGGAATGTGCAAAAGGGCCCCGGTTAGGGCCATGGGGCTGAGGAGGGCGGCGCCAAGGATGATGAAGGAGAGCTGGTTGATGGTGGAGTAGGCCAGCATCCGCTTCAGGTTGTTCTGGCCGATGGCGTACAGGTTGGCTACAAGTATCGTGAAGGCGGCCACGCCGGCCAACAACAGGCCAAGACCCAGGGAAGCGGCGAGATCCACGCCGTAGATGTAATAAACGATGCGGATCACACAAAAGACTCCGGCTTTCACCACAGCCACGGCATGAAGCAGAGCGCTCACCGGAGTCGGCGCCACCATGGCGCTGGGAAGCCATGCATGAAGCGGCATCCAAGCCGCCTTGGCACACCCGATGAGAAAGCCGATGAAAACCAGGACAAGCGCCCAGCCGGGGATTGTTCCCAAAACCGGACTCAGGATGCCTCCGGGATTGAAATCGGTGGTTTTGACCCAAGAGTAGGTCATCAGGATGGCGATCAGGAAAAAAATGCCCCCTGTCAGAAGGTAGGCCAGGTACTTATGCCCGGCGGAAAGGGCTTCCGAAGATTCCTCGTGGGCCACCAGGGGGTAGGTGGACAGGGTCAAGATCTCGTAAAAAATGAAAAGCGTCACCAGGTTGGCAGAAAAGGCCACGCCCACGGCGCTGAAAAGCGCCACGGCAAAGCAGAAATAAAACCGGGTTTGGGCATGCTCTTTTAGGGAGCGCATGTAACCGATGGAATAGATCGATACCAGGATCCACAGAGAAGAAGAGGTGGTCGCAAAGATCAAGCCCGGCGCATCTGCTCTCAGATGAAATCCGACCCCGGGAAACAGGGAGAACACGGTAAGCTCCACCGGACCGTTTTTCACCACCCATTCGTTCATGGAAAAGACCGCCGCAAAAAGCAAAATGCCTCCGGCCAGGGTCCAGGATTCCCTTAGATTCGGCCGACGCCTCGAAAAAAGGACCAATATCGAAACCAGGCCCGGAAGGAGGACGGCAAGCAGCGGTCGGTATTCTATGGAAAAAAACAGACGCACCATGCTTTTCTTTCCCCCTTATCCGGGAAAGGCCTTCAAGCCTCCGGGTACGGCGGGTTGAATGAGGTTTTCCAGAATGAATTGATTCCCGATACCGATCGCCACGATGGCGGCAGCCAGAATCAACCCCACAGCGAGCATGCTCCAGGGCGCTTCCCCGACCTTCGTTTCGATCCTCCCGGCGTCTCCCTCCGTCCCCTCGGCAGCGGTATGAAGGTAGAGTCCCTTGTCGAAGACACGGAAAAAAAGCGCCACGTTGATCAGGGTACAGATCAAAAGCGCCGCCACAAATCCCCAGTGTCCTGCCTCGATACCGCCCAAGAGGAGGTACCACTTGCTGAAAAAGCCACATGTGGGGGGGACGCCGATGACGGCCAGGGCTCCCACCGTAAAGATGGCCGCCGTGAAGGGCATCTTTCGAAACATCCCGGCGAACCGGTCGATTCCATGGCCCCCTGTTCGATGCGTGACCATCATGGCCACACAAAAAAGGGTGGCCATCATGACCGCGTCATTGACAATGTGAAAGACGGCTCCTTTCACCGAAGTGGCGTTGGCGATCCCGATACCGCCGACAATGTAGCCGATTTCGGCCACGATGACGAAGGCGAGCATCTTCTTGAAATCGGTTTGGGCCAGGGCGGAAAGTCCGCCGTAAAGAATGGCGAAGGTCCCCAGCAGTGCCATCATTTTCGATGCCCCGGCCGCGTTTGACCCGTATTCAGGCTGAAAGATCGTGAAGCTGACCCGGATGAGAATGTAGGCCATCACCTTTGTCATGATCGGCGCCACGGCGGCACTCACGATGGATGGGGCTCTGGTATAGGCAGCGGGAAGCCAGATATGCATGGGAAACAGCGCCATTTTGATGGCGATCCCGAACAGGAGAAAGGCATATCCGGAGAAAACCACCCGGGACGACCCCAGACCCGGAAGGATTCCGGCCAGATCTGCCATGTTCAACGACCCGGTAACGATGTAGAGGTACCCCACCCCCAACAGGTACCAGCTGGCGCCGACGGTTCCCATGATGAGGTAGCGGAAGCTTGCTATCAGGGCACCGGGTTCACCCAGGGCGATCAGGGCATAGGCGGCAAGGGAGCCGACCTCCAGAAACACATACAAATTGAACATGTCCCCGGTGAAAAGCATGCCCATGAGACCCACGAACAATAAAAGGAACAGCGCATAAAAGGGTGCTTCCTTGAACGGCAGTTCAAGGGGGACGCTTTTGTCCGATGAAATACCCACCAGGAAAAAGAGCGATGCGGACAAAACTCCCATGAGGGCATTGAGGAAATCGATGCGAAAAGCAATGCCCCAGGGCGGAGTCCAGCCGCCCAGAAAATAGTCCATGGGCCCTCTCTCGAGGACCGCAACCATCACGGCGATGGAAAAGATCAGCGATGAAAAAAGAGCCGCAACCGCGGCAAAATAGCAGAGGCGTTTCTTCCAGAAGCCGAGAAGCGGAATGCCGAAGGCCGTCAACAAAGGGACAGCGATGGCCAGGACGGCATATGTCGGCTGACTGGGGTTCATTCTGAATTAGACACTCTTTTTGAGGCGGAACTTTTACCCGTCGGTCTCCCCGCAGGCTTGCTGCCTGCTGCCTGTCTATTGCACGGGATCATGAATCCATCAGCGGCTTGATGTCCGGATGGGCGGTGATGACCTTCAGGAACTGTTCAGTGCGACGATCGAGGCGATTTTTAACCACCACCACGATGCGCTGCATCAGTAAATACCCCATGGTATGGTCCTCTTCGAGAAGCTTCCGGATATCCCGCTGGTTTATGGAAAAGACCTCTGAGGCCTCGGCGCAGATGGCATCCAGGGTGTATGGTTCCACGGTACCAAGCATGGCGGACCAGCCGAAGGAGTAGCCGGATTTGACCGAAGCCACCGAAACGCGGATTTTATCCGAAATCCTTTGCTCTAAAACGATCTTTCCCTGTTTGACCATATAAAAAATCTCGCCCGGATCCCCTTCTTTGAAGATGACGTCCCCTTCTTCGACTTTCACAAGGCGAATATAGGGAAGCAACTTGTCGAGCATCGGGTCGGCGAGATAGCTTAAAATCACGATCTGCTTCAGGTCCTGCCGGGTAACCATCTCTTATTTCCCCTTTCCCGCTGTAGGGACGACCCGGTTTTGTCCTGTTTCGGCTTTCTCGAGGATCTCGTCTTCCTCCAAAGTGTCGTAGCGCTGATAAATCCGGATGGCCAGGGAAAGGGCCACCCCCAAGGTGGCCACGGAAACCACGATGGCGGTCAGCATCAGCACGTGGGGCAGCGGATTGATGTAGTCGGCTGCCTGAATCACAGGGGTATTGCCGGGGGCATGTCCATGAAAAAGAATCGGAAGGGTGGCGCCTTTCTTGGCACCGATGGAAATGAAGAAAAGGATGATGGCCGTTTGGAAAATCCCCATCCCGATGATTTTTTTAATGAGGTTTTTTTTGACGATCATGGCGAAAAGCCCGATCATCATCAGGACGATATAGACCCAATAGTTGTACTTGGCCACCACAATGGAAAAACCTTCGCTCATTTACAACCCCTCGTCCTGTTTTCCCGCCGACGCCACGTTGCAGTAGATGGCGAACATGACCGCCATGACCGCGATCCCGACCCCGATCTCCACCATCAGGATGCCGTGGGATCTGGCCGTCACGGGATCGACCCCCAAGATGCCCGACAGTGCCCCGTAATCAAGGAAGTTTTTTTCCAAAAAAAGACAAAGGGCACCCACACCCGCGTAGAGGAAAACACCCAGGGAACAAAGAAAGATGGTCGTTCTTTCGCTCAGCCGCTGTATCCCTTCCCGGAGATCATGGGAGACGGCAAACAGAATCAAGGCGGCGCCGAAAATAACACCGCCTTGAAACCCACCTCCCGGGCTGTGGTGCCCGTGGGCAATCACATAGAGAGCGAAGATCTGGATGAAGGGAATGATGAGGCGGCAGGTGGTTTTGATGATGAGATCATGGGGGACCCATGTGGAGTCGATGCGTTCAAATTCCACCGAACCTTCGGGCAACCTGCCCCCCTTTTCGATGCGAAGGACGATGCCGGTGGGAATATGCCGGTAATGTCGGACTTCCGGGGCCTTGTGTTTGGTCCTGAGCAGAAAAAAACAGGCCAGGCCCGCCGAAAAAATAACCACCGTTTCAAACAAGGTGTCGAACCCGCGGTAATCCGCCAGAACGGCCGTGACCATGTTGGGCACCGAGGTCTCTTCCAGGGTCTTTTCGATATACCGTGGAGAGACGTGAAGGCTGGCAGGGCTAGTCGGATCCCCCCAGTCCGGAAAATCCAACGTCCCGTAGATCAGCAAACCTCCGAAAAGCACCACGACACCAAAGCCCACCCATTTCAATCCCGGGTCCTCCTTGTCGTCCGAAAAACAGCCGCCACGAACAAAACAGAACTCACTCCCGCACCCACAGACGCCTCGGTAAAAGCCACATCCACGGCTCCCATGATGGACCACAACAGGCACATCATAAAGGAATAGGCACCGAAAAGGATTGCGGCTCCCAGGAGATCCCTGACGCTGACAGCAGCGACGGCGCAGATGATCACCAGGGTGAGAATGATAAAGTCAAACTGCCATATCATGATTCCCCCTATTTTTTTTCGCCCGGGTCCAAGGCATCAGGTTGGCGCGGACCCCGGCGTCCACGATGGCGTGTGTGGCAGTGGGGCTGGTGATAAAGACGAAGACCAAAATCAACAGGATCTTGACGCTGGTCAAAACCGCATCGAGGGTGAAATCCTTGAGCACGTACAAGGCCGCCCCGAGCATGGCCATGAAAAGCCCCATGGTGTCGAGTTTGCCGGCCGGGTGGAGTCGGGAATAAAAATCCGGGAAACGGAGAATACCCACGGCACCGCCGGTGAAAATGATGAGCCCGAAAACCAAAAGAACCGTTACCAGGACATTCATGGTCCTTCCTCTTGGATCCAGGGCCTTTCCGCTAGTGCCCGGAGGATCTCACCCGGGAGGGCGCTCGTCGTAAAGGCCTTTTTTCTTTTGAAAGTATCGGGATGCCGCCAAAACCGCGATAAAGTTCAACAGGGCATAGGCCATGGCGATATCCACGAACATGTCCACCCTGTGGTACAACAGCCCGATGATGACCAACAAGGTGGTGGTCTTGGTTCCGACGGCATTGACGCCGATGAGCCGATCCAGGACCGTGGGTCCGAAAACGGCCCGGTACAAGGACAAAAGCATTAAAAGGCACAAATAGACTCCGGCAAAAAAGAAAACGGTATCCATCATGGCTCAAACACCCTGGCGATGCGCTCCTCCATCTCCCCGGGAAGCCCCTTGCCTGACGGGACATCGATTGCATGCACCTGGAAATCACCGTAAACGGAAACATAAACCGTAATGGTCCCGGGTGTCAGGGTGATGGAATTGGCGAAGGTGACGAGGGCCATATCGTCTTTCAGCCTGCTTCGGAAATGGAGCATCTTGGGATCGATCAGTTCCATCATCCGAGGGTGAAACACGAGGTAAAGGACATGGATGTTGGCCAGAAAAACCTGGTAGACCAGCCAGGGGGTGTAACGCGCGAACCGGAACCAGAGACCGGGTATCCGGGAAAAGCGCACTCCGGCAAAAAGAAGGTCAGCGGAAAGATACGCCACGATCAGGCAGGACAAAACGCCTAGAAGCAGGTGAAAAGAATCTAACTTGCCTGAAAACAGGACCCAAAAGACCATCAGGAGAAAAAAGGTCGCGGCAAAGTTGGGCCAATACCTCCTGGAACCCGGTCTCTCCTGTCCTCTGGAATCGGTCTTCGGAGGCTTTGGAGTCCGTCTTTTGGATTTGGGATCAGCCAATGAGCCGCCTCTTCAAGAAAGGTCAGGTTCAAGCTCGGCATCGGAAAGCGCTGCCGATCTGTCCTGAAGACAGGGGCTTGCCTCAAGCAGCCCGGGTCGGCCTTTCCGCCGCCAGCGAACAGACCAGCCTGCACGCCACGTCCAGATCGATCCTGCTGGTGTTGAGGACAAGGTGATACAGCACCGGGCTGTCGTAGTCGCTTTTTCTAAACCGGCGATACAGATTGGTTCTCCGACGGTCTTCCTGGTCCACCGCACGCCGAGCCTCGTCTGGAGTGAGGTCGTAATGCTTTTGCAGGAAAGCCACCCGATCCCTCAGTTCGGCCCGGATCAGAACGTGGAAAGCGTTTGTGAAATCCCGGAGGATATACTGGCTGGCGCGGCCGATGATAACGGCGTTGCCCTCTTGCGCGATTTCCTTGATGATCCTTGAGAGAAGATCGACGTAGACCGACTCCTCGATGGATTCGCCCTTTCTTTCGGAAAGGATTTCCCCCAAGGTTTTCGGCACGATTCCACCGACAAAGCGCCGGAAGATGCCCGAGGTGTCTTTTTCCAGAAAAGCCACCGAATCGGATGAAACTTTGGCGCTATCGGCAACCCTCTGGATCAGCTCGTTGTCGAAAAGAGCATATCCCAACCGCCGGGAGATTTTCTCGGCCAAAGTCCGTCCGCCGGAACCGAACAGGCGTGAAACGGTGATGACGGCCATACGGACCTCCTCGCAATCTCGCTGGAATGCTTTCGCCGAATTGTAATGGAAACCCCCTTCGAATTCAAGAAAAAAGAGATGCCGTGCCGCGTGTCTGCATTCACCCGTGCCGCTTATGACAGGTCCTTGAACGACTCTGGACGCTTGAAAAAAAGGGGCGGCGTAATCGCCGCCCATGGACCCGCAGAAGGGGGAGCAGGATCTTTATTTGGAAGGTGGGCCTGAAACTTCCTTTTTCTTGCCTGTCACCTGACAGGCTTCCTTGACTCACGTTGAAATTCCCAATTTGGGTAAAACATAGGCCTGAAGCGCAATCCAGACCCCGATGACGATCAGAAGAAGGAGGATTTCATTCATTGTGATTTTCCTTTCAGGTTTCTTCTGTTGGAAGAAAGAACCGACAGGTCAACCTAAACTTTTATCAAGATAATGCCTCTCAATGAATTCGGCAAGGGCCAAGGTATCCTCCACGCCAAACTTGGGGATCGAGAGATCGATCTCCGAGTCGGTCACCCAGGCCACGAGGTCAGGATTTCCCGAAAACAGGGGAGCCTCCTGCACATCGGTCCTGAACACCTCGATTTTGGGGCCGTGCTTTTTCTTGAATCCTTCGACCAGGATCAAGTCCACATCTTCGAAGTAACGCTTGAGATCTTCAAGGGTCTCGCTGCCGGCGTCGTCCTTGATCAACGCGATCCGGCCTGGGGCCGCAATCAGGACCGTGTCCGCACCGGCCTTCTTATGCCTCCAGCTGTCTTTCCCTTCCCTGTCCAGATCGAATCCATGGTGCGCGTGCTTGATCACCCCGATTCGGTGTCCCCTTTTCTTGAGTTCGGAGATCAGCTTTTCCAGCACGGTCGTCTTTCCCGATGCGGAATTCCCCACGATGGAAAGCATTGGGGGCATCGCCCCTCCTTTCGAGACAACGCAATGGGTTATCTTGCCGTCTCGCTGATTTTTTCCGAAAGCTTCGGGACAAAATCGAGGATATCCGCCACGACGCCGACATCGGCCACCTGGAAAATGGGAGCTTTGGAATTCTTGTTGACGGCCACCATGAACGGGGAACCTTTGATCCCCCCCAGGTGCTGAAAGGACCCGCTGATGCCCAAAGCCAGATAAATCTTCGGCTTGACGGTCTTTCCGGAGGTCCCCACCTGCCGGGATTTTTCCATCCATTTGGCATCCACGATGGGACGGGAACAGGAAACGTCCGCCCCCATGGCTTTGGCCAGCTCATGGACAATTTCGAGGTTTTCCTGCTCCTCGACGCCCCGGCCCACGGAGACTAAGACCTCCGATTTCGTGATGTCCACGTCCCCGGCCTCGGCCTCCACCAGTTCCAGGAAGCGCCGGGATGGGGCGGGTTCTTGTTCCTTAAAGGCGTCTTGGGTTTTGTCTGTGATTTGACCGCTTTTTTCCTTGCGTTCATCCGGGGCGAAGGCACCGGGGCGCAGGGAAATGACCGCACCCGAGGACAGGTCGCAACGCACATGGGTTCTGACCATTCCGTTGTATTCCTCCCGGACGGCCACCTGGACCTGCTCTTGTTTTTGTTCAAAACCCACCGCATCCGGAAGATAGGCCGCTTCCAAGACGACGGAAAGCCCGGGGGCCAGATCCATACCGAAATGCTCATGGGGCAAAAGAAAAAGACTCCCCTTGGGCAAAATCCGGGCCAAAAGCGTGCGAATCACCTCGGCATTCGGGTAGGACAAAAGGTCATTTTCGACCTTCCACACCGTGTCAAAGGAGCGTGCGGCTTCCTGGCAGACCCGCTCCAAGTCGGGGCTCGAGCCCATCACAACGGCAGTAACGGAAGCCTCCGAATCGAGTGCGGCGGCGGCCGATCTCAGCTCCAGGGCCGTATCGTCGATTTGGCCGTTTTGGTGAAGCATATACGCAAAGATCTGGGTCATCACTTGATCCCTCCTTTGGATTTCAGCAGGTCGATAAGCTTGTCAAGGATTTCATCTTCGCTTCCTTCCAGAATTTCCGCACCTTTGCCGAGCTGGGGAACGAAGTAATCGGTTTTAAGGATCCGGGCGCCCGGAGTCCCGACAGTCCCGGGCTCAATGCCGAGATCCGCGGCGGTATGGATGGGGATCTCCACGGAGGCCACCTTGCGGATCCCCCGGATCCCCACATACCGGGGCTCGTTGATCCCCGTCTGGATGGAAAGGACGCAGGGAAGCTTAATCTCGTTGAATTCCTGGTTTCCACCGGCGATCTCCCGACCGACCTTGAGGGTCCCATCGTCTCTGACCTCGATGTGGTTGACCAGGGCGGCAAAAGGCCACTGCAGCATCGCAGCGAGCATTCCGCCCACCTGTCCGGCACCGTCGTCGGCCTGGGCGCCGGTCAAGACCAGCTCGTAGTTTCCTTTCTTTACCTCGGCCTTCAGGGCGGCGGCGATCCCGCGTCCGTCTGAACCCTCGAATGCGGCATCCATCAGATGGATGCCTGCATCGGCGCCCATGGCCATTTCTCGCCGGATCACCTCCTCCGCGTCCTCCGATCCAAGGGAGACCACGGTGACGGTACCGCCCACCTTGTCCCGAATGCGGATCGCCTCCTCAACGGCGTAATTGTCCCATTCGTTCACCGAATAGACGAGGTCTTCGCGCTCGATGTCTTTTCCGTCCCTGCTGACGGCAATCTCATTTTCCGATGTGTCCGGAACGCGCTTGATGCACACCAAGATTTCCATGGGCCTCCTTTCGAATGCTCACTGTCCTTTATGTGTTGCTGCTTCGGTTTTTACCGGCTCGGGCGCATCCAGGGGGGCGTCCGAGACCTGCAATTGGTCCACCAGTTCCACCAGATCCACTGCCCGCATTTTTCCTTCCAATCCGCTGGTCTTGATGGCGTCCTCCAGGTTGACCATGCAGAAAGGGCAAGCGGTGACGATGACGGTGGCTCCGGCTTTTTGAGCCATCTCCACCCTGAGCTTTCCCATCCGGGTTTCCTCCACCGGCTCGTAGAAGAGCATCAGCCCGCCACCCCCGCAGCAGAAGCTCCGGTCTCTTGACTGCTGCATCTCCACTCGGCGGATTCCGGGAATTGCATCCAGAACGCGCCGGGGGGCCCCATAGACCCCGTTGTGGCGACCGAGATAACATGGGTCGTGATAGGTGAACACGGCGTCGGGATCGTCTACGCCTTTCAAGCGGAGTCTGCCCTCGGCAATTGCTTTCTCGAGGGCCTGGGAAATATGCTCGGCTTCCGGGAGTCCCTGGTAGTCGTGCCTCAGTGCGTTGAACGCGTGGGGATCGGCGGTGACGATCTTTTTCACGCCTGCGTCGAGGATTGCTTCGCAGTTCCGGTCCCTGAGTTCGAGGAAGAGCATTTCCTCGCCGAAGCGCCGCGCCTCGTGGCCGCTGTCCACCTCGGCAGGGCCTAAGATGCCGAAATCAACGCCGAGCCTGCCGAGGACCCTTGCCGTCGCACGGGCGATCTCCTGGATCCGATCGTCGAAGGAGGAAATGCTGTCGACGAAGTAAAGGGTTTCGGCGGACGCTTTTTTCCCCAGAACCTTTACATATGGCATCTCTTTGGCCCACTCGGACCGCTTTTTTTCCATTTTTCCGTAGGGGTTTCCCCGTTTTTCAAGGGCCGAAAGGGGTTTTTGCAGAGACAGGGGGACACGCCCTTCGTCCACCAGTCCCCGCCGGAGGTCGACGATCTTGTCGATATACTCAATGAGCAGGGGGCACTCCTGCTCGCAAGCCCCGCAGGTGGTACAGGACCAGATTTCATCGTCTTCCAAAACAGCGCCCATCAGATCCTTCCCGTTTACCGCGGTTCCCAAAACCGGATACTTCGAAAAAAGCGCATCCCGGCACTTGATGGAAATGAACCGGGGGGAGAGAGGGCGTCCCACCGCATTCGCCGGGCAGTTGTCGGAACAGCGTCCGCAGTCGGCGCAAGAATAAAAGTCGAGCAGGTGCTTCCATGTAAAATCCTCCAGTTTCTTGACGCCGAAGGATTCCAGGTCGTCCAGTTGCTCTTCCGGAACATCCCATTTCACGGGTTTCACGGTCCCCTTGTCCAGCTTCATGAAAAAGACGTTGGGAAAGGAGGTGATGACATGAAAATGCTTTCCCATGGGCAGGAAGCATAAAAAGAAGAAGAAGACGAGTTCATGAACCAGATAAGCGCCCAAGTGAACGGCTTGGAGGGTGGCAGCGTCCCCTTGTCCCAGTATCGTCGCAGCACCCGCCTTGAGGGTCATCGGAAGGATGGGTTCCGTTTCAAGGCCGTTTCGGATGGAAAAGGCGGCATGGCTTCCTTCGAAAAAGGCGTCGGAAACCATGAGGGCGCTGATGAGAAGCAAAACGAAAATCGCCTCGCCGGTGTGCGCCTTTCCGTAGCGGGGCGGAACGTCGTAACGCTTCGGCTTGAAAACCCCCCTTCGGATGGCCGCCACAACGCAGGCGATCAAGACCCCGGTGGCTGCGAGGTCCTTAACCGACGCATAAGCGGACCCCAACGCCCCCTTCAGTCCCGGAAGCGTGAAACCATCGATGATCCCTAAAAAAACCAGGGTGAGCGAGCGCAGAGACAGAAGGACAAAACCGAAAAACAAAAGGATGTGAAGGATCCCGGCCAGGGGATAACGGGGCTGTCGATACTGGGCAAGGGCATACCGGGCGGTGGCCCAAAGACGCTGTGTCAACCGGTTTTTTCGAAAATCCGAGGCTGCCTTGCGCATCGGGAGGAATCGTCGATAAAGAATATAGAGAAAAACTCCAATACCGGCAAGCGGAATGATCCACCATAAAACGAGGGCTGGAAAACCGAAAAAAGAGGCTTTGGCCGGGGAAATCAACTCGATTTTCATCCGTATCTATCCCTGTCGTGCTCGTTGGCTTGAAAGGTTATGAATGAACATTCATTCATTTTAATCAAAGCCCGGGTTTCCTGTCAAGAAAAAAACGGCTCCTGAAAGACCGACAGGCGATGGCCCCTGTTTGAATTGACAAATTGAAGGAATCCTCCTATGGGAGATCGTAGACCCCGCAAGGGTTCCGGTGTGCTTTCGGAAGTCAGCCCTAACACAAAGAGGGGCCCTTTTCAACAGGGCTAAAGGAGGGATCATGCCCCAGGAAGTCAGAAATCAGGACAAACCGTGGCTCTCCCATTATGAACCGGGCGTGCCGGAGAAGATCGACTACCAAACGACCTTCATGCCCGATTTCCTGGAGGCGTCGGCCAAACAATTCCCTGACCACATGGCCCTGCTTTTTCAAGGGTATTCCATTTCCTACCGGAAACTGAAAGAGATGACGGACCGTTTTGCCCGAGCCCTGCACGATTTCGGAATCCGGAAGGGAGACCGGGTCGCCGTTCTGCTCCCGAACCTGATCCCCTGCGTCATCAGTTACTATGCAACGCTGAAGATCGGCGGCATCGTGGTCTTGAACAACCCCTTGTATTCGGACCGGGAACTGGAGCACCAGTTCAACGATTCCCAGGCGAAGATCCTCATTACCCTGGACCTTCTGGGCAACCGCATGATTGACTTGAGGCCGAAAACCCACATCGAGAAAATCATCTACACCTCCATCGGGGACTACCTGCCTTTTCCCAAGAGCCTCCTGTTCCCCCTGGTTGCAAAAAAGAAAAAGCTGGCGGCGGCCGTCAAACCGGCCGAAGAGGTTTATTCTTGGAAAGCCGTGCTGGCTTCCCATCCACCGGACCCTCCCCAGGTGGCGCTTTCCTTCGATGAGATCGCCATGCTGCAGTACACCGGAGGAACCACCGGAGTCTCCAAAGGGGTCGTCCTCACCCATGAGAACCTGAGCAAGCAGGTCCAGCAGATCGCCGCGTGGTTCCCCCAGTTCGAAAAAGGCAAAGAGATCATGCTGGGCGCGCTGCCCTATTTTCATGTTTTCGGGATGTCCGCCTCCATGAACTTTTCCGTCTGTATGGGATGGGGCCAGGTCCTGATTCCCAAACCCCAGCCCGAACCGCTGCTCGAAGCCATCCGGAAATTCAAACCCACCTTTGCGCCGCTGGTCCCCACCATGTACATCGGCATCTTGAACCATCCCGACATCCACAAGACCGATCTGACCTCCATCAAGGGCTGTTTTTCCGGGAGCGCGCCGCTGCCTGTTGAGGTCATCCGCGATTTTGAAGCCAAAACCGGGGCGGTCATCGTTGAAGGCTTCGGCCTTACCGAGACCTCGCCGGTCACCCATATCAACCCGTTCAGCGGAGGCGAGCGGAAAGTGGGGAGCGTCGGCCTTCCCGTCTCCGACACCCAGTGCCGGATCTCGGCCCTGGAAAACTGGCAAAAAGAAGTACCCGTGGGCGATTCGGGAGAACTCCTCATCAAGGGACCCCAGGTCATGATGGGCTACTGGAACAAGCCCGACGAGACGAATGCCGTCCTGACGGACGGATGGCTGCACACCGGGGATATCGCCAAGATGGATGAAGAAGGGTACTTCTATATCGTGGATCGGAAAAAAGACATGGTCATCTCCGGCGGCTACAATGTCTACCCGAGGGAGGTGGACGAGGCGTTTTACGACCATCCCAAAGTCCTGGAAGCTTGCTCCATCGGCATTCCGCACCCGACCCGCGGGGAAGCCATTAAGGTCTTCGTGGTCCTCAAGGAAGGGGAACAGGCCACCGTGGAGGAACTCATGGCCCACTGCCAAACACGCTTGGCCAAGTACAAACTCCCCACCGAAATCGAGTTTCGAAAAGAACTTCCCAAATCCACTGTGGGGAAGGTGCTGCGAAAAGAACTGAGGACCGAAGAAATGCAGAGGCGGAGGCCCTGATGCGCCGGCCTTTTGACAGGATAGCCTGAGCCCCTGACTTAATAAAAACCCCGGGGAACCCGAAAGGGTTTCCCCGGGGACTGACGATGCGCTTGCTCTAGAAGGGGTATTTTTTTCCTCTGATCACCTTGTCTGCAATGAACCGTCGTAACGGCACGGTATCGATGGGCTGATATCCGGCCAGGCTGTCGATGGCTGCAAAAAGCCCGGGCAGCTGATCCTTCTTCGCGGCAAAGGCCACCACCTGCTTTGCCCGGGTCACGATACCGGGAAGGGTGTCGTTCACATAGACCTTCACCGCCGCACCGTGATAATCCGCAGCCGCGCCACCCTTTCTCTGAAGCACCTTTTGGGCCCGTAAAAGACCGCTTTCCATGGCATAGATCTCCATCACCATCTCCGCCAAAAGCGCCACTACCTCCTGCTCATCCTCCAGCCGCATCATGAGCTCCTGGGCCGCAACGCCCGCTGCCAGAAGGAAGATCTTCTTGCTCGCCTTCACGTACCGCCCCTGGACGGCAAGCGGTGAAGGATCCGGTGCGGTTTTGGCTTCCGAAGTTCCTTTCGAAAGCGTCTCTTGAACCTTCTGAATGGCCTCCAGAACGGCGAGCCTTCCCTTCATGGCCCGCCTGAAGAGGGTTGCGGCGATCAGGAGCCGGTTGATTTCGTTGGTGCCCTCGAAGATGCGATTGATCCGGGCATCCCGGTACATCCTCTCCGCCGGGTACTCGGCCGTGTAACCATTTCCTCCATGGATCTGAAGGACCTCGTCGGCGCAAAAATCGAGGGTTTCGCTTCCGAAGACCTTGGCGATGGAGCATTCGATGGCATATTCCTCGATGGTTGTGGCATTGGCTGTAGGATCCTTTTTCTCTTCGGGCGTCAGGGTGTTCATGATGTCGTCCAGGGCGGCCGCCATCCGGTACACCAGGGACTCGGCGATATAGGTCCGGATGGTCATGTCGGCCAGTTTGTTCTTGATCATGCCGAACGAACAGATCTTTTTACCGAACTGCTCCCGTAAGGTGGCGTATTTGGCCGCTTCGGCGACTCCGACTTTACAGCCTCCCACCACGCTCGCCCCCAGCTTATAGCGGCCGATGTTCAAGACGTTGAAGGCGATCTTGTGACCCTGCCCCACTTCAAACAGCACGTTTTCCACCGGAACGCGGCAGTCCTTGAAAACGATGGGGGTCGTCGAAGAGCCTTTGATCCCCAGTTTCTTTTCCTCCGAACCGTGGGAAACCCCCGGGAAGGTCCGCTCGACGATGAAACCGGTGAATTTTTCCCCGTCCACCTTGGCATACACAATGAACAAGTCGGCCCAAGCGCCGTTGGTGATATAGATCTTTTCACCGTTCAGCAGGTAATGGGCGCCGTCTTCCGAGAGAACCGCCGTGGTCTGGGCATTCAAGGCGTCGGAACCTGCGTTGGGCTCGGTGAGGCAATAGGCGGCGATCCACTCTCCCGTGGCCAGTTTTTCGAGATACTGTTTTCTTTGAGCTTCGTTTCCGAAATAGACGATGGGAAGCGTGCCGATCCCGGTGTGGGCGCCATGGGCCACAGCAAAGGAAGCGCCGTTGCAGCTGGCGATCGCCTCGGTCACCAGGCACGTGCTGATTTTGTCCATCCCTTCCCCACCGTATTCCTCCGGGATGTCGGTGCTGTTGAGGCCCAGTTCGCCTGACATCTGGAACAGGGACCGGGCGTACGCCGCATCTTTTTCCTCGATGCGTTCTATGTTCGGCTGGATCTCCTTTTTCACAAAATCCAAAGCCGCCTGATAAATCATCTGATGCTCCTTGGTCATCTCCTCAGGCGTGAAGATATCCTCCGGACCGATGTCCTTGAGGAGGAATTCTCCTCCTGCAAACACTTTTCTGGTTCCCATCTCAGATCTCCTTTTCATCCTCGGGTCTTTGAAGCGTTTCCCTTTTCCCGTCTTCCTGTTGAGTGCCGACTCCGTGGATGAGCAGTTCCACGAGGGGATCGGCCATGGAGACGAGGTCGTATCCGGTTTTGGAATGCAGCCAGGTATTGATAACTTCGTCGATGGCACCCACCATGAATCGCTTCACGAGCCCCAGATACAGATCTTTCCGGATGCTTCCCTCTGCCTGGCCCTGCTCGATGATCTCGGAAAGCAGGTCCAGATACATTTTCGACATCTCTTTGATCTGCTCCTCCGCCAGTCTGTGAATCTGGTGGGTTTCTGTCTGGTAAACCACCGCCATATTTCGGTCGTCCTGGAAGGTGGTAAGGTGGAGGCGGATGAGGTTGTGCAACTTTTCCCGGGCGTGAACGCCTTCTTTCACCGTTTCCTGGAAGCGCTCGAAGACCTGCTTGGTCTTGTGCCGGAAAAACTGAATCAGGATGTCGTCTTTATTTTTGAAATACAGATAAATCGTCCCATCGGCCACTCCCGCCTCCCTGGCGACCTGGGAGACAGTGGACAGATGGAATCCCTGTTCGGCAAACACCCTGATGGCGGCCTCGAGAATGCGGTCGTACTTGTCGCTTCTTTTTTCTTTGCCGATTTCTTTACTGGAAATGGCGGGCCTCCTTCCTGCAAGACAAGCACTATGAATGAATATTCATTCATTTATCAGCTCCGGAGTCCCACTGTCAAGAAAAAAGATGGTCTTTCCATTTCCAACCTAAACAATTAAACTGAGGGCTGCCGCCTGTTGGGGGAAAACATCGCGAGGAGGGGTTATGAACCCCAGGGGTAAATAATGAATGGATGCTCAGTATCTGAGCATTGCAAGGGAAGGATTTCAAGACAAAAAAAGGCATCCGGTTTTGAAACGGATGCCTTTTTAAAAAATCGAATCCGGTTAAATCTTTTTAACGTTTTTGGCCTCTGGGCCTCTTTCGCTCTGTGCAATCTCAAAGCTCACCCGGTCTCCTTCGGCAAGAGTCTTGAAGCCGGGTGCATCAATGGAAGAATAATGCACGAACACGTCTTGACCGTCTTCCTGGTTGATGAAGCCGTACCCCTTTCTGTCATTAAACCATTTCACCGTTCCTACTGCCAAAGTCCTGACCTCCTTTCAAACTGTACAACATACCGCCACGCATCCCCGGTCGCACGCCAGAAAAGGAAGGGATCCTTTTTTAGCGAACTCGACCTTTTCTTGCTGGGCCGAAACGCCAGCGCATTGATAAACCCCAAAACGCCGTCCGGCCCGCCTCAACGCGGACGACCTTATGCAAAGGCTTATCGAAGGTCAAGCGAAAAATGCGGCTTCAAACAAAGGGGGATGAGGGGCTGCCCGGAAACGCCCCGCTTCAGGAATCGCGAAAGAAACCTTGAAACCCGGCTGCCTGATGAGCCATAATCAAGCGTCCTGCCATGGGATACCGAGAAGGTTCTTCCTGTCGTGGGGCTTGGCTTCCGTGCCGGGCACTCCTGCTCTTGCAATGAGCGACGGCTTCTGTATTTTTGGGTGGATTCCATGATATCCGTCATCCTTCCGGTTCTCGGTGAAGCGCACCTCATCAATGAGACCCTTGAACAATTGGTTCGCGGCAACCCCTCGGACATTTTCGAAATCATCCTCGCCGATGGTCATCCTTTGGGAACCACCCTTTCGGCCGTCACCCGGTCCGGGGTTCGAAAGATCCTGTCACCTCCGGGTCGGGGGGCCCAGATGAATGCAGGGGCCGCACGCGCCAGGGGAACGATTCTCCTGTTCCTGCATGCGGACACGTTTCTGGAAGCCGGGGCGCTGGAACTAATCGAACGCGCATGCGGCAAAAATCAGTTTGAAGCCGGCGCCTTCCAGCTGGCCATTCGGTCCCGAAAACCGGTCTTCCGCGTCATCGAATGGGGTGTCCGCTTCCGGACGCGACTGACCCGAATCCCCTACGGGGACCAGGCCATCTTCATCTCAAAACCTCTTTTTGACCGGATCGGGGGATATCCCGAAATTCCCATCATGGAAGACGTCACCCTCATGCGCCGGGTCAGGAAAAACGGCAACAAAGTCGCCCTCCTGAACGCGAAAGCCTTTACTTCCGCCAGGCGATGGGAAACGGAAGGCGTTCTTTCCTGCACCCTCCGCAACTGGATGCTGATGCTGCTCTTCGGGTGCAAAGTGCCGGCATCGATTTTGGCCCGGCTCTATCCCCCCCACGGACGATGACCCGGCGATAAGGCTTCTCGAATCCTTAATATCTGTTTTCGTAGTTGTAATTGAAGGTTTCATGCGTTATAGGCATCAAAAACGCTCCACGAAGGCGTTGCGTTTCATTCTCGTTTCAGCCGGGGAACGCTTTGGGGGCTTTGTTCCCTATCCGGAACCCTTCGGATACCAACGTGTCAAACGGTACCCATTCAAGGAGGCTTCATGAACTTTCAGAAACTGGCCGACGACCTGGGTTTTGAGCTGGAGGAATTCAAGGAGCTCGTGGAGCTTTTCGTTGAGACCTCCACAGCCGATCTGGACAAGGCCTCCTCGGCCGTAGAGGCCGGAGATCCGGAAACGGCGGCGAGGGCCATTCACTCCATCAAGGGAGCCTCCGGCAACCTCGGCTTCATGGACCTTTACGAGGAAGCCAAGAAACTGGAGGCCGACGCCCGGGCCAGCCGTTTGGAAACCGTTGCCGCGCCGCTTAAAAAACTGAAAAAAGAAATCCAAGGCATCGCTGCCGTCTTGAACTCCTCCTCCTGAGACTGGATCGTCATGGCCCGCCCGAAAACACCGGCGTAACCCATAAGCGAGATCCAAAAGGTCCTGATGAAGGAAAACGTACCGACCAACGCCTTTCCGATTCTCATCGTGGAGGACAATCCGGTCTCCCGAATGGTTCTTGAAAAAAATCTGGCAAAGACCGGATACGATGTCGTTTCGGTGGGAAACGGGCAGGAGGCGCTTCAGGCCTTTCAGGACCGCTTTTTCCCGATCATTTTAAGCGACTGGCTCATGCCCGGAATGAACGGCCTGGAACTGTGCCAGGCCATCCGGAAACAGCCTCTACCGGGATACGTCTTCTTCGTTTTGCTCACCGCAAAAGACTCCAAAGCCGACATCATCGAAGGGCTTGAAGCCGGCGCCGACGATTACCTCACCAAACCCGTGCTTCACGCCGAGCTCATGGCGCGCATCCGAACGGGCATCCGGATCCTTGAGTTGGAGAAATCCCTCAGGACCGCCGCTGAGGAGATCAAGGCCCTTTCCGTGACCGACGCCCTCACTGAATGCTATAACCGCCGATACCTCAATGAGCATCTGCCCCAGGAAATCCAAAGGGCCCGGCGGTACCGTCGCTGTCTTTCCATCATCCTGTGTGACATCGACCACTTCAAACACATCAATGACACCCACGGTCACGCCGCCGGAGACGTCGTCCTGCAGACTTTTGTACGCCGTGTAACCGCCTCGGTGCGAGGGGGAATCGACTGGGTGGCCAGGTACGGCGGCGAAGAATTTATCCTGGTGCTCCCTGAGACCGATTGCCGCTTTGCCCTTCAGGCCGCCGAGAGGCTCCGCGACAAGATCGCCGCCAGCAATTTCGACCTGGGGGGGAAAAACATCACCGTGACCTCGAGTTTCGGAGTGACCGGCTTCAACGCAGGCACGCCCGACGACGCCATCTCGCCCGAAAAAATGACTTCCCGGGCCGATCAGCATCTCTATCAAGCCAAAAACGCGGGAAGAAACCGCGTAATCGGGGCACCCTTATAGCGTCGAAGCGAGATGGGCTTAAAAGTCGAAAAGATCTTGCACCCTCGAAAACGGCCTTCGCCTCTCAAGGCGGGGGGCTTCATTTCTGCAGAAGGAAACGAACGGGAAGGATGATGGAGATGAACCACGACAGCAAGACCGAAGGAAAAAAACGGCTGAGGATCGGTGAGTTTCTTCTCCTTTCAGGGATGATCAATCAAAAAACCCTCGATCACGCCCTCCATCTGCAAAAGACCCAGAAAAAAAAGCTCGGGCAGATCCTCGTTGAGCTTGGCGTCATTGACGATGTGGTTGTCGCCAAGGCACTGTCATGGCAGCTTCGAATTCCTTGCATCAGACTGGTAAATTTATCCATTTCTCCTGAGGCTGTTTCCATGGTACCGGCCGCCATAGCCCGGAAAAATCTAATCGTGCCGACCCAGATAAAAGAAAAAGGGCTCATTGTTGCCATGGCCAACCCGATCGAACGGCAAGTCATCACTTCCTTAAGAGGTTCCATTCAGATGTCCATCGAGATTCGGGTCGCCCCTGAAACCGATATTCTACAAGTCCTCTCGAAATACTACCCTGAAAAGGACGATTCCGCTAAACCGATCCCCAAGGCCTGCAAACCTGATGCAACTGGATCTTATCCACATGCAGGAGACCGGAAAGAAAAAGATCTCTCATTTCGGGAAGCAGAGGAAAAGGGCTCCAAGTCGATCTTGGTCGTGGATGACAATGAGGTTATCCGAGTCACCATGGAAAAGATCCTCCAGTTCGAAAACTACCACGTGAGGACGGCTCGAAACGGCCTGGAAGCCATGGAATCGGTTTCCAAGCACAAACCCGACTTGATCATCACCGACTATTTGATGCCGGAGATGGACGGCCTCACCCTTATTCGGCATCTCAAATCGCAGGCTGCCACCCGCTTAATCCCAATTATCATGATCACGGTGAAGGACGAGATCGATACGGAGGTAGGCGCCATCGAGGCGGGCGCCGACGACTATCTGACAAAGCCGATCAACCGCAAACGCTTTGTCGCAAGGGTCAACAGGATTTTTCAGCGAGGGGAGGTCGGACAGGGAAAAATTGCACCTGCGGGAAAAAACCGCGAAGGTTGAAGAAAAAGGTAGCCTCCAAAACGCTTTCTTTCAGAACCTTCCGGAGGACGAAGCTCTGTCCAGAATCCGGATGATTTTCGGTTGATAGATTTCCTTCCGGCTCATCCGGTTTCCCTTGGCCCTGACAAAGACAAAGGAAAGCCCCAGAAAACCAAACGCGGTCACGATGGATGAAGCGGCAGAGTTCCATCCCAAATAAGAGGCGATTCCCTGCCCGAGGAAGCCCCCTGCCATCATGCCCAGGATAGGCAGCACGTAGATGAGAAAGGAGGCCTTGACCAGCGAGGCGGTTTCGAACGCGATGAGGACCCGGTCGCCGATGCCCGCGGCCGCAATATTGACGACCTCCACCTCCATCTCCTTCCCGCCGCCGAGGACGTGGCAGGAACTCTTGGCGGAGCAGGATTCGCAGGCGCCGGTCTTTTGGGTCCTGACGCGGGCCATCCTCCCCGAAACCTCTACGACGACCCCTTCTTCCGTGGTCAAGGCATGACCTCGTATCCATCCCGGCGGCGGCCGATCCTGCCGTCAGGATGCCTGCACCCGAATTTCGTTTTCACGGACCGGGGCGTGCTGATAGCAGATCAGGCCGCACTGGAGACAGCGCTGCGCTTCTCGGGTTGCCATTTCCCGCGAAAAGCCCTTTTCAATCTCCACGGCCCGATCCAGTTCCCGAGGGCCGGCCAGGGGCATGATCTCCCGTTTTTCGGCGGCGACGTTTTCCACCTGGTCCACGTTCTGGATGTCGGCGTCCGGTGTAAGAACGTTTTCCGGAAGCGTCAGACCGATGCCGTACATCAATTGATGCACGGATGCCGCCAGGCGGCGCCCGGCCCCTATGGCTTTGATGGCGGCACTGAAATCGGTCACAGGGTCCCCCTCGGCCAACAGTCCCACTTGGCGGCCGGAGACCGGGGACTTGTAGGGGAGAATCCCCTCCCAAATCGCGGGCTTGGATTCCAAAGCCTCGCTGTTCGCTTCCGTGCTTGCTTCGGCCTTGGATTTCACCAGGATCAGCTCTGGGTTTCGTCCCGAGGCGATCACCAGCATCTGCGCCTCGATGAGTTCCGTCGACAAATCCCCCAGGCGGATCGTTTCCACCCGGGTGACACGGTCTCCGTCCCCAAACACCCGGCTCACGGCCGAATCAAAAACGACGCGCACCCCTTTCTTTTCCGCGGTTTCGAGATCCTGGTCCGAAAAGGAGGCTTCCCGTCGCGTTTCTCTCAGCACGACCGTCACCGTCTTGGCCTGATGCTCCAGACAGGCCTGTGCCGCATCCAGCGCCAGGCGTCCGCCGCCTGCGATTACCACGTCCGATCGGCACATCTGCCGGACCCGGTCTTCGGTGACGAATTTCAAAAAATCCACCAAAAGAAGCATTCCGGGAAGGGCTTGCTCCAGTTTGATTTCCCCCTCGCGGGCCAACCTGCTGTCCCAGCCCCCCGACGCGATCAGGATCGCCTCAAACCCCTCATCGAAAAGAGAGGCCACGGTGATGTCTTTTCCGAGAGTCTTTCGGGTCTTGAGGGTCACCCCCATCTCCCTGACACCCTCGATGTCCCAGTCCAAAATCTCCGGGGGAAGCCGGTAGGCGGCGATCGCGGTCCGGAGCAGGCCTCCCGCCTCGTCGGAGGCCTCGTAAACGGCCGGGGAATGGCCCAGGCGGGCGGCGAAAAACGCCGCCGAAAGCCCGGCAACCCCTCCCCCGACCACGGCGATTTTACGCCCTGTTTCAGGGGCCTTGTAGGGAAGGATCCGGGTTCCGCTTTCCCGTTCCACATCGGCGGCGTACCGCTTGAGAAAATTGATGGCCACCGGTTCATCCACGAGCGTTCTTCGGCAGTCCGTTTCGCAAGGCCTGGGGCAGATCCGGCCGATCACCGAGGGGAAAGGATTGCGCTCCTTGATGACCTGGACCGCCCGATGGTATTCTCCCCTGGCAACTTGCAGGATATACTCCCGGATGTCGATTCCCGCCGGGCAGGCCCTCTGGCAGGGAGTGGTACACTCCGCAGTGGTGTATTCCCGCAGAATCCGCCGGGTCATGGAGGAGAGGGTGATGATGTGCTTGGGGCAGACCCGCTCGCAGGTGCCGCACCCGGTGCACCGCTTCTCGTCCACGACGGGAAGGCCGTCCGGCCCCATGGTGATGGCATTGAAAGGGCAGGCTTTCTGACAGGTCCCCAGGCCCAGGCATCCGATGCGGCAGACCTTCATCCCCCCGCCGTGCAACACCGCGGCCCGGCAATCGAAAACGCCGTCGTAGGCGAACTTTAGATCCGCCTGTTCCGCGCCGTAATAGCATCCCGGCCTGGCGATATCCGGCTCCCTGGCCTCGATGCTCACCCCCATGATCCGCGCGATGGCTTCGGCCACGTCGGGTCCCGCCGCCACACAGGAATTGGGCGCCGCTTTGCCCCGGACGATGGCCTCCGCGTTGGCGCTGCATCCCGGCATGCCGCAGCCGCCGCAGTTGGCGCCGGGCAGCGCTTCTTCCACGGCCAAAATCTGGGGGTCCACGTACACGTAAAAAACCTTGGAAGCCACGGCAAGGCCGCATCCCACCACCAGCCCCAATCCGCCCATCATGACAAGCGCTTCGATCATTGCTTCACCCTCGTATTTTCCGTCGCCCCTCCTGGTTTCCGAAGACCCGGAAGCATCCACAGCCGCCGCACAGCGGCTTCTTGAGTCCCGCCCGGATTCGGACTTTCAGAAAATGGCGTCATACCTGCACTTTTCAAAACAGGTCATGCATTTGATGCATTTGTCGTTGTCGATGACCGCCGGCGTCTTCTTTTTCCAGGTGATGGCTTCCGCGGGACAGTGCTTGAAGCAAAGGCCGCACTGTTTGCAGGCGTCGGGATCGACCTTGAACTTCAAAAGCGCCACGCATCTCTTGGCCGGGCACCGCTTCTCGTGGATGTGGGCGTCGTATTCCTCTCTGAAATACCGGAGGGTGGACAAAACAGGGTTGGGCCCGGTTTGACCCAAACCGCAGAGAGAGGCATTGCGGATGATCTCCGAGAGAGACTCCAGCGTATCGATGTCGTCCGGCTCCCCGTTTCCTTCGCAGATCCGCTCCAGAATCTGAAGGATCCTCCGGGTTCCTTCCCGGCAGGGGGTGCATTTACCGCAGGACTCGTCCTGAACGAAGTCCATGAAGAAACGGGCCATGTCCACCATGCAGGTGTTCTCATCCATGACGATGACGCCGCCCGACCCCATGATGGCGCCCACCTTGGCGATCTCCTCGTAATCCACGGGGGTATCCAGATATTTCTCCGGGATGCAGCCCCCGGAGGGGCCTCCCAGCTGAACCGCCTTGAACCGCTTCTTTTTAGGGATCCCCCCGCCGATGTCGAAGATCAAGGTCCTCAGGGAGGTTCCCATGGGAACTTCCACGAGGCCGATGTTGTTGACGTCCCCCGAAATGGCGAAGACCTTGGTCCCCTTGCTTGTCTCCGTCCCCACCGCGGCGTACCAGTTTCCGCCGTTTACGATGATCTGGGGAACGTTGGCGAAGGTTTCCACGTTGTTGAGGATCGTGGGTTTCTCCCAAAGCCCCTTGTGGGCCGGGAAAGGCGGCCGGGGCCGGGGCATCCCCCTTTTCCCCTCGATGGAGCGCATCAGGGCCGTCTCCTCGCCGCAGACAAAGGCGCCGGCGCCCTGGTAGATCTCGATGTCAAAGTCGAAGCCCGAACCCAGGATGTCGTCGCCCCAGAAGTCCGTAGGCCTTGGCCTGCTCGATGGCGATTCCCAGTCTGCGGATGGCCAGGGGATATTCCGTCCGGCAGTAGATATATCCCTGATGGGCATCGATGGCCCTGGCCGCGATGACCATCCCCTCCAGGACCGCATGCGGGTCGGCCTCCAGGATGCTCCGGTCCATGAAGGCGCCGGGATCGCCCTCGTCGGCGTTGCAAAGCACGTATTTCAGAGCGCCGGGGCTTTTTCTTGCAAATTCCCATTTCAGCCCCGTGGGGAACCCCGCTCCCCCGCGGCCCCTCAGCCCGGATGTCTTGACCTCGGCGATAACGGCTTCCGGCGTCATTTCTTTCAGGGCCTTGGCAGCCCCTCGATACCCTCCGCGACCGATATATTCGTCGATCTTTTCCGGGTCGATGTACCCCTTGTTTCGCATCACCCAAAACATCTGGTTGGCGAAAAAAGGAATATCTTTCATGTGGGGAATGATCTTCTTGGTGAAAAGATCCACGTACAGGCGGCTTTCGAGGGGCGTCCCCTTGAGCAGGTGCTGCTCCACCAGCTCCGGGACATCCTCCACCTTCAAACGCTGGTAGAAAACACCCTCCGGCAAAACCAGCATGACCGGGCCCACGGCGCAAAAACCGTTGCAGCCCGTCTCCACCACTTGGACCTCTTCGGCGAGTCCCTGGCGCTTGAGCTCCTGGATGAGGGCTTCTTTCAAGGCCCGGCTTCCGGTGGAATGGCATCCGGTCCCGCCGCACAGCATCAGCTCGGTCCTGATTCTCTTCATTCAAAGCTCCTGGTTTTTTTCCGCGAAGATTTCCGGCCCCGCCATTGGAGACGGTTCTGCTACTCGTACCGGTTTAAAATTCCGATCACTTTGTCCGCGCTGATTGCGCCGTGGGTATCCTTGTCCACCACCATGACGGGTGCCAGCCCGCACGCCCCCAGGCAGCGGACGCCCTCCATGGAAAACCGCCGGTCTTCGGTGGTCTGGCCTTCCTTGAGGCCGAACTCGTAGGCGATCCGGCTCACCACCTCCTTGATCCCCTTGACATAGCATGCCGTCCCCAGGCACACTTTGACCGTGTGTCTCCCCTTGGGGACAAAGGAAAACAGGGCGTAAAACGAGGCGACGCCGAAAACTTCGCTGCTGGACAGGTTGAGCCCGGCGGCGATGTGGTCGATCAGCTCCATCGGGAGGTATCCCACCACGCCCTGGCACTCCCTCAAGACAGGGATGACGGACCCCTTCTTGTTCCGGAACGCTTCAATGATGCCGTCAATCTGGTCCCACATTTCATCCGTGATATCCGGATGCTTCGGCCGAATCGGGTCGCTCATGGTCTTCTCTTTTTCAAAGGTTGCAGGCGGTTTGGGTCTCAAGTCCGGGCAAACCCTTCCAAAGGAAAAAATTCCTAACCGAAGTCCCGACAAATGTCAACGACCGTCTAGGCAATCGCTGCCCTTTCGTTTGCCTCCTTGACCCCGTGCCTGGCGTCGTTTACTATGGCGGCACCCGTTACATCGGGCCTGATGTGGCAACTCCAGAAGGATAGATTATGGAGCATTCCAGGCAGCAGGCCGTCAGCGCCGCCGCGTTCATCCAGGAAAAAATCCGCATCCCTCTTTGGGTGGGGCTGATCACGGGGACGGGGCTGGGTGCGGCAGCACAGCTGGGAGATCCCCTCGTCCGGATCCCCTTTTCGGAAGTTCCCGGCTTCCCTCCATCCAGCGCCCCCGGCCAGGAAGGGCAGATCACCGTCCAAACATTGGGTTCAAAGGGGTTTCTGGCCTTGGAAGGCCGACTCCACCTCTACGAGGGGCATTCCCCCCGGGCCGTGACCTTTCCGATCCGGGTGATGCAGGAACTGGGCATCACCACAGTGGTCTTGGCCAACGCCGCCGGCGGCCTGAATCCGGGATTTTCGCCGGGCGACATCATGATCCTTTCCGATCACCTCAACCTCACCGGGCAAAACCCCCTGACAGGACCGAACGAAGAGGCCTGGGGCGTCCGCTTCCCGGACATGGGGCAGTCTTATGACCGTCGGCTTTCCCGCATCGCAGAAGAAGAGGCTCAAGCTCTGGGGCTTTCCGTCAAGACAGGCGTCTATGCAGGGCTCTTGGGTCCGTCCCTGGAGACCCCGGCCGAGGTCCGATTCCTGCGGGTCATCGGCGCTGACGCCGTGGGGTTCTCCACGGTGCACGAAACCCTGGCCGCCGTTCACGGAGCGATGCGCGTCCTGGGGCTTTCCCTCATCACCAATGTCCATGACCCCGACCTCCCACAGCCGCTGACGGCGGATCAGGTCATCGCGGCGGCAAAAGCATCGGCCCCCCGGCTGGCAACGCTCATCCGGAACCTCCTTTCCCGAAAGGACGTTCATGGAACCCTTTGATCTTTTGATCCGAAATGCCACCGTGTTGACCCTGGATCCAAAGCTGACGCAGATCAAAGAAGGGGCCGTCGGCATCCGGGAGGACCGGATCGACTTCGTCGGAAAAACGGAGGCGCTTCCCCCATGCTCCGCCAAAAGAACCCTGGACGCTTCCGGGGGGCTCCTCTTGCCGGGCCTGGTGAATACCCACACCCACCTGCCCATGTCGCTCTTCAGAGGGCTTGCCGACGACTTGCCCCTTCAGACCTGGCTGAACGACTACATTTTCCCGGCCGAAAGCGCCCACCTCAATCCCGATACGGTCCGCATCGGGACTCTTCTGTCCTGCTGCGAGATGCTCCTCTCCGGGACCACCACCTGCTGCGACGGCTATTTCTTCGAAGACGCCGTGGCCGAAGCGGTGTCCGAGGCCAGGATGCGGGGGGTCCTTGCCCAGGGTGTCATCGACACTCCCGCCCCGGGAGTGCCGGACCCAGGGAAAAACATCGCGGAAGCGGAAGCCTTCCTGAAAAAATGGACGGGCCGGTACCCGGCCCTTTCGCCGTCGATCTTTTGCCATTCCCTGTACACCTGCTCTCCGGAAACCCTGAAATCGGCCAAGGCCGTAGCGCGTGCCTACGGGGCTCTTTTTCAGATCCATGCCGCGGAAACCCAATCCGAAATCGATTTTTCCCGCTTGACCTATCAAACCACGCCGGTGCGGTTCCTGGAAAGCCTGGGGATTCTCGACAGCCGGACCCTCCTGGTACATGCCGTGTGGCTGGATGAAGAAGAAATCGCCATCATCGCCAAAACGCACGCAGCCGTGTCCCACAACCCGGAAAGCAACATGAAGCTCGGCAGCGGGATCGCGCCGGTGGCAAAACTTCTTGCCGCCGGTATTCCCGTAGGGCTCGGGACAGACGGCTGCGCCAGCAACAACGACCTGGATCTCTTTTCGGAAATGGGCAGCGCCGCAAAGCTTCAGAAGGTGGCCACTTTGAACCCCGGAACTCTGGATGCCCGGACGGTTCTGAGGATGGCCACTCTCGAAGGGGCCAGGACCATCGGGATGGAAGAGCGCATCGGATCCATCGAGACGGGGAAAGAGGCGGACCTCATCGTCCTCGACACCCGGAAGCCGAGGCTCACCCCCGCCTATGACCCATTCTCCCTGTTGGTCTACTCGGCGTGCGGGGCGGATGTGCGGGATGTGATCGTCGCCGGAAAGGTGGTGGTGCAAGACGGCAGGCTTCAAAGCCTCGATCTGGAGGATTTGCTCCGGGAGGCCGAAAAGGTGTGCGGATCGATCCGCAAGACCGTCAGGCGGGTTACTCCCCCTCGAACTCGGTGAGGGTGAAGGTCTTGTAATTCCTGATCAGCTCCCAGCCCTTCAGGTCGGGCAACCCCACCAGGAACGCGCACTCGATGATGATCCCGCCTAGCTTTTCCACCAGCCGGGTGGCCGCGGCCACGGTTCCCCCCGTGGCGATGAGGTCATCCACGATGAGCACCCGGTCCCCTTTCCGGATGGCATCCTCATGGATCTCAACGACGCTGGTTCCGTATTCCAGAGTATAGGACTCGCTGACCGTTTTGAAAGGGAGCTTTCCTTTCTTCCGGATCGGGACAAATCCCACATTGAGTTTGTAAGCCAATACCGACCCAAAAATGAACCCCCTGGCATCGATCCCCACCACTTTGTCGATGGCCATTTCCCGATACCGCTCATAAAAAAGATCACAGGCCCTGCGGAAAGTCCCCGGGTCCTGAAGAAGGGTGGTGATATCCCTAAACATCACCCCCTGAATGGGCCAATGGGGAACCGTTCGAATCGCCTCTTTCAAGTCCATTTTTCACTCCCTCACTCGATCTTCCCGATGGCATCAACGAGAAGGGCCTTGACGTTTTCGGCGTTCCGGTGGAACACCGTCAGGATCTCCTCCCAGGTTACTGGAGGTTCATTTTCCTTCCAGCAGTCGTAATCGGTGGACATGGCCACCGCGGCGTAGGGGACCTGCAGCTCGTTGGCCAGCGCCGCTTCAGTGGCCACCGACATGTTGATCACGTCCCCGCCCCATGCCCGGAACATCCGGGATTCGGCGCGGGTGGAGAACCGGGGCCCTTCGATGGTCACCACGGTCCCCCGTTCGTGGATCTTGAAACCCAGGGCCATGGCGCTGTCAAACAGGATTTTGCGAAGCCTCCCGTCGAAAGGGTCTGCCATGGCGGTGTGGTGGGTTCCGTTTTCAAAAGATTCGAAAAAGGTATTTTTTCTGACTCGGGTGAAGTCGATGAACTGGTCCACAATGACGAAATCGCCCCTGCCGATCTCCGCCTTGAGACTGCCGCAGGCCGTCGTTGCCAAGATGTGCGTCGCGCCCGTTTCCTTCAGCGCGAAGAGGTTGGCCCTGAAATTGATTTGGGAAGGACTGAGCTGATGCTTTTTTCCATGCCGGGCGATCAGCACCACCGCCCTGCCGTTAACCGTTCCGATGGAAAGCGGGGAAGACGGTCGGCCGTAGGGCGTATCGACCTCCATCTCTCGTGAATCGGCCAGGATGTCCGGGTCGTCCAGACCGGAACCACCGATGATGCCGATTTTGACCATTGAGCACTCCTGTTGAATGGATCCGCCGGATCCATCGTTTTCTTTCCAAGACTCCGATCAAACTCGACAAGTATAGTCCGGAACCCTTTTGGGTTCAAGGGAATTTTGAACGCCTTTCCTCGGGAGGTTTTGCCCGGGACAACTGGGTGTTGACCCGTCCCTTCGCTTCCGGTAAGAGGAACGCAGTCGCGTTTTGAAAAGGATTTGCCATGAATCGCATTCAACTTTTCGTCCTCAGGGCCGTCTTGAGCCTGGTTCTCTCCGTGCTCATCGCCAAGATGTTCTTCGGCCGCATCGATGGGATCCGCGTCGGCTTTTTGGCCGTGCTGATGGTGATGATGGCCTATGTGGCCGAATATCTGCGCCTCAGGAAAAAGCAATGAACTGCTTGCCGAAAAACCGTTTACAACCTTCAATCTAAGGACACCGAAACCCCATTGAAACGGACCATCCTCGGTACGGCCGGACACATCGATCACGGCAAGACCAGCCTCATCAAAGCCCTCACCGGGATCGACACGGACCGGCTCAAGGAAGAAAAACTGCGGGGGATCACCATCGAGCTGGGGTTCGCCTCCATGGAACTCCCCGGCGGGCATCTCATCGGCATCGTGGATGTCCCGGGACATGAGCGCTTCGTGAAGAACATGGTGGCCGGCGCCACGGGAATCGACCTGGTGGTGCTGGTCATCGCCGCGGACGAAGGAGTCATGCCCCAGACCGTTGAACATATGGAGATCTGCACGCTCTTGGATATCCGCCACGGCCTGGTCGCCCTGACCAAGGTCGACCTTGTGGACGAAGAGTGGCTGGAACTGGTCCAGGAGGATATCCGGGACTTCATCGAGGGAACCTTCCTCGAAGACGCGCCCCTTTTACCCGTTTCCTCCGCCACGGGTCAGGGCCTTCCAGAATTGCGGGAGGCCCTCGGCACCCTGTGCGCCGACCTGCCCGATCGCTCTCCGAGTTCGCTTCTGCGCATCCCCATCGATCGTGTCTTTACCATGAAAGGATTCGGCACGGTGATCACCGGGACCCTGATCGCCGGCCGGGTGGAAGTGGGAGAGACCGTGACGCTTTATCCCTCCGGCATCTCGTCGAAAGTCCGGGGGCTTCAGGTTCACAACGACAGCGTCACCGCCGCCGAAGCCGGGATGCGCACCGCCGTCAACCTTCAAGGGCTGGAAAAAGCGGCCATCCAGCGGGGAGAAGTCATCGCCAAGCCGGGAACCCTGAAACCAAGCTATATGATCGATGTGAACCTCCATTTTTTAAAAAGCAACGCCAAACCCCTGAAAGACCACACCCGCGTGCGCTTGCACACCGGGACCAGCGAGGTCATCGGAAACGTGGTTCTTCTGGATTGTGAAGAGCTTCCCCCCGGAGAAACGACGGTGGCCCAACTGCGCCTGGAAAACCCGGTCACCGGCGTCAAGGGTGATCGCTTTGTCCTCAGAAGCTACTCGCCGGTCCGAACCGTCGGCGGAGGAAGCCTCCTTAACCCCATCCCGAAAAAGCACAAGCGCTTCAGCACCGGAGTCAACGCCCATCTCAGACGGATCTTGGCAGACACCCCTGAAGACATCGCCTTGCACCACATCCGGGAATCCGGCTTCCACGGCATCGATTTTTCGGATCTGATGCTCACCGTCAACGTTCCGGAGAAAAGCCTCCAGCGGATCCTGCAGCAATTCTTATCCGAAAGACGGATTCTTCTGGTGGACAAGGAAATTCGGACTTTTCTGCATGCCGACAACTTCGAGAAATTCAAGGCCGATGTTTCGGGTCACCTGAAACGATACCACCAGCAGTTTCCCTTGAGAACCGGCATGCCCAAGGAAGAACTCCGGTCCAAGTTTCCCAAGACCATCCACTCCAAGGTCTTCCACCTGGCCGTCGGTGAGATGCTCTCCCAAGAACAAGTTTTCCAGGAAGAGCAGTCCATCCGAATGGCCTCCCATGCGGTTGCCCTGGAAAAAGACCAGGAGGTGGTTCGGGAACAGATCCTGAACGCCTACGACGGGTCCGGGCTCATGCCGCCGTATTTCAGCGAACTCTGCAAGCAGTTGGATATCGATCCCAAAAAGGCCTCGGAAATTCTCACGGTACTGGTTGACGAGGGAAGGCTCGTTAAGGTAAAAGAAGATCTGTTCTTTAGCACCGGGGCCATCGACGACCTGAAGCGCCGTCTCCAGGCGTTTTTCCAGGAACACGAGGAAATCACGACCCCCCAGTTTAAAGAGATGACCGGAGCTTCGAGAAAGTTCGTGATACCGCTTCTGGAATTTTTCGATTCGAAAAATATCACCCTCAGGGTGGGAGATACCCGCAAGCTCAGATCCAAACCCGAAAATTAGGAAAGCATTCGGAAACCATGGAGCACTCAACCAGCCTCCCCACGGAAGAAGAGGAAAAAAAGGCTTTCAAGCGGTTTGCGGCCAAGCGCATGGCCGTTGCGATTGCCTCCATCGTTGCCGTTCTCTGGATCCTGGGATTCCTGCTGAGCACCTGCTCCAAACCGAAAGGGACTCCTGCCGAACGCGCGCCCCATTCCGAGGGTGCCGCTTCCCGGGAAAAGGCCCTGCCTTTCCCCCACGAACCCGGGGCCCCCGCATCCGCCTTTTCGGAAAGACCTGGCCCGTCCGACAGGCAACCGGGGCTTTCCCCGGAAATTGCACAGCCCGCCCCTCAACCGGGACAAACCCCCGGCTTTCTGCATGCGACCCCGGCCCAGAAACGGGTCGATTCCACGCCCAAGGCCGTCCCGGCGCAGCCTGAACATGACTTGAGTGGGGATCATGAGGTCAAACCCCACACCCAGGTACGCTTTCCGGTGAGAGGCATGGCGTTTGTCAACGCCCTGGTCAAACCCTTGGGATACGAACTGGAAGAACGCTTTTGGGGATGGCGCTCAAACGATCTCATCGAGTTCACCGACAACGTGAACGCTTTTCAACTGGGAGTGCTCGAAGTCACCCGCCGCAGCGCGGTCATACTCGCCGAACGGATCTCTAGAACCGGAAGCACCGAGGCCTTCGATCGCAACCTGGAAAACGCCATGAACTGGTTCATGATCAAGTCCGACAAATATTGGTTTCCCTCCTCGGAATCCAAATATGGAGACGGGCTCGAAGAACTCAAGATTTACTTCAAGAAACTCGAAAAAAAGCAGGCCACCTTTTACACCCGAACGGACAACCTCATCCCTTTGCTCATGGTTTATGAAGATCTATTGGGAAGTTGCGACGAAAACCTGGTCAAGCAGAGGGAAAAAGACGGGACCCGCGTGAGCTTTTTCAGGGCCGACAATTATTTCTACTACGCCAAGGGCGTGGCCAGCGCCATGCTCACCCTCATGGAAGCCGTCTCCGTGGATTTCGACGCCACCGTGGAATCCCGCAGGGGAAGCGAGGTCCTCCATCACGCCATCGAGTCGCTGCAGATGGCCACGAAAATAGACCCTTGGATCGTCTTCAACAGCGGCCTGAGCGGGTTTTTCGCCAACCATCGGGCCAACCTGGCCGCGCCCATCAGTCATGCCCGATTCTATCTCGGCGTCTTGATCAAGACCTTGTCCACCTGAATCTAAAAGGGGCGGAAGACCGCCGGAAGGTGGCGCTTCCGTCAGGACAGTCGGGAGGCGATGGCCTCCGCGATTCCATCAAGAAACAGCATCCCGCGTCGGGTAAGGGCCATGCGTTCCGAGGTCAGGATCGCCAGGCCTTGCTCCTCCAGTTGGCGGGCCTCCTTCACGATGTTTTGGAGAGCCCGGGCGCCGAACCTTTTTTCGAAATCGCGCAGAAAGATCCCCTCCCGCCTTCGCAGACCCAGATAGACAGCCTCGGTCCTCTCCTGGCCCGGGGAAAGGGCCTCCCGGGCTTCCACCGGAAGCCTTCCTGAAACCGTCGCCTCCAGGTATTCCTCGAGCGTTTTGACATTCCAGGACCGCTCGTTTCCTGAAAAGGAGTGGGCGGCGGGGCCCAGACCTGCATAGGGGGCGCCTTCCCAATACTTCCGGTTGTGTCGGGAGCGGTTGGCCCCGGGGGCGCCTTCCCGCATCCTGGCGAAGTTGGAGATCTCGTAATGATCGAAACCTCGGTCCTCGAGGAACCGCGAAGTCTCCAGGAAAAGATGCGCCTGCCGCTTTTGAGACAGCGGCCTGAACGCTTTGGCTTTGAGCCTCTCGGAAAGCACGGTCCCCTCCTCGAAGGAAAGCAGATAGCACGACAAGTGGGAAGGGTCCAACGCCACGGCTTTTCCCAGGTCGGCCCTCCACTTTGCTTCCGTCTGATCCGGGAGGCCGTAAATCAGGTCCATGCCGATGTCTTCAAAGCCGGCCTGCTGTGCTTTTTCGACAGCAGCAGCGGCCTCCGCGGCGGTGTGCACGCGCCCGAGAAAAGCCAGGTTCCGGGAATTGAAGGACTGGACGCCGATGCTGATGCGGTTGACCCCTGCGTTCCGATAGCCCTGCAGGCTGACCGGGCTCACGGTGCCGGGGTTGACCTCCAGTGTGACCTCCGCCTTCGGTAAGAAACGGAACCGCTTCCGGGCTCGAGCCAAGACCTTTTCGATTTCCCCGGGGGAAAACAAAGAGGGTGTACCACCGCCGATGTAAAGGGAATCGAAAAAAAAGTCCTGCCAGCGTGCCGACACCTTCTCCATTTCCAGATCCAGCGAGTGCAGATAGGCCTGTTTCAGGGTCAGATCCGTGATGGAATAAAAATCGCAGTAGGCGCACTTTTTAAGGCAAAAAGGGACATGGATGTAGAGGCCGGCGGCCATTTTTGGACGATTTATCAAGGATTTCAGAAGGATAGATTCCGCAGGGTCTTTCGGGGGCAATCGGTCCGGCTGGGGGACCGAGGTTCAGGACTTGGCCTCCTGCCCCAAAACAAATCCCAGTTCGAGGGCCTGTTTGTTGAGATCCAAAAAGCCGGAGGGGATGCGGTCCTTGAGCACTTCCATGACCGAATCGGGCTTGACGATCTCCGTGAGCCCCACCACGGCACCCAGCATGCAGATGTTGAAGACAATGGGCCTGCCGATCTTTTCCATGACCTGCTGATACAGAGGCAGCTCGACCTGCCGGGCATCCACCTTTCGTTCGATCTTGACGTACCGGAGATCGGTGATGAGCAGTCCCCCGGGGCGGATGATGCCATAGAACTTGTTGTAGGCCTCCTGGGTCAGACAGACCAGGACATTGGGCTCATTGGCCTTGGGGAAATGGATCTCGCTGTCCCAGATGATGACGTCGGTGCGTGTCGCTCCGCCCCTGGCTTCCGGCCCGTAGGACTGGGACTGGACGGCGATCAGGTCTTCGTAAAGCACCGCCGCCTCGGCCAGGATGATGGCTGCGGTGATGACTCCCTGACCCCCGGATCCGGAAAAGACCATCCTGCATCGATTCATGCCTTGATGTTCCTTATTTTTTGGGGCCCATGGCCCGTTTGATGATCTTGTCGTATTCCCGGCAATATTCCGGTCTCTCCTTCTGGACAAAAAGGCCCCGCTCGATGAGATCCGGGTTCTCCTGCTTGGCCTTGGAGCCGATGGGTGTGGTGTGATCCTTGTAATAGGTCATCATGTCCGAAGCGCTTCCCATCTTGTTCTTTCTCCCGAAATAGGTGGGGCACTGGGACAGGACCTCCACCACCGAGAAGCCCTCATGCAAGATGGCCTTCTTGATGAGGTCCACCATCTGCTGAACGTGATAGGTGGTGGTCCGTGCCACGAAGGAGGCCCCGGCGGCGACGGAAAGCTCGACCACGTCGAAATCGTGATCGATGTTGGTATAGGGGGCGGTGGTGGCCAACGTGCCGTATCCGGACAGAGGGCTGTATTGTCCGCCCGTCATCCCGTAGATCCGGTTGTTCATGATGATGGCCGTCATCTCGATGTTGCGTCGGGCCGCATGGATGAAATGGTTTCCTCCGATGGCCAGGGCATCCCCGTCCCCCATGGGGACGATGATGTTGAGTCCCGGACGGCCCATTTTGACGCCGGTGGCAAAGGCCAATGCGCGGCCGTGAAGGGTATGGAGGGTGTGAAAATCGAGGTAGCCGGATATCCGCGCGGAACACCCGATGCCCGAAACCATGACGATTTCGTTCTTGCTCAACCCCAGGGCTTCGATGGCCCGGATCAAGGCGTTCATCACGATCCCGTGGCCGCAACCCGGGCACCACAGGTGGGGGAAAAAGCGCTCCCGAATGTAATCTTTGACCGGCATCTCTTCAGACCCCTTTCCCCTGGATCACCCGGAGAATGTTCCGGATATCGGTGGGTGTGATCAGCGACCCGTCGATCCGATTGGCCAAAAAAATCTTCTCCGGGTCGTCCACCGCAAGCTTGACGGCCTGGAGAACCTGGCCCATGTTCATCTCCACCACGAGAACGATCTCCGGATTCTTGCAGCGATCCCGGATCAGGTCGACGGGAAAAGGCCACAGCGTCTGAAGCTCCAAAAGCCCCACCCGCTCCCCTCTGGGCCTGCGGTTCCGAACCACGTGCAAGGCGCTCCTGGCCGAAGAGCCATAGGAGATGAGCAGGACCTGAGCGTCGTCCACGAAATATTCCTTGTGCCGGGCGATCTGGCTTGTGTTGTTGTTGATCTTGTCCAACAAGTGCCGCAGCAGTCCCTGGACCACCCCGGGGTGGTTGGAAGGAAACCCCCACATGTCGTGAAACAGCCCCGTCACGTTGTACCGGTGTCCACCACCGAAATCCGACATGGGAAGCCGTCCGTCTTCACGGGGAAGGTACGGGTGATAATCCACTCCCTCCCGAACGGAAGTCCTTAACCGTTCCACCAGGTGGATTTCTCCCTTTTCCGGGAGGACCAGGCGCTCCCGCATGTGTCCCACCACTTCGTCGAAGAGCAGGATGACCGGGGTTCGGTAAGTCTCCGCCAGATTGAACGCTTCCACCGTCATAAGGAAGACGTCCTGGTGGTTGGAGGCGGTGAGGGCGATGACGGCGTGGTCCCCATGCGTCCCCCAGCGTGCCTGGTTGATATCCCCTTGGGAGACGCTGGTGGGAAGCCCTGTGGAGGGCCCCCCCCGCTGCACGTTCACGATCACACAGGGGATTTCCGCCATGATGGCGTATCCGAGGGCCTCCTGCATCAGGGAAAACCCCGGCCCGCTGGTGGCGGTCATCACCTTGTGACCCGTCAGCGAGGCTCCGACGATGGCGCACATGGATGCGATTTCGTCTTCCATCTGGATGAACTTGCCCCCCTGTCGGGGCAGCCGGCTCGACAGGTGTTCGGCGATCTCCGTGGAAGGGGTGATCGGATAACCGGCGAAAAAATCGAGCCCGGCATACAGCGCCCCCTCGACGCAGGCTTCGTTTCCCTGCAGGAATTTGACGTTTTTCTTCATTTGGAACCCTCTCCCTCCGCGACCACTTCGATGGCGAGGTCCGGGCACCTGAGCTCGCAAAGCTTGCAGCAGATGCAGTCTTCGGCCCTTTCCACGCTGACCTTCTCCTGTGCGTCCAGTTCCAGTACCGCTTTGGGGCAAAACGTCACGCAGATTCCGCACCCCTTGCACCATTCCCTCCGGATGCGGTGCTCTTTCAGTTTCGGCTTGGCCATCTTCGTCCCTTTTTTAAAAATCGCCTGGATTTCCGTTTGTTACCGGCGGCTCTCAGATTTTTTTATCATGTCCCGGCGCTGAATTCAACCCGCGGTCCGGATGATTTTTCGTGCGACATACGGCAGGATGCCGCCGTGCCTGAAATAGGCCACCTCGATTTCGGTGTCGAGCCGGGCCATCACTGGAAACCGGATCTCCGATGCATCGGCTTTCAGTACCGTCGTCTCCAGGGTCTTTCGGGGGCGCATCCCTTCTATGCCTCTGATGAAAAAAACTTCGGATCCGTCGAGGTTGAGCGTTTCGGCACTGTCTTTCCCGACAAAAACCAGCGGCAGGATTCCCATGCCGACCAGGTTGCTCCGATGGATCCGTTCGTAGGACTCGGCAATCACGGCCTGGACCCCTAAAAGCGCCGGTCCCTTGGCGGCCCAGTCCCTCGAAGACCCCGTCCCGTATTCCTTTCCCGCCAAAACGATAAGCGGCACCTTTTCCAGCGAATACGCCCTGGCGGCATCGAAGACGGTCATTTCCCGTTTCTCCGGAAATTTGAGGGTGAAGCTCCCCTCTTTGGGGGCCACCAGCTTGTTCTTGATCCGGATATTGCCGAAGGTTCCCCGAACCATGACCTCGTGGTTGCCTCTACGAGACCCGTAGGAATTGAATTCCTCCCGTAAAACCCCCTGGTCTAGGAGGTATCGGCCCGCCGGGTAGGAGTCCGGGATCGCTCCTGCCGGGGAAATGTGGTCCGTCGTCACCGTGTCGCCAAGGTTCAAAAGAACGCGGGCGTTTTCAATATCCCCCGGATCTTTTTGCTTAAGGCTGAACCCCTCGAAATAAGTCGGGCGTTTGATGTAGGTGGATTTTTCGGCCCACGGGAAGGTGGTGCGCTTTCCCGCCGACAGTTGTTTCCATAATGCATCCCCATCAAAGACGCGGCGATAGTTTTTCTTGAAGAAGCTTGCCCTGACGTGCCGTTCGGCGAGCCGCTTCACCGACTCTTCTGGGGGCCAAAGGTCTTTGAGATATACGGGTTCGCCGTTGGGATCCGTTCCGACGGGCTCCCGGGCGAGGTCGATGTCGATCCTTCCGGCGAGGGCGAAGCCGATCACCAGCATGGGCGAAGCCAGATAATTGGCCCGCACCTTCTGGTGGATCCTGGCCTCGAAATTCCGGTTTCCGGAAAGAACCGCGGCCACCGTGAGATCGTGCTCGTCCACCGCCTTTTCGATCTCCGGGTGCAGGGGGCCGCTGTTGCCGATGCAGGTGGTGCAACCGAATCCCGCCACGTGGAATCCCAGGGCCTCGAGATAGGGAAGCAGGCCTGCGGCTTTCAGGTAGTCCACCACCACGCGGGAGCCCGGTGCCAGCGAGGTCTTTACCGAAGCCGGGACCTTCAGGCCCCTCTCGACGGCGGCCTTGGCCAGAAGCCCCGCCCCCAAGAGAACGTCGGGGTTGGACGTATTGGTACAGCTGGTGATCGCGGCGATGACGACGCTCCCGTTGCCGATCCGCACCCGCTTCCCGTGGATATCCACTTCCCGGTCACAGGTCCCTCCCATTTGCTGTGTAAAAGCCCCCTTAAGGTCCTGAATCTCGATCCGGTCCTGGGGTCGGGCAGGACCGGCGACGGCGGGCCGGACCGATGACAGGTCGAGCTCCAGAATCTCCGTGTAGCGGATGCTTTCCTTTTCAGAGTGAAACAACCCGCAGGCCCTGGCATAGGCCTCGACGATTTGGGCCTGTTCTTTCCCCCGGGTCAGGGCGAGATAATCGATGGTTTTTTCGTCGATGGGAAACAGGTTGACGGTGGAGCCGCATTCGGGGCTCATGTTGGCGATGGTGGCCCGGTGGGGTACGGATAGGGTTCGGACCCCCGGTCCGAAATACTCCACGAACTTTTCCACCACGCCTTTTTCTCTTAGCCTCTCCGTGACCGACAGCACCAGATCCGTTGCGGTTACACCCCTGCCCAGGCTTCCGGAAAGGCGGACGCCCACGACCTCGGGGATGGCCATGAAGTAGGGCTGCCCCAGCATCACCCCTTCGGCCTCGATCCCCCCTACACCCCAGCCCAAGACGCCGATGCCGTTGATCATGGGGGTGTGGGAATCGGTTCCCACCAGGGTGTCGGGAAAGGCAAGAAGGCCGTCTTTTGTTTCCTGGATGACCACCCCCATCCCCAGGTACTCCAGGTTGACCTGATGGCAGATCCCGGAGTTGGGGGGGACCACCCTGAAGTTTTCAAAGCTTTTCTGGGCCCATTTCAGCAGGGCGTAGCGTTCTCCGTTGCGCTGGTATTCCCGGGCCACGTTCTTTTTTATGGCATCGGCGGTTCCGAAATAATCGAGCTGAACGGAATGGTCGACGATCAATTCCACGGGGATGAGGGGATTGACGCTTTTGGGATCTTTTCCCAGGGCCCGGACGGCATCCCGCATGGCGGCGAGGTCCACCACCGCGGGGACTCCGGTGAAATCCTGCATGAGAACCCGGGCCGGATGAAAGGGGATTTCCAACGGCTTTTCATACCGGCCCGCCCATCGTGCAACGTTTTCAACGTCCGGCCCTGTTACTGCGGTTCCGTCCAAATGCCGGATCAGGTTTTCGCAAAGGATCCGGATGGAAAACGGCAATTCCCGAATCCGTGCGATGCCCTTTTCCTCCAGTACCGCGATGTCGAAAACCTTCAGATTCCGGCCGCCGATTTGGATCGTCTTTATAAAGTCTTTTCTGTCCACAGTCGCCCTTCGCATCTTTTTTTGATAAACAGAAAGCCGCCCCGCACCCTTTTCTCCCGCAGCCGGGTCCAAAAAGAACATATCCACCCATGCGTGTCAACCCGAATCCAAAATGCCTGAAGGAGCACCAAATGCAGGCCGGCTGGGGCATAAGAAGCCGGGTGTCGCCTTCTTGACAGGGGGCTTTGCCTTGCATTAGGATCCCCGGCACGCAGACACGGTTGCCCCCAAACGCCGGGGGCCTTTCACGGAAACCGAAACAAAAGGAGAACAGATGTCCTTTCAACCTGATCGGTTCAAGGACCTGGATCCGGGCGAGCGGATCCTGATGGGGCCGGGGCCCAGCGGTGTCCCTCCCCGGACCCTCGCCGCCCTGGCGGCCCCGTGCATCGGACACCTGGACCCTTACTTTTTGTCGATCATGGATGAAACCCAGGAACTCCTGCGCCGTGTGTTCCAAACGAAAAACCCGCTCACCATCCCCGTTTCGGGGACGGGAAGCGCCGGCATGGAAGCCTGCCTCGTCAACCTGGTGGAACCCGGAGACACGGTTTTGGTCTGCATCAACGGCGTGTTCGGCAACCGCATGGCCGACATCGTCGGACGTATCGGCGGGAAGCTTCTCCGGGTGGATGCCCCATGGGGCAGGACCGTCGATCCGGAAGCGGTGCGCCGCTGTGCACGGGGCCGTAAGGTGAAAGTGCTCGCCGCGGTCCATGCCGAAACCTCCACAGGGGTCTGCCAGCCTCTCAATGAGCTTTCCAGCATCGCCCGTGAATCCGGCGCCCTTTTCCTGGTGGACGCCGTCACCTCCCTGGGCGGAATGGATGTTTCCGTGGACGCCTTGGGCCTGGACGCCGTCTACAGCGGCACCCAGAAATGCCTCTCCTGCCCGCCCGGCCTTGCGCCGGTCACCTTTGGTCCGGCCGCGGTCCGGGCCATGGAGGCACGAAAAACCCCGGTGGTCAGTTGGTATTTGGACCTGTCCATGGTGCGGGAGTACTGGGGAGCGACGCGGAAATACCACCATACCGCGCCCATCAACATGATCTACGGTTTCAGGGAAGCGCTGCGCCTCATCGTTGAAGAAGGGCTTCAAACCCGCTTTGCGCGCCATCGCACGAACCACCTCGCGCTGGTGGCGGGTATCGAAACCATGGGCCTTTCCATGCTGGTCCCCGAACCCGAGCGCCTGCCCATGCTCAATACGCTCCGGATCCCCGAAGGGGTGAATGACCTCAGGGTCCGGAAGGCCCTCCTACAAGGATTCGGCATCGAAATCGGCGGGGGGCTGGGAGATCTGGCCGGAAAGGTGTGGCGGGTGGGACTCATGGGGCATTCTTCCACCCGGAAAAACGTCTTGCTTTTCCTGTCGGCCCTGGAAACCGTCCTTAAAAAGGAAGGATTTCAGCCGGGTGTGGGGGCCTTGGACGCAGCAGCGGCTGTCTTTGAGGCGGATAGCACGGCGGAAGGCTCACCCTAAAGCATTTCGCCCGACTCACTTTCCGTCCAAGGTGTCCCTCACGGCGGTGAGAAGCTCGGCCAGCCGGTAGGGTTTGGCAACGAAGACCTTGACCCGGGAAGTCAATTCCGTGTTGCTGCGCGCATCCTCCAAGAATCCGCTGGCCACGATGACCTTGACCTCAGGGTCCATGCGGATCAGCTCTTCCTGGCACTTGAAACCGCCCATCCCCGGCATGTTCAAATCCAGAAGCACGAGGTGGATCGCTTCCTTTTTCTCCCGGTAAAGGGCGAGAGCCTGCTCCCCGCTTTCGGCCTCCATCACCCGGTAGCCGAACTTCTCGAGCATCGCCCTGCCGATTTCCCTCAGGGATGCCTCGTCATCCACCAAAAGGAGGGTCTCGTTTCCCCGGGGGACCGTTTCTAAGGCCTTGCCTTTCACGGAAGTTTCCCTATCGCCTTTTTCCATGACGATAGCAGGCAGATAGACCTCGAACCGCGTTCCTTTTCCCGGCTCGCTGTGGCACGCGATATATCCTTTGTGGCTCTTCACGATCCCGTATACCATGGCCAAACCGAGTCCCGTCCCCTTGCCGGTTTCCTTGGTGGTGAAAAACGGCTCGAAGATCCTTTCCACGATCTTTTCTTCCATCCCGCAACCTGTGTCTTTTACGGAAAGGCAAACATACCTCCCGGGAACAGACCCCACATTTTTCTTGCAAAAAACCTCGTCCAGATTCACGTTTTGGGTCTGAACCAAAAGTTGTCCCCCGTCGGGCATGGCATCCCGGGCGTTGATGGCCAGGTTCATGAGGATCTGCTCCAACTGCACGGCATCGGCATTGACGAGGTCGAGGGGATGGGCCAGGTCCAGGTCAATTTGAATCATCTTGGGAATGGTCCGTTCTAAAAGCCTGCAGGCGCCTTCCACTTCGTGATTGAGGTCCACCGGCTTGAGCTGGGACTCCACCTTGCGCCCGAAGATCAGGAGGCGCCGGGTGAGTTCGCTGGCTCTTCCGGCCGCCTTCTCGATGGCCTCCAGTTTGCCGCGGTCCCGGTCGTCCTGACCCTTTCCCATGAGAAGGAGCTGGGTGAACCCGGAGATGGCCTGGAGCAGGTTGTTGAAATCGTGGGCCACGCCTCCGGCCAGGGTTCCGATGGCCTCCATCTTGTGCGCCTGTAGAAGCTGGGCTTCCAAGCTCTTTTTCTCCGTCACATCCCGCAGCATGACCAGGATGCCGGCAGGCTTTCCCTCGTGATCGTGGTAACGGGACGCGCTGATGCTCACCTCGAGAGTCCGTCCATCCCTGGTGAGGCGTTTGGTTTCAAAGGCCTGAACCGGTTCTCCGTCTTCGATGAGTCTTTGAATGGCGGCCAAAGACCTGGCCTTTTCGGATTCAGGGACAAAGGGAATCGGCTTCCCTTCCAGTTCTTCTTTGGACCAGCCGAAGCTCTTCGTGAAACTCGGACTGATGTATCGGACGTTTCCCTGCAGGTCATAGATGACGATGGCGTCCGCCGAGGAATGGATCAAAGACCGGTAGATGTCCCGGTCGCGTGCGGCCTCCTCGAAAAGAGCCTTGTATCGGGATTCGCTTTCCCGCAGCGCTTTTTCCGTGCGTCGAAGCTCGGAAAGGTCCTGATAAACACCGAACCCGCCGGTCACTTTGTCCTCGATGATGACGGGAACACCGAGAATCTCCACCTCCACCAGGGTCCCATCTTTTCTTTTCCTGAATCCGGAAGCTCGGACGGCCTTTCCGGTCAAGGTTTTTTGGGTGTAAGCTGCGGCCTCTTCCCGATATTCCGGCGGCGCCACCGTAGCATCGAGAGCGACGCCCCGGATCTCGGCCTCCTCGTAACCGAAAAGCGATTCGAAGGCCCGGTTGCACGAAACGATGCGATACTCGGCGTCCACTTCCACCACAGCCTGGGGATTGTATTCAACCAGGGATTCCAACAGCGTTTTTTCGTGCGAAAGCGCCTCTTCAGCCCTGCGCCTCTCCTCGATTTCGGTCGTAAGGCGGGCATTGGCCTGCTCCAGATCGGCGGTCCGCGCTCTTACCTGGGTTTCAAGATCCAGACGATAGGCCTCCAGGGCGTCGGAAGTCTCCTTCAACTCGGTGATATCCCGGCTGAAAACGGCCACCTGGATGACCTTTCCCTCCGCGTTCAGGATCGGGTTGAGCCGTGTCTCCAGGTGCCGTCCGTCCCGGACATCCTCGTATTGGAAGGGGCGACGGGTCCGGACGACCGTCTCGTGGTGGGTTTTTCGGGTTTCCGAGACCTCGTGGGGCAGGATCTCAAAGGTGTTTCGGCCCACCAGATCCCCGGCGGGCTTGGCGAAGGCGAAGGCGGCCGTATCGTTTAAAGCCAGGATGACTCCGTTTGTATCCAGAAGCAGGGCCCGGTCCCTCGAGGCGTCGAGGAGGGCTTGGGTGGTCTCTTTCTTCTTGTCGAGTTCGGCCTCGAGCCTGGCAATGGTTCCGAGGCTCTCTTCCAGGGCTTCGAGCTTCTCGTCTATGGGGTCACGGTCCTGGCCGTCTTCCATGGAGGCCTCCTTTTACACCGCGCCAACACTTCCGGATTGAAGCTCCCCCGCTGCCCGCGAAGCGCTGCCGTCAGGCAGAACCAGCGGGAAATCTCCACCGAAAGGAATTTTACCAACTCTTGGATCCGCTCGCTAACCCCGCAGCAAGCTGTGGGGAATACGCTCACTGTTGCGGTTCAAAACGGTTTTGGCAGATCCTTCCGGCCCTGTCAACCGGCCCTCGGGCGCCGGGCGCGTGTCGCGCCCGGTCTTGCAATCTCTCTTTCCGAATTCGGATCCCTTGCCGATAGGAAGCGGACATTTTTTTCGGTCGGTGGAATCATCCCCCGAACTGTTCCACCACGGCTTGAGCAAAGGCCGAGCAGGAAAGCTCGACGGCCCCTTCCATCTGCCGGGCCAAATCGTAAGTCACCCGTTTCAGGGATACGGCTTTCGTGAGGCCTTCGCGCACCAGGTTTCCCGCTTCGCCCCAGCCCATGTAGTCGAGCATGAGCGCTCCGGAAAGGATGAGCGAACCCGGATTGACCTTGTCGAGGCCGGCATATTTCGGGGCCGTGCCGTGGGTGGCTTCAAACACCGCACATCGATCCCCGATGTTGGCCCCCGGCGCCATCCCCAGCCCTCCCACCATGGCGGCCAGGGCGTCGGAAAGGTAATCCCCATTCAAATTCGGCAGGGCCAGCACGTCGAATTCCTCCGGGCGGAGCAGGGCCTGCTGGAACATGGCGTCGGCGATCCGGTCCTTGACGACGACTTTCCCCTCTGGAGGGATCCCCCCGTATTCGGCCTGGAGCGCTTTTTCCGTCACGGTGTTTTCCTCGAATTCTTCACGGGCCAGCGCATATCCCCAGTTGCGGAAAGCCCCCTCGGTGAACTTCATGATGTTCCCCTTATGCACCAGGGTCACGCTGCGGCGGCCATGTCTCAAGGCATATTGGATGGCCATTCGCACCAGGCGCTGGGTTCCGAAGCGGCTCATGGACTTGAGCCCGATGCCCGATTCGGGGCGGATCTTCCTTCCTGTCTCCTCCTGAACCAGGGCAATGATTTTTCGGGCCACGGGAGAACCGGCCTCCCACTCGTGTCCGGCATAGACATCCTCGGTGTTTTCCCGGAAGACCACCATGTCCACCTTCTCCGGGTTGCGCAGGGGGCTGGGCACCCCCGGGATATATTTCACCGGACGGATACAGGTAAAGAGGTCCAGTTCCTGGCGCAGGGCCACGTTGACGCTCCGGATCCCCTTTCCCACCGGCGTGGTCAACGGCCCCTTGATGGCGATACCGTGCCCCTGGATGGCCTCCAGGGTCTTTTCCGGGAGATAGCTTCCGGTCTCCCGGTGCGCCTTTTCCCCTGCCAGCACCTCCCTCCAGTGGATGCCCCGATCTTTCCGGTAGGCGCGCTTCACCGCCGCGTCTAATACCGTTTTGGTGGCCTTCCAGATGTCCGGTCCCGTGCCGTCCCCTTCGATGAAAGGAATCTGTGGAAAGTCCGGAAATCGGGATCCCGTTTTTTGTGAATCGCCATTCGATTTTTCAACCATGGTTTTCAAGCTCCTTGTTTCGCTTTCCGGCTGACCGCTTTTACGGTATCCTCACCAGAAGCCCGGCATTGGGAAGGACGGCCATAGGCCCTCTTCGCTTCCGGAAGTGCCTTTGGGCCTCATCGCTTCGTATCTTTTGCACCCCCATGACGCGGCAGGTTTCCTCCTCCAGATCCGTGACCAGGAAAATCCGAATTCGGGCTGTCTTTTCCATCATGGAAAGGGCCGTTCCACCGTTTCCTTCGTAACGCTCGGAAAGGGCTTGGAAAGCGGGGGCAAACCCTCCCATGGAAAAAAAGGGCAGAAAGGTCCGGGATCCCACCCCGTCCGGACACCGGGCCAGGATCACCAGCGTTCCTTTGTCTTCAACAAAATGGGAGGCGTTCTGGATGGCTTTGTGGCTCTGGATGAAATTGAGGTCCCTGGGATGCCCTCCGCAGGAAGCCAGGACCCAGGTGTACCGCTGTTGCCCGCGGATTTCGCAGTGCCGGGCGTGTTCGGCGCAGGCTTTCCTGAAATCGGCGCGCCCGGTGCCCACGAAAATCTTGCAGACGTTTCCCCAGCGGTCCAAGATGCCATGGATGGAGAGATGGGCCTGAAAAAAAGTTTCGTATTCCTCCAGGTCTTCCGCAAGGGGATTCCCATCGAGGATGCCCGCCCGGCAACCCGGGGCCAGCCGTTTTCCTGGTCGGTCCAGGAAAAGGGCGTGGTTGTGGTAGATCGCTTCGCGGTACCCCAGGCCCGGGAAGATCAGTTTTCTCCCTCCCCCGTAGCCTGCAAAATAATGGTGGGAGACGGCGCCGAAAGTCAAAACGAAAGTGCACTCCAAAAGATCCCTGCGAACCAAGACCGGGGTCTTCCGGGAGGTTGCGCCCAAAAACTCAAAGGCGGAGAAATCGCCGCTGTCGTGGTGAACGCAGGAGAAATCACGATAGGCGGATCCGTAGGCAGAAAGGCTTTCTGCGTCGCTTTGCCGGGCGTGGGTGCCGTAGGCGATAAAAATACGGATCCGGCCCGAACCGACTCCCCGTTCCTTCAGCGCTTCGAGCAGGACGGGGAGATAGACCGGATAGCCGCACAGCCGGGTCTTGTCGGCCAGGACGATTCCCACACGGGACAGGTCCGGCCGGGCTGTGTCTAAAGCGCTGCGGATCTTAAGTGAAAAACGCTCGGGGTTGCACCGGGGTTCCGGGTCCCGGAGGTCAAGGACATCAAATTTTCCGGAAAATTCCCAGTCGATGACTTCCCTGCCGTACCGAAGTGTTGCGGATTTCACGATTTCAGCCTGACAATGTCCATTAATCGGCTTTCAGTGCAAGAGACCCACCGCGCCCTCCACGGCATTAAGGACGGTTCCGTTTCGGACCAGATCCGTCATCGTGGTAATGTCCTTTGAAAGGATCCGGTCGGCATCCAGATGGCCGATCCGCTTGCGTATGGCCTGGTAAGCCGCCAAGGTTCCTTTCCCCGGCTTGAGGTTGGTGAAAAGATCCAGGGCCTGGGCGGCGCACAGCATCTCGATGGCGATGACGTGCTCCACGTTTTTCAGGATCGTCCGGCATTTCCTGGCCGACACGGTTCCCATGGAGACGTGGTCCTCCTTGTTGGCCGAGGTGGGGATGGAATCGACACAGGCCGGGTGGGCAAGCACCTTGTTTTCGGACACCAGGGCAGCAGCCGTATACTGGGCGAGCATGAAGCCCGAGTTCAGGCCGCCGTCGGCAACTAAAAAAGCCGGCAGTCCGCTGAGCTGCGGGTTCACCAGCCGCTCCACCCGCCGCTCGGAGATCGCCCCCCATTCGCAGATCCCCATCCCCAAAAAGTCGAGGGCCAAGGCCACGGGCTGGCCATGGAAATTGCCCCCCAGCAGAAAAGTCTCGTCCTCGGCAAAGATGACGGGATTTCCGGTGGAAGAATTCATCTCCGTTTCCAGGGCTTTCCTGGCGTATGCCGCGGCGTCCTTACTGGCCCCATGCACCTGTGGAGAACAGCGCAGCGTGTAGGCATCCTGGATCCGACCGCAGTCTTTGTGGGAGGAGATGATCTCGCTTTCCTTTGTGATTCGCAGCAGGTTGTCGGCCACCGCCGCCTGTCCCGGATGGGGTCTGGCCCGATGAATCCGCGGGTCGAATTCCGTCCGGCTCCCCATGAGAACCTCCAGACTCATGGCCGCCACGATGTCTGCGTTCTTCCCCAGCCGAACGGCATCGTGAAGGGCCAGAGCTCCAATGGCAGTCATCACCTGCGTGCCGTTCACCAGGGCCAAACCTTCTCCGGCTTCCAGAGTCAGGGGATCGAGGCCGCATTTGGAAAGCGCCGTCCGGCCGGACACCCGTTTCCCCCGATAAAAGGCCTCTCCCCGGCCGGTGAGGACCAGGGAAAGATGGGCTAGGGGGGCCAGGTCGCCGCTGGCGCCCACGGAACCCTGGGAAGGAACCACCGGATGGATCCCCTGGTTGAGGCAAGCCACCAAGAGATCGACGGTTTCAAGCCGGACCCCGGCCTGACCCCTGGCCAGGTCGTTGGCCTTGAGGACAAGAACGGCTCTTACCGTTTCCATGTCCAGGGGTTCCCCCACACCGGCGGCATGGCTCATGAGGATGTTTTCCTGAAGCCTCCGGGAATCTTTGGCGGGAATGATCACGTCGCTGAGCATCCCGAAACCGGTAGTCATGCCGTAGATAACCCTCCCTTCGGCGATCCATCGTTCCACCAGTTTCCTGGCGGCCCGGATCCTGCGGCGTGCCCCGTCGGCCAGCGCCACCCGGGCCCCCTCCCGGGCCACCGCCGCCAACGCTTCCGCCGTGAACCGGCTTTCTCCCAGGATAAAGGCTTCGGTCATCTCTTCCCTCCGATCTGTTGCCTTGGCGATTCGATTTCCTTAGTACAGGCGGCTCTCAATTTCAATCCGGAACGCATGCCTGAATGCCAAAAAGGAATCGGATAAAGACCTTGACACCCGGGGCGCTTTGTATGAAGCTTTTCAGCACGAGCGTCTACGAAAGGCCCCCGGATCAAGAAGAAAAAGGAACCTCCCCATGGAAGCTTTGCGAAAAACCGTCTTGCACGAGCGCCACGCCGCCCTCGGCGCCCATCTGGTCCCCTTCAGCGGATGGGACATGCCCCTGCATTACCGCCCCGGAATTCTCAAGGAGCACCTGGCAACCCGGAAAGAAGCCGGCCTGTTCGACGTCTCTCACATGGGCCGGTTTCTCGTCAGTGGAAAAAACGCCCTTTCTTTTCTTCAGCATGTGCTGACCAACAACGCCGCCGCATTAGAGGTGGAGGAAAGCCAATATACCCTCGTCGCCGATGCCCAAGGAAACGCCATCGATGACGCCTACCTCTATCGCTTTCTGGAAGAAAGTTATCTTTTGGTGGTCAACGCCGCAAACACACAAAAGGACTGGGCCCATTTCAATGCCGTGCTGAAAGATTTCGAGGATGTCCGCCTGGAAGACCAAACGGAAGCCCTTTCCATGCTCAGCCTCCAGGGCCCCCGCTCGAAGGCCATTTTGATGGAACTTGTGGACTCAGGACGACTTCCCGAACCCATGAGAAACGCCCTGTCCACCGCCGTCATCGCCGGGGCCACCGTCCGGATCGGGAGAACGGGGTATACCGGCGAGCCGATTTGTTTCGAACTCTTTCTCGGACGCGAAGAGACCCCTGCGCTCTGGGACACAATCCTATCCAAAGGGGCCTCTCCCGTGGGCCTGGGAGCCCGGGACACCCTCCGGCTGGAAGCCGCCCTCCCCCTTTACGGGCACGAGTTCGGGATCGATCCAGAGGGAAAGCCGATCCCGATCTTCGCCTGCCCCCTTGCCCGCTTCGCCGTGAGCTTTTCCCCCCTCAAGGGAGACTTTATCGGCAGGGATGCTCTTCTCAAGCAGTTTACGGCCCATCAACGCATCCTCTTCCACGATTTTTCCGATATGAAGGCGCTCCCCCGCAGGGTCCAGCCCGTGGCACTCACGGGAAAAGGGGTCTCCCGCCAGGGACACCGGATTTATCGGAACGGCACCCTCGTGGGAATGGTGACCAGCGGCACCATGGTTCCATACTACGGCTTTTCCGGGCACGGAATCTATTCGAAGCCCGAGGAGGCATCGGAGCTGAGGGGGATCTGCCTGGCCCTCATGGACAGCGACTGCCTGGAAGGGGACGTCCTTGAAATCGACATCCGAGGAAAGCGGGTCAAAGGGGTGATCGTCCCCTACCATCTGAGGAGCGAAGCCCCCCCTCTGGCCCGGCCGATTCCCTGGAATCGAATCCACCAGGAAAAGGCCCGGGACGAAAAAGCGCCTTTCATCGACAAGGCCCGCGTCCTCGCGGACAAGACCCTTCTCAACACCCGGTGGCGACGACAGGAGTGCATCAACCTGATTCCCTCGGAGCAGACCCCCTCCACATTGGTCAAACTTCTCTCCATGGCGGATCCCTCCGGCAGGTATGCGGAGCATAAGCCGGTGGCGGCTTTTTCCGAGGCCGAAGTGTTCTATTACCAGGGGACCGACTTCATCGCTGAAGTGGAGACCCTTCTCCAGGCGGAACTTCGGGCCTTTCTGGGATGCCGGGAAGTGGAAACCCGCGTGGTCTCCGGCCAGATGGCCAACACCGCCGTCTTCAGCGCCATGGTGGACTACTTGAACCGCGCCGACCGGAAGAGCGAACAGCGCCGGATCCGGAAAATCCTCAACAACCACATCATCAAGGGCGGCCACTTGAGCGCCCAGCCCATGGGCGCCCTGCGCGATTTCGTCATGCGGGATCCCAAAACGGAAAAGCCCGCAGTGGTCAATTTTCCGGTGCTGCCCCACGACCCTTTCAAGATAGACGTGGAAGCCTGCCAGGAGGTGCTCGAGGAACATCGCCCGAACCTGATCATCTTCGGCAAGAGCATGACCCTTTACCGCGAGCCCGTCGCCCAAATCAGGGAAAGGGTGGACGCCATGGGTCTGGACTGCATCATTTTGTACGACATGGCCCATGTTCTGGGGCTGGCAGGACCTCTTTTCCAGGAACCCTTCGCGGAGGGGGCGGATCTCGTCACCGGATCCACCCATAAGACCTTTTTCGGAACCCAGAGAGGTATCATCGCCTCGGACTTCACCCTTGAGGACCCCCGCTACGAATTCTGGGAGGCGGTCCAACGCCGCACCTTCCCCGGCAGCACCAGCAACCACCACCTGGGGACCCTCCTGGGGCTCCTCATGGCTACCTACGAGATGAACCATTTCAAAAAACCCTACCAGGCCCAGGTGTTTGCCAACGCAAAAGCATTCGCCCGGGCCTTGGCGGACTGTGGCCTGGACGTGGCCGGCGATCCCGGGATTTCCTTTACCGAGACCCACCAGGTGATCCTCAACGTGGGATATGCCAAGGGGCCGGAAATCGCCCGGCGCCTGGAGGAAAACAACATCATCGTGAATTACCAGGCCGGCCCCCTGGATGAGGGGTTCACCGCCTCGGGATCCCTCCGCACGGGCGTCCAGGAAATGACCCGTTTCGGGATGAAAGAGCCTGATTTCCATCAGTTGGCTCAGCTCTTTTCGGATGTCGTCATCCGGAATCGATCCGTGAAGGATGAGGTGGTCCGGTTCCGGAAAGCCTTCCTGGACATGCACTTCACCTTTTCCCCGGACCGTTTCAATGGCCTGGCCAAACAGCTCTTTTCTTTAATGTGAGGCCCTTTTCCCAACCGACCCTATGGATGCCCCCAGGAGGCTGAAAACCGTTTCCGTTGCCGTTTTTCTGGGCTATCTTGCCTTTTGCGTGGGCGTGCTGTTTTTTCTGGAGATCCGCCACTTTTCCATGACGCCGGCCGGATTGAACGCCGACGTTAAATCCTTTACCGTCCGAAAGGGGGAGACTTTCAAAACCGTTGCCGGACGGCTTTACCGGGAAGCCTTCGTCCGAAGTGCATTGAAACTGCGCCTTTATGCCCGCCTCACCGGAGACGCCCGCCGTATCCGAGCCGGCGAATACGCCCTGTCCGCGGCAAAGACGCCCGCCGCCCTCCTGGAGGTCCTGACCTCCGGGAGGGTGATCCAGCACCGGGTCACGATTCCTGAAGGATACTCCCTTTCCCAGATCGCCGGGCTCCTGGAAGACGCAGGGTTGGCGGACAGGAAGGCCTTCATCAAGGCCGCCACCGATCCTTTGACCACCGCCGCGCTCGGCATCGAGGCCCCTTCCCTCGAAGGCTACCTCTTCCCCGAGACCTATTCCTTTCCCCGCCCGGTTTCACCGGAAAAGATCCTTTCCGTCATGGTGGAGGCTTTTCAAAAAGCGATCCCCTCCCGGTGGCAGGAAGATGCGGCCAAGGCCGGCCTCTCCCTGCACCAGGTTGTCACCCTGGCTTCCATGATCGAAAAGGAAACGGGCGCCGCCTTCGAGCGACCCGTCATCTCTTCGGTCTTTCACAACCGACTTAAAAAGAAGATGCGCCTGGAAAGCGACCCCACGGTGATCTACGGCATCGAGAACTTCGACGGAAACCTCACGCGGGAACATCTCAGCCGGCCCACCCCCTACAATACCTACCGGATCTTCGGCCTGCCCCCCGGGCCCATCGCCAATCCGGGGGCAGGCGCCCTCGAGGCGGCCGTTTATCCCGCCAAGACGCGATTCTTGTATTTCGTTTCCAAAAACGACGGAACCCACCACTTTTCCGAAGACGTCCGGGAGCACCTATCGGCGGTCCGCCGGCACCAGCTCAAAAGGAAAAAAGCGCCATGAGCCTTTCCCCATCCGATTCGATCCTGGCCGGTATTCGAATCATGGCCGGTTTCGACGGCACGGCCCTCGATGCGGACCTGAAGCACCTAATCCGCGATATCGGGATTTCGGGTCTTATCCTGTTTAAAAAAAACATCGTCACACCGGGACAGATCCGGGAACTGACCCGGTCGGTCCAGGAATACGCCGCTTCCTGCGGAAAGAGTCCCCTGTTCATCGCCGTGGATCAGGAGGGGGGGGAAGTGGCCCGACTGAAGAAGCCTTTCTTTACGGAATTTCCGGGAAACCCCCACGTCGCAAATCTCGAGGAGGCGCGCCGCTTCGCCGAGGTGACCGCTTCCGAGCTTCGGGGCGTGGGGATCAACATGGATATGGCGCCGGTGCTGGATGTGGTCCCCGCCGGGATCGGCGGCGTCATGCGGGGAAGGGCCTTCGGGGATGACCCCGTTCGGGCGTCGCATCTGGGCCGGGTGGTCATCGCCCATCTGCAGCAAAGCGGTGTTCTCGCGGTGGCCAAGCATTTTCCGGGGATGGGCCGGGCCGTCAAGGACCCCCACCTCGACTCCACCGGCATCGATGCTTCCCTTCCGGAAATGGAGGCCTTTGACCTGCTCCCCTTTAAAGAGGCCATCGCCGGGGGTGTCTCCGGGATCATGCTCTCCCATCTCGTCTATGGTGGGATCGATCCGGATTGGCCCGCCAGCCTCTCGACGGTTCTCGCCCGGGACCTCCTGCAGCGTCGGATGGCCTTTTCAGGACTCGTCATCACCGATGATCTGGACATGGGAGCCGTCGACGGGCACTACCCCGTGGAACTCCTGGCCGAACGGATCCTCGAAGCGCACATCGATATCGCCCTGATCTGCCACCGAACCGGAAAGATCGAGAAGTTCTTTACGGCTGCTTTAAAGATCCTCCGCGAGTCCCCCGGCGTCAGGGAATCGTGCATCGCCGCTCACGAAAAGATCGCCGGGATCAAACGCGCCCTCTTAAAGCCTTCGTCCGTGCCCTGACGTCTGGTCCTCAACCGGCCGTTTTCTGGAATAGACGTCGTCTTTCAACCCGCTCGATTCGCCTCTCTTCAGCCGATGGTATCCCGCGTGGGCGATCATGACCGCGTTGTCCCCGCACAGGGTTACAGGCGGGATGCATACGGCGATCCCTTTTTCCTTTGCTTCGTTTTGCATCCGTTCCCGGAGCCGGGAGTTCGCCGCCACCCCGCCCACCAGGGCCAGGTGTGTGCATCCTGTCTCCTGGGCCGCGCGGATGGCCTTGGCGACCAGGACCTCCACCACCGCTTCCTGGAATCCGGCGGCGATGTCTGGCAGGGCGCTTGGATCATCGTGATGGGCATGGATATGCCGGTTCACCGCAGTCTTGACGCCGCTGAAACTGAAATCGAAGGAAGACGGATCCAGAAAGGCCCGGGGGAAGCGGTAAACATCAGGATCCCCCTTTCGGGCGGCCCGGTCGATGGCCGGCCCGCCTGGATACCCGAGCCCCAACATTTTGGCTACCTTGTCGAAGGCTTCCCCGGCGGCGTCATCCCTTGTTTTTCCCAACAGGCCGTAGTCGAGGAAATGCTCCACCCGGTACAGCGCCGTGTGCCCCCCTGATACCAGTAAGGCGACGAAGGGAAACGACGGGGGCTCTTGGGCGAAAAAGGCGCTGTGGATGTGTCCTTCCAGGTGATCCACGCCCACCCAGGGGAGACCGCAGGCATAGGCCAGGGATTTGGCAAAGGAAAAACCCACCAGCAGGGATCCCACCAGGCCCGGACCCTGGGTCACCGCCACCCCGTCGAGCGCATCGATGGCGACCCCCGCTTCCTTCAGGGACTCCCGTACCACGTCCACGACAGCTTCCAGGTGCTTCCGGGAGGCCAGCTCCGGGACCACACCCCCGAAGGGATGGTGCACCGCTATCTGCGAGGCCACCACCGAGGACAGGATCCGCAGTCCATCCTCCGTCACGGCGGCTGCGGTTTCGTCGCACGAGGTTTCGATTCCCAGTACGATCATGAAGTCGCCTCCGCTCAGGCCGGCTTTTCGGCAGGACTTCTTTCGGTGGCCTCGAGGCTCATCTCGTCCAAATGGACGGAAAAGCGCCTCAGGAAGAGGGCATTCGTCCTGCAAAACGCCTTGACCGCGTCAATACGGGATGGTTCGGCGTCGGTAAAGGAGAGAAGCAGCCCGCCCGCCGGGTGCTTCTTCAGGATTGTCTCCAGATCGCTGAAAGAACCGAGGATCGGATACCCGTTGAGTTTCCGTCCGGTTTTCAGGGGATCGTCGTCGATGAACCCGATGGGCCTGATGTGCAGGTCCTGGTTGTTGAGGATCTCCCTCAGCAGAATTTCTCCGCCGCGGCCGGCGCCGTAAATGAGAACGGCGTCTCCGACCAGGGCCTTCCGCCGCAGGGTGTCCCTGAAGAGGCGGAAGGAGCTCCGGGTCCCCATGAGCAGCCCTGTGATGAGAATCCAGTCGATGACAAAGATCCCTTTCGAAAAATCCTCGAACCGGAAAATGAAGGTGACCGCTGCCACGGACAGCATGGTCCCTGCGGCGGTGGCCTTGAGATAGACGAACACATCGCTGGAGCTCATATACCGCCAGATGCCCCGATAGACACCGAGGGTGAAAAAGGCCAGGAACTTGCAGGCGATCACCGCCGGAAGCGACCGGAGAAAGACCCTGAAATAGAGGTCGAAGGCATCGGTATCGAAACGGAGGCGGTACGAAAGGTAATAGGCAAAGGAAATGAGACCGAAATCAAGGATCACCAAAAGGATTTGGCGCTTGTAGGTCAGCTCCACCAGAATCGGCGTGTACGACCGGCCCCGGAGCAGGGAAAACTCCTTTTCAGGATAAACCCGGATCTGGGCGAGATAAACGCCCATCAGGATCATGGAAAGCGCCACCGGAAGGATCACGCCCGGAGAGGTGAGCGTATCGCTGCGATCCACGAAGACGGCGGCAAAGCCGGACACCGCGCCGATGGTACACAGGAAGAAGACTGCACCCCGTTCGGACAGCCCCATGAGCACCAAACGGTGGGAGGTGTGATCCTTTCCCCCGATGGAGGCTTTCCGTCCACTCAAGATCCGGATCAGGGTCACCAGAGTGGTGTCCAGGATAGGGACCATCAGGATCATGACCGGAACGGCGTAGGCCGAAACCCGGTTTCCGGAGCCATTTTGAGTATAAAGCATCGCCAGCATGGCAAGAAAAAAGCCGATGGAAAGGCTTCCGCTGTCACCCATGAAGATGGAGGCCGGGTTGAAGTTGTAAACCAGAAACGCGGCCAGGGCTCCTGCCAGAATCAGGGCCATGAAAAAGGGGCGTTCCGACGTGCCGAAAAACAGGACCGCAAGCGCCAGCGCCGCCACCAGACCAACGCCCGCACACAGACCGTCCATGTTGTCCAGGAGGTTGAAGGCATTGGTGATTCCGACGACCCATACGATGGTCACCATCGTATCCAGGGTCAAAGAGACGAACCAGTTCAGCCTAAAGCCCAAAAAGGCGATAAAGGAGGCCACCACGATCTGGCCCATGAGCTTGGTGTGGGGCTTGATCTTGATGAAATCGTCCAAAAGGCCGAGCAGAAAGAGGGCGGTGACCCCCAGCCAAACGGCCGCCCCCGGAGAAGCGGGCAGATTGACGACGGCCGACCGGGCCATATGAGGAAGAAGGGTGGCAAAGTCGGACATAAAAAAAAGGGGCAGGGAGATCCCGGCATAGATGGCGATCCCGCCGAGCATGGCCGTGGGCTTCTTGTGCCACCGCTCCTGGGAAGGCTGTGCCATCCAGCCCTTTCCGAGGGCCGCCTTCCGGACCAGCGGCGTCAATACCAGGCACAGAAAAAAAGAAGCACCGAAAAGGCCGTATTCCATGATGTCTTGCCGTTTTACTTCGCGGGTGCCGGCGAATTCCAACCGCCTGCCATCGGGCTTGTCGAAGGCACAGTCTTGCGGATCAGGGCACCCGCCCGGTGCCCCTCGGACCGACCCCTCAGGCTTTGCACCAGGCTTTGTCCCGACTCCCTCTTTCGAGCCATTTCAGGAAAGACAGAAACGGGACCGCCATTCTTCGCGCCACGGAAGGCTTTGTTTCGGGCGCAACGGATTCTTCTTCCGTTTTACCTTTAAAACCCGCTATCGCCATCGGACCCTCTGCCCGTCTTCCGAACGCTTGACGACCTCTCCGATGACGAACCCTTTCTCATTCAATCCGCTCAGCCGGACCAAAACATCCTGGACGGCCTCGTCCGGGAGGATCGCCACCATGCCGATGCCGTTGTTGAAGGTTTTCAGCATTTCCGCCTCGGACAGCTCCCCGGCCTCTTTCAGGAAGGAAAAGATCGGTGGCACCTCCCAGCTGTCCTTGTCAAAGACAACGCCGCAGGCTTCAGGAAGGATGCGCGGCACATTCCCTGTGAGGCCCCCGCCCGTGATGTGGGCCAGGCCGTGGATGGGGCAGTCCTTCATGAGGGCCTGGACCGTCTTGACATAAATCCGCGTGGGGGTCAGAAGCGCCTCTCCCAGCGGTTGTCCCAGGCGGGAAACGGCGTCTTTGACATTCAGATTCAACACCTCGAAGCAGATCTTTCGCGCGAGCGAAAATCCGTTGGAGTGCAGTCCGCTGGATGCGATCCCCACCAGTTTATCCCCCACAGCGATCTCGCTGCCGTCGATGACTTTCCGGTTGTCCACGATGCCTACGGCAAAACCGGCCAGGTCGTACTCGTTTTTTTGATACAGGCCCGGCATCTCCGCGGTCTCTCCTCCCAGCAGAGCGCACTGGGCCTCCTGGCATCCCACGACGATCCCTTTCACGATGGCGGTGGCGGTCTGTGGATCGAGGGTCCCCATGGCGATATAGTCCAAAAAAAACAAGGGTTTGGCTCCATGGACGACGATATCGTTGACGCACATGGCCACCAGGTCGACCCCCACGGTGTCGTGGGTTTGAGTTAAAAATGCGATTTTGAGCTTGGTGCCCACCCCGTCGGTGGAGCTCACCAGGACCGGGCTTGTGATGTTTTGAAGGTTGAGGGAATAAAGGCCTCCGAAACCGCCGATTCCGCCGATCACCCTGGAATTGGACGTCTCTTTGGCCATTTCCTTGATCCGGTCCACGAAACGGTCGGCTTTTTCGATATCCACACCCGCATCCGCATAGGTCAACGGCTTGGTCATCGTCTTGTCCTAAAACTTTTTTTGTTCCAGATGAAAACGCTTAAAGGCCCGAAAAAGCTATCTGCAAAGCCTTTGAAAGTCAAAAGCTTTTTTTTTGACAAGCCCTTTATCCTATTGTAAGGAGGGTTTTTTATGTGTCTTTTCGAGAACCTGGAATAGGTGAAAATCATGTCCCGTTTTGCGCGCTTGGACCGGCTCCCGCCCTATGTCTTTGCTTCGGTGAACCGGATCAAGATGGAGGCCAGGCAGGCCGGAGAGGACATCATCGACCTGGGAATGGGGAACCCCGACCTGGGAACGCCGCCGCACATCGTCGACAAGCTCGTCGAAGCCGCCCGGAAACCCCACAACCACCGGTATTCGGCTTCCATGGGAATCACCAAGCTCCGTTCGGCCATCTCCAGCTGGTACAAGCGGCGCTTCGACGTGGACATCGACCCGGAAGCCGAGGCCATCGTCACCATAGGCGTCAAGGAAGGGATTTCCCACCTGATCCTGGTGACCATCCGGCCGGGGGATGTGGTCTTCGCACCGAACCCCACCTATCCCATCCATCCTTACTCGGCCGTCATCGCCGGGGGAGACGTGCGGGGAATTCCAACAGGGCCCGACGAGGATTTTTTCGACAATCTCATGCGCGCCACCAAGCAAACCTGGCCCAGGCCGAAAATCCTCATCCTGTCTTACCCCCACAACCCCACGACCCAGGTCGTGGAGCCGGCTTTCTTCGAAAAGATCGTGGATTATGCCAAGGCCCACGACATCATGGTCATCCACGACTTTGCCTACGCCGATCTGGTCTTCGACGGCTACAGGGCGCCCAGCTTCCTCCAGGCCAAAGGGGCCAAGGAGGTCGGCGTCGAGTTTTTCTCCCTTTCCAAGAGCTACAACATGCCGGGCTGGCGCGTGGGGTTCTGCGTGGGAAATCCCGAGATCGTGGCCGCCCTGCGCCGGATCAAGAGCTACCTGGACTACGGCGTCTTCCAGCCCATCCAGATCGCCTCCATCATCGCCCTGAACGGGGAAAACGAAATGGACCTCAAAAACGACCTCCGGGATCGGCAGCCCTGCGTGGAGAAGATCGTGGAGGTCTACCGCCGCCGCCGTGACGCCCTGATCGCCGGACTGGAGCGGGTCGGCTGGCACGTCCCCTCCCCGAAAGGCACCATGTTCGTCTGGGGCAAGCTCCCGGAAAAATACGAGAAAATGGGATCCGTCGCCTTCTCGGAAATGCTGATCCGCAAGGCACGGGTCGCCGTATCCCCCGGGCTGGGATTCGGGGAATACGGAGATGAGTATGTCCGTTTCGCCCTCATCGAAAACGAGATGCGCATCAACCAGGCGGTGAGGGGAATTCGAAAAATCCTCTAGGGGGAATCGTCCATGAAAACCATTCAAGTGGGCCTTTTGGGGTGCGGAACCGTGGGTACCGGGGTCGCCCGGATTCTAACGGAAAAAGAGGCCTTGCTGAAAGCCCGGGTGGGAGCGAACATCCACCTCAAGAGCGTGGCGGAAATCGATCTGAAAAAGGACCGGGGTATCCGCTTCAAGAAGGGCGTTTTGACCCCGGATGCCTTCGGGGTCGTCGATGACCCTGACATCGACATCGTCGTGGAGATGATCGGAGGCCAGAAGGTCGCCAGGGACCTGATCCTGCGCGCCATCGATAACGGCAAGCATGTGGTGACGGCCAACAAGGCACTGCTGGCCACACACGGAAACACGCTTTTTCTGGCCGCCCTGAAAAAAAAGGTGGACCTGGCTTTCGAAGCCAGCGTCGGAGGATGCATGCCCGTCATCAAGGCCATCCGGGAATCCCTGGTGGGCAACCGGATCCAGTCCATGATCGGCATCCTCAACGGGACCTGCAACTACATCCTCACCCGGATCACCCAGGAAGGGGCCACCTTCCAAGAGGCGCTGGCCCAGGCCCAGGAGCAGGGGTACGCCGAGGCCGATCCGACCCTGGACGTGGAAGGCCTGGACACGGCCCACAAGCTGGCGATCCTGTCGGCGATTGCCTACGGGATGAAGGTCAACCTCAAAGACATCTATGTGGAGGGGATCTCCGGGATCACGCCCCTTGACATCGATTTCGCCCGCCAGTTCGGGTACACGGTGAAGCTTCTGGCCATCAGCAAGAACCTCACGGACCGCGTGGAAGCCCGGATCCACCCCACCATGATCCCGGAGGACAACCTCCTTTCCAGCGTGAGCGGCGCGGTCAACGCCGTGACCCTCACCGGGGACAGCGTGGGAGATGTCATGCTCTACGGGTACGGGGCAGGGATGATGCCGACGGCCAGCGCCGTAGTGGCGGACCTGGCGGACCTGGCGCGGAACCTGATCTCCGGAAGCCGCCCCCTTCGGGTCCCCATGCTCTCGTATCAAAAAACCCGCATCCGGGCGATCCCGGTGGTTCCCATCGGGGAGATCTCCACCCACTATTATTTTCGGTTTTCAGCCCTCGACGAGCCCGGAGTGCTCTCCAAAATCTCCGGCGTGCTGGGAAAATACGGCATCAGCATCCGGTCCGTCCAGCAGAAGGGAAGAAAGGCCAACGGCTCCGTCCCGGTGGTGATGCTCACCCATCGCGCCCGGGAAAAGAACGTGACGCGCGCCCTGTCGGAAATCAGTACCATGGAGGTGGTGGACACCAAGCCGATCCTCATCCGCATCGAGGAGGAAGAGTCTAAGGAATGAACGCCAATCATCGGATGAACCTCATCTGCACGGACATGGAGGGGATTTTCACCCCCGAGATCTGGATCAACGTGGCGAAAAAGACCGGCATTGACGACCTCAGGCTCACCACCCGAGACGTGCCGGACTACGACGTCCTCATGAAGCGCCGGCTGGCCATTCTGAGCCGGCACGGCATCACGCTGAAGGATATCCAGAAGGTGATCTCGAAAATGGACCCGCTTCCCGGCGCCCTGGACTTTTTGAACTGGATGCGTTCCAAGTTCCAAGTCATCGTCGTTTCGGACACCTATGTCGAGTTTGCCGGGCCGCTTCTGGAAAAACTCGGGAGGCCCACCCTTTTCTGCCACTCCCTCACGGTGAACTCCAACGGCGCCATCGTCGATTACAACCTCAGGCAACCCGAGGCGAAGAAGAAGACCGTCCTCTCCCTGAAAAGCCTGAACTACCGGGTCATCGGTATCGGCGACTCGTACAACGACATCCTCATGCTCCAGGCGGCGGACAGCGCCGTCCTGTTCCACCCGCCGGAAAACGTGAAAAGGGAATACCCGGAGTTTCCGGTTGCAGAAGCCTACGGAGAACTGAAGGAGATCCTGATCAACCTCACGGACGAAAAACACCGGGAGCGCTTGAAATGGATGCGGCGCACCGGGCACGCTTCAGGGTCATCTACGGCGACACCGACAAAATGGGGTTCGCCTATTACGGCAACTACCTGCGCTGGTTTGAAATCGGTCGGACCGAGCTTTTCCGTGCCTGGGGGTTGACCTACCGGGTCATCGAGGAAAAGGGGGTCTTTTTGCCGGTTTCCGAGGCCTTCTGCAAATACGCCGCCCCGTTGAAATACGACGAATTGCTGGTGGTGGAAACCCGCCTCGACCCGAAGGTGAAAGGCGGCATCAAGTTCGACTACCGGATCCTGGATCCGGAAAAAGAAGCCCTGCGCGCCTCCGGATACACCCTGCACGCCTGCATGAACCCGGAGGGCCGGGTGATCCGCCCCCCCGCTTTTCTGACGCAGTTGATCCGGGAGCAAACTTCTGCAGCGGCGAGCATCGCGGAGGAATCTTGAAAAAGCACCCGGTTCTTGAAATCGATTTCAGCCGGTTTTCCCAATGCCGGATACTCGTCGTCGGGGACCTGATGATCGACGAATACATCTGGGGGGACGTGGACCGCATCTCCCCGGAAGCGCCGGTCCCCGTGGTTCTGGTTAAAAACGAAAGCTTCACCCTCGGGGGCTCCGGGAACGTGATCCACAACCTGGCCACACTGGGCGCCCGGGTCCGCGCCGTCGGCGTGGTCGGCACCGGAAGAAACGGCAGCCGGGTCTTGAAGAAACTGGAAGAGCTCGGAGTGGACACCGAAGGGGTCATCCGGGACCCCGAACGCCCCACCATCCAGAAGACGCGGATCATCGCCGTGAGCCAGCATGTCCTGCGCCTCGACCGTGAAATCCCCAGAGAAGTTTCCCGAAAAACCTGCACGAAGCTGACCGCCGCCATCCGGAAGGCCGTCCCGGAAACGGACGTGATCCTTGTCTCCGACTATGGAAAAGGCCTGGTCACCGGCACCCTGCTCTCCCAGACCCTGAAGGCCGCCAGGGCGCACAGGAAATTCGTCATTGCGGATCCCAAAGGGTTCAGCTTCGATAAATACGCCGGGGTCTCCCTCCTGACCCCAAACAAGAAAGAAGCCGGAATCGCCGCAGGGATGGAAATCGTGGACCGGCCTTCCCTGAAAAAGGCGGCGGAAAAAATCCTTCAGAGCGTGGACATCGGCAGGCTGCTCATCACGCTGGGAAAAGACGGCATGATCCTTTTCGAAAAAGGGAAAAAGCCCATGGCCATCCGCGCCCAGGCCCGGCAGGTCTATGACGTCTCCGGTGCGGGGGACACGGTCCTGGCCGTCCTCGGCCTTGCCATCGCCACCGGGGCGGCCCTCGAAACGGCCATGCGCCTGGCCAACGCGGCGGCCGGCATCGTCGTCGGAAAGGTGGGAACGGCCCCGGTCACCCTGGAAGAGCTCAGGAACGCGGTCGCTTTACCCACTGCTTCCCATGACCGGTGAAGGGCCCCTGGACATCCAGGACTGCCGGACATACCTTCTCTTCAAGGTCCACGTCCTTCCGAAATCCTCCAGAAACGCCATAGCCGGAAAGCACCTGGACGCCTTGAAGATCAAGATCACGGCCCCGCCTTCGGAAGGCCTGGCCAACAGGATGTGCATCGACTTCTTATCCAGGCAGCTCAAGACTCCGAAGTCCTGTCTTTTCATCGTCTCGGGGCAGACCGGCCGTACCAAACGGATCCGCTTCACGCCTTCTGCCAAGTCCGATCCGAAATTTGAAATAAAACGCGTCAAAGGGATCGTCATTTCCCTTGCATTCGGAAAAACATCTTGACATCTATAGGATAAAAACCTATTTTAAGGTTTCGACAAATTGATGCGGGGTGGAGCAGTCTGGTAGCTCGTCGGGCTCATAACCCGAAGGTCGTTGGTTCAAATCCAGCCCCCGCTACCAAACAAATCAAGGGGTTGCGGCGATAAGCCGTAACCCCTTCGTATTTATCTCCGTTAAAATTTTCGTCACTCAACCCGAATTCCGGCCCGATTTGCAGACCCCCTGCACTTCTCCCCCGGAACTCTCTGATTATATAGCCGAATCTTTTCGGGGCAGTATCTCCCCTATCGCCATCGAAAATCTGTGTTAAAAGGGCTGTTTGTTACGCATAGACAGGCACAGTTTTTTCGCGTGAAATGACCAATTTGACCAACTTCACGAAATATGTCATGTGAATATTATTGCTTTCAGAGTCCGACTTGAGAATCGGTCGGAATATTGCTTGCTGGATATCAAAGCGCGCTTGCCTTGCACCCGCAAAAAAACACTCTTTTAACCTTTTATAACCACAGACTCCTGGGTTGGTGAAACGATGGTTATAAAGGATCCAACCTTGATCATCTGCGGAATCGTGCTTTTGTTTTGGTCGGCGATTACCGCTAAATGTATACTGGCACAAAAACGCGTTCGTTGGCTTTCTCCTGTGTCCAACTCTGCAATTGTGCCGGAAACCCTCAGTGTCATTATTCCCGCCCGGAATGAAGAGGAAGATATCGCGGCTTCTCTTTATTCGGTACTGAATCAGGAAGGCGTCGATCTGGAAGTGATTGTCGTAAACGATCACTCCTTCGATCATACGCGCGAAGTTGCAGATCATATCGCCCGATCTGACCCGCGATTGAGGGTTCTCCATGACCCACCTTTGCCCAAAGGATGGCTGGGCAAGTGCAATGCCATGCAGAAAGGAGCTGAAGCTGCTAACGGAGCCTATCTGCTGTTTGCCGATGCGGACATCCTCCACAGCCCTGCCTGTTTGGCCACGGCGTACAACTTGATGAAAGAAGAATCCTATGATTTCATAAGCTTATTGCCTTTTCTGGAGAACCGCTCTTTCTGGGAAAATGTGAACATTCCCATCTATTTCTTTGGGCTTGCAAAACTGTTGGCAACGCCCGGGCTGGAGGATCCTGAATCACCCAACGCACTGGCATCGGGAGCGCTTATGCTCCTCAGCGCTCGGACCTTTCGCGACGTTGGGGGCTTTGAGGACATTAAAGGCGAGATGCTGGACGACGTCGGATTCGCGCGCCTGCTTAAAAAACACCGCTATCGTGTCGGCTTCAGGATTGCGCCAGAGTGCTTGCGGGTGAGGCTGTTTAAAAATTCCCGTGACGCCTTTTGGGGTACAACCAAAAATATTTTAACAGCGGTAGAGGGACGGACCTGGCTTGCGATTCCCTTGATGATACTGGGAGTTTTGGTGCATTGGACCCCATTGCTCGCAGTGGTTCTTGGGACTTTGGATTCCAATGAACTTCTTCTGCTGGCGGGTGTGGCCACTTACGGAATTCAGTACTTCAGTTTTTTTTCCGTCCGTCGCCTGATGGGTTTTTATCCGCTCAAGCTCCTGTTTTTCCCCTTGGCTGCCCTTGTGGCCTCGTGCTGTATTGTGCGCGCACTCTCGTACCACATCAAAGGCACCCTTTTTTGGCGTGGAAGGGAGATAAAAGTCAGGGGATAGGGATAATCATCCCCAGTTACCTTTGAATAATTTCATGGGCGCACTCACCCCGGAGAAAGCCGGGGTCCGGTAACTTCAACTACTTCTGGATGCCGGATCAGGTCCGGCATGACGGAAATTGCCGTTTTTCAAAGGCCTGCCCCAAACGCAGAAAAACCAGAGCCGAATTTTCATGCCTTTTCTTACGTTTCGGTTCTTTTGGCCGTCTCCTCGTCGCGCAGGACGCGGCGAAGGACTTTCCCCACAAGGGTTTTGGGGAGGGTATCCCGGAACTCGACTGCAGAAGGGACCTTGTAGCGCGCCATGTTTTCCCTGCACCAGTCGATGATCATCTGGCCGGTGACGCGGCCGGCGGCACCTTCCTTGAGAACCACAAACGCTTTGAGAGCCTCTCCGACATCCGGGTCCGGAATCCCGACGACCGCCGCCTCAAGGATGTCCGGGTGCGAGTAGAGATGGTCTTCGACCTCCTTGGGGAAGACCGAGTAGCCTTTGTGCTTGACGAGATCCCGGGCCCGATCCTTGATGAAGGTCCAGCCGCGTTCGTCTATATACCCGACATCGCCCGTGTGAAGCCAGCCGTCGCGAAGCGCTTTTGCGGTCTCTTCCGGCCGATTGAGATAACCCTTCATCACCTGTGGACCCTTCACGCAGATTTCACCCACCTGGTCTTCGCCGATCCCGAGCACCTTCTGCCCGGTTTCCAGGTCCACGATCCTGACGTCGGTGTTCGGAAAGGGGAGGCCGATGGATCCCATGACCCGCTCCCTTCCTTCCGGCAGGACGAAAGGATTGGCGTGGGCCACCGGTGAGGATTCGCTCAGTCCGTACCCTTCCACCACCAGGGCCCCGAATTTCTTTTCGAAGGTGACCTGGACCTCCCGGGGCAGAGGCCCCGCTCCGGAAAGGCAGCGCGTAAGCGGACTGAGATCGTATTTTTCCAATCCGGGAGTGTTGTTGATCTTGTTGAACAGGACGGCAACGCCGGGCATGCAGAGCCGGGTTCCTTTTCCCCATTTCTCCAGGGTTCGGGCCCATTCGTGAAAATCTTCCGGAGGCCTGGGGAACAGAAGCATGAACCCGCCGGTGGCCACGGCGATGTTCATCACACAGGTCATGGCAAAGACGTGGAACAAGGGGAGCACCCCCACCCAGCCGGCATCCCGGGGAAAATCGGAGCCGATCCAGAACTTGCCGCTGATCGAATTGCTCACGAGGTTCTGGGCCGTGAGCATCGCTCCTTTTGGGGTCCCGGTGGTGCCCCCGGTGTACTGCAGCACCGCCACATCCTCCACCGGATCGACCTCGACGGCAGGAGGAGTGGGGTCGGCGGCCAGCAGGTCGGTCAGGCGAAGCGCGGTGGGGGGCATTTTCCCCTGGGGGATCTTCTTGAGCTTTTTGCCGAGGAACACCTTGAAAAAGGAAAACCCGCACAGGTCCACAATATTGGTGCCGATCACATGCTGGACGGCCGTTCCCTCCAAGGCCTTTCCCACAGCCTCGTATACGGCGTCGAGGACCACGAGGGCCTTGGCCCCGGAATCCCGGAGCTGGTGACGGATCTCCATCGGCTTGTAGGTGGGATTGATCGCCGTGGCGGTGATGCCGAGCCTCTGGCAGGCATAGAAGGCCACCACGAACTGATGGGAGTTGGGCAGCATCATCGCCACCACGTCCCCCTTGCGCAGGCCCAGGGCGTGGAAAGCCGCGGCAACACGGTCGACCAGCTCGTCCAACCGCCGGTAGGTCATCACGGTATCCAGAAATACGATGGCCTTGTCATCCGGATAGGCCCGGGCGGTCCGGCGGAGCATCTCAGACAGGCCGTAGTCCGGCAGGTCGATCATCTGGGGCACGCCCTGCGGCCAGTCGCCGTACCAGGGTCGATCCCCGAGGCTGTTGTTATCCATCGGGCTCTCCTCCATTGTATGCGGTCTTTGCCGAACCCGCCGCGCGGCCTTCTATCGCCCGGCGGCCGAATAGATCGAACACTCAGATCCCTGACCGGAAAACGGTTTCCGACAGCTGACCCCTCCCGTTTCCATGCAGGCAAGCTTTCTTTTATTCCAGATAAAATGCGCTGTCAATGTAGTGTTTATCGCTCAATCCAGCTTTGCTGAATGCGTATAATATCGGCGCGGTATCAAGTCACCTATGGTACTGAAAGGCGTGGCATAAGGTCGGGGTTCCGCCTTTGCTCCTCGAGATTCTTCTTGGAATCAGTCAGTCGACCCTGTAAGGCTTGTATGTTCCATGTACTGGCGGATGAATTTCTCCGGAACCTCGAGCTTGGAAAATAGGCTTTTAAATGAAAGGGCATTTCTGAGCAGAGTAAAAAAGCCGATCCTGGATCGTTTCATCAATTGCAGGGCGTAGCAACAATTGTAAACAAACTGAAAAACCGGATTCGGCTTGAGCTTTATAAGCTGAAAGATGATGGGCTGAAGAAAGGGAAACCAAACCGCCAGAGGGAAGAATTTCTGCAGATTCATCATTTGGCGGATGTCCTTTTTCTCAGAAACCGACCCTGAAAAGTAACTGCCTCCGATCTCGTCTACAGGGAGAATCCTTTCGTTTTCCTTTTCGAGTTTCTCTCGTATTTTGGTGCCCGGATAAGGCTGCAAAATAGAACACCAGGGAAAATCAGGGCGGATCTTTGCATTCATTTTAACAGTCTGAACGGCGTCCTCCAGGGTCTCTCCTGGAAGACACACCATGTTGTAAGTGCCGAATCGGATTTTATGTTTTTGAAACAAACGTGCAGCTTCGAATATTTCCTCATCCTTAACCCCTTTTGCCAGTTGACCGTTTCGAATGCTTTGTACTCCTGATTCGACACCAAAAACAGTCGAAACACATCCCGCTTTCTTCAAAGCCACCACAAGCGCTTCGTCCACAAGGTTGGCTCGAACCGTGGAAAGAAAGGGAAGCCCGATTTCCTTTCTGTATCGATCGAGGAATGGATAAATAAAATCCCTCTTTACGATCAGGATATCATCGGAAAAGCTTACGAAGCGAAGTGGATACCTCTTTTTCACATCCTGAATTTCCGCAATGATATCCTCGGGGCTGCGGAATCGGACCCACTTACCCTTGCCGTGGTAAAGCTTCATCAAGGAGTGATTGGCGCAGAAATTGCATCGGTAGGAACAGCCCCTGCCCGCCATGAAGTTTTTCGAAGGCTCAGCCCCGGCTATGGGATAAAAATCATAATAAGTCCGATCCGGCCAAGGCATACGGTCCAAATTTTCAATCAGAGGCCGAATCGGGTTCTTGATGACTTCTCCGTCCCTCGCAGTCCATAGGTTTGGGATGAGCAAAAGGTCTCCTTCGCCGTCCAAGGCTTTTCCCAGTTCATCCGCGGCTTGTTCCCCTTCACCCAGACAAACATAATCCACGTCAGGGTGGTTGACCATTTCGGGGTGAAACGTGGGATGAGGGCCGCCAAAGATTGAAATGGTTTCAGGGTAGACCTTTTTGTACCGATGGGCAAAAAAGACCGCTTTCAAATGCATGCCCGTCGTGCAGGAAAAACCTATAACCTGAGGATTATAGGCAGCCACACCTGAAAAGGCGCTGGCTCTGTCATCGTCAATGAATATTCTGGCCTCATGACCTGCGCGCCTGAGGTAGGCGCTTATGGACATCAATCCCAGATTTTCGGTGTGAATGTTTTGTATGAGGGCAAAACGAGCCATAGCTTTCAAGTTTCCTTCAGCGCTGTTGTGTATGCTAAATGCGGGATTTAACAGTGCGATCCTGTTAGGGGATTTTAACCGCGAATTGTGCGAAACGGAGCGAATTCTAATAAAAAACGAATAGGGCAACAGAGATAGGATCGCAGTTGAACAGCAATTTTCTATCATCTTCAAGATCGGCACGCAAGACTTTTTTAGGAAATTTGGTTGTCGGATCCCTTGCGTTTCTGATCCGGCTTCCTTAATTTAAGAAACAAACACCATGAAAGGCTAAATGGACCCTCTCCCATTATGATCACCATCACAAGTTTTTTCCACAGAAACACGGTCAAAGATCTGATCTCCAGGTGGATGTACAACGCTCCCCAACCCTCGGATGCCGATGCCCTCGGGCGCCTGGTGCATTTCAACAGGGCCGCTATACAGCGCTATCTCGGGGCATTTTCTGAAACGATTTTCGGCTTGTTCCACGAGGCCCCGCTGAGAGTGCGACGGGCCTTGCGCAAAGGGGACCTCAAAGACGTGATCGTGGAAAACCTCCCTCACTGCAACCCGAGAATCGATGCCATGGTGTCGGCCTACCGGTCCGAGCCCGGCGCATACTATAGAGAAACCCCTTTCAACGGAATGCTTTATTTCGTGGACGAAGCCGGCGTCCCCCGCTATGTCGGCGCCAACCGCATCAAGCGCTCGAGGCGGCTGGCGGAAAAAAGCGCCCGCCGCATCATCGACCGGATGTTCACCGACATCAAAAAGCGCGCCGATCTTCTTGCCCAGGAACGGGCCCTGCACATAGGGGTTTCCTTCACCTTCCTGATCACCCCGCCTTCGGAGATGGTCGAAGAGTTCCTCAAGGCAGAAGGCCGCCTGCTCGACGACTTGAAAAACGGCCGCCCAATCGAAGAAAACCACGGCCTGATCATCCGGGACGTGGCCGGGTTAAAGGTCATCGTGGACGACGTCCGAACGGAAGCTTTTTTCGAACGCATCGCCGAGACCAAGTGCTGCGAACTGGTGGAAAAGGAGCGGCACAGCGGCCGGTATAACGCCTCCAATCTGATCGTCCGATACACGCCTGACAAGGAGAGCCTTCTTGAAAAGCCCCTGGACGAACGGACCCTCGCGGCCATGGAAAACCGGGGCATGGAGGCGGAAAAAGCCCAGTCGGAGTTCCGGGATTTCGTCCTGACGGCCGAAGACAGCGTCGAAGTCGAAGTCATCGTGTGCAATTACCAGGAAATGCTGGAAAGCGAGATCGGTCGATCCATGCACGAGGAACGCATTCTCCGACAGCGCCTGGATCAGCAGTACACGGGGCAGCTGGCCCGCAACATCGAGTTTCTACTGGAGTACCTGTTCGCCTTCGCGGAATCGGGAAAAACCGAACTGGCCGCTCTTCCCATCCGGCTCTGGGACCGGTATCTTCCCGACTACTTCGATCTGGTCCTGAAAGCCCTTTACGACCCTCCCCGCCGCGATGAAAATAAACTTCCACCGGACACCGACGGGGCATCCGCATAGGCTTGTCCCAAGCATTCCATTGACCGCCCACCATTTTACTGATAAGCTTTTTCCATGAATAAGCCTATCAAAAAAATGGAAGCAGAGAAGGCAAAGGAATACCTGGAAAAGCGCTCCTCCCACGATTTTTCCCTGGTGGATGTCAGGGAGCCCTGGGAGTACGAGGAATTTCACCTTCCCGGCGCGAAACTGATCCCGCTGGCACAGCTCTCAGATCGCCTGGGGGAGGTTTCCCCGAAAAAACCGGCCCTCGTTTACTGCCGATCGGGCAACCGGAGCGCTTCCGCCGTCTCCCTCATGATGGGACAAGGGTTTGAAGAGGTCTACAATCTTGTCGGCGGCGTCATGGCCTGGAGGGGTGACTACGCCGTGGGCCCGTGGGATGCTGGGATTTATCATTTCACGGGAAAGGAGACGCCCCTGGAAATCCTGGGAGTCGCCTTTGCAATGGAGACCAACCTCAAGCTTTTTTACACGGAGATGGCTTCGTCGAAAAAAGGGACAGACTTGCAGGAAACCTTTTCCCAGCTGGCGCGGTTCGAAGAGGGTCACCAGGTCCTGTTGGTCAGGATCGCAAAAGACCTGGGCGCGGAAGGAGACATCCGGAAGGACTTGGAAGCGCGGGGAAATATCACCGCCGTCGAGGGAGGATGGACTCCCGGGGATCTCCTGAAGGAGAGGAACGCTTTCCTCCGGACGGCGCAAGAGGCCGTGGAGGCCGCCATGATGTTCGAAGCGCAGGCCCTTGACCTTTATCTTCGCACTACCATGCGCATCCAGAATTCCGAAGGTCGAACCCTGCTGAGCCGGCTGGCAGACCAGGAAAAAGAGCACCTCAAGGTGCTTGCCAGGCTCCTGGACCGGAAACGCGCTTCAAGCGCCTAGCCTGAATGCACAATCCAGAAAGCACCCCGAGGTTCGCCAGATGACCGGTATGCGCGCGAAGATGGAGGCGTTTCTGAAAGCCAACGACATGTGTGTCCTGGCCACCTCCTCCAGGGACAGGCCACACTGCTCTCTCATGGCCTACACGACGAACACTTCGTGTACCGAGGTCTACATGGCGACCTCGGCAAATTCCACCAAGTACGCCAACTTGCTTCGAAACCCGCGCGTGAGTCTTCTGGTGGACTCCAGGACGAAATCTCATCAGGGACAAGTTCAGGCTCTGACCGTTGAAGGGTTTTTTGAAAATTCCGTCACCCGGCAGGACCCAACCGGGATCTTTTCCCTCCTTAAAGCCGCGCATCCGCATCTGACCGGATTTTTAAGCCTTGCGGATACAAAACTTTTGCGCATCCGCATCGTCTCTTTTCTGCTTCTGGAAGGGATTTCAAAGGCCTTCTTCGAGCAGGCGGAAACAGGCGGCTAAGCGCCTGAGCCGACCAGCGGCAGTTGTTTTTCCACATTGAAATAGACTAAAAAGCGGACTTCATCCTTTCCGTCGACATACTGGCGACGGCGGAAGCGTGCGATCTTTTCCGGGTCCTCCTCCTCGCGGTCTTTTACCAAGTATAGCCGGATTCCTTTGTACCCTTTCCCCTGTTCCATGAAAAGGTACGCGGCCCTGGGGTTGGATTGGAGGTTGAGGTGGGTCAGGCGATCCCGCATGATGAAGGCCAGGGAGCCATCTTCCATGACATGGGGCCTTGCGTAGAGGGCCGCGTTGACGTTTCCCTGACCGTCGGATGTGGCCAGAATCCCCACTCCTGAAGTGTTCTCGAAGTAGTCCTTGTTCATGTCTCATCCTTCCTTTTGGGTTTGGTCTTCGTTTGGTGTGTTCTAAGTTGGCTTCGCGTTCCTGTGGTCCGCGGCGGTCCATTTCAAAGCGTCAAAAAGGTAACACCGAGAAAGTAGGTCGTCAAACCCCCTCGCAGCGCATCCCCCATATTCCGCAGCGCTTCCTGTAAAATCGAGTCTTTTACATTGTATCCAATTCAAGTACAATTGATCAACTACACACCCGAAGGAGAAACGACGATGGAATTGCCGGGAAAGGGTGAAGTGGTCTCCCTGGAGAAGATCCGCGAAATTTGTAACCACTTCGGCCTTACGGATTTGTGGGACAAAATCGAAAAAGACGTCCCGGAAAAGCCTTTTAAAAGCGATGGGTGTTCCCTTTGGTTTGATACTTGGAAGGGGATCGACCTATATCCGGCGTGTTTTCTGCACGACCTGAAGTACTGGGCCGGGTATCCCGAGGAGGTGGTGGAGCGGCTCGTTGCGGACGCCGAACTCATGATCGCCGTCGCAAGGCTCTTGGGAACTACGGCCATGGCCGAAACCATGTTCCTTGGGGTTCGTCTAGGCGGTCACGAAAGGTTCAAACGATCCTTCTCATGGGGTTTCGGCCGGACGGCGTAAGGCGCTATCCTCTTTTTTATCATCCAGGATCTCCCGCAGCTTCTGAGAAAGGGCCTCCAGACCGAACGGCTTCTGAATGAAGCCGCTGCATCCTTTTTCCAGAAGCGCCCCGGCCTGGTCATCGATGCTGTACCCGGAGGATAAGAGCACCCGGACTTCCGGGTTCATGCTCCACAGGCCTTCGCAAACTGCTTCCCCGCCCATTCCCGGCATGATGATGTCCAGGATGACGAGATCGATTGTTTTCCGGTGCCTTTCGTAGATATTCAGGGCCTCCCTCCCTCCGTTGGCCCGGAACACCTTATTCCCGAGCCGGACCAACATGGCCTCCCCTACATCCAGAACCATCTCCTCGTCGTCCACCAGGAGGATCGTCTCGGAGCCCTTCAAAAGTGCCGGAACCTTTGGAGCTTCCTTGACCGCGGCCTTCGGGGAGGCCGGAAGATGGATGGAAAAGGTGGCCCCCTCCCCCGGATTGCTTTCGACAGTGATGAATCCCCCGTGATTTTTCACGATGCCGTAAACGGAAGCAAGCCCAAGCCCCGTACCCCGCCCCTTTTCCTTGGTGCTGAAAAAGGGGTCAAAGACGCGCTTTTGAGTCTCTTCGTCCATACCGACCCCGGTATCGGTCACCGCCACCTTGACGAAACGCCCCGGAGTCACACCGAAAGGCCCCACGAATCGACCGTCCAAATCCACGTTTTGGGTCTCCAGAAAAAGATCGCCGCTTCCGCTCATGGCCTGCCAGGCATTCACCAGGAGATTCAGGAGTACCTGCTCCATCTGGGATCGATCCGCTTCCACCGCCCAGATATCTTCCTGTAAACGCTTGTGGATCTGGATCTCTTTTTGGATCCTTCCGAACATGTCGGTGCTCTTTTCGATGATTTCGTTCAGGTCCTGGGGTCTGACCTCGTATTTGCCTCCCCGGGCCAGCCCCAGGAGTTGGCGGGTCAGGCCGGCCGCGGTTTTCACATGCTCCTCGATGCCTTTCAGGTTTTCATGCAAGGGGTCATCCGGTCGAAGTTCCATGGCCGTGAGCGTTGCCCTTCCCTGGATGCCCATGAGGAGATTGTTGAAGTCGTGGGCGATCCCGCCGGCCAGCGTCCCGATGGCCTCCATCTTTTGGGCCTGGAGAAGCTGGGCCTCCAGAGTCTTATTGGCCGTGAGATCCAGCACGACGCCCCGAAGTCCCACCGGTTCCCCGCCCCTGAGGATCCCTGTCGCCTGGACGGCACCCGGAAACCGGCTTCCGTCTTTTCGGAGCATTTCGTATTCGGAAACACCGACCGGTTGACCGGTCAGGATCCTCTCCAATTCCTGTCGTGTCCGGTCTCGCTGCTCCGGTACCACCATGTCCAGTACATACAACCCTTTTGCAAAATCCTCGGACGTATATCGATACTGCTCGAACGCGGCCCGGTTGACAAAGGTGAGCCTTCCAGCGGGATCCGATTCAAAGATGACGGAAGGGAAGAGCTCTGCCGTCTCGTGGAATCGGGTTTCGCTGGTCTTGAGGGCCTTTTCGGCCTCCTTCTCCTTGCCTGAAGCGACCTGAAGCCCCTTGAGAAGCACCGACACAGTAACCGACACCAAAGCGTTGGCAAACATGAAGGTGGCACCCGCTGCGATCATACGCCCTGTCGAAGGGAACAAGGCATGGGGTTCGAAAGGGCCCGATGCCGGCAACCAGAAGCCGACCCCATAGAGTGTAACCGCGTTCATGAGCAGGGCGATGAGGGCGGCGGGAAGCCCCATGAGAATCCCGGCCAATACCGCGAAGGTGAAAAGCATAGCCGGGCCGCCGCTCAAGATCCCCACGGAAAAAAGAAGCCAGGTCCCCACCGCATAGACAACCAAAAGAGTCAGGGCGGTCCGGAGATTGTGGGGGAGATCCTTTTTGAAAAGCAGCACCCCCCCCGCCGTCATGGCGAGGGTGTCTACGATCCCCAGGCTCCAGAATCGTTCTTTGAAGACCATAACCATTCCGGGGATGTAGGCGAAAAGTCCGATGAGGAGCCCGGCGACCAGGATGGCGTTCAGGATGCGCTCCCTCCAAAACTGGAGAGAGTCCTTGCTCTCTTTTCCCGAGGGAGAAAGAAGCTTCTCGACGAGTTTTAGCACTGACTGCATCCCGGTCTCTCTTGGACGTCACTGAAGTTGCTGCATTTTAACTTGAAGCTGAAAGAAAGGCAAACTTTAAAAACAGCGACCAGAAAGGGAATTTTTGCTGAGAGTCAGCGGAAGAGGTTGTATTTGAGGATGCACCTCAAGGCGGAAATCCCGTCCTTCCAGCCGATCTTCTTTCCCTCCTTGTAGGTACGGCCGCTGTAGGAGATCCCCACTTCGTAGATGCGACAGTCCAGCTTGGAAACTTTTGCGGTGATTTCAGGTTCGAAACCGAAGCGGTCCTCTTCGATGGTGATGGACTGGATGATTTCCTTCTTGAAGACCTTATAGCAGGTTTCCATATCCGTGAGGTTGATGTTGGTGAGCATGTTGGAAAGGGTTGTGAGAAACCAATTCCCCACCATGTGCCAGTAGTACACCACCCGATGGGGATCGCCCCCGCTGAATCGAGACCCGAAGACCACATCTGCACGGCCATCCAGAATGGGTTGGATCAGCTTTGGATAATCGTCGGGGTCGTATTCAAGGTCAGCATCCTGAACGATGACAATCTCTCCGGTGGCTTCTGAGAACCCGCTCCGGAGGGCGGCACCCTTGCCCCGGTTTTTTTCGTGGCAGATCACTTTTAGTGAAGGCTTGTCTGGCGCGATTTTTCGAAGGATTTGTTCCCGGGTCCCATCGGTGGAGCCGTCATCGACGAGGATGATTTCCTTGTCCGAAAACGGGGCTTGTTCGACCCGATCGATAAGGGTCCCTACTGTGCTGACCTCGTTGTAACAGGGAATGATCACCGAAAGCTTCATGGCGTCTCTTTGGATAGAAAAAACGCTGTCATTTAAAACGGTCTTCATCGAAAAAAAGCGCAGCTTAAAAAAACTTCCCTGTTGCTACCCTAGCAGGGTTCACGCTGTCAATAATTTCAAGACACCTGTTTCCGGTTGCCCTCTGTCGGCCCTATTTCCCGCCGTTGACACACCCGCCCATAACGATTATGCTCCCCCGGTAATATGAAGTCTTCTTTTCACCGGCCGTTTTTCGAATTTGGCACCCCCGCATCGGAACGCGCGAAGCGGATCTTCGTTTTGTTCTTCGGCGCAGCCCTCTTGGCCGGCGGCTTCCTCGTTGTCATGACAGGTTGCTCCACCCTTCCCCCCTCCAGCCGTTCCTCCTACTATCCCGGAGCCCGGAAGACCGTGGATCCGGTCCCCTTCACACGATCCCAGATCCGGGCCAGGCTCATGGCCCAATTCGAAGAATGGAAGGGGACCGATTACCGCCTGGGCGGGATGTCCCGCAGGGGGGTCGACTGTTCCGGATTCGTCCATCTTACTTTCAGGGATCGCTTGGGGCTCCAGTTGCCCCGGTCGACCGATGCGCTATCCGAAACGGGAAATCGCATCTCCCCCCAGGAACTGGCTGCAGGAGACCTGGTTCTGTTCAAGACAGGGCTTTTTGCCAGGCATGTGGGCATTTACATCGGCGGCCGACGCTTCATCCACGCCTCCGCGTCGGAGGGGGTCGCCCTGTCGAGACTCTCGGACAAATACTGGGGGCCGCGCTTCTGGATGGCCAGGCGGGTGGCCTCTCCCGCCCCCAGTGATTGATCGGTAAACCCAAGGCAGCGTCCATGGATCTGCTCGTCAGGCTTTATGAAATCGAGGATGATTGGGGCTTTTTGGATCTGCTGCGCAGACAGAAAACCGTTGTCCGCAAACCCATCGGGACGGAAAGGCACCTTTTGCTCGAATGGGTGGGCCGGAACTTCAGCAGGGCATGGGAAAGTGAAACCGCCGCTGCCCTGACGCACACCCCTGCAACCTGTTTTACCGCCGTATACCAGGGGAAATTCGTGGGATTCGGATGCTTCGATGCCGCCGCTCTGGGCTTCTTCGGTCCTTTAGGTGTACTCAAGGCCCATCGGGAAAAAGGCATCGGAAGGGCCCTTTTCCTTTCCTGCCTTCTGGAGATGAAACTCAAGGGGTACGGATACGCCGTCATCGGCATGGCGGACCGGGAAGGCTTCTACCGTCACTGCGCGGGTGCGACGCGCATTTCCAGATCCTCGGGAAGCATCTGGAAAACATGGGTGCGGGAAAGACACCGGAGCCCAAAGGAGACCTCACGTGCCAATCGGGTTGCCCCACAGAAACGGCCGGGGAGGCGGAGCACATGAAAAGCGGGATCGTTTTGCTGGATCACGGAAGCGGCGGAAAGATATCTCATCGCCTTATTTCGGAAATGCTTGTCCCCCGGTTCGACAATCCCATCCTTTCACGCCTCGATGACGGTGCGGTGTTCGAGCCGCCTCCGGGCCGGCTGGCGTTTTCCACCGACACCTACGTGGTGGATCCCATTTTCTTTCCCGGTGGAAGCATCGGAGACCTGGCGGTCAATGGAACGGTTAACGATCTGGCCATGTGCGGCGCGACGCCCCTGTACCTTTCCGTGGGCCTGATCCTTGAGGAAGGTTTTTCTCTGGAGGACCTCAAGATCATCTGCAGCCACATCCAGGAAGCCTCCGTGCGGGCCGGCGTCACCGTGGTCACCGGGGACACCAAGGTGGTTCCCAGGGGATCGGCGGACAAGATCTTCATCAATACGTCTGGGATCGGGGCTATTCCGGCTCACGTGAATGTTTCGGGGCGATACGCAAAAGCCGGAGACCGCATCCTTCTCAGCGGAAGCATCGCCGAGCACGGGGTCGCCGTCTTGGCCAAGCGGGAAGGCCTCGAATTCGACGTCCCGGTGGTCAGCGACACCGCCCCTCTCAACCATCTGGTGCGGCGCATGCTGGAAACCGGCCGGGAAATCCACGCCCTCAGAGACCCCACCCGAGGCGGGGTGGGCTCGACCCTGAACGAGATTGCCCTCGCTTCCGGGGCCGGCATCTTGATCCACGAAGAACGCATCCCGGTCAAACCGGAAGTCCGAGGCCTATGCAATCTTCTGGGGTTTGACCCCCTCTATGTGGCCAACGAGGGAAAGCTTCTGGCTTTCCTCCCGGAACCAGCCTGCGATACGGTATTGGAGGCGATGCATCAAGACCCTGCCGGAAAAGACGCGTGCGTCATTGGGGAGGTGACCGAAGCATATCCGGGAAAAGTGGTCATGAAGACCTCCATCGGCGGGAGCCGGTTCGTGGACATGCTGACCGGCGAGCAGCTGCCCAGAATCTGCTGATCCCCAAAAAGCGGCAGAAAGGCCCTTTCAGGGAAAAACACCGCGCATGAAAAAAATCTCGGGTTTGTTTCTCTTTTTGTCCCTGCTCTTCCCCGGAATCCCGGCGACGGCCGGCTCCGAAAGCCTCGAGTTTTCGGGCAGGACCATGGGGACCACCTATCGCGTCAAGGCTTTTGCCGAATCGGGCACGAAGGTCAGCGGCCTGGATACCAGGATCCGGGAGCGGCTTGATGCCATCAACCGGAGCATGTCCACCTACCTGCCCGAAAGCGAGATCAACCGTTTCAATATCCTGAAAACCGCGGGGAAGCCCTTCCCTGTTTCTGAAGAATTTCAAAAGGTTCTGCAGGCCGCACAAGAGGTCTACCGGCTCACCGGCGGTGCTTGGGACGGCACCGTCAAACCGCTGGTGGATCTCTGGGGTTTTGGTCCTCCGGGCGCCAGAAATGCGCCCCCCGACCCGGAAAAGATCAGGGAGGCCCTTAAAAAAGTGGGATTTCATCGAATCCGAATCTCGGGAAACGGTTATCTCGTCAAGGAAAATGCCTCCGTCTCCCTGGATCTGGCCTCCATCGCCAAAGGTTACGGCGTAGACAGCCTTGCCGCGCTGCTGCAAGCAAACGGTATCCGGCGGTTCCTCGTGGAGATCGGCGGGGAAGTCTTTGCGGCGGGGTTGAAGCCGGACGGGAGCCGCTGGCGCATCGGAATCAACGAACCCACCCCGGGCACCCCTTTGGACCGGGTGTACAAGGTATTAGCCCTGAAGGACATGGCGCTGGCCACCAGCGGGGATTACCGGAATTTCTTTGAACACGGGGGGATACGGTACGCCCATGTCATTGACCCGAGGACGGGATATCCGGTATCCAACGGCGTGGTAAGCGTTTCCGTTCTGGCAAAGACCTGCATGCTGGCCGATGCCCTGGCCACTGCTCTCATGGTCATGGGGCCGGAAAAGGGGATGGAACTGGTGGAGCGCCTCGAATCCGTGCAGTGCCTGATCCTCGTGCAAAACAAAGAGACTCCCTTGAAGGAGTTTTTCTCCAATGGCTTTTACAAAACTGCATCTGATTAGCCTGGGATGCCCGAAAAACCGCGTCGACAGCGAAATCATGCTGGGACAGCTGATGGACGCCGGCGTCGAAATCACCCCGGACCCCAATGAGGCTCATATCATCGTGGTCAACACCTGCAGTTTCATCGAGTCCGCAGTGGACGAGTCCATCGACGCGATCCTCGAGGCGGCCCGCTGCAAGACCACGGGATTGTGCCGCCGGCTCGTCGTCACGGGATGCCTCCCCGAACGTTTCCGGGAAACCCTTTCCCGTTCGCTCCCGGAGGTGGATGCCTTCCTCGGAACCGGGGCCTATGAGAGCATCCTCTCCGCCGTCACCGGAGATTTAGGCAAAAATACCTATCTGCTTCCGGATCCCGATACTCGGCTTCCTTTAAGGGCCGACCAACACCGGATACGGAGCACGGCCCACATGGCCTATCTCAAGATCGCCGAGGGGTGCAACCGGCGATGTACTTATTGCATCATTCCCCGTCTCCGGGGTCGGCAAAAAAGCCGCCCCATCCGTTCCATCCTCGACGAGGCCGGGCTCCTTGTCGCAAAAGGCGCAAAGGAGCTGGTCCTGGTAGCCCAGGAGACCACCGCTTACGGCACCGACCTCTCGCCGGAAATCTCCCTGGAAAACCTCCTGGTACCGCTGGCCGATCTGCCCGGTGACTTCCGAATCCGATTTCTTTACGGCCACCCGGAAAGCCTGACCGACGCCCTTATGGAAACAGTGGCACGGCACCCCAAGCTTTGCCCTTACTTCGATATCCCTGTCCAACATGCCAGCGACCGAATCCTCAGAAAAATGGGCCGGTCCTATACCCGACAAGCCCTTGACCGCCTGTTCGACCAAATCCGGACCAAAGCACCCGGCGCCGCCCTTCGAACCACCTTCCTAGTCGGGTTCCCGGGGGAAACGGAAGAAGATTTTAAATTGCTGTGCGAATTGGCCCAGGATATCCGCTTCGATCATGCCGGAGTCTTCACCTATTCCGATGCGGACGACGTCCCGGCGCATCGGTTAGAGGGACAGGTACCCAAATCGACGGCTCAGAAAAGGCGGCGGCGGCTCATGCATTTACAATCCAGAATTTCACTTGAAAAAAATCAGGGGCACCTGAACCGGGTCTATCCGGTGCTTTTGGAGAAGAAAGCAAAAAAGGGGCTTTTCAGCGGACGAACAGTATTTCAGGCCCCTGAAATCGACGGCATCACTCGGGTCTCAGGCCGAGGCCTCGATACGGGCTCTTTCGTCCGTGTCCGCATCACCGAAGCCGGGACTTACGACCTCAAGGGGGTGGCGGTTTGACGAATCTGAAGCAGCGCATCCTGAACAGGGTTTCGGCGGACCTTGCCGAGATCGAAAACGCCATTGCAGAAAACCTAGATCCGCATCTGGACCTGGTTTCCCGGGTCGCCCGGCACATCCTTTTTTCGGGCGGAAAGCGCCTGAGGCCCCTGCTGATGCTGCTCAGCGCCCGAATCTGCGGTTATGAAAAACCCGACGCCATCCCTTTTTCCGCCATTTTCGAGTACCTCCACGCCGCCACCCTGCTCCATGACGACCTCGTCGACGGGGCCGACCTGAGGCGCGGCCGAACAGCAGCACACCACCTCTGGGGAAATCCCACGGCGGTTTTGGTCGGGGATTTCCTTCTTGCGCGATCCCTGAGCCTTGCCGCAAGGACCGAACGCCCGAAGATCATCGGCACCATCGCAGGAATTACCGAGGCCATGTCACAGGGAGAGATTCATCAGCTCCAGCTCAAGGGAAACCCGGAGATCACCGAAGCGGATTATATGGAGGTGATCCGCCGGAAGACGGCCGTGCTGTTCGAGGGTGCGTGCCGTTCCGGGGCCCTCCTGGCGGATGCCCCCGACGCACAGATATCGGCACTGGCCCAGTACGGAGCCCGGCTCGGCCTGGCGTTTCAGATGGCGGACGATCTTTTGGACTACGTCTCCGACACCCGGATCCTTGGAAAAACGGTGGGAGCGGACCTGAAAGAGGGAAAGCTAACCCTGCCGGTCATCTCGGCGCTTAAAACGGCCGAAAAAGCACAAAAAAACATGATCTTGGACCTGATTTTCAATAAAGATTTTTCTGTTCAACAGTTCGAGGAACTGGTATCAATCCTTCATACCACCGGCGGCATCGCCTACACCAGGACCCTGGCTGAACGCAACGTGGATGGCGCAAAAGAGGCTATCGGTATTTTTCCACCGTCGTCGACACGGGAACTGCTCATCGACATTGCCGATTATGCCCTCGCCAGACAGATGTAAAACACGGCCGTGATGCATAAAAGATCCGCACTCGTTTTTTCGGCTTCGGTAAAACGGCTCCTTGCCCGCAACACAGGGACGCTTCGGATCTGGTGTCTGCTTTTTTTCCTCGCGGCACCGGCTCTGGTCTTGCTGCATCCCGCGCAGCTTAAGGCTTCGGATTCGGGGAAAAAAGTTCAGGTCATCGGAAGCGCACCCGTGGTTAAGGGTGACATTTCGTCGGCCAGAAGCGCGGCTGTCTCCGATTGCCTGAACGCTGCCGTTGACACGGCGGTTCTTGCGATTCTGCCCCGGGAAGCCCTGGTGAGGCATTTCAAGGCAGCGGGTGAAGCGCTCGCAGGCGATTCCAGCCGGTTCATTCAAGAATACAAGGTTTTCACCGAGACCCTGATCGGCTCGGAATACCGGGTATTCATCGAAGCCGTTGTCCGGATGGACCGAGTCCGACAGCATCTTTTCGACGCCGGTATCGCCGAGGTTCGGGGAAAGCTCCCAAAGGTCCTCCTGCTCATCGCCGAACCTCCTCGGACCGGCGGCGACCCGGTCTTCGGATGGCAGGCGGCCGCCGAGGGCAATCCCCCATTCTCCGAAGCCGGGATTTACGAAGTGATGACGGAAAAGGGGCATCCCGTGGTCCGCCCGTCTGTGGAAATCCCGATATTTCCGGACATCCTTACAGACGGACGCACCGATTTGAGCGATGCCGACGCCTTGGAGCTGGGAAGACGCCTGGAAGTCGAAGTGGTGGTATTCGGGAAAGGCGTCATCGAACCCGGAATCGAGCCTTCTGCCGATGCGGGTTATTCCAGAAAGGGAACCGTGACCGTCCGGGCCTTGAGAGTCGACATCGGGGAAGAAATCGGCAGCGTCCTTGAAAGCTTTACAGCCCAAAACCCTGAGGATGCCAAAGCTCAAACAGAGGCGCTGCTGGGCGCCGGACGCCTCGCCGGCGCAGCCGTCTCCGATTCGATTGCGCGACAATTCGCTCAGAAAGACCACACCGCCGTTTTGATTTCCCTCGTGGTGAGCGGGACGCACCGCCTGGGAAATTTCGTCGCCTTCCGGCGAGCGCTGGTGGCGCTTCCCGGCGTGAAGAAGATGCAGATCGAAGAAATACGGGCGGAGGAAGCCGTGATCCGGGTGGCGTTTCTGGGAACGGCTCAGGCTTTGGCAAACGCCATCGCCGCAACCGTGTTCGAGACCTTCGAGGTGCTCGTCCTGGAAACGACGCCAGAGCAGATTCTCCTGGCGCTCTCTCACCGCGAGCAGGACCCTGTTTTAATCCCCTCTCAGACGGAATAACAGCGTGGTCATCGGTCTTCCGAACATAATCACCGTCATCCGGATCATCTTAACCCCCCTTTTCGTCATCCTGCTCCTCAAGGACATGCAAGGCTATGCCTTGTTGATCTTCACCCTCGCCGGCATCAGCGACGGCCTTGACGGCTTCCTTGCACGATACACGAACCAGCAGACGACCCTGGGGGCCCACCTCGATCCGCTCGCCGACAAGCTGCTGCTGACCAGCGCTTACATCTGCCTGGCGGTCATGCGCCTGATCCCCGGCTGGCTTGCCGTTCTGGTGATCACCCGTGACGTCATCATCCTCATCGGCATCGCCGTATTTTCCATGACAGGGATAAGTGTCAGTATCAAACCCAGCCTGATCAGCAAGTGCACCACGGTTTTTCAGCTTTCCACCATTTTCTTCAGCCTGCTCCAGCCTCGATTCACCCAGGCCTTCGCCCTCGGCTGGGCCCTGATCTGGATCACCGCCGCCCTCACCATCCTTTCCGGACTCCACTACATCTACCTCGGGTTGGCCAACATGCAAAACGGCCCTAAACCGGCGCGAAACAAAAACGGATCCGCCCGCTCTTAAACCGTCCTTTTTTCATTCCGGGACACAAAAGCCTTGAAAGGATCGGAGTCCTCTGGTAGGATATTCTGACAATGGTGGGTGTAGCTCAGTTGGCAGAGCACCGGGTTGTGGCCCCGGTTGTCGTGGGTTCAATTCCCATCACTCACCCCATACCGGATCAAAAGCCTCCCGAAATTCAAGTAGGGGGGCTTCTTCGTGCGCCCGTAGCTCAGCTGGACAGAGCGCCGGACTTCGAATCCGTAGGCCGCAGGTTCGAATCCTGCCGGGCGTACCACACCAATCCGGTTCTTTTGTCCCTATTCCAAAACCCCACTTTCACACGGCACCGGTTTTTACAGAAATTCCTTTTAAAGAAAGCCTGGGCGTTTTCGGTGGCGTGGCGGATTTGCTTTGCCATCGAAAACCGGAAAGACATGATTTCAGCACGGACAGGGTTTGAACAGCAACGGGATTTTTCTTTTCGGGTTTGATCCCGATAACCTTTTGTATTGACGGTTGCCAGGAGAGATTTTGCATGTCTTTCGATAGCAAGGCCTTGAGGATGCTCTGCGCTCTGCTCGGTTTGATCCTTGCGGGCAGCTGGGAAAGGCCGTCGTTTGCAACGGTTTACAAGTACAAGGATTCCCAGGGAAACTGGCACTTCACGGACACCCCCCCCGAGGGACAGGGCGTCGAAGAGACCCAAAACGGGAAAACGGACGCGCATCCCGTGAGTTGGGATCTGAACCGGTACCTGGAAGAGAAACTGCGCCCGAGAAATGTCCTGGAAAAGGCCAGAAATTATACGGTCACCCTCAAAACGCCCATCGGACTGGGCTCCGGGTTCTTTATCGACGAAAAGGGGTCCATCGTCACCAACCGGCATCTTTTTGAAGGCGACAAGAACCAAATGGAAGCCGCAAACCAGCTTCTGAAAAATGAAACTGCCAGGCTGGAAAATTTCAAGAAAGATCTTCTGGCCTTTGCCGCCAACCTGATGGCCTTCGAGCGGCTCGGGGATGAACCTCGACTGACCCAAAGCCTGAAAAAGGAGGACCTGGATGCATTTTCGAGGCTCTACAAGGAATTCGACCGTAAAGACCCGGCTTTTTCGATGAACGCCCAGCGCTTCGATGCGGCGCTCCAAGACCTTCATCAAAGACAGGAAAAACTCGACAAATTAAAAGAATATCTCCAGGACTTGGAGAGGAAGGCTTCCCACCCCCCCGCCTACGTGACCGTTCTTCTGGCCGATAATACCTCCTTCGAAGCCAGATTCATCGCCAAAAGCCCCGATCACGACCTCGCTTTGTTCCGACTGTCCGGCTATCAGACCCCCTGCCCGGAATTCGCTGATGTCTTCAGGATCGCGGCCGGCGCGCGCGTCTATGCCATCGGGAGCCCGATGGGGTTGAGCCATTCGGTGACCGAAGGTATTTTTTCCTCCTTGAGAAGGGACTCTCGAGGGGCGTGGATTATCCAAAGTACCGCCAAGGTGAACAAGGGCAACAGCGGCGGCCCGCTCATCGACGAAAAAGGAAGGGTTTTGGGCGTCAATACGGCAAAAATGCTGCGCCCGGGCGCCGAAGGAATCAGTCTTTCCGTCTCCATCAACACGGTCACGGAGGCCTTCAGAAGCGAGCTGAAATAGATGGATTTTGGAATGGGAAGAATATCATCGGGAACGGAGGCGCCGCCGGAAAAACTCCCCGGGGGAGGATGCGTCGTGTGTGGTAACGAACGAGGCCGTGTGTTGACCCGGCACGAGCAGTGGCGGGTTCTGGCCTGTTCGCGCTGCGGCCTCGGCGCTCTCGACCCGCGCCCTGCCGAAAGCGATCTGCAAAAGCTCTACGAAGCCGACTATTTCTACCAACAGTACGACCGGGGTCTTGATCCCTCATCGGCGGAATTTCAAAAGCGGCTCCGGAGCGAGGATCACCGGGTCCGATTCGTTAAGAAAGCCGCTTCCGCTGAAAGGCTGCTGGACATGGGGTGCGGATACGGGTACTTCCTCGCCGCAGCACGAAAGGCCGGATTCGAATGCACGGGCTATGAAATCGCCCCATGGCCCATCCGGTATGCTTCCCAAAGCCTGGAGATATCCATTGCCACCGGCCCCTTGTCACCGGACTTATTCGACCCGGAGCGTTTCGACGTCATCTCCATGTGGCATTTCCTCGAACACACGCCGGACCCGAACCTCACCATCGCTTCAGCGGCGTGCTGGCTGAAGAAAAACGGCGCCCTGGTGATCGACGTCCCCAACTACGAGGGAACGGATGCGGAAAAAAGCGGCAAGACCTGGGTGGGCTGGCAGTTGCCCTACCACTTCTATCATTTTTCACCGTCCAGCCTGGAAATGCTTCTGAAAAAACATGGATTTGTCGTTTCCGCTTCCAAGAACTACCACTCGGAGAAAGTCAAAGAAAAAATCGGCCGGATCCCTGTCCTCCGCTGGGCCGCCCGCCCCATCGCCAAGCTTTATTCCGGAACCAGCATCGCCGTCATCGCCAAACCCGTGGATTCCCGGCACTGAAAGGACCCAAGGATGATCATCGACTTTCACACCCATCTTTTTCCCAAAAAAATCCGGGACCACCGGGAGCGTTTTTTCGACGGGGAGCCGGCGTTTCGGCTCCTCTATGAATCCCCTTCGTCACGGCTTGCCGGGGAGGACGACCTCCTCAAGGCCATGGACCACGACGGCGTCGATGTCTCCGTGGTTTTCGGCTTTCCGTGGAAGAACCCCGACACGGCGAAGCGTCACAACGATGGCATCCTGGAGGCTGTTTCCGCCCACCCGGAACGGTTCGTCGGCCTGTGCTGCCTGGATCCAAATTCGGATCCTTCCGGGCAGGAGGTCCGGCGCTGCCTTGACAGCGGGCTTTCCGGCGTGGGGGAGATCGCCTTTTACGACTCCGAGCTTGATGAACGGAGCCTGGACAGTCTGGAATCCATCATGGAAATCTGCAGGAGCCGGGACTTGCCGGTCCTGATCCATGTGAACGAGCCCGTCGGGCACCGTTATGCCGGCAAGACGCGGATGACGTTTGCCCAGATCGAGGCGCTTTGCCGCCGGTATCCCGAAAATCGCCTCGTCCTGGCGCACTGGGGCGGTGGATTTTTCTTTTTTTATCTTTTGAAAAAAGAGATGAAAAAAGCCCTTGAAAATATCTTTTTCGACACCGCCGCCTCGCCCTTTCTGTATGATCCCAAAATCTACAGGGTGGCGGTGGAAATCCTCGGCCCCGAAAAGATCCTTTTCGGAAGCGATTTCCCCCTGATCCGGGCCGAAAGAGGCCTTCAGGAAATGGAAACGGCAGGACTGAACAAGGAAGCATTAGACCCGATCCGGGGGCTCAATGCCGGAAATCTGTTGAAACTAAGCCTCTAAATCCAGCCTCTCGAGAAGGGCTTGAACCGGATCCCGATGCTCCCGGGGGACCTTCAATCGGCGCAAAAGACGGTTTCCGAGGATCCCTTGGCGCGTCGCCCGAAGTTCTGGAAGCACCTCATCAGGAAAAGCGCCTTGATGCCCTAATTCCAGAAACACGTCGATTAAGTTTCCCGAAAATCCCTTTGCATCCAGATGTTCGATGACCTGCAAGAGGACGCTGGTGGTGGTAAGGACAACGGGTTTTACCGTGGCATATCCCGAATCCCGGCAAGATGCCTCGGAAACCATGGAGCGGCACATGAACGGGCGAACGGCATAGATCGTGCATTTTTCCCCCTCCAGCAAGGGGCACGGACCCCAGCTGGGGTCTCCTCCCTCTTCGGGGAGATCCCTTCCCGAATCGAGGAGTTCGGCCATCCCGTTCAAGGTGATGGAGGGCTGGAACCGGGGAAGATCCCTCGAAAAAAGAAGCCGCCGAAAAAGGTCCCGGCGTGAAGGTCCGTTCAGGTTTTCGAGGACCCATCGCCCCTCCAGGGCGGTCATCGTCACGTTTCGGGTGCAGCAGGCCGTGCATCCGGGTTTGCAGGATTTGGGCTGCCCCTCTACAAACGCATCGAAGAGCCGGTAGATCTTCTGTAATTGAGCGGACCGTTCATCCACGGCCGGGTCCAGGTTCGGGAGGGTTTTTTCGGCGCAAGATCATCTGGAAGGTGGGCTTAAAAAGTTTCCAAATGGAAACTGCCGATTTCCATACGGAAACAAAGGGGTGTGAATCTGGAGCGCTTCTGTTCTTTCTTCCGGGTTTCCATTAAAGCCTCCGAGATTACAACCATTTGATATCAAAGTGTAATTTTGTTATATGAGGGCAATCTGCTCCGAGAAAAGAAAATGGGCACGGTATTTGCTTCCTCTTAATTGCACGTGCATTTCTTCATCTTCATTTTCTCCTTAACGGCTGGTCCTTGGGACCGGCCGTTTTCATTTCTTAAGCCCTGAAACTTCCTCTTTTGCCAGCTCCATGAACAGCGAATCCGGAAATTCGGAAAGGATCCGGTTGAGTTTTTCGGATTTGGCCTCGGTGCCACTTGCCGGGTCGGAAAGATGCGCCAAGATAAACAGAGCCTCGTCTTTCAACAGAGGCTCATCTCCGGAGGCGATCTGCTCGAAGCACCGGACCGCCTGCCCGGAATCCTGCTTTTTTAGGTAGGCATGCCCCAGCCCGCTCAAGATGACGTTTTTCAGCAGAGGCTGACCCCCGAAATCCTCAATTGCATGCTGGTAAGCCGCGATGGCTGCGTCCAGGTCACCGGTCCGATAAAGGAGATTGGCCAATAGAACCCGCCCCATTTTCCCGGAACCGGTGTCGGGGAACTTCTCCACAAAACTCCTCAGCATTTCTTTGACCCGCGCCCGATCTTGAGAGGCGTTTGGATCCTTTTCGGCCAAGCGATAGGCCGCCATGACCTCTCCGAAGGCGGCAACCGACTGCCTGTTCTGGACCCGCTTATAATAGATCCATCCGGAAAAGGCCGCAGCAGAAAAAACCGCAGCTGCCACTCCCCAGACGATCCTATCCCTGTTCTGATCGATCCATCGAATTATTCTCGCTGAAATCGTGATAAATTCATCCGGTTCTTTCAAGAGTTGTTTTCTCGTGACTTTTTTCTTTGCCATCTTTCCTCCGGCTGTCAACACTCCCCGGTTCCTCGCAAGGGAAGCCGTGGGGATCGGTTGAACGGGCCTCCTTCAATGGGGCCTTGATTTGGGGGGCGTCTTTACAAATCTTCCGGCATCCTGTATGTCGGGCTGCAAGCCTCATAGGACATTCCGGGGATCCGGGCAACAAAAAAGAGGCCTGCCCTGCTTTTCCACTTCAGGGCCGGGATCCGCTTGGCCCCGGGAAGCGGCTTGCTTTTTTTCACAAGGTGATTATGGTCACGGTTATGGAAAAACGATTCGAAAAAATACCCGATCCCAAGGAGCTGGAAAAGGAAATCGGCGAGTTTTTGACCAAGAAGTTCGGGGAGTCGGTCAAGATCGCAGGCCCCATTGTCCTGCCCCAGGAGCTTCCCTTCGAAAAGCCGGGACCCGGGAAAAAGAAAAAGAAGATCAATTTCGATCTCAAGCCTGAAGATCTGATCGCCTATCTGGATCGTTACATCGTCAAGCAGGACAACGCCAAGGCCATTCTGGCAACCAAGATCTGCACCCACTTTAACCGGATCAAGCGTTCCCAGGACAGCGGGGGCGATATCCCCGATATGGTCGGGCACATAAAAAACAATGTCCTGATGATCGGTCCCACCGGGGTGGGCAAGACCTACATGATCAAGCTCATCGCAAAGAAAATCGGGGTCCCTTTCGTCAAGGGGGATGCCACAAAGTTCAGCGAAACCGGTTATGTGGGCGGAGATGTGGAGGACCTGGTGCAGGGACCTGGTCCGCGAGGCGGACGGAGACATCGAACTGGCCCAGTACGGGATCATTTACATCGACGAGATCGACAAAATCGCCGCCAGTCGCTACATCCTCGGAGCCGACGTGTCCCGGACAGGCGTTCAACGGGCGCTGCTCAAACCGTTGGAGGAAACCGAGGTCGACCTGAAAGTCCCCCACGATCCCATTTCCATGATCCAGGAGATCGAACGTTACCGCAAGACTGGAAAACGCGACAAACGGGGAGTCAACACCAAGAATATCCTGTTCATCGTCAGCGGCGCCTTCACCGACCTCGCGGAAATCATCCGCAAGCGCATGATCGACCAGAAAATGGGATTCGGGGCCAAAATCCAGAGCACAAAAGAACAGGTGGACATCCTGAAACATGTCAAATCAGAAGATTTGATCACCTTCGGCTTCGAGACCGAGTTCGTCGGAAGGCTCCCGGTTAGGGCGGTTTTCGAACACCTGACCCGAGAAGACCTTCTGGATATCTTGAAAAACCCCAACAACCCGATTCTCATGGGGAAGAAATTCGATTTTGCCGCCTACGGCATCGATGTCCGATTCGAGGAAGACCTTCTTGTGCTTCTGGCCGACCTCGCCTTTCAGGAAAACACCGGGGCCCGGGGACTGGTGAGCGCGGTGGAAAAAGCCCTCCTTCCTTTTGAAAGGCGGCTTCCCTCCACTCAGGTCAAGGTCTTTCCCGCCACCACCGCCATTGTCGAGAACCCTCAAAAGGCCCTGGAAAAACTCGTCGCCCCGGAAAACCATGAAAGCACCGCGAAAATCCATGAGGCGCTGCTTACGGCGGAAAAGGAGCGCATCAAAGCCTACTGCCATGCCAACCGGAAGGAACTTTCCGAAAAGTACAACCTGACGCTTTCGCAGTCCCGCATCGACAACGTGGCAAGCTGCTACTGCCGTACGATTGTGGACGTGGGAAGCGCCATCGAGAAGGTCAAGACCTTCTACGACGAGATCAAAAAGATCGAATTGTACTTTTACAAGAGCCACGACATCAATATTGTTTTGGAAGAAGACGCGGTGGACTACATTATCGAACAACTGATTCATACGCCGCTTGAGATCAAGGATTTTTACAAGAAGCTGACCTCGGACTTCGAATTGGGGCTCAAGCTCGTCAGGGAAAAAACGGGAAGGAACCGGTTTTTCATCACCCGGGAAGCCTTGTTGAATCCGGAATCCCACATCAGCGCTCTCATCAAGGACGAACTCAAACAGGTGAGATAGGGCCGGGATTGTTGACCCGCGGTCCGGTAAGGGTTTTTTTGAAGCCGGACCTGCAAAACCTGAATACAAAGACCTCCTTTCCATGATCGGGATATCCAAACTTTACTGCGATACGGTGGAGCCTTCCGACGCGCTTCGTTACGGGAGAGACTCTTCCCGCCTGCCGTCCCACTTGCTGCAATTTTCCCAGGACAAACGGCCGGTGGTGGTCTGGAACGTCACCCGGCAATGCAACCTGAACTGCATTCACTGCTATGCCCGAGCCAGGCATACCCCCACCGAGGACGAGTTGACACTGGAAGAAGGCCGACACCTCATGGATGACCTGGCCCGGTTTGGCGTGCCGGTCCTCCTTTTCTCCGGCGGTGAGCCCTTGGCCCGAAAAGATCTTCCGGATCTGGCCGCCTACGCGGTGGAAAAAGGGATGCGGGCCGTGATCTCCACCAACGGCACGCTCATCACCCGCGAAACAGCCCGAATTTTGAAAGAAATCGGGCTTTCTTATGTGGGAATCAGCCTGGACGGAATGGAAACCGTGAACGACCGGTTCAGGGGGGTTGCCGGCGCGTTTCAAATGGCCCTGGAGGGAATCCGGAACTGCCAGGAGACCGGAATCAAGGTGGGTCTTCGATTTACCATCAACAAATTCAATGCAAAAGAAATCCAAAAGATCTTTGCCTTGTTGGAGACAAAAGACATTCCCCGGGTCTGTTTCTATCATCTGGTCTATGCCGGCCGGGGATCCAAACTCGTGGAAGAGGACCTTTCCCATGAACAGTCCCGGGAAGCGGTGGACCTGATCCTCGATCTGACCCGGGATCTCCATCAACGGGGAAAACCCAAGGAGGTCCTCACCGTCGACAACCATGCAGACGGACCTTATCTCTACCTGCGGCTTTTAAAGGAGAACCCGAGCCGCGCGGCTGAAGTCCTCGAACTCTTAAAGATGAACGAGGGCAACAATTCCGGGCGGGGAATCGGATGTATCAGCTGGAACGGAGACGTGCATGCCGATCAGTTTTGGCGGCACCACAGCTTCGGAAACGTGAAAGAACGCCCCTTTTCCGAAATCTGGAGCGATCTGTCCGACCCGCTGATGAAAAAATTGAAAGAGAAAAAAAATCACGTCAAAGGACGATGCGCCCGGTGCAGGTGGCTCGACATCTGCGCCGGCAATTTCAGGGTTCGGGCCGAAGCGGTTACAGGAGATCTATGGGCGCCGGATCCGGCGTGTTACCTCACCGACTCGGAAATCGCATGAAAGCTTGAAGAAAAGGAAAAACGCATGCTTTTCCCCGACTACAGGCCCCGGCGGCTTCGGCAGCACCCGGCGTTTCGGAAAATGATCCGCGAGACCCGGTTGTTCGTGGATGACCTCGTGCTGCCCCTGTTCGCCGCCCACGGCAAGGGAATCCGGGAACCGATCCCCTCCATGCCCGGTCAGTACCACTTATCCACGGACCATCTGGCCAAGATCGCCGAGGAGGCTTTCGGGCTGGGGATTCCAGCCGTCATCCTTTTCGGAATCCCCAGAAAAAAGGACGCCCTAGGCACCGAGGCCTACGCCAAAGACGGCATCGTCCAGAAAGCGGTGCAGGCCGTCAAAAACAAAGTCCCCGATCTGGCCGTGATCACCGACGTGTGTCTGTGCCAGTACACCGACCACGGACATTGCGGCATCGTCAACAACCAAAAAATCGACAATGACGCCTCCCTGGAGCTTCTGGCCAAAGTCGCGCTTTCCCATGCCCGAGCCGGCGCCGACATGGTGGCCCCTTCCGACATGATGGACGGCAGGGTGGGGGAAATCCGGGAAACCCTCGACGAGGCGGGATTTGAGCACACCCCCATCATGTCCTATGCCGCCAAGTACTGCTCGGCCTATTACGGCCCTTTCCGGCAGGCGGCCAATTCCGCTCCCAAATTCGGGAATCGACAGACCTACCAGATGGACCCTGCCAACGCCCTCGAGGCGCTCCGGGAGGTGACCATGGATATCGAAGAAGGTGCGGACATCATCATGGTCAAACCCGCCCTGGCCTATCTGGACGTCATCTGCCGGGTGCGGGAGGAGATCGACCTTCCCGTGGCCGCCTACAACGTCAGCGGCGAATATGCCATGATCAAGGCCGCCGACAAAATGGGAGTCCTCGACGGCAAGAAGGTCATGATGGAAACCCTCACCGCCATCAAAAGGGCCGGGGCTGACATCATCCTCACCTATTTCGCCCTGGAAGCGGCGGCGGCGCTCCGGGAATGAACCGGCCTCAGGAAAAAAGCGCAGGGCCGGCATCCTCCCCCATGAATGGGCAGACCCACCCGGGGCACGCCCGGCCGGGGGACGGCGGCCCCCGCCTGGTGGCCTGGGAGATCACCCGAAATTGCAACCTGTCCTGCGTCCACTGCCGGGCTTCCGCCACCTGCGGGCCCCATGCCGGGGAGCTGTCCACGGATACAGCCCTGACTCTGGTGGGGCAGATCGCCCAAACGGGAAGCCCCATTGTCATCCTGACCGGCGGCGAACCCCTGTTGCGGGAAGATATTTTCGAGATCGCCGATTACGGAACGAAAAAGGGGTTGAGGATGGTCATGGCCCCCAACGGGACCCTCATCACCGGGAAAATCGCCCGAAAGCTTGCCGTATCGGGCATCCGGCGGCTCAGTATCAGCCTGGACGGCGCCTCAGCAGAGATCCACGACCGATTTCGAGGTGTGAAAGGCGCATTCGAAGGCGCGCTGCGGGGAATCCGCCACATCAAATCCGCGGGAATCGAATTCCAGATCAACACCACCATCACCCAGACCAACCTCGATCAGATACCCAAAATCCAGGATCTGGCTGTCAAACTGGGTGCGGTGGCCCACCATATCTTCCTTCTGGTTCCCACCGGCCGAGGAAAATATATCATTGGCAGCGCCATCTCCGCCGAGCAGTACGAATCCACCTTGAACTGGTTCTACGACCAGAGAAGCCGGACTTCCCTGCAGTTGAAAGCCACCTGTGCCCCCCATTACTACCGGATCCTCCGGCAGCGGTCCAAAGCCGAAGGCATCTCGGTCACGTTCCAGACCCACGGCCTGGATGCCGTCACCCGAGGGTGCCTGGGAGGCATCGGCTTTTGTTTCATATCCCACCGCGGCATCGTTCAACCCTGCGGGTTTCTCAATCTCGACTGCGGGGATGTCACCCAAACTTCCTTTCCAAAAATCTGGGAGCACTCCGAAATTTTCCGGTCCTTGCGCGACTTCGGCCGCCTGAAAGGCAAATGCGGCGTGTGCGGATACCGGAAGGTCTGCGGGGGCTGCCGGGCAAGAGCCTACGAAGCCACCGGCGACTACCTTGCCGAAGAACCGCTTTGCAGTTACCAGCCGCCCTCCCGCTCCTGAAGCGTTTGTGCGCACCCCTTTGTTGCGACAACCTTATCCAAGCCCAAACAAAGACTTGCAATTTTCAAGCCCTTGATGTTTAGTTGTTCCTGTGGCGGCACGGGCAGCCCTGCCTGCTCCGGCCGACCCGGCCCTGAAGCAATCGGAACAAAGGATCGTCCCATGAAGATCAGCGAACTGATGATTCCCGATCCCATCACCATCACAGAGGAGGCCTCCATCCAGGACGCCATTTTCCTCATGAAGACCAATTCCATCCGGCACCTCCCGGTGGTTTCCAAAGGAAACGTGCTCAAAGGGTTCGTCACCCTGGCGGATCTGAAACAGGGCCTCATCCCTTCCATGGTGGGAAATCTCTCCCTGTCGGATCTCATGATCAAGGATCCCATCACGGTGGATCCCGACGACGACATCGAAATCGCCGCCCAGCGGATTTACAAGAAGAAGATCGGCGGAATGCCGGTTGTAAAAAAGGGAAAGCTGGTCGGGATCATCACCGAAAGCGACATCCTGAGGGCTTTCATCGACATGATGGGCCTTCTCACGGCAAGCTCCCGGATCGATGTCATGATTGACGACGCACCGGGCCTGTTCCGGAAAGCGCTCGACACCATCAACGATTCCGGGGGGGACATCATCAGCGTCGGAATGGGCGTTCAGCAAAAAGGAAAAAAAACGTACTACTTCCGTCTTTCCCCATGCAAGACGGGCCCCCTCAAAAGCGCCCTCGAAGCCCAGGGCTTTACGGTCCTTGAAGCCACGGACTAGAAAGCGCCCTCACCCGGAGCCCACAAAGACCGTCCCTCAGACGTCGAGAAAGATTTCCGCCGGGCAGGAATTGCATCGGCCTTTTGGCCGCTTCAGACATTGAAACGGATTTGGACGACATCTCCGTCTTTGACCGTGTAGGTCTTTCCCTCCAGTCGAACCGTGCCTCGCTTCCGGGCCTCTGGAATGGACCCGGCTTCCATCAGGTCCGCGTATGCGATCACTTCCGCTCGAATGAACCCCTTTTTCATGTCGGTGTGGATGGCACCAGCGGCATCCAGGGCGCTTCCTCCCATTTTCAAGGTCCATGCCCGAACCTCGCCGCTGAGGACCGTAAAAAAGGAAATCAGCCCTAAAAGCGCGTAGGATCGCCGGATGACCCGTTGGGCGGCAGGCTTGCGGATTCCGAATTCCGACAAGAACTTCAGCGCTTCCGCCTCTTCCATCTGGCTAAGCTCCTGCTCGATCTTGCCTTGGATCACCAGGGATTCCTCCTCAAGAACCGACATGGGCGGCGGCGGGATTTCGGAATCGTTTTCCCCGTTGTTGAAGACCGCCAGAACCGGCTTGGCGGAAAGAAGCGCATACCCCTTCAGGAGGTCGGCGGAAGCCAGCTCCCGGGACTTCCTCAAGGGCTGTCCGGTTTCGAGCTGCCCGTGGCAGGCCGTCAGCAGAGCCGCTTCCTCATCGTCAGGCCTCTTCCCCCGCTTGCGATCCGCCTCCATTCGGTCGATGCGGTTTTCAAGCACCAAAAGGTCGTTCAGCATGAATTCCTGATCCAGCCGATGGAAGTCTTCATAAGGGCAAGCCTCCGGAAAGCCTGGATCGGAAAAATTTCGGAGCACATGGATCAGGGCGTCGCAATCCCTGATCCGGTTGCAGATCCCCTGATCGTAAACGCGGTCCGGCTGATGAAGTCCGAGAGAAGGTAAAAAATAGGTGACCTGGGCCGATACGACTTTTTGGGGCTTGAAGATGGCGGCCAGTCCTTTTAGTCGCTCGTCCGGAACGCTCACCGTCCCCATCCGGTCCTGTCCCTTCTGCCCGTCGTCCGCCCGGGTCTTGGTGAGGGCCTCAAAAACCGTCGCCTTCCCGGATCCCGGAAGGCCGATGATGCCGATTTTCATGGCGCAGACCTCCTTTGAGGCTTAGGACGCACCTCCGTCTCCGGCATACCCCATCCCCAACGGCAGCGCAAGCCGGCAGCAGGATTTCATTTTTTCCAGGAGAAGAGAGCCGCGCCGGCCGAAAGGCATACGGCGGTCATGCACGCCAGCACGGTCATCTCCACAGCCACTTCTCCTAATCCCGCACCGTCGTTCATCACTTTTCGCGCGGCTTGCACCATGTGCGTCAGAGGGAGTGCCCTGGAAACAACGCGGATCCATTCAGGGGCGGTGTCGATGGGAAACCAGACTTCGGATAAAAACATCATGGGCCAGGTGATGAAATTCAGGACACCATCGGTGAATTCTTCGCTGGATCCCCTGGAGGCGATCAGAAGCCCCAAGGCGCACATGCTCAACCCGCCTGTGAAAAAGACGATGAAAAGATCCAAATACGAGCCTTCCACCGTAAAGGAAAAAATCAGGTTGCAACCGATATAAACGATAACGAGGATGAACAACAACAAAAAGATACGGGACAAAATCTGGGCCGAAAGATATTCCAAGGCGGTGAGCGGGGTGGCGCTCAACCGCTTCAACACTCCGTTTTTCCGGTATCGGACCACGATATAGCCCACGCCCCAAAGCGCGCTGAACATCGTATTCATGGCCAGCACCCCGGGGAAAAACCAGTCGATATGTCGGATTTTCTTCCCCTGAAAGTTTTGTTTTTGAAGCAGGGCTTCAAGATCCGATTCAATGAGGTTCCCCTTGAACAGGCCCTCCAGCGCATACCCTTTAGGGGAAGACTCATCGATCCAGTACCGGTAAGGGGGCTGCCCTATTTCAACCATGAGATCGATCCGGTGATGCTTGAGCTTTTCCAGCCCTTCCTCCAGAGATGCGATGCCGATGAATTCCGCAAACTGCAGACTCTTGAGCCCTGCGGGGATCCCCTCAGACTCGCGGGAAACGGTTTGAGAGGGATGGGGGAACAGGCCGATCCGGTATTCCTTGAATCCTTTTCCGCTGAAAATCACACCGAAACCGAGCACGATTAAAAACGGGAAGATGAAATTCCATCCCAGGGCGCTTCGGTCCCGAAAAAATTCCAGGTTCCTGGCGTAAAATACGGCCCATAAGCGCTTGAAGCTCATTTCTCGTTTCTCAATTGGCGGCCGGTCAGACTTAAAAAGACATCTTCCAGGTTGGGGGAACGGATGACCATTTCATCCAGGCGGACTCCGCCTTGCATCAAAGCGGCCAAACACGCGTTGACGGATTCCGTTCGAATGACCAGTCGCTCTTTTATTTTTTGAAACGGCCAGGGGAATTCTTCCGGGATTTCCGGAAATGCGTTTTGGGGCAAGGAGATAGCGGCCCCCTTGCAATGGACGGAGATCAGGGCCTCCGGCGTTCCCATGGCGATAATTTTGCCGTGGTCCATAATGGCCACCGCGTCGCACAGGTGTTGGGCTTCTTCCATGTAGTGCGTGGTCAGAATAAGGGTCTTCCCAAGCGCCCTTTGCCTTTCGATGATCTCCCATAAGTCTCTCCGGGCATGGGGATCCAGGCCGGTGGAGGGTTCGTCCAAAAAAAGCAATTCAGGATCGTTGACCAGGGCGAGGGCCAACAGCAGGCGCTGACGCTCGCCTCCGGATATCCGGTCGTTGTATTGATGGGCGATCTCTTGAAGTCGGCATTCCCGGATCAGGTCCTCCAGGTTTCGGGTCTTTCGATACAATTGTTGAAAGGTCCGCAGAGTCTCTTTGACGGACAGAAAGGCGAGCAGTGCGGTCTGCTGGAACTGGATCCCAACTTTTTCACGGAAAAAGCGCGGCCGGGGAAACCCCTGGTACAAGACTTCCCCCGCACTTGCCGGAAGGATTCCCTCGATGATTTCCAGGAGGGTGGTTTTGCCTGCGCCGTTGGGGCCCAGCAAACCGAAGCAGGTTCCTCTCTCGATGGCGAAGCTGACGCCATTCACCGCCGGGAGTTCTCCGTAGCGCTTTTCAATGCCGACAATCTCAAGCAGCGGCTGTTTCATCGAACCCCTCGAATTGCTTTTTGACCCAGGAAGACCGCCTGGAACGCTCAGCCGGCCTACTGTGTTCCTTTTCCCCTAGCCTTGTTTCCATTTCTTTTTTTAAGCGATGGAAAGAACCGAAAGCTGAAAAAGGCCCGTGACGGCCTGTTTTACGGGTTTGTCTTTCCTTCACCCGTGTCTTGATCCGGCACCTTCAGGGTTGAAGCCGGCATTTCCAGACCATTGGCGTCGGCAAGACGCTGGTACAGAACGGCGGACACCGGAACCAGCGCCACCTCTTTGATCAGGCGGGGAAGGCGTGCCTTAAACACACGGTAGGTCGCCTTGTTGGGATGGGCGATGCCGATGGCCGTGCCCTGTCGCCGGGCAAGCTCCATGAGCCGGTTGATCTGTTTTTCTACAAATTCAGGCTCGGGAACATGGTCCAGAAATACGTCTCGGTGGGTGAAGTCAAGGTGGGTCTTTTGGGCAGCGGTTTCGGCTGCGCTTCTGGAGGTGGTCCGGCTGTCCAGAAAAAACAGCCCTCTTTCCTTGAGCACCGAAAAAAGAATCGTCATCCGGTCCCTGTCCGCTGTGATCCGCGACCCCATGTGGTTGTTCACACCCTTGACGGCAGGCAGGGATTCGAGATTATCCAGGATCTGACGGGTGAAGGCCTCCGGCGTCATGGCCATGAGGAGCGCCCCTGGACCCGGATCCATTTTGGGGTATTCCCGGGGTTCCATGGGAAGATGGAGCAGGATTTCGTTTCCGCCGGAGATGGCCGCCTCTGCGATTTCCTTTTGGAAAGGGCTGTGCGGCAAAATGGAGAAGGTCAGCTGAACCCCCAGGCCGGCGAAATCCCGTGCTCTTTGCCGGTCATACCCCAGGTCGTCTATGAGAATGGCCACCTTGGGGATCCGATCGGGAGCATGGATGTCCGGAAGCAATCCCAGTTCGGTTTCCTGTGCCTCCTCCCCGGAAAAGACCTCGAAGGGAGGCACCGCATCCGAAGGCAACCGCCCTTCGTCCGCCGGGATTTCCAAGGAGGAGGGGCTCAAGGAGATCGTTCTCTGCCCCACCCGCAACACGTAGAACCCGCATACCCCCACCAGCATCGCGAGCAGGCCCAGGACTGCCAAGAACAACAGCAGGGTTCTTTTTCGGGACAGCGACCCTTTCAAACCGTCCGGAAAAGGGGTATGCCGTCCGGTCATCGGAATCCTTTCAAGAAAAGACCGCGCCTTTTAACCGCGGAGATTCTTGAAGATCTCAAAGCTCATGAGGGTCTCGAGCGCCCGGCGGATCTGATAATCCCGTTTCAAGGCGTCGGCATCCAGGGGCCCGAAGCGGGAACGGGTCTCTTTCATTTCCTCAAGCCGTTCCTGCATATTTTCCGGTAAGTCCCGACCCCCCGAGGGCTGCCCCGGCGCCGCATCGAGATGGTTTTTCAGGTCTTTTTCCCTTAGCAGCCCGGCCTCGGAGTCCCCTTTTCCTTTTTCCGGAAAGGCCATGGGCCTGACTTCTATGTCGGGGAGGATGCCCTGGGCCTGGATGGATCGCCCGCTGGGGGTGTAATAGCGGGCGATGGTATATTTGAGGCCGTAGCCGTCTCTCAGCGCTTCCACCGTCTGGACCGAACCTTTTCCAAAGGACGTCGTCCCCATGATCACTGCCTTCTTTTGATCCTGAAGGGCCCCTGCCACGATCTCGGAGGCGCTGGCACTCCCCTCGTTGATGAGGGCCACGATGGGGTAACGGCGCGCCAAGGTGTTCCGGTGGGCGTTGTAGACTTTGTTGTGCTTTTTCTGCCGACCCTTGATGGAAACGATAATGCCTTCTTCCAGGAAAAGGTCTGCCACTTCGATGGCCTGGTTCAACAGCCCGCCGGGGTTGTCCCTGAGATCGAGCACGAGCCCCTTGAATCCGCCGGTATCGGATTCCAGTTCCTTGAGGGCCTCGATGAGTTCCTTGATGGTGTTTTCGTTGAAATTGGTGATTCGCACGTATCCATATCCCGGGGCCAGGATCTTATGCTTGACGCTTTCGATGGGAATGATGTCCCTGACCAGGGTGTACTCTTTGGGCTCCGCCTCCCCTTTCCTCTGGATGGTAATTCGAACGGTGGTCTTCTGGGGCCCCCGCATCTTTTTCACCGCCTCCCAAAGCATCATGTCCTTGGTGGGGTCGTCGTTGATTTTGACGATCTGGTCCCCGGCCTTGATGCCTGCTTTGTGGGCCGGAGTCCCTTCGATGGGCGCAATGACGGTGAGCACCCCTTTTTGAATGGCGATCACGATGCCGACCCCTCCGAATTCTCCGCGGGTGTCGATCTGGAGTTCGTTGAAGGCGTCTGGAGGCAGGAAAGAAGAATGGGGGTCCAGGCCGTTCACCATTCCTTGGATCGCCTTGTGGATCAGGGCCTGGGACTCCACCGGGTCCACGTAATTTTTTTCGATGAGGTCGATCACGTCGGAAAAAATTTTAAGACCCTTGTAGGTCTCCTCGCTGCCAGCCGAGGGATTGGGAACCGCGGGCGGAATAATCGCCCAGCATACCGCAACGATTCCGACGATCCAAAGCCATTTCCACCGGCTCATTTTATTGTGGGACATGGAGTTCTCCTTTTCTAACTCGCTTTTAGCCAAATCAAGGGGTCGACGGCCTTTTCATGGCTGCGGACTTCAAAATACAGCTTCCGGCCTTCCCGGGAGCCGGACTCTCCCACCGTGGCGATGACTTCACCGGACTCCACGCTTTCTCCATTTCCTTTGAACAGTTCCCGGGCACGGGCGTACACCGTAAAAAATCCTTGGCCGTGGTCGATGATGATCAGGTTTCCATAGCCCCGAAACCAGTCCGAAAAAACGACCTTTCCCCCGAAGACCGCCTTGACGGGGGATCCTTCCCCGGCTTCGATCTCGATCCCGTTGCGCTGGGTTTCCGCGTTAAGCACCGCGGATTTGTACACCCCGAACCGTCCCACTATCTTACCCTCAACAGGCATCTCAAGCAACCCTTTCATGGCTGAAAAAGCGCCGTCACTGGGCAACTCCCGCCCGCCCGGTTTCATTTGATGCCGAAGGGATTTCAGGGTTTCTTCCAGCCGATCGGCCGCCTTGTTGAGATCCTGAAGGGCAGCCAGCTGAAGCCCCTTCTGCTCCCAAATCGCCTTCAGGAGGCCGGCCCGCTTGTCCTTTTCCGCCGCCACGGCCTGGATTTGAGAGCGGTATGTCTGCTCCAGGGCCTCTTTTTCCTTTTCCTTTTTCCTCAACTCTCCCAAGGCCTGCCTCAACGCGGCCTTCTTTTCCGAGAGAGCGGAAAGAACCGCTTCATCCTGCTCGAGGATCCGGCCAAGACCCTCTTCGAGATAGAGGTATTCATGAACGGACCGGGCCGAAACAAGAAAAGGCAATGTTCCCATCCGGTTGAGCTTATAAAGAGCCACCAACCTTTTCAGGGCATCTTCCTTGAGCGCAGTCACCTGACGGGTCAGCTGGAGCGAATGTTTCTCAAGGGTCTCGACCTTTTTTTTAAGCCCGCCCAATTGGGATTGGATTCGGATTTGTTGCCTGTCCAAGCGGTTCAGGGAACGTTCCGTCTCGTGGAGCGCATCGAGTACGGCGGCCTCACGCCCGGAGAGGCTGCGCACCTCTTCCTGCCGCACCTCGATGTCTTTTTCGATTCGCGAGGCCTTTTCCTCCAGGAGTCGAAGGCGGGTTTCCTGCACGTCCTGCCTGACATCGTCCGCAAGGACTTGGATGTATTCCGGAAGGCCGCGGACATACCCCGATGTCCGGCCGGAGACCACCTTGAGCCAGCCTTTTTCCCGGCCCAAAATCTTCACACGGGTCCCGGATTCCAGGATATCCAGGGAAACGGAGTCAAGGCCAGGCCCGCTGCGGAGGTTCAAGCGGTCCGCGATAACAATTCCCATCCGGGCCGTCCCTTCCCCTCGCGCGGCGGCCGGGTTCGAAAGGACAGCCACGACCAGGAGACAGACGATCAGTGTCGCAGAAATCCTTTGAGTGAGAGATAACATCCGATCCATCCTGCCAGCATGGCGCCTCCCGCTATGGAGGAAACCATCAGGAAAGAAAAATACCGCCCTCCCCCGACCCCTATGGGCAGATATTCCCCGACGCTGGCCGAAGCAACCCGAAATAATCCGTAGAGGACCCCCAGACCCAGGACCCCGCCGAACAAGCCCTGGATCATCCCCTGAAAATAAAAAGGCATTTTAATGAAACGATCCGTAGCGCCGATGAGCCGCATGATCTCGATCTCCTGCTGCCGGGAATACAGCACCAGACGGATGGTGTTGGCCACGATGAAAACGGCGGCCACGACGAAAAGCGCTCCCACGGCTACACCCGCGAGCCGGAAGAGGTTCATGAGCCCGGATATCCGGTTCAGCCACACCCTTCCGTAGGAAACCTCCTCGACGGATTCCATTTTTTCGATCGCCTTGACGATTTCCTCGATCCGGCCTGGATCGAGAGCACTCGCCTCCGGGTTGATCTCGAAGGCATCGGGAAGTGGATTATTTTCCAGATCCGCAAGAACCGCTTCCAGGGATCGCACCCGTGCTTTCATCCTTGACAGGCCCTCTTCCTTGGAAACGAACTCTATCCCCGAAACGCCTTCGAGCCGCCGGATACGGCTCTCGAGAAGCCGGCGGTTTTCGACGGAGGTCTCCGCTTTGAGATAAACCAAAATGCGAACACCGTGCCGCCATTTCTCAATGAGGTCTCCGAAATTGACGGCGAGCAGTCCGAATGCGCTTACGATCAGCACGGAAAGCGAGATGGTGACGACGGTGACTGTGTTGAGGAATTTGTTGGCTGCGATGTCCCTCAGGGCCCTTTGCCAGTAACGGTACATGTGCTTTTTTTAACCGCGCGCCGGGTCACCGGTCGGCGGCCAGCCTTCCCCGGTCCAGATGGATCAACCGTCCGCCGGCGTTTCGAATCAGGTCCCGGTCATGGGTCGCGATGAGGAGTGTGGCCCCCTGCTCCCGGCACCGGTCGAACAGCGCCAGGATGGCGGCCGCGGATTCGGGATCCAGGCTTCCCGTGGGTTCGTCCGCCAGGATGATCTTCGGGTCACCCACAATGGCCCGTGCCACGGCTACCCGTTGCTGTTCCCCGCCGGACAGGCTCGGCGGCAACGCCTCCATTTTTTCCTCCATTCCCACGATTCTCAACACGCTTTTTACTTTTTTTTCGACAAATCGCCTCTTGTGCCCCGCCGCCTCGAGAACCAGGGCCACGTTTTCGAATGCTGTTTTATCCGGGATCAGCTTGTAGTCCTGAAAAATGATCCCCATCTTGCGCCTGAGATCAGGGATCCGTTTCCGGGGAACGCGGGACAGGTTCATGCCGTCCACAAGGACCTGCCCCTCCGTCGCCGGTTCCCCCAGGTAGAGGAGCCTTAAAAGCGTGGTTTTGCCTGCGCCGCTGGCGCCGCTGACCAGGACAAACTCGTTTTCGGTTATTTCCAGGGAGATGTCGTTGAGTGCTGTCTTGGAGCCGAAACGCTTGTAAACGTGGAACAGGCGGATGATCGGAAGTTTTTCATCCCCTTCGATCATTCCAGAGTTTCCTGGCCCATTGCCCGCTGCAAAGACGCCTTGGCGATCTTGAAAAAATACAGGGCGCTGTAATAGTTGGTCATCGCCCTGGAAAGAAGCGTCTGGGCGTCGAAGACCTCCAGCGAGGTGGCCATCTGGGCCCCATAGCGCTCCTGGGTGATCCGGAAATTTTCCTTGGCCTGTTCGATGGCCTTTTGGGCCGTGACGATGGCCTTCTCGGACTCCATGGTCTTGAGGTAGGTGTCCGTCACCTCCAGTCGGATCTGATCGAACAGGGCCTCTCTCCGGTGTCTGGCCTGCTGGAGGCGGCTCAGCTTTTCTTTAACCCCGAAATGGGTACGTCCCCACTGCCACAAGTCCCAGGATGCCGTCGCCTTCACGTTCCAACCGCTGGAATCGCTGTAAAGGCCCGCGCCCCCGCTGGCATCCCAATCGGTCCCTTCCTGGTAATAAGTCCAGCTCAGGTTCACCATCGGGTAGAAGTCCTTTTCCGCCATCTTCACGTCTTTTTCGGAGAGGTCCACCTCCAGGTCCGCCCGCTTGATCTCCAGGCGGGATGCCTCCGCCGTCCTGAGGCTCTCCTGAAGATCCAACTTAAAGGAGGTGTAATCCAGGATATCCTCGATTTTGACCGGGGCGGTGACAGGGCGCCTCAAAAGGGTGTTGAAGTTGGCCTCGGCCACCTCCATCTCATTTTGAGATGCGATCAGCTCCTGACGGGCATTGGCCACTTCCACCTGGGCTTTCAGCAGGTCATTGAGGGGGGTCATTCCGACCTCATAGAACTGTCGGGCCACTTCCTCCTGGCTTTCGCTTCGAGCCACCGCCTCCCGGGTCACTTCCGTCAGCTTCTGGGTCCGGAGCAGGTTGAAATAAGCCTTCTTGGCCGCCAGGACGATGTCCTGGCGGGTCAGCAGTTCGGCCGTCTGGGCGACCTCGAGGCGCATTTTTGAAACCTCGTACCGGTTGAGAATCGAAAACCCGGTAAATAGGGGTTGGCTGAGTGAGGCGGCAAAGGAATACCTGTCCTGAGGCGTGACGATTCCGAAGCCTTGCAGGGCAAACTCCTCGTCGTTGCGCTGGTATTGGTAGGAAAGATTCGCCGCAGGCAAGAAATAGGAGCGTGCAACCTTTTTTGAAGACTCGGCGGCCTGGATTTCGTCCCGGGAGACCTTCAGGTTCAAATTGACTTCAAGTGCCCGCTCCACGCTCTGCTTGAGGGAAAAGACCTGGTCTTTGCTTTCCGAAGCAGGAGCGGTTCCTCTGAAAACCCCTGCCCCGGCAAGCATGGACAACCCGAGAAGAAAGGCCTTTCTCCAATGTCGATATCCTGACGCCGAAAATCGATTTTCCATGTCTGCCCGCATTTTTTTTAATTGACCCTAGGGTCCGTTGTTGTTATGGGAATGGACGAATGAGGAGTGCCGTCAACGGTTTTCCTTGTTTCACGCCTCCGCTGAAACCCAATCCATTGGCTTCTTCCATTTCGGTGGAGGCTTTATTATCCGATCGGGCCTTTTTAATCAACCCTTTCTTGGCAGGGCTCACGTTGAAGGGACTCGGGGAATGAACGCACTGGATGCAATGAAACAGGAATTGATTCACCTGCTTTGCGATAAATCCTTCCAATACAGCCGGGAACCGAAATTCAGGCTGGTCTCGGGGAGAATGAGTCGCTTTTACGTCAACTGCAAGCCTGTCACCCTCAGCCCGAGGGGGATGTATCTCATCGGGCATCTGGTATTCGATCACATCAGAACGCTGTCGGTGGATGCCATCGGCGGCATGACCTTCGGCGCGGACCCCATGGCCTGCGCAGTGGCCTTTGTTTCGGGAATGCTGGAAAATCCCATCAAGGCCTTTTCCATCCGAAAAACCCAAAAAGATCACGGGATTGTTCGTTGGATAGAGGGTGATGTCACGCCCGGTGAACGGGTGGTGGTCATCGACGATGTTGCGACCACCGGGGGATCCACGATCCAGGCCATCGAACGCTCCCGTTCGGAGGGGTTGGAGGTGGTCCGGGCGGTGATTCTGGTAGACCGGCAGGAGGGCGGACTGGAAAATATCCGGAAAGCCGTTCCGGAAGTCTCTGCCGTCATCTCCCGGGAAGAACTGATGGTCTGCTGGGGTTCCTTGCACCCGGGTTAGACGAAACCTTTAGTCTGCAGGCAGGGTATAAGTGGCACAGGCGTCGTCCGACTCCCAGGCGGTAACCCGAGTCACCCGGACGCCTGAGGACCTGAGGGCCTCCTGAAGACGTTTCGCGATCCAAGCCGCGATGTTTTCCGAAGACGGTGGGAGGCGGTCCTGGAAAGGCTCAAGCTCGTTTAAAAATCGATGGTCCAGTTCTCCGACGATGCTGGAAAGCCGGGTTTTAACCTCTCCGAAGTCGATTAACACTCCGGCGCTGTTCAGGCGTTCCCCTGCGACGCAGGCCTCTATGGTCCAGTTGTGACCATGGAGGTTTTCGCATTTTTTTGCCACCAGTTTCAGTTGGTGGGCTGCGGCAAAGCGGGTGGTGACTTTCAATTCATACACCGCAAAGGTCCTTTTCTTTTAAAGGGGTTCTCCTGAAACACGATCCGGGTCATCGCGACTTCCCGCGCGGATCAATTCTGCCTGCCCAAGGCGTCCCCTTTTAAAATATTTTTCAATTTGTTGGAAAATTTATTGGATTCCAGTTTGGCGAACTCCCTCAGAAGGGACTCCTGCTTCTTGTTCAGGTGGGTAGGGGTTTTCACCAGAACCTGAACGATCTGGTCTCCACGCCTCCCGTTTCGTAAAGAGGGGATCCCTTCTCCATGGAGCCGGAAAATGTCTCCCGGTTGGGTTCCTTTGGTGATTTCAAGGGATTTCTTGCCGTCAAGGGTGGGAACCGTGATGGTGGTTCCCAGGGCGGCCTGGACAAAGGAAATGGGAATCTGACAAAGGACGTTCGTGTCCTCCCGGTGAAAAAAGTCGTGGGGCCTTGTGTGGATGAAGACATACAGGTCTCCCGGGGGCCCGCCATAGGCGCCGGATTCCCCCTCACCCGTAAGACGCAACCGCGAACCATTGTCTACCCCAGCTGGAATCTTGACCGAAACTTTTTTCCGGACCCGCTCCTGGCCCGTTCCCCGGCATAGGGTGCAGGGATCCGGTATCGTCTGCCCGTTTCCATGACATCCGGGGCAGGCCGTTCGGACAGTGAAGAACCCCTGGCTCCGGGAGACTTGCCCCGATCCCCCGCAGTGCCGGCACGTTTCCGGTTGCGTTCCCGGAACACACCCGGTCCCTGAACAGGCGGAGCACCCCTGCTGCTTTTCCACCTCGATCTGGGTCTCGATGCCCCGGGCAGCTTCCATGAAGTCAAGTTCCAGATCAAAGCGCAGATCCGCACCGCGGTTGGATCTCGAACGGGAGGCCCTGCGTCCTCCGAAACCGAAAAAATCCTCGAAAATGTCCCCGAAGCTCGAAAAGATGTCTTCGAAACCGCTGAAACCGGAAAATCCAGACCCTTCGAGACCCCGGTGGCCGAATTGATCGTAGAGGTCCCTTTTTCTCGGGTCCCGGAGCACTTCATAGGCTTCAGCCGCTTCCTTGAAGCTCTCCTCGGCCATTTTGTCTCCTGGATTTCGATCCGGGTGATATTTCAGGGCGAGTTTTCGGTAGGCGGCTTTGATCTCGTCTTGGCCGGCATGCCGTTCCACCCCCAGTATTTCGTAATAATCCCTTTTGTTACCCATGGTTTCGGTCATCCGGTGTCGTGGGAAGATCAGGCATGATCCTTGAAATTAATGCACAAAAAATCCTTGTCAATCGTTTGGGAGCTTTCATTCGGCAGAAGGCGCCTTTGCCCGCAGGCGGGGTCATCCCAGGAAGGACCGTCTCAGGATCGTATCCTTTTTCCATCGAAGATCGTCCTGATGGGGATAGGCGAGGTTGTAGTGGAGCCCTCGGCTTTCCTTGCGATGCGAAGCGCAGCGGATGATGAGTTCGGCCACCGTGGCGATGTTGCGCAATTCGACGAGATCGGCATCCACCTTGAAGTCCCAATAATAGTCCTGGATTTCTTTGGCGATGAGCTCGATGCGTCTTCTGGCCCTGGCCAACCGCTTTTCGGATCTGACGATGCCCACGTAGTTCCACATGAGCCTTCGAATTTCGTCCCAGTTCTGGGAAACCACGATCCTTTCGTCGCTGTCGGTGGATCCCACCGGGTCCCAAGGCGGCAGGTCCGGGAAGGGCTCCCGGGACGGCGTCGCCTGATCCTGGAGGGCCTGTCGGGAGGCAGATTGGGCATAAACCAGAGCCTCCAGGAGGGAATTGCTGGCCAGCCGGTTCGCGCCATGGAGGCCCGTGCAGGCCGTCTCGCCGATGGCGTAAAGACGTTGGATGTCGGTCCTCCCGTACATGTCCGTGACGATTCCGCCGCACATGTAGTGGGCGGCGGGCACCACGGGGATGGGATCCCGGGCCATGTCGATTCCGAATTCGAGGCATTTTTGGTAAAGATTGGGAAATCGCTTCCGGATGAAGTCCGGTTCCCGGCTGGTAAGGTCCAGGAAGACGCAATCGTGGCCGGTTTTTTTAAGTTCTGTGTCGATGGCCCGGGCCACCACGTCCCGGCATGCCAGATCTTTCTGAGGATCGTAGTTTTCCATGAAAGGACGGCCTTCGGCATCGATGATGACGCCCCCCTCCCCGCGCACCGCTTCCGAGATGAGGAAGTTTTTCGCTTCTGGATGGTAGAGGCATGTCGGGTGAAACTGAACGAACTCGAGATTGGCCACCGTGGCGCCGGCACGGTACCCCATGGCGATACCGTCCCCCGTGGCGATATCCGGGTTGCTGGTATAAAGATAGACTTTCCCCGTTCCCCCGGCGGCAAGAACCGTGATCCTTGAGGAAAACGTCTTCACACGCTGGGTCTCGCGGTCTAAAACGTACGCTCCGCAGCAGAAGTCCTCATGAGTGGTGGTGATGAGCCCCCGTTTCATCCGTGTGGAAACGGTGATGAGGTCGATGGCGATGTGGTTCTCATAAAGGCGGATGTTGGGGTGGCTTTTTGCCAGGTTTACGAGCACCTGCTCCACCTCCCTGCCGGTCATGTCGTGGGCGTGAACGATGCGATTCCGGGAGTGTCCCCCTTCCCGCCCCAGATGAAACGGAAGCGGATGACCCTTCTCCCTTCCCTCGCTTTCAGATTCGGAGAGGCTGAAGGAGACTCCCATCTCCATCAGTTCCCGGATCCTTTGGGGGCCCTCCGTTACGACCTTCTCCACCACGTCCGGATGGCACAGACCCGCGCCCGCCGCCAAGGTGTCCTGGATGTGAAGGTCAAAGGAATCCGTTTCCTCGAAGACGGAGGCGATGCCCCCCTGAGCCAGATTGGTGTTGCTTTCCACCACCGCCTTCTTTGTCACCAGGGCCACCGTTCCGAAATCCGCCACCTTCAAGGCGAAAGAAAGCCCGGCAATCCCGCTCCCGACGACCAGAAAATCCGATCGGATCTCCCCTTCCATTTCCTGCCCATTCATTTGAACCGCAATAGCGAGCGCATCATAAAAAGCTCCATTCCTCACGGCAGAAGACTCCCGGCAGCTTGCTGCAGGGAGCTTCAATCATAAGAGCGAAGACCGCCTCCGTTGTCGTTTCGCGCTGAAGCCGATGAGAAACCCCACGACGAGGACCCCGGCACCGCTTAAAAACCATCGGACATTTTGATGCAGCTGCAGCCGGGTCAGATCCTTTTCGAAACCTTCTGCCCTCTGGGTTACCTCCTCCAGCGCCGCGGCGGCTTTTTCGTATTTGACCTTCAGGTCCAGATATTCCCCCGACCCCTGTTTCAGGCTTTCATGTTCTGTTTGGAGGGTGGTCAATTCGGTCCGGTTCTCTTCAAGCTCTTTCTTCAACTTCCTGGCTTCCTCCGCAAGCCGTGCATTGGCCGTTGAAAGGTCGGCCAGTTTCGTTTTCTGCTCGGCATTTTCACGCCTGAAGGTTTCCACCAGCAGCACGCTGGGAACATCGGAGGTCAGATGACGGGTCAGGATCCACCCTTCTTTTCCATTGGATACCTGGACCTTGGACCAGTCTTCGGCGCGTTCCAGAATTTGCACTTTCTCGCCTGTGCCCACCATGTCGATGACCCGGTAATCCACCCCGGGTCCGGATCTTAAGGTCACTCGAACGAAATCGTCCACGTAAAGGGTTTCTGCTGAGGCGTTCGGAATGACCAGGAACCCAAGCACAACCAAAATCCCAAGCCTTTTCATCGCTCGTCGGCTCCCTTCGGCCCTCTAGTCTCTATGGGCTTGAATGATATGCTTTTTTTCGTTGACGCGCTTCCCGTTTAGCATTATTATCTTGTCAGGGTCAACTCCGCTTTTGGAAGCCGGCAGGGCGGGAAAGACGATCCCTTTGGATCGGCAAGAGCCCAGTCTTAGGGGTGCCTCTCGGCCCCGTGAAACCTGACAAACGAACCCAACGCGCATGATTATTTTCGACCTTAAATGCTCCAAAGGACACAGCTTTGAAGGGTGGTTCGAAGACACCCGGGCTTTCGACAAACAGTGCCGGGAAAACCTCGTCACTTGCCCGGTCTGCGAGGATACCGCTGTCTCCAAAGTGTATTCCCCTTTTGCCATCAAATCTTCGTCTGTGCACAAGGATCCTCTCCCGGAATCCAAGGAAGTGGAACGGATGGGGAAAAAAATCGCCGAATTCGTCGAGAAGAACTTCGATAACGTGGGGTGTAACTTCGCCACCGAAGCCCTTAAGATGCATTACGGCGTCATCGAACCGAGAAACATCCGGGGGTGAGCACGGAGCAGGAAGAAAAGACGCTCAAGGATGAGGGCGTCGATTTTTTCAAGCTTCCGGTGCTGCCCGCGGAAAAGTCGGACGCTTAGGACCGAAAGCCTCGGGACAGGATCCACTCCACCGAACCGAAAAGATCCGGTGCCACATAATCGGCCTGGATGCCGCTTTCCATCAGACGCTTTTCCGTTTCAAGACCTATGCCCGTGCGCACCAGAACGGCATACCCACACCCCGCGGCCCGGGCACAGTCGATATCCTTTTGGCTGTCCCCCACCATGACCGCCTTGGAGAGGTTGATCCCGTAACGCCGCCGTGCATCTAAAATCAGGCCGGGTTTCGGCTTCCGGCAGCCACAGCCGTCCTCCGGAACGTGAGGACAGTAGAAGACACCCCGGATGTTTCCGCCCTGGAGCCGAATTTCGGAAACCATCTTCCGGTGAAGCGATTCCAGTTCCGTCCGCGTCATCATCTTCCGGTTGATGACCGACTGGTTCGTGATGACGAACAACTCCTTTCCTCCGGTACACAGACGGACGATGGCCTCCAGGCTTTTCGGAATGAAGAAGAACTCCTCCCAGCTTTTTACGTAATGGGGGGAATCCTCGTTGATCACCCCGTCTCGGTCCAGGAAGACGACATTGTCCATCAGATGCGCCATCCCCTATTCGGCCACCACGAAAGCCCGGGGGAATCCATTTTGAATCAGATAGGCCTCGTACTTGACGGCTTCCTCCAGATCATGGGTCCGGCCGACCCGAATCCTGAAAAAGGTGTTTCGGCCGTCAGAATACTCGGAGATGTGAACATTTTTATAGGTCCGTGAAAGGTTTTGCACCAACTGTTCCGCATTCTTCCGGTCTGTAAATGCTCCGACCTGGACGGTAAAATTGCCCGAGAAATAGTTGGTCTTCACATAAGAAGTCGACGGGGAAGAGGCTGATGATCGAAGCTCAGGTCTTCCTATAGCGACGATTTCCACGGGCCCGGTTCCCGGGTCGTGGATTCCGATTTCCCTTGCCGCCCGGGTGCTGAGATCAATAACCCTGTCATGGACGAAAGGGCCCCGGTCGTTGATCCGCACCGTGATCTCCCGTCCGTTTTCCAAATGCTTCACGCGCACCATGGTACCCAGAGGAAGGGTTTTGTGAGCGGCGGTCATGGCGTACATGTCGTAAGGTTCTCCGCTGGACGTGCTTTTTCCGTGGAAATCGTCTCCGTACCAAGAAGCGATCCCCCGCTGCTCAAATCCCTTGGCGTCGGGAAGAGGCTGATACCATTTCCCCATGACCCGGTAAGGCTTTGGGTATCCAGGAGGCGCTTGAGGCGGCGGGGCGGTACCGCAGGCATGAAGGATCAAAAGCAGAAATACGGCCGATGAAAGGGCCCAAAACCCCCCGGCCGAAACGCCTCTTTTTCGTGGATTCCCCATAGCTATTTTTGGAGGGCCTGCTTGATCACATCCATCATTTTATCGGCGAACTGGAATTGAATCTGACGGTGGACTTTTTTCGGAATGTCCTCCAGGTCCTTCTTGTTCTGCCTCGGCAGGATCACCGTCTGAATTTTCATCCGATGTGCAGCCAGAACTTTTTCCTTCACCCCCCCTACCGGGAGGACCTGACCCCTCAGGGTGATTTCCCCGGTCATGGCCAGGTCCCTTTTGACCGTCTTCCCGGTCAGAAGCGATGCTAGGGCGGTAAGCAGGGTGACGCCGGCCGAAGGTCCGTCCTTGGGAATGGCGCCGGCCGGGATATGGATGTGCAGGTCCATCTTCGCGTAAAATTCCTCGTCGATTCCGAGCTCTGAGGCATGGGTTCGAATGAAACTCAAGGCCGTGGTGGCGGATTCCTTCATGACGTCCCCCAGGTGCCCGGTGAGAATCAGGCCGCCTTTTCCCTTCATGGCGGTGGCCTCCACGAACAGGATCTCCCCCCCGGTCTGCGTCCAGGCCAGGCCTGTCGCGACCCCCGGGTTCTGGATCCGGGCGGTTTCTTCGGCCGTGTATCGCGCAGGGCCCAGGTACCGGGAGATGTCTTTGACCCGGACGAAAAGGGACTCGGACTCCCCTTGGGCAATCCGGGTGGCCACCTGGCGGCAGACGGCGGCGATTTCACGTTCGAGATTCCGCAATCCCGCTTCCCGCGTGTAATCGGAGATGATCCGACGGAGGGTCCCCTTGGAAAAAGCGATCTGTTTTGCCGTAAGCCCATGGGCGTCCCGCTGGCGGGGAACCAGATACTTCTGGGCAATTTTAATCTTTTCGTCCTCCGTGTAGCCGAGCAACCCGAGCACTTCCATGCGATCGAGCAACGGCGGAGGGATGGTATCCAAAATGTTGGCCGTGGTGATGAACATCACCTTTGACAGGTCAAAGGGGACATCGAGATAGTGGTCCGAAAAGGAAAAATTCTGCTCCGGATCCAGCACTTCCAGGAGCGCCGACGAGGGATCTCCCCTGAAGTCACTTCCCAATTTGTCGATTTCGTCGAGCATGAAGACCGGGTTGTTGGACTCGCATCGGCGAATCCCCTGGATAATCCGGCCGGGAAGCGCCCCCACGTAAGTCCTGCGGTGACCCCGGATTTCCGCCTCGTCCCGCACACCCCCCAGTGAAATCCGGTGAAATTTCCGGCCTATCGCCCTGGCAATGGACCGCCCCAGGGAGGTCTTGCCGGTTCCGGGAGGTCCGGCGAAGCAGAGGATGGGGCCCTTGGAGTCCGGTTTGAGCTTTCGGACCGCCAGATATTCGACGATGCGTTTTTTAGCCTTTTCCAGCCCGAAATGGTCTTCGTCCAGGATCTTTTTGGCTTTCTTGATGTCCAGGACATCCTCGGTGCTTTCCCTCCACGGAAGGGAAACCAGCCAATCCAGGTAAGTGGAAGCCACCGTATATTCCGAAGAGGAGGGGTGCATGCGGGCCAGACGGTTCAACTCCCGATCGGCTTCCTTCCGGGCTTCTTGAGGAAGGTTTTTCTCCTCGATCTTGGCCCGGTACTCTTCCACTTCGAACTTGGTCTCGTCCTTTTCTCCCAGCTCCTCCTGGATGGCCTTCAGCTGCTGGCGCAGGTAATAGTCCCGCTGCTGCTTGTCCATCCCTTCTTTGACCTGGCTTTGAATTTTATTCCCCAGTTCCAGGATGTCTTTCTGGCGGGTGGCCTGCCGCAAGACCTCCTTGAGCCGCCGCCTCACATCAAGGATTTCCAGGACGCGCTGCTTTTCTTCCAGGGAGGAGTTGATGGTGGAGGTGACCATATCCGCCAGGGTTCCGGATTCCTGGATGGACTTGGCCATCTGTGCCAGTTCCGGAGGGAGGCCGGGGGAGAGTTCCACGATGCGAAGAAAAAGACCGACGAGGTTGGCCATCAGAGCCTCGATCTCCTTATCCTTCTTGTTGTCCTCCTGGATGTGCTCGACGCGGGCCTGGAGATACGGCTTTCCTTCAATAAATTCCTTGACCTTGAACCGTCGCATACCCTGAACCAAAAGCTGCGCCCGGTTCTCGTCGGGTTTGGCCATCTTGAGGATCAGGGCGCTGGTTCCCACCCGGTGGAGGTCTTCGGGGCCGTATTTGTCTTTGGAGGCCTGCTTGGACACCAGAAGGCCGAAGATGCGGTCATTGGCCATGGCTTCATCGATGAGCCGGATGGAATCCTCCTGCATCACCATCAGCGGAAGAACCATCTTCGGAAAAAGGGCGGCATCGAAAAGAGGAAGGATGGGCAGGATTTCGGGCAGCTTGTCGACGTTTACATCAATGGGCTGTTGTTCGGCCATGATTGCTTCTGATTCGACCTCCAATCGAGTTTCAAGAAAACGACCTCTAACATGAGGATCTTTCCCCGGAGGGGGTGCTTTTCATCTGCATCGACTTCGATCCTTGCAATTCCTCTTTTGCCCTGAGGCGATCGAGGTATATCTCTTTACCCTCTCTATCCAATTGTATTCAAAACAGGAAGGCGGGTTTTTGGATCCCCGGGGGTCACGCTATCCTTCCGAGACAGGGACCCTGCGGGTCATGTCCCGGGGGATTTTGGCCAGATGGATCCGAAGCAAACCGTTGCTAAAGGCTGCACTCACCGTTTCGGTGTCGATGGGCGCCGGAAGGAAAAGGACCCTCTCGAATCGTCCGTACTGGATCTCGGCCAGCCGGTAGGTGCTCTTGCCAACCCTGGACAGGCACGGTCGGTTCCCATGGATTTTGACGGCCTTGCTGTTGATCTCCACCTCCAGCTGATCCTTTTCCACGCCCGCCAGTTCCGCCAGAATGATGATTTCTTCGGGGGTCTCGTAGATATCCATCTGGGGAACCCAGCTTCGTTCCGAAGTTCCGAACATGGGGCTGACCTGTCTGGGCCGGAAAATGTCCTGGAACGCGCTCTCAAAATGGGCGCTCAATCGCTCCAGGTTGTCCCCGAAGCGGATCTTGATGTAGTCCATCCCGTTCTCCTTGCAACCGTCGAGTCCACAGCATTTAGGTTTTTGATAAAATAGCATCGTTTCAAGGGTTTGTAAAGGAGGACCCGCAAGATAACAGACAAAAGGCTCCTCTTCCCGTGCCCCTGGGGATGGAAGACTGCACACTGCCAGGAATTTAAACGTCATTGACCCTTCCGGCTTCCAAGCGCCCTCGACCTTCTTCCTTGCATTGAAGAAGAGAATGCCGTATCTCCCGGCCATGGATCCTTCCGCATCCGGTTCCGGACGGCTGGCGCTCGGCTTTCAGTATTTCCTTCATTTCGCCGTCATGGGGATTGTGCTTCCCTATTTCAACCTCTACTGCTTTCACATCGGTTTGACGGGATTTGAAATCGGAACCCTCTCGGCCCTGCGTTCCGTATCCCTGGTCTTGTTTTCACTGCTTTGGAGCGCATTGGCCGACCGGTATTCGGCGCGAAGGCCCCTGTACATCCTTTGTCTTTTCACCAGCACCGGCATTTGGTCTCTTTACCTGTTCACCATCGAATTCTGGAAACTTTTGGCCATCACCCTTCTTTACGGCATTTTCTATTCCCCCGTCATTTCTTTCCTGGAAACCTTCACCCTGGAGGCGCTGGGTGCGGAAAAAAAGCGCTACGGATCCATCCGGGCCTGGGGTTCCCTTGCTTTTATCGCAGTGGTCGTTTTGATGGGGAAACTCATCGACCGCCACAGCATCGATATCATCCTGGTCCTGGTCTTGCTGGGGGCCGGTCTTCAGAGCCTGGCCTCCCTGGGAGTCCCGAAAACCAGAAGGCCCCGACCTCAAGCCGCCGCCTTTTTTTCCCGGGCGCTTTTCAGAAAGGAAGTCCTTGCTTTTCTTTGTTGCGCGTTTCTGATGCTGGCCAGTCATGGTGCCTACTACGGGTTCTTTTCTATTCATCTGGAAAACCTGGGCTTTTCCAAAACATTCATCGGGTTTGCCTGGGCTTTGGCCTCTCTGTGCGAGATCGGGGTCATGATCCGGTCCAGAGCCCTGTTCGAGAAGTATTCCCTGCGAACCGTTTTGATCTTTTCTTTCCTGACAGCCGCCCTTCGGTGGGGATGTCTGATGTTTTTCAAATCACCTCTGACGATATTGCTCTCCCAGTGTCTGCATGCCATCACCTACGGTGCATTTCACATGGCCAGCATTCTGTACGTGGACACCCTGGCCCCCGAAGAAGCAAAAACCGTGGCTCAGGCTGCCAACAATGCCGTAACCTACGGGCTGGGATTAATGGCGGGCTTTTTTATGTCCGGCCTGTTGTTCGAGAGGGTCGGTGCCGAAGGCCTTTTTGCCGCAAGTGCGATCATCGCTCTTTTCGGCGGATTGCTTTTCCAGGCTGCGGGAAAGCGAGGCCGCAATTTTCCACCTTGACTTGATCGGTTATCTTGCCTTACTATGATTAGGTGTTCGGAGACACCAACCGATAACCCAACCGAAAGGAGGAAAAGATGGGCGACAGTGTGTACAAAGTCATTCAGTTGGTGGGAACCAGTACGGTCTCCTGGGAGGATGCGGCGAAAAACGCTATCGAGCGGGCTTCCAAGAGCCTGCGGGACCTGCGTGTCGCCGAAATTTCCAAGCTCGATTTGAAAGTGGAAAACGGCAAGGTGGTCGCCTATCGAACCCGGGTGTTGCTCTCATTCAAATTCGAAGGCGGCGAATAAGACCCTTTTCCGGCTGTGGCCGGTGGCTTCGAAGCCTTTCCACCTCCTGAAGCCCCTGACCCCTGCCGGTACGACAGACGCTGTACCCTGAAGGCTTCCCGGCCCTTTCGCCGGGAGGCCTTTTCTTTTTTACATCGACTTTTGCATAGTCTTTTGCTTTGACATTTACTTAGAAGTTGCCTACTCTGAAAAGACTTAGAAGCCCTGCTGTCCATTGAAACTTTTGATCAGGGGAAAAGACCATGAATCAGGGATTTTTTCGAAATGCGATTTTCATTTCAATGGTTTGCATCGGCTCTCTTCTCCTTTCGAGCCACCAGCCCCAACTGTTCGCCGCGCAGGAACCGGCCGCTCCTCCGGACATCTTGATCAAAATCAGCCACCTGGACAAAAGCTTGGAAGTGATCGATGCCCTTGCCGCGGCTGCCGGTCCGGAATCCGGAATATCCCCCGGTGCCATGGTGAAAGGAATGCTCCAGGGTACGGACTGGATCGACTTTTCCCGGCCCATGGTAATCGGAGTCGAGATCAAGGATCCGAAACCGGAAACGGCGCTTTTCATTCCTTTTAAAAAACCCAACCCGGCGTTTCAAACCGCCTATCAAGCCGTCCAAGGACCCGGCTATTATTTCCTCTCCCTTCCGCCGGGCGCCGGAAAACCTGACAAAGCCCTGGAACCGGCCCTGGAAAAGGCCTCTCGCCCCGGGCCGGATGCTTCGGCAAGCGTCGAGGTGGCCGTGGACGCTCTCTTGAAAAAAGCCGACCCCAAGATCCAGGAAGCCCTGTCCGCCCTTCAATCCCTCCCTCCGGGAAAAACCCCGCCGGACCTGCCTCTTTCTCCGGCACAGCTTCGGGAAACGGCGGAAAAGGTTCTCAAAACGGCCAGACAGCTCAAAACCCTTGACCTCCGCTTTCATCTTACCCCCGACGAGATAGCCTATGAGGCGGCCCTTTTGGCCCATGCGGGAAGCGAGATGGCCGATATTTTCACCCAAAGCAAAGCCGTCAGCCGGCTGTCCGGATTTCACTCCGGGCTTCAAATGAACTTCAGATCCCGTGCTTTTCAGACCGAAAAACTGCTTTCCCTCTTGGGGGAGACGTTCGGAACGTTCTACCAGAGCGTGGGAATCGATTTTTCGAAGCTCATGGAGATCAGCGCCTATTTTACCGGCGAAATGGCAGGCGGAATGGCCTTGGAGGAAAAAGGGATCGTCCTGGAAATGATCCATGTCCTCAAAGGAGAAAAGCACACGGAGGGCTTTATCGGAAAGACCTATCTGCCGTGGCTTGAGGATTTCGGAAAAACCTTGCAGCAGTCCCTGGAAAAACAGCTCAAGGATTCCGTGGACCCCGTTTTTTCCCGAACACCGGATTCAAAGGTGGCCGGCCGGCCGGTTTACGGCATCCAGTTTCGGTTTCCTGCTCCTTCAGTAACTCCACCCGCCGATCCCGGCCTCAAACTTTTCAACTCATTAGGCCTGTATGCCTTCCGGATGACGGTGGTGGACGACCTTCTCCTCTCCGCATCCACCGACGAGAGGCTGGCACGGCTGATCCAGAAAGCGGATAAGCTGAAAGCCGCGCCGGCAAAAGGCCCCCTCATGACCTTCGAGTACGATCTGGCCGCCTACCTCGGTTCTCTCAAGAAGATGCTCCCGGGGCTTCCCCAGGCGGACCAACCCCTGCCCAGGCTGGGCAAGGTGTCGATGATGCTGGATCTCGGAAATGGGCGGGCATCCGTGAAATCAGCGGTAAAGACTGCCGACATCCGCAGCCTGATCGCCCACTTTGCCGGGGCACCTCCTGCCGGAATCCTTGCCGAAAAAAAGGAAAGCGCCAGACCGGATCCTGAAAAAGGAAAAGGGGGTTCCCCTGACCCGAAGGCCTCCAAGCTCCCAGGTGCCGAGGCATCAGACCGGATGAAACAGGGGACGCTTGCCGCTTTGAACGGCGACAACGCATCGGCCGTCGCACACTACCGCAAGGCCATCGAAATCGAACCGGACTTCAGCGATGCACATTTTCATCTAGGAGTGGCTCTCGGTGAAATGGGCGCCTATCCCGAGGCCGTCGCCGCCCTGAACCGCGCCGTCGTGCTGAATCCCCAAAGCGGCGCCTACCTCTATGGACGGGGGCGCATCTACCTGCTGTCCGGAGAGCGGGAAAAGGCCCTGGCCGATTTCAAGCGTGCGGCAGAGCTGAAAGACCCGGATGCGCGGAGCTTTCTGAAAAAAGCCGGTTCGGCCTCTAAGAACTAGAAGCGGTTTCAAAACCCTCCTTCCGCGCTTGTTGGGAGGTTTTGAAATGACCTCTAGTCAGATGCCGGAGGGTTCTTCGGGCAATAAAGCTCAGCCTTTGCGACTTTCCCAGATCCTCAAGATGCAGGAAGAATCCGGAAGGTTCTCAAAAACTTTTCCACATCCCTGAAAAAGACATCCCAGTCCGGCGGGCAGTCGTTGTGTCCGGCGGAATAGGTGATCTTCGTGGCGGTCCGGGCGTTTTCATAAAGCGTCACGCCATGGTCATAGGGAATGGTTTCATCCCTGTCCCCGTGGATGACGAGCACGGGGCCTTCATAGGAGCGGACGACGGACAGGTTGTCGAAGGGGTCCCGAACCAGCATCGCAGGCATCAGGTAGCGGCGGGCAAAGGAACGAACGCTCGTGAAGGTGGACATTAAGATGAGCGCCCTTGCCTGTCTTTCGGCGGCCAGGGCGCATACCGCCCCGCCGCCGAGGGATCGTCCGACCAATACGATACGCTTCGAATCCACGTCCCCCCGTGATGCCAGGTAGTCGTAGGCACGGATAAAAACCTCCGTCACCGTCTTTTGCGAAGGAGAACCCGAACTCCTCCCGTATCCCGGATACTCCACCATGAAAACCCCCACCCCTAAATCCAGAAACGGGGACAGTGTCTCGGGCCACAGATCGATCCGTTCTCCGTTGCCGTGGGCGAAAAGGACCATGGGGAAGGGCTTTGCCGAGACATCGGTGTCGGGAAGCATGAGATAAGTCTCCACCGGACCAAAAGAGGTCTGAATCCACACCCGGTCGACGCTTTCGGGCAGGGCCAGGTTTTCCGGGGCGGATCCCACCAGGAAGCGCGGAAAAAGCATCTGCCGCTGGGCCAGGAACAGGAGACCCCCGAAGGCGGCGTAAAGGCCGCCGGCTCCTAGAAAAAGTTTCGCCAAGGTCCAAGTCCTCATGTCTTACTCCGACAGTTCAGCCCCTTAAGGCCCAGAGCCGCTCCAGGTTGATGCGATCGTAGTCGATTTTTCCCTTGATCTTTGGAGTTTCGATGATCTTGGGAATGCACTCGAAACGCGGATCCTTCATGATCAGGGCAAAAGCGCCAAGGCCGATCTGCCCCTTTCCGATGTGTTCATGCCGGTCGACCCGGGATCCCAGCGCCCGCTTGGCGTCATTGAGATGGATGACGGCCAGCCGGTCCAATCCGATGACCTCATGGAATTCGGCAAGCGTCTCCGCGTAGGCGTTTGGGGTTCGGATGTCGTAGCCTGCGGCAAAAATATGGCTCGTGTCCAGACAGGCGCCCACCCGCTCCTGATCCGTTATCCCCCCGATGATGTCCCGGATATGCTCGAACCGGTTTCCCACGCTCGACCCTTGGCCGGCTGTTGTCTCCAGCAGGATCCGCGTCCCCCGGGTCTGGACCGCCTCGAAGATTCCGTTGATCCCCGCGATAATCCTTTTGATCCCTTCCGCCTCCCCGGCACCCATGTGGTTGCCGGGATGCAAAATGACGAAGGGGATCGACAGGGACGAGGACCTAAAAAGTTCGTTCGACAAAGCGCGCACGGACATTTGATGTTTTTTGGGTTCCGGGGAGGCGAGGTTAAGAAGGTACGCGGCATGCGATGCAATGTGCACGATCCCGGTTTGACGCTTTGCCGCTTCGAAGGCCTGGATTTCGTCTTCGGTGAGGTTTCGTTCCTTCCAAGTGCTGGCGTTTTTCGTGAAGAGCTGCATGGCGGTGCACCCGTAGGCCGCCGCCTCATGGACAGCGCCTGCCAAGCCGCCGGCGATGGAAAAATGGGCGCCCAGAAGCGGCATGCCGCTTTTTGGCTTTTGACCCGCGGCTTTGAAAAAACGATGAAAAGGGGTTGCCATGTTTTACATTTTTGTATTATCTGTCCGCGGGGACCAGGGCAGGCGCCTGCGGGAAACAGAAAGTTATTTACTGCATCCCGGCGGCATCGGGCCTGCAACCCAAACCCCCTCGGCCTGGTATCGGATGCTTCTTGGAGTCCTTGATGCAGCGAATTGAAGAAATCACCCTGCTGTATGAAATCAGCACGACCCTCCACGAGCACCTGGACCTTCGCAAGTCCTTATACAAGGTTCTGGAAATCCTGTCCAATTCCATGGATATGGCCCGGGGGACGGTCTCCATCCTGGACCCGGTGAAAAACGAGATCAGCATCGAAGTGGCCCACGGCCTTTCCCGATCCGCCATCGAACGGGGCAAGTACAAACCCGGCGAGGGCATCACGGGGCGCGTCATCGAAAACGGAAAGGCTTTCGTCATTCCAAAAATCAGTCAGGAACCCCAGTTTTTGGACCGCACGGCTTCCCGAAGGTCCCAAAACGGCCAGGAGCTCTCCTTCATCTGTGTCCCCATCAAGAAAGGAAAACAGGTCATCGGCGCCCTAAGCGCGGATCGGCCCTATGATCCCGGGTACCCCTTGAAAGAAGGGCTTCAGTTGCTCTCGGTGGTCGCCACCATGATCGCCCAGCACGTCATCAATTTAGAAACCATTCGACTGGAAAAAGATCAGCTCCGGGAGGAAAACCTCAGGCTGCGCAACGAATTGACGGACAGGTACCGGTTCACCAACATCGTGGGGAACAGCAACAAGATGCGTGAAGTCTTCCAGATGATCTCGCAGGTATCCCAAAGCAACGCCACGGTGTTGATCCGGGGGGAGAGCGGGACCGGCAAGGAACTCGTGGCCAATTCCATCCACTACAACAGCCCCCGGGCCAAAAACCCCTTTGTCAAGGTCAACTGTGCGGCCCTTCCCGCAAATCTCATCGAAAGCGAGCTGTTCGGCCACGAGAAAGGCGCTTTCACCGGCGCCATCCGTCAGAAAATCGGAAAATTCGAACTGGCGGACAAGGGGTCCATATTTTTGGACGAAATCGGCTCCATCGACGTCGATGTCCAGGTGAAGCTGCTCCGGGTGCTCCAGGAAAAAGAATTCGAACGGGTGGGGGGCCACAAAACCCTCAAGGTCGATGTCCGCATCATAGCGGCCACCAACAAGGACCTGGAAAAGGGAGTGGAAGAGGAGACCTTCCGGGGGGATCTGTATTACCGGCTCAATGTCTTTCCCATCTATATGCCGCCCCTGAGGGAACGGAAGACCGACATCCTTCTTCTGGCGGATTTTTTCCTGGAAAAATACGCCAAGGAAAACAAAAAGGACATACGCCGCTTTTCCACGCCCGCCATCGACATGCTCATGCAGTATCACTGGCCGGGCAACGTCCGGGAGTTAGAGAACTGCATCGAACGGGCGGTGCTCCTGTGCGAGGAAGGGGCGATCCACAGCTACCATCTCCCCCCCACCCTCCAGACCGGCACCGAATCCGACACCCTTCCGGCCCGCTCCCTGGAAGAAGCCGTGGAAAACCTGGAACGGGAGATGATCATCGACGCCTTGAAAAACACCCGGGGCAACACCACGCAGGCCGCCGCCCTCCTCAAGACCACCCTCCGGAAATTCGCCTACAAGGCCAAGCAATACGGTATCGGCTATCGGCAGTACCGATAGCCGATACGCCGAAAAAATAGGCGGTTTGTTTCGAAAAATTCTTGGGACGGCCTCTTTCAAGGCCGCCCCAAGCCAAGGTTTTAGATGTCGAAATAGAGGAAAAACTCATGGGGATGGGGTCGCAGCCGGACCGGGTTCACCTCATGTTTCCGCTTGTATTCGGTCCACATGTCGATCACATCCGGGGTGAAAACATCCCCCTTGAAGAGAAAGGAGGTGTCCTCCTGAAGGGCTGCCAAGGCCTCATCCAAAGAACCCGGGGCGGATGCGATCCCGGCCAGTTCTTCAGGCGGCAAGTCATAGATATTCTTGTCCAGGGGATCTCCGGGATCCATTTTGTTCTCGATGCCGTCGAGGACAGCCATCAGAATGGCTGAAAAAGCCAGGTAACCGTTGCAGGAGGGGTCCGGAGTCCTGAACTCGATGCGCTTGGCCTTGGGAGAGGCCGAATACATGGGAATCCGGACGGCCGCACTCCGGTTCCGGCCGGAGTAGGCCAGGTTGACGGGTGCTTCGAAGCCCGGGACCAGGCGCTTGTAAGAATTCGTCGTGGGATTGGTGAAGGCACACAGCGCCTTGCAGTGCTTCAGGATCCCGCCGATGCCCCAGAGGGCCTCCTGGGACAGGCCGGCATACTTGTCCCCGGCAAAGAGAGGGTTTCCCCCTTTCCATAGGCTCACGTGGACATGCATCCCCGATCCGTTGTCCTCGAACAAAGGCTTGGGCATGAACGTGACCGTGTGGCCGTGTCGCACCGACACATTCTTGAGCACGTACTTGAACCACATCAATTGATCGCCCATCTCCACCAGGGGCTTGAACTTCATGTCGATCTCCGCCTGACCCGCCGAGGCCACCTCGTGGTGTTGGGCCTCGATGGGGATCCCGATTTTCTCCAGAGTCAGAAGCATCTCCGTGCGCAGATCCTGGAATTTGTCCATGGGCGGCACCGGAAAATATCCCTCCTTGAGCCTGGGTTTATATCCCAGGTTCGGGCACTCATCCCGTCCGCTGTTCCAGATCCCCTCCACCGAATCGATTTCATAAAAGGCCCGATTCCGGGACGACTCGAACCGGATGTCGTCGAAGATAAAAAATTCCGCCTCGGGACCGAAATACGCCGTATCTCCGATGCCGGTGCTCTTGAGATAGGCTTCGGCTTTTCGAGCAATGTAGCGCGGATCCCGAGAATAATTCTCACGGGTCACCGGATCCACGATGTCGCAGATCAAAACCAGCGTGGGTGCCTCAAAAAAAGGGTCCATTTTTGCCGTTTTCGCATCTGGGATCACCAGCATGTCGCTGGCATGGATGGGTTGCCAACCGCGGATGCTGGATGCATCGAACCCGAACCCGTCTTCAAAGCTGGATTCTTCCAAGGCACCGATGGGCACGGTAAAATGCTGCCAAAGTCCCGGGAAATCCATGAATCGAAGATCCACGACTTTGGCCCCGTTTTCCTCGGCCATTTTCAATACGTCCTTGGGTGTTGCCGCCATAATCGTTCCTCCTTTGGTTTATTTAAATGATCAAGATGATCGAAACCGATCCTTTAAGTGATCCTGCCGCACGCTCTTGCCTGAAAAAGAGCCGTCAGATGGCATCCGTTCCCTTTTCTCCCGTACGAACCCTGATGGCCTCCTCCACCGGGCAGACGAATATTTTTCCGTCCCCGATCTTGCCGGTATTGGCCGCCTCTCGGATTTTTTCCACCACCTGGCTTGCCACCTGCGCATCGACGACGATTTCGATTTTGATTTTCGGTATGAAATCCACCACGTATTCGGCACCCCGGTAAATTTCCTTGTGCCCTTTCTGCCTTCCGTAGCCTTTGACTTCCGAGATGGTCATCCCTTTGATGCCGATCTCGTTCAAGGCTTCTTTGACGTCATCCAGCTTGAACGGCTTGATGATGGCTTCGATTTTCTTCATGAGACAGACTCCTTTTCGATCCTTGGGTTACGGATATTTAAAGCTTTCAAACGATCTCAAAAGCCCTTTCCCCGTGTATGGAACTGTCGAGTCCTTCGACTTCTTTTTCCTCCGCTACCCGCAGACCCCCGGTGATCCAGCGCGTTGCGCCGATGACGATTCCCGTCCCCACCAGGGTGAAAGCCGCGGTAGCAAGAATGGAAACTGCCTGGATCCAAACCTGATGGGCATTTCCGTAAAACAGCCCTTTTCCGGATTCCAGGATGGCCGGATTGGCGAAGAGTCCGGTGGCCAAGGCGCCCCACATGCCGCAGATACCGTGTACTCCGAAGGCATCCAGAGAATCGTCGTATCCGGCCCAGGCCTTCAACTTGGACACGGAGATAAACCCCAGGACTCCCGCGGTCAGGCCGATCACCAGGGAAGCCGCAAAATTCACGAACCCGGCCGCAGGCGTAATGGCCACAAGCCCGGCCACGATTCCGGAAGCGATCCCAAGCACCGTCGGCTTTCGGGTCACGATCCACTCGGTGAACATCCATGCCAGGGCACCGGAAGCGGCCGAAGTGTTGGTGACCAGGAATGCGGATCCAGCCACGCCGTCGGCAGCCAGCTGGCTTCCGGCGTTGAATCCGAACCATCCGAACCAGAGCAGAGCCGCACCCAGAGCGGTCAACGCGATGCTGGAGGGAAACATGGCCTCTTTCCTGTACCCGACCCGTTTACCCAAAACAAGGGCCAGGACCAGCCCCGCCACCCCGGCATTGATGTGCACAACGGTCCCGCCGGCGAAATCCAGGGCACCCATCTTGGCCATCCATCCTCCACCCCACACCCAGTGCGCCACCGGACAGTAGACGAAGGTGACCCACAGCAGGGTGAAAACAATCCAGGACGAAAATTTCATGCGGTCGACCACGGAGCCCAACACCAAGGCTACGGTGATCCCTGCAAAGGTCATCTGGAACAGGGCGAAAACCGAGGTCGGAATGCTCCCCGAAAGACTGTCGACACCGATCCCCCTCATGAAGGCATGGGTCAGTCCTCCGATGACCCCCCCCTTGTCCGGACCGAAGGCCAGGGTATACCCCCACATCATCCAGATGATGCTGGCAAGACAGTAGGCCACAAAGGTCATGGCAAAGGTGTTGAGCAGATTCTTGTACCGGGACATCCCGCCGTAAAATAGCGCCAGTCCGGCAGGGGTCATCATCATCACCAGAGCCGTGGATACAATCATCCATGCGGTATTTCCGGTATCCAGCCCCTCTCCCGCAAAAGCATGCGACATCGGGATCAAGGTTATCCCTGCTGCTGAAAGGATGTGCTTGAGATTGAAAAAACGGGTCACGAGAGCCTCCTTTTGCTTTATATTTTTTTTGTCTTTCCTTTTATTGCCACAGTATCCTGAAACCCCTGGACTCCAGGGTCGCCTGACTTGTCGCCCTTTTACGTTCCGTTTCGCCCTCCAAGGGGCTGCTGCAGAGCGCGTTTTATCGCCTGACGGATTGCTTTTTCCTGGTCAGGGCTGTCTACTTTTTGCCCGTCGAGATCCCTGACGTAAAAGACATCCACCACCTGATCGACTTTCGTAGAAATCTTTGCGACCCAAATATCAAGGTTACACCGTAAAATGGCATCGCTGACCCTGTACAAAAGTCCCGGAAAATCGTCGGCAACAACCTCGATGAGGGTGAAAAAACTGGAACTGGAGTTATCCACCGTGATACGCAAGGGCCGTTTCGCGCTTCGGATCCGGGTGGGCCATTGGGAGGCCATCTTTTTTTCAAGAGATTTTGAAAGATCCAGTGTGCCGGAAAGGGCGGCTTCAAGGTTCTTCCGGGCCCGTTCCCATCGCTCTTTTTCAAACAGGAGATCCGGAGGCGGTTTCACCGTAAAAATATCCAGGGCCATCTTATTTTTCCAGGTAAAGGCCTGTGCATCCAGAATGTCGATGCCGTTTAGCGTCATCGCTCCGGCGATCTTGGAAAAAAGCCCGGGTCTGTCCTTGGCGCACAGGGTAACCTCCCGAGTCTCCGGATCCTCGCCTTTTGAAACCTCCCACACAAACTCGCTTTCTCCAAGGTTCAGAAAAAGGGAAACGTGCCCCAAAATGGCTTCCATGGGCACGGAGATCAGGTATCGAGGGGACATGACTTCTAAAAGCCGCGTCATTTCCGCCTTTTTCTCGGGGCCTTTCATGGCGTCCACCAAGGCCCTCCCCGTGTTTTTCACCCTTTCCATGACCTCCGAGGAGGCCAGCTCTCCCTTCTCGAGTATCCTCAAGGTCTTCAGGAACAAATCCTTCAGGATGGCCGCGGTCCAGCTCGTCCAGGCTTTGGGGCCGGTTGCAATGGAATCGGCCACCGTCAGCAGGTAGAGCATCTTCAATCGTTCGGGATCTTTAATCCTGCGGGCGCAGAAAATGGCGGTTTCTTCATCCTGCAGATCTCGGCGGGTGGCGGTCTTCATCAGAAACAGGTGCTCTTTGACCAAAAAAGCGACCGTTTCCGAGTCCCCGGCAGAGCACCCTACGGCTTCCATCGCCCGCCTGGCCATGACGGCACCGTGTTCGGCGTGATCCCCCTCCGATGTTCCCTTCCCGATGTCGTGAAGGAGCGCCGCCCAGAAAAGGAGTCTGCGGTTTTGAATTTCCGAATAGAGGCGGAAGATCATCTTGTCCAGAGAATCGTCCGCCGCTTCCGCAAATCGGAGTACCGCCTCCACAGTCTGCAGCAGGTGGAAATCCACGGGATAAAGATGGTAGGCATCGTATTGGATACGATGCACGACCCCTTTGATCTCGGGGAGAAACGCCGTCAGAAATCCGGATTCCAGCATTTCCTTGAGCACGTTGAACGTTCCAGGGTGGCAGAGAATCCGTTCGAAGGAGCGGAGGGTTTCCCGGGAACCGCGGGCGACGAAAGGGCTCAATTCCTGGATCAACCGTCTGGCCTCTCCGCTGAGCGGTACCCCGAGACGCGCACTTTCCTCGAAGATCTGGATCAACAACTGCGGAGACTTCAACACCGCCTCTGGAGAGGCAAAAAAAAGCATGTCGTTTTCCACGGATAGATCTTGGATCCGGGTCCTTTGGGAGGGTTTTTTCCGGCGGCGGCCCGACCGGTCCAGGCCCTGTTCGTAGAAAAATCGAAGGTGCTGCTGCTTGATGAAATCCATCTGGCCGTGCAAGACGCTGAGAAAGATCTCCACCGGCTCCTGTCCATTGGTCTTCTTGAAACCCATGGCCTCCGCCAAGGGCATCTGATATTCGAAGATCAGATGATCCCATTTTCTTCCGGACATGAGATGGAGCCGGTTCCGCACATTCCAGATGAAATCCAGGGCCTTGCGCAGGGAGAGGTACTCCCTGTGGGAAAGGCATCCCATGTACTCCAGATCCCTGGGTTCCTTCAGGTCGAACAAAATCCGGGCGATCCACAATAGGGTATGATAATCCCTCAGCCCTCCCTGTCCTTCCTTCAGGTTCGGCTCCAAAAGATAACTGGAATCTCCGAAGAGGTGATGCCGGTTTCGGTTGGTTTCAACCAGCCACTTTATCACCGTCTTTTGTTGATGCTTTAAAACCTTCTCCCGGAGGCTTTCCCCCAGACGCGAGGCCACCGTGGACATGCCGCATACAAATCGGGCGTCTAAAAGTGGCGTGAGCGATTCGAAGTCTTTCCGGCTCAAGGAGAGGCACTCCCTGACGGTGCGCACGGCATAACCCACGTCCATGCCGATATCCCACAAGGGATAGACCACCTCACGGATCAGGCCTTCTGTTCGGGTTGGGATCTTTTTTTCAAACAGGAAAAGAAGATCGACATCCGAATGCATGCATTGCTCCCGGCGGCCGAAACCGCCGAGGGCGATGATGGCAAAAGGGTTGGCGTTGATTTTTAGGCTGGGACCGACGGTTGAGGATTCAAAGCACCTCTGGAAATAGTCATCAAGCAGCCGGGCGTGACGTCTCAAAAACTCCACGGGGGCCAAACCGGACAGGGCGCCGATGAGGGAATCCCGTCCGTCCTTCAAGGCCGAGGCCGCCTCGGTGGGTCCGCTTTGTTCCAATTTTCTTTTGTCAGGGGCTGCAAGATCGCTGTTCATTCCATTCTCCACACTGCGAACCCTGGGGATTCGGCACTTCTGTTTTCGATACTGCAAAGGATGTGCCATAAGATAAAATTGACATTTTTACATACGAAAACAAGTGGTTATAAAAGATCTGAAGTAAAACTGGAATCCGAATAAAAATACAAAAATGTAATAGTATGGAAAAAATATGACAATTTTGGAAATCGCGTGGGGTTTTTCAGCCCTCCAGGAAATCGGCCCAGAAGCGTCGGACCGCCTTGCGGAGGCCGATGAGCGAATCCGAGGGTATCCTGGCAGGCTTTTCCCGGAGATTGAGGCGGTGGATGGAGGCGCGATAAGTCAGAAAGGCCCGTCTCAGCAGGTAGGCTGTTTTCTCTCCGATGACCCCGGTTTCCATGAGGGACTGGAGGAGGCGTACGTTATCGGTCCAGGTCACGATCTGAGGATGCTGCCACGCATGGAGCAAGGTGAGGTATTGGACGATAAATTCCACGTCCACCAGGCCGCCCCGGCTCTCTTTGAGATCGAACACCCCGGGTTCCGGCTTGAGGTGTTCTCTGCGCATCTTCTCCCTCATTTCTCTGACAGCCGCTTTCAGAATATCCTTTTCCCGCGGACGGGCGAGCGCCTCTTTCCGGATCGCTTCGAAACGCCGCGCCAGAACCGGATCCCCTCCGATGGCCCTGGCACGAACCAGCGCCTGGTGCTCCCAGGTCCAGGCCTGGTCCAACTGGTACTCCCGGAAAGCCTCGATGGCGCTGACCAGGATTCCTGAAGCGCCGCTTGGACGAAGCCGCATGTCGATTTCATAAAGGACGCCTGCCCGGGTATGTGCGGTAAGGATGTGGATGACCCGCTGGCCGAGGCGGGCGAAAAATTGGGCGTTGTCCATCGGGCGTCCGCCGTGGGTTTGACCCGGTGTCCCGGCATGGAGAAACACCAAGTCCAAATCCGATCGATACCCCAGTTCGATTCCTCCCAGCTTCCCGTAGGCAATCATGACGAATCCCCGGTCGCATTCCGTCCCGTCGAGGATACACCGGGGCTTTCCGTGTTTTGCCGCCAGATGCCGCCAGGCCAGTTCCAGCACCTCCTCCAGAACGACCTCGGCAATGTAGCTCAGATGGTCGCTGACTTTCATCAAAGGCAGCACTCCGGTGATATCGGATGCGGCGACGCGCAGCGTGTTGACCTGTTTGAAGATGCAAAGGGTTTCGATTTGCTGCTCCAGCTCTTCCGGCTCGACCCGCGCCGTTTTTTCTCCGATCTCTTTTCTCAAGGCCGCTTTTTGGGGCGGCTTGAGGAGAACGCGAAGATCCAGAAGCTCATCCAGCAGCACCGGGTGCTGTTTTAAAAAGTCCGCGATCCAAGGGCTCGCGTTGACCAGTCTCATGAGGTGGGTCAGCGCAGGAGGGTTTTCCAGTAAAAGGGCCAGGTAGCTGGTGCGCCTTTCGATGGCCCGGACGATTTCGCACAGCCGGCTCAGGGTCTCCAGGGGTGTCTTTACACCGGAGGCAGCCTCGAGGATCATCGGCATGAGACGGTCCAGTCTTCGCCGCCCCTCTGGGCTGAGTGAGCGGGTGGCCGGATCAATGCGGAGATGCTCTAAAATCTTCAGTGCCTGCCCGGTATCCGTGAAACCCATTTTCGTCAGGACGGCCCCAGCCTGTTCGCGAGTCAAGAGCCCCTGCCATACGCCCGCCGGCCCGAAAGCCCCTTCCTCTTTTCGACCCGCTTCAGACCCTTGGGCGTGCTCCACCTTGAGAAGTCCCTGGAAGGCCTCGTGGACCCGTTTCCTGTGCCCGTTCAATCGACTTTCGAAGCGGCCCCAGTCTGCAAACCCAGAAGAGACCGCGAGCTTCAGCCGTTCGCGATCCTCCCGGGGAAGCCGATGCGTCTGCTGATCGGCAAACTCCTGCAGACGGTGCTCCGTCGTACGAAGAAACACATACGCCTCCGACAACGCCTGGCGCACCGCCTGGGTGATGATTCCTTGTTCGGCCAGGGCCTCCAATACCTTCTGGATCCGGCGGGTTTGAAGGGCGGGAATGACGCCCCCCCGGATCAACTGAAACACCTGGCCGAAAAATTCGATTTCCCGGATTCCCCCGGGGCCGATTTTAATGTCCTCATCCAATTTTCGCTTCCTGACCTCCAGGGAAATCTTCCGCTTCATGTCCCTGAGCGCCTCGAACATGCCGTAATCCAGGTAGCGCCTGAAGACGAATGGATTCAGGCGGCGGATGAGGCGTTCACCCGCCTGGATGTCCCCGGCCACCGCCCGGGCCTTGATCCAGGCGTACCGCTCCCATTCCCGGCCGTGGTTCTGATAATAGTGTTCCGTATTGTCGAAATCCATGACGATGGGCCCGTTCTCCCCATCCGGACGGAGCCTCATGTCCACGCGGAAGACGATCCCGTCAGCGGAAGGACTTCCCAAAATTCGGATCAGACTGCGGCACAGTCGGCTGAAGAACTCGTCGTTGGTCAAAACGGTTTCCCCTTGGGTCTTGCCTGACTCGGGATAGGCGAAAATCAGATCCACGTCCGAGGAGAAGTTGAGTTCCTCTCCCCCGAGTTTGCCCATGCCGATGACGGCCAGGCGTTGGGGCACGCTCTCGTTGTTTTTCGGAATTCCGATTTCTTCGCACTGCCAGGAATAAAGGAGAAAAAGGGCTTCGTCGATGATCGCGTCGGCAAAACGCGTCAGGTCTGCCATGGTCTCGGGCAGGCCGGCAAGACCCAAAAGGTCCCTCCAGGCGATTCTCACCATTTCGCGGCATCGAAACCGCCGCAGGGATCCCGCCAGAGCCGATTCGTCGCCGACTCCGGACAGGTAGCGCTTCAGGGCTGTGACGTACGCCCCCTCCCCGTAGGGCCTGACGAGATCCCCCGACAGGACCAAGTCCATGAAAATCCCCGGATTCCGGATCGCGCTGCGCGTCGCAAACCCGCTCAAGGCGAACACGCGGGAAGCCTCCGAAACCATGCGGGGAGTCAGGGTCGACTTAATGCCTTCTTCTTCACAGGCTTTGACGAAAGCCTCCAGTTTCTCCCTTCCCTCCGCTTGTAAAGTTTCGGGAAGGGTATCCAATGGTTTTGTAAAAGGTGTTTTCATTTCTTGGGTATCGCAGTGCCCGGATGTCATGGCCGCATCCAAAAAGAACGCCGAAAGAAGGCCTTCCACGGAAATTTTTTTATGAAATTACGCTTGACAGCTTAAAACATAAGGGGTAAAAGGACAAGGCTTATGATCGCACGATGAAGTGCGTCAAGGCGCGGCCAAAGAAGGCTGAACGGACATGGACGTCTACCATCCCATTGGGGGGGTAGGCGTTTTTTTTTCTTTTTTCCCGGTGAACCGGAACGCCCTCCGGCAAAAGGAAGAAAATGAAAAAACCCTATCAACTGACGGTTTTTTACTGCAGCAAAACGTTCGAAAGCGCAGGAGCCTTCGATGCACCGCCTTCAGGCCGTTTTGAAGTTCGAACGGTTCCGATGGCCTGTTCCAGCATGGTCAAGGACCTTTTTCTGCTCAAGGCTTTCGAAGCCGGCGCCGATGCCGTGACCGTTTGGGTTTGCCCGGAAGGAACCTGTCGCCACGGAGAAGGAAACCTCCGCGCTCGGAAGCGGGTGGAACGCGTCAAGGCCCTCCTTGAGGAGATCCACCTGGGAAGCGAACGCTTGACCTTGTTCAACCTGGATCCTGGAGATCGATCCGCCGCATCGGCTGTTATTAAAAAAATCGACTCCGTTCTCAAGGCGGCGGGCCGGAACCCAGCCTATCAGGAGTCCCGTCGGACCTTCAAAAGCGCCTTAAAACCTTACGGCGCCCAAACCCCTTAAAGGAGAAAACGCCCATGATCGTCGGCGAGCAAAAACCTGTCAAAGAAATCCTCGATATGATTGTGCCCTATCAGAAGCTTCTTGTTTTAGGCTGCGGCACGTGTGTCAAAACTTGCTTTGCCGGGGGAGAAGACGAGGTCGCCACGCTGGCCTCGGCACTGAGACTTGCCTGCATGCGTGAAGGCCGGAGTGTTTCCGTGGAAGAGTGGACGGTGGAGCGCCAGTGCGAGGACGCCTTCATCGCCGAAGCCGCCGAAGCCGTCTCCCGCAATGAGGCCGTCCTCTCGATGGCCTGCGGCGCCGGTGTCCAGGCAATAGCCAGACGCTATCCCAAATCCCGGATCTTTCCCGGTGTCAACACCACCTTTCTCGGGGTGCTGGAGCGTCGCGGCGTTTTTACTGAAGAATGCTCCGGATGCGGGGACTGCCAACTGGCGGTCTTCGGAGGGATTTGTCCCCTGACCCGCTGTGCGAAGAAACTTCTCAACGGCCCCTGCGGCGGATCCCAAAACGGCAAATGCGAAGTGCATGATGAAACGGACTGCGCCTGGCAGCTCATCATCGAGTCCCTCAAAGCTCAGGACCGCGTGGCCTCTTTGAGAACTTATGTCCCACCGAAAAACTGGCAGACGGGCCTCTCCGGAGGACCGAGAAAACTGATCCGGGAGGACCATATCCTTTGAAATCGGAATCGATAAGCCATCTCCACCGCGTCCTGTCCGGGGGACACTTCGCCGTCACTTCGGAATGCGGGCCTCCCCGGGGCGCCAATGCCCGGGTGATCCTCAAGAAAGGCGCCCTTCTCAGAGGGGCGGCCGATGCGGTGAATGTCACGGACAACCAGACCGCCATTGTGCGCATGTCGAGCATCAGCGCCTGTGCCCACCTGATCCAAATGGGCCTGGAGCCGGTCATGCAGATGGTGACCCGGGATCGGAACCGCATCGCCCTCCAGTCCGATCTTTTGGGCGCCTATTCCCTTGGAATCCGCAACATCCTGTGCCTTTCCGGCGACCACCAACGCTTCGGGAGCCAGCCGGATGCTCTGAATGTCTTTGATATCGACTCCATGCATCTCATCCGCACGGTCCGGACCATGCGGGAGAAAGGAACGGACATGAGCGGGCATGTGCTTGATGAACCGCCCCGGATGTTCATCGGCGCGGCCGCCAACCCCTTCGCAGATCCCTTCGAATACCGGGTCATACGCCTGGCAAAGAAGATCGATGCCGGGGTCGATTTCATCCAAACCCAATGTGTTTTCGACCTAAAACGTTTCAGAAAATGGATGGAAATGGCCTCCGGGGAAGGGTTGACCGAAAAAGCGTATGTCCTGGCAGGCGTCACCCCCCTCAAATCGGCAGGAATGGCCAAATACATGGCCCGGAAGGTGGCCGGCATGATCATTCCGGAACCGATCCTCCATCGCATGGCGGGCGTACCGAAAGATAAAGCCGCCGAGGAAGGGATCGCCATCTGCCTGGAAACCATCGCGGCCCTCCGCGAAATCCCGGGGGTCCGGGGTGTTCACATCATGGCCATCGAATGGGAAGAAATGGTCAAGGTTCTCGTGGAGGATGCGGGCCTGTTTCCCAGGCCCTGACAGGACCGATCATGCCGAAAAAATATCATATCGCCGTAAAATCCGCCCCGCCCCGCTTCCCTTCCATCGGGAAATACACCCCCATCGAATTTCGGGAAGACTGCGCGGGAAGCTGCAGGGAATGCGTCAAGAAAAAGTGCGTTTACGGCGTCTTCAAGGAGACCCATACGCACAACCTGAAAATGATCGAACCGGAGTATCTTTATATCTGCCAGAGCTGTTTTAGATGCGTCCAGCAATGCACCAAAGCGATCTTTTCCCGGGGAATCAATCCGGCCTATCGAAATCTCGGAACCGACTACTGGCACCGGGACATCCTGCACCGTCTCTGGTACCAGGCGCATTTTGGTAAAATTCCGGTCTCCGGAGCCGGTTATCGCGGCCCCTTTACCGGCGAAGGATTCGACAGCATGTGGACTGACATGTCGGAAATCGTCCGCCCCACCCGGGACGGCATCCACGGCCGTGAATATATCAACACCTGCATCGAGCTTTCCCGGAAACCGGCTTTCTTGACTTTCAGGGCCGACGGCACCCTCGACTGTGCTTTGCCGCCCACCTTGGAAATCCCCATTCCCGTGCTCTTCCAGTGGCCCCAGAACCTCCTCAAAAACCACACCCTCATCCTTTCCTCGGCCAGAGCAGCGGCAGAACTCGGCACTTTCCTGATTTTGGACAATGAAGATCTCAGCGAAGCGCTGTTTCCCTATATCCGGAACATCGCCTTGCGGGTCCATCCGGAGGATTTTCCGGGAATTCTTCCGTGGGTGCAAAAAAGCCGTCTGGTGGAAGTCCCGGACCTCCCGGAGATCCGGGGATTTGTATCGCATCTCCGGGAGGTGCAGCCGAGTCTTACGGTGCTTGCGGGTCTCCCCCTAACCCCGGATGCGCCGGATGCGGCCGCACGGCTTGCCGATGGTCCAGTGGATGGGCTTCATTTTTACGCCTCGGAAGACGGGTTGGAGCAACACACCACCGTGCCCAGGTTTCTCAAGGCTTGCATCCGCGCCATTCACCTGGAGCTTGTAACGCGCTCCTTGCGGCAGAATGTCAATCTGATTTTTTCAGGCGGCATCGCCATGGCCGAACACATGGCAAAAGCCGTGATCTGTGGTGCGGACGGCGTGGTGGCGGACACCATTCTGCCCGTGGCGCTGGAATGCCGCCTCTGTTTCAGATGTCGCACAGGGCTTTCCTGTCCGGTGCAGCTGGATGGGGCCATTGATCCGGATTGGGGAAAACAGCGGATCCTCAATCTCCTGGGGGCCTGGCACAGCCAACTCCTGGAGGTGATGGGCGCCATGGGTATCCGCGAAGTCCGGAGGCTTAGGGGAGAAATCGGCCGGTCCATGGACTTTGAAGATCTGGAACGGGAAATCTTCGCCCCCATTTTCGGAGAAAAAACCGCATTGGAGCATGCGTAACCATGGCACTTTCGGACATGGAACTTCAGGTTCTGCCCCAAACCCGGGAAACCTCGTCCCGGTTTCGCAATCCCATCAGCAAATACGTCCTCCGCAGGAACAGCCGCTGCACGGGCTGCGGTCTGTGCGCCGCCCTTTGCCCCTATGGCGTCCATCCGAAATACGATGCCTATTCCCGGACCCTGACACCGAAAAGCCACCACTGTATCGGCTTTTCCTGCAAAAAGAACGATTTCTTTTGCATCGGCCGATGCCCGGAAAAGGCCTTGACCTTAAGCCTGAATCCGATCCTGGAGACGTTGGGAGACTATCGCTGGCCGGCGGACATGCTCATCGGCCATTGGGAAATGGCTGAAACCGGACACCTGCCGGAGGTCGAACTGGAATACCGGCTCGGCGCTTCCGGGGGCGGATTCGACAAAATCCGTTTCCGGCACCCGGATCCCGAAATGGTTCTGGATCTTCCCGATGCAGCCTTCGACACCGGCATCGAACTCAACAAGCGCGACGACGGACGCCCCGGAAAGCGGCTCTCCATTCCCTGCTACGGAGGCGGCATGTCCTTCGGCTCCACGGCGCTGTCGGTGATCGTGGGAAGGGCCCGGGCCGCCAGACATCTCAACACGCTGACCTGCACCGGAGAAGGCGGGTATCCCGCGGAATTGATCCCGTATGCCGATCATGTCATCACCCAGATCGCCACCGGGCTTTTCGGCGTACGGGAAGAAACCATTCTCCTGGCGCCGGTGGTGGAATTCAAATATGCCCAGGGTGCCAAGCCGGGGCTGGGAGGGCATCTTTTGGGGGACAAGGTCACCCCGGAAGTGGCTGCCATGCGGGGAACCGTTGTGGGAAACGCCCTTTTTTCCCCGTTTCCGTTTCACAGCGTCTACTCGGTGGAAGACCATAAAAAACACGTGGACTGGGTCAAGGAAATCAACCCCAGGGCACTGGTGTCGGTGAAAGTATCGACGCCCACCGACGTGGACATGGTGGCGGTGGGAAGCTATTACGCCGGAGCCCACATCATTCATCTTGACGGCAGTTACGGGGGGACCGGCGCTGCTCCAGACATCGCCAAGAAGAACATCGCCATGCCCATCGAATACGCCATCCCCAAGGTGCATCGGTTCATGAGCCAGGAAGGGGTTCGGGACCGGATCTGCCTCATCGCCAGCGGCGGGATCCGGAACGCCATGGACGTGGCCAAGGCCATCGCTTTAGGGGCGGACGGCGTCGTCATCGGAACCGCCGAACTGGTGGCCCTGGAGTGCGTCCGCTGCGGAAACTGCGAAAGCGGCCGGGGATGCGCCCGGGGCATCGCCACCACGGATCCGGAACTGGGTTGCATGATTTCGGAGCAGTGGGCCGAACAGCGCATTGTCAACATGTATGCGGCCTGGCGAAAAGAGTGGTGCGCGCTCTTGAGAAAACACGGATTGAAAAGTATGCGCGAACTGGTGGGCCGGACAGATCTTCTCGTCCATCTCGATTACCTCAGTGCCTCCGAACGCCGCACCTATCCCGAGGCACCCCATGAACGGATCATTATCTGAGGCGGCCCGGGATCCGAAAGGAGACAACGATAACCCTCTTTTTTAGGGAGTCGCAAAGCCCATGAACCAAAGAGCACCCCTCATCGAGGCCCTTTCCAAAAGCCGGAGAGCACTTTCCCGGCCGAAGCTTTTCCATGAAACTCCACCCCAGGAAGGCGGCTGCGGTGTCACGGGTTTCATCGCATCGGTTCCGGTTTCCGGAAGGCATATCTATGAACCTTCGGTGCAGATGCATAACCGGGGAAACGGAAAAGGCGGAGGCATCGCCGCGGTGGGACTCTCCGCCGAGAGCTTGGGGGTTCCCAGGGAAATTCTGGATACCCATTATCTGCTCCAGGTGGCGCTGCTTGACCCTGATTCCCGAAAAGCGTTGGAGGCCAAATATGTGACTGGTCCCCTGGAAGTCCATACGGCTCACCCGGTTCCCACGCTTGAAGACTATCGGGAAGTGGAAGGTCTCGAGGTGCGGCCGCCGGAGGTGTGGCGGTATTTTGTCCGGGTAAAACCCGGGCACCTGGATCGGTTCATCCAGGAAAAACACCTCGGAGGCCTCGATACGGTGCAGGCGGAAGACGAGTTCATCAATCAAAACTCCTTTCGGCTCAACCGAGAATTTTACGCGTCCCGGGGAATCCAGCGCGCCTTTGTCCTTTCCCATGGGAAAAACATCATGGTCCTGAAAATCGTGGGATATGCCGAACAGGTGGCCCGGTACTATCTACTGGAAGACTTCAAGGCCCATGGCTGGATCGCCCACCAGCGGTACCCCACCAAGGGTCGTGTATGGCACCCGGGAGGGGCTCATCCCTTCATCGGAATGCACGAGGCCCTGGTGCACAACGGCGACTTTGCCAATTACCATGCCGTGAGTGAATATCTCAAACAGTACGGCATCTCCCCGCTCTTTAGGACGGATACCGAGGTCTCCATTCTGTTGTTCGACCTGTTGAACCGGACCTTCGGATACCCCCTCGAGTACATCATCGAGGCCCTGGCACCCACCACCGAATTCGATTTCGACCTCCTGCCCCCGGAAAAGCAGCGCATCTACCGGCACATTCAGTCCTGCCACCTGGCCGCCTCCCCGGACGGACCCTGGTTTTTCATCATTGCCAGAAACGACGTGGTCCGGAAACGCTTCCAGCTCATCGGCATCACCGACACCGCCATGCTCCGTCCACAGGTCTTCGCCCTCCAAGACGGGGATGTTCAAATCGGCTTGATCTGTTCGGAAAAACAGGCCATCGACGCCACGTTGCAGAGCCTCGCCTCCGAAGATTCCCGCTTCGAGCCCATCGCCGATCGGTATTGGAACGCCCGGGGAGGGAGCGCCACGGACGGAGGCGCCTTCCTTTTCTCTGTCGGTTATTCAAACGAAAACGAAACCGGAGGGCGGCTGATTTGCACCAATAAATTCGGGGAACCGGTCCAAATCGGCGGGAGCCCAAAACCTTCAAAGACATGGGCTCCCCCTTCCGGAATCCAGGGAAAAGACCCTCTGGACGCTTCTGCCGGAATCCCGACCTCCATCCCCCTTAAGGCATTTCTGTCGCGCTGCAGGGCGCACATGGCCCTGTGGGATGAGGGCCAGTTGAAGGCTTTCTGCGAAACAGTGCGAACGGAAGCCGCAAAAGGCGACCTGGAAAAGGCGCGGGCCATCGCGGTTCTTTCCCACCTTTTGGACCGCCGTTATCCCCTCGGTGCCAAGAAGCGGCGCACGGTGCTGTGGATCCTCCAGGAAAGTCTTTCCGCCATTTTCACCGCCTCCCCTGGGCTTTCGGATCCTGCATCCGGCAAATACCGGTATCTCGACTGGTCCCTTCACCGCACCCTCCGCGCGCCCAGGGCCGGGGAAACCACCCTCGTGATCAATGCCCGGGAGTTCCCACCGGAAGGAGAAAACTGCGATGCTGTCCTGATCCGAAGCGCCTATCAGCTGGGATGGAAACGGTTTATCTGTTATGGGTACCGGGGGCAGCGGTTTTGCGGGTGCGGCCTCGGCAGGGAATCCAGGGGCGTTCGGATCGACGTGTACGGCAGCCCGGGAGACTACCTGGCCTCGGGCATCGACGGACTGGAGATGACGGTGCACGCCAACGGCCAGGACCAGATCGGCCAGATCCTGAAGAGCGGAAAGCTGGTGATCTTCGGTGATGTGGGTCAGACCTTCATGTACGGTGCAAAGGGGGGAGGTCTACGTCATGGGCAACGCCGCCGGGCGGCCCCTCATCAATGCCGTGGGATCCCCGAAGGTGGTCATCAACGGCACCTGTCTCGACTACCTGGCGGAGTCTTTCATGGCAGGGGATCCGCTGAAAGGCGGCGGCTTCGTCGTGCTCAACGGAATCCGGTTCGACGGTGCCGGAAACGTCGCCGGCCTGGATACCCCTTATCCCGGCTCCAACCTCTTTTCCCTGGGGTCGGGTGGGGCCATCTATGTCCGGGACCCCTTCCAAAAGGTGGTCCCGGACCAGCTCAACGGGGGAGAGCTGGTGTCCCTTTCTCCTGAAGACTGGGATCTGATCCTGCCCTTTCTGAAAGAAAACGAAAGGCTCTTCGGGGTTTCCGTCAAAGACGATCTCCTCCGGGTCAACGGCCGGCAAAGGCCCTTTCATGAAGTCTATCGAAAAGTCCGGGCGGTTCCCCTCGAGGTGTTATCCAAGGCCCCTGTTTCCCTCGAAGAGTGGGGGGAGGAGTGGCAGGAAGACATGGATGCCGATCTTTTTCAGGTTGATTTGAACTAAGGATGTGATAGAAGAAGGGTTCCTCGAGAGAACCTGCCTCCTTTTGAAACGGCGAAACGTACTCTCAACCCGAAACATTGGAATTGTATCGCATCGTCAAATGAACGGACTCCTTGCACTGGAAGACGGCCGGACGTTTTCCTGCCGCTCCTTCACCGGACCGGGGGAATGCGCGGGGGAAATCGTCTTTAACACCGGCATGACGGGATACCAGGAGATTCTCACCGATCCGTCCTACCGGGGGCAGATGGTCACCATGACCTACCCCCTCATCGGCAACTACGGGGTCAACCCGGAAGATGTGGAATCGGACCGCATCCAGGTCAGCGGATTCCTGGTCCGGGAATATCAGGATCGACCCAGCAACTACCGTTCCGAGGGAACGCTGGCAGACTACCTTTCAGCCCAAGGGATCTTGGGGGTTGAAAGAATCGACACCCGGGCGCTGACGCTTCACATCCGAAGCCTGGGGGCCATGCGGGCCGCAATTTCCACTCAGGATCTCGATCCGGATTCCTTGACGAAAAAGGCCAGGGAAATCCCCTCAATGGTAGGATGTGACCTGGTTACCGGGGTCTCCACCCAAAAGCCGTACTTCTGGGAAAAAGGAAAACCTGTTTCCCTCGCGCCGGCGCAGGACAACGACCTTGGCGCGTCGGCCTGGGAACCCGAGGATCGGCGGTTTAAGGTCGTCGCCTTCGACTATGGCATCAAGTACAACATCCTGAGATCCCTTGAAGCCGTGGGATGTCGAATCCTGGTTGTGCCGGCTTCGACCCCTGCGGCAGCCGTCCGGGACCTTAATCCCGACGGCATCTTTCTTTCCAATGGACCTGGAGACCCGGAGCCGGTAACCTATGCCGTGGATACCCTGAAAAATCTCCTGGGTTACCGGCCGATGTTTGGGATCTGTCTGGGGCATCAACTCCTGGGGCTGGCTCTGGGGGCACGAACCTATAAGCTCAAGTTCGGCCATCGGGGCGCCAACCAACCCGTGAAAAACCTGGATTCGGGGCGGGTGGAGATCACTTCCCAAAACCACGGTTTCGCCGTGGATGCAGCGAGCCTGGAGAGGGAGATCGAGATCACCCACATCAACCTCAACGACGGCACCCTGGAGGGATTCCGCCATCGAAAGCTTTCGGTTCTTGCCGTCCAATACCATCCTGAGGCCGCTCCCGGACCCCATGACGCATACTATCTCTTCGACTCCTTCAAGGAGATGATGACCCGAACCTAGCCCGTGCCTGCTGGAGACGCTTCCTCGGCAACGGCCAGAGCCCAAATATGCCCAAACGAACCGACATTGAAAAAATCCTCATCATCGGCGCCGGCCCCATCATCATCAGCCAGGCTTGCGAGTTCGATTATTCAGGGACCCAGGCCTGCAAGGCCCTGATGGCGGAGGGCTACCGGATCACCTTGATCAACAGCAATCCGGCCACGATCATGACGGATCCGGAAACGGCCCATCGCATCTATGTGGAGCCCATCACACCGGAAACCGTGGCCAAGATCATCGAAAAGGAACGTCCGGACGCGCTCCTGCCCACCCTGGGAGGGCAGACCGGCCTCAACACAGCCATCCGTGTCGCCCAGGCCGGGGTGCTGGATGAATTCAAGGTGGAAATGATCGGAGCCTCGGTGACTTCGATCCGGAAAGCCGAAGACCGGGACCTGTTCCGCAGATCCATGGAGCGGATCGGACTTCGCATCCCGAAAAGCGGAATCGCCACCGGCATCCAGGAGTGTTTCGATATCGCCGAAACCATCGGATTCCCCATCATTCTGCGGCCTAGTTTCACCTTGGGCGGGACCGGCGGCGGCATCGCCTACAATTTCGAAGACCTGGAAAACCTGGCCAAGGCCGGCCTGGACGCCAGCCTCATCGGCCAGATCATGCTGGAGGAGTCGGTCCTGGGCTGGAAGGAATTCGAACTGGAGGTGATGCGGGACAAAAACGACAACGTGGTCGTCGTCTGCTCCATCGAAAACCTGGACCCCATGGGGATTCACACCGGAGACAGCATCACCGTCGCGCCCGCCCAGACCCTCAGCGACCGGGAGTACCAAAGCATGCGTAACGCTTCCCTCGCCATCATGCGGGAAATCGGCGTGGACACCGGCGGGTCAAACGTCCAGTTCGCCGTGGACCCTAAAAACGGGGAGATGGTGGTGGTGGAAATGAATCCCAGGGTATCCCGGAGCAGCGCATTGGCCTCAAAAGCCACCGGATTCCCCATCGCCAAGATCGCCGCAAAGCTGGCGGTGGGATATACACTGGATGAAATTCCCAACGATATCACGGGGGAAACGCTGGCCTCCTTCGAGCCGACACTGGACTACTGCGTGGTCAAGATCCCCCGGTGGACCTTCGAAAAGTTTCCGGAAACCCGGGATTTCCTGACCACCTCCATGAAGTCCGTGGGGGAAACCATGGCCATCGGCCGGACTTTCACGGAAGCCCTCCAGAAAGGCATCCGCTCCCTGGAAATCGGCCGTTTCGGGCTCGGGGCCGACGGAAAGGACCCGGAAGGGCTCGCCGGAGCTGCCGCAAATAAAGCCGCCGAAAAGATGGACCGCCATGCCATCGAACAAAAGCTTGCTGTCCCAAACTCCCGGAGGCTTTTTTACCTGAAACATGCCCTGGAAAGCGGCTTTTCCCTGTCCAGTCTGAACCGGCTGACCAGGATCGATCCGTGGTTTTTGCACCAGATCCAACGGATCCTGGACCTGGAAAAGCGCCTGAAAGCAAAAGATCCAGGTGAAGCCGGCACTCAAACTAATACCGCCCGATTCGACGCGGAGCTTCTCCGGGAAGCGAAAAGCTTCGGATTCTCCGACGTCCAGCTGGCGCATCTGTCAGGGCTTTCGGAGGATCAAATCCGCAGCCGGCGCCGGAAATGGGGCATCACCCCGGTTTACAAGCTCGTCGACACCTGCGCGGCCGAATTCAAGGCCGCCACGCCCTACTATTACTCCGCGTACGATTTAGAGGACGAAGCCCGGGTTTCCGACAGAAAAAAAGTGATGATTCTGGGGGGGGGGCCCAACCGCATCGGCCAGGGCATCGAGTTCGACTACTGCTGCGTCCATGCCGCTTTCGCCCTCCGGGAAGAAGGCATCGAAAGCATCATGGTCAACAGCAATCCAGAGACCGTGAGCACCGACTACGATACTTCGGACAAACTGTATTTTGAGCCGCTCACCAAGGAAGACGTCCTCAATATTATCGAAAAGGAAAAACCCCTGGGCCTCATCGTCCAATTCGGCGGGCAGACACCCCTGAATCTGGCCGTACCGCTTTCAGAAGCCGGAGCAGCCATCCTGGGGACACAGCCGGAGAGCATCGACCGGGCCGAAGACCGGAAGCTCTTCCAGGTTCTGCTCAAGAAGCTTTCCCTGACGCAGCCGGCCAATGGAACCGCCCTGTCGACTCCGGAGGCCCTGTCTGTGGCGGAAGCCATCGGCTATCCGGTCATCGTCCGACCTTCCTATGTCTTGGGGGGAAGGGCCATGAAAATCGTGTACGACCCCAAAGACCTCGAAGCCTTCGCGGCTTACGCCCTTGCGGAATCGGGCGGACATCCCATCCTCATCGATCAATTCCTGGAAGACGCCGTCGAGGTGGATGTGGACGCGATTTCGGACGGAAAAGAGACGGTGATCGGAGGCATCATGGAACACATCGAGGAGGCCGGGGTGCACTCCGGAGACTCGGCCTGCGTGCTGCCTCCCTACAGTCTGACCCCCGCCCTCCTGAAGGAGATCACGCGCGCCACCAAGGCCCTGGCCCGGGAGCTTTCCGTGATCGGTCTCATGAACGTCCAGTATGCCGTCAAGGACAACCGCCTGTTCGTCCTGGAGGTCAATCCCAGGGCCTCCCGAACCGTTCCATTCGTAAGCAAAGCCACAGGCGTCCCCCTGGCAAAACTGGCCACCAAGGTCATGCTCGGGAAAACCCTCCGGGAGGTGGGCCTTACCCGGGAGGTTTTGCCTTCCCATGTTTCGGTCAAAGAGGCCGTGCTTCCCTTCGATCGCTTCCCGGATGTGGACACGCTCTTAGGCCCGGAAATGAAATCTACGGGAGAGGTGATGGGGATCGGCACGGATTTCGGCTCCGCCTATGCCAAGGCCCAGTTGGGCGCCGGTCAGAAGCTCCCGCTGTCGGGAACCGTTTTTATCAGCGTGAACGATCGGGACAAGCCGTCGATCCTCTCCCTGGCCCGGCGTTTTATCGCCCTCGGATTCGACATCGTGGCGACCCGGGGCACCGCCCACTATCTCACCGAAAAAGGAATCGCAACCCGTCAGATTTCCAAGGTTTCTTCAGGAAGGCCCCACGTGGTGGATGCCATCAAAAACGGAGAGATCCGCCTCATCATCAACACCGGCACCGGCGGGGAGACCCGGCGTGACGGTTACGTCATCCGCCGAAACGCCCTTAAATACAATATCCCCTATGCCACCACCATCGCCGGCGCCGTGGCCATCAGCAAAGGTATCGAAACGATGCTTCAAAAGGATTTGACCGTCAAAGCGCTGCAGGATTATCACCTTGAAACTTCGCGAGGAGGCAGGGCGGATTGATACTCGACAACCCAGGCATCCAAAAGATCGCTGACATGCCTCTTGAACGCCCCCGTGAGGCCTGCGGCCTCTTCGGCATCTTCGGGCATCCCGAGGCTTCCAAGTTGACCTATTTCGGTCTGTACGCCCTGCAGCACAGGGGACAGGAAAGCGCGGGCATCTCCGTTGTCGGCGACCAGGGCATCGTCACCCACAAGGGGATGGGGCTGGTTCCCGATGTCTTCGACCTGCCGCTTCTGGAACAGTTGCAAGGGGATAGCGCCATCGGGCATGTCCGCTACTCCACCACCGGGAGCTCCATCCTGATCAACGCCCAGCCCTTCATGGTCCGGCATCGCAATAAAACCTACTCGGTGGCCCATAACGGGAATCTCGTCAATGCCCACCGGCTGAAGAGGGAACTGGAGGAAAGCGGATCCATTTTCCAGACCACCATGGACAGTGAGATCTTCCTTCACCTCTTCGTGAAGAATCTCGGACACGGATTCGAAGGGGCCCTGGTCAAGACCCTGGAGCGCCTGGAGGGCGCCTTTTCCTTTGTGGTGTTGACCAGCAGGGGGGAGGTGATCGGCATCAAGGATCCCAACGGCTTCAGGCCGCTTTGTCTCGGAAAATCCAACGGCGCGTATGTGCTGGCCTCGGAGTCCTGCGCCCTGGACCTGGTCCAGGCCGAATATATCCGGGAACTCGATCCCGGGGAAATCGTGATCATCGGAGAGGACGGGGTCAGAAGCCTGCGAACCGCGGTTCCGGAAACGCGTTCCTTCTGCATCTTCGAATTCATCTATTTTGCCCGTCCGGACAGCAACATCTACGGAAAGAACGTTTACCAGGTCCGCAAGGCCCACGGTGCTCGCCTGGCGAAAGAAGCGCCTGTGGACGCCGACCTGGTGATGCCGTTTCCGGACTCCGGAACTTATGCAGCCATCGGGTTCGCGGAAGCCTCCGGACTCCCCTTCGAGCTGGGCATGATCCGAAATCACTATGTCGGCCGGACCTTCATCCAGCCCACCCAGAACATGCGCGACTTCAGCGTTCGCGTCAAATTGAATCCCATCAAAAATCTACTGAAGGGCAAGGAAATCGTGATCGTCGAGGACTCCATCATCCGGGGGACCACGACCAAGACCCGCGTGAAGGCCCTCCGCGAGCTGGGTGTCAAGAAGATCCACATGCGGGTGGCCGGCCCTCCGCATCGCTTCCCCTGCCATTACGGTATCGATTTTTCAACCCGGGGAGAACTGATCGCAGCCTCCAAATCCGTCGAGGAGTTGGGAAAACATCTGGGTCTCGATTCCCTTTACTACCTCAGCCTCAAGGGGTTGCTGGAAGCCACCGGCGTGGAGGACCCCGAAGCCCATTTCTGCAAGGCCTGTTTTGACGGGTGCTATCCTGTTACCTTCGACGAAGAGGTTTCTAAAAACTGCCTCGAATAGAATTTTTGCAGAAATCCGGCAAAACCCATGAAAAAAACCGTCAGTTTTTCAAAAAGCGTATCCAATGTGTTTTTTCACATCCTGACCCGGTGCAACTTGAAATGCCGTCACTGTTACATCGATCCCAGGAGGCACGGAAAAAACACCCTTCCCCTGGATACCATCCACTCCTGGCTCAAGGAAATGGCCCGCCGCACCGCAAACGCCAACCTGATCTTCCTGGGAGGGGAGCCCACCCTTCATCCCGACCTTCCGGCGGCGGTGAAAGCAGCCAAAGAATTAGGGTACGGCTCCATAACCGTCGACACCAACGGATATCTTTTCCATGACATCCTGGAAAAGGTCGGTCCCGAGCAGGTGGACTACTTCAGCTTCAGCCTGGACGGCGCCTGTGCCTCCACCAACGACGCCATCCGCGGGAAAGGTTCCTTTGAGGCCTGCACCGCCGGGATCCGAAAAGCCGTATCCGGAGGGTTTCGCACCAGCCTGATCTTCACCGTCAGCCGGGCCAATCTTCACGAGCTTCCCCGCATGCCCGATCTCCTGGCGGAACTGGAAATCGACCGGTTCTTCATCCAGATCATCGGACTCAGGGGAAAAGCCGGTTCCGGGGACTCCCTCTGCGCACCGGTGCCTCCCGAGGAATGGCTTGCCATGATCCCCGAAACGGCACAGGCCGCAGCCGCAGCCGGTATCCGGTGCATCTACCCGAAGATCTATCTGGCTCCCGGCGAACCCTTCGCCTGTGCGGGCCTGGTTGCGGACAATTATTTCCTGTTTCCCAACGGCCGGGTCTACCGTTGCCCTTTATGCGAAGATTACCCGCTTCACGGTTTCAGGTTCCAAAAGAAGCGACTTCTTCCCGCACCCCGGATCAACGAAACCGATCTTTTCCACCTGACGATACCGGAGGGATGCGTCATGAACAAGCTGGTCCAGCCGGAGACGCTAGCCTACGATGCTCACGGATCGCCGGTGCATCGCATCGCCTGCTGCCTGCTCAAAGAAGAAGTCCTTCCTTCCTGACTCCCCCGTCCTTGTTCATCCCACGCTCACGCGGTTCCGCCCCTTTTGCTTGCTCTCGCACATGAGCGCGTCGGCGCGCCGAATGACGGATTCGGCCGTATCGTCGGATCTCAGCAGGGTGGCACCCGCGGAAATCGCCACCGCCAGGCTGGTGCCGACTCCCCGCAAGTCTTGAATCGCGACAGCGAGCGCATTCCCCGCTCCTTGCAGCAGGGGAGCTTTAAAAAATGAGGCATTATTGATCCGGGACAGGGGAATCCGTCAAGAACAAAGATCTATGCTCAGGATTCCGATTGACATCAAAAACCGCCTGTGCTTTTTCTGTGTTTGTCACCTGCGGGGTCAATCTCTTAACAAAGGAGGCGTAACGATGAAACAGGTTCGCGGATTATCCATACTAATGGGAGTTGTCGCCCTGACGGCCGCCCTGGCGATGACCGCCTGCACCACAGGGTTCACTCCGAAAAACGCGCCCGAGTCGTTTGCGTGCGTTCCGGAAGGGAAACTGGAAAAACAAATCGCCCCTGAAGCCGAACTCGCCGCCCTCAGCTGCTCCTTTAAAAAGTATGAAGGGGTCCAGACGCTCCATTTCAAGGGCGGAATCAAAAATGTGAGCAACAAGGATCAGCGATTCAGGATCCATCTCTTTTTGGACGGTGGGAAAGCGGTGGGCGGCCTGATTCCCGATCAAATTAAAAAGGGTCTGGTCAAGCCGGGCGACACCGCCACCTTTGTCTATCCGGTCTTGCAGATGCCCTTGCAACCCAAGTCCGTCGCATTGCGCATCACCACGGTAACCGAATAAGCGAAAGATACCTTTACAGGAGGAATACCCAATGAAACGAACGGCTTTGATTTTCACCTGTTGTCTGATCCTGGCCGTGGCAGGAACGGCTTCTGGCAAAACCACCTTCGTCAGCATCGGGACCGGAGGCACCGGCGGCATTTATTATCCCTATGGCGGCGGCGTCGCCGAAGTCTGGTCCAAATACGTCCCCGGGGTCCAGGCGGTGGCCGAAGTGACGGGGGCCAGCGTGGAGAATGTCAAATTGGCGCACAAGGGCGAAACGGTTATCGGTGAAGTCATGGGGGACGTGGCGGTGGCCGGGTTTGCGGGAACGGACAAGTTCAAAGGGAAAAAGCACGACATCCTCTCCATGGCCATCATGTACCCCAACCTGCTCCAGGTGGTCACCCTGAAAAAGAGCGGGATCACCAACATCGAACAGATCAAAGGGAAAAACATCAGCTCGGGAAGCCCGGGAAGCGGTACCAATTTCATGTCCGAGGCGGTTTTCAAAGCCCTGGGGATCCCGCTGGATTCCTACAAGGACAGCCGGCTTTCTTTCACCGAAACCGCCAATGCCCTCAGGGATGGCACCATCGACGTGGGAGTCTGGTCCGTGGGACCGGGCACAAGTTCCGTCTTGGATTTGGCCACCACCCACGACATCCATATCATCGCCTTCACCCCGGAGCAGACGAAAAAGATATTGGTGGCCAACGAAACGTATTCGGCGGTGGAGCTTGCCGGTGGCGTGTATCGCGGCGTGGACAAGGCCGTACCCACCATCGGCGTCTGGAACGTGATGATCTGTCAGAAATCCCTGGATGAGGCCCTGGTGTATCAACTGGCCAAGGCGCTTTTCGAGCACAAGGACTACCTGGTCAAGATTCATCCGTCCGCCGCTTACACCACCCCTCAAAATGCGGTGAAATATTCTCCGATTCCCCTGCACCCGGGCACCCTCAAGTACCTCAAGGAAAAGGGGATCGAAGTGCCGAAGAACTTGATGCCATAGAGGGGATTCATGAAAAGGATCGGCCGGCGGATAGGCTTCGGAGTCGCCGGCCTGATCCTGATCCTGTCGGCTTCAGCCGGGCTTATCCCCGGCGGGCTTGAGTTGAGGATCACGCCGGTTCAAGGGGGCGCTCCATTGCTGGCCCTGCCCATCGACGCCGGGGAGCGTTTCACGATCCGCTACCTGCATTCGGTTGAAAACGCGCCCATATGGGAAACCCACAGCGCGGACGCAGACGGAGTCATTTACATCGAGGAGGAACGGTACCTGAAATTCGGTGCCGGGATGGGAAAGATGCCCGGAGTGGGCCGCATGGTCCGCCGCGGACCCTATGAAGTCATCGAGGACATGCACCGGCCTGTGGGAAACTTCATCCTTCGGGTCGGCAGCCCCGGGGTGGATCACACCATACTGTGGAGGGGGATGGAGACGAACCTGTCGACTCGGGCGCCCCACGCGGCGGTCCGGTTCACGGCGACTTCGGTGAGCCTCCTGCACCGGACCTTACGGGTGCTGTTTCCCCATTCCGGCACCCGGCTCATGACCGCCCAACAGAAAGGGGATTAGAAATGCCGAGCCCCAATGCCGGCCAAAACCCTTCCCTGGTTTCTTTCACCGCCAAGATCGTCTCCGTTTTGGCCATTGCCCTGAGCCTGTATCAGCTTTACACCGCCGGAATCACTGCGCTCACCGCCCTTGTCCAGCGGTCCATTCACCTGGGCGCCATCTTGTGCCTGACCTTCCTTTTGAAGCCGCCGTTTAGAGGAGCAAAGAAGGACCGTTTCTCCCTCTGGCTGTTTTTGGACTGGGGCTTGATCCTGGCCTCTGTCACTTGCGTCGTTTATATCTGCTACAATTTGACCGCCATTTTCGAGCGCCAGGGAGACTGGCTGACCGCCGACCGCGTGATCAGCATCATCGGCACCCTCCTGGTGCTGGAGGCCTGTCGCCGGGTGATCGGCCTGGTGATGACCGGGATCTGCCTGTTGGCCATGATCTACGCTTTATACGGGCCTTACATGCCGGAGATCATCATCCACAAGGGTTACAGCATCGAACGCATCGCCACGACCCTGTGGCTGACCACCGAAGGGATCTTCGGGCTTCCCATCGGCGTCGCCGCCACCTTTGTCTTCGTCTTCGTCCTCTTCGGGGCCTTTCTGGAAGTCACCGGGGGTGGGAACTTCTTCATCGACCTGGCCTACGCACTCACAGGCCGTTTCTCAGGGGGTCCGGCCAAGACGGCGGTGGTCGCCTCCGGGTTCATGGGATCCGTATCGGGCTCCGCGGTGGGCAACGTGGTGGCCACCGGCTCTTTTACCATCCCCATGATGAAAAGGGTGGGATACCGACCCCACGTGGCCGGCGCCATCGAAGCGGCGGCCTCCACCGGCGGCCAACTGATGCCGCCCATCATGGGTGCCGGCGCCTTCCTGATGGCTGAATTCACCAATATCAGCTACCTCAACATCATCAAGGTGGCGCTGATGCCCGCCATCATGTACTACATCACCGTCCTGCTTTTCGTCCACTTCGAAGCCCAAAAACGCGGGCTCAAGGGGGAAGCAAAGGAAAACCTTCCCAAAGCGCTCAAGGTGATCCGGGAGGGTCTTCCGTTTCTCATCCCGGTGGGGATCCTCATCTACGTCCTGGTGGCCAATTATTCTCCCATGATGGCCGGCTTTGTGGCCGTGATCAGCACCGTCCTGGCCAGCCTCATCGCCCACACCCTCCGCTGGGCCAAGGAGCCGGAAATGAAATCGCCGGGGGCCCCTGAAAGGGAAGGATTGGGGAAATTTGCCGCCGGTCAGGTTCGGCAGATTCTCGAGGCCCTGGAAAAAGGGGCCCAAAACGCCATCATGGTTTCTGTGGCCTGCGCCGCCGCCGGCATCATCGTGGGGATGGTGACGCTAACCGGCATGGGGCTGAAATTTTCGAGCCTGGTGCTGGATCTCAGTTTCGGTATCAAGGCCCTGGCCATTTTGCTCATCGGCGCAGCCTCCCTGGTTCTCGGCATGGGCCTGCCGGTCACCGCCAGCTATATTGTTCTGGCCACCCTGGCCGGCCCCGCACTCCTGGACATGGGGATCCCTCTCATGGTCTCCCACATGATCGTGTTCTGGTATTCCCAGGATGCCAACGTCACCCCGCCGGTGAGTCTGGCCAGTTTCGCCGCCGCCGGAGTTGCGGGGGCGAACCCCATGAAAACCGCCCTCACTTCCTGGAAACTCGCCAAGGGACTCTATATCATCCCCATCGTCATGGCCTACCGGCCTCTCTTGGGCATCGGGGAGGAGTTCGAGGTCAACCATCTGGAGGTCTACCTGACCGCCGCTGCCACCACCCTGGGCCTGGTCGCCTTCGCCGCAACCCTGGAACGCTATTTTTTCCGGCGCGCCACTTGGCTGGAAACCGGTCTTTTTCTGGCGGCCGCTATAGGGCTCTTCTGGCCGTCCTACTGGACGGATCTCGCCGGCATCGGGGCCTTTGTCACCGCCCTCTTGCTTCAAAAACTGTACCGTGCCTGATCCCGGGGATCCTTGCAGACGACCGGAAACTCTTTTTTCATCGGATCCATGTTCCCGGATCGCCGCCTTGACCGCCTCCTGGGGTCTGTTATAGTTAGATTCCGGCTGTTCTCCGGCATCCGTCATCCGGACAGCGTCGTGCTGGCAACGTCTGAAAGAGAAAGGCCGCCATGCCCGTCATCGCCATCTCGCGAGGCACGTTCAGCCGCGCCAAACAAATCGCCGTCAAGGCCGCCCAGGCGCTTCAATACGAGTGCGTCTCCCGTGAAGTCTTGCTGGAAGCCTCGGAGCTTTTCAATGTTTCCGAATTCCAGCTGATCCACGCCATTGCCGACGCTCCGTCTTTCCTGGAGCGTTTCAGCCATGGGAAAGAAAAGTATATCGCATATATCCGGGCGGCGCTGTTGAGGCACATTCAATCCGGCAATGGCGTTTACCACGGGTTTGCCGGGCACCTTTTCCTTCAGGGGATTTCCCACGTGATCAAGGTCCGGATCATCGCAACCCTGGAAGACCGTATCCTGGAAAAGATGAAGCAGGAATCCCTCAACGAAACCGAAGCCCGGGAGATCATCGAACGCGACGATTCCGAACGTCGGAGCTGGAGCCTGAGCCTCTATGGGGTGGATCCCTGGGACCCCATGCTCTATGATTTGACGCTCCACCTGAATCCGATGACCGTTGACGACGCGGTCCGTGTTCTGGTGCAAACCGCAGGACTTGCCTCTTTTCAGGTCACGCCGGAATCCATGAAAGCGCTCAATGATCGGGTTTTAGCCGCACAGGTCCAGGCGCTTCTGGTGCATGAGTTTCCCCACATCACGGTGAAGGCCAAAGACGGAGAGGCCTTCATCGACATTCATGCCGGGCTGATGAAAATGACACTTCTGAACCGGGAAGCCCAACAAGAAACCCTTCGAAGAGTTGAAGAAATCGCCGTCTCCCTGGGGGGAGCCGAAAAAGCCACGGCGACGCTGCTGTGGTGACCCTGCCGGATACCGCGTGAAGAGGCAAAAGCCCGCAAGGGCGGCCCCCTATAAACCCTATGATCGAAGGATCCGAAATGAAGCATGAAGAAATTAAGGAAGTCTTGGCGGGCTGTGAGTTTTTCAAAGACTTCGGAGAGCAAGACATCCATGAAATCGCCGGCATCTGTGAAGCCAGGAACGCCGATTCCGGGGCCTGCCTTTTTCGGCAGGGGGATCTCGGGGAAGAGCTTTTCATCGTCTCGGAAGGACAGATCCATCTGGAGCGCGCCATGAACATGGGGACCCGCAAAGGGAAGGTCCTCATCGATACCCTGGGGAAAGGAAGGGTCCTGGGGTGCTGGTCCACCCTTCTCGAAAAACCCCATATCCTCATGTCGACGGCGGTCTGCCAGCGCCCCTCGACGGTGCTCGTCATGAGGGGCATCGATCTTCGCGCCCTGATGACCCGAAACATGGAACTGGGTTTTCACGTCCTCGAACGGCTCTGCCTGCTGTTGCGCGACCGGATCCAGGCCGCCTACGGGGCCCTCGACAAGATCTAGCGCCTGAGCCTTTACCGATTGACGGCGTCTCTCCCTTTTCCTATAGAGTGGGTCCGTCGCATCCCATCGATTGAAACTCCCCCGCTGCCTGCGAAGCGCTGACGTCAGGCAGAACCAGCGGGGAATGCGCTCGCTGTTGCGGTTTAAAGGAGCCGGAATACAAGGAACCCAGCCGTGGATATCGATCTCAGCCCGGAGGAACTCGAACGGATCCAGGAACTTCAGCCCGAACTTGCAGAATTCAAAAAGGATCGGGGGCAGCTGATTCCCATTCTTCAGCGGGTTCAAAACCGGCTGGCGTTTCTCCCGGCCCAAGCCATTGAAATGGTCGCCGAGCACCTGGCTCTTTCTCCCTCCGAAGTCTTCGGCGTGGCCACTTTTTACAACCAGTTCCGTTTCGTTCCCCCCGGGAAACATCCCATCAAAGTCTGTCTGGGAACGGCCTGTCACGTCAAGGGCGCCGACATCATCCTGGAAAATTTTCAGCGAAAGCTTGCCATCGGCGAGGGGGAGACCACGCCGGACCGGGAGTTCAGCCTCGAACGGGTGGCCTGCGTCGGCTGCTGCGCCCTCGCTCCGGTGACGCTGATGGGGGAAATCGTCCACGGCCACATGGCCCCGAGCAAGGTGGAAGGCCTCATCACCCGGGTCAACATCGAAAAAGAGGTCAAGGCGAAAGAAAGAAACACCGATGTATGAAGCCCTGAAAGCCGAGGCCTTGAAGCGGAAGAAGGCTTTTGAGGAAGACCCGTCGCCCAAGATTCACATCGGCATGGCCACCTGCGGGATCGCCGCCGGCGCCCTGGAAACCCAGGCGGCTTTCAAGCAGGCGCTGGCCCAGCGGGGCATCTCCGCCCGGATCCACAAGGTGGGATGCATGGGGCATTGCTACGCCGAACCGGTGGTGGTCATCGACCACCCGGTCTCCGGATTTCCGCCCATCCTTTACCCCGAAGTGAACCCCGGAAAAGCGGCCATGCTCGCCAAGCTCTTCCTTCAGGAGGGCGACCCCCGCCTGGAGCACATCCTCGGCGCCACCGTTGAAAACGACATGATTCCCTGTCTTTCGGAATTCCCGCGCTTCAACCGGGAAAAACGCGTGATCATGGAAAGATGCGGCCTCATCGATCCCGAAGACATCCACGACTACATTGCTTCCGGCGGATACGCCGCGTTTGCCAAGGCCCTAACGGAGACCCCGGAAACGATTGTGGACGAAATTCAACGCAGCGGCCTTCGCGGACGGGGTGGAGCCGGTTTTCCCACGGGACGGAAATGGGCGACGGCCCGTAAAGCCGCCGGCATGGAAAGGATCGTCATCTGCAACGCCGACGAGGGAGACCCCGGGGCCTACATGGACCGGACCCTTCTCGAGAGCAACCCTCACCAGGTCCTGGAAGGGATGCTCATCTGCGCCCGTGCCGTGGGCGCCTCCCGGGGAATCATCTATGTTCGGGCCGAGTACCCGCTGGCGATCCGGATCCTTCGCCAGGCCATCGCCCAGGCAAGGGAGGCCCGGCTCCTGGGAGACGGCATCCTTGGCGCGCCCTTTGCCTTCGAAATCGAGCTCTTCGAAGGTTCCGGCGCCTTTGTCTGCGGCGAGGAAACCGCCCTGATCCGCTCCATCGAAGGGCACCGGGGCATGCCCCGGCAGCGCCCCCCCTACCCCACCGAATCCGGGCTTTCCGGCGCACCCACGGTCATCAACAACGTCAAAACCTTCGCCTCGGTACCACCCATCCTCGAACGGGGTGCCGCGTGGTTCAGAAGCATCGGCACCCAGGACAGCCCCGGCACGGCGGTTTTTTCCATCGTCGGGGATGTGACACACCCCGGATTGGTGGAAATCCCCATGGGGGTCACCCTGCGGACACTGATCTTTGATATCTGCGGCGGCATTCCCAACAAGAAGGCGTTCAAGGCGGTGCAGATCGGGGGGCCGTCCGGCGGATGCCTTTCCGAAGCATTCCTCGACACGCCCATCGATTTCGACACCCTCACCCGTGCCGGAGCCATGATGGGATCGGGCGGGATGGTAGTGATGAACGAAGACAACTGCATGGTGGATGTTTCCCGCTATTTCCTTGATTTTACCCAGAAGGAATCGTGCGGCAAATGCACCTTCTGCCGCATCGGAACCCATCATCTCCTCGTGGCGCTGGAGCAGATGACCCGGGGCGATGGGGCGTCGGTCGACCTGAAGGCGCTCAGAGATCTGAGCGAGGACATCCGGGCCGGCTCGCTTTGCGGCCTGGGAAAGACCGCTCCCAACCCGGTGCTGACCTCCCTTAAATACTTTCCGGAGGACTACCGGGCCCACATCGAGGAGAAACGTTGCCCGGGAATGACCTGCAGGTCCCTGATCGCTTTTTACATCGATCTGGAAAAATGCGCCCGGGGATGCGACGTCTGCGAGGGGTGCTGTCCCGTGGACGCGGTGTTCACGACCCCCAACCGAAAGAAAGGGATCGACCAGTCGCTTTGCGTCAAATGCGGGGAATGCATGACCGTCTGCCCGCCGGAATACCGGGCGGTGAGGAAGGTCTCGCCTTCCCATCTGGCCCCCGTCATCGAGCGGCCTTCCCAAAAGCCTGAAAAGGACCCAAGTCTTTCAAAGGATGGATCGTGAACGAAAAAAGCGTGTCGATACAGGTGGACGGCAGACGGCTGAGGGTACGGGAAAAGATGCCCCTTCTCAAGGCCTGCCTGGAAAACGGCATCTACATCCCGAACCTGTGCTATCTGGAAGGGCTCGATCCCGTGCCCGTGTCCTGCCGCCTGTGCTTCGTCGAAATCGAAGGAGAAGAACGACCGGTCCCCTCCTGCAGCGTTTCTGTCCGGGAAGGGCTGGTGGTCCGGACCGACACCCCCGGTGTCCGGAGGCTCCAGCGCACGGGCTTGAGGCTCATGCTGTCCGCGCATCACGTGGACTGCAAGAACTGCCCGGCCAACCGGCGCTGCGCCCTCCAGGACATGGCCCGGTTCCTGAAGGTCCCCCTGAAGCCCAAGGCCGTGTATCTGAAAAAACCGTCAATCGTTTCGGAACACCCCTGCCTGGATCATTATCCCAACCGGTGTGTGCTCTGCGGCAGGTGCGTCGCAGTCTGTAGAATCCGGCAGCAGAGACCTGAACTGACCTTTGTCAAGCGCGGCTTTGAAACCGCCGTCGGAGGCTTCGGGTACACGCCGGCAAATCCTCCCGACCTGGAGACCTGCCAAGCCTGCGTTCAAGCCTGTCCGGTGGGCGCCCTGGTGCTGAAAGGGACAACCCCTTGATGGAAAAGAAAGGCCAATTGCCAACAGCTGAGACCCTGACAGGTGCCGAAGCTTTAGCGAATGGAATCGCCGATGCTGGCGCCCGGTTCGTCTCGGCCTACCCCGGTGCACCGGTGACCCAGGTTGTGGAAGCGCTTCTCCGCCTCGCCCGGCCCCGGAATCTCTACGTGGAGTGGTCCAGCGGCGAAAAGGTGGCCTTCGAAGAAGCGCTGGGCTGTTCTCTGGCCGGGGTCCGTTCCGCGGTGATCGCCAAACATGTCGGGATCAATCACGTTCTGGACCCGCTCATGACCGCCAACCTGACGGGCATCCGGGGCGGGATGCTGCTTCTGGCCGGGGATGACCCCGGATCCTACGGATCCCAGAACGAGCAGGACAGCCGCCTGCTGGGGGCTTTTGCGGAGATTCCCGTCCTGGAACCCTCCACACCCGAACAGGGGTACCGGATGGTGCGCCAAGCCTTCCGTCTTTCCGAGCGCTTCCGTCTCCCGGTCATGATCCGTTTTGTCGCCGATTACGCCGGGGACCGGGGTACCGTGCCCTTTTTTACTCCTGATCCCCAGGCCGACCCCGATTTCGTCCTCAGTTCGCCCTTCAAGGCGCTTCCGGCGGACACCGTGGAAAATCACACCCGCCTGCACCGGAAGCTTCGACAGATCGCCTCGGCCTTCGATGTGCATCCCTTTGACGATTTCTGCCGCAGTGCGGGAAGCGGGCCCACCGGCCTCATCGCAGGCGGCCATGCGGCCCTGAAGCTCGCCCGATGCCTCCCCGACTCTCCGGCTCTGACCCTTTTGGAAATGGGAACACTTTTCCCCTTTCCTGAAAAAACCCCGGCCGCACTCCTTTCCAGGCTAAAGCGGCTTTTCGTCCTCGAAGAGGGAGAGCCCTTCCTGGAAGACCGCATCCGCGTCCTGGTCCAAAAAATGGGCCTTTCGCTTCCCATTTTCGGAAAGACCACCGGGGACGTTTCCTGGGAAGGCGACCTGAAGCAAGGCGCCGTCGCCGGGATGCTCTCCCGTGCTCTGGAGTACCCCGTCGAGACACCGGCAGATCTCCCCCGGACCTATCCCAGCCGCCAGCCCTTAGGGGACGGATGCCCCCACAAGCCTTTTTTCACGGTACTGAAGCGCTTGGTTTCCAAAAACCGCGTTCCCAGGCCCCTCGTCGTGGGGGAGACCGGATGCCTGGTTCGGCTCAACAACCCGCCTCTGGAAATGCTGGACGTCAAATACAGCCTGGGTTCCAGCATCGGAATCGCCTGCGGTCTCAGAAGAGGCGGGATGGACAACAAGATCATCGCGGCCTTGGGTGACTCGGCCTTTTTCCACAGTGCTGTCAACGGACTCATCAATGCGGTGCACCACGGCATCGACGTCGTCATCGCGGTCATGGACAACCGGACGGTGGCCCTCACGGGGTTTCAGGATCCCATCGGCGGCGGGAAGACCGCCATGGGTGAAACCGCCCCGGAAATCCGGCCCGAGGCCCTCGCCCGATCCCTCGGTGTCGGGGACGTCCGGGTTCTGGACGCCTTCGACGAGACCGCCATCACCCGTGCCCTCATGGAGGTCCTGCCTCGGAAAGGACCCTCGGTGCTCGTGGTGCGAGGCCCCTGCCCTTACACCAAGACCCGGAAATGCCGCGTGACACCCGATTGAAAAGAAAGGTGACTCCATGAACAAGCTGATCCTCACCGTCGCCCCCACCGGCTCCGTCCCCACGAAGAAGATGACCCCCCATGTCCCCATCACGCCGGAAGAGATCCTGCAGGACGCCATCCGGTGCGAGGCGGCCGGCGCTTCTATTTTTCACATCCATGCCCGGCACCCGGAAGACGAATCCCCGGCCACGGATTTTTCCATTTTCAAGGAAATTTACGACGGCCTCAAGGCGAATACCCGCTTGATTCTGCAGATCTCCACGGGGGGCCGGGCCGGCATGGGCTACGACGAGCGGAAGGAAAGGCTGGCGCTCCGTCCGGAGATGGCCAGCCTCACCACCGGGTCGGTGAACTTCCCGAACCAGGTTTATGCCAACAGCTTCGAGCTCATCGAAGCCTTGGCCGGAGACATGATCTTCTACGGCATCAAGCCGGAGATGGAAATCTTCGATCTGAGCATGATCAACAACGCCCTGCTGCTGCAGAAAAAGGGGCTGGCGGCGCCCCCGCTGCATTTTGATTTCGTCATGGGCCTCAAGGGGGCGGTACCTGCCACCGTGGAAAATCTCGTCCACCTGAAAAACTGTCTCCCTGCCGATGCCACCTGGTCCGTCGCGGGAATCGGGGGTGCCCAACTGGCCATGGGAACCCACGCCATTCTGATGGGAGGGCATGTGCGGGTCGGGTTGGAAGATAACCTCTATTATGTTAAAGGAGAACTGGCCTCCAACGCGCAGCTAGTGGAACGCATGGTGCGGCAGAGCCGGGAGCTGGGACGGGAAATCGCCGAACCGGACGAGGCTCGCCATCTTTTAAGCCTTCCGGTTGCTTGAGCGCCGCCGGAGAAAGCCGGTCCGAATACCGTTGACATCCCCCCGAGAGAAGGGTAGATAGCCCGCTTTTGTCAAATACCCACAACACACAAGGAGAATCCGACATGGCGTACTGCCTCATGGACGGCAACGAAGCCGTCGCCCGGGGAGCTTTCACAGCGGGCTGCCGGTTTTTCGCCGGGTATCCCATCACGCCGGCGAGCAGCATCTTCGACGCCATGCTGCAACTCCTTCCCCCGGCCGGCGGGGTCTGTATGCAGGGCGAGGACGAAATCGCCTCCATCGGCTACTGCCTGGGGGCATCCATGGCCGGACTCAAAGCCATGACCGCCACCTCCGGACCCGGCATCAGCCTTTACAGCGAACAGATCTCCTTTGCCATCGGCAGCGAAATCCCCATCGTCATCGTGGATGTCCAGAGGCTGGGGCCCTCCACAGGATCGGCAACCCGGGGAGCCGACGGGGACATCCAGTTTCTTCGATGGGGAAACAGCGGCGGGCTTCCGGTCATCGTCCTGGCGCCGGTGGATGCCCTGGACTGTTTTTTGATGACCCAGCACGCCTTCGATCTGTCCGAAAGGTTCCGATGTCCGGTCTTCATCGCCTCCAACAAGGAGATCGCCCTCACCCGGGAAACCGTGGCTTTTCAAGACTTGAAACCGATACCCGTGTCCCAAAGGCCGGCACCGGTTTCGGGAAAGCCCTTTATCCCCTTTGACACCTCAACTGAGCGCCCCGTCCCCTCTTTTCTGCCCATCGGCGGGGAAACCCTGGTCCGCCACACCTCTTCCACTCACGGCCCGGATGGATATATCACCACCGATCCCGTGCAGATCCAGGGCGCTCAGGAGCGGCTTTCCGAAAAGCTGACCCGAACCACAGGGGAATACAGCTTCTACGAGTATTTCCCTTCGGATCGAAAAGAACTGCTGGTCATCACCTACGGGGTGACCGCCCGGGCCGCCCAGGCCTGCAGACGGGCTTTTCCGGAGGGAAAAGCGCCCTTTTCCTTGCTGGTGCTCAAGACCCTGTGGCCTGTCCCCGAGGCCGTCATCCGCGAAAAAGCCTCCGGCGTCAAACAAGTCCTGGTGCTGGAGATGAACATGGGGCAGTACGTCCGGGAGATCCGCCGGGTGCTGGAACCGACGCAGGTCCGCTTTTTCGGGCAGATGAACGGAAACCTGATCACCCCTGGACAAATTATGGAAAAAATCCGCCATGAATAGTTTCCTCAACCCCGACCGGCCGCCGGTGTTCTGCCCGGGGTGCACCCACGAGCGCATCACCCACGCCCTGGACCGCGCCTTGACCCGCCTGAACCTGAAAAACCACCAAATCGTCATCGTCAGCGATATCGGGTGCAGCGGCTTGTTCGACACTTTTTTCAAGACCCACGCTTTTCACGGGCTTCACGGGAGGGCGCTTACCTATGCAGCGGGGCTGAAGCTGGCCCGACCCGAGCTGACCGTGGTGGTGACCATGGGGGACGGCGGGATCGGTATCGGAGGCGCCCACTTCCTGGCCGCCTGCAGGCGCAACCTGGATATCACGCTGCTGGTCCTCAACAACTTCAACTTCGGAATGACCGGCGGCCAGATGTCGGCCACGACACCCTCCGCAGCCGCCGTGGGATCCGGATTCTTGAACCGGATGGAACGCCCGCTGGACATCTGCAGGACGGCTCATTCGGCCGGGGCGCCCTATATCGGCCGATATTCCGGATTTCAAAAAGACCTTCCGGAAAAAATCGCCGGGGCCATCAAGCACCCGGGTTTTTCGGTTTTGGACATCTGGGGAATCTGTCCGGGTCGATACACCAAAAAAAACCGAATCACTCCTAAAAGCATCGAGGAAGACCTGCTGAGCCTTTCCCCCGTCGACGGCGCGGTGGAAGAAAACGCTCGCGAAGAATACGGCTTGCTATACAGGGATATGGGCAGACAGGCAAAACCCGCTCCAGCCCCCCTCGAGGTCGAAACGCTTTTTGCGCCGCCGTACGGTGCTCGGCAGGATGTGGTTCTTTTGGGGGATGCGGGGCAGCGGATCCTCACGGCCGGGGAAATTCTGTGCATCGCCGGGATGACCGGCGGGATGCAGGCCTCCCAGAAAAACGAATACTACATCACGGTGCTCAGGGGTCCTTCCATCAGCGAGATCATCCTTTCCAGGGAAAAAATAGGCTACACGGGCATCGAAACCCCCTCGGTGGTCCTGGCGGTGGGGCAGGAGGGCACGTCCCGCCGGAAGGCCATTTTCGGAAAGATGCAGCCCGACGGCCTCGTTATCGCCGATGCCGGACTCGAGATCCCTCCGTGCTCCTGCGAAACGGTGCGAGTGGACTTCAAAACCCGAAGGATCGGGTCCGCGGACCGGGCCCTTGCCTCCCTGGGGATCCTCGCCGAGAAAAAACGCGTCCTTAACAGGGACATGCTTCAAAAAGCCCTTCAGATCCGGTTCGGGTCCAAGGCAAAGGACTCCTTGGACCTCCTTGAAAGGGCGGTCTCCGACGGGCAGGCCTCCTGATCCTTTTCAATCGCCCGACCCGAAACCGGTAAAATACAGAAACAGGCGCGGTAAGCCGGTTTTTCCATGGCATTTCCAGGCCGGTGCCTGCCGGAAAATTCTTCCTACCGGCTTCCGATTTCTTTCTTCAGCTTGGCCAGCTCCCCGGCACTCATGGCAAAGCTGTGCTCGTCTCCCGGGAAGGTCCGGTTTTCCACTTCGGCCTTGTACCGGGCAAGCGCGCTCGCAACGACAGCGTCGATCTTGGCATAGCGCTTCACGAACTTGGGCGTGAACCGGTCGAAAAGACCCACCAGGTCGTAAGTCACCAGGATCTGGCCGTCGCAATGGATCCCGGCGCCGATGCCGATGGTGGGAATGGAGACTGCCTCCGTGATCATTCCGGCGATGGGTGAAGGGATGGCCTCCAGAACCAGGGAAAAGCAGCCGGCCGCTTCCAGAGCCCGGGCATCTTCGAGAAGCTTCTTGGCGGCCTCGGCGCTTTTCCCCTGGACCTTGAACCCTCCCATGGCGGCGGCGGTCTGGGGCGTCAACCCGATGTGCCCCTGGACGGGAATGCCGGCTTTCACGATGGCTTCCACCACCGGCGCAAAATCCTTGCCGCCTTCCAGCTTGATGCAGTCGGCCCGCCCCTCCTTCAACAGGCGCGTGGCGTTCTTGACGGCAGCCGGAAGGGAGCTGTTGTAGGAACCGAAGGGCATGTCTCCCACCACAAGGGCCCGCTTCACGGTCCGGGCCACGGCCCGGGTATGATGGATCATCTCCTCCAGAGTCACCGAGACGGTATCGGCATATCCCAGCACCACCATCCCCAAGGAATCCCCCACCAGGATGCCGTCGATACCCGCCTGATCCACCAGCAGGGCCCAGGGATAGTCGTAGGCGGTAAGCATGGTGATGGGCGGTTCGCTTCCTTTTCTGTTTTTGATGTCCCAAACGGTCAGCTTCTTGGATTCCATTTTTATCCTTCCTGAATACGGTCTTTCGCCGTGGCTTCCATGGCTCTGATGATTTCCGCCAGCAGCAGGTTGCAGGGGGTTTCGATACCCACTTCCAGTCCCTTTCTCGCAATGGCCCCGTTGATGGACTCGATCTCCGTGGGTGTGCCCCTGAGAATATCCTGTAGCATGCTGGCCCGGTTGCCCGCGGTTTTTTCGCACACCTTTCGAACCTGTTCCACCGGCGCATCGTAGGGGAGTCCGATCCCAAGTCTTCCCGCCACCGCCACGGCTTCGGACACCGCCTTTGCCATAACCGTTTCACAGGCCTTCTCGGAACCGATAACCCCGTTTCGAACCTTCAGGATGGCTGCGAGGGCGTTGATCCCGGCATTGACCACCAGCTTCCCCCAAATGAGCCGCTCCACGTTTTCTTCCAGGTGGGTTTCGAGTCCGGCCCTCCTGAAAACGGCGGCGACCCCTTCGATCCTTTCGGCACCTGTCTTTGGGCGGGCGAGGATCGTCGGTCCTTCCCCGGCGTGTCGGACTTGTCCCGGACCCAGAAGCGTGGCGCCGTGGGACGTGACGCCGGCCAGAGCCCTCCCGGGGCCCACCTGGCCTTCGAGGGTCTCCACGTTGCCGATGCCGTTTTGAAGGGTCAGGGCCAATCCGGTGTCCTTGAGCACCGTCGCCGCATCTTCTGCAGCCCGGAACGTCATGTGCGACTTGGTAAAGACGATCGCCAGGTCGGCGCGGGTTTTTAGGTCTTTCGCATCCGAAACAATGGGCAAGTCGAACGTTTCGCTCTTCCCGCCGAGTCCTTCCAGGACGAGACCTTTTTCCTGAATGGCCGAAACCTGTACCTCCCACCGTTCAAGGAGGGTCACCCGCGAAACGGAGGATAGAATCGCCCCGAAAAGACATCCCATGGCCCCGGCCCCGATGATGATGATTTCCAATGTTTTCCTCCGTTTAAGAGCTTTACGCCCCCCTTACCGAGGGACTTTCAATGGGCTTTGTCTTTGCAACGGTTCGATCCATCCTCACTTGGATGACGGGAGCCTCCATCGGAATCTTCCTTACTCGGACGTTTTAAAGGTGCAGGCCTCGGCGAAGCGGACGCCCATCCGCCGCAAAACCGCCTTCCCCCTCACCGTCATATCTGTGGCAAACTGGAACTGATCCCGGCCCTCCATGGGATAGGCCTTCAGCCGGTAGTGCGTGCCCCAGGGTTTTTCAGAGGCCACCACGGCCACGGGTCGACCCTGGTGAAGAAAGGGGCTCGTGTAGGCCACATCCTGAAGCCTTCTTTGCACCTCGCGACCGTCATGGTCCGGATGGAGATAGAAGTCCGCCGCAACCTGAAGCTCCCGCTGCCCGTCGTTGGCATTGAAGACCGATGCGTCCCAGATTTTCATGTGAGGGATGGTCACCACCGTGTCGTCGGGGGTGACCAGCTTGAGGGCGCGCATGCCGATGGACCGGATCTCACCGTAGGTGCCCGAGATTTCGACCCAATCCCCCTGGCGATAAGGCTTTTCGTAGAGGGTCACGATTCCCGCGATGAGGCTGCTCACATAGTCCTTGAAAGCGAAGCCCAGGGCCAGCCCGGCGAGGGCTTCCGGTGTCCAGCTGTGGGGAGGGGAAAGGACAACCCTGAAGGTTCCCGTTAAGCCCCCGGTGCTGGACCCTCCTTTCTGGGCCTCTTCGAGGGTATCGACGAGGGGTTCAACGCCTCCGCGCGGGACCACGGTGTCCAGAATGGCGCCTGGAAGAGCCTGCCACTGATGTTTTCCTCCGAAGGATCCAACGGACTCCTGGGCCTGCCGGATCCTGTCCCACAGCGCACGAAAGCCCCGGTGAGCGGCTTTGTGAACCGGCATCGCCAGGGACTCGAAACTATCCAGGGGCCCATAGCACCAAAGCGCCTCTGTCCCGTTTTTCTCGCCGCTGGCGTCGTCTGCCATGGCTTTTCCCCCTACCGCCTGGATGATCCCCATAAAGCGCCTTCTCCCGCTTGATCGGCTCTTTTCTGCAAAGCTCGCCGGGCTTTTTTCTACCAGAAGGGCCCCGGGCTTTCAATCAGGAAACGCCTGGCCTTTTTTCGCCACTCAGGCGCCCGGGAGGGCCTCCCGGCCCACCCAGTAGGGGTCCCGGAGGGCCTTCTTGTAGATCTTCCCGGATCCGGTCTTGGGGAGCGCCTCGATGAAATCAATGGATTTGGGCGCCTTGTAGGAGGCCAGGTGAGCCTTGCAGGCGGCGATGATCTCTTTCTGGGTCGCCTGCTGGCCGGGTTTGAGCACCACGGCAGCCTTGACCGCCTCGCCCCAGGTTTCATCCGGCACGCCGAAGACCGCTGCCTCCAGGATCTTGGGGTTCATGTAGAGGGCGTATTCCACCTCGATAGAGTAGATGTTCTCTCCGCCGGAAAGGATCATGTCTTTCTTGCGGTCCACGATGTTGACGTAGCCCTCGGCATCCACCACCGCCAGGTCGCCGGTGCGTAGCCATCCGTCTGCAAAGGCCTTTTCGGTTTCTTCCGGCCGCCTCCAGTAGCCGGGTGTCACCGTGTCCCCTCTCACCAGGATCTCCCCCACCTGCTTTCCGTCCGGCGCTACCGGGTTCATGCGGTCGTCCACCACTTTCAGTTCCACCGCCAGGAAAGGGCGCCCGGTCTTCGCCTTGAAGGCCAGCTGCTGATCCTCGGGAAGACGGGTGAGGTGCTCCTTCAGCAGGCTCAGGGTGAGATAGGGGCTGGTTTCGGTCATTCCGTAGGTCTGGATGTAGTCGCACCCGAAGGTTTTCATGACCATCCGCACCAATTCCGGCGCGATGGGGGCTCCCCCGCTCAGCACGGCCCTCATGCTCGAGAAATCGTAATCGCTCACCCGGGGATGCTTCACGATGAGGTTGAGCATGGTGGGGATCAGGTTGCTCAGGGTCACCCTTTTCTCCCCGATGACGGCCATGACGGTTTCAGGATCAAACTGCCCCACCATGACGTGCCTTCCGCCCACCCACGTCACGGCAAAGGTGGCCCAGGCATCAGCGAGGTGAAACATAGGAGCGATGTGCCCCCAGACATCGGTGTCGGACAGGCGAAGCTCGGCCACGGTGGCCAGTGCATGGACGCAGACGTTTTTATGGGTCAGCATCACCCCCTTGGGACGCCCGGTGGTGCCGCTCGTGTAATAAAGATGGGCAATGGAATCCCCTTCCACGGCAGCCGGCGCGAAGGATGCCCCATGAATCCCCACCACCGTCTCGTATCTGAAGCTTGCAGGGACTTGAGGCGCACCCTCCGGCCGGCCGATCCACACGACCCCTTCAACGGTTGGGGCTTCCCCGAGCACCTCCTGGATCACCGGCTCGAAACGGCTGCCCGAAATCAGCCACCGGGTCTCGGAATCGTTGAGGATGAAGGCGATCTCTTTTGCCGAAAGCCGGTAATTGATGGGGCAAAGGACTGCGCCCAACCCCGCGGCGGCGTAATAGCACTCCAGGTGGGCATGCGAATTGACCTCGCAAACGGCAATCCGGTCCCCCGCGCGGATCCCTTTCTCCATGAAAAAGCGCGCCAGCGCACCCGCGCGGTCGCGCACCTGGCTGTAGGTCCACTCCCTTTCCCCGTCCACCACCGCGGTTTTGTCCGGATAGAGGGAGGCCGCTTTTTCCAGGGTCATCCAGATGTTCATGACACGTCCTTTTTCTACAAGGTTACAGGGTGAAGGGGTTGAACCCCAATTCTTCCGAAAAGGCCTCCGCCGTCAACAGGAGTTCCTTGATGCACAGGGCCAGATGCCGCTTGTTCTTGAACCGGACTTCCGGGACCGCCAGGCTCAAGGAGGCCAGTCCGATCCCCTTGTGATTGAAAATCGGGGCGCTGACAGACCCCAGCCCCGGCGTCTGCTCCCCGAGACTCGAGGCGTACCCTTGCTGTTTGATCTTGTGGATCTCCTCCCGAAGGGCATCGCTGCGGGTGAAGGTGTGCCGGGTCACCGGCACCGGGCGGACCTTTTCCAGGTAAGGTTCGATGAACTCCTCTGCGGAAAAGGCCAGCAGGCATTTGGACGAAGCGCCCGCGTACAAGGGGGACCGGCTGCCGATGGGCATGACCGCCTTGAGGAACTGGGGGGATTCCACGGCATCGATACAGAGCCGGTCTGTGCCGTCGATGACATTGAGATGCACGGTTTCCTGGGTGCACGACAGGAGACGTTTCATGTAAAAGGGGGCCGACCGGCCCAGGGCGGTGGTGCTCTGAAGGATGCCCGTGAAGCGGAAATACACGTTTCCCAATCGGTACTGCCGGGTGTCCTTCTCCTGGTCCACGAAAGCGAAGCGTTTCAATGCCTGCAGTATTCTTTGAACCGTGGCGGGACTGAACCCCAGATGGGCGCTCAATTCCCTGACCCCCCAGGTCGGCTGTTCCACCGAAAAGGCCGACAGGACCCGCAGCGCCTTTTCGACGGAATTATGGCTTGACGTCTTTTGTTTCATATAATAATACAGCGTTTTATTTTTGACGGTTTTTTCACTTTTTGTCAACGGGATTGTTTCAGGCCGCCTGTCATTCGGGGAAAAAGCCCGGAGTCCGGGTTTCGAAGACCAAAATGGAAAGCGCCCGTGCAAAACGAAAACCCCTGCTCTTGAAGTCAAAAGCGCTTGACAAGGATTCCCGGATATAGCTATATGGTAGCTATACTTTAGAATGCAGCGTAAAGTTTGAAAAGACGGCCCTGGCCGATTCCTCCGCTGTTAAACGGCGACCCGACGGAAGCCCACCGCGGCGGTTGGATACAGACGACATCAATTACGGATGAGGAGGACGGGAAATGAATTTTGCACTGACGGAGGAGCTTGAAATCCTGAGAAGCACGGTCCGAGACTTCGCCAACGAGAAAGATCGCGCCTTTTGCGGATGAGTGGGACGCCAAGCATTACCTGCCCCACAAAGAGGCCATGAAGCCGATGGGGGAGTTGGGCCTTTTCGGGACCGTAATTCCGGAAGCCTACGGCGGCAATGAAATGGGCTGGCTGGCGGCGATGATCATCACCGAGGAAATCGCCCGGGTCTCCAGTTCTCTGCGGGTCCAGGTCAACATGCAGGAACTGGGATGCGCCTTCACCATTTTCAAATACGGCGGCGAAGAAACCAAGAAGAAATACATCCAAAAACTGGTGAGCGCCGAATACCTCGGCGGGTTCGCCATGACCGAACCCAACGCCGGCTCCGACGTCATGGCCATGACCTCCAAGGCAGAGGACAAGGGGGACCATTGGCTCCTCAACGGGTCCAAGACCTGGATCTCCAATGCCAACGTGGCCGACCTCACTATCTATTACGCTTACACGGACCGAAGCAAGGGCTCCAGCGGACTTTCCGCCTTCGTGGTGGAATTGAAAAATTTCAACGGCATCCGAACCACCACCCTGGAAAAGATGGGGTCATTCTCCTCGCCCACGGGCGAAATCTACCTCACCGATACCCAGGTGCCCAAAGAGAACATCCTGGGGAAACCCGGCGACGGGGCCAAGATCCTGTTCAGCTCGCTGAATCAAACCCGTTTATCCGCAGCCGCCGGGGGCGTGGGCGTGGCCCAGGCCTGTTTGGAAGAGGCCATCAAATACTGCAAGGAGCGCAAGCAGTTCGGAAAAGCCATCGGCGAATACCAGATGAACCAGGACATGATCGCCCAAATGTCTGCGGAGATCGAAGCCGCCCGCCTGCTGGTCTACAAGGCGGCGTGGGCCAAGGATCAGGGCAGGCTCAACAACGGCCTCGATGTCGCCCAGGCCAAGTACTTCGCGGGCGAGGTCGCCAACAAGTGCGCCAACTTCGCCATGCGCATCCTGGGGGCTTATGGCTATTCCACCGAATACCCCGTCGCCCGTTTCTACCGGGACACCCCCACTTACTTCATGGTGGAAGGCTCGGCCAACATCTGCAAGTGGATCATCGCCCTGGATCAGCTGGATATCCGGAAAGCCAACCGGTGAAAGGGAACGCGGCCGGATCCTTCACGCTTTCGGATCCGTTCCAGGTTCTCTGCACCGATAGAAGTCGTTGACAGGAAAGGAGAAAAACATGGAAATCGTGGTTCTGGTCAAGCAGGTGCCGGACACCGAATCGCTCATTCAGATCGCCGGAGACGGCGTTTCCATCAAGACGGAGGATCTGAAATGGGTCATGAATCCCTATGACGAATTCGCGGTGGAAGAGGCGCTGCGCATCAAAGAAGCTCAGGGAGGGACGGTGACGATCCTTTCCATGGGGCCGGCCAAGGCGATGGAAACCATCCGAACCGCCCTGGCCATGGGTGCGGACAAAGGCATTCACATCAACGATCCGGCCGCTGAAGGCAGCGATGCGCTGGGCATCGCCAAGGCGCTTGCCGCCGCCGTGAAGCAGGTCCCTTTCGATCTGATCATCGCGGGGATGCGCGCGGTGGACGGCGACAATTATCAGGTGGCCTCGGCCGTCGCGGAGATTCTGGGGATTCCCCAGATCACCCAGGTCATCAAGGAAGAAATCACGGGCGACACCATCCGGTGCCACCAGGTCGTGGAAGGCGGCATCGCCGTGATCGAAGCGAAACTCCCGGTTCTCTTCACGACCCAGCGGGGTCTCAATGAACCCCGATACGCCTCTTTGCCGGGAATCATGAAAGCCAAGAAGAAACCCGTCGACGCCAAGACGGTGGCCGACCTGGGCGTGGATGCCGGTAGCGTGGGGGCACAACACCGCAAGGTCAAAGTCGTGGCTCTGAAACCGCCTCCCACCCGGAAGGCGATCACCATGATCCAAGGAGAAGATCCCGCCTCCCTGGCCGCGGAGCTGGTGAAAAAGCTCCACGAAGAAGCCAAGGTCATTTGAGGCAGGTGAACCGACGCAGCCCAGTACCCTCCGGTCAAGGTTTCGGGGGTTAAACAGAAGGAGAGAAACATGGCACAAGGCATTTTGGTAATAACAGAGCAACGGGAAGGCGAATTCCGGAAAGTCAGCTTCGAAGCGCTGAGCGAGGGAAGGCGTCTTGCCGACGGTAAAAACGCACCGCTGACGGCCATCGTCTGCGGGTCCGGCGTGGAGGCTTTGGCCGCCGGCCTTGAGAAATACGGCCCGGACAAAGTGCTGGTGGCCGATGACGCCGCATTGGGAGAATATTCCACCGATGCCTTCACCAACGTCATCGCCGCCGCCGTTCAATCCGCGGACCCTGAACTGATCCTCATCGGCGCCTCCATCACCGGCAAAGACCTGTCGGCTCGATTGGCCGCCCGGCTCGATGCCGGCCTGGCCATGGACTGCGTCGGCATCCGCCTGGAAGGCGGCGAGTTCGTCTTCACCCGGCCCATGTACGGCGGAAAAGTCATCTCCGATGTCAAGATCGACGGAACGCCCAAGATCGCCGCCGTGCGCCCCAACGTGATGACCATCACGGAAGCGCCCCGCAGCTGCACCGTCGAGAAGATCGCCGCATCCCCGGGGGAGGTCAAGACGAAACTGGTGGAGCGGAAAATGGAAAGCACGGACAAGGTGGAACTCACCGAAGCCGACATCATCGTCTCCGGCGGCCGCGGCACCGGCGGCGACTTCTCGGCCGTCGAAGCCCTCGCCAAAGCTCTCGGGGGCGCCGTGGGTGCCTCCCGGACCGCGGTGGACGAAGGCTGGCGGCCCCACAGCGACCAGGTGGGCCAGACCGGAAAAGTGGTGTCCCCCAACCTGTACATCGCCTGCGGCATTTCCGGCGCCATCCAGCACCTGGCCGGCATGTCCACCTCCAAGTACATCGTGGCCATCAACAAGGACTCCGAGGCCCCCATTTTCTCCAAGGCCGATTTCGGCGTGGTGGGAGACCTGTCCAAGGTGGTCCCGGCCGTGACCGAGGAAGTGAAAAAACTGAAATAACCCTATAATCCGTTTGGAAACCCAAAATGACTGAAGCGAGAGAAGAATTTCCCCTGGATGTGCTTTTCGTCGGGGCCGGACCCGCCAACCTGGCGGGGGCCATCCACCTGAAAAAACTGGCCGCTGAAAAGGGGCTGGAAATGGAGGTGGGCCTCATCGAAAAAGCCGACAGCATCGGCAGCCATTCCTTAAGCGGTGCCATCCTCGATCCCATCGCCTTGAAGGAGCTGATGCCCGACTACCTCGAAAAAGGCTGCCCCATCGAGGAGGCCCGCTGCCTGGATGAGTTCTACTTCCTGACCCAGAAAGGGCATTTCGAGGTACCCTTCACCCCCAGATACATGCATAACGAGCAGTGCTGCATCGTCAGCCTCTCCAAGTTCACCCGGTGGCTGGGGGAAATCGCCGAGGGGATGGGCATCAACATCTTCCCCGGCTTCGCCGGAACCACCGTCCTTTTCGGCGAGGGAAACCGCTCCATTTTGGGGGTGGGGACCGGCGACAAAGGGGTCGGCAAGGACGGGAAGAAGAAGTCCACCTTCGAGCCGGGGGTGGACCTGACGGCACGGATCACCATCTTCGGGGAAGGCTCCCGAGGGAGCCTGATCCGCAAGATCGACGAAAAGATGGAGATCTTTTCCCGGTCCATGCCCCAGGTCTTCGAGACCGCGGTCAAAGAGGTTATCGAAATTCCGGAATCGAGCCCGTTTTTAAGCGGAGACACCACCGTGATCCACACCTTCGGGCACCCCCTGGGGCTCGACACCAAGGGCGGCGGGTTTTTGTACCGGATGAAGGACAACCGCATCTCCCTGGGCCTGGTGGTGGGACTCGACTACGAGGATCCGCTTCTGGAACCCTACCAGATGTTCCTCCAGTACAAGCGGCATCCCTTCATCGCCGGGATTATCGAGGGGGGCAAGGTTCTCCAGCAGGGTGCCAAGACGCTTTCCATCGGCGGGTATTACACCATGCCGATGCTCTCGGTGGACGGCGCCCTCTTCGTGGGGGACAGCGCTTCCATGCTCAACTCCCAGAGGCTCAAAGGCATACACACGGCCATGAAATCCGGGATGTTGGCCGCCGAAACCGTGGTCCTGGCTTTTGAAAAGGACGATTTCAGCCGGACCACCCTGGGCGCCTACGACGAGAAGGTGCAGGAGAGCTGGATCAACACCGAGCGGTACGAGGCCCGGAATTTTACCCAGGCCCTGGGCCGGAAGGGGATCCTCAAGTTCATGCACATCGGCGCGCAGTACTTCACCAAGGGAAGGGGATGGAAAGACCCCCTGCCCATCACGGAAGACTGCGACACTTTCAAAAAACTTCCGAAAAATCTCGACGAAGCGGCCTTGAAGCCGGAAAAACCCGAGGTGGACGGAACGCTGTACCTGGACAAGCTCACGGGGGTCTTCCTCTCCGGGACCCAGCACCTGGAAGACCAGCCCTGCCATCTCATCGTGCACAACACGGACATCTGCGAAACGCTGTGCTTTGAAGAGTACCGCAACCCGTGCACCCGCTTCTGCCCTGCCCAGGTCTACGAGATGGTGGAAGAAACTCCGGGAGAGCGGCGCCTGGTCCTCAACCCGTCCAACTGCCTGCACTGCAAGACGTGCGAAATCAAGGACCCGTATAAAAACATCACCTGGACCTGCCCCGAGGGCGGCGGCGGGCCCAAGTATTCCATTGTTTGAAATTGAGAAGGGGTCGAGGGGCCAAGGAGTCAAGTGAATTGAATCGACGACAGGACAGGATAAGAAGAATAAGGAGGATTTCATGAAAGAAGTCGTGATCTTAGGCTCGGCCCGCACGGCGGGAGGAAAATACGGGGGATCGCTGCAGTCCATGACAGCCCCTCAATTCGGCGCGGTGGCGGTCAAAGAGGCGATCCGGCGATCCGGGATCGCGCCGGAAACCATCGACCAGACCGTTTTCGGAAGCGCCTGGCAGGCGGGCATCGGCCCCAACCCGGCGCGTCTGACCGCGGTGGGCGGAGGGGTGCCCACCGACGCCCCTGCCGTTTCGGTGAACGTCCGATGCGGCTCGAGCGTCCAGGCTCTGATCATGGGCACCCAGGCCATCAAGGCCGGGGACGTCCAGACGGTCCTGGTGGGCGGAACGGAAAGCAGCAACAACGTTCCCTATGCGCTGCCCAAGGCCCGCTGGGGATACCGGATGGGGAAAGGAACAATCCTGGACCTCCTGCACCATGACGGCTTCCAGTGCCCCCTGGGCGGCGGCCTCATGGGCGAGCTGACGGATGCCTACGCCAAGGATCTCGGCATCTCGCGCCAGGAGCAGGACGCCTTCGCGGCCGAAAGCCAAAACAAGACGGAAGCGGCCGTCAAGGCCGGCAAGTTCGAGGCCGAGATCGTCCCGGTGGAAGTTCCGGGGCCCAGGGGAAAGAGCGTCGTCTTCAAGGACGAGGAGATCTTCCGGGCGGGCGTCACGCCGGAATCTTTGGCCAAGCTCCCGCCGGTTTTCAACAAGGACGGCACGGTGACCGCAGGAAACGCCTGCGCCCTGTGCGACGCGGCCTCGGCCCAGGTCCTGATGGACCGGGAAAAGGCCAAGGCGGAGGGGCTTGCCCCCATGGCGCTGGTGCGCGGGTACGCCTTCGTGGGATACGACCCCAAGCGTTTCGGCCTGTCCCCGGTGAAGGCCATACCGGCCGCCCTCAAGCATGCCGGCCTGGCCCTTGCGGACATCGACCTCATCGAACTCAACGAGGCCTTCGCCGCCCAGTACCTGGCCTGCGAATACGAGCTCAAGATCGACCGGAGCAAGGTGAACGTCAACGGCGGCGCCATCGCCCTGGGTCACCCGGTTGCAGCCACGGGATCCAAGATCCTCACCACCCTGCTTTACGCCATGAAGGACCGTGACGCGCAGTTCGGGCTGGTCAGCGCCTGCATCGGCGGCGGCAACGGCGTCGCCCTCGTCGTGGAACGATTGAAATAAGGAGGCATCTCATGTCCATCAACACCGTACTCGTCGTCGGCGCCGGCATCATGGGCGGCGGCATCGCCCAGCTCTGCGCCCAGCAGGGCCTTTCGGCCGTCATTTCCGACATCAAGCTGGAATTTTCGGAAAACGCCAAAAAACGCATCGAAAAAGGGTTGTCCAAGCGGGTGGAAGCCGGCAAGATCACCGCGGACAGCATGAAGGAGGTCTTAAGCCGCATCTCCGTGGCCGGAGATCTCGCACCGGCCAAGGATGCCGACATCGTCATCGAAAGCGCCGTGGAAGACCTCGGGATCAAGAAGCAGATCTTTGCCGAGCTCGACCGCCTGGCCCGGCCCGGGGTGATCCTTGCCACCAACACCACCTCCCTTTCCATTTCGGCAATGGCTCAAGCCACGAAGCGGCCGGATAAAGTCGTGCAGATGCATTTTTTCAACCCCCCCACCATCATGAAGCTCGTGGAGATCATGCCCGGGAAGAAAACCTCCGCGGAAACCCTTCAGGCCGCGGAAGCTTTTGCCCGGCAGCTGGGAAAAGATCCGGTGGTCTGCAAGAACGAGGCTCCGGCCGGAATCGTGAGCCGCATCCTCGGGCAACTCCTCAACGAAGCCACCTGGCTGGTGGCCTCGGGCGTCGCGGATCCCAAGGATGTGGACAAAGCCATGAAACTGGGCGCCAACCATCCCATGGGACCCCTGGAACTGGTGGACATGATCGGGCTCGACACGCACCGGGCCAAAATGATCACCCTTCGGACCCAGCTCGATGACCCGCGGTATCAGCATCCCAAACTCGTGGATGAAATGATCGAAGCGGGGAATCTCGGCCGGAAGTCCGGCAAAGGGTTTTACACCTACGGAGAAAAGTGATGTTTGAAAACCTCCTTTTCGAAACCGACGGGCCGGTGGCGGTTTTGACGATCAACCGGCCCGAAAAGATGAACGCGGTGAACAACGCCACGGTGGAAGAGCTGGACCAGGCCCTGTCCGACGTGGAAAAAGATTCAGGCCTGAGGGCCCTGATCCTCACCGGCGCCGGAGACAAGGCCTTCGTGGCCGGCGCGGACATCAACGAGCTCGATCGACGGGACCGGGTTGCCGGGCGGTCCGAAACCCGAAGGCGCCAGGAAGTCTACACCCGCATCGAGCAGCTGGAAATCCCTTCCATCGCCGCCATCAGGGGCTGGGCCCTGGGCACCGGGTTGGAGCTGGCCATGGTTTGCACCCTCCGCCTGGCCGCCGAAGGGGCCAAGCTGGGGCAACCGGAGGTCAAGCTCGGAATCCTTCCCGGAGCCGGCGGGACCCAGCGCCTTCCCCGGCTGGTGGGGATGGGGCGGGCCATGGAGATGGTCCTCACCGGGGAACCGGTGGATGCCGTCCGGGCCTACGAGATGGGTCTGGTGAACCGGGTGGTCCCTGCCGAAACCCTCATGGAAGAAGCCAAAAAACTGGCCGGGCTTTTGGCTAAAAGGCCCAAATTGGCCATCCAGTACGCCAAGGAGGCGGTCCTGCGCTTTTCCGAAGGTTCCCTGGCCCATGGGCTGGCGCACGAGTCGTACCTGCACGCCCTCGCCTGCGGCTCCCAGGACAAGAAAGAAGGGGTGGCCGCCTTCCTGGAGAAGCGAAAGCCCAAATTTACCGGCAAGTAGTCTGCCGGGCAGCGGGCTGGTGCCGAGATTAACCCCGCAAAGGGATGGGACAGCATCATGAGACCTTACTTTGAAAAGATGAAGGAATTCGGGACCAAGCTCAGCGAAGGACAGATCAAGAGCAGCCAGGAAAACGTCACCCTGATTCAGGAGGTGGAAAAGGAGATCCAGGCCGCCGTCCAGAAGGTGAAGACCGTGGGCTTGAGCGAAGAAGAGATCAACGCCCGGGGTCAGATGACCGTCTGGCAGCGTCTGCGCTATCTGGTGGATCCCGGAACCTGGCACCCCCTGCATACCCTCTACAACCCGGAAGACAACGCGGAGGGAACCACCAACGTCATCGACGGCCTCGGCAAGATCTCCGGGAAGTGGGCGGTGGTCATCGGCTTCGACAACAAGGTCTTCGCCGGGGCCTGGATCCCCGGCCAGTCGGAAAACATCCTCCGGGTGACCGACCTTTCCAAGCGCCTCAACATCCCCCTCGTCTGGCTGGTCAACTGCAGCGGCGTCAAGCTGACGGAACAGGAGAAATTCTACGCCAATCGCCGGGGCGGCGGGACCACCTTCTTCAGGCACGCCGAACTGGAACAGGCGGGGATCCCCATCCTGGCCGGCATCTACGGCACCAACCCGGCCGGGGGCGGATACCAGGGGATCAGCCCCACCGTCCTGTTCGCCCACAAGGACGCCAACATCGCCGTGGGCGGGGGCGGCATCCTTTCCGGCATGTCGCCCAAGGGGTATTTCGACGTGGAGGGGGCGGAACAGCTCATCAAGGCGGCCAAGCAGTTCAAGGCCGAACCCCCCGGATCCGTGAAGATCCATTATCACGAGACCGGATTCTTCCGGTACGTCTTTGACTCGGAAACCGGGGTCCTGGACGGCATCAAGGACTACATGAAGGACATGCCGGCCTACAATCCCAAATTCTTCCGGGTCGCGGCGCCCCAGGAGCCGCGGTTCCACGCCGAGGACCTCTACCGCCTCATCCCCTTCAACCAGAAGCAGATGTACAATTTCGACGAGGTCCTGGCCCGCCTGGTGGACGGGAGCGAACAACTGGAATTCAAGCCCGGTTACGGCCCCGAGGTGTACACTGGGCTGTGCAAGATGGACGGGTACCTGGTGGGCGTCATCGGCAACCGCCAGGGCTATCTGGGAGAGGACTACCCGGAGTACGCCCCCTACCCGGGGATCGGCGGCAAGCTCTACCGCCAGGGGCTCATCAAGCTCAACGAGTTCGTCACCCTTTGCGGGCGCGACCGCATCCCCATCGTCTGGTTCCAGGACACCTCAGGGATCGACGTGGGGGATATCGCCGAAAAGGCCGAGCTCCTCGGCCTGGGGCAGGCCCTCATCTACTCCATTCAGCAGACGGAAGTCCCCCAGATGCTGGTCCTTTTGCGCAAGGGGACGGCCGCGGCCCACTACATCATGGGCGGCCCCACCGCCAACCGGCACAACGCTTTTTCCCTTGGGATCCCCACCACGGAGATCTACGTCATGCACGGCGAGACGGCGGCCGCAGCGAGCTTCTCCCGGCGCCTGGTCAAGGAGAAAAAGGCCGGAAAACCCCTGGAGCCCGTGATCGAGAAAATGAACGAGATGGTCAAGCAGTACTACGACTATTCCAGACCGCTCTACTGCGCCAAGGAAGGGTTCGTGGACGAGACGGTTCCCATGACGGAGATCCGCAACTACCTCAAGGCCTTTGCCGGGGCCGCCTACCAGAACCCCCGGTCCATCTGCCCCCAGCACCAGATGCTGCTCCCCCGGTCCATCCGGGGATAACTTCCGCTTCCTAACCGGTCCGCCGCCGCGCCGCGACGGCGGTCCACCCGTCCTTTGCCGGCATTTCCAGGATCCCCATCCCGGCTGCCGCCAACTCCCGCTCCACGGTGTGGGTGTTTTTTTCGATCATTCCGGAAGCAATGAAGATGCCGTCCGGCGCCAGGACGCCGGGGATCCGGGGCACCAGGGCGGCGATCACCTCGGTCAAAATGTTGGCGGCCACCAGGTCGAAGGTCCCGGAAACGGCCTCCAGGAGATTCCCGGCTAAAAGGCCGAAGCGGGACCGGGAGATGCCGTTTTCAAGCAGGTTGCCTCTGGCCACCTCCAGAGCCACGGGATCCTTGTCCACGCCGGTCAAGCGCCCTGCCCCGAGCTTGGCGGCGGCAATCATCAGGATCCCGGACCCGCATCCCACATCTAAAAACGAGCTTCTTCCGGAAGCGTGTTTTTCGATCAGCTCCAGGCAAAGCGCCGTGGTGGCGTGGCTCCCGGTGCCGAAGGCCATGCCCGGGTCGATCTCCAAAATCACGTCATCGGGCCGGACCGCAAAGCCTTCCCAGGTGGGCTTGATCACCAGGCGCTTCCCGATGCGAAGGGGATGGAAATGCTTTTTCCAGGCCTCGGCCCACTCGGATTCGTCCCGGCGGCGGTGATGCAAAACGGTCCGGATCCCCGTTTTCTTTTCCAATGCCGCCAGGCGCCGCTTCAGACTCGACAGTCTCCGGGTCCACCGGTCATCTTCTGGAAAATAGCCGTCCACCCGGGGCGGGCCGTTTGTTGGCAGAGCGCCTTCCGCCCAGCCGTCTTCGCACCTTTCTATCCCGTCATAGACCGCCACGCCGGAAAGGCCGGCTTCGAAGAACGCATCAGCCACAAGTTCTGCAGCAAGCAGATTCTCTTTTTCCTCGTATTCCACTCGGATTTCGACCCAGCGCATTCTTCTTTCCTGTCTGTGAGGCCTGACTAGAGGTCCAGGGGCTTTTCACGCCACCTGAAGTGACCTATCATTATTATTAACACCCTTGATCACTACTGTCCCAACGTTGAAGTCTTGAAATGATATAACCAACTGATAACAATACAAAATATGACATTTTTAACATTTATCGATTTGAAATTCATTGGGGAAGAATGGGAAGCTCCTCCATCACACAAAAAGGAGCAGCCCCATGAATCTGGGAAAAATCATTTTCGCCCAAGTGATGGATTTTCTACCGTCATACGAATTTCGTCGATGTGTTCAGCGTTACAACGGAAATTACAAAATCAAAAGTTTTTCCTGCTGGGATCAATTTCTTTGCATGGCGTTTGCCCAGCTCACGTATCGAGAGAGTCTGCGCGATATCCAGACGTGTCTGAGAGCAACACAGACCAAGCTGTATCATTTGGGAATTCGAGGCAAGGTCTCCCGAAACACCTTGGCCCATGCCAATCAGGTTCGAGACTGGCGGATCTATGCCGATTTCGCGCAGATTCTTATTGCCAAAGCCAGAACGCTTTACGTCAACGATTCTATCGGTGTAGAATTGGATCAGACCGTTTACGCCTTGGATTCGACGACGATCGATCTGTGTCTTTCCCTTTTTCCTTGGGCCAAGTTCCGAAAAAGAAAAGCGGCGGTGAAGCTGCATACACTGTTGGATTTGCGGGGAAGCATTCCCAGCGTGGTGATCATTACACCCGGAAAGGTTCACGACGTCAAAATCTTGGACCGACTCGTCCTGGAGCCCGGTGCTTTTTATGTCGTGGATCGCGGGTATATCGACTTTGCCAGACTGTACCGAATTCATCAAACCGGTGCTTTCTTTGTTACCCGTGCAAAGGACAACTTTCGATTCCGGCGGCTTTACTCCCAAAAAACAGCGTCGGAATTGATCCGATGCGATCAGATCATCGTCGCTCACAATTTTTATGCCAAAAAAGATTATCCGGCCAAAATGCGGCGAATCCGCTTCCTGGATCCCGCCACCCAAAAACATCTCACTTTTTTAACCAACAATCTCTCCCTGCCCGCATTAACCATCGCCGATCTTGATAGAGCAACTCTTTTTCTGTAAATTCAATTTGGGAGCTGATCGTACTCCAATTGCAGGTATTTTTTACTTGTTTCCCATTCTTCACTGGTTTCCATCAATATAGCGCTGACGAGTCGAAGCAAAGAGGCTTCATTGGGGAACAGGGAGGCCACCCGGGTACGGCGTTTAATTTCCCGGTTCAGCCTTTCCAGCATATTGGTGGTTCTGAGCCGTTTTTGGAGTGGATAGGGCAGCATGAAGACGGTAAAACCCTCCGGGATGTTTTCTTCCATCCAGGCAGCCAATCGGGGCGCTGTGGGCCGGTATTTTTCCACAGTCAGGTTCAGCAGCCGCCTGGCTTCTTCCCGGTTTGGGGCCGACAAGATGTTTGAGATGTCCCGGGCAACGGCGCTGCGCATGTGGACTTTGGGTACGTAAGCCGTAGCATTCCGCTGCAGGTGGACATGGCAGCGGTTCCAGGAAACACCGTTAAAAACGCTTTTGAGCGCCGCTTTAAGCCCTTCATGGTCGTCACTGGTGATCAGGATCACCCCATGGAGGCCGCGGTTTTTCAGCGAAGACAGAAAACTGCGCCAATGGGCTTCTGCTTCACTTAAAGAGACGCTGACTCCCAGCACGGAGCGCTGGCCTTCGAGGGTGACGCCGGTTGCAATCAATACCGCACAGCTGACCACGCTGCCGCCATGACGCACTTTTTCGTAATGGGCGTCGAGTTGGACGAAAGGCGTATGGCCTAAAGACCGAGTGCGCCACTTTTCCAGTTCCCCGTCCAGCAGTTCGGTGGCCCGGCTGACCTGGGTGCTGGTCACCTCCAGCCCACAGAGCTCTTTTAAAACCTCGTTGACTTTACGGGTGGACACCCCGTTGATGTACATCTCGGCCATGGCCAGCTTCAGCGCCCGCTCGCTGCGAAGCCCCTTCTCCAGAGCGTTTGGATAAAATTGCACCGGACCGCGCACCTGTGGGACCTGAAGCGCCAGTTCGCCGATTCGGCTCTTTACGGTTTTCGGCTTATAGCCGTTGGCATAGCCTTTACGGGTTTCGGTGCGTTGCCAGGGCCCGGCTTCCAGCGCCCGGCTGCGCTCAATGAGCATCGCTTCGTTGATCAACAAGGAGACCGCCGTGTCCAGACCTTCAAAACCGTTTTCAATAATCTGTTCCAATGCCATCGAAATTGCGCTATCCTCTTTTGCGTGGGTCATTTCGGTTCCTCCTTTTAAATTGTTTGGCGAAACAATTCTTGGAGTACCGATCTGACCCCTTTTTTTCAAGCGCCATGTACCGAACATCAGGGCCTGAAACACCGGCAGATGCCCCTGGGGGATCTCTGGGTATCCCCCAGGGGCCCTGCCTGCACCAACGTTAAAACGAAATTACAGAAAAGATGTTACACTAACCCGATCTTTATCGGCTCCGCTGGCACGTCGAATTGTTCTTCAAATGGATCAAGCAGCATTTGCGTATCAAAGCGTTTTACGGCACTACGGAAAACGCGGTGAAAACCCAAATTTGGATCGCCATCACCGTTTACGTGTTGGTTGCAATCGTGAAAAAACGTCTCAAACTGGACCAAAGCCTCTACACTATTTTACAGATTTTGAGCGTGACTCTTTTCGAGAAAACGCCCATTTTACAAGCGTTCACAGAGACTCTCTACACAAACCAAACATTACTGGCTGATAAACAACTGAAATTGTTCGAATAACGTTGGGACAGTAGTGACCCTTGATATTATCTAAATTTTAGACAAATCACAGACATTCTCCAGCCTGATCACCGCTTGAAACAGAAACGGATTAAGGCTTATATTTTTTATATCCATTTAATATCATTATATATACCTTTCAACACCCAATTATCCTGCCATTTCATTATTATTGAAATGAGGAAAATATCCTGTTAAATCTTCCGTAAATTGTCAATTATTCTTCATTTCATAAACTCTGCATATTATATGTTGGCACCGCGCTGCGCGAAGCGCCAATGCGGAGCTAAACTTCCGCTTTTCAGCTCTTTGTTGGCCCTGGCCGGGGGAGTAAAAAGCCTCATGGTAATGACAAGGAAAGCATTGGCTTGCGTGCTGATTCGCTCGGGCCAACAAATCGCTGAAGCGGACGGCACTCAGCCTGCATGTCCTGCTCCGCAGTCCAGCAGATCCGTGCCCCCATTTAGCTCCGCATTAGCGGACTACAGAAATGCGAGAAAGTTGTAGGAGCAGTTAAAAAACATTTGAATAACTTAAGATAAGGTATAGAACATTTAACAAAATACATAAGGATGCACAAAATTACAAAGCACAATAAACTGTCTGTTTTATGGTTTGTTCTTGGATTTGGCATATTCATGTCTTCAAGAGCAAGTAAAATAATCCCTTTCATTGGTGCAGCGATTATTATCGCGCCTATTTTCATTTTAGGCTTTATACGATCGCAACCAGCGAAAAAGGGAAATCTTCTCACCGCATTAGGCTTCTTGTTGAGTGTAAATATCGCCCTTTGGGGATTATTTGATGTAGGTGATGAAATCGCTTCAATAATTTTTAATATTGTAAGAAGTTCAGTGTTGGCGCTGCTTTTTTCAATACCTTATATTGCCGATAGGCTCATCTATCCAAAACTCAAAGAGACCAGGATATTGTCTATCTTATCTTTCCCAATTGCGGCAACAGCAATAATATTCCTGATTTCCTTAGAAGGCCCATTCGATGGAGATATGATCTCCGCGGTATATGGATATGGACATCTTATTTTCAAACAAATCGCGTCTATCGCAGGATTATTTGGATTTGTCTTCATCTTCTCCTGGTTTGCATCGGTTATCAATTATGCTTGGGAAAAGGGATTTCATTGGGGAAAAATCAAGACCGTCACCATAACATTCGCTTTTACCCTGCTGGCAATCCTCCTTTTTGGTGCAGTAAAAACCTCTTCGCTGGTGAATCCTGAATCGGATACCGTAAAAATTGCTGCGATTGTTTTGCTTCCTGAAAAGGGAGAGGAATTCGATCCGCAAGGACTCCTTAGCAGAGAACCTTCTCCTTATGAAGAAACCATAGCTAAAATTGAAGTTCTCACCGGGAAAGCAGCTTCAAATGGCGCGAAAATTGTTGCATTTCAAGAAACAGCAATCAAGTTGAACGAGAAGGATGAAACCACACTCGTTGAACGATTTAAGAGTATCGCAGTAGAACATGATGTGTACTTCAGTGTAGGTTACGGCGTTTTACCAAATGACCGAAAAGGGTGGAATAAGAATATCCTGATTTCTAATCAAGGGGAATTGGAAGTAGATTATAGGAAAAGATATCTACTTGGCATAGGTGATCTATTTGGCGAAACGCTTATCTACAATAAAGGCCCCGAGGTCATTCAATCGGCAGATACACCCTATGGAAGAATTGGCGTATCCATTTGTAGAGACATGTCCTTCCCTGCATATGCCAGGCAGGCAGGAGAACAGCAGGTAGATATTATGCTCGATCCTTCCTATGATGTGCCGAAAAGCACTGGGCCAATGTACTCTTTGAGGGCAATAGAAAATGGTTTTTCTATGGTTCGTCCGGTGTATAATGGATATTCGTATGCTGTGGATCATAATGGGAAACTATTAGCTAGTATGGATTCCGATAACACCGACGATGGTATCATGTACGCAGATGTTCCAACTCAGGGCGTCAATACAATCTATACAACGATTGGAGACCTGCTAGGATGGCTTTGTGTATTAGGCCTTGGAGTATTGGTTGTGATGTCAATAAGGGGCGGAGTCTCTAAGGAGCATCATTCGCTTCTTTGTTAAGTTGGAATAATAGATTCGCTTGTTTCGCTAACAATGCTGCTCCAACCGACCTTTGCCCGAGCGCCGTTGTCAAGTCTGTTGCTCTAACAACGTGTTGTGCCTTCGGTTACGTTGGTAGATAGTATCAGGGCGGGCAAAGGCGGCTGAGCAGCGGCGTTAGCCGTGGAAAGTTCTAAGTCATTGCATGGGGGAAAGCGTAGTTGGAAACCTTTACTGAATTGAAAGACTTAGCGGGTAATCCGCATTATCAAATTCAAAAACGGAAAATTATATCCGATTTCGATGATGACATAATTGACACCACTATTTTTAACCTCATCAAAGGGTTTAACAAATTACCTTATTGTTTCACTCTGCAAAGCTGTTATGGACATTTTGTCTTCAACGGTCAAAATGATATTCATAACCTTGATCCTTTACCGGTAAAAGAAATCATTGCTCAAGTGGAATACAGGATTGCCTATATTGCATTCTGTATTGAAAACAGTGCTTCGGGGAGAGGGCTGTTTGAGGCATTAAAGGAAATTACTGCTATTGATCCAGAAAACGTCCAGTTCTGTTGTGCAGAATGGTTCTGGAAAAAACAGATCAATTCTTATGCGTTGCAAGTGGAGCCGGATAGATTCAAGCACAAAGACACGGCAATAATTGATTTCAAGGAAGCTTTGCATATTGAAAAGATACGAAATACATTTTTCATTCAACTAAACGAGCTGCTTGAGAATGCAAAAGAAAGATAAAATCGGCTAACAAGGCAAATGCAGCCGACGCAAAAAGCAGCGCGGCTGAAGCGCAACGTTAGATGGGTACAACCTGTAAGGTAAGGAAAATGAAAAATGTGATGATGATTATAGCTACACTATCAATATTTTCTTCTTCTGTTTGTACCGCAGAAGCTGGCAAATTTGCTCGTCTTACAACGTCTAGTTCTGTGAGCGACATCGCAAATCATCCCGCTTTTAAGTCCTTCGGAGAACGCTTGCTAACCCATGATGATAATTTGCCTTTCTATAATACCGGACTTTCAAATGTTGCTTCTCTTATGCCCTATCATCAAGAAGTGCGCCCTTCAGTGGTTGTAAAGACCCTCAATTATATGATCGATCAGGTAGCTGAAGGAAAGACTATTTTTTATGATTTTTATTCCTCACAGCAAAAACAAATAGATCGGGATAAAGAAAAAACCGGACTATTCTATTTCCAAGGGAAACCGGGAGCTCCCTTTGCCGTGGTGTGTCCAGGTGGTGGTTTTGCATATGTTGGCTCGCTTCATGAGGGTTTTCCAATTGCCCAGGAATTGAGCAAACATGGGTATAACGTCTTTTCCATAAGATACCGTGTGGGCGGAGAGCAGAGGGCAACAGAAGATTTAGCGGCAGCATTATCTTACATATTTAGAAACGCTAAAAATTTTGACGTAAGTGTTCGTAATTATTCGATATGGGGAGGTTCTGCAGGCGCGCGAATGGTGGCAAATATCGGTTCAAATGGCATTGCCGCTTATGGTGGTGATAGTCTCCCAAAACCTCGCATTGTGGTTATGCAATATACCGGGCATTCCGATTATACTCAAAACGATCCACCAACTTTTGCGATTGTGGGTGAAAATGACGGCATAGCTTCTCCTGTAGTTATGGAAAGGAGAATTAACAATTTAAGAAATTCGGGCATTGATACTGAGTTCCATCGATACCCCAATGTCGGTCATGGTTTTGGGCTTGGTACAGGAACTAGCGCTGAAGGATGGATAAATAATGCTATCAAATTTTGGGAGAAACAGTAAAAAACCATCTAACAATCGTTTCAACCTGACGTTTTTTGCCGCTATGCTCTGAAAAATGCAGGTTAAACATGCGTTCGCTGAAATGAAGGATAGAGAATGAGCACGATTGCAGAGCGTATCCTTTCAGAGTGCGTCGCTCCCAAGTATAGGGTTCGCGAAATCGAACCGCATATCTATTCTGCCGCTCCTGACAATTCACTGAGTAACACCTACGACACAGACTTTGGGAATATCTACGAATGGGTCGCCTGCAATCCCATATACAATCGCGTCGTCTGGGGCTATCCAATCACACTGTATCCTCGTTTCACGTCTGAGGCTTTGTCTTCGGCCAGCGCTGGGCCAGTCTTAGATCTCGCTTGTGGTTCTCTCGCATTCACGGCAAGAGCTTACCTTCAGTTCTCCAATCGAACCATAATCTGCTCCGACCAATCGCTGAAAATGCTCAGACTGGCAAGAAACCGGTTGGTGCTACTACACGGGAAAGTTCCTGAGAATGTCGTCTTCTTACTCGCTGATGCACTGCATCTGCCGCTCCTCCCAAAATGCATTACGACAGTTGTATGCCTGAATCTCCTCCATTGCATCGAGGACGTGCCCTCACTGCTCCGAAGTCTCAATAGTCTCGTAGCACCCAATTCGAGTCTTTTCTTCACGACGCTGGTTCAAGCCAATCGTTGGGCGGACAGATACCTCATTGCTCTCGCCAAGTCTGGCAAGCTTGTCCCGCGGCGGGTCTCTGACCATGCTCGACTCTTTCAGGAAGCAGGAATGCCGATGAACAGCGAGGTAAGGGGAAATCTGGCGTTTCTAAGGGCATCAGCTAACCAGGCGTTGTAGCCGACGGATCACGCTTGCATTTCTGCCCTTTGAGGCTAAGGTCAATGCCAGCGGCAACGTGCGAATACGAGCAGGCAAGCGCGCCCGCGGCTAAACGCTACATTAGGCGACGCATATAACGGAACCACATTTCAATTGATATGGAGGAAAATAATGAATCCTGTCGTTCATTTTGAGATGCCATACGACAATCGAGAGCGGATGGCGGATTTTTATGAGTCTGCTTTCGGTTGGTATACGAAGAAGCTTGGCGATGATATGGGCAATTACGTCCTTGCAACCACCACCGAAACCGATGAGGACGGTTCGAGAAAACCGGGCTCGATTAACGGAGGCTTTTATCCGAAAAAGCCCGATTGGCCCGCGCAATATCCATCCATTATTATCGCGGTGGACGATATACAAGAATCGGCAAGGAAAGTAACGGATTCAGGGGGAAAAGTGCTAGGAGAGCCGATGGAGATACCCGGCGTCGGGCAATATGTCTCATTCACTGACACCGAGGGCAACCGCGTGAGTATGCTTCAACCGATACCGCGCAACTGGCATGCACCCGAGTAGAGGTAAGGGAATAATCCCCATTGCACGTATAAGTGCCAAGCCAATATCAGGACCGCCGAGAGGGATCGCCTAACAAGGCAAATTAGCGCGGACCGGTTATTTGCGGCCTTAGCTGGAAAGGGGAATTCGTAATTGATCAGCAAATCTAAAGGTAAAGACAAACTACCCTATAAGGAAACAGTCCATTGCTCCATCTTCATACTTCTCACCCTTTCTGCTCTTCTAACGATCACTATTGATTTAACTCTATACATTTATCTTGATTCCCCAGAATTACCAATTAAATGGTGCATTGTTTTTTCGCTTTCAATTTTTGCCATTACTTTTTTTTACAGCTTGTTCAGGTACAGAGTGAAATTGAAAATATATCAAGGGATTGTAGATGGTAGAATCTTTATTTCCATAAAGGGCATTGGCAAAGGAGCTTGGAATCAGATTCCGGTCGACTCTGTTATTTTTTGTGAACCGAAAAAATATAGTGCTCCATTCAGGAATTTTTTTTTATTGCTTTTAACCAGTAATGCCCCGGTTCGATACGATAAATCGACGTCTATAGTTTCACTTCCTGGTTACAATGGTTTAGGCATCAATATCAGGTATATGGCTTTAAATGGAAAAGATAGAAATCTTCTTATTCCAACAAAAAATAAGTATTTATGCGGGGTAATCAACCTGCATGTGAATCACTCAGCTAACAAGACGTTGTAGATGCCGGATTACGCTTGCATTTCGACCCTTTGAAGCTTAGGTCAGCGTTAGGAGAAAACGGGCAAGAGCGGGCCGGCAAGGGTGCTTGCCGCTAAACGCTACGTTGGCAAGAATACTATGAGCGCCAAAATAACAAAAAATGAGCTACAGCCGAAAAAGTTCGGCACCTTAGGCGGAGTTTTTACGCCAAGTCTGCTGACGATCCTTGGCGTGATTATGTTCCTGAGTTTTTCCACCGTGGTAGGATACTCCTGTCTATGGAATTCGCTGGTGATCCTTTTGGCCTCCAAGACAATCACCTTGATCACAGGTCTTTCCATCGCTTCCATAGCGACCAATATGCGCGTTAAGGGGGGCGGTGCCTACTATTTGATCAGCCGCAGTCTCGGCGTAGAGTTCGGCGGCGTGATCGCCACCTTTTTTTCATTGCCCAGGCTGTTGCGGTCACCCTTTATGTGGTCGGTTTTACGGAAACCGTTTTTTCCGCTTTTCCCGATCTCGGGTTTTCCTTCATCCATCAGCCATACTTTTCAGCGGGTTCGGGTTTGGAAACAGTGAAGAGAATATGGATCTTATTCCTGATATACAAACAACAGTGGAATTGCCGGGAGATGTCATTTTGGTATATAATGCCGGGGATGTGACGATAGAGGCTTGAAATGAGACCGTTGTTTTTTTGTTATGAACCGGTGACATGATGGTTTGCCAACAACCGCATCAACTCCGGCTGGCAACTCCACTGCGCTCCATTGCCAGCCGGTTATGCGGGGCGTTTGCCCTTAATGAAGAGACGAATGCAATACCAGCATGGAGGAAGCATCATGAAGCGCCCAATCCGTATTTCACTTTACTCTGCTCGTAGGCTTCCTGACCGCATTAGGCGTTTTTGCGCAAACCAATGCGCAATCCAGTTCCTACCTGAGCGCCGAGGAATCTGACCCCAGGCGGTTGGGCTGGATGGCGGGCTTCCCCCCGCCGCCTGAGAAGTTGATTATGCAGCCGGAATCTGATTTCTTTAGCTTCCCAAAGTTGCGATGGACGGTATGCCACATTCGGGAACTGATGCCCACAAAGCAAGTGAATAGAGGCATCGGCCCGCCGGTCCCGCTGGAGTACGCAATCGATGACGGTATTGACGCCGTGACCTTCACGCCCATGGGTGGCGGAAAATCGATGACATGGAAGGAATCCCTGTCGGCGAATTATACCGACGGCATTCTCATCCTTCACAAGGGCCGAGTCGTTTATGAGAAATACTTTGGCTGTCTCGACGAGATGGGCAAGCATGCCGCCATGTCGATGACCAAGTCCATTACGGGACTCCTGGCCGAGATCCTGGTGGTTGAGGGACGGCTCGACGATAAAGTGAAGGTCTCCTCAATCATCCCGGAACTCAAGGACAGCGCGTTTGGCAACGCGACTGTGCGCCAGGTCATGGACATGACCACGGCGCTTGACTACAGCGAGGACTACTCTGATCCAAAGGCGGATATCTGGATCTATTCAAAGGCGGCGAGCCCATTGCCGAAACCAAAGGACTATGAAGGCCCAAACGGCTATTTTGAGTATCTGCAAACCGTCAAGCAGGACGGCGTCCACGGTGAGGCTTTCGGCTACAGGACAATCAACACGGACGCACTTGGTTGGATTACTATCGCGGGTCACAGGCAAGGATCTTGCGCACCTGCTGTCGGAGCGTATCTGGAGCAGAATGGGCGCGGAGCAGGATGGATATATGACCGTGGACGCCAAGGGAACACCTTTTGCGGGCGGCGGACTCAGTGCAGGCATGCGAGACTTGGGGCGTATTGGGCTTCTAATGCTTAACGGCGGCAAGATCAATGGGCAACGGTTGTTCCCGAAAGAGGTTATGGAGAACATCCGAGCCGGTGGCGATAAGAAAGCCTTTGCCAAGGCTGGCTACAAAACGCTTAAAGGCGGGAGTTACCGTAGTATGTGGTGGGTTTTCCATAATAAGCATGGCGCTTTTGCTGCACGTGGTGTTCATGGGCAAACCATCTATGTGGACCCAACCGCCGAGATGGTCATCGTGCGGTTCGCGTCTTTTCCCACGGCTAAGAACGCGCAGATTGACCCAACCTCGTTGCCAGCCTATCAAGCCGTGGCCGAGTATTTGATGAAAGAGTGACGGGCACATAAACATGGGCAATACAAGGCGCTTCACCGGACGGGCAGATTGGTCGTTATGCGATGAAGGGTGGGGTTAGAAGTCATAGGTACTTTTAGATCTAATCTCGCTGTTAACCATCAAACTGGAGGAGAAAATCATGGGCATGATTAAGGAATTTAAAGAGTTCGCAGTTAAAGGAAATGTTGTCGATATGGCGGTTGGTATCATTATTGGTGCCGCATTTGGAAAAATTGTCTCATCCTTTGTGGGTGACGTGATTATGCCTCCAATCGGAGTGCTCTTAGGTGGAGTCGATTTTTCTGGTTTAGCTTTTACAGTTAAAGAGGCCGCAGGAGAAACGCCAGCTGTCGTAATCAGTTATGGGAAGTTCATTCAGACAATCGTTGATTTTACAATCATCGCTTTTGCAATCTTTATCGCCGTGAGAGTGATTAATTCACTCAAGCGAAAAGAGGAAGAAGCGCCGAAGGCTCCGCCAGCGCCCTCGGCTGAAGAAGCATTGCTTGGAGAAATTCGTGATCTGCTTAAGGAACGAAAGTAGATGAGACAATAAACATCGTATAACAAGCGCATCAACTCGGACTTGCGATTCCACTATGCTTCATTGCCAGCCGTTAATGCGGAGCGTTGTGTGAACTTTACAACTCTGTATTATAATTATTCGATTTACAAGTATGACGGAAAATTAATCAATGCTGTAATTAACTAGTTTGATAAAGGAGTATTTTATGGCTAAAGGAAGAGACGCTCAAAAAACAGTTAAGAAAAAATCAGAAAAAACACTGAAAGAAAAGCGCAAAGAGAAAAAAGAAAAGAAATCTAGAAAGAGTCACTTTTAATACTTAAAAGATAAAAAACGAATACATTGTTATCCTAAAAAAGTTGGTAATTAAGATGAACAATCACCTGTCCAGTGTAACACTGCATTATGATAAATACCCATGCAATAGTCATTACCCCTTCTCTTTACCGATATTCAATCGCACCAGGCAATTGACATTCGAAGCCCCGGTAACATTTTTCGTAGGCGAAAACGGCACAGGGAAGTCTACTTTACTGGAAGCCATAGCCGTTGCCTGTAATATTCATATTTGGAACAGGAATGAAGGTGTTCGCTTTCAGTTCAATCAATACGAAAAGGAGTTTTTCAAGTACATCACCGTGAAGTGGGTAAATGGAGCGGTGCCCGGGTCGTATTTCGGTTCAGAATTTTTTCATGACTTTAGAAGAATTGTCGATGGTTGGGCAGCTTCTGATCCAGGGCAGCTGAAATATTTTGGTGGAAAACCCCTTGTTACACAATCCCATGGCCAATCAATGATGTCATATTTTGATTCTCGTTATAAGATAGAAGGTATCTACTTTCTTGACGAACCCGAAACAGCCCTATCCCCTAAAAGCCAGCTTAAATTACTGGATATTTTTCATACAAATTCTCGACAAGGGCACGCACAATTTATAGTGGCGACCCATTCTCCTATTTTGCTGGCATACGAAAATGCGAAAATCTTTAGTTTCGACTATAATTCAGTAAAGTTGATTGAATACAAAGAAACAGATCATTATAAAATTTATAAGAGTTTCCTTTCGGATCAATAATCACGTTGAATTTAGTTTTCTACTGTACTTAAATAATTGATATCACGGAAAATCAACGTTAAACCAAAGGTTCAATTGGAATCTGCGAAGTTCGCCGGTTGCCTTTTCGTTGGGTGCCGGAATGCTTGAGGAGAGAAACGCTGTCTATGAAGGTTTGCATTGTCGGGGCTTCCGGAAAGCTCGGAAAATACATGGTGCAGCACGCGCTTGATCGGGGCTGCGAAGTTGTGGGGGTCTGTAGAAAGCAGAGCGTTGGCAAGCTCGGAGCGTTCAAAGGGCGCATGACAGTCATTCCCGGAGCGACGAACGACCGCGAGGTCATTAGGAAGGCGGTTGCGGGGTGCGACGGCGTACTGACCGTTTTGGTTCCTTGGGGGGTCCAGCAGTACGCGACGGGAACGGCACAGGCCGTACTCGACTATGCACGGCCGGGCGCGCGCCTCATCTTTTCCTGTGGCTGGCACATCACGCGGGACGGCAAGGATGTCTATTCATGGAAGCTCAAGACGTTCGCTGCGGTCTTCGGCTGGCTCGCGCGCCTAGTGCGTTTAGCGGACCTTGACGATCAGGTGGAGGCATGCCGGAGGGTGTTCGCCAGCGACACCCGGTGGACAGTCGTGCGAGGGAGCGACCTCGAGGAGGGGGAGAGTCAGGGCCTTCCAGTGTGGAGCCGCCATGTCGGCGATCCCATCCTCGCAAGCAATCTCACACGACGGGTGGACTTTGCCCTGTTCATGGTAGAGGCGCTCACCAACGACGATCTCATCCATGAGGCTCCGGCAATCGTAGGTTGTCAAACGCCGTCGGCCCTCTTATACGCCGCTGCCGCCGGTTCCGGACACGATCTTAAGTTCAAGCAGTAGCGCGAGGGATCTGCTTTGGATGTTGCATAACCCTTGTTGGCGCCGCGCTGAGCGATGGAGGCAAAGATGACGAAATTGAGCGATATCGGTTTTGATCCCTGGTTTAAAGCGCGCGCTGAGGAATTGCAGCAAGACAATCAGGGCATCGCACGAGTGTCAGCAGTTGACCGAGGCGCTTATCTTATCAGAAATGAACTTGGAGAGATTCCCGCTGAACTTGCAGGGAGGTTTTATTTTCACGTTGATTCCCCAGTTGACCTTCCTTGTGTCGGCGATTGGGTTACCGTTCAATATTACAACGACAACACCGCTGCAATCATCCATGGAGTTTTTCCCAGAAAAACATTTTTGCGCCGCAAGAGTGCCGGTATGAATGTGGATTTTCAGATGATTGCAGCCAACATAAACACGGCTTTCATCGTTCAGTCCTGTCACTTTGACTTCAATCTGCGGAGAATGGACCGATATTTAGTAATGACCGCTGACGGGGGTGTCGAGCCGATGATCGTTCTCACCAAGACGGATCTGATCCCTTCCGACGAACTGGAGCGGAAGCTTGAGGCTATAGCGCAAACCGGCATCACCGCCAGAGTCCTTGCCCTGAGCAACAGGACCGGCACCGGGCTTGACGAATTCCGACAGGTATTGATGCCGGGGCGGACCTACTGCCTTCTTGGGTCTTCGGGAGTCGGCAAGACGACTCTCATTAACCGCCTGATCGGACATGACGCTTTCAAGACAGGGGATGTCAGTGCGACAGGAGAAGGCACTCATACGACGGCCCGCCGGCAGCTCATCGTCCTCGATCGAGGCGCGATGTTGATTGATACCCCCGGAATGCGAGAACTCGGCCTCATGGGCGCAGGAGATGGGATCGATCAGGGTTTCGAAGACCTTCTCGAACTTTCCGCCAACTGTCTCTATGCCGATTGCAGCCACACTCGGGAGCCCGACTGCGCAGTTCTGGCTGCCCTTGAAAGCGGCGCGTTGAGCGAGGGACGTTATTTCAGTTATATGAAGCTCAAAAAGGAATCGGCGTATCACGAAATGTCGTACGTGGAAAAACGGAAAAAGGACAGAGCCTTCGGTCGCTTCATCAAAACAGCAACAAAGCAAATGAAAAACTGAAAGGCAGGGGGTCAAAGCCAGCGTCTGCTGAAGCTGAACGCTTTAAAAGGAAGGCCTTGACGCGCGTGCCCATGGAGGAGAGAATACAAAGCGACCGGAAGTTTTTTCGGCCGTGGTGATGAAAAATGAACCCCAAAAAGTTTGATCCCAGAAAATTGCAGCGCTTGAACAACCCCGGGCGGTTGATCGACATCCCGCCGGACTCTATTCAGAGCAAATTGACTTGCAAAAAACCGGAAATTTTAGTTGAAATCGGTGCGGGAACGGCATTTTTCAGCATTGCTTTTTTTAAGCAGTTCAAACCTTCCAAAATCTATGCCTGTGATCTGTCTCAAACCATGATCGACTGGATGCAGGAAACGGTTGCTCCCGTTCATCCCGGCATCTTGCCGGTGAAAAATGAAGAAGAGTCGATACCCCTCGATGACGAAATTGCCGACCTTGTGTTTATGATAGCCCTGCACCATGAATTGGAGCATCCCCTCAGGATGCTCCAAGAAGCTTATCGGATCGTAAAGCCCGGCGGAGAAATCGTCATTGTTGACTGGAAAAAGACGGATATGCCCGAAGGGCCTCCTCTTGGCATCCGGTGCTTGCCGGAAACCGTCAAAGGCCAACTGATGGAATCCGGATTTGCCGGCGTGCACATTTTTAAAGACATGCAAAAGCATTTCCTGGTGGTTGGGAAAAAGCGCCGCTTATCGTCGATTTCCAGGGGCGAAATTTATCGATGATCCCGCCGGGAGAGAATTCATCAAATAGCGGGGGGTGGCCTGCCGCTCCCAAAAGACCGATATGAAAGAACCGGACCACACAAATGGCGTTAGCGGGACGCGCCCGAAGGGGAGTCGCCATGTCCGCAGTTGAAGCTTTCGAGCAGGCCTTGAACCGGTCTGAACGCCAGGTTGTGGCCCGGATGACCACGCCGCGAGACATCCAGGCTTTCCTGGATGGGGTGTCCTACAGTACGGAACCGATTTACCGTTGTCCGCTGCGTGTCCTGCGCGAGCGACTAGCCCACTGCTTTGACGGGGCTTTGTTTGCCGCTGCCATACTCCGGAGGCTGGGGTATCCGCCCCTGATTGTGGACCTGTTGCCCAGTGCCCGGGATGACGAACATCTGCTGGCCGTGTACAAACGGGAGGAGCATTGGGGTGCGGTGGCCAAGTCCAACTTCGTCGGTTTGCGGTTTCGGGAACCGGTGTATCGCACCTTGCGCGAGTTGGTCATGTCCTACTTCGAGCCGTACTATAACGTGTCGCGCGAGAAGACGCTGCGGGGCTACACCGTGCCGTTGAACCTGAAGGCTTTTGACAAGCGGAACTGGATGAGCTGCGATGAGCCGCTGGAAGACATTGCGAAGCGGTTGGACGAGATACGCCGCCTGCCGCTGCTGACGGAGACGATGATCGACGGGCTCTCGCCGGTGGATGAGCGTTCGTACCAGGCGGGACTGGTGGGGGCGAACGAAGCCGGCTTATACAAGCCGGCGAAAAAATTGGGCCGGTGATGCCGAGCGTCAGGCATCACAAAATATCAACCCGCAAATTCAGTTTCAGGAAAGGAACTCAATGGAACCGACAGTAGCTGTCCTTGGAACTTTAAGGTTTCCCCCTGACAAGGTGGCCGATTTACGGCCTCACCTTAGAAAGCTGGTCGAAACAACGCATCTCAATGATGGCTGCATTGCCTATGACATCGCAGAAGACCCGTTCGATCCGGGGCTAATACGCTTTTCAGAGCTGTGGCCGGATCGTGAGAGTCTTGCCCGGCATCTTAAGGCCCCACACGTAATACCTTGGCGAGAGGTTGCACACAGCCTCGGATTGGTGGAAAGAAAATTCAAAGCTTATGACATTTCAGGCTCGTGGGAACTCTGACAATACGGTTAGGCCGGTCGGAGATAGGCTCTCCCTTGAGCCCACCATAAGCCGGATTTCTAAAGTCAATCCTCCTGTCAGAAGGAACCCCACGGGTGGAAACCTTCACGGAACCCAAATCGCTGGTGGAAAACCCGCTTTACCGGGATCAAAGGCAATAAGAGCTGGACAGGCTCAGCGATGACATGATCGATAAGCCCATCGTCGAGCTGGTCAACACTTTCAACAGGCTGCCTTAGGGATTTCTGACATGCCGGCATTTTCAGAACTCGGCGCGCTTCGCGCCGTCAAGATCGCTCACACAGTCATATGGGCTTTCTTCGCCGCGTCCATCTGCGCCATCCCGATCTTCTCCTTCATGCGGCAACACACCCTCGCATTCATCTTCATCGGCATCGTGTCCATCGAGGTGGTGATCCTCGTCGCCAACGGTATGCGCTGTCCTCTCACCGCTATCGCCGCCCGGTACACCGACGAGCGCCGCGACAATTTTGACATCTACCTTCCCGAATGGCTGGCCCGATACAACAAGGCGGTGTTCGGTCCCCTTTACATTGCCGACATCCTCGTCACCTTAGGAATGTGGATCGCAGAAAGACTATAAAAGAAGGTAAAATGAAATGCCTCATCAACAATTGCAGCTTGAAGTCTGCGAAGGCCTTTACACGATCCACCGTTTTTCCCAAGACCACCAAATACCAACACGGGTCTTCGAAAGCAGCTTTTATTCCGTCACCAGGACACCAGACGAACTTTCCATCGTATGCTCCTCGTCCGTCCCGCTGACCTCCAAAAACGCCGAAACAGACTGGTCCTGCCTCCGGGTCCTGGGTCCGCTGGATTTTTCCGCCACCGGAGTCCTGGCCGATCTTTCAGCGGTGCTGGCAAAAGCCGGAATCAGCCTCTTTGCGGTATCCACCTTTGACACCGATTACCTCCTGGTGAAAGCATCCCATCTGGGGCTTGCCGAAAAGGCATTGCGATCCTCTGGATATTTTTTTAAAAATAGATAAAGGAACCCGTCGTCGCGGCGGATCGCCGAGGGCTGTGCCCCGGCATCTCTTTCTGCGACCGGCGGCCCCTGAATTTTACCTGGGAAAAAGGGAGGGATGGCCATGATGGAAATCAATCCGGATTTCGTTGCGCCTTGCGGGCTTTACTGCGGCGTGTGCGCTATTTACATCGCCCACCGGGATAATAACCTGAAACTCAAACAACGATTGGCGGATCTTTACCGTGGAGGGGTTCCCGGGAAAGGCACCCTTCCCAAAAGCGAAAACCTGACTGCCGAAGACATCCATTGCCGCGGATGCCTTTCGGAGGAACCGTTCATGCACTGCAGGCAGTGCGAGATCCGGGCCTGCACGCGGGAGAAAGGGTACGCCGGCTGTCACCAGTGCGCAGAGTTCCCCTGCCGGCACATCGAAAATTTCCCCATGGCTGTGGGCAAGAAGGTCATTTTGCGGGCCATTCCCCACTGGCGGGCGGTGGGCACCCAGCAGTGGGTCCGGGACGAAGAAGCCCGCTACGCCTGCCCCGAATGCGGCAACAAGGTTTTCCGGGGCGCGGCAAGGTGCAACCAATGCAAAGTGAAGCTGAATCTGGATTAGTTGTAGATGCGGCCGGACTCGGTCCCGGGGTAACCGACCCGTCAGTCCATCAAAGGCTCATCCAATCGACCCCATTCGGACCTGTGGGCCTCCTCTGGAAGCCCGTGGACGGCAGCCCCAGGGTCGTCCGGGTCCTCCTCTCGAAACCCGGCGCCCCTGCCGACGATCGGATCTTAAAGCTTTATCCCGGTTCCAAGGTCTCCTCCTGCACAAAAATCGACCGCCTGGCTGCCGCCATTTGCGGGTTTTTGGAAGGAGAGGCGATCGATTTTCCCCTGGAGGCCGCGGATCTCAGCCAATGCAGCGCGTTCCAGCGGCGCGTCTTACAAGCCGAGCACGTAATCCCCCGGGGAAGCACCAGCACCTATCGACTCATCGCAGAGCACCTCGGGAAAAAGAACGCGGCAAGGGCCGTGGGAAGCGCCCTGGCCGGGAACCCGTTTCCCATCATCGTGCCCTGCCACCGGGCCGTTCGCTCGGACCGGCTTCTCGGAGGATACCAGGGAGGCCTTGACATGAAGCGGGTTTTACTCGAGAGGGAAGGCATCCCCTTCGACGATGCGGGAAGGGTGGCCTGTCCGGAGTTTCATTACGGAAAGACGCTGACAGGCATCGGAACCCGGCCCGCGCGATGACGACGCATCCAATGTCCGGGCTCAAAGACATAAAAGCGGGTCCACGCCACGGGAAGACATCGGCCCCCGAGCGCCGCGGGGACGGGTACACGTCCCGGATATTCGCGGGATCGATCGCTTGGTTCGGGCTGGGCGTCATCCTTGCCGAGTCGCTGAACGCTTCCGCCCTGCTGGGCCTCCGATTGAACGCCGTTTCTGCGGGCGGGGCGATCTCGGCGATCTACCTGCTCTCCCAAATCCTGCTGAGGCATCTCGAAAAAAAGGCAGGTCTTTCGGAAAAAAACCAGAAAAACTACGCTCGGATTTCACGGCTCTATCGTATTGCGCTCTGGGTTTTGGGGCTCAGCTGCATGGTCAGCATTCCCTTCTTGTGGTGGGGCGTCATCAAGAAACTGGCCGTTTCGGCCAAGGAAGGCCTGAAAGGGTTCTGACCTCTCCTGCCCGCCTTCGGAAAAAACGGGGGTGCTTGCTCTCTGAAAAAAGGGATGCTAAAGAGGCGGGCCACTTCTTTTAAGGAGGAATGTCTGTGATCGGCACCTGGGTCAACACGGGAGCGATTTTTTCGGGAAGCCTCATCGGGATCGCCATCGGGAAGCGCCTGCCCGAGCGCTTCAAAAGCATCGTCATGCACGCCCTCGGGCTTTCCACTCTCCTGATCGGCCTCCAGATGGCCCTTTCCGGCGAAAAGCTCCTGGCCACGGTGGGGTGTTTGCTTGCAGGGGCCGTCGTCGGGGAGGCCTTGGATATCGAGGGGGCCGCTGAGCGCCTGGGAAGATGGCTCAAGAAGCGGGCCCGTTCGGACTCTTCCACGTTCGTGGAGGGCTTCGTGACAGCCTCCGTCCTCTACTGCACCGGGGCCATGGTGATCGTGGGTGCGATCCAAGACGGCACGACGGGCGATTCCAGCACGCTTTTGGTCAAGTCGCTTCTCGACGGCATGGCTTCCATCGCCCTGGCCTCTTCCTTCGGAGCCGGTGTGGCCTTTTCCGGGCTGTCGGTCCTGGCGGTCCAGGGCTCCATCACGCTCCTGGCATCCAGGCTGTCCTTCCTCCAGGATCCCGGGGTCCTGAATGCCGTGACCGCCACCGGCGGGCTGCTCATTGCGGGTATCGGACTCAACCTGCTGGGCCGGGACCGGATCCGCATCGGGAACATGGTCCCCGCGCTGGTTTTTGCCGTTCTTTACGCCCTGTTGATGAGATGAGACGGGTAAGGGGGGCTGAAACGCCCCCCTTTTTTTGATGGATCGGGATCTCAGTTCTTGATCTTCCAGGATCCGTCGGGCTGGCGGCAGGCGGTCCCGTAGGCTTTTTCCTCCTTGCCTCCGATGACGATGGTCTGCTGGTATTCCCGGCAGTATTCCTCCTGCTTGGTGATGACGACCCTTCCGGAATTTCCGGTGTCCGGATTGTACCACTGGTGACCTTCCCCTATCTTGGATGTCTGGATGGATTCCTTGACGATGGAGGAGTGAACCCGCTGTTCCTCCGCATTGAGCCTGTCGTACATCTGGCCCAGGGTGGAACCCACCAGCCCTCCGATCACCATCCCCACTCCGGCGCCCAGGGCCCTTGCCGAGCTGTCCCCGCCCACCTGATGCCCGATGATGGCCCCCACCAGGATCCCCGTCAGGGTGCCGATGGTCTCTCCGCCCCGGTTGCCCGGCGCACACGAAATCGTCGAAACCAGCATTAAAACAACACACAGCAGCGATATTCTTTTCATCGGCCTTGCATCCTTTCCTGTTGTTTCGCCGAGAAACGACCCGGCGTCAGTTCTTTGCCTGCGGGTTTTCGCACCGGCCTTATTTTAACAACCCCGGGCTGGAAAGGCAACTGATACCGGCGTCCGGGCTTGGCAAGGGGACTGTTCAGGAGCTGTTTCGCTTGGGAAGGGGCGGGTTGAAATACCCGAACCGGACGCCCGGAAAACGACTGCGGACCCGCTTCAGCAGCTCAGGGATGCCGATGGGAACCCCCTGCCGGGCTGCGTCCTTCATGACTTTGAGATAGCGCATAGGGTCGATGTTGAGGTTCCGCCACTGGATCATCCCGACGGGGTAAGCCTCCAAAAACCGGAACAGAGCCGAAGCTTCCTGGGGTGTGTCCGTGAACCCAGGGAGGTTCAGATAGTTGATGGAGACGAATTTTTTTCTTTCCAGGGCGCACGCCACCGTCTTCAGCACCTCCGGGAAGGCATAGCTCTTGGGGCGGAAATAGGCATCGTAGCACGGCCGGCGAACGCTGTTCATGCTGACCCGGATGGCGTCCAAGCCGGCGTCGAAGAGTCGTTCGACCACTTCAGGCATGCTTCCGTTGGTGTTGAGGTTGAGGGTTCCCCGGTCTGTTTCCGCCCGGATCCTTCGAAGGGCCGGCTCGATGACCCGTGCGGCGGTGAGGGGTTCTCCTTCGCACCCCTGCCCGAAACTGACCACTGCTTTTTTCACGCGCCGGATGTGATGCAGCGCCACCTCTGCAATTTCTTCCGGGGACGGCGTGAAGGCGATCCGGGCCTGGGAGCAGGGGATTTCGCTTTCCTGCTGCAGGGATATGCATCCCAGACACCGGGCATTGCACACTCTGGAAGTGGGCAGGGGCGCCTCGTACCGGTTCAGGAAGAAGTTTTTCCCTGCCGGGCATCCGTAGATTTGCGCGCAGTGCTCCAGGTGCCGCACCAGCCGGTTTTCAGGCAGAAGCTTCCTCAGGGTTTCGATCCCCCTCTCCACGGCTTCCGGCTTCATCCGGCGCAGGTCCTGCCGGGGCTCTGTGTCGACGCAGAGTACGGAGGACCGGAACCGCCCCCGGTGCCATCCCACCGCCCCGTAGGAGAACAGGGGAAGCGCCCGGGCGCGCGGCGCCTCCCGGAATGCGCTGACGGCGGTGATGACGTGTCCCGGAGAATTGAAGGCGGCCACCGGAAAAACCGGTTCCCCGGGCGTGTAAGGGTTTTCCTTCAGAATCTCCAGGCACTCCCTTTCGAGGTTGAAGACCACCGGCCGGCGGCCAGGCAGATACATAAGCTCCGTGCCGTAGGGCACCGGGAGCGTTTCTTCTGCCGTCAGGGGCGTCAGGACCGGCCCCGACATCCCCACCGCCTGGTACCCGTCAAGTTCGAAGATACGGCCTCCGGCATCGGCAGCCAGGGCTTTCAGGGGAGCGAGATTCATAAGGGGGGGGGAAATGAGCGGGAGCCGTAAAAGGGTTCACTTCCGGCTCTAAAGGCTCGATGAAAGGCTTCAGTCATGGCGCCTGGAGCACGACGCGGTCCACATATTTGACCCAGTCGTAACCGTAATAGCCTTCCGCCACTACCCTCAGCGGAAAGCCGTGTTTTTGGGGCAGCGCCTCCCCGTTCACTTCATAGGCCAGAAAAACCCGGTCGGAACGGATCTCCTCCATGGGAAACTTTTTGACCTTGACATAGGGGCCGTCCGGCCCGGAAAGGGTGGCGTGGGAGGCGTCGCCGCGATATCCCGCGGCGCCGAGCAACTTGGGGATGGAGATCCCCTTCCAGCGTCCGATGTTGGCAAAGACCCCCGGGCAGATCATCAGCACCTTTCGCTGTATGGAGGGCATCTCCTTGAGTCGAACCAATGAAAAGGTCACGGGTTTGAGGCCGGTCCCGGAAACCTCCAGCTTCCAACTTCCCGCATCGGCTGCATGGTCGCTGAGCCCCATGACACCGAAATCCGGCAGAGGGGTGACTTCCATCTGAGAGGCATCCAGCCGGGAAGGGTTTTGGTTGATGAGGCTGGACCGCTCGGTGTCTTTGGGCAAAACCGTTTTTTTGATCTCGGCCAGCAGACGCCCGAAAGCGGAAGGGGTGAGGCCGGTCATCAGGCCCAGGGAAGCCATCGCCCCCAGCATACGCTTGAGAAACCGTCTTCGCGCTTCCATGTTTCAGCTCTCCGGGTCCGGGCCTGTTTTCTCGCCTTTGATCTTCTTGAGGATCTTGGGGATGAAAAAGGAAAAGACGAACAGGGCCAACGAAAAAAAGACCTTGGCCGAAATCAGCCTGCTCCAGTCCCCGGATGCCCAGACCTCCTTGAGGGTGCCGATGAAAAAAGTGAAGACAAAGGTGCCCACCAGGATCCCCAGGCCCGTTCCGGCGAGATAGTCAAAAAACCGCACCTTGGTGAGCCCCATGCCGAAATTCATGGGCGTGAAGGGAAAATAGACCAGGCGCAGGTACAACACCGTGGCAAACCCGTTTTTCTCGATGGCGTCGTCGTATTTTTTCAGCCTTTCTCCGATGAGGGACGCGGCAAATTCCCTTCCCAGGGTCCTCCCGATGAAAAAGGCCAAGGCTGCCCCCAACATGGCCCCGAACCAAACCGTCACGAAGCCACGGTATGGCCCGAATAGGGCGGCGCCCAGCCCGGTCAGCAGGGTTCCCGGGATGAAAAGGCAGACCCCGGCGGCATAAACGGCCATAAAGACAATGGGAGCCCAGATTCCGGCGTCTTCCAGGAAACGGCCCAGCATTTCCGGGGCAAGGTAGTCCTTTACGGGGGTGTAGCGCACCAGGAGGACGGCCCCAACCACGAAAGCGATGAGGATCAGTGCCTTGACCGCACCCTTCCCGCTTCCTTTCTTTCCGGTTTTCGGGCTCATCTTCCAGGATCCTTTTCACTCATGCGACTCAGGGCATTTCACAAGCCCTGCCCTTCAGGTTGAAAAAGAATTTCAGGCCTTTCTTCACCCGGTCCGAAAAGAGCTTGGGTGCGAAGAAGTTTCCCGCGAGGCGCTTGTTGATCTCGCCTACGGTGGGATAGGGGTGCACGGCCGAGGCCAGGGTGGAAAGCTTGACTTTCCCGTTGAGCACCGCCACCCACTCGCTGAGCAGGTCTCCCGCGTGCAGCCCCAGGATTTGGACGCCGATGGGCTTTTCCTTTTCGTCGAGCAGCATCTTGATCTTTCCGGACGGAGCGCCTTCGGCCAGGCTCCTGTCATTGGCTTTGAAGGGCTCGGTTACCACCGAATAGGCGATGCCGGCGGCTTCGGCCATTTTTTCGTTCATCCCGATGTTGGCCAGTTCAGGATCGGTGTAGGTGCACCAGGGCAGAAAGGCGTAATTGACCTTCCTGGGAAGCCGGAACACAGCGTTGGACAGCACGATCCCCCCTTCGTAGCCCGCCGCGTGGGTGAACTGGAAGCCGCCGCTGACGTCTCCGGCCGCAAAGATGTGCTTGAGGGTCGTCCGCATCCTGGGATCCACCTGGATCCCCCTGGGATCAAAGGAGACCCCGACTTTTTCAAGGCCCAACCCCTCCACGTTGGGTCGTCTTCCCAGGGCCACCAACAGCGTTTCCGCCTTGCGCCGGAATTGTTCACCGCCAGAACCCTTGAGCGTCACCTCCCGCCGTCCGCCCATGTCCTTCACCCGCTCCACTTCCGTCTCCAGGAGGAATTCCACCCCCTCTTCTTTCAGGATCTCCATGAGGGCCCCGGCCATGTCTGGGTCCTCTTTTTTCAAAATCTGGCTGCCGCGGTCGATGACGCAAACCCGGGTCCCGAGGCGGTTGAAGGCCTGGGCCATTTCGATGCCGATGGGGCCGCCTCCCAGAATGATCATGGAATCCGGGAGCCGGTCGAGGGAGAAGATCTCCCGGTTGGTGATGTACGGCGTCCGGTTGAGACCCTCGATGGGAGGCACGTCGGGGGAGGATCCGGTGGCGATGACCCATTTGCCGGCGGAAACCGTCTTCCCGTTCACCGCCACGGCGTGCTCGTCGATGAAGGCAGGGGTGCCGAAGACGACTTTGGCACCCAGGGTGCAAAAGCGCTCCTCGGAATCGTGTTTTTGAATGACGGAAATCACGGACCGGATCCGGCCGGCCACCCGCCGGAAATCCACCGGAGGAAGGTCTATCTCGGGAAGACCGTAATCGCGGGCGTGCTTCAGCTGGTGATACACCCGGGCGGATTTGATCAGCGTCTTGGAGGGGACGCAGCCGAAATGCAGGCAGTCGCCGCCCAGTTCCTTTTCTTTTTCGACAAGAAGGGTCTTGGCGCCCAGCTGGGCCGCTCCGGAGGCCACCGTCAGGCCGGCCGCCCCTCCGCCGAGGATTCCGATGTCGTACTCGTATGCCGCCATGATCCCCCTTTCGGCTGAAGAAGACGCCTCGCTTTTCGCGATGAACCCGCTCTACTTGATCTTTCCGAGAATTGTCCCGGCGATGGTGTTTTTCTGGATCTCACGGGTCCCCTCGTAGATCTCGGTGATCCGGGCGTCCCTGTAGAAGCGCTCCACCTCGTATTCCGTCATGTACCCGTAACCGCCCAGAAGCTGGATGGCCTCGTCCGCCACCTCCACCGCCGTGCGCCCGGCGTACATCTTGGCCATGGAAGTGAGCTTGGGGTCGATCCTGCCCTGATCAAAATTCCAGGCGGCCTTGTAGGTCACCAGGCGCGCCAGTTCGATCTTGGTGGCCATGTCGGCGAGCTTGTGCTGGGTGATCTGAAACTGGGCGATTTTTTTCCCGAACTGCTCCCGCTTTTTCACGTAATCCAGCGCCCGGTCAAACGCCCCCTGAGCGATCCCGAGTGCCTGGGCGGCCACCAGGATGCGGCTTTCGTCGAAGAATTCCAGGACCTGGTAAAATCCCTTCCCTTCTTTTCCCACGAGGTGATCCAGCGGCACGGACACGTCCTTGAAATTCACCTCGGCGGTGGCCATCATGTGGATCCCCATCTTGTCACCCACGCTGGCGGTGGAAACGCCCTTCCGGTTTCCTTCCACCAGGACCATGCTGATGCCGCGATAGGAGGGAGAGGCCTCGGTATCGGTCTGACAGAGCACCGTATAAAAGGCCGCCAATCCGCCGTTGGTGATGAAGGTCTTGGTGCCGTTGACCAGCCATGCGTCGCCGTCTTTAACGGCAGTGGTGTCCATGAACGTAATGTCGGACCCATGGCCGGGCTCGGTGAAGGCCCCCCCGGAAAGCGCCCTGCCTTCCGCCACCTCAGGGAGATATTTGCTCTTCTGGGCCTCGGTTCCGAACCTCAGGACGCACTCGGAGGCGAAGCCGGCCAAAATCACAGCGCTCCCGATGCCGGAGTCCCTTCTGCAGAACTCCTCGGCGACAAGAATGTTCTCCAAAACCCCCAGCCCCTGCCCGGAGTAGGCTTCCGGGAAGTGCATGCCGATGAATCCCAGTTCCGCAGCCTTTTTCCAGATCTTTTCCGGGAACTCGTGTTTTTTCTCCAGCTCCAGCGCCAGCTCTTTGTCGAATTCTCCCTTGGCGAACTCGTAGGCCGCCTTCTGGATTTCCCGTTGCGATTTCGTCAGTTCAAAATCCATCTTCGATGCTCCCTCTTCCATCGTGTGAGTCATTTCCTCAGGCTTGCTATAAGCCTCGGAAAGGCTATCACAGGGACTTTTTCATTTCAAGGCGTTGTCCGGGCGGCTTTGGAAAAGAGACTTGACTGTTGGCTTCGACTTGCTTAAGGAAAATCTGGAATTTTGGGCAAGCATCAAGTCCCACGCAACTCAAACCCCAACAGGAGCTTGGATCATGTCTTTTACCATCGCCCTTGCCGGAAAAGGCGGCACCGGAAAAACCACGCTGGCGGGGCTTCTCGTGAAATATCTCATCAGCAAAAACAAGGTCCCCATCCTGGCCGTGGATGCGGATGCCAATGCCAACTTCAACGAGGTTCTCGGTGTGAAGGTCCTCGACACTTTAGGGGGTGCCCGGGAAGAGATGAAAAAAGGCCAGGTCCCCTCCGGCATGACCAAGGACATTTTCATGTCCATGAAACTCGAACAGGCCGTGGTGGAGGCCGAAGGGTTCGATCTCATCGTCATGGGCCAGCCCGAGGGGGCCGGCTGCTACTGCGCCGCCAATTCCCTGCTGGCCGGATTTTTGGAAAAACTGACCGCCAACTATCCTTACATCGTCATGGACAACGAAGCCGGGATGGAGCACATCAGCCGGCTTACCACCAAAAACGTGGATATCCTGCTCATCGTCTCCGACACTTCCCGGAGAGGACTGCAGGCCGCCGCCCGGATCCACGCACTGGCCGGCGAACTCAACATCGGGGTGGGAAAAAGCTGCCTCATCATCAATCAGACTCGAGAGGCCGATATCGAAGCGCTCATGGAATTCGTCGGTCAGGACGGCCTCAAGCTTTTGGGAACCGTTCCCGAAGACAGCGCCGTCTATGACTACGACTTCCGCGGAAAGCCCACCATCACGCTTTCCGAAGACAATCCGGCCGTGAAGGCGGCGTTTGCCCTTTTCGACCAAATCATCCCCTAACCCCATACCCGACCAACGCCCATGAAAAAAACCGGTTATCTGTACGACGAGAGCTTCCTGCTGCACGAGACCAGCTCCTGGCATCCGGAGGTTCCGGAAAGGCTGAAGGCGATCCATCAAGGGATTCAGAAGGACGGCCTGAGCAAGCGCCTCATCCCCATCAAGTCCTGCCGCGCCGACCTGCGGTGGATCGAAAGCGTCCACGACCGGAATTACGTCGACCGATTCAACGACGCGTGCATTTCGGGAGTCCGGGTGTTCGACTGTCCGGACAACCAGATGTGCGGCATGACCTTCGAAATCGCGATGCTGGCCGTGGGCGGCGTTCTGAAAGCCGCGGAGATGATCATGAAAGGCGAAATCGACAACGCCTTTTGCGCCGTCCGACCCCCGGGTCATCATGCCGAACGCTCCAACGCCATGGGATTTTGTTATTTCAACAACGTGGCCATCGCCGCACGGTATTTTCAAATCGAGTGGGGGATCGGGCGGGTGGCCATCATCGACTTCGACGTCCACCACGGAAACGGCACCCAGCACATCTTCGAGGAGGACCCCACCGTCTTTTACTATTCCATCCACCAGCACCCCTCTTTTGCCTATCCCGGAACCGGAAGGGATTTCGACCAGGGGACCGGAAAGGGCCGGGGGTTCACCAAAAACTCTCCGGTGCTCCCGGGGCAGGGGGATGACATCTACCAGCTCTACCTGAAAAGGGATATGATCCCAGCCGTGGACAAGTTCGCGCCCGAGATGATCATCGTCTCCGCAGGCTTCGACGCCCACATGGACGACGACATGTCGGACATCCGCGTGTCCACGGAATGCTTCTCCTGGATCATGGAGCAGATCATGGCCCTGGCTGAAAAACACACCAAAGGAAGGCTGCTTTCCGTCCTGGAAGGCGGCTACGCACTTAACCGCTTGGGAGAGCTGGCCAGAAACCATGTCACCATCTTACTCAATGGAGGAAACGATGTTCGTTAGCAAATCGATGACCCAGAAGGTCATCACCATCCATCCGGAAGACACCATTCTCGCCGCCAGGGAAACGATGAAAGCGCACCGGATCCGTCATCTTCCCGTGGTGGATACGGAAAACCGTCTGATCGGCATCGTCACCGACCGGGACATCCGGAGCGCCATGCCTTCCATCGTCCTGCACGACTACAACAGCCGGGAAGAACGCGACAAGCTGGGCAAGATGAAGGTCCAAGACGTCATGACCCGGGAACCGGTCACCGTCCACCCCTCCCACACCATCGAAGACGTCCTTCTCCTGGTGCAATCCACCCGGGTGGGGGCGCTTCCCGTGGTGGATGACGAGGGCCATGTCAAGGGAATCATCGGCGTCCGGGACCTGATCCGGGCGTTCATCAACGTTCTGGGCATCGGGGAGCCCGGGACCCTGCTGTGCATCCTGGTGGAAGACAAGATCGGAACCATGAAGCGGATCGTGGACGCCATCACCGAAGAGGGCATCTCCTTCGGAAGCATCCTGGTCGCCCGCTATTGGGAAGAGGGGAAACGGGCTGTTTTTCCCTATCTGTTGACGCAAAACGTCAGCCGCGCGAAAAAGAAGCTCAAGGATCTCGGCTTCACCCTGCTGGATCCCCTGGAATGGTACCTTGACAAACTCCCTTCGGAAAACCGGTAGCCCCGGCCAGGGCCCAGTACCCTTGCCCGAAAAAAAGACCTGCCCCTACGGCAACCTTTTTATCTATTACTTCGACGGCATCGTGGACAGCGGTGCCTTCGCGTCACACGAAGATTTTTTGGGCAACTGGGAGGAAGACCGGTACTCTTTCCTCTTTTTTTCCAGACCCGCGTCCGAGAGGGTGGAAGCCTTCCTTGAACACCGGCCGGACCTGAATCTTCTCGATCACTTTCAGCTGGATTATGCGCAGTGGCAGGGAAAAGACCTTGTCCCTTTTCGCATCGGAACCCTTGAAGTAATTCCCTGCTGGCTTGAGAGAGAAACGGCGGGACTCCCCGTCGGCGAGGGACACGCCCTTTTTCTGGATCCGGGGGTGGTCTTCGGTTCAGGAGCCCACCCCACCACATTGGATTGCCTGAAAACCCTCCAGCGCCTTTACACGCTCGAGAAGCCCTCCACCGCCCTCGACCTCGGCACCGGGACCGGTCTGCTGGCACTGGCCGCAGTCAAGCTGGGATCCGCCAGGGCCCTTGCCGTGGATTTGAACCCCCTGGCCGCACGAACCGCCCGAAATAACATCCGCATCAACCGGATGGAGGGCAAAATCGCCGCAGTTCAGGGAAATGCGGAGGATTTTATTGACTGTCCTGCCGACCTCGTGATAGCAAATATTCATTTCGAAGTGACGAAGCGCCTGCTTTGCGCCAAAGGATTGGAACAAAAACGATGGATGCTTCTTTCCGGGTTGATGCGAAGTGAAGCGCGGGCCGTGTTAGATGGAATGGCCCTCCGCCGGTTCGACCTCGTGGAAGCCTGGGACTACGAAGGGATCTGGCACACCTATCTTCTGAAAAATCGGGCAGATACCATTGGAATGACACCCAAATGAACCCCCGGGGGTGAAAGATGCGGATCAAATGCTGGGGTTCCCGAGGTTCTGTTCCAGTCTCCGGATCGGAGTACCTCAAATACGGCGGCGACACCACCTGCCTGGAGATCCGGACCCAAAGCGACGATGTTCTGATCATCGATGCGGGAACCGGTATTCGAAAACTCGGCAACCAGCTGATCCAGGAAGGCCGGTACGAATATCATCTGGTCTTTACCCACTGCCACTGGGACCACATCATGGGGTTCCCTTTCTTCAAGCCGACCCTTTACAAACGCGCCCGTCTGATCCTTCACAGCGGTTCTTTCCATCAAAGCTACACCAAGCACGTTCTTTCCCGGGTCATGTACCCCCCCAACTTCCCCCTGAGGTCCTCGGATATCGATGCCGAAATTGTTTATCGTAAAGATCCGAAGGGCCCCTTCGAGATCGGCTCGTTGACGCTGACTCCCATCGCCTTGAGCCACCCCAACACCGGATTCGGATACAAACTGGAGGAAAACGGAAAAACTTTCGTCTTTCTGACGGACAACGAATTGGATCACGTACACCCCCACGGACTTGCCTATCCGGATTACCGGGCTTTTTCCGAAGGGGCGGATCTGCTCATTCATGATGCCGAATATACCCCCGAAGAGTACCGGAACACCCGCCAGTGGGGGCACTCCTCCTATCGGGACGTCCTCAGGCTGGCCCTGGAGGCAGGGGTCGGAACGCTGGGTCTTTTTCACCTCAACCAGGATCGGTCGGACACCCAAATGGATCGAATCGTTGAGGATTGCCGACGCGAGATCGCCAACAACGGAGGCGCCCTCAATTGCCTTGCCGTGGGATACCTGGCTGAATTTGAGCTTTAAGGAAAAAACCGGTTTATGGAAGATCTGATCGGCCGAGCGGCAAAGGACCTGGCGGCCTGCAGGCAGGCCGTGGCGTTGACCGGGGCGGGCATTTCAGTGGAAAGCAACATCCCTCCTTTCCGCGGTAAAGGAGGCATCTGGGAAAAATTCGATCCCATGGAGTACGCCCACATCGACGCCTTCATGAACGACCCCGTCAAGGTCTGGAACGCACTGCTGAAGGACATGAAGGAGATCATCGACCAGGCGAAACCCAACGAAGCCCATCTGGGTCTCGCCCGCCTTGAGAGCCTGGGGAAACTGAAGACGGTGATCACCCAGAACGTGGACGGCCTGCACCAGTTGGCCGGAAATACCGATGTCATCGAATTTCACGGCAATTTCGCCTGGCACTTTTGCCTTTCCTGCGGGACCCGTATCAAGACCGGCAACGTCGACCTCTCCGTAATCCCGCCGAAGTGCCCCTGCGGGGGCATCTACCGACCCGATTGTGTCTTCTTCGGGGAGATGATCCCCACCCAGGCCCTCTGGCGGTCTCGGCAGACTTCCTCCACGTGCGATCTCATGCTGGTGGTGGGCACCTCCGCGGTGGTTCAGCCTGCCGCCCTCATGCCCGTCATCGCCAAACAGGCCGGCGCCAAGGTGATCGAAATCAACCCGGAACGCACCCCCCTGACCGGAAGCACCAGTGACTACCTGATCCAAGGAAAGGCCGGGGAGACCCTTGACGCCATCCTGAAGGCAATGGAGCGGCTGTTTTAAGATCTCATGGGGGAATCGATCATCGGCCCGGGATGGGTCAAGACCGTTACTCTTGCACCGCCGTCCTTGAGCAACAACACCGCCGATGCCGATCGACTCCTGGAAGCCCTGAAGCCTGAACTCCGCTCCCGCCGCATCCGCATCGATTATCCCCTCTTGAAAACGCTTCCCGGGATCTGCCGGCGCCACGACTTTCGCGTGCGTTGTGTCCTTTTCCAGGACCGGGGGGAATATGTCCTTCTGGCGGTCCTGGATCCGGACGGCCTGGAGCCGGCCGCCGGATTGGCCCTGGACATCGGGACCACCACCGTGGATATGGCCCTTGTCGATCTCTGGAACCGGGACGTGCTGGGGAAGACCCGCTTCACCAATCCCCAGGTTCAGATCGGTCCGGATGTCCTGACCCGAATCCATCACGCGGAAACCGAGGACGGTCTCGAGCGGCTCAACCGTCTCTTGAGGGAGGCCCTCAACGCACACGTCGAAGCGCTCTGCCGGGCCTCCGGAATCAGAAAAGAGCACCTTTTCATCGTCTCGGCCGCCGGGAATACCGCCATGACCCACCTGTTTCTGGGTCTCTGCCCCCGGCATCTGATCCGAGAACCCTACATACCGGTGGTCAACCGCATCCCCTTGATTTACGCTGCCGAAATCGGAATCCGCATCCACCCGGCGGGACGGGTCTTTGTTTTTCCCAACATCGGAAGCTATTTCGGGGGAGACCTTTTCGCCGGGATCCTTTATTCGCGGCTGCATGAAAAGGAGGATCTTTCATTCCTGGTGGACGTGGGGACCAACGCCGAAGCCGTGCTTGGAAACCGGGAGTGGCTCATGGCCTGCGCCGGAGCCGCCGGGCCCGCCCTTGAAGGAGGGGTCGCGAAGATGGGGATGGCCGCCGCCCCGGGAGTCATCGACAAGGTGACCATCGATCCATCCACCCGAGAAATCCGCATCCGCACCATCGGCAACCGCGCCCCGAAGGGGATTTGCGGCTCCGGCCTCATCGACCTGGCGGCCCAGCTCTTTTTGGCCGGGATGATCGACATCCGCGGAAAATGGGTACCCACCGCATGCGCCGGGCACCTCAGGGAACAGGACTTAGAGCTTTCTTTCGTCCTGGTTCCGGGGCAGGAGACGGAAACCGGGGCCGACCTGGTCCTCGGCCAGGCCGACCTGGACAGCCTCATCCGTTCAAAAGCGGCCATGTACACCATTCTCGAGACGCTGGCTCGATCCGTGGGGGTTTCCCTGGAGTCGGTCGTTTCCTTTTATGTGGCCGGAGCCTTCGGATCCGTCATCGACCCGGAGTCGGCCATTTCCATCGGCATGATCCCCGACCTTCCCAGGGAGCGGTTTCACGTCCTCGGGAACAGCGCCCTCGGAGGCGCCTTGCAGGTTCTTTTGAACGAAAACAGCGTGGAGGAGGTCGAAAGGATACGCGACCGGACCACCTATCTGGAACTCAACGTCAACCAGGACTTCATGAACCGTTTCAGTGCGGCGAAATTTATCCCCCACACAGATATGGCCCGCTTTCCAACGGTGGCGGTTCGCCGTTCTCAGCACCAAACCCCTCGACAGGCTCCAGGCGGTGAATCGTGAACCTCGTCTTCTACCTCATCGTCATGGCAGCTTTCGGCTTCGCAGCCGTCCGCCAGCTCCTCTGGAACCCGTCCGGGGATGCTCTTCAACCCATGGAGGCACTGTCCAAGGCCCTGGTGGAGTCGGCGGGCAGCGCGGTGGATTTAAGTCTCGGCCTTATCGGGGTGATGACCCTTTTCTTGGGGCTGATGAAGGTGGCGGAGGTCGGCGGCCTGTTGACGATTCTCGCCCGGCTGATCCGCCCGATGATGGTGCGTCTCTTTCCCGATGTCCCCTCGGACCATCCGGCCATGGGCGCCATGATTTTAAACCTATCCGCCAATGCCCTCGGGCTGGGGAACGCGGCCACCCCTTTCGGAATCCGCGCCATGCAGGAACTCGACACGCTCAATCCTCGGAGCGGCACCGCCACCGATGCCATGGCCCTGTTTCTGGCCATTAACACCTCTTCGGTCACCCTGCTCCCCACCGGCGTCATCGCCCTGAGGGCCGCTTCCGGATCAGCGGATCCCGCCGGCATCCTCTCCACCACCCTCTTCGCCACCGCCGGATCCACCCTGGTGGCCATTCTTTCCGCCAAGCTCTACGCCCGCTTCTTCAGGACCGCGCCCGTTCCTGACGGCGGATCGAAAAAAAATGAAGAGGAACCCTCAGAACGCCCCATTCAGGCAGTGGATACCCCCACGGCTTACCCGGCATGGGTGAGCGCTGTCGCCCTGACCGCATTGCTGGCCTTCATTCCTCTAACGGTCTTTTACGGAAAGGCGGTTTCTCCTTGGATTCTCCCCGTCCTGATGGCCGGATTTCTCACCTTCGGCATCCTCCGTAAAGTGCGCATCTACGAAACCTTCGTGGAAGGGGCCAAAGAGGGGTTCCAGGTGGCCGTCCGCATCATTCCCTATCTGGTGGCCATCCTCGCGGCGGTGGGACTTTTCAGGGCCAGCGGCGCCATGGAGACCGTCGTCGGTTGGATCGGAGGATTTACTGAAAAGATCGGGCTCCCGGCCCAGGCTTTGCCCATGGCCCTCATGCGCCCCCTGTCCGGCTCGGGAGCCTATGCCATCCTGGCCTCCATCCTCCAGGATCCGGCCATCGGGCCCGATAGCTACGTAGGCTACTTGGTGTCGACCCTGCAGGGCTCCACCGAAACGACCTTTTACGTCATCGCGGTCTATTTCGGCGCCGTATCGGTCAAACGGATGCGACACACCCTGGCGGCGGCCCTCACCGCTGACGCAGCGGGCATCCTCTTTGCCGTTGTTGCCTGCAGCTGGCTCTACGGCTGACGAGGCTCTATTTCTTGTTCTGAATTTTCGACCAAGAACAGGGGAAGATAGCGCGGGTCGAGATTTTCAGGGGCGACCTCCCGGTATTCGCCTTCCAGCTCTTCAAAAAGGACTTCCAGGCCGGGACCCGCGTGCTGCCGGATTTCATCTTCCGGCAGACCCGAACGTTCCCCAAGCCATTTCAGGAAGGATTCTTTCATGTCCAGCCGGATCCGGCGCTTCCTCTTTTTCCCCTCCCAAAGCATCGGGAAAAAGCGCCTGAACTCCGCCAGGGTCAAGGGAATCACCGGGGCCGTCTCGGCGTTGTCGCCGCTGTCGAGCCCGAGATGCTGTCTTGCCCAGAATGTCAACAGGCAGTTCTTGTAGGTGAAAAACGGCCGGCCGACAAAGGCGGCTGCATCGATATTGAGGCGTGAAAAGAGGGCGTCCAGGGCCAGGATCCGCTCCAGGGCACGCCCGGTCTCCTCCACTTCCGCCAGGGAGGCAAATTCCCGGTACAAGACGCCGCTTTGGTAATTGTCGAAAAAAAGCGGCCTTTGGATTAGCAGGCCGCCCAGCACCCCCAGCCCGCCTTCCGCCCAAAAAGTCAGTGAAAGTCCTTCGGAGACATACCAGGCCTTCTTCTGCCATTCCTCCGCCCGCCACTTCAACTCCTGGGCGGCCCCGAACCCCACCCGGAAAAGATCCTCCAGGGAATACCTCGCCAGCATGGCGGCGTTTTGGCCCGGATCGAGACTCCCTTTTTCCGGCGAAAGCCTCTCAAGGCCGATGCTCAAGAAACCGCAGGCCTTTTTCACGACGCCCCTCAAGGCCTCCCGGTCCCGGAGGATCTTCTGGTCTGCCGACAGAATCCGGTTGCACAGGGAAGCAAATTCGGTCTGGATCTGAAAGAGCGTCCCTTCCGCTTCCAGGACCTCAAGCGCGCGGGTGAAGGCGCTGTCTTTTTCCAGGGTTCGGGAAAAACCCACCGGAACCGGCAGAAGCAGATCGGCAATCCGGCCGGAAACGAATTTTCCACCGGCTTTTCTGATCTTTTCGGGCTTGATGGCCTGATAGATGCCGACGGCTTCGTGGGCGGGCAAGATCCCTTTTTCCGCCATCCGCACGTTGCGCAGGCGGTACAGTTCCTCTTCGGACTCGGCGGGAATGACCGAGGCTGCCTCCAGGACAAGTTTCTGGTAAAGGGGATAATCGCTGTTGGAAAGGTTTTTCAAAAGCCGGAACACAACTTCGTCCCGGGTCTCTTTTTCCGGGTCCGTGAGGGGACGGTCGAAAGGATATTCGATGCATCGGAAATAAAGGAGGTCATCGAGGGTCATGAAGCCTTCCCCGAAAGCCGAGGGATCTTCGTCGTGCTCCCGGATTCGAAGCTCAAGGTTCTTGAAAAGGTAAAACTCAAAAAAATCGGTCTTTGCTTCCAGGATCCATCGGGTCAGGCGCTGGGGATCGGCTTTCATCAGCAGGTCGATCCACCGGGTGAGGGCGGGACTGTCGAAGCGTTCTCTTGTCCAGGACTCCATGTCCAGAAGGAAATCCCATTGCCGGTCCGAGGCCAGGGACAGGAGTTCCAGGGCGTCTTCAGGGCCGATCTCCTGAACCAGAAAATAGAAGTCTTCCTCGGAAAAGGAATGCAGCAAAGCGGCGGGCTGGGGGGCCTCCAGTATCCGTTTCAAGGCCTGTTCCGGTGGCAGGGATAAAAGGGCGGACCTTTCCCGATAGAGCCGCATGAATCGGTCTTCGGCGCTTTCGAGGGAAAGGGTGTTGTCCTTTTCCATTCGCGTTTCTTTCACGGGCCGATTTTAAGAAACGGGCCCGGGTCCCCTTTGGGGCCCCCCGCTGCCCGCGAAGCGCTGCCGTCAGACAGAATCTCCACCGAAAGGAATTTTACCAAATTAGATTCGCTCATTACCCCCGCAGAGCTGCGGGGAATGCGCTCGCGGTTGCGGTTCAACCCCTGAAGGCCCTGCCGATGGCGCCCCTTAATGTCCTGTTTTCAGAAGGGATGCCTCCTGGAAAAAGCTTCGACCTGTCGCGGCGTGGCCACTGCGCCGTGAGCTTCCTTGATGGAAAAAAGCCCCCTTCTCTGCTCCTCGAGGACTTCGAAAAAGGCTTCGGGAACATTGGGCTCTTTCCCGTAGGCCTCCCGCTGGAGGTCGATCCGGCCAATGATTTTGTCGACATAAAGCGAAAATTGCTTCACGTAGAGGTCTTCGGAATAGGCCTTGTCGATCTTTTTTTGAAAAAGCTCCGCCAGGTCCTCGTATCTCGGGATGAAACCGATGGGGGTTGAAATGGCGTCCACTTCCCTGTGCGCACGCCTCTCCAGCCAGGAGAGCCAGACTTTGACATCCTTTTTCTCCCCCAAAAGCTTCTTGGACGATTCTCCCCGGGCTTCATGGGTCAAAAAGTAATTCAGTCCGGCCAGGATGGGCTGATGCTCTGGAGAGATACGGGTGCTTTCGAAGAAATCGAACTGGGCGTCCATGTAGTCCCCCAGCGATCCGGGGGTAAAGGGCGCATTGGCCCAAGGGGCCCGCTTTATGCCCGTGGCGCCCACCTCGGTGGCGGTGGCCGCTGAGACGATGCAGGCGCCGATGGCCACGCCGTGACGGGGATTTTTAGCCACCCACACCGGCGGCATTGTGTCGCTGTCCCGGCCGCTGTAGGTGATGACCAGGGTGGCCACCCCTTCAGAATCCTCCGACGCCTCGGAATAATTGGCCAGCGCAGACGATCTCAGGGTGCACCGCGCGTTGGGGTGGGAGATGGGCACCGGCTTTCCACTTGCATCCGTCATTCCTTTTCTCCACGGTCCCTGGAAATTGAACCCTTTTTCCGGATGGGTCTCGCCGTTTCCGGTCCAGTGGGGAACGCCGTCGTCATCGACAAGAACGTTGGACCAGATGACTTCGGTTCCGGGGTTCCTCAGGCAGGCCATGAGCTTGGGATCCCCTTCCCAGTTGACGTCTTCGACGATGCCGAAGATGCCGCACTCCGGGTTGACGGACCGGATGGTTCCGTCTTTTGCGATCCACATCTGGGCCAAATCGTCCCCCACGAAGAAATCTCCTGCCATGGCCGTCGTGGTTTTCCCGCAGCCGCTGGGCGCCGCTCCGGTGAACCAGGTTACCCGGCCGCCTTCGCCCTTCATGCCGGTGATGAACATATGCTCGGAAAGTTCGGCCCCGCGGTTTTCATAGACGGCCTTGTCCACGGAAAACCTATGATTCCCCTTTTTCAAGAGCAGGGTGTTCCCGGCATAAGTGCAGTTGAGGGAATACGTCGTCCGATGGCTGCGGTCCATATAGACCCTGGCGTTGGGAAGGTCTTCCGGGCGGTTTTTTCCCTCGCTGTGGATGTTGGTGTAGAAATGTTTGAGGCGTGCCACCTCCTGATCGAAGACCGCGTAGGCGTTTCGGTACAAAAGCTCGGCGCTGTGAGACACATATGCCGAACTGGTGATCTCCAGGGCCGGGTTGGAGACCGCCGCTCCGATGGGGCCCCGCATATAAAAACCGATGATCAGGGTGTGGCCCTGCATGATTCCTTTCATCTTCTCCCGGATATCCGACAGCCCCTCCTGCCGGTCCTTGCTGAGGGCTAAGGAACTCACGCTTTCTCCGGGATTCTTGATGTAAAAGGTCCGGTCGATGATTCGGCCCTGTTCTTCTTTGAGATCGTAGTGAAGGGTGTGTTTTTCCATGGGGAGTTTTTTCTCCTCCCCTTTTTTGAGCGCCAACGCCCGGATGAACGCCCGGTCCGCTTCGGATCCGGTGTTCACGAAGACGGTATCCGGCCTGCACATGGCCACGGCGTTTGCGATCTTGAGGAGCACTTCAGGGTTCCGGATCGCCTGGATCCGTTTCAGATGTTCAGGGGTCAAGGTTTTTTCCAGGAACTGGCGCGCCGCTTGCACCGTGTCGATCCCGCCTATTTCTTGAACGATGTCCACTCCCTTTTTCAGTTCAAACATCCGTCGCATTCCTTTCCGAGTCCGTATGAGCCGTCGGTTGAGATTTCTGTCTTAAGCTGGAGCGGTTCACCTTTGAATCTGAGGAAAAGCTGTCTCAGTAGCTGGCGATGATGATGTCGGCCAAGTTCCTCTTGGGGACGTGATGCGCCCCCTGTTCGTCCCGCCAGTAGCGGATGCTTCCATCGGGGCCCACCTCTTCGATGGCCACCTGCTCTTTCGGTTTTCCCAGGGCGATCACCAGGAGAATCTTGAAATGTTCCGGGATGCTGAAAAGCTCCCGCAGGCGTTCCCGTTGGATGGAGGCGATCATGCACCCCGCAAGGCCCGCCTCCCGGGCCCCTAAAAGAATGCTCTGGGCGGCGATGCCGTGGTCGCATCCGAAATCCTTGGCCTTGGTGGTGTCCCCTAAAACGATGATGTAGGCCGAGGGGCGTTCTCCGTCTTTGGGTCCCTCCCAGTCTTTCAAATAGGCCGCCCACTTCAGGCACGAAAAGATCTTTTCATTGTGCTGAGGGGCACTGGAGAGGATGTAGCAAAGGGGCTGCAGGTTGGCGGCGGAAGCCGATAACCGGGCCAGGTTCACCAGGTCCTTGAGGGCTTCGCCCTCGATGGCATGGCTCTGGTAAAACCGCCTGCAGCTCCGGTTTTTTCTGACCAAATCAGCGATCATGTTGACCTCCCTGGCATATCCGTTTTTCCTGTGTCGGCATGTTCTGTTCGATCCAGATCAGGACCTTGTCAAATTCGTTTTTCAGCTCCATCAAGGCCTTTCCCCGATGGCTTACGCGGTTTTTTTCTTCGCGGCTGAGTTGGGCAAAGGTTTTTTTCAAAGGCGGGAAATAAAAGATGGGGTCGTAGCCGAAACCGTTTCGGCCTTGAGGAGTCTCGGTAAGGACCCCTTCGCACCGTCCCACGTAAGTTAAAGCGGCGCCGGTGGGAATTGCCAGAGAGAGCACGCATTCAAAGGCCGCGGCCCGATGGGCAACCCCCTTCATCTCCGAAAGGAGCGCCTCACAACGATCCCGGTCGGAAGCATCGGGGCCCGCGTACCGGGCGGAGTGGACCCCGGGTCTTCCCTCCAGGGCCTCCACCTGAAGCCCGGAATCGTCGGCCAGCGCCGGAAACCCTAGAATCCGCGCCGTGTGGCTGGCTTTCTTGTAGGCGTTTTCTTCGAAGTTCCGGCCGTCTTCCCTGACCAGGGGGATCGGCCCGAAATCGCTTAAGCTTTTGATCTGAGCTGTAAAACCATCCAGCAAGGCCCGGATCTCGTCTATTTTTCCGGGGTTGGTGGTTGCCAGAACCAAAATGGTGCGCTGCTGCATGAAATCCCTCGGCCTTTTTCATTTCTTTCCCTCGGCGAGAAGGCGACTATACTTTACAACCCCTTTATTGTAAAGGTGTTTCCATGGCTTCCATCTCGGGCAAAAAACCGAGAACAACTTTTCCCGATATCGATCACCGCACCTTAAGAAAGGGCCTGGAGTCCCTTTACCGGACCTTCAACCGCAGGGCTTTCGTCCATCCCGACCCCCTGGAGTTTCTGTACGCCTACCCGGCTCCGGCGGACCGGGAGATCGCCGGAATGATCGCCGCTTCGCTGGCCTACGGCCGAGTGCATCAGATCCTGAAAAGCGTCTCCTGGATCCTGGAGAAGATGTCCCCCTCCCCCGCTGCCTTTCTTTCCCAGGCGACGCCCAAAAGCCTTGTAGAGGTTTTCCAGGGATTCGTCCATCGTTTTGCTTCCGGCCGTCACCTGTCCGGTCTTCTCAACGGTCTCCAGACTGCCGTCAGAACCCATGGATCCCTCAACCGGATGTTTCTCAAGGGTTTTTCCGCAAAAGATCCCACTGTCCAGGCCGCGCTGATTCCCTTCGCGCGGCAGCTCACAGACGCGGCATCCGGGCGCACCGGTCATCTGATTCCCCTTCCGGACCGCGGGAGCGCCTGCAAGCGGCTGCACCTCTTTTTAAGGTGGATGGTCCGCAAAGACACGGTGGATCCCGGTGGCTGGGAAGGGATTCCGGCCTCAAAGCTCATCGTCCCTTTGGATACACACCTTCACGCCGTGGCCCTGAGCCTCGGATTCACCGCCCGAAAAGCCGCGGACATCACCACCGCCCTTGAAATCACGGAACGCTTCCGGCGGCTTCGCCCCGAAGATCCGGTCCGGTATGACTTCGTGCTGACCCGGTTCGGCATCCGGAGGGATCTGAACCCCGGCGCTCTTTTTCCCTCCTGAATCTTCTTTCTGCCGGATAAGGGTCATCCACAACATTTAGTGCGCTTTTCCCGTTGACATACCATATGGGCTGCTTTAGAGTGCTTTATCACGAATTCAATCCAGAGGAGATCACCCATGGGAGCGATGACCTGCGAACGGCTTTTCGAGCTTTTTGACGAGCATGCGGACAAGGATTTCCTGGAGTGGATCGGGACCTGCCATGACTGCAAGGCCCCGGTCGAGATCCGGGCAATCCCCCGGGAGGACGGGGTTCACATCGAAGGGGGCGGGGTCTACGAGCCGGAAACGGACCATTTTTTCCTGAAATGCGACGCCTGCTTCCAAAAGGATCCTTCCCTGAAAAACTACCAGCCCTGTGAAGTCTACAGCCGAGTGGTGGGATATCTTCGCCCGGTAGCTCAATGGAACGACGCCAAACAGGAGGAATTCAAAGATCGCAAGCTTTTCGATCCGAGCCTCCGGTAGTGTCTGCTCCACATCTGCCATCCCTTCGGTTTTGCGGACCTTAAAAGCCAACTGACCCCCCCGCGCTTTTCCTTGACAAAGGTAAAGGTCTCCTTTTAGAAAGGCCGTAACGCCCCGCGAGGGCCGAAACGACTTTCTCAAAACGAGGCTGTCCATGGTTACCTTTTCCTATGCACCGCTCTTTGGAACCCTTGAAGACCCAACGCCCTACCGGCTCCTCACCCAAGATCATGTTTCCACGGTCTTTTTGGAGGGAACCCCCGTCTTGAAAATCGCCGCCGCCGGGCTTTCCCTTCTGACCGAGCAGGCTTTTAAAGAAGTTTCCCACCTCTTGCGCCCCGGCCACCTGAAACAGCTTAACAGCATCCTCCAGGACCCGGAAGCTTCCGAGAACGACCGATACGTGGCCCTTGAAATGCTCAAGAACGCGGTCATCTCGGCCGAGGGGGAATTTCCCATGTGCCAAGATACCGGCACCGCCGTGATCATCGGAAAAAAGGGGCAAAGGGTCTATACCGGATATTGCGACGAAGAGGCCCTCTCAAAGGGGGTGTTCAACGCATACACCCGAAACAACCTCCGCTATTCCCAAAACGCCCCGCTGACGCTGTTTCAGGAAAAAAACACCGGCTGCAACCTTCCGGCCCAGATCGAATTGTACGCCACCGAAGGAGGCGATTACCGCTTCCTGTTCATCGCCAAGGGCGGGGGCTCCGCCAACAAGACGTTCTTATTCCAGGAAACCAAGGCTCTCCTGACCCCGGAAAAGCTGCTAGATTTCATGACGGAGAAAATGAAGACCCTGGGAACAGCGGCCTGCCCACCCTACCACCTCGCCTTTGTCGTGGGGGGGCTTTCAGCGGAAATGACCCTCAAGACCGTGAAGCTGGCCACCGCCGGTTACCTGGACGGGCTGCCGACTGAAGGAAGCCCTGCCGGTCAGGCTTTTCGGGACCACGCCCTGGAAGGACAAGCCCTTGAAAGATCTCGGAAACTGGGAATTGGGGCCCAGTTCGGGGGGAAGTATTTCTGCCACGACGTCCGCGTCATCCGTCTCCCCCGCCACGGGGCTTCCTGCCCGGTGGGCCTGGGGGTGAGCTGCAGCGCGGACCGAAACATCCGGGGCAAGATCACGGCAGAGGGTCTTTTCCTGGAACAGCTGGAGACCGACCCCGGCAAATACCTCCCCCAACCGGGTCCGGCCAAAGAAGACGGCGTCTTTATCGATCTGAACCGTCCCATGGACGAAATCCGTGCCACCTTGAGCCGATTTCCGGTAGCCACGCGGCTGCGTCTGTCCGGCAACCTGGTTGTCGCCCGTGACATCGCACACGCACGCCTCAACGAGCGCCTCTCAAAAGGGGAAGGGCTTCCCCAGTATTTCAAGGATCACATCATTTACTATGCGGGGCCTGCCAAGACCCCCGAAGGCTATCCCTCCGGGTCCTTCGGACCCACCACCGCAGGACGCATGGATGCCTACGTTCCCCGGTTCCAGGAACAGGGCGCCTCCATGGTCATGCTCGCCAAGGGAAACCGTTCCAAAACGGTGACCGAAGCCTGCAGGAAATACGGCGGGTTTTACCTGGGCTCCATCGGCGGTCCCGCCGCCAGGCTGGGGAAGGAGTGCATCACCGCCGTAAAAATCCTGGCGTACGAAGAGCTCGGCATGGAAGCCATCTTTCAGATCACCGTGAAGGATTTTCCCGCCTTCATCATCGTGGACGACAAGGGAAACGACTTCTTCGAAAAGCTTGTGGGTTAGACCCCTTCTGCACGGGGTTTTTTGGGATCGGGCGAGGGTCCGGCCCTGACCCGGACCCCCGCCCGGAAGAGGGAAACCCTCTTTTTCAATTTACAAAACGATCGAAATCCAATATGTTATCTTTTTTATGCCGAACGTGCCCGACCGACCGGATACGCACGACTTCATGATCAAAGGAGACTTCCATGGCAGCGAAAATGAAAACCATCGACGGAAACACGGCGGCCGCCCATGTGGCCTACGCCATGAGCGATGTGGCAACGATTTACCCCATCACGCCTTCCTCTCCCATCGGAGAGATCGCCGATGAATGGGCCGCCAAAGGCCGTAAAAACATTTTCGGCCAGCCGATGATCGTCCGGCAGCTCCAGTCCGAAGCCGGAGCCGCCGCGGCCGTTCACGGCTCCCTGGCCGCCGGGGCGCTTACCACCACCTTCACCGCCTCCCAGGGACTCCTTCTGATGATCCCCAACATGTATAAGATGGCCGGGGAACTCCTCCCTTCGGTCATTCACGTCACCGCCCGGGCCATCGCCGCCCACGCCCTTTCCATCTTCGGTGACCATCAGGACGTCATGGCGGTGCGGCAGACCGGTTTTGCGCTTCTCGCCTCCGCTTCGGTCCAGGAGGTCATGGATCTGGGGCTCGTGGGCCATCTTTCCGCCATCGAGTCAAGCGTCCCCTTTCTCCATTTCTTCGACGGCTTTCGAACCTCCCACGAGATCCAGAAAGTGGCCGTGATCGACTATGACGACATGGCCAAGCTCGTGGATCATGAGGCTGTCGCCCGCTTTCGGGCCCGGGGGGCAAATCCGGAAAGGCCGGAACTCAGGGGAACCGCACAGAATCCGGACATCTATTTCCAGGGGCGTGAAGCCTCAAATCCATATTATTTGGAAGTCCCCGGAATCGTCCTGGAGGCCATGAAAAAAGTCGAGTCCGTTACCGGGAGACGTTATGGCCTCTTCGACTACGTGGGACACCCGGAAGCGGACCGTGTCGTCATCTCCATGGGTTCTTCCTGCGAAACCATCGAAGAGACGGTGAATTACCTGACCGCCGACGGGGAAAAGGTCGGCCTGGTGAAGGTCCGCCTGTACCGGCCATTCTCCCCCGAGCACCTGATGGCCGTCCTTCCGAAGACCGCCCGCCGCATCACGGTCCTGGATCGGACCAAGGAGCCCGGCGCCTTAGGCGATCCCCTGTATCTCGATGTCTGCACGGCCTTCGTGGAACGCAGGAAGGCCCCTCTGATTCTCGGCGGCCGCTACGGCCTGGGTTCCAAGGAATTCAATCCCGGGATGGTCAAAGCCGTTTTCGACAACATGCGTTTGCGAAAACCCAAGAACCACTTTACCGTGGGGATCACCGACGACGTCACCCACACCTCGCTTCCGGTGAAAGCCGGATTGAGCGTGGTGCCCGAAGGAACCGTGGAGTGCAAATTTTGGGGGATCGGCGCCGACGGCACCGTGGGGGCCAACAAGAGCGCCATTAAAATCATCGGAGACAACACGGAACTGTTCGCCCAGGCCTATTTCGCCTATGACTCCAAGAAATCCGGCGGAGTCACCATTTCCCACCTGCGCTTCGGGAAGAAACCCATCCAGAGCACCTACCTGATCGACTCGGCCGATTACATCGCCTGCCACAAATCCAGCTACGTTTACATTTACGATGTCCTGGAGGGAATCAAGGAGGGAGGCACCTTCGTCCTGAACTCCAGCTGGACCGAAGCCGAAATGGAGGAGAAGCTGCCTGCGGCTCTGCGCCGGACCATCGCCAAAAAGAAGCTCAAATTTTACAATATCGACGCCGTGAAAATCGCCCAGGAAGTGGGTCTGGGCGGAAGGATCAACATGATCATGCAGACCGCCTTCTTCAAACTGGCCAGGGTGCTCACGGTGGAGGAAGCCATCGCCGGCCTGAAGGCGGACATCGTCAAGCTGTTCGGCAAGAAAGGGGATGCGGTGGTGAAGATGAACCACGACGCGGTGGACCATACCTTGGACCACCTTGTGGAGATCCGCTATCCGTCCTCCTGGGCCAAGGCCGCGGAAAAAGGAGCGGCAGACGCCGGCGAGCCGGCTTTCGTCAGAGACGTCATCCGCCCCATCCTGGCCCAGCAGGGGGACAAGCTCCCGGTTTCCTCCTTTTCCCACGATGGGATTTTCCCGGTGGGCACCACCCAGTATGAAAAACGGGGGGTCGCCATCCAGGTGCCCGAGTGGATTTCGGAAAACTGCATCCAGTGCAATCAGTGTTCCATGGTCTGCCCGCATGCAGCCATCCGCCCCCATCTGCTCACCGAAGAGGAACTGGCCGCCGCGCCCAGGGGGTTCGAGGCTAAAAAAGCCGTGGGGAAGGAGATGGCCGGCTATTCCTTCAGGGTCCAGGTGAACGTGCTGGACTGCATGGGGTGCGGAAACTGCGCCGATATCTGCCCGGCCAAGAAACCGGCCCTGGTCATGCGCCCCCTGGAAACCCAGCTCGACGCCCAGGTGGCCAATCACCGCTATGCGGTCAGCCTGCCCGTGAAGGATTCCCTTGCCAATCGGTTCTCCGTGAAAGGGAGCCAATTTTACCAGCCGCTTCTCGAGTTTTCAGGCGCCTGCGCCGGGTGCGGGGAGACCCCCTATGCAAAGCTCATCACACAGCTGTTCGGGGAGCGGATGGTGATCGGAAACGCCACCGGATGCTCCTCCATCTGGGGTGGAAGCGCCCCCACCATTCCCTATTGTGCGAACAAGGACGGTTTCGGCCCCACATGGGGCAATTCCCTTTTCGAAGATCCGGCGGAATTCACCTACGGCATGTTTCTGGGCGCCCTTCAGCAGCGCATGAAGCTGGCCGATCGGGTGAAAGCGGCACTGGCCGGCGACTTGCCGGAGGAACTGAAGGAAGCCTTGGCCGGGTGGCTGGAAAACATGGCCGACCCCGTGCAATCCAGGGTTCACGGCGACCGGCTCAAAGCCCTGCTGCCTGCTCATTCCGGGAACCCCCTGCTCGCGGAAATTCTGAGCTGCGCCAAGTGGTTCACAAAGAAATCCTACTGGATTTTCGCCGGCGACGGCAGCGCCTACGACATTTCCTTCGGAGGGATCGACCATGTGCTGGCCTCGGGAGAGGACATCAACGTGATGGTCTTCGACACGGAAGTTTATTCCAATACCGGCGGCCAGTCCTCAAAGGCCACGCCGACGGGATCCATCGCCAAGTTCGCGGCGTCCGGAAAAAAGACGGCCAAAAAAGACATGGGGGCCATGATGATGAGCTACGGCTACGTTTACGTGGCCAGCATCGGGATGGGGGCAAACAAACAGCAGGTCCTCAAGACCCTCACTGAGGCCGAGGCCTACAACGGACCTTCCCTCATCATGGCCTATGCACCGTGCATCAACCACGGAATCAAGGCCGGAATGGGCAAAAGCCAGGAAGAAACCCGCCTGGCGGTGGTATCGGGATACTGGCCCCTTTACCGCTTCAATCCCGCTTTGAAGGCCGAAGGGAAAAATCCTTTCACCCTCGATTCCAAGGCTCCCGACGGCACTCTCAGGGAGTTTTTAAGGGGCGAAGTGCGCTACGCCGCCCTGGAAAAAACCTTCCCCGAAGAGGCCCGACGGCTCCATGACCGGCTGGAAAAGGAGGTCCAAACGCGTTTTGAAAACCTGAAACGCCTCGCAGACCCTCTGTCGATCTGTGATGACGCCAAAGGAGACAAGCCGGCCGAAGAACCCGCCGCTTAAACGCCCAGCCGTGCGAAAGGGTTTGGTCCCCTGAGACGGGGCCTGGGGGTTGCTCTGCGGGCCCGGAGCATCGGTTCCCCTTGAAAACCAAGGAAGGTGCATCCTTTTTTGATGTCGTGGTGATCGGCGGCGGCCCGTCCGGCGCCACCGCCGCCCGGCTCCTTTCCGGGGATATTCTGGTCGAGATGAAATGGGCAAGGTTCTGGAGAGGGCTCGTCCATACCCTGGGCAAAACTCTCGATTACCGGGTTTTAGGGGCGGCGAGCAGGTTCCTGAAAAAGGAGATGGAAGAAACCCTCCACGGACAGCGCACCTTTCGGCTCCTGCGCCGCACAAGCCGGAGGTCCCTGCCCCTTTCCGGTGTTTCCTCCGATTTCACGTAATGGAGACCACCCGGCCCCCAGTCATGGCTTTCAGATCGTCCGGCGTCAGGCAGAACAAGGCGTTGGGCGTCCCCGCCGCCGCCCAGATCTTTTCGTGTTTCAATAAATCCGCGTCGATGAGTGTCTCAATGGGGGTCCGATGCCCTAGAGGCGGCACCCCCCCGATCACAAAGCCGGTGGTCTTTCTCACGAAATTTGCGTCCGCCATTTTCACCGCTTCCCCCACGACTTCAGACAGCTTCTTCTCGTTGACACGGTTTACCCCGCTGGCTACAACCAGGTAGGGTTTCTGCGTCGCCTTTCCCTTGAAGACCAGGGACTTGACGATCTGTCCGATCTCACATCCTACTGCCTGTGCAGCTTCGGCAGCGCTTCGGGTGCTTTTTTCCAGTTCCGAAACGCGGCAGTTGAATCCGCCTGAAGCCAGGGAATCCTGAACCTTTTGTGCGCTGGTGCTTAAGGGTTTGTCCATAGTTTTCATTTCCAATTTCTGGTCATCCGGAAGTGTTTTTACTTCTGTAAAACTGGATATCCGCCTTTTCCAGGGTGGCTAACCCCTCGCCGATCACCCCATTAATGGCTTCCAGAAACCGCATCAGTTTCTCATGGGTGTCGACAATCTCGACGACGATCGGAAGATCCTCGGAAAGACGCAGGATCTTGGAGGTATGGATTCGGCTGTTGGCACCGAACCCCATAATCCCCCGTAAAACAGTCGCCCCCGCCAGCCCCTCGCTTTTTGCCTTCAGGACGATCCATTCATACAACGGCTTCCCCTTATGCCGGTCCGCATCGCCGATGAAGATGCGAAGCAGTTGCCCCTCTTTTGGAATTTTCATAACGCCCTCCAGAGAAACGATATGAATATTCTTCCGAACAAGACCGAAATCAACCCGAAACCGATATGGGCGCTGATATTCACAAAAGCGATAAAAAGCCGCCTGTCGTTGATCAACGACAGGGTCTCATGTCCGAAGGTTGAAAAGGTGGTAAATGCACCTAAAATTCCTATGGTCATGAAAAGGCGCATTTCCGCCGACAGCACGCTGTGGATCTCTTCCATCCGCATCACCATGCCGATCAGGACACACCCCAGGATATTGACAGCAAGGGTGCCGTAGGGGAAATCAATGCTATCCAAGAGTCTCTGGGTCCAACCACTGATGAGATATCGCATGATGGATCCGATGAATCCGCCTATCCCGATCAAAACCAGTTTATGCATCATTTCCCTTCTGAATCTTTTCTCACAGCCACGTTACGGTAATCTTCGCTTCGATGTCAACCAACCCCTTCTTTTAACCTTGAAGTCCCTTTTTGTTCATGTCAATGAATGCGTAACTCCGTTAATGGACAACCCTGATGGCCAGACGCTCTAAACCCCTTTCGGCAGATGGCACATGCCGACGGTGCGGCACCTGCTGCGAAAAAGGCGGCCCGACCCTTCACGGGTCAGACCGGGATCTCGTCGATTCCGGCCGGATCCCCCTCATCCACCTGTTCACCCTCCGCCCTGGAGAAACGGTTCGCGACAATGTCAGGGGACGGCTGATCCGTGCAGAAACCGACCTTATCAAAATTAAAGGGAAAGAAGGATCTTGGTGCTGTTTTTTTTTCGATACCGAAAAAAAGGCCTGCAGCATCTACGAGGACCGGCCCCTGGAATGCCGGATCCTGCACTGCCAAAGGCCGGAGGTTCTGGAAGCCCTCTACGAGCACGACCGGCTCTCCCGGAAGGACCTCCTGGCATCCGTGGAAGGGTTGTGGGATCTCGTGGAGAACCATGAACGCCGCTGCTCCCTCGAAACGGCGTCGAAACTGATGCGCTCCTCTGAAGGACGAACCGATCCCGAGGCCCGAGAGCAGATGGCCTTCCTCTTGAACTACGACGCCCATGTGCGCCGCCTGGTGATGGAAAAGGGGAAATTGGACCCCGAGCTATTAGACTTTTTATTCGGCAGGCCCCTTGCCAAAATCCTTTTCCGCCCCGGAGAGAGGCGGACGTGACAGAGCAGCCTCCTGCCTTCGAGACTCGATCCTGGAGGGCTTGCACTTTTATTAGGTAAGGCCGAACCGATCCCGGAGTCGCGCCGAAAGCGCCTTGACGCCCTCGAAGGCTTTTTCCACCGTCTTTTCGCCGTCCGGATTGACCAGGCAGCAGGTGGCCGGAGAAAGCAGACTTCTTTCCAGCAGCCAGCCGGTTTCGATCCCCTTTCGCTCCAGCGTTTCCCAAACTTGTTCCAGGCGGGCCTCCAGGCTGCCAAAGGTTTCCTTTTCGAAGGGTTCCACGTTGGTGGGGACCAGCCCCCAGACGATGACACCTCCGCGGTCGAGGAATTTCTTAATGGAGGCGGCGTACTGGGAAAAAACCTCGCCGTTGGAGTAGATGTCCAGGGAGAGCACGTCCAGGTCCAGGTTCAGCAGGAAATCCCAGTCCGGGTTTCCGCACAGGTGCACCCCGCGGGGCCTCCGGATGGAGGCGAAAAACGTCTCCATTTCCTTAAAGGCCGCAGCGGCGTCGTACCCGGAGAGCGCGCTGAACAGAAACTGAAGCCCCGGTTCGTCGATGAACATGAAAGCCTGGGGGTTCATCGCTTTCAGGCGTGCAAGCTGCACGTCGGCCCGCCTGGCCATGAATTCGAACAGGAAGGGGCGGATGGTGTCGTCAAAGAGGATGGGCCGGCGGTTTTCGTCCAGCACATTCAGCCCGAAGCTGATGGGCCCTTCCAGCTGCCCCCGGATGGCCGCCCGGCCCGAAAGGTCCAGTTTTAAAAATCGGTGATACACCGCCGAATACCGGGGACTGATGTCGAAGTATCCGGGATCCTCGAACCGGGACAGGGCCTGTTCATATTCTTCGATGAACCTTTCCATGGAAAAGGAAAGCGTCTTTTTTTCCATGTCCAGCAAGATCCCCGGGAAATGCTCAGAAGCCTGAACATACATGTCCTCGTAGTAGCTCAGGCGTGGCAGCTGGGGCCAGAAAGGGATGTCCAGGGCCAGGGCGCACTGAAGCGCCTTTTCCATGTCCGTGTGGGGCATCACCGCCATGGCGGTGGTCAACAGATTGCCGGGAATCGTCATGGTTTCACCGCCCTTCCATCACCTTTTCCAAAAAAAGATACGGCTTTCCCGTTTCTTCATTGATCACTTGATCCGATAAAGATCCGTCCTGCGCCGGGGGAGAAAAAAGCGCATGCGATGGGATCGGACGGCCTCCAGGGCGCTTTTTTTCAGGTCCACGACGAGAAGCCCCTCCCGTTTTCCCGCCCGCGTGGCCAGCACCGCCCCGTCCGGCCCCACGGCCAGGGCCGTTCCTGGGAAGTCGAGGCCTTCCCCGTTTTCCCCCACCGGATTACACGCCACCACGAACAGGCCGTTGTCGAAGGCCCGGGCCGGGAGGTGCCGCATCCAGGACTTGATCTTTTCAGTGGCACTCCCCCGTGGCGAGGCGTGGGGAAGAAAGAGAATTTCGGCGCCCTTAAGGGCCATGGCGGTGGCCAGCTCCGGGAAATGGGCGTCGTAGCACAGCTGGATCCCGAAAGTTGCCCCCCGATATTCAAAAACGGGGATCCGGTTTCCCGGGGCAAACAGGCCTTCCTCGGGGGGAGCGATGTAGAGCTTCCGGTACACCCCTAGTTTCCCGTGGGGCCAGACGACCACGTGGGCGGCGTAAACCCGCCCCTTATTCCCCTTTTCGGCCAGGCCGGCCAGAAGCACCATCTTCGCTGCCGACGCAAGCCCCAAGAGGGCCTCCGTTGCCGGCCCGGGGATGGGCTCCGCCTTCTCCCTGAGCTCCGGCCGGAGGCTGTATCCCGTCACGTACATCTCGGGGAAACAGAGGATGTCCGCCCCTTCGTCCCGGGCCCGCTCGACCCAGGTGCGTATGCGCAAAAGCGTCTCTTCCTTGCGGCCCACCGGCGAACGGCAGACGACGGCGGCCACCCGGATGTCCTGCATGGCCTTTCTCCCGCGGGGACCCTAGCTGCGGGTCCGCACCCTGCGTTTTTAGGCTACACGTCAAACTGGGCCCGGATCTTGAACACCCGGGTGGAAGGGAGATTGAGAATGCCCGTGATCCCCGTTTCTCTGGCGATCTCTTCGAGCCGCTCGCGGATTTCTTCCATGGAGGGCGCAATGAACGTGAACCACACGTTGTAGGCGTTTTCCCTGAGGTAGTTGTGGGTCACGCCAGGATGACGGTTCACCGCCTCGGCAAAGGCATCGACCTTTTCAGGAGGGACCCTGGCAGCGCAAAGGGTGGAAACGAACCCGAGCTTTTCCGGCACGAAGTTTCCCCCGATCCTACGGATGATCCCCATGTCCTTGAGGCGGACGACCCGCTGCAGGACCTCCTCCTCCGGCAGTCCCACATCCTCGCCGATGGTTTGAAACGGGCGCTTCGTGATGGGAAAATCAGACTGGATCCGGTTCAAGATGGCCTTGTCTTCGGCGTCCATCCGGGATGAGGCCCCTTTCATGAAGTCATTCCCGTGAGAAAGAGGTGGACCTGGCGGGTCCTGGGCCCGTCAAATTCGCAAAAGAAGACCCCCTGCCAGGTCCCGAGCACCGGGCGCCCGTTTTCGACCCTGAGCAGCTCGGAGGCTCCCACGAGGGTGGACCGGATATGGGCCGGGGAGTTCCCTTCCCTGTGGCGGTAGGGGATGTCCTTGGGTACGAGCCTGTCGAGGGCCGACAGGATATCGTCTTTGACACTGGGATCCGCGCTTTCGTTGATGGTGACCGCCGCCGTGGTGTGGGGAACGAAAACCAGGCAAAGGCCGTTTTTGATCCCGGATTCGCCAGTCATTCGCACGAGGTGCGACTGAATCTGGTCGGTGATGTCGACAAGCTCGGTTCTGGCAGTCGTCTTGACCGTAAAGACCATCTCAACCTCCCGTTTCCCGGACATAAAAAAGGCCCTGACCAGGTCAGGGCCTTTTCACATTAAAACGAGCAGGCGGGTCTGCGGAAGGACTAGACGCATCCCGTCGGTTTCGGCAGACCGGCCATCTTGCAGGCTCCCTTTCCGGGTCCGGAAGGAAAGAGCTCATAGATGTGTTTCAGCTTGAACCCGGTCACCTTGGACAGCACCCGGACCATGGGCGCGATGCCGTTTTTCTTGTAATAGTCCTGGAGGACTTCGATGATCTTTCGGTGCTCTTCGGACAGCTCGTCGATCCCCTCCTCTTTTTTCACGTGCTGCACCCATTCCTCGCACCAATTGTCAAACGTGTCGATGAAACCGTCTTCGTCCACCGTGAAGGTCTTTCCTCCAAATTCCACTGTTGGCATTTACCAATTCCTCCTTTTCTGATTTATTTTCTGGCTTGCCGCCGGTTGCGCTCCATCAGGGTAAAGCAACCCTTTACCCGATCGTCTATTGCATGTCAACACTAAAAAAACATCATTACTGGCAAAACCCGTAAACGCATCCGGACCTGAAACACCCTTTTCGATTTCCTTTTTTCCTTCTTTTGGATCAATATTCTTTGGGCATGGCGTTCAGTTGGGCCAGCGTGAAAACCGGCCCGTCCTTGCAAACGAATTCCTTGCCCACATTGCACCGTCCGCACATGCCGATGCCGCATTTCATCCGGTTTTCCAGGGACATGATGATGTGGTCGTGAGCATACCCCAGCTTGTCCAGAACAGGCTGGGTGAACTTGATCATGATGGGGGGCCCGCAGACGATGGCGTAGGTGTCGGCGTCCCCCGGGGGGGCTTTTTTCTCGGTGATCGCGGGAACGAAACCGACGTTGTATTTCCAGTCAGGATCCTTGGTGGCATCCACCGTGATGTGCATTTGGATGTCGTCCCGCTTTTCCCAGAACGCCAGCTCCTCCCGGTACAGGAGCATCCCCGGGGTCCGGGCGCCGTAAACCACGTGGATGTCCTTGAACTTCGGCCGGTTGTCCGGGTGAAGCATGTAAACGATGGAAGAGCGCAGCGTGGTGAAGGCGAATCCACCGCCGATGATGACCACGTTTTTTCCTTCCATGGATTCCCACGGATACCAGTTGCCCAGGGGCCCCCGGATGCCCATGACGTCCCCCGGCTTCATGGCGTGCAGATAAGTCGTCACCAGCCCCACCTTGTTCACGGTGAAAAGCACGAAGCCCTTCTCGGTGGGGGAGGAAGCGATACCGATGGGGATCTCTCCCTTGCCGGCCACGGAAAGCTCGGCGAACTGGCCCGGAATGTAGGCGAACTTTTCCTCGTCCGCGCTGTCGAGAAACACGAACTTGAAGGTTTTCAGGTTCTTGTCTTCGGTCTCGGTGATGATCTCTTCGATGCGGACCGGATAAGGCAGATATGGATTGAACACGGCGTCCTCCCTTGCCACTCACGCCGGGCAAACGGTCGATGGCTCCGGGTGGTTGTTCATCAGCCTGCAAACCTTCCGGATGTCGATGTTCACCGGGCAGGACTGGATGCACCGCCCGCATCCCACGCACTGAATGCCGTCGTCGTATTTGTCCACGTAATATTTCAGTTTGTGCATGAAGCGCTGCCGAACCCGGTGCAGCTTGGTCCCCCTCGGATTGTGCCCGGATCCGTGGAGGGTGAACAAGGGATACATGCAGCTGTCCCAGTTGCGCATGCGCACACCCGAACGCCCGTAACACTCGTCCTGGATGTCGAAACACCAGCAGGTGGGACAGACGTAGGTGCAGGTTCCGCAATTGATGCAGGAAAAAGCGACGTCCTCCCAGAAAGGAGCGTCGTAGAGGCCCACGGTAGCCTGCTTCTTGAGGTTGTCCGTCTCCACCTTCGTTTGAATCCGTGATTCTGCGTCGGCTTTGAGGGAAGCCACTTTCTCTGCGTCGGCTTTTTCCGTTGCGCTTTCTTCCCATCCGGCGCTTTTCAGGGCCGCCGCACCCTTTTCCGTGATCCCCTTGACCACGAAATGATCCCCCGCATCCACCAGAAGCGCATCCAGGCCGGCCTCGCCGAAAGGCCCTCCCCCTGCCGTGGTGCAGAAACACGTGGCGCAGGGTGCGTTGCAAGCCAGTCCGACCAGGGTGAGGGATTCGTAGGCGCTCACCCAGTAAGGATCCCGGAATTTTTTCGCATCGAAGTTCCGCTTCACCAGCAAAAAAGCCGCCGCATCGCACGGCCGGATCCCGACGACCAGCTTCGGGGACACGTCCTTTTCGATCTCTTTGAGGACATGGGGATCCTCTCCCTTTTCATCCAGAGAAAACCGGAAAAGGATCTCGGATTGGGGCTGCACCAATAATTTCGGGGAAAGGGGTGTGTTCAAGAACTCGAAATCCGGCTTCTTACCCTCTTCCAGGGCCTCGAAGGCGTGGCCGCTTTCCCTCTTGACCGGGCCGAAGAGACGATAGGCCTTGGCCAGCGCGCCCAGTCCCCGGTCAAAATCCTGTTTTTCAATCCTGATCCATTTCATGAACTTGTCCCAACCTTATTTGATGAATGCGTTCGGATCCTGGGGGCGGTAGGTGTCCAGGGGTGGGCGCTCGTCGGCGGTCAGCCCCGCCTCCCACCCGAAGAGCTCCTGGCAATCCCTGTTCAGCTTCTTGGTGAACTGCCGTACCCGGATTCCCACGGGGCAGACCCGCTCGCAGGCGCCGCAGTCGGTGCAGCGGCCGGCGCAATGATAGGCCCTGAGAAAATGAAAGGTCATCGTGTCGGTGGGATCGGCGCTCTTTCCCACCCACTGGGGTTTCGCTTCGTCCACGAAGCATGTCGGGCAGTAGCACAGAGGGCAGGCGTTGCGGCAGGCATAGCACCGGATGCACTCGCTCACCAGGTTCTCGAAATAAGCCCGCTTTTCTTCGGGGGGCATTCCTTCGATCTTTTTCACGTCTTCATAAGGGTCCATGCCTGTTTGTTCTTCCACCGGTTCGGCCGCCATTTCGTCATGGATCACGGGATTGCGGTGGAGGCAGGTGGTGCAATTGTCCTGGAGCACCTCGGTTTTTTCAAAGGTCCTGCTGAACCCTTCTCCTTTCACCGTGATACGGCCGTCTTCCTCTGAGACCTCCCGGATCTCGCCGTCTTTTTGGGTCAGAAGAGAAATCCTCCGCTTGTCCACCATTCCTTTGCACGGAACGCCGATGATGAAGACCTGATCCCGCCGGATCTTGTTTTCGACGATGTGGGTGACGATATTCCGGGAATCACACCCCTTGGCCACCACGGCGATCTTTTCCTTTCGCCCCGTCAGGTAGTTGGCCAGGTTGATGCCGCAGTGACTGTCCCAGACCAAAAGACCTGCGTCTTCGGGTTTCTGGATGAAACAGGGCTCGTTCATCATGGGGACGGTTCCTTTCCGGAACCCGATGACCCTGTCCACTTTCCCTTCCTTCAGCAGGCGTTCGGCTGTCTCCCGGATCTTTTGGGTGTATTCGATCATCTATGCCACCTTCGGCAGTTTTTTAACGAAATGGGTATTGGGCCCTAGAGCCCGGATGGCATCGGTGACCGATTTGACCACATCCACGAATTTGGTGGCCTCGGCCGAGGAGATCCAGGAAAACTGGATCCGGCCGGGTTCGATGCCGATGTGCTCCATGAGTTTGTGGAACAGGGCGAATTTGCGTCGGGCGTAGTAATTACCGTCCAGGTAATGGCATTCCCCCGGATGTCACCCCGAAACCCATACGCCGTCAGCCCCCTGCCGCAGAGCGGCCAGGAAAAATTTAGGGCTCATGCGCCCGGTGCAGGGAATCCGGATGACCCGGATGTTCGACGGATACAGCATCCGCCCGACACCGGCCAGATCCGCGGCGCCGTAGCTGCACCAGTTGCACAAGAAGGCAGCGATTTTCGGTTCCCATTCGTTCATAGTGCGTTCTCCTGTCGTTCTCTTCTTCCTTTCGGCTCCGCCGGGTCAGACCGCTTCGTCGAGAGCGAAAATCTGGGCGAAGATCTGGTCGTTGTCGAACCCTTTCAAATGGATGGCACCGCTGCGGCAGGACGCCACGCACAGCCCGCACCCCTTGCACAAAACGGAATTGATCTTCGCCTTTCCGGCTTGCGGCCCTTCCTCGATGAACGCCGGCGCCGAATACGGGCAGATGGAAACGCAGACCCCGCAGGAACTGCAGTTCAACGGGTCGGTTTCCGCGACGGTCCCTGCCATGCGGATGGTCTTTTTGGCCAGAAGGGTCACCGCTCTCGTGGCTGCGGCCTGGGCCTGGGTGATGGACTCGTCTATGGGTTTGGGGGCATGGGCAAGCCCGCAGATGAAGACTCCGTCCGTGGCGCAATCCACGGGGCGCAGCTTCACGTGGGCCTCCATGAAAAATCCATCGTCGTTGAGGGTCACTTTAAACATCTGGGCCAGGGGATTGTCTTGGGGCGGGACCATGGCCGTGGCCAAAACCATCAGGTCGGGCCTTGCCACCATGTTCCTCCTGAGGGCCGTGTCCCTGAAAACCACTTCCAGGTCATGGCCTGCGCGTTTGACCTTCAGCCCTGCCTCCTCGTCGTACTTGATGAAAAGGATCCCCTTTTCCCGGGCAGTGCGGTAAAGGTCTTCCCTCAGTCCGTAGCTTCTCATGTCCCGGTACAGCACGATGACATCCATCTCGGGGCGCAGGGTTTTGAGGGCGAGGGCGTTTTTGATGGAGTGGGTGCAGCAGACCTTGGAGCAGTAGGGACGCTCTTCGATGCGCGATCCCACGCACTGGATGAAAAGCGCCGTCTTCACGGCGTCCAGGGAGGCATCCTTTTTGATGAGCTTTTGATCCAGCTCCAGAGCGGTCAGCACCCGGGGGTCTTCCCCGTAAAGATAAAGGTCAGGTTTGAACTCGGAAGCCCCGGAGGCGATGAGCGCCACCCCGTGTTCGATTACCTCTTCCTTTTTCTCCCGCTCGAGGGTGGTCTGAAAGTTCCCCACGAACCCGTCCACTTTGCGGATTTTGGCGTTGAGGCGGACCTCGATATTCTCGTCGGCCGTCACGTCCTGCACCAGCTGCCCCAAAAAGGCCTGGACGTCGCCTCCGTCCCAGGTTTCATGGATGCTGAGGGCCTGGCCGCCCAGCCGATCCGATTTTTCCACCAAAAAGCTGCGGTAGCCCTGGGCCGACAGAGCCCGGGCCGCTGTCATGCCGGCAATCCCGCCGCCGATGATCAGGGCTGCCGGGTTGATGGAAAGCTCCGGCTCCTTGAGGGGCTGCAGGAGGGCCACTTTCGCCACGGCCATCCGGGTTAAGTCCTTAGCCTTGGCGGTTGCCTCTTCGGGGGTCTGGCCGTGCACCCAGGAGCACTGGTTCCGGATATTGGCCATCTCGAACAGATATTTGTTGATCCCGGCGTTGGTCACGGTCTCCTGGAAAAGGGGCTCGTGGGTCTTGGGGGTACAGGCGGAAACCACCACCCGGTTGAGATGCTTTTCCTTGATGATCTTGCTCATCATTTCCTGGGTGTCCTGGCTGCAGGAAAACATGTTTTCTTCTGCATGGGCCACATAGGGAAGCGCCTTGGCGTATTCCACCACCTGGGGAACGTCCACCACCGACGCGATATTGGTGCCGCAGCGGCAGATGAAGACCCCGACCCGGGGCGGTTCCCCCCGGATATCGATCTCTTCGGGAATCTCCCGGGTGCGGGTGAGCGTCCATCGGGCATCCGCCAGCCGGCTCCCCGCCGCTCCCGCAGCCGCCGACGATTCCACCACTGAGGAAGGAATGTCCATGGGGGCTTCGAATCCCCCGCAGACATAGATGCCGGGCACCGAGGTTTTCACCGGTTCGAACCCCGGGGTCAGGGCAAAGCCGTACCGGTCGGTTTGGATCCTCAGGCGTTCGGCCAGGCGGGTGGCTTCAGCGCTCACCCCGAGCCCGACGGAGAGCACCACGATGTCGAACTCCTCCTCGATTCTTTTCCCGGCCGAATCCACGTGCCGGATCAGCAGGTTTCCCGTTTCATCCACCGGCACCACATGGGTGATCCGGGACTTGACGAAACGGATGCCGGACTTGTCCCTGCCCCGGTTGAAAAACCGTTCGAAATCTTTTCCATGGGTCCGGATGTCCATGTAGAAAATCGCAGTATCCAGGGGGTCCTTGCTGTGTTCCTTGGCCAGCATCGCCTCCTTGATGGCGTAGGTGCAGCAGACGGAGGAGCAGTACCCGCGCGCCCCGATGTGTACATCCCGGGAGCCGATGCACTGCAGCCAGGCGATTTTTTTCGGCTCCTTGTGGTCCGAGGGCCGGACGAGGTGCCCTCCAAAGGGACCGGAGGAGGACAGGATCCGTTCGAACTCGAGGCTGGTTACGACGTTGGGCGACCGGCCGTACCCGTAAACGTCGTGTCCCGAGGGGTCGTAGACCTCGCACCCGCTGGCCAGGATGACCGACCCCACTTCAAGGGTCAGTTCCTTCTCGGGCTCGTCGAACCAGATGGCGCCCGTGGGACAGTGTTTTTCGCAGGCCTTGCATTTCCCTTTTTGGAAAAAAATGCAGTTGTCCTTGTCGATGGCGTACTTCAGGGGGACCGCCTGGGCGTACTTCACGTAAGCGGCCTTGCGCTTTTTCAGTCCCGCGTCATAGGCGTCCACGACTTTTTTGGGGCATTTTTCCGCGCACAGGCCGCACGCGATGCATTTCTCCATGTCCACATACCGGGGGTGCTGGGTGATTTGGACGTGGAAGTTCCCTTCCTCTCCCGTCGATGCCCCTGACTTCCGCCAGGGTCAACAACTCGATATTGATGTGCCGGCCGACCTCGACCAGTTTGGGAGAGATGATTCACATCGCGCAGTCGTTGGTGGGAAACGTCTTGTCGAGCTGAGACATGATTCCCCCGATGGAGGTGCTCCGCTCGACCAGGTAGACGTAATATCCGGAATCGGCCGCATCCAGGGCTGCCTGCATTCCGGCGATCCCGCCGCCGATCACCATTATGGACCCTTTTTTCTCTTGTGCCATCTTTTCACCTATTGGGTCAGAAAGGCTTTAACGCCGTTGATCTCTTTGGTGTTTTCGGACAACCCCAGCGCCTCGCCGGAAAGTCCCATGGCCAGGCCCAGAAGCTGGGGATAGAGGATGGACGGAAGGTCGGCATCGGTTCGCCCCTCGGCTTCCATCCGTTTTTGCACGCCGTCGAATTGGAGTTGGCACCACGGACAGGCGACGCTGAGATACTGGGCGCCGGCCTGCTTGGCATCGGCCAGTTTGCCCGCCGTGAGCCTCATGGAGAGGTCGTCGTTGACCCCCAGAAGCGGGGCGCCGCAGCATTCCAGTTTCTGGGACCAATCCACGCTCTTCGCCCCCGTCAGGGAAACCAGCGCATCGAGGAGGCTCGGGGCCACCGGATCGTCAAACTGCATCACTTCGCTGGGTCGCAGGGCGTGGCACCCGTAGTGGGCGGCGACCTTCAAATCCTTGAATCCGCTTTTCACCTTTTCCTTGAGGACAGGCTCTCCGATGTCCCTGTGAAGGAGGGAAAGGAGATGCTTCACCTCGGCTTTCCCCTCGTATGCAAGCTTTTCCTTGGCCAAAAAGGCGTTGACCTCCTTTTTGAGATCCCCGTTGCCGGCCAGGAGGTGCGCCGCTTTTTTCAGGGTCCCGAAACAGCACTGGCAAAGCGTCAACACGTCAAGGCCTTGGCGTTCGGCCAGCGCCAGATTCCTAGCGGAAAAGAAAAGAGAAGTCTTCAGGTCGAAGTTCCGCAGGGGATAGCCGCAGCAGTTGAAGTCCCGGAGGCCGACCAGGTCCACCTTCAGCGTTTCCAGGACGGCCCGGGCGGAGCGTTCGTACTGCGGGACCCGCGCCGGGATGTTGCATCCGAGAAAAAGCGCAAATTTCATCATCGGGCACCCAAATTTATCGAGGGGTCATGAACCCGCGGCGGCTTCTTTCACCGCCATGTTCTTGAGTTCGTAAAGAAGATCCGTCACTTTCACCCCTTGGGGGCAGTGTTCCTGGCACTGGTAGCAGGTCAGACAATTCCAGAGCATCGGCGCGCCGAGGGCCAGGTCCTTGAGACCGAGTCCTAAAGAACGCATGATCTGATGGGGCAAAAGCCCTACCGCTTCCTGGGGATTTTCATGCGCCTCCACCACGGGACAGACGGTGGTGCAATTTTCACAGGAAAAACAATACCGGAAGCTCGTTCCCGAAGCGATGTCCCCGGCCCTGAACTTGAAGGCGGTGTCCGCAGGGGTGACGGGAATCAGCGCCTCCGTGTCCCGGACTCCCGGGAAGGCCTCCGCCAGGGCAGTGAAGGTCGAATCCAGTGGCCGGCCATAGTTTTGGGCCGAAAGCCGGTGTCGGTTCAGACCACGGAAAAAGGAAAACGGCGACAGGGCGAGGAAGACGGGCCCGCCTTTGGCCATATTCTCCTCCCGGACGCCGAGCCAGAGCTCCCTGAGGTTGATTCCCGCCGGGCACACCACCGTGCAGCGGTCGCAGTTGGTGCAAAGATAGATCCCTTCACGAATGGCAGCCATCGCCTCAGGAGAAAGATCCCGGCCCGATGCGTGAGCCTTGAGAAAAGCCAGCTTCTCGGCCGGAAGCACGGTCCGGTTTCCCCCGGCCTCATAGGCCACGGCCACAGAGCACCTCAGGCTGCAGGTGGCGCAGTGCATGCAGGCATCCAGTTCCAGGGCCTGACGCGTGGCGATGTTGGCCGGGAGGGACTTCTCCGGGTCCATCACCGCGTTGGCCAAGAGGCTCAAAGAGGTGGAAAAGATGTGAAACATCTTGCTGAAGGGAAGATAGGCCAGCCCAAAAAAGCAGGCGATGATGTGAAGATACCACAAGCCGGTGGTTGCGTCCACCCGATCCAGGGCCAAGGCGACGGGAGAAAGCACTTTGGCCGTGGCATACCCCGCAAAGGCAGACGTGTTGGGGGCATGGCACTCGGCGCAGTTGGTCAGGTGCGCTTCGTACCCCTGTTCCAGGATCTCCGCCTCGAAGGGGCCTTTCACGTTGGGCGACACCGTTCCGTATTCGGCGACCCAATAGCTTTCCAGGACCTCGATCTCCTCTTCGTCGTCCATGCCCGCGTAATCCTGGACCATGCGGGTGAATTCCGAGTGGGAGGTCATCTTGGCCCCTTCCAGCAGGAGGCCGGAAACCAGGATCACCGCCAGAATGGCGATGGCGTACCGGTCCATGGCATGGGTCATCATCCGCGGAACCTTCAGGATGAAGCGGCGGTAGACCGCAAGACCCACTCCGACCAAGACCAGGACACCGAAGAAGTCCCTTAAAAAGAAAAAGGGGTTTACGGTGGAGTAGTAATCGGGAAAAAGGGCGGCCGTGATGTGTTTTTCCAGGGCGTGCATGAACAAAAGGAGCAGGAACCCGGCGTAGATCAGAAGGTGCATGATCCAGCGGAGGCGGTCTTCTTTGGCAATGCGCATCTGCAACAGCACGTCGAGGACCAGTGCCCGGAACAGGGGAACCACCTTGGCACTGAAGAGCACGCCGAAAATCCCCCTGACAGCCGCTCCGGCGCGCTGGGCGGGCGTGAAACCCTGTCCGAAAACGCCGATTCTCCGGGTGAACCAGTTGGAAATCCTGTACAGCGACCCCGCGGCGAAAATGGCCAGGGCGAGATACAGGGATATGGAAAAAAACATGGGTGGGCCCTCCTACCCCGCCGACAAAGGGTGCAGCCGCCCCCTCATTCGGGACATTTCCTTATTCCGGCTCTGTGACACGGACGATCTTTTCAAAGAAACGGAATTTTTACTGTCTATGAATTGGAATGTCAACCAATTTGTGGTAATGGGCTTCCTGGAAATTCCCAAACGCCGGTACGGGAGCCCTCCGGGAAAAGCTGCACCGGACTCGCTTCTCTCTTGGACCCAAAGCGGAAAGGCATCGGAAGACCGGATCGCTTGAAATCCCAATCCCAAAAGCCAAATCCAGTTTCTGGAAACCCGCCCCTGCCGAAGGTCATCGTGCTGTGCGGGCCCACGGGCGTCGGCAAGACCGCCACGGCCCTTTCCCTGGCAAAGGGTCTGTCCGCCGAGATCGTCAACGCCGACTCCATGCAGGTCTACCGGTTCATGGACATCGGAACGGCCAAGCCCACGGCCGAGGAACGAAAGGCCGTGCGGCATCACCTCGTCGACGTCCTCGACCCCGACGCCCCCTTCAGCGCTGCCGCCTACGCGGCAGCGGCCCGAAACGTCATCGAAACCCTTCACCAAAACGGGATTGTCCCCATCATCGTGGGCGGAACAGGCCTTTACGTCAAGGCGCTGCTTTACGGATTGTTCAAGGAAGCACCGAAAGACCCGACCCTCCGAACCCGGCTCAGGGCCGAGATGGCCGCGTCGGGCATCGGGCCGATGCATGCGCGGCTTCAGAGCCTGGACCCCGACGCCGCCCGCCGGATCCATCCCAACGACGCCTATCGCATCCTCAGAGCCCTGGAGACCCATGCGTCGACGCATGTCCCCCTCTCTCAACACCATGCCGCCCACCGCTTTGCGTGCCCGGCTTACGACGCGCTCAAAATCGGGCTCACGCTGGAACGGGAAGCCCTGTATGACCGGATCAACCGGAGGGTGGATCAGATGTTGGTGGGAGGCTTTTTGGGGGAGGTGCAATTCCTTTTGGGCCGGGGTTATTCCCCCCGCTTGAAATCGATGCAGGCCATCGGCTACCGGCACATGGTGCGGTTTCTGGAAGGGAAGCTGTCCTGGGAAGACGCGGTGGCGACCCTCAAGCGGGACACCCGCCGCTACGCCAAACGGCAGTGGACCTGGTTTCGGGCGGATCCGGACATGCTCTGGACCTCCCCGGAATCGATTTCAACCCTTGAAGGCGCCATCGATTCGCACCTCAAGCGATGAAGCGATACAACCGGAAAACAGCGTCCGATTGGGCCCGTTCCGATTCCCCTTGACATCTCAGGGGTCTTTTGATATATTATTTTATATTAAATTCATGGGGTTATACTGGATCATTCTTGCTGGGGAATGATCCGGATTTTTTTCGGATTTGCGATGACAGGCGCCTTCGCGTTTCAAAATCGAGGATAAGGCCGGCAGGCCATGACCGATTCGATTTGCCTGGAAGCACAGGGACTCGAAAAGCGGTTCGGCGGCGTGGTCGCCCTGACCGATTACCACATCGAGATCCGGTCCGGCGAACGGGTGGGCCTGATCGGCCCCAACGGTGCCGGAAAAACAACGGTTTTCAATCTTCTATCCGGGGTCTTGAAACCCACCCAGGGAAAGATCTATTTCAAGGGCCGCGACATCACACGGTTCAGGCCCGACCAGAACGCGGCTTTGGGGATTGCACGGACCTTTCAGAATATCCGGCTCTTCAATGCGCTGACCGTCAAAGACAACATCAAGGCCGCCCTGCATCGGCGCCTGGGGCGCGGCCTGTGGCAAACCCTTTTCCATACCCCTGGACACCGGTCCTCTGAAAGCGCCATAGAACAAAAAACCGCGGAATTTCTTGAACTTCTGGATCTTGTTGCCGTCAGGGACACCCGGACTGAAAACCTTCCCTACGGCCTCCAGCGGAGGGTGGAAATCGCCCGCGCGCTGGCAACGAACCCTCTGGTGTTGCTGTTGGACGAGCCGGCTGCAGGCTTGAATCCCAACGAGACCGAGGAACTCATCCAAATCATCCGAACCCTCCACCGGAGATACAAATTGACCCTTTTTCTGGTGGAACACGACATGCGCGTGATCATGAACCTCTGTTCCAGGATACAGGTGCTCGACATGGGACACACCCTTGCGGAAGGGGACCCCGAATCCATCCGGAACGACCGGAGGGTCGTGGAAGCCTATCTTGGAAAAGCGGAAACCGTTTAGCATGCTTGACGTCGCCGATATTCATGTTTACCGGGGAAAGACCTATGTACTTCGGGGGGTCAGCCTCAAGGTGCGCCAGGGCGAAAGTGTGGCCCTCATCGGGGCCAACGGCGCCGGCAAGACCACGCTATTAAGGACCATTTCTGGACTGCTCCGGCCGGCTAAGGGGAAAATACTTCTGCACACGAAGAAAACTCCAGGAGAAACGGACATCAGCCGTGTTTTGCCGGAGGCGATCACCGCGTTGGGCGTCACCCACTGCCCGGAAGGCAGGGGGATCTTCTCCAGGCTCTCTGTCCGGGAAAATTTGATGATCGGAGCTTATTTGAGGACGGACACCCAAGAGATCGCCGCCGATTATGAAAAAATCTGCGCCTTGTTCCCCGTGTTGGGATCACGCTCCAATCAAACCGCGGGAAGCCTCTCCGGCGGAGAGCAGGAGATGCTTGCGATAGGCCGGGCCCTGATGAGCCGTCCCGAGCTGCTGACCCTGGATGAACCGTCGCTCGGCCTGGGACCCATGATCGTCGACAGCCTTTTTTCCGTTCTGGCGGACCTTAATGCCCAGGGGATGACGCTCCTTTTGGTGGAACAGAACGCAGTGAAAGCTTTGAATCTCACCCATCGGGCTTATGTCCTGGAGACCGGCCAAGTGATTCTCTCCGGTTCCAGCAAGGAACTGATCCATGATGAAAATGTGAAAAAGGCCTATTTGGGAGGCTCCTGAAGCATGAGCGGGGGATATATCGCCCAGCAGATCGTCAACGGACTGATTTTGGGCTCCATGTATGCGCTGGTGGCCATCGGTTTTTCCATGATCTACGGTATCGTTCGGCTCATTAATTTTGCCCACGGCGAAATCGTCATGATCGGAGCTTTTACCACCCTCGGCCTGTTGCAGCACCTTCAATTGCCATTTCCGCTGGTGGCGCTTCTGGCCTTGATTGCCGGTGCCCTCATGGGTATACTCATCGAAAAAGGGGCGTTCAGGCCCATGCGAGGAGCCCCGCAGGTCACCGGATTCATTGCCTCTCTGGGCGTTTCCATCATGCTGCAGAACCTGGGGGTCCTGTTCTTGACCGCCCAACCCCGCAATTTTGCTTTTCCGGACTACCTGCAGACCGTGATCCATGCCGGTCCGGTGAGCTGCAGGGTCATCGATGGGGTCATCATGATCAGCGCCCTGGGCTTGATGGGCCTTCTTTTGTTTCTCGTGCACAAAACCAAACTCGGAATGGCCATGAGGGCCACTGCGGAGAACATCGACGTCGCGCGCCTGATGGGAATCCATATCAACCGGACCATCATGGCGAGCTTTGCCATGGGGAGTGCGCTGGCGGGAATCGCCGGCTTGATGTGGGGTGGAAAATTCGGGCAGATCGACCCCTTGCTCGGCTTTGTCCCCGGGTTGAAATCCTTTGTCGCAGCGGTTATCGGCGGCGTCGGCTCCATTCCGGGCGCCATTCTCGGAGGGTATATCCTCGGCCTTTCGGAGGTGCTCTTCGTGGGGTTGCTTCCCCCCATTTATTCCGCATTTCGGGATGCTTTCGTGTTTTCAACCCTCATCCTGATCCTGCTGATTTTGCCCAACGGTATCCTGGGAAGGGGGACGGAGGAACGGGCCTGATGGCTTTTCGCGCCAACCGATCCTGGTATCTTGCTTTCCTTCTTCTTGGAGCCGCGCTGGTCCTCGTTGCCCGCGCCACCGTCAACGATTATCTTCTTTCCATCATCAATTTCGTGGGGATCTACATCATCCTCGCGGTGAGTCTCAATATCACCAACGGATTTACCGGCCTCTTCTCGTTGGGGCACCCCGGCTTCATGGCCATCGGCGGCTACGTCACGGCTATTCTCACCTTTCCGGCGGCAAAAAAATCCATGTTCCTGGAGCTTCCCCCCTGGATTTCGGGCCTCGAGATGCCTTTTTTCCCTGCACTTCTGGCGGGAGGCCTCTGCGCAGGGCTGACCGCCCTGCTGGTGGGCCTGCCGGTCCTGCGCCTCCGCGGACATTACTTGGCAGTGGCCACCATGGGGTTCTTGATTATCGTCCAGGTCCTCATCACCAACTGGGAAAGCGTCACCCGGGGACCTCTCGGGCTGAACGGCCTCCCCGCCCTGACGACGCTCTGGTGGGTATATCCCTGGGTGGTGATCACCGTCTATGTCAGCTGGAAAATCAAATTCTCCTCTTTCGGAAGGAGCATGCTCGCCGTCCGGGAAGACCCTCTGGCCGCCCAATGCATCGGTGTCCACCTCTTTAAGACCCGCGTGGTCTCTCTGGTCGTCGGGGCCTTTTTCGCAGGTGTGGCAGGGGGGTTGTGGGCCCATCTGGTCACGGCGATCACCCCCACCTCCTTTTCCCTGGTGATGGCGTTTAACATCGTCGTGATGGTGGTCGTGGGAGGAACCGGCAGCATTTCCGGCGCCTTCGTCGCCGCCGTGATCTTCTCCACCCTCACAGAACTCTTCAGGCCCATGGAAGAATATTTCGACGCCTACGGCATCGGGGAGATTCTGATGGCCCTTATCCTCATCCTGATATTGATTTACCGGCCCACCGGCCTTTTCGGCAGCCGAGAGCCGCGTTTCTTGATGGCAAAAAACACGTAGCCACTTAACCGGGGACCTTCCCCACAAACCCAAAAAGGAGAGCACACATGAAAGCAAAATGGCAAAACGTGGTTTTGTGCATGGTGATCGCCCTTGCCCTGGCAGCGCCTGCATCCGGGGCAGGTACCCTCAAACTGGGAGCGCTTTACAACCTGACGGGCGGCATGTCGTCCATCGATGCGCCGGCCCTCAACGGAGCCAAACTGCAAGCCAAACTCATCAATGATGCCGGGGGAGTTTCTAGGCAAAAAACTCGAAGTCGTCGGCATCGACACCAAGACGGATCAGAAAGCAGCCGCCACCGGGGCCAAGAAAGCCCTTTCCATGGGCGTCATCGCCGGCCTGGGCTATGGAGACACCACCTTCGTCATGGCCGCAGCCCCCCTGTTCCAGGAAAAAGGGATCCCCTTCGTGACTTCCGGGGCCACGCATCCCATGCTTCCCAAATGGGTCGGGAACAGCATGTTCATGGTCCCCTTCGGAGACGACGACCAGTCCTTCGCCATCGCGGAATACACCGTCAACAAGCTCGGCCTGAAGAAAGTGGTGGTATGGACCGACAATTCCATGGACTTCACCAAGGCGCTGTCCAAGTTTTACAAACAGCGGATCACGGAACTGGGCGGTACCATCGTCCTGGAGGACTTCTTCATGATGGGCGACAAGGATTTTTCCGCCCAGATCGCCCGTCTCAAAAGCGTCAACCCTGCGGCGGATGCCGTATTCATCTCTGCGATCCCCAACGAGGCCGGACTGACGGTCAAACAGATCCGGGAAGCCGGGCTGACGCTGCCCATCGTGAGCGGTGACGGCTTCGACACCGAGCTGGTCACCACCGTTCCAGGGAACAAGCTGGCCAACGACGTCTTCTTCTCCACCCACACTTACCGGGAGGACAACCGCCCTGAAGTCGTGGCGTTCGTCAAGGCTTACGAAAAAGAGTACAAGCGGCCGCCGGAAAACGCCTTTGCCGCGCTTGGTTACGACGCGGTGGGACTGATCGCCGATGCCATCAAACGCGCAAAATCCACCGACGGAAAAGCTCTGCGGGAGGCCCTTGCAGCCACCAAGGGGTTCAAAGCCGTCACCGGAGAGATCACCTATTCCCGTCCCAGCGGCGTACCCATGAAAGGGGTCTCCATCATCAGCGTGAAGAGCGGAAAATACAAGGTCGAAGAAGTCTGGTTCCCGAAAAACTGATGAGCCATGCGCCGCCTTCGGCACCTCCGCCGGAGGCGGCCGCAACCGGTGTTGACAGGGAGTATTTTTCAATGAAAAAGATTCGACTGGAAGAGTACAATGAGCACGAAATCAAACAAGCAAAGATCGACAAGGCGTTGCTGGCCGTCGGTTCTACGGAGAGCCACGGCGCCCATCTGCCTTTCGGGTGCGACACCTTCGTCGCCTACGACATCGCCCTGGAGGTCGCCGGACAGCTCGATCATACGGTGGTAGTCCCCCCGTTGTGGTACGGCATGAGCCTCCATTACCGCCACAAACCCATGTGTATCAGCCTAACCACCGATACCCATGCACAGGTCATGCGGGAGGTGATGGACTCTCTGATCTACTGGGGAATCCGGAAGATACTGATCGTCAACGGTCACGACGGCAACATCCCCCCCATCGAGACCGCGGCACGGGACATCAAACTCAAACACCCCGAGATCGGCCTGGCGATCCTCGATGCCTGGTGGGTTACCGCCGGGAACCTGCTCCCCAAAGATACCTTTGAAGTCTGGGGCGGTCTCGGTCACGGCGGCGAAGGGGAAACCTCCATCGCCCTGGCCATATTCCCCCACCTGGTGGACCTGAGCCGGGCCAAGGGCATGATTCCGGACATGGACCCCAATATAAAGCTGGTCTGGAACTTCGCCGAACTGACCGATTACGGCGCCACCGGTGCTCCCGAAAAAGGCACTCCGGAAAAGGGAAAGAAAATGAAACAGGTGCTGGTGGACTACCTGGTCGATTTCATGAAGCGGATGGACCGGCAAGGCTGGAGATATGCCAAAGTCTGAGCCCAAGGGGCGCATTGCCCTTTTTTTCACCGGCGGGACCATCACCATGAAGCCTCTCCGCGGCCGGAAGGGGGTCGTTCCCAGTACGGCCTTCGAGCGTTTCTTCTCCGAACTGGACCCGCTGGTGAAAACCGTTCAGCTGGAGCCCGTTTTCTGGTCGAACCTGCCCAGCCCCCACATGACTCCGGAGAAAATGTTTCGCCTCGCAAAAGCGGTGGACGAAAAGCTCGACGATCCTTCCTGTCTCGGCGCCGTGGTGATCCACGGCACCGACGTTCTGGTGGAATCGGCGTACATGGCCGACCTGGTGGTGGCCACCTCCAAGCCCATCGTGTTCACCGGCTCCATGCGTTACTACAGCGAGACGGGATATGACGGGATTCGGAACCTGCTCAACGGGATCAGGGCCTGCCTGCTTCCGCTTCCTCCGGAGAACAGCGTCGTTTTGCTCATGACCGACCGGCTCTTCAGCGCCCGGGAAGTCATCAAGATCAATGCGTTGAACATGGACGCCTTCGAAGCCCCCGAAAGCGGCCCGGTGGCTTACGTGGCCGGAGACACCCTCCTGGTGACCCAGGGGGGAAAAGGAGGCGACCCCCCCAAACGCCCCCGCATCGTCACCCAATCCATCGCTCCCCATGTGGCGCTGCTTTCCTGCTACACCGGGATGGACCGTGACCTTATCGACCACCTCAGCCGGAAAGGGATCGCAGGCCTGGTCATCGAGGGGTTCGGGGCGGGCAATGTTCCACCGAAGATCGTGCCCGCCCTCGAGGCCATGACCGGAAACGGAATTCCGGTGGTGCTCACCACCCAGTGCGCCGAAGGAGGGGTGTGGCCCATCTACGCCTATCCCGGAGGAGGGGCCGATCTGATGAAAAGAGGGGTGATTTTAGGGGGCAGGCTCACCGGGGCCAAGGCCAGGATCCAGCTGATGGTGGCCTTGGGGGCCGGAATGAACCCGAAACAGATCCAGGAATTGTTCGAAAGCGCTTTCTGATTTAGGCTCCCGTCCATCGACGGGTTTTCCACCACGGCAATAAGAGGGACATCCTCCGATGAAACGTACCCGAATCAAGGCGGCACTGGCATCCACATCCCCGGTGGATCCGATCCGGATCCAAGGCTGGGTCCGCACCCGAAGAGACTCCAAAGGGTTTTCCTTTCTCGAGATCAACGACGGCTCCTGCTTGAAAAACGTGCAGGTGATCGTCGAGGAGTCGCTCCCGGCTTTCGCCCTTCTCAAAGACATCCAGACCGGAGCGTCGGTGGAAGTGAGAGGCGCCCTGGTGGCCTCCCCCGGGAAAGGGCAGCAATGGGAGATCAAGGCCCGGGAGATGCACCTTTTCGGAACCGCGGATCCGGAAACGTACCCGCTCCAGAAGAAGCGTCACTCGGACGAGTTTCTCCGGACCATCGCTCACCTGCGCCCGCGCACCAACAAGTACGGCGCCCTGTTCCGCATCCGTTCCGAGAGTGCGTTTTCCGTGCATCAGTTTTTCAGGGAAAGGGGGTTTTTCTATCTCAACAGCCCCATTATCACCGGATCCGACTGTGAAGGAGCCGGAGAGCTTTTCCGGGTAACCGCGCTCCCCCCTGCTTTTCCCCCCTCAACATCGGCAGCCGGCGTGTTCCAGGACGACTTTTTCGGCAAGGAGGCCGGCCTGACCGTCTCCGGTCAGCTGGAAGCCGAGCTCTTCGCCTGCGCCCTGGGCGATGTCTACACCTTCGGGCCCACCTTTCGGGCGGAAAACTCCAACACGCCCCGGCACGCCGCCGAATTCTGGATGATCGAACCGGAAATGGCCTTCGCAGAGCTGGCCGACAACATGGATCTGGCCGAGGCCCTCGTCAAACACATGACCCGGCACGTGACGGAAAATTGTCGTGAGGACCTGGAGCTGTTCGCGAGATTCGTGGACAAAGACCTCATGAAGAATCTGGAGATGATTCTAAACCGCACGTACGAGCGCATCCCCTACGCCGCGGCCATCGATATTTTGAAAAAATCCGGAAAGGCTTTCGAATTTCCCGTAAACTTCGGTTCCGACCTGCAGACCGAGCACGAGCGGTATCTCTGCGAGACGCATTTTCAAAAACCGGTATTCGTCTACGACTATCCGAAAACCATCAAAGCCTTTTACATGCGCCTAAACGATGACAACGCCACCGTTGCCGCCATGGATCTTTTGGTCCCGAGGGTCGGGGAGCTGGTGGGCGGGAGCCAGCGCGAGGAGCGGCACGACGTGCTCAAGCGCCGTATCCTGGAAACCGGGATGGATCCCGCCGATTTCTGGTGGTACCTGGATATCCGGCGTTACGGCACCGTCTGCCATTCCGGGTTCGGGCTGGGTTTCGAGCGCTTCCTGATGATGGCCACCGGCGCCACCAACATTCGGGACGTCATCCCCTTCCCCCGCACCCCCAAACACCTGGAGTTTTAGCCTCCCGATTCAAAGCCCCCAAGCCCGGAACGGCGGACCCTAAAGCCCCATCCGGACACAAATCCCTTGACTTTGAAAGCTAAAAAACCTCTACTTGGCACTTTCTTTGCATTCCGGCAAAGGTTAACCCTTCAGAATGACTTTAAAAATGACTTCAAACCAGAAGGCCAACACCGGGGTGATCGTCGCCTTGACCCTGGTCCACTTCACCGGCGACTTTTACGCTTCCTTTATCAATCCCCTCCTCCCGGTCTTTGCCGATACCTTTGCTTTGTCCATGACCCAGGTGGGTCTGCTTGCAGGGGTGAACCGATTTTTCATGTTCGTGATCCAGCCGGTGGCCGGTTATTTCGCCGACCATTACCCTAGCCGCCTTTTCGTTTTGGGGGGGCCTTTGCTGACGATGATTTTCATCCCCATCGTGGGATTTGCTCCGAGTTTCCTGTTTCTCTTGGCCTTCATCGGCATCGGGTCCATCGGTCAGGCCATGTTCCATCCGCCGGTGGCCGGGATGATCTCCAGTTATTCAGGCCGCCATTTTGGGTTTTGCATGTCCATCTTCAACGTGGGCGGAACCTTCGCCTTCTCCGTGGGCCCCATCGTCATCGCCGCCATCGTCCGAAGCTTCGGGCTCAAGGGGGCTGTTTATTCCATGCTCATCGGTCTTCCACTCATCCTGATTTTGTTCAAAACGGTTCCCAGGCCGGAGGGGGAAGGGCTGAGCAGTCGAGGATTTTTCGGCTCCCTGAAGGAAGCCTTGGGTCAGGCCTGGAAGGGGGTCCTCGTCATCTGGAGCGTGATGGTTTTAAGGGCGTTCGTCAGCCAGGCGTGGCTGACCTTCACCCCGGTGCTCTTTGCCAGGGAAGGGTATTCCCTGATATCGGTGGGGCTTATCGTCTCCCTGTTCACCCTTGCCGGAACCTTGAGCGGCCTCTTGGCCGGTCACATGGCGGACCGCATCGGTTACAAACCCATCTTTTTTGCCAGCCATTTCCTCACGGCGCCCATGCTTTTTCTCTCGGTGCACTTGGGAGGCCACTGGGTCTTTCCCGGTGCGTTTCTGACCGGATTCTTCTCCCTGGCCACGCTCCCCCTGGGTGTGGCTTTGGGTCAAGAGATCGCCCCCAAGGGAAAATCCATGGTTTCCAGCCTCATGATGGGACTGGCCCTGGGGGTGGGCGGCATGCTGAGCCCGGTGGTGGGAAAACTCGCCGACCTGTACTCCATCAGGACGGTTCTTTCCTGGATCTCGGTCTTCCCCCTGCTGACGCTTCTGCTCGTCTACAGGCTCCCTGAGAAAAAAAGAACCCCTTGACCCCCGTTCTTCAGGCGGCCCACTCTTCCTTTAAAATTTCGCCCTGGATCCCCACGACAACGCACTTAACGGGTACCTTTCTCTTGGATGCACCCGCGGCTTTTTGAGCCAGGTTCAACAGTCCCATGCAGCACGGAACCTGCATGATCAAAACCGTCAGGGATCTGATCCGGGCCTCGTCGATCCAGGCCTTGATTTTCTCCAGGTAGATCTCCTGCCCGTCGTCCAGCTTCGGGCAGGCGATGGCCAGCGCCCTGCCTTTCAAATAGTCCCCATGGAACCCTCCCAGGGCGTAAGCCACGCAGTCCGCCGTCAGGAGCACATCCGCTCCCTGATAATACGGAGCGGACGGGTTGATTAAGTGCATCTGAATGGGCCACTGGGAGAGCTGGGACTTGATTTTTTCCGACGGCGCGGGCCCATTGTCTTGGCTGTCGTTTTTAAACTGCATCATCCGGGATCCCGGACACCCTTCAAACTCTTTCATTTTCAATCCTTTCTGATTTGACCTGTTTTTCCCAAACGGATCGCCGATGCGACCCTGGACATCAGCTGCTTCTCCTGATCTTCGGGCAGCTGATGGATCGACACGATGTTCTTGAGGAGGCAGGTGCCCACGCTGCAGGGGCCGCATCCGATTTCGTAATCTTTCAAAATATCCGAAACGACTGGAAATTCATCGATGATCTCCTTGATGCCCTTGTTCCAGTATTCTTCCATTTGAATTCCTCCTGATCGCTCAACTCTAAGTCCAGGTTCCTCCGACGATTCCCCGGGTTGCCCTCCGGAGTGCAGCGAAGCGTTCAAGCTGTCGGTGCCAGACCCCAAACGCTATCCGTTTGTTCAAGCATACACGAGGCCGCGCCGCTGTCCTTGACCTAAGTCAACAGGGAGTCGCCATCCGATTGAAAGCGCCGCCGGTTCCCGCTAAAAGAAATTTTGATTTGACACTTCACCGCGCTTCCTTTAATGGGAAAGGTCGGCCTCCACGCACGCGCCGGTTCGATTTGCGTGTTCCGGAAGTTCCACAGAAAATCCGCAACTTAAGAAGGGATTCCTTTGACCAACGACAAACTTTACGACCTCATCATCGTGGGCGGGGGGCCCGCGGGGCTGACCGCCGCGATCTATGCCATGCGGGCGGCCCTGGATACGGTCCTCATCGAAAAAGGGGTCCATGGCGGTCAGATCGCCAACTCGGACAGCGTGGAAAACTACCCGGGATTCGAAAATGTCTCCGGCTTCGAACTGTCCCAAAAGCTTTCGAATCACGCGAAGTCTTACGGCATCGAAATGCTCCAGAAAGAGGTCGTTGCCGTGGAACCGGGGCTTGATTTTCATTCAATCCGGCTGGATGACGGCCAGACCTTCAACGCACACGCCGTCATCCTGGCGCTGGGAGGCTCCCCCAGGAAACTTCAGATCCCCGGTGAGGATGCCTTTTACGGAAGAGGAGTCTCCTATTGCGCCACCTGCGACGGGTTCTTTTACCGGGGCAAGACGGTGGTGGTGGTGGGCGGCGGCGACACCGCCATGGAGGAAGCGCTGTATCTGTCCAAGATCGCCAAACAGGTGTATATCGTGCATCGGCGGGACGAACTTCGGGCCAGCCGCATCCTCCAACAGCGTGTCCTCGCGGAATGCAAGATCGAAGTCCTTTGGAATACGGTTCCCACGGAAATCAAGGCCGATGAAACAGGGGTCCGTGCCGTGACCCTGCAGGACACGAAAACCCGGGAAAAGAAGGACCTGGCCACCGACGGTGTTTTCATCTTCATCGGCTTTATCCCCAACAACGCCCTGGTTCCAGGCGGCGTAGACCTCAACGCCCAGGGATACGTCATCACCGACGAAAAGTGCCAAACCCGGACCCCGGGTCTTTTCGTGGTGGGAGACTTGCGGCAGAAGTACGCCCGCCAGATCGTGATCGCCGCAGGGGACGGCTGTACCGCCGCTCTGGCCGCAGCACATTACGTGGAGGGGAAAAAGGCATCCGATGCGTGCAGTCTCAACGAATAATATCCGGCAGAATCCTTCTTCAATCCGCGCGCTTTCACGGTCGGACCCCTGAACCGTCTTTTCCCCTTTGGCCGTGCACCAAAACGCAGGATCGGGCCCCTGTTCCCGAGCTGCCCTGCCTTCAATCAAGTTCCCCCTTTTCCCGGGACACATCGCATTGACAAAAAAGCCTTAAAAGCCATAAAGTGGGCCCCGATCAAAAAAAATCCCGGTGTTTATCGACGATTTCCGCCTGATTTCAGGGATAAAACATGACCCATCCCACTTGCAGGCTTTGGTGCATCTGGTTTTTTTCGTGGCTCTTCTGGGCCAGCGCCGCTGCCCCGGTTCGTGCCGGCCCACCTCTCACCCTCGAACAGGCCATCCAGATCGCCCTGGAAAAAAGCCCCATCCTTTCGGCGGCGCGCAGCAGCATTGCGGCGGCGGAAGCCAGGGTCCGGCAGGCCGAATCCGCCTACCTCCCCCAGATCAGCGCCGCCGGCGAATACGCCCGGACCCGAAACGAAACCCAAACCGGTCTTTTTCCTGCATCTCCCGAAAAAGATTCGTACCAGGCAGGGCTTTCCCTGACCCAGCACCTTTACGACTTCGGCCGCACCGGGGGGCTGGTGGATCAAAGCCGATACAGGCTGGTCTCCGGACAAAACGAGCTGGAGGTAGTCACGCACGCCCTGGTGCGCGACGTGAAGCTTTCCTTCTTTGAAGCCCTGAAAAAGCAGCAGCTGGTGGCCGTCGATGCCGAAGCCGCGCAGCTGAAAAAGCGTCATCTCGAACAGGCCAAGGCGCTCTATCAACAGGGCATGCGCCCCAGGATCGACGTGACACGATCCGAAGTGGAGGTTTCCAAATCGGCGCTTTCCCTGCTGCAATCCGAATACGCGCACCAGCAGGCCATGGTGACCCTGGAAAGACTCATGGGCAACGCTCCGGGAAAAGGGGCGTATACCCTCTCCGAGGGAACCCGGGATCCTCGCTTGCCGGACGCCCTCCCGGGCTTACTTTCTTCCGCCCTGGAAAAAAGGCCCGACCTTCGCGACATTGAAGCCCAAATGCGCGCCGCCGAGGCACTCTTGATGTCCGCAAAGGGGGCCTCCTGGCCCCAGGCCAACGCCGGAGGGGCGTATCAATACTCCGGGACGGAATTCCCTTTGAACGAAAGATGGGAGGCCGGTGTCCTTCTCAAATGGGAGCTTTTCACCGGGTTCGAACGATCGGGCAAGATCAAGGAGTCGGAGGCCGACATCCGGCGGCTTAAGGCGCTGATGGAAAACCGGAAATTGACGGTTTTTGAAGAAGTGATCCAGGCGCATCTGAAAATCCACGAGACCGCCGAGGCCCACAAGACCGCCCTTCTGGCCTTATTTCAGGCCGGAGAAAACCTGAAAATGGCCGAAGGGCGCTACCAGGCGGGCTTGAGCAACATCATCGAACTGCTGGATGCAGAGGTCCTGTATACACAGACCCGAAGCGCCGTCGTACAGACGCTCTACGACCATTCCAAAGCCTGGGCGGTGCTGGAGTATGCCGTGGGCGAAAAGCCCGCCTCCGAGGATGCGGTGCAGCCGGAACCCTCCCTGAACCCAGTACCGGCCAAGGAGCTGTCATGATGAAAAAAGCAGGGATCGCCGCCTTGGGGGCTGTCTTTCTTGCCCTGACGGGCTGGCTCGGCGTTCGGATCTTCACGGAAGGCAAGAACAACCTGTCTGCTTTTCGACTGGCCTCCGTCGAAAAGCGCGACATGGTCAACCGCATTTCCGCCTCCGGAGAACTGAGCGCGGTGGTCACCGTGGCCGTGGGTTCGGAAATATCCGGCCAGATCAAGGAGCTGTTGGCCGATTTCAATTCGAAAGTGAAAAATGGGGAGATCATCGCCCGCCTGGACCCTCAATCCTACGAGGTCCTGGTCCGGCAGGCCGAAGCGGAGCTGACCCTGGCCAACGCGAAGCGGGTTACCCAGGAAGCCACGGTGGCACGGTACCAGGCGGATCTGGAGAATGCCGATTCCTTGTACGCCGCGGCCAAGGCACAGACCGCCAAGGCCCGGGCCGTCTTGGAAAGCGCCCAGCGGGACTTCCAGCGTAAAGAAGCCCTGGTCAAACAGGATTTCATTTCCCGAAACGATTTCGATGCCGCCCAGACCGCCCTTGCCGAGGCATCGGCACAACTGGAGCAGGCCCAGGCCCAGGAAAACGCCGCCGGGAGCAAGGTCGTTTCCTCCAAGGCCGGACTCAGCATGGCCAAGGCCCAGATCCAGGAGGCCCTTGCCCAGATCCAATTGAAGTCCGCCGAGCTGGAAAAACGGCGCGTGGATCTGGAAAGAACCGTCATCCGCTCCCCGGTGGACGGCGTCGTCATCGACCGCAGCGTGGACATCGGGCAGACCGTTGCCGCCAGCCTCCAGGCACCGACGCTTTTCACCATCGCCCAGGACCTGGGTCAGATGCAGGTTTCGGCTTCGGTGGACGAAGCGGACATCGGCTTAATCCGGGAGAACCAGCCGGCAAAATTCACCGTGGACGCGTTTGCCGGGAAGAAATTTCAAGGCCGCGTGGCACAAATCCGCAAAGCGGGCAAAACCGTTCAAAACGTCGTCACTTACACGGTGATCCTGGCCGTGAACAACCCCGAACTGATCCTCATGCCGGGGATGACTGCTGAAGTCGAAATCGAGGTTGCAAGGCGGGAGCAGGTGCTTACGGTGCCCAACGCTGCTTTGCGCTTCAAGCCTTCCGCCGGGGAAGCGGGGGAAACCGCCGCGGCGGCGCCTCCGGATCCATCCTTTGCCGAAACCCCCGGATCCAGCGGCGGCCGGGGAGAGGCCCAGGAGCGACTAAGACGCCTGACCCAAGACCTGGCTTTGAGCCCGGAACAGCAGGACGCTCTGAGGGACGCCTTTAAAAAGGCCATGGAGAAGATCCGTTCGTCCCGGGAGGCGGGCGGTTTCAATCCCGGGGCGGTTCGCGACCAGGTCCGGAGGGAAACCCTTTCCGTACTCCTTCGAGTCCTGACTCCCGAGCAAAAGGTGCGTTACGAGGCGCTCTCGGAAGGCAAGAACCGCGGTACGCAGAAAGGGACCCTGTGGCGTCCGGATCCCGCAGGCCGAGCCGTCCCTGTTTCCGTGGAAATCGGCATTTCCGACGGGACCCACACAGAAGTCTCGGGTGCCGGGATCGCCCCGGGAATGCCCGTCATTCTCGGAACGCGGTAAATCGGGGCCACAAGGCGCGACATGACCACCTCTCTTTTTGAAACCCTCGGCCTGAAGAAAGAATACCGTGTGGGCTCACAGGTCGTCAGGGCGCTTAACGGCATCTCCGTTTCGGTGAAAAGCGGCGAGTTCATCTCGGTGATGGGACCCTCGGGATCAGGCAAGTCCACCTTCATGAACCTCATCGGATGCCTGGATACGCCGACCTCCGGCCGCTACTTCCTGGAAGAGGTGGAGATGTCATCCTTTTCCGCCGATGCCAGGGCCCGAATCCGGAACCGCAGAATCGGCTTTGTCTTTCAAAGCTTCAACCTGCTCCCCCGGATGAGCGCCCTTGAAAACGTGGCGCTTCCCCTGCGTTACAGTGGAATCCCACACCGGATCCGCAACGACCGTGCGGAGGCGATGTTGATCCGGGTCGGACTCGGAGACCGCCTGGATCATCAGCCCTCCCAGATGTCCGGAGGCCAGCAGCAGCGCGTGGCCATCGCCCGGGCTTTGGTCAACGAACCGGCGCTCATTTTGGCCGACGAGCCCACCGGATCTCTGGACACACTCACCGGAAACGAGGTCATGCGCCTTTTCCAGGAACTCAACCGCCAGGGGATGACCCTCGTACTGGTGACCCACGAACCGGACATCGCTAATTTCACCCGCCGCCGACTCCTGTTTCGTGACGGCCTGTTGATCGACGATCGGGCCTGCCGTCCGGACGACCGCACCGATGCCCCTTCGGCCGGGTCACCCCGAGAGTCTGGAGGCCTGTCATGAGCGTGGTGGATCCCCTGCTCGATGCGCTCCGGTCCCTCAGGAGCAACGCCCTGCGGAGCGTCCTGACCACCCTCGGGATCATCATCGGCGTCGGTGCGGTGATCATGATGGTCTCCGTGGGCAACGGCGCCAAGGCCCGGGTCAATAAACTCATCGAAAGCCTGGGGGCCAATGTCATGTTGATCCGCTCGGGGAGCAGCCAGGGGGCCGGCGTGAGGGGCGGCGCGGGCACGCTTCCCACTTTGACGGAATCGGACGCCTGGGCCATTCAAAAGGAAATCGCCTCTGTTTCGGTAGCAGCTCCCGAAGTCCGGGGGCGCGCCCAGGTCATCTCTGGAAACATGAACTGGGCCACCTCGGTCCAGGGCATTACCGGAGAATACATCGTCGCACGGGAATGGAGCCTTCTGAGGGGTCGGCTTTTTGAACCCACCGAAATCAAACGGTCGGCCAAATTGGTCCTATTAGGAAAAACCGTGGCCGACAACCTGTTCCAAGACCAGGACCCGGTTGGGCAGACCCTGCGGGTCAACCGGGTTCCCATGACGGTGATCGGATTGCTTTCTCCCAAGGGCCAGACTTCCTATGGAACGGATCAGGACGATGTCGTGATGATCCCCCTGACGACGGCAAAAAAACGCGTCCTGGGCGGTCGCAAGCTCGCGGGCGATCTGGTGGACACCATCGTTGTGAAAGTCCTGAGCTCAGGGGAGGTGCCCCGGGCGGAAGAAGACATCAAGACGCTGCTCCGGCAGCGTCACGGCATCCGGCCGGGGGGGAAGACGATTTTCGGGTTCGCAATCTGGCCGAGATGATGAACACGCAAGCCGATTCCTCCAGGGCCCTGAGCCTTCTGTTGATGGCGGTGGCCTCCATTTCCCTCATCGTGGGCGGCATCGGGATCATGAATATCATGCTGGTCTCCGTTACGGAAAGAACCCGGGAAATCGGTCTTCGGATGGCCATCGGGGCCTCGGAGAAAGATATCCTGAACCAGTTCCTCATCGAATCCGTGGTGCTCTCCCTCATCGGCGGCCTGCTGGGAATGGTCCTCGGGATCACCGGATCGGTGGGAATCGCCTCTTTTTCCAACTGGCCGGCCCTCATCGACGCCAAGTCGGTGCTGTTGGCCTTCGGCTTTGCAGCAGGGGTGGGGATTTTCTTCGGTTTCTATCCGGCCAGGAAGGCCTCGCAACTGGATCCCATCGAAGCGTTGCGCCACGAATGACCCGGCGTGAACCCTTGCCTCAGGGCGGGATTCTTCTGTTTTCAGGCCGCTTTTTTTTCAAAATCACCCCCCGGGATTTTTTCCCGTCCACCCTTATGGAAAGGGGGCTGCCGAGGCGGACGTGCCGAACAAAAGGGGTCTCCGCCGTCGGACGCTGGGCCAAAAGCCACTCCCAGTCGATGAAATCGTCCCCCCCCTCGGTTACGGTCAGGTAGCTGATTCCCAGCGAAGTGATGTTGTGAAAAAAATGGGATCCATAGGACGGGTCCGCCTTCAGGCGGGAGGTGCGGTCCTCGATGAACGACCCCACCATGGAGATGTCGTTCCAGACCACCGGGATGCCCAGCCATCGGTCGGCCGAGCCCCAACGCCCGGGCCCGATGAGCAAGTATCGGCGTCCCTGTTGGATCATGCCCTTGTTCAGGGATCCGATTTCACGGGCGATCTCCACTGTTTTTGAAGCATCGAAGGCGTCCGGCCTGACCAAGAAAATGTCTTGGAGGTCCTCCCGGTTCCCGTGACCGAGTGCCATGGAAGAGTAGCACACGGCCCCTGAAATCTCCTCGGAAGTGATTTCCATTTCCCGGCTTTCCTGGAAAAGAGCCATGGGCCGGACCTGCAGCAGGGCGAAATCGGTCTTTTCTTCGGTCGAATCCGGGAGGTGAATCGCGAACTCGATTTCCACCGGAGAGGCCATTCCCTCCTTTCCCATGTCCAGCACATCGGCCAGAACCTCGGGCAGCGGCATCAAGCCGTATTTTAAAATGCTGGCAAAGGTAAGAATCGGCGCCCCGTCTCCATGGCCCGAGTCCCGGATGCGATGCTCCTGGGGAAGATAAGTGCTCATCAGACTCCTCAAGGCCGCATGACACGGATCGTCGGCCATTTCCGCAATCTCAAGCTGGACGACGGATGGGTCTTCCCCTTTCAACGCCTTTTGGTCAAACGCCTCCTGAGGCTCCTTCAGATGCAAGGCGTAGAAATGGCGCTGGGCGTTTTTTAAAATGTCTTCCACCGTTGAGAATTGAGGAAGGACTTGGGGGTGCTTGGGACAAAAGCGCAGCGCAGTCAATCCCTCCACCACGGTCTTTCCCAAACCGAGGGCGATATGGGCGATTCCCTCGTCGGCTTTCAGGTGGGCGACCGGGTAAAAATTGTAGGACTGGGCGACTCCGGAGACAGCGGGATAAAAATGATCGCCGCAGATCGATCCGGTGAGCTTCTGGATCACCACGGCCATCTTTTCCTCCTCGATGCGATGGAGGGTTCCCCTCGAAAAAGAGCGCGGCGCCTCGTAATAGGTCGATGCGTAAACCAGCTTGATGGCCTGGCTCAACTGTTTCAGGCGCACCTCGGGGTCGGGGTCGCGGTTTGCCACCATATAGGTACGGTAAAGACCGGCAAAAGGTTGAAAAATGGCATCTTCCAAAAGACTCGAGGAGCGGACGGCCAGCGGATAATCCGCGCTGGTGAGAAATTTCCGAAGGTCCCGTTCAAGCCACTCGGGGAGCCGCCCTTTCAAAAAAAGGCCCGCGATTTGGGCATCCTCGAGATCGCTGTCGGCCAGAGCCTTCAGATCGTTTTCTCGTATAAAGGCATCGAAAGCTTCGGTGGAAACGACAAGCGTCCTGGGGACGCTGATGTTTACTTTCGGATATTTTTCCATCAATGTCGCGCTGGCTTTCAGGCGTGTCGCCATGAAAGCCAGACCCCTGGCCTTGCCCCCCAGGGAGCCCTTCCCGATTTTGGCGAATTCGACCTCCGGATCGAAGCCCTCTGAAGTGAAATCGGCGATGACCCCTTTCTGTCGCCCCATACGCCGTTTGCGAAGGCACGTCACCAGGTAATCTTTCATCTCCCGGATGCTGGAGAAGTCGCTCACCTTCACAGGCTTGAGCATCATGGCCATCTGAATCTCGGATCGCGCCATCAGCCACGTGGAAAAATGATCCCGGACGGCATGGTAGTGGACCGACGCGTCGGGGATGGAAGGAAGAATCTTCTCCATGGCCAACAGGTTGGGCGCCCGGGACACTTCTTTGCCGTCGGGAAGCTGAAAAACGAAATCTCCGAACCCGAGATACTGTATAAAAAAGGCGCGGATGTCCGTGTGCAGGGTAGGCGAGTTCTTGTTCAGAAAATGGGCGCCCGCTTCTTGGGCCTTCCCCCGGTTCTTTTCCTCCGAACTCATGATAAGCAAGGGAAGTTCAGGCCGTTCGTTCCGGATCATGGAAACCAAGGAGAAACCGGCTTCCGGATCGATCCTGGTACCCATGGGAAACCTCACGTCGGACAACACGCACAGCAGGTATCTCTGGAAAGACCGGAAGACCGCTTCCGCTTCCTCGTAGGTTCGCGCATGCAGGATTTTCGGCCGGGCCCGCATCCGGAGGATGCGATGCTCTTCGTTTAAGGATTCTTCCATCACGGCCTGGGTCTGCGATACCACTTCCTTATAGAGAAAGGGGAGAAGAGAAGAATAGTAGATTGGGGAATCTTCGACCATGAGGATCACTCTGACCCGGGCCCTCTTTGTGTCCGAGATCACGTTCATCCGGTCTTCTTCGTTTTTGATCATGGCCAGCAGAAGATCCGTGTTCCCGGTCCAAATGTAAGTCTTGTCGATGGCCCCAGCATCCATGTCCTGCCCTTCCATGGGAATGCCCGTCCCGCCGGGGGTCAAGAGAAAAACGGGAAGCCTCGGGAATCGCTCCTTGACGGCGCGCCCCAAGGCCCTGGGCTCCATGTCCCCGAGCCGGGGCATGGTCAGCACCAGATCGAATTTCTGCCGGGAGAGCCTTTGGAGCGCCTCCTTTGCGGTGGAGACCCAGGTCAGCCTCGGGGGGCGGGTAAGGTTGAGACCCCGGTATTCGTGGATGATGCGTTCGGCCAGCCGGCCATCTTCCTCCATGGTGAACGCATCGTAGGGGCTGGAGACCAGAAGGATTTCACTGACCCGGTTGGCCATGAGGTCGTAAAAGACCTTGAAGGACAGGTCGAAGGCATCTTCGATTTGGAATAGGTCCGTACCGGGCATAGTGCCGTCTTTGTCTGCTCCAATTGATTTGAAACCCTTTTTTCCTGTCATTGGAAGGCCTGTTTTGTCAAGCAGTTAATGGCCGTCAACCGCTGACGACGCCTTGACAACCCCAGGAGGGTCGGTATAGTTTCAGGCGGCCTGAAACAAGGACGGCAACGATGAAGATCGCCCTGGCACAAATCAACCCGGTCATCGGGGACTATGCTTACAACTCCGGCAAAATCCTGGCTTTTGCCGAACGGGCAAAAAGGTCGGGATGCGACCTGGTGGTCTTTCCGGAACTGACCCTTTCCGGTTATCCGCCGCGCGATCTCCTGGAAAATCACGATTTCGTGGATGCCGGCCTGGACCATCTGAAACGCGTCATCGAATCCGTCAGGGGTATCGGCGTCGTCTGCGGGGTCGCGGACAGGAACCCGAATCCGGAGGGAAAAGCACTCTTTAATTCCGCAATCCTTTTCGAAGACCGGAGCCGTCTGCTTCAGGTGAACAAACGCCTTTTGCCCACCTATGACGTTTTTGACGAACAACGGCATTTCGAACCCGGAACCGACTCCGGTGCTTTTGTTTACAAAGGGCGCCGGATCGGGCTTTCCATCTGCGAAGACGCCTGGAACGACAAGGACTTTTTCGCCCGCCCCCTCTATTCCGCCGATCCCGTGGGCCAAATGGTCTCCGACGGTGCGGACCTTGTGATCAACCTCTCCGCTTCTCCGTTTTCCATGGGCAAAAACCGTTTCCGCAAACAGATGCTTTCCTCCATCGCCAAAAAACACCGCGTCTGGCTGATCTACGTGAATCAGGTGGGGGGAAACGACTCCGTCCTGTTCGATGGCCTGAGCGGGGCCTTCAATCCTTCCGGCACCTGTATCGCACGCGCCCGGGATTTCGAGGAAGACCTTGTCGTGGCGGACCTGTCGAAGGAAAAGGGAAAAATCCTTCCGTGTGCGGAAGACGACGTCGCAGCCGTATGGAAGGCCCTCGTCATGGGAACCTTCGACTTCGTGACCAAATGCGGCTTTACTCGGGTGATCCTCGGACTCAGCGGCGGCATCGATTCGGCCCTGGTGGCGTGTATCGCGCAGCAGGCCCTGGGAAAAAGCAACGTCACCGCTGTTTTCATGCCCTCCCGTTACACCGCCCGCGAAAACTTCGAAGACACCCGGGCCCTGGCGGACAACCTGGGCATCGCCTGGGTCGAACACCCCATCGAACCGATATTCAAGGCTTTCCTGCCCGGGATTTCCCCCAATTTCGATCCAAAGCGTCCCGGCATCACGGAACAGAATCTTCAGGCAAGGATCCGGGGAACCCTGCTCATGGCGCTTTCCAACCGGGACGAGGCCCTCCTGCTGTCCACAGGAAACAAGTCCGAGCTGGCCATGGGTTACTGCACGCTTTACGGCGACATGAACGGCGGTCTGGCGGTCATTTCGGATGTCCCCAAGACGCTCGTCTACCGTCTGGCGAGACGGATCAACGCCGAAAGGGAAATCATCCCGAAAAGGATCCTGGAAAAAGCCCCGTCGGCGGAACTCAAACCGGATCAAAAAGATCAAGACGACCTTCCCCCTTACGAAATCCTGGACCCGATCCTCACGGCTTATATCGAAAACCAGAAGTGCGCCCAGGAGCTGATCGCCATGGGAATGGACCCCGCGCTGGTGGAACGGGTGCTACGGCAGGTGGACCGAAACGAGTACAAACGTCACCAGGCCCCGCCCGGGCTGAAAGTAACCTCCAAGGCTTTCGGATACGGAAGAAGATTTCCCATCGTCCAAAGATACAGGAACATCGCCTTATCAAAAGGGTGAAACCGCTTCTCCCTTCTTTCTTGACTTCCCGCTCCCATTGCCATAAAAGACAAACTTTCGCGCACAAGCAACCCACGAGGACGAAGATTCAACCATGGGCGCCCGCCGCTTTCTGCTTCAACGCCTTTTTTTCGTGTTCGCCGCATGGGGAGGGCTGTTGGGAATCCTGCCGGTCCTTTCTGCCTTCGGACAGGAAGCAGTCCACCTCTACTTCCTCGATCCGACCCAGACCCACCTGGCAGCGGAATCCCGGCAGATTGCCCAGTCTGAAAGTCCTTCGCGGAAAGTGCGCACCCTTTTAGACGCGCTTTTGGCCGGCCCCCGGGAGGGGCTTGTCCGCGCCGTCCCTGAAGGGCTTTCTCTGCGGGCAGCCTTTGTGACGGGGGATCGCATCGCCTACGTGGATTTCGAAAAGCGCCCGGAGGCCCAGCTCCAGATGGGAGCCTTTTCAGAACTGCTGGCCCTTTATTCCATCGTCAACACCCTGGTTCTCAACCTCCCGGAAATTGAGGCGGTCCAAATCCTCCTGGACGGCCGGGAGGCTTCGACCCTGGCGGGGCACATCGACCTGACCGACCCGTTCAAGCCCAACATGCTGTTGATCCGATGAAAAAAACAGGCAAAATCAGCAAGATCCGCAATATCGGGATCATCGCCCACATCGACGCGGGCAAGACCACCGTCTCCGAGCGGATTCTCTTTTATACCGGACGGTCCCATAAAATGGGAGAAGTCCACGACGGCGAAGCCGTCATGGACTGGATGCGCGACGAGCAGGAGCGGGGGATCACCATCACCTCGGCCGTAACCACCTGCCAGTGGAAGAGCGCCGACATTCATATCATCGACACGCCGGGGCATGTTGACTTCACCATCGAAGTCGAGCGCTCCCTCAGGGTCTTGGACGGGGCCGTGGGCGTGTTTTGCGCCGTGGGAGGCGTGGAACCCCAGTCGGAAACGGTCTGGCGCCAGGCCGACAAGTACCGGGTCCCCAAGATCGCCTTCGTGAACAAGCTGGACAGGATCGGTGCGGACTTCTTTGGAACCGTCGACCAGCTGAAGGAAAAACTGCATGCCGATCCCCTCATTTTGCAACTCCCCCTGGGCCGCGAGGAGCACTTCCGGGGAGTCATCGACCTTTTACGCATGAAACAGATTTCCTGGGATGACGATTCCCTGGGCGTCTTCTTCCGTATCGAAGAAATTCCGGAATCGGAAAAAGAGACGGCCCTGATTTATCGGGAAAATCTCATCGAAAAGGTAGCCGAATTCGACGACACCCTCATGGAAGCCTACTTGTCGGACACCCCGGAAAAGGAATTTTCAGAGGAGCAGCTCCTGTCGGCCGTCCGAAAGGCCACCGTGAACTTGAAACTGGTTCCGGTGCTGTGCGGCAGCGCCCTGCGGAACAAGGGCATTCAGCCGCTGTTGGATGCCATCGTCTCCGTTTCTTCCCAGCCCTCTGGACATCCCGGCCGTCAAAGGGTTGAATCCGGAAAGCGGCGAAACCGTCTCTTTTCCCGCCGACGAGAAAGCCCCCTTGAGCGCGCTCATTTTCAAAGTCTCCATCATTGAGGGAAGAAAGCTCTCCTTCGTTAGGGTTTACAGCGGCAAGCTCATCGCCGGTCGGGAGGTCTACAACCCTTCGCGGCAAATCCTGGAAAAACCCTCGCGTATCCTGATGATGCACGCCAACAAGAGGGAGCGGATCGATGAGGCCGCCGCCGGAAACATCTTGGGCGTGGTGGGGCTCAAGGATTCGTCCACAGGGGAGACGCTGTGCACCCCGGAGCATCCGGTCCTTTTGGAAAAAATGGAATTCTATGAACCGGTGATCTCCGTGGCCTTGGAGCCCAAGACCCACTCCGACCAGGAACGCCTGGACCAGATTCTTGAAAAGTTCCTCATGGAGGATCCCACCCTGCGCGTCCGGAAGGACGAAGAGACCGGCCAGACCCTTCTTTCGGGCATGGGGGAGCTCCACCTGGAAATCATCATCAGCCGTATGGTCCGGGAGTTCAACACCCACGTGAACGTCGGAAAACCCCAGGTGGTCTATCGGGAGAGCATCGATTCCCCTGCCGACGCATCGGCCGCTTTCGACAAGGAGGTCGCCGGGCAGCGCCATTTCGGGGAGGTGCACCTCAAGCTGAAACCCCTGCCGAGAGGTTCCGGAAACCGCTTCGCTTTGGCTGCCTCTAAGGAGGCGATCCCTGAAATCTACTTCCCGGCCATTGAAAAAGCGGTTCTGGAATCGTTTCTCAGCGGCGTCCTCATGGGCTATCCGGTGGTGGATGTGGAAGCGACCCTCATCGGGGGTTCCCACAAGGAATCCCTGGGATCGGAGTTGGCCTACACCGTCAGTGCTTCCATGGCCTGCAAGGAAGCCCTTACCCGGGGCAAGCCTTTTCTTCTGGAGCCCATCATGTCGGTGGAGGTACTTGTTCCGGAGGGGTTTATAGGGGAAGTGATCGGAGACCTGAACGCCCGGAACGGGAAGATCGAAGCCATCCGTCCCAAGACGGGGTACCAGGTCATCCGGGCCGTCGTCCCCCTGGCCCAAATGTTTGGATACTCCACCTCCCTGCGTTCAGCCACCCAGGGGCGCGGCACCTTCACCATGCATTTTTCCCATTTCGACCGGAAATGAAAGGATTCCGCAGCCTCCGAAAGGAAACCACCGTTTCATGAGCCAGGCCATCAGAGCTTTCTGGAAACCGTCAGATGCCGCGCGGCCTAACTGAGCCCGGAAAAATGAAACCCATGCCCGAAAAACGTGTCATGATTGTCGGAAGCGGCGTGGCCGGGATGAGTGCGGCGCTGGATCTCGCCGCGGCGGGAGTCGCCGTGGACGTCCTGGAGCAATCCGAATTCGCCGGGGGTCAGGGCATCCGCCTTTCCTGCAAAGCCACAGACGCCTGTGTGAAATGCGGGGCCTGCATGGCCGACGACAGGCTCGGCAAACTGCTTTCCAATCCACGGATCCGACTGTGGACCGCCGCTTGCATCCAAGCCGTTTCCAAAAACAGCCGTTTCGTCTTCCGGGTGGACCGAAAGCCGGTCTTTGTGGATGAAGCGAAATGCAGCCATTGCCACATCTGTCTTGAACAATGCCCGGCCGAAGGCGCCATCCTTCAGGGAACTTCGGGATATCACCGGCCCTTTTATGCCCTCTCCGAAGCGCATTGCCTCCACTTCAAGGACAAAAGCTGTACCGCGTGTCAGGAGTCCTGCCCCACCGGCGCAATCCGCCTGGATGCCGCCGGCCGGACGGAAACCGTGGAATCCGACGCCGTGATCGTCGCCGCCGGGTTTTCGACGCACCGTCCTCATGAAAAACCTTACGGCTGGGGCCTCTTCCCCGACGTGGTCACCACAGCCGAACTGGAAGCGATCCTGAAGCGCAAAGGACGGGCGCTTCGCCCCTCCGACGGCACCGAACCCGGCCGGATCGCTTTCATCCAGTGCGTGGGCAGCCGCGACGCCAAGATCGGCCACCTTTGGTGTTCGATCTATTGCTGCGGCTCCGCGCTTCGCATGGCCCGCCTCATCCGTCACCGACAGCCTGAGTCCCAAACGACCGTTTTTTATATCGACATCCAGAACTTCGGGCGTGACTTTGAAAGGGATTACCGGCAGGCAAAGGAGAAAATCCGGATGATCCGGTCCATACCGGGGGACATCTACCCTTCCGAAAAGGGAAAGATGAAACTCACCTACCTGGACGAAAAAGGGAGAGAAACCGTCCAGGAGGATTTCGACCTGGTCGTCCTGTCGGTGGCCATGACGCCCCCTGAAAAGCTGGACGCCCTCTCGCAATGGCTTCCCCTGAAACAGACCCCCGGCGGTTTTCTCTTTGAGGACCCTGAATCCGCCCGGCAGGGCGTTTTTACCGCCGGCGCAGCCACCGGGCCCATGACCCTTGCAGAAGCCGCGGCGAGCGGCTCCAAGGCCGCCCGGCAGGCCCTGCGCTTCCTGGAAACAACATGAGGAAAACGGCGCCGTGAAAACAAAAACCCTGGTCCTGGGCAGCGGAAAATGGGCGGCGCGTGCGGCTCAGGCTCTCCTGGAATCGGGTTTGTCGGTGACGCTGGCCGCCCTGAACGAAACCGGTGAAGATTTTTCCCCGCCAGCTTTCCCGGCTGTCGGCGGCTGTGACCTGGAGGTCATCGAGGGAGCGAAAATTCGATCCTGCACCGGATCGGCCGGGCGCTTCACGATGGAGCTGACTGTCGGGGATCGTCGAATCCGCCGGGAAGTCCAGCATATCCTGATTGCCGAAGACTCGATAAGGCGCGCCGACGGGCCCTCGTGCAGTCTCGAAGAAGGTCCCTTCGTGATGTCGCTATCAGACTTTAAGGCCCTGCTGGACTCCGGTCCAGGGAACCCTTCACTTCCTAAATCCCTGAAGCGGGTCGCATTTCTCAACGGGGTCTTCCACGAAAGCAATCCCGTCATCGCCCAAGAGGTGATGCAGGCGGCACTTTCCCTTCAGAAAAACCTAAACGTCCAGGCTTATGTCTTCACCGGCAATCTCAAAGTGGCCGGCGAGGGGCTGGAGGCGCTGTGCCGGAATGCCAAGGAAGCCGGCGTCATCTTTGTGAAAACCACGGACAGCCGGCCAAACGTCTCACAGGCAAAAGACGGGTCGGTCTCTTTGATGTTTACGGAAGAGGCGCTTCGGCAGCCGTGCCTGCTTGAACCGGATATCACCGTTTTGGACGAAACCTTCCTTCCTTCGCCGAATCTCGAGACGCTGGCAGAACTCCTGAAGCTGGAAAAAGGGCCGGACGGTTTCCTGCAGGCGGACAACGTCCACCGGCTGCCGGCTTCCACCAACCGGAAGGGCATTTGGGTCGTCGGCCCGGCCCGCGCCGTATCTGCGCCCTCCCTTGTCCATGGGGAAATCGCTCATACCGCACTGGCCATGGGCACCTGGCGCGAAACGGATGCCGGCAAACAGGAAAAGGCCCACATCGAAGCCGGCCTTTGCATCCAATGCCTGACGTGCTTTAGGCTCTGCCCGTACCGGGCCGTGGAACTCTCTCCCCGGCCGGAAATCGCCGGCGCTGCCTGTGAGGGGTGCGGTATCTGCGTTGCCGAGTGTCCCAGACAAGCCATCGGACTCCCGATTCTACCCACCGCCGGCATGCCTCTTCAGGTCGCTGATAAAATAAGGGCATCTGAGGATCCGGTCCGACCGTCCGACTTCGTTCCCGAGCTGACGGTATTTGCCTGCACCCGGTCCGCCATACCGGCGAGCAAGACGGCTTCAGCCACGGAAGGTAAACTGCCCGGGAATTTAACCCTCGTGGAGGTGCCCTGCGCAGGGGCCGTTTCCCTGTCCCATCTGCTGGAGGCCCTGAAAAGCGGCGCAGACGGTGTGCTGCTTTTCGGCTGCCATCCGGACAACTGCCACTCCGATCGCGGGACGGTCCTGGCCCGCAGGAGGCTCGAAAGACTCCAAGCGCATCTGCCCACTTTTGGTTTGCCGGCAGAGCGGCTGGCTTTTCGAAGCCTGGCCGCAAACATGGGCACCGAGTTTTTACAAATGCTTGATGACCTCATCCGCACGCTGAAACCCCTGGGCCCGAACCCCTTGAAGGTACGGAAAAAAGACGGCGCTTAAACCGTGCCAGGACCCAAAAAATGGAAGCGCCATCCGTTTTCAAAGGAGAACTGCTGCATGCAAACCGACAGCCTCGTCCGCCTGAACGACCTGAACCGGGAAAACTGCCGCCAGTGGCCGTTTTTTCAGGATTTCTGCCTCACCTGCGGGATCTGTGCAAGCACCTGCCCCGTGTCCGGCGTCGACGGCTTCGATCCCCGGAAAATGGTCAGGATGGTCTCCCTGGGCTTGGAGGCGGATGCCGTGTCGGCCCGTTGGCCCTGGATCTGCACCCTGTGCGGGAAATGCGCCAATGCCTGCCCCATGGAGATCGACATTCCGGGACTGGCGCGCAGATGCCGATCGTTGCGCGAGCGCGAAAAAGTCCCCGGAACGCTCCACAAGGGTTTGGAAGCGGCCCTGGAAACCGGGAACAATCTCCGCCTTCCCAGGGATGACTACCTCTTTATCCTGGAAGATGTGGCTGAAGAAATAGCGGCAGAACCGGGATTTGAAGGATTCAAGGTCCCCGTCGACAAGAAAGGCGCGCGGGTCCTGACCACCATTCACAACAAGCTGGTGAACACCCACACCGAAGACCTAAAACACTGGTGGAAAATCTTCCATGCGGCGGGTGAAGACTGGACGGTCCCGTCCGACAACTGGGAGGGGACCAACTGGGGCTATTTCACCGGTGACGATGAAGCCATGAAGATTTTGACCGGGCGCATCGCGGCGCATCTAAAGCGTCTTGAAATCGACACCCTGCTTTGGCCCGAGTGAGGGCACGCCTATCTGGCGACCCGGTCGGGGTTCGAAGCACACTACCCGGAGATCTTAAAAAGCTTTCGTTTCGTCACCGTTTTCGATCTTCTCATGGAATATATCCGGAAAAAGAGGATTCGCCTGGACAAATCCCGATTCAAAGACCGCCGGGCCACCTACCACGACCCCTGCAATTACGGCCGCAATGCCCAGCGCCGCTTCGGGCACGGTTTTTTCCAGGAGCCAAGGTGGATCCTGAGTCAATGCATGGATTCCTGGCAGGATCTTTATCCGACCCGGATGAACCAGATCTGCTGCGGCGGAGGTGGAGGCGCCCTCAATACAGGGTATAACGAGGAGCGCGTCTTCTATGCACGGCGAAAGTTTGACCAGATCCGGTCTTGCGGGGCCGATATGCTCGTGGTTCCCTGCCACAGCTGCCACGGGCAGTTCAACGCCGTGAAAAAAGATCACGGCATGGAAAACCTGGAAGTCAAATACCTCTGGGAGCTCGTGGCGGACTGCCTGGTTCTCGAGTGACCGCGGGGATAACTCTGCCCATGCGGGTCCCCTTGCAAGACCCTGTTTTCCTATTCGGCCCCCCGGTTCTTCCGCTCAAGAGAAGCCCTCGTCAATCCTTGCCCCGTGACGCTCTAAAGCCTTTCAGCTCATCCAAGGCGGCGATGACGGACCGGGTAAATTCCATGTCGTTGATATGGAAAGGCAATCGGGTTACCTTTTGTTTTTTCTTCAAATGCCGTTGAAGGCCATCAGCAAACCGCACGGGTCCTTCGGGATCGTGAAGCGGGCCCTCTTTGCTGTCAAAAGCTGAAAAGCCGCCCATGGGGATCAGAATCGTCAGGGGTCCGGCGGCCAGATTGCAGATGGAAGCGATGGCCTGGGCCAGCGTTTCCAGTTCTTCCCGGTCGGTCCGGACGACCGTTATGGCCGCGTTGTGCACGTGAAAAGGGCGGCCGGGAAAACGTTTCTTGGCGGTTTCCAGGGGCCCTGTGACCAGGAAATCGATATTGCCCGGGATTAGGATCGTCGGCACCCGAAGCTGCAGGGCTGTCCTTCCCCGATCCGGGCCGGCGTCGTAATCGCCGCCGAAGAGATGGTCCGCGATTTCATGGAGGGAAAGGTCCACCACGGCAGTGACTTCTTCCTGCTCCATCATCTCCTCCATGGCTTTCCCCCCGGATCCCACCGTATGAAAAAGGACGACTTCCCGCCCTTTGGCCTCCAGGATCCTGCGCATCTCCTGTGCACAGGCCTCGGTGGTGCCCAGGGTGGAGATAAAAACCAGCGGCTTCCCGACCGCTTCCTCCGACGCCGTTTTGGCCAGCATTCCCGCAAGGGCCATGGCCCCGTTTCTCAGGATCTTCCGGGTCACCCGGTTCAGGCCCGCCAGGTCGCAGACCGAATGCAGCATTAAAATGTCCTTGGTGCCCACGAAAGCCCGGGTATCCCGCGAAGCCATGGTGGAAACCATCACCTTGGGAACGCCTATGGGCAAAGACCGCATGACCGCTGTTCCCAGGGTGGTTCCCATGGAACCCCCCAGTCCGATCACCCCCAGTATCCGGTTTTCCCGATACAGCTTTTGAGCCAGACGGACAGCCCCCCGGGACATGACCTCCAGTGCCTTTCCCTCATGGCCCATCTGCTGGACCGCCGACAACATCTTCCCTCCGGCTTGGGCCACCGCGTCACGGCCGATGCTCACGGGGTGAGCGCTGCGACCCCTGATTCCCGCATCCAGGATGCTAACGGCGATGCCGGCCTCCTGGAGGCAGGATTGGATGAAAAGAGCTTCGTTTCCTTTGGTATCCATGGTGGCGATCAAGAGGGCTTCGGGAACAGATGTCATGTCGGCCTCCCCATGATTTTGGTGTTGGGGTTCCAATGGATTCGGATGGGCGAAAATGGCATAAACGGCCCCCTTTTTTGGGCTACACAGGGAAGAAAATCTGCCTTGAGACAATGACATTTTTCGGCATGGGTTGCGTTGGCGCCTACCAGTGGGGTTGGTTGCCGATGCCCCTGCCTATGACCTCGAGGGTTTCGGTCACCACCACAAAGGCTTCGGGATCGATCTGCCGGATTCTGTTTTTGAAGCGCGAGAGTTCACTGAACGTGATCACGGAATAAAGAATCCGAATCTGCCGCCCGGTGTACCCGCCTTGTCCCTGCACCACCGTGACGCCCCGTTGCATCCGGTTCATGATGTCGTCGGCGATGGCCTCCCACTCCTTGGAGATGATCATCACCGCCTTGCGCTGGCTGAAACCGGTGACCACGAGGTTGACCCCATACGAAGTGACGTAGAGGTGGACCAGCGTATAGAGCACCATCTCCAGAGGGATGCGGAACGCGGCAATCCCGAGGAGGATGAGATTGAAGACCAGGTTGGTGGTCCCGACTCTTACCGAAAACCTTTTGAAAACAATGACCGCCAGAATGTCCATGCCGCCGGCCGACCCCAGGGAGCGCAGGATGATGCCACCGCCCGCCCCCGTGAGGATGCCGGCGGTCAGGGCGCTGAGGAGGCGGTCTTGAAGGACCATCACGGGAAAGGGGATCATGACCGCCAGAGAGAAGATCAGCATGCCGGCCAGGCTGTAGAAAAAAAATCTTCTCCCGACAAACATCCAGCCCAGGATGAAGTTGGGCACATTGAGGAGAAAATAGGCGATCCCCACCTCAACCGCGGGGACGAGGTAATGCACCAGCAGGGCCATTCCGGTAAAGCCGCCCGACAGAAATTCCTGGGGAATGAGGATCCCCTTGACGGCCACGGCGCAGAGAACGCTTCCAAGCGTTATCAGCACCAGGTTCCACGAAATCTCCAGGGCGGGATGAAGAGGCTTTCGAAACATCACAAGCCTCTTAGCATCGCCCCCGGGGGATGTCAAAGTCAACCCTGCCTGCCGATCTCTTACAGGATGCGCGCATCAGTATCCCCCTGTCCACCCTGGCGCTGCAACGGGAAAGTCCCCACAGGCCTAAAGCTCCGAAGTGCAGTGGGGGCATCGGGTCGCCTTGATGGGGATGGTGGAATAGCACCGGACACATTCCTTGGTCGAAGGCGCCGGGGCCGGGGCCTCCTCTTTTCTTTTGAGCCGGTTCATCTGTTTGACGAGCATGAAGATGGCGAAGGCCATGATGACAAAATCCAAAACGGTGTTGACGAACAGGCCGTATTTGAGGCTGACCGCTGCGGCCTCCGGGGTCTTTTCTTTCAGGATGATGGTCAAATGGGAGAAATCGACCTTTCCCAGCAGCAGGCCGATGGGCGGCATGATGACGTCATTGACCAGGGAACTCACAATCTTGCCGAACGCGCCACCGATAATGATCCCCACTGCCATGTCCACCACATTTCCCCGCATCGCAAATTCTTTGAATTCTTTAATCATCGCCATTTGCTCCTCCTTTCTTCCGGTTTGCAGGGCCTTCCCCCTCGCACCGTATGCTTTTATCCAGCCGTTCCCCATGGAGCAGGCGGACTCCGGCATGGCGAGCGATCAGGTTTTTTCCGTTTTCGAAAAAGACCTTGTGGTAAAAAGCCGCGGACAAATTCCGGGAATAAAGGCTGTTGATCTCTTCCTCCCTCGGAAAAATCAGGTTTGGGAAATCGGATCCGTAGACAATTCGGTCACGAAATCGCTCAAGGGTCTCCTTTTCAAGGTCGCACAACAGGCCGGCCCTGGGGAGAAAGGAAAACGCGGTATCGAAAAACAGGCCGGGATGATCGGGCAGAAGATCGAAAAAGGCTTTGAATTCATATCCGCCCATATGCGCCACGGTGGCGGGAAGTTCCGGGTAACGCGCAAGCACTTTTTTAAAGTGGGCAACCCCCACGAAGGGGTTTCCCACCGGCCCCGTTCCCGCGTGGAAAAGCAGGCGCTTGCCGGACGCCATGACCCTCTCGTAGAGGGGAAAAAGGCGCTCATCGTGGGGCGGGAAGTTCTGGACCAGCAGCTGCAGCTTGAACCCGAGGACCCGGGGATGTCTCATCATCCTCTCCGCCATCGCCGGGGCGTTTTCGTCATCCGGGTGGTAGGCGGCGAAGCAGTACACATCCTCGAATTCATCGAGCACCGAGAGGTTCCATGCGTTCAGAGTTTCGGCAACCCCTTTGCGGTGGGCGTAATTGGAATAGACCATGGGCCCGACGCCCCGCTGCCGAAGATTATCGACGCACTGACGATAATAAAGCCGATGCTTTACGCGCCACTGGTACAACGTTTCATAATGGTTCCAGATGGCTTCGAAGAGGCGGTCCGGAAAAAGATGCACGTGAAAATCGATGACCGTTTCCGGAACCGGCTGCATGGCGACAGGGGCCTTTCTATTGTGACTCGCTCAGGGGAGATGCGTGGGGCCTGGCGTCGATTCATCCGTTACGATCCGGACAATCTGACGCCTTCTGGCAGGATAGGGCTAGGGCCTCTCCCGCTCCTTGCTTAGCTCCTTGAGGGCCGACTCGATTTTCTCCTTTTTCCGGGAATCCCCGACCGTTTCCTTGGCCCGCAGCAGGTGAAACCGAGCGCTTTTGACATTGCCTGTTTTGTAAAAATGCATCCCCAAGTGGAAATGGACCAGGTCCTGTCGCCCTTGTCTCTGGTAGATCTCCCCCAGGAAATAGTCGAGGTTCGGATAGTCCGGGTCCTTTTCATAAAGGGCGCTGAAAGTCCTTTCCGCAGCGTCGGTTTGTCCCAATGCGGCCTGAGATCTGGCCAGATGAAATAATCCTTCCGGATTCGGGGAAGGCGAATCGGCAATGCTTGAAAGGGTGGAAAAGGCTTCGTCGTAACGCCCCTGAGAGAAATAGACCTTTCCCATCTCGGCCAGTAGATCCGTGTCGAAGGCACTCAAACCCAGCGCGGTCCTGAGGTGGGAAAGGGCTTCGTCGTACCGGTTTGCCCTCGACAAAACGAGGGCATACCCATAGTGGGCCGTCGGGTCTTTCGGTTTTTCGGCCACCTCGGCTTGAAACCGTCTGATGGCCCCATCCGGATCCCCGTGCAGGGCGATGAGGCGCGTTTGAGCCTTCGCGAAGGGCTTGGGATCTGAAGGAGCCGATTTTGTCGGGGAATGGTTATGGATATAGGCGTCGATGTAAACCATCCGATCCTCGGAGGCCGGGTGCGTGGAAAGATAATCGGGGATCTGATCCGACCCGAACCACTGCTTGCTGCGGATCTTTCGCAGCATGGCCAGAAGCCCTTTCCCCTCGTATCCCGCGTCATACAGGTATCGCATCCCGATCTGGTCCGCCTGCATTTCGTCTTCCCGGCTGAAAGCCAGCACGGCGGAGTGGGCGGCGGCGGCAGAGCCGATGGTCACTGCGTTTCCCAGGGCGGACGCCCCCCCCGAACCCAGGAAAATTCCTGCCACCATTCCTGCCAAGGCCGCGATGCCTATTTTTTTGGCCTTCTCGATCTTTTCCGAGATGTGCCGGCATTGGACATGGGCGATCTCGTGGGCCAGGATCCCTGCAAGTTCTTCCTCCCCTTCCATCGCCTCCAGAAGCCCGCTGTTGACGAAGATATGCCCCGCAGGGCCGGCAAAGGCGTTGTAGACGTTTTCCTCCACCACGTAAAAGCGGTAGGCGAAGGGCGGCTCGGGCATCACCGACACGATCCGTTTTCCCACGGCGTTGATGTAGAAAAGGATCAGGGGGTCTTTCACCAGCTTGTAATTGGCGTTGATCACCTGCAAAAATTCCCTGGCCAGGTCTTCTTCCTGCTTGATGGAAAGGGCCTCGGCGCGCACGGGGAAAAAAGATCCTAAAAACACAAGGAATATCAGCAGGGTCGATGCTGTTTTTCGAATGTCATCCAACGGCAGGGTCCTGTTCAATCCGCTTTCCAACAAATTGGATCTATGTTACAAGGGCCATCATGCCACAGATCCTTTGCATTGCCAACCAGAAAGGGGGTGTCGGGAAGACCACCACCGCCATCAACCTGTCTGCGGCGCTGGCGGTTTCAGAGAAGAAAATCCTCCTGGTGGACTGCGATCCCCAGGCCAACGCCACCACAGGCGTGGGAATCGACAAGGCCTCCCTCACCCGGACTCTTTACCACGGGCTGATTAAAAAAAATGCGGTCAAAAGCCTCATTGTCGACACTCAAATTCCAACCTTGAAGGTCATCCCGTCCCGGGTGGAGCTCATCGGTTTCGAGGTGGAGATGCTGGAGGCCCCCCAGCGGGAAACGATCCTGAAAAGTCTCATGGAAGAGCTGAGGCCCGATTTCGATTACATCATCCTGGATTGCCCCCCCGCCCTGGGCCTGTTGACCCTCAATGCCATGACCGCCGCTGACGCGCTGCTGATCCCCCTTCAATGCGAGTTTTTCGCCCTGGAGGGTCTGGGTCAGCTCATTCAAACCATCAAAAGGGTCCGGAGCAGCCTCAATCCGCAGCTTAAAATCGCCGGTATCCTTTTGACCATGTTCGACACGCGGACCAACCTGTCCCACCAGGTAGCCGAAAACGCCGCCAAATATTTCAAATCCCTGTTGTTCAAAACCCGGATCCCGAGAAATGTGCGCCTGGGAGAAGCCCCCAGCTTCGGAAAACCGATTCTGCTTTACGACGCCGCCTCCCCTGGGGCGTTGAGCTACTTTTCGCTGGCCAGGGAAATTCTGAACCACAGACCCTGAGGAAATCATGAAAACACAAGACAACCCGAAAGCCTCGGAGCCCGGAAAAAAGAAGACCCAGAAAGTCGCCCTGGGCAGGGGGCTCGACGCGCTGTTTCCGGATATGGCGCCCGTGGAAGGCGAAAGCAGAGGCTATTTTCTGTGCGACATGGATCTGATTCACCCCAACCGGTTCCAACCCCGCGTTATTTTTTCCGAGTCGGAATTGGGTGAGCTGTCGAAATCCATCCGGGAAAAAGGGGTCATCCAGCCCATCGTGGTGCGAAAAGACGAGGGTGGGTACGAGATCGTGGCAGGGGAAAGACGGTTCCGTGCCGCAAAAGCGGCCGGTCTTTCCCAAATACCGGCCATCGTCCGATCCATCAACGATGACGAACTCCTGGAACTGTCCATCGTGGAAAACATCCAGCGGGAAAATCTGAACCCCATGGAAGAAGCCGAAGCCTACCACCGGCTCATGACCCAGTTCGATCTTACCCAGGAGCAGGTGTCTGATCGGGTGGGGAAAAATCGTTCCACGGTCGCCAACTTCCTCAGGCTCCGGCTCCTCCCCGGAGAGGTCAAGGCCCACATCCTGAAAGGGGAGTTGAGCATGGGGCATGCCAGGGCCCTGCTGGGCGCCGAAACCGCGGCCCGACAGATCCTGGCCTGCAGGCAGGTCCTTTCCAAAAGGCTTTCGGTCAGACAGACCGAGGCGCTGGTCAAGCAGATGAAGTCTTCTCCTGCAACCCCCAAAAGGGGCGGGGGCAAGACCCAAGACCCTTATTTTTCGGACCTGGCCGATGCCCTGTCCAGGCATTTCGGGACGAAGGTCCGCATCAAGAGGGCAGGCCGGAGGGGAAGGGTGGAGATCGAATTTTACAGCGATGACGACCTCAACCGGCTGCTCGGCATGCTTAAAACCGTGAGGTAAACGGTCTCCGGTTAATGGCGCTTCATATCCTCATTGACGGCTACAATCTGATCAAAAGCGGCTCCATCTCCGGCCTCGACGAGATTCCGGACCTCCAGCTGCAGCGCGAATCGCTTCTGGAAAGGCTTGCAAGTTACAACCGGCTGAAGCGTCACCCCATCTCCGTGATCTTCGACGGCACCCGCGCGCCCGGGGTCCTGCACCGGAAAGAACGAAAAAAAGGCATCGACATCCGTTTTTCGCGCCTCAATCAGACGGCGGACACCTTGATTAAAACCCTCGTCTCCCGGGAACGAGAACGGGCACTCGTGGTCACCTCCGACCTGGACATCGCAAGGTTTGCCGAATCCATGGGCGCCGCTGTCATTTCCTCCGCAGAATTCGGGAAACGGATCGCCCAGGCGGAAAGGCTTCAAGCGAAACCCTTTGATTCCGAAGAGGATTGGGCCGAATCGGGCTGGGTTCCCACCACAAAGAAAAAAGGACCCCGAAAGCGTCCTCCGAAAAAGGCAAGGCGGGCCTTGTCTAAGGTCGACAAACTCTGAAAAGGCTTTTAAGAAATGAAACGCGTTTGCATCATCGACGGTCAGGGTGGCGGCATCGGCAGCGCCGTCATCAAGAAGCTGAAGGAGGTCTTCGAGGAGCGCATTGAAATCATCGCTTTGGGTACCAACGCCATCGCCACCTCCCAGATGCTCAAGGCCCGGGCGAATCGAGGAGCTTCCGGGGAAAACGCCATCGTGCAAACCGTCAAGACAGCGGATGTGATCATCGGAACCCTCGGGATCGTCATGGCCGACGCCATGATGGGGGAAGTGACGCCCCGCATGGCCGCTGCAGTGGCAGGAAGCCCCGCCCGGAAGATCTTGATCCCCCTGTCCCAGGAACCGGTGGACATCGTGGGCACCGTCAGGGCCCCCCTCCCCCATTTAATCGAGGAACTGGTTCAGAAAAACCTGAAAAACCTCTTGGGTTCGGATGAGAAAGGACTGTAATCATGTGCGAAGCCAATGCTTACTTGATCTCTGGAGACGAAAAAACCCTTGTCATGGAAGCCGTGGACACCGTGGAGCCTGAAAAGGACGGCTTGAAACTCGTCAACATCTTCGGGGAACAGAAATTTATCAAAGCCCGTATCCACTCCCTGTCCCTGGTGGATCACCACGTCTTTTTATATCCTGAAACAACCTAATCCGCCTGCTGGCTCATGAAAATCGTCATCGCCAAGACCGCCGGCTTTTGCATGGGCGTCCGAAGAGCCGTGGAACTCGTTCTGGATCTCCCCAAGAAGTACCCCGAACCGATTTTCACCTACGGCCCTCTCATTCACAATCCCCAGGTTCTATCCCTTCTGGAGGAAAAAGGGATCCGCACCTTGAAGGAGATCCCGGAAAAAGGGTCGGGAACGGTTCTCATCCGCGCGCACGGGGTGCCGCCGGAAATCAAGAAAAAGCTCCAGGAGTCGGGGATGATCGTGGTGGACGCCACCTGCCCCCGGGTCATCAAGGTTCAGACCATCATCCGCAAATACGCCAAGCAGGCGTATGCCTGCATCATCATCGGGGATAAAGACCACCCGGAGGTCATCGGCCTGTTAGGGTACGCAGGCGCCAACGGAGTTGTGGCGGCGGATCTTCCGGATCTGGCCCGGCTTCCTGCCTTCGAAAAGGCCATCGTGGTGGCCCAGACCACCCAGAACACCTTGTTTTTCGCAAGGGTCAACCAATGGGTGAAGACACACTTCCCGCACTACAAGGTTTTCCATACCATCTGCGATTCCACAGAGAGGCGCCAGGCGGAGGTGAGCCGTCTGGCCGACTCCGTGGATGCGGTGGTGGTGGTGGGCGGGAAAAACAGCGGTAACACCCAGCGTCTCCTCGAAATCGCGGAAGAGAAAGGAAAAACCGCCTTTCATGTGGAAACGGAGGTTGAATTGGATGAGGCCCTCGCAAACGCACACCGCGTGGGCATCACGGCAGGGGCCTCCACCCCCAACTGGGTGCTCAGGAGGGTCTACCGCGGGCTCCAGGCGCTTCCCCTCAAGAAGGGGAAAGGGTGGCGTCGGGGCTGGTTCGTCTTGGAGCGGGTTCTTTTACTTTCCAGCGCTTACCTTGCCCTCGGGGCCGGAGCCACCTGCTACGCCAGCGCCAAGCTCCAGGGAATCCCGAGCCATCTCCCCCACGTCCTCATCTCCATTTTATACGTGCAGTCCATGCATATCCTGAACAACCTGATCGGCAGAAAGGCGGATCGGTACAACGAGCCGGACCGCGCTTCCTTTTACGACGATCACAAAATCTTGCTTTCTCTTCTGGCTATTTTCGCCGGAGGTGCCGGTCTCATCGCGGCGTATACCCTGGGGACCGTGCCGTTCATCGTTCTTCTCTCCATGAGCGTGACCGGACTCTCCTACAACCTGAACCTCGTCCCGGCCTGGATCGGAAGAGGAAAATACCGCCGCATCCGGGATATCCCCGGATCCAAGACCGTCTTGATCGCTCTGGCGTGGGGGATCGTGACCTCGGTTTTCCCCTCCCTTACCACACCGTCCTCTTTTTCCCCGGCAAGCTTTTTGGCTTTCTTTTGGGCTTCGGGGCTCGTCTTTGTCCGGACCGCTTTTTTCGACATCCTGGACATGCAGGGGGACCGCATCGTCGGAAGGGAGACGTTGCCCATCCTGCTGGGCGAAAAAAAGACGCTCCGCCTGTTGAAGTCCATGCTGATGGCCGTCATGGCGCTCCTGGCGGGTTCCGCCGCCCTGGGAGCGCTGGCGTCCCTGGGATTTCTCCTCATGGTGCAGCTTCTCTTTTTGCTGTTCGTCCTTTCCATCCATGAAAAAGGGAACATGCTTCCCGGCATCCGGCTCGAGTTCCTGGTGGACACGCACTTCGTCATGGGGGGCTTTCTTTCCCTGCTGTGGGCTCTCGGTAAAGGATAAGGCTAAGGTCGGGTCATGACTCGGGAGGGCGGAGAAACCCGGACGAGAAGGGCGAAAGGCGAAAGGGGATGCGGATGAAACCCGTGGTTGTGCCCATCGAAGACGTCCTCGACTTGCACACCTTCCAACCCCGTGAGATCGCCTCACTTCTCGAAGAGTACTTCGATGCGTGCCTCGAAGCCGACATCTTCACGGTGCGCGTCATTCATGGAAAAGGAAAGGGGATCCTGAAAAGCCGCGTCCACACCCTTCTGGAAAAAGATCCCCGGGTGGCCGCCTATTCGAATGCCCCTCATGACGCCGGGGGCTGGGGAGCCACCCTGGTCCAGTTGAGACGGAAATAGCGGAGCAGGCGCCTCAGTCCTCCTGAAGCTCCTTCAGGCCGGCGAAATAGTCCAGGGCCTTGGGGTTTCTCAACGCGTCCAGGTTGAGGATGGGCTGGCCGTGAATCGCCTTTCTCACCGCCAGTTCCACCTTTTTCATGTTCAACGTGTAGGGGATGTCCGGTACAGCCAGGATCTTGGCCGGAACATGCCGTGGCGAGGCGTTGGCGCGGATGGTCTTGCGGATCTTGTCCTTCAGGGCGTCGGTGAGCTCGAACCCCGCCGCCAGCTTGACGAACAACAAAACGCGCACATCGTTTTTCCAGTTTTGACCCACCACGACGCTGTCTTCGATCTCTTCCAGCTGTTCCACCTGACGGTAGATTTCAGCGGTTCCGATGCGTACCCCCCCCGGGTTCAGCGTGGCGTCGGATCGGCCGTAGATGACGACTCCCCCGTGCTCGGTGATCTCGATAAAGTCTCCGTGCCGCCAGACGCCGGGATAGACGGCGAAATAGGCGTTGAAATACTTCTTTCCGTCCGGATCGTCCCAGAAGTAGATGGGCATGGAGGGAAACGCCGCCGTGCAGACCAGCTCCCCCTGCCGGTGAAGGACCGGTTTTCCTTGTTGGTCGAAGGCTTCCACCTTCATGGCCAATCCCCTGCACTGGAGTTCACCTGCGTAAACCGGCCCCATGGGATTTCCGAGGGCGAAACAGCCGTTCAAATCGGTGCCCCCGGAAATGGAAGCCAACTGCAGGTCCGATTTGATATCCCTGTACACAAACTCGAACCCCTCCACGGAAAGAGGCGATCCGGTGGAAAGGATCGCCCGCAAGGGAGAAAGGTCGTAGTCGCGTTCCGGTTTAACCCCGGCGTTCTGGAGGGCCGACAAATACCCCGCGCTGGTGCCGAAGACCGTGATTTTCTCTTCCTGGGCCATCTCCCACAACGCCCCCGCATGCGGATGGAACGGGTTTCCGTCGAAAAGCACCAGGGTGGCTCCCAGGGCCAGGGAACTGGTAAGCCAGTTCCACATCATCCAGCCGCAGGTGGTGAAGTAGAAAATGCTGTCCCGGCGTTTCAGGTCGGTGTGCAGCATCAGTTCCTTGAGGTGGTGAATGAGGATGCCCCCAGCGCTCTGGACCATGCATTTTGGAAGTCCTGTGGTTCCCGAGGAATACATGATGTAAAGGGGGTGTTCGAAGGGAAGCTGCTCAAAGGCAATTTCAAGGCCGGTCTCGGGTGACTTGAAATCATCCCAGTGCACGCTCTTTGGAACACGACGGATATCAGGCTTCTCGTGGAGGTAAGGAACCACCACGACCTTTTCCACGGAAGGGAGGGAATCCAGTATCGTCGAAATGCGCTCCAGGGAATCGATGGGATTTCCTTTGAAAGAATAGCCGTCTGCTGTGAACAATACCTTGGGCTTTATCTGCCCAAACCGGTCCAAGACCCCTTTGATCCCGAAATCCGGGGAGCAGGACGACCAGACGGCTCCCTGGCTCACTGCGGCCAGCATCGCGATGATGGCATGAGGCATGTTGGGAAGGAACCCTACCACCCGATCTCCGGGAGCCACTCCGGCCCGTTTCAGGCTTGCGGCCACCCGGGCCACCTCGTCGTAAAGCTGCGCGTAGGTCATCTTCACGGAAGGGCGGCCTTCTCCTTTGAATACCAAGGCGGTTTGCTCGTCCCGGTATCGAAGCAGGTTTTCGGCAAAATTCAGGCGCGCGCCGGAAAACCAGCGGGCCCCCGGCATCTTCGCGACGTCGTCCACCACGTGATCCCAGGGCTTGGAGGCGAGGATACCGGAAAATTCCCAGAAGCTCTCCCAGAACTCGGGGATGAAGTCGATGGACCAGCGATAAAGCCCGTTGTAATCCTTTAAATCCTGCCCGTACCGCTGGTTGACGAACTGCTTGAAACGATACATGGCGCTTGCCTTGACCCGCTCTTGGGTGGGCTTCCACAGCATCTCGCCCATGGGTGATATTCCTCCTTCTGATCTTTTTTCGGATCTGAATCAATGCCGGGTGGACTATAAGAAATCGCCCTTTGAAAAGTCAAACGAAAAGGCCTGCCGCCACTTGCACTTCATCGGCGGCACAAAAAGCGGCGCCGGTTAAAAAGCGTCGGAAAAACAGGACTTTTTCCGTTTTCACATCCGGGAGTTGACTCGCCCCAGAATCAACGGTCCGGCGGCGCATCCAGCCGCCATGACGACAAACCCCATCCCCCACGCCAAAAGGCCTCCACCGAAGGCATCCAGCACCAAACCGACGAAAAGCGGCCCGAGAAAAGCCGCCCCGAATCCCAGTGTGGAGTGAACCGCCAGGGTGGCTCCCCGGTGGTTGACCGGCGCTGCCATGACGGCCCCTGCGGTGAGGGAAGCCGAATCGGCGGTCACCGTGATCCCGTAAAGGGTCGTCAGAAAAACCACCAAAAGGTAAGGCATCGCGGCCGTGAATCCGATGCACGCACCCAGGAGGGAGGAGACGACCATCACGCCTTTGACCACTGCAGGCCGCCCGAACCGCCGGGCCAGTTCGTTTCCGCCGATGCTGGCGGGGAGCCCGATCAGGTTGACCCAGAAGGCGACCTGGGTGGGGCTTGCCACCCACACCCCTTCGGGTTGGAATTTGAGCGAAAAGACCAGGAAGGCCACGATCCAAGAGCGAAGTGAAAACAGCTCCCACATGTGGGCGGCATAGGCCAGCACATAAGCCATCGCCGCCTTGCATCGGAAGACCCTTCGGAGGCCCTGAAACAGGGGATCCCTTTTTTGTACTTCCACCCTTGCCGCCGGCACCCACAACAGAAGGATCCCCAAGGCAACGGCCGTGATGCCGCCAGAGACGACAAACGCCGCCCGCCATCCAAAAGCGCCGTTGATCTCCCCTGAAATCAGGTAGGAAAGGCTCGCTCCAATGCTGAAACTGGCCGTGTAAAAGGAAACAAATCGGCTCTGGAGGTCTCCTTCCGTATGATCGCTGACCACCTTGAGCCCCGGCATGTAGATGCCGGCCAGGCTGACACCGCCGAAAAACCGGAGCAGGAGGGCCGAATAGAAACCGGAAGCCAGGAAGGCGTAGCCTACGGCCGTCAAGATCCCGAGAAGCGTCCCCATACCCATGACTTTTCGGGCGTCGAGCCGGTCCGTGACCCCGGCCAGAACCGGCACCGAAACCATGTAACCCCCGTAGTATGCGGCGCTGATCCAACCGGCCTGGGTATGGCTTAAGTTCCACAAAGCTTGAAAATCCGGAAGAAGCGCGGGAAATACGGCGATGGGTGCCAGTCCTAAAATTTCAGCCAGACAAACAAGAAGCGTCAGGCGATACGGGGATGCGGTTTTCATCCGCTGGTTTTTATCGGCAAGATCTCCGTTTGGCAACCTGAAAAAAGGAGGTGTTCGAGACAGAAATCCCCGCCGCCAGCAGAGAAGAGATCCCTGCAGGCAGCAAGGGGATTGGAAGGTTCTTGGGGCCGGGTCAGGGTCGCTCCCCTCCTGTCCCAATTGGCCTCACTGGCTTTTGAAGGGATTGATCAACAACAAGGGTACGGGGCAGTCCTGGGAAACCCGGCGTGCCACCGAGCCGAAAAGCACCCTGTCGAGGCCTTTTCTCCCGTGGGTCCCCATGATGACCAGGTCCATCCCGTGAGCCCCGACGTATTTAAGGATCTCCTCCGAAGTGTATCCCGTGACGACCTCCACCGTCATGTTTTTAAACTCCGAAAAATGGGTTTGACGGAACTCCTCCATCGACTTGATCGCGCCGGCCGCAATGTCCTTTTCAAACTGATCCAGGGAAGGATGAGGAATATAGCTGCTCTCGAAGTGTTCGAACAGCCGGGCGACATGCAACAGGTCGATGCTTGCCCCGAATTTTTTCGCCATGCCAACGACATAGGGCACGACCTTTATCGAAGCCTCGGAAAGATCCACCGGAAACAGTATTTTCTTGAAATCTTTCATCTTCCATCTCCTTTTGTTTCGGATGCAACGCCATCTCCTGTCAGGGATTTTTTTCTTGCACGTTTCGGCCTCGCCTTTTCCGCCTCCTTGAAACAGGCCTGTCTGAAACAACACCCCGATTGGTCACAATAATCGATCACCCTGGCAAAACAGTCGAAGTTGCCTTCTTTTTTTTGGATTGCCCTCACCAGCATCACCTTGGACTTTCCAAATGCGTTGATGCCCAACTCCTTGGCCAGTTTCCGGACCTCGGTCATTTTCATCGCTTCTTCTCCTTTCAGAGATCCTTTTCCCGGATACGCCTTTAGAAAGGATCACGACCTCTCATCACCCTGAAAAATAGAGCTTTTTGTGTTCATATGCCGCGTTCATCTTGATGAGGAGCTCTTCGAACTTCACCGGCTTGATGAGGTAGTCGAAGGCCCCGTGTTTCATTCCTTCGATGCTTGTTTCCAGGGAGGCATGGCCGGTGAGCAGTAGGATCTGGACCTCCGGCCGGATTTTCTTGATCTGCTTGAGGGCTTCGATCCCGTCCATGCCCCCAGGCATTTTCACGTCCAGAACAACAAGGTCGCAGGGATTCTTCTTTACAAATTCAAGCCCCTCCTCTCCGGAGGTCACCCCCGTCGCATCCATTTTTCGCCGCCGCAGCCGATTGACCACGGTTTCCAGGAAATCCACTTCGTCATCGATGATCAACACGCGAAAAGATTCCATAAGCCGTACTCCCTTGCGATGGGTTATCTCTTTTCCGGAGGGGTTGCGGGAAGCCGCACCGTGAAGGTGGACCCTTTGCCTTCGGTGCTGTCCACACGGATCTCCCCGCCCAGCCTCTCGATGATATTGTGGCTGATGGAAAGCCCCAGGCCGGTTCCCCGCCCCCCCTGCTTGGTGGTGAAAAAGGGATCGAAAACCTTTTTCAAAAGCGCCTTCGGGATGCCCGGGCCGTCATCCCGGACATCGAACTCGACGAAGCTCCCGGATCGGCGAGAGGACAGTTCGATGTTCCCGTCCCTGCCGATGGCGTCTATGGCGTTGTTGATAAGGTTCAAGAAGACCTGCTGGAGCTGGGACTGATCGCTGGCGATCACCGGAAGGTCAGGATCCAGGAGCCGGTGAATTTCGATGTTGCTGAGACGGGCATGGTTCTGGAGCAGCTCCATGGTTTGCTCCAGCACATCGTTGACGTTCACCTCATCCAGGTGGGGTTCCATCCGCCGGGCAAAACCCAGCATGTTGTGGACGATTTTCCGGACCCGCTCCACGTGTTCCTCGATTTTCTCGAGCGATTTCTGATATTCTTTTAAGTTCTGGCTTTCCTGAAATTCTTCATCGGAAAGCAGATCCCGCATCCAGCCCGCTTTTTCACCGATGACGGCGATGGGGTTGTTGATCTCGTGAGCGATGCCCGCCGCCATCTTCCCCAAGGCCGCCAGCTTGTCCGATTGCATCAGTTGGGAATTGAGCTCATCCATCTTCACGCTGGCGTCCTCCAGTTTCTTGACCGTGAAGGTGGAAATAACGGTACTGGCCAGGATGATCAAGATGAAGCCGCCGAGGATGATCAGAATCTCCAGGTTCCGCGTGGCGAGCAGGGAGCGCATCTCCTCCTCGATCTCCTGGGTGATCACCAGAAGCCAGTCCGTGTTTTTAAGCCGGCTCCCGGCCATCAGCATTTTTCTTTCCTGTGAATTGACGTGCTCGACGATGGAAGTCCGCCCGGCAAAAAGGCTCGTGTCGATATGCGATTCCCAGAGAACTTCACCGTAAAAACGCGGCCGGGTCTGGTAGATCCCCTCCCGGTTGACGAGAAACGCGTCCCCGGTCTTGCCCACCTTGGCGCTGCGGACGAGATCCCGCAGGGCATCAGGATCGATGGTAGCCCTGAGGACCCAGGAGCGTACGCTGTCCTGGTGGCGCACTGCGACGACGAAATGGGGCAGCCGCCTGTATCCCATGAACAGATCGCTGATATAGACCCCTTTGGTCATCACCTCGTCGAACCAGGGCTGGTCGTCGTACTTCAGGCCTTTGAGGTTGTAAGGCCCTACATAAGCCCGGTGGTAACCGTCGGCATCGATCACCCCCAGATCCAGGAAAGCTCCGACCCGAAGGTTCATGATCTTGAGCAGATCGGAAAGAAAGCCTTCCCGGATCACCGCCTCATAGGGCTGGGTATCGACGATGGCCGCAAGAATGGCGGTCCGTTTTTTCAAAAACAGGTCCACTGCCTCGGCCTGGGCCTCGGCCCGGTATCGGATCTGTTCCTCCACCTTGAGCCGGTACATCTTGGCAAACTGGAAATAGAGGGTCGCCCCGAGGATGAGCAGGGGAATGATGGACACGAGAAGGGTCAGCATGACCAGACGAAACCGGAGCCTTTTGAAAATTTTTTTCTTCATGACGGTATTTCCATCCCAGAAAGGGTTAAGTGCTTCCTTTCGTTTTATTTCCGCTTTTCCTGATCCTGCAGTCCGGGGTGATTTCGGCATCCAGTGACAGATGCCCTGTGGAGGATTCCGGGCCCACCTCCTCGGCTTCGATGGCGCCCAAGGTTTTTCGGTCCGGCCCCAGGATCGTCAGGCGGTCCCCCTTTTGAACGCCATGCACGGATCCCAAGCCGAAAAGGACCTCCCAGTGGGTCTTTTGCCTCGCCAGCTTGTAGATAGGCGCGATCCCCTCGGCCATCAAGGCCGCATCCACTTCGGTTGTGTGCCGCATGACCCGGTAGAGGCAAAACAAAGAAACGGGCAGAAGCATGAGCGCAATCCACCAGGGTTCCAAACCCACGAGGCGTTTGCTGAGCGACCAGAAGCTGTTTCGATAGCTTTTCTCGTCAGAAAACACCCGGAGGTGGAAACGAGCCGCCGTATCATCGGGTTTTTCTCCCGCCCTGAAGATGCGGATGGGGTAATCGCCCTCCTGAACGTCGGGGTGCGCCTCGAGCTCGCCCCTCCAAAGCCGCCCCTCGATGCTCAAGAACCGAAGTTTCAACCCGGGGTACCGCGGGTCATAGTCCAGGACTCTTTCCGACAGATCCTCCGGTAGCCGGCCGCCCTCATGGGTGAAGGTGGTCTTCAAAAGCGCCGGGTCGACGGGGCGGGCCAGTTTTCCGGAGACGTTTTCCTTCTTCCCGGCGATCATCCGGAAATGGTCCCGAGGGGTCGACCAGGAAAGGACACAGGTGTCGAGCATGGCCGCGCCCATCAGGGCGAAAACGACCACGGATATGCGGGTCCAAGAAGAGGCCATCGGTTTGCCCGTTGTCAGGCGGGTTGAGTCGCCAGGCGCTTGATGAAGATGCGGGCCGCCACGAAGGTTACGGCGACCGCCGGGACAAAGGTTTTCAGAAAGACGACGGTCAGGTTTTCTGGATCCCGCCAACCCAGGTACATGCTCAAGGCAAGCTCGGCCAGGAGCAACCCGTCCATGGTCACGACGACGATCTTTTGTTTCCCATTCATCTGTTTTTTTCCTTTTTACTCCTGTTTTTGCCACATTGAAAGAGCCATTTGGGCCTCTGCACGTTGTTCGATGTGCAAAAGCGGGTGAGGCAGGCCGGCAAGCCGCCTTCGGGCCCCCGGCCAGCCCCGGCTCCTATTTTTCCTTCAGGTTCTGTTTGCTGACGTTCATGACCTTGAGCACCTGCTTGCTTTCCCCGTCCACCTTGTAAGCCACGCGCAGGATGTCCCCCGGTTCGGGCTTGATCCCGACCTTGGCTTTTCTGAGATCCCCTTCGAACAGGATCCCGGTGGGGTTTCCGTAAGGTGCTTCCCTGGTGAAATTGATGTCGTATTCCTCGAGGACCACCTTTTTCCCGTCAGCATCATAGTTGATGCATTTGCCCTGCACCACTTCCGCGGCCTGGGCGGTCCCCCACAAAAATCCCAGTGCCGCCAATAGAACCAGAATCATTGAAAGGCGTTTCATGAAGCTTTTCTCCTTTTTTCCATTCGCCGGCTAAACCGCGGCGCGTTTTTTCTTTTCCCGAAGCTCTTCGGTGGCACCCTGAACCATGATCTTGATGATGTACAAACAGATCAGGGAGATGGTGCCGAGGATCAAGACGGCGGCGGAAATCGTAAAACCATACTGCTTCAGGATGATTGAAATCATACAGCACAGCACCGCGATCCCGAACCCGATCCGGATGCCGTAGCCTTTGGCGTACTTGGTGGCCACCGTCCCGATCTGAGCCCCGATGGCGGCCCCGGTGAGCATCACGAACACCGCCACCAACTCGATCCTGCCTTTAAGCGAGAACGTAAATGCGCCGTAAAGACCCGAGATCATGACCTCGAAGAGGTCGGTGCCGACGGCAATGTGTGTGGGGCATCCGATCAGGTAAACCAGCGCCGGCATGCGGAGCAGGCCCCCGCCGATTCCCAAAAAACCCGCCAGAACTCCTGTGACAAAACTCACGAGGATCGGCAGCCACGCCGAACAGGTGAACCCGGCGGTCTTGAAGTGCACCATGGGGGGGATTTTGACCTTGTGAAGCGTCTTGTACCAGGTGATCCCCTCGCTCCCCCGGTCTCCCACTACCCCCGCTTTTTTCTTCTTCACCGCCTTGGCGTAATCGTAAAAGACCATCCAGGCGATGAGCGCCAGGAAGATGACATACACCCAGCGCACCACCGAACCCACCTGGCCCAGCCGTTCCAGCCACATGACGATCTGGGCGCCCACTTCGATTCCCACCATGGTCCCGATGAGCATGATGAATCCCAGTTTGTAGTCCACGTTCCCAAATTTCGAGTGCCTCATGGTGGAAACCATGGACTTGCCTGCAATGTGGGCGATATCCGTCCCGATGGCAAAGGCCATGGGAAACCCCAGAATGTTCAGGCCCGGGGTGACCATCCACGCGCCGCCCATCCCGAAAAACCCGCCGATGACCCCGACGGAAAATCCGATCAGGACCAGGCCCGGCCAGAAGATCTGCACTCCGGCGATGGGCATGTACATATAAAGCCAGCTTGAATCCGCCATAACTTCCATGGGTTGTCCTCCTTGTTTGTAGACGACCTAATGTTCCACGATCTTTCGGCTTTTCAGATCGAGCCCGGTAAGTCCCATGAGCTTGTCCATGAGCACCCCCAAAAAGCACCCGTAAACCGCGGTGAGCACCACCGCCCAAACGGCGAACATGGTGATATTAGTGTTGTAAAGGTCCGCAAAATAGCGCATGACCCCGCTGGTGAGAACCCGGGTATCGGCGACCACCACGAGTTCCGCGGCCTTTTCTCCCGCCGCCCACAGCGCCCCGGGTGTCATCAGCACACCCGCGGCACCCGCAATCGTCCATTGCTTGAATCGGTTTTTCATTTTTTCCTCCAGCTTTGACTCATTTGACCACCATGACGGAACACGGCGCATGGGATACGACCCGAAGCGCCACGCTCCCCATCAGAAACTTCTCCAGGTTGGCCTTTCCCCGGTAACCTAAAACGATTAAGTCGATAGAGTTTTCCTCCGCATACGTGATAATGCCGTGGGCGGGAGAAATGCCCTGCATTAACACGGTTTCGACAACAAGATTCTCCTCCTTGGCTCTTTTTTTGGCTTCCTGCAAAATCGCCTTTCCGGATCTCTTGATCTTGTCGGCAACTTTGGGGGGCATCTCCTCCACAGCCCCCGGCAGAGGGACCACGTTGAGGACAACCAAAGTCGAGGGTTCCAGCCGTGCCATGGAAATGGCTTTTTCCAGCGCTTTTTTTGCAAAACTCGAGTCGTCCACAGGGACTAGCAGTTTCACCGGCTCACCTCCTTTATCCAACGGTTTGTTAAATTGCGCAATCTTCCTCATTTCTCCATCCATATATGCAAAGTCCGTGCCATAGAAAATATCTTGACAACCGGATTCAGTTATCTTTAAATTACAGCGTTTTAAGAAAGGGAGGAGGTTGAATGGGAATCCTTTTGCGAGATCAGGATCTTCGGGAAAAATCGCGCATAAACGCAGAAACCGCCTCCTTTGAACCCAGCCCGGAAAACGGCCGCCCCAAAAGTCTCGCCAGCAAGCTCTGGATGAGCGTCATCCCTTCCGTCGTGGTTGTTCTTCTGGTGACCGGTTATGCAACCCATAAGATTTCCCAAGGTTACATCAACACGGCATTGGAAAGAAACGCTCATGTTCAGGTCATGGCTGTTGCCTACGAGATCAATTCTCTTTTGGAGCGCTGCCGAAAGGATCTTTTCTTTATTTCGCAAAACACCCCGGATTCCCTTTGGATGCATTCTTTTTTTGCACAAAATTTCCGTTCCGGGGGGATTCCTTATCGAGAACTCGCATTTATCTCGCAAAAAAATCAGCAGCATCGCTATTTTGTTTCCAATCAAAACCGCATTGTTGAACTTCCTTTGCGAGATATCCCTGAAATTCGTCCCAACCCTCTCCTGCTCTACGAAAGCATCCGGAACCTATCGGAGGGGGAGGTCTACATCTCCCCTATCACCGAGGTGGAACATCCTTTCCCGACCGCTGACAACCCCAACCAGCGTCTGTACTCTAGAGTGATCTATTTTGGGATCCCCCAATCTCCGGAGGCGGACAAACGATCCGGATATCTGCTCCTTTCCATCGATGTCCGGCAGTTTCGCAATATCCTTTCCCTTTACAACTCTCCCAAATCGCCCCTTTGGGCCTTTCCTCGAACCTCCGAACTCCGGTTCAGCTATTTTTTCGACAAAGAGGGATGGATCCTTTTTCAATCCCTGGATCCTGAAAAAACGGACCTCGATCTTTCCACGGACACCGCCCGTTCCGGATACACCGGAACGCTGGGGCGGCCTGGAATCCCGAGCGCTTTTCGGCCCGCATCGGTATCCGGGAATTTCTGGAAAATGGTGGGGGAAATCCGGGAGGGCAAGCACGGCCTGATCCGGGTCCAGGAAGGGTATTCCCTTTACGGCATGAAAAAGGAATATTATCAAGCCTATGCCCCCATTTTTTTCAAACCGAATCCGGAGAAGGCTCCCGTGGTGTACGGCGGTGTGACCTACATCGACCGGAGCCGGCTGATCGCAGCAGCCGGATACAAACATGTGGACGTGATGTTCGTCATCACCCTGGTGACGGTTTTTCTCGTCGCCGCCGTCATTTTCTTTCTTTCCCGCCGCATCACACGGCCCATCGTGAGCTTGACCCGATCCGTGGAGGGTATGCGCGCCACGGGTCAGCTGAAACCCATCGATGTGGTGTTGTCCGATTTCGAGACCCTCTCCCTCAAGAAGGCCATCAACAACATGATCGAAACGATGCAAAAACAGATCGAAGAAATTCAATACAAAGACCTGAAGATCGAACAGGCGAACCTCAAGGAAAAAGCCCCCCTGGAGGAAAACGTCTCCGCCCTGCTGAGAGATTCTCTGGGAACGGAAATCCCGGAGATCGTCGGGTACGGACCTAAAATCGGAAAGCTGAAATCGGAAATCCTCAAATCCGCCGGCGTGGATGTGGGTGTGCTTATTATGGGAGAAACCGGAACCGGCAAACAGCTCACCGCCGAATCCATTCACAACCACAGCAGGCGATCCGGAAGGCCCTTCATCTCCATCAACTGCGGCGAGTTGGATGAAAACCTCCTGCTCGACACCCTTTTCGGACACGTCAAAGGGGCATTCACCGAAGCCAAGGCGGATCGGAAGGGGGCATTTCTGGAGGCCGACGGCGGCTCTCTTTTTTTAGATGAAATCCAGACCGCCTCCCTGGCCGTCCAACAGGCGCTGCTGCGCGCCTTGGCCGCGAGAAAAATCAAGCCACTGGGAAGCGACCGGGAACTTGAAGTGGACGTGAGGGTGATCGCCGCTACCAACGCGGATTTGACAGCCCTGATCGATCAGGGAAAATTCCGACAGGATCTCTATTTCCGCCTGAAAGTGATCACCCTACAGACCCCTACGCTCAGGGAACAGCGGGAAAACATCCCTATTCTCACCGTCCATTACCTGAAACAAGCACAGCTTCTCGCCCAAAAAAGCGGATTGGGCCTGAGCAAGGGAGCCCTGGAAAAGATCAAGGCATACTCCTGGCCTGGAAATGTGAGGGAGCTGATGAACGTCATCACCCGGGCCGTGGTCATGTCCGAGAAAAAAATCATCCACGAAGACGATATCGTCCTGGAAAATCAGGAGGCGGTTTCCTTGATTCGGGCCCCGGGAGATCTCCTGCGGGGAGAAAAAGAGGCTCCCAATCCTAGAAACGGTGTCCAAGATGAGGCGGCGCACCCGCCATTGCAAACGGCTCCCCCGCTTTTTCGCGAAGACCTCAATTCCCGGCAGATCAAGGCCTGCGAGGCCCTTTTTCAAGAAAAAGAGATCAGCCGTTTCCGTTATCAGGAAATCATCGGCGGAAAGCTCTCTTCCCGAACAGCCATCTACGACCTTCAGGATCTGGTGAAAAAAGGGATTGTGAAAAAAGTGGGGCAGGGTCCGGCCACCCGCTATGTCCTCTCCACTCCCGGGGAATCGGTCTCTAGCCTGCCGCCCCCGAAGGGAACATCCTTCCGGTCAGGGAGTTCATGAAAGAACACTTCTTTTGCGATTCGGCGACGGCCTTTTTCGCCGGGACGGTTTCGCCATGAGCTTTTTCAAACGGTGGATACCGGATCCTAAAAGAAAGTGCAGGGGAAAAGGACCCGAAAAACACGCCTTTTCCCAATTCAAGGCCAAATACCACCGCTTCAAAGATCTCCTGGAAGTCAATTCCGAGCTGCTCAAGAAGATTTCAGACCTCGAGGAAAAACTGCGCGGTCAGGAGATGTTCGGCCTGCAGTATATTACATCCCAAAGCGATGCAACCCTCAAACTAGTCGAGGAGATGATCCAAAGCTTCGCCGATCTGTCCGGGAAGCCCCAGACCGTCTTGAGGAAAACCCTTGAGGGCATCCGGCAGGAAATAGATGAAAGCCTCCGGCACCGGAGATCCTCGGCGGCGATGGAAATGGTTCTTCCCCTCAACAAGGTGACCCGGGAGGTCATCGACTGCGTCGGGGGCAAAAATGCCAACCTCGGCGAAATCGCCAACCGGGTGGGCCTTCCGGTGCCCAGGGGGTTTGCCGTCACCACGGCCGCTTACGACGCATTCATGAACGCCAACGGGCTTTCAAGAGCCGTCTTGGAAAGCGAACTGGATCCTTCGACGGCCGACACCCGCCAGGTGATCGCTGCCAGCAACCGCCTCCTGAAATTGTTCGATGAAGCCTGCGTTCCTCCGGATCTGGAAGCGGCCCTTTCCGATGCCTACCGGAGGTTGGCCGGAGAACGTTCAAGCGCCATGGAATCTCCCCGGGTGGCGCTTCGAAGCAGCGCCATCGGCGAGGACAGCGATCTTTCTTTTGCCGGTCAGTACTTAAGCGTCTTGAACATAGCCCCCAAGGATATCCTCTCGGCTTACAAACGGATACTGGCCAGCCTCTTTTCCCCCCGAGCCCTCTCCTATCGCCTGCAGAAAGGCGTCCCCCTGGAAACCGCCGCCATGGCGGTAGCCTGCATCGAAATGGTTCCGGCGAAAGCCAGCGGAATCCTTTATACCCGGCATCCCTTCAACATCCTGGACGACAACCTTCTCATCAACGCCGTATGGGGCCTGGGGACCTATGCCGTGGAGGGGGTCGTACCGCCGGACGCCTATACCTTATCCAAAGAGACCCCCCCCCAACTGTTGAGCGTCCGGGTCTTTCGGAAAGAGGTCCGCCTGGTGAACCTGGCCGAGGGGGGCGTTAAGGAAGAAACGGTGGAGCCCCACCTCCAGAGCCGGGCCTGCCTGACCGAAGACCAGATGAAAACTTTGGCCGAATACGGCATGCAGCTGGAACGCCATTTCCAGCGGCCCCAGGACATCGAGTGGGCCCTGGATTCCCATGGTCGCTTGTTCATTCTCCAGTCGCGTCCGCTCCGGCTGGGAATGCAGCCGCCGGGCGCTGGAGAAGACGCACAGGAAGAAGAGGAAATCCCGGGTCATCCCCTCCTTCTTGCCGGAGGCGACGTGGCCTGCCCTGGTGTGGGATGCGGCATCGCCCACAGGGTCTCCACCGACGACGATCTGCTTTCCTTTCCGGAAGACGGGATTCTCGTGGCGCAATCCTCCTCCCCCAAATACGTGATGGTCATGCCCAAAGCCAAGGCTATCGTGACGGACACCGGAAGCGTCACCGGGCACATGGCGTCTTTGACCCGGGAGTTCATGGTGCCCGCGCTACTCAACACCCGATCGGCCACCCAGCGGATCCGTCAGGGCGACCTGATCACCGTGGATGCCTATTCCAAAAGGATTTATGCGGGTCGTGTGGCCAAACTCCTCGAAATGGGCCTTATCAGGGGTGCTTTCATGAAAGACACCCCAGTATACCAGCTCCTCCAAAACACGACCCGGTGGATCGTCCCTTTGAACCTGACGGATCCCTCTGCAGCGAATTTTTCGCCTCAGGGATGCCGTACCCTGCACGACATCATGCGTTATCTTCATGAAAAGTCCTATGCGGAAATGTTTACCATCAGCGACTCGGCCACAGATCACGGCCGTATTTCGGTCAAGCTCGTCGCCCCGGTGATCCCTCTGGATCTCTACCTCATCGATCTGGGAGGAGGCCTTCGAGAAGTCCCCGAAGGGGCGCGGAAGGTGACGGTGGATCAAATCGCCTCCATCCCCTTTTCGGCGTTGCTGAGAGGGATGTTGAGGGAAGACCTGGCGAACCCGGGGCCCAGGCCCGTCAGCCTGGGCGGTTTTTTTTCCGTGGTCAGCCGTCAGATGTTGTCCTCGCCGGACCTTGCGGCGACTCGCTTCGGCGGAAAAAGCTATGCCATGATATCGGATAAATATTTAAATTTCAGCTCCCGGGTCGGATACCATTACAGCATTATTGATTCCTACTGCGGGCGCACTGAAGCCAAGAACTACATCAATTTCGAGTTTAAAGGCGGGGCGGCGGATGAGGTTCGAAAGAACCGGCGGATCCTTGCCATCGCTTCGATCCTCCGGTCCTTCGGGTTCCTCACCAATGTCGTCGCCGATCGGGTGACGGCCCGCATCCACAAAAGGGAATCGGAAGCCATCGAAGAGATGCTGGATCATCTGGGCCGGTTGATGCTTTTCACCCGCCAGATGGATATGCTCATGCGCACCGACCAAACGGTGGACACCGTCGTGCAGTGCTATCTAAAGGGAGACTACCGCCTGGAATTCTGTTCCGAAAACGCCTCTGAAGACACCGAGACCCCACCGAAGCCCTGAGTCAGCCCGAATTCCGTTTTTAACCTTTAAGAGGGGTCAGGAGGCAGCCCGAGGCAAGGAATCAGGAGAATTTTCCGGGCCTGCCGCGTTGCAGATTTCCAGGGAAAGATCGTCCTGACCGGCACAAGTGGACAAAATGGACTGAATATCGCTTTTCAGCTTCGACCGGTAGTATTCCACCTGGCCGGGATTGGTCATGATCATATCGAGCTGCCGGGTGTGAAGCGTAAGATATCCCAGGATCTCCAGCCGTTTGAGCATGAAATCCATCTCCCGGCTCTCCATCCTGGCGCTGAGATGGTCTTTCTTGATGGAAACGCGGAAATCCAAGTCCTCCAATATCTCTGCGATGAAATGGACGCGCATGAGGCGTCTTTCCATATCGGCAGCCCCTCCTTTGAACTGGAAGCTGATGTAATTTTCCGCTGACCGTTCGCTGACCAGGGTTTCCAGGGTTGAAAAGTGAAATCCCATCCGGGAGGAGAGGCTGCAGAAATGCCTGGAGATCATGAAATAATTGCGATCCGCATATTTGGAGCGGACTCCGGTGGCCAGGGCGGGGTTGACGGTCGCCCTGAACATCACCGACAGCATTCCCTTCCCGTCCGGAGCGGGGGGTCCTTCCCAGGGGATGGCGGTAAATCCTCTCCACAGGGCCCGCATGGGAACCGAGACGATGTTTTCCAGCTTGACGTATTTCCCCTCGATTTCCCGGTCGAATCCGTCATCCAGGTTCAAGATCCACCAGTGCATGGGGACGTTGTAATGCAGCTGCTTGCTGGAGCGCTCTGAAAAATCGTGATCCTTGCCGAAGTTAAACATCTCCTGCACGGACTTCTCGTGGATGAACCGGGTGATGTCGTGAAGGGTCCGGCAGTTTTTAGGATGGAATTCCGGCGCGTCGGGATCCAGAAGATTCAGCGGAACAATATGAGCGCTGACCGCTTTTAAGAGGTTGTGGACCGGGCTTCCCTCCATCAGGTTCTTCCGGGTTTTCTTTTGATCCAGAAGTGCTTTGACCTTTCCGTGATAAAGCCTGCGTCCGGTGGCGTCCACGGTGACCGGATCCCCCCGGCGCAGAAGCGTCGTCGCCCGCTGGATTCCGAACAGGGCCGGCACCTCGAACTCCCGTGCCACGTTGGCCAGGTGGCCGGCAAAACCGCCCTTTTCCGAAATCACGGCCGCCGCGCGGCTCAGAAGAGACGCCCACCGGGGAAGGGCCGCCTTGACGACCAGGACCGCCCCCTCCGGAAACGCCAGGACATCCCCGCCTTTTTCCGCGATGAACGCTTCGCCGAAGGCAACCCCGGGGCTGGCGGTCACGCCGCCCCGGGCCAGGACGGTTTCGCCTCCTTCGGTGCCGGCGGGACCGGAAGCCTCGCCCTCTTGGATTTCGCTCGTTTTCAGGGGGCGGCATTGAAGGACATAAATCAAACCCCCTGAGTCGATGCCCCATTCCACGTCCTGTGGGGATCCGTAATGGGTCTCCAGTTTCACCGAGATTTCGGCCAGTTCCCTGGCGGTTTCATGGGAGATGGCCGGGAGATCCTGGGTTTCCCCGGTGAGATCCATCCGGCACACCCCCTCTTCGGGGTAACAGGCGAACTTGCGCTCCTTTTTACGGATGTCTTCACGAACCACCTGAAACGCATTTTCCCGGGAAACCACGAACTCGTCACAGGCATCGCTCCCGTCCACCACCGATTTCGGCAAGCCCCATGTCGCGTTGATAAAGACGGCGTCATCATGGGCGTTCACCGGGCTGCGGGAATAGGCGACACCCCCGGCAGCGGCATCCACCATCACCAGGCACCCCACGCACATGGGGATGTCTTCGTCCCGAAATCCGCGGTTCAGACGGTAGGTGATGGCCTGCAGGCTGTATTTGCTCGCCAGCACGTCCTTATAGGCATCGAAAAAGCCGTCCCTGCTGACGTTCAGCTCCGAACGGTACTGCCCGGCGAAAGAGCTTTCCGCCACGTCTTCTCCCACGGCGCTGCTGCGCAGGGCCACGGTGATGCGGCTGCCCGCCTGTTTTTCCAATAGAGCCCACGCCTCTGCCACCGCAGCCTCTAAATCCTCGGGGATCTTTGACCGGATGATGAGCTGCTGGATTTCGGTGCTCAGGTTGTGCAGGGCTTCGAAATCCCCCGAATCGGTGGACTGGATCCGGCGGTCGATCTCGGCTTGGAGGTCGTTTTCCTCGATGAACCTCTGATAGGCGGCCGCGGTAAGTGCAAAACCGTCCGGGACCCGGAGCATAAGATGCTTCCCGATCTCCCCCAGGTTGGCCATTTTGCTTCCCACCGCATCCACCATGTCCTTGTCGATGTCTTTCAGATAAATCAGCAGCCGGCTATCGGAGGACCCTTTCTTCTCGGACAGGAGGGCCTCGACCTTTTTTTCGATGGCGTCGAACCGCTCGAACAGGAGCGCGTATTTCTTGGGGGCCAGTCTGTCTATCTTGCGGATCATCCGAAAGACATTGACCGCCGCCGAAGTACAGCTGGACCGAATGAAGGCCATGCCGAAGGGTTCTCCACCTGAAAGGGCCTGCTCCATGGCGGCCATGGCCTCCAGCGCCTGGTTATTGGCGCCCAGCAGGCGCCTGAAATTTTGGTACCGGTCCTTGAAATCCAGGCGGAGTTTTTCCACGGCCTCGGGCTTGGCAGTCCGAGACTTCCGGGTCAGCTTCTGATAGATTTTCGTCAGCAAACTCATCGCCTAAAACCAAGGGCCGAACGCACCTGGCGTGCGTCCGGCCCCTTTTGTCCTTCGTTTATTTTTTCTGTCCGCGAGCCGCCCACCGTTCCTTTCGGGTCGCAAGAAGGGGTGGCGGCCCCGCAAACTGGCGCCGCTTTCCTGAATCGCTCCCTTCTTGCTTTCATCGGGTGTTGCATCGGGTGCCACGGCTCCGGGGGTCCCCTTCTCGGGGACAGCGTGGATCAGTGTTCCAGCTGCATTCCCCATCCTTCAAACATGTACATGATGGCAAAACCGTACCAGAGGGTGTAGATCACATAAAAGACCAGGGAGAAAATGACCAATCCGATTTTATCCCCGATTTTCTGGGGTTCGATCTTGTAGTAGTTGTAGGAGGTTTCTACGGCCTTGCCCTTGACCAGATCCACCACCTTGGCTTCCTTGAATTTTTCCTGGGCCTTCAGCGCCTTGTCCGCGGCGGAGAGGACGTTCCACCAGGTGTACAGGGCGGACTTTTCCTCCATTCCGTACCTGCTGGACACCGCCTGCCCGTCGTTAGCGTACATTTTATCGGCGTCTGCCAGGCAGCTTTCCAGGATCTTGGCCAAGTCCCCGTTGACTTTCAGGGCATTGCCGGAAACCTGAGCCTCCGCCCCGGCTCCGGTAAGGAGCAGGGCCGCCTGTTTGGCCATCTCTTCCCCTTTCAGCTCCAGGGAAACATCGATGGCGGTGCCCGAAAACAGTCCCGCCTGCTCTTTCGCATAGGGGATGTAGTAGGCCGAGCCTTTGGAAATGGAATTGTACAGGTCATCCAGATAATCCAGTCCGTTCTTCCCGCTGTAAATCGGGGAGAAAAAGATGATCAAGACGACGAAAAAGGCCGCCAAAAGACCCAGGCCCAACATGAATTTTCCTTTTTTCGCGATCATGAGTGCGCCTCCCCTTTCAGCTTGCTGATGTTGGTTAGAAAGGTTGCGATGACCCAGACCGAAAACCCTCCGATGACGATGAAAAACGCCCAGATGCCGATGGTGTCCAGGATGTATCCGGCTTTCTTGGAAAGCGGGATGACGTTCATCGCCGCGAGCTTGGACGGGAGGGCGAAGACACGGTTGACGGCGCCAGCCAGAACCGCCATGGCGTAAAACCCCCGGATGGTGATCCCGGGGACCACCTTGGTGGCCATGGCGCCGATCTGGATCCCGAGAAGCGACCCCAGCAGCATCCCCATGGCCAGCGTATAGAAGATGAACCCGTAGATGGCGTACTGGCTGATGGCGGCGTATCCGGCGGTGAAGACGATCTGGAAGATGTCTGTCCCCACCGTGGTCATGGACGATACCCCCAGGACGTACACGAAGATGGGAAACGTCAGGAAACCGCCGCCTACGCCCATGATTCCGGCGGCAAGGCCCACCAGGGCGCCGCTGGCCACCAAAAAGAGCCAGGAGATGCTCCGGCCTCCCGGAACCAGTTCCTGGTCGAACTTCACCATGGGGGGAAGCTTCATGGCCTGCAGCTTTTTAGGCAGGTTTCCCATTTCAGCCCCTTCTTCCTTTTTCCCATGGGCAGGGGTGCCCTTGGGGGCTGTTTTCTTCGCGGCTGAGCGCGATTTCAAAAAATCGGTCATGGCGTAGATGCCCAGGAAGGTGAGCATGAGGGAGTAAATCACGGTGATGAAGGCGTCGGAGAGAATCGGGTTGATCTCATAGAGGGTCCGGTTGATGACCCCCCCCAGCGTCGCGCCGATGATGGCGCCGATCAAAAAGACCACGGCCAGCGGCACCGAAACGTTGCCCAGCTTCCGGTGGATCACGCTTCCCATGATGGCCTTGGCGAAGATGTGGAACAGATCCGTTCCTACGGCCAGGATCCCTTTGATCCCCGCGCTCATGAGCGCGGGCGCGATGATGAACCCGCCGCCGGCCCCGATGCACCCGGTGATGAGTCCCGCCCCCATGCCGATGGCGATGGAGACGATAAAGATCCCGGTGCTGTAAAAGGCAGGACTGTAAGCCTTTTTCCCGCCTAAAAGGTCGGGAAGCGCTCCCGCGATTTCATCCGCGAAGACAATCCCCCCCAAGAGAACCGGGGCGGTCAAAAGCGCCAGTGTCAAAAGGCGTTTGCGGCTTTTCAGGATGGTGTTGGACACGTCCAGCTCCCATTGGGCATGGGCCCGTGCCCCCAGCACGAGGAAATGTCCCAAACGTCTTATGCGTTCCATGTCGTTTCAATCTCCTTTTGAGAAGTGACTTGATCCGGCTGGCTTTTCAGCAGCCTGTTCCGTTTCACGATCGTCCGACTTATGGATCACCTCCTTCAACCCTTGTATTTTTTTCTCCTGTATCTTTTTCCTCTCATAGGCATCTTGGATTTTAAAAAGGAGCTCGTCGATGTTGATGGGCTTCATCAGGTAGTCGAAGGCCCCGATTTCCATCCCTTCCCGGGCCACCGACAGGGAGGCGTGCCCCGTGAGCAGGAGCACTTCCATCAGGGGATAGCTGTTTTTAATGGCGCGCAGGGTTTCGATCCCGTCCATTTTGGGCATACGGACGTCCAGGACCACTACATCCGCACCCTTTTCGGCCAAATGCTCCAGCGCTTCTTGGCCGCTGGAAACGCCTGAGGCCTCGACTTTCCGCCGGTGCATCCGCTTGACCAGGGTCTCCAGGTAATCCGTCTCGTCATCGACGATTAAAACCTTGAAGGTTTCCATGGATCCGACCTCCCTTCCCGGATTTGCCGTTTCCGGATCCGGAATCCTTGCCTTTGGATCTTAAGATCAAAATCCAAAAGGTTCTCTATTATCCGCCTTTTTTTCGAGATTCAAGATAAATCCTTTTTCCTATGAAAAGACGAGGAAATTCACTTTTCCTGAAAACATTCCATTGCCCCGGCGCCTTTATGTCATGTATAGCCCTGGAAAACAAGGCGAGCGACCTGATACGTTCCTGAATATGCCTGCAAGGAGCCTGCAGATGTCAACAATCATCGATCTTCGATCGGACACGCTCACCCTGCCCACGCCGGCCATGCGAAAGGCCATGGCAGAGGCCGAAGTGGGGGATGATGTCTTCGGGGAGGACCCGACGGTAAACCGCCTGGAAACCATGGCTGCCCGGAAGATGGGAAAAGAAGCGGCCCTTTTCGTGGCTTCGGGCACCATGGCCAACATCGTCTCCCAGATGGCCCACTGCGGGCGGGGGGACGAAATGATCCTGGGGGACCAGTCCCACATTTCCTGGTACGAACAGGGAGGTTCGGCCGCCCTGGGAGGGATTCACCCCCGAACGGTGAAAAACCGCCGGGATGGAACCCTTTCCCTGGAAGACCTCCAAGCGGCCTTCCGCCCGGACAACGTGCATTATCCCAGAAGCCGCCTCATCGTCCTGGAAAACACCCACAACCGATGCGACGGAAGCCCCCTCGGCCCGGATTACATGGCCTCCGTGGCCGACCTCTCCCGGCGTCTGGGCCTGAAAATCCACGTGGACGGTGCCCGCATTTTCAATGCCGCCGTCGCCCTTGGCGTGGATCCGAAGGCGCTGACGGCCGCCGCCGATTCTGTTTCTTTCTGCCTGAGCAAGGGCCTCGGAGCCCCTGCGGGCTCCCTGGTCTGCGGGTCCAAAGCGTTCATCGCCCGGGCAAGGCGGGTCCGGAAGGTGCTGGGGGGCGGCATGCGGCAGGCGGGCGTTCTGGCGGCAGCCGGCATCGTCTCCCTCACGGAAATGGTGGACCGGCTGGAAGAGGACCACGAAAACGCGAAAGCCCTGGCCCGGGGCCTTTCCCGGATCCCGGGCATCGAAATCGATTCCCGCCGGGTCAAGACCAATATCGTCTATTTCAAGCTCGCCCGAGAGGGCTCAACTCCGTCTCAGTTCGCAGAGCGCCTGGCAGCCACCGGGGTTCGTGTTCTACCCGTCGACTCCCGACGCCTCAGGGCCGTCACCCACTACCCCATCACGAAAGGAGATATCGAGGCCGCCCTGGAAGCCTTTTCTTCCGCCGTGGGTTGAGTCCGGGGCGTCGGAAAAAAAGCGCAGCTCCCCGGTGGAACCCGGCTTCTGACCGCCACCTCAGTGCTTGAAGCTTCTCTGTCCTGTGAACACCATGGAGACATCGGCCTCGTTGCAGGCTTCGATGGACTGATAATCGTTTTCCGACCCTCCGGGCTGAATCACGCAGGAGATCCCCTCCCGGATCCCCACATCCACGCCGTCCCTGAACGGGAAAAACGCGTCGCTCACCATGGCGGCGCCCATCATGCCGCCCTTCTCCTTGGCCACCCGGGAATCGATTTCCGCTTTTTGATCCGGATCCATGAGGTCGTTGTAAGGGGTCTGAAACGCCTCGAAGGCATAACGGTCGGCCAGTTTTCGGTAGGCCTTGTCCCGGGCGATCTCCGCCACCCCTACGCGGTCCTGTTCCCCGGTCCCGATCCCCACGGTCACCTGGTCCTTGACATAGATGACGGAATTGGAAGTCACCCCGGCCTCCACGAGCCAACCGAACAGCATGTCATCCACCTCCTTTCGGGTGGGTTCCCTGCGGATCCGGTAGGTTCTGCCCTTGTATTCACAGGCAGCCAGAACCAGGTCCTCTGGGGTCCGGGTCTTGGGAAGGTACGACCATTGGGCGATGATGCCTCCGTCCATGAGGCATTTGAACTCCACGGTCCGTGCATTTGAAAACTCTGCCAGGCCTGCCATGTTCCCGATACGGACCACCCTCAGGTTCTTTTTCTTGCCAAAAAGATCCATCACGCCCTCTTCGTAATCGGGCGACACCACCACTTCCGCATACTGGTCCAAGATGGCCTGAGCGGTGGCCCGGTCTACCGGCCGATTGAGGGCGATGCACCCCCCGAAGGCAGCCACACGGTCGGCCAGGTTGGCTTTCACGTAGGCCTCCGCCAGGGAATCGGCCCGAGCCACGCCGCACGGGTTGTTGTGCTTGACGATGACCACGGTGGGCTTGTCCATGAAATAGCGCAAGATGTTGAGGGCATTGTCCGCATCCGTGAGATTGGTCTTTCCGGGATGCTTTCCGGACTGCAGCAGTTCCGGGTCGGAAGCCAGGTATCGCCCGGGCTGCAGGGTTTGGGCTTCCCCCAGAACCAGATTTCCGTTGACAAGCTTGTAAAGGGCAGCCTCCTGCCCGGGATTTTCCCCGTACCTCAAGCCTTTTTTCTCTCCGTCGATGGTCCAGCCCACCTTCTCATAAACAAGCTTCTGGGTCTTTTCTTCATCCATAAAGCGGATTTCCATCTTCTCGGGAAAATGATCCCCCATAACGGTCCTGTACATCTTTTTCAGATCTTCGGGCATGGGCATCTCCTTGTCTTGAAAAAGGTTTCGGGAAAAAGGGCGACCCCCCTTAACGGCCCTTCCGCCTGAACACCGCCGATTTGACCCTCGGCTGAGTTACGGGATCAGAATCGTCGATCCCGTGGTTTTCCGGTTTTCCAGGTCTGCGTGGGCTTGAGCCGCCTCGTGGAGGGGATAAGTCTGTCCGATGTCGATTTTGACCGCGCCGTTTTGTACCACCTCGAAGAGATCCCTGGCATGGGCCAGCAGGTCCTCCCGTTTCTGGGTGTAGGTCATCAGGGTGGGCCGGGTAAGGAACAGGGATCCCTTGGCGGAAAGGACCCCGATGTCCAGCGGCGCCACCGCCCCGGAGGCCTGGCCGAAGGAAACCATCGTCCCCAGGGGTCGAAGGCAGTCGAGGGATTTCAGAAAAGTGGCTTTCCCGACGCCGTCATAAACCACGTCCACCCCCTTGCCCCGGGTAATCTCCCTGACGCGCTCCACGAAATCTTCCTGGGAATAGAGAATGGGATGGTGACACCCGCATTGCCTGGCCCTTTCGGCCTTTTCCAGGGAACCCACGGTACCGATGACGACGGCCCCGAGGTGCTTGGCCCATTGGCAGACGATCTGCCCCACGCCGCCGGCGGCGGCGTGCATGAGAATCCGGTCTCCCGGCCTCACCCGAAAACATCCCTTCAGAAGATACCTCGCGGTCATTCCCCGCAGCATCATGCCGGCTGCCTGGTGGGTGGAAATGGCATCCGGCAGCTTGACCAGGCGGTGGGAGGGAATCCGCCGGACTTCAGCGTAGGCGCCGGGGGGCATGCCCGCATAGGCAACCCGGTCCCCCGGGGCGACTTCTTCGACCCCCTGACCGACGGCTTCCACGAGGCCGGCCCCTTCCATGCCCAGGACCGCCGGGAGCCCCGGGAGAGGATAAAAGCCGGTTCGATGGTAGATGTCGATGAAATTGACGCCCACGGCTTCGTGCCGGATCAAGGCCTCTCCGGGTTGCGGCGCTCCCGGTTCAAAAGCTTCCAGGTGCATGACCTCCGTGCCGCCGGTTTGGCGTATCAAAACCGCTTTGGGCATGGGACCTCCTTCCCGGCCTGGGTTTTTTCAGGAGCGTGTGCGCCCCTCTCCTTTTCCCGGCCGCCCTACTCCCCGTAGAGAACGGCGATGATGGTGGCCTTTCCTTCCTTGGCCGCAATGAAATGCGGCGTGGTGGACAAGTAATAGGCGCTGTCGCCGGGATCCAGGTGGAACCGGTCCCCTGCGATCTTCAACGACACTGTTCCCTCGAGCACATAGATGAACTCTTCCCCCTCGTGCACGGAAATTTCATCTACCGGGTTTTCCTCGAGCTGGACGATGAGCGCCTCCATGTGCCGGCCCTTCACCTCCGGAGCCAGGCTCCTGTAGGTATAGACCTGTTTTTTTCCTTTCTGGGAGGTGGAACGGGAAACGATCCTCTGCTCGTTTTTCCGGGTGATGGAATACAGTCTGCTCCCCACACCGGACACCAGCCTTCCGAAGGCGCTGTCGAGGGCCTTTGAAAGCTTGATGATGGTGCCCAGCTGCGGCTGAAGCTGGTCCGACTCGATGCCGGCAAGAAACTCCGTGTCGTAGCCGGTCATCTGGGAGAGCTCTTCCAGGGAAAGCCCTTTCTCATGCCTGAGCGTCCGGATCCGGTTCCCGATCTCCTCGGTTTCCCTGGGGGCGTCGCCGGGGATCTCGCCGGTCAAATCCTTGAAAAAATCCATCTGACCGTGGGCCTTAGAGTCTTTCTTTTCCATCGTATTCTCCTTGCTCCCTCTCCTGGAAGAGGGTTTCCACGAAATCATCCAAAAGCACACCCGTGAAACTGGGGCAAGTGCCGGTGCCTGCCTACATGCACTTGGCTCCAATATGCCGGGCGATGACGATTCTCTGAACCTCCGAGGTTCCTTCCCCGATCTCCAAGAGTTTCTGGTCCCGATAGAACCGTTCCACGTCGTATTCCTTCATGAGGCCGTACCCTCCGTGGAGCTGCACCGAATGATTGGCGCACCGGTACATCACCTCGGAGCAGTAGAGCTTGGCCATGGCGGCCTCTTTGCCAAAGGGGATGTGGTTGTCACACAGCCAGCAGGCCTTGTACAGGAGGAGTCTTGCACATTCGATCTCCGTGGCCATGTCGGCCAGCTTGAAGGCATTGACCTGAAAATTGGCGATGGGCCGTCCGAACTGCTCCCTTTCATTGGCGTATTTCAACGCCAGATCGAAACACCCCTGGGCCCCGCCGAGCCCCATGGCGGCAATGGACAGGCGGCCGCCGTCCAGCGTCTTCATCATCTGGTGAAACCCTTCGCCGACGGGCCCCAGCGTATTCTCGGCCGGTACCCTGCAGTCGGAAAAGTACAATTCGCTGGTGTTGGACGCCCGCCACATCATCTTTCCGTGCATGGGCTTGGACACGTATCCCGGGGTTCCGGCTTCCACGAGGATGCAGGTGAGTTCCGGCTTCCCGTCCGGCCGGGTTCCGGTCCGGCACAAGACCGTGACCCCGGCCGTGATATCGGTGGAGGCGTTGGTGATGAAGATCTTGCTCCCGTTGATCACCCACTGGTTGCCATCTCTGACCGCGGTAGTTCGGGTGGCCAAGGCATCGGAGCCCGCGTTGGGCTCCGTCAGCCCAAAGCCCCAAAGGGTTTCTCCCTTGCACAGCCTGGGCAGATATTTTCGTTTCTGCTCCTCGTTTCCGAAATAATAGAGCGGGCTGATGCCTAAAGAATTCTCGGCCGCGACGGTGGCAGCATGAGACCCGTCCACGCGGGCGACCTCTTCGACGGCGATGATGTAGGAAACATAATCCATCCCCTGGCCGCCGTATTCCTCGGAAACAAAGATGCCAAACAGGCCGAGTTCGCCCATCTTGGCCATGGTGTCGTAAGAAAACGTCTCTCGGTCGTCCAGATCCCGGGCGACCGGCTTGATTTCCTTTTCGGCGAAACTGCGCACCGATTCCCTCAAGATCTCCTGTTCCGTAGAAAGTTTGAATTCCATAACAACCCTTTCGCCCTTTTCTGTTTTCCCCTTTGACGGGATCGCCGACGGAAAAGACCGCCCTGCGCCCTCGCTTTTCAAAAAAAATCCGGGTGTGCTATGATGGCAGCTATCGGATCTGTATAGGAAAAGAGACGCTCGATTGTCAAACCAAAACCCCGGGGATGTGATAAAGACCATGGACTTGATCCGGTCTCGACAAACCCCTGCTGTTGACCGATTTTTCTACCCTTGTCTGTTTCGGGCGCCCAAGAAAATCGGCGAGGCGGGCGGTTTTTTTTCGGATCCTGAAGAGGCTTCCCGGGAATCGGAAGTCCCCGACGACGGCCAAGCCCTTTGCTGCAGGGCCTGCGGCCGCGTCATCACCCGTTCCAGCGAACGAACGGAAGTGGACGGGGCCCACCTTCACACCTTCGCCAACCCCCACGGCATCGTCTACCAGATCGGCTGCTTTCGCGCCGCGCGGGGGTGCTCCCTCGTCGGTTCCGCCACCGACGATTTCACCTGGTTCAAGGGGTATCGCTGGCGCGTGGCCGTCTGCGGTTCCTGCCTGGCGCATCTGGGCTGGCTGTACGCTCGTTCTTCGGCAGGACAATTTTTCGGCCTTATCCTGGATCACCTGGTGGAACGTCCTTGAAACCGGCCCTCTCCTTTTTACACTCGCGGATGCATGCACCGCAGAAAAGTCACGTAAGCCTTTCCTTAAGCCCGGTGTAGCGTTTCTGGGTCCGGTCGTTGTTCACGGCGATGGCCAACGCCTTTCGGGTTCCCACCAGCACCAGGAGCCGCTGGGCGCGGGTGACGGCCGTATAGAGCAGGTTGCGCTGGAGCAGGATATAGTGCTGGGTGCAGATGGGCATGATGACGGCCGGATACTCGGATCCCTGGGACTTGTGAACCGACACTGCGTAGGCTAAAACGATTTCGTCCAGTTCGGAAAACTCGTAGACCACCCCCCTGCCGTCGTAGGAAACGACCACTTCCTGATCGTCAGGAAGGATTTTGACGATTTTGCCGATGTCTCCGTTGAAGACCTCCTTGTCGTAGTTGTTCCGGATCTGCATGACCTTGTCGTTCAAGCGGAAGACGGTCCCGCCCCTGGAGATCCCTTCCGGCCTTGGATTCAGCGTTTTCTGGAGCTGCCGATTGAGATTTTCGGCTCCCACCACCCCCTTGTGCATGGGGCTGATGACCTGAATCTCCTCCACCGGATCCAGCCCGAACCGGGAAGGAATCCTTTCTCTGGCAAGCCACACGAGGGTCTCCAGGACTTTTTCCGGCTCGTCCCTTTCGATGAAAAAGAAATCGGTTTGCGTCTCGAAGTCCTTTCGCGGGCGGATATCGGGAAATTCCCCGGCATTGATTCGGTGGGCGTTGACGACGATCTGGCTCCCCTCGGCCTGGCGGAAGATCTTTTTCAGGGATACCGAAGGAACCCGGCCCGAGTCGAGGATGTCCTTGAGCACATTGCCCGCTCCCACCGACGGAAGCTGGTTCGCATCCCCCACCAGGATCAGCGAGGCGCTTTCGGGAACGGCTTTCAAGAGATGATACATGAGAAACGTATCGATCATGGAGGTTTCGTCCAGGACGAGCAGGTTGCATCGCAGGAGGCGGTTTTCGTTTCTCTGAAAGGCGTGCTGCTTGGGGCTGTATTCCAGGAGGCGGTGGATGGTCTTGGCCTCGAACCCGCACGCTTCGCTCATGCGCTTGGCGGCCCTCCCCGTCGGCGCGGCCAAAAGGATCCGGGCCCCGCGCTCGGCAAAAAGGGCCAGAACGGCCCGGATGATGGTGGTCTTGCCGGTTCCCGGCCCGCCGGTGATCACCAGGGTCTTGTTTTCAAGAGCAGCCCGAACGGCCCGGCCCTGTTCGTCCTCCAAGGTGATGGAAAGAAATTCCTGGACCTGTTTCCAGGCCTGTTCCGGGTCGGGCATCCGAAGGGATCTTGGGGAATCCGCCATCCGTTTCAGAGCCTCGGCGATACCGGTTTCAAACCGGTAAAGCCGGGCGAGATAGACCGCCGGTTCTCCGAATGAATCGGTCACCGCAGGATCGATGACGACCTTTTTCTCCAGGGAAAGCCGTTCCAGTCCCGCCGTCACCTCCGCCGTTTCCACCGAGAGGACCTGTCTGCCCTTTTCCACCAAGAGTGCATAGGGGAAATAGACGTGTCCTTCCTCGGCCAGCTTCTGGAGGGTGTAGATGATCCCGGCATGAATCCGCATGGGCGCGTTTTTTTCGATACCGAGCTTTTCGGCGATCCGGTCCGCCGTGAGGAAACCGATCCCGAAGATGTCCCAGGCCAGCCGGTAGGGATCCTCCTTCACCACCCCCACCGATTCCCTGCCGTAGGTTCTGAAAATCTTGACGGCGTACGCCGGGCTGATCCCCTGGGCCTGGAGGAAGATCATGACGTCCCGGATCTCCCTCTGATCGTCCCAGGCCTTCTTGATCATGGCGATGCGTTTTTCGCCGATGCCTTCCACCTCGGCCAGGCGCTCGCTCTCGCTTTCGATCACCTGAAGCGTCCTTTTCCCGAAGCGCCCGACGATTCGATCGGCCATCACCGCCCCGATACCTCTAATCATCCCCGATCCCAGGTATTTGCGGATCCCGTAAACTGTAGCCGGCATCTCGCTTTTCGATTCGATGACGCGGAACTGCTCCCCGTACTTGGGATGCTGCACCCATCTTCCCGTCATCTGCAAGACCTCGCCGGGGACCGCCGACACCAGTTCCCCCACCACGGTCACCAGGTCCCGCTTTCCGGAAACCTTCACTTGCGCAATGGTGAATCCGCTTTCGGAGTCGGCATAGGTGACCCTCTCGATCTGCCCCGAAAGTTCGGCTGTCACCTTGCTACCTTCGTTTTTTTTCCCAGCGGGGAAACCGGATCTTCTCATGGGCGTCTTCAGGGGGAAAATAGCATTTGATGTCGAGCACCGGCGAGCCGTGACGGGCATCGATGGCGTCGACCCGGATGACGGTGTCTTGAATGCCAAGGATCCTGCACCGGGTGAGGGCGATGAGGTTGGGCCTCAAGGGGGAGTGGGTGGCGAACACGCCGGTGAGAGGATTGGCCTTCAGGTTGCAAGGATGCACCTGCAGCACGGAACGCTTTTGAGGGGTATCGTTTTCATGGAACCAGTAAAGCACGTGGATGTGAGAGAACTGTTCCAGTCCGGCCAGGGCTTTTCGGTACTTCTTGTAGACCCGGATGAAAGCGCCCGCGCCCGTTTTTTGAACCACGCCCACCGACGTCACACGAAACAGTCTCGCCATGCTTTTTTGCTATCCTTGAATATGCACCCGGGTTAAAATTCCTTCACAGGGGCTTTGGCAAACAGGGCGCAGTATCTGGAAAACGGTGTGTCGGTGATTCTGTGCATGACCTGCCCGGGCCTCCCCGCCGAAAAAAGCGCCGTTCCCTTCCAAGATGTGATGAATGCGTTTTTGAAGAAAATCGACAAAGGCTTTCCCGGAACCTGAAAATTTCATGGAACCGAGGCGAAGCTCCCCTTGGATTCCAGAGAACTTTTTCAACGAGAGGCTGTGGGTGCTCAAGTCCTTTTCTTTGCGGATGAGTCCCCAGACGATCTGTCCCGGTGGAATGGATAGCGGGGTTTTCGATTCGATGATCGTATGAGGCATGAGAATCGATTTTTCACCAACCCTCAACGGGTTCCTTCGGGTTCCCCTCAAAAAGGCGTTGAACCCCGTGAACACTCCTTTTTCCAGCCGTACATAAAACAGCCTTGCCCCATGCGCAGTCACATTTTTTCCTTCAAGACGGCAATGGGAGAGGACGCAATTCTCCTGGGCGTTGGAACCGTACCCCATCATGACATCGTTGAGACAGGCTCCTTGTGAAACAAAGACATTTTGACCTATGACCGTCTTCCCATGAATCCATGCGTAGGGATTTGCCGAGGCGGTCTCGGGGACAGTCACCGAAAGCCGTTTTCCCCTTCCATCCATCCGGCTTTCTATACGGCGCCGTGCACGGAAGGCTTCCCGTGTAAAAATGCCATGGAGTCCCTCTTGGGGGTTCCATCGAACATACCGGTTCAGGGCTTTGCCGGGAAATAGATAATCGAATTCAAACATTCCCTTTTCTCTGACCAGAACGCGTCCGTCTTCAACCGTTTGCTTCTCCAGTGGGTCCGCCTGAACGTAGGCGAAGGTTCCGATATGGCATCCCTGGGCTCGGGTCAGGTCCAGGGTGCTGAATGGACCGAAATAGCAACCCTTCGTCGAAGAGCCATGAATATTGGCAAAGGGCATGGCCACTGTATTTTTGATGATAAAAGAATGGCCGGGCGGATCCCTGTGGGAGCGGTGATGAATCAGGCTCTGAAGCAAGAGGCTGTTTTCAATATGAATCGTCTCCCCACCCTTGAGTTCGTCGCCCCGGATATGGCCGCCTAAAACAGCGGCGTTTTCCACCCGGCACCGGCCCATGAGATAGGTCCCCCAAAGACAGGCCTGCTTAAAAGTGAGATCGGTTCCAAAGCGGGGTGTCATTTCACAGATGGTTGCCTTCGTCCTGGGCGAGAAAACCGACCATTTGTCGGGCGAAAGATGTTGATGATCCTCAGTCAGGTTTAGACGAAGGAAAGATAACGAATGATTGATTGGACTGCCAATCCTTTCGATGTTTATTCTACTTCTCACGAAGGCTTTTTTTATCGGTGATTTCCTCTTTGAGGAATTGATAGACGTCGGCGCCTTCCCGGTCACCCTTGAGCTTGCCGGATGCCACCTGGTGCAAATGCTCGATCTTGTCCTTATCCTGGATTCCCACGGGGCTTTCCACAAGCCGGAGGGCATTGTGGATGATGCTGTAGATCACCACCGGACCCAGCGCCTTTTCACCGGAAGGCTTGGTCACTGCTCCACCGAGGATGCGGCAATGGGCGATTTCAAGGCCTTTGGGAGCCGAAACATAACCCAGGATCTCGCCGAAAAGCTCCAAAGACTGAATCACCCCTTCTGCGTAGCCGCGCTCCATGGAAGCGATGCCGTCGCTTTCAATCTCGTTTAGATCCGCAATGCCGAAAGAAAGATCCAGGCCCGAGATCCAGGCCTCCCGGATCCGGTTCACCGAGTCCTCCCGGGTGCTTTTTTTCACATCCTTGTCGTTGAGGATCTTGATGGCGTTTCGAATGCTGAGCATCTCCTTGAGCGTGGGGCTTTTCCGCAACCCAACGTCTTCGACCGTGGTGTCGTAGAGGGCAAGCTCGTTGTCCAGAACGAAAATCCGTTTCTGGCCCTCCGCCAGCTCCAGCAGGAAAAGATCCAGGTCTCTTTCCTTTTGGTATTCGTGGGGCCCCATCTCGATGAGGCGGCGCATGGCAGCCCGGTCGGCCTTCTTGCCGCTTCCCGAAGGGCCGATGGAAGCGATGACTTGATCGGCCAGCCGGTCGATGGCCATCTTTTTCAGCAGGTTTTCCTTGAAAGACATGCCTTTTCTCCCTTGGAGTTTTTATTTCATTTATCAAAACAACGGTTTCCTGTAAAGACGCGCGACCCCTAGAATCGGTTTCAAAACCTCCTTCCCCGCCTGTTGGGCCTTTTGGAAAGCGCTAAACTCGCTTTGCTGAATCTTGAAAACTCGGGCGTAACGCCCTCAAACAATTCAAGATTCAAACGCTCCGCTTCGTTAAGCGCTTTTATTAAAAGATCCCAAGCACAGCTTATCAGGAGGTTTTGAAATGACTTCTAAAAATGCTTTCATCGAAGCCGGATTAAACCCGTATGCGGCGCTTTTTACTGTTTTGGCCCTTGAAAAGCCGGCCGGAGTGCTTATGTTAATTTAAACTGAAATCGGTCCTAATTCGCTGATCCCTAAAAGGAGGTACATTATGAAAGAACATAAAGAACAAAGCTATGTTGAATCCGACTCGGAACGAGACAAAGGGCACGTGGATACCCGCGAGGAAAACTTCCAATGCGAAAAACCGGACCCCAACCTGGGATGTGATCCCAAGATAGACGTGGCCGGATAATTCTTAAGCCATTGATTTAAGGGCGGGGAAGCTATGTGAGTCCCCGCCCTTTTTTTATCTCCATGACTTTCCCATGAAGCCTTCCGGAGAAAGAGGACATCCCTTTGCTTGAGACCTTTCCCCTCTTTGCTTTTTCTTGGTATGGATTGAAGCGCTTTTCGCCCTGCCGAAAGAAAACAAAACGATTTTCTTGAAATATCCAGCCGCTTGGTATACCAGGTGATATTTTCACCAGGGATCGGGGTTCCGTCCCTAAACGGACCTCAAGCCCCTAGATCCCTATCCGGGAGGTTGCAGATGGAAAAAGCCGTCAGGATCGAATTTGAAGGAAAAAGCTTCACCCTTCCGCTTGTCACAGGTTCGGAAGGGGAGAAGGCCATCGATATCCGCGAGCTGCGCAGGAAAACGGGGCTCATCACCTACGACCCGGGTTTTGCGAGCACCGGAAGCTGCAAGAGCGCCATCACCTTCATGGACGGAGAAAAAGGGATCCTCCGCTACCGGGGAATCCCCATCGAGCAGCTCGCCGAACACGCCTCCTTCAAGGAGACGGCCTACCTTCTCATCAACGGGAAGCTCCCCAATCTTTCGGAGCTCAACCGGTTTTCCGTGCTTTTGAACGACCATTCCCTGGTGCACGAGGACATGCAGCATTTCTACCAGGGCTTCCCGAGGGCCTCCCACCCCATGGGGATCCTCTCCTCAATGGTGAACGCCCTCAGGAGCTTTTATCCGGAACTCCAGACAGCGGAAGAAGAAATCAACATCACCGTGACCCGGCTTCTGGCCAAGGTCCGCACCATGGCCGCCATGTCCTACAAGATCTCCAAGGGCCATAAAGTCGTCTATCCCCGGCCCGATCTTGCCTACACCGTCAATTTTTTAAACATGATGTTCGACTCCCCCGTAAAGCCCTATATTATCGACCACGACATCGTGCGCGCCCTGGAAGTTTTCTGGATTCTCCACGCGGACCACGAACAAAACTGCTCCACATCGGCCGTCCGAGTGGTGGGCAGCGGCAAAGTCAACCTCTATGCCGCCATTTCCGCCGGAATTTCAGCCCTCTGGGGTCCGCTTCACGGCGGCGCCAACCAGGCGGTCATCGAAATGCTCACGGAAGTCCGCGAAAAAGGGACCCCGGTCCGCCGTCTCATCGACCGGGCCAAAGACAAGAACGACCCGTTCCGCCTGATGGGCTTCGGCCATCGGGTTTACAAGACCTACGATCCCCGGGCCAAGATCATCAAGAAATGGTGCCACACCCTGCTGGACAGACTCCGGGTCTCCGATCCGCTTTTGGACATCGCCATGGAATTGGAGGAGATGGCGCTGAAAGAGGACTATTTCGCCGAAAACAACCTGTATCCCAACGTGGATTTTTACAGCGGCATCGTCCTGAGGGCCATCGGGTTTCCCACCAACATGTTCACCGTGTTGTTCGCCATCGGCAGGCTTCCCGGGTGGATCGCCCAATGGAAGGAGAGCATGGACGATCCCGACTGGCGGCTGGCCCGGCCTCGTCAGGTCTACACAGGATGCCCCATAAACGATTATATTCCGGTGGAAAAAAGAAAATAGCCGCCAGACATGAGCCCCCGAGTCAAAACGCTGCGCCCTAGTGCCGGCGGCAGGTGAAAAGCCGTGCCTTGGAAACGCTACCATCAGATCTGGGCCGTCATGATCTTCGGCTGGATCGCCAATTACATGGTGCGCTCCGGCCTCTCCCCGGTCCTGCTCCCCATCCGACAGGAGCTGGGGCTTTCCTACGCCCAGGCCGGGTGGATCGCCAGCGCGCTCTTCTACGCCTATGCCGGGATGCTCTTTCCCGCCGGATACCTGGGAGACCGAATCGGGCGGAAAGTCGTTCTCGTGAGCTGCACCCTGTGGTGGGCGGTTTTTTCCTTTTTTACAGGATGGGCGGGTTCCTTTGCCGGACTCTTTCTAATGCGGTTCCTGACCGGAATCGGTCAGGGCGCCTATTTCAGCAATGACCGTCCCATCATCAACGCCTGGACGCCCAGAGAAAAAGCCGGATTCGGGCAGAGCGTCTCTTTCATCGGGCTGGGAACGGGGATGTTTTTGGGATACGTCCTGGCGGGGCTCATCTCCTGGGCCTGGGGATGGCGCCAGGTCTTTTTCCTGTTTTCCATCCCCTCTTTCCTGGCGGCCGCCCTGATCTGGAAGGCCGTGGACGAGCCCGACGCCGGCCCTCTTCCAACCAAAGGCAACCCCTCTCGACCCGTCTCTTTCTCCATCGTGTTTCAGAAAAAAGATCTCTGGATGCTTTACGCAGGAGGGATTCCCGCGGTCTATGCCACCTGGATGACCGGAACCTGGGCCCCGGCCATCTTCACTGAGCTGGGGGTGGAAAACACGGCGGTTTCCTCCCTGCTGAGCAGCCTGGTGGGGATCGCCGCCATCCCCGGGCTATTGTTGACGGGGTGGGTCAGCGACCGGATGGCCCGCCGGAACCTGGGACGCAAAGGCATCATCATCACCGAATTCGCGCTCATCGCCGTTTTCATGTGCCTCATGGGAGCAGCGGTCCGACTCCGGTGGAGCCCTGCCGCAGCGGCCGTCATCCTGTTTGCCATCGGGACTTTCGCCTGGGGCCACTGGGGGACCTTTTACGCCCTCATCGCGGACATCGTCCCCCCGAGGGTCCAGGGAACCTGCTATGGGCTGACCAACTCCATCAACTTCATCGGCGCCCTGGTGGCGCCCCCCTTCACGGGTTGGATCAAAGACCTGACGGGTTCCTTCGAATGGGGATGCTACACCAGCGCCTTGTTGATTTGCGTCGGCGCATTGTTCATTGCCATGATCCACCCGCCCTTCTCCTTCAAACCGGAAAAACCGATTGTCTGGCACCCCTAAGGAGCCTGTCTTGATGCAAACCGAGTCCGTGACCCGATGCCCCTGGCCCGGCGACGATCCCCTCATGACGGCCTATCACGACCGAGAGTGGGGCGTTCCGGTGCACGATGACCGGAAATGGTTCGAGTACCTGGTTCTCGACGCTTTTCAGGCAGGACTCTCCTGGAGGATCGTTTTGAACAAACGCGAGGCCCTCCGGGAGGTGTTTTGCGGCTTTGATCCTGCTGCGGTGGCGAAGATGTCCGAAGCCGAACAGGAAACGGCGCGCCAGGATCCAAGGATCATCCGAAACCGGCTCAAGATCCGCGCCGCCGTTAAAAACGCCCGGGCGTTTTTAAAGCTTCAAAAGCAGGTCGGCAGCTTCGACGCCTTCATGTGGGGATTTACGGGAGGAAAGACCGTGCACAACCGCTGGAAGCGTCCGGATCAGCTTCCCGCAGCCACCCCGCTTTCCGATGCGGTCAGCCGGGCGCTGAAATCAGCCGGGTTTACCTTTGTGGGCAGCACCATCTGCTACGCCTTCCTCCAGGCGGGCGGGGTGGTGAACGACCATCTCGCAAGCTGTTTCCGATACCCGATGCTTCGGGACGAAAAGCCTTTCAAGCCGCGCGTTCGAGGCATACCGCGCAGACCTTGAACTCCGGGATCTTGGAAACCGGGTCCAAAGCCGCGTGGGTGAGGCTGTTGGCGGCGGCTTCGGCAAAGTGGAACGGGATGAAGACGGTCCCGGCCACCGCCTTGGGGGAAATCTTGACGGCGGCCCGTATTTTGCCGCGGCGCGACCGGATCTCCGCCAGGGCGCCGTCTTCCACCCCGTATTTCCTAGCATCTTCCGGGGCGATTTCGACGAAACACCCGGGAACCCGCTCGTTGAGGCCTTCCGATTTCATGGTCATGGTGCCGGTGTGGTAATGGTACAGGACCCTCCCGGTGGTGAGGTAGAGGGGGTACTCGTCGTCGGTCACCTCGGCGGGTGGCATGTATTCGATGGCATGGAAGTTCCCCCTGCCCGAGGTGAACTGCTCTTTGTGCAAAATCGGGGTTCCGGGATGATCCGTGTTGGGACAGGGCCAATGCAGCCCCACTTCGTCGATGCGGTCATAGGTGATCCCGCCGTAAGACGGCGTCACCCGGGCGATTTCTTCCATGACCGCCGAGGGGCTCCCATAGGTCATGGGATAGCCCATGCGGGTGGAAAGCTCGCAGAGGATCTTCCAGTCGTCCCTGGCCTCGCCCGGGGGGTCGACGGCTTTTCTGACCCGCGAAACCCGCCGCTCCGTGTTGGAAAAAGTCCCGTCCTTTTCCGCAAAGCATGGAGAGGGAAGCACCACGTCGGCCATGGCCGCCGTCTCGGTCAAAAAGATATCCTGGACCACGAGGAACTCCAGGTGCTGTATGCACTTCTTGAGGTGGTTGAGGTCCGGGTCCGAAACCAGGGGATTTTCCCCGATGATGAAAAGCGCCTTCAGCTTCCCTTCGTGGGCCGCCGGCATCATTTGAGTGACGGTCATGCCGGGCTGGGTGGAAAGCCCCGTCACCCCCCACGCCGATTCCATCTTCTTGGCCAGGGCGACGTCCGAAACCGCCTGATAGCCGGAGTAGACGTTGGGGAGCCCGCCCATATCGCAGGCCCCTTGCACATTGTTTTGTCCCCTGAGGGGGTTCACCCCGGTTCCCGGTTTTCCCATATGCCCGCAGAGCATGGCCAGGTTGGCAAGGGACTTGACGTTGTCGGTTCCGGTGACATGCTGGGTAATCCCCATGCAGTAGAGGATGGAGGCCGTTTTGGCCGTGGCATACAGTCGGGCCGCTTTCCTCAAGTCCTCGGCGGGAATCCCGGTAATCTTTTCCACCTTTTCGGGAGGATATTTTTCCACGGCCTTCTTCAGGTCCTCGAACCCGTGGGTCCGGTTTTCGACGAAAGCCTTGTCGAAAAGGTTCTCCTGGATAATGACGTGCATCATGCCGTTGAGCCAGGCCACATCCGTTCCCAGGTTCTGGCGCAGCCAGACGTGGGCGAACTCGGCCATGCCGATCTTCCGAGGATCCACAAGGATGAGTTTGGACCCTTTGAATTTCACGGCCCTTTTGGCAAAGCTCGAAAGGACCGGGTGATTTTCCGTCGTATTGGAGCCCGTGACCAGGATGACCTCGGCGTCTTCGATGTCGCCGATGGTATTGGTCATCGCCCCGCTTCCGAACGCCGCGGCCAGACCGGCCACCGTGGAAGAATGTCAGAGGCGCGCACAGTGATCGATGTTGTTGGTCTTCAAAACCGCCCGGGTGAATTTCTGCGCCAGGTAGTTTTCCTCGTTGGTGATCCTGGCCGAGGTCAGGACCCCGAGACTGTCGGATCCGTGCCGGTCCCGGATCTCCGCCAGCTTGCCGGCGACTCGGTCCAGCGCCTCTTCCCATGTCGCCTCCCTGAAGGTCCCGTTTTCCTTGATGAGCGGGGTCTTCAGCCGCTTTGGAGAAGCGATGAAGTCGAAACCGAACCGCCCTTTGACGCACAGGCTCCCGTTATTGGGCGGGACGCCCTCCGCGCCCGTCACCTTGACCACCCGGTTGTCTTTGACATGAAGCACCATCTGGCACCCGACGCCGCAGTAGCTGCAGGTGGTGCGGACCTTCCGGATTTCCCAGGGCCGGTGGTGGTATCGGACGCCCTTTTCGACAAGGGCTCCCACGGGACAGGCCTGGACACACTCTCCGCAGAATACGCAATTGGAATCCTTGAGGGGGCGGTCTCCGGAGGCGACGATCTTGGTTTGCGAGCCCCGGTATCCGAAGTTGATGGCATGGTTCACCTGGACGTCGTTGCAGGCCTGGACGCATCGGCCGCAGAGAATGCATCGGGAGAAGTCGCGCACGATGAAAGGGTTCACGGTCTCGACGGGGTAGCGGGTTTCGATGCCTTCGAATTGCTCCCCGGACACCTGGTAGCGGTACGCCAGGCTCTGGAGTTCGCAATCGCCCCAGACCGGGCAGAGTTCCGTGCACCCGTCATCCCGGTGCACCTTGAGCTGGAAGGCGGTCCAGTCGGCGTCGTCGGCGCCGCGGATGGCGCAGTTGTGATTTCCGGAGGAGAGCATGAGCCGAAGGATGGCCTTTCGCGCTTCCACCACCTTGGGGGATTCCGTGTGCACCACCATCTTGTCGGCGGCCGGCGTGGCGCAGGACGCCAAAAGCGTCCGGGCGCCTTCCACTTCCACCACGCAGATCCGGCAGGCTCCGGTGGGCGTGGCCCGCTTCAGGTGGCAAAGCGTGGGAATGTCGATGTCATGGCGCCGGGCGACCGTGAGGATCGTCTCCCCGGGGTCGAACGAAAAGGGATTCCCGTTGATGATGAGGGTGGGTTGCGCATCCATTTGAACCTGTTCTCCTTTTTGAAATCGAACCGCGTTTCCAGGGCTGAAAAGCGCGAAGGGTTTGTGTATAAAAAAACAAGCCGGCTGTCAATCCGGGATTTCCCCGGCAAGGAGCCCGGGCCGGGGAGACGGCGGCTTTCGGAAGTTCGGAAACAGGGCCACAAACGACACGACTCCCAAAAGGCCCCCGAGGCCGTCGGCCAAGAAATCCGCAGCCTCCGCCGACCTTTCCGGGACGAAGGCCTGATGGATTTCGTCGCTGATACCGTAAAGGGCCGCCGCGAAAACCGCCCACACGGCGGCTTTGCGGTTGGGTGTCCGAGGCGTTTTAAACGCCCGGTAAAAAAGGATTCCCAGGACAGCATACATCCCCAGGTGGGCCGCCTTGTCGAAAAGCGGGAACAGCGGCCGGCTTACCGCCGGAGGAAAGGAGGACTGGATGAAGATAAGCAGGCAGTAAAGCAACACCGGCAGCCAGTCTCGAAGGAGGCGCTGTCTTTTTTCCATGTCAGAAAAAACCGTTTTTCGCTAAAAATCCCCAGAAAAGCGATCACCATCCGGTCGTGGGGCGCCGCCTTCCGAACAGGGCCTCACAGGGGGCGTTTTTGGTCACGTGGCTTTTGAGCTTTTTGCACCAGAGAGACTGGAAAGTCCGGCAGGATCCGTCCAGGGCATCGATTTTGGCGAATGTGGCCTCCGGGCATCTCAGATCGCACCATTGAATTTGATGGGTGGTCACGCCGGCGTTTTCCGCATTCTGATTCTTTTTCAAGGCGCTGCTCCCCGGTTACTCTAAAAAGAAATCGCCTCGAGGGCTCTTTCCCGAACGTGGGACAAGACCCGGTGGAAGAACCGGTCGGAGGCCACCCCCTGAGACACCTTCCCGTCCAGGGTCCTCACGGAAAAGGTCCCTGAGGCCTTCTCTTTTTCCCCGAGGGTCAAGATGAGGGGAATCTGTTTCATCTGGGCTTCCCGGATCTTCTTGTTCAGGCTTTCGGCCCGGTCGTCCACTTCACAGCGCAGCCCTTTTTCGGCAAGCCGTTTTTCCTGTTCCCGGGCGAAAGGGGCGAGCGAGTCGTTGATGGGAAGCAGCACCGCCTGGACTGGCGCCATCCACAGGGGGAACCGGCCGGCAAAATGCTCGATGAGGATCCCGAAGAACCTTTCGATGGAACCGTACACCGTCCTGTGGATCATGATGGGCCTGTGTTTTTCATTGTCCGCCCCGACATAGGTCAGATCGAACCGATCCGGGAGGGACATGTCGAGCTGGATGGTACCGCACTGCCAGGTGCGGCCCAGGGCATCCTGGATGTGGCAGTCGATCTTGGGACCGTAAAAAGCCCCGTCCCCTTCGTTGACAGCGTATTTTTCCCCGTAATCCGCCAGCGCAGCCCGCAGCCCTTCCGTGGCTTGGCCCCACTGTTCGTCCGTACCGATGGATTTTTCCGGCCGCGTGGAAAGCTCCAGATGAAAGCCCAAACCGAAGGTACTGTAGATGCGCTGTACCAGGTGCAGCACGCCCAGGATCTCCTGCCGGATCTGGCCCGGGGTCATGAAGATGTGCGCATCGTCCTGATGGAAGGCCCGCACCCGGAACAGTCCGGACAGCACGCCGCTGAGCTCGTGCCGGTGCACCAGCCCGATTTCGGCCGCCCGGATGGGGAAATCCTTGTAGGAATGCAGGCGGGTCTTGTACATGAGCATCCCCCCGGGACAGTTCATGGGCTTGATGGCGTATTCGAACTCATCAATTTTGGAAAAATACATGTTCTCCCGGTAGTTTTCCCAGTGACCGCTCCGCTCCCAGAGGGTTCGGCTGAGCATGATGGGGGTCTTGGTCTCCACGTACCCCGCCGCTTTGTGCTCTTCCCTCCAGTAATCCAGAAGCTGGTTCCAAACCGCCATCCCTTTGGGGTGAAAAAAGGGCATTCCTGGAGCTTCGTCATGGAAGCTGAAAAGTTCCAGTAGGGTTCCCAGCTTCCGGTGGTTCCTCTTTTTCGCCTCTTCCAGGAAAAAAAGATACGCGTCCAGGTCCTTCTTCGAAAAAAAGGCCGTCCCGTAGATCCTCTGGAGCTGTGCGTTGGCCTGGTCTGCTCGCCAGTAAGCACCCGAAACTTTCGTGAGCTTGAAGGCTCGGATAAATCCTGTGTGCGGCACGTGGGGTCCCCGGCAAAGATCGGCAAACTCCCCCTGCTCGTAAACGGAAATGGTGCCGTCAACCAGATCCGAGATCATCTCCAGCTTGTATGGTTCCTTCCGGTAAAGAGTCATGGCCTCGGCCTTGGACACCTCCCGGCGCTTGACCGGAAGCTTTGCCGCCACGATCTTTTTCATCTCCTTTTCGATTTTGGGAAAGTCGGCCTCGGACACCGTCTCCATGTCGATGTCGTAGTAGAATTCATTTCCCACCACCGGGCCGATGGTCAGCTTGGCGTCCGGGTAGATGCGCAAAATCGCCTGGGCCATCACGTGGGCAGCGCTGTGCCTGAGGATATCGAGGGCTTCGGGGTCTTGGGTGGTGATCACCCTTATGGAGGCGTCGTGCTCGATTTTTCGGCTTAAGTCCAATATCGACCCGTTGAGTGCAATGGCGACGCTTTCCCTCGCCAGGGCCTCGGAGATGCCTTTGGCCACCTCCAACCCCGTTGGAGGGGTTTCAAATTGCTTCTTTTTTTCATCTGGAAAAGTCAGTTCGATCATCTTTCACCTGTCACTCTGTCCGGCCTTGGTAAAGGCCTACAATCCCTTCCTGTTCATGAAACAACCCGTCTTGTCTTATTTTTCCGTCCATTTGAGCCAAAGGGCCGCGACGACTCCCCAGACGGCGTTGAAAAAAAGCACGAAAACCGGGGTCAAGGCCCCGAGATCGACGCCTAGAAGCCCCTTGTGGTTCACACTGGGAAAAATAAAAAACAGCTGCACTAGGGTAGGACCCAGGCTGAAGACCAACCCCCTTGGGATCTGGCGGCTTTCCATCAGCGGCAGCAGAAACAGAAAACCCCAAAGCCCCCCCCAGACCAGCCTCGGATACAGCCACGGCCCGGTGAGGGCGGGCGCGATGGCCACGCCGAAATGGCCGGTGATTCCCTTGGCGCCGAAAAACCAGACCAACAGGCTGTTGATGAGTCCGCCCATGGCCCCTGCCGCAAACATCAAACTGATTCTTTTAATCAGCTTTTTCATCTGCTCTCCTTGCGCGTCAGGCAAGACCCGTTAAATCGTCTTGTTTTTTTCCTTTTCCATACATAGGCTTTTTTACGTTCTCACGCGGCTTGTCGTCATTCTTGCGGTGGCGGGCAAAAGCGCCACGAAAGCCCGCGGCTCATTTTCCGCCGCTTTTTTCAATCCGGGGGGTGATCCCGATCATCAGCTTGTTGTTCAAGGTGGTGATGCTCGAAACGTCCATGTGGGCAACGAGGGGGGATTTCCCCAGCCGGGTTTCGATGGGCTTGAGTTTCTCGATTTCCACGAGATATTCGTTTTCGTTGACCAGTGCCATGAGCAAGGGGGTCAGCAGCTCGTTTCCTTTTTCCGCCGGATGAATCCTCGGCTTGATGACGAGGACGCGCCGCTTCCTGTCGAAGGAAAGCGACGCCGAGCAATCAAAAGCCAGGTCCACTTCTCCGAACTTCACGGCCGCCTTGTATCCTCCGATCTTCTGGATATAGGCAAGCTCCTTCCCCTGTACCCGGGCCTTGAAGGAGACGGCGTTTTTCCCCAAATACAATTTTTCCACGGAGCGTACCCAAAGCCTTCCCTTGAGGGATTCGGAGGTTTCGAGCTCCAGGGGAAGCGCCTCCCGGATGACCCCGGCCAAGACCTCCACCGGCACCACCAGAGTCGCCTCGCCGTCGGCGCCTTCCTTGACGGCGAAGGCGTCCCCTGAAAACGCCAAAAAACACCCTGCGATGGTAAGAAGAATAAGGATTCTTTTCATTTTTCCAAGCATTTTCATTGAAAGCACCCCGGCGGGGAACTCCGGCCCTTTTATTAATCGTCTCGAAATAGTACCGTCATGCCGGACTTGATCCGGCATCCAGGGATATTTGCGGTTCACTGGATTCCGGCTAAAAGCATGCCGGAATGACGACGTAAAGACAATTATGATACTGTTAATAAATGTTAAAAATTGCTGCGGCCTTGGCAAAATGGGTTCCCAGGTCGCGCCGCAGGTCGAGGCGGTTTCCCCTGGAATTTTCCCTCGGAACGACCCGGATCTTTCCATTGTCAAAGGCCGCTAAAAGCTTGTTTCTCAAGCGCTCTGTCACCGCGCCCCTGTCCTCGCCCGGCTTTACCGTGGCATTGGCGTTGAGATACGCAACCCGGGTCCCGTCGGACTTGAAGACTCCCTCTTCCGCGCTGTAGGTCATGGCCGAAGGGATGACCTGAATCCCTTTTCTCTTGAGGTAGGGAAAATCGATTTCGAGCACCTCTCCCTTGGTGCAGGACCAAGGGTACCCCTTCTGCCCGTCCGGTCCTCCCGGCCCCGTGACCAGGGCCATGCAAAGCGCCACCTGGTCTTCCCGAACTTCGGGCTTAACCCGGTCCAGGGCCCCCTCGAGGGAGGCCATCACCAGGGCCCCCAGGTTTCTCACCCGCCGGGCGATGGGCTGGGCCTCGGGTTCCCCCAGCCGGATGTTGATTTCGCACACCCGGATTTCCGTGGGCCTGCCTGAAGCATCCAGGGACACGAAACATCCGGGATAGATCACGCAGGGGCGCAGAATTCCTTCGGCCTTCATGGCCTCGATCAGGGGCCTGGCAATCCGCTCCCCGGCCATCTCCATGAGTTCCGGGGTTTCCATGGGATGAGGAGAGACGGCCCCGACCCCGCCGGTGATGGGGTTGTCCTTGCTGGCCGGCCCCTCGAAACGCTCCGGGTAGTCCATGGCTGTGGGCAGAATCTGGTAGTTCCCTTCTGGGTCCACGAAAATCGTGAAGGAGATTTCAACGCCGGACATCCTGGCTTCGATGAGAAGCGGCCAGGCTACTTTTTTGCCGAAAAGGCGGCGGTACTCGTCCCGGTAATCCCGCATGAGGGTGTCGTAGACTTCCCGGATGTCCCACGTGTTCAGGATGATCCGGGCTCCCTTTCCGCCTGCGCTGTAAGGATACTTGAGGACTGCGCCGCCGTGGGCATCGATGAAAGCCAGGCACGTGGAAAGGACGTCGGGATATCTTTTCGCATCCACGTCCTGCCAGTCGGGCGCCACCGGGATGCCGGCTTTTTTGCAGAGGTATTTGCAGCGGATCTTGTCGCCTTCGATGAACGCGCCGTCCCTGCTCAACCCCATGACGCGCCCGGAAAGGCCCACCGCCTCCAGAGCGTCCACGATCCCTTCGAAGAGGAGCGCCTCAGGCATGGGGACCACCGCATCGATCTGTCCGTGTTTCATGGCTTCGATGAGGGCTACGGCATAGTCGGCCGCGGTGTTGCTTTGGGTCGGCAGAAAGACCACAGGCCACTGCAACCGCTTGGAAAACTCGGGCATGGACGGCGTCCCCCGGACCACCACCCCTTCAAAGGGCTCGGGATGCGTCTCACTGGTGGCTGTGGCAGCAACCAGCGCACACAACATCGTCCTTCCGTCAGTTCCGGCGAATGCGATCCGTTTCATGCCGTTTTCCTTTCTCAACCCTTCTCCCTCAACATCGCGGTCTGCCCTGCATTATCAAAGGATCGCCTCCAGGGTCAAACAATAATCCGCAGCAGATTCGGGTCCAACACCTTCCCGCAAACCCAAAGGCGCATCCTTCCCGTCTCTTTCTGCCTTCCAAGACGCTTTGCTCGCCTTTTATGCCTTGAAAAGCAAAACCGTTTTCTATATATTCCGCTCAAAACGCATCCCTTGAATCGGAGAAAAGTGCATGCTGCCCGGTTTCACCCGCATCATCGAAGATCGGATTAAAAAAGCCATGATGGACGGGGATTTCAAGGACCTTCCCGGTTCCGGAAAGCCCCTTTTCCTGGAAGACGACCGCCACATTCCTGAAGACCTCCGGCTGGCATACAAGATCCTCAAAAACGCCGACTACGTCCCCCCGGAGATCGAGCTGAAAAAAGAAATTCAGCGCACGGAGGATCTTCTTGTCGGCCTGAAAGACGAAAAGGAAAAATATCGCCTGATCAAGAAGCTGAATTTTTTAATCCTGCGATTGAACGCCCTGCGAAAATCCTCCATCGAGTTCGACATGCCCCAGCACTATGTCCAAAAGCTGGTGGACCGCATGGAGGGGTCACCGAAAAAATAGACCCGAACCGAACAAGACCATGTTTTTTAAAAATAAAAAGGAAAAAGACGGCCTTTTCAAAAGCATTCTGGCCGCCCATGTCATCCTCCTCCTTCATGTTTTTCTAATCGCCGGGATCGGTTTCCTGGTCTTTTTTTTCAGCGGAATCATCAACTATTTGGGATGGATCTTCCTCTTCGGGGCTGCGGCGCTTTCCGGTTTGGGATATCTGATTTACCGGCGTATGAAACGGGAAGGAAAAACCCTGTATGAGATGATGAGGCCCTCCCTTCTGAGCGGGAAGTCCGTGGAGCTTTCCGTCATGGGCGGGCTGATCTCCTTCAGAGTCGGCGGAAGGGGGGATCGGAGGGAAATCGAGACTTTTCCGGTAATAAACACGCCGCTGCTGGAGGACCCCAACGCCAGGCAGATGGAATCGCTTTCGGAACTGGTGCGCCTTTTTGAAAACGGGCTGATCACCCGGGAGGAATACGATCAGGCCAAGAAGAGCCTTTTTCGATCCTGATAGGCTTGAAGCCTCCGATCTCCATGGATTCGGGCCTGAAACCCACGCGCGGAAACCTTTAAACAGCAACTGGAGCCGAAGCCATGAAAAAGCTCACCGTAGCGCTCCTTGCCGGGGGTGTCTCCTCGGAGCGGGAGGTCTCCCTCAACAGCGGCCGACAAGTCTACGAAGCCCTGGACAAGGACAAATACGCCATTTTACAATACGACCCCAAAACCGACCTGGCCGGCCTGGTGGCTGATGCTCCCCGCATCGACGTGGCGTTGATCATCCTTCACGGCCCCTTCGGCGAGGACGGTACTATTCAGGGACTTCTGGACCTGCTGAACATTCCCTACCAGGGTTCCGGCGTGATCGGCAGCGCCATTGCCATGAACAAGCTGGCCGCCAAGAGGCTCTATGAAAAGGCGGGCCTCACCGTCCCTTCCTACCGGGTGATTACCCCGGCAACACCCCTGGAGCCTGAACAATGGATCGCCCGCCTCGGAATGCCTCTGGTGGTCAAGCCTGCCAATGCCGGCTCCAGCGTGGGGATCTCCATCGTCAGGGAAGCCGGACGCCTGAAAGCCGCCCTGGACGCGGCCTTCGCCCATGACGACACGGTGCTTTTGGAACAGTTCATCCAGGGCATCGAGCTCACCGGCGGGGTGCTGGGCAACCAAACCCTCGAGGCCCTTCCCCTGATTGAAATCATTCCGAACGCTTCCTTTGAGTTTTTTGACTATTCGGCCAAGTACACCCCCGGCGCCTCCCAGGAAATCTGCCCCGCCCGAATTCCGAAAGACCTGACGGAAAAAGCCCAGGACTGCGCCGTGAAAGCGCATCAGGCCCTCTTTTGCATGGGGTACAGCCGTACCGACATGATTCTGGAGGGGGAAGATGTCTATGTCCTGGAGACCAACACCATCCCGGGGATGACGGCGACGAGCCTCTTGCCCCAGGCGGCGGCCAAAGCCGGGATGCCCTTCGGAGCGCTTCTCGATCGGTTGATCGCATTGGCCCTGGAGGAAAAAAAACGCCGGGCCTCTTTTCTTTCCCTTTCCGTCGGCACGCCCGGATCCGGGGATTCATGATCTTTCGAAATTTCAAGGAGCTTTCCGCCCGCTACGAAACCCTCGGCCCTGGGGATGTCTTCATCGGGAGCCTGCCCGCCGCGACGCCCAAAGAAGCCCTGCTCATGGACCTGACGGAACGCGGGGTCCGCTGCATCCCTTCCCCGCTGGCTCGGGTTCTCAGCGCCTCCAAAACCGTACAGGCCAAGCTTTTGGGTAACTCGATGCTTCCAGGCACCCGGGTGATATACCGCAGAGCCGACCTCCTGGAAGCAGCCAACGCCTGCCATCGGGAAGGGATCGGACCGGTGGTCACCAAGGAGGACCGTATGCATTGCGGCCATGGCATCCACCGTTGGGATTCCGTGGAAGCGCTTTACAACGTGGTGTCGATGTTCCCATCCGCCTTTCCCTTTGTTCTCCAGCCCTTTCTGGGGTCTTTCAAGGATGTCCGCGTCATCGTCGCCGGGGATTTCACCGAAGCCTATGTCCGGGACAATCCGGACGGTTTTCGAAAAAACCTGGCCTCCGGGGGCAGCAGCCGGCCGTTTATCCTTCCGGAGCCGATGGAAGGGTTTTGCCGACAGATCATGGCCCGGGGCCGTTTCCCCTTCGCCCACATAGACTTGCAGGTGGTAGACGAAAAGACCTGGTATCTCTCGGAAATCGCCTTGAACGGGGGGATCAGCGGGGCGGTCATCGATCGGAAGGTATTGAATCAAAAAAAACAGGCCCTGTTGGAAGCGGCGGCCCAAGCGTATTAGGGATTTTTATGCATGATAAATGCCGGACCGCTTCCTATATGACGTCAGGGGCGCTTTTTGAGAATGCATCAAGGATCAGAAAGGACTGCGTGCAATGGATAAAAATACGACCCGGAAAAAAGCCCGAAAAACCATGCCCCGGGTGGGGATCATCATGGGAAGCGATTCGGACCTCGAGGTCATGGCGGAAGCCGCTTCGGTCTTAAAGCGATTCGGAATCGCCTTTCAGCTGACAGTGGCTTCGGCTCACCGGAGCCCCCACCGTGCCGCCAGGCTTGCCATTGAAGCCAAAGACCGGGGCATCCGCATCCTGATCGCGGGCGCCGGTCATGCGGCCCACCTGGCAGGCGTTCTCGCGGCGCACACGCCGCTTCCGGTGATCGGGGTTCCCATCGATTCCTCGGCCCTGAAAGGCTTCGATTCCCTTTTGTCCACCGTCCAGATGCCTCCGGGAATTCCCGTGGCCACCATGGCCGTCGGCAAACCCGGCGCCCGCAATGCCGGGATCCTGGCCGCCCAGATCCTGGCACTTTCGGACCGGCGCCTGGCAGGGAAACTTGCCGACTTCAAAAAGGAAATGGCCGTCCAGGTGGAAGAAAAGGCCCGAAAAGTTGAAATTTCCGGACCGCAGTAAAACCCCGAAGCGCCTTCGCATCGACCCCGCGGATCCCGACACAAAAACGATCGGCGAGGCCAAAGCTGCCCTGGAAGCCGGCGGCCTCATCGTCTTTCCCACGCGATCCCTTTACGGACTGGGGGTTGATGCATTCAACCCGCAGGCGGTTCAAGCCCTATTTAAGGTCAAGGGAAGACCCGCAGATAAACCCATCCTGATTTTGATCCGGGAAACGCGCCAGCTGGCTTCTTTGGTGCAAGGGGTTCCGGAGGCGGCAGAGGTATTGATGCAACGCTTTTGGCCCGGGAGGCTGACGCTGGTCTTTTCAGCCGCTCAAAGCCTTCCGAACAGCCTGACCGCCCAAACGGGCAAAATCGGCATCCGCCTGGCCGGGCACCCGGTGGCAGCCGCCCTGGCGGCGGCCCTGGGCCGTCCCGTGACCGGAACCTCCGCCAACCTTTCCGGACGCCCCGGTATCGCCCGCCTTTCCGATCTGGATCCTGCCATCGGCGCACGCGCGGACCTGATTCTGGATGCAGGACCCCTCAAAGGGGGTCCCGGCTCAACGGTGGTCGATGTGACCCGCGACCCTCCGGAGGTCCTCCGGGAGGGTGAAATCTCCGCCCTGGAGATCTCTTCCGCCCTGGGGTAAACGCTTCCGGGTGCGCCTCAATCGCCTTGACAATTCACGGCAGGCTTCCTATAACCGATCCCGTGCCGGAGTGGTGAAACTGGTAGACGCGCTGGACTCAAAATCCAGTGGGGCCTGGCTCCGTGCCGGTTCGATTCCGGCCTCCGGCACCAGTAAAACTCCGGGGCTTACACGCCACCAAAGCCCCTGACACCTGAACAAAAGTCATTGCGGCGATTCCTCTTTCGGTCAAACGGGCCAGGATCTCGTCCTGGGTGCTGCTTTCAAGTTTTCGGTCCCCAATCCAGTCACCGGATTTGGTCAAATACAGCCGGCAATTCTTGACCGAACTTTTTCCATGTACCTTTGATCGATTTTCAATGTGAGGGAATCCAGACTCTTTTAATCAATAATTTTTCTTGACATGCTACAAAGTATTATTGTAGTGGTTTTTAAACGTCTCCCTGCTCTCCTCCACAGATGTTACCTCAGACGCTGCTATCTGATAGACGCGATCGTTTCCGAATCTTTGAGGAAATATTATGGGTGGATATCCGGCATTCAGCGTTCGCCTTCCATTTTCTATCTGCTTTTCATGCTTTTCAATAGCCTTGGCGCTTTTTCTTGAATTCATCAGGGTATTGATCTCTTCTATTCCATCTCTCAACTTCAAAACAAGGAGGATGCCATGAAGGGGAATGCCTCGGCAGCCGTGGTGCTGGGCTTTTTTGTGCTGGCAGCATTTGGTTGCGGTGGAGAACAGGCGATCGATGTCAAAACGCTCATGGCCCAGCCGAAATCTTTTGTCGGTTCTGAAACCTGCAAAACGTGCCACCTGGAACATTTTGATTCCTGGAAAATGACCTTGCACAGCCGGATGACCCAGGACGCCCAGAAAAACCGGGACGTCATCATCACGGACTTTGACGAAAAAAGAATCAGAGAGGATCTGGCGAAGCTCGGTGACAAGCTCAAGGTGCCTGCAGACCAGATTTATATCCCTAAGGTTGAGGAGATAAGATACACCATCGGAAGCCAATGGAAGCAGCGCTATATCGTAGAAAAGGAGGGCGTTCTTTATATTTCGCCGGTCCAGTACAACCATGAAACGGACCGGTGGGTGAACTATCACGAGGCAGACTGGGATAAGCGACCCTGGCTGCTCAAGTGCGGCGGCTGCCATGCCACGGGTGTGGACCTGGAAAAGCAGAAGTTCATCGAACCTGCCGTGGGATGCGAAGCCTGCCACGGAAAGGGGTCCTGGCACACCGCGCTTCCCAAGACGGCTGTTTTCGAAAAGCGCCAGACCATCATCAACCCGGCCAAGCTGACGATGGGCGTGGCGGTGGAAATCTGCGGTTCCTGCCATAACCGGGGCAAAGCGCTTCAACACGAAGGCGCAGGGTGGCCCGTGGGATATGAACCGGGAAAGGCACTGGAACGTTATTATCGCTCCACTTCTTTCGCCGGTGGCGATGCCAATCACCTTTACGGCAACGAGTTTTCAAAAGCGCACCATCAGCAATACATCGATTGGAGACAGAGCAAGCACTTCGTAGAAGGCGTTACCTGCACCTCTTGTCACTTCGTCCATCAAGTCGGTGTCCCGCCGACCAAATCCCAAACCTATGCTGCAGGATCCAAGCAGTGCTTCGAGTGCCATGTGCAGGTTAACACCAACATGGCCCATTCGATCCATTCGTTTGCCAATTGCGTGGGGTGCCACATGCCACGGATTGTAAAAAGCGCCGAGTCCGGGGATCTGCACAGCCATGTGTTCAGGACTCTGCTCCCGTCCGAAACTCTGCGCGATCCGGCCATCCCCAATTCCTGCCAGACCTGCCATAAACATAAAAACGAGGACCTGAAAAAACTCCAAGCCGAATGGGAGGCGCTGTCGAAAATCCCAAAACCCGTGGGGAAGATTATTGAACCGATTCAATACAAGCCGTCCAAATAGCCGACCTGGAGGCCCCTATGGAAAGGACGTCGCGTCCCTTTAAAATGGCGTTCAGCCTCCTCTTGGCGGCGGGAGCGATCCTGCTCCTGCCGCCCTCGGTGGCCTGGTCACAGGAGGAGGTTGCTTCCGCTATTCGCCGGTACAAGGATCGAGAAGCCAGTACCGGCTTTTACGAGGAGTACGAGGTGCGCCCTCGCCGGTTCAAACCCTTTGTCGAGATCCCAGGGGTTCGGCAGGGTATTTTCCCATACAGCCCTTCGGCGGCCAAGGTACGGATCCGTCACCGGCTAAGCGATTCCCATGCCGGAATACCCTTTTACAAAGACAAGACCTGCGAATCCTGCCATCCTGGACAGGCTCAGGACATCCATACTGTTCGGGCGAATATCACCTGCCGGCAATGCCACGGAGGGGAACCGATTGCGAGCAATGATTTTTTCTATTCCCCCATGAATCCGATCCGCAGGCATGCCTATGTCTGCGCGAAGTGCCATCCAGGTGCAAACGCAAATTACGCCTCCTACGTGGTGCATGAACCCAACCCCGCTTCTCTGGGGACTTTGAAAACGTTTCCCGTACTCTTCTATGCCTTCTGGGCCATGGTGGCCATTGCCGTGGGAACATTCCTGGTCTTTTTGCCGCATACTGCCCTGTGGGGCCTCCGGGAGTTGTTCGCAAAAAAGGAGAAAACCGAAAGTGGCCCAACCAACTGAAACAAGAATCCGCCGTTTTACGCCGCTTCAAAGGATTTTCCACCTCTTTCTAATCGTTTCTTTCATGACGCAGGGAGCCACGGGGCTTTCCCGCATGTACATTCAAACTCGATGGGGACAGGTTTTGGCCGGGTTTTTCGGGGGATACGAGTCTGCACTGGCTGTCCACAAATGGGTCGGTATTCTGATGCTCTGTGGCTTCATGGTTCATATCCTTTATCTCCTTTGGGCCATGAAATGGAAGCAAGTCCCGAAGGTCCTTTTAGGACCCGACTCTCTCCTTCCCGGACCCAGGGATTTGAAGGAATTTTTTCAGCATCTCGGCTGGATGTTTGGACTTCGAAAAGCCCCCCGATTTGACCGGTGGGGATACTGGGAAAAGTTCGATTACTGGGCCGTTTTTTGGGGGATGGTCATCATCGGAACAACGGGGTTGTTGTTGGCCTTCCCTCTGAAAGCGACAGCTTACATGCCTGGATGGGGGTTGAATGTGGCCTTCTGGATTCATCGCATCGAGGCGATTCTAGCCATGGCCCATGTCTTCATAATCCATTTTTTTATTGCCCATTTTAGACGGCACAGCTTTCCCATGGATCGGGCCATTTTTGAGGGCAGCGTTGACTTGGACTTGGTTCGTCATGAACGACCGGAATGGATAAGCCGTCTTCAAGCCAGCGGTACCCTTGACCGAATGAAGGTCGCCAAAGCGGGTGTCGGGTTTCAGGTCCTTTATTACCTGTTTGGGTATGCCGCTGTCCTATGCGGTCTATTTCTTCTTATCGGGGGGCTGACAAACGCATCTTTTATTACCTGGTAAAGATGAGAATCCCATAACCCGAATCTTTTTTTAAATGGACCTCAAATTCTTCCCGAAGTCGGTGGAAATGTTTGGATTCAAAGGCACTGTATGAGTCCAGATGTTCCTTTCGGCATGCCTTATCACGATTTGGGACCGATGATCTCAAACCTCTCCGGCATTTTTTCGGCGAAAACCCAATTTTCCGTCAGAAATCGGAAAAAAGGCTAAATTTCCTGTCCAGATAGCCTGTTGCCGAAATCCGCCCATCGAGTGCTTGTTTGATTTCCGGCAAAATATTGAATCATGACTCATACCTGTCAGATGAACTGCTGCCACATGGTTCTCCAGCTTAACTCCATCCTTTGCCATATTTAAAAGCGTGTTCACGGTGACAGCAAGCTGCTTCAGATCTTCAGAAGAAAACCCTTTTCATTCAGCGCAAGACAGTTTTACTTTCTAAATCCGCTTGAAATTGTCGATGCGGGTGGACACCACTCGTGGATTCTTTTAGCGCATTGTACACAGGAGTCGAGCTTCTCTTCTGAATCCAAAAAGCAATCCAATTCCAAGACCACTCGTCCATCATGAATGTAAAGGGCACGGATTTCACGCGACCCGGCGCCCTGTTGCGTGACGAGTTGCAGACAAGATTGTGCCATTTCTTTGGCATCGAAGACGGCCTTTTTAGCCGCATCAGGCTGTTCGAGAAAATCTTTCAGCTGTTTTTCCGGGGTAAAGACCAGGTATTGGTCTTCACCGATTTCTAACGTCCGATCGTGAAACAGTCCTTTCAAACCCTCCGGCCTCTCGCCGCCGCGATTTTGAATGCCGTCGCGTTTCTTGCGGCGGACAGCAGACAGGGTGCCTCGAACGCGGACTCCGTCGATCAACGCGATGTCCCTCCCCCGCATCGTTGTTCCCCGTCTTTCGCGATTTTCCTTTAACGCGCAGGCAATTAAAATGCCGGGTTTCACGGTCAGGACGTTGCTCAAAATCGGGTTGGTGAAGCCGGAAAACGATTTGGGGAGCAAATCGCTTTCAATTCTCTCCCTGTGATAGTCGAGGCCCCGCGTACGAGCATAGGATTCTCTGATCTTTGAGCTTCGGATGGATTTCAAAACACCCAAAAAAAGTGTGGGAAACCCTGTAATCCCCCAGATGCCCATAAGGATGATCAAAACCACCACCAACCCCTGGTTGGAGTACATTCTTCCTTTCTCAACGGCAAATCCTGTAAAAAAAAGGGCTGCGGGAAACACGGCCCAACATGAGGTCGACAGCCAGCTTCCCAGATTCACAGGCGCTACCAGGTTTTTCATCCAACGCTTTCTCGTAAATACTAAAATGAGGATTCCTGCGGCTGGCAGCGCCAGCCTGATGATTCCGCTCATTGTTTCCCCTTCTCGATGCCTTTCAGCGGGCCCTATCGGATATTTCAGCGTTGGAATGGATATACTCCAATCGGTGCAATCGAAGCAAGAATCGCCGGCTTCCACCCAGAGCCAATCCAATCTTATTCAATTTCAAGCTTCTTGAAATTATCATAATGTGACTACGATTGCCTTCGAACGAGGTGTGCCTGAACGAAGGGGTGGATCCATTCCGCCACAAGGATATATTGATAATAAGAACCGGCTATTTTGACATTCCCATCCCAACCTGATATTTTGATGAATATTGACTCCAATCTGTAAAAAACGAACAATCTCAGAATATTATCCGATTTTGCAAGGAGCCTGTGCAATTGATGCAGATGGGAAACCACAGTGTCTTTGTAGAAATTGTTGCCAAGAAAAAGGGATGTATGCTCTGTGATTTGGCAATAGGGATACTTGAAGAGATCGTCCCCCAGTTTGACAGTGGTATGCTGAAATGGGAGGTGGTGGATATGGGCGACCGAGATGGATTACGCAGGTATGCTGAACTGGTCGAACGCTGTGGTCGAAAGCCCTCTATTCCTTCCATTGTGATTAATGAAAGCATCGCCTTCGATCACATTCCTGATTATGAGACCCTATCTTTGGCTGTTCGAAAAGCTCTCCAATCTCAAACTTTCCCTTAAAAATCTTTGAATGGAGAAATCAATTGAATCGAGACAGATCGGTCCAGAAAATGCAATTGTCCATTAAAGGAATGACCTGACTGGGCTGAGAACCAAAGGTTGTTAAAGCCCTGGAGGGGCTGGTGGGGATTAAGGCAGCGTCCGCAGATTTTTCAACGAGATCAGCAACCATTGAATTCGATCCGGATTCAGTCACCCTGGTGCAAATTAAAAACGCGCTATTAAACGCCGGATACGTTGCAGGCCCTATTGTTAGCCCAAAACAGAATTCGTTTTTCAGTCCCCGGTCGAATGGAAAACAAGAATTCCAGGGCAATGACAGGGTATGTTTTTGCTTTGGATTTACCAAAAAAGATATTGAACAGGATTATTTGGCGAACGGGAAATCAACGATATCGGAGAAAATCATGGCTGAAAAGAAAGCCGGGGGATGTGACTGTACCACAAAGAATCCAAGGGGAAGATGATGTTCTGAATGATGTCCGCCAGGTGGTGGACCAGATGAAACAAATCGGCAGCGTTCTGATTACTGGTCGCTTTTGATACTCGATAAACAGGTGGATTTCCCCGTTTGCCTCCATAATAGCCTCCTTTTCGGTGGAGGTAAATAAAATTGACAATGAAAACAGCAGCCTGATATAAATGGACCCCATCTAATTCATGCTTCAAAATATGGCGAAGTGGAAATTACCGGCGGGGTTGGCAAGCGATCTGCGCTTTCGGCGATTTTATTTGCTCGAATACAATTTCGATAGTTGTCCATAGATAAGCCTTGACGGCAGCGGAGATCGTTGATATTTTAATAATCTAAATACGCTTCCAGGAGAAACATAAGACTATTGTGAGCCCCGGAATAGTTCCGGGGCTTTTTTTAACCCAAAATTAATTTGATAAAAAAAGGAAATTAATGAATTTTCAATCGTTCAACCTCCACCCGGATGTCGCAGCCGGGGTAGTTGCTGTGGGATTCATCGAGCCCACACCCATTCAGGATGAAGTGATTCCGGTGGTCATGTCTAGAAAAGATGTCATGGGCATTGCTCAGACCGGCACCGGTAAAACAGCGGCATTCGTTTTGCCGATCCTGCACCGTCTGATACGGGGCCCACGAGGTCACCTCCGCTCAATTATTATCGCCCCAACTCGGGAGCTTGCTGAACAGACTCATCAGACTATCCGAAGCCTGGGGCGTCGGACCCGGTTGCGTAGCGCCACCGTATATGGTGGAGTCGGCATTAATCCTCAGATATCAGCACTGAAGCGGGGCGTCGACATTATTGTGGCCTGCCCGGGAAGACTCCTTGATCACATCGGTCGAGAATCTGTGGATCTTACAGGGCTGGAAGTATTGGTGATTGATGAGGCTGACCAGATGTTCGACATGGGATTTTTCCCGGACATCCGGCGCATATTAAAGCACTTGCCTCAGCAACGGCAAACCCTTTTGTTTTCGGCCACAATGCCTTCAGAGATACGTCGTCTGGCGAACGAAATCCTTAACAAACCGATAACCGTGCAAATTGGTACGTCTGCACCGGCTAAAACGGTCAGTCACGCTCTATATCCGGTGGCTTCTCATTTGAAAACAGCTTTGCTGATGAAAATCTTGCCCACAGCCGGCAGTGGATCGGTGCTGGTCTTCACTCGGACCAAGCATCGTGCACAGCGGTTAGGTGAACAACTCGTTCGGGCAGGATATTGTGCCACCTCGTTGCAGGGAAACCTCTCTCAGCCAAAGCGACAGGCCGCCATGGACGGATTTCGAAGCGGCCGATTCAAGATTCTGGTGGCCACAGATATTGCCGCCCGTGGCATCGATATCTCACGGGTCACTCACGTTATCAATTATGATGTTCCTTCCACCCCTGATACTTACATCCATCGCATCGGTCGAACCGGCCGTGCCGAAAACAGCGGAGATGCTTTTACCCTTATCACGAATTCAGATGCGGCTATGGTTCGAGCAATTGATCAAGTGATAGGTTCAAGAGTCGAGCGCCGCACACTGACCGACTTTAACTATGGCGTGCCCGAGCCTCATAAATACAGAAGTCTCAACTTCGAACGCCGGACTGCAGTAACCAGACCCACGACTTCGAAAAGTCGGTGTTGAGTATCGCTAGGCAATGCCAGCCACTGCGCATCTACATGCTTTTTAAACAGGCATCCATGGGGTAACCGCGTAGACGAAAATATCCTCGACGGAAGGCTAATAGGGGTTCATCCGGTTTTTGCGTACTCGGCAATATCATATTGAAATTATTGTGTTTTGAAACATGCCATTTGAACGGTACTAAATCGGTCTCAATCTCCATCCCAAGGAAAGCCCTCCATATTAGGGGTGGAGGGCTTTCCTTGTAAAATGGTCGCAGGTGTCTACAATAAAGTCACAAAAAAGTTTCTCTTTATTTTCAAGTATTTTCAACGAAAAGTACGCTTTAACCGGATGAGCCTCAAAATATGGTTTGGTTTGGCAAGCATTAATCGGCTTTGAGGTCAATTGTGCCAAAGATGATTAAGCATCTTTAGTTCATGCTGCTGGAACATAAAAATCGGATCGAAGATAAAAAGTCTGAGGCTTGCCTTGAGAAATTTTTCAATTACAATTTCAACTGGTTACGCAAGCTGTCCAATGCATGTGGTTCACCTCATCTCGGAAAATTAGGAAGGCTCCTCAATTCCCCCTTATATTTCCTGTCTTCCTTGTGTAACCTTTTCCCCAATGAAATCGTCTTAGGGAGTGAAATATTCATTTTTCACTCTTATGAAGGAGGAAACCATGGATTCTAAAACACAGGTTATGGTAGCTTTGGGCGCGGCAATTGGCGCCAATTGCATTCCCTGTTTTGATCATCTATACGGGAAGGCGAAGGAGGTAGGACTGGGTGAACAGGAAATCAGGGATATCGTCGCCACAGCTTACAAGGTGAAAAACGGGGCGGCCATTTTTCTGAAGCAGGCCATCGATGATCAAGTCGGATCAGTAGACAACACGGAGCAACCCTGCTGCACGCCTCCAACGAATTGCACTTGCTGATATGTCGCGCCTTTCCGAAAAAGAGGCCTACGAATTCTTCGACCAGCAATATTCCCGAGTCAGGGCTTTCATCCTATCCATAGTGAAGGAGCACTGGATTGCCGAAGATCTGACCCAGGAAGCCTTCATTCGCGCCTTTAACCATTTGCACACTTTAAAAGACCAAAGCCGCGCAAAGCCATGGTTGTTTCGCATCGCCAAAAACCTCTGCTCAGACCACTTCCGCCAAAAGCGAAGCGGAGGGAATATCGAAAAATCAACGGTCGATCCATCCATCGTCCCTTGCATGTCACGTCAGGAGCATCTCCGTGAGCAGCAGGAGATGAGCGAGTGTGTACGAGACCATTTCCAATTGTTACCGGAAAACCTGAGGACGGTATTGTGGCTTTTCGATGCTGACGGCTTCACTCATAAAGAGATTGCGGAGATTCTCGATCTTGATGTCGTCAATGTTAAGGTTCGACTGCATCGTGCCAGAAAGAAAATGAGGAAGATACTGAACGAAAACTGCAGGTTCGAGAGGGACGACCGGAATGTTTTCGTCTGTATTCCCAACGAGGATGGTGATCAAAGCGATTCAATCCAGATGAACGGAAGGGTCCACAAACCTTCCAAGTCACAGGGGGAAAAGCGTAAAAGTGTATTTGCCACCAAAAAACAAAGTGCGACGAACTACTCTTGACTGGTTTCAAGGGGGGGCGTGAAAAAGTGAATGCTCAAGTCTCTCATGTGCTGACTGAATGGCACTCAACCTCTTCCTGACAAAGCATACCCAGTTGAAAGTCTATAGGCCAGGAATGTGGAGCGATAGGAAAGGATTTAGATCCATGTGAAGAAGGAAATTCGAAAAAAGATATCTCCCGATGCGTTGGCATCGATTCTGTTGAATCACCGCAAATGGTTGCCATTTTCAGGCACCTTGGGGCAAAGGGCGAATATCAACGGTCTTGACTTGTCCGGTCGTGATTTGTTTGGTGCCGTTTTGACCAAGGCATTTCTGGTGGACGTTGACCTCAGCCAGGCAAACCTGAGGACTTCGGACTTGAAACAAGCCAACCTGCGAGGCTGTAAGCTGTCAGGTGCTCACATGCAGTGGAGCATCCTGACAGGCGCCGTGCTTAAGGAGTGCGATCTGACTCGGGCCAACCTTCAATTTGTCGAGTTTTCGGATTCAAGACTAACAGAAGTCAATCTTGCGGGTGCCTTTTTCCATAATGCTTATTTTTGGAATGCCATACTAAGCAGAGCGAATCTTTCCAGCGCCAACCTGAGCTTTTCGACATGGAACTCAGCCGATCTGTTCCAGGCCAAGTTCATGGCGAGCACCATCCAATTGGCCGACTTTGGCCATGCAAGGTTGCGTGAAGCCGATTTTCGCAAGGCGCAAATTTTCAACTCGGATTTCACATGTGCGGACCTTAGCGGCGCTGACTTCACAGGCGCCAGGCTGGAAAAGGTCAATTTTACGGATTCGCATTTCGACCCAGATTGTTTTCAAGCAGCGTGTTTCAGCGAGTGTTCCTTTGATTACCGGAGTTCACTAGCACAAACACCTTCATTCAGGTGAAGTGGGATACTCACCGTGGAGTCCCTTATTGACTGCCGGACATTGGAACCTCTCTTCAGGCAGCACGTGCAAAAGTTGCTCTTGGAAAATGACAAAATCATCCAGCATATAATCACCCTCCTAGATAAATAGCGACACTCGGGATTCCACGGGTACGGCGGGCCGAGAATCCTTCCCTATCCAAAGATGTCCATAAAGATTTTGGCCAAATAAATTATCTGCAAACCGTCATCCAAAACGCGCATTCTGGCATTTTTGATATTCCCGTCCAAACCTGATATTCAGAGGAATATCTATTGCGATCTCTATAAATCTAATGAACTAGTAACGATGTGCCGTTTGGCAAGAATGCTCTAGTTCCAAACGGTGGTATTCTCGGGCTAAAATGGGGGGTGGGAGATGAAAAAGGCGATTCTTCTATTGATAATATTTGGCGTTCTTTGTTTCGGTTGTTCAAAGGAAGAAGTGGATCCATCCATACCAAAACTGGATATGGATTTTACCTGGGTGAAGGATCAAGGACTGCTTAGACAAGCGATTTCCCGAGATTTCAATTAAGGAAGCGCCAGAAGGTACGAAATCATTGTCCATCACTCTTTACGATCGATCCAACAGACGAGACCATGGTGGCGATACGATTTCTTTCGAGGGAAAGACGGTTATTCCTGAAGGGTCAGTAAAGGGCACTTACGAAGGGCCTTGTCCTCCGGGTTGGGGTGCTTCACCAAATTATGAATTAACGGTTAAGGCGATAGACAGGCACTGGGAAAGCTTCTTGGGATCGGCAAAAAAGTTAAGCAATGTCCAGATTGAGAATATCGATTGCAAGCTGCTTTTCACCGTTGACGACGAAGGTTGTTTCCTTAACTATCTTGCCAGAAAAACTCTTTTTTCTTAAAATAATGACATACTCTTTATGTGTCTGAAATTTAATAGTTTTGCGACTTTATTGCTTATTACAATAACACTGGGCTGCAAATGCTCCCAACTTATAAGGACCATTGCACTGATTTTTACACGATTGATTCCTAAAATCTAGAGGCTGCTTTTTTCTAAAACTTCATATGCATTTTTTAAACATGTTGTTTGACTTGCTTGCCGTTTAAAAAGATCTTCCTTTGAGGATGTAAAATTACTTGCACAACCCTCAACGCTTCCCAGATACGCAGCTAATACACGGCCAGCACATCCCAAGTACCCGGTTCAAGAGATCCCCAGTACTCATTGAAGGCAAATCCACAGGTAAGGCTTGCGCATGTTCCACAATTTTCTGCACACCCCGGAATAGCCTTTATCTTTGCAATTTTTTCGAGTACACTCTGCTTTGATCTTAAGACACGCTTCCAAGCACTTTTCGTTAAGTTGTTTGACTTTTTCTGCTGTTTCACGTTTCGGCATATGTTGCAATTTTTTAGATAGGTCTTTAAAAAAATCAACTTCTGCCTTTACTACCTTATCCGTTTCATGAAGAGAGCGTTTTAATACTCGAAAATTTTTTACTGAGCGATGACCCTCAACTATAAACTCTGAACCAAACCGGGAAATGGCTTCCTTACATTTTCCGCCAATCGGTAACGGTTTCAATACCATCTTGATTTTATGTCTTATTTCTCCTTTTACTAGTGTTACAACTCCTTCGAGACATCTTGCGGCTTTATTTAACAGACCACGCCTGTAATACATTCGATGAATTCTATTTGGCAATTCAGATCTAACCTTTTCATAGCGCTTCTTGTTGTAATCATAAGCGGCAGAAGCTTTTTCTCGATTTACCTCATTTTCGGCCTCAAGTTCCTCCATGATTTTGTTGGCAGCTTTTAAAACATTATTTTCTCTTTCATTGACACTTCCAGTTTGATTGTCTGCCATTAGTCTCGCTGCAGTTGCGAGAGTATGGCCCAAATGCCTATTTGGCGGCTTCCCGTTGACTTCAGCAACGAAAATTAAGATGAAAATGATCGCAAAAGCACCTATTTTTAACCTGCAAACATTTTTAGTCATCTTGACCTCATTGACTTGAAGGAACGGTTTCTATAGAGACCAGAAAACCATTAGAAAATCCTATTGAAATTTGTGGGGCACGATAAATCTCTATTGTATCGTCAAATTCGTCTGTTATTTCTTCTTTTATAAATTGCATAATTCCAAGCAATTCAAATATTTCTTCAATCGATTGATTCGGATTAAACGCTTCAGGGCGATAGTGTGGAAACTTCATCGTTTTTGGCAATGGCGCGAGATCTGCTTGAGCAACCAAATCACCGTTTAGAAATGTCAATTCCTCAAATCTTTTAAAAAAACGCCATTGTTCTCGACGGTATATTTTTTTTGTGTCGTCATCGATAGAAAAAAACATCAACGAGAATGTATCAGGGTATCCAAATTTCTTTATTGTAGCAGTTTGTTCATCGGAAAGTGCTGCTTGAACAGAAGGTTTAGAAGAATAGGTTCTAACGACGGGGTCTTGGTTTATTTTCGGGGTCTTGCCGGTTTGTACTGAACCATCCGAAGAACCGGTTTTTATGCGATTCATTGCAAACCAATTGGTTTTTAAAAAAAGCTCTTTTGACCCTGGTCTTTTCCACTCCGATCTTGATTTTATTGAATCCCCGTCTAAAATTTCAATCCAAACATAACCCTCATTCCCACAACACCACCCCGGAACATCCTTTAAATTTCCTTCATAACCTTTTCCTTTTCGATAAAGAACACCGCTATGTCTATAATTCCCATTGGAGCCATCATAATGAATAGATTTTTCGTCACCTGTTATTTTTACATTGTAAGAAGGATCATTGAGTGCCTGCCAATGTCCAGATAAATTGAATTTATCGATTGAACTTCCCGAGACAATGTTAAAGCTCAATAACATTAAAAAAAACATTAGAATTATCGGTAAAAAATTTTTCCTATCCATTGAAAGTCCTTTCTCGAAAATGCACGTATTTTAATCTAAAAGTATTCTCAATCGTAAATAAAGGTTTTTTATCAAAGAAAAAACGCATCATTTACGGTTTAAAGATCGAAAACTATCTTCACGTTTTCAACACAGGAAAACCAGTCTGGGTAATCCAAGGTCCACAGCTGTCAAACACATACATGGACACGGCACCCGGGGTTTTTACAACTAATCGATGGGTTTAAGCCTTGCCCCTGGTAATATCCCTTTGATCGTCTTAGTCCTTGATCTCACCCGTTAAAAAAAACCTCTTCCCCCGATCTTTAAGCTTCCGCCATCTATTTATAGCATCAAGCTTAGCCTTGGATCGGCTGGAATCTAGATACGCTTCCACGTGAATTCGGATAAAAAATCCTTCTTACAGACCCGTTGGTAGCAGTCTTTGCCTCTATTCCAGTATTCAAAGGCAATGGAATAAAGTTCAATGTCCAGCGCCTTAATCCATCCTGATAAAAAGCCAAACGGATTCGACAAACAATCTTTCCGGCTCGTGGCTCGCAATTACCACGTCCTGTGGCGTACGAAACAGGGAAGGGTTGACGGCAAGGTGATAGGATGTTGCTTTTTGGGGAACGGATCAAACACGAACACGAAATGTGTGTTGCCAGCATTTGACCCCCAAGATAGGGGAGCTTACAGTTATCGTCTCGAATAGGTTCCCAATAAATTAAAGGAGATTGCCATGTCAATAGAAAATTATAGGTAGAAAACCGTTATTTGGGTCGATACGGGCATAGTTCGACAGGCCAGCGGCGACAGGTTTTTAATCAGCATCCATAGAAGAGGTAAGCCGGATCTGCGATGAAGTCTTCGATTGAAGGGGGGAGGGGCGTCGTCGTATGTGTGAGATTGAATGATCTGCAGGGTTTCGGCAAAGTCTCCACAATAAGTTGTTGAAGACGCAATTTAAACCGAAGCTTTTCGGCTATCATCGCTCGCCTAAAAAACTTCACCAAAGGGCAGGAATGTCGAATACAATATGATCGACTATGCGCACCGCAAATTCGCTCGACGCAAGAGCAGTCCGGATTGTGACAAAATGTGACAAAAAATGGTTTTTTCTGTTCTGTTCTTTATTTTGGTTCTATAGCAATAATCATTTATTTACAGATAGTTAAATAAATCCATTGGGTTCAACTTTGCCATGTGAACGGCCTCTTAATCAGGAGGTTGAAGGTTCGATTCCTTCACGGCCCACCAAGAATATCAACGACTTACGCGCTATTTGCGTAGGTCGTTTTTAGTTGTGAGCCCCGCCTGTGTGAGACTTTGTGTGAGGCTTTTTATAGGGGGACAGATGGAATGAGAAATTGATTTTGCCATGACATTTCCTTTTCGTGGGCCGGGTCTGTAATCCCGCAGATCACGGCTAAAAGAATCTCAGCCAGAAAAAAGAATGCGGCTTGATGGCGCACCCAATAAAAAAGGCATCTCCCATTTCACAGGAGATGCCTTTCATTTCTTTCAAACCCGGTTAGACAGCGGTCACATTGGCGGCGGAAGGACCCTTCGGCCCCTGCACGATGTCAAAGGTCACGCGTGAACCTTCACTGAGGGATTTAAAACCGGCTGCGTTGATTGCGCTGTGATGCACAAAAACATCCGGCTCGTTTTCCTGCTCAATGAATCCAAAACCCTTGCGGTCATTAAACCACTTAACAGTCCCATTAATCATGATATTATCCTCCTTTCAAAAGATTTCAACGTCGCAACCTGGAGGATACCGCAGTGATAAATGGGCCTTTCCCTCAGATAGAGACAGCCCTGTAGGGAAACAGGGCTTGATTGATATTGGCATCATAATTCTGATTTAACAGGAAAGCAAGATGATTATTTGCTATTTCTCAAAAAAGTGGAAATTTGTTTTTCACTGTTTCATAACGAGCTGTTATGAGATGAAATGCATGTTTGTAGCCAAACCGTATAATATACCATCCGGGTTTAAGGGTGATTTTTACATCAAAAATGATGAAGAGTGCTTATCGAAACGTTCGGGTACGGTCAAGAATGATCGGCTGTATTTGGCCAATCCTTGTGATTCTCCGGTTCTTAAAAAGACCTTCCGGCTGGCCAAAGGGAGACAGTGGGTCATTTGGGGTTTTGGATGTTGATTTTAAGCTCTAAAGAACCTCCGGTGGCCAACACTGAAATCGGTTAAAATTCCAATAACATGCGTTTAGGTTTCCCTTGACAGCCCCTTTGGGTTCAGATAGAAAAAGATCCGGAAGACAGACCGGCTGCCCGTGATCATCTGCCCGGAATTCGATGATAGCAGACCTCGATGCATACCGGAATAACGCTTTATGTCCAACCCCGCACGAGTCGTGTTCGGCTCACAGATTCTTTGGGCGATAGCAGCCGCGCTGATCCTTGGAATCGTCCTGCTGGCGTTGCGTCCCAACGATCGCACCTCGACACGCCGTTCTCTCGTCTTTCTTCTGATATGCATCTTCGCAGAAGCAGCAGCGATGCTCTTCGATGCTTTTGGCGCGGGATCCGTCGCTCCTATCCTTTTCAATATTGCTGCCGTTGGCATCGGTTTGGTGCTGATCCGGCTTTGCGCCATCTTGTTCTTTCGAGCGATGTTGCCGCTTTTCGGTTTCCACCCCGCGCGCATTGCTTGGAGGATTTCACGACCACCCTTCTTTTCATCGGCTGGGGCTTCCTGTGGCTGCGCCTGGCAGGGGTGGAACTCACCAGCCTGGTGGCCACGTCCGCCATCATCACCGCCGTCGTCGCATTTTCCATGCAGGAAACCCTGGGGAATGTGTTGGGCGGGGTGATGCTCCAGCTGGACAACTCTATTCGGAATGGCGACTGGGTCCAAGTCGACAATATCAGCGGCCGCGTCGTGGAAGTGCGGTGGCGTTATACCGCAGTGGAGACACGCAACCGCGAGACGGTGGTGATTCCCAACTGCTGGCCGACGGACTCGGTTCACGATCATCGGATCGCGCGAAGACGAACGGCTCCGTTGGCGGAGATGGGTCTGGTTCAACATTGATGCCGCCGTCGGACCGAAACGCGTGATCGAAACCCTCGAGCACGCCGTTCTCGACGCCGAGATTCCCTACGTTGCGCCCGAACCAAGACCCAGCGCAGTTCTCATGGAGGCGGGAGGCGGATTGTCGCGGTATGCGCTGCGTTACTGGATTTCGGATCCTCAGGCCGATGACCCGACCGATTCAGCCGTCCGCGCTCACGCACTCGCCGCGCTGACCCGCCAGGGGATTCGTGTGCGCATGCCGATGGAGGAACGGCACATCGTCCAGGACGACGCGGTACGGCGGACGAGCCTGAACGAAGACGAAACCGCACGGCGCCTGGCGACGCTGTCCAGCGTGTATCTGTTCAAAGTGCTCTCGGATGCCGAGCGCACGGCGCTGATCGAACATCTTATTTACGCGCCCTTCCTGGAAGGGTCTACGATCACCCGTCAAGGTGCGGTGGCGCACTGGCTCTACATCCTGGAAGTGGGAGAGGCAGAGGTTTGGGTGGAGTCGACCGAGACTGGCAGCCGAGTCAATACGCTGAGTCCGGGCAGTATTTTCGGCGAAAAGGGAATGATGACCGGCGAGCCGAGAGGGTGACGGTGACGGCGAAAACCGATGTGGAATGCTACCGGCTCGACAAGGCCGGATTCAACAATATCCTGCAAGCGCGTCCGGACATTGCCGGCGAGATCTCGCACCTGCTGGCCGAGTGGGAGGCAGAGCTGGCCCGTTCTTGCGACCCTTAACCAGGAGCACCCTGAAGCGCCTTCCCGAGAGTATGATCCTGAAAAGATCCGCGCCTTTTTCGGTCTTAAGGAGACATGACGTCTCCCAGGGCCTCTGCTCCCTTGATGGCAAAACTCCCTAAACCAGGCCCCTTTATGGGATGAAGTCCTCTAAAGAATTGCAAAAATTGCCTTGACTGCGGTCAAGAATATCGATAAAGGGATGCATCTTTTTTCCTATAAACTGCATTTGTGAGCACCGAAGGTTTTTCCTTTAAAAAAAGCGGCATTAAACTTAGATTCAAAGTCAGGAGGAAGCATGGCACCCAAGAGAAAAACACAAAAGACCGCCCCCAAGGAACCTGCCAAAGAAAGGCAGCAGCAAAGGCTAAATCCAGCCCGAAGATCGTCGCCATCAAAAAGGCCATGACCACAAAAACCGCCATTTTAGAAGAACTTGCGCAAAACACCGGTTTGAGCAAGAAGCAAGCGGGTTCTCGGTTTTCTAGGCGCTGGGCGTTTTGATGGAACGTCATCTCAAGCCCAACAGCGCGGGTCAGTTCACCCTGCCCGGCCTGATGAAGATGGAGGTCATGAAGAAGCCGCACCAAGGCCCGAAAAGGAATCAATCCGTTTACCGGCCAGGAGACGGTTTCAAGGCCAAGCCGGCCCGCCGGGTTGTCAAGATCAGGCCTCTTAAAAGGCTGAAGGATATGGCATCCTGACCGGGCGTTTGACCTGGACTTGTCAACAGTCTCATAATTGTCTTTACGTCGTCATTCCGGCATGCTTTTAGCCGGAATCCAGTGAACCGCAATTTTCTCTGGATGCCGGATCGAGTCCGGCATGACGGTACTCTTTCGAACGATTAATAACAAGGCGGGCTTTTTCTTTGCCCGCCTTTTTTTATGCCCCTTAGGGTTGTCTTTGTTCCCTTCCCAGGATCCCTATCGTAATGTTTCAAAATCCATCTTGGATCCATTTCACCGGCTCAAAGCCGATGAAAAAAAATTCATGCCGGTGCCGCAGGTGTGCCTTCGCACTGTAGCGGACAGGAAATCTTGACATCTTTTTTTTCGGGTGGGATATCTGGAACAAGTCGTCTCTGGCGGCTTACAACAGATCTATTTACGAGGTGATCCATGATGGCGCCCAATGCCGGAATGAGATCCCCTCCTGCAGAAGCCCTCCGCCATCATTGCCCTCTCCTGCAAGAATCCGCGAGTTTCGGACCCGCAAAACCTATAGAAAAACGCTGTCCCAAGGTGCCCAGGGGCCGCCTGAAAAACCGATTCGCAGTTTTCGTGGGGACGTTTCCAGAGTCACGAAACGCGCGTGCTTCATTTAAAATGACCTTGTGAAATGACAAGTGGGCAATTTATGAAGAAAGCATGCAATGAACAAAGAAACCAAGATGAATCATAAGCCTTTTTATCCCCGATTCTTATCCTCATCCTGGCTCAACAGCCTGGCACGCCGGATAAACGCTTACTTTATGAATTTTGCCGCTGATGATGCTTCCCCTGAACTTCGGCGAAGAGTGGCCATGCTGGAGGGTTTTTCACTTATTGGGATCTTCAATTTAATCTTTTTCGGGCTTTTGGCTTTACTCCAAAACAGCTTATGGGTTGCGACATTCGATCTTCTCACTGCTGCCGCTCTTTATCTGAATCTTTTGGACGGCCGAAAAAGGAAAAAATACGATTTCAACATTTGTGTCGGGATCTCGATTATCGCCTTCCAGTACGTCTATTTATATCTTACAGGAGGGGTGAACAAGTCAGCTTTCGTATGGTATTTAACCTTCCCCTTGATCGCTTCTTTCCTTTTGAAATCGAAGACAGGTGCCATGGCGACGATATTGATGACCCTCCCCATACTGTTGAATCTGTCTGTCGGTTTCTCTTCTCCTTATTTTATGACCTATTCGGTTGATTTTCAGCTTCGTTTCCTCTTTTCGTTTATCGTCATCGGCGCCTTGTCCTTTATATTCAAAAATACCCAGGAGCAGAATCGCAAGGATCTGCGGTTGATGAATGAAAATCTTGAGAAGATGGTCCAGGAAAGAACTCGTGACCTGCGAGACGTCAACCAGAATCTAGTAGCGGAAATCGCACAAAAAAATATCGCCGAAGAAGCGCTGCGGGAGAACGAAGCGAAATACCGGCTTCATTTTGAACACGTATCCGACGTGATTTACACCATGAATACAAGCTTCATCGTGACAAGCGTTTCCCCGTCCGTGGAAAAGGTTTTAGGGTATGCCCCTGAAGAACTCATCGGGAAACCCTTTCAACAATTGGGCGTGCTTCCCCCCGAATATTTCGGAAAAGCGCTCCGGGAAACCCGCCGTATTTTCGAAGGCGAACGTATCCTTGCCTCCGAATACGAGTTCATCGCCAAAAACGGAAAGCGGATCATAGGGGAAGTCAGCGGCGCCCCGATTCTTCATGAACAAAAAACGATGGGTGCGATCTCCGTGGCGCGCGACATTACCGAACGCAAACGGGCCGAGCAGATCCTGAAAAAAAGTGAATCCAAGTATCGAGGGATCTTGGAAAATATCACGGAAGGGTATTTCGAGGCGGATCTTTCCGGGAATCTGACCTTTTTCAACGACTCCCTGTGCGAGATATCCGGTTTTCCGCGGGAGCAGCTGATGGGGATGAGCAACCGGGCGTATATGAACGCCGAGGATGCCAAAAGGGTTTTCCAGGCGTTTAATAAGGTCTACGAAACCGGGGAACCGATCAAAGGGCTCGCCTTTGAACTTTTAGAGAAAAAGGACATGTCCAGGCGATATCTGGAAACCTCCGTATCCCTGATAACGGATGAAAGCGGCAAGCCGACGGGTTTTCGCGGGGTCTTAAAAGATGTCACCGACCGGATACAGGCTGAAGCCGCACTCAAGGACAGCGAACAAAAGCTGAGAAACATCGTCGAGCACAGCAACGAGTTGTTCTACCTGCACGGCATTGATCACCGCTTGATCTATGTGAGTCCCCAGTGCATGGATTATTTCGGCTACACCCAGGAAGAAATGAAGGTCAAGTGGATGGACCTGATGACGGACAACCCCGTCAATGAGGCGGGTTATGCCCTCACGCAAAAAGCCATTCAAACGGGCAGGCGACAGGACCCGTACCTGCTGGAAGGCCGAAAAAAGGATGGAAGCACCCTTTGGCTGCAAATCGACGAATCGCCGGTCACGGATGAAAAGGGATCGGTCCTGTTCATGGCCGGTGCGGCACGGGACATCACGAAACAAAGGCTTGCCGAGGAAGAAAAGGAGAGACTGGAATTCCAGCTGAGGCAGTCCCAGAAGATGGAGGCCATCGGGACGCTCTCCGGCGGGATCGCCCACGACTTCAACAACATGCTGGCCATCATCCTGGGAAACGCCGAGCTGGCCATCGAGGATATCCCGGGTTGGAATCCCGGCCACGGCAAGTTGAAGGAGATCCGGTCCACCTGCCTGCGGGCCAAGGACGTGGTTCAGCAGCTTCTGGCCTTCAGTCGAAAGACGCAGGTCAGCAAGCAGCCGATTCAAATCGATTCCGTGGTCAAGGACACCCTTCGCCTCCTGAGGGCCTCCATCCCGGCCAATATCGAAATCCGGACCCATATCGACGAAGGCATTCGTACGATCCTGGGGGATGCCACCCAGATCAACCAGGTTCTCATCAACCTGTGCACCAATGCCCGGGATTCGATGCCGGAAGGCGGTTTGTTGAAGGTTACGGTAACGAATACCGCCCCGGAAAACGGCGAAAAGCAACGCTTTGGGGAGGGCCATGTCAAACTGACCGTTACGGATACGGGCAGCGGAATTTCGCCCAAAGACCTCAATCGGATTTTTGATCCGTATTTTACCACCAAGGCGTTTGGAAAAGGCACCGGTATGGGGCTGGCGGTGGTCCACGGGATCGTCAAGGCCCACGGCGGGATGATCCAGGTCAAGAGCGAACCGGGCCAGGGAAGCACCTTCGAGGTCTTTTTCCCGGCAACCGAACAGGCTCCAGCGCTAAAAATTCAAGACGATGCATCCATTCCGGAGGGAACCGAACGCATCCTGTTTGTGGACGACGAAGACTTGATCGCGGATCTGAATCACAGCATTTTGGAGCGGCTGGGCTACCAGGTGACCAGCACGACGCGTTCCACTGAGGCCCTGGAAATCTTTCGTAATAAACCAAATCAATTCGATCTGGTTATCACGGACATGTCGATGCCGAAGATGACCGGAGACCAGCTCATTAAAGAACTGCTGAAGATCCGCCCGGATATCCCCATCCTCCTTTGCACGGGTTACAGCGAGCGGATTACAGAAGAAAAGGCCCAGGAGCTTGGAATCCGGGCCTATGCCCAGAAGCCGCTTGAATTGAAAAAACTGGCGAAAACAGTCAGGAGCGTCCTCGACGAACCCAAAAAATGACGGAAGGCCTGCCTTCATGCGGCCTCGGTTTTCCAGATTGCGTCCATCCGGATTTGACGCTTTTCCGATCGCTCCGGTTCCGCCGGCATATCCTGAGGACCGGCAGGTCCCTGCCTGACAGCTCTAAAATTGACAGCGCCCGCCAGATCCTGGTACAAGCAAGACAGAAAAGAGCTGTGGCAACGCTTCTCTTGAACCGAAAATCCACCAAGCGAGACCGGGTCCTGCCGGTTTTCCAGGAAATATCCATCGACTCGAGAACTCGCTTCTTCCGAAAAGCCGCAAAAAGGAGAAAAGGGAAATGAACGTGAAATATCCGGCGTTGATATGCACCCTTTGCCTGGCCGGGACTTTCTTCCTGGCCTCCTGCGCCACGATCCCTCACCTGAGCCTGGTTTACAGCCTCCCTCAGGAGGGAAAAGCCCCTTCCGGAAAACAGGTTTACGTCCTCGTGAAAGATCTGCGGACGGACAAGCGGATATTGGGAATGGGAGCCCGGAAAGCGTTTCCCGAAGCCTCCGAGGACATCGCGCTTTTCCTTGCAAAGGGAAAAGGGGAAGGGGTCCGGCAGGGGATCTATACGCCTTCTGATCTTTTAAAAGAGGCTTTTGAAAGCCGGCTGAGACAAAAAGGAATCGAGGTGGCCTCCGACAAATCGTCACCCATTGGGGTGTCCCTTTCGCTCAAATCCTTTCTCCTGGATCGAGTCGATCGGAAATGGCTGGCCAAGATGACCTGCGGGGTCGAGCTGCTCAAAGAAGGCAGGATCGTTTACAGCGAGACGTTGAGCGGCGACGCGGAGCGTTATGAGCTTGTGGGAAAAGAGCAGGCGGAAGTCATCCTCGGCGAGATCTTTTCCGAGGTTCTCAACAGGCTCGATGTGGATAAAATGTTCGAAAAAACAATGTGATTTCGGGATGCCCGTCGGCAAAAGTCTTTTTTTGCCGCGGTGCTCTTTTCCTCGTTTTTCGGGATCTGAACGCAGGCTCGACATTTCTTTTTTCGCCCGCCTGAATGGGAGGCAATACCCGCGATGAAAAAACGCCATTTTTCAACCGGCCTGCTTTTTCTTTTTTCGGCCTGCTGGCTTTCGGTCTTGCCCCTAAACGCCGAAGAGAAGCCCGGCCTGTCCGAAGGGCAGACGCTCTATGTTCCCGTCTATTCCCACATCTACAGCGGAAACCGCGAAAGGCCGTTCCTGTTGACTGTCACCCTCAGCATTCGAAACATCGACCCGAAGCACCCGATCCAAATCCACACGGTCGATTATTACGAAACGCAAGGGAGGATGACGAAAAAATATCTTCAAAAGCCGGTTATTTTAGGCCCCTTGGAATCCACGCGCTATGTCGTTCCGGAAAAAGACACTTCCGGAGGATCCGGCGCCAATTTCATCGTCGGCTGGAAGTCCGAAAAATCCGTCAATTCCCCCATTGTGGAATCCATCATGATCGGCACCCAGTCCCAGCAGGGAATTTCTTTCACTTCGCGCGGCCGGCCCCTCGTCTCCACGGGCCCCTAATGATCGTCCCTGCAAGGCAAAACTTGGCCCAATCCCGGGTTCAAGACATCCGAGTCTTTCCGACGCGCCATCGATAAACCGGCAGGATTCGGGCAGGGTGCAACCCATTGAAACCGATGAAAGGCGCTTTTTAAAGAGAACCCAGGAGCGCAGGTGAACCCAGGCTCTTTAAAACCCATCGAAAATCAACGAAAAAACAACGGGAGGACCCATGAACATTTCTGAGTGTGTTGCCGTCGTGACCGGGGGGGCGTCGGGGCTGGGCGAGGCCACGGTGCGGCGCCTGGTCGAAGGCGGGGTCCGGGCGGCTGTTTTCGACCTCGACGCATCCAGAGGCACCCGGCTTGCCGGTGCGCTGGGCGAACGCGTGCGGTTTTTTGAAACCGACGTGAGCGACGCCCAAAGCGTCGAGGCCGCCGTGGCCCAGGCCGTCGGTGCCTTCGGGGCGATCCACGTGGCGGTGAATTGCGCGGGCATCGGGGCGCCTGAAAAGGTGCTGGGCAAGGAAGGTCCCATGGGGATGGATCTTTTCAACCGGACCCTGCGGATCAATGTCGGCGGAACAATCAACGTGATCCGGCTGACGGCGGCCCGAATGGCCGGAAATGCACCCAACACGGACGGCGAAAGAGGGGTCATCATCAATACCGCCTCCATCGCGGCGTTCGAGGGGCAGATCGGCCAGGCCGCCTACAGCGCCTCCAAAGCGGCCATCGTCGGCATGACGCTTCCCATTGCAAGGGAATTCGCCGTGCACGGAATCCGCGTGGTGACCATCGCCCCCGGCCTGTTCGACACGCCCATGATGGCCGGCCTTCCGGAAAAAGCCAGGCAGTCCCTGGAAAAGAGTATCCCCTTTCCCCCGCGTCTGGGGCGCCCGGCCGAGTTCGCCGCTCTGGTTGAGCACATCATCGCCAATCCGGTCTTAAACGGCGAAACCATACGCCTCGATTCGGCCATCCGGCTTGCCCCATTGTAAAACGCTTTGCGACTCCGAAGGGAAAGTCAAATTGTCAAAAATGGCAAACACATCACAACGGAAAACAACTCAACGCTGCTTTTCTCAATCGAAAAAACAGGGATACCAATCAGTGCCCCCGCTAAAACTCAAGAACGAACATACGGAGATCCTAATGAAAAACGTCACAGAATTCCTCAATTCAAAGGAAGCGGCGCTCTTGCTTAGGGCCCATGGGGAAATGGTGCGGCGGCTGGAGCGACGGGGAGAAATCCCCGCTTTCAAAGTGGGGAAGGATTGGCACTTTCGTCTGGATGTCCTGGATCGCTGGCCGGAAGGGCAATCGTTCCAATGAATCGAGACACAAGGCCCGAAAAACTTAAAAAGGGAGGATTCCAAATGGACCCGGTCCAAAAAACAGCGCTTCCTCTGTGGATCAAGGGCACTCTTTCCGGTGCAATCCTTTTCCTCCTTGTGGGCGGCGTGTGGTTTTTCAAGGTGCAGCAGGGGCAGCAGAAGAAGGAGGTGGAGACGCGCCTGCGGGCCATTGCGGAGCTCAAAGCCGGGCAGATCGCTAAATGGCGGGCGGAGCGGCTGGCCGACGCCGCCGTCTTTGCCGAACGCCGCAGCCTCATCGCGTCGGTCAAGCGATTTTTCAGTGCTCCAACACAGGCGGATGCCGATGAAATCCTCCGGCTCTTCCGACCCATCCGGGAACGGTACCATTTTGTCGACATCCTCCTGGCAGACCCGGAAAAACGGGTACGCCTGAGCCTGAGCGGAAAGACGGATTTTCACAAGGGGTTTGCCGAAACATTGGATATGGCCATTGCCGCCCGGAAGCCGGTCTGGACCCCGATCCACAGGGACCCCGAATATCCCCATCCTCACCTTGCTGCGATCGTTCCCTTATTTGAAGACCCTGATGCAACCCTGCCCCTGGGCGCCGTGATCCTCATGAACGACGCCGCCCAGTTTCTCTACCCCCTCATCCAGTCCTGGCCCACCCCCAGCAAAACCGCGGAAACCCTCCTGGTCCGAAGGGACGGCGATCACATCCTGTTTCTGAATGAACTGCGCCACCAAAAGGATACGGCCCTGAAACTCCGGATCCCGGTCAGCCGCTCCGATCTTCCGGCGGCCATGGCCGTTTCCGGGAAAAAAGGGATCGTGGAAGGGAAGGATTACCGCGGGGTGAAGGTTCTGGCGGCGGTCCTTCCGGTGCCGGATTCCCCCTGGTTCATGATTTCCAAAATGGATTTCGCTGAAGCCTTTTCGGACTGGCACTTCCGGTCCGCCCTGATCGTGGTCCTGATGCTCGGGGCCATGGGTTTGGTTCTTGTGGCCGGGCTGGTGGCCTGGCAGCGGAACCTCAAAGGCCACTACAGGGCCTTGTATCAGTCCGAGGCGGCCGTGCGTGCAGCCGTGGAAAAGCAGGCGGTGACGCTCAAGGCCATTGGAGACGCGGTGATCGCCACGGATGCTTCCGGCCGCGTGGAACTTTTGAATCCTATGGCCGAATCCCTTACCGGATGGAACGAGGACACCGCACGGGGGAAACCTCTCGGCGAAGTCTTTAAAATCATCAATGAAGAGACCCGAAACCCGGTGGAGGATCCGGTGGCCCGGGTCCTCAAAGAAGGGGTGGTGGTGGGACTGGCCAACCACACCCTCTTGATCCGCAAGGACGGAAACGAAATCCCCATCGCCGACAGCGGAGCCCCCATCCGGGACGACCACGGCGGCATCATCGGCGTGGTCCTGGTCTTCCGGGACCAGAGCGGTGAGCGCCTTTCCCAGAAACTGACGGATGTGCGCCTTTCCCTCATCGAGTATGCTTCAGGGAACTCCCTGGACGACCTCATGACCCGAGCCCTGGATGAAGTAGGTGCTGTTGTGGAAAGCCCCATCGGATTTTACCATTTCGTGGAAGCCGACGAAAAGACCCTGTCGCTCCAGGCCTGGTCCACCCGCACCCGGAAAGAATTCTGCAAGGCCGAAGGGAAGGGAATGCACTATGCCGTCGATCAGGCCGGCGTCTGGGTGGACTGCGTGCACCAAAGAAGACCGGTGATCCACAACGCCTATGCATCTTTGCCCCATAAAAAGGGGTTGCCGGAAGGGCATGCTCCCATTATGCGGGAACTGGTGGTTCCGGTGATTCGGGAAGGGAAGATCGTGGCGATCCTCGGGGTGGGGAATAAATCCGCCAATTACACCGAAAAGGATGCGGAGGTCGTTTCCTATCTGGCCGATGTCACCTGGGAGATCGTCCGTTACAAGCGGGCGGATGAGGCGCTCAGGGCCAGTGAAGACAAGTTTAAATACGTCTTCGAACATTCCCCCATCGGAAAGAGCACCACCCTTCCCTCCGGAGAGATTCAGGCCAACAGGGCTTTTTACCGAATGCTTGGGTATTCGGAGGCGGAAAGCCCCCATATCCGCTGGCAGGAAGTCACCCACCCGGAGGATATGGAAGCCAGTCAACGGGTCGTGGATTCCCTTTTGTCCGGAGAAAAGGACGAGGCGCAATTCGTCAAGAGATACATCCACAAAGACGGATCCGTGGTCTGGGCCGAGGTGAGTGTGTCCCTGCGGCGGGATGCCCAGGGCCATCCTCAATATTTCATGAGTACGATCAACGACATCACCCAACGAAGGCAGGCGGAAGAAGCACTCGAGCAAGAGCGGGATTGGTCCAAGGCCATCATCGAGGCTGCGCCGAACCTGGTGGTGGGGCTGGGGGAGGGCTCCCGGATCATGGTCTTCAACCGTTTTGCTGAGCATTTGACAGGGTATTCGGCTCAGGAAGTCCTGGGAAAAGCATGGATCGACCTTTTTATTCCCGAGGGGTTACGGAAGGAAATCCGGGGCGTCTGGGACGAAATCGTAGCCCGATGCCTTATCGAGCACCGTTACGAAAACCCCATTGTCACCCAAACAGGAGAAGAGCGGATGATCCGCTGGAACAACACTGTTTTGACGGAAAACGGAAAGTTCAAGATGGTCCTTTCCATCGGAGAGGACATTACCGATCAAAAGAAAGCCGAATTTGAGCGGGAGCGGTTGCAGGAGCAGTTGATGCAGGCGCAGAAGATGGAGTCGGTGGGGCGGTTGGCGGGCGGGGTGGCCCACGATTTCAACAACATGCTGGGGGTGATCTTGGGCCGTACGGAGATGCTCCTGATGGGGATGGATTCCGGGGATCCGCGGTATCACGAGCTGGAGGAGATCGAGAAGGCGGCCCGGCGGTCGGCGGATCTGACCCGTCAGCTTCTGGCCTTTGCCCGGAAGCAGACCATCGCGCCGAAGGTTTTGGATCTCAACGAGACGGTGGAGGGGATGCTGAAGATGCTGCGGCGGCTCATCGGGGAAGACATGGATCTCATGTGGAAGCCGGATGCGGACTTATGGCCGGTGAAGATGGACCCGGCCCAGATCGACCAGATGCTGGCGAATCTTGCGGTGAATGCCCGGGATGCCATCTCCGGGACAGGGAAGATCACCATCGAGACGGAAAATGTGTTGCTGGATGAGTCCTATTGCCGGGACCATGTGGGGTTTTTACCCGGGCGATTATGTGATGCTGGTGGTGAGCGACGACGGATGCGGGATGGACAAAGAGACCCAATTCCGGCTGTTCGAGCCGTTTTTCACCACCAAGGAAGTGGGGAAGGGGACGGGGCTGGGGTTGGCCACCGTGTACGGCATCGTGAAGCAGAATCACGGGTTCATCAACGTTTACAGCGAACCCGGGCAGGGAACGACGTTTAAGATTTACATTCCCCGGTTTGAAGGGGAAACCGTGAAGGTACCCGAATCCCGGGTGCGGGAAGCGCCCCGCGGGAAAGGGGAAGTGATTCTCCTGGTGGAAGACGATGCCGGGATTCTTTCCATGGGGCAAGCCATGCTGAAGCGGCTCGAGTATACGGTTCTGGCCGCCGGGTCTCCGGAGGAAGCCGTGGCCCTGGCCCGGGACTATCCGGAGCCGATCCGACTTCTGATCACCGACGTGGTGATGCCTCAAATGAGCGGAAAAGCCTTGGCGGAAAACATCACCGCGGTCAAGCCGGACATCCGGGTTCTCTTCATGTCCGGTTACACCGCCAATGTCATCGCCCATCACGGCGTCCTGGATGCAGGGGTCCGCTTCATGGAAAAGCCCTTTACCCTGGCGTCCCTGGCGCAAAAGGTCCGGGAGGCGCTGGCTGAATAAATCGAAAAACCTCCCATGGCCTCTGTCCGGAGGGCATGAAAACCGTAACCGGAGTTTCTATGATTTCAAGAACAGACATCGGCTTTTCGGCAAACACCACCAGAGGAAAACGCAGGAAATGACAACGATCGGGAAAAGAGACACCATCGCCGCCGCCTTGCGGTGATGGCCGTGGACGACATCACCGACCGGAAGGAAAACGAAGAGAACCTGGAAAACGCCCTGGCCGCACTTTCGGCCATCCACGAGCACGCTCCTGTAGCCATGATGCTGGTGAACCGGGACCGGCGGGTACAGAAGGTCAACGGCCATGCCGCCCGGTTTGCTCGACGTAAAGCCACCGAGATGATCGGCATGCGGGGGAGAGAGGCACTGCGTTGCCTGCATCACCTGGAGGATCCCCAAGGGTGCGGATTCGGTCCGGCCTGCGCCGAATGCCGGGTATGTCATGCCGTGCTCGACACCTTTTCGGACCCAAAAAGCCGGGAAAACGTGGAAGCAATTGAATTCAATCAATTCAATGCAACGCAATCCAATGCAACGTGAAGGGGTTTGAATCAAGAAAGGGCTTTTCAATGAAGGGGCTTGAATCCGCAGCGAAAAAATCGCCTGCCCCGGTGGTCGGAATTCCTGGATACTGGCACGAAAGCCCGGCGATCCTCGGAAAAATGGCCACCGCCGTTCCGGACAGCTATATCCGGGCGCTTACAAAAATCGACGCCCTGCCGCTCATCATCCCGGTCCTCTCGTCTCGCAGAATCCTTGAACAGCTTTTTCAGATGATAGACGGCCTGCTGCTCATCGGCGGCCCCGATATCGATCCGGGGCGATACAACCAGGCACCTGCGCCCGGACTGCGCAGCGTGACCCCTGCAAGAGATGAAATGGAACTGCAGATCACCCGCTGGGCCCTGGAGTCCGATCTGCCCATCCTGGCCATCTGTCGTGGGATCCAAGTGCTGAACGTCACCGCAGGAGGAACCCTTTGGCAGGATCTTGCCTCTCAACAGCCCTCAGCCGCCAAACATGACTATTTCCCCGGTCACCCGGAAAATCTCCTGGCACACACCGTTGCCCCGATTTCGGGAAGCCGTCTGTCGGCCATCCTCGGTGAAGGCGAGGTCCCGGTGAACAGCCTTCACCATCAGGCCATCGAAAAGATTGGCGCCGGCCTCCGCCCCACAGCCCATGCCCCGGACGGCGTCATCGAGGCCGTGGAAATGAACGGATCCCGCTGGCTCATCGGCGTGCAGTGGCATCCGGAGTGGCTGGTGGAAAGCGACCCGCGCATGGAGGCCCTGTTCAAAGCCTTCCGGGACGCCTGCAGTTTCAGGAGACACCCCTTGTCGCCGAGGCGTCGAGCCTGACCTCGGTTTTGAAACAGGGGGTGTTCCGCTCTTTTCACCGGGAAAAGACCCTCCTGCAGGCCCTTTTTCCCCTGTTCTTCGTTTTCAAAAGCTCTGCCTTGTGGTAGGCTCATTTCTTATTAACAGTCTCATAATTGTCTTTATGTCGTCATTCCGGCATGCTTTTAGGCCGGAATCCAGTGAGCCGCAACGATCTCTGGATGCCGGATCAAGTCCGATATGACAGTACTCTTTCAAGACGATTAATCTGTAAACAAGGGCTTTCCCGTTTCTGCCGAAAGGCTTCTCCAAGGTCCAGCCGGCGACACGATGCATCCAGAGGAAAACGCGGTAACGATCAAAAAGATCCTGAGACTGGAAGTCGCACCGGCCCTGGGCTGCACGGAGCCGGTCGCCATCGCCTGGGGGCGGCCGCGGCGGCATCCCTTCTGCCCGGAAAGAGGTCTCTCCATTGACGTTCAGGTAGATCCCAACATATACAAAAACGGCATCGCGGTGGCGATTCCCGGGACCCGGGGCCGTCCGGCCTGGATCTGGCGGCCGCCCTGGGCGCTTTGGAGGGGATCCTCTCAGGCGCCTGGAAGTCCTGGACCCGGTTGATACGCCCGTGGTCCAAGAAGCTGCCGAATTGGTGAAAAAAGGCAGCGTGAGGGTGCACCTGTTTGCCGGCGCCAAGGGGCTGAGGATAGAAACCCTGGTGTGCAGCCGGAACCACAGGGCCTCATCGGTGATCCAGAAGACCTGCACGACAACATCGTCTCGCTGACGCTTGACGGCAGTGAACTGTCCGAAAGCCCCCTGCTGGCCGGCAAGGGGGATCGAAACGGAAAAGCAGCGTCCAGGAGCTGGAAGCACGGTTAAAAAAGCTGACTCTGGCCGAATTGATGAGTCTGTTGAAAGAATTGGACGACGACGACCTGCGGTTTCTGGATCAGGGGGTTCGGTTTCAACCTGCGGCTGGCAGAGCACGGCCTCAAACACCGATGCGGTCTGGCCATCGGTCGCACCCTCGAACGGCTGGCCCGCCAGCGCCTCCTGAACCGGGATATGGTCCTGGCCGCCAAAATCTTAACCTCCGCCGCCTCCGATGCCAGGATGGCCGGGGTGAAACTCCCGGCCATGAGTTCTGCGGGAAGCGGCAACCACGGGCTGACGGCCACCCTGCCCATCTGGGCGGCCAAGGATTTCTTGGACTGCAAACCGCGGGACGTCCTGGAGGCCATCGGCCTCTGTCACCTCCTGACAGCCTACATCAAGGCCTTCACCGGGCGACTTTCGGCTGTGTGCGGCTGCTCGGTGGCTGCGGGTGCCGGGGCCGCCGCAGGAATCACCCACCTGATGGGGGGTGACATCCATCACATCGCCGGGGCCATCAAGAACCTCATGGAGGACCTCGCAGGTATTATCTGCGACGGCGCAAAGGCAGGCTGCTCCCTGAAGCTGGCCACCGCAGCGGGAACGGCGGTCCAGGCCGCGCTGTTTTCCCTTCAGGGTGTGGAAGTGCAGTCCACCGACGGCATCATCGGGGTTTCCCCGGAGGAGACCATGAAAAACATCGGAACCCTGAGCACTCAGGGAATGATCGAAACCGACCGGACCATCCTGAAAATCATGCTGGAAAAACGATTCACAGGGCTGTAAACCTCAAACAGAACCCGGTCATGTCCCGAGAATTCCCATGACGATTCAAGGCCCTTTCAACGCTGATCTTCACCAGGCCCAGACGCTGCTTCTGCAGCGCTTTGCCATGGCCGTGACCACCTATGCGCTGGTCATTCCGGCGGCGGCCCTGATCAGCTCCATCGGCTTCGGGGGCATGAGCAGGATCCAGCGGATCGCTTTCAGCTGCGGGGGGAATGCGCCCGCTGTTGCGGTTTGCGGATTTGACGCCGTCAGAGTCCTTGGGCCCGGCGGCAGCACCGACTCCATAGACGAAAGGGAAAAACGTGAAAAAGACAAACATTGTTGCCGGCGGCTTTGGCATGCTGCTGATCCTTTTCGGGGTGCCGGGAATCGGCGCTTCCGGAGATCTTTCGCTCAAGGGATTCATCGACAGCTATGCTTACGGATACCATGTCAAAGTCGCCATCAACGGGACCCCACTCAAGCTCATCAGCGGGAAAGGACAGCAGGCGACGCGTCTTTTCGGCATCGACCACCCCCTGAAGGCCCAGGTGCCGCGGGATCAAACCGACATCTTCGTTTTAAAAGAAGGTGAAAACACCATCGCCATCGAATTCGAAAAACAGGAAGAGGCACCGTCTGCCCTGCAGATCAAGCTCGAAGTGCCGGATCGCTGCACCGTCCCGCTGTTTCAGCTCGTGAGCAAGACCTTAAGAAAGCGGAAAAATCGAAAAGAAGTTTTCCATCGAAAAAAAGAGATGCCCCCCCAGTTAAAACCCTTGCGGTGGGCGATGAAAAATCAAACCCCGCTATATCCTTTCCATAGATCAGGGAACCACCAGTTCGCGGGCCATCCTTTTCGACCACCGCGGGCAACCGGCAGGGCAGGCCAGAAAGAGTTCCGGCAGTTTTATCCCAGGCCCGGATGGGTGGAACACGATCCGCTGGAAATATGGTCCAGGCCAGGCGTCCGTGGTGTCGGAACTCTGGCCGAAAAGGGCGTCCGTGCCGAGGACATTTTCGCCGTCGGGATCACCAACCAGCGCGGAACCACCCTCGTCTGGGACCGATTCGACGGGGATACCCCTTTACAATGCCATCGTTTGGCAGGACCGGGCGTACGGCATCCCTGTGCGATGCGTTGAAAAAGGACGGCCATGAAGAATGGATCCGGGAGAAGACGGGGCTGATTCTCGATTCGTATTTTTCGGCGACGAAGATCAAATGGATCCTCGATCAGGTGCCTGGCGCCAGAAAAGGCGGAAAAAGGGCGGCTGTGCTTCGGCACGGTGGATTCATGGCTGCTTTGGAAACTCACCGGAGGAAACGGCCGATCCGGGGTGCACGCCACCGATATCTCCACGCCAGCCGGACCCTGCTGTTCAATATTCACGCCCTGAAATGGGACCCGGACCTGCTTAAGCTGTTTGAAATACCCGAATCCATTTTGCCTGAAGTGAAATCCTGCTCCGAGGACCATGGCACACCCGCCCGAAGTCCTGGGCTTCAAAGCCCCGGTTTCGGGAATGGCCGGCGACCAGCAGGCCGCCCTTTTCGGTCAGCTGTGGTGAAGAAGGCATGGTGAAAGACACCTATGGAACCGGGTGTTTCATGACCCTGAACACGGGCCCTGCACCCATCCGTTCTGAAAACAGGCTTCTGACCACCATCGCGTGGAAGATCGGTGACCGGATCGCCTATGGACTCGAAGGGTCTGTTTTCATCGCCGGCGCCGTGCATCCAGTGGCTGCGGGACGGAATACAGATCCTGGAGGATGCCTCCTCCTCGGAAGCCCTCGCGGCTTCGGTAAAAAACAACGACGGGGTCTATTTTGTCCCGGCGCTTTCCGCCTGTCGGCGCTCGCACTGGGACCCCTGATGCCCGCGGGACGATCACCGGCATCACCCGCGGGACCACCCGGGCCCATATTGTGCGGGCCGCCCCTGGAAAGCATCGCCTTCCAGGTCAGGGATGTCCTGACAGCCATGGAAAAGGACTACGGAAAGCCCCTTGCGGAGCTCAGGGTGGATGGAGGCGCATCGGTAAACAATCTTCTTTTGCAGTTCCAGTCCGACATCACGGGCATCAATGCCGTCCGCCCCAAGGTCATGGAGACCACCGCCCTGGGAGCCGCCTATCTTGCCGGCCTGTCCACGGAATTCTCGAAGCGAAATTCGGAAGCACTGAAACGGCAATGGGCACCCGACAGGGTTTTCAAGCCCAAAATGGAAGCGCAAAAGGCAAACCGGCTGCTTTCCAACTGGAACAAGGCGCTCGAGAGGTCGAAAGGCTGGATCGAACCGGACCTGTCAGCCGGCGGCTCTGGATAGAAGCTCCAACCAGTTGCGGTCCGTGACCGCCTGGATTTCTTTGATCCGGCCATCGGAGAGTTCCCGGAACCGACCTTGGGCCTTGAAATAGTCCGCGACACCGATGGGAGGCCTCGCGTCGACGCTGATGCGGTAAGTCCCGTTTTGGACCTCATCAGCGGGAAGATCCTGGACAGGGTGGCCATGCGGGCGATGCGAACCGCCTGGGAGGGATCGATGCCCCAGCCGGGGGGACAGGGGCTGAGCAGGTGGACGAACCGGGTCCCTTTCAGGGTCCGAATGTCTTGAATTTCGCCACGAAGTCGTCGGGGTAGGCGATGGACACGGTTGCCAGATAGCCAATGGGGTGACCCAAAAGGATCTTTTCCATATCCTTCTTGGGTTCAACCTTGACGGCGCCCGACGGCGTCGTCGTGGTCCAGGCGCCGGCGGGCGTGGCGCTGGAACGCTGGCTTCCCGTGTTCATATAGGCTTCGTTGTCGTAGCAGACGTACAAAATGTCTTCGTTGCGTTCCGCCGCTCCCGACAGCGCCTGGATGCCGATGTCGAAGGTGCCCCCGTCCCCCGCCCAGGCCATGACCGGGGTGTCGTCTTCGCCCTTGCAGGTCGAGCCGGCCCGAATGCCCGATGACCACCGCGGCTGCGGTCTCGAAGGGGGCGTGGACACAGGGACCCCCAGGGCACGAGTGGGGGTAGTGCCCGCCATCACCGACCGAACGAGCGGACGCGGGGAGCACTACGCACGGTTCGGCGCCCCAGCGCCTTCAGCACCAGTCGCATGGCCGAAAGGGGCGCCGCATCCCGGGCAGGAGAGAAGGCCGGGCTGAATCAGGGCCCTTTCAGGAGGATCCATCTGGGACCTCGAAACGCTTCTGCATGTGTGGTTCCTATTCCTGAGACCCCAGAAAAGGGGGTTTCCATCCGATGTCTCCCGGCTCAGGGCATCTCCCGTGCATGCCCGCCCACATCTGACGGCGTCACATCCCGCCCTCCCAAACCGGCCACAACGGGAAAGACCTCGGGCCGGTGAAACGACCGGGTACAGCGCGGCCTGAATTTTCACTGGGCAAATACGCCGCCCAGTCCGGAGGAAGAGTTCGGTGATGACCACCACCTGCGCGCCTTGGACAGCACCCGGCGCCACGGCACAGTGGAACCGGGCGAAACGACCCGGATCTTCATCAGCCCGACGCGCTTTCCGCCGCCCGAAGGGCATTCACCGCCATGCGGGCAACCGAGGTGATGGCCCGCCCCATGACGACCAGAAGTTCGGCATCCTCGCTTCGAATGTGTAGGTCTCCACGACGCCATAGTCACGGCCGAACACCTCTGAAAATCCCGGCAGACCGTCTCGAACACCGGCAGGGAATCAAACGGCGTCCTTGTGCATGACATACCGCTGTTCGAAGTAATGCTCCGGGACGACCATTGCCCCGAACATTTTCGGGGCCGTGGGTGCAAATAAAGTTGAGAGCGAACGGCGGAAGAAACCGGTCCGCCTCCTGCTGATCCGGCACGTCGACGACTTCCGAGGTGTGGCTCAAGAAAAACGCGTCGTAGGTCAGCATGACCGGCAGGGAAATGCGCTCGGCGAGCTTGAAAGCCATGAGGGTGTTGTCCAGGGCCTCCTGATTCGATTCGCTGTAGATCTGCAGCCAGCCGGTATCGCGCTGGGAAACGGAATCCCCTCGTGGGCCATGTTCCAGCCGGGCCCCACCGCACCAGGTTGACGTTGGCCAGGACGATGGGCAGCCGCGCGCCCGAGGCCCAGTGCAGCACCTCGTGCATGTAGAGCAGGCCGTGACTGCTCGTGGCCGTGAAGGAACGTACGCCGGCGGTGGAGGCGCCGATCACGGCCGCCATGGCCGAGTTCTCGCTCTCCACTTTGATGAAATCCGCATCGAACGCCCCGGAGGCACACATTTCGGACAACTCTTCGACGATGGTGGTCTGCGGGGTGATGGGATAAGCGGCAATCACCGCCACCCGGCATAGCTTCACCGCCATGGAAACGGCATGGTTGCCTTTGATCACTCGTTTCACTTCATTTTGCCTCTTCGTCCGGGGGCGCCGCTTCCTCTCCTTCGACCAGGGAGATGGCCCCCCTGGGCACTGGGCGAAACAGATGCCGCACCCCTTGCAGTAATCGTAGTCGATCCAGTAGCCGAACCGGCCGTCGGTCCTCTTGATCACGGACAGATCCGGGCAGAAGATCAGGCAGTTGTCGCACTGGGTGCAGCGGCCGCAATGAAGGCACCTTGACGCTTCCCTGTCGGCTTCGGCATCGGTGAGCGCTTTCACATAGGGTTCTTGGGAAACAATCCGCTTTCCGGGCGGGACGGTGCGGAGCAAGACCGCAGGCGTCTTAAAAAAATAATCGTAGACGATCTGTTCACCTTTCACCACGGACTGCCGGTTTTGTTTCACCGGTTGTTCCGGCAAGCCGCCCCTGTTGGCCGAAAAGCTCAGTGCGCCCTGATCGCCCACGGCGATGCGGGCCAGGGCTTCCTCCGGAGCCACCCCTTCCGGCAGCAATCCATCGCGATAAGCGCCCTTTTCCCGGCGGCAACGGCATGGGCCACATTGCAGACGTGGCATCGCCCCGTGATTCGTCCCGAGCCAAAGCCCAACCCCGTGACCCTTAGGGGTTCTATCCACCGGGATGGCATCTTTTTCCACAGAAACTTCAGGCTCCAGGTACTCCCAGGCAGGAGGCTTCCCGATGGCGGGGGTAAGGATCGTGTCCGAAAGGTCGAACCAGCTCCTTGATCCGGACGGGTCGGCGCCGCCCGCTGGCGTCGGGTTCGCCGAGGGCCATCCGTGAGCAGCGGCGTGAAACCGCTCCTCCGTGACATCGATCTGCTCCCGGGGCCGCAGGCAGATAAAGGACACCCCCTCCTTTTCCGCCTCATGGACCTCCTCGGGGTGGGCCGGCATCTCCTTCCGAGGTGCGCCGGTACACCACCGTCACGTCGGCGCCTTTCCGAAGGGCGGTCCGCGCCGCGTCGATGGCGGTGTTCCCGCCGCCGATGACCACCACCTTTTTCCCCAGGTCCCCAAGCCGGCCTTCCGCTTCCTTTTTCAGCATGTTAAGCCCGCTTAAAATCCGCGGACTCGCCTCTTCATGGTCCAAGTGCAGACGCAGGCTCCGGTGTGCGCCTGTTCCCAGGAAGACGAAGTCGAAGCCGGTTTGAAGATCCTGCAGCGTGATGTCCTTCCCGATCCGAACGCCGGGCCTGAGACAAATCCCCATTGCCGACAGTCCGTCGAATTCGCGATGGACCACTTCCTTGGGCAGCCACAGGTACCGGGGAATGCCCCCTCTCAGAATCCCCCCCATCACCGCCCCGGCCTCGAAGAGGGTCACCGCATAGCCGAGCAGCGCCCCGAAATAGGCCGCGGACATGCCCGAAGGCCCCGACCCCACCACGGCCAAGGCTTTGTTGTTGGCGTCCGGCAGCCGGGGGTGCCTACGGAATCTTTTCAAAGGCATCCCCGACGAAACATTCCAGGGCGCGGATATTCACGCGCTCATCAAAGGGATTACCCGGTTGCAGGCGCTCTGGCAAAAGCTGAAGCAAACCCGTCCCAAGACTCCCGGGAAGGGCTGTTCTTCTTTGAGATGCCAAAAGGCGGCGCATCTTGCCCTTTTCCTGCAGCAGCCGGATCCACCCCTCGATATCGCCGCCGGCCGGACATGTAGCTCTGGCATGCGGGGATCTTGTCCTCGTACAGGAGGCAGACGAAGCACCATGCTCCTGTCAGGTTGTGGAGCATGAGCACCATGGAAACGTTCATGGGCGTGATGCCCCGGCCAGTTCAAAAATAAGTGACTGGCCTGGGCGCTTCGCTTTTGATGATGAGGCTCATCTGTGCTCCTTGTGCGGCCGGGGGATGCGTCCGGGAATGCAATAGGGGTCGATTCGTACGCCCAGCGTGTCGCCTGCCGTTGGCGTGCTTCTTCGCCGGAACATGGGCTTCAATGGCCTGTTCCACCAACTGGATGCCACCAGCCCCGTCGCCCGGCAAAAGGCGCCCAAGATGGCCGTGTTCACGATGGGGTTTGATGCCGAACCCAGTCCCCAGGAAACGGCAATGGACCCGGCATCCACCGTGAACACCCGGCAGTCGCCTCCCAGGCTCGAGCGGTAACCCTCGGGAGATCTCTCCGTTAATCAACACGGTCCCGCCGGCTCGAAGCCCCTGGGTTACATCCACGGTTTTGAGCAGGGAAGCGTCGAGGACTATGACATGGCCGGGCGTAGATCTGGTTGCGAAGCCAGATGGGTTTCTCGTCGATGCGGCAAAAGGCGGTCACCGGCGCCCCCCTCCGTTCCACGCCGAAAGACGGGAAAAACTGAACGTACTTGCTCTCGATGAAGGCGGCATGGGCAAGCATTCGGAACCGATGAGGCCGCACCCTGCCCGCCCCTGCCATGAAAACGGATTTCCTGCATGGCCTTTCTCTTCGCGTGTGTCCGCCTACCCGCTTTCGGCTCTGCTCAGCGATCGGCTACCCTTCAGCGCGGTCACCAGCTCCCTGACGTTTTTAGGGGGCGCGGGGTAACCGGGCTTTGGCATCATACCCGATGGCCTGCTCCGGGCACGCGCTGGCGCACAGCGCGCATCCGAAGCACCGGTCGAGGTTCACCTGGGGCATCCTTCCTCCCCCAGGACCAGCGCCTCGGCAGGGCAGCGCCCGATGCAGACTTCGCAGGCGGTGCAGGCCTCCCGGTCCACCCTGGGCCGGAACCCCGAGTTGAAGCCCGTCCGGGGCTGGGCTGCTTCAGAACGCCCTGAATGACCTCGCAGTGCCATCGATCGCAGTTGCACAGGAAGTCGATTT
>CAVOQY010000005.1:0-360919 GCA_963698465.1 uncultured delta proteobacterium
GGGTCTGAGATCGAAACTTTTTTAAAACAATACACAGCCGATAATCAGGGGTGCCGGCGTGTTGTCCGCAACGGTTATCTTCCGGAGCGGGAGATTCAAACGGGTATTGGGCAGGTATCAGTTAGGGTTCCCCGCATTCGGGATCGAAGTCCGGATTCCAACGAGGGAAGGATCCGGTTCACATCCGCCATTTTACCACCGTATTTGAGGAAAACCAGAAGTCTGGAAGCCCTGTTGCCGTGGTTGTATTTAAAGGGGGTATCCTAAAGTGGACCCCGAAAACGGGACAATAGGGTAAAGTGGGATAAACCGATTATGGGGGGTCCGGATGAAGAGGCGGAAGTTTTCTGAAGAATTTAAGGCAAAAGTAGCTCTTGAGGCTATAAAAGGGCAGCGCACGGTTAACGAGTTGGCACAGGAATTTGGGGTTCATGCGAATCAGATCGGCCTGTGGAAGAAGCAGCTGCTGGAGGCTGCGCCCAAAGTATTCAACCAGGGCAAAGACCATGAAGCAGAACGGTTAAACCGTGAGCGGGACCAGTTGTATAGGAAAGTCGGCCAACTACAGGTGGAGGTCGACTGGTTAAAAAAAAAGACGGGCTTACTCGAATGAGCGTAGCCAAGAAGCGGGCTTTTATCGAGCCTGAGCATCCTGTTATCAGTTTGAGGCGGCAGTGTGAGTTGATTGGATTGACGCGATCGGGATACTACCGGGAGCTTGTGGCGGAATCTGCAGAGAATTTGAAGCTGATGAAACTGATTGACGAAGAATACACACGGCATCCTTTTTTTGGAACCCGGCAGATGAGAAATTATCTGAACAGGCAGGGTTATAGAGTGAACCGCAAGCGTGTACAGCGTCTGATGAGGCTGATGGGTTTGGCTTCTGTCGCCCCGAAGAAGCGGAGCACGGTTCCGTGTGACGGTCATCGGATCTACCCGTATCTTCTCGGGAACCTGGAGATTTATCGTCCGAATCAGGTTTGGTGCAGCGACTTGACGTACATAAGGCTCAAGGGTGGATTTGTGTACTTGACGGTAGTGATGGACTGGTACAGCCGTTATGTGCTTTCCTGGGAGATTTCTGTGACGATGGACGATGGTTTCTGCGTCAGTGTCCTGGAACGAGCTTTGCGGCTTCATGCCTGTCCCGATATATTCAACACCGACCAGGGCTCCCAGTACACCGGTACGGCTTTCACGGGGATTCTGAAGGATCACGGCATTGCGATCAGCATGGATGGGAAAGGCCGTGTTATGGATAATATCATGGTGGAACGGCTGTGGAGGACGCTGAAGTATGAAGATATCTATCTTCGGGAATACGGAAGCGTGCAGGCCCTGATAGAAGGTTTGAAGGTCTATTTCGACTTTTATAACAATGAACGGTCTCATCAGGCGTTTGATGGAAAAACGCCGGCCGAGGTCTATTGGAATGAAGGGCAATATAAACAAGCAGCTTAACAGGGCCGTGCAGGCTACCACCGGGTTGTCCTCGCCTCACCTGAGCTCCGACAGGCTCCGCTCGGCTCGGACAACCCTGGGCCAAAGAAGCATCGATATTGTACACCTTAAACAAAGGCTAAAGTGGTCTTGACTTTGGGGTCCACTTTATCCACGGGGGATTTTACCGATGCGTTGGCGGCGCTGTTGGGGAAGGAAGCGCCGGGGCTTTCTCCGGCAACCATCAGCCGGCTCAAGGCCACTTGGCAGGATGAATATGACACGTGGCAACAGCGAGACCTGTCTCAAAAGCGTTATGTGTATTTTTGGGCCGATGGCGTTTACGGTAACGTGCGCATGGAGGATAAACAGTGTCTTCTGGTCATTGTCGGGGCTACCGAAGAGGGTCACAAGGAACTGGTGGCCCTTGAAGGGGGTATCCGGGAAAGCGAACAGTCCTGGATGGAAGTGCTTGTCGATTTAAAGCGCAAGGGGCTTCAGGCGCCTCCTGACCTGGCCATCGGGGATGGTGCTTTAGGCTTTTGGAAGGCGATCTCCAAAACATACGACACCACCCGTTGGCAACGATGCTGGGTCCACAAAACCGCCAATGTCCTGAACAAATTGCCCAAGAGCCTTCAGGTCACGGCCAAGAAAAAACTGCATCAGATCTGGATGGCGGAAAACAAAAATGATGCGCAAGCGAACTTGGATGCGTTTGTCCAGACCTATGAATCAAAATATCCCAAGGCCGTTGAATGCTTGAAAAAGGATCGGGATGCCCTGTTTTCGTTTTACGATTTTCCTGCAGAACACTGGCGGCATATTCGGACGACCAATCCGATTGAATCCACATTTGCCACCGTAAAATTGAGAACCGCAAAGGTCAGAAGCTGCTTCTCTTCTTCAACGGTATTAACGATGGCGTTTCAGCTTTGCCGATGCGCTCAGAAAAGATGGATCCGCTTATATCATCCTGAACGCCTTGCTGAAGTCGTTCGAAAAGTAAAGTTCGTCGATGGAATCATTGAAAACCGAATCGCCGTCTAATGCCATTCACAACATTTGACTATATCTCCACAGAACCGATACAGATCCTGGTCCGTTACCATTTCAAATGTTGAATAATACGACACATCTTTAAAACTATATTTTCAATTTCGTAATCGTGATGTTTCCGACTAATTATTCCAACCAAGCCAGCCATCTATGCCCTTCGATAATACTGGATAAAAGCAGTATTTGATGACTGTTAATGTATTTCGCTGATGTAAAAATATTGCTAGTGAATCTATTCAGGCTATGACATTGAAGCAGGTACTTCTAAATCTAAGGTTAAATAAAAGAATTTGTGTTGAATGAAATTAGGAGGTTTTCGCATACGACCCAGTGTTATGAAAAAGTTAAAAGATTACGATAGATATTATTCAATCGTTCGGCTACTATATTTTCATCGTTCTGCTCACAAACCATCCGACGAAGTTCACGCAGACCCTCTTTGTAATGCAATCCTCTATCTAATTCAAAGTTTACGATTGCATCCGAAAGTTCGGCAATATCTTCAGTGGAAACTAATGTGAAATACTCTTCAGCGAAGGAACCAAAATAACTTGGTAATCGGCAGCTTATGACTGGGCATTCGCAAGCGGCAGCTTCTAGGAAAGTAACCGGAAAAGCATCAATAGATGGATAGTTGATAATAACATCTGCAAAGGAATAAATTCCAGGCAAGGAATCGATAGGGACTTCTTCCATCCATCGGACAAAATGCTGAACGTTCAATTTATTGGCAAGTTCGCGCATTTTTATCTCATAAGCAATATGATCTGTATTTACGCGTTTTAATATCTTGAAGACCAGCACCGCTTTCGATTGTAGTTGCGGCAGGGCCATAGAAAATGCTTTCAAAATACTTTCATGTCTGTAAAGAGGACTCCATCCTCGTATTGATAAAAACACTGTGGTATTATCCGGAATATTTAGTTTGCGTCTCCATTCAAGAGCATCCTGTGTATAGCCCGGTCGAAAAATATCCGTGTTTACCCCAAGAGTGATCAATTCGGTCGGACATTGTTTTCCTGCTAACTCGGTGCATTTTTTAAGAATGTCAGCAGAATCGCTAAGAATTATATCTGCTTTTGAAAGAGCCTTTCCTATCCTCCGCTTTGAAACAGGGTCGGCATTAGGCAGAAAATGTTGATTAATGTCAGTTCCCCATGCCGTAAAGATCAATGGATGCAACCCTGCCAATGCGCAAAAATAAGCGCGATCATCTATCCAGTGAACATGGACAATGTCTGGGTTGATCTGACGAAATAAAATCTTTAGTCGTAGTGTAGTCAGCCATTCGAAACGTCGAAAAAGCCAAACACCAATAATTTTTCCGAAAAGCCTGGGAAACAGTCGGCCGCCTATAGGGTAGGGGAAACGAATGAATTTAAAGTCCGACTGCCCCTTTGGAAACGGATTGGATCGATTAGAAAAGAAAATTCGATATCTTTTGTTTAATAACCAATTAAGTGGCCGAAGAGAATGAATATCGTGACCAGGTGCAATCATAAACAGTTTGTTTCGAGTAGAAAAAAGGTTCTTATTTTGAGCCATGGAGAATAACTTCACAAATTTTTTCAACATCTTTTGAAGAAAGGGTGGGAAATAAGGGAAGAGTAATGATGTGGTTTGAGAAAGTAAGACTGCGATCCAAACCGTGTGACTTAAATTTTTTAAAAACAGAGAGCTTGGGTAAAAACGGGTAGTGAGCGCTTGTTTGAATTTTATTTTTAGAAAGATCTTCAATAGTTTGAAGCTGATGATTTCTTGTTGGAGCAAGGATGACCATTAAATGATAGGCACTGTCGCCTTGGTAATCTTTAAAAGGGATAGTCCATGAAGACAAGGAGCTCAGATGCTTTCGATAGGTTAAAACCAAGTTCTTCCTTTGGTTGTTATTTTGTTTCAACTTTGCCAACTGACACCTCCCAAGTGCTGCTCGTAATTCGTCAAAGCGGTAATTAAATCCATTTAAAATAACATCATAGGAACTAGCATGTCCCTTATGACGATCCCATGTTAAGGTCGTCATGCCGTGTGAACGTAACAGCCTAATTTTTTCGGCAAGGTCGTCTCGGTTTGTAACAACCATGCCACCTTCTCCGGTAACAAGATTTTTATTGCTGAAAAAGGAAAAACAGGAAATGTCACCAATACTACCAGCCATTTTGTTGTGAGGAGATTGTTTATTAGGATCGAGATATTTTGAACCTAAGGCATGACAAGCATCTTCGATTAGAGGCAAATTATGTCTTTTGCAGATTTTTTTGATTTCGGCCATGCGACAAAGATATCCTCCGTAATGCATAACGACGACGGCTTTCGTTCTACTAGTTATTCGATCCTCAATTTCTGTGGGATCAATAGTCGGCTCATTGACACTTAAAATATCGGCAAAAATTGGAATACACCCGACCCCAACCGTCATGTTCGCAGCAGCCACAAAGTTAATAGCAGGTTGAATTATCTCATCTCCGGATCCTAAATTCAGGGCAAGATAGGATAGATGTAAGGCTGCAGTTCCATTGGAGACGGCAATTGAATGCTTGACGCCGATAGCTTTTGCAAATTCATTTTCAAAAGCTTTCACTTCTGGTCCCATTGAAAGCCACTTTGATGTTAAAACACGAAGGATCGCTTCCCTCTCTTTTTGATCATAATCAATATCGCTAAGAGGAATATGCCAATTAGACATTCTCAAACCTTTCCCTTTTCTCTGAATAAAGTGCCTGAGCCTTAGCATAATCATCAGGACGGCCGATATCTAACCAAAGGCTATGATTTGGGAAAGCGCACACTTTTTCTTTTTTATCTAGAAGGCGCAAAACAAGATCCGGAAAATCTAAATACTTCCCTTTTTCGATGAAATTTAAAACCCTAGGTTCGTAAACATAGATACCCATACTGACATGATAAGACTTTATTGGTTTTTCGAAATAGCCTGTAATTTCGGAAAGATCATTGTATTCGAGCACTCCAAGATCGATCTTCAAATCACGTTTATGAGTTGCGATAGTCAAGATCGCCTTTTTTTTGAAATGAAATTCGACCAAATCATCCAGATTGATGTCAGTCAATAAATCCCCATTCATTACTAAAAAGGTTTTTCTCAACCCAGAGATAAGTTTAAGCGAACCGGCAGTTCCGGTCGGACTGTTTTCTTGAACATATCGTAGTTTGATTCTTTCAAGTAGACCCCGACGATGTCCGAAATATGCTTTTATTAATTCGGCCAGATGCCCTAAAGATATTGTGATGTCTGTAATTCCTGAATGGAGCAGTCTTTGTATAAGAATTTCGATAATTGGTGTATTATCTAATGGTACAAGGGGTTTAGGAAAATTTACGGTAAATGGATGAAGTCTAACACCTTTTCCTCCAGCTAGAATCACCGCACGTAATCCAGCGGCTGTTTTCTTTGTTTTCTTTTCCTGTTTTTCATTAAACATGGCTATTGCTCAGTCCTTCTGTAAATGATTACAGAACTTATTAGTCATCTGAATAATGCGGAGCTAAGCGGAAGCTTAGCTCCGCATTGGCGCTGCGAGCAGCGCGGCGCCAATTAACAATTACGATACTATAATTGAAATGGCGTATTATAATAGCGTTGATCGTCAGGATTTTCTATCTCCCCAATTTTTAGAGCTGTCAATATTTCATTGATACCCATGGCTACGGTTTTAGATATTCGGAAGCCAATCTCATTGCTAATTTTATCGAACTTAACACGATAATCTCTTGGATCTTCATCTTTGTGGATGTATTTAATGCGGGATTGTGGCATTTGCTTTAACAATTCTTTAACGATCATTTTTTTTGTATAATTTTGACTGTTGTCGCCTACGTTGAAAACATTATGTGCAACCCTTTCTTTAGGGGCTCTAAGACATAAGATGATTGCTCTAGAAAAGTCACTCACATGGCAATATGGGCGCCAAAACTGTTCACCAAAAACTACCAATTCACGTCCCAAAGCAAGCTCTTTAGTAAATTCATTTATTGTTAAGTCAAACCGCATACGAGGTGATATTCCGAATACGGTCGAAAATCTCAATGATGTTGGTGAAAAACCCTCGATATTTTTAAAATTGTTAAGTAGTATTTTTTCAAAATCTACCTTTAATCTTGCATATAATGAAACAGGTTGAAGGGGAGAATTCTCATCGACATAGCCGTCGGTTTCTCTCATTTTGCCGTAATTACTACAAGTTGATGCGAATATAAAGCGAGAAACATTTGACTTGACGGCTTTTTCAAGTAAATGAATGGATGAATCAAAGTTTATTCGTCGAGCTAATTCCGGCTCTAGTTTGCATGCAGGGTCCCCGACGATTGCAGCAAGATGGACTATAGCATGACATTCGAAAGATTCAATAATAGATTTTATCTCCTGGTAATTAGTTATGTCTGCCTTTATAAATGAGAACCCAGTCTTTCCCATGATGTTTTCTAGTGAATTTAGTCCATATCTAAGATTGTCAACGCAAATTACATGAAAACCTTCTTTCAACAAATATCTTAGTAAAACAGAGCCAACATAACCAGCTCCGCCAGTGACAATAACAAATTTTTTTGAATCTGTTTTGTTAAGATTTATCTTCAAGTGCATATCTTCCTCTCTAAAATAGAATAAACTTGAATAAAAATAAGCAAAAAAGAATGATATTAGGAGATCTTTGCACAACCCCCGGTTTTTACACCCTGTTTCACTATTCTCTTTTCAGGAAAAATATTATGCTCATTAAATATCTAATAATATCTTTTTAATATTGACATTTAGCAGTTTAAAGGCTATCCTTTCGTAAAAATTCAACGGGAGGATGACCATGGGATTTAAAAGACTGCACGAGTCCTTCACCTTTGCCGATCTGGCTATGCAAGAAACCCGGGAGGACAACCGAAGCCTTAACACCATGGAAAAGCTAAAAAAGGCCATCAACTGGAACCGTATCGAATCCATTTTAATGAGCCATTATACCGTGGGTACCAGCGGGGAAGGTGCCGATGCCTACCCGCCGTTGCTGCTGTATTAATTCATGCTGCTCCAAAAATGGTTCCGTATTCCTTCCGATCCCGAACTTGAAAACCAGATCAACGATCGGTTCTCTTTCAGACGCTTCCTGGGGCTTGCCCTGGATCAGCCCTCTCCGGATCATTCCACCTTCTCCCGTTTCAGAAGTCGGCTTTCCAAAAACTCCATAGATCAAATCAACTCCGAAATATTAAGGCAGTTCGAACGCCAGGGGTTGACCATCAACGAGGGTATCGCTATCGATGCCCGGCTGGTCCAATCGGCAAGCCGGCCCATCAGCAGCGACAAGATCAAGGAGCTGAGAGAGAAAAACCAGACCCCGGAAGGAAAACTCGATAAAAACGGCAAGCCCAAAAAGTACACCCGGGATTTGGACTCCGACTGGGTCGTCATGAACGATGAACCTCACTATGGCCTGAAAGAGCATGCATCCGTTGACGCCAACCACGGTTTCGTCCTGGCCACCACCTTAAGCCCGGCCTCGGTGCATGATACCAACTACTTCCCGTACTGTACGGTCTTTTCCCGTCATACGAAACAACCCATCAACAAGGCATACGCGGACAAGGGATATTTTGGTGAACCGAATCGGAGCTTCCTTGCCGAAAACAAAATCGAAGACGGCATCATGCGAAAAGATACGAAGACCGCCAAACTAACCCCCTATGAAATTGAGCGAAATAAAAAGATTTCGAAGATCCGATACAGGGTAGAGCAATACTTCGGATTGAGCCATCTCGCCGATCATGCCTACAGGGCCAGGTTTCCTAAAATCCTAAAAAACAACTTCGATTGCTGGTGCCGCCAGGCGGCATTCAATATAAAAAGAGGATTGAGGATCTTAAAGCTGGCGTTCATATAAAGCGGCACTGCTAGGTCCAAAAAGAAAATTGGAAGTAATTCGGCACCGAAAACAATGATAATCGTGGCAAAATAGAACCGGCTGCTGCATTGTTTTAAGCGAAAAACCGGTCAAACCGGACAAATCGGCACCCAAAATTTCTGAAAAATTTCCCAAAAAGCCAAAAACCGGAATCTGAGTAATTTTTCAAACCTCTCACCCTTATAAAGGAAAAGCGCCTTTTTTTCGAGCTCTTACCTTTTCACACAATAAATATTACACTACCCAGTTCACACTGCCGGCACTGACTATTGCCAACCTGTACCGCCTGAGATGGCAGGTGGGCGTGTCCAGACAAGGGCACATAATCCAGTCGGTGAAAGTCCGACCGGGGATAAAAGACTCAGTCCCCGTAGCTTGGGAGGCGCCATGGCGCGAAAGCAAGATGGTGAAGCCCTCCGACAGATTATTTCGAAAGGAAATGATGCAAGGCTTCAGGCCGCAACGTGCAGTGAACGCAGATGTAGCCTCGTTACACGCAACTCCGGTGGCCGAGACGGTCGATAACGCGCGAAGGCAGCAAGAGTCGTTCGAAACGAGTCCGATACGGCGATTCTCACCGGCGGGGTATCAGCGGTGGCATGAAGCCAAGGATTACGTGTCAACTGGAGAAGCCCTCGGTGCCCGGCGAAGAAATCTCGTCGAGGAGGCGGTCCCTATAACCTTGAATGGGAAGTGGGAACGTCAGGCACCAGGGTGGCGGACTGGGTTGTAGTACCGTTGATCGGTGTGCAGCAAAACGCACCGGGAGGAAAGGGCCCAGACCGATGATTGTTCCGTTCGATTGCAGAGAGGCAGGGGCGAGATGACAAAGGCGCCCATCAGTCTGCAGGATCTGCGTCGGCGGATATACCGTAAGGCGAAGTCCGATAAAGCGCATCGCTTTTGGGGGATCTTTGTGCATGTCACGAAGATCGAAACGCTCCATGAAGCCTATCGGCTGTCCAAGAGAAACGGTGGTGCTCCAGGGCATCGACGGTGTGACATTTGACGCTGTCGAGGCCATGGGCCGGAATCGATTTCTCGAAGGTATCCGACAAGAGCTGATATCTGGAGCATACAAACCCCAAAAGAACCGCCGGGTGGATATTCCCAAGGACAACGGCAAGGTCAGGACGCTTCAGATTCCCTGCATCCGCGACCGCGTGGTGCAAGGGGCTTTGAAGCTGATCCTCGAAGCCATCTTCGAGGCCGACTTTTGCCCCAACTCCTATGGATATCGTCCCAAACGGTCGCCGCATCGTGCACTGGCCGAAGTCCGGCGCAGTGTGATGCGACGCATGTCGAACGTGATTGATGTGGATCTGTCCAGCTATTTCGACACGATCCAGCATGCCAAACTGCTGAGCCTGATTGCCAAACGGGTCCAAGACCCTGAGGTTCTCAGGCTGGTAAAACAGATCATCAGGGCCACCGGGCAGAGTCGGGGTTCCGCAAGGAGGTCCCTTCAGCCCATTGGCGGCGAACATCTACCTGAACGAGGTGGACTGGGCATTTGATGCCATTCGTCGCAAGACCGCCCAGGGTCCATATGAAGCGGTCAACTATCATCGGTTCTCGGATGATATTGTGATCACCGTCAGCGGACACCACAGCAAACGGGGCTGGGCCGAAAGAGCATTGGAAAGGCTCCAAGAGGAGATTGGTGCCTCTTGGGGTCAGCCTCAATCGCGACAAAACCCGGATTGTCAATATGCTCAAAGGAGAATCGTTTGGCTTTCTTGGGGTTCGACTTTCGCCGTGTGCCCAAAAAGAAGAGCGAGCGGCTATTTCATCCTCATGACACCGAAAAAGAAGGCCCGAAAGGCGATAAAAGCCAAGATCCGCGATATTATCCGCAACAGTGGTGCAACTCCGGCCAAAGAGGTTATGTCAAAGATCAACACTGTGCTGACCGGCTGGGTCAACTATTTTCGGGTCGGGAACTCAAACCGAGCGTTCAGCGAGGTTCGCGACTATGTGGAGATGAAAGTCCGCACCCTCTTAACCCGGCGCAAACGGCGGCAAAAGCGCAGCATAGGATGGCGAAGGTGGAGTAACGAGTATCTCTACGGCGTCTTGGGTCTGTATTGGGATTGGAAAATACATCCCTTGAAAGGCGCAGAGTGTTACAAGTGAAAATCGACGCCATCACCTATAGTTCTCATAACCCTTACGACGAAAATCATCGGGTGAGCCGCTTGAGGGAAAACCTCACGAGCGGTTCTGAAGGGGAGGGGCTGGAAACGGGCCAAGTCAGCACCGCGCCAGTCCTTTACCCGCCAGCTGTTCTTCAAATGGATCAAAGAGCATCTCCGTATCAAGGCGTTTTATGGCACCTCCGAAAACGCCGTAAAGACCCAAATCTGGATTGCGGTGGGTGTGTATACGCTGATTGCCATCCTTAAAAAGCGCCTCAAAATCGAGTGGAGCCTCTACACAATTTTACAGATTCTAAGCTTGACTATATTTGAGAAAATGCCCATCCAGCAAGCGTTTGCAGAGATCTAATACAAATATGAAATTGCTAGTCCCTATATCCAATTGAAATTATTCGAAAGTTAACCGGACACCTATGAAAAAGCGCCTGTCAAGGGATAAATATCAAACAGATGCCCGACCAGAGCCAGAGCTCATATATCTGGCGGAGGGAGGGCTACCTTTTTTGGGTTCATCGCCAAACACCTATTCGTGGTCACCATTGGTGTCACAGTATCATGCATTCGATAAAAGGCGTCCCAATCACTACTTCGGCCTCATCTATGACGAGCCATGTCAGGTAACGGGTTACGCCTAAGCAAGATTTTGTTCCATGTAAGGGATCTGGTTTTTCCAAACAAAGTACACGATCTGGGACAGTTTATGAGCAGTTGCTACAATCCCTTTCTGATATCCATGACGAACAATTCGTCTTCTAAAGAAAATGTTGACCCTGGGGAATCGTAGTGGCAGCCTCAACCAATGCCCAACGGAGATAGGGGGAGCCTTGTTTGGTGATCCTGCCTGTTCTTTGTTTATCGGCGCTGGCATCCAGAGACGGCGCGCGTCAAGAGAGTTGTCACCTGAACCATAACTCAAGCCGCCTTTTTTAAGCGGTGCATCGGACTGGCATCGTCCTTTTTTCCCGGATTCAGCCAAACAAGATTCACCGAGTCCCAATTGCGTATTTCTTTTGACCATCGATTCGGATTTCGGCTTCGGGCCTTTTGGTAGACTTTCTTTCGATTTTCCAAAATATATTGCTCCCGGCCGTAATGGCGATCATCCGGGGTGACGAAGCGAATTGAACTATGAAGATGCTGGGTGTTGTACCAGAAGACAAAGCCATCGACCCATGATTGGGCCTGATCGATGCTCTCAAATGGCTTTGACGGATATTCAGGCCGATACTTCATGGTTCGGAAAAGCGATTCGGAATAAGGGTTGTCGTTGCTGACACTGGGTCGCGAGAAGGACGGGATCACCCCCAGCTTATGAAGGGTCGCCAGCATCGTGGCCCCTTTCATCGGGCCGCCGTTGTCCGAGTGCAGCACCAGTTCCTCCGGGCGCACACCATGGATCATGCATGCATGGGCCAACAGCATGGAGCTGTGTTCCATGGACTCTTCGGCAAAGACTTGGGCGGCGATGATCTTTCTGCTCCAGACGTCGAGAATCATGTAAAGGTAGAAGAACAGCCCCTTAACGGAAGCCTTCAGATACGTTATGTCCCAGCTCCACACCTGGCAGGAGCCGGTGGCCACATGCTCCTTCGGGCAGTGGGACATGGCGGGTTTTGACGCCTGCCGGTGGGTCATCATCTGATGCTCTTTGAGAACTCGGTAAAACGTCGATTCGGAGGCCAGGTAAATCCCCTGGTCGGCGAGCGTGGGAACGATCTGCTTGGGAGAAAGATCCCGGAACGGCACGCTGGTGGATACTTGCAGCACCTGCTGCCGCTCTTGCTCTGAGCTTATTCGCCGGTGCGGCCGAAGGCCCCTTGCGTTGATCCTCACCACCGTCTTGCCGACGCCACCGGATGAGAGTGCGACCGCTGAGCCCCATGAGGGCGGCGGCTTTATGGACACGGGCACCGGCCCCAACGGCTTTTTCGACAAGCGCGATGATCATTTGCCGTTGCTCCCGGCTGTGGGATCGTCCTCGTCCTCCCAGATCTCCTGGACTTTTTTTTTAAGCACCAGCAGCGCCGCGGTTTCCGCCAAGGCTTTGTCCTTTCGACGCAGCTCCTTTTCCAGGGCGCGGATGCGTTTGGTGTCCTCATTTTTGCCCCTGGCCCTGTGTTTTGAGGAGCCGTGCTGAAGCCCATCGAGCATCTGCATGCGCCACTGCTCAAGATGGGCCATGTGCAGGCCTTTTTCGCGCAGAAACACGCCCAATTGCTCCTCATTGAGCGAAGCAGCGGCCATGACAACCTTGAGCTTCTCCTCGGCGCTCCAGTCGTTAGGGCGCTTGGAGCCGATTACTTTGCCCATCTTGCTGTACTCGCAATCGTTGTTGGGGAACCCGTAAGGCGAATCGACGCCGGTCTTGCGCAGCCATTTGGAAAGGGTTGCCTGCGGAACCTCGATCTGCCTGGACAGGGCCGAGGCCGACATCGCCCCCGGGCCGGTCATTTTCTGTATCATCGCATTTTTGAACATATCCGAATAGGGCATGTCAACCTCCTCCGCCCCCGGATTGAAATTAGCGGAGAAACAGCAGGCGCCACCGCCAGGGAAGCCCCGAGGCTTCCCCGGCGGTGCCTGGGTTCATCAGAGGTGACAACTATCCTGACACAGGGGGGAGATGGGACCAAACCGGCATAAGAAGCGAGTTTTCGATAAGATGAGAAACGGGTGATGTCCTCAATTTCTGCAACGATAAACATGGCGACAATAGGACCGACCCCGGGGATGGTCATGAGCAGTTTGGCCGCAGGATGTATTTTTGCCAGGGCTTGAATGGATTTGTTTAGCGGGTCAATCTGGGATATCAGTTGGGAATGAAGTTTTAAGTAGGTTTTCAGATGTTTCCGCTGATAATCCGGGAGCGGAATTTGACGGAGGTACTCCTTCCCCTTAACGCCGAATAAATCGCTGAAAGGGGTGTGAAAATTGTTTTTTCTCAATAAAATATGGATTCGGTTCTTCATACGAGTCGCATCTGCGACCAGCTTCTGCCGGTGTCGAAGCAGCTCTTTTATTTTTCGGGTGGAAAGCGCACAGACATGTACCGGAGGGATAAGGTCCGCTCTTAAAAGCTGAGCCAGCATATGTGAATCCACTTTGTCATTTTTGATTTTTGCCGATGCGATCGCTTTGGTTTTTTGGGGATTGGAGAGGATGACCTCGAAACCATTTTCAGTTAACAAGTCATGTAGCCAATACCAGGAGGCGGTAGATTCGATGACGATCCGAGTTTTGCTGTCCAATCTTTCAAAGTAATCGAGTATCTGTTTTTCGTCATTCGGAAGATTGGCCTTCCTGACAACCTTGCCGCCTGAGTCGACTGTTGTTATGAAAGATGTTTTTTTGTGCAAATCGATGCCTGTTTAATACATGATGGCTGCCTCCTTTCATCTGAGGTTTTGGGAGCTTATATCTGGTTCATCCGGTTTTAGCGTACTTTTTGGTTTGAAAAAAAGTGGACAATCCGGTTTCCTTCTTGGTGAACACCAATTCAATCAAGGAGGGAAGCCATCATGTCCACGAGTCTTTTGTATCATGCTTTTGGTATTCGAGGCTACCAGTATGTTCGAACCCTCTATGAGAGAGGCGCTGTGATCTTCAAAATTCGACAGGAAATCGCAAGGATGCGCTGCCCTGAATGCCACTCCAGGCATTTGATTCGAAGGGGCTATGTCTGGCGACGTTTTCGTACCACCCCCATCGGCCGAAAAACGGTTTGGATCCTTCTGTCCGTACAGCGGGTCTATTGTCGGGCTTGCGAAACGTTGCGGCAGGTTCCCATCGGATTTGCCGATCCGCGTCGCACCTACACCCAGGCTTTTGAACGTTATGCTTGGGAACTCTCCCGGCACATGACCATCCTGGATACGGCCAAGCATCTGAATGTCAGCTGGGACGTGATCAAAGAGATCCAAAAACGAAACCTTCAAAAGCGATTTGGGAGACCCTGCCTGAAAACCCTCAGGAAAATCGCCATCGATGAAATCACCATCGGCAAGGGCCATCGTTACCTCACCGTCGTCCTGGACCTGATCCGCGGCGCCGTGGTCTTTGTCGGCGAAGGAAGAGGCGCAAAGACGCTGTTGCCCTTCTTTAAACGGCTTCGCCGGTTCAAGTGCCAAATCGAAGCCGTGGCCATGGACATGTCCCCCGCCTATATCAGTGCAGTTCTGGAGTATTTTCCCGATGCTAAAATCGTTTTTGATCATTTCCACGTCATCAAGCTGTTCAATGACCGAATCTCGGATTTCAGGCGCAAGCTCTATCATCACGCCACAACCCAACTGGAAAAAGACGTCCTCAAGGGAACCCGGTGGCTGCTTTTGAAAAACCCGGAAAACCTGGATGAACAACGAAACGAACGTCAGCGGCTTCAGGAGGCCCTGGAATTAAATCGGCCATTGGCTCTTGCCTATTATTAATATGTGCAAAATTGTCTTGACATTTGAATACTTCGTGATATTCTTCTTTCATGGAAAAACAAGATGCACGGCGGTTGACGTATAAGGAGCTGACGGGGTTGAGGCGTCGTGCCGTCAGCGCGGTTCAAAACGGAGAAAGCCCCGAAGTGGTTGCTCGGGTGATGGGGGTCTCCCGGGGGGCGGTTTATGGGTGGCTTTCGCGTTATCGGGAAGGAGGGTGGGATGCGCTGGATGCCCGGAAGCGCGGGGGCCGGAAAAGGAAGCTTGATGGGCGTGCGTTGAAGCGCATCTACGACACGGTAACGATGAAAAATCCTTTGCAAATGCAATTTCCCTTTGCGCTTTGGACGGCTTCCATGGTTGTCGATTTGATTAAAAGGCTTTTTGGAGTTTCTTTGAGCCGCACTTCGGTCAGTCGGTTGTTGAAGCAGATGGGCTTGAGTGCCCAGCGTCCTTTGTGGCGGGCCTACCAGCAGGACCCGGAAGCCGTTGAGAAATGGATGCGGGAGGAATTTCCGAAGCTCAAAGCTTTGGCCCGGAAGATGAAAGCCGAAATCTATTTCGGGGACGAAGCCGGGGTGCGCTCTGATTTTCATTCCGGCACCACCTGGGGGATTAAGGGAAAAACCCCCGTGGTATCGAGCACAGGAGCCCGCTTCGGGCTGAACCTGATCTCTGCGGTCAATCCCCGGGGAAGCATGAGGTTCATGGTGACCCGGAACCGTGTCGGTGCTAAGGCCTTCATCGAATTTCTCAAACGCCTCGTTCACAATTCCCAGCAGATGATTTTTCTGGTGGTTGACAGGCACCCTGCCCATCGAGCCAAGGCGGTTGCCCGATACGTGGATTCGGTCAAAGACCGCCTTCGGCTGTTCTATCTTCCGCCGTATGCTCCCGAACTGAATCCGGATGAACTCGTATGGAATCATTTAAAAAACCACGGTATCGGCCGTCAGGGAATTACAAGCAAAAGCCATCTGAAAAAGGCCGTTTTGTCTTACATGCGGAAACTGCAGAAATCCCCTTCTCTCATTCGATCTTTTTTCTTTACACCCACAACCTGCTATGCCGCATAAAAACGTCTAAACTATTTTGCACACCTTAATATATGAAGGAAGACCTGCGTCGTCTTTGGTCGTTTCCCCATAAAAAAGACGCGGCCAGGTTCCTTCAAGACTGGGTGAACCGAGCCCACGCATCCGATATCCCCATGCTAAAGCGATTCGCCAATACCCTTTCGGCCCATCGGATCGGCATCCTGGCCTATTACGATTACCCCATCTCCACAGGGCCTCTGGAAGGCACCAATAACAAGATCAAAACCATGAAACGCCAAGCCTATGGGTTCCGCGATATGGAATTCTTCAAACTCAAAATCCTGGCACTCCACAAACAAAAGTACGCTTTAGTCGGATGAACCTTATATCTTATCACCCAAATCCCCAGGTGGCAGCTTTTTCATATGATCACTACTAAAATCATTCAAATGCTTAAAACCAGCAAAAATCGATAGAGCAACTCTTTTTCTGTAAATTCAATTTGGGAGCTGATCGTACTCCAATTGCAGGTATTTTTTACTTGTTTCCCATTCTTCACTGGTTTCCATCAATATAGCGCTGACGAGTCGAAGCAAAGAGGCTTCATTGGGGAACAGGGAGGCCACTCGGGTACGGCGTTTAATTTCCCGGTTCAGCCTTTCCAGCATATTGGTGGTTCTGAGCCGTTTTTGGAGTGGATAGGGCAGCATGAAGACGGTAAAACCCTCCGGGATGTTTTCTTCCATCCAGGCAGCCAATCGGGGCGCTGTGGGCCGGTATTTTTCCACAGTCAGGTTCAGCAGCCGCCTGGCTTCTTCCCGGTTTGGGGCCGACAAGATGTTTGAGATGTCCCGGGCAACGGCGCTGCGCATGTGGACTTTGGGTACGTAAGCCGTAGCATTCCGCTGCAGGTGGACATGGCAGCGGTTCCAGGAAACACCGTTAAAAACGCTCTTAAGCGCCGCTTTAAGCCCTTCATGGTCGTCACTGGTGATCAGGATCACCCCATGGAGGCCGCGGTTTTTCAGCGAAGACAGAAAACTGCGCCAATGGGCTTCTGCTTCACTTAAAGAGACGCTGACTCCCAGCACGGAGCGCTGGCCTTCGAGGGTGACGCCGGTTGCAATCAATACCGCACAGCTGACCACGCTGCCGCCATGGCGCACTTTTTCATAATGGGCGTCGAGTTGAATGAAAGGCGTATGACCCAAAGGCCGATTGCGCCACTTTTCCAGCTCCTCGTCCAGCAGTTCGGTGGCCCGGCTGACCTGGGTGCTGGTTACCTCCAGCCCGCAAAGCTTATTTAAAACCTCGTTGACCTTACGGGTTGAGACCCCGTTGATGTACATCTCGGCCATGGCCAGCTTCAACGCCCGCTCGCTGCGAAGCCCCTTCTCCAGAGCGTTTGGATAAAATTGCACCGGCCCGCGCACCTGTGGGACCTGAAGCGCCAGTTCGCCGATTCGGCTCTTGACGGTTTTCGGCTTATAGCCGTTGGCATAGCCTTTACGGGTTTCGGTGCGCTGCCAGGGCTCGGCTTCCAGCGCCCGGCTGCGCTCAATGAGCATCGCTTCGTTGATCAACAAGGAGACCGCCGTGTCCAGACCTTCAAAACCGTTTTCAATAATCTGTTCCAATGCCATCGAAATTGCGCTATCCTCTTTTGCGTGGGTCATTTCGGTTCCTCCTTTTAATTGTTTTGCCGAACAATTCTTGGAGTACCGATCTGACCCTTTTTTTCAAGCGCCATGTACCGAACGTCAGGGCCTGAAACACCGGCAGATGCCCCTGGGGGATTTATTGGTATCCCCCAGGGCCCCTGCCTGCACCAACGCTAAAACGAAATTACAGAAAAGATGTTACACTAACCAAAAATCTTTTGATCTTCCTAATTTAATAGTTTTTTAAACAGGTTAACGTATTGAATCGTTACTTTATTCCAGGAGTAATCATTTTTTGCACGGATTGAAGATGTCTCTCTAGCTCTATCAATCATATCGGGGTTGCTCATCAATCGCTGTATGAGTTTCTTTAAATTATCAACGCAACTATTCCTAAAGAAATAGCCTGAATTACCAAGAACTTCAATGTTGAAAGGGACGGCTGTGGCAATAATACAGTTTCCAAGTGCCATTGCTTCCACAAGTCCAGGATTTGTTCCTCCAACTTCATTTCCATGGAAATAAATGAATGAATGACTCGTCAATAGGCGATAGTCATCACCAAAAACATAGCCTAAAAATATGATACGTTTGTCTTTAGTAGACCTCAGATTATCGATATAAGTTTTAGCATAAGGAGCATCTCCGACAATAATAAATGGTAATTCAGTTTGAATGCTTTCATATGCCTTTATGAAGATATGTGCATTGTTTTCTGGCTCAAGTCTGCTGACATATAAAAAATATTTTCGAGGTTCGAGTCCATATTTTGAGTAGAGAAGATCGATGTTCTCTATTCTCCTTCCATTTGCGCCATAACTTATATAATTGGTTACTTTATTGAATTTGGTAAGATAATAACGTTTCATTTCTTTGGAATCACAAATTATTTCGGATGCAAGAAATGTGGCAAGCCATTCAGATATTTTATATGCATATTTTCCAAGCTTTCCCCATTTTTTCCTTTTCCATTCCAACCCATCAACATTAATTATAGTTATTTTTCCGAATAGTCTTGGAAAAAAAGCAAACACGGCGTTTATAGTATCGCAATAGTAGATTATTTTACAATTAGAAAATATTACATGAAATGTTGATACCAGAGTGTGAAATACAGAATGGAAATACTTATGAGATATCGTTGGAAAAGTAACCAATTTAACGCCTTTATAGGATTTGATACCTCTTTGGACAAATCCTGTTCTACAATAAACAGTAATTTTAAAACCTTCCGAAACAAGTCTTGTGCTTATTTCTTCTACGAAGGTTTCATATCCTCCGTAATTTGAAGGAATACCTCTTAAGCCGAGAAATGCAATATCACAAATAATTCTATTGTTTGAAGGCATATGATAGTTTACTGATATGATATTTTTACAAAGTTTATTTAATATAAGGAAAACGCAATCCTAAGCCAATGGAACTACCAAGGCATAAAGAAATTGCAATTATATTTTTATACACTACTGTCCCAACGTTATTCGAACAATTTCAGGTGCTTATCAGCTAGTAATGTTTGGTTTGTGTAGAGAGTCTCTGTGAACGCTTGTAAAATGGGCGTTTTCTCGAAAAGAGTCACGCTCAAAATCTGTAAAATTGTGTAGAGACTTTGGTCCAGTTTGAGACGTTTTTTGACGATTGCAACCAACACGTAAACTGTGATGGCGATCCAAATTTGGGTTTTCACCGCGTTTTCGGTAGTGCCGTAAAACGCTTTGATTCGCAAATGCTGCTTGATCCATTTGAAGAACAATTCGACGTGCCAGCGGAGCCGATAAAGATCGGCGATGGTTAATGCGGGCAGGGAGAGATTGTTGGTTAAAAAAGTGAGATGTTTTTGGGTGGCGGGATCCAGGAAGCGGATTCGCCGCATTTTGGCTGGATAATCTTTTTTGGCATAAAAATTGTGAGCGACGATGATCTGATCGCATCGGATCAATTTCGACGCTGTTTTTTGGGAGTAAAGCCGCCGGAATCGAAAGTTGTCCTTTGCACGGGTAACAAAGAAAGCACCGGTTTGATGAAATCGGTACAGTCTGGCAAAGTCGATATACCCGCGATCCACGACATAAAAGGCACCGGGCTCCAGAACGAGTCGGTCCAGGATTTTGACGTCGTGAACCTTTCCGGGTGTAATGATGACCACGCTGGGAATGCTTCCCCGCAAATCCAACAGTGTATGCAGCTTCACCGCCGCTTTTCTTTTTCGAAACTTGGCCCAAGGAAAAAGGGAAAGACACAGATCGATCGTCGTCGAATCCAAGGCGTAAACGGTCTGGTCCAATTCCACTCCGACAGAATCGTTGACGTAAAGCGTTCTGGCTTTGGCAATAAGAATCTGCGCGAAATCGGCATAGATCCGCCAATCTCGAACCTGATTGGCATGGGCCAAGGTGTTTCGGGAGACCTTGCCTCGAATTCCCAAATGATACAGCTTGGTCTGTGTTGCTCTCAGACACGCCTCGATATCGCGCAGACTCTCTCGATACGTGAGCTGGGCAAACGCCATGCAAAGAAATTGATCCCAGCAGGAAAAACTTTTGATTTTGTAATTTCCGTTGTAACGCTGAACACATCGACGAAATTCGTATGACGGTAGAAAATCCATCACTTGGGCGAAAATGGTTTTTCCCAGATTCATGGGGCTGCTCCTTTTTGTGTGATGGAGGAGCTTCCCATTCTTCCCCAATGAATTTCAAATCGATAAATGTCATAAATGTCATATTTTATATTGTTATCAGTTGGTTATATCATTTCAAGACTTCAACGTTGGGACAGTAGTGATTTTTATAGGATACATTAGAATCATGAATGGAAAGTGTAAAAACAATAATGCATAAAAAAAGAGGGCTCATCCCACTTTTTCATGGGTCCATACAAGATGTTGTGGTTTTGTTATTAGGGGTATAGGGAAGGCGGGGACCTGGGGGGATTTTGTGGGATCCCCCAGATCCCCCCGGTTCCCGACCTGGATTCCAACAACCCTTGCTTTTTAGATGAAAGGGCATCTTGATGGACGACAAGGCACTGTTTACCAAGATTTTGGGTCTTCGGCCTCCCTGGTTTATCCAGCGGATTGTTATGGGGGAAAAGGAGCAGCGGATCGACATTTTTGTGGACCATGAGCCGGGAATTCGGGTTCGATGTCCGGTGTGCAACGTATTTTACGGGACGTACGATCATGCTCCGGAGCGGGTTTACCGGCATTTGAACACCTGCCAGATGGAGACCTATATTCATGTGCGACTGCCGAGGGTGAACTGTCCGGCGCACGGGGTGAAACAGATTGTCTCTCAGTTTGGCGAGAACGGGTCGGAGATGACCTTTGCGTTTGAGAGCCTGGTGATCCGGGTGGCGAAGGAATGCAGCATGGAGGCGACATCCCGGCTTTGTAATCTGGGATGGGGGCAATGCTGGAACGCCCTTGAACGGGCGGTAGAACGAGGTCTTCTTCGAAAAGAACATTGCGTTCCGGAGCGAATCGGGGTGGATGAAAAGTCGATTGCCCGGGGGCACAAGTACGAGACGTTGGTCTACGATCTCGATGCCGGTACGGTGGAGTATGTTTGTGACGACCGAAGGCAGGAGAGCCTTGAGGGTTATTTTCGGCAGTTTACGCGGGAGGAGCTGGACCGAGTCAGAGCGGTTGCCATGGACATGTGGGATCCTTATATCGCGGCGACTAAGGCCCATGTGCCGGATGCAAACAAAAAGATTGTCTTTGACCGTTTTCACGTCATGCGTCAGGTGCTGGATGCCGTGGACAAGGTTCGAAAAGCGAACACCGACAGCTTTCCGAGGCCGGAGAAGAGACGCTTAAGGGGACCAAGTATCTGTGGTTGTGGAGTCAGGAAAACATACCCGTATGGCGGCAGGTCGGAGTTTGAAGCCCTGAAAGCCAAGGACCTGAAGGTGTGCCGTGCCTGGGCGATCAAAGAGAATCTCCGGCATCTGTGGGATTATCGTGACGAAGTCAACATGCGGCATCATTTCAAGCGATGGTACTTTTGGGCAACCCATTCCCGCCTTGACCCAATCAAAAAAGCGGCCAAACACTCAAATCCCATCTGGATAACATCGTCACCTATGCACGGCATCGCATCACCAATGCCTTGGCAGAAGGGATCAATACGAAAATCGAAAAAATCAAACGCATGGCCTGTGGGTTTCGAAATCGCTCCCATTATCGTACGGCCATCTATTTTCATTGCGGCGGCCTGGATCTGTTTCCCCATCCGCCCCAATTCCCCACTCTCAAATTCAAAGGAGCCTGAACACTATATGTTGGGGGTACCCATTAAAATGTCGGATGCGGCAAAAAGAGAACTAATAAAAAGGAGTTTAAATAATGTTTTATTGACGCTTGTATAAATACCGGCGCGCGTCAAGAGAGTTGTCACCTGAACCATAACTCAAGCCGCCTTTTTTAAGCGGTGCATCGGACTGGCATCGTCCTTTTTTCCCGGATTCAGCCAAACAAGATTCACCGAGTCCCAATTGCGTATTTCTTTTGACCATCGATTCGGATTTCGGCTTCGGGCCTTTTGGTAGACTTTCTTTCGATTTTCCAAAATATATTGCTCCCGGCCGTAATGGCGATCATCCGGGGTGACGAAGCGAATTGAACTATGAAGATGCTGGGTGTTGTACCAGAAGACAAAGCCATCGACCCATGATTGGGCCTGATCGATGCTCTCAAATGGCTTTGACGGATATTCAGGCCGATACTTCATGGTTCGGAAAAGCGATTCGGAATAAGGGTTGTCGTTGCTGACACTGGGTCGCGAGAAGGACGGGATCACCCCCAGCTTATGAAGGGTCGCCAGCATCGTGGCCCCTTTCATCGGGCCGCCGTTGTCCGAGTGCAGCACCAGTTCCTCCGGGCGCACACCATGGATCATGCATGCATGGGCCAACAGCATGGAGCTGTGTTCCATGGACTCTTCGGCAAAGACTTGGGCGGCGATGATCTTTCTGCTCCAGACGTCGAGAATCATGTAAAGGTAGAAGAACAGCCCCTTAACGGAAGCCTTCAGATACGTTATGTCCCAGCTCCACACCTGGCAGGAGCCGGTGGCCACATGCTCCTTCGGGCAGTGGGACATGGCGGGTTTTGACGCCTGCCGGTGGGTCATCATCTGATGCTCTTTGAGAACTCGGTAAAACGTCGATTCGGAGGCCAGGTAAATCCCCTGGTCGGCGAGCGTGGGAACGATCTGCTTGGGAGAAAGATCCCGGAACGGCACGCTGGTGGATACTTGCAGCACCTGCTGCCGCTCTTGCTCTGAGCTTATTCGCCGGTGCGGCCGAAGGCCCCTTGCGTTGATCCTCACCACCGTCTTGCCGACGCCACCGGATGAGAGTGCGACCGCTGAGCCCCATGAGGGCGGCGGCTTTATGGACACGGGCACCGGCCCCAACGGCTTTTTCGACAAGCGCGATGATCATTTGCCGTTGCTCCCGGCTGTGGGATCGTCCTCGTCCTCCCAGATCTCCTGGACTTTTTTTTTAAGCACCAGCAGCGCCGCGGTTTCCGCCAAGGCTTTGTCCTTTCGACGCAGCTCCTTTTCCAGGGCGCGGATACGTTTGGTGTCCTCATTTTTGCCCCTGGCCCTCTGTTTTGAGGAGCCGTGCTGAAGCCCATCGAGCATCTGCATGCGCCACTGCTCAAGATGGGCCATGTGCAAACCTTTTTCGCGCAGAAACACGCCCAATTGCTCCTCATTGAGCGAAGCAGCGGCCATGACGACCTTGAGCTTCTCCTCGGCGCTCCAGTCGTTAGGGCGCTTGGAGCCGATTACTTTGCCCATCTTGCTGTACTCGCAATCGTTGTTGGGGAACCCGTAAGGCGAATCGACGCCGGTCTTGCGCAGCCATTTGGAAAGGGTTGCCTGCGGAACCTCGATCTGCCTGGACAGGGCCGAGGCCGACATCGCCCCCGGGCCGGTCATTTTCTGTATCATCGCATTTTTGAACATATCCGAATAGGGCATGTCAACCTCCTCCGCCCCCGGATTGAAATTAGCGGAGAAACAGCAGGCGCCACCGCCGGGGAAGCCCCGAGGCTTCCCCGGCGGTGCCTGGGTTCATCAGAGGTGACAACTATCCTGACACAGGGGGTGCCTGGGTTCATCAGAGGTGACAACTATCCTGACACAGGGGGATAAAGGAACGATGGTATCTTATCATGCATGAGACCATATGGGAGTCCCAAAGCATTGGAGGTTCGTCGGCGTCGTGCGATGTCTCTCCTCGAAGAAGGTCTTGGGGTTCGAGAGGTTGCCCGGCAGTTGCAATTTTCTCCGGCCTCGGTTGTCCGATGGAAGTCCGAGGTGAAGGCCAGGGGTCCGGATGTTTTGCAGCCGAAGCCCGCACCGGGAGGCCCAGGCTCTTGAATTCCAGGCAAAGAACGCGACTTACCCAGCTTTTGCTCAAAGGTGCCAAGGCCCACGGATTCTCAACGGATCTTTGGACACTGCCCCGCGTTGCCGAAGTCATCGACCGTACCTTTGGGGTTCGGTATCACCTCGCACATGTATGGAAGGTGCTCCGGGGTGAAGGCTGGAGTTGTCAGAAGCCGGAGCGCCGAGCGAAAGAAAGGGACGAGGCTGCAATCGAAAAGTGGCGGAAAAAGCGGTGGCCCTATATAAAAAAACGCCAAAAGAGCCGGTAGAAACGTGGTCTTTATCGATGAGAGCGGCTTTATGCTCCAGCCGGTGGTTCGGCGTACGTGGGCGCCTCGAGGGCAGACGCCCCTCCTGCGTCAATGGGACCGTCGTGATCGGCTCTCGACCATCAGCGCGATTACGGTCGCACCTCGGCGTCGGCGGTTGGGTCTTTACTGGGCTCAATATCCTCACAACATTCGCAGCGAAGAAGTGCTTCGATTACCCATATTTTTTTCTGTTTCTATATTGCTCAGTGAAGAATAATCATCATATCTAAAAATGATATGCCGCATCCGACATTTTAGTGGGTACCCCCAACATATAGTGTTCAGGCCCCTTTGAATTTGAGGGCGGGGAGCTGGGGAGGATAAGGAAAGAGATCTAAGCCGCCGCAATGGAAGTAGATGGCCGTACGATAATGAGAGCGATTCCGAAAACCACATGCCATGCGTTTGATCTTCTCGATTTTCGTATTGACCCCTTCCGTCAGGGCATTGGTGATGCGATGCCGGGCATAGGTCTGGCCCTTCTCAAAATAGTGGACACACCGAACAGCCAAGATGTATGAGGCGACAGGAGGTGTGTCATCATGGGCAAACGTTACGATAAAGAGTTCAAGATCGAAGCTGTGCGGCTGGCCTCGGAGCCTGGCAACACACAGGCAGGGATCGAAAAAGACCTTGGCATCGGCCAGGGGGTTATCAGTCGATGGAAACGCGAGTTGCAAAGAGACGGTGAGCAGGCGTTTCCGGGTAAAGGCCATCTAAAGCCCCAGGACGAGGAGCTGAGCCTTTTAAAGCGTGAAAACGAGCGTCTTCGCCGGGAGCGTGACATCTTAAAAAAAGCCGTGGCCATCTTCTCGGAGGACCCGAACAGATATTCGGGTTCATAGACGAGCACCGCACTGTTTGGAGTGTTGAGGAGATGTGCCGAGCCCTTTCGGTGTCTCGCAGCGGATATTACAGTTGGCGTCGTCGTCCTGAGAGCAGGCGCAGCGCAGACAGCAGGCGCCTGGATGCCCATATCCGGGCGATCTGCAACAGCCATAAGGGTCGGTACGGCAGCCCGAAGATCGCCGACGAACTCAACGATATGGGGATCAAAGTCAGTAAAAACTGGGTGGCCCGGCGAATGAAAGAAGCCGGACTTCGCTCGATCGTCCGACGCAAATATCGACCGACTACCGATTCGAAGCACTCGTATCCGGTCGCGGAGAACCTTTTGCAGCGCAACTTTTCTGCCAGCGCTCCGGACAAGGTTTGGGTGTCGGACATTACGTACATCGCCACAGAGCGCGGTTGGCTGTACCTGACGGTCTTTCTGGACCTTTTTTCGCGCATGGTCGTCGGCTGGGCACTGAGCAGTTCGTTGAGCGCTCAGATGGTTCTTACGGCGCTTTATCGCGGCATCCGCAGTCGCCGGCCAGGCGCAGGGCTGATCATCCACTCGGATCGCGGAGTGCAGTATGCTTGCAAGGATTTTCGTCAGGTGCTGGATAAACATGGGTTCGTTCAAAGCATGAGCCGTAAGGGCGACTGTTGGGATAACGCGGTGGCCGAATCCTTTTTCGGAATTCTCAAATCCGAATTGATTCACCATGAACGATTCAAGGGACCTCAGGACACCCTGAGGGCGCTTTTTGAATATATCGAGATCTTCTACAACCGAAAACGGAAACATTCGACATTGGGTTACCAAAACCCTGTTCAATACGAACAGGCTATGAAATCAGCAGTTTGCTTTTAACAGTGTCCACTTTTTTGGGAAAATTCGCTATTAAATAAAAAGTATTGATCCAAACAAAATAATTATTAACAGGTTATGGTATTTAAGAAAAACATTAATTTATTTTATTAAGTACCATTTTATAGCCTTCTATTGTTTTAAGCGCTGCTTTGTTCCACGTAAAATCATGCTGAATCCTTGACTGGAGTAAACTAGATGGAGTAGCAGTGAGTGCATCTTTTAAAGCTGTTGTTATAGAATCAATGTCATCCGGATGACAATAAAACGCATCCTCACGAAAATATTCTTTTGTGTCTCCTTTGTCAGTAATTACCAAATTTGCTCCCATCGCGCCAGCTTCAAGTGAAGATAAGCCTGTTGTTTCCATCCAACTGACCAATGCGTGAACCTTGCATAGTTTATAAAGTATTCGAACTTCATCGGTTGATCTATGGCCCAACAAAATAACGTTATCTCCAGATTCTTTTAAAATTTGCTTGTAATATCCTCTTTGGTTTTTTGATGGAGACCCAGCAAGAATTAAAGGCACTTTTAAATTACTACTAGCCCGAATCAGATTAAGTTGATTTTTTCTCCTATCAATGCGTGCAACGCAAAGGATACATCCTTCATAGTGTTTTAGGTTAAAAGGGATAATTGCCTTATTACGAGAAAAAAAATCAATATCAACTGCATTAGGTATAACTCGAAATGGATTTTTAAGTTTAATATTTAAACGGTTTTCAATTCTTCGTAACTCTGAAAAAGAATTAGGAAAAAGAATATCTGCCATACTACAAATGTCTTTTAGACAATTTCGATATCCTTTCCTAATTACTGGCAAAATACCGTAATGAAATTCGTTTCCTAAAAGAGCTCTGCCGATGATCTTCAAGGTTTCTATTTTCGATTCATTTATCCATTTTGCCAAATAGCCCAAAAGACCAAAAGGAAATATTTTGTTTGATTCAGAGTAATCAACATAAATTGTTGATAAAGCTAATGGTACTCCTGCTTTTTTAGCATAAAGCATTTGAATATAGGCTTCTTGCGGACGAGTCATATTAAAAATATGAACTAGGTCATATCCTGATAGCTTTGGATTAAGTTCCGTAGAAATGTTGACAGAAACTCCAAATTGACGAATAGCTTCCGCAGATTTAAGGATTTGAACAGTGTCTCCACCAGGATCTGAAAAAAGTGTCTTCCTAGATAAAAAAAGAATTATCATTATAGCGAGACCTTTGCATAACTCCTGATTTTTCCACTTTGTTTCACTATTCTCTTTTCCAGCCCAAATAAATTGCCCATTAAATACTAATTTATATCTTTTTTATATTGACATTAAGCAGTTTTTAGTCTATCCTCTTGGAAAAATCCAACGGGAGGAAAACCATGGGATTTAAACGACTGCACGAGTCCTTTTCCTTTGCCGATCTGGCCATTCAAGAAACCTTGGAACACAACCGCAGCCTGGAAACCATGGAAAAGCTGAAAAAAGCCATCAACTGGGACCGCATCGAATCCATTTTAATGAGCCATTACACCGTGGGCACCAGCGGGGAAGGCGCCGATGCCTACCCGCCGTTGCTGTTGTATCAATGCATCCTGCTTCAAAAATGGTTCCGGATTCCTTCCGATCCGGAGCTGGAAAACCAAATCAACGACCGGTTCTCCTTCCGGCGATTCCTGGGGCTTGCCCTGGATCAATCCTCTCCCGATCATTCCACCTTTTCCCGGTTCAGAAGCCGGCTTTCCAAAAACGCCATGGATCAAATCAATTCCGAAATTCTAAGACAGTTCGAACAACAGGGACTGACCATCAACGAAGGCATCGCCATCGATGCCCGACTGGTGAAATCCGCCAACCGGCCGATCAGCAACGAGAAAATCAAGGAACTCAGAGAAAAAAGCCAAACCCCGGAAGGCAAACTCGATAAAAACGGCAATCCCAAAAAATACACCCGGGATCTGGAATCCGACTGGAATGCCAAAGATGAAAAGAATCCCCATTATCCCCCTGTGTCAGGATAGTTGTCACCTCTGATGAACCCAGGCACCGCCGGGGAAGCCTCGGGGCTTCCCCGGCGGTGGCGCCTGCTGTTTCTCCGCTAATTTCAATCCGGGGGCGGAGGAGGTTGACATGCCCTATTCGGATATGTTCAAAAATGCGATGATACAGAAAATGACCGGCCCGGGGGCGATGTCGGCCTCGGCCCTGTCCAGGCAGATCGAGGTTCCGCAGGCAACCCTTTCCAAATGGCTGCGCAAGACCGGCGTCGATTCGCCTTACGGGTTCCCCAACAACGATTGCGAGTACAGCAAGATGGGCAAAGTAATCGGCTCCAAGCGCCCTAACGACTGGAGCGCCGAGGAGAAGCTCAAGGTCGTCATGGCCGCTGCTTCGCTCAATGAGGAGCAATTGGGCGTGTTTCTGCGCGAAAAAGGCCTGCACATGGCCCATCTTGAGCAGTGGCGCATGCAGATGCTCGATGGGCTTCAGCACGGCTCCTCAAAACACAGGGCCAGGGGCAAAAATGAGGACACCAAACGCATCCGCGCCCTGGAAAAGGAGCTGCGTCGAAAGGACAAAGCCTTGGCGGAAACCGCGGCGCTGCTGGTGCTTAAAAAAAAAGTCCAGGAGATCTGGGAGGACGAGGACGATCCCACAGCCGGGAGCAACGGCAAATGATCATCGCGCTTGTCGAAAAAGCCGTTGGGGCCGGTGCCCGTGTCCATAAAGCCGCCGCCCTCATGGGGCTCAGCGGTCGCACTCTCATCCGGTGGCGTCGGCAAGACGGTGGTGAGGATCAACGCAAGGGGCCTTCGGCCGCACCGGCGAATAAGCTCACCGAGCAAGAGCGGCAGCAGGTGCTGCAAGTATCCACCAGCGTGCCGTTCCGGGATCTTTCTCCCAAGCAGATCGTTCCCACGCTCGCCGACCAGGGGATTTACCTGGCCTCCGAATCGACGTTTTACCGGGTTCTCAAAGAGCATCAGATGATGACCCACCGGCAGGCGTCAAAACCCGCCATGTCCCACTGCCCGAAGGAGCATGTGGCCACCGGCTCCTGCCAGGTGTGGAGCTGGGACATAACGTATCTGAAGGCTTCCGTTAAGGGGCTGTTCTTCTACCTTTACATGATTCTCGACGTCTGGAGCAGAAAGGTCATCGCCGCCCAGGTCTTTGCCGAAGAGTCCATGGAACACAGCTCCATGCTGTTGGCCCATGCATGCATGATCCATGGTGTGCGTCCGGAGGAACTGGTGCTGCACTCGGACAACGGCGGCCCGATGAAAGGGGCCACGATGCTGGCGACCCTTCATAAGCTGGGGGTGATCCCGTCCTTCTCGCGACCCAGTGTCAGCAACGACAACCCTTATTCCGAATCGCTTTTTCGAACCATGAAGTATCGGCCTGAATATCCGTCAAAGCCATTTGAGAGCATCGATCAGGCCCAATCATGGGTCGATGGCTTTGTCTTCTGGTACAACACCCAGCATCTTCATAGTTCAATTCGCTTCGTCACCCCGGATGATCGCCATTACGGCCGGGAGCAATATATTTTGGAAAATCGAAAGAAAGTCTACCAAAAGGCCCGAAGCCAAAATCCGAATCGATGGTCAAAAGAAATACGCAATTGGGACTCGGTGAACCTTGTTTGGCTGAATCCGGGAAAAAAGGACGATGTCAGTCCGATACACCGCTTAAAAAAGGCGGCTTGAGTTATGGTTCAGGTGACAACTCTCTTGACGCGCGCCGGTATGGCTCCATACCATTTCCACGGGATTCAAATCCGGCGCGTACGGTGGCAGCCATTCGATAACGATCCTGCGATGCTTCCCGATCCAGGTTTTGACCTATTTTGCCCGATGGGTCTGCCCACGATCCCAAATCAGAGTGAATCCTTTCGGCAGATGTCTCCGCAACCCCTGAAGGAATCGAAGCACTTCTTCGCTGCGAATGTTGTGAGGATATTGAGCCCAGTAAAGACCCAACCGCCGACGCCGAGGTGCGACCGTAATCGCGCTGATGGTCGAGAGCCGATCACGACGGTCCCATTGACGCAGGAGGGGCGTCTGCCCTCGAGGCGCCCACGTACGCCGAACCACCGGCTGGAGCATAAAGCCGCTCTCATCGATAAAGACCACGTTTCTACCGGCTCTTTTGGCGTTTTTTTATATGGGGCCACCGCTTTTTCCGCCACTTTTCGATTGCAGCCTCGTCCCTTTCTTTCGCTCGGCGCTCCGGCTTCTGACAACTCCAGCCTTCACCCCGGAGCACCTTCCATACATGTGCGAGGTGATACCGAACCCCAAAGGTACGGTCGATGACTTCGGCAACGCGGGGCAGTGTCCAAAGATCCGTTGAGAATCCGTGGGCCTTGGCACCTTTGAGCAAAAGCTGGGTAAGTCGCGTTCTTTGCCTGGAATTCAAGAGCCTGGGCCTCCCCGGTGCGGGCTTCGGCTGCAAAACATCCGGACCCCTGGCCTTCACCTCGGACTTCCATCGGACAACCGAGGCCGGAGAAAATTGCAACTGCCGGGCAACCTCTCGAACCCCAAGACCTTCTTCGAGGAGAGACATCGCACGACGCCGACGAACCTCCAATGCTTTGGGACTCCCATATGGTCTCATGCAAGATAAGATACCATCGTCACTTTATTTATACAAGCGTCAATAATCAGATAAATATGTCACTTCAACAAAAAGCTATTATCGGAGTCAAGTGGGCAAGTGCATCTTCTGGAATCGTAGTAGGACTGCAAACATTTCAATTTGCTGTGTTGGCTCGACTCCTTAATGCCAAGGATTTCGGACTAATGGCAATGCTGATAGTGGTGCTGGAGCTGGCTTACACCTTCTCCGATATAGGCATCAGCAACGCTATTATTCAACGGCAAGAGATTAGCAGGGAGCACCTATCAAGTCTTTATTGGGCTAATGTATTAGCCGGTTTCGTCGTCTTTTTGCTTGTTTTCTTATCCACACCCCTAATCATTTGGTTTTACAAGGAGGAGCGACTGGCACCCCTGATCGTCTGGGTGGCTTTGAACTTCTTGATCGCTCCTTTTGGTCAGCAATTTCAGTATCTGTTCCAGAAAGAGTTGCAGTTCGATCGTCTGTTTATAGTAGACATCGCTGGAAGCAGCATAGGGGTCTTGACAGCTATCATAGTCGCCATAGCTGATGGGGGTGTATACGCGCTTATATTAGGATTTCTTTCTAATACTGCAACCCGAGCTCTTTTTCTTTTCATACTCGGTTATTCCATCTGGCGTCCAAGTTTACACTTTCGAGTTACAGACCTTCACGATTATTTGCGCTTTGGGCTTTACCAAATGGGTGAACGCACGGTAAATAACCTATCAGCCAATATGGACCTCCTGATGATCGGCCGATTTTTAGGTCCAGAAGTTCTCGGAGTGTACCGCCTTGCATGCCAGCTCGTCATTGCTCCTCTTAAACGAATCAATCCCATTCTTATACGTGTTGCCTTTCCCGTGTTTGCAAAAAGGCAGCATGACAATCAAGCATTGCAAAAAGGCTATCTTGAGATCATCAAATTCCTTGCCACAATTATCTTTCCTTCCCTTGTTGGCCTTGTTGCCATTGCGCCTATATTCGTGCCTATTCTTTATGGTCCTGGCTGGGATACCGTTCCCCATCTAGTGCAGATACTAGCCTTGCTTGGTATATGCAAGAGTCTTTCAAATCCTACAGGTTCAGTTTATCTTGCAAAAGGACGTGCGGACATTGGTTTTGCCTGGAATGTTTTCGTTGCCGTTTTAAATACGCTCATCTTTTGGTACATTACACCATGGGGTATTCGCTTCGTCGCATGGTCCTATACCTTATTGGGGGCTTTTTACCTTCTTGTTCTTAATTGTTGGCTCATCCCAAAAATTATTAACCTGCATGCAATCGATTTTATTCATACTTTGACGACTCCAGCCATCATCTCGTTGGCAATGGGAGCGACCTTGTATTTTTTTCGCCAGGGTCTTGCTTCTATCGAAATTGGATACATAACCACCTGCATCCTCCTGACAATCGTGGGAGTCACCACGTATGGACTACTTCTATGGTGTACCGATAAAGCATACATACGTGAATTGAAAATCCGCTTTTTTTCAAATATTAATAAGAAGTAATTATACTGGGTCTTGCAGTAGCATTGAGGATAAAAGTGCGGCAATAACATCGTCATACTCTCGAAGTCATGGAGAGCGATAGAGTGAACGAGGTACCAAATAGATGATCTTGTAGTGCATTCTGTTATTGTGATTACTTTCTTCTTATAGTTTCTGAAATGATGATGCTCCTGTCGTGAGACTTAAAGCCGACGGTGGAACCAATAAACTGGACAATGTGTTATGGCGTTGTTGAATTTAGTCAATTGGCTCCAATCTTTGTTAGAAGAAGATAGCCGACCATCAAGCATAATTCTTTTGGTCTACCGCCTAAGATAAGATACTGAGAATAACAATGCAAGATTTGAATAATATTAATAAGCTTGGTATTATTATTGTTACTTATAACCCTGATATCAAAGATTTTGGACGAAACTTGGATTATATTGCTAAATCAAGTTTTGAAATAATTATTGTAGATAATGCTTCTAATGCGTCAATACAGAAACATATTGAATCATATATTAATAAATTTAAAAATGTACATTTTTTTGCACTAGATTCTAATTATGGTATTGGATATGCTCAGAACGTTGGCATGGAGCTACTTGGTACTGTTACGCACTATGCTTTTTTTGATCAAGACAGTTATATGTCTTCAGAAAATCTTAAGGGTTTATTTTCATTGTTTTTGAACATTGAAAAGGCTGATCCTAAAGCTGCTGCAATAGGGCCTTCACAGGATTATGAAAAGTTGGAGAATCGTTCAATTATAAAAGTGTCAAAAATAATTAGTTCTGGATCAATTATCTCCAAGCAGGCAATTAAGGAAATTGGAAATTTTAGAAGTGACTTTTTTATTGACTTTATTGATTATGAATGGTGTTGGCGTGCGTGTTCGAAAAATAAAACAATTTATAAAACTTCAGTTTTTGATATCGTACATGAATCAAAAGGGGTTCCTCGAAAACATTCTCATACAATCGATCCTATTTTTAGGTTGTATTATATTTACCGTAATGCCACCTATATTATTATACATGAAAAAATAAGTATTAAAATAAAGCTGAAATTAGGGATTCGTCTAATTGGAAAACTTATTTTTCAATTAGAACTTGAAAAACCTGTTTCAAGATTATCAATATGTTTCTCTGGGATTAATGATGGAATTACTGGTTCGTTATCTAAATGATTTTTTATTACCTTTAATGGTACTATCAACGATTTTGTGTGAAATCATTTTTTGCCATTTCAACGATGAAAGGCAAATTACCAGCCGCTTTTCTGATGGGTTTCGATCTCCAGTTGATCTTCATTTTTTAACAAACAAAAGCCAGTAGGGTATTGCAGGAACGTTCTCCTCCCAGGAGCTCCATGGACCTATCCTTTCATGAGACCTTTGAATTTTGCGAATATCAAAATTACGGATTCATCAATTTCAGCAGGTTACAAGTGCAGCATAGGTGGTTTTAAATAGTTTTTCAAAGCTCTCTTCATATCGTCTGCGACCGAGAAAATCTGTCAGTTGGTTATCCATGAGCTCGGACTTGTACCGGCCCACGCTTTCTTTGACTTCCGCACGGATCATTTCGAAAAGATTGCCGAGTTTGTTGCTTACTGCATTGAAAAGTTCAAATGCCTCTGTTCCAGTAATCTCCATCTTCGCGGGCGCTTCTCCTTTCCCTGTAGATGTTTTGTTCGACACCTCAAAAAAAAAAAGCGTCTATTTTGAGACGTTTGAAAAACTCTTCGGATTTCGGGTTTTAGAATTTTGGCTAATTTTTCAGAAGATTTTAGGGTTCATAGGATCGAATTCGGTTCATTTTCAGCATCAAGGAGACGAGTACCGGGCTCCATTTCGTGCCGATTTTCATCATTTTCATTTCCGAATTCCTTCAATATTATTCTTCGGGCACACCTTTTCGCTTTTATATGAACGCGAGCTTTGTTAGTGTAACATCTTTTCTGTAATTTCGGTTTAGCGCCGGTGCAGGCAGGAGCCCTGGGGGATCCTTTAAAATCCCCCGGGGCTCTGCCGGTGCTTCAGGCCCTGATGTTCGGTACACTGGCGACTTGAAAAAAATGGGTCAGATCGGTACTCCAAAAATTGTTCGGCAAAACAATTAAAAAGGAGGAACCGAAATGACCCACGCAAAAGATGATAGCGCAATTTCGATGGCATTGGAACAGATTATCGAAAACGGTTTTGAAGGACTGGACACGGCGGTCTCCATATTGATCAACGAAGCGATGCGCATTGAGCGCAGCCGGGTGCTTGAAGCCGAACCCTGGCAGCGCACCGAAACCCGTAAAGGCTATGCCAACGGCTATAAACCCAAAACCGTAAAGAGCAGAATCGGCGAATTAGCGCTTCAGATCCCGCAGGTGCGCGGTCCGGTGCAGTTTTATCCAAACGCTCTTGAGAAGGGACTTCGCAGCGAGCGGGCGCTGAAGCTGGCCATGGCCGAGATGTACATCAACGGGGTCTCCACCCGTAAGGTCAACGAGGTTTTAAAAGAGCTCTGCGGGCTGGAGGTCACCAGCACCCAGGTCAGCCGGGCCACCGGACTGTTGGACGAGGAGCTTGAAAAGTGGCGCAATCGGCCTCTGGGTCATACGCCCTTTGTTCAGCTCGACGCCCGTTACGAAAAGGTTCGTCACGGCGGCAGCGTGGTCAGCTGTGCGGTGCTGATCGCAACCGGTGTCACCCTCGAAGGCCAGCGCTCGGTGCTGGGCGTCAGCGTCTCTTTGAGCGAGGCTGAAGCCCATTGGCGCAATTTTCTGTCATCGCTGAAAGACCGCGGGCTCCATGGGGTGATCATGATCACCAGTGACGACCATCAGGGGCTCAAAGCGGCCCTGAAGAGCGTTTTTAACGGTGTTTCCTGGAACCGCTGCCACGTTCACCTGCAGCGAAATGCGACCGCTTACGTTCCCAAGGTCGCCATGCGCAGTGCCGTTGCCCGGGACATCTCAAACATCTTATCGGCACCAAACCGGGATGAGGCCAGGCGTCTGCTGGACCTGGCTGTTGAAAAATACCGGTCCAAAGCGCCCCGATTGGCTGCCTGGATGGAAGAAAACATCCCGGAGGGCTTTACCGTGTTCATGCTGCCCTATGCCATGCAAAGACGGCTCAGGACCACCAATATGCTGGAAAGGCTCAACCGGGAAATTAAACGCCGTACCCGGGTGGCCTCGTTGTTCCCGAATGAAGCCTCTTTGCTTCGACTGGTCAGCGCCATCTTGATGGAAACCAGCGAAGAATGGGAAACAAGTAAAAAATATCTGAAACTGGAGTACGATCAGCTCCCAAATTGAATTTACAGAAAAAGAGTTGCTCTATCCGAGCTTTAAGATCCTCAGTCCTCGTTTTATGTTGAATGCCGCCTGGCGGCACCAGCAATCGAAGTTGTTTTTGGGGATTTTGGTAAACCGAGCTCTGTAGGCATGGTCGCTAAGATGGCTCAATCCGAAATAGCGCTCGACAATGTACCTGACTTTCGAGATCTGTCTGTTTCGTTCTACTTCATAGGGAGTTAACTTGGCCGTGGTTGTATCTCTTCGCATGATGCCGTCTTCGATGTTATTTTCGGCAAGGAAGCTTCGGTTGGGCTCACCAAAGTATCCCGTATCGGCATATACCTTATGAATCGGGTGTTGGGTATGACGAGAAAAGACCGTGCAATAGGGGAGGAAACTGGTATCACTTTCCGAAGCGGGGGTGAGGGTTGTAGCCAGGATAAACCCGTGTTTGGTATCGACTGAGGCATGTTCTTTCAACCCATAATGAGGGTTCTTTTCATCCTTGGCATTCCAGTCTGAGTACAGATCCCGGGAATATTTTTTGGGGTTCCCGTTTTTATCGAGCTTGCCTTCGGGGGTTTGGCTTTTATCTCGAAGCTCCTTGATTTTATCGTTGCTGATGGGGCGGCTGGCCGATTGGACCAAACGGGCATCGACGGCGATGCCTTCGTTGATCACCAGGCCTTGCCCTTCGAATTGTCTTAAGATTTCGGAGTTGATCTGATCCATGGCGTTTTTGGAAAGCCGGCTTCTGAATCGGGAAAAGGTGGAATGATCCGGAAAGGATTGATCCAAAGGGAGTCCCAGGAAGCGTTTAAAGGACAGACGATCGTTGATTTGGCTTTCCAGTTCCGGGTCGGATTGAATTCGAAACCATTTTTGGAGCATCAGGCATTTATAGAGCAACAGGGGCGGATAGGCATCGGCGCCTTCTCCGCTGGTCCCGACGGTATAATGACTCATTAAAACGGAATCGATTCTAACCCAATTGATGGATTTTTCGATCGTTTCCAAGGTCTTGAGGCTCCGGTTGTGCTCCAGGGTCTCTTTCATGGCCAAATCAGCAAAGGTCAAGGACTTGTCCGGTCTTTTGAATCCCATGGTCATCCTCCCGTTGGATTTTTACGAGAGAATAGCCTAAAAACTCCTAAATGTCAATATAAAAAAGTTATTAATAAGTATTTAATAGGCAATATGTTTGGTCTGGAAAAGAGGATCGTGAAACCGGGTGGCAAAAGCGGGAGTTATGCAAAGATCTCACTGTAATTGGGATTAAAGAATGGTTGAATCAAAAAAAGGTCTTGAAATCAAGCTGCACAGCATACTTGATATCATTTTAACTGTTTTTTCATTTGTCTGTGCATATACCATAAAAAAGCATCTTCTGCCAGGATCCATAGCAGGATTGCTTGAAACGCCAAATTACTACATCGTTCTCCTGCTGATCATCATCATTTGGTATGTTCTTTTTGAAGCTTTTGGATCGCATCGTATTTATCCAAAAGCGTCTTTTGATGGAATCTTTTTCAACCTTATTAAAGTCATCAGCACGGGCCTGCTGGTTTTAACCCTTTTTATGTATGTTTTCAGCCTCAAGGATGTCAGTCGGATCCTCATCGGGATCTTTATTTGTCTGAATATCGGATTTCTGACTGCAAGCAAATACATCATTTACAGGAATTACTCCAAAGAACCTGAAAGCGAATATAAACGCTACAACATTCTCATCATCGGCAGCCGCGAAAGGGCTAAAGATGTCATCTGCGCCGTTGAGGGAGAAAGAAACGGACAAAGCCGCGGCGAAGCAACCTGTTCATCTCTTCCCGTTGTCGATAAGGCAATGCCGAAATACCGGATCGTCGGGTGTGTGGATCTTGAAGATGAAAGCATCGGAAAAAGAGTCATCAATGATCATAAGGTCATCGGAACTCTAAATTCCCTTGAAAAAATCCTCCTCGAAAATCCCGTCGACGAAATTTTCATCGCCATGCCGCTGCATCTGATCAAACAGGTGGAACGGCACATCGCGTTTGCCGGAAAAATCGGAGTCCCTGTTCGGATCATCCCGGACTGGCAGATCAAGGATCTCATTTACAACCCCGCCATTTCGTTTATCAACTTCGAGGTCTTTTCCGGCCTTGCAACTATTATCCTGAGCACCGTGCCGCCCAGCCGGGAAGCGCTTCTTCTCAAAAGCGGGGTTGATTATGTTTTTTCAGCGGCGGTCCTCATTATGCTTTTTCCATTGTTTCTCATCATCGTATTGGCCATTAAAATTTCATCGCGCGGACCGGTGTTTTACAAACAGAGGCGCTGCGGTTTGAACGGCAGGATCTTTGACGTCTATAAATTCAGGACCATGGTCTTGGGCGCGGATCGGATGCAAAAGGAACTCGAAGCCTTTAATGAGTCTGAAGGGCCTGTTTTTAAGATGAAAAAGGATCCCCGGATTGTGCCTTATGTAGGCACCTTCTTAAGGCGAACATTTATTGATGAGCTGCCGCAGCTCATCAATGTTTTAAGAGGAGAAATGAGCCTCATCGGCCCCCGCCCGCCGATCCCTCATGAGGTTGAAAAATATGAAATCTGGCAACGGCGGCGGCTTTCCATGAAACCGGGGATGACCTGTCTGTGGCAGATCAGTCCGAACCGACATGACATGAGCTTCGACAAATGGATGCGGCTGGATTTATATTACATCGACAACTGGTCCCCGGCGCTTGATGCCAAGATTTTTTTCAATACCCTCAAGGTGATTGTTTTGGGAAGCGGGAGGTAATTCCTTTTGGGTTCTCGCTGAGAGAGCATGGATGGAAGGCGAAGAATCAAGGGTGAGGAGTTATGGCGGCTATGGTAATCATGCCCTTTTCAGGGCCGTAATACCAGAAAACCCGATAGGCGCCGGGGGTTTTATGCTGGGCGTATGCTTCGAATATCTTTTCGCCTTTGGGCCCTTTCAGGGAACGAAATTCATGTGTTTTCAGTGAGGGATGGCGCGGGTTTGTCTCAAGATATCCCAAGCATTTTCTAACGGATTTTAAAACATTTCTCTTTGAGGGGTCATCCTCCAAGTCCCGCAGATCTGCATCTGCCTGTCGAGTAAAGACGAGTTTACTCATCGGCCGCTATTTGACATATTTGGCAAAAGAGCCGCGGTTGATGCCGCCCTCTTGGGAAAGGCCGGTCAGCACCTTTTTTAGGTCCTCCCGGTTTTCGAAAAGCCACACATCCTCAATGGGAACTTCCACCATGGGTTCAAGGATGATCTTAAGACCGTCCGTGTAGGCCCGGACGGATCGAATATTTCCCGGGGGAAGAAGCTTCGAAAGCGAGACGCGTTTCTTGGAGTCTATGGTTAAGCTGATGGTATCCATGAGCATTGCCTCCTTTTGTGACAGGGTAACCAATGGTGGGATTAATGTCAAGTGGGATAAATTTATTTTCCCACATCCTGGAGTTCCTTTTCACCCATATCAATCACACACCACGATCAAAAAAAAGACTTTCGACCCAGGAAGGAAACGACTCTGGAGTAAGGAATCGAACCGGGGTTTTATCCATATCCGCCACGGTGTCCAATCCGAGGTTCAGAATGCCAACCTCTGCCGGATGGTAGGCATCCACAAAGCTTCGCAAAGACCGGGAAAATGCAGGCGATTTCATGTTTGACGCCTTGATTTCAACGGCCATTGTTTTTCCTGCATGTTCGATTACGGCATCCACCTCTGCGCCAGCCTTGCTTCTCCAGAATTTTAAACTGCCCTGAAAAGGCAGGGTCTTTAGAATTTCCGAAAAGGCCCAGTTTTCAAGGAGTTGGCCTTTATCTTGGCGGGTTTCCCAGGCTTGATTAAAGTTTTGGATCAACTGGTTGCGAATGCCGTTGTCGATAAAATAGACTTTGGGATTTGCCGTAATTTCAAGACGTTTACCACCCACAAAGGGGGCAATTTTTTTAATGATGTGGCTTTCATCGAGGATTTCGATATAGGAGTTCACCGTTCCCACGTTGATATTACAAATGGACGCCAACTCGGAAAAGTTGATCAACTGACCGATTTGCCCTGCCAATAAAAAGAGCAGCTTTCGAAAGGCATCTACGCGCTGTATTTTGAAGATATCCGACGCATCCCGTAAGATGAGGGCTTCCGCCAAGTCACTGAGCAGCAATTTCTTGTCGGCGTCGCTTTCGGCCAGATACACGGCGGGGTAACTGCCGAAAACCAATTGATGGTGCAGGATTTTTCGCCCCTGTTGTTTGAATACGACAGGGGCTTTTTGTTTTTTTCCCCAATTAAAAATTTCGGCATGGCTGAAAGGCAGCAACTGCCTGCGGGTTGCCCTCCCGGCCAGGGATTCCCGGGTCCGGCTTTTTAGGTGAAATGAAGCCGATCCGGTGATCCAAACCGGCAATCCCAATTGGCTGTCGACAAGTCCTTTGACAAGAAGCGCCCCTTCTTCAATGTGCTGAATTTCATCGATGAAAAGCGCTTTCAAATGGGGAAGATGATTCCGGATATATGCTGCCAATTGAATGGCATTTCCACAACCGAGTCTAAGCTGAGGATCTTCCATGTTAATGAAAAGGACGTTCGGCATGGACGGTGTCAGCTTTCGCCATACAAAAGTCGATTTTCCGGATTGCCGGGGTCCTATAATTAAAATCGCCCTATTCGGCTGTACCGGAAGCTTCTCGATGGCCCTGTGGATGTAAATCGGGGGTAAAAACCGTGAAGGAAGCGACCCGGCTCTTTCGGGCTCCGTCAACCACGGATTGAGCAGCAGAAGCCTGTTTTCGGTTTCTTGATTTAACATGGCAGGCAATTTAACCTGGATAATTTAGATTGTCAATCAAAATAAACCAGGATTTTTTGTAAAATGATTCGAAACTGGATGGGTTTTTATAGCGGCAACCGTCAACCTTTAAAAAGTGAAAGCGGCGGGCATTAGCCTTTTCCGCCGGCTTTTCGTCTTTTTCCTTTTTATAGACACGCCGTACGCCTTGATCTTCTTATTATCTTTTGATAATATTCAGCCATAGAACATAAGCGAGGTGATAAAATGAACACAAAAGACCTAATCGATGAGGCAGTGGCTCTACCCGTTGAAGAAAGAGCCTTAGTGGTGGATTCGATACTCCGAAGTCTGAACCCTCCAGAATCAGAAATCGACAATATCTGGATCCCTGTAGCAAAGCGTCGGCTCGCAGAACTGAGATCGGGCTCAGTCAACGCGGTTTCAGGAAACGAAGTCTTTTCTAAGATTACGAAAAAATTCGAGAAATGAACTTTGCGTTCCATCCAGAGGCAGAAGAAGAATTTTATAGAGCGATAGATTACTACGAAGAGATCGAGTCAGGCTTGGGATATGACTTTGCGTTGGAGGTTTATGCGGCAATAAAACGGTCAGTCGAATTTCCAAAGGCTTGGTCTTTGCTTGAAGGCGAAATCAGGCGGTCTTTAGTAAAGCGATTTCCGTATGGAATTTTATATTCAGAAGAGCAGAAAGGAATCTTCATCATCGCGGTGATGAACCTCCGTCGCGAGCCAGGTTATTGGAAACATAGGAAGTGAAAAAAATACAAAGCTTGGCAAAAAACTGATATTAATGGGTTTATTTGCCGACGATTAGTCGTCAAAGAGGGTAAGCTGGCGGGCATCGGTTTTGTTCGCCGGCTTTTTTGTTTTTTTCGGGGCTATTGTTTCTTCCTTTTGGGTTTTCGGGGAAGGCTTGAGGGGAAGCGGTTCATCGATGCCCTCGACTTCAGGTTTCACGGTACTGGCTGGATAAATGAAGCCTCGTTCGTCTTTGTAAAAACGGAAAATCCGGGTGACATGCGGCGCGCAGTAGCGTTCGTCCTCGTAATCGAGGGCCAAGGCGTTCCGGATCGTGGATGCTTTGCCGCTCACCGTGGAAGGCTTTTCTTTAAACCAAGTGCAGAGTTCATCGGGTGTCAGGAAATTGGGAGTGTCTTTGGAAAACAAGAAGTTAAGCTGGGCGATGGCATAGACAATGGCCCCCGCCCATATGTCGATGCGGCCCCGGTGGATGTTCAGCCGATCGGAGCCGGAGACGGTATCGCATAAGTCCAGGGCAAAGCCGGTGTAGGTGTCGTGGAGGCGCTTTTCCCCGAATTCGGAAATGCGCTCTTTGATCCGGCCCACGCGTTCAGCCAGCGCCTCGGAGTCTGGGACGTTCTTTGTTTCCCCGAAAGGCCGATCGAGTTTCAATTTCCGGCGGACATCTGCAATGATCTCCTTTTCCAAGACCAAGAGCGCGGGATCCCTTTTGGCAGTTTTTTCGGCATCCAGGAGCAGCGCCTCCACCGCCTCGCGGCCGTCACGGGTTTTCACCGCCTGCCGGGGGGTTTTATTTTCGAGGATGGGCAATTTCATATCCACCCAGCTTTCCCAGTGACCCCGTATCATCTGTCCGATATGGGCCTGGATTTCCGGATCATTTGCAAGAGAGGAATCGGGTGGTAAGAGGCCATTCTCGCTTTCTTCAACTGTCTTTTCCAGATTAACGATTTCATCCAGGCGGAAACGGGCGGCCGCCCCTACCCGGCTTTCGATTTCCTTTTTCATGGCATCGGCACGCCGGGCGGAATTCACGCCCACGGTCATACGGTCGCCCCGGATTTCGATTTTTGCGATAACGGTGTTGGGCATCCCTTTATGCATGGGATTGCCGAGGCGGTTGCAATCAAAGGCGGCATATACAATTTTACCGCTTTGATCTTTTTGCGCGGCCTCCAGGATTTCCAAAAGGGTCTCGGTCACACAAAGAGGGGCGAGCTTTTCCACGGCAAGGTCGGCGGACTCGATATCGTAGACCAGTTTGTGCAATTCCAGGGGGTCACCGTCGGTGTTATGGATTTTCGGGGGTGCGTGAAGTACCCGATCCATATCGAAAAAGACCCGCCGGATTTCCAGGTCCCATTCATAGAGATCTTTTCGAGTCGCTTTTCCGCGACCCCGGGATAGCACCCGGCGCAGTTCAATGAGGCCCGGTTTCATTCCGGTCGGGAATACCGCGGGGGCCATGGAAAGAAACATGCCTACATGGCCCACCCTGACGGCGCTTGCAAATAAAATGTCCCCTCTTTCCAAGTTCCGGGATCCCATCCTTTCCTGGACGTGCATCTCCGTGCCGGTCAGGATATCTTTGATCTGAACCGACTCTCCGGGTTGAACAGCCAATACTTCATAAAAGCTTAAGAGGTTTCGCCTGGCGGCCAGAATAAGTTTTCCTTCCACTGATTCCGGATCCAGGCGCTTTTCCATTAAAAACAGTTCGGCAAGGGTCAAATCTTCCGGAATAACGGGATCGTTTTCGTCATCGTCGGCGGGTTCGTATTCCCAGTTGAATACGAACCACGGCCAAAAGAGGCCTTCGGCCCGCTCCGCTGTACCCTCTTCCAGCATCTCATCGGGTTCCGGCCATCCGAAAAACTCATTCATCGCCTCGTCGAGGGTCTCTTTTCCGACCGTTGCCATCCCGTAATCGATAAGTTTCGGCATAAGGTCACCAAATGCATTGGATAAACGTCGATAGTGGAGGGCCTCAGGAGAAAAAGCGGTTTCTTTCAGGCAACACTTTTTGTATTTTTTACCGCTTCCGCAGGGACACGGTGCGTTTCGGCCGATTTTCATCTCACCTCAGCCCGATTTGGATTCTTGGATCAGAATTTCATGGGTTCCGATGGTTCTGAAAAACACTTCGCTGTTTTCCCATTGAAACGTAAACCGATATTTCATGCTGATGGAACCTTCCCACAAATTTTTTGTCCCCTGGATCCGCTTTATACGAAGGGAAGGATGAGATAAATCCTGAAGGAATAAAGAAAGCTTTTCGTCGAACCGAGTTTGGATATTCTTGGGAAGGGACTGGTATTTTTTCTTAAAATGCGGGGTGAATCGATAACCGGTTATTTTTTTAACCATTCAAGGCCGTCTTTTATATTTGTGAATTGAGGTGAAAGCTTCCCGTTTTGAATGTCTTTGTCTGCTTTGCCTTCCTCGGCCTGCCATTCTTTTGTCCAGAACCAGCCTTGCAACGGATCAATGAGTTTTCGCGGCTTTAAAACGATTTGGCCCCCTTCCACATCCACCTCCAGATAGTCTCCTTCCATAATCTTTAAAGATTCCAGCACACTTTTGGGAATTCGGACCTGCCCTTGAGGGCTGATTTTCATAATTGACGCCATGGATCCTCCATATGTTTAAATTAAACTATTAAACATATAAACAAAAAAGGATCTCCAGTCAAGGGTTGCTGTTTTTCCCAATGAGACCTTCGAATAATTCCATGTTCGTCACCCCGGCGAATCCCGAATCGAGCCCGGGACAGGCGCCGGGGTCCAGTAATTTTAGCTATTTCTGGATGCCGGATCCCGCCCGGCATGACGGAAATCGCCGTTTTTAAGGTCTCAATTGTCGTTCAACTGAAAATTTGAGGAAACTTTAGAAAAGGGTGTGGACCAAGCCCGGGATTTTTTCGAAATGGTGATCCAGCGTGATCAGTTCGGCGCCATGTTCGATGGCCTGCGCGGCAATCCAGATATCGTTTGAGGGAATCGGGGTTCCCCGGCTTTTCAAAACAGCGGCTATCCTCGAAAAACGATCGGCGGCAATTGCGCCGATTTCAACGACAAAAACCGCTTGATGATTCAGAAATTCATCCAGATCCTTGTAATTATCATCAAATTTAGTGCCCCATCGAAACCCAAAAAGAAGTTCCCCCAGAACTACAGGTGACATTAGGATGGAGTCCGCAGCAACGATTTTTTCGACCACAGGAATGAAATTCTGTTTAAATGCGACATAGGCGCTGGTGTCGAGAATCAGCTTCATCTCCACAATCTTTCATCGATTTGTTCAAGGCCTTGAATCGATTCAAAAAACTGATCCGCTTCGTTTTGCTTCCATCCGCCGGCAAGCTTTTTCAAAGAGCAGGCTTTCGACCTTTTGCCGCTTTTTTGAAACTGATCATGAGTGCCGATAACATCAAGGATATATTTGTTGATCGACTTTCCCTGCAGTTTCGCCTGCTCCCGGATTTTTTTTTCAATGTCGGGTTCCAAGCCACGCAAAGTGATCTGCCCCATGACTCACCTCCTGATTCAATATGACTCTTATTATGACTCAATCAAGCGGATTGTCAAGCCTTTTTCAGGGACGCATCCAAACATCGGGCTCAGATTGCTGTCGCCAGGTGACAATCTCTCAGGGCGAGCCGGCTAATTGTCACCAGCCGATGGGCTGAAAAGACGCTTGATGCCCCTCAGCGCGCTGAAGGCAAGGCTCAGCAAGCGCCGGGATGAGGAAGATGGTAAAGACGGTGGAAACCAGCAGGCCGCCCACCACCACGCTTCCCAGGCCCCGGTAGAATTCCGAGCCGGCGCCGGGAGACACGACCAGCGGCGTCATGGCCAAGACCGTGGTGATGGTGCTCATGTAGATGGGACGGATGCGGGAGCGCACCGACTCGGCGATGGCCTCCCGGGGGGCCATGCCGGCATTTCTCATGTTGTTGAGGCTCTGGTGCACGATCAGGATGGCGTTGTTGACCACGATGCCCACCAGGATGACGAATCCCAGCATGGTGATGATGTCCAGGGCCTGGTTCGCGATGAAAACATTGACCAGGAGCAGCCCCAAAAACCCGCCGGCGGCGGCCAGCGGCACGCTGAACATGATGATGAACGGGAAGAAGAAGTTCTCGAAAAGCGCCGACATGAGCAGATAGCTGATGACCACGGCCAGGATGAAGTTCCACTTCAGCGCGTTTTTCGTCTGGGTCAGATCGTCGGCGGTCCCCCCGAGATCGATCTGATACAAAGAGGTCAGGTCCCCCCTGGCCTTGATCGGTCCCACCACCTGATCCCTCACCGTTTCCATGGCGGTTTCCAGCGGGATCGCTGTCGGCGGGATGATCTGGATGGTGATGGCCCGCTGGGAATCGATGTGGTTGATCTGGGTGGGGCCCTCCTCCAGCCGGATGTCGGCCACCGACCCCAGGGTCACCCGCTCCCCCGAGGGCGCGATCACCGAATAGCCCGACAGGTCCTGGGTCCTTCCAAGCTTTCCCTCCCTGCTTTTCACCACCAGGTCGATTTCGTCTCCAAAAAGCCGGTAGGTGCTCGCCTTGGCGCCGTCCACCAGCGCGTCCACGGTGAGGCCCAAGTCCCGCGTGGTCATGTTGAGCCGGGTGAGGCGCTCCCGGTTCGGAAGGACCCGGATTTCCGGGTTTCCCAGGTCGAGGCTCGGAATCGGCCGGATCTGGGAGCCCGGCAGCGCCTGCATGGCCCTCCCGAAAATTTGCCTCCCCAGATCGATGAGCCGGGTCAGGTCCGGCCCCTTGATCTCGATCTCGATGGACCTTCCCTTCCCGATCCCCCGCGCAAAAAGCCCCGGCTGCTGAACGATGGCGATCATGCCGGGGATCCTTCCCAGGGCCCCATACACATAGGGCAGAAGCTCCCGGGTCCGCTCCTGGATCTTGGAGACCACCCCCATGAAGACCTGCTGGCCGCACGCCACGAAGAAGAAGTTGCTCACCGGGGGAAGGGTTTGCTTTTCGGATGCGCCTTTTCCCTGTCGTTTTCCATCAGGGGAAGGATGTCGGTCTCCACGGTTTTGGCCACGCCCTGGAGCTCTTCCAGGTTGTATCCCGGCGGCGGCAGGAGGATGCCGAAGAGCAGCTCCCGGTTTCCCTCGGGCAGATACTCGGTCTTGGGCATCAGAGAAAACACGAGGCCCACGGCAAGGGCGATGAGCACCACCGCCACGCCGATGCGGGCGCTGACCCGGCCGCACATCCAGAAGACGAAACCGGCGATCCCGTCCACAAAGCCTTTGGCAAGCCGCAGCGACCCCGTTGGACTTTTTGCCCGCATTTTCCGCCTTTGCAGCCTTTCCCAGGATCTTGGCCGACAGGGTGGGGATCACGGTGATGGAAACGATCAGGCTCAGTCCCACGGCGCTGCTGATGGCGATGGCGATGTCCCTGAAAAGCTGGCCGGCCTCTTCCTCCACGAAGACGATGGGCAAAAAGACGGCGACGGTGGTCAGCGTGCTGGCCAGCACCGCCCCCCAGACCTCGACGGTCCCGTCGTAGGCGGCCTGAAAGCGCGGCTTTTTCCCATCTCCCGGTGCCGGAAGATGTTTTCAAACACCACGATGGAGTTGTCCACCACCATGCCGACGGCAAAGGACAAGCCCGCCAGGCTCACCACGTTGATGTTGCGTCCGAACAGCGTCATCACCAGAAAGGTGCCGATGACGCTGATGGGGATGGCCACCGAAACGATGACGGTGCTGGTGAAACTTCTCAGAAAAACCAGCAGCACGATGATGGCCAGCGAGCCGCCCACGTAGATGTTCTTCCGCACCAGGTCGATGGCGCTGTAGATGTAGCCGGTCTCGTCGTAGACCTGCTCGATCATCAGGCGCCGGTCCTTCAGGATCCCTTCGTTGACTTCCCCGAGCGTCTCCCTCAGGCGCTCCATGACCACCAGCACGTTGGAGCCGGGCTCCCGGACCGCGTTCATGACGATGGTGGGAACCCCCCTGGCCCGGACGATCATGATCCGGTCCTCGTAGCCCAGGCTCACCGTCGCCACGTCCTTGACCGTGACCGGAACGCCGTTGATCCGCTTGATGATGACCTCCGCCACGTCCTCCTCCCGCTGCGTATTCCCCCACCGTCCGGGCGATGTAGCGGCGCTTCCCCTCGTCGAAATCCCCGGCGCTGATGTTCTTGTTTTCCACGTCCAGGGCCCGCATCAGTTCCGGCATGGTCACCTTGCGCGCGGCCAGGGCGTCCGGGTCCACGATGACCTGAAGTTCCCGCTCCTGGCCGCCGTAGATGTTGGCCGAGGCCACCCCGGAGATCCGTTCCAGGCGGGGCTTGACATGTTCGTCCAGAAAATCGAATTCGTGCTGAGCACGCCGTCGTAGCCGTCCAGGGCCTGGAGGATCATCCAGGCGATGGCGGTCTCGCTCCGGCCCCCGGATTTGATGACCGGCTTGTCCACGCCGTCCGGGTATTGCTTGACCTGGTCGAGCTTGTTGGACACCCGCAGCAGGGCCTCGTCGGTGTCGGTGCCGATCTCGAACATGAGATCGATGTAGGCCAGCCCGTCCGCGCTTTCGCTGGTCATCTCCTCGAGGCCGTCGAGGTTCTTGAGCTGTTCCTCCTGGACATCGACGATCTCCCGTTCCACCTCCAGGGGGCTGGCCCCCCGCCAGACGGTTTCGACGGAAATCTTCGGGCAGATCCACGTTGGGCGTGAGCTGGATGGGGATCCGGAAAAGGGAGATGAGGCCGAAAAGCACCAGCAGAATAGCGCCCACGGTGACGGTGACGGGCTTTTTTATGGCAGTGTCGACGAGTTTCATTTACTGCACCGCGACAGACTGTCCCGGCCGCAGCCGCTCGTTTCCCCGAATCACCACCGTCTCCCCTTCCCTGAGATCCCCGGTCACGGCGACGTTTCCGTCGTAGTAGCCCAGGACTTCCACGGAAAGGGGATACGCCTTCCCGTCGGCGACCCGGTAGACCAGCCGGTCGTACCCGGCCGTCACCACGGCGTCTTTCGGGACGAGGAGCATCTCCTTCTTTGAGGGCAGGCCGAAGGTGACGAGGGCCTCCATGCCGGCCTTGATGCGGTACCCGGGGTTGTCGAGACCGACCTTCACCGGGAAAGTCCTGGAATTGGGATCCCCCCGGGAGAGAAGAGCCTCGATGGAGGCGCGCACCGGGGTCTCCGTGAGGCTCTTGACGGTCACGAAGGCTTCGCTCTTTGGGCTTAATTCAACGTAGTGGCGTTCGGGCACCGGGACGGTGATCCGTACCCGGGAAAGGTCGATCAACGTCGCCACGGCCCCTCCGGGGACGAGCCACTGCCCCACCTGGGTGTGCTCCTTGACCACGAACCCGGAAAACGGGGCGGCGATCTCTTTACGGCTGATTTCATATTCCAGGTGCTCGATTTCGGCCTGGGTCTGCGCGAGTTCGTGGACGAGCGTCCGGTAGGCGGCATCGGCGTCGTCGAGCCTTTTCTCGGCGATGCTGTCGGCTTTTTTGAGCCGGCTCAAGCGCTCCAATTCCTTTCCCGCGTTTTCCAGATTGACCCTGACCTTTTCCTTCAAGGCCACGGCGGCCTTGAGCCGCAGGGACAGGTCCGTGGCATCGAGCCTGACGAGCGTTTCCCCTTTTTTCACGAAATCGCCTTCTTTGACCGGAAAACGCAACACGAGCCCGGGGACCTCGGCGGCCACGGTGCTTTCCAGGACCGGTTCCACGGTTCCCACCAGGGTGACCCTTTCGGAAACGGCCTTGCGGACGACCTTTGCCGCACGTACCGGCACCGGCGGCGGCTCCTGGCCTTGAGGCGCCTGCTGGGCCTGCGAAGAAGTGCCGAAAAAAAGCGACAGCGCTGCCAAGAAGGAAAAGGCGAGCCTGAAAAGCCTGGAAGAAAAAGTTTGCATGTCGTCCTCGGTTTAATGCGATGCGGTGCGGGACATGGGAATCGTTGGGTCGCAAGGCTTGCCGGGCAAACCGGGGAGTGTTATAGTGTTTCAAAGCAAAAATTGCAACGCCTATCGGGCTGTGCAGAAATCTTGAAGGAATTGAAAGGACCGCCAGATGAAAATTGCCGTCAGCGGAAAGGGGGGTGTGGGAAAGACCACCTTCGCCGCCCTTCTCATCCGCACTTTAAGCCTTGAGGGAAAACGCGTTCTGGCCATCGACGCGGACCCGGATGCCAACCTCGCTTCCGCGCTGGGCATCGCGGACGCCGACAAGATCACCCCCATCGCCCAGATGCAGGACCTCATCGCCGAAAGGACCGGCGCCAAGCCGGGGACCATCGGCGGGTTCTTCAAGCTCAACCCCAAGGTGGACGATCTCCCCGACGCCCTCTCGGTGAAATTCGACCACATCAAGCTCATGCGCCTGGGGGGTGTCAAGAAAGGGGGCGCGGGCTGCATCTGCCCGGAAAGCACCCTTTTGAAAAACCTCGTGATGCACGTCGTCCTGGCGCGGGACGAGGTCGTCGTGATGGACATGGAGGCGGGCATCGAGCACCTCGGCCGGGCCACGGCAAAGGCGGTGGACAAGCTCATCGTGGTGGTGGAGCCGGGGCGGCGCAGCATCGACACCGCGGCCCACATCAAGACCCTGGCCTCCGAGATCGGCCTCAATCAACTGGCGCTGGTGGGAAACAAGGTCAGGGGTGAAAAAGACGAGGCTTTTCCTGCGGGAAAACCTTCCCGGTTTCGAGTTTTTAGGTTTTCTTCCCTACGACGACGCGCTGGTGGAGGCGGACATCAGCGGCCTGTCTCCCTTCGACGTGGACTCAAAGGCCAAACACCTGGTCAAAGCAATGATCGCAAGGCTTTGATGCGACCTCTAAAGCGGTTTCCGGAAAAGCGCCGCTCCGGGCGCCGGAAGAAAAGACCGCAGCTTCGCATTCGGCCGGAGGCCGACGAAAGGCTCAAGAAGGTTTTTGCAGCCATCGGCGTCCCGGAACAGACCCCTTTCCGCCCCGACCCCTTCCAGCTCGAGGCTGTTTCCGCCATCCGCCGGTTCGACTGCCTGGTCACCGCTCCCACCGGCGCCGGGAAAACCTGGATCGCCACCGAGACCATCGATCACTTCCGAAAAAACGGAGGGCGGTCCTGGTACGCTTCCCCCCTGAAGGCCCTTTCCAACTCCAAGTACCTGGAATTCTCGGCCCTCTTCGGCCCCGAGAACGTGGGAATCCTCACCGGCGACCGGAAGGAGAACCCGGACGCCCCTGTCATCGTGGGAACCACCGAGATCCTGCGCAACCAGCTCTACGACGCCATGCACCGGGGCGAGTCCCTGGACGCCGATTTCGTAGTGCTGGACGAAGCCCATTTCCTGGGCGACGAGGACCGGGGTGTGGTCTGGGAAGAGACGCTCATCTATCTCCCGGTGCGCATCCCCATCCTCATGCTCTCGGCCACGGTGGGAAACGCCGAGGAGATCGCCACCTGGCTTTCCTCCATCCGCTTCAAGCGGTGCGTGGTCGTAAAAGAGACAAAGCGGCCGGTCCCGCTTTATCCCCTCTTCTTCCACCCCTCCGGGAGGCTTTTCCCCCTGCTGTCGGAGCCGGACTCCGGAGGCAAGAAGAAAAGCCGGCTCCATAAAAAGGTGGCCGAGTACGCCGGCGCGCCGCACCCTCCCCGACTGGCGCCTCCCAACCGGCTTCCCCCTTTCGGGGAAATCCTCCGCGTCCTTCGAAAATTCAGGCTCCTTCCGGCCCTCTTCTTTTTGAAGTCCCGCTCCGACTGCGACCTGGCCCTTGACCTGTGCAAAGACAACCTGGTGCGGGACGGCAGCCATAAGGAGGCCATCAGCCGGAAGATCGAAGAAATCTGCTCCGCAAGCCCGCACATCGCCGGGCACCGCCAGCTTTCCCAGCTGGAGCGCCTGGCCGTGGGGTCCCATCACAGCGGACAGCTTCCGGCCTGGAAGCTGGTGGTTGAAAAGATGATGACGGAAGGTCTTTTAGACGCCGTGTTCGCCACCTCCACGGTGGCTGCGGGGGTCAACTTCCCCGCCCGCACCGTGGCCTTTCTCAACTCGGACCGGTTCAACGGCAGGGAGTTTCTCCCCATGACCCCCACGGAGCTCCAGCAGATGACCGGGCGCTCGGGAAGAAGAGGGATGGACCGCATCGGCTTTGCCGTGGCCGTTCCGGGGAAATTCATGGATCTCCGCCTCATCGCGGCACTCTTCGACCAGCCCCCCACGGACATAGAAAGCCAGATCCGGATCAACTTCTCCATGGCCCTCAACCTGCTTTTGTCCCACTCCCCGGACCAGATCGAGGCGTTGTTGGCAAAATCCCTTGCCGCCTATCAGATGCGCGTGGGCGATGGGACCCAAGAGAAAAGAACGCCCTTTGCAGACCCCTCCCGGCGCCTGCGGCGGGATTTCACACGCCACCTGGAGTTTCTCAAGGAAACCGGCTTCGTGGCGGAAACGGGATCCCTTACGGAAGACGGGGTGTGGGCCTCGCGGCTGAGGGTGGACCAGCCGCTTTTGATCGCGGAGGGTTTCCGGCTGGGCCTTTTCCCGGAAAAAGACCCTGCCCTGCTGGCCGCGCTTATGGCTGTCTTTGTTTTCGAGGGGGAAAGCGAGGGGGACATCCCTCAAAAAGAAGTGCCCCGGCGTCTGTGGAAGGCCTTTTTAAAGGCGACCGAGGGACTTTCGCCCTTTGTCGCCAAAATGGCGAAAAACCGGTTTTTCGTATACCCGCACCTGATCACCCCCGCCTTTACGCTATTCCTGTGGGCCGTGGGCTCACCCTGGGAAACTGCCCTAAAAAAGAGCGGCATGGCCGAAGGGAACTTGGCCATGCTGATCCTGCGCACCGTGGACAATTTAAGACACGTGGCCGCCCTGGGTGAAGTGTTCCCCCAAGCCGCCGCCTCCGCCAGGGCGGCCGTGGATCTTCTGCTGAGGGACCCGGTGGTCATCGAAGAACTCCCCGCCGAACCCTGAGATCCTTGATGATAACCGCCGTACTTCAAACTGGGGTGCACCGAGGCTTTCAGATTATCCCGCCAGCGCGTTGAGGACCAGGGTCATGGGGCGGTCTTCTTCGGTCTTGCCGGAAAACCGGATGGGGCCGGGCCGCCGGTAGTCTTCCGGCTCCCCGGTTGCGCCCAGCCATTTCTCCCGAAGCGCCTTGACCACCTGGAACGCCGGGGATTGCAGGTCCACCAGGCTTTTTTCCAACACCAGGCTCAGTTTCCCCCCCGCTCCTCCAGGTGCATCAGCGGCGCGATGGGGATGCCGATGGGTTCCCACTTGGAAAAGTCCTGTTCCAGGTTCCGGATGGCCGCCATCTGCCCCGTGGCGCCGTTGGCGATAAGGAGAAAACCGTCAGCCCCAGGTTGTAGGTGTAGATGCAGTCGAACCGGGTCGGATCGGCTCCCCGGCCGTCGTAACCGTAGAAATGGAGCTGCGTCTTGAACTTGGGGACCGAGTTGTCGAAAATCTTCTTGACGGCCTTGGGAATCTCCTCTTTCTCGGTGAGAACTTGTTCCTTGACCAGAACCTGCCGGAGGGTTTTTACGGAAAAGATAGCTTCCTTCATGAGGAGGAAGGCTCCGTTTCCGTAGTTTTTAAAGAGGACGGGCCCGTAGCGATCCGGATCGAGCCCCGCCCCGGCAAGCGTCTTGCGGTAATAGCCCCTCTCGATGCCGATCTTGTATTCCCCTTTTTCCTTGAGGATGTTCAGGTAGTCCTTGACCAGCCCGATGAGGACCTTGTCGGTTTCCACCTGGGAGAACTGGAAATTGCCGTGGCTGTCCCGCTCCGTCAGCAGCCCCTCCTGGAAAAATTCCGGGATGTCGGCGAACAGGTCGTCGTCCCGGGAGTTCCAGACGCTGAAGGTCGCCTTCCTCCCGGGACCGCCGCGCCAGGCTGCCGCAGGTATTCCAGTTTGTCGGCAAGCGTCGGGAAAGCCGCGTGAAAGGGCGTGTCGTGGGTACGGTTGTAGTCGGCGATGATGGTGTTGAGCTTGATGATGAAGACCTGGATCTCGTTGATGAACTCCAGGACCCCCTCCGGGATGACGAGCATCCCGTAATTTTTCCCCACCGCGGCCCGGCGCACGATCCCGTCGCAGATGACCCGGGACAGATGTCGGAGGGTCATGCCGTAGGCGTTGTAGTCCTGGGAACCGCTTTTGGACAGACGCTCCTCGTTCGAGATAATCGGCCAGGTCCTCTCCGATCAGGGTGATGTTGGGGTGGGTCTGAAGGGCCACCTCCAGGGCCAGGTGGCTGGCGACCCGCCCCATGACCTTGCAGATATGCCAGTACTTGACGTCGGAACCGGAGTCGGTGCACAGGTTGCTGACCTCCCAGGCAAAGGCCCGGGCGGCGGTGTGAAACCCGAAGGACATGGCGCACAGGACCTTCCCGTCCGCGTCCCTCACCTGGATGTCGCCGTCGATGGTCTTGGGGACCCCGATGACCTGGACTCCGTCTTCCATCATCTCCTGGGCCAGAAAAGCGGCGTTGGTGTTGGAATCGTCCCCGCCGACGATGACCAGGGCGTCCAGGGCCAGATCTTTGCAGGTCTTCCTGGAAAGGGTCACCTTCTCCTTGGTGTCGATCTTGGTCCGGCCGGTCTTGATCATGGTGAATCCCCCCAGGTTCCGGTGGGCATCCACCACCTCGGCGGTGAGCTCCACGGCCTCGTTTTCGATGACGCCGTCCGGTCCCAAAAGGAAACCGTAAATCCGGCTTTGCGGGTTGGCCGCCTTGGCGGCGTCGAAAATCCCGGCGATGACATTGTGCCCGCCGGGGGCGGGACCGCCCGAAAAGACGATGCCGATGTTTCGCCGGCGACCGTACCGGTCCCTCAGCGCCGCGTCGGGGTTTTCGACGCCCACGACCCGCTGGACCCGGTTGCCGATGATTCGGGAAAGCTTCTCCTTGGCTGCCTCATGGATGTGGAACCGGAAACGGTTGTCTTCTTCGAGGGCTGTAAAGGGGGACTTGAAGACGCGGCACCGGGGAGGCCGGTAGCTTTTCCGGGTGACCAGCTCCGCGTTGGTGCTGCTGACGATCCTTTTCACTGCCTGTTTTTCCAACAAGATCTCTCCGAGCATCTGCGATCTTTCTGCCATGGGGGCCTCCCGTCCATCGGGTTGAAGAGCCTTCGCGTTTCGAGGCGCATCTTATCGGCGGGTCCCGGTTCATGTCAAGGACCCAGCGCCTCCCGTTTCCGGTGAAAAAAAGCGCTTGTCAAAAAGCTTGGATGTGATAAAGGTTTTTTCAAAGCGAAAAGAGAATTGCATGCGGAAAAAGTCGGAACTCATCGAAGTGGTTTGCCCCAAGTGCAAGCACACCGAAATCGTCTCCCGGCCCAGGGAGGAGATCCCCAAGTGTCCCCAGTGCGGTAGGCAGATGGTGATCTCCGAGCTTTTAAAAGAAGGAAAGTCTTACTGAGACCCGGCCGACGCAGCGGCCGGTTCCCGACAAACACCGGTTCAACAACAAGCAAAGGAGGTTTCAATGAGAAAAGGCGTGTTTTTGAAATGGGCCCTGGTTCTTTGCGCAGGGATTTTCTTTGCGGGGACGTCCTTCGGCTCGGACATCGAGCTGGCCAAGAAATCCACCCTGGAGCACATTCTGAAAAACGGCGAGCTGCGGGTCGGTTTCGAGGCCGGCTACATGCCCTTCGAGATGACCGACAAGAAAGGGCAATTTCGTCGGCTTCGACATCGACATGGCCAAGGAGATGGCCAAGGCCATGGGCGTCAAGTTCGTTCCGGTCAACACCGCCTGGGACGGCATCATCCCGGCTCTGATCACCGAGAAGTTCGACATCATCATGAGCGGCATGACCGTCACCCAGGAGCGCAATCTCAAGATCAACTTCGCCGACCCCTACATCATCGTCGGGCAGACCATCCTGCATCAACAAGAAACACGAAGGCAAGCGTCAAGTCCTACAAGGATCTCAACGACCCCAAGTTCATCGTGACCTCCAAGCTGGGCACCACCGGCGAGCAGGCGGTCAAGCGGCATGATCCCCAAGGCCACCTACAAGTCCTTTGAGACCGAACCCGAAGCCGCCCTGGAAGTGGTCAACGGCAAGGCCGACGCCTTTGTCTACGACCTGCCCTACTGCGTGGTTTTCATGGCCCAGCAGGGCGCCGGCAAGCTGGTCTTTCTGGACAAGCCCTTTACCTACGAGCCGCTGGCCTGGGCCATCCGCAAGGGCGACCCGGATTTCATGAACTGGCTCAACAACTTCCTGCGGCAGGTCAAAAACGACGGCCGCTACGACCAGATCTACAACAAGTGGATCAAAAGCACCGACTGGCTCAAGGACGTGCAGTAACCTAAAGGGTTCGAGGGCTCAAGCGGGCCAAGGGCCGTCAAGGGGCTGAGCCGAAGCCTGGTTGTTTTCCCGGGCCGCCGATTCGTCGAACCGCTCGGACCGCCTGAACCCTCGGACCCCATGAACCGCTACGGACCGGCTGACACCCATGGACACATCGTCTCAAACCTAGCGGCACGCTAAGAGCCACCGGCTACTACCTCTGGGTGGGGGTCTTCTTCCTGATCCTCTTCGGCATCGCCTATGCCGGCCTGTATTACGCCACCCTGAAGATCGACTACGTCTGGCGCTGGTACCGGATTCCCCAGTACTTCGCCTACAAGGACAGGTGGAAATCCGGGCCGAGATCCAGGGCGAGGTGCGGCCGATCACGCAAGCAGAGAGACAAGGTCCTCGATCGAGGTCAAAGGCGACGGGGAGTCCGAAACCTATCCGCGTCCGGCCAAGGAGGCCCTGCGGGTGGACAAGGGGGATTTCATCTTCCCCGGGGACATGCTGGGCGCCTACCAAAAGTGGCAGGTGGGAATCCTCATGCAGGGCCTGTGGCTGACCCTGAAGGTGAGCCTGCGTCGCCATTGTCTTCGGGATGCTCATCGGCCTGTTCGGCCGGCCTGGCCCGGATCTCCACCAACCCGGCCTTCAAGTGGCTGTCCATCACCTACATCGAGCTGATCCGCGGCTCTCCGCTGCTGGTCCAGATCTTCATCTGGTATTTCGTCCTGGGGACCCTGATCAACACCATGCTGGCCAGGCAGGGTCTGTGCCAGATCCCGCCCCTGTGGTTCGGGGTGGCGGCCCTGGCCTGTTTCGCCGGGGCCTACGTGGCGGAGATCGTCCGGGCCGGCATCCAGTCCATCCACCGCGGCCAGACCGAGGCCTCCCGCTCGCTGGGAATGACCTATGTCCAGTCCATGCTCCATGTCATCCTGCCCCAGGCCCTGCGCCGCATCCTGCCCCCCCTGGCCGGCCAGTTCATCAGCCTGATCAAGGACTCGTCGCTGCTGGGGATCATCGCCATCCGGGAACTCACCAAGGCCACCCGGGAGGTGGTCACCACCAGCCTGCAGCCCTTCGAGCTCTGGTTCGTGTGCGCCCTGCTCTACCTGGTGTTGACCTTTACGCTGTCCATGCTCCTCCAGTACCTGGAAAGGAGGCACCTGGTCACGTGATCGACGTGCGAAACGTTTCAAAGACTTTCACGCTCCCCACAGGAGGTCCGGGCCCTGGTGGATGTCACCGTCAAGATCGAACAGGGGGAGGTGGTGGTGGTCATCGGCCCCTCCGGCTCCGGCAAAAGCACCTTCCTGCGCTGCCTCAACCACCTGGAGAGCGCCGACGAGCGGCCACATCTTCATCGACGGCATCGATATCCTGGATCCCAAGACCGACATCAACAAGGTCCGGGCCGAAGTCGGGATGGTCTTCCAGTCCTTCAACCTCTTTCCCCACAAGACGGTGCTGGAAAACGTGACCCTGGCCCAGATGGTGGTCCGCAAACGCTCCAAGGCCCAGGCCACCGAAAAGGCCATGACGCTGCTGGAAAAAGTCGGGATCCAGGACAAGGCCGGCGGGTACCCGGACCAGCTCTCCGGCGGCCAGCAGCAGCGCGTGGCCATCGCCCGGGCCCTGGCCATGGACCCCAAGATCATGCTCTTCGACGAACCCACCTCTGCGCTGGACCCGGAGATGATCGGGGAGGTCCTGGACGTCATGAAGACGCTGGCCCGGGAAGGGATGACCATGGTGGTGGTCACCCACGAGATGGGGTTTGCCCGGGAAGTGGCCGACCGGGTCATCTTCATGGACGAGGGGGCCATCGTGGAGGTCGGGACGCCCGAGCATTTTTTCAAAAACCCCGAGCATGACCGGACCAAGCTTTTCTTGAGTCAGATCTTGTAAGGGGTTCGAGGGGGTTCCTGGACCCTTCCGTTTCCCAACATCTTGTATTTTCATTTGCTCGAATATACCCTCCCTTGTGTTTTTTTCTTTACAAGCCGTTTTATCCCTGGTAATAAATCCGGATTAAAAACAACACTTGTTTCTGAAAGGGTTTGAAACCGTTTGGGCACAAGCGCCCTTATCTTCATACCGGACTCGATACGGAGGACCCGATGAAACTCAAAAAACTTGAAGTAACCGGGTTTAAATCCTTCCTCGACAAGACCGCCATCACCTTCCCGCTCGGGATATCCGCCATCGTCGGTCCCAACGGCTGCGGGAAGAGCAACATCGTGGACGCGCTGCGCTGGGTCATGGGAGAGCAGAGCGTCAAGCAGCTCAGGGGCAAGGCCATGGAGGACGTCATCTTCTCCGGGGCCAACGGGAAGCCCCCCCTGGGCATGGCGGAGGTCTCCCTCACCCTTCTCAACGACAACGGCTCGGCCCCCGAGGAATTCAGGGAATTCACGGAGATCCAGGTGACGCGCCGCCTTTACCGGTCCGGGGAGAGCGGCTATTTCCTCAACCGGCAGCCCTGCCGCCTCAAGGACATCCACAACCTCTTTCTGGGAACCGGCATGGGGGCGAGGACCTATGCGGTGATCCAGCAGGGCAGGATCGGCGCCATCACCGACGCCAGCCCCGAGGACCGGCGGGTATTCATCGAGGAAGCGGCAGGAGTCTCCCGGTTCAAGAGCCGGAAGGTGGAAGCCATACGGAAGCTGGAAGGCACCAACAACAACCTCTTGAGGATCCTGGACATCCTCTCCGAGGTGAAACGGCACATGGCGGCCCTCAAACGCCAGGCCAAAAAAGCGGAGCTGTGCAAGAAACTCAAGGGCCGCGCGCGGATCCTGGATATCCGGATCGCGCTGCGGGAGCACGGCGCCTTCACCCGGAAGCTACGGGAAATCGAAACCCTCCTTGCCGGGCTGCAGAACCAGGATCTGGAGGAATCCTCCCGGCTGCAGCAGCTGGACGCCCTGGCCGAAGAGATCAAGCTCAAACGGATGCACAAAAACGAAGAGATCTCCGCCGAAAAATCCCGGGTCTTCGAGGCACAGAGGAACATCGACAAGCTCGAAAATGACATCGCCCACGCCCTGAAGGACATCCGCCGCCTTTCTGAAGAAATCGCCGGGCTCGAATCCGGCGTGAGGGAACAAAACGGAAAGCTCGACCAAATCGTTTCGGAGATGACCGGTGCCGAAGGCGAAGCCGTGCGTTACCAGGGGGAAATCGACGCCCTCAAGGGGGAGATCGCCCGGAAACAGGTAGCCCTCCAGAAAGCCCGGGAAACTCTGGAAGCCCAGGTACGCGATCTGGAGGGGCGCAAATCCCGCCTGGCGGATCTGGCCTCCCAGGAGCTGCGATACAAGAACATCTTCGAGACGTCTTTTGCCACGAAGCAAAACCTGAACCGCCGCCTCGACCGGATCCGCTCGGAAAAAGAGGCCACCGCCGCAACCGTCGGGGAACTCGGCCGGAAGGAATCCCGGGCGCAAGAAGCCTTCGAGGCCCTCCGGGAACAAATCCGGGACACCGGAAGCGACATCGCCAGAGCCCGGGAGACGCTCGACGGAAAGAAAGAGCGCTTGAGCGTCCAGGTGAAGGAGACCCAGAAGCTGGAAATGGCGCGCAACGAGTCCCGGTCTCGGTACGGCGCCCTCAAGAAGATGGAAGAGAACTATGAATGGTACAAGGAAGGCGTCCGGGCGCTGATGAAGGCCCGGGACGCGGCTCCCGAGGACGACGCACCGTCTGCGACACGCGCTATTTTAGGCCTTTCGGCCGACATCTTCGAACCCGAGCCCTCCTTTGAAACAGCCGTGGAAGCCGCCCTGGGGGAAGCCCTCCAATATGTCCTGGTTCAGGACCAGGAGGCCGGAGGCGCCCTCATAGCACACCTGAAAGACTCCGGAACCGGGAGAAGCGGCATCATCCCCATCGGTTCGGTCAAGCCGGGGGTTTCGGCCAGATCGGTCCCTCCGGACCATCCCGGGCGCCTCCTGAACCACGTCACGGTCCCGGAAGGCTACGGGCCTGTGGCCGAGGCCCTGTTGGGAAACACCCTGGTGGTGGAAACCCTTGAAGAAGCCCTCAGGGTCTGGAACCGCAACGGCATTGCGGCCACTCTGGTCACGAAGGAGGGAGACCTCGTCACCCCCCAGGGTGTCCTGGTGGGCGGCTCCGGCGAGCAGCTCGCCGGAATCCTTGCCAAGAAGCACGAACTCAAGAACCTGGCCCGGGAACTTTCGGACCTGGATGGGCAATTGTCCCTTGCCCGGGAGTCCCTCAAATCCATGGAATCCGAGGCCCGAGAGGTCGAGATCCATCTCCAGCAGACGATGGAATCCCAGGCCGCCCTTTCCCGGAAACAGTCGGAAGCGGAAAAAGCCAACTACATCCTCGCCGAGGACCTCAAGCATGCGCGGCGGCACCTGGAAATCCTCGACCTGGAGGAAGAGCAGCTCCTGGGGGAAGCCCAGGACATCGAGGCGGACCTCGCCCGGTTCCGGGAGGAGATCGCGGCATTAGGGGATACGCTCCACCAGGCCCGCCGGGAGTGCGACGAAACGGCCAACCGGATCCGGGCCCGGACCGAGGCGCTGGAGGCCATGGGCCAGGAGGTGGTGGACCTCAAGCTGAACCTCACCGCGCTGTCCGCCAAGCAGGAAAGCAGCACCCAGACCCTCAACCGCCTCAAAGCCTACCATGAGGAGGGCCGCCGCCGCCTCGACGCCTTCCAGGCCCAGATCCAGGATAAGACCGGACAGATCACCCGTCTCGACGAGACCCGGATCGCGTGGGAAAAAGCCCTCAAGACCACCTACGAGGAGGTCCGGAACCTCCAGGCATCCGTGGAAAAGAGCGAGGCGGAGTACCGGGCCATCGAAGAGCGGCTCAAGGAAAACGAAGGGTCCATGGCCCACATCCAGAAAGCGCGCGAATCCCTCATGGAGCAGATCCGCCTCCTGGCCCTGGAACAGAGCGAACAGCAGATCAAGCGGGACCATTTGGTCAACCACCTCCAGGAACGGTACCAGAGTCCCTTCGATTTGTTGGCCACCGAAGTCGTCCCGGAAAAAGACGGCGCCCCGAAAGATTCAGAGAAGGCGCCGGAGGAAGAGCCTGCGGAAGCCTTGCGGGAAGCGTTGGAAGACCTGAGAAAACGCATCGAACGCATCGGAGACGTCAACATGGGGGCCCTCAAAGAATACGAGGAACTCGTGGAACGTTTCGACTTCCTGACGACTCAAAAGGAAGATCTCACCCGCGCCGTGGAAGACCTGCACAAAGTGATCCAAAAGATCAACCGCGTCTCCCGGGAACGCTTTCTGAGCACCTTCAACGCCATCAATGAAAAACTCAAGGAGGTCTTCCCGCGCCTTTTCGAAGGAGGAACGGCGGAGCTGGTGATGACGGAGCCGGAAAACCTCCTGGAAACCGGCGTGGAGTTCATGATTCATCCCCCCGGAAAGCGGGTCACGCGGATGAGCCTTCTGTCGGGCGGAGAGAAAGCGCTTTCCGCCATCGCGTTGATCTTTTCCATCTTCCTGCTCAAGCCCACGTCCTTTTGCCTGATGGACGAGATCGACGCACCCCTGGACGACCTCAATGTCCACCGCTTCAACAACCTCCTCAAGATCATCGGGGAAAAATCCCAGATCATCCTGATCACCCACAACAAGAAGAGCATGGAGTTCGCCGACACACTTTTCGGCATCACCATGGAACAAAAAGGGATCTCCAAGGTCGTCTCCGTCAATCTGACGCGGGCGGCCTCCTGAGGGGGCACCCTTTTTCGGGACGCATGATGGGACTTTTCCAGCGCCTTAAAAAGGGCCTTTCCAAGACCCGGAAGTTTCTCACCGCGGACATCGACGACCTCTTCGCCGGGAAGAAGAAGATCGATGCATCGGACCTGGAGCAACTGGAGGAACGCCTCATCACCGCCGACATCGGGGTGAAAACCGCCGCCGAACTCATCCAGAGGATCTCCGATGAAAAGGACCGGCTCACCGACGCCGAAGCCCTCAAGGGGCTGATCAAAGAAGAGCTGCGGCGGATCCTGGAGTCGGCCACCTCCGGGACAACACACTCTTCGGGAAAACCGCATGTCATCCTGGTGGTGGGGGTCAACGGTGTGGGAAAGACCACCACCATCGGAAAGCTCGCCGCGAAAAGAAAAGCCATGGGGGAGTCGGTCCTCATTGCTGCGGCCGACACCTTTCGGGCCGCCGCCATCGAACAGCTGGAAATCTGGGCCGACCGGGCAGGGGCGGAGTTCGTCAAGCACAAGGAAAGATCCGACCCCGCAGCAGTGGCCTACGACGCCATGGAAGCCGCCCTGGCCAGGGGCGTGGACACCGTCATCATCGACACCGCAGGCCGCCTGCACACCCAGGTCAATCTCATGGAAGAGCTCAAGAAAATCCGGCGCACCGTGGCCAAACGGCTTCCCGGGAGCCCCCATGAGACGCTCCTGGTCCTCGACGCCACCACCGGGCAAAACGCCGTGTCCCAGGCCTCCCTGTTCCACCAGGCGCTGGAGATCACCGGCATTGCGCTGACCAAGCTCGACGGGACCGCCAAGGGAGGGATCGTGGTGAGCATCTCCCGGGCGCTTCAGATCCCCTTGAAGTACATCGGCGTCGGCGAAGGCCTCGACGACCTTCAGGACTTCGACCCCGCTTCGTTCGTGGACGCGCTCTTCTGAAAGCCAGCTGTGAAAAAACGATGCCGTCGATTCCCAAGGGTTGGGGGTTTGCGGGAAGTCGGCTTTCTGAATGCAGCATCCATGCAGGTTGACCGGAATTCGGAATATACTTTTTTTGCAAAATCTGAATAAATTCTGTTGACATGGAAGAAAAGCTTGGCTAAGGCTCAAAGAAACTTTCGGCTGGCGTGAACCTTAAATCACAAAGGGGGGAAAGACTATGACAAAGGCAGAACTGGTGGAGGAAATGGCAAAGGATGCGGGCATTTCCAAGGTCGCGGCCGCAGCGGCCCTTGAATCGTTTGTCGCCAATGTCACGAAGGCGCTCAAGAAAAAGGACGGCAAGGTGACGCTGGTCGGCTTCGGCACCTTCTTCAAATCCCGGCGCAAAGCCCGTAAAGGAAGAAATCCCCAGACCGGGGATCCCATCAAGATCAAAGCCAGTACCGTTGTCAAGTTCAAGGCCGGCAAGAAACTCAAGGAAGCCGTGTAACCCGGAGTCAAATCCTTTTAAAGAGCGGCCGATCAGAGGAACGCCCATCGATCGGCCGCTCTTTTTTTGTCCCTTGTTCGGAAGGCGTGGGTGTACAGACCCGAAGGAAGGCCTTTTCCTTTCCCGGTTAATACCGGATGTCAAAGCCGGAAAAACTTCCCGAATAGGGTTCCCAGTCCACCTTGACCTGATCCACCCTGGAGCTGGGAGGGCCTTTTTTGCACCACGCAAGGACCGCCTCCACGTCCCCTTTGTCTCCCTCGAAAACCGCTTCCACCGTCCCGTCCCGCTTGTTTTTCACCCAGCCGTTGACGTGGTGTTGCTTCGCCGTCCGATGGGTTTCCATCCGGAAAAAGACCCCCTGGACGCGGCCGCTGATCACGGCGCGCGCACTTGCCTTTTCTTCCATGACCTTCTCCTGTTTCCTTCTTGCGTTTTAAAGGTGATTTCAGAATTATTGAAAAACGGCTTTCTCCGTCATGCCGGACTGGATCTGGCATCCAGAAGCATTTGAAATTACCGGACCCCGGCTTTCGCCGGGGTGACGAACGTGGATTTATTCGATAGAGGCCTCAATTTCTGAACTGCCGTTGAGCATCCGGTAGAACCGGTCCTCCTCGAGGATTTCGATCCCCAGATCCCGGGCCTTTCGGAGTTTGGATCCAGGGTCCTCGCCTGCGACCAGAAAGTGAGTGCCCCTGCTGACCGCACCGGTCACTTTCCCTCCTTCCCTCTCCACCGCCGCCTTGGCTTCACTCCGGGTCATGCGTTCCAGGCTTCCCGTGATCACCACCGTCTTGCCCTTGAAAACGCCCTCGGTCTTTGGAGCTTCCCACACGGGGATCAGGATCAATCCGCTTTCCAGAAGGCGTTTGAGGGCCTCCTGGTTCCGCTTGTGGTCTAAAAAGGCGCGGATGCTCCTTGCGATGACGGGCCCCACCCCTTCGATGTCGGACAGAACCGATTCTTCCGCCGCCACAAGCCCTTGGATGCTTTTGAAGCGGCGCGCCAGGAGGGCGGAGACGCTTTCACCGACATGGCGGATGCCCAGGGCGTGGATGAATCGACTCAAAGGGACGGATTTGCTCTTTTCGAGGGCCTCGCTCAGGTTGCCTGCGGATTTCTCCCCCATGCGCTCCAGTCCGGCCAGAAGTTCTTTCTTCAGACAAAAGAGGTCGGCGTAGGAACGGACGTGCCCCCTGTCCACCAGCTGCGCCACCAGCTTTTCGCCCAGCCCGTCGATATCCATGGCCTTCTTGGAGGCAAAATGACGGATCGAGGCTTTCACCTGTGCCGGGCATGAAGCGTTGATGCACCGAGTCGCGGACTCGTTTTCCAGGCGGAGCACCGGTTCCCCGCAGACCGGGCAGATCCCGGGCATGACAAAAAGATGCTCCGGGCCGGTCCTTTCGGCGGCAAGGGTTTTGACCACCTCCGGGATCACATCGCCGGCGCGCTGCACGAGAACGGTGTCTCCGATCCGGAGGTCTTTTCTCCGGATCTCGTCCTCGTTGTGAAGGGTCGCCCGACTCACCGTGACGCCGCCCACGCTCACGGGCTTAAGGCGCGCCACCGGCGTCAGGGTCCCGGTGCGGCCCACCTGCACTTCAATGTCTTGCAAAAGGGTCGTCGCCTGGCTTGCGGTGAATTTGTAAGCGATGGCCCAGCGGGGGCTTCTGGCCTTGGATCCGAGCCTTTGCTGGAAGGCGATGCGGTCCACCTTCACCACCATCCCGTCGATTTCGTAGGCAAGCTCGCGACGCGCCGCTTCGAGTTCCCGGTGAAAGGCGAGGACCCCTTCGATGGAAATCCGGGGCCGGATTAGCGGGTTGATCTTGAGGCCCCAGGTCTGCAGCTGCCGGAGCGCTTCCCAGTGGGACGCAAATCCGATACCCTTCGCCTGTCCGGTCCCGTAGAAAAAGAGGTCCAGGGGCCTTTCGGCGGTGATCCGGGAATCGAGCTGCCGGAGGGATCCGGCGGCAGCATTGCGGGGGTTGGCGAAGGGAGGCTGCCCCTCCTGAATCCGCTTTGCATTGAGCCGGGTGAATTTCTCGATTTCCATGAAGACCTCACCGCGTACTTCCAGATAGGGGGGCGCAGGGACAGGGTCGTCTCTTTCAAGGACCAGCGGGACGCTTCCGAGGGTCCGGATGTTGGCGGTGATGTTCTCACCCCGGTACCCGTCGCCCCGGGTGGAAGCCACGGTCAGAGATCCGTCTTCGTACACGAGCTCCACCGCCACCCCGTCCAGTTTGGGTTCCGCCGTGTAAAGCACCTCTTCACCGGTGGCAAGGAACCGCAGGACGCGCTCGTGAAATTCGACGATGTCGTCGTCGCTGAAGGCGTTGTCCAGGCTGAGCATGGGGACCGAGCGCAAAACCGTTTCGAAGGCTTCCAAAGGCGGCGCTCCCACCCGCTGGGTGGGGGAATCGGCACGCGCCAGTTCGGGGTGCTCGGCTTCCAGGCAAATGAGCTCCTGCATCAGGCGGTCGTACTCGGCGTCGGAAATTTCCGGGTCGTCCAGGACGTGGTAGCGGTAATTGTGACGGTGAAGGGCCGCCCGGAGAGCCTCGGCCCTTTCTTCAATGTCAGGATTTAAAGGACTTGGCATACGCTTTGAACCACCTCACCGGCCCGGCGTCGTCCTTCCCGGAAGCCTTCGTCCTTGAACCCCGGACGCCAGGTCAACGAAGAGATTTCATCTGAAACCACCATGAGCCCCCCCACCTCGATGCCATGAAACCTCCCGGCCGAAAAGAGGGCCGACGCTTCCATCTCGACGGCCAGAATCCCCTTGTGGCGGCGCTGCACCGTTTTCCGGCGGGTTTCCCTGAACAGGCCGTCCGTGGACCAGATGGGCCCTTCAAAAAAAGGCAGGCTACGACGCGCCATTTCGCTTTTAAGGGCGTCTTGGATCCCGGAAGAGGGTCTGGCGCGCCTGGACCCGCCGTAGCCTGGAACCGGGTAGTGCCGGGAGGTCCCCTCGTCGATGGCCGCCTCGTTGGGAAGGACGATGTCCCCGATCCTAACCGCCGGGGAAACCGCTCCGCACCACCCGAAAAACAGAATCCGTTTGACGCCCAGGGCGACAAGCGTCTCCAGGATCATCACCGCATAGGGAGCCCCCACCAGGGGCCCGGCCACATAAAGACCTGTTTTTGCCCCTTTCACTCCGTACAGCCGGCTCATGAAAAGGGGAAAAGCCGACTCCGGATCGACTCCAAACCCCTTAAGCAGGCCGGACAGGTCCGGAGCGGTCCCCACCATCACGGCCACAGACCCGCCCGCCGGGGCTCTTTTGGGGACCACCGGCCGGACGATGGGATCATCATACCCCAGGGTCCTATCCGGTGCTTTCCGACCTGGGCTTGAAACGGTCATCGGGGCTTGACCAGGTCTCCCAGGGTCTCTTTGACTTCATCGATGATGTCGTAAAACCACAGGAGATCCTCCATGGAAAGCCTTCCTGCCTTCCTCTGGGACGCCGTCCCGTCCTTGCGCTGGAAAACCCTGGGGCCGATCTGCACCTTGGGCTGGGAATCGGCATACTGGTTGATGGTGACCACAAGACCTGTCTGTTCGCAGGTCCACCGCTTGAGCTCCTTGTCTTTTTCCGCTTCAAATGCCATCGATTTTTCACCTTTCCTTTTTGGCTGTTTCCGTTCTCCGTGCCTCTTTGTTTCGTTCGTAAAGCAGCCGTCGGGGCCCTGTCGGATCGTTTATAAAGCAGGCCTAAAGGCTCTTTGCAAGCCTGAGCGTGTTCTTGTCGATCACGACCCCGAAGCGGCGCTGGATCCATTCGTGGGAGCTTTCCCCGAAGGGGAAATAAACCAGAGAAAAGCTTTGGGGCCGGATGGAAATCTCATGGATACGCTCCAAAAACTCCCGCTGGGGTTTGATGAAGGAAATGAGGGAAGGCATCAACCCTTCCACAGCCTCCTTGACCGGGAGCGTCACCGGAAAAGCCCTTCCTTTCGGAACCTGGGGGATCAGGGGATCCTGAGGCCCCGTGAGGGTGAGGTGGACGGCCAGGCGCAGGAAACGTCCCGGCCGGATCTTGAAGGCGGGCGCCCAGAAAAAGGCGGGCCAGGTCTCCCACTCCTTGAGGGGGACTTTGGGAAGGTTGGCCTCCCTCACCAGGTCCGCGTAAGAGGTCAGGCGCATCCCCTTGACCTCCGCACGGATTTTCCAAAAGGGAATGAAGACGGCGTCGCCTTCCTCTGCCCGAAGGTGCTCTGCGTGGATTTTCTTGAAACCTTCGGCCGCCGCCCTCCATGCCGAACCGCAGTTGCCGCAATGGAGCACCAGCGTGTCCCGCTCCCCTGCCAAATCCCAACCGCAATCCGGGCACAGGCAGGCCAGGAATCGGAGCCGCCACCGGGGTCGGCCGCCTGGAAAAGATGCGGAATTAAAACCCTCGGAAAGGATGCCGGGAAGGCGGGTGTTCAACACCCCGTCGACAATCCCCTGGTCAGAGTAAAAAGGGGCGTAGATGAGGCTGACGGTTTCCCCCACCCGGCACTGGTATCGCACCGGCCTGGCAAGCGTCAAATTCATTCGCCGGATGACTTCCTCCATCGCCTCGTCCAGGGACCGCTGGGGCCTCACGAAGTGCCCGGAAGCGTCGGGCGACACGAACCTAAGCTTCAAGGCTTGGCTCCGCAACCCCAGGGAAGCAGGAAACATCGGCGCCGGGACCGCCGGGACGCTGACATCGAGGACATGATTCAGGACCCCTTCGAACCCGGCGGAAAAAACCATGCCCTTGAAACGCCAGTAAGGGATGAAAAACAAAGGGGTTGTCTCGGGGGCGCTGGCCGGGAGCCGGTATCGAAAAAAATCCCGAGCCGCCAGGTACGACCGGACCCGGCAATAAGGGCAAAAGAAGAGGCGGTCGGTCTCCTCCAGGGTCGCCCGAGCGCCGCACTGCGGGCACTGGTGCTCTATGAAAAGGCTAGAGCTTTTCACCGCACTGGTTGCAGAAGACCGACTCGGGGAGATTTTCCGCTTTGCACTTGCCGCACACCCGGGCCTGGGGAGGGGCCTCCGTCGCCTGGCCGCACCGGGGGCAGAACCGGGCGCTGGGCGTCAGGTTCTTTCCGCAGCTCTTGCATTTTTCAAAGACCATCTGTTGATGCCCGCAAAAGGGACAGAACCGAGCCTCCATGGGGATCCGGCTGGAACACTCCGGACACTTTGCGGATTCGGAATCGGCCTTCTGACCGCCCTGAGCCTCGGCAAAGTACCGCCCGAACATGGCCGGCATCATCATCCCCACCCCCATGCCGATCCCCGAGCCCGCCGTCCCTTCCGACTCGGCGGCTTTTTCCATGGCCATTGCGGCCTTCATCTGAAGCAGCTTGTTCAAGTCCTGGAAGAGGGCCATGCGGCTCCGGTCGTCGATGGCGGCCTGGACTTCCGGAGGCGGGGTGATGGCGTTGATGTAGAGACGGTCCAGCGCCAGGCCGAACCGGCTGAAATCCTCTGAAAGCCTTTTGGAAAGACCTTCCGCGAGGGTTTCGTAGCGGGAGGGCAGATTTAAAACGGAATCGATGGTCTCCCCCATGAGGTCGTTGAAGCGGGAAACGATCACCCGGTTCAGATACTCCTCGATTTCTTCGGTGGTGTACATTCCCTGGGTTCCCACCAACCGGTTGATGAAAAGGACCGGCTGGCGCACCTGGAGGTTGAAGACTCCGAAAGCCCGAAGCCTGATCAGTCCCAGCTCGTTGTCTTTGAAGGCCACCGGATCCCGCGTTCCCCACTTGAGGTTGGAAAAAACCTTCAGGTTCACCATGTACACCTCGGCGCGCAGAGGGCTGGTCATCCCCCAGGGAAGCGCGGCGATCTTGGTGAGAATGGGGATGTTGGCTGTGATGAGGGTATGGCGGCCCGGGCCGAAGGCCTCCACGGCCTTGCCCTTGTAAAAGAAGACGCCGGCCTGGCTTTCCCGGACGGTGAGCTGGGCGCCGAACTTGATGTCCCCGGAGCCCTTTTCGGGAATCCGGTGAACCAACTCTTTTCCGGTGTCATCGAACCATTCGATTACCTCGAGAAAAACGATGTTGTCGGTACCCATTTCCCTTTCTCCTTTCTCCACAAGGCCCTGCCTGAGGGGGGATGCCTCCCCCCGGGGCTGGTTTCAATCTGAATGGGATCCGGTCTTTTTCGGGTTTTGGGGGCGGTCGAAGGCCTGCTTCCCCGAGACCGGAGCCTGATTCTATCACCCGGTGCCGGAGAGTCAATCACTCAAGGAGGCGTTCTTTTAGCTCCGCGAGGGTTCGGGCGTAGTCCGGGCTTTCAAAGATGGCCGATCCGGCCACGAAAATATCGGCGCCCGCCCGGGACACCTCGGCGATATTTTCCTTCTTGATGCCGCCGTCCACTTCGATGCGGACCTCGAGGCCGGCATCGTCGATGCTTTCGCGAAGCTGCCGGATCTTTTTCAGGCTCCCCGGGATGAAGCGCTGGCCTCCGAACCCCGGGTTGACGCTCATGATCAGGACGAAATCCACCGCATCAAGGATCCATTTCACCGTTTCCAGGCCGGTGGCGGGATTCAGGACAACCCCCGGGGAGGCGCCCGCTTCCCGGATCCGGTGGCAAGTGCGGTCCAGATGCGTGCAGGCTTCCACCTGGACGGAGACGGAGTCCGCCCCGGCCTCGATGAAGTCCAGGATGTACCGGTCCGGGTTTTCGATCATGAGGTGTACATCGATGGGAAGGGAGGTCACCGGCCGGACGGCCTTGACCACCAGCGGCCCCAGGGTGATGTTGGGAACGAAATGTCCGTCCATCACGTCCACGTGAATCCAGTCCGCACCCGCTTTTTCCACGGCCCGAACCTCTTCCCCCAGCCGTGAAAAATCGGCGGAAAGAATGGAGGGAGCGATCAGCTTCATGGTCATGTCTCCTCTCGATTGAGCCCAAAGTCACTATTTGAAGCTCCCCCGCTGCCCGCGAAGCGCTGCCGCCAGGCAGAATGCGCTCGTTGTTGCAGTTCAAGGGTTGAACTTCCGGGAAACCACCAAGACGTCGTCTTCGTAAAGCCAAACGGTGGCGCTTGCATCTTCGGGGATTAGAAGCATCACCTCTTCCCCTGGATCCAGGTAAGCATCAATCATTTCTCCCGAAAGACCGTATCCATCAAATTTCAATTTAATCCGGCTTTTTAGAAATCCATCCTTAATTCGATACTTAAATAAAGTGACGCCTTTTGCGGCACTTCCCGGGCCGGTTTTCCTGGCATCCGCTTTGAGGTTCCGGGTCATCTTGACGGCCTGCCCCTCGGGGACCCGATGGCCGGCCGGTGGATCCTGCGCAAGGACGGTGTCCGCCGCCTGACCGGGGTCCTCGGCCGTTTGAGTCTGTCCCGGCGTCAGATTCATCCGCTGAACGACCCGCACCGCCTCGGGATAGGACAGGCCCCTGAGATCGGGCATCTTCAGCGCCCTCGGGCTTGGCCCCAGGCTCACGAGAAGGTCCATGCACTCCCCTTGCATCAATTCGGTCCCCCCTTCGGGAAATTGAGCCCAAACCGCATCGCCGGGAACGTCCCGAAAGTGGGCTTTGGATACATTTCCGGCGCACAGGCCGTTTTGCTCCAGGATGATCCGGGCCTGCCTGGAGGGAATCCCCTTCAGGTTCGGGGCGATGAGGGTTTTGGGCCCTTTGGACAAAACGATGCGGATATCCCGGCCTTTCTTGATCTCGGTTCCCGGAGCCGGGTCCTGGGAAAGGACATGGTTGGCCGGAACCTGATCGCTGTGCTCGGAACCCTTCACCTTGGTGTTAAGGCCGAGCTGGGTGAGGGATTCCAGGATGCGCACCACATCCTTTCCCGTCAGGTCCGGAACCACCACCCGGTCCTCCCCCTTGATGATGAAGGACATGGTGAAATACGCGCTTGCCCCCGCGAGGAGGACAAACGCCACTCCCAGTACGGCCATCTTGAGCAGCCGCCGGATCATGGCCTTTTCTCCAGTCGGACTGCAAAAAAGCCGTCCATCTGATCCTCCAGGGGGCTGGTTTTCAGGTAATCGTTTTTACCCATCAGGGCCCTCACGGGATCGGGGAGGTCCGCCGTGGCGGTGCCCGCCGAAAAATCGGGATGGCTTTTGAGGAAGGCTTCCACCACGGATTCGGTTTCCTCGGGCTCCGTGCTGCAGACCGCGTAGACGAGGACCCCCGAGGGTTTGACCCTTTGACTGGCGCCATCCAGCATCCTGAGCTGTTTCCGGCGGTGGCGGGGGAGGTCTTTTTCAGCCGTGGACCACCGGGCATCCGGGTTTCGCCGCAGGACCCCGAGTCCCGAGCAGGGGGCATCCACCAGGACCCGGTCAAACCGCTCGCGGTCGCCGGCGATGCCGGGTGCTTCCAGGTTTTTTCGCTGGGCGCTCACGAGCCCAACGCCCAAGCGCCGCATCTCCGACATGAGCCGGGCGAGTTTGTCGGCACGGCTGTCCCATGCCAAAAGCTGTCCCTGGTTTTGCATCTGCTGGGCCATGTGTCCGGTCTTTCCCCCCAGCCCTGCGCAGGCGTCCAGCACCGTCTCCCCTGGCCTGGGATCCAGAAGCAGGGTGACGAGCTGGGCGGCTTCATCCTGCACCTGGAACCACCCCTGCCTGAAGGAGGCCATCTCCGGGATGGAGGTTTTGGGATTGACCAAGGAGACGCCGTCAGGGGAATACCGGCAGGACCACACCTTGCCGCATTCGGCTTCCAGGGCCTCAAGGAGCCGGTCTCGCGAAACCCTCAGCCGGTTGACCCGAACGGTGATGGGCGGAATCTCGTTTTGAGCGTCGCAGAAAGCCGTGGTCTTTTCAAGCCCCATGTGTTTGACCCACCGTGAAACGAGCCAAAGGGGAAAGGAGCGGCTTTGGGCCAGCCATCCTACAGGATCCACCCCAGGTTCCGGTGGAGACCCCTCGGACGGCCCCGAGACCGCCGCCCGGAGCAGGGCGTTGACAAATCCGGTGGCCTGAGGCCTTCCCGTCCGGCGGGTCAGCTCCACCGCCGTATTCACCGCCGCCGAAACCGGGACCTTGTCCAGATACCGGATCTGAAAGAGCGCGATCCTCAGAATGTTCAAAACGTCCGGGTCTAGACGATCCAGAGGCCGGGAAGAAAAGTACGCAATGACCGGATCCAGGGCGCCCTTCCACCGCAGGACCCCGTGGACGATGGCTTGAAACAGGGCCTGTTCCCGGTCAGGCAGCGCCAGGCGGCCTGAAAAGGACTCCAGCGCCGCATCGAGGGTCCAGTCCTGTTTCGAAAGGCTCGCCAGAACCGCCAGGGCTGCGGCGCGTGCATCGGACGCCTCGGGGAGGCAGGTTTTCGGGGCGCCTTTCCCGGCCGCTCTTTCCGGCCTTTCGGCTTTTTTCCGCAGCACGGTCGCTTTTTTTTCTGAAACCTGCATCATGACAGAACGGTCCCTGCGGGCACCCGGTTTCCCCGGAGAAAGTCCCCGGAAGCCATCCGCTTCCCGGAAGCCGCCTGCACTTCCAGAATGCAGAGGGCGTCTGCTCCTGAGGCAACCTTGAGCACCCCTTCCGACTCCAGCACCGTCCCCGGCGGCTTCCCCTGCCGCATCGGTTCCACAACGGCTTTGAAGATGCGGAGGGGCTTGCCTTGCCAATGGGTGAAGGCGCCGGGCCAGGGGATCAGCCCCCGGATGCGGCGTTCGAGGGCCTCGGCAGGCAGGCTCCAGTCGATGCGTCCGTCGCTCTTTTTAAGCAAGGGCGCATACGTCGCCCGCGTGGGGTCCTGAGAAACGGGCGTCAGGGCGCCCGCCGTCATTTTTTCCAGCGTTTCCACCAGCAGGGCTGCCCCCATCCGTGAAAGCCGGTCATGCAGGGTCTCGGCCGTTTCCTCTTTTAAAATCGGCGTCACGGCCGTTCCCAGGATATCCCCGGTGTCGAGTCCCTCGTCCATTTGCATGGCGGTCACCCCCGTCTCCTTGTCGCCGTTGATGACGGCCCACTGGATGGGCGCCGGACCCCGGTACCGGGGAAGAAGCGAGGCGTGGACGTTGATGGCGCCTCCCGGCGGAATCTCCAGCAGGACCTTGGGAAGGAGGGCCCCGAAGGCCACCACCACGATGGCGTCCGGCCTGAGACTTCGGATTTTTTCCAGCGCGGCGCTGTCCTTTAGGGATTGGACCTGGAAAACCGGATAGCCCTTCTTTTCGGCCAGCACCTTGACCGGCGGAGGCGCCAGGCGGCATCGGCGCCCCTTGGGCCGGTCCGGCTGGGTCACCACGCACAAGATCGGGTACTGCTCCCGGTGCAGCGCCGCAAGAGAGGGGAGCGCAAACTCCGGCGTTCCCATGAAGATAAGCCCGGGTTTCGTTTTCACGCCTTCTTGAGCTTTTTTCTCACCTGGCGCTTGTACAGCTCCCGTTTCAGCGCGCTGATGTGATCGATGAAGAGCCTCCCGTTGACATGGTCGATTTCGTGCTGGAGCACCAGGGCATGGTACCCGTCGGCCTCGAGCCGCCGGGGGTTTCCTTCTCCATCCAGTCCTTCCACCAGGACCCTGGAGAAGCGTTTGACGTCGGCCCTGAAATCGGGGACGCTGAGGCATCCCTCGTTTTCCGAAATGAACTCCCCCTCCCCTTCCACGATCCGGGGATTGATGAGCACCTGAAGGGATTCCTCTTTTTCATAAGGCGCGAGGTCGTACACCAGGAGGGCTTTGTCGACGCCCACCTGGATGGCCGCCAGGCCCACGCCCGGGGCCTGGTGCATGGTCTCGGTCATGTCCGCGATGAGGCTGTGAAGGGACCCGTCGATGTTTTTAACCGGCTTTGAAACCTTACGCAGACGCCGGTCCGGGTAGGTGACGATCTCCAGGATGCTCATGGCCTGTTCTCCGTCACGGCGTCCTTGACGCTCTCGGGGTGTTCCGCTGCTTCCCCCGCCCGTCTTTCCCGGACCACCTCCCAGATATTGATCCCCATGATGCCCGCCGACACCAGGCCGACCAGAATGACGGGAAACATCTGAATGGCGTGGTTGGCCAGCGTGAATCCCGCCGCCTCCTGTTGGGTCACGCCGAAAAGGGCCATGGCGAAAACGCCGCCGGCCTCCCAGAGCCCCCAGAAGCCCGGTGCCGAGGGAAGTGCGATGAAAAAACAGACGATGATCATGACCGCGGTGAGCTCGAAGAAGGTCAGATCGATCCCGGGGCACCCCGAGGCAAAGACAGCCATGGAAGCCGCGATGAGGGCCCAGATGACCAAAGAAAGAATCAGGCAGGCAGCCATCCGCCCGGGATGCCGGACCATGGAAAAGCCTGAGGCCAGGTTTTCGAGGATCCGTATCACCGGCCGGCACGCCTTTTCACGGACCTTTTCCAGGAAGGCGCCCCCTGCCGGAAGGAAGATTGCGGGAAGGTTCCAGATGATGCGGGTGAGGATCGACCGCGTCTTTTGGAAGCAGACCACGGCGATGCCGACCACCAGGGCGGCCATGACCTTCACCATCTGGGCGTTGACGGCCACCAGGGTCTCCCGATTTAACCGGAGGGAGCCGAAGGGGATGCTCAGGCTGGCGTCGATCTTCACGAAGGTCATGACGACGGCGAAAAGGGCCATGAGCAAGGTGATGTCAAAGACGCGTTCAGCAGCCACCGTGGCGAGCCCGCTCGAAAAAGAGACGCGATCCCGCTTCTGGAGAAGCGCGGGCCGCACCACCTCCCCCACGCGCCCGGGGAGGATGCAATTGATCATGAACCCGATCATCAAGGGATGGAAGGCACGCCAGAACCCGATCCGGTGGATGGGCTGCAGGATGATCTGCCAGCGGACGGTCCGGAGCGCAAAGGAAAAAAGGACCAAAAGGGACGCGGGTGCAACCCAGAGGTAGTTGATGGAGGAAAGATATTCCACCAGGCCGCCAAAGGGGACATTCCGGAAAGCGAAATACAGGGCCGCACCCGAAAGCGCGATTCCCATGGCCAGAGAAATGGCGAGTTTTCGTCTCATTTTCCAAATACCCTACGCGAGGATCCCGCGGGCTTTTTGGATATCTTTTCGGATCTGCGCTGCAAGCTCCTGAATCCCGGAGAACCGGACTTCGTCCCGGATCCGGCTTGCGAAGTTGACCCGGATCTTTTCACCGTAAAGTTCGCCGTCGAAATCCAGGAGGTGCACCTCCACGGTGAAGAGGCAATCATCGAAGGTGGGGCTGTAGCCGATGTTGGCCACCCCCAGAAAGGACTTGCCCAGACACTCCACGATGACCGCATATACCCCGGTCTTGGGGCACAGTTCATCGACCAGGTGGATGTTGGCCGTGGGAAACCCCAAAAGTCTCCCGCCTCGGTTTCTCCCGGTCACCACCTCGCCTCGGACTTGGTAATTCCGGCCCAGCAGCTTTTTGGCCTCCTCCATCCGGCCGTCTAAAACGAGTTCCCGGATCCGGGTGCTGCTCACCCTCCCCATCCCTTTAACCGGCGTGGTGATCCAGTCGGCCACCAGGACCTCGAAACCGAACCGGCGGGCCATCCGGCGGAGCATGGCCACATTCCCTGCCCGGTTCTTTCCGAAGGCGTAATCCTCTCCCACCACGATTGCGCTCATTCCGATCCGCTCGAGGAGCACCTTTTCCACGAAATCCGCTGCCGAAACCTCGGCGAACTCCCGGGTGAACGGAATGACCACGAGCACATCGATGCCGGACCGCTCGATGAGCTCCACCTTCTGATCGTAAAGCGTGATCAGGGGGGGCGGGTTGTCACCGTTGAGGACCCGGGCGGGATGCGGCTCGAAGGTCATGGCCACCGATGTTCCCCCCGAGGCGTCGGCTCGGGCGATCACCTGGTGGAACAAGGCCTGATGCCCGATGTGCACCCCGTCGAAATTGCCGATGGTCACCACAGCCCTGGGAAAGGGCCTTTCGATTTTTTCCAAGCTGTCGATCAAATCCATTCGAAGAATCTCTTGACAAATCCTTAAACCTAATATTATTTACACATCCAGGCAGGGAAATCAATGCTTTTCCCCGTCGATTCGCGTGCCGAAGTGGCGGAACTGGTAGACGCGCTAGGTTCAGGGTCTAGTGGGCGTGCGCCTGTCGGGGTTCGAGTCCCCGCTTCGGCACCACCTCTCAAGAAAAAGCCGCAGTGTTGCGGCTTTTCTGTTCTGGCAGAGGTCAAGCCCTTCATGAAAAAGAGCCGGGGTTTTTGAGGCCCCGGGTCTGGTTTCAGCCGCCTGAGTTGTTTTTTGTTTCCAGGTGGCCTATCGTATTTTTCAAACAAAACCAAGCGGCGTCCCCAACGGCCGGGAAAGTCTTCATGGACGGCTTGAAACCGGATAAATGCTTCACCTGCGGATGCACCAAGTTCTTCTGGAGCCCGGAAAAGGGGTGGGCCTGCCTCCGGTGCGACCCGCCTTCCCCGGGAATCCTGGGTCTTCTCAAGAGAAAGCGGAACCCTGAAGCGCTGGAAACGCCGCCCGGCGAAGAAGACGAACTGCGGCTTTGAAGGAAAAGGAGAAAAAAAGCCCATGGGCTGGCTTGGAAAAATCATCGGAGGGACCCTCGGGTTTGCCTTGGGGGGGCCTCTGGGCGCAGTGGCCGGGGCGGTCTTCGGTCACGCCTTCGATTCCGGAAAGGGGGAACCCGACACCGAGCAAACGGTTCGGCTGAGCGCTTTCGAAAACACCCAGCTCACCTTCTTCGTGGCGGCTTTTTCCATGCTGGCCAAGCTGGCCAAGGCAGACGGCCGGGTGGCCAAGGAGGAGGTGGACTCCATCGAGAAGATCATGCTCTACGACCTCAACCTGGACCCCCAGAGCCGCCGGGTGGCCATGAACATCTTTCACGCCGCCATGAACTCCCCGGAACCCTTCGAATCCTTCGCGGCGCAGTTTTTCCGTCAGTTCAGCGGACAGCCCTCTCTTCTCGAGCTGATGATCGATATCCTGTTCAGGGTCGCCGTTGCTGACGGCGCCCTGAGCCCGGCCGAGGAGAGCTTGATCCGATCGGGGGCGGCTGCCTTCGGGTTCAGCGACGAAGACTACGTCCGCCTCAAATCCCGCCATGTCCAGGACACCCAAAAACACTATGCCACCTTAGGCTCAAAGCCCACGGACAGCATCGACGTCATCAAGCGGCGTTACCGGAAGCTCGTCTCGGAATACCATCCCGACAAGATTGCCTCCAAGGGGCTTCCCGAGGAATTCATGACTTTTGCCCACGAGAAGTTCCGTCAGATCCAGGAGGCCTACGAGGCTGTTAAAAAGGAACGGGGATTCAATTAGCGGCCTTTTTCCGGCGCTCCGTCGCGATCCTCAGGTAGGTTTGGGCGATGTTTTCCGGGGGCACCCAACGCTCCTCTTCCACCTTAGACACCAGGCGCATGGCGCCGCTCTCACAGGTCGCCACGCACACCCCGCAGCCGATGCAGCGGTTTAAATCGATGCGGGCCACTTCCTCAACAGTGACCGCGTCCATCTGGCACCGGGTTTCACAGGTTCCGCAGGCCGTACAGCTCTCCGCTTCCACCTCCGCCTGGTAGCTCGTGCACACCGCCTTCGCCGGCTGTTCGAGCTTTTTAAGGTTTTTCAGGATCTGGCAGCAGCAGCCGCAGCACATGCAGATGTTGGCGGGCTTTTTGGCGTTTCCCGGCTGGAGCACGAGGCCGGCATCCACGCCTTCCCTGAGGATCTCCAGAGCCTCCTGTTTCGAGAGGGTGCGCCCGATGCCGTTTTGTTCGTAATAGTGTGCGCTTCCCCCGAAGATGAGGCAGGTTTCCAGGGGACGGTCACACCCCTTTCCCACCATATGGTGCTCCTTGCGGCAGATGCAGGGCGCCACGACGATTTTGGACTGGGTTTGGATGATGGCCTCCGCTTCCTCGTAGGGCATGATCTGCATCTCCGCACGGATGCTCGCCGATACGGGGATCACCCGAAGCTGCTTGGTCCTGGGTTTGACCCAGCTCTCCTTCAGCAGCTGGGGAAGGTAGGCGTTGACGTCCTCGATGAGGCCCACGTCCAGGGAATTGACGTGGTACTCCCAGATCCCCACCATGAACTGGGCCGCCATGTAAAGGGACTGCCCCTCTTTTGAGGACCGAAGAATCAACCCTTTTTTCGACATGGATTCCAGAAGCCCGGCAAAGGCCTCTGGATCCGCGTTTGCACGGGCGGCGATGCTCTCCGGTCTCTCCATCTTCAAGGAAAGATGGACGGCAGCAGCCGCCTCCTCCGGCTTGAAAAGCCGCTTGAGGATCCGGATCTCCACGCCGGAATCCGTGGGCGGAAATCCGCCCGGCAGCGCATTGAGGTGTCTGGCCAGCCGCTGATAAACCTCTTCCATGTTACATCCTTTCTTTGGGGATTCACCCCTGCTATTCGATGGCCCTCCCGAAGACCGAGAGGGAGGCATCTACTTTTTCGATGCAAGCCGTTGTTTTCCGCCCGGAGGAAAGCGTGCCGCTTTTCAGCCAGACCGGGATGTAGGTTTCGCTGATCCCGCGGCAATACCCCTTCCGGTGCTTCGCTCCTTTTTCCATGACCAAATCCACCCGCTTGCCCAACGCTGCCGCGTAGAAACGCGCCTTCTTGCGCAGCCCCAGTTCCCGGAGTCTGGCACACCGCTTTCTGGCTGTCTGCGGCGCCACCCGTCCGCCGAGGCGGGCTGCGGGTGTCCCGGGCCTCGGGGAATAAGGAAAGACGTGCAGGTAAGCCAGGGGAAGGCTTTCGACGAAGGCCTCTGTCCGCTCGAATGCGGCGTCGGTCTCCCCGGGAAAGGCCACCATCACGTCCGCTCCCACGGCGGCCTCCGGCATGACCTCCAGAATCTTAAGGACGCACTCCCGGTATTGCTGCGGGGTATAGGGCCTTCCCATCCTCTTCAGGACCGCTTCGTCCCCGCTTTGCAGGGGAAGGTGGAAATGCGGGCAGATGAGGGTGCCCATCCTTCTGGAGGCCGCGGCAAAGGCGATGAGGGCATCCGTCATCTCGTTGGGCTCGATGGAACTCAGGCGGATCCGTTCCACGGTCCCGGAGGCCACGATCTGCCGCAGCAGATCCAGCAACTTCAGGGGCGCCTCCAGGTCGTCACCGTAGCTCCCCAGATGAATTCCGGTCAAGACGGCCTCGGGGTATCCGTTTACCTTCAAAGCCTTTAAAGCTTTCAGCACCTTCTCCGGGGGCACGCTGCGGCTCCGGCCCCTGGCAAGAGGGACGATGCAGTAGGTGCAACCAGCGTTGCAGCCGTCCTGGATCTTGATAAAGGGTCTCGCGCGCCCGTTGATCTGCGCCCGGACGGAAGGGTCCGACCTCGGCGTCTGTCGGGAGGTGCCCGGAGGCGGTACGGGTAACAAGGGCTCTCCCTTGAACATGTCGGCCACCCGGATCGGGATGCACCTTTTTTCGGACTGGGGGATCACGGCATGCACCCCGGAAATCGCCGTCATTTCCCGAAAAGCGACTTGGGCGTTGCAGCCGGTGACCAGGACTTGCGCGCCTGGATTTGAGCGGATGGCCCTGCGGACTGCCTGCCGGGATTGCATGGCCGCCTTTGCGGTCACCGCGCACGTGTTGACGATGCAGATATCGGCACCTTCAGGAGTTTGGGAGGGTGAAAACCCTTGTCGGACGAGGTCCTCGGCCAGGGATTCCGACTCGAACTGGTTGACCCGGCAACCCAGGGTAATGACGGCAAAGCGCTTCATGGGCCGCCGCTTCCGCTTGCCGGCGTTTCGGCGATCCATCCCCCACCGAGGACTTCCTCTCCCCTGTAGAAGACGGCTCCCTGCCCCGGCGTCACCGCCTTCTGGGGGTTTTCGAATTCCACGAAGGCCGTATCGGGCCCGGTGAGCCGTATCCGAGAGGGTGCAGCCTGATGCCGGTAACGGATCCGGGTCTTGGCGCAAATCCCGTCCGAAGGAGCAGAGACAATCCAGCGGATGTCCTCCACGGTACAGGACGCCGAAAACGTCTCGGCCTCTTTCCCCACGATGAGGCGCCCGGTATCCCCTTCCAGGGCCAGGACATAGTAAGGTTCGGCGTCGGGGCAATTGATCCCCCGCCTCTGACCCACCGTAAACAGGTGAAGCCCCCGGTGCCTTCCAAGGATCTTTCCCCGGCGGTCCTGAATCCGCCCCGTTTTCGGGGAAAACCCGGGAAGGGAAGCCAGAAACTCGCCGTAGGACGAGCCCTGGGTGAAGCAGACGTCCTGGCTTTCACCGCTCGTGGCAGGAACGAATCCTCTTTTTTTCGACAAGGCCTTGACCTCGCGCTTGGTCCACTCCGCTAAAGGAAAAAGGGCCTGGGAAAGGTGATCCTGGGTCAGCCGGGAGAGAAAGTAGGACTGATCCTTTGCCGAGTCCTTTCCCCGGTAGAGGTGAAAGTTTCCGTCGACTTCCCGCCTCACCTTTGCATAATGGCCCGTGGCCAGGCGCGTCGCCCCCAGACTTTTGCAATAATTAAGGACCAGCCCGAACTTGATTTCCGGGTTGCACACCAGGCAGGGGTTGGGAGTTCTGCCGGCAGCATAGGAGCTGGCGAAATAACCGACAACCTGCTTCCGGAAGGAGGCGGAAAGGTCCAGGAAATGAATCGGGATGTGGAGTTGCCCTGCGAGTCGGGTCAATTCCCGTTTCCCTGGATCTCCTCCGAAACCCGTGGAAAAATGAATCCCGAAAACGTCGAACCCCTGGTCTTTCAAGAGGGCCGCCGCCATCAGGGAGTCCACACCTCCGCTCAGGGCCGCAGCGACGGTCTCTTTCATTCGAAAAAGCTCTGGTTCATGGGCCGGACCTCCATGGCCCGGCTCGGGCAGGCCGGCACGCACAGCTCGCACACGCTGCACTTTTTCTGGTCAAATCCCACCGACATCTCAGGCCTTTGGAGATGAAGGGCGCCGGTGGGACAAACCGCAGTGCAGGCCCCGCAGTGGGTGCACCTCACCGTGCTGCGTTTGACCTCTTCTTCGGCGTTCTGGACCCCGACGCCGTTTCGCTTGAGGTACGCCACCCCCTCCTTGAAATCTTTCCGGATGCCCGACAGCTCCATGACCATGACCCCCTCTTTCCGGGGCAGGACCGTGGCGTTGAGGATGTTGAAAACAAGGCCGTAGTCCTTGGCCAGGCCGCAAACGATGGGCTTTTGCACCTCGGTCTTCGGAAAACGCAAGATGAGTATCTTGGAGTACACCGCTCCCTCCTTTAAAGAAGTTTCAAGTAAAATCGCTACCGCACCCCCGGCTTGCCGCAGGAAAAGCGAGCGTATCCAGGAATTGCCGAAAGCCCTTACGGTGAAGATTTTCCGCCGCTTGCTGCAGGGGGCTTTTCAACGCGCAAGGGATTGTAATGAAAAGCAGACATGGGGTCAAGGTTTGAAAAAAACGGGGAAAAGCCTCTTGGCAAAAAAATCATCTTGATGGATCGTACCGAATCCATTAAGGTTTGAATGGGTTTTTTTCCTGCAGTTGCCTTGGCGGTTCATGAAAAGCTCCGAAGAACCGCTTTTTACAAACGGCCAACCTTTTTAAACAGGAGCAGCAGATGGATGCAACCCCCCCCTCGCTTGCCGGTAAAATCATTTTGGTGGTGGACGACGAAGCCGATGTCCTCGAAACGGTGAAGGAGATTTTGGACGGATGCCGGGTCTACACGGCCCGGGATTACGAAACCGCCCTCCAGTATCTGCTCAGCTACACCTTCGACATCGTGATCCTGGACATCATGGGCGTCAACGGGTTCGATCTTTTAAAGGCTTCGGTCAAACGGGGATTTCCCACGGTCATGCTCACGGCCTATGCCCTGACTCCCGAAGCCCTGGAAAAATCCATCCGGTTGGGGGCGGTCTCCTTTTTGCCCAAAGAGAAGATGTCCGGCCTCCCGGAATATCTGTCGGATGTGGTGTTGGGGGCCGGAAAGCCGGTGTGGCGCAAGCTTTTCGACCGGCTGGGCGGCTTTTTCGACAAGCGTTTCGGGCCGGACTGGAAAAAGAGAAATCAGTTCCTCAGGGAGTTCGAGGAAACCCTTTCCCGGGAAGCGGAAAGAAGAAAGTAAAAACCGAAGTAGAGTCTCGATGCAACCCCTGGGTTTGTCCGAAGCCCCGTCGGGCCTGCAAAGGAGGGAGGTTTGACGGAAAAAGGCTAGATCTTGTCCAGGAAGCGCTTGTCCCGCTTCAAACGCTCCTGAATCCCCTTTCCCACCTGATAGGTCACATCGAACTTGGACCAGAACCCCCGCTCTTTTTCCCGCCACTGCGGTCCGAAACGCTCATCAAAATAACTTCCCAGCTTTTCGAAGAGCAGCTGCCAGGGAGGCTCTCCCCGCTCATGGGCCCCCAAAAGGTCGTTGAGAAACACGTCCAGTTCGGCCATGGTCTCTTTGGGAAGGTAAGAAATGGCCCCCTTCTGGATGGATTCCATCAAGGATTCCGCATTCATGGCATGGGCGGTGAGCATCACGGTGGGGATCCCCCGCTCCACGGTCTCCTCTAAAAGCCTCAGCCCGTCAACACCCATGATGTCCAGAATGGCCAAATCGTATTTTTTCCCCTTGATCTTTTCCGAGGCGCTTCGGTAGTCCGGGGCCGTGTCCACCGATGCTTCTTCGAGGATGTCCACGATGGTTTCAAGGACATCCGCCTCGTCGTCTACGGCCAATATGCGTTTTCCCTTGAGCCAGTTCTTCTTCTCGGTCATGGATGTTGTTCCCTCCCTTTCCGCTGTATCCGTTCCCGCGCGCGGACTCTCTTAAAGGGCCGGCGTGCTGCTGTCGATGGCTTCCCAGAAACCCATGAGCTTGGGCAGCCACAAGACCAGGTCCGACCAGTAGGTCATGAGCAGGAGCACGGTGAGCTGGATGACCAGAAACGGCATCACCGCCTTGGCGACATAGATGATGTTCTTGTTGGCGATGGCGCCGGTGATATACATGCTCACGCCCACGGGCGGCGTACAGTACCCGATGGCCAGGTTGACGGTCATGATGAGGCCGAACTGCATGAAGTCGATGCCGAAGGTGGGCAGAAGCGGGATGATCACGGGGCCGATGATGAGGGTGGCGGAGATCACGTCCATGAACATCCCCACGATGAGCAAGAAGACGTTCATCGTCATTAAGAACATCAGGGGGGAGTGGATATTGGCGATGACGGCTTCCGCGATCTTTCCCGGGACGTTTTCAAAGGTGAGATATCTTCCGAAGCAGGTGGCGCCGGCCACGATGATGAGCAGGGTCGCCGACGTGACGGCGGAGCTGACGATGACCTTCTTGACCTGATTGAACTTCAGGGTCTTGTGGATGAAGAGTTCCACGATGAAGGCGTAAATGCAGGCGATCACGGCGGCTTCGTTAGCCGTGAAGATGCCGCCGAAAGTCCCCACGAAGATGATCACCGGAAGCATCAGGGACCAGAAACTTTCCCCGAACGCGGCCAAAACTTCCCGGAATCCGGGCACCGGGAGACGGACGATGGTCTCGCTTTTGCGGAACAAGAAGAACGTGTAGATGCACACCAAAAGCATGATCAGGACGCCGGGGATGAACCCGGTCAAAAAAAGCCCCTGGAGCGAGACGTTGGTGATCATGCTGTACAGGATCATGCTGATGGAGGGGGGAATGATGATGCCCAGGTTGGGGGACGTGGTCATGAGGCCCACGGTGTAACGCATGGAGTACCCGTTTTTAACCAGGGAAGGGATCATGAACCCGCCCAGGGCCACCACGGTGGCCACCGTGGATCCCGATACAGCTCCGAAGAGCCCGCACCCCAGGCACCCCGCCATGCCCAATCCCCCGGGAAGCCAGCTCACCAGGATGTTCACGAACTTGATGAGCTTTTCAACGATGGTCCCGGCGGTCATGATGTTGCCGCACAGGATGAAAAAAAGGACCACCACGAGGGCGAAGTTGTCCATGCTCTTGTAAAAGCTCAAGACGATGAGCAGGGTCTGCGGATCTGGGGCAAAGAGGATGAAACCCAGGATCCCCGTGAAAAACAGGCACATGTAGACCGGTACGTAAACTGCCATGCCTCCCAGCAGCAGCAACAGGATGATGATGATGCTGATGTCCATGAGTTGTCGGATTCCTTATCAGAGGGTCGGTATCACGAAGGGCTCTGGGACGCCAACTTCTCCGCCCGGTGGCCCTGAATGTCTTCCACCATCACCATCACTGTCCGGAGGAACATCAAAAACCCCATCAGCGGCAGGGTCGCGTAGAGATAGACTGTGGGAATCTGCAAAATCAGGGTCTTCTGGCCGCTGAACACCTGGATTTCGGCCAAAAGGTAGCCGAAATAGATCATGATGACTGAAAAAAGGAGGGTGACGCTGTAGCTGAAGATCTCGAAGGGGTATTTCAAAACCGGGACCAGCTGCACCAGGGCATCGATGCGGATGGTGGACCGGTTCTTCACGGCCACGCTGCATCCGATGAAGGTGGTGTACAAAATGACTTCACGGACCAGCTCTTCGCTCCAGGCGAGGGAATAGTGGAACCCGTACCGGAGCACCACGTTGAAAAAGAGGGAAACCATGGCCACCAGCACGGTGATAAACAGGGTCCATTCCTCGAAAAGAGTCAAGACCTTGTCGACAGCCTTGAATACTTTTTTCATCGCCATTTCCATTAAATAAAGGGGGTCACTGCATAAAGGGGGGCACGAAGCCCCCCTTTACATCCGATGTCCAGATCCTTTTAGAGTTTATACCCCAGGAAATCCTGCACCTCTTTGAGGAAGTTGGCGGGTTTGTAGGTATCCCCGGGATTGATCTTGTTGATCTCCTCCGTGTACTTCTCATGAACGACGTTGGCCTGTTTGCGCATGGTGGCCAGGTCCGCGTCGGACAGTTTCATGAAGGTGACGCCGTCGGCCATGGCCTTTTTGATGGCTTCCTGCTCCTGCGCTTGGGTCTGCTTGCGCATGTCGGCGCACACCTCGTGGACCGTGTCCACGAAGATCTTCTGAAGATCGGCCGGAAGGGTGGCAAACCAGGCTTTGTTGAAGATCCAGATGAAAAGTCCCTGGGCATAGTTGACATAGGTGTAGAACTTGGCGTCTTCGAACTTCTTGGTCAGCTGGCAGACCAGGGGGGTGTGGTCCAGCCCGTCGATGACGCCCTGCTTGAGGGCCATGGGAACATCCGGCCAGGGCATGACCACCGGGTTGACGCCCCAGGCGTTGTAGGCCAGCTTGTTGACTTCGGCTTCGGCGATTCGGATCTTGGTTTTTTTCAGGTCCTCGATGTTCTTGATGGGCTTTTTGCTGGCCCACCCGTATGAACCATAAGCGGTGATGTCGAGGCCCATGATCCCTTGATGGTCCATGGCATTCATGTAGTGTTGGAAAAGCTGTTTGTTGGAAGCGAATTTATCCAGCTTTTCATAGGTATCGAGCAGGAAGGGAAGGTTGACGAGTCCAAAGCGGGGGCCCAGGATGGTGGAGGCCACGGAACTGCAGGCCATGCCCTGGATGGCGCCCATCTGGAGTTGGTTGAGGACTTCCCTTTCCCCGCCCAGCATGGAGAAGGGTTTGTACTCGAAGTAGATCTGGCCCTTGGTTCGTTTCCAGAGCTCGTCCCGAATGGCGAATCCGGCAAACACCCCTTTGAGGGCCGGCGTGGAAACATTGGAGACCACCAGTTTGTACTTGGCGCCGGAGGGGTCGAAAGCCGGCTTCCAGGCATCCAGCGGGGACTTTTTCTCCTGAGCGAGCGCGGATCCTGCGGCAAATCCCATCACGAACGCTAAAATCATGACCACGATACCGATCTTTCTCATCGCCATCTTGACCTCCTTTTTCGTGTTCCCGTTGAATTGCTGTCCTTTACCTCAAAAAGTTAGCTACGATCTAGCTACATCTGGATCCATAAGTCAAGGCCTTTTCGGCCTTGAAAAGAAAAAACACCTATAAAGGGCCGAACTCACTGCTTTTGATCCTAAACCTCACGTCTTGATTTTAAAAATACTCATAGATTACCCATGATGACGCAGATGCAGCCGCGCGGCCTTTCATTCGGGGCTTTTACCGGCGCCTGTCCAGTATCCCAGGGGGTCAAAATGCCGGATCATGGCCAGCTCTTCCTCGCTGGGGGCCGGGGTCGTCGAGAGATCCGGCGCAACTTTCAGGGGCCATCCGGTCCGAGAGCGCACCGTTTCCTCGGAAACCCCTGGATGAACGCTTTTAAGCATCATCTCGCAGGACCCGGGATCGAACCTCAAGACCCCCAGGGTGGTGATAACGGCGGAAGGCCCCCCCCGGATAAGCCCCGCTCTTTCCCGCCATCCGGCGCCCTCCCCGTAACCCGGGGAAGTGACGTAGTCCACCCTTTCCACGAAACGGCGCTTTTCGTGGTTCATGACGATGATGTGGCGCTTTCCCAGGCAGGCCAGGTCGCAGGCACCACCGCTTCCGGGAAGCCGGGTTCGGGGGAGCCGGAAACCGCCGATGTAACTGGTGTTGAGGTTCCCGAAACGGTCCACCTGGGCGCCGCCGATGAAACTGGCGTCCACCAGGCCTTTTTGGAGCAGGCTCATCATGTCGAGGGTGTCGGCAAGCCAGGAGGCACCCGTGAGGTTGGGAAGATCCCCCATGGTCAAGATCGGCTCCGGAGAAAGCGAGTCCCGGACCACGCCCAGCTCATAAACCCCCACCGCCCGGGGTGCATGGGTGCTCTTGGCCAGGAGAAACCCCAGCAGGGGAAGCCGCATGCCGACGAAGATCACCTCGTGGTCGGCGATCTCCCGGGCCGCCGCGGCCACCATGAGCTGGGGCAGAGTGTACGCTTCTTTCATCATTTCCCCACCCCTTGCAGCCGGCATCCCGGACAGGGTTTTTTCTTCATCGAAGACCCCACAAAGGCTGCTGGAAATGCAGCCGCACGTGCGGTTCAGTACCCGTAATCCACGGGTACGCTGGGGCGTCGGTGTTGAAGAGACAAGGCTTGCCTGCGCGCACTTCCCAACTGGTTTTCATAAGTTTGATTTTCGGAGATGGAGTCCACCCATTCTTTCCGCCAATCTTGAAATGCTTCCGGGGTCCGGCTCCGGTTTTGGTAATCGATGAACGCCTGGTGGTCACGGTTGTAGTACCCCGGGACCGGGGAAGGATGCCCGCCCCAGGGGGCATGGACCACCGCGGAAACCCTGAACCCCGGAACCACCACCCGGTTGGGATCGCTGGCGATCACCTCCGGGTCAACGATTTCCTCGGCCGTAACCAGGACGTGACGGCTGGCCAGGCAGGCCTCCCGGGTGACGCCCAGGTTTCCCCACAGGTGGCTGTTCCCGAAACAATCGGCCCGCTGAACGTGCATCACCGCCACATCCGGGCATATGGCGGCCACGGCGGTGAGAGGGTCTCCGGTGAACGGACAGGCGAAGGTCTTAAGGCCGGCATTGGTAAGGTGGAGATCGCTTCCCAGGGCCGTGCGCGCAGGCATGAACGGCAGGCCCATGGCTCCGGCCTTCAGCGCCATGGCCAGCGTCAAATTGGAATGGTCTTCCACCTGAAGGGCTCCCTTCTCCACGGCCCTGCGGAAATTATAACCCGACCCCGTGATGACGTTTCCGATCCAAGCCGCCCGGATCGCTCGGACACAGCCGGCTCCGATCAGCTGGTCGAAGAGCATGTCGGAGATGGGGCCGATGAGGGTGAGATCCCTTTTGCCCTGGCGGATCATCTCGTGTCCCGCCGCAAAAGGGATGAGGGTCTCCTGGGCGCACCCCATGGCCACGGCTGTCCCGTCCGTCACCAGGTGCGATACGGCCTCCGAGAGACTGACGAGCTTGTGAGGGGTCATTCCGAAAGGGCCTTTTCCTTTTGGAAAAACTTTCCTTCCTCCGGGGGTGGTTTTAAGGCGCCGCAGCTGACGATTTGAGCCAGGGTTTGGCCATCGATGTTGCCCCCGCTGAGGATCACGCCGACACGACCGCAGGCGGGGATCTTTTGCTGAAGAATAGCGGCAACGCCCAGGGCTCCGGAAGGCTCAACCACCAGTTTCATGCGAAATAGCAGAAAGCGCACCGCCTCCATGATGGCGGCTTCCGAAACCGTGACCATGTCGTCCGCGTAGCGGAGCACCAGGGGGAAGGTAATTTGTCCCAAGGAAGGGGTGCGTGTCCCGTCGGCGAGGGTGGGCGGGTTTTTGACTGTATGCAGCGTTCCTGTATGGAAGGAACGGGTGGCGTCATCGGCCAGTTCCGGTTCGACGCCGATCACCCGGCAGGACGGATCCATCTGTTTGGCGGCGATGGCCGACCCGCTTAAAAGTCCACCACCCCCGCAAGGCACCAGAAGGCAATCCAGATGTTTAAGTTCGGAAAAGACCTCCATCGCCGCGCTTCCCTGCCCGCAAATGACGTGCGGATGGTCGTAGGGCGGGATCAAGACATACCCGTGCTCCTTCTGAAGGGCTGCCGACAGGGCTTCCCGGTCCGCCTTTACCGGGTCGTATTCCACCACCGAGGCCCCGTAACCGGCGGTGGCCTCCCGCTTGCTTCTAGGGCATCGTGGGGCATCACCACCGTGGTCCGGATGTTCAGCAGCGCCCCGGTGAGGGCGACAGCCTGAGCGTGGTTTCCCGAGGAGTGGGTCACCACCCCTTTCTTGCGCTGTGCGGGGGTCAGGCGGCTCATGGCGTTGAAAGCACCGCGGAACTTGAAGGCCCCGCCGCGTTGGAGGTTCTCGCATTTTAAAAACACCGATGCCCCTACCATCCGGTCCAGGGTTCGTGAAGTGTAAAGCGGCGTGAGATGCGCCTTCCCGGAGAGGCGTTTTGCAGCAGAAACCACCCCTTCATACCATTCGGAAAGGGAGCTTGACCTGTCGGGTTTCATAGGAGCCACGCAGTCATCAGCGTAAACGGACAGAGCATAGCGCACGCCTGCGGGGCCGTGCAAGCCTGTTATCTTCCCAAAAAAGCCCGCGGACCCTTGGACCGCGGGCTTGAGAGACGCTGCGGGTCCCCTGTTCAGGTGCCCCGCAGTTTTGAACCTTTCGGTTACGCGTTTCCGGTTTCGGCAGGGGGTTCGGATTCCGGCGCCGGTTTCCCGGCACCACTTGCCGGTCCGGCTTCGGCCGGTTTGGTCTCCTTTCCGGAATCCGGCGGCGTCTTGGCCCGCTTGGATTTCTTGGGAGCGGCCTTGGAGGGCTTCTTCTTCCCTTTTTTCTTTTCCTCTGAAACCGGAACGATCAATTCAACCAGGGAAACGGGCGCCGCATCGCCGGGACGCCTTCCCAGCTTGATCACCCGGGTGTATCCGCCGGTGGAGTTTTGAAAACGCTCCTTGGCCTGTTCGAAGAGCTGGGCAACCACGTCTTTTTCCCGCAGAACCCCCAGGACCTGGCGCCGGGCGTGAAGATCCCCCCGTTTGGCCAGGGTGATCATCCGATCGGCCCATCGTTTGACTTCTTTGGCCTTGACGTCGGTGGTGCGGATGCGCTCGTACTTGAAAAGAGAAGTCACCATGTTGCGAAACATGGCGCTGCGGTGGCTGGCGGTCCGACTCAGTTTCAATCCCGCTTTTCGGTGTCGCATAAAATCGTTTACTCCCTCTTGCTTGGCTCTTCCCGGGGCGCTACGAAGCCTTCCAGCTTCATTCCCAAGGCAAGGCCCATCTCGGACAAGACTTCCTTGATTTCGTTCAAGGACTTCCGGCCGAAGTTCTTGGTCTTGAGCATCTCGGCTTCGGTCTTTTGCACCAACTGGTACAGCTTGTGGATGTCCGCGTTTTTCAGGCAGTTGGCGCTACGGACGGAGAGTTCCAGTTCTTCAACGCTTCGGTACAGGTTTTCATTGAAGGTGGGCGCTTCGGGCTCCCTGGACCGCCCGGACACTTCCAGCTCGGCCTTCTCGTCGAAATGGATGAACAGCGTCATCTGCTCCTTGAGGATCTTGGCGGCGTAGGCCACCGCGTCCTCCGGGGAGATGCTTTCGTCGGTCCAAACTTCCAGGGTCAATTTATCGTAATCGGTCTTTTGGCCCACCCGGGCATTTGTTACCACATAATTCACGCGCTTGATGGGCGAGAAAACGGCATCGATGGGAATGGTCCCGGCGGGAGCGTTTTCGTCCCGGTTCATCTCCGACAGGGAATATCCCTTCCCCACCTTGACGGTGATCTCCATTTTCAGGGCCGCCTTGTCGGAAACGGTGGCGATATGCTGTTCCGGGTTGAGAACCTGACATCGGCCGTCGTCGCTGAGGATGTCCGCGGCGGTCACCTTGCGTTCCCCCTTTGCATCGATCCGGACCACCCGAGGCTGGGTGTCCGACACCTTGAATCGGACCTCCTTGATGTTCAAAAGGATCTCCGTCACGTCTTCCAAAACGCCCGGGATGACGCTGAACTCGTGCATGACCGCGTCGAACTTGACGGCCACGGCGGCAGCGCCGTAGAGGGACGAAAGGATCGTCCTGCGCAGCGCGTTCCCCAGGGTGATTCCGAAGCCCCTTTCAAGGGGTTCGCAAACGAACTTGCCGTAGGTCGGTTTGCTCGTGACCTGGATCTTGTCGGGATTGATCATATCCTGCCAATTGATATACATCATTTTGTCTGATGCCATTTTTGCCTCTCCACTGCATTTGCCATTCAGGGAATCAAACCGGGGGATTCCATGGGCGGCGAAAAGATGTTGCGGTTACTTGGAATAAAGCTCCACGACGAGCTGTTCCTGGATCGGCATGGTCAGGTCCTCCCGAACGGGATAGGATTTCACGGTTCCCTTCAACGTTTCCTTGTCGAGCTCAAGCCACTGGGGGATACCCCTTCGAACCACCGCTTCCTGAGAATCGCCGAAAACCTTGACCGGCCGGCTCTTCTCCTTGACTTCCACCACATCGCCCACCTTGATCAAATAGGAAGGAATGTTCACCTTTTTGCCGTTGACCAGAAAATGATTGTGCAATACGAACTGACGTCCCTGGGACCTGGAATTGACAAAGCCGAGCCGGTAGACCACGTTGTCCAGCCTTCTTTCCAGCAGAACCAGAAGGTTGGTTCCCGTGATTCCCTTGAGCCGATCGGCCTTCTGAAAGGTCAGCCGGAACTGCTTTTCGGAGAGGCTGTAAATCCGCTTGACTTTCTGTTTCTCCCGGAGCTGAACGCCGTAATCCGATGCCTTCCTTCCCCGACGCTGACCATGCTGCCCCGGGGGATAGCCCCTCCGGTCAAAAGCGCATTTGTCGGAATAGCATCGGTCGCCTTTTAAAAACAGTTTGAGATTCTCTCTGCGGCATAGCCTGCAAACCGAACCGGTGTATCTAGCCAACTTCTCCTCCTTGAAGCTCTTCCTTCATCGATGGATAAAACGTCCCTTTCCCAAACGGGCCTCAGACCCGGCGCCGCTTGGGGGGACGGCACCCGTTGTGCGGAATGGGCGTCACGTCCTTGATCATCATCACGTTGAATCCGGCCGCCTGGAGCGACCGCAGGGCCGATTCCCGTCCCGAACCCGGCCCCTTGACGTACACTTCCACGTTCCTCATGCCGTGCTCGATGGCTTTTTTCGCAGCGCTTTCCGCTGCCATCTGGGCGGCGAAGGGAGTGCTTTTCCGGGAACCCTTGAATCCCTGTCCCCCCGCACTGGCCCAGGCCACGACGTTCCCCGCCGGATCCGTGATGGTGATGATGGTGTTGTTGAACGTCGATTGGATGTGAACCACACCGGTATGGACGTTCTTCTTTTCTTTCTTTTTGCTATGGACCCTTTTTGCCATGGATTCAATCCTTGCGTTTCGACGGTTAATGGCCGATGGGTGAAACTATTTCTTCTTGGCCGCGCCCTTCTTCTTCACGGCCGCCCTTCTCGGTCCTTTCCGCGTCCGTGCGTTGGTCTTGGTCCGCTGCCCGTTAGCCGGAAGCGATTTGCGGTGGCGCAGCCCCCGATAGCATCCGAGATCCATCAACCGCTTGATGTTCATGGAAATCTCGCTTCGAAGCTCCCCTTCCACCTTGTGTTCTTCCGTCGATCATCTTGCGGATATTGTTGATCTCGGACTCGGAAAGCTGATCCGTCTTGGTATTGAAATCGATGTTGAGGGACGAAAGGATCTCTCTCGCGGTACTCCTTCCGATCCCGTAGATATAAGTCAGCCCGATTTCAACCCGCTTGTTTTTCGGCAAATCGACGCCAGCAATTCGTGCCAAAGCTATTCCTCCCTTTTACCCCTGCCTCTGTTTGTGCCGTTTGTTTTCACAGATCACCCGGACGACGCCTTTCCGTCGGACAATCTTGCATTTGCTGCATATTTTTTTTACGGATGGCCTGACTTTCATGGTTTTTTCACCTTTTCCTCTCTTGGCGTTCGGCCTACTTCGCCCGGTAGGTAATCCTTCCCCGGGTCAGATCGTAGGGGGAAAGCTCCACCGTCACCTCGTCTCCGGGCAGAATTTTGATGAAATGCATGCGCATCTTGCCCGAAATGTGCGCCAGCACCCGATGTTTGTTTTCAAGCTCGACCCGGAACATGGCGTTGGGCAGCGTCTCGATGACGACGCCTTTCACCTCGATGGGCTCGTCTTTTGCCATAAATCAACTCCCGTTCCGCCGGCTCAAGATCACCGGGCCGTTCTCCGTGATGGCGATGGTGTGTTCAAAATGGGCCGACAAGGCACCATCCTCGGTGACGGCGGTCCATCCGTCCTCCAGGATCTTCACCTCGTGTCCCCGCTCGTTGACCATCGGCTCAATGGCCAGGGTCATGCCCGGTTTCAGGCGGACGCCTGTTCCGGGTTTCCCGAAGTTGGGGATCTGGGGATCTTCGTGCAGCTTGCTCCCGATCCCGTGCCCCACGAACTTCCGGACCACCGAATAGCCGTTCGCTTCCACGTGCGACTGGATCGCATGGGAGATGTCCGACAGCCGTCCGTCCGGAAGGGCCTGGTCGATCCCCTTATAAAGGGACTCCCGGGTGACCTGCATCAGATTCCTGGCCGACGCGGAAACTTCTCCCACGGCCACTGTCGTGGCGGCGTCCCCGTAATAACCGTCAAACAGAATCCCGAAATCCAGGCTCACGATGTCCCCCTCTTCGAGGGGCGTCCCGTTCGGGAAGCCATGCACCACCACCCGGTTGACCGATGCGCACAAAGAGAAAGGGAAACCCCGGTATCCTTTGAACGCCGGAGTCGCCCGGTGCTTCCGGGCAAGCCTTTCCGACAGCTCGTTGAGCTGCATCGTGGTCACGCCGGGCGCCACCTCGGCTTCGAGCGCCTGAAGAATCTCGGCGACGATCCGATTGCTGACGGCGATTCTTTCGATCTCCTTCGGTGATTTGAGAATCACCATGCTAGTAGCGACCCTTGATCGCCCCGCTCTTTTTCAAAAAACCCTCGTAATGGCGAGCCAGCATGTGGGACTCGATCTGCGCGATGGTATCCAGCGCCACGCCCACCACAATCAAAAGCGCCGTACCCCCGAAGTAAAACGGGACGTTGAATTTCGAGATCAATACCGACGGCAGCACGCAGACGGCCGAAACGTAGGTGGCGCCCCCGAGGGTGATCCGCGTCAGGACGCGGTCGATGTGTTCCGCCGTCCGCTTCCCGGGACGGATGCCGGGGATGAATCCGCCGTGCTTCTTCATGTTTTCCGCGACGTCCACCGGATTGAAGGTCACGGCCGTGTAAAAATAACAGAAAAAGAAGATGAACCCCACGAACAAAAGCTCATAGATGAGGCTTCCAGGCATCATGGCGTTGGCAACGCTCTGCATCCAGGGGATCTTGATAAAACTGGCGATGGTCGCCGGAAACATGATGATGGAAGAGGCAAAGATCGGAGGGATCACGCCGGAGGTGTTGATCTTCAACGGAAGATGCGTGCTCTGCCCGCCGTACATCCGGCGCCCCACCACCCGTTTTGCGTACTGCACGGGGATCCGCCGCTGCCCCTGTTCCATGAAAATGATGGCGCCCACCACGGCCACCATGAGGATCAGCAGAATTAAAACCAGGAAAATGTTGATCTCACCGGTGCTCAGGAGGCGGAAGGTGTTCCCCACCGCATTGGGCATGCGGGCGACGATCCCGGAAAAGATAATGAGGGAGATCCCGTTTCCGATCCCCCGTTCGGTGATCTGCTCCCCCAACCACATGATAAACGCGGTTCCGGCCGTGAGCGTGATGACGGTCATGAACCGAAATGCCCAACCCGGAGAAATGACCACGGGCGCCCCACCGGGCGAGCTCATGCTTTCCAGGCCCACGGCGATCCCGAAACCCTGGATGATGGACAGGAACACGGTGGCGTAACGGGTGTACTGGGTGATCTTCTTCCTGCCCTGCTCCCCTTCCTTGGAAAGGCGCTCCAGATGAGGAATAACCACCGTCAGCAACTGAAAGATGATGGACGCGCTGATGTACGGCATGATGCCGAGGGCGAAGACCGAAAGCCGCTCCAGAGCCCCTCCGGAGAACATGTCGAACATGGCCAGCAGAGTCCCTTTGGCCCGTTCGAAAAAGGAAGCCAGCGCCGCCGTGTCGATGCCGGGCGTCGGGATATGCACGCCGATCCGATAAACGGAAAGCAGAGCCAGTGTATACAGGATCCGCTTCTTCAGCTCCGGGATCTTGAAGATATTGCCGATGCCGCTGCCGACCATGGATTAGACCGTCTCCACCTTTCCGCCGGCCTGAAGGACCTTCTCCAAGGCGCTTCGGCTGACCTTGTGAACCCGGATGGTGAGGGGATGCTCGAGGCTTCCCTGACCGAGGAGCTTGATGCCGTCCCGCCTGCCCTGAACCAGTCCTTCCCGGATCAGGGCGGCCTCGTCCACGATCTCGCTTCCGTCAAAACCCGCCAGATCCCTGAGATTGATCACGGCGTAGCGCTTTTTGAAAACAGAGGTGAATCCCCGCTTGGGGAGACGCCTCTGGATCGGCATCTGTCCTCCTTCGAAGCCGGGACGCACGCCTCCTCCGCTGCGGGCGTTCTGCCCCTTCGCACCCCTTCCGGAAGTGGTGCCCCTGCCCGAGCCGTTCCCTCTCCCCCGCCGTCTCTTGGACTTCCTGGCACCGGGCGCCGGCGTTAATTCATGCAGCTTCATGTCTTCTCCTTGGTTTCAACCAGATGGGCCACTTTCGCGATCATGCCGCGAATGGCAGGGGTGTCCTGGAGGGTCACCGTCTTTCCCCGCCTTTTCAAGCCCATTCCGAAAAGCACTTTTCTTTGCGCCTGGGGACGCCCGATCATGCTCTTGACCAGCGTAATTTCCAATTGCTTCGCCATGAATCCCTCTTGTTCAGATGTCTTCGGGGGCCAGACCACGACGCCGGGCCACATCCTCGCGACTCTGGAGCTTCTGAAGTCCGGCGAGGGTGGCCTTCACCAGGTTATGCGGATTGTTCGATCCGAGACATTTGGTGAGAATATTTTGAATCCCGCAGGCTTCCAGAACGGCTCGAACCGCACCTCCCGCGATCACGCCCGTCCCCTTGGAGGCCGGTTTCAAGAGCACGTTCCCGGCTCCGAACTTCCCGATCACCTCGTAGGGAATCGTTTCGTTGACCAGGGGAACCTGGATCATGCTTTTCTTGGCTTTCTCCACCCCTTTCCGGATGGCTTCGGGCACCTCTCCCGCCTTCCCGAGACCGCATCCGACATTCCCGCCGCCGTCTCCGACGACGACAATGGCGCTGAAACTGAACCGGCGCCCCCCTTTGACGACTTTCGCCACCCGGCTGATGTGGACGACTTTATCGATGAAATCCTTTTCCCCGGTGTCCTGCTTGAACAAGAATTGCCTCCTTTGTCCCTTCTGTCCTCCGCGACCCTAAAACTTCAGGCCGGCCTCCCGGGCAGCATCCGATACGGCCTTCACGCGGCCGTGATATAAGAAGCCGTTGCGGTCAAAGACCACCTTCTCGATTCCTTTTTCCAGCGCGCGCTTGGCAATGAGTTTCCCCACAACCTGGGCCCGTCCGATCTTGCCGCCGGTGCTCTCGGCGTCCTGGGCCTCCTTTTCCAGAGTGGAGGCCGCGGTCAGGGTATGGCCCCGCGTATCGTCCACCACCTGGGCGTACATATGGTTCGCACTCCGGAAAACGCAGAGCCTCGGACGTTCCGGCGTTCCGGAAATCTTCTTCCGAATGCTCTTTTTTCGCTTCAGCCTGGCCATTTTGGATGGATTGATTTGTCCCATTTTCCTGCCTTAACCCTCTGTCGCCTGCGGTATTGACCTCAAAAACGCCTACTTCGTCCCCGTCTTTCCGGCTTTCAGACGGAGGCGTTCTTCCGCATATTTGATCCCTTTACCCTTGTAGGATTCCGGAGGCCGGATCTTCCGGATGGAAGCCGCCGTCTGCCCCAAAAGCTCCTTGTCGACCCCCGAAAGTCGGATGACGGTGTTTCGATCCACCGTGGCGGTGATCCCCTCTGGAAGGTCGAACGGAACCGGGTGGGAGAACCCGAGGCTCATTTCCAGGCGGTTCCCGCTCAGAGCCGCCCGGTAGCCGATTCCGGTAATCTCCAGGGTTTTTTCGAAACCCTTCTCCACGCCACTGACCATGTTGGACACGAGGCTACGCGTCAGCCCCGAAAGGGCCCGGCTGTTCTTTGCCTCCGAGGTTTTGACCCGGATCTCTTTTTCCCCGATCTCCAGCTCCACATCCGGGTGAATCGGCCGGGTGAGGGTTCCCTTGGGCCCCTCCACCTTCAGGATCCGGTCCTGGTAGGCGATCTTCACCTTGGCAGATATTGGAATCGGTTTTTTTCCTACACGAGACATCGTTTTTCCCTCATCTTTCACATGCCGTCCTTCCCCGGGATGCCTTCTTTAAGGCTTCCGGGGGGAAGGCTTACCAGACCCTGCAAAGGATTTCGCCCCCCAGGTTCTCCTTCCGCGCCCTCTTGTCCGTCATCAGCCCTTTCGATGTGGAAACGATGGCGATTCCCATGCCGTCCAGCACGGGCTGGATGTCCCGGCTCCCGGAATAGACTCTTCGGCTCGGTTTGCTGGCCCGCTCGATATTCAAAAAGGCGCTGCTTCGCCCGGGGCCGTATTTAAGATAGATCCGGAGCACTCCTTGCTTGGCGTCTTTGATGAACTTGAAATTCTTGACGTAACCTTCTTCCTTGAGCACCCTCGCAATCTCGATTTTCAGCTTCGATCCCGGAATATCGACACTCGAAAAGCTGGCTTTCGCTGCGTTTCTGACTCTCGTCAGCATGTCCGCAATCGGATCATTGCTTGCCATGTTCTTCTCCGTCCTAAAATCCTATTTTGTTCTGATGACACCCACGCCGCCGCGGCCCGCCGGGATTCACCCCGCCCTGGGCCTTCAGGCGGCCTTCCGCCTTACCAACTGGACTTGATCACGCCGGGCAACAACCCTTGGGAAGCAAAATTCCTAAAACAGATACGGCAGGTGCCGAATTTGCGGATATAGCCCCTGGGCCTGCCGCAGATCGGACACCGGTTGTAGGCCCTCACTTTGAACTTGGGCTCCCGGGTCGCTTTGATTCTAAGGGATTTTTTCGCCAACCTTTCCTCCTCGCCATCCCGATCCAAACGGTTAATTTCTAAACGGCATCCCCAGCAGACGAAGCAGTTCTTTGCCTTCTTCGTCCGTTCTCGCGGTGGTCACAATGCTGACATTGAGTCCCTTGATCTTTTCGATCTTGTCGTAATCGATCTCGGGGAAGATGATATGTTCCCGGATCCCCAGGGTGTAATTCCCGCTGCCGTCAAAAGCTTTTCCCGACAACCCCCTGAAATCGCGCACCCGGGGCAGGGCCACGTTCACCAGCTTGCTGAAAAAGTCGAACATCCGGTTTCTGCGCAGTGTAACCATGCAGCCGATGGGCATTCCGGCTCTCAGCTTGAACGCCGCGATGGATTTCTTCGCACGGGTGATCACCGGCCGCTGGCCGGAAAGGCCTTGAAGTTCTTCCACCGCGCCGTCCAGCAGCTTCATATTCTGGGAGGCTTCTCCCAGCCCCATGTTCAGTACGATTTTCTCCAATTTTGGAACCTGCATGACGTTCTTGTATTGGAACGTCTTGACGAGCTGGGGGACGACTTCCTGCCGGTAATATGTTTCAAGCTGTGTCATACCTGATCCCGCTTCCTCTTAAGTATCGATCATTTCGCCGCACTTCCGGCAAACCCGTACTTTTTTCCCGTCTTCCAGCCGCTGGGTCTTGACGCGCACCGGTGCCAGGCACTTGTTGCACATCAACAGGGCGTTGGACCAGTGAATCGGAGCCTCCACCTCCACGATACCCCCCTGCCGCTGTTTGGCGGAAGGTCTTGAGTGACGCTTGATGATATTCACGTTTTCAACGAGGATACGATCCTTTTTCCGGTTCACCTTGAGGACCTTCCCGATCTTCCCGCGGTCCTTTCCGACGATCACCTTGACCTTGTCATCCTTCTTGATCCGGCATTTATCCTTCATCGCTTATCCGATCTCCATTGTCTTTTTGCCGCCATCTGTATGAGCCCTCCGCCCGGGACAGACGCGCCTCATAAGACCTCCGGTGCCAGGGAAATAATCTTCATGAACCGTTTGGCCCGAAGCTCCCTCGCCACCGGGCCGAAGATCCGCGTTCCGATCGGCTCCTTGCTGGCACTGATCAAAACCGCCGAATTGTCATCGAACCGGATGAAAGACCCGTCGGCGCGACGAACAGGCTTCTTGGTCCTCACCACCACCGCCTTGAGCACGTCCCCCTTCTTGACCTTCGCGTTGGGGATGGCTTCTTTGACGGACACGACGATGATGTCTCCCACCCGTGCATACCGCCTTCTGGACCCGCCGAGAACCTTGATGCAATACAGCGTCTTGGCTCCGGAGTTGTCAGCCGCCGTTAACCTGGTTTCTGCCTGAATCATTTCGCTTTCTTCCTCACGTCCATCACACGGCTTTTTCAACGATGGAACTGACGCGCCATCTCTTGGTCCTGCTCAGCGGTCTCGATTCCGTGATGAGCACTTTGTCCCCCACCCGGGAGGCGTTGTTTTCATCATGGGCCGAGAATTTCGAGTGTCTGCGGATGTACTTCTTGTATAGTGGGTGCAGCACCAGCCGCTCCACCTTGACGACGACGGTTTTGTCCATTTTGTCGCTGACCACGGTCCCGATGAGCTGTCGTTTCATCCCTCGATCTTTCATACCGGTTGCTCGCTTTGATTTTCGTTAACCTGCAACGACGTTTCTTGAATGATCGTCCGTATCCGGGCAATATCCCGCCGGGTTTTCTGGATCCGCTTCGGGTTTTCGAGCTGCCCGATTCCGTGCTGAAAACGCAGGTTGAAGAGGGCCTCCGTCAATTCGTCGAGCTTCCGATGCCGTTCGTCCAGGCTCAGGTCCCGGATCTCTTTGGGTTTCATCAGTCCTCTTCCCTTTCGATGAATCTCGTTCTGATGGGCAGCTTGTGCGCGGCCAGACGCAGGGCTTCCCTGGCCACATCACGGGGAACCCCTTCCATTTCGTACAGGATCCGACCCGGCCGAACGATGGCGGCCCATCCTTCCGGATTCCCCTTGCCGCTTCCCATCCGGGTTTCCGCCGGCTTCTTGGTCACCGGCTTGTCCGGAAAAATGCGTATCCAGATTTTTCCGCCCCTCTTGGCATGACGGGTCATGGCGACCCGCGCCGCCTCGATCTGCTTGGCCGATATCGCGCCGCACTCCACCGTCTGGAGCCCGTATTTGCCGAAAGTCAAGGTGGACCCTCTTATGGCCTTCCCTCTCATCCGGCCTTTCTGCTGCTTTCGAAATTTGACCTTCTTCGGACTGAGCATCTGGCGTGTCTCCTATTGCTCCATCACGGGTTGTTCTTTTTGGAGGATCTCCCCGTGGAAGATGAACACCTTCACCCCGATGATGCCATGAGTGGTCTTGGCCTGGGTAAAGCCGTAATCGATATCCGCCCGCAGCGTGTGAAGCGGGATCCGGCCTTCTTTGTACCATTCCCTGCGTGCCATCTCCGCACCGGCCAGACGGCCCGAGCAGATGATCTTGATCCCCTTGGCCCCGAAGCGCATGGCGGAGGATACGCTGCGCTTCATCGCCCGTCGGAACGCCACCCGCCTCTCGATCTGGAGGGCCACGTTTTCAGCCACCAGCTGCGCGTCGATCTCGGGCTTTCGAACCTCCTGGATGTCGATGAGGATCTCCGAAGGCACGAGGGTTTCCAGCTCTTTCTTGAGTTGGGCGATTTCGGCGCCCTTTTTTCCGATGACAATCCCCGGCCTGGACGTGTGGATCTTCAACCGGACCCGGTTGGAGGCCCTTTCGATCTCCACTCTGGAAATCCCCGCATGATAGAGCTTTTTCTTCACGAAGTTCCGGATCTTGTGGTCTTCCAAGACATACCCGGCGTAATTCTTGCCGCCGTACCATCTCGATTCCCAGGTCTTGACGATCCCCAGTCTCAAACCGATCGGATTGACTTTTTGGCCCAACGCTTTCCTCCCTGCTAGGTTGACTTCTCGGTCAGATGCACCGTAATGTGGGCGGTCCGCTTCAGGATACGGGTTCCCCGTCCCCTCGCCCTTGCCCGGAACCGTTTCAGGGTGGGTCCGGAATCCGCCGTGATGTTTCGAATGACCAGCTTGTCCACATCCAAGCCGGCCCGCTGATTTGCATTGGCGACGGCGCTGCGGATGGCCTTTTCCATGAGTCCGGCCCCCTTCTGCGGCATGAACTTGAGCGCCTCCAGCCCGGCTTGAACCGGTTTTCCTTTCAGCGCGCCGATGAGCTTGCGCACCTTGATGGGAGAGATGCGCAGGTATTTGGCTTTTGCTTTCACTTCCACCTTTCGAGTTCCTTCCATCGTCGCTGAATGCACGTCAGCGCCACGGATCCCTCTTCCCCTTCTTCAGGCCGATCCGAGACGGCTACTTTTTAAGAGTCGACCTCTTGTCCCCGCTGTGCCCGAAAAAAAGCCGGGTGGGGGAAAATTCCCCCAGTTTATGCCCCACCATGTTTTCAGAGATGAAAACGGGGACGAATTTCTTGCCGTTGTGAACCGCCAGCGTGATGCCGACCATCTCCGGGATGATCGTCGAGCGCCGGGACCAGGTCTTAATCACGCGGTTGCTCCGTGTTTCCTGGGCCTGATTGACCCTTTTCAAGAGCTTGGGCTCGATGTAGGGGCCCTTCTTAATGGAACGCGGCATACTCTCTTAATCTCCTGTACCCAGGTCCGGGCCCTGTCGGCATCTTCAACGCGCCTCGGCCCGCCCGAGCGATTTACTTCTTTTTCCGGCTTTTGACGATATAGCGGTCGCTCTTTTTGTTTTTCCGGGTATTGTGCCCTTTGGTGGGCTTTCCCCACGGCGTGCAGGGATGTCGGCCGCCGGAGGATCTCCCCTCGCCCCCGCCCATGGGATGATCCACGGGATTCATCGCCACGCCCCGGACCCGAGGTCGCCACCCCAACCACCGTTTCCTGCCGGCTTTTCCCAGGGCGACATTGCCGTGCTCCACGTTCCCCAGCTGACCGATGGTGGCCTTGCACTCCAAAAGTACTTTTCGGACTTCCCCGGATGGAAGCTTCACCAGGGCGTAAGGCGCTTCCTTGGCCATGAGCTGTGCGTAGGTGCCGGCGCTCCGGACGACCTGGCCGCCCTTTCCCAGACGCAGCTCGATGTTGTGGATCTGGGTTCCCAGGGGGATGTTTTTCAGCGGAAGCGTGTTCCCCGGCTTGATGTCCGCATCCGGTCCCGAAACCACCCTGTCGTTGACGTTCAGGCTCTGGGGAGCAAGGATATAACGTTTCTCGCCGTCCACATAATGGAGAAGGGCGATTCTCACGCTCCGGTTCGGATCGTATTCGATGGCCGCCACCTTTGCCGGGATGCCCGTCTTGTCCCGCTTGAAATCGATGATGCGATAGTGTCGCTTATGGCCGGCTCCCCGGTGTCGGCTGGTGATTCTCCCGTAAACGTTTCGGCCGCCGCTTTTTTTCAGCGGTTTCGTGAGGCTTTTTTCCGGTCGATCCTTGGAAATCTCCTGGAAATCCGAATAGACCTGAAACCGTCTTCCGGGCGATGTCGGATTCTTTTTTTTCAGCGCCATGATTTTTCCTCGGCTGTTTTCATTCTGCAGGTTGCCGGGATGTCGCGTTTCGGTTCCCCCGGCAGTTCACGCAACGTTTATGCGCCCTCGAAGAAGTCGATCCGTTCACCGGGCCCCAGGGTCACAATCGCCTTCTTCCAGTCTCTTCGTTTTCCCAGGATCCGGCCCCGCCGCTTGATCTTTCCCTGGACCTGGGCGGTGCGGACGCCGATCACCTTCACCTTGAAAATGCTTTCCACGGCCCGCCGGATTTCGATTCGGTTCGCCTGGGGGCTCACCTCGAAGGTGACCTGATTGGCTTTTTCCTTCTGCAGGGTGGTTTTTTCGGTAACCACGGGCCGCCGGATGACGTCATATCCGATCATGGCAAGAGCCTCCCTTGAATCCCTTGGATGGAAGCTTCCAAAAGGATCAGCATCTGATGCTTCAGGATATCGTACACGTTGAGTCCTTCCACCCTCAGGACCTTAATGTCCGGGACGTTTCTGGAAGACCGTTCCAAGGTCTCATCCTTCTGGTCGGTGACGATCAAAGCATTCTTCACGCTCAGTTCCCGAAGGCTCCGGACAAAATCCTGGGTCTTGATGCGTGAAAGAGCGAAGGTGTCCAGGACCATCAGGGATTCCTCTTTGAGCTTGCTGCTCAACGCCATTTTCAACGCCAGCTTCCGGATCTTCTTGGGGACCTGAAATCGATAGGACCGATTGTCCGGACCGAAGATGACCCCGCCGCCCCTCAGCAAGGGAGACTTGATGTCCCCCCGGCGGGCCCTTCCGGTGCCTTTCTGACGATAGAGCTTCCGCGTGCTGCCGCTTACGTCGCTGCGATGCTTCACCGCCGCGGTCTGGGACCGCCGGTTGGCCAGCTGCATGGTGACCACCTGGTGCAGGACCTCGGCCTTCACGGGCACGTTGAAAACAGCATCCGGCAGATCCACCTCGGAAACCTTTTCTCCCTTGATATTTTTAACCTCTAAAACCGCCATGCTGATCCTCGTTTCAAAACCGCCCTGACTGCCCTGCGTCAGCTTGTTGGGGCGGCGGATGATTCCCTTTATTGGGCCCGACGGGTCTTGCGGATTTCCACAAGCCCGGAGGCAGGCCCGGGTACGGCCCCTTTCAAAAAGAGAAGGTGGTCGTCCGCCCTGATGTCGAAAATCTCCAGATTCTGGATCGTCCTTCTTTCGTTTCCAAAACGGCCCGGGAGTTTCTTTCCCTTGATGACCCGAGACGGCCAGGCGCTGGAGCCGATGGACCCCGGGGGCCGCTCATTGTGGCTGCCGTGCGTCTTGGGTCCCCGGTGAAAACCGTGACGCTTGATGGTCCCGGCAAAACCTCTTCCCTTGGTGGATCCGGAAACGTTCACCCTCTCCCCCACCTGGAACAGGTCCAGCCGGATCTCCTGCCCGAGCGTATAGGCCCCTGGGTCCTCCACTGGAAATTCCCTCAGGTGAAGATACCCCTGCGCGCCGCTTTTTTGAAAGTGCCCTTTCTCCGGACGGTTGACTTTTGCCGCCTTCTTGGGCCCGAAACCCACCTGAATGGCGTTGTAACCGTCTCTGGCCAGGGTCTTGATCTGGGTGATCACGCACGGTCCTGCCTGAATGACGGTAACCGGCACCAGAACCCCTTCAGAGGTGAAAAGGCTCGTCATTCCCAGTTTCTTGCCTAAAACACCGTTGCTCATTTCAAGATACCTGCTTTCCTCAAGGCCCGAGACGGCCGCTTTCTCCAGTCGTTCTTAGAGCTTGATCTCCACATCCACCCCGGGGGACAGATCCAGCTTCATCAAGGCGTCCACGGTCTGCTGCGTCGGCTCGACGATGTCCAAAAGGCGCTTGTGGGTCCGCACTTCAAACTGTTCCCTCGATTTCTTGTCGATATGCGGGGACCTCAGGACGCAATATTTGTTGATGGCGGTGGGCAGCGGGATCGGACCCACCACTTTGGCCCCTGTCTTGTTGGCCGTGTCCACGATATCCATCGTCGCCTGGTCCAAAAGTTTATGATCGTAAGCCCGAAGCCTGATCCGAATCTTGGTGCCCGTCATGTCTGTCTTCTTTCCGCCTATTCCAGAATTTCGCTGACGACGCCGGCGCCCACGGTGCGACCCCCTTCTCGAATCGCAAATCGAAGCTCCTTCTCCATCGCAATCGGCGTGATCAACTCCGCCTCAATCGCCACGTTGTCCCCAGGCATCACCATCTCCACCCCCTCAGGCAACGTCAACGACCCCGTCACATCCGTCGTCCGAAAATAAAACTGCGGCCGATACCCATTGAAAAACGGCGTGTGCCGACCCCCCTCCTCCTTGCTCAATACGTACACCTCCGCCTTGAACTTCGTGTGCGGCGTGATCGACCCAGGCACCGCCACCACCTGACCACGCTCCACTTCCTCCCGCTTCGTCCCCCGCAACAACAACCCCACGTTGTCCCCAGCCTGACCCTCATCCAATATCTTCCGAAACATCTCCACGCCCGTACACACCGTCTTCAGCGTCGGACGTATCCCCACAATCTCCACCTCGTCCCCTACCTTGATCACCCCACGCTCCACACGACCCGTCACCACCGTCCCACGACCCGATATGCTGAAAACATCCTCAATCGGCATCAAAAACGGCTTGTCCACATCCCGCTCCGGCTCCGGAATATACGCGTCAATCGCATCCATTAACTCAAAAATACACTTGGCATCCGCACTGTCCGAATCATCACTCTCCAACGCCTTCAACGCACTGCCACGAATGATCGGCGTGTCATCCCCAGGAAACTCATACTTGTCCAATAACTCCCGTAGCTCCAACTCCACCAACTCAATCAACTCCGGATCATCCACCATGTCACACTTGTTCAAAAAAACCACAATCCGCGGCACCCCCACCTGACGCGCCAATAAAATATGCTCACGCGTCTGCGGCATCGGACCATCGTCCGCACCCACCACCAATATCGCACCATCCATCTGCGCCGCACCCGTAATCATGTTCTTGATATAATCCGCATGACCAGGACAATCCACATGCGCATAATGCCGATTCGCCGTCTCATACTCCACATGCGCCGTCGCTATCGTGATCCCCCGCTCCTTCTCCTCAGGCGCCTTGTCTATCTGATCAAACGGCACATACTCCGCCAATCCCCGCTTCGCCATGTGCTTCGTGATCGCCGCCGTCAACGTCGTCTTCCCATGATCAATATGACCAATCGTCCCCACATTCACATGCGGCTTCGTCCGCTCAAACTTTGCCTTCGCCATCTCTTCCTCCCTGAGCCTCCCTACCAGCGGTAATGGGCAAAAGCCTTATTGGCTTCGGCCATCTTGTGCGTGTCTTCTTTCTTCTTTACGGACGCCCCTCTTTGGTTGGCCGCATCGAGGAGTTCCGCCGCCAGCTTCTTGGCCATCCCTTTCTCTGACCGCGCGCGCGCATAACCGATGATCCAACGGATCCCCAATGCCATGCGCCTGGACGGGCGCACCTCCGTCGGGACTTGATAGGTCGATCCGCCGACCCTGCGGGACTTGACTTCGATGATCGGTTTGACGTTGTCGAGGGCCTGCTCAAAGATCTTCATGGGCGACTCGTTGGCTTTTTTTTCGATGATATCGAAGGCCCCGTATAATAACGATTCTGCGGTGCTCTTCTTGCCGTCTTTCATCAGCGCGTTGATAAAACGGGCCACCAGTTTGCTGTCGTGCCTGGGATCGGTGATGATCTCCCTGAACGGAACTTCTCTTCTTCTGGGCATATATCCTACCTATCGTTCTTCCCGGTTCTTCCGGATTCCCCAATCTGTCTTGCCGTCACGCCGCTGGATCACTTGGGCCTCTTGGCCCCGTATTTGGATCGGCCCTTTTTTCGGTCCTCCACGCCAAGCGTGTCCAGGGTCCCCCGGATGATGTGGTAGCGGACGCCGGGCAGGTCCTTGACCCGCCCCCCCCGCACCAGGACGACGGAGTGTTCCTGAAGGTTGTGGCCGATGCCCGGGATATAGGCCGTGACCTCGATTCCGCTGGTCAACCGAACCCTCGCCACTTTTCTCAACGCAGAGTTGGGTTTCTTGGGAGTCGAAGTATAGACCCGGGTGCAGACTCCCCGTTTCTGGGGAGCCCCCTTGAGGGCCGGTGTGGTGATCTTCTTCTTGGCCCGTTTTCTGCCTTTTCGGATCAGCTGGTTGATGGTCGGCATACAATCCCTTTCGTCTTCGATCAAAATCCGGTGACGCCCGCGTTCGGTATCTCTGCGACCGCACCGGATTGTCCCAAAAGCCAAACAATAAAAAGAGTTAAGTTATCTGCCAAACAAGCCTTTGTCAATATCTTTTCTGGCGCAACACCTTTAAAATCCGCTTTTTCTATTCCGTCACCATTTCCAGCTTCACGGCTTCCTCACTGTATGCCGGAAAACCGGTGCCCGCCGGGATCAGCCTTCCCATGATGACATTTTCCTTGAGCCCCCTCAGTTGATCCACCACCCCCGCAATGCTGGCATCCGTCAGGACTTTGGTGGTCTCCTGGAAGGAGGCCGCCGAGATGAAGCTGTCCGTGCTCAAAGAGGCCTTGGTCACCCCCAGGATGAGCGGTTCGGCCACGGCGGGCTTCCCTCCCCTTGCCGTCACTTCCCTGTTGACCCTTTCGAAGTGCATCCGGTCGACATTTTCCTCGGGGATGAAGTCCGTATCGCCCACGTCGGTCACTTTCACCCGCTTCATCATCTGCCGGACGATGACCTCGATATGTTTATCGTTGATTCGGACCCCCTGGAGCCGGTACACCTCCTGGACTTCGTCCACGAGGTACCGTGCCAGCGCGACTTCCCCCTTGATGGTGAGGATGTCCTGGGGCACCGCCGAGCCGCTGATGAGCGGTTCCCCGGCACGGACATAATCGCCTTCATAGACATTGATATGCTTGCCCCGGGGGATCAGATATTCCTTTTTATCCCCTGCATCCACCGGCGTCACGGTGATCTTTTGCTTTCCCTTCCGGGTGTCCTTTGAAACGGATATATATCCGTCGATCTCGCTGAGAACCGCCGTATCCTTGGGTTTCCTCACCTCGAAGAGCTCCGCGACCCGGGGCAGACCCCCCGTGATGTCTTTGGTCTTCGTGGTAGCCCTAGGCAGCTTGGCGATGATGTCCCCGGCCTTGACCGTGTCCCCTTCCTCCACGAGGATGATGGCGTTGTTGGGAAGGAAATAGCGGGCCATGCCCGAAGATTTGGGGAGTTTGGCCGTCTTTCCGGTCTTGTCCTTGATGGAGATCCGGGGCCTGACCTCGGTGTTTTTCGACTCGATGATGGTTCGGCTCGACTTCCCGGTCACGGGGTCAACCTTGTCCTGAAGCGTTTTACCCGGTTCGATGTCGCCGAACTTCACGGTCCCTTCCACTTCGGTGATGATGGGGGTGGTGAAGGGGTCCCAGGTGGCAAGCAGGTCCCCGGCACGTAGGTCCTGCCCGTCTTCGACCAGAAGGTGCGCTCCGTAAATCACGGGATACCGCTCTCTTTCCCTTCCGGCATCGCTGACGACGGCGAATTCGCCCCCGCGGCGGTTCATGACGACGTTCTTGTTCTCGGCGTTCTTCACCACGTTGAGGTCGATATACTTGACCGTGCCTTCCACCCGGGCCTTGATATCGGCCTGTTCCACCCTCCGGCTCGCCGTGCCGCCGATGTGGAAGGTCCGCATGGTCAGCTGGGTTCCGGGTTCACCGATGGATTGGGCCGCCAGGATCCCCACCGCCTGTCCGATCTCGATGACCCCGCCGTGGCTGAGATCCCGACCGTAGCACTTGGCACAAAGACCGAACTCGGAACGGCAGGTGAGGACGGAACGGATTTTCACCTTCGTCAGGCCGGCGCCTTCCACCCGGCTGACGGCCTTTTCATCCAGCATCTGCCCGGTCCTTACCAGGACTTCTTCGGTAAAGGGATCCCGGATATCCTCCATGGCCACCCTTCCCAGAATCCGCTCCCCGAGCCTCTGGATGATCTCCCCGCCTTCTGTGAGAGGTTCGACTTCCACTCCCATCATTGTGCCGCAGTCCTCTTCCATGACGCTGCAGTCCTGGGCCACGTCGGCGAGACGGCGGGTGAGATACCCGGAGTTCGCTGTTTTCAGAGCGGTGTCCGCAAGGCCTTTCCGGGCCCCGTGGGTGGAAATAAAGTACTGCAAAACCGAGAGTCCCTCCCGGAAATTGGCCGTAATGGGGGTCTCGATGATCTCCCCCGAGGGTTTGGCCATCAGGCCGCGCATGCCCGCCAGCTGCCGCATTTGATCTCTGCTTCCCCGGGCGCCGGAGTCGGCCATCATGTAGATGGGGTTGAAGCTCTCTTCTGCAAGGGGTTTTCCGCCTTCATCCAGGACCGGCCGGCCCTTGGAGTCCAGAACCGGCACCAGCTTCATGGCTTCCATCATTTCGTTGGCGATGTCTTCGGTGGCTTTGGCCCAGATATCGACAACCTTGTTGTACTTTTCACCCTGGGTGATGAGACCCTCGGTATACTGCTTGTCGATCTCCGTCACCTGCTTTTCGGCTCGCTTGAGGATCTCCCACTTTCCTGGAGGAGTGATCATGTCGTCGATGGAGATGGACAACCCCCCCTGGGTGGAGTACCGGTAACCGATGTCCTTGAGCCGGTCCGACAGGATTACCGTGGCTTTGGGGCCGAGATTGCGGTAAGCGTAATCCACCACCTCCCGGAGGGCCTTCTTGTCCATGACCATGTTGATGGCCTTGAAGGGGATCTCCGGGCGTTTGTCGATGACCTTGAAAATATGGAACCGTTTTGCATCCGGAAGGACCGGGCTCACCTGGCCGGGCTCCATGGCGAAGACCCGATCGGTGTCGGCCTCCGAGACGGGAAAGATGCGCTCAAACTCGTCCCGAACCAGCAGTCCGCACAATCCGTCCGGTTCGCGGTCCAATGCCCCTGAAAAAGTCCTGACCGCCTCCTCGAATTCCATGCCGGACTGGATCGCCTCAAGGGCCTTCTGCGCCTGGGCTTCGTCTTTGGTTTCAATGTGCCGCATTTCCATGATGCTGTTTTGAGGAATGATCTCCCACAAGAGGATACGGCCGGTGGTGGTCTCCACCGCCTGGCCGTCCATGCGGACCTTGATCTTGGCGTGCAAATCGACAATACCGTTGTCATAAGCGCTTCGCACCGCTTCCACGCTCGAAAACAGCATCCCTTCGCCCTTGAGTCTCGGAACCGCCCGGGTGATATAGTAGATACCGAGGACGATGTCCTGGGTGGGGACGATGATGGGGGACCCGTTGGCAGGCGACAGGATGTTGTTCGTCGAAAGCATGAGGGCCCGGGCCTCGATTTGGGCCTCCACCGAAAGAGGAACATGAACGGCCATCTGGTCGCCGTCGAAATCCGCGTTGAAGGCTGTGCACACGAGGGGGTGGAGCTGAATGGCCTTTCCTTCAATGAGAATGGGTTCAAAGGCCTGGATTCCCAGACGATGCAGCGTGGGGGCCCGGTTGAGCAAAACCGGGTACTCCCGCACCACCTCATCCAGGGTGTCCCACACTTCGGGGACCTCCTTTTCCACCATCTTCTTGGCGCTCTTGACGGTGGAGACCAGGTTTTTTTCCTCCAGCCGGTAATACACGAACGGCTTGAACAATTCCAAGGCCATCTTCTTGGGCAGTCCGCACTGGTGCAGCCTCAGATCCGGACCGATGGTGATGACCGTTCTTCCGGAGTAATCGACCCGCTTGCCCAACAGGTTTTGACGGAAACGGCCCTGCTTTCCCTTGAGGGTGTCGCTTAAGGATTTCAAGGGACGTTTGTTGGTGCCGGTGATGACCCTTCCGTGGCGGCCGTTGTCGAACAGGACGTCCACCGACTCCTGGAGCATCCGCTTTTCGTTTCGGACGATGATGTCGGGGGCCTTGAGATCGATGAGCCGCTTCAAGCGGTTGTTCCGGTTGATGACCCGGCGGTAGAGGTCGTTCAGATCCGACGTGGCGAATCGACCCCCCTCGAGGGGCACCAAGGGGCGGAGGTCCGGGGGTAAAACCGGGATGACGTCCATGATCATCCACACGGGGTTGACCCCGCTTCTTCGGAAGGCATCCACGATCTTGAGCCGCTTGGCCAGCTTCTGCCGCTTGGCCGAGGAATTGGTGGCAAGAATCTCCGCTCGGATTTCCTTGTAGAGAGCCTCCAGGTCCAGATTTTTCAAAAGCGCCTTGACCGCTTCGGCACCGATGCCCGACTCAAATTTGTCCCCATAAGCCTCCACGGCCTCCCGATATTTTTCCTCGGATAGAAGCTGCCCCTTGGACAAGGGGGTCCCCTTGGGATCGATGACGATATGGTTGTCGAAATAGAAGACCTTCTCCATATTTTTCAGCGTCAGATCCAAAAGATTGCCGATTTTGCTGGGAAGGCTTTTCAAAAACCAGATGTGGGCCACGGGGGAGGCCAATTCGATATGGCCCATCCGTTCCCTCCGGACCTTGGACTGGATGACTTCCACGCCGCATTTCTCGCAGATGACACCGCGGTGTTTCATCCGCTTGTACTTGCCGCAGTTGCACTCGTAGTCCTTGGTGGGTCCGAAGATCTTGGCGCAGAACAAGCCGTCGCGCTCGGGCTTGAAGGTCCGGTAGTTGATGGTCTCCGGTTTCTTGATCTCGCCGTGGGACCATTTCAGGATTTCATCCGGGGAAGCCAACGCGAGACGCACACCCAAATACTGTTTCGGATCCTTGGGCTTGGCAAAAAAATCGTATAGTGTTTCCATTTTAGGTCTTGGTCGTCTCCTCTTTTTCAGTGAGGGTTACATCCAGCCCCAGGCTCTTGAGCTCCATCATCAGGACTTTGAACGATTCCGGCAAGCCGGGTTCGAGGACGTTTTGCCCCTTGACGATCTTCTCGTACATCCGGGTCCGACCCGCCATGTCATCCGATTTCACCGTCAAGAATTCCTGGAGTGCATACGCCGCACCGTAGGCTTCCATGGCCCAGACTTCCATTTCCCCCAATCGCTGTCCGCCGAATTGAGCCTTTCCGCCCAACGGCTGCTGGGTCACCAACGAGTAAGGGCCGATGGAGCGTGCATGGATCTTGTCGTCCACCAGATGGTGGAGCTTCATCATATATAGCGTGCCCACGGTGATTTTTCCGTTGAACGGTTCCCCGGTACGTCCATCGAAGAGAGTCGCTTGGCCGCTGGCGGAGAGTCCCGCCTCGACAAGCAGGGACTTGATTTCATCCTCCTTGGCACCATCAAATACGGAGGTGGCCATGTGAAGGCCGTATCGGTAATCCGTCACCAGTTCGGTCAGGGCCTGATCGTCGCACCCCTCGAGTGCCGCCTGTTGTGAAAGACCCGAGAAAACCCGTTCCATCTTTTCCCGGATTTCCTGGAGCCGGTTTTCTTCCAAAAGCCGGTTGAGTTGGTCCCCCAGCCCCTTGGCGGCCCATCCGAGGTGGATTTCCAGGATCTGGCCCACGTTCATCCGGGAAGGCACCCCCAGCGGGTTCAGGACCATGTCCACCGAGGTTCCGTCCTCGAAATAAGGCATATCTTCCTGGGGAAGGATCCGGGACACGACCCCCTTGTTCCCGTGGCGACCGGCCATCTTGTCCCCGACGGAGAGTTTTCGCTTCATGGCCACGTAGACTTTGACCATCTTGATGACCCCGGGCGGAAGGTCGTCCCCGGCTTCGAAGCGCCCGATCTGGGTTTCGAAATCCTTGCGGAAAGCCTCGCACTGGTCCCGATACCCCTCGAGGAGTTCGTGAATCCGCTCGGTAAGCCCCGAATCCTCCAGCACGATTCCTTCCAGCTGCGCCAGGGGAATGTTCGCGATGGCCTGAGCTCCGATACGGGCCTCCTTCGGGATCAAGACCTTTTTCCCCTTTTTCAGGGGCGCCGCGCTCTTCTGCCCCACCAAGAGCGCTTCGATTTGGGCACGCACCACGTCCCCGGTCACCCGGATTTTGTCGTTGAGGTCTTTTTTCAGGGACTCGATCTCCATTTCCTCGATCCTGCGGGCTCGGTCGTCCTTGTCCACGCCCCTTCGTAAAAAGACCTTGGCATCGATGACCGTCCCCTCAGCTCCCGGCGGAACCCGTAGTGAGGTGTCCTTGACGTCCCCCGCTTTTTCGCCGAAAATCGCCCTTAAAAGCTTTTCCTCGGGGGAAAGCTGGGTTTCGCCTTTTGGGGTGATCTTGCCCACCAGGATATCCCCCGGAACGACTTCCGCACCGATCCGGATGATCCCGCTTTCATCCAGATCCTTGAGGGCTTCATCTCCCACGTTGGGGATGTCCCGGGTAATCTCCTCTTTTCCCAGTTTCGTGTCCCGGGCGATGACTTCGAACTCTTCCACATGAACGGAGGTGAAAACTCCGTCCCGGACCAGCCTTTCGCTCACCAGAATCGAGTCTTCGAAGTTGTATCCGCCCCAGGGCATAAAGGCCACTGTCACGTTCTTGCCGAGTGCCAGTTCGCCCTTTTCCGTGGCAGGACCATCGGCGATGATCTCTTTGGCCCGGATCTTCTGGCCTTTCTCGACGATGGGCCGATGGTTGAAGCAGGTATTCTGGTTGGATCGCCTGAACTTGGAGAGGTTGCAGATGGTCACGGAAGGCCGGGCACCGTTTTCTTCCCCGTCCACCGCGTCGTGGCGCAGGACAATCCGGGAGGCATCCACGTCATCGACCACCGCATCCCGTTCCGCTACAATCGTCACCCCGGAATCCTTGGCCACCACCCCTTCGATGCCCGTGCCCACGAGGGGTGCGCGGCTGGTCAAGAGCGGGACGGCCTGACGCTGCATGTTGGAACCCATCAGGGCCCGGTTGGCATCGTCGTTTTCCAGAAAGGGGATCAGAGAGGCCGAAACGCTCACCAGCTGATTGGGGGAGACGTCCATCATCTCGATCTCCTCCCTCTTGACCATCATGAATTCACCGGCCACCCTCGAGGTGACGGTCTTGTTCACATAGTGTCCCCCCGCATCGATGGGCGCGTTGGCTTGGGCAATGGGATGGGCTTTTTCTTCAAAGGCACTGAGGAACTTGACTTCGGGAAGAACCGTCCCCTTCTTGACGACACGGTACGGAGTTTCGATGAACCCGTAATCATTGACCCGGGCATACGTGCCCAGGGAGACGATGAGGCCGATGTTCGGTCCTTCCGGCGTCTCGATGGGGCAGATCCGCCCATAGTGCGACGGATGGACATCCCGGACTTCGAAACCGGCGCGTTCGCGGGTGAGCCCTCCTGGGCCCAAGGCGCTCAGGCGCCGCTTGTGGGTCGTCTCGGAAAGCGGGTTGGTCTGGTCCATGAACTGACTCAACTGGCTGGTTCCGAAGAATTCCTTGATCACCGCCGACACCGGCTTGGAGTTGATGAGGTCATGGGGCATGAGGGCGTCCACTTCCTGGAGGCTCATCCGTTCCTTGATGGCGCGCTCCATGCGGACCAGGCCGATGCGATATTGGTTTTCCAGAAGTTCCCCCACGGCCCGCACGCGCCGGTTTCCCAGATGATCGATGTCGTCCACGGGACCCTGGGAGTCCCTGAGGTCGATGAGGGTCTTGACGGTGAGAAGAATGTCTTCCTTGCGCAGCGTCCTGACGCCGATTTGGGTGGAGATGCCCAGGCGGTGGTTGATCTTCATGCGCCCCACGCCCGACAGGTCGTAGTAGGCGTTCTTGAAAAAGAGATGATCCACGAATTCCTGCGCCACTTCCGGCGTAGCCGGATTTCCCGGGCGAAGTCTCCGGTAAATCTCCACCAGTGCTTCTTCCCGGCTCTCGATCTTGTCCGCCAGGAGGGTCTTCCGGATGGAATCGCTGCTGGAGGAGGTGTCCACCAGAAGCTCGAATTCCCGAATGCCGGCGTCTTTCAGCCGGGCCAAAGCCTCTTCGCTGACCACGTCGTTGGCTTTGACGATGAGCTCTCCGGTTTTGGGGTTCACCAGGGTCCGGGCAAAGGACCGGTTGAGGATTTCATCGCTCCCGATGGGAATCTCCTCGAATTTCAAGGCTTCCATGCGCTTCGAATCCTCTGGGTGAACAGGTGTCCCTTTTTAAGCAGGTCCTCCCCGCTTTCGGGATCCTTGATGTCCCGGGAGGCCCGTTGGCCCTTCAGGAACTGGGGATTGAACTTCTTGGTGATCTTCTTCCCCGAAACGACCACCCTCTCCCGCTGGTAGAAATAGGTCAGCAAATCCTCGCCGGAATACCCGAAGGCCTTGAGGAGATAAGTGACCGGAAATTTCCGGCGTCGATCGATACGGACATGCACCACATCCTTGTGATCGATCTCCAGATCGATCCAGGAGCCCCGCACCGGGATGATCCGTGAGGTGTAGATGATCTTTCCGCTGGAATGGCTCTTCCCCCGGTCATGATCGAAGAAAACCCCTGAAGAGCGGTGCAGCTGGCTCACCACGACCCTTTCGGTGCCGTTGATGATGAACGTCCCCCTGTAGGTCATCAGGGGGATCGTCCCGAAGTAGATTTCCTGCTCCTTGATATCCCGGATGCTGGAGACCCCCGTTTCCTTGTCCACGTCGTAAACCACCAATCGGACCGTAATCCTCAAGGGGATCTCAAAGGTCATCCCCCGGTGGATGCACTCCTCCACGCCGTGTTTGACCTCGCCGAACCGGTAGGCCACAAACTCCAGAGACGCGCTCCCGGTAAAATCCTTGATGGAAAAGACCGATTTGAATACGCCCTGAAGCCCGACCTCCTCCCGTTTCTCCGGGGGGACGTCCATCTGGAGGAATCGTCTGTACGACTCCCGCTGCATTCCGATCAAATCCGGGATCTCGATGATCTGCTGGATTTTACCGAAATGCTTGCGAAGCCTCTTGTTTGCCAAAGGCCTTTCTAACATGACAGCTCCCTTTTAAGACCCTCAAGGGGTGGAAATCCCGAAACGCTCCGGCCTTGCCGAGCATGCGTCATTTGACTTCCACCTGAGCCCCGGCGCCTTCCAGCTGGGCTTTGATCTTTTCCGCCTCGTCCTTGGAAACCCCTTCCTTGACCGGTTTCGGGGCTTCGTCCACCAGGGCCTTGGCTTCCTTGAGCCCCAGCCCCGTGATCGCCCGGACTTCCTTGATGACCTGGATCTTCTTATCGCCCGTGGTGGTGAGGATCACGTCGAACTCGGTCTTCTCCTCCGCTGCGGCGGCGCCGGCCTGGGCCGGTGCCGCGGCCATCATCGCCATGGGAGCGGCGGCGGAAACTCCGAATTTTTCCTCGAGTTCCTTCACCAGTTCCGAAAGCTCAAGAACGGACATGTTTGCAATGAATTCGATGACGTTTTCTTTGGTAATATCAGCCATGGTAATTTCCTCCAAAATCGCTTTTCGTTTGAATGTCGTGGACGCCTATGCCGCCTCTTTCTGGGAACGGATGGCGTCAAGAACGCGGACCAACCTCGTCGGGACGTCGCCCAGGGCCCTGACCAGGGCCGTCGGCACGCCGTTGAGGACGCCGAGCAGCTGGGCCAGCAGGACCTCCTTGCCCGGCAGAGCGGCCAGCGCCTTGATATCGGCCATCTGGATGACTTTTCCGTCGAGAACTCCGACCTTGATTTCCAGCTTGTTGTTTTGCTCGGAGAAGGCGGTCAGAACCTTTGCAGGAGCCACGGGATCGTCGTGTCCCATCGCAACGGCATTGGGCCCTTTGAAGTGGTCCTTGATCAGGGCGATGCGGGTGTCCTCCGCGGCCCGGATGAACAAGGTGTTCTTGGCCACCTGATACTGGATCCCCGCTTCTTTGAGCTTTTTCCTCAACTCATTGATGGCGGTCACATCAAGGCCTTTGTAGTCGGTGACGATGACGATCTTCGACTTCAGGAACTGGTCCCTCAGCGCTTCGACGATCTGCTTTTTCTGTTCGAGTTTCACGAAGAAGAATACCTCCTTTCCCATCCCGACAAAGCCGGAGGCACTCCTGGGTTGCGTCGAATCGCAGGGGATCCCGCCTCTTGTCCTTGTTTCGGTTCCATCTGTTGGTTCCTCGTTCCGTCTCGGCAGGCTGCCGGAGCAATTAAACACACCCTCGTGTGCCTGCGGTCTTTGACAGGGATGCTTGTTTCAGGTGGACCCTGAGGAGGCCAAACCGCCCCGGAGCGCACGCCCTTGGAGCGGTTCCCCCCTGTTCCACCTCACTGTTTGATTAAATCCTTCACGAACGCGGTATCGATCTTGATTCCCGGGCCCATGGTGGTCGAAACGGCAACGCTTTTCAGGTAGGTCCCCTTGCTCGACGACGGTTTCAGTTTAACGATTGTCTCCATGAAAGCGCTGATGTTCTCCACGATTTTCTGGACGCCGAAAGAAACCTTGCCCACGGGCGCATGGACGATTCCCGCCTTTTCCACCCTGAAATCGATCTTGCCCGCCTTGAGTTCTTTTACCGCCCGGGCCAGATCGAAGGTGACGGTGCCGGTTTTTGCGTTGGGCATGAGGCCTCTGGGGCCTAAAATTTTCCCGATCTTTCCCACAGCGCCCATCATGTCGGGAGTCGCCACCGCCTTATCGAATTCGAGCCATCCCCCCACGATCTTTTCGATGAGGTCATCGTTGCCGACGAAATCGGCTCCCGCGTCAAGCGCCTCCTTTTCCTTCTCCCCTTTGGCAAAAACCAGGACTTTGACCTCTTTGCCCAGGCCGTTGGGAAGGACGACCGTCCCCCGGACCATTTGGTCGGCATGTCTGGGATCCACCCCCAGGCGGACGGCCAAGTCCACCGTTTCGTCGAACTTGACGAAGGAGGCGCCGATAGCCAACTGAACCGCCGCCGTGAAGTCGAACCTTGTGTTCGGATCGATCCCCTTGGCGACTTCCCTGTATTTCTTACCCCTTTTTGGCATTGTCTCTAACGTGCTCCTTTTCTAAACCACCTCAATTCCCATGCTCCTTGCCGTCCCCTCGATGATTCGGCACGCCGCACCCAGGTCATTTGCATTCAAATCGACCATTTTCTGCTTGGCGATTTCTTCGACCTGCTGACGGGTCACCTTCCCGACTCTGTCCCTTTTGGGATCGCTGGCGCCTTTGGCGATCTTGGCCGCCTTCTTCAGGAGAACGGCCGCCGGGGGCGTCTTCGTCACAAAGGTGAAAGATCGATCCTGGAACACGGTGATGACCGCAGGAATGATCATCCCTTCGTCCTTTGCGGTCCGCGCGTTGAACGCCTTGCAGAAATCCATGATGTTCACGCCATGCTGGCCCAGCGCCGGCCCGATGGGCGGCGACGGATTGGCCTTTCCGGCCTCCACTTGCAGCTTGATTTGGGCGATTACCTTCTTTGCCATTGTGTTCCGTACTCCCCGTCTTCTCTGGTGCTCCAACTCCCGCCGAGGGGCATCCCTCGTCTAAAGCTTGCTCACCTGAACGAATTCCAGTTCCACCGGGGTGGAGCGACCAAAAATGCTCACCAGCACCCGGATTTTTCCCTTTTCCTGGTTGACTTCTTCCACCACTCCATTGAAATTGTTGAACGGCCCGTCAATGACCCGGATCTCATCTCCTGCCTCGAAGAGGAATTTGGGCTTGGGCTTGAGCTTCCCGGCTTCCATGCGGTTCAGGATGGCTACGGCCTCCTCGTCCGAAATCGGCGCGGGTCTTTCCCTTCCACCCAGAAACCCGGTGACTTTTGCGGTATCGTTCACCAGGTGCCACGTTTCTTCGTTGAGCTCCATCCGGATCAGGATATAGCCGGGGTAAAACTTTCTCGAGGAGGTCTTCCGCTTTCCTTTGACAAGCTCCACGATCTGCTCGGTGGGAACGACGATCTCTTCGAACTTGTCGGCGTATGGCGATGCGGCGATGCGCTCCTGCAACGACAGCTTCACCTTGTTTTCGAATCCCGAATACACGTGCACGACATACCACCTAAAGGCCATGGGAAAGGGCTCCTTACTTGATGACCAGGCGAATGAGGCTGGACAAACTCACGTCCACCACCCCCAGAAAAAGAGAGATGACGATCACGAGAACGATCACCACCGCCGTGGACCCTAAGGCCTGTTTCCTTGAAGGCCAGGTCACCTTCTTGAGCTCGATCTTGACCTCCCGCAGAAACTGGAGGCCCTTGGTGATGAAATTGTCTTTTCCGAGCCCCCCTCTGTAGGAGGAGACGGCTGTCTGGGCGGATGCCGCCGACCTGCTCCCGCTGTCGGGCGTCCTAGCCATGGAAAACAACGGCTTCTTGACCGGCTCCTTGCCCGCAGGAGAAGAAGGCTGCTGGGATTCTTCTGCGGTCTTCTTCTTTTTGGGTTTCGCTGTCGCTTTTTTCCTGATTAAACGCCCCATATCGCCCCTAAATGAAATAGCCTGAGGAATAACCCGTCAACGGACTCCGCGACGAACGGGTCCTCAAGCTATTGGGTTTTCAGCTTGATGTGGCAGGCCAGGAGGGATTCGAACCCCCAACACCCGGATTTGGAGTCCGATGCTCTACCGTTAGAGCTACTGGCCTGCATGTTACCGCAACTCCCCGAAGAAGCGCTCAATTCGCCGCTTCACTTGGTTTCTTTGTGCATCGTGTGTTTTCCGCAAAAGCGGCAGTACTTGGAAAACTCCAGCTTGTCGGGGGTCGTCCGCTTGTTCTTCATGGTCGTGTAATTTCTTCGCTTGCATGCGCTGCATGCAAGAGTAACGATCACTCTCACCGCCTTGCTCCTTAGTCTCTATTCCAGAATTTCGCTGACGACGCCGGCGCCCACGGTGCGACCCCCTTCTCGGATCGCAAACCGAAGCTCCTTCTCCATCGCAATCGGCGTGATCAACTCCGCCTCAATCGCCACGTTGTCCCCAGGCATCACCATCTCCACCCCCTCAGGCAACGTCAACGACCCCGTCACATCCGTCGTCCGAAAATAAAACTGCGGCCGATACCCCGAAAAAAACGGCGTGTGCCGACCCCCCTCCTCCTTGCTCAAAACGTAAACCTCCGCCTTGAACTTCTTGTGCGGCTTGATCGACCCAGGCACCGCCACCACCTGACCCCGCTCCACTTCCTCCCGCTTCGTCCCCCTCAACAACAACCCCACGTTGTCCCCAGCACGTCCCTCATCCAACAGCTTCCGAAACATCTCCACGCCCGTACACACCGTCTTCACCGTCGGACGTATCCCCACAATCTCCACCTCGTCCCCTACCTTGATCACCCCACGGTCCACACGACCCGTCACCACCGTCCCACGACCCGATATGCTGAAAACATCCTCAATCGGCATCAAAAACGGCTTGTCCACATCCCGCTTCGGCTCCGGTATGTACGTGTCAATCGCATCCATTAACTCAAAAATACACTTGGCATCCGCACTGTCCGAATCATCACTCTCCAACGCCTTCAACGCACTCCCACGTATGATCGGCGTGTCATCCCCAGGAAACTCATACTTGTCCAATAACTCCCGTAACTCCAACTCCACCAACTCAATCAACTCCGGATCGTCCACCATGTCACACTTGTTCAAAAAAACCACAATCCGCGGCACCCCCACCTGACGCGCCAATAAAATATGCTCACGAGTCTGCGGCATCGGACCATCATCCGCACCCACCACCAATATCGCACCATCCATCTGCGCCGCACCCGTAATCATGTTCTTGATATAATCCGCATGCCCAGGACAATCCACATGCGCATAATGCCGATTCGATGTCTCATACTCCACATGCGCCGTCGCTATCGTGATCCCCCGCGCCTTCTCCTCAGGCGCCTTGTCTATCTGATCAAACGGCACATACTCCGCCAATCCCCGCTTCGCCATGTGCTTCGTGATCGCCGCCGTCAACGTCGTCTTCCCATGATCAATATGCCCAATCGTCCCTACATTCACATGCGGCTTCGTCCGCTCAAACTTTGCCTTCGCCATCTCTTCCTCCCTAGCGTTGAATTAAAAACAGTGTTGGGCACGGTCCGCCCCGGAAGCGCGTTCGGGTGTCGGCTTCCCCCCGGCTGTTCTTTCTCATCTGAAGTTATGCGTGGAGCCCACGACCGGAATCGAACCGGTGAACCTCTTCCTTACCAAGGAAGCGCTCTACCTACTGAGCTACGTGGGCCCATTTCCTTTCGATGTCAGTGGAGCGGGAGACGAGACTCGAACTCGCGACATCCAGCTTGGAAGGCTGAGGCTCTACCAACTGAGCTACTCCCGCCCTTTTTGAATCGTGCCCTTTCCAGGACCTTTTCACTGCTCCGGGCCACCTTTGGAAAACGTCGAAAGGCGTTTTGAAGGAAGCCATGTAGTTGTCAATGCGATCCCGTTCGAAGCAGGATCTCCTACAGTTGACTCTCGCTGAGATTGGTGGTGGGGGGAGGATTTGAACCTCCGAAGGCTTCGCCGACAGATTTACAGTCTGTTCCCTTTGACCGCTCGGGAACCCCACCGCATCTTCCCACAGACTGAACTTGCGTATTCCCTCGGCGCCTCCGACCGATCTGGAGCCAGCGAAGGGATTCGAACCCCCGACCCACTGATTACAAATCAGTAGCTCTACCGGCTGAGCTACGCTGGCTCAAACAACCGGGCTAACGGTTATACCGATTCCCTCCGATTCGTAAGGGCGCACTAATTTCGTCGTAAACTTCTATTTTTAGGAAATTTTAGTGTAAGAAATCAATTCCAACTATAGGCGATGGATTAAAAAGAAATGCAATCAAACAGGTTAAAGGCGTAAATATTTTTTAATATCGCTTATTTTCTCTTTTTTTCTTTTTTTTTTACTGTTTTTTCCTTTTTTCCAAACGAAATCCGAAAATATCTCTGTCGTCGGGCGTAACGGTTCGCCATGAAGACATTAAAATAACATTAAGACATTAAAATAAACGGAGTTGCTCCGGATTGCAATGCTTTTTTTATCTCAGGGAGCCCAGAGCAGCGTCTTCGCCCTTGACAAGTCGGTTCGTGCTTGTATAAGGGCATGAAGTTGTTCGCCGCCCAAAGACCGTACCCGGTGGCCTTGGAGCGAAATTCCGGCCCGGCCGCGATCGACCGAAACGCATTGATAATGCCGAACTTTTGCTTTTAAGGACCGAGCATGGCCTCTTGCCGATGGAAGGTCATCTTTTTTTTCTGTCTGATCTTAAGCGTTTCCTGCGCCCCGGCGCTTCAGACGGTTTCCATGGAGCCCGCGCCCTCCAAGCCGGTAGCGCCACCCCCGCCTGAGCCGAAACCCCTACCCCCTCCCAGACCGGCAGAGCCGCCTCCGAGTCTCCGGGCGCTTAAAAAACCGGAAACCGGGCTTGCGGCGCGGTACCCCGATCCGTCCCCGCTTCAAGTGTTCCGGGAGACGGAGGAACCCCTCCCACAGGAGGGAAACCAGGAATCCGCCAACGGAGAAGGTGAAACCCGAAAACCTGAAGACATCCTGGAAGAAGCCCTCAATTTCTGCCAGGCCGCCCAGGACTTCTGGCAAAAGGGGGAACCGGAAAACGCTCTCGAAGCCCTGGACAAGGCTTATGAACTGATCCTTTCGGCCGAACCGGGGGACGATCCGGCTCTGAATCAGCAGAAGGAAGACCTGCGTTTCATGATTTCCAAAAGAATCCTGGAGGTCTACGCCTCCCGGCACATTGCCGCGAACGGAAAAAACAACGGCATACCCCTGGAAGTCAACCGCCATGTACAGGCTGAAATCGATTCTTTTTCCATCGGCAAGGAAAAGGATTTTTTCATCGAATCGTACCGGCGCTCCGGGAGATTTCGGCCTTTCATCCTGGAGGCCTTCCGGGAAGCCGGCCTCCCGGCAGAACTTTCCTGGATGCCACTCATCGAAAGCGGTTTTAAGGTCAACGCCTTCTCCCCCGCCCGCGCACTGGGCCTGTGGCAGTTTATCCCCTCCACCGGTTATAAGTTCGGCCTCAAGCGGAACACCTTCGTGGACGAGCGCCTCGACCCCATCAAGTCCACGGAAGCGGCCATCGCCTACCTCAAGGAACTCCACCAGATCTTCGGGGACTGGACCACCGTCATGGCGGCTTACAACTGCGGCGAACACCGCGTCTTGAGGGTCATCAGGGAGCAAAATCTCAATTATCTCGATAATTTCTGGGACCTTTACGAGCGCCTCCCGCGGGAAACGGCGCGCTATGTCCCCCGTTTTCTGGCGACCCTTCACATGGTCAACCATCCCCAACGATACGGCCTCGACACCGTCCCGCTCGAACCCCCGCTTTCCTTTGAAACCACCTCTCTTTTCAAACAGGTTCACCTTCGAGACGTGGCCGAAAAAATCGGGGTTGAGGAATCGGTGATGAAAAGCCTCAATCCGGAGCTGAGGTATCAGATCGTGCCCCCGACCCGATACACCCTGCGGGTGCCTCCCGGAAAAGGGGAAGCGCTCAATGCGGTCATCGATGCCGTCTCTTCGGCGCAGCCGCCCCGACCCGAGTACATTTCCCATCGGATCCGGAAAGGCGAGACGCTTTCCGGAATCGCCAGGAGGTACCATGTGAGCCTGAAAAGCCTCTCAGAGGTCAACCGCATCGGGCGCTTTGGCCGCATCACGGCGGGGGATGTCCTGAAAATCCCCCAAAAGGGAGGGATCGTTTACAGCCCGGCGGCAAAAGAGGCGGCCCCGCCGCCGGAAACCTTAGCCCACGTGGTCCGGGCGGGAGACAGCCTGTGGGCTTTGGCTAAAAAATACGGGACCACCATCGAGGAGATCCGGAACCTCAACGGCCTGACCGGGACGCAGCTTTCCACCGGCCAAGTCCTCAAGGTCTCCGGCCGGGCTGAAAGCGATACGGCGGTAGGAGGCCTGAGGACCTATAAAGTCCGGAAAGGGGACACGCCGTTCAAGATTGCCATCCGGTTCAACATGTCCCTCGAGCAATTTCTGAGGGTCAACCGCCTCACCCCCAAGAGCCGGATTTATCCGGATCAGACGCTTTTCATCCAATAACCGGATCTCTACAGGCTTTTCAATTGCAGGACCGACCCGGAGAAACATCCTGACACGAAGGGTTTCCGCCAGGATTCCGCCCGGGTTCTTGGCTCGGGGTTGAACAGCACTTGCCAAGGAGGTTGTCTTTGAGTATGATCAAGACCATGAAATTGTTCGCACTTCTTGCAACCGTGCTTTCCCTGTTTGCTGCCGCGGCATGCACCGTGCAGAGCGGCGCGAAAAAGACTTCCGGAAAAGCGTTGGAGCCCATTCACCCGGCTGGAAGCCCCTCCGGGCCTCAGGCCGACTTCCGGCCCGGGGAAATCCTGGTCCGGTTCAAGGCGTCCATCCCCCCGGAGACCCTGGAGGGTTTCTGCACCGATATGCACCTGTCCGTGCTGCACCGGTTCACTTCCCCTTCGCTTTTCCTTTTTTCCATAAAAGACGGGAAAACGGTGCCGGAAAAGATCCAGGAGGCACAAACCCACCCCCTGGTGGCCTATGCCGAGCCCAATTATCTCTTCAGCCTCGATCCCCCGAGGCAAAAACCAGCCTACAAGCCCGGAGAAGTTCTGGTGAGATTTGCCCCGAAAACGGAAAAAACTCGCCTGGAAGCCGTTCTTGAGGAGCTGGGGATGGAGATCGTGGAGGCTTTCCCGCTGCCGAACCTGTTCCGCGTCAAAGCAAAGGACCCCACCGTTTCCGTGGAGGCCATGGTCAAGCATCTGAATGCCCTTCCGGAGGTCCTTTACGCCGAATACAACTTCATTTATACCTTGGAATCCCAAGAAAAAAAGGGGGCCCCCTTGAAATGAAAAAAAAACTTTTGGTGCTGTTTTCGTCCTTTTTTCTCTTTTTTCTTTTTCAGGGTGACTCCTGGGCGGACGCCCCCTCCATGGACCCCCGATCGACGCTGAGATCCTCGGGGAACTTCGTTCCCGGTGAGATCCTGGTGAAATTCAGGCCCCAGGCGCGCCTTTCCGCCCTTTCCGAATACCAGACCCGCGGCCTGGTCTCCATTCAATCCTTTTCCACCATCGGCGTGGAGCACCTGAAGCTTCCCGAAGGAATGGATGTGGAGACGGCCCTCAAGAAAATGCAGGCGAATCCGGCCGTCGAGTACGCGGAACCCAACTACACCTACCGCATCACCGCGGTCCCCAACGACACGTATTTCAACCTTCTTTGGGGGCTGCACAACACCGGGCAGAACGTGAACGGAACCGTGGGGAAAGCCGACGCGGACATCGACGCCGTCGAGGCTTGGGACCGGAACACGGGGAGGCCGGACGTGGTGGTGGCGGTCATCGATTCCGGGGTTTTGACCTCCCACCCGGACCTCGCGGGAAACATCTGGGTCAATCCCGGGGAGATCCCGGGAAACGGGATCGACGACGACCTCAACGGCCTGGTGGACGATGTTTACGGGTATGATTTTGTCTTCAACGACAACGTCCCCAATGACGCCAACGGACACGGCACCCATGTCGCCGGGACGATCGCAGCGGTGGGAAACAACGGCGTGGGAGTCACCGGCGTCAGCTGGAACGCCAAGATCATGGTGCTTCGGGCATTCGACAAAGAAGGTTTGGGATCTCTTTCAGCCGAACTCAATTCCATTCTTTATGCCACCTCAAAGGGCGCCCATGTCATCAACAACAGTTGGGGAGGATCCAACTACGCGCAGTCGCTTAAAGATGCCATTGACGCTTCCCCGGCCGTGGTGGTTTGCGCCGCCGGAAATGGCGGCAGCGACGGCATCGGGGATAACAACGACTCCGTCCCTCATTATCCTTCTAATTATGCAAGCGCCAACATCATCGCCGTGGCCGCAACCGACCAGAATGATGCCCTGGCCTATTTTTCCAACTACGGCCCCAGCACCGTGGACGTCGCAGCTCCGGGCGTGAACGTCCTCAGCACGACCAACGACGGAAACTATAACTATAAAAGCGGCACCTCCATGGCCACACCGCACGTTTCGGGCCTGGCGGCTCTGTTGTGGGGGTATTCCTGGTCTTCAACAACCGAAAATCGGGTCCTGGCCGCGGGGGACATCATCGCCCGCATCAAGACCACGGTGGACCCTTTGTCGTCGCTTTCCGGGCTCATTGCCACCGGCGGCCGGATCAATGCCGCCAGGGCGCTCGGCAGCGGGGATGGAGATGGAGACGGCGGCGGCTGTTTCATCGCCACGGCGGCCTTCGGCTCCTATGCGGAACCCCACGTGAAGATCCTGCGCGACTTCCGGGACCGGTACCTGAAGCCCGGAGCCTGGGGACGGGCCTTTGTCCGGTTTTACTACCGGGTCTCCCCGGATTGGGCCCGGACGATCGAAGAACACGACAGCCTGAGATGGGCCGTGCGCACGGCGCTTTTGCCGGTGGTTGGGGCAAGCTGGCTGGCACTGCAAGTCGGCCTTATCCCCCTGATGGTTTTTCTGCCGATCCTCGTGGTGTTGCCGCTCGCCGTCTATTTCAGGAAAAGGGGATAGGCATCCGTCGACTTCGTCCGGAAAACGCTGAATCGGCACGCCATTCATCATGGGGGGCAATCTTCGAAAGCCCCCTTCTTCGAGCCTAAGCCATGCCCGTGTACGAATACAAGGCCTTTGACGACGGCGGGAAACGGATCGCTGGAATCGTAGATGCCGAAAGCCCGGCGGCGGCCCGCCAGAAACTCCGCGCATCCCGGGTCTTTCCCATCGCCATCGAGGAAGCCGCCCGGCCCTCGGATGCGGCGCACGGAAGGCCCGCCTCTTTCTTTCTCCTGCTATTTGGCCGGGTACGGGCCTCGGATATCGCCGTGGCCACCCGGGGCCTTGCCACCCTGGTGGCCGCCGGTTTTCCTCTTGTGGGGGCCCTGGAAGCCCTTGTCTTCCAGATCCCAACCGCCCCCCTCAAAAAGGTCATGATCAAAGTCAAGGATCTCGTGGTGGAGGGAAACAGCTTTGCCGCAGCCCTGTCTCAGTTCCCGGCGGCGTTTCCGCCCCTTTACGTCAACTTGGTGCAGGCCGGGGAAGCTTCCGGAACCCTGGAGATCGTCCTGGAGCGCCTGGCGGACATGATGGAAAATCAACTGGATCTTAGCGGTCGAATCAAGAGCGCCTTGACCTATCCTGCCTTCATGGCGATTCTTGGGACCGCCGTCCTCTTTTTCCTGATGACGGTGATCGTTCCCAGCATCGCCGCCGTCTTCTCCGAGATGGGACGCGCGCTTCCGGCACCCACGCGCCTGCTCATCGCGGCCAGCGATTTCATACAGTCTTTCTGGTGGCTCATCCTTTTTTTCGGTTTGGGGGCTTTGGTGCTGGCTTTCAGGATCAAAAGGACGCCCCAGGGTCGGGAATGGATCCATCGCCTGATTCTCCGGCTCCCCGTCGCCGGGTCCCTGGCGACACGCCTTTCCACGGCCCGGTTTGCCCGAACCCTGGGTTCGCTCTTGGAAAACGGGATCCCCATGCTCCAGGCCCTTGATATCGTCCAAAACGTGGTGGGATACACCCCCATCTTGAAGGCCGTCCAGGCCGGTACCGAAGAAGTGGGAAAGGGAAGCGCCTTGGCCGAGGCCCTGGCCTCCCATGCTGTTTTCCCCCCCTCTTTCTCCAGATGGTCAGAATCGGCGAGCAGAGTGGAAAGCTGGAAGCCATGCTGGAAAAGTCCGCCGTAATCTACGAGAAAGAGGTGGCGTCCCAGGTGACGCGGATGACCTCCCTTCTGGAGCCGGTCATGATTCTGGTCATGGGGATCGTCGTGGGGGGCATTGTCCTGTCCATATGCCTTCCCATCTTCGAGATGAATCAGCTGGTCTTTTGATCACCAAGAAAAGGAACTCCTTTGCCATGCCAAAAATAAAAACGGATGCTGAAAAAAGCGCTTTCATAAAGACCGCTGCCAAAAACGCGGGGTTTACCCTTATCGAACTGATGGTGGTCATCGTGATTCTGGGTATCCTCGCCGGTCTTATCCTTCCCCGGATCATGGGGCGCCCCGATGAGGCCAAACAACTCAAGGCGAAGATACAGATCCAGAGCCTGGAAACCGCCCTGAACCTCTACCGGCTCGACAACGGGATGTATCCGACCACGGAGCAGGGGCTTTTGGCTCTGGTGGAATCACCCCAGGTGGGACCCCCTCCGAAGAAATGGCGACAAGGGGGCTACCTCGAAAAAGGGAAAGTGCCTAAGGATCCCTGGGAAAACGATTTCATCTATTTGAGTCCAGGCCTGCACGGAGACTATGACATCATTTCTTACGGCGCCGACGGAGTCCCTGAAGGTGAGGGAAAAGACAAGGATATCACCAGCTGGGAGATCGAGTAACGGATTTACCCTCATGGAGCTGGTGGTGGTTTTGAGTCTGATCGGCCTGACTCTTTTCTTCACCGTGCCCCGGTTCCAGCAGGTCCTCGCACCGGGCCACACGGAAAAAGCAATCCGGTGGCTCATGGCCCATTCCGCCTCGGCTCGGGTCAAAGCTGTCACAAAACAGACACGTCTCACCCTCCACGTGGGCATCCGGGAAAACCGCCTGTGGTTCACAGAAAAAACCATGTCGAAAGAAGAAGCCCTTTTGGCCCAAAAAAAAGCCCTGGTTCTGGAGGAAACCGTCCGGATCAGCGGGGTGGAAGTTCCCGGACGCCAGGAAACCGTCTCGGGGACCGCCGAGATCTCCTTTTACCCCGACGGGCACGCCGACCCGGCCTTCATCCACTTGAAGGAAAAAGGAGAAAGGCAGATCACCCTTTTCATCGAACCGTTTTTGCCCAAGATCCGCTGGCTTGAGGCCGATGTCAATGCTTCCAGATAGAAAAAACAACGGGTTTACGCTATTGGAAATCATGGTGGCGGTGTCCATCATCGCCATCGTCTCCACGGCGGTCTACCAGATGCACTTTTTTTCCCTTTCCGAAAGCCACAGGGCCGGCCTGGAAGCGCGGTGCCTCCTGCTCGCCCAACAGAAACTCGCGGAAATGTCCGGTTCTACCCCGGATCTTCTGCAAAGTGAAGCGGGTGACTTCGGAGAGGCGCATCCGGATTTCCGGTGGAAAGTCCAAGTCGACCCTGCAGGCCCCGACATTCTGAAAGGGGCGGGAAGGGATTTGAAGCGCATCGACATCACCGTGTTTTCCGGACGCGACACGGTTTTTTACACCCTCCGGGCTTACCGGTTTTGCCGTTAGCCGGCAGGAGCCGACGCCATGCCACGACACTTGGGAGGCAGCCTTCAACGCCTGACCGCGATCGCCGGGCGCATCGTTCCGATCCCGCTGCGATCCGGCAACCGGGGATTTACCCTCGTCGAACTGCTGCTGGCTTTTTTCATCTTCGGGATCGTGGCCGCTACGGTCTTCGGTTCCTACCGATCGGTCTTTTCCGGGGCACAGGCCGTCCTCGACACCGTCACCGACGACGAAATGGGGCTGTCCTGCATCCATCGGATGACACTGGATCTCGGCGCCCTCCAGGTTTCCCTCCCGCCGTTTTTCCGGGCGGGCGGCTTCGGCGACGACCCGGATCCGCATCGGTTCGCGGGTCGCAAGGAATGGATCGGCGGACAGGAATTTGCCACGTTAAGATTTGCCTCCCTGTCCCATGTGCCGATGGGCCCCGGGCCTCCGGAGGCGGTGGCCGAAATCCGATATTTCGTGGAAGACTCGGGTACCGGGGGATATATCCTGAAGCGGTCGGACCGCCCCTATCCCTTTTTCGAAGACGCCTTTCCAGAAAATGCCCCTGTCCTGTGCGATCGGGTCCGATCGCTGGCGATGACCTTTTTCGATCAAGAGGGAACTCCCTTTGAAACGTGGGACTCCGACTCTGTGGATTCAGGGCGGGCCACTCCCGCGGCGGTCCATATCCGCCTCGAAGTCGGGGATTCGAAGGGATCCCGGGCCTTTGAAACCCGCCTATCCTTTCCCGTGATCCGGGAGAAGCAAAACAGATGAAAAGAGCCCGGTCCCGCACGAAGACGATCTTGAAAGCGGTTTCGGGCTCCCGCGGGGTCGTTCTTCTGCTGACCCTTGCCGTCATCACCCTGGTTGCGGCCACGGTATCGGCCATTCACAAGCGCGTCCGCGAAGCACGGGGGCTTCCCGCCGCCTACGGCAGCCGCATGGCCCTGATAACCCTGGCCTCCTCCGGGATTCACGCCGCCATGGCGGTCCTGGCCCAGGACAGAGCGGATTCGGACATCGATTCCATTCAGGAAAGCTGGGCCGATGCCGAGTTTTTGAAAAAAGTGACCGCAGCCCTCCCCTTCGAGTCGGGGGAGATGACCGTGCGCATCACCGACGAACTCGGCAAGATCCAAGTGAACGCCCTGGTCAGATCGCCTGAAGGACAGCGCTTCAACGACGCCCAGAAACGGTTGTGGGACGCCTTCCTCCTTTATTTCAAAGGCGCTCTCAGCCTGCAGAACCTCGACCTGCAGCCGGAGGTCATCGTCTCCGCCATGAAGGACTGGATGGACAGCGGGGATGGAGATGCCGTCACGGGGCTGGGAGGGGCCGAATCCGACTACTACCAGGGCCTCAAACCGCCCTATGCCTGCAAGAACGGTCCCATGGCGCACCTTGGCGAAATGGCGTTGATCAAAGGAATGCCTCCCGATCTGTTCACCGCCCTGGGCGGAGTTTCCGGTTTTTCCGCGCATCTCACCGTCCACGGCGTTTCGAAATCAAGCGGATCCGTACCCGAGTTCAAAGGCAAAATCAATATCAACACCGCCGGTCTTCCCGTCCTGGCCGCTCTCCTTCCGTTGGGGGAGCAGGGGCTTGCCCAGTCCATCTACGATTTTAGGGCGGATCGAACGGGCTCTGTTTTTCTCCACGATCTCTCCGATCCCCAATGGTACCGGAAAGCACCCGGGTGCAGCCATCTCCGTATCGACCCCGACCTGATTACGGTGACAAGCGACGTCTTCAGGATCGAAGCCGCCGCAACCCTCGGCACCGCCGGTCTCACCGCGGTTGCCGTGGTGTCCAGGGAGAAAAACGAAAAAACGTCCCAATGGACATGCAAGGTGTTGAGTTGGCACGTCATATGAAGTATGGTGGCCGACGATGAGTCTCTTTTTCCATGAGGGCACCGAACCTCTTTTCGGGATGCAGGGATGATGGCGAAAAAGGTCCTGGGAATCGACATCGGAAACGCCGGGATTTGGGCTGTTCAGCTTGAAAGCAGGCTCTCCGGCCAGCGGATCGCCGGGCACCGCTATGTCCCTTTCCCCGAGTCAAATCCTCCTCCTGCCGCCGTCACCTCCGCCTTGAAGACCGCCGTGGGCAATTTCTCTATCAAAGGAGCCCGATGTGCGGCATCCGTTCCCGCCCGCCACGTTTTCTTCCGGAATCTCTTGCTTCCGGCGTTTGAGCCCAGAAAGATCCGGCCCATTCTCCCCTTCGAGCTGGAACCGCTGCTTCCGTTTCCTCCGGAAGACCTCGTGACCGATTTCAGCGTTTTCCGGGATACCCAACGCCCGGATCAGACCGATGTGGTCACCGCGACCCTTCGAAAAACGGATCTATCCCATTGGCTCGACCTCTTCGCTTCCGCGGGCCTTGAACCCGAAACGCTCACCTTCAAAGGATACCCCCTTGCCCTGCTTCTTGCGAAACAAAACCAAACATCCCGCAGTTGGATCTTTGTGGATGTGGACCGGTCCACGGCCACTTGCTTCGCTTTCCAGGACGCACAGCTTTGCTTCATCCGATGCGTTTCGATGGCTTCCGGGGAAACACTCCCGGAAGAATCCCTTGTCCAAGCCATCCGCCAGACGGTCTTCGCCGTCGGGGCAAGCCTTGCTCGTGATTATCATCCGGAAATCATCCGCGTTCACGACTCTACCCAAGAACCGGACCCGCAGGAGTTGGACTCCCTTGGAAAACACCTCGGCACTCCCGTGGCTTTTGCCGATCCCTTTGGGGCCTCGAATGCCAGAGCAAGCCTGCTCCCGGACCTGTCAGAAGTCCCCTCCGCAGGCCATTGCGCCCTTTCCCTTTCGCTATTAAAAAGCCGCCGTTTCCACGGCATGCAGTTTCTTCAGGGGACGTTTTCCCCGAAAACCCATTTAGGCGAATTCAAACCAGACCTTGTCAAAACCGGGGCGGTTTTGGCAGCGGCTTTGATCCTCGCGGTGGGCTATCTGGCCCTGGACTTTCATCTTCTTCAGAGGAAAGCCTCCCGCTTGAGCGCCCACACGATCCAGGCGTTCCAGTCGGCCTTTCCGAAGGAAAAGGTGATCGTGGATCCGGTGGCGCAGATGAAGGCTAAGATTGAAGATTTGAAAAAAAGATCGCTTCCGTCCGAAGCAAAGGGACCCCGAATCCGACGTGTGGATCTGCTCAAAGAGATCAGTCAACAGATCCCGGCCCAGTTGGACTTGGAAGTGTCGAGGCTCACGGCCGGTGACGAGGACCTCGTGCTGACCGGAAGCACAGACACTTTCAATACAGTCAACGACATGAAAAGCCGGCTTGCAGGCTCCCGCTTGTTCAGGGAAGTCACCATCACATCCGCGAGCCAAAACCGAACCGGGAACCGGGTCGATTTCGTTTTAATGCTCCGGTTCTAAATCCCTCTGGGCCCGCTGCCGGCCGGAAGGTTGATTCACATCGCCCATACGATGGAACTGAAAAAATATATCGGTCGTCTGAACCTGACCCACAGAGAAAGAGCCGGGATCGGTGTGGCCATCGGCGCCGTCCTGATTTTCGTCCTCGTTCATCTGGCGGTTTTTCCGTTCTTGGAGGCGCGCCACCGGATGCAAAGAACGGTCCTCTCCGAAACAGCCAGGATGCAGGAGATCAAAAAGCTCCAAGAGGAGCACCGAAACATTTCGCAGCGTTTGCGGGAAGCGGAAAAACGGATCCAACTGCGGCCCACAGGGTTCACGCTCTTCAGCTTCCTGGAAGATCTGGCGGGACAGTCCGGAATCAAGGAAAAAATCGCCTATATGAAGCCTTCGGCGCAGCCTTCGAAGGACTCCGCCTACCGGGTCGCTTCCGTTGAAATGAAGCTCGAATCGATGACTTCCGAAGACCTGGTGGATTACCTCTACCAGGTGGAGACGCGGGATCCGCTGATCACCGTGAAGCGCCTGTCCGTTTCCAAGAGCTCTCCGGAAGGACGCCTCCAGGCTGTGTTGCAGGTGGAAACGCTTGAAACGTAACCCCGTCAAAATTAGACCGGCTTTTTTATCATGAGCACAACCGGGAAGTGGATCTTTTTCAGCGGGTATTTACTCGCAGCCACGTGGCTTTTTTTGTACCTTCTCTTTCCGGAAAAAACGATCCGGGACTTTGCCAAAGGCAGGTTCGCGCAGATCCGGCCGGATCTTTATCTCGAAATCGACCGGGTGCGCCCCTTTTTTCCGCCGGGACTTCGATTCGACGCGGTGGCCGTCCAGGCAGATGGAAACCCTTTGTGGGTTTTCGAAAAAATTCGACTTTCTCCTGAACTTGCAACGCTTTTTTCCCGTAGCCCGGCTTATGGATTTATAGCCAAAAGCTATGACGGAACCCTCAAAGGGCGTTTCCGGATGTACGACGGACTTCCCGAGGAACGCCTCTCGGGCCATGCCCGAATCCAGGATCTCGATCTCGAAAAACTCCCGGTGACCCAATCCCTGTCCGGATTCTCGCTTTCCGGAAAACTCCAAGGGGAAGTGCTGTTGAACAAAGACCGGCGGGAGCAGGTCGATGTCAACGCACAGCTTGAGGTCGTGGAAGCGGCGGTGGAAATGGCCGCGCCTCTTTTCGCCCTGAAAACCCTTTCCTTTAAAAGTATCCAGGCGGATTTGAAGGTGCATGGCCGGACCCTGATTCTCAGGCATTTGCTCTTCAAGGGGCCCCAGGTGGACGGCCGTATTTCCGGATCCATCTTTTTGAGAAACAACCTGAGGCAAAGCGTCTTGAACCTGACCGGCAAAGTCAAGCCCAATCATCTCCTTCTGGCCGGCATCGGAAAGGGATTCCAGTCGCTTTTCTTTTCATCAAACAAGAAAAGCCTGGACGGAATTGCTTTCCGGATCAACGGGACGATCGAACGGCCCAACCTTTCCCTCGACCCTTTATCGTGACAGGATGCCATGAGGCGCTATCTCAAGCTGCTGAACCTGATCGGGATCACCGTCGCGCTTTTTTTCGCGGTCAAGATCTTCTACCTGTGGACCACGAAAGATCTTTATGTCCTACCTTCCCCTGCGGAAAACGGTGAAGAGACGGCGGATCCTGTAAACGCCCCGCCGCCCCTATCCGCCTATCGCAGCATCCAGGAACGCAACCTGTTTAAAACCCCCCCTAAAACCTTGACGGGCTCCCCCGGCGCTGGAGCAATGCCTGCGGGTGCGTCGAGTCTAGTTCCGCTGAACCTGAAGCTCTGGGGAACGGCCACTTTCGGCGAAGAAAGGGGATTTGCCGTCATTGAAGATGTTCAGGTACGAAGGCAGGATCTTTTCGCAGCAGGGGAAAAGGTCCAAAACGCAACCCTGAAAAGCATCTTCCGCGACCGGGTGGTCCTAAGCATCGACGGCAAAGACCTGACCCTCAAATTGGAAGACCCGAGAAGTCTTCCGGAAAGGCCCGTTCCGATTCCCGCAGCCGTCCCCCAAAAAGCGTCGACCCAGATCCCCCTCTCCCGAACTCAGATAGACGACGCCATCCAGAATATCAATGAACTCATGACCCAGATCAAGATCCGGCCTCATTTTTTGGATGGGAAACCCGACGGCTTGGCCCTGGGCCAAATTTCGCCGGATTCCATCTTCAGCAGGATGGGGCTTCAAAACGGGGACATCATCACGGGGGTCAACGGGGAAAAGATCCTGACGGTGGACGATGCGCTCAAGCTGTACCAGGGCATCAAGTCCGGAAGCCGCGTGAATGTAGAACTCAAGCGGGCAGGAAAAACGGAAAGCCTGGTGTATCAGATCGATTAAAACCTAAAAGGATTGTCCTATGAACCCAAACGTCACTTTCTTTGACCCGCCGCGACGGCGTCTTTTCCGCCTGTTGAGGATCACCCTCGCCTTGGTCCTTGCAGCCGCGGTCGGCACCTGGTGCGCCCAGGTTTCTGCTCAAGAGCCGACGGACGGCGGCGCACGGAATGTGGAAAAACGTATTTCCGTAAAAGGGAACCAGAAAATCTCCATGGACTTCAACAACGTGGACCTCCCCGTCTTCATCAAATTCATGAGCGAAATTTCAGGGAAAAATTTCGTGGTGGACGACCGGGTCAAAGGAAAAGTCACCATTCTCTCCCCCCGGGAGGTCTCCCTCAAAGAAGCCTATGACATCTTCGAGTCGGTTCTGGAGGTTTACGGCTTCACCGTCATACCGGCCGGGGAGATTTCCAAGATCGTCCCATCTCCGGAAGCACGAACCAAGAGCATCGAAACCCGGATGCGAGAGGACGCCGACAGCCCCGAAGACCGGATCGTCACCCAAATCCTCCCGCTGAAATATGCGGATCCCGAGGAAGTCAAGCGGCTCCTGGCACCCCTGATTCCCAAAAACAGCGTCATTTTAGCCTACCCCCCCACCAACACGCTGGTGGTTACGGATGTGTATTCCAACGTTCGGCGCCTGATGCGCATCCTGGAAGTCATCGACGTGGCCGGCATCGGCCGGGAGGTCTCCGTGGTTCCGCTTAAATTTTCCGTCGCGGACAAGGTCGTGAAAGTCATCGATTCGGTTTTCAAGACTCCACAGCGACCCCCTAAGCCGATTTCAGAAAGGGAAGTTCAGATAGTCGCGGACGAACGGACGAACTCAGTGGTCATTCTGGCCAGCGAAAATGACACCCTCAAGATCAAAAAGCTCATCGAGCTTTTGGACCAGGACGTTCCCAGGGGCAAGGAAAAAATCCACATTTACTTTCTGGAAAATGCGGATGCCGAAACGCTCGCCAAGGTCCTCCAGGAGCTCCCGGTCAAGGAAGAAGCCCCCAAACCGGGGCAGCCGCCCCTGCGAAGGATTCAGCCTCCGGTCACCGAGACGGTGACCATCACCCCGGACAAAGCCACCAACAGCCTGATCATCCGCGGAGACACCGACGATTACCAGGCGCTGGAGGAAATCATCCGGCAACTCGACATTCCAAGATCCATGGTCTACATCGAATGCCTGATCATGGAAGTGGACGTGAACAAGGAATTCGAACTGGGCACGGAGTGGAGCGCCTTCGGCGGAGACCTGAGGGACGACGGGACGTTTAGGGGCGGTGGGGGCGGCTTCGGCGGAGGCGGGTACAACAAGATCCCCCCCATCGATCCGAAAACCGGGCTCCCCACCAAGCCGCTTCCCCCCGGCTTTTCCCTGGGGATATTCGAAACCATCAAGATCGGGAACCTCTATTTCCCGAACCTGGCCGCCATCGTTACGGCCTACAAGAAGGACAAGGATGTACACATCCTCTCCACCCCCCAGATCCTGACCACGGACAACCAGGAGGCCAAAATCACCGTCGGAAAGAACATCCCCTACCAGACCAAAGAGGGCACCACTTCCGCCAACGAAACCTACAGCACCTATGAATACAAGGACGTCGGTATCTCCCTGAAGATCACACCTTCAATCAGCAAGGACCGATTGGTTCGAATGAACATTTCCCAGGAATTTTCCCAACTGGAATCCACCACGGACTTCCGGCCCACCACTCTCAAACGCACCCTCGACACCACGGTCATCGTGCACGATCAAAACACGGTGGTCATCGGCGGCCTTATCGGGGATGCCTTTTCCAAAACCGAGTACCGAGTCCCCTGCCTGGGAGACATCCCGGTGGCCGGGTGGCTCTTTCGTTCCATGGCCAAGGAGGGGGAAAAAACAAACCTTTTCGTTTTCCTGACCCCCCATGTGATCAAGACTCCCGCGGAAGCGCGTGGCATCTACGAGCGAAAAAAAGATGAATTCGATCGGCTTCGGGAAGGCCGCCAGATCCCACGGGATCAGCAGCCCACGGAAGCGGCAAAAACCAAGGACAACTGACGAAAAAGCAGACCAAAACGAGGTTTTCAATTGGCAGGGACCATGCAAGACCGCCTGATTCAAATCCTGACCGATCAATTTCAGATACAAGAGCAGGATCTGCGGGAGGCAGGAATGCTCCAGGACCGGAAAGGATCCGGCCTGGGAGAGGCGCTTGTGCGGAAAAAGATGCTTTCCGAAGAAAAGCTTCTGGAAGCCATGAGCCTCGCCTACGACATCCCGTATTGGCCCGATCTTCCCATGGAAGGCATCTGCACGGAATTCACCCAATTTCTGTCCATCGCTTTTCTTAAAAAGCATGTGATGATCCCCCTGAGGGTGACGGAAAAGGTTTCCCGTCAAGATCCGCGGAACCCGCCTGAAAACCGATACATCGTGGCGATCCGGAACCTTTCCAATCTGCAGGCGGTGGACGACCTGGTCCGTCTCATGGGCCTGGAAGACTACCGCGTAGTCTTTTCCTCGAAGGGAACCATCTTGTCGGCCATCAACCTGACCTTTGAATTGTGCCGAGACTCGGCCGAGCAGATCGTCCAGGACATGGAAGAAGACGGAAAGGCGATTCTCAACGAGATCGAAGACCGATCCGATCTTTTGGACGACACCAGTGACGCCCCCATCATCAAACTGGTGAACCACATCATCTCCCAGGCCGTCAAAGCCAGAGCCAGCGACATCCACGTGGAACCCTATCAGGACAGTTTCAAGATCCGGTATCGCATCGACGGGATCCTTTACGACACCCTCACCCCGCCCAAATGGATTCAGCCCGCCCTCATTTCGCGAATCAAGGTCATGACCCAGATGAACATCGCCGAAAAGCGACTCCCGCAGGACGGCCGGTTCGATGTCAGGGTCGGAGATCAGGAGGTCGATTTCCGGGTTTCCACCATTCCGACTTCTTTCGGGGAGCGGTTGGTTCTTCGGATTCTCAACAAGTCGAGTGCCCTGCTGACACTCACTGAAATCGGGCTGGAAGTCCAGCGCCTGGCCGAACTGGAAGCCTTGATTCAGAACACCAATGGGATCCTCCTCATCACGGGCCCGACCGGGAGCGGAAAAACCACCACCTTGTATGCGGTCTTGTCCCGCCTCAACACCCCGGATATCAACATCATCACCATCGAAGATCCCGTGGAATACCGGATCAAAGGGATCAACCAAATCCAGGTCAATCCGAAGATCGACCTGACCTTCGCCCGAGGGCTCCGCTCCATCGTGAGGCAGGATCCGGATATCATCCTCGTGGGCGAGATCCGGGACCTGGAAACGGCGGAAATCGCCGTCCAGTCCGCCCTGACGGGACATCTGGTCTTTTCAACCCTTCACACCAACGATTCGGCCAGCGCCATCACCCGCCTGGTGGATATCGGCGTCGAACCGTTTCTGATCGCTTCTTCCGTCAAAGGGGTGGTCGCCCAGAGGCTGGTGCGGGTCCTGTGCAGCGCCTGCAAGGAACCCTATCTGCCGGAGAAAGCGACACTGAGCGCCATCGGAATCTCTTCCGATCAAGAACTTGAAGGGCCTGTTTACCGGTCCGTGGGATGCCCGAGCTGTTTTAACACCGGATACCGGGGCCGGATCGGTATCTTCGAGATCATGGGCATCGATGACGACCTTTCCAATCTTCTTCTGAAGAGCTTCGACTCCAACCGGATCAAAACCCGCGCTGTTGAAAAAGGAATGGTCACCTTGCGCAAAGACGGCATCCGCAAGGTTCTCAAAGGAATCACCACTCTTGAAGAGGTTTTGCGGGTCACCCAGAAATAGAGCAGGCACATCGGACAGGCAGCCGACGGGGCCAAAGGGAGCTGCGAAGGTGCCACGGCTTTTGAGCTTCGGATTTATCCGGGTGTTTCTTGCCGTAGGACTCCTTTGCGCACCGCCGGCCATTTCGACAGCTGCAGAAGCACCCGGCGTTGTGTGCCTCACAGCCGATGACCACCTCGCCTATGCCCAGGCGCTTTACGATGCCAAGGAATTCTTGGAGGCTGCGGCCGAATTCAAGAGATTCCTCCGGTTTTTTCCCGGCGACAGTCGGATCGAATCAGCGGAATACCATGTCGGCATTTGCTTTTTTCAGGCCGGCCAGTTCACCCGGGCCATCCAGTCTTTTCAAAGCCTCGTGGAAAACTTCGGGGAAACGCCCCTGGGAGTCAAAGCCCATTTGGGTATCAGCGAGTCCTACCTCAAGCTCGACAACCTGGGGCAGGCCCTCATCGCCTTGTTCAACCTGATCGCCCTCACCGAAGATCCGGCCGTAAAAGATGAAGCCTACTATCGAGCGGGATGGATCTATCTGGAAGCGGCTCAATGGGACAAATCCCGAACCGCCTTCAATAACATCAGCCCTTCCGGCCGGGAGGCCTTTGCCGTGGCCCCGCTGCTGGTCCAGATGGAAACGCACCGACAACTCAGACGAAAAGACCCCGCCCTGGCAGGCCTTTTCGCCGTCGTACCGGGCGCGGGATACTTGTATTGTCAACGCTACCGGGACGCCCTCACGGCGCTGGTCGTCAACGGCCTTTTCGCGTGGGCCGCCTTTGAGGCCTTCGACAACGAAAGCCCTGCTTTGGGAAGCCTCCTGTCTCTGGCCGGCGTCGGCTTCTATTCCGGCTCCCTTTTCGGGTCGGTGTCCAGCGCTCGCAAATTCAACCAAAACCAGGACCGGAAGCTCATCGAAAAGCTGAAAAACAAAAAAAGGGTCGATTTTACCGTGTCTTTGAAAGCCGGAGGCGGCATGCTGGCGGCACGTTTTCCTTTTTGAAAAAACAAGGAATTTGACATGAAAAAAATCCTCGAGGGATGTCTGGTGCTGGATCTGTCGAGGCTGTTGCCCGGCCCCTATTGCTCCATGATTCTCGCCGACCACGGGGCCCGGGTCATCGCCATCGAGGGGCAGCGGTTCAAAAAGGACAGCCTGTATCATTATCGGAGCATCAACCGCTGCAAGGAACACATGACCCTCAACTTGAAAGCCGAAAAAGGAAAGGAAATCTTTTTCAGGCTGGCGAGACGGGCGGACGTGCTCCTGGAAGGTTTCCGCCCCGGAGTCGCGAACCGCCTCGGGATCGGCTATTCGGAGGTCGCTTCCGTCAACCCTTCCGTCATCTATTGCTCCGTCACCGGCTACGGCCAAGAAGGGCCCCTCAGGGATCAGGCCGGGCATGACCTCAATTACCTCGGGTACAGCGGCGTTCTGTCCATCATCGGCCCCAAAGACGGCCCGCCGTGCATTCCCGGGATTCAGGCTGCAGACGTCTCCGGCGGATTGAACGCCGCCATCGCCGTCCTGATGGCCCTTTACGACCGGGAAAAGAACGGAACCGGCCGGTACATCGATGTCTCCATGACCGATGCCCTGATGGCCATGTTGCCCCAAGCGGCAGGCCATTTCTGGGAGTCCGGTTGCGTGCCGGCCAGAGGCGATTCCCTCCTGTCCCACCGCTATGCATGCTACAATATCTACCGGACCCAGGACGGCGGCTATATCACTCTGGCGGCCCTGGAGACCCGCTTCTGGGAGGCTCTGTGCCGGCATTTCGACGTTCCGGAGTTCATCCCTTTCCAGTACGACGAGTCAAAACAGGATCTTCTTTTCTCTTTTTTCAAAAAGGCATTTTCCCAAAAGAGCAGAGACGAATGGGTGTCGCGCTTTGCGGACCAAGACATCTGTTTAGGCCCGGTCCTCAGCGTCCCGGAAGCCTTGGAGAGCGCTCACGCGAAAGCGCGCAACATGGTAGTGGACGCCACGGATTCAAAGGGGGCTTTCCGCGTCCTGGGCTTGCCCTTCCGCTTTGGGGGAGATTTGCCCCCGTCTCCTTCCCGGCCCCCGTTTTTCGGCGAAAATACGGCCGCCATCCTGAAGGAACTGGGTTTTTCAGAAGGGGAAATCGGGGATCTGGCCCGGGAGCAGGTGATTTAGGCGGGGCGGGCCTGTCTCCGTCTTTTTCCGAAAGGCTTCTTTTTTTTGAAGTTTCCCCGCTGCCCGCGAAGCGCTGCCGTCAGACAGAACCTGCGGGGAATGCGCTCGCTGTTGCGGTTCAAGACGATCCAAAAATGCAGGTGGGGGGAATCACGATTCGCTGTCATAGCCCCGGACCAGGACTTCCCGGGGTTTTACGCCGTCGGAAGGCCCCACAATGCCTTCTTTCTCCATCGTCTCGATGATCCGGGCCGCCCGGTTGTAGCCGATGCGCAGGTGGCGCTGGATCATGGAGATGGAGGCCTGACGCATCTGGGTCACCAAAGCCACGGCGTCGTCGTAACGCTCATCGTACTCCTGTGTTCCGGTTTCCAGAGCTTCTTCCTTGGGCGCCTTGGTGACATCTTCCAGATACTGGGGCGGCTTCTGCTTTTTCAAGAATTCCACGACCCGCGTCAGCTCCCCCTCGGACAGGTATGCCCCGTGAATCCTTTGAATTTTGGCCGTGCCGGGCGGCAGGAAGAGCATGTCCCCGCTTCCCAATAGGGCCTCGGCCCCGTTGGTGTCGATGATGGTCCTGGAGTCGGTCTTGGAGGACACCTGAAACGTAAGGCGCGTGGGGAAGTTGGCCTTGATGACCCCCGTGAGGACGTCCACCGAGGGCCTCTGGGTGGCGATGATGAGGTGGATCCCGGCGGCCCGGGCCATCTGCGCCAGGCGCATCAGGGCGAACTCCACGTCCCGTGAAGCCACCATCATCAGGTCGGACAGTTCGTCGATGACCACCACGATGTAGGGGAGGTGTTCGGAGCCCTCTTCCTGCTTTTCCTTCTTTTCTTTCTTCTCCTGCTCCACCCTCTGGTTGAACTGCCGGATGTTTCTCGCCTTTTTCTCGGACAGCACCACGTACCGCCGCTCCATCTCTCGCACCGCCCAGAAAAGGGCGTTGTTGGCCTCCTTCACGTCGGTCACCACGGGCGTGATGAGATGCGGGATGCCGTTGTACAGGGAAAGCTCGATCCGCTTGGGATCGATGAGGATCATCTTCACCTCGTCGGGGGAAGCCTTGTAGAGCATGCTGCAGATCATGCCGTTGAGGGCCACGCTTTTCCCCGTGCCGGTGGCCCCGGCGATGAGCAGATGGGGCATCTGGGTCAAGTCCGTCACCACCGGTTCCCCGACGATGTCCTTCCCGAGGCATATGGTCAGTTTAGATTTGGATCTCTCAAAAGCACTGGAAACAATGACCTCTTTGAAGCGGACGATCTCGCGAACGGCGTTGGGGATCTCGATGCCGATCACCGCTTTTCCGGGGATGGGCGCGACGATGCGGACGCTCAGGGCACGAAGGGCCAGGGAAAGGTCGTCGGACAGCCCGGCGATCTTGCTGATCTTGATCCCGGGAGCGGGTTCGTATTCGAAGGTGGTGATGACCGGTCCGGGCGCCACGGATACGACCCGGCCCTCCACCCCGAAATCGGCAAGCTTCTTTTCCAGGAGCTTGGACTGCATTTTCAGATTCTCGCTGTCCACCTGGACGGGCCGGATTTCTGGGTCTTCCAGCAAATCGGTTCCCGGTCCCTGGAAACCGGACTCCTTCTTCATGAACTCGAAGACGGTCTGCTTGGGTACCGGAACTTCCCTGGCGGGCTTTACGGGCGGGGCCTTGATGGTGATGGGTTCTTTCGAAACCAGGCGGCGCGATGCGGTTTTTCTTTTACGGGCCTTTTCCCTCCGCTCCCGGTACTTGACGTGAAGGGTCTTCATACGATCGGCCAGGACAAGAAAGGTCCGGGACATCACCCGGAAAAAGGCCACCAGGGAAAACCGGGTTGCCAGGATGAAGCCGATGACCCACAGAACCGAAAGCGTGAACATCCCGCCGGTGGCGCCTGCATAGGCGGTAAAAAACGATTTCAGCGGCAAACCGATCAGACCGCCTGCGGAAAAAGGCTGTCCGAAAATCTCAAACGTCTTTTGTTTGAAGGCCAGCAGACAGCCTGTCGTGACGATGAGGAGGACCCCTCCGGAAAGCGTCGTCAAAACGGCGTTTTTAGGGTGATCCCCAAAAAAGTGAATGCTGGAAAGGAGCAACAAAAGGGGAATCCAGAAAGCCCCGATGCCGAAAAGGCCCACCAGAAAACCCGCCAGCTGGGCTCCGAAGATCCCGAACAGATTGTGGATCTTTTTCCCGGCGGCGGCGGTGTGGATGGAAGGGTCCGACGGGCTGTAGGAAAGCAGACTGATCAACGTCAGGATCACCAGGAAAAACAAGGCGATGCCGGCAATCTCTTTTCGCATGGCCCCTTTCACCGGCTGGTTTCGACTTCGATGGATTGCAAGACGGTCGGTTTCTTTTCCTTTTTCCGATTTTGTCTTTTTTTCGAAACGGCCACTGGAAACCCCTTCTTCTTTGCCGTGCTTCGGATCACACTTCGATGATGAAAGGAAGGATCACCGGCCGGCGTTGAATCGTGAAGTAAAAATACTGCCTGAGCGCCGACTGGATCTTGGAACGGATTTTCTCGATCCGGTTCGCCGCATCCGGCGGGGTTTCCTCCACGATCTCCAAGATGACGCATTTTGCGTCTTCCAGAAGATACCCGGATTCGGTTTCAAAGACAAATCCCCGGGAAACCACGTCGGGGCCGTAGGCGATGATGCCGGTTTCTTCGTCGAAGGCCATGTTCACCACCACCAGGCCGTCTTCTGAAAGGAGGCGCCGCTCTTTGAGAACGCTCCTTCCCACGTCGCCGATTCCCTTTCCATCCACCAGGATCCGCCCCGTGGAGATCCGTTCCCGGATCCTTCCCCCCTTTTCATCAAATTCGATCACTTGGCCGTTTTCCGCAATGAGCACCCGTTCTTTCGGAATCCCGACTCTCTCGGCCAGGCGGGCGTGCAGCACCAGGTGCCGGTATTCACCGTGGATGGGGATGAAATATTTCGGTTTCGTCAGGGAGAGCATCAGTTTCAACTCTTCACGAAAGGCATGGCCGCTGGCATGGATGTTGGAAATCTTCTCGTAGATGACCTCCGCCCCCTGCCGGTACAGCTTGTTGATGATGTTGCCGATGGCCCTCTCGTTTCCCGGAATGAATTTGGAGGACAGGATTACCAGGTCCCCTTTCTTGACGGCGATCCGCTTGTGGGTCCTGCTGGCCATGCGGGCCAGGGAAGACATGGGTTCGCCCTGGCTTCCGGTGGTGATCATGAGGATTTCCCCGTCAGCAAACTCGTCGATTTGGCTGATGCCGATCTGCATCTCCTCGGGAATGTCGATCAGGCCCAGCTCTTTGGCGATGGCGACGCTGATTTCGATGCTTTTCCCGTCCAGAAGAACTTTTCTGCCTGTAGATTTCGCGATCTTGACGATCTGCCCGATCCGGGCGATGTTGGAAGCGAAAAGAGAGATGATGATCCTACCCTTGTGGCCCGAGGTGACCCGGCCCAGGGCTTCGCCGATTTCTTCGGCCGATGCCGTGTAGCCCTCTTTTTCGACGTTGGTGGAATCGGAGAGCAGGGCGAGCACCCCCTCCTCTCCCAGGCGGGCGAACGCACCCATGTCGGTGGTGGTTTGTCCCGCAGCCATGTGGTTGATCTTGAAATCCCCCGTGTGCACCACCAGTCCGCAGGGCGTGTGGATTGCAACCCCGACTCCGCCTACCACGCTGTGCCCCACCCGGATGAATTCGAGTTCGAGCTTTCCGATTTTCAGGCGCTCGCCGGAAGCGACTTCATGCAGGGCGCACGAGGAGAGAATCCCGAACTCTTCGAGTTTGTGTTTTACGATTCCCAGGGTAAACGCCGTCCCGAACACCGGTGAGGGGAACTCTCTCAGAAGATAGGGCAGCGCACCGATATGATCCTCATGGGCATGGGTCAAGACGACGCCGGAGACCTTCGTTCCCGCTTTCTTCAGGTAAGTCATGTCGGGGATCACGTAATCGACCCCGAGCATGTATTCCTCCGGGAACATGAGGCCGGCATCGATGACGAAAAGGGTATCCCCGAACCTGACCGCCATCATGTTCAGGCCGATCTCCCCCAGTCCGCCGAGGGGAATCAGTTTGAGCATGCTGTGCCCCCTATGAGGCCCGAATCAAAGGCGCGCACCATTTCCTGTCGGATTCTTTCCAGGAGGGCCTCCTTCGTCTTCCGACTGTAGGTTTGTGTTTCAACCGGCGGCAGGATCTCAACGGTCACGGTCCCCGGCCGGATGAGCAGGCCGTCTTTGGCCATGATGGACCAGGTCCCGTGCACAACGACAGGGACGATGGGAACCCCGGCCTCCACGGCCAGAACGAAACCGCCCTTTTTAAACGGCTGGATCCGGCCGTTCCGGCTTCGGGTCCCTTCGGGGAAGATGAGCACCGAAACCCCGTTTCGAATGGTTTTAACCGCCTGATTCAAACTCAAAAAGGCGCTCTTTCGGTCCGACCGGTCGATGCTGATGTAGCCGGCCTTGCGCATAGCCCGGCCGAATACAGGGATCTTGAACAGCTCGGCCTTGGCCAGCCAGCGGAACTGTACCTTCAGATGCGCCAGCAAAACCGGGATGTCAAAATTGCTCTGGTGGTTGGCCATGAAAATATAGCTTTGCGCTGTGTCGAGGCGGGAAAGCCCCAGGACCCTGACCCGAATCCCGCTGATCAAGAGAATGCACCGGCCCCAGATTTGGGCGATTTTATGGACACTCCGTGCCGGGCTGCCGAAAAAGGAGACCGCCAGGGACAGGGACGCATAGAACGCGGTGAGGAACACAACGGCTGCAATGATGAAAAGGGTCCGGGCCTTTTCCGTCCCCTGTCGCAAAATGTTTTTCGTTTTCATGGATTCGGGCGGCTCAGATCTTGATCCCAAGTTCCTCGAAAATGGCATCGATGCATCGGATCAGCCAGTTTCGCTGGATTTCAGTGGCATACCCGATACAGTCGCATCGCACCCGCTCCCGGGTCCTGACCAGCAGTTCGCATGCCAGTTGATGGTCGCGGAGTTCCAGGGCAAAGTAAAGTGGCTGGCAGGCCTCATGCCGGCGCTGAAGATCGGTGAGCATCTCTTGTTCAAGGGGAATCCAATAGAGCCTCTCCAGGCCTCCGGGAAAATACCGCTCGTCCAGATACGCTTTTACTTTTTCATGGTCCGGAGGGCGGAGCTCATCGACAACATACTGTTTCATGGCGCCACAAGGGTAGCACACCCCCCATTCCCTTGCAATATCCATGAATAGGCTATCGAGTAGAAAACAAAGACAAAACAGCAAAAAGACCCCTTCCCAAACGTCCGGGTTGACAAAGACGGCCATTCGCCTTATCCATTGGCCATCAGTCCACCAGGGGCGGCGAAACCAGCCTGAGAGGATACCCTTTGAACCTGATCCGGGTAATGCCGGCGTAGGGAAGCGATTCGGTGGAAAAAAAGGGGGCTTCGGGGCTGTTTTGCCGAACAAAACAGCCCCCTTTTTTTTAAATCCGGGGCAATGGTCCTGAAACGATTGCTCAAGATGAGGTCAATATGCCCACCCTGGCTCAAAAATCGGCTTACAGCCTGAAGACCCTCAGGGAAAAACAACCCCTGATTCACAACATCACCAATTTCGTGGTCATGAATTACACGGCCAACGCCCTCCTGTGCACCGGAGCTTCCCCCGTGATGGCCCATGCTCCTGACGAAGTGGAGGAGATGGTCTCCTTTTCCGGAGCTCTGGTGCTCAATATCGGGACGCTTACTGCGGAATGGGTGGCCTCCATGATCCTGGCGGCAAAACGTGCCGGAACCTTGAACATTCCGGTGATCCTGGATCCGGTGGGTTCCGGCGCCACCGCGCTGCGAACCCGTTCAGCCAAGCAGATTTTATCCCAAGCCCCTATCCGCGTCATCCGGGGAAACGCCTCGGAAGTCCTGTCGCTGAAAAATAAAGAGTCGAAAACCAAAGGGGTCGATGCGATCCACACCGTCGAAGATGCCGCCGATGCGGCCCGTACCCTCGCCCGGGACCTGAACACGACCCTGGCCATCACCGGGGCCGTTGACCTGATCACCGACGGAAATCGAACGGTGCGCGTCGCGAACGGGCATCCCCTGATGGGAAAAGTCACCGGGACCGGGTGCACGGCCACGGCCATCATCGGGGCCTTCATGGCCGTGGATACCGACCCGGTGGACGCCACCGCCGCCGCCCTGGCTTTTTTCGGCCTGGCCGGCGAACGCGCCGCCGGAAAGGCCCAATCTCCCGGCAGTTTCATGATCGCCCTTTTGGACGCCCTCTTCGAAATCTCCCCCGAGATGCTCGAAGAAGGTTGCAGGTTCAAGGAAGATTGATGGAAAAGCGAGACAGGCGTATCGACTATTCCCTCTATCTGGTGACGGACCGGGGACTCGCCCGGGGAAAGCGCCTCCTCGAGATCATCGAGGCCGCGGTGGCAGGGGGAGTCACCTGCGTCCAGCTCCGGGAAAAGACGTGTTCGACTCGGGAATTCGTGTCGGAAGCCCTGGCTGTCCGTGACCTGTTGGATCGCCTGCATGTCCCCCTTGTCATCAACGACCGCCTGGATGTCGCCCTGGCGGCGGGTGCCGATGGATTGCATCTGGGCCAGACCGACATGCCCCTGGCCCTGGCCAGGCGCATCGCCGGGAAGTCCATGATCATCGGCATCTCGGCGGAATCCGCGGATGACGCCCTGGAGGCCGAAAAGGAAGGCGCCGACTATATCAGCGTCAGTCCGGTCTTTTCGACCCCGACGAAAACGGACGCCGCTTCCCCCCTGGGCCTGGAGGGGCTGAGGGAAATCCGGAGACGGGTGACCAAGCCCTTGGTGGGCATCGGGGGTTTAAACCGGGAAAACGTGGATGCGGTCATCCGAAGCGGCGCGGACGGCATCGCCGTGGTGTCGGCCATCGTGTGCGCCGACGACCCTTTGAAGGCATCCTGGGAGTTGAAACGCCTCATCCAGAAGGCCAGATCGGATTGAAACTCAAAGCCATCGGAGAGTTCGGATTCATCGAGCGGATCCGCAAGGGATGCCTCGTCAGAGAAGCGTCGGTCTTGAAAGGCATCGGCGACGACGCGGCGGTGTTTCACACCGATCCCGGGATGGCCACCCTGGTCACCACCGATCTTCTGGCGGAAAGGGTCCATTTCCTGAGAAAGGCATCCTCGGCTTTCGACCTGGGATACAAGGCCCTTGCCGTTAACCTGAGCGACATCGCAGCCATGGGCGGCGAACCGAGGGAGGCCTTCGTGAGCATCGCCATCCCCGAAGACTGCACCGTGGAATACCTTGATGGGCTTTACGACGGCATGAAGCACCTTGCCGCCGAACACCGGGTGAATATCCTGGGCGGCGACACCACGGGGTCAAAAGTCGATCTCATCCTCAACATCACGGTGGTCGGAAGGGTTCCTCCAGACGAGATCCTCTACCGCCACACGGCCCAGCCGGGAGACGTGATCCTCTCCACCGGGACCCTTGGAGACAGCCGGGCGGGACTGCACCTCATTCTGGAAGGAATCGTTTCGGATGTCCCCTTTCTTCGGGACCTCTTAAATGCCCACCTCAAGCCCCGACCCTGCGTGCGCGAAGGCCGTTTTCTGGCGAGTCTGGGGTTCGTCCACGCGGCCATCGACGTCAGCGACGGCCTGAGTACGGATCTGGGACACCTCCTGGAGTCGAGCGGCGTAGGCGCCCGCTTGATCGCCGAAAAAATACCTGTTTCCGACAGCCTGAAACGCTTCTGCGGACGCTTCGCCCGAAGTGCGCTGGAGTACGCGCTTTCAGGCGGGGAGGACTATACCCTCTTGATCACGGTGCCCCCGGAAAAGGAAAAGCCGGTTTGCAAGGCCTATGAAAAGGCCTTTGGCACCCCTCTGTTTCCCATGGGATGGATCACCGATTCCCAAAAGCTGGAGATGGTCGATGCTTCCGGGTCATCGGCGGCCTTGAAAGCCTCGGGGTGGAATCATTTCAGGTGAAATCCGGGGCGCAGCGCTTCTCCAGGTCGATAAGGGCGCTCTTCAGGGGTGTTCCACCACCGAACCGGCCCGGCGTGCCGTCGCTGCGGATCACCCGGTGGCAGGGAATAAGCAGTGGAAGCGGGTTTTTCGCCAGGGCCGTTCCGACGAAGCGGCAGGCCTTCGGGCGACCGATGGCCTCGGCAATCTCCCGGTAGGATTTCAGCTTCCCGTAGGGTATTTTTGCCGTTTCCCTCCAAACCGATTGCTGCAACACAGTCCCTTCCTTGACCTCCATGAGTGCCCAGGGCGGCCATTGCAGTTCAAAGGGTCGCCCTTCAAAATAATCGATAATCGATCGGGAGACCCTACGGGCGGATTCATGACGGCCGTCACGGAAGCAGCCCAAGGCACCGATGGCCTCGGAGAGATCCGATGCCGCGGAACGGGGAAGGAAAGTCCTGAAGATTTTAAAGGGGTTTTCCCGGTACAAGATCGCCGAGTACCCGAATCGGGTTTTGAAAGCCAGGACACGCCCATTTTCCGGCGCCGGGGTATCCCGCAAGGGGATCTCCACCTTCATATTTCTTCCTTTTGAAAAAATTCGGTTATAATAGGCGCTTCTCCAAGGAAGGCCTTCTGGGGAGAATTGGAGGGAGGGTTTCGCCTTTTCCCCCCCGGCTCCGGAAAGAGCCGGGGGGAATCAAGACTTTATCGTTTAGGTCTCTTCTACGGTAATGGCGCCGGGTTCACAAACTTCCACGCAGCTTTCACAACCCAGGCACTCATCGGCATTGACCGGAACCGATTTGTCGTCCACCAGCTCGTAGACTTCGACCGGACAGACTTCAACGCATTCTCCGCAGCCTTCACACTTCTCCTGGTCCACCGTAACATCGTATCCCATTTTAACAAGCCTCCTTTCCTATTTTTCTAAAGACCTTCAGAGTCGATCTTCGGGTTTCAAATCAAGGGAAGCCTCTTACCCCAATCCATGGGGCGAGTCAAGCTTTATTCGAATTTTTTTCTCGGGCTTTCCCAGGAAAAACGCGGGACCGGATTACGGAGCCAGGTGAATCACCAGCGTCGCTCTTGAAGCCGTCTCTTGAATTCCGGCCTTGCCGGGAAGGCCGGCCGCGTGCCTGAAAACTGTCTCCGGAGCCTCTTGGAAAGCATAAACCGCCACGGAGAGGTTTCTGGGCCCCCTGAAAGGCGCCGACGCTTCCGCGAGGGGATCGGGAATCCTGAAACCCGTTTCCGCCTTCGCCCTCGCCAATCCTTCCTGAAAAGCGTCTTTCCAGGAAGGAATCATTTCGATGGATTCCTTCCTGGAGGAAATGGCTTTCAGGCGCGCCGTGCGGGTCAAGGTCGAGGTGTTTTCCGCCAACTGTTCGACAGCCAGCCTGCTGTGCGTGACCCAAACAGCCTCCTTGTCGGCAAAGCCCTCTTTGAAAGCCGAAAAAAACAGGCGCGTCCAGGCGGCGAGGCGCTCCGAGGCCATGTGGTCTCCCGGCGTCTCCGGCTCAACGGAAGCGGTTTTAAGCCGGGAAGGCTCTTTCCCCAAAAGGCTTTGAGCCAAAATCGCTTCGGATGAAACGAGGGACCTGAGGTCTTTTTCGACACCGAAATTCTGGATATCGAACTGCTGTGCCAGATAGAGGAAAAGAGCGGCTCTGAAAGCCGGATCCTCCGGTTTGGGTTTCGCACTTTCCGTCTGACCTTTTTTCAAAACAGAGACGATCTGCGATGCGACCCTCTCGTCTTCGTCCGTTCCGGATCCCTTCAGGAAAGAAAAATATCGGGTCCTGAGATCCCCTTTGGATCCGTGCATCCGGGCAAACGCCTGAAACCCTTCCACGGCCACCTTTATCCGGGCGCCATGCTCCTCCATCCCCGCACGGACGGTCAAAAAGCCATCGACGACGGATCGGGACATGGGCTCCGGGATTTCCAGCCAGCACGGCTGGATCATCTCCACCGATGAAAAACACGCCTCCAGATCCCCTAAAAGGGTCTCTGGAATCACCGTTTGCGGAAAATAGATCGCCTTCATTGTTTTGGTTTCCTTGCCCTCCGGCCTCATCTTTTTCTTTTGCGGGTTGGGCTTCTCGGCCCGGGTCAAACCGGCCCGTCCCTCACGTCGATACCCAGAGATCGCAGCCGATCTCGGATGCGGTCGGCCGTCTCCCAATCCTTGATTCTCCGAGCCGCCTCTCTTTCCTGGAGAAGGGAGCGCGCCTCCGGGTTCAAGGATGGGTCTGCGAAGCGGAAAAGGTTCAATACCTTATCGATATCCTGAAACGTTTTAAGGATTTTTCCGGCGCCTTGGGCATCGACAGCCCCTCTCTTGACGGCGATGTTGATCTTCCGAACCTTGTCAAACAGGGAAGCCAGGGCTTCGGGCATGTTCAGGTCGTCATCCATTGCCGAGGTAAACCCGTTCTTGATATCGTAGAGAAGTTGATCGGTTTCGACATTGGGATTCCCCTCTTTGACCTCCAGGAGGGAGTGCATACAGGCATCGAGCCGCTTCAAGGCGCGCCCGGCCTCCTCCAGCCGATCCAGGGAGAAAGTCAGCGGTTTCCGATAATGGTTGGAAAGGATCCAGTACCGGATTTCACGCCCGGAAAACCCCTGGTCGAACAGCTTTTCAAGCGTGATCCCGCCCCTGTTCTTCTCCTTTTCCGCACTGTCGAACAGAACCCGTTCGCAATGGGTCCAAAAGCTGGCCATGGGGTGACCGGTCAGGGCCACGGAAATGGCAATGTGGTTTTCGTGATGGGGAAAGACCAGTTCCCGGCCACTGGCATGGATGTCGTAACGTTCCCCCATGGATTTCAAGGCGATGGCGGCGCACTGCAGATGCCATGACGGCCGGACGCTGCCCCATTCGGTCTTGACGAAGATCCCGCGTTTGAGTTCGGCGAGCTTGGAGCGTTTCAGGAGGGTGAAATCCCTTGGGTTGTCCTTTTCATAGTCATCCAGATCCACGGTAGCGCCGAGTTTGATCTTGTTGAGGTCGACTCCGGACAGCTTTCCGTAGTCCGGAATCCGGGAGATGTTGAAATAAAGAGATCTGAGTTTCTCATAGGCAAAACCGTTCTTTTTCAGATCGCGGGCCGCTTGGACCATGTCCTGGAGGTTTCGGCTCGCCCTTGGGCAATCCTTTGCCATCTCAACGCCAAGGGATTCGAGGTCCTTCCGGAACCATTGGGCGTACCCTTCGGTGTACTCCGATAGCGGGAGGTTTGCGGATTCGGATCCCGCAAGGGTTTTGTCGTCGAAGTCGCTGATGTTCATGACATGGCGCACCGCAAACCCTCGGTATTGAAGGTAACGGCAAAGCAGATCGGAAAAGATGAAACGCCGGCATTCCCCGATCTGTAGCCGGGCGTGAACGGTGGGTCCGCAGGAGTATACCGCGGCCTTTCCGGGGACCAGCGGCGTGAAAATCTCCTTTTTCCGGGTCAGCGTGTTGAAGAGCCTCAAGGCCGCCTTCTCCTTCACAGCGAAAAGCGTCGTGCTGAGATACCGCTCCCCGCCATCGGGGCAGACCGTCACGACCACCCCCTCTTGCATCCGGGCCGCCTCCTGGCAGGCGACGGCCATGGCGGCACCGCTGCTCATCCCCGCGAAGATTCCCTCCTCCCTGGCCAGTCGTCGGGTCATCTCGAAGGCTTCCTCGTCTTCGATGTTGATCTTTTTGTCCAGGCGATTTTTATCAAAAATTTCGGGACGATAAGCTTCCTTCATATTCTTGAGTCCCTGGAGTCGGTGCCCGAGGTAGGGCTCCACGCCAACGATCCGTATGGACGGATCGAACTCTTTCATACGCCTGGAGATTCCCATGAGGGTCCCGGAGGTACCCAGAGTCGCCACCACCGTGTTAACCTTCCCCCCGGTCTGACGCCAGATTTCCTCGGCGGTACCGTGGTAGTGAGCCTGCCAGTTCGCCTCGTTGTTGAACTGATCCGGCATGAAATATAGGTCCGGATTTTCCCGGGAGAGCCGGTAGACCTCTTCGATGGCGCCGTCCGTGCCGAGGTGGCCCGGGGTCAAAAGAATCTCGGCGCCCCTTGCCTTCAGTATTTTACGTCGCTCCTCGCTCACCGCCTCCGACATGGTCAACAGGAGGCGGTATCCCTTCACCGCGCAAACCAGCGCCAGTCCGATCCCGGTGTTCCCGCTGGTGGCTTCGACGACCGTCTTTTCCGGGGTCAAAAGCCCGGAACGCTCCCCTGCTTCGATCATATAAAGAGCGGGGCGGTCTTTCACGGAACCCCCCGGGTTGAACGATTCGAGTTTCGCGAAAAGTTGCACCCTGGGGTTGGGGTTCAATCTCCGGATTTCCACCAGGGGGGTATTTCCAATGGCATCGAGAATCGATCGGTTCATGGGCATCTTCACTCCTGAAATGCAAATCGAGACGGCCTAAATCCCGGTTTTTCCCCGGGGATCATCGGGTCTCGTCGCTTTCGTTCACCAACGCCTCGGACAGAATCCGGATGATTTCACGAAAGACGCGTTCTTCTGAGAGGGCGGCATCGACAATGCGGATCCGGCCGGGATCGCCCTTTGCCAATGCCAGGTACCCGTGCCTCACGCGTTCATGAAACCCAAGCGTCTCTTCCTCGAATCGGCTTTCGCCTCCAACGCCGGCATCCCGGCCGATCCTTTGCCATGCCCTGTCCAGCCCCGTGTGCGGGGAAAGGTCCAAAAGCAGGGTCAAGTCCGGCGTGATCCCGCCGTTGGCGATTTTGTGAAGGGTGCGGATGAGCGAAATGTCCAGCCCTCTTCCATGCCCCTGGTAGGCCACGGTGGCATCAAAAAACCGGTCGCAGAGCACCGTTTTTCCCTCGGCCAAAGCCGGAGCGATGACCTCCTTCACGTGCTGGGCGCGGTCCGCGGTGTAAAGCATCAGTTCGGCCACTGGATCCAGCATCAAATTTTCAGGGTCGAGCAGGATACCCCGGATCTTACGGCCGATCTTCGTCCCGCCGGGTTCCCGGGTGACGACGCAGATACGGCCCGAATCCTGAAGATACTGCGCTGCACGCTTCACCTGGGTGGTTTTTCCGCAACCCTCGATCCCTTCAAAGGTGATGAACATGACGATTCCTGCCTTTTGACTTATTCTTGAACCGCAAAAACGAGCGCCAGCCCCTCAGCTTGCTGTGGGGGAGCTTCAATCAGAATCGGGCGGATTTTGCCCCGGGAAACGGCCGCAGGAGCGCAACGGGCGAAGTTCTTTTCAATTTTTTTTCCGGAAAAACTGCCGCCCCAATATCCGGTGGTAGGACGTCCACGGCTCGCCCGGGGCTTCTGAATCGATGAATTCCCGAATCCCGTTGATCTTGGAATCGATTTCGTCGATGTAGTGAAGCAACACCGCCTCCACGGTCTTGGGAACTTCAGGAGACCCGAATTCCCGGCTGCCGTGATGACTGAGCACCAGATGCTTTAAAAGAGCGGCTTTTTCCTCCGGGAAATCTTTCGTCTTTCTGATTTTCTCCTCCACCATGCGGACGCCGATGACGATATGTCCCAAAAGGCGGCCCGAATCCGAGTAGTCGATGACATGCCGATAGACAAATTCCTCGGTTTTGCCGATATCATGCAAAATGGCACCTGCCAAGAGGAGGTCCCGGTCGATGCCGCCGTAATGCCCTGCAACGGCATCGCTGAGGATCGCCATGGACAGGGTGTGTTCCAGAAGTCCGCCCACATAGGCATGATGCATCATTTTTGCCGCCGGAGCTCTCTTGAACCGGGCCATCAGCGCTTCATCGCTGAAAAACAAGGCGATAAGCTGTTTCAGATGCGCATCCTCCAGGGATTCCGACACCCGGATCAGGCGCGCGAACATGGATTCGATATTTCGGGTACTTTTCGGGATAAACCCTTCCGGGTCGATGTCTTCTTCCAGGAAGGGATCCGCCTCTTTCACCACCACCTGGAGTTGCCCCTGGTATTCTGAAACCGCGCCTTTGATCCGAACCAGCCCCCCGACCCGGATTTCCCCGGCGGCCCGCTCTGCGTTTTCCCACATGACGGCCTTGATGCTGCCGGTACGATCCTTCAGGGTCAGGGCAAGATAGCTGCTCCCGTCTCTTTTCTTTCCCAGCGATTTTTCTGAGAGCGCAAAGACATCCTCGACGCCTTCCCCGGGTTTCAATTCCGCGGCAAACCGGGACTTGGTCTGAAGCTTACTTTCCATCATTTCCGCCCGGAGTCATTTTCCAGTTTTTTATTTGTTCAACGGCGTCGTGGTCGGTGAGGTCACATCGCAGGGGGGTGAGGGTGATGCAGTTGCGGCTCAAGGCAGCCCCGTCCGTGTCGGACCTGCTGAAAGCGCTTTGGCGTTCGCATCCCTGCCAGTAATAGGCGCGATTCCTGGGATCCATCCGTCGTTCAAAGCGCTCCTCGAAGGGTGCGGTTTCGAGGCGGGTGATTTCAATTCCGGCGGCCTCTCCGATGGGGGCATCCGGGATGTTGACGTTGAGGATGGTCCCCGGGGGCAGCGGATTCTCGAACACCCTTTGAGCCACCTGCTCTACAAAGGCCGCCGCTTCATCATAGTGCCGGCTTCCGTCTCCGGGCATGGACACGGCGATGGCCGGAATTCCGTAAAAGCCGGCTTCCCTGGCCGCACAGACCGTTCCGGAATAATTGACGTTGAAACCGACGTTCGCTCCGGGGTTGATTCCGGAAAGAACCAGGTCGGGCTTGGTCTTGAAAAGTTCGAGAACCGCCAGCTTGACGCAGTCAGCGGGAGTCCCGTTCACCGCGTATCCGAAACCGCCCCCCTCCAGGCGCACCCGCTCGAAGCGTATCGGTTTATGCAGGGTGATGGAATGGCCGACCGCGCTGCGCTGGCGGTCCGGCGCCACCACCGTGACCTCATGTTTGGGCGAAAAACGACGGTAAAGCGCGCAAAGGCCCCCAGCCTGGATCCCGTCATCATTGGTCATCAGGATGCGCATCTGCGTTGATTCCAATCCTCTCTTTTTCTCCGGAAATCCCCGCCCTGGAAAACGGAAATCCGGGTCGGATAAAGATCGCATCCGATCCGCAAGGCTCCAGCCCTGCAGCAGGTGCGAACAACAACCTGTTGACATTTCCCGGCAGGTCGGATTTATACATAAAACTTTGCTGGCGTTCAAGAAGTTATCCGACAATCGACCCTGGCCCCTCCGGAAAAGGTTAGAAAAACCCTTTGACTTCAGGCATCTTCCAGGCGAACGCGATGCCCTTAAGCTCTCTTGACGGCGATGCGCTAAAAAAGGCTCCCAGCCCTTTCCGCCGGGGTACGCCGGTCCTTCTTCTCCCCTTTCTTTTCATCCTCCTGGGAATGGGGGTTCCTCCTGCATTTTCTGCTTCCGTTTGGAGCGGGAAAACCCTGGAAACCGATGCGGCGGACTCGGATGCTCCCTGGCAGGTCAGCGCCGATCATCTGTTTTACGACCAGGACGCCGATCACTATGTCGCCAGGGGAAACGTCGTCATCATCCGGAAGAACACGCGCCTCAGCGCCGACTTCGTCCAGCTGGATCCAAAAACCGACCAGGCCCTTGCCGTCGGAAATGTCCTTTTAACCGATGGTGAAGACATCCTCACCGGGGATCGCATTCGGGTGGACCTTAAAGAGGAAACGGGGACTGCCTATCGCGGCACTGTCTTTTTGAAACAGAGCCATTTCCACATCCGCGGGGACAAGATCCAGAAGACCGGCCCCAAGGCCTACCGCGCCCAAGGCGCTACCCTATCCACCTGCGACGGCGACTCCCCCGCGTGGAGCATCAGCGCCAGAAACGTCTCCGTCACGCTGGACGGTTACGGAAGCGCCTCGCACAGCGCCCTATGGCTCAAGAAGGTGCCGGTCCTGTACCTTCCCTATTTCGTATTTCCCGCCAAGACCCAGCGTCAGTCCGGGCTCCTGCCTCCAAGGCTGGGGGTGTCCGACCGAAAGGGAACCGAAATCGAACAGCCTTATTTCTGGGCCATCAACGACAGCTCCGACGCCACGTTTTACTGGAACCACCTGGATCGGCGGGGGGAAAAACTCGGCTTCGAATACCGCTATGTGCTCAGCCGCTCTTCCAAGGGAACCGTCATGGCGGACCTTTTGAACGATGGGCAGGTGGATGACGGAACCGGCGACTCGAGCGACAAGTGGGGCTACGAGGATGACAAGTACCTGAGGCCCAACCGCGACCGTTACTGGTTCAGGATGAAGCACGACCAGGACCTTTTTGGGGGTTTCTCCGCCAAGCTCGACCTGGACATCGTCTCGGACCAGGATTATCTGAAGGAATTCAAGAGCGGATACAACGGCTTCGACGAGACCAACCGTTATTTTGAAGGCTTTTTCGGCAGAGGCCTGGACGATTACACGGACACCACCCGCCTGAACCGCCTGAACCTGAACCGGACCTGGGACCGGAGCAGCCTCAATATCGAAGGGCGATGGTATGACAACGTCCTCTTTCGGCGGCACAGCGACCCGGAAGACCCTGATAAAACCCTTCAACGTCTCCCGTTTGTGGAATACGATGTCTCCAAAGGACCTTTATGGGAGTCCCCCGTTTATTTCGATCTGTCTTCGGACTACGTGAGATTCTACCGCAAAGACGGGCTTCGGGGGCACCGCGTGGATTTCTACCCGAAGGCCTATCTGCCGCTGAAGCTGAATAACTACCTGTCCCTCGAGCCTTATCTGGGAATCCGGGAAACCTACTGGCACATCGATCATTTCGAAACCGGCGCAAAGGATACGCAGAGCACCCGCCTCAGGGATCTCTATGATACGGGCATTAATCTCAGCACCGAATTGTATCGGATATACGGCACCGGCGGGAAAACCCTCGACAAGATCCGGCACAGCCTTCTTCCCAAGGTGGCCTACAGCTACGTGCCGGAAAAAAAACAGGACCAATATCCCCCTTTCGACGGCGTCGACCGGATCGAGAAGGTCAACCGCATCGACTATTCCCTCACGAACGCCTTTACCGCGAGGTCCAGAAAGGAGACGCCGGAGGTGGAAACCCCCCAGTATGACTATCGGGAGTTCGCCCGGCTGAGCGTCAGCCAGAGCTACAATCTCTACGAGGCCACGGACAAGGACAAGGAAGAAAAGAAACCGTTTTCCAACATCAATGGCCGACTGGAGCTCCGCCCGACGGACCGGATGTCGCTGGACGCCGATGCCCAGTGGTCTGTTTACGAAGACGACTGGATGTCCTATAATGCCAAATGTACGGTGGAGGACTCTCGGGGAGACCGCCTCTTTGCGGAATACCGGTACCGCAGGGATTCAACCGAAGGTCAATCGGACGGAAAGGAATCCCTGTATGCGCGGCTTTCCCTCAACCTTTTCGCCGGGTTGTCCGGTTACGCCGAATACGAACGCAACCTCTACGACAGCCAAGACATCAAAAACGGATTCGGGGTGATCTTCAGGGCCCAATGCTGGGCCGTCGATTTCCGGTATACCGACGAGTTTGAAGACCGGACTTATTCCGTGATGCTCGAACTTTATGGACTCGGCGGTTTCGGAACCCGCATCGCCACGGAGAAGCAGGAAACGGAATGAACCCTCACCGCATACGCCGAAATAATTCGAGGAGCCTGGCATGGTGATCGTCAAAACGCCCCTGAGATTGAGCTTCGTGGGAGGCGGGTCCGACATGAAGCCGTATTACTCCAAGAAGCCGGGAAGGGTGATCTGTACAACCATCGACAAATTCGTCTATGCCATCGTCAAGGAACGCTTTGACGATTGGATCTACATCAATTACTCCAAAAAGGAATGCGTCCAAACGGTTTCGGAAATCCGGCACGATCTGGTCCGGGAGGCCATGAAGATCACCGGCGTGGAAAAAGGGATCGAAATCACCACCCTGGCCGATGTTCCCTCGAGCGGGTCGGGCCTGGGGAGTTCGAGTTCCGTCACCGTCGCACTTCTGCATGCCCTCTACGCCTATCGAAACACCCTGGTCACGGCGGAGCAACTGGCACAGGACGCCTGCAGAATCGAGATCGAAATCCTCAAAAAACCCATCGGAAAGCAGGATCAGTATGCCGCCGCCTACGGCGGCGCGAATCAATTCGTCTTTCATCCAGACGGAAAAACCACTAGAATACCGGTCCCCCTGTCCGGGGCGGCCAGGCGCAGATTCGCCGCATCCCTGCTTCTCTACTACACCGGCATCACCCGGAAAGCCGATGTTATCCTTTCCGACCAGCAGAAAAATTTTTCCGAAAAATCCACCTTCGAGGTCATGTCGAAAATGACGGCGTTGGTGGATCCGTTCCGGGAGGCCTTGTGCACCGGCGACATCGCCAAATGCGGCGGCCTCCTGGATGAAAACTGGCGTCTCAAACAGCAGATGGCCCGGGGGATCACCAACACCTCCATCGAAAAGATGGTCCGGAAGGCCTCCCAAGCCGGTGCACTGGGGGCAAAGATCGCCGGGGCCGGCGGCGGCGGATTTCTCCTGCTCATCGTTTCCAGGGAAAAACAGGAAAAAATCCTGGAGGCGATGAAGGATTTCCGGGAACTCCCCTTCATGCTGGAGGAAAGCGGTTCAAAGGTGATTTTCGACGACCGGTCCTATTCGAGCAAGTAGCACCGGGACGCCGGAAAACACGATTGACGGCTTATGCTTGTCATCCGAATGAAAAGGTTTTTGAAATGGCGTATCGGATTCTAGTCACCGGAGGCGCCGGTTTCATCGGCTCCCACACGGTGGACGCCCTTGTCCGGGAAGGGAACCGGGTGCGGATTTTGGACAACCTTTCGGAAAGGGTCCACCCGCAGGGGAGACCGGAACACCTCAACAGAAAAGCCGAGCTGAAAGTCGGAGACGTCCGGGAAAAGGGGGTTTGGGAAGAGGCCCTAAGGGGAATCGACGTGGTTTATCACCTGGCCGCCTACCAGGACTACCTGACCGATTTTTCCACTTTCTTTCACGTGAACGCCGTTTCCACGGCGCTGCTCTATGAAGTGCTGGTGGAATCGCGCAAAGCCGGAAAAATACGGAAAGTCATCGTTGCCGCCAGCCAGGCGGTCATGGGGGAAGGTCGCCATCGCTGCGCCTCCTGTCCCCCCCGGGGGGGGTCCTTCGTCTATCCGTCCATCCGCCTAGAATCCCAACTCGCTTTAGGGAATTGGGATCACCGGTGCCCCGTCTGCGGGTCCACCCTTCAATGGGTTCCCTCCGACGAGTCGGTGATTCACCCCTGTAACCCATACGCGCTTTCCAAGCATTCCCAGGAGCAGATCGCCCTGAACCTGGGAATGCGCTACGATATCCCCACCGTGGTGCTTCGCTATTCCATCGTTCAGGGGGAACGGCAGTCCTTTTTCAACGCCTATTCCGGTGCGATGCGGATTTTTGCCCTCTGCCTGCTGTTCCACCGAGATCCGGTGATCTTCGAAGACGGAAACCAGGTCCGGGACTTCATCAACATCCAGGACGTGGTGGATGCCAACCTGCTGGTGCTCGAAAAAGAGGCCGCCAACGGATGCGTTTTCAATGTGGGCGGCGGTATCCCGTGGTCGATCCTCGATTTTTTCCGGACCATGGCAAAGACCCTGAAAAATGACATTGAACCCCGCATCCCGGGTTGCTACCGGTTCGGGGATACGCGCCATATCGTTTCGGACACCACACGGCTTCAGGCCTTGGGATGGTCAGCCCGGCACAGCGTTCAAGAAAGCATCGAAGCCTACTGGTCCTACATCACCGGAAGGAAAGTGCCCGAAAAAGTCCTGGGGCTGGCGCAGCAGCAGATGCAGCGGTTACACGTCATCCGGAACGTTCAAGACCGAAGCGAGGTGAAGTGATGGATTTCCAGGCATTCGCGCAAAGCTATCTCGCAAAACTATCGACGGTGCTTTCCCGATTCGACAAAGGGCAATTCGACAGGCTGGTCCGATTGATCCTGGATGCCTACGAGCACAACCGCCGCATCTTCGTGATGGGAAACGGGGGAAGCGGCGCCACGGCATCCCACTTTGCCTGCGATCTCAACAAAGGCTGCTGCATGGACCTGGAGAAGAAATTCAAGGTGGTCTGCCTCAACGACAACCTGCCCACGCTTCTGGCGTATGCCAACGATCTTTCCTATGAAAGCGTTTTCGTGGAGCAGATGAAAAACTTTTTCGTCCAGGGAGACCTGGTCATCGGGATTTCAGGAAGCGGGAACTCCGAAAATGTCCTGAGGGCCGTTTCTTATGCCAATCAAAACAAAGGAGCCACCGCTGCGTTGTGCGGTTTTTCGGGGGGAAAGCTGGCCCGGATGGCCCATGTCCCCTTTGTAGCCCCTGTGGACGACATGCAGAAGGTGGAAGATGTCCACATCATCGTCGTCCACATGATCATGCAGGCCGTGAGCGCGGCCCTGCACCCGGAATCGCATTCCCGATGAAAACCGAGCCCCTGATCCGTAAATGGTATGTGCTGCACACCAAGAGCCGCTTTGAAAACGTGGTCAACGACGGTCTGGTAAAAAAATCGATGGAGGTTTTCCTGCCTAAGATCCAGGCCCAGAGCCGGCGCCGCGATCGCAGGCTCGTCATCCGGGTCCCCCTCTTCCCCGGATATGTCTTTGTGAAGACCGACTTGAACCCCTATGAGCATCTGGAGATCGTCAAAACGGCAGGAGCGGTCCGACTCATCGGCAACAAAGCAGGGCCGGTTCCTGTCCCCGACGAGACGGTGGGCTCCCTGAAAATCATGGTCTCCGTCGACCATCCGGTTTTGACGGGAAGCCGCCTGAAAAAAGGAGACCGCGTGATGGTGGTTCAAGGCCCTTTTGCAGGGGTGACCGGCATCTTCGCCCGATACAAAAGCCAAGGCCGCGTGGTGGTCAATATTGATGCCTTGGGACAGCACGCCGCCGTGGACGTGGAGGAAGGAGACGTGGAGCGGATCCCTGATTTCCTGCCATAAGCCTTGCCTTTTTGCCCGATTTTATCTAAGCTTTCCCCGGATTGAAGCTCCCCCGCTGCCCGTGAAACGCTGCCGTCAGGCAGAACCTGCGGGATTGCGCTCGCTTTTGTGGTTCAGCGCCTTCGCGGCGTATCCAGGAAGGGAGGTATCCCTGTCGACCGTGATCGAACATGACATCTTGAAAGACCAGAAACAGGCCAGTCGCCTCCTGTCCGCCTTTTTGAAAAGCGGGCATTTCCCCCCTGCCCTCCTCTTTACCGGGATAGCGGGTTCGGGGAAAAAAGACGCCGCCGCCGCGTTTGCCATGGCCTGCAATTGCGAGCAGTCCCCATCCTGGGTCGAACCCGAAGTGCAGGAAACCGTTTTTGGATCGATTCCCTGCACCCGCTGCCGGTCCTGCCGGAAGATCGCCACGGGGAATCACCCCGACATTGCAGTTCTCGAACCGATCCATTCAGTCATTAAGATCGAACGGATCCGCAGGCTTTGTCATCAGCTGTCCCTGAAGCCCTATGAGGCCAAGAAACGCGTCGCGGTGATCGTCGATGCCCACCGGTTGACCTTGGAAGCTGGAAACGCCCTTCTCAAGGTCCTGGAAGAACCTCCGCCCCGAACCCTGCTGATTCTCACCGCCCCCCAACGTTCGGATTTACTTTCCACCCTGGTTTCCCGCTGCCATCCTGTCCGCTTTTGCCCCCTGCCGGACCATCGAATCGCAGCCGCTTTGCAGGCCCGTTTCGGGCTCTCCCAGGAGCAGGCCGCCCTGTTGGCCCCCATGGCCCACGGCAGCCTGTCGAGGGCTCAGGCCATGGCGGGTCCGGACAGCGGTTCCGGCAACTGGCTCCATCAAAAACGTCTCCTTTTATCCGCCGCCCGACTGGATCCCACCGAAACCCGGGCTTCAGACTCGCTGACCCTTTCCCTGGCCTTTGCGGAGCGTTTTTCCACCCCGAAAGAGCGCATTCCGGAACGGTTGGAAATCCTGCTGTCTTATCTGCGGGACCTGATGGTGCTTCGCTGGGGATCGCCGCACCTCATCAACAAAGACTTGACCCGTGAGATGCAATATGCTTCACAACACGTCAGCCGGGAAACGCTTCTGGCGCAACTGGACGCCGTCGGAAGGGCTCAGCGGGATATCGAGTCCAACGTGAACCCCCGGCTCGTCCTCGAAACCCTGATGATGGATCTCAGCAAAGGCGATCATGAAGAAAATCGTCGGAATCCGGTTTAAGCCGGCGGGAAAGGTCTACCATTTCGATTGCGGCGCCTTTGTGCTCAACAAAGGCGACTGCGTGATCCTGGAGACCGAGCAGGGTCTCGAACTGGGGACTGTGTTCACCGCTCCTTCACTGTGTGACGAGGAAACCTTGGAAAAGCCCCTGAAGAAGGTTTACCGGCTTGCCGTCGAAAACGATTTTCGTCAAATGGAAAAAAACCGGGAAACGGAAAGACGCGCACACGCCTTTTGCTTGGACAGCATCCGGGAATTGGACCTTTCCATGCACCTGTTTTCCGTGGAGAGCACCTTTGACGGAAACAAACTGACATTCTTCTTCACCGCGGAAGGACGCGTGGACTTTCGCCAGCTCGTGAAAATGCTGGTGAAAGAACTCGGCACCCGCGTGGAAATGCGGCAGGTGGGAATCCGAAACCAAGCCAAGATGTGCGGCGGTATCGGACGGTGCGGAAGGACCCTGTGCTGCTCCACCTTCATCGAAAAATTCGAGCCCATTTCCATCCGGATGGCCAAGGAACAGGGATTGTCCCTCAACCCCACCAAGATTTCCGGGCAATGCGGACGGCTCATGTGTTGCCTGACCTATGAAAATGATACCTATTTGAAACTGAAAAAAGAATTCCCGCCCAGCGGACAGACGGTGAAGACCGACCGCGGCGAAGGAAAAGTGATCCGGCACAATGTGATCTGCAACCGCCTGATCGTCCGATTGGAGGACGGCCAGGAAATCGAGATCCGGCGAAATGAAATCCGAGAATCCGCCGCAGAGGAAAAACCAAATTGAATCCCGATCCTTTTTACATCACCACCCCGATTTATTATGTCAACGCCCGGCCCCACCTGGGGCACGCCTATACCACCCTGGTCGCGGACGTCCTGTGCCGATACCAACGCATGAAGCAAAAGGAAACGTTCTTCTTAACCGGCACCGATGAACACGGGGACAAGGTGGTCCGGTCCGCCAAGGCGGAAAACGAAAGCCCTCGAACCTATGTGGACAAGATCAGCGGGCTTTTCCGGGACCTCTGGCCCCAGCTGAAGATACAGCCCAGCGACTTCATCCGGACCACAGAGCCTCGTCACATCGCGGTGGTGGAGCAGGTGCTCCAGAAAATTTACGATGCCGGAGATATCTACTTCAGCGAATACGAAGGGCTCTACTGTTTCGGCTGCGAACGTTTCTACACCGAGCACGAACTGAAAGACGGGAAATGCCCTGACCACGAGACGGCCCCCGAACCGATCAAGGAATCCAACTACTTCTTCAAAATGAGCCGGTATCAGGGATGGCTCATCGAACACGTCGAATCGCACCCCGACTTTATCCGGCCGGCGCGATACCGAAATGAAGTTCTCGCGTTCCTCAAGGGGCCGCTTGAAGACCTCTGTATCTCCCGCCCAAAAACCCGACTCCAGTGGGGGATCACGCTCCCCTTCGACGACAACTTTGTCACGTATGTCTGGTTCGACGCCCTTTTGAACTATGTTTCCGCACTGGGATATCCGGACGGAGAATCCTTTTTGAAGTTCTGGCCGGCCGTGCAGCACGTCATCGCAAAAGACATCTTGAAGCCCCACGGCATCTACTGGCCCACCATGCTCAAGGCCGCCGGCATCCCTGTGTATCAGCACCTAAACGTCCACGGGTATTGGAACGTGGACCAGAGCAAAATGTCGAAAAGCCTTAAAAACGTCGTCGATCCCCTTTCCCTGATTCGGATCTACGGCCTGGACGCCTTCCGCTATTTCCTCATGCGGGAGATGGTCTTCGGGCTGGACTCCAGCTTTTCCGAGTCGGCCCTGGTGGCCCGAATCAACTCCGACCTGGCCAACGACCTGGGAAATCTTTTCTCGAGAACGCTGGCCATGGCGCATAAATACTTCAAAGGAGTCGTTCCGGAAGTCCCTCCGGAAGCCCGGGAAAAAAGTGGACTGCAGCTCGAAAAAGAAGCCCGCGAAGCGCTTTTGCACTACGAGGCGGCCATGGAATCCTTCGCCTTCCACAAGGCCCTCATGGCGGTGTGGGAATTCGTCAACCGGATGAACAAATACATAGACCTGACGGCCCCCTGGGTCCTGGCCAAGGATCCTTCCCAACGCGGGGTTCTGGCCGCCGTCATCACCCACCTCCTCGAGGGGCTGCGCCTCGTGTCGGGCCTGATCTACCCGGTCATGCCGGAAACCGCACAGACCATGCAGGAGCATCTGGGACAAAGCGCCTCGAGCCCCTTCTATGAACTGGCCCGGCTTAGCTCTTTTTCCGGAATCCGTCCCGGAACGCGGCTTCCCAAGTCGGTGGCCCTCTTCCCAAGGGTGGAGACGGAAACGCACGGGCCGGAAAGACCGCCGACGGCGCCCTCGGAACAACAGGCCCCGCCTGTCAAGCCCGAAATCGACATTAATACCTTCCAGAAGATGGACCTCAGAGTCGCCACGGTCATCCGGGCCGAAGCCGTCCCGAGGGCCAAGAAGCTTTTGGTCCTGGAAGTGGACATGGGGGAGCGACGGACCGTGGTGGCGGGCATCGCCCAAAGCTACGAACCGGACCAGCTTATCGGAAAACAGATCATCCTGGTCGCCAACTTGAAACCGGCTAAAATCATGGGGATTCTTTCCAAAGGAATGATACTAGCGGCCACGGACGGCCCAAAAGCCGTCGTACTGACTTTGGACAAAGCCGCCAAGCTGGGGACTCCCGTATCCTGAAATTCACGCGCGCCACGCGCTTCACCGGATTCAATGGAAAGCAGTTAGAAGTTCATGAAGCCCGTAATTCCGAACGAAAAGCCTCCTTCAGGCAGCCCGACAAGGCCGACCTGGCAGGAATACCAGTCCATGCTCAAACGGCAGGGTAAGCGGAAAAAAAACACCCACCGGCTCTTGCGGTGGACGGCACCCTTGTTGATCCTGGCGGCCTCCCTTTACGGCCTCGCCGTGGGAATCGACGGCTTTTCGAGTACACCGGGGGACCTTTTTGAAACGAAACCCGCCGAATCGGCCCGTGATCTCCCGGAACCCGTCTTGTTGCAGGGGACCCCGACATCCGCTCCGGATTTAGGGAAAGACGACGAAAATCTCGTCTGGGAAAGCCCGCCTTTTCCCAACAAGATCCAGTCGGAATGGACCGTCCGGCAGGGAAGCCAGCGTCTCAAAGTGGAGACCACCCTCGACGACTCCCTGCAGGAATATCTCACCGGGAAGCTGGATCGAAAGCTCTCCAAACAGATTGCCGTGGTCGTCATGGAGCCCACCACCGGGCGCGTCCTGGCCCTGGCCGGTCACGACCGGGCCCGCCCCTCGAACAATCCCTGTCTGGACAGCGGGTTCCCCGCAGCCAGTATCTTCAAGATCGTCACCGCCTCAGCCGCCGTGGAACAGCACGGGTTCAAACCGGAGACCGTGTTCGTTTACAGCGGCCAGAAACATACCCTGTACAAGTCTCAGTTGAAGGACAAAAAAAGCAAGTATAGCCGCCGGATCACACTGCGGGATTCTTTTGCCCAATCCGTCAACCCCGTCTTTGGGAAATTGAGCGTCTACCATCTGGAAATGTCTCAAATCAAAGACTATGCCCGGGCCTTCGGATTCGGCGAAGCAATCGAGTTCGAACTGGGAAAGCCCCAAAGCCGTCTCTGGGTTTCCGAAGATTCTTTCAGCATGGCTGAAATCGCAAGCGGGTTCAACCGGAAAACCACGCTTTCCCCCTGCACGGCGCCCTCATCGCCTCGGCCGTCATCAACGGCGGCAGCCTCATGGCGCCGACCTTCATCGACCGGGTCACCAATGGGAAAGGCGAAACGGTTTACCGCGGAAAACCTTCACGGATCCGAATAGCAATTTCCTCCGAAACGGCTTCCGTGCTCACGGACCTCATGCAGGCCACCATTCGGTCCGGCACCTCGCGCAAGGCGTTCAGAGGGTACCGTTACGACAAGGTGTTATCCAGGCTCGTTATCGGCGGTAAGACAGGGTCCATTTCCAACCTGGAACACACCTCCAAATACGATTGGTTCGTCGGGTTTGCCAAGGATAAGAAAGCGCCTGAAAGCATCGCCGTCTCGGTGCTCGTTGTCCACGGAGACAAAGTGGGGAGAAAGGCCGGATCTTACGCCCGTCTGGCCATCCGCGCCTATTACGACGCCTATTTCAGCGGAAAGTCGGCATCGTCCGGCTCAAATGAGCGGTCCTGAAATTCTGGCAGGATCAACGGTGCCGCTTACCAAAAGAAAAGATCGCAAGGAGGGGTTCGATGCCCGGATTTGAAAAGTTCGATGATGCCGAACGGCAGGAAGTTCAAGAAGTCCTCGAAACCGGTGTTTTGTTCCGGTACGGATTCGATGGGGTGAGGCGCAACCGGTGGAAGGCCCTCGATTTCGAGAAGGCCTTTGCGGCGCGTTTGGGGGTGGGGTTCTGTCACCTGTGCTCCAGCGGTTCGGCCTCCCTGAGCATCGCCCTGGCGGCTTGCGGCATCGGCGCAGGAGACGAGGTCATCGTTCCGCCCTTTACCTTCGTGGCCACCCTCGAGGCCGTCCTTCTGGCCGGCGCGGTACCGGTCTTCGCCGATATCGATGAAACCCTGTGCCTGGATCCGGACGCCCTGAAAAGGGCCATCTCCGAGCGCACCCGGGCGGTCATCGCCGTTCACATGTGCGGTGCCATGGCGCAAATAGACGAGATCTCGGCCGTTTGCCGGGAGCGGGAACTGACGCTCATCGAAGATGCCTGCCAGTCCGTCGGAGGAACCTTTCGGGGCAAAGCCCTCGGAACCTTCGGAGAGATGGGGTGTTTCTCCTTCGATCCGGTCAAGACCGTCACCTGCGGGGAAGGCGGCGCCGTGGTGACAGACGACGAAAAGCGGTACCTCTTTGCTGCGGCCTTTGCGGATCACGGCCACGACCACCTCGGCAGCGATCGGGGCCGGGAAGGCCATGACATCGTGGGGACCAATTTCCGGATCAGTGAACTCAACGCGGCGGTGGGTCTGGCTCAATTGAGAAAGCTCGATACCTTTCTCGAAATACAGCGCAAGCACAAGGACAGGCTCCTGGAGAGGGTGGGAGCCTTCCCCTGGATCACCCCGCGGCGCCTTCCGGACGAAGACGGAGACACCGCCACCTTCTTTTCTTTTTTCCTCCCCGATGAAACCCGCGCGCGGAAGACCGCTGAAGCTTTGGCTGAAAAGGGGGTGGACGGATGCTTTTACTGGTTTGACAACAACTGGCATTACCACCGCCAGTGGGATCACATCAAGGGGCTGAAGGCCCCGGCGAAGCTGCCCACCCTGCTCGCCCCTTCACTCCCGGACTATCAGAAGCTTCACCTTCCCCAGTCGGACGGGATCATGAGTCGCACCCTTTCCATGCAGATCAAGCTCTCCTGGTCCCGGGAGGATCTCGACCGGAGGATGGACAAGATGGCGGAAGTGTTTTCAAAGGTTTGAAAATCCGCCTTTTCCCTGGGCATCCGCCGTTTTTACAGGAATTGTTTCGGAAAAGGATCACCAGAACCCAAGACAAACAGAATATCAGACAACAGAGGACAATCCATGTTTCGGAACTTTAAAACGGTCTCCCGGGTCGTTTACGGCCGGGGGAGCTTCGGACAGTTGGGGGACATCCTCCGGGAAATCAGAAGCGGAAAAGACTCCCGTGTGGCCTTTTTGGTGGATGACGTTTTTGAGAAGCACGCTTTACGGGGCCGGATCCCCCTGGAGGGTAAGGACGAAGTGCTGTGGGTCAATGTGAACGAAGAACCCACCACCGCCTACGTCGATGACCTGACGGGCCGGGTCCGCCGCTTGTCAGGATCACCCCCCCCAGGCATCGTCGGCATCGGAGGCGGAAGCACCCTGGATCTTGCCAAGGCGGTGGCCCTGATGCTGACCAATCCCGGATCCTCGGCCGACTACCAGGGATGGGACCTCATCAAACTCCCCGCGGTTTTCCACGCGGGAGTGCCGACCCTTTCGGGAACCGGAGCGGAGGTATCCCGCACCGCCGTATTGATCGGACCCAAAAGGAAGCTGGGAATCAATTCGGATTACACGACCTTCGACCAGATCGTTCTCGATCCGGACCTGCTCGCCGGAGCGCCTTCCGATCAGCGCTTCTACACCGGAATGGACTGCTACATCCATTGCGTGGAATCCCTGTGCGGAACCTATCTGAACGCCTTCAGCAGGGCTTACGGGGAAAAGGCCATGGACCTGTGCCGGGAGGTTTTTCTGTCCCCGGATCCGGAAGCCGACGAGAAGCTGATGATGGCCTCCTATTTCGGGGGAATGAGCATCGTGTATTCCCAGGTGGGCGTCTGCCATGCATTGTCCTACGGTCTCTCCTTCGTCCTGGGTATCCACCATGGCATCGGGAATTGCATCGTCTTCAACCAACTCGAAGAATTCTATCCTGAAGGCGTCGCGGAATTCAAGCAGATGATGGACCTCAACGGGATCGCACTGCCGAAAAACCGGGTCATGGGCACAGACGCCGCCTTGGTGGAGAAGATGATCGACGTATCCCTGACCCTGGATCCCCTCTGGGAGAACGCCCTGGGGAAAAACTGGAAAAACCTCATGACCCGGGAGCGGATCCGGACCCTTTATTCGCGCATGTGAGAGATGATGATACCCCTGAAACGCTTTTGCAGGAACGCCGGGCATACGGTGGCAAAGCTCTTTGAAAACCTTGCGCCCTACCTGAAGGCAACTGTTTTTTTCGCGAAAATGCCGGCCTCGGTCCCAGGCAATTCCATCGTTTTCTTTCCGGTTTTCCAGACCCGTCTGTGCTGCGGCATCGCCGGCATCGTGTCTTATCGTCCTGAAAAGAAAACCCGCAAGGACCCGGATGCCGGAACCCTGGAAAACCTCTTCTCACGCATTCGGGCCAACCCCCTCTCCCTCCAGCTCGAAAAAGGCTTGCTTGAACGGGATCCCGAGAACCTTCGAAGCCGGTTTCTGGAGGCGGTCCGGACGCTCAAACAAGATATTTTCTTTCCTTCGCTTCTGCACGATGAGGGGCTGCTGAAACGGCTTTCAGACCTGGGCCGGGCCGTTTCAGAGTTTGCGTCCATGGAAAAAGACTGGCTTGCCGCCAACATGGGTGCCCTGAAGCCCGAAGCGGTGGAGTACGCCTCCCGAAACATCGAAATCCTGAAAGATGTTTTCTGGACGCTTCTCACGGAGATCGCAGAAAACGGGGTCAAGGTGAAAGCGCTTCTCGGCGGCCGGGACGGCGACTGCCCCATTCATGCAATCCTTACGGTTAAAAAGATCAACGCCGTGCTCAACAGCATCGACCGCCTCGAAGTCAGGGGAAGGGACTCGGCCGGCATCTCCCTGATGGTCTTTATCGAAAAACCGGCCTTTGAAGCTTTCCAAGAAAACCTCAAGGACCAGAACCTCTCGCAGTCGTTTCGGAAACGGATGGAAGCGGAATACCTGTCCAACCAGGGAATCGCTTGTCGTGATACCGAGGATGAAAACGGAAACCCCCTCGTTTGCGTGTCGCTGACTTACAAGGTCGCCGCGGAAATCGGAAAACTGGGGGACAATGTCCGTTTCCTGCGGGATCAAATCCAAAAAGATCCTCTCTTTTTCGCCCTGATCCAACACGCCACCCAACATTGCACGATCCTGTGCCACACCCGATGGGCTTCCATCGGCGCCATCACCGAGGCCAACTGCCACCCGGTGGACAACCGCTGCCTGAATGCAGGCCCTGATCGGTCCGGCATCATCCACGTCTGTCTCAACGGGGATATCGACAATTACCTGGAACTGAAAAGCGCTTTGGTGGAAAGCGGAATCAGCATCCATCCCGAGGTCACGACGGACACCAAAATCATCCCCCTGCAGATCCAACATCACTTGAAAAAAGGTCTCGGGATTGCGGAGGCTTTCCGTCTGGCGGTCAACGATTTCGAGGGATCCCATGCCATCGCCATGCATACGGATCTGGCGCCGGGAAAACTCTTTCTGGCCCAGAGGGGAAGCGGTCAGGCGCTCTTCGTGGGAATCTCCCCGGACCATTACATGCCCACCTCCGAGGTCTATGGTTTCGTGGAAGAAACCTCAACTTATGTGAAACTGGAAGGCGAGAAGACGCTGGAGGGGCAAACCGGAAAAAGCCAGGGGCAGATCTTCATCCTCGACCAGGCGCATCCGGGAGGGCTGACGGGCATTTCCGCCATGGGCTATGACGGAACTCCCCTGCCCCTGTCGGAAGCCGATCTAAAAACAACAGATATAACCTCTCGGGATATCGACCGCCAGGATTTTTCCCACTACTTTCTGAAAGAAATCTCCGAATCCCCGCGATCGGTGGAGCAGACTCTTCAGAACCGGTGGGAGATCCCGGACCCAAGCTCCCCGGGTCTTTGCACGGTCCGCCTGGAGGCAAAAGCGTTTCCAGAGGCTTTGCATCAGGCTTTTGCTGAGGATCGGATCCGCCGCATTTTTTTCATCGGCCAAGGTACGGCGGGGGTCGCCGCCGCCGCCTGCGCCGAGATCCTCGGTTACTACCTGAACGATTCCCGGCTGCAGGTCAGCGCCATGAAAGCCTCGGAACTCAGCGGTTTCCGGCTCGTCGAAGAAAGCGGGAAGGACGGCATGGCCGATTCCCTGGTGGTGGCCATCACCCAGTCCGGAACCACCACCGACACCAACCGGACCGTCGACATGGTGCGTGAACGGGGCGCCCGAACCCTGGCCATTGTGAACCGGCGGGACTCGGACATCACCTTCAAAGTGGACGGCGTGCTGTATACGAGCAGCGGCAGGGACATCGAGATGTCCGTGGCCTCCACCAAAGCCTTCTATTCCCAGATCGTGGCCGGGGCGCTCTTGGGGCTTCACATCGCCGCGCTGAAAAAGCGCAGGGATGCCGCGTTTGTCTCCAAAGAGATCCAGGAGCTTCTCCGGCTTCCGGAAAAAATGGATCAAGTCCTTTCCCTGCAAGACCCCATCGCCGCTTCCGCCTCCAGGCTGGCCTCCACCAAAACCTACTGGGCGGCCGTGGGAAGCGGCCCCAACAAAGTCTCCGCCGACGAAATCCGAATCAAGCTTTCCGAGCTCTGCTACAAGACCATCTCATCGGACTTCGTGGAAGACAAAAAGCATATCGATCTCTCCTCTGAACCCTTGATCATCGTCTGCGCCGCAGGCGCAAAGAACACCGTCATCGGCGACATCGTCAAGGACACGGCCATTTTTCATGCCCACAAGGCAACCCCCGTGGTCATAGCCGATGAAGGCGAACACCGGTTCGATCCTTACGCCGCCGACGTTTTTCATGTTCCTGTGGTGGGCCAGCACCTGGCGCCCATCCTCAACACCCTGGTGGGGCACATCTGGGGATATTACGCCGCCCTGACCATCAACGAGGGCTCCCGATTCCTCTTCGAATTCCGAGAAAGCCTCCAGCAGACCATCGATGGCCATGTGGGCAAGGGACTCGACATCTACGAGCTGGTCCTGGATAAAACCTTCCGGGAACAAATCGCCTTTTTCTACAATGCGTTCCGCAAGAAAATGACCGAGCGCCGGCTTTCCAGCACTTTAGGATTCGACACGGCCTCAGAACTGCCTCTTTTGCTCAAATACTTGTCCGGGAGACTTCCGGTGACGGACTTCGAATTCGACTTCGGTTCCAAGGGAACAGCCGCCAACATGCTGCGTTCGTTGTTCCATTGCCTCGGGGAATCCATCAATCAGATGGCCCGACCGGTGGACGCCATCAAGCACCAGGCGAAGACCGTCACCGTGGGAACCAGCCGGATTCCTGACCGGGTGGAAGGCATTCTCTTTGACGCCCTTTTTGCCCGGCGGTTCACCGTTTCCCAGATCACCAACAAAAACGTCATCGTCTTGAGGAACCTACAGGCGGTGATCCTGGGGATCAACGGTTCGACCCTGTACCGGATCCACGGGCTGAATCTGCTGGGGGAACCCACGGAGGAGACCACCATCGAGCTGGTCGGAAGGGAAGGATCCTCCCTGGACGTCCGTTCCCGGGTGGAAAAGGATTCCCAGCTCAAAGGAACCAAGCGGATCATCGTGCAGGAAGGAAACGTTCTACATCGGCAAGGGACGCAAGGACGACCGAAGCATCCTCATCGTCCCCATCATCTCCCTTGCGGGGGATCGGCCCAACTTCATCGAGCATCTCTTCCTCTTCGATGTTTCCTTCAAACCGAAGGTCCCCATGCCGGACAGGATCAAGGCTCTGGGCGGCAAATACGAACACATCCGAAACATCGTCCAAGAGAACAGCCTGTCGTGGAAGGACACTTACCTGGATGCCCTCGAGGTGGAGGATCTGTTTGGAAAATCGGCGGAAAAGATCGGGGAGAGGATCGTCGCCCGGTTCAAAAACGCCTGATTTCTCCGCCCCTCAGGGCGTTTCCCTCAGCAGGCAGGCTCCGAAGGCGGCATCGCTTGCCGGGAAGGGGTTTTTCCCGACCCAGCGGCAGGCGGCCTCCTGGAGGGCGCTTGAATCCGAGTCGATGAAAAGATCCGCCATTTCCGGAGAACCTTCGGCCTGAAGGATTTGGACCAGTTCGGGAATCACGGATTCCCCGAAAAGACCCACGAGGGCATGAAGGGCAAACGCTTTCCTGGGAAGGGCGTTTCCCCTCAAGTCGGACAAAAGGGCTTCTTTGGCTTCGGCTTTTTCGAGTGACGTCTTTCCGAACTCCCCCAGCGCCAGGCCGTGATAGAGCTTCTCCTCAGGTGTTCCCGGACTCCAGCCGATCCGGGACAGCGCCTCCGCAGCACGTCGTCCCACCCACCGATCGGCCAGAACGCCCTTCAGGGCAGACACCGCCTCGGGGCTCGGGTTCTTTTCCAGCCCTTCCACCGCCAGGTACCGGACCCCCGCGTTTTGGGATCCCAGGGCGGCTGACAAGGGTTGTTCGGTATCCGGTCCCCCGATCTCCCCGAGGATGTTCACCGCTCTCCACAGCCGGATAGGATCCGGGCCTTTGACAAGTTGCGCCAGGAAAAAGACAGCCGGCTGGCCGATCCGCTCCAGGATCTCGGCGCATCGGTTCTGAACGATCAGTTCAGGGTCCGATAGGTGCACGATCAGGTCCGGGACGGCGGGCTCGCCGATATCCGCCAACAGACCGGCAGTCTTCTCTGTCAAGAGCGCGTCCTTGTGTTTCAGCAGTTGGATCAGCGGTTCCACGGCCGGAGCACCGATTTTTGTTAAAATCTCCTGGGCATGACTTTGAACAGGGGAATCCGGATCCCCCATGACCGCGATGAGCGGCGAGATCGAAGGCTTTCCTGCCCGAATCAGGGCATCGGCGGAAGCCTCCCTGAGTTCCGGCGACTCGGATTCGAGGGCTGCCACCAGCGCAGCGGCCCCCCGGTCGTCAGGAATACCGCCCAGGGCTCTGGCGCAGCGAATTTGCGTGGGCAGGTCCTGGGCCTTAAGCTCCTTTGTCAGAAAAGGCACCGCCGGTGCGCCCATGGCCGAAAGAAGCTGCTCCGACACTTCATTTGCCCGGGAGGATTTCCCCTTGAGAAGGGCCATCAAAGGCTCAACGGCAGGGGCCCCGATGGAAGGTAAAATTTCAAGAGCCGCCTCCCCGAACCGAAACGGATCCGATTCCAGGGCAGAAATGAGAGGTGGCAGACCCGCGGGACCGATCCGGACCAGGGCGTCGACAGCCTCCTGCCGGTTCTCGCCGTGCGCTGCCGCCCGCTGCATTAGCTGGAGGACGGCCGCTTCACCCACGGCAACGAGCGCATCCGAGGCCGCCCGCTTAAGGAAGGGGTCGCCCCTTTCCAGCGCTTCGATGAGGGGTTGAACCGCCCGGCCGTCCTGGGTCTCTCCCAGGGCTTCAGCAGCCATCCGGGCGACGTCTTCATCCGGGTCGGCCAGGATGCGGATCAGCGGCAAAACCGCCGGGGCTCCGATTTTTCCCAGGGTCAAAGGAATTTCGTGAAGCACCGGAGAATCTTTTTCGCGAAGGTCTTTCATAAGGGGCTCCACCGCCGCCGGATCCCCCAGTTCGCCGAGGGCCTTGGTCGCCGCAATCCTGACCCGATCCGGATGGGAGCTGCTGCGGGCTTCCAGCAGGGAGACCGTCGCCGCTCTGTCCTTCAGCTTGCCGAGGATCCGCGCCGAGGCTTCCTGTACATACAAGTGTCGGTGCTCCAGCGCGGCGATCAAGGGCTTGACCGCCTCGGATCCGAATTCCATCAGCGCCTGTTCCGCAACATACCGTACCCCCGGGTCCCCGTGACCCAACAGGGGAATCACGGACTTGACGACCTCAGGATCCCCGATTTGACTCAGTGCGGACAGGGCGCTTTGCACCACATGGGGATCCGGATCCCCGAGCACCCCGATGAGGGAAGGCACCCATCGGGGATCCCGGGTCCGCCCCAGGGAGGTCGAAGCGGCGGCCCGGATTTCCGGATTCGGATCCTTGAGCCTGAGCTCCTGGGTCGGGATGGAGGCGCATCCCGGCAACGCCAAAAGGAAAAAAAGAACGGCAGGAAGAATCCGAGGGGAAAATCGCCTTTTTCCCATGATGCCTTTTTTCGCCCAGGCCGGTCCCTTTGGTCGGATGCGCCTTGAGCCGAATCCCGGACCTTGATCCCGGAAAATGCCGATCCTTTCGAATCCCATCATCCGACCTTTCTTTTCCGCCGAATCCATCGTCTTTCAGTTCGTACAAAGTTTCGCCAGGTGCGCATCATAAAGGATTCTCCCCTTTGCTTGTCAATGAAAAACCGGGATCCGCCTTTTCCTGCTCTTCGACAAGTGTTCCCCTTTTTCCCTTGAAAAAATCCGCTGTTTTTCCTAAAGATCCAAACATGGGATACGTCTTTGATTTCAAGGACGCTCGGGCCTACGAACGTTGGCTCTTAGAACCGAAAAATCGATACGGCCTCCAGCTTCAAACGCGGGTCGTTTTCGACCTTCTCCATCCCTTGCCGGGAGAAACCCTGCTCGATATCGGGTGCGGAACGGGATTCCACCTTTCGGCGTTTGTGAACCAACACCTTCGCGTTACCGGCTTGGATCCCTCCCCTTACATGCTGGATATCGCCGCGAGGAGCCTGGGAAATCGAGCCGACCTTCACCGGGGCATCGCCGAGGACCTTCCTTTCGACGACAACAGTTTCAATCACGCCTGTCTGATCACGACCCTGGAATTCACCGAGGATCCCCAACAAGCCCTCCAGGAGGCGTTCCGGGTGGCCAAAGACCGAGTCGTCGTAGGGATCCTGAACCGGTATGCCCTCAAGGGGCTCCAGCGACGCATCCAGGGCATCTTCACCCCGTGCATCTACAATCGTGCCCGCTTTTTCAGCGTGTGGGAAATCAAGCGGATGACATCAGGGCTGGTGGGTGAAGTTCCCGTGACCTGGAGAACCGTGTGCCAGCTCCCGTTCTCTTCGAACCCGGTGATCGGCCGGATCGAGGCGTCCAGTCTGGTGCAGCGGTGCCCTTTCGGCACCTTTGCAGCCCTTTCGGTGACCCTCACCCCGCGTTTCCGGACCCGGCCCCTTCCCCTGGAATACAGACCCAAGCATACGACAAGCCCCCTGACGGGATAAGGCATGGAAGCGTATCTGTACGAAAAGCAGGCGGATCAATCCTCGGTGAGATGCGGGCTATGCCACCATCGGTGCCTCATCCCCGAAAGCGGCCGCGGGATCTGCGCCGTCAGGGAAAACCGATCCGGCACCCTGAGAACGCGGGTTTACGGCAGATTGATTGCCCGTAACATCGACCCCATCGAGAAAAAGCCCCTCTTCCACTTCTTGCCCGGAACGCTTTCCTACTCCATCGCCACGGCCGGATGCAATTTCAAGTGTGACTTCTGCCAGAATGCGGACATCTCTCAGATGCCCAGGGATCGGGGAGGGACGATTCTGGGAAAGACGACGACGCCCCAGGAAGTGGTGACGGCCGCCCTCGAGGGCCGATGCCGCAGCATATCCTATACCTATACGGAGCCCACCGTCTATTTCGAATTCGCCCATGACACGGCGCACTTGGCCCGGAACCGAGGCCTCAGGAACGTCTTCGTCACCAATGGGTACATGACCCGGGAGGCCCTGGACAAGATCCACCCTTTCCTGGATGCGGCCAATGTGGATCTCAAGGCGTTTCGGGATGAATTCTATCGGAAACGCTGCGGGGCCCGACTTGAACCGGTCAAGGAAACGCTCGTCCACATGAAATCGCTGGGAATCTTCTTGGAAGTCACCACCCTGCTGATCCCGGGACTCAACGACGACGAGGAAGAGCTGAAAGCACTGGCTGCCTTCCTGGCCGCTTCCCTGGGCCCGGAGACCCCTTGGCACATCAGCCGCTTCCACCCCACCTACCGGCTCACGGATCGCCCCGTCACTTCGAGCCAAAGGCTCAAAGCCGCCCGCCGCATCGGTTTCGACGCCGGGTTGAAATATGTGTATCTGGGGAATGTCCCCGGGGAGGACGGGGAACAGACGTTTTGCCCTTCCTGCAAAACCCTGCTCCTTGAACGGTGGGGTTTCTTGGTGAAACAAAACCGGCTTGAAGCCGGTCGATGCCCCCACTGCGGCGCTGGCATCGAAGGCGTATGGTCATAACCCCTGCGGACCCACTCCAACCCCTGGAGGCAAGGGTGCGACTTTTCCTTCAGCAGAAAGGCTGAAACCGTCGGACTTCTTATTTCAATCCGGCTTCGAAGCAGCGGCGTTCCACGTACGTACGGCGCTTTCTGTCATACACCGCTTCACTTTCATGGATGTATTTGGGTGCCCCTTCCCAGGCGCCGCAGGCCAAAACCACGGTATCCCCCAAAGAGAATTTTTTTCCGCAAGCCGGACATCCCTCCGCGTTGAGCGTATTGACCTTCTCGAGATCCAGCATGAGTTTTTCCGGTTTTTCCATGAACCTCCCTATCCGGGTCCGCCTTGACGCAGCACCTTGGGCGACTTGGCGTTTTCTTCTTTCCGTCTCAATCCGGGCCGAACCTCTTTTTCAGGCGCTGAGCGCTTTTTTCATCCCTAAAGGACACCACCGTGATGGGGGATCGTCGGAACATCTTTTCCGCCACGGAGCCCACCAGAAAGCGCTCCAATTCCGTGTGCGCCTTGATCCCGAGAACCATTAGGTCTGCCTTTTCTTCCAGGGCGACCCGGATGAGGGTCTCGGCCGGATTGCCGACCTTGAAAACCGCCTTGAACCGTTGGGGAGAAAACTTGGATCCCTGTACCATGGAATCCAGAATTTCTTTGCGTTCCTCCTCGAGTTTCTCCACGTAATTGCCCGCACTGATTTCATATCCCATGGCGGCGATTCTGGAGATCGCATCCACGTCCCTGATATTAATGACATTGACGGCCAAAAGATCGGCGTCCATTTTCGCGGCCAGACCGGCGGCGAAAGCAAACAGCTCGTGGGTATTGTCGGAAAATTCCATGGCAACCATGACCCTGTGGATTTCTTTCATCTCCGCCCTCCTTCTTTTGTATCAAAGCATCCCGATTCCCGGTCGGCAAACCGGCAGTTTCTTCCCGGACTTGACAAAGCGAAAGGCTTTCCGCCCGCACGCCCCGCATGGGCAAAGCCCCCAACAAAACAGCAGGGCTATGGGTGTGTTTTATAATACCGCGCTGCGCCTGGATGCAAGGGAATTCCCAATTTGCTGTTGCCCATTTCTTCAAAGGACGCTTGAAACAATGCGGGATGGATGCTCTTCAGCCGAGGGAAATTGCCGTGAATCGCTTCCAGGATCCGATAAGCCAGATCCTCATCGAGGTCTTCAGACACCATCAGCATCCCCTGGGAACCGATGGTATGCACCGCTTCGGGTTGTGACGGGTAGGTCCCCGCGGCGATTTTGACCTTCGAATAGGCGGGCTGCGTCCGTATCAGCGCATCCATGTCCGGGTCCCTTAAGTCAACCATACGGGCCCCGCAAAGTTTCAAGAGTTGATCGAGCAGGGCATTGGGATGCACGCCGACGGTGGCCATGGCCTGAAACGTCCCATGGCAAAAGGCCATGGTATCCTGGGACTGGGAGGGAGGGAGTTCTCCGGCAAGAGGGAAATCGCTTCGTTTCCAGCCTTTTACCTGGAACAGGGTTTCCATGGCCAGCCGCTGCAGCGAGCCAGGGGGTCCGATATTGATCCGTTTTCCCTTCAATGTATTCAACGAGTCAATGCCTGCATCCTTTCGCACCACCAGCGTCAAAGGGACCTTGTACAGCGGGAGAAGGATCCTCAACGTGTCGTAGCGGATGCCCATGAACTGAAAACGGCCCTTGCTGTTGAACGCATCGAAGACCATGCGCGAATCGACCAGGACGATATCCAAAGATCCGCTGCGGAGGTTGGTCAGCATATGGATCTCGTCGGGCGTCGGTTGAACTTTGCAGGTCAATCCCTCCGCATGCTGATTGAGGGTCCTGGAAACGCCTCGCCCGATGAAGTGTGAAAAAGTCCCCGCCTCGCCGGTCGCAAGCAGCAGCTCCAGCGCGGCTGCTTCAGAAATCACAGCACCGAAAAACAAAACGGCCCAGAGGCAAACGACCCGAACGAGTCGACGAGAATAAATGGCCCCTTTCTGCTTTTGGGAAGACATGTTTCCCCCTCGTATTTGAATGCTCAGGCTTCTTGTCATAGCCGCCTTTTTACAGAGCCCTCGAGACCGCCTTGGGCGAAAAAGCTAAGGCCCGGCTGCCCGGTTCGAAAGCAAGCAACCCGAACCCCGTATCATGGCCGAATCAAGCGACCCGGGCGGCGTCAAACCTCCGCTTCCGGCCCCGCTGGACGTACCAGACGGCGCCTCCCAGCAGCACGGCCGGAATGTACATCAAATGCTTCGGTATGCGCTCGGTGGGAACCTTGACGTTGAGGACTTCCTGATCGAAATCGATTCCTGCTTTTTCCGCCGGGCTGGCGAAGACCACGTTGTCGATAAATATTTTTCCGTCTTCGCGGCGCGTCTCGATCCCCATCTCTGCCAGCCGGTCCGCTGCGGCTGCGGCTTCTCCGACGGTCAACATGACGATCTTGGTGTAAGTCTTGCCTTTTAGGTCCTCGCCCTTGACCTCGAAGATAAGTCGGGAGCCTGGATCCATGCCTTCAACCCTCTGTTCGAGTTTCGCGGCCGGTTCTTCCACCAGGGGCGGGAAGATCATGTCCCACCAGAACCCGGGACGAAGCAGCGTAAAGGCCGCGATGAGAAGGACCGCACTCTCCCAGATCCGGTTTTTCGTGATGAAAAAGCCCTGGGTGGCCGCACCGAACAGCATCATGGCGAAAACACAGGAAGCCACCACCAAAACAAAATGAAACCAGGTCCCCACCCCGATCATGAGCAGCTCGTTGTTGAAGATGAAGATGAACGGTAAAATCGCCGTCCGGATGTCGTAACCGAAACCCTGGATCCCGGTCTTGATGGGATCTCCGCCCGAAATGCCTGCGGCGGCGAAGGCCGCCAGTCCGACAGGCGGCGTGTCATCGGCCAGGATACCGAAATAAAAAACAAACATGTGGACCGCGATGAGGGGGACGATCAAGCCGGTTTTGGCCCCCAGGCTGACGATGACGGGCGCCATGAGCGTCGACACGACGATGTAGTTGGCTGTGGTGGGGAGCCCCATGCCCAAAAAAAGGCTGATCACGGCGGTGAAAAGCAGGATCAGCACCAGGTTCCCGCCCGAGATGAATTCCACGAATTCGGTCATCACCAGCCCGATGCCGGTCAGCGTGACGGTGCCCACGACGATTCCGGCCGCCGAGGTCGCCACCCCGATGCCGATCATGTTCCTCGCCCCGTTCACCATCCCGAGGATCAAATCCTGGAAGCCGCGCTTGACGGTAAAGTCGTCCCCTTTTTCCTTGCGGAAGAACCCTTTCAGAGGCCTTTGGGTCACCACGACAAAGATCAGGAGAACCGTCGCCCAGAAAGCGGAAAGCGCCGGTGAAAGGCGCTCCACCACCAGGCACCACATCAACACCACGATGGGCAACAGGAAATAGAAGCCCGCCTTGGCTGTGATTCCCAATCGCGGCAGCACCTGCATGTCGGTGGTGATCTCCAGTTCCGGGACCCGGCAGGCAAAGGCCAGCAGGAAGACATAGGCGACCAGGATCATAACAACCACGATGTAGATGGCCGCATCGCCGGCAATCGTCTTGATCCAGCCGATACCGTAATAGGTGGCCCCCGCCATCACGATTAAAAACAAGAAGACCATGACAAAGGTAAAAATCTTCTGGACAGGGGTCTTGGTCACCGGCTTTTCCAGCCCCTTGAGTCCCATTTTCAGGGCCTCCAGGTGGACGATGTACACCAGGGCGATATAGGAAATGATGGCAGGGAGGAAAGCGTGCTTGATGACCTCGATGTAGGAGATACCCACATATTCCACCATCAGAAAGGCCGCGGCGCCCATCACGGGGGGCATCAACTGCCCGTTGGTGGAACAGGCCACTTCGACGGCACCTGCTTTTTCAGGTGTGAACCCCACCTTTTTCATCAAGGGAATCGTAAACGTCCCGGTCGTGACGACGTTGGCGATGGAGGACCCTGAAACCAGGCCGGTCAGTCCGGAGGCCACCACCGCCGCCTTCGCCGGCCCGCCTCGCATGTGTCCCAGGCCTGCAAAAGCGACGCGGATGAAATAGTTTCCGGCACCGGCCGATTCCAAGAGCGAGCCGAAAAGGACGAACATGAAGACCATCCCGGTGGAAACCCCCAGGGCGACACCGAAAACCCCTTCCGTGGTCAGCCAGTAATGGGACATCCCTTTGCTCAGGCTGGCCCCTTTGTGCGCAATGACATCCGGCATGTGGGGACCTCCGAAGGCGTAAAGGAGAAAGACCGCGCCCACCACCATCAGGGGGGGGCCGAGGGCCCGCCGCGTCGCCTCGAGCAACGTGATCAATCCCACGGCCGCCACCGCCATGTCCGTCTGGGTCGGGGCCCCCGGGCGGTCGGACAACTCCTTGTAGAACAAAAGGAGATAGGCGGCACAAAAGGCACCGATCAACGCCACAATCCAATCCTGGATGGGGATGTAGGTTCTCGGCGAGGATTTCAAGGTGGGATAAGCCGTGTAGGACAGGAAAACGGCAAACGCGAGATGGATCGCCCGGGCTTCGGTGGAGTTGAATACGCCGAAATTGAAAAGAAAAGGCAGGGGGGAAGCGTACCACAGCTGGAAAAGGGTCCAGGCCAGCGGCACGTAGAACAAGACGTTTTTGGAAATCGCTCCCGTGGGACTCCGGGCACCCGATTCCACCTCTGCCACCATTTCCTGGAGTTCCTTGTCGGACTTCACGCGACGCGTCGATTCGCTCATTGCAGTGATCCTCATTCAGGAAGGGGTAACGGCAGGCCTTTGGCCCTTGGGCCTCCTTGAACCGCAAGCCGGCACTGACGCCGATGCAAAAAAGGTTTTCAAAAACGCCGGATCAGAGCAGGCGACCCCTTTACGGGCGCTCGCTCTGATCCTTCTTCTTGTTTCTTATTTCATCAGGCCGGCCTCTTTGAAATACTTCGCAGCTCCCGGATGCAGGGGCGCCGAAAGGCCGTCTTTGGTCATCTCCTCTTTTTTCAGGCTGCCAAAGGCAGGGTGCAGCTTGGTGAAATCCTCGAAGTTTTCGAAAACCGCCTTGACCACGTTGTAAATGACGTCTTCCGGAACCTTGGCTGAACTCACGAAGGTGGCGCCGACGCCGAAGGTCTTAACGTCCTGGTCGGAACCCCGATACATCCCGCCGGGTATGGTCGCAAAGCGATAGTAGGCGTTTTCATTGACCAGTTTCTCGATCTCAGGCCCGGCGACTTCCACGATGACGGAATCACAGGAGGTCGTCGCCTCCTTGATGGAGCCGTTGGGGTGACCCACGGTGTAAACCATGGCATCGACCTTGTTGTCACACAGGGCGCCGCCCTGTTCGTCCGCCTTCAGCTCAGAGGCAAGCTTGAAATCCGCCATGGTCCATCCCAGGACCTTCATGACCACTTCCATAGTGCCTCTCTGCCCGGACCCGGGGTTGCCGATGTTGACCCTCTTTCCTTTCAGGTCCTGGAACTTCTTAATCCCGGAATCCTTGCGGGCCACCACGGTGAACGGTTCGGGGTGGACGGAAAAGACGGCGCGCAGGTCCTTGTTCGGCCCTTTTTCCTCGAACTTGCTGGTGCCGTTGTACGCATGATACTGCCAGTCGGACTGGGCGACGCCCATATCCAGTTCCCCGGCGCCGATGGCATTGAGGTTGTAAATGGAGCCTCCGGTGCTTTCCACGGAGCACCGGATCCCGTGCTCCTTACGGGTCTTGTTCACCAACCGGCAAATGGCGCCGCCCGTGGGATAGTAGACGCCGGTGACGCCGCCGGTTCCGATGGTCACGAATTTTTGCTCGGCTTTGACGGGGGCCGGAGCGGCTCCCACAAGGAGAACAAACGCAAATAGAAAGACAATGGAAAAAGCAAATCCTTTTTTCATGGAAACCTCCTTTGGCTTTTAAGCGTTGTCTTGGGGTTGGGTTATTCGATGTCGGCTATTTTTTCCCTCCTTTCTTGAACTTATTTTTACTCCCTGCTCAAATGGCTATCAAAACGGGTCGGTCAAGGCAAGGCCTATTTCCAACATTTCTTATATAATGCCGTTTACAAATAGTATTTAATAAAAACTCAATGGATATTCGACGCCCTGGCGAGGCGTTTCGTTTTCTTCGAAACCGATTGTGGGGGGAAAGGAGAGGGGAAAAAACTTCAGGGAGGGGAACGCTGAACCGCTCCATCCGGTTTTGAAACGGGGCGGTTCAGCAGGAAGATTTCCGGCAGATCGCCTCCGCCGGGACTGATGGAAAATCCGGCGGTTTCTTTACTCCATTTTGGGACGGGGAAGAACCTTGGCCATCTCGGCGATTTCAGGGACCTTGTGTTCCCATTCGATGGCCATCAGGTGGACCCCGGCGACCCCTTTCATCGTTTTGAACTCCTCGATCTGTTCCACGGCGATCTTGATCCCTTCTTCGCCCTGCTTTTTCTTGTCCACGCCCTCCAGCCGTTTGATGATCTCGTCGGGCACGTCCATTCCCGGGACCTTGTTCTTCATGTATTTGGCCATGCCCACGCTTTTCATGGGCGTGACCCCGGCCAGGATGTAGGCTTTTTCGGTCAAACCCATGTCGTTGGCCTGCCGGATGTATTCCCGGAACTTGTCCATGTTGTAGATGCACTGGGTCTGGATGAAGTCGACCCCCGCAGCAATCTTTTTGGCCAGTCGGTGCACCCTCCACTCGAAGGGATCGGCAAAGGGGTTCGCCGCCGCGCCGATGAACATCTTGGGGGCTTCGTCCAGCTCGGCGCCGCTGAGGAATTTCTCTTCATCCCGCATCTTTTTGACCATGGCGATCAGCTGCATGGAATCGATGTCGAAAACCCCTTTGGCCTGGGGATGGTCGCCGAACTTGCAATGGTCTCCGGAAAGGCACAGGATGTTTCGGATCCCATGGGCATAGGCGCCCAGGATGTCGGATTGCATGGCCAGCCGGTTCCGGTCGCGGCACACCATCTGGTAGTTGGGTTCGATCCCTTCCTGGATCAAAAGAATGCAGGAGGCCCAGCTGGACATCCGGACCATGGCGGTCTGGTTGTCCGTGATGTTCACCGAGTCCACCTTCCCTTTCAGGAAGGCGGCCTTCTTGCGAACTTCTCCGGCATTGGCGCCCCTGGGCGGACCCAGTTCTCCGGTAAACGCGAAATGCCCCGCCTCTAAAACTTTTTCCAAATTGCTTCCTGATTTCATGGTCGTCTTTCCCTGCTTAATTGCGAGTTAAACGATGATCCCTTCTCCGGGCGGTCTGTCCTCTTTTTAAAGGTTACTTCTTCGAACCGGCTTTGTCCGTCTTCTCGTACCCCGGTTGGATCAGGGTCCTTGGCGTCTGGTCCTGCCAGCTTCCCGGCGGGTGGAATTTCAGGATCAGATCGAGGCGCCCCTGGCCGGAGAGCCGTTCGTAGATCTTGAACCAGGCGCAGGGCTGCTCCGGATCGATTTCGCAGCTGCCCTTGTTGGTTCCGCCGCAAGGGCCGTTGTAGAGGCCTTTGGCGCACAGGGTCACCGGGCAGATTCCGCCGGTCCAGGCCAGGACACAGCTGCCGCAGGAACGGCAGCGTTCCTCGTACCATCCCACATCCTGGTTCACGGCCAGGCCGGTGGTGTCCACCGCCGGCAACACCGGCTTGTCGGGGAACCGTTCCGCCAGAAACTGGATACCGACGCCGCAGGCCATGGACATGAGGGCCTCATACTCACCCACTTTGTCGTCCAGTGCGGCCAAGAATTCCCGATCGCATTGCCGCTCCACGCTGAAGGCTCCCATCTCGATGGGGTTGTCCTCCATCTTCCGGGACATCTCGAGCTCGGCATTTAAAATGTTGACCTCTTTTTCCCCGCCCGTCAGACAGACGGAGACGCAGGTCCCGCAGCCCACATTGAGGACTTTTCGATACCCCTTGAGCATCTCTTTGATTTCTTCGATGGGTTTTCGCTTTGCAACGATCATATCTCCTCCGTTATCCTTCCTTGCGCCTTCGATCGGCCAGCCACACCGGGGAGGGGCCCAGGTCTTTGACGGTTTGCGTGAACGTGGTGCAGATCTCTGCCCAACGGGGGCCCATGGCCGCCGAGAGATTGTACATCTCCACCCTTTTCGGATCGATCCCCACCTCCAGCAAGAGATGTTTGATCCGGGCGACTTTTTTCTTGGCGTTGAGATTTCCTTCCAGGAAATGGCATTGCCCTTCCAGTCAGCCGGCCACGAACACGCCGTCCAGTCCCCGAACGAACGCCCTCAGGACGTAGTACTCATCCAGCTTGCCCGTGCAGGGGAGCCGGATCACCTTCACGTTGGGCGGGTACGACAGCCGCATGACACCGGCGAGGTCCGCTGCAGCAAAGGCACAGTAATGACAGGCAAAGGCCGCGATATTGGGTTCCCACCCATCGGGAATATCGGCCGGCTTCTCCACCCGGGGGTCTTTTTCCGGAGCGGCCGCTTCCGCTTGTTTTCCCATCGGTCGATCCTCCTTAGGATGCACTCTCGGTCAGGGCGTCGATCATGGCCACGATCTGGTCGTCCCTGAAATTGTTGACCTGAAACGCTTTCATGGGGCACACCGACGCGCAGATGCCGCAGCCCACGCATTTCACCTCGTTATGGCTGACCTTGCCGTCGGCATCGATGAACGGCGAACCGAAAGGGCATACCCTGAAGCAGGTCAGGCAGGACATGCAAAGATCCCGGTTGTGCTTGGAAATGATCCCGGAAACCCCCAGACGCTCGTGGGACAAAAGCACTCCCGCGCGCCCCGCCGCCGCCAGGGCCTGGCTGAGCGTCTCGTCGAGGTTTTTCGGGGCGTGGGCCAGCCCGGTGACGAAGATGCCCTCGCTGGGGAAGTCGACGGGGCGCAGCTTGACGTGGGCCTCCAGGAAATAGCCGTCCGGGTTGCGGGTCAGCTTGTACAGCGCGCCCACTTTTTCCGAACTTGGATGTGGTCTCAACCCGGTGGATAAAACCACCCAGTCGGCGTCCATACCGATCTCTTTGCCCAGCAGGTAATCGAAAGCCCTGACCTTGAGGCCGTATCCGTTTTTTGCCACCACCGGCTTTTTCTCGGTCTTGTACAGGACGAACAGCACGCCCAGATCCCGCGCTTTTTTGTAATAGTCTTCCCGGAGCCCGTAGGTCCGGATATCGCGGTAGAGGATGACGACCTGGGCGTCGGGCGCCTTTTCCTTGATGGCGATGGCGTTCTTGATGGCGTCCTGGCAGCAGATCCGCGAGCAGTAATTGTTCGGCTCTTCCCGGGACCCCACGCACTGGATCATGACGTATCGTTCCCTGGCCCTGGGGCCGGCCAGGGCCAGCCGTTTCTCAAGGTCCCTCTGGGTGATCACCCGGTCGCTTTCGCCGAAAAGGTACTCCGAAGGCGAGTATTCCGTCCCCCCCGTGGCGATGACGATGGCCCCGTGGTCGAACGTTGTGCCGTCGGCAAGGACGGTCTTGAAGTTCCCCACGAACCCGTCGGTTTTCTGGACGTGGGTTCCGGCGTGGACGAGAACGTTGGGATGGGCCTTCACTTTGGCGAGGGTATCTTTCAGATAGGCCTGCACGTTGCTCCCCTCCAGGGTGCGGTAGAGGTCCTTGAGAAGACCCCCCAGCTCCGCCTGTGCCTCGACAAGGTGGGCCTGGTACCCCTGGTCGGCCAGGGAGAGGGCCGTCACCATTCCGGCGATCCCGCCTCCGATGATGAGCGCGGCGGGGGTCACGCCCACGGAACCGGTTTCCACCGGCTGCAAAAGCTTGGCCTTGGCCACGTTCATGCGCACGATGTCCATGGCCTTTCGGGTGGCGACCTCCCGTTGGCCCATGTGGCACCAGGAGCACTGCTCCCGGATGTCGGCCAGCTCGAAGAGATACTTGTTCAATCCGGCGTCCCGGATGGTCTCCTGGAACAGAGGCTCGTGGGTCCGCGGGGTGCAGGAAGCCACCACGACCCGGTTCAGGTTCTTCTCCTTGACCAGCTTCTTGATCTTGTCCTGGCTGTCCTGGGCGCAGGCATAGAGCATGTCCTCGGAGTGCACGACGCCCGGGAGGGACGCGCCGGTTTCGGCGACCTTCTTGACGTCCACGGTCTGGGAGATGTTGATGCCGCAGTGGCAGACGAAAAGCCCGGTGCGCGCATCTTCTTCCCTGACGTCCCGCTCCGGCGGCAGTTCCTTCACCGTGATCTCGGTGCCCCGGGCCTCCCCCAGCAACGCCATGGCGCGTCCGGCCACGGCGCTCCCCTGCATGACGGTTTCCGGGATGTCCTTGGGCCCCTGATAGATCCCGGTCACGTAAACGCCGGCCCTGGACGTCTCCACCGGGTTGAAGGGAGAAGTCTTGGCGAAACGGTATTCATTGGGCTGGATGCCGAAGGTCTCGGCAAAGGCCGCCGCATCGGCATGGGGCTGGAACCCGATGGACAGGATCACCATGTCGAACAGTTGGTCCTTGAGAACGCCGTCCTCCTGGGCGTATCGCAGGATGAGGTTGCCGGTTCCCGGTTCTTCCCTCACGGCGGATACCATGGCCCGCCGATATTCGACGCCGAACTCGTTCTTCGCCCGGTCCACGTACTTGTCGAAATCCTTTCCGAAGGCGCGCATCTCCATGTAGAAAATGGTGGGAGAAATCCGGTTGTCGTGCTCCTTGGCGATGATGGCCTGTTTGGTGGCGTACATGCAGCAGACGGAGGAGCACCAGGGGTTGGCGTTGTGGGAATCCCTGGATCCCACGCACTGGATCCAGGCCACCCGTTTTGGGTGTTTCCCGTCACCGGGCCTTTTCACTTCTCCTTTGTAGGGTCCGGATGCCGACAGGATCCGCTCGAACTGGATGGAGGTCACCACATTGGGCCAGCGCTCGTAGCCCAGTTCCTGGCGAACCCTGGGGTTGTACCGGTCCAGGCCCGGGCTCAAGATGATGGCGCCCACTTTGAGCTCGAACTCCCTGTCCGTGTCGTCGAATTTGATGGCCTTGGACGGGCAGAATTTCTCGCAGGCCCGACATTTCCCTTTCTGGAAATAGATGCAGTTTTCCCGGTCGATCACCCGGGTGTTGGGCAGCGCCTGCGGAAATAGGGAAAAAACGGCCTTGCGGACGGTGAGGCCCTGCTCGTATTCGCTGGTGACCTTCTTGGGACACTTCTCTTCACAGATGCCGCATCCGGTGCACAGCACAGGATCCACGTACCGGGCCTTCTGGCGGACCTTGACGGTGAAATCCCCCGGGACACCCTCCACCGAAGCCACGGTGGCCAGGGTGTGGATGTCGACGTTCATGTGCCGGCCCAGTTCCACCATCTTGGGCGAGATCATGCACATGGAGCAGTCGCCGGTGGGGAAGGTCTTGTCCAGCATGACCATGGTTCCGCCGATGGAGGAGTCCTTCTGCACCATGTGGACCTTGAAACCGCTGTCGGCCAGATCGAGCCCGGCCTGCATCCCGCCGATGCCGCCGCCGACGATGAGAACCGATCCCCGTTTGGGGGTTTGGCTGGCGTTGACTTCCTTCATATCAGTTCCAACTCCTTCAAGAGCGTGATGGATTCCGTGAGGTGCCGGTCGATGTGAAGCGACTCAGCGCTCATTCCCATGGCCAGGCCCAGGACTTCCGTGATGAAATAGACCGGAAGCCTTTCCTTGATCCCGTTTTTAGGGCAGAACCGCTCCTGCTGTGAATCCAGGTTGAACTGGCACATGGGGCAGGTGACCACCAAACAGTTGGCGCCCCGCGCCACGGCGTCCTTCAGGATCCTGGCCATGAGTGCGTCCGCTGCGCCCTCGTCCGTGACGGCCGCGGAAGCGCCGCAGCAGTCCGTCTTATAGCTCCAATCCAGGGTCGAAACGCCGATGGCCTTCAGGACTTTTTCCATCCCCTGGGGGTTTTCCACGTCGTCGGGAACCGGCACCGCATAGGGGAAGCGGGTCTGCAGGCAGCCATAGTAACAGGCGGGTTTCAGCCCCTTGAGTTTTTTTATGGCTTTCTTCGCCACCTCTCCCGACTCCACGGCCGACAGCAGGACTTCCAGGATGGAGGAGACCTTGATTTTACCGGAAACTTTTTTGGAAAACTCGGCGTTGAGGGTTTCCCGGAGCGCGGGATCCTTTTCCAGCTGGCATTGGGCCACCAGGGTCCGGGAATAGCACGCCGAGCAGGGGATGACGATCTCGGTCAACCCCGTCGCCTCTGCGATTCCGAGGTTGCGCGCGGGCATGGCGACGGCCATAAAATCGTCGACCTTGCCGGCCGACGTGGCGCCGCAGCAGTTCCAGTCCGGTATTTCCTTGAGATGAATCCCCAGCGCCTCGAAGACCCGAAGGCTCTGCACGTCGTAAATGCCGGAGGACGCTTTCAGGGAACAGCCGGGATAGTAGGCAATATCCATCATTGACCTCTCTGCTTTTTGGCCTTTTTCTGCAGCCGCTGGATCTCCCCGCGCCCCTTAGACACCTGGAGCCCCATGTGCATCCGCTTGTGCCTGAACATGGCCAGCCCGAAATCGGCCTGGGTCTTGAGCTCTTCTGCGATGGCCTTGAGATCCTTACGCTTCAGGTTCTTCAAGGCGCTCTTCATTTCATAGATTCCCATGAACTCCATCTCGTTGACCCGGCCCCAGCGCACGCTGGATTCGAGGAAGGAGCTGTGAAAATCGGCGATCTTGGGCCGCAGCGGCTCCAGATGAGCTTCCTTGGCCATCTTCTTGAGCGTCTCGGTGATCCGGGCGGTCTGGATGTCGTTGGGGCACCGCGTTCCGCAGGTGTAGCAGGAAACGCACCGCCAGACCAATTCGTTTTCCAGCGCCCCCTGCCGATCCCCGAGAGCGATCCTCCGAATGAGCCGGTCCGGGGTGACATACTCCGTTTCCTCCGCCACGGGGCAGCCGGCGGCGCACCGCCGACACTGATAGCAGGCCGAAAGATTCTGACCGGAGCGTTCGCTGACTTCGCGGATCAGGGCTCCGGCATCTTCCGGCTGGTAGTCATGAGCGGGATCTGTCATGGCAAACTCCTCGTTTGAACGGATTCTTTGCAGCAAATCGAAAGACGAAGGGGGCAAGATGGCACAATTTTTCGATTCCTGTCAAGGATTTTATCGGAGCCAGGCCACCCCGTAGTATATGAAATACCTCCAGAACCTCGGATCCGGTGCCCCTTTAAGGCGTCAAGGCCCGGCGGCCTGTTCCGGCCTGGCGCCGAAATCTCAAGCCCATCGGGCGATCTGGATTTCCGGCTTGAAAAGGCGCTCTCGGTTGACACCCGACGCGACAATGCGTATTTATGGCTCAAAGCCTTTGAAAGATACTCCGAAAAAGCAGAAGGGAGACGACCATGAAGTTTCAAAATGTGGAGCAGATCCTCGATTTTGCCATGGAAAAGGAAAAGGAAGCCTTTGAGTTCTATGATGCCCTGTCCCGGAAGGAATCCCTGTCGGGCTCCAAGGAAATGTTTTCCGGCTTCGCCAAGGAAGAGCAGAAACACTTCGACTTGCTGGCGAACATCAAGAAGGGACAGGCCGACAAAGCAGTCTCCAAATACAAATTTAAGTGGATTCCGGATATCAAAAGGAGCAACTACGCGGTGGAAACCCCTTACCACGAAGGGATGGGGTACAACGAAATCCTCATGCTGGCCATGAAGCGGGAGGAAAAGGCCCTGGCGCTTTATAACGACCTGCTCAAGCAGGCGGACACCGACGCCGGAAAGAAGGTCTTCAAGATCCTTTGCCAGGAAGAGGCCAAGCACAAGCTGGCCCTGGAGACCCTCTACGACGACTACATGGCCAAGATGGGGGACTGATCCCCTCCACCCGCCCGTTGATCAGGCTCAGGGCACCAAGGCACGGAAACGAACTTCGGTTTCCGTGCCTTTTTATCCTGCTTTAGCGCGACCCTGCCGGTTGCGCTGAGTTTCAATTCTTCACGAGGTGGAAATACACCTTCCCCACCGGGGTATCCGGGCACTGATCTCCGAAAAGGTAGAACTTCACCCGGGTGTGCTCCTCGTCCACCTCCACCGGGACCCTGGGCGCCCTGCCGGTAAACCGAGGTGTATCGGTGTCGAAGGCCCACACGGAAAAGGTCTTCGGCCTTGGCGGCGTCGGGTCGGGGGGTGTCGGGTCGGGAGGCCTTTGATCCGGGGGCGTCGGGTCCGGCGGGACGGGAGGAACAAATGTGGCCGGCGATTGTAATCCCCGGGCCTTTGCGGCCTGGTTTTCCGCCACCAGCTCCAGGGTCCAGAAGAGCTTGGCAAACCCCGAAGGCGTGCCCTTGTCCAAGGGCCAGTCGAACCCGATGCTCTCCGACTGCCCGGGGAGGATGTTCCCGTCGAAGACGAGTTCGTCCCAGAACCTGGGTTCGCCGTCCCCCACATCCATGACGAACAGGGCGACTTTCGCACGCCGCACGATTCCGTTCCTGTACATCTCGCAGACCTGGTCGGACTGGTTTACGATCTCCAGGACCGGACGATGGGTGTGCCACATGGAAAAGACCACCTCGTCCGCCCCCATGTCGTACCCGTTTTTTTTCGGCCGGGACTGGAGGTCGAAATCGTTGGAAGGGATCAGCGGGAAGGAGGACACATCCGCCGTGCCCGCATCGACGCACGGGGAAGCCGTGTCGATATGGAAGTCTCCGTCCGAAAAAGGCGCGGATTCCGGCCCCCGGGGATTGATGAACACCGGATCCTCGTGGAGATTCCCAACTCCCTCCCACTGGGTGTGTATATCCCGAAAATTGCTGTAATGGATGGAAAAGCCGCCGCGCGCGCCGATGTCGTCATTGACCCCGTTGTGAGTCCTGTTGTTCCACACGATGGAATTGACCACATGAAGCTGGGTGCCTTCGAAGGCGGCGATTCCCCCTCCGCCCAGGCCGCGATTTAAATCATAGGCAGAATTCCCGCTGATGGTGCAGTTGGCAATCCGGACGTGGCTGGACTCATGGGCCGAGATGCCGGCGCCGTTGTTGTCGAAGTAGTTTCCCGTGATGAAGCAGTTCACGGCATCCACTGTCGCCGATCCGTCGGCCCAGATCCCTCCGCCTAGGTTGCCGGCGACCTTCGAATTCCGGAGGGTCACCGACGAACTCCCGGAGGCCTCAACCCCTATGGCTATAAAATGCAGGAAATCGGTTCCCTTGATGGTGGAATTCTCGATGACCACCGAGGAGTCCTGGACATAGATGCCGTACTGGAAGTTTTTTTCGACGGTGCACCCGCTGATGGTGGCATTCGCCCCAAAGACACACCAAATGCCGCCGGCGTAGTTGGATCGCACGATGCAGTCCTTTATGGTGGGCGATGCACCATCGAAGCACGTGATGCCGCCCCCGGTGTAACATTGCGTATCCCCTGTTCCGTTTTGAATGGTAAATCCCTCGATGCGCTGCTGGGAGGGCTGCGGCCGGTTAAACCTCACGACAGTGGTAACGCCGCCTCCGTCAATGATCGTGTTTTCGGCGCCGCCAATCGATTTCAGGGTGATATCTTCCTCCCTGAATTGGATGTTTTCAACATATTTGCCAGGTCCCACCAGAATCTGATCGCCCCATGAAGACTGATCGATGGCATACTGGATGGACCTGCACGGCATTACCGTGCAATCGCCGTGATTGAACCCAATTTGGCCTACGAACCGATCCACCGCCCAGGAAGAGCCCGAGAAAAGCACCATGAGAATGACGATACCGGTCTGAAGCCTGCTGAGTTTCGATTTCATGGATTCTCCTTTTCCGCACAGAATTGAGTCATAACCGGCAAAACATAGTCCATGGGATTGAGGCGGTTTTGACGAATTCGAGCGCCCCACCGATGCCTTAACCTTAAGGGGCACCCGGGGGTCCACGAGTTCTTTTTCCTCATCCCTCAATTTTTAACGAGGTGGAAATACACCTTCCCCACCGGGGTGTCGGGGCATTCTTCGCCTAAAAGATAAAATTTCACCCGGGTGTGCTCCTCGTCCACCTCCACCGGGACCATAGGCGGCCTGCCGGTAAACCGAGGGGTATCGGTGTCGAAGGCCCACACGGAAAAGGTCTTCGGTTTAGGCGGCTTTGGAGGCGTCGGGTCCGGGGGTGTGGGATCCGGGGGCGTCGGGTCCGGCGGGACAGGGGGGCCGGGGCCCAAATCGGCCGTGGGCTGGAACGTCCCGGCACCTGCTTCCGGGTTTTCCATCACCAGCTCGAGGCTCCAGAAGAGCTTGGCAAACCCCGAGGGCGTCCCCTTGGCCAAGGGCCAGTCGAACCGGATGCTTTCCGACTTTCCGGGGCCGACACTCCCGTCGAAGACGAGCTCGTCCCAGAGTCTGGGTTCGCTTTCCCCCACGTCCATGACGAAAAGCGCCACCTTGGCCCGCCGCATGACCCCGTTTTGAAACGCATCGCAGGCCTGGTCGGAGTCGTTTTGAAATTCCAGCACGGGATCCCAGGTCAGGAAAAAATTGCGGGACTCCACGGCCCCGATGTCATAGTCGGCGATGCCCATCCCCGTCTCCTTCCTGGGGTCTGGACACACCCCGCTGATCCGTAGCCGGCGGGTGGCTGATTGAGAGCCTTCTGTCGATAGCTGGACTGTGCCCCCATGGCGGGGCCGTGGGCGTGGGGCCTCCGTAGGGGCCCAGGGGAAGGAGCCCCGGATCCGAATCCACGATCAGGTCCGTCGGATGATCGAAGCCGCAGTTTCTCAGAGGGGCGCCGATGTTGCGCCCCCCCGACCCGAATTCGCCGCCGGATGCGTTGCAGCTGCCCCAGACAATGCTGTTGTAAAAATATGCGGACCCGTTTCGAATGTCGACCGAGGGGTTCATGGGGATAAACGCACTGGTTGCGACCAAGGTCGAATGCTCGACCCCAGCCAGTACTTTCCTCCAATGTTATTTCAGACCCGACCGGGGCACTGTTTTTATAAAAGGTTGAATTTTCGATCCAGAAAAAACTTTTAAAAGCGAACAAGCCGCCGCCTGAAGTGTCGGCGCGGTTGTCAGTGACAGTCGACCGGAGGATTGTCGAACGCGTTGTTTTGTGAAGATACCGCCTCCAACGCCCGATTCGTTTTTCTCGACAACGCATTCAAAAAGTTGCGTCCCAAACACATCAATGCCAATACCGATCCCACCCCCTGCTCCGGCGAAGTTCCGGTAAAAATGACACTGAAAGAAGTCGGCTCTTCCACTCTTCTCGATAAAAACACCGCCGCCAACATCAGGAAATTTATATCCACCCCAAATGCCCAGTTTTTCAAATCTCACATGGTGACCCGGAGCAATGATGTGAAACACCCGATCATGAATTCCCAATTCACCTGCTGCGGTGATAATGGTGTCTTTCATGCCCGCACCGACAAGGGTGACCGGCCCGGTGATGTCGAGGTCCCCGGTGGCCGCCGCATCCTCATATCCGGGGATGAGGATGATATAGGTGCCCGCTGGAATATGGATCGTGTCCGCATCGGGAGAGGCGTTTGCCGCGATGACGGCTTCCCTCAGGGAGCAGTCGCCGGGAGTGCAGGCGCCGTCATTGGTGTCAGCGGTTTTGGTTACATGAAAGTCTGCACCCAGGACAGGCGTCACCGCGGTCATGATGACGAAAACCATCGCGGCGCTTTTTAAGGCGGTTCTCATGGCTTTCTCCTTATGCAAGGTGAAGGATCGGACCGCTTTTTTATCTTTGAAAGGAAATAATTTGGAAGGGTACTGAAGAAATGCCCTCTCCCCTGGCATTTCAGGACACAAAATGTTACAGCATCAATCGAAAAGAGCAGGTAAATTATCCATTCTGATTTTGAATTGTCAAGGAAATTCAGATTCTTTAAAATGGAGGCGATGAAAAGAAAAAAACCGGCTCCAAACGCATCGATGGCCGGATCGTTTCACGGAGAGGTTATCCGCGTCCGGATGTCATCCATCTGTTCCTTGACCGCCCGGCGCCCCTCCTCGATGGCCTGTTCCACCCGGTCGAATTCCAGCATCTTCATCTCCCCAAGCTGCGGTTGGACGAGGACGTCCGGGGGGTCCACGGCGAGGTTCACTCGGGTGATGCGGCGCTGCATGATGTTGATGGACGCCGTCACCGTCTCTACGATGTCCGGGGTCTCCGTCTCCCGTTTCAAGAGATCGTTGAGGCGGGCCTTGAAACCGGATCCGGCGCCTTCGTAGTAGCCGACCATTTTTTTTACAAGCTCGCTCCTGATGCCGTGTCTGTCAGCCACACGGCTTCCACCCAACGGTTGGGCCTTGACCCGGGAGGCCCTGCTGCCGGTCAAATCGACGGCGATGACCCGGTCCGCTCCCAGGGACCGGCAGGCCCCCACCGGGACGGGATCGATGACCCCCCCGTCCACGAGCCACCGGTTGTTGACTTTTGCCGGGGCGAAAAGCCCAGGAATCGACAGGGTGGCCCTCAGCGCCTCGAGGAGGTTTCCCGAATCCAGGATCACCTTCGCGCCGGTCTCCAGATCCGCCGCCACCATGGCCACGGGAATTTTTAAGTCGGAAAATGTTTCCACGGCCGTGTGCATGGAAAACAGCGCCTTGAGCCGCCTGGTGCCGTCCAAAAGCCCGGACCTCGGAAAGACCACGTCGAAGTAGGAGTAGATTTTCTTCCCGTCCATGCTCAGGACAAACGCTTTGAGACTTTTCAGGCACCCGGCGGCGTAAAGGGCGCCCACGTAGGCTCCGATGCTGGAACCCGCGATGCAATGGATGGAGATGCCTTCCTCCTCCAGCGCCTCGATGACCCCGATGTGCGCCCACCCCCGGGAGGCGCCGCTGCCCAGGGCCAGCCCCACCCTCTTTTTCGGTGCCATTTTTCCTCCCCCTTCTTCATGCCGATTGTTTTTCACTGAAAAAGCGGATAATCGACGCCCATGCGCTGGGAAATCTTCTTGAATCTATCAATTGGCCCCGAGGGATGCAACCGTGGAACGGAAAGAGGCACTTAAGGCTTACGGGGCGTGGCTGTCCGTCTGTTTTTTCTGGGGGACCACCTACCTGGCCATACGCATCGGCGTTCAGAGCCTGCCCCCGGCCCTGTTCGCCGGGATCCGCTGGCTGATCGCCGGGATCCTTTTTTTGGGGATTCTCCGGTTCAGGGGAATTGCCTTGCCCAAGCAAGGGGAGTGGCTGAACTTAGCCGTCGTCGGCGTCCTGCTTCTGGTGGTCGCCAACGGCTGCGTGGTCTGGGCGGAGCAGTGGGTCCCCAGCGGCCTGACCGCCCTCATCGTGGCCACCCTTCCGTTCTGGGTGGCAGGATTCGAGGCGATGCTCCCCTCCGGCGCCGGGCTCACCGCCCGGAAAAGCCTCGGCATCGTCATCGGCTTTTCCGGGCTTTTCCTTCTGTTTTATCCGGATTTGAAAGGCGCTTTCGACCGGGCCTACCTTTCGGGGGTCCTGGTCCTTTTTTTCGCCCCGTTTTCCTGGGCCGCAGGGTCCCTCTGGTCCAAGTACAGGCCCGTGAAATGCGACCCCCTCATGGCGGCCGCCGCTCAAATGCTCGTGGCGGGAATCGTCCTGGTCGCCGTTGGTCTTGCGGCCGGGGAGTACCGCCGGCTCCAGTTCACCCCTGCGGGTCTGGGGGCCATGGCCTACCTGATCGTCTTCGGCTCCATGGTGGGTTACGGATCTTACATCTATTCCCTCACCAAGCTTCCGGCCGCCAAGGTCTCCCTGTTCGCGTACGTCAACCCGGTCATCGCGGTCATTTTGGGCTGGATGATCCTTGACGAGCGCCTGGATGTGGTCGTATGGATGGCCACGGCGCTCATCCTTTCGGGTGTCCTGACGGTGAAATCGTCCAGAAACTGACCCAGAATCTGGGGGCCGCTTCGGGTGAAATCCCGCTTCCGGTTACTCGCCGAGGATCTTGACCAGGACCCGCTTTTTTCTCCGGCCGTCGAACTCCCCGTAGAAGATCTGCTCCCAGGGGCCGAAATCGAGCCTTCCCTCGGTGACGGCGACCACCACTTCCCGGCCCATGATCTGGCGTTTCAGGTGGGCGTCGGCGTTGTCCTCCCCGACATTGTGCCGGTACTGGGAAACCGGTTCGTGGGGCGCGAGCCGTTCCAGCCAGACCTCGTAATCCTGGTGCAGTCCGCGCTCGTCGTCGTTGATGAAGACCGAGGCCGTGATGTGCATGGCGTTCACGAGCACCAGGCCTTCACGGACACCGCTTTCCTTCAGGCACTGCTCCACCTTCCGGGTGATGTTGACAAAGCCGCGCCGCCCGGGCACCTCGAACCAGAGTTCCTTTCGAAAAGATCTCATGCCAGCACCTTGAGCAGCTGGTTGGCGGCGATGAGCATGGGATCCCAGACCGGACCGAAGGGGGGGGCGTAGGCCAGGTCGCTCTGCTGGAAATCGGCAACGGTCATCCGGGCATGAAGGGCCACGGCAGGGGCGTTGATCCGGTGGGCGGCCCCTTCCTTCCCGACCATCTGGACCCCCAAGAGCCTGCCCGTGGCCTTGTCTCCCACCATATGGACCCAAAGGGGAAAAGCCCCGGGATGCGCGTGGGCCCGGGATCGGGCCTTGATGGTCACCGCCGCGGGTTCAAAGCCGGCGGCTTTGGCCTCGTTTTCGTTCAACCCGGTGCGCGCCACCTGCAAGTCAAAGACCTTGAACACGGCAGTCCCGGCGATCCCGGGAAGGGCGGTCTCGGATCCGCAGACCGTGTCCGCCACGGCCCACCCGGCACGGTTCGCCCTCAAGGCCAGGGGGATGTAGACCTTCTTCCCGGTCACGATGTGAAAGGCGTCGGCGCAGTCGCCGGCGGCAAAGATTTCCGGGTCGGAGGTTCTCAGGTGTCTGTCCACGGCGACGGCCCCCCCGGGCCCCAGTTCGAGACCGGCATCGGCGGCGAGGCGGCTGTTGGGAGAAACGCCCACAGCGATAAGCACCAGGTCCGCATCCAGGGTTTCCCCTGAGGCGACCACGCGCAGGTGTCCCGCTTTCTTCTCGATTTGCTGCACCGCTTTTCCCAAAGAAAGCCGCACCCCGCCCGCTTCGATCTCCTCCCGGACAATCCCCGAAAGCTCGGCGTGCATCCAGGGTAAAAAGACCGGCCCGGGCTTGATCATCTCCACGGCAATACGTCGGGCGCAAAGCGCTTCCACCATTTCAAGGGCGACATATCCCATCCCGAGGATCACGGCTTTCTTGACGGGTTTTTCGGCGACGAAGGCCTTGAGCCTTCGTCCGTCTTCCAGGCTCTTGAGCGCCAGGACGCCCGGCAGTTTTTTACCAGGAAGTTCGGGAAGCACGGCGGACGCCCCGGTAGCGATCAGAAGCCTGTCAAAGGACTTTTCAAAGGAAGCACCGCCTGCGTCCTTTCCCGACACCCTGCGCCGGGCCCTGTCGATGGCATCCACCCGATGCCCGACGCGAAGGTCGATCCCCTGTTTTTTCCGGAAAACCTCCGCCCGCCGCACCACCAGATCGTCCATGGGGCGGTCTGGGTCCGCAATGTTGTAAGGCATGCCGCAGGCGCTGTAGGAAACATCCTCCGTCTTTTCGAAAACCGTGACAAAAAGTTTCGGGTTGTTTCGTTTGGCGCGGCTGGCCGCGCTCATTCCGGCGGCATCCCCGCCGATGATCACCAGTTCCATGTCCAGCCCTTTCCTGAATCCGGGGTAGTGGTTCTCCCTTGAGGCCTTCAAGCGCCGTCACCGGCAAAGGGCGACGCCCCGGCCTCTTGCGCCTTCTTTCTGGCAGAAACCGGCTGAAAAGTCAAAAACCGGCCTCCTTTTGAAAAAAGCCCTGTCTTGATCCTGAAACGCTTCCTGTGTACATAGGCTTTATGGGCTTGTCTTTTCCAGAGCGCCTCCGACGCATGCGCCGGCGCCTCCGCCTGAGCATGGCGATGGACCGTCCCGCCCTTCAGGTCCAGATTGAGAAGGCCGCCCAGTCGCTTTCAAAAGCCGCACCCCGGGAAACCCTCGATGCTGCGCTGAAGGCCATGGAGGGCAGGCTCGAGTCGTCCATCCGGCGGCGGATTGACCGGAAAACCCGTCGGCCCGGGATCCGGTATCCGCAGGACCTCCCCATTGTGGCGTACCGTGAAGAGATGCTGAAGGCGATTGAAAAACATCCCGTCGTCATTGTTTCGGGGGAAACCGGTTCCGGCAAGACCACCCAGATCCCCAAGTTCTGCCTGGAAGCCGGGAGGGGGATCTCCGGGATCATCGGCTGCACCCAGCCACGCAGGATCGCCGCCCTCACGGTTTCCCGGCGCATCGCCGAAGAGATGGGCGAACCCCTGGGCCGCTCCGTGGGATTCAAGATCCGATTCCAGGAAAAAACCGGAAAGGACCTGTTCATCAAGATCATGACCGACGGCATTCTCCTGGCCGAGACCACCCGGGACCGCCGGCTTCTGGCCTACGACACCCTCATCATCGACGAGGCCCACGAAAGAAGCCTCAACATCGATTTTCTCCTCGGCTACTTGAGGACCCTTCTTCAGAAAAGAAGCGATCTCAAGGTCATCATCACCTCGGCAACCCTCGACACCGAAAAATTTTCAAGCGCCTTCGGCGGGGCTCCCGTGGTGGAAGTCTCCGGCCGTCTGTATCCGGTCGAAGTCCGTTATGCCGTCCAGGAGAAAGACACGGGCCCCAAGGAGGACCTCCCTTATACGGAAATGGCGGCGGAAGCGGTCAAGACGCTGGTACGGCAGGGCGCAGACGGGGACATCCTCGTGTTCATGCCCACCGAACGAGACATCCGGGAGACCTGCGAACTCCTGGAGGGGATGCGCCTCAAAAAAGCCGTGGTGATGCCCCTTTTCGCCCGGCTCCCGGCACGAACCCAGCAAAAGGTCTTCGCAGGCGCATCCGGCCGGAAGATCATCGTGGCCACCAACGTCGCCGAAACCTCCCTTACCATCCCGGGGATCCGTTACGTGGTGGACACCGGCCTGGCCCGCCTCTCCCGCTACTCCCCTTCTTCGAGGACCCGCTCGCTTCCGATCCTGCCCGTTTCCCAAAGCAGCGCCGACCAGCGCAAGGGCCGCTGCGGCCGCATGGAGGACGGCGTGTGCATCCGCCTCTTTTCGGAAGCCGATTACCAGGGGCGGGAGCTGTATACCCCTCCCGAGATCCTTCGCTCCAACCTCGCGGAGGTGATCCTCAAGATGATCGCCCTCGACATGGGAGATCCCTCGGAATTTCCGTTCATCGACAAGCCCTCCCCGAAATGGATCGCCGGAGGGTATGAAGTCCTGACGGAGCTCGGGGCCATTCGAAGAAAGCCCTCCGGGAAAACGGTTTTAACCGAAACCGGACGAAAGATGGCCCAAATGCCCCTGGACCCCAGGCTCTCCAGGATGCTGCTGGAGGCCGAAAAACAACAGTGCCTGCCCGAGGCGGCCGTCCTCGCTGCGGCCCTGAGCATCCCGGATCCCCGGGAAACCCCCATGGACCGGGAGCAGGAGGCCCGGGAAGCGCACCGCACCTGGTCCGATCCGCATTCCGATTTTATAAGCCTCATCGCCCTCTGGCAGCGCTTCCAGGAGCAAGTGGGGCCAACCGGAGGCGCCTCAAAGATGAAGCGGTTCTGCCGGCAGCACTTTCTTTCCTTCAGGAGAATGCGGGATTGGCAGGACATCCACACCCAGATCCAGGAACTTCTTTCCAAAACCGGTCTGCTGGCGGCAGAACAAAACCTCATCAGGATTCCGGACGACCCCTATTCCAGCGACCGTGGAACCTATGACAGGATCCACCGGTCGATTTTGAGCGGCTTTCTTTCCAACATTGCGCTGCAGAAAGAGAAAAACATCTACACCGCCGCCAGGGGCAAGGAAGTGATGCTCTTTCCGGGATCCGGCCTTTTCCATCGGGGAGGGGAATGGATCGTGGCCGCCGAGATCGTCGAGACCTCCAGAGTCTTCGCCCGAAGCGCGGCCCTCATTGAAAGCGCCTGGCTGGAACCCATCGGCCGGGCCCAGTGCCGCTATACCTATGGGGAGCCCTTCTGGTCCAAGAGCAAGGAGACGGTTCTGGCCCTGGAAAAGGTGCACCTCTACGGGCTGCTCATCCACCCCGGAAGAGCGGTCCCGTTCGGGCCCATGGATCCGGATCAAGCCGGTGCCGTCTTTATCCGAGAGGCCTTGATGACCGGAAACGTGAAGCATGCCTGGACTTTCCTGGCGCACAACCAGGATCTGATGCGCAAAGCGGAAGATTTGGAGCATCGCCTCAGAAGGCGAGACCTCAAAGCAAGCGAAACGGAGATCTTTGAATTTTACGCCAAGCGCCTGAAGGGCGTGTTCGATTCCGCCTCCCTTAAAAAACGCATCCTTGAAAAAGGCTCCGACGCGTTCTTGCACATGCGGCTGCCGGATCTGCTCTATCACACCCCGAGCCCGGAGACGCTTTCCCGGTTTCCAGACACCCTTTTAATCGGCGAAAGATCCTTTCCTTTGAGCTATCGCTTCAACCCCGGCGAAGAAGAAGACGGGGTCACGGTTCATATCCCTCTTTCCCATGCCCCATCTCTTTCCAAAGAGCGTCTTGAGCTGCTGGTTCCAGGGCTGCTTGACGAAAAAATCGAGTTTCTCATTCGAAACCTGCCCAGGCCATGCCGGAAAACCCTTCCTCCCCTGCCCTCTTTCCTGGATCCCCTCGCTCGGGAACTTTCTGCTTCGGATGCCCCTTTGACCCGGGCCCTGAGCCGGTTTGCAGGCCGACGTCTGGGCGTGAGCATCCCGGAAAGCGCCTGGCCGATGAAACTCTTGCCGGACCACCTGCGGATGCGCGTCCGCCTCGAATCCCCGGACGGAAAGTGCATCCGTGCCGGGAGGGTGCCTGAAATTTTCGACTTCGGGCCCGAACTGCGCGAGGCCCTTGCGCCGCCGCCTGACGTGAAGGCTGCGAAAAAAAATTGGGAAAAGGAAGGGATCACCGACTGGACCTTCGGAGATCTTCCGGAAACGGTCGTTTTCAAAGGCCGCGACCGGAGTGAGTGGCACTTTTTCCCGGCCCTTGAAAAGAACTCCCGCGGCGGCGGTGCCCGCTTGCGCCTTTTTTCTTTCCTGGACGAGGCCCGGGCCGCGCATCCCGGCGGGGTGGCCGCCCTTTTTCAGATCCGCTTCTCAAAACCTTTGAATCAACTGCGCCGGCATATCCGTCTTTCAAAAAAGCCGGGGAAGGCCGCCGACCGTCTCGGGGGAATCAACCCGATAAGTGATCAGGTTCTTCAACGGGTCTCGGCCGACCTCTTTCACAAAAGCGTCAGAAGCCGGAAGGCGTTTGAGGCGCTTTGCGAAGCAATTTCGCCGACGATCCATTCCAGGGGCCTTGAAGTTTTTGAAAGAGTCGCGGCTGTTGTCGAGGCTTTGGATGCGGCAAGGGAAAAGGTTCACGCCCTGGAGGCTGTTTATCCTGCAAATGCCGGAATCCTGGCGTTTCTGGAATCCCTCAGGAAAGACCTGGAGGCGCTTGTTCCCAAACCCTTTGTCATGCTTTATGGCGACGAGCGGCTTGTGCATCTTCCCCGCTACATCCGGGCGCTGGCGATCCGTGCGGAAAGGGGAGTTCTCGACCTGGGAAGGGACCGGGAACGCCTCAACCCGGTGGCTTTATTTACAGGCCAACTCAAAGAGCTCATCGGAACCCTCACGCCTTCCGTTTCCGACGAAAAGCGCAAGGCCGTGGAGGAGCTCTTCTGGCTCATCGAGGAATATAAAGTCACCCTGTTTGCCCAGGAACTCAAGACCCCGTTTCCCGTCTCGGCGAAAAAGATCAGGGCCCATATCGAGGCGATCGAAAAAATGTCTTGAAATGCGGCCCTGTTAAAAAACAGAAATGAAAAGGGTTCCGGCGGCCGAAGCTCGTATTTGAAAAGGGTTTGCCGGGGTCTTCGTGAAAAGGGTCCACTTGAAAGAAGGAGGGAAAATGGGACGAAAAGCGACTTTGCTGGCAAAGATCCCGATGGTCTGTCTCCTTGGCGCCGGACTTTGGGTTTCCTGCCTCACACCCGGATCCATGCAACATCGCGCGGAAAAACCAAAAGACCCTTATTTTCTTGCGAATCATTACCTGGAAGACTTGAAGCATGGGAATGCGTCAAAGAGGACCGAAGCGGCCTGGAAACTGGGCGAATCCTATGTAAAACGCACGCCGGAGGTGGTGCCGGCCCTCATCGGGGCGCTGAAGGACCCCTTTCCCAAGGTGCGCGCCAACGCCGCCGGGGCCCTTTCCCGCATCGGGGAAGAAGCCCGTCCGGCTCAAAGCGCCTTGAGGGAGGCGTTGCACGATCCCTATGGCGCCACGGTGCTGAACGCGGCCAGGGCCCTGCGCAGCCTGAAGGTATCCGACCAGGCTTTGCTTCCGGACGTTCGCAAAATCCTGGAGGATGAAAAAGGAACCGTCCGGGTGGATGCGGCCCGGCTGCTGCGGGCCATGGGCGTCCCCGACCGCGAAATCCTCCCAACATTGGTGTCCGTTCTTTCGGACCCGATGCCCGAGGCGCGGAAAGCCTCCCTGGAACTGCTCAATGAAATGAAACTCAGGCCGATCCCCAAGGAAGTGGCGCATCCCGTCATCGGCGCCTTGAAAGACAGGGACGAAGAGGTCCGCTGGAAAGCGGCCCTTCTTCTGGGAAACAGTTACATCCCTGTTATCGAGGCCAGAAAGCCGCTCACAGACGCCTTAAACGACCCCTCTTCCGTGGTGGTGGAGTTTGCCGCCTCCGCCTTGGGCGCCTACGGGAAATCCGCTCAAGACGCCGTGCCGAAGCTTTTCGAAATCCTCAACACCAGCCCGGAGGAAGGGGTCCGGAGTAAGGTCTGCGAGGCTTTGGGCAGGATCGGGTCACCCAAAAGTAAAATCGCCGAGGTTCTGGTCAAAGTCCTGGCTTCCGATCCGAGTCCGAGCACGCGGGGGAGAGCCGCGTCCGCCCTGAGAGACCTGAAACACAAAGACAAATCCGTGATGGAGGCCCTGAAAAAGGCTGCGGCTCAGGATCCCCATCCCACCGTCCGGGCGCTGTCCTCGGTCGCCCTCAGGCAGCTGGAAGACCGCTAGCCCCGGGGTCCGCTCCGAACCGGGGTAACAACATCCTTTGAAAAGCGGCGTGACAGGTTCGCATACCGGTGGTATTCCTCCAGCCGGCCCCGCTTCAAGCATCCGCCCGCATAGAGGGCGCACTTTGTTTTCAGCATCCTCACGGCTGCACGGGTCTGGGTTTGATCCAGAAGGCCGCTTTCTATGATTTTAACCAGCGAGCGGATACGATGCCGGTCCAACCCCCAAGCCCGGGAAAGCTGATCGGCATGCCCGCCGCGCTTGACCACCAGGGGCTTGTCGATCAGGAAAACGGGAAACCTGCAGCTGACCCGAAGCCAGAGATCATAGTCCTCGCAGGCGGGCAGGCTTTCATCAAAAAAGCCCACCTCTTGGAAAAGGGATTTCGGCACCATCACCGCCGACGGGCTCACCAGGCATCGCTCCAGGGAGGCGTTAAAAAGGGCTCCGGACAGCTTGCGGTGGCAGTTTTTCGGATTCACGCGGATCCCTTTTCGAATCCAGATTTCCTCGGTCTGACAGGCCCTGACCTCCGGATGCGACCCGAAAAAATCGACCTGGGCCCCAAGCTTGCCGGGAAGCCACAGGTCGTCTGAATCCAGAAAAGCGACGTACCTTCCGGTGGCTTTCCGGATTCCGGCATTCCGCGCTGCGCTCACCCCGCGATGGGGTTGGAAATGCGTCGAAATCCGCGAACCGTATGCTTTCAGGATCTCAGCCGTTTCGTCCGTGGAACCGTCGTCGACCACGATCAGTTCGAAATCCGTAAATTCCTGGCTCAAAACGCTGTCGACGGCCTCCTCGAGGACCCATCCCCGGTTGTGGGTGGGGATGATGACGCTGACCCCGGGCCTTTTCCCGTTTTTTTGCATTGATCAGGGGTTTCTGATAGCCTGCCTTGGCAATGATTCTATTCGACGGCACTTACCGACTGGGAGCCTACAGCGGGAAATCGACCCGGCCCGCGGACAGGAAAGGCCCTTCCTGGCGCGTCCGGATCTTTGACCTGTCGGCGGAGGCTCCGGGCGTCCGGCGTCTCAGATCCGTCCTGGTTCTGACAACCCGGCAGCCCGAAAACCTTTTTCCCTCAAAGTGCGCGAACCTCTTGGGAACCCGGATTTTTCGCGACTTCAATCTCGAGGCGAAAAATGTGCTCTGGATCGAACAGGGCGGCGACATGTCCCAGGACGTCCGCGTCGCGGTGTTTCGGCCGAAACGCCACTTCGGACCCCAGGTCTTTTATTCCGTCGATTGGCGCCCCCTCCAGCCCAATGAGCGTTTGGCTCTCCAGCGATTCGTCCCGGAAGTCTGTCTCCCCTGCCCGTGAAATCCTGCCTCAGGCCGCTTCTTTGACCGAGTCGAGCACCTGACTCAGGTTTTCCGGAGAGACCGCCACCAGCGGGACGTCCACCCTCCCCCGGTCCAGGTGGTCGTTGAGATAGAATTCGGTCCCGTCCATGTGATAAATTTTCCCTCCCGCAGCCTCGATGATGACCCCGACGGCAGCCAGGTCCTGATAGGACTCGTTGGAAACCACGGCCGCTTCGGCCGAACCCATGGCCACATAGCAGAGATGGGCCGAGGTGCACCCGAGGTTCCGGATCTTTCCCGGAAAGGTCGAGCGATAGCGTTGATGAAACCGGGAGTAGGTCAACAGGAGGCTTTCATTGTTGAGGGACTCCTGTTCCGAAATCCGGATTTCCTTTTCCCCGAGGTAGGCCTTCTGACTTCCCACTGCGTGGAACAGATCCCCGGTGGTGGGCATGTAAAAAGCGCCGAAAATAGGCCAGAAATTTTCCATAATGGCAATGGACATCCCCCAGATGGGGATCCCGGCCTGAAAGTTGGAGACTCCGTCAATGGCATCGAAAGTCCACAGGAACTTGTCCGCGCCATGGGTGTATTCCTCGATCTGCTGGCTGTTGCGATAGACCTGATGGGCGGGAAACTGGGCGTGAATCTGCGTTTCGAACCGGTCGAGAAGGCGGATTTCCGCCTGGGTGACCAGTTCGTCGTCAAATTTCAAATGGATTTTCCTTTTGCCGTAATAGGTCAAAGCTTCCTCCCCCAGCTGCCGGATCAAGTCCGTGGCAAATCGGGTCAACACATCCAAACCGTGGTCATGTTCCATTGCCATGTCGCCTCCTTTTTAAAAAGGTCCAAGAAATAATGCCGGGACTTTAAAAGAGTTTAGAAGCGGTTTCAAAACCCTCCTTCCCCGCCTGTTGGGCCTTTTGGATAGCGCTAAACCCGCTTCGCTGAATCTTGAAAACTCGGGCGTAACGCCCTCAAACAATTCAAGATTCAAACGCTTTGCTTCGTCAAGCGCTTTTATCAAAAGATCCCAAGCACGGCTTGTCAGGAGGTTTTGAAATGACTTCTACCAAAACAGCTCCCGGAAGGCCAATGAAAACCGCATTCCCGATCCGATCCGGCCCGACGGGAAAGTTCGGATTGCGGATTCGGCCGTGTAAGGAATGTTTTTTCAGGTTTCTTTTTCATCCAAGCGAATGCTTGACAGCATGGGGATGAATTTGCGGTTGGCCCCCGGAAAAGGATACCGGTGGAGGTCGGCTATCCGGACCCAGCGGTGAGCGGTGGAATCCGCTCGGAGCACACGCCCAAAACGATGCCGGCAGATGAAGATCTCGGCCACGATCTTGAAATGCGTGTATCCGTGCCGGACCCGGGTCAAACGGTTTCCGACAGCAACCTCCAGGCGGACTTCCTCCCGAATTTCCCGAGCGCAGGCCTGGCGCGGGGATTCCCCCGGCCGTATTTTTCCCCCTGGAAACTCCCACAGCCCCCCCAACAATCCTTCTTCCTTTCTCCTAATGATCAGGACCCGCCCTCTTCGGAAAATTACGCCGATGGCCACCGCGTAAAGAGGGACCTTCGGTCTCAGGCGACGCTTGGGATATTGGTCCACCTTCTTTTTTGCCAGCGCCCTGCAGGAAGGACTTACGGGACACCCGGGACACTCGGGGTTTTTCGGTCTGCAGATCCTGGCGCCGAGTTCCATGAGGGCCTGGTTGAAATCCCCCGGGCGTTTCGGATCCAGGAGGCATTCGGCCCGCTTATGGAACCGGGGGTCGGACGAAGCCTCGTTGACCGGGGTATCCATCAAAAAGAGGCGGGAAAGGACCCGTTTGACATTTCCGTCCACCACGGCAAGGGGTCGCCCGAAGGCGATGCTCAAAAGGGCGGCGGCGGTGTATTTCCCGATTCCCGGCAGAGCGGCAAGCTTTTCGGGCTTTGAAGGGATCTGCCCCCCATGCTCAGCCACGATCTTGCCGGCCGCCCGGTAAAGATTGCGCGCTCGGGCATAATATCCAAGCCCTTCCCAAGCCTTGAGCACCTCCTCGAGCTCGGAGCCGGCCAGGGCTTCGACGGTTGGAAACTTTCGGGTAAACGCATCGTAATACGGAATGACGGTGGCAACCTGGGTCTGCTGAAGCATCACTTCCGAGACCCAGATCCGGTAGGGATCGTCCGTTTTCCTCCACGGCAGATCCCGGCGGCTGCCGTAGTACCAGGCAAGGAGGGCGGAGCGGGTCTCTTGGAGGGGGATGCGCTTCGTGATTCTCTCCATGAACCGCCGTTTTTCGGGGAAAACAGACCTAAAGGGTCTTGAGCAGGGGCAGGGCGTTCTTAAATTCCGGGGTCCCCGCCCGGTTCAGAAGCTCATGAACGACCATCTCCGTGGAGCTGACCACGGCACCGGCGCCCTCTAGCCTCCGAAGCCCCACCTCCCGGTCCGAGCGTTTTGGGGAAGACACCGCATCCGAGACCACATGCACCCGATACCCGAGGGCCAGGCCCTGCAGACCGGTGTGTAAGATGCAGACATGGGTGTGGATCCCGCAAAGGATCAGCGTGTTGCGTCCCGTGCTGCGGATGGCATGTCCGAGCGGTTCGTTGTCAAAGCATCCGAACTCCAGTTTATCGTAGACCTTGGCTCCGGGGGCCCTTTCGATGAGTTCGGGGAGCGTTTTCCCCAGCCGCTCCGTGTTTTGTTCCGAAAACAGCAGCGGCACCTTAAGCATTTGCGCGAGATCAATGAGCGCAGCGGCATTTTTTTTCACTTGATCGGCGTTGACACACGGAGTCAAAAGCGATTCCTGAATGTCCACCACCATCAGAAGGCACTCCTTCCGGTTTAAAAGCTGGAAGCGATTTTCCATAATTTTCTCCTTCGCGTACGCGGGCCCGGTTCTTTAGATTGGGTCACGGAAAGACAATTTCCGCCATCTTTTTTCTCAGAAAAACAGTCGTCCGGTCGATCCGTTCGATGGTGTCGTCCATGTTTTTGCCTTCCCCTTGGAGATGCGGCCGCAAAGCCTTCATGAAGCCTCTTTCCGCTTGGTTCAGGCGATTGAAGCCCAGCAGGCAATTGGTTTTGGTCCTGTAGGCCGACCGAATCAGAGACTGGAAATCGTCTCCCTCGGACCGGATCAGATCCGCATAGTGTTCGAAAAGGACGCGCATCCATTCCCGGTACTGCCCGTGGGTCTGTGCAGGGGCCGTGGACATCTGGCACAGTCTTTCGATGTCGGGGGATTCGCCGGTTTCGATGGAAGCCGCGGCCATATCCAGGGCGCGGCCCCGCGAAATCAGGTAGTGCCTTGCAAACTCCTGGCGGCCTTTAAAAACCTTCTGACATCGAATAAAGAAAAACACAAAGAGGATCGGGATGAGAATCATCCAGAAGCTCAGGGGAGGCCTTTCGATCACTCCATTGGCTAGGGTCCTGGCAAACTGTTCTTCCTGTTTTAAGATCAGCGCCTTTTTTTCTTCCAGGGAAGCCATTTCAGAGTGTCCTTGAACAAAAGGCCCTGCTGCGGGCTTTTGATTCCGGGCCGGATTTCAGGATACAGGGGTTTCGGACCTGCCGTCAATGCCGGAATCAAAGGGGCATGGCCCCGGTGGATTCGCCCCTTGATTTAAACGGTAATAAACCATCCTTTTAAGGCGTTACGATCCCGGAGGCTAGGCTTTGGAAAAGGCATTCAGATGGGTGAAGGCTTCCTTTTCCCGGCGCTTGGGGGCTTCGCTTTTTTTGGCCGGATAGCCGATCGGGATATAGGCGACCAACTCGTATCCTTCTGGAAGTCCCAGGATTGCCTTCCCGCGGTCATGGTCAAATAGACCGACGATGACGGTTCCCAGGCCCAGGCTATGGGCGGTCAGGCACAAGGTCTGGGCGGCGATGCCCAAATCGAACAGCAACCAGTCTCCGAACTTGGTGGTGGCCTGGTCTTTGTAAAAGCCCGAACGCTTCGACATTCCGCACAGGGCCAGAACCGCCGGTGCGGCGATCATCGCGCTTCTCGCGGGATTTCCCTTTTCCGGAAGCGTGGCCTGGAGCTTCTCCTTGACGGCGGGGTCTTTCACCACCACCACTTCCCAGCACTGGGTGTTGGCCCAAGAGGGTGCCCACCGGATGGATTCCAGAACCGCTGACAGCAGGTTTTCCGGAATTTCCCGTTGCTCATACTTGCGAACGCTTCTCCTGCCCCTGATGATCTCCATGAAGTCCTGCATCGTGCCTCCCTGATGAAGTCGTTTGTGTTTTAGCCCTCCGGGTCATCGGTTTTATGGCAGACGCAGTTGCGCTCCCCGCAATGGGTGCAGGAATATGCCGCCATCTTTTCCTTTGACCTTTCTCTTCTCGACAGCGCCGCGCCCAGAAGGATCAAAGCGATGGCAATCCCCAGGGCCGTCAGCAGATAGCTCCACATTCTCTATTTCCTTTTTTCCAAAATCCCACAGAAAGCCGTTTCTATGTCCGGAAAAACAAACCGAAAACCCGAACCCGACAGCTTTTCAGGAACACAGCGTTGGCTGGAAATCAATGCGGATCCCAGCTCCCCCATCACCATCCGGAGAGCAAAGGCGGGGGTCGTCAGGAAGGCGGGCCGCCCCAGAATGCGACCGAGGATCCTGGACATTTCCCTGTTTCGGACGGGGTTCGGGGAACAGAAGTTAACGGGACCCTTGAGTCTTTGGTGCTTTATCACCCACACCACGGCCTCGGTGAGGTCGTCGATGTGAATCCACGGAAACCATTGGTCTCCGTCTCCCAGGGGCCCGCCCAGAAAAAATTTAAAGGGCCTGATCATCTTTTCCAGGGCGCCTCCTCCCTCCCCCAGAACGATCCCGAAGCGCGCGCAGACCACCCGGACGCCTTTTTTATCCCCCTCCATGGCCGCCGCTTCCCAGTCCCTTCCCACTTTTGCCAGGAAATCGGTCCCCGGAGATGCGTCTTCGTCCAGGACAGTGTCGCCCCGGCTTCCGTAGTATCCCACCGCGGAGGCATTGATCAAAACGGCCTGCCGGGAACCCCCGAGTCCGTCCACGATATTTTGTGTGGAAAGAACCCTGGAATCCCGGATCTGAGCCTTGTATTTTCTAGTCCACCGACGAAAGATGGTTTTGCCCGTCAGGTTGATCACCGCATCCGATTCCGCAAGGGCCTCCTGCCATGGGCCTTCCCGGGTCAAGTCGGCGCTGACATGGCGGAGGTTTTCCACCGTTTCCAAAGGACTGCGGGAACGGGTACCGGTAATCGTCACGCGATCTCCCCGGTCCAAAAACCGCCGGGCAAGGCGTTTCCCGATGAATCCGGTCCCACCGGCGATAAATACCTTCATGAATCCCTCCGACGATGGTGGGTTTTGTCCTTCGAGCCCGACCGGGCCACGGGAAGATTGGGAAGCCCGGCCGACGGGCCGGGGGACTGGAAAAGGGGCAGCGTGTCATCAGGCTGCCCCCTGAAAGGAATTGCTGAACTAGTGTCCGCAGGAATCCGACGCACAGCTGCTGCCGCAGCCTGCATTTAACATCAGGCTGGAGGTCAACTTGAAACCGACCTCCTGGAAGTCCACCCGAATCGGCTTGGCCTTCTCCATAAAGTCTTTGTTCACCAGATACTTAAATCCGTCGATGTCGTATACCTGATCGGCATCCTTCGGCTCATCCAGAGCCATTGCGAGGGAAGGCCCCCCTCACCCGCCTTCGTACAGGAATATCCTTATGGGTGAGACATCTTTTCCTTTGAAATATTCGGCGATCTGCTGCGTCGCCGTCTCCGTGACTTCCAACATGTTATCCTCCTTTTTCATGGCCCGCCTTGAGTCTGACGCAACCGTTAACGGATTGTCGTCCGCAGGGCGGAGTAAATTTAGGCATGATCGGTCGGTTTGTCAATGGCTTTGTCGACCGGGCGAAAGCGATCTGATGGGGCTTGAAAGCGCCGGTCTCAAAGCCGCATGAGATTCAGACGTTCTTGGTATTCCTTCAAATTTGTTTCGGAAAACAAGACAAAAAAAACTTCCCTGATATTCGAATACCGGCTCAGGGCCTCACACGTCGTGTCCAGGGCGATTCTGCAGGCGTCCGTTAAAGGATAGCCGTAGGCGCCGCAGCTGATAGCGGGAAAAGCGACGGATCCCAGGTCGTAGTCATGGGCCAACTTGAGGCTGTTGGCGTAGCACCGGGAGAGCAGGACCGCGTCCCTGGCATTTCCCCGGTACACCGGTCCCACGGTGTGAATGACATATCGCGCGGGGAGACTGTATCCCTTAGTGATACGTGCCTCCCCGGTCGGGCACCCGCCCAGGGTCCTGCATTCTTCCAGAAGTCCCGGTCCCGCCGCCCGGTGGATGGCGCCGTCCACGCCGCCTCCCCCCAGAAGGGTCGTGTTGGCCGCATTCACGATGGCATCCACCGACAATCGGGTGATGTCCCCCCGTTGCACCCTGAGTCGTGTCAGAATCTTTTCGTCCACGCCGGTTCGAAAGCCTTGGCCTCTGGGCTAAAGATCGTAAAGGGTTTCATCCCGGTTGGGGGCCGAAGATCTGAGTGTGCTTGCTTTTCCCTTTTTCTCGGGCATCATAAACGGCTCCTCGTCTTCGAGAAGATCCCCCATCTCGGCCTCGACCTGTTCCGGATCCTCACCCTTTTCCATCCGCGTGAGGGCATCCTGCATCTTGGGGCCCAGTTGCATCCCGGTCATCTCCGTGAGCTTGCGCATGAGATTGGCCGCCTGCTTGGGATCGTTTTCGTCGATCTTGTCCGCCTGTCCGGCCAGCATGCTCATGGCCTGTTCCATCTTGGACTCGTCAAAAGGCAGATCGTCCATGTCCCCGGGTTCCTTGGCCTTTCCGGTAAAGGCGAACCGGGACATGCGGCGGTCCAGCTTCTGGTCCTTGCATTTAGGACAGTCGGGCCTCTTGGAGGTGTTGACGGTTTTGGAATAAAAGTTGAAGATGGTGTTACACCGTTTACAGAAGAACTCATAAATCGGCATATCCGGATCTCCTCCCGCTTCAAATTTCGACCCAGGGGCGGTATTGCTTTCTTGGGTCCAAAGGAAAAAAAGCCCCTCAAGCCTGGAAAAAATAACGTGAATTGTTTCCCGTGTCAACCGCGCCAGCCCGGTGTTCCGGGAGCTTGGGCGATGGAGCGGAGCGGTTGACTTGCCAAGGGCCGTCTGCTATTTCACCCCAAACACATCTCTTTCGAAAGGAACTTCGCCCCATGGAAAAAACCCTTTCCATCATCAAGCCCGACGGCGTGTCCCGAGGTCTGATCGGAGAAGTCATCCGGCGTTTTGAGGCCAACGGCATCCGGATCGCCGCCATGAAGATGATCCGGATGACACGGGAACAAGCCCAAGGTTTCTATGCCGTGCACCGGGAACGCCCTTTCTTCGACAGCCTCACGAAATTCATGTCCTCGGGACCGGTGGTGGTCATGGTCCTTGAGGGAGAAAACGTCATCGAGAAGAACCGGACCCTCATGGGGGCCACCGATCCCCAAAAGGCGGCCGAGGGAACGATCCGTCGCGACTTTGCCACGGAAATCGAAAAAAACGTCGTTCATGGTTCGGACGCCCCTGAGACGGCTGCTTTTGAAATCGGATACTTTTTCAACCGGTTCGAAATCGTCACCTGATGCCCGACAGAGTGAACCTGGACCATGTGGCCATCGTCCTGCACCGCCCCCGATATCCTGAAAACATCGGCGCCGCAGCGAGGGCCATGCAAAACATGGGCCTCAGGCAATTGGTGGTGGTGGAGCCGCAGGACTGCGATCTGACCCGGATCCTGAAAATGGCCACCCATTCCGCCGCGGATGTGGTTGAAGAGATGGAAGTCGCCCAAACCCTCAAAGAAGCCCTTCAGCCTTACGGCTATGTGGTGGGAACCACCGCACGCACCGGAGGCACCCGACACGGCATCCACTCCCCATCCCAGATGGCTCGGCTCTTGGCCCCCATCTCAAGAGAAAACCGCATCGCCGTCGTTTTCGGCCCCGAGGACAGGGGGCTTACCAACGCGGATCTGAGGCTTACCCACATGCTGGTCACGATTCCCACAGCGCGTTTCGCATCCCTCAACCTGGCCCAGGCGGTGATGATTCTGTGCTATCATCTTTTTCTTGTCGACACACCGAAACCTGCCGAGCCCGTCGGGCGCCTGGCCACAAGACACGAACTCGACGGCATGTACGATCAGGTCAAGGAGATCCTGGTCCGGATCAACTATATCAACCCGGAAAACCCGGACTTCTGGATGGCCAAGATCCGCCGATTTTTCACCCGGATGCGGCTCGGGGCGGGGGAAGTCTCCATCATCCGGGGAATCTGCCGGCAGATCGACTGGTACAGCCGGAAGTGCTACCTGAACGGAACCCATGACTCAAAGACACGGCATTGAGACTCATCCGATACGGGGATAGGGGAAAAGAGCGGCCCGGGCTTCTTGGGAAAGAGGGCATCGTGGATCTGCGGGCCCATTTTCCGGAGATGCCCGATATCGGCGAGGATTTTTTCAGGGGCGGATGGCTGAAAAAGATCCGGGGGATTTCATCCCCGGGAAGGCACATCGACACCCGCTGGGGCTGCCCGGTCTTCCGGCCCTCGAAGATCATCTGCCTGGGGAAGAATTACCCGGAACACGCCCGGGAGGGGGGTTTCGCGCCCCCTCAGCATCCCCTCCTCTTCGCCAAGGCCCCCAGCGCCCTGACAGGTCCCACGGACCCCATTGTGCTTCCCTCCAGCAGCGGCCAGGTGGACTGGGAAGTGGAGCTGGCCGTCGTCATCGGCCGGGAGGGGAAGCGCATTCCGAAAGCTTCGGCGCTGGAATTTGTCGCCGCCGTCTCCGTCATGAACGACGTGTCCGCAAGGCAGGCCCAGTTCGGGGATTCCCAGTGGTTCAGGGGGAAATCCTTCGACACCTTCGCGCCGCTGGGCCCGTGCCTCGTCACTTTGGACGAGATCGAGAGCCTTGCCGGACTTCGCCTCACCACCCGGGTCGACGGCGTCCTCATGCAGGAAGGCCTTTCCGGGGAAATGCTTTTCGACATCCCGACGCTTCTGTCCTATGTCAGCCAGGACATCACCCTTTTCCCCGGGGACATCCTTTCCACCGGAACCCCCAGCGGGGTCGGCATCTTCCGGGAACCGCCCGTCACGCTCCGGGCGGGAAACGTGGTGGAGTGCCGCATCGAAGGGATCGGATCCCTGCTCAACCCGGTGACTTCCTGAGGAGAACCTCTGTGCCTTTTTCCTCTTTTTTCCCGCCTAATCCTTTCCGGTCTTGAGTACCGAAAGAAAGGCCGACTGCGGGATCATGACCTGGCCCACCATCTTCATCCTCTTTTTTCCCTTTTTCTGCTTTTCCAAAAGCTTTCTCTTTCGCGTGATGTCCCCGCCGTAGCATTTGGCGGTGACATCCTTCCGGAAGGGAGAGAGGGTGGTGCGGGAGATGATTTTCGAGCCGATGGCGCCCTGGATGGCCACCTTGAACATCTGCCGGGGGATTTCTTCCTTGAGCCGTTCGCACGCGAACCGGGCCCTTTCCTCGGCGCGCTCCCGATGGACCAGCTGGGAAAGGGCATCCACCCGCTCGCCGTTGATGAGGATGTCCACCTTCACGAGGTCGGTTTCCCGCCAGTCCAGGATGTCATAGTCGAAGGACCCGTATCCCTGGGTCACGGATTTGAGCTTGTCATAAAAATCGTAGATGACTTCGGCAAGGGGAAGCTCGAAAAACATCTCGAGCCGCTCGCTGGTGAGGTACTGGTAGTTGGTGCTGATCCCCCGACGGTCCAGACACAGCTTCATGATAGCGCCCATGTACCGATCCGGGGTGATGATGGTGGCGCGGATGAAAGGTTCTTTGGTTTTTTCGATTTGAGCCGGATCCGGGTACAGCGCCGGGTTGTCGATCAGAACCGTATCGCCACCACGCAGGGTGATTTCGTACCGGACCGTGGGGGCCGTCAGGATGAGGGAGAGGTCGTATTCCCGCTCCAGCCGCTCCTGGACGACTTCCAAATGGAGCAGGCCCAGGAATCCGCACCGAAAGCCGAAGCCCAGCGCCGCGGAGGTATCTTTTTCATACGTCAGGGAAGCATCGTTGAGTTTGAGCTTTTCGAGGGCAACCGCCAGCTCTTCGTAGTCGTCGGACTGGATCGGGTAAATGGACGAAAAGACCACCGGCTTGGCCGACCTGAATCCGGGCATGGCCCGGTCACAGGGTCGTTCCCGGTGGGTGACGGTGTCCCCGCACCGTGTGTCGCTGACGGTCTTGATGCCTGCGATGAAATATCCCACCTGTCCGGCCTTCAGGCTCTTGCAGGGAACCCGACCGATCTGAAAAATTCCCGTTTCTTCGACCCGGTAGCCCGCCCGGTTGGACATGAAAAGAATTAAATCCCCCGGCTTCAGCGTTCCTTCGAAGATCCGGACATAGACGATGGTTCCCCGGTAGGGATCGTAGTGGGAATCGAAAATCAGGGCCTTGAGGGTCGCCTGGGGATCTCCCGAGGGCGGGGGAGCTTCTCGACGATCCGTTCGAAAACCGCCTCGATCCCTATTCCCTCCTTGGCTGAAACGAGCAGAGCGCTTTCGGCATCGAGCCCCAGATCCTCTTCGATCTGCCGCTTCGTCCTCTCGATGTCGGCCGAAGGAAGATCGATCTTGTTGATGACCGGAACGACCTCGAGATCGTGCTCCAGGGCCAGGTAGAGGTTGGCCAGGGTCTGCGCCTCAACTCCCTGGCTGGCATCGATTAAGAGGAGCGCGCCTTCACAGGATGCCAGGGCGCGGGAGACCTCATAGGTGAAATCCACATGCCCAGGCGTGTCGATGAGGTTGAGCAGGTACGTTTTTCTGTCTCTTGCCGTGTAGGGCAGACAGACGGTCTGGCTCTTAATGGTGATGCCCCTCTCCCTCTCGATGTCCATGCTGTCCAGGATCTGATCGTAGAAATCCCGGTCCGAAACGATGTGGGAAAGCTGGATCAGCCGGTCGGAAAGTGTGGACTTCCCATGATCGATGTGGGCGATGATGCTGAAGTTGCGTATGTTTTCCATGACGTTTTCCGTCCCGGACCAAAAGCCGATTGACACGCTTGAGGCTTTGGGCTATCAGTCGGGGTGCTTTCTCTATCAGAGCCTAAGACGGCGTGTCAACTTCAGCCTGGAATCCTGACCGATGTCGGAACCCCGCATCCTGATCGTCGATGATGACCCCTTTCTCCTGGACCCGTTGAGCGACTTCCTGGAAATCGCCGGTTACCGAACCACCACCGTCACCACCGCGGAAGACGCCCTTAGGTTTTTGAAGGAAAATGGGTTCGAACTCGCCATCGTCGACATCGTCCTTCCCGGGAAAAGCGGCCTGGAAATGACAGAGAGCATCAAGAAAAAATACGATCTTGACGTCATCCTCATGACCGGGCAACAGGCCGAACACGCCTACGAGACGGCCATCGCCAGCGGGGCCAGCGACTTCATCGCCAAACCGTTCCGGTACGAAGAACTGCTGCTGCGCATCAGGCGCGTGATCCGGGAAAGGGAGCTCAATCGGGAACGCAACCGGATCATGGAAAAACTGAAGCGGCTGGCCACCACCGACGGCCTCACCAAACTCTTCAATTCACGGCATTTCTACAACCAAATTCAACTCGAAATCGACCGCACGATCCGTTATGCGCACCGGCTGTCCCTGCTGTTTATCGACATCGACAATTTCAAGGCTTTTAACGACAGCTACGGGCACCTGGAAGGGGACAGGGTCCTCTCCAGACTCGGCGAAATCATCAAGGCCTGCCTGCGAAAAATGGATTCCGCCTATCGTTACGGCGGCGAGGAGTTCACGGTGCTCTTACCGGAAACCAGCGCCCAGGAGGCCAGAATCGTCGCCGAGCGCATCCGCGCCGCCGTCGAAAAAGAAGCTTTCGTCATGCAGTCCGAGGCTGTGGGAAGAGTAACCGTAAGCATCGGGGTGACGGAATATCAGGCTCAGGAACCCATCACGGAGTTCATCAAGCGATCCGACACCGCCTTGTATGATGCCAAGGGACACGGCCGGAACCGGGTCTCCCTTCATGAACCGCAGGAACCCTCCATCCCGTCCCCGCTCCCGACGGTCCTTTAGCCGTCACGATTCGATTTCCACCGTAATCAAGAGATCCCCCCGGCTGCCGTCCGGCATGGGCTTTCCGGCCCCCTTGAGCCTCAAACGGCTTCCGCTTTGGGTATCCGCCGGCACGGACACCCTGAAGACCCGCTTCTTGAGCCCCCAGGGAACGTTGACCATCTTCCGCGACCCCACCAGGGCTTCGAAGGGGGTGATACGAATCGTCCCGTATAGGTTCGGATCTTCGCCAAAACGGGCGGGCCGGACCACCTGGAGACGGTGGCTGGTCTTCTTTTCCGTAAACCGGCTCACCGCCTTGCTGATCCCCACCGACGGCAGGGCGCCGAACAATTTCAAAAAGAGCATCCCGAAAACGAATCCCCCGATATGCGCCCACCAGGCGATGCCGCCGCCCGCCCCTGAGCTCCCGGCGGCGCTTAAAAACTGAAACAGAAACCACACGCCCAAAAACAGATAGGCCGGCACCTCGATAAAATAGGGAATGAAAAAGATGGGAATCACCGTCAGGATCTTGGACCCCGGGAAGGCCAGGAAGTAGGCCCCCATGACTCCGGCGATGGCGCCGGAGGCGCCGATGGTCGGGATATTGGAAGAGGTGTTGAGGAGCAGGTGTGAAGCGCCGGAGGCCAGGCCGCACAGAAGGTAGAAGACCAGGTACCGGACATGCCCGAGCCTGTCTTCCACATTGTCCCCGAAGATGTACAGGGACCACATGTTCCCCAACAGGTGAAAAAAGCCGCCGTGGAGGAACATGAAAGACACCAGTGAAAAAAGCTGCTGGCCGACGGAAAAATAAGCGGAGATCTCGTTTACAAAAAAACGCGCCGGGACCAGGCCGTAAATATAGATGAACCGGTCGAGGTCATCCCCCTGCCCCAGCTGAATCAGGTAGACCAGCACGTTGAGGGCGATGAGGCCATGGGTGGCGACGGGGTACTTCCTGGAGGGGATGGTGTCCCGGATGGGAATCATGGGTCTGTTCCGGGTTAAGGCTCGCCGACGGGTTCAATGTCCATGCTCAGATCCACTGCCCGGGCAGAATGGGTCAGGGCGCCGATGGATATGAGGTCCACTCCGCACCTTGCCAGGAGGGGGAGATCCTGCTTTTGCACCCCCCCCGAGACCTCCACCACCGCCCGGCCTCCGATCCATTCAACGGCTTTGCGGATCTGATCGATATCCATGTTGTCGAGGAGGATGGCGTGTGCGCCCGCCTCCAGGGCCTCCTTGACCTGATCCAGGTCGGCAGCCTCCACTTCGATCTTGTGCAGATGGGAAACGCCTTTGAGAACCCGTCCCACCGCTTCTCGGACCCCGCCGCACACCTTGATATGATTGTCCTTGATCAGGATACCGTCATAAAGGCCCATCCGGTGGTTGGACGCCCCTCCCATCCGGACCGCGTATTTTTCGAGCGTCCGCCACCCCGGCGTGGTCTTCCGGGTGTCCACGATCTTCGCATTCGTTCCCTGCACCGCCTCAACGTAACCCGCAACGGCGGTGGCGATTCCGGAAAGACGCTGGAGAAAATTCAGGGCAGTGCGTTCGCCGGCGAGCAGCGCGCGAAGATTCCCTTCGATCCTGAACACCTCAGACCCCGCCTGGACCGAATCCCCTTCCTGTATCGGGAGAAAAACCGTGGCGTCGGCGTCGAGAACGCTGAAAACCTGTTTTGCGACGAAAAGGCCCGCCACCCTCAAAGGCTCCTTGGCAACGATTCGGCCTGTGCCCTTCCGGTGAGGATCCACCAGAGGTGCCGTCGTGATGTCCCCCGGTCCGATATCTTCTTCCAGGGCCATCTCGATGAGCCGTCGAAGGGCCGGGCTTTCCATGTTACCCCATGACCTCCCGGATCCGCCTCAGGTTCGCTTCGAGCTTCTGCTGCCTCGCGGCGAGGAGATCGCGCTTCTCCTCGGCCTTGAGGACCACCTCGGCGGGCGCCTTTTTCAGAAAGTCCTCATTGTTGAGTTTTCGGGATACGGCGCCCAGTTCTTCGGAAAGCTTGCCGATCTCTTTTTCCAGGCGGGTTCCTTCTTTGGAAAAATCGACCACCCCCTCCAGGAGCGTGAATACGGTGGCACCGTCCACAACCGTAACGGCCGCGGTCCGGGGTTTAGGGCCTTCGGGGCCCAGGGAAAGTCCCTTGAGCCGGGCGAGATTCAACAAAACGTCTTGATGGCCCTTGAGGGAATCAAGCAGCCCGCTGTCACTGGCATGGATCACCACCTCCAGGGGCATGGACGGCGACAGCCCCATTTCCCCCCGCACATTGCGCACTCCGGAAACGATCTCCATGATACGCGACATCTGGTTTTCCGCTGCCGGATCCTGGAAAACTTCGGCGGAATTCCCCGAATCTCCGGGATACCGGGCTTTCATGATGGAGTGGGAAACACCCGGCAATTTCTGCCAGATCTCCTCGGAAATAAACGGGGTAAAAGGGTGCAGCATGACGAGTACCGCCCGGAGGACGTGGCTTAAAACGGCCTGGGTCCGTTCTTTTTCCGCGCCTTCGGGCTTTCCGTACAGGACCGGCTTGACGATCTCGATGTACCAGTCGCAGAACTCGTGCCAGACGAACTGATAAAGCGTTCCGGCGGCGTCGTTGAACCGGTAGGTGTCCAGCGCTTCAGCGATTTCACCGGCGACGCGGTTTTTCCGGGACAGGATCCACCGGTCGGCGAGGGAAAGCGTTTGGGGGTCGCCCGGTGCCTCTGCCGTTTCGATGTGCATCAGAGAAAACCGGGCCGCATTCCAGAGTTTGTTCATGAAATGCCGGTATCCCTCCACGCGCTTTTCCGACATCTTGATATCCCGTCCCTGGGCGGCAAAGGCGGCAAGGGTGAACCGGAACGCGTCGGTGCCGTACTGGTTGATGATGTCGATGGGGTCGATGACATTTCCAGAGGATTTGCTCATCTTCTTCCCCATCTCGTCGCGCACCAGCGCATGCACGTAGACGTCTCGAAAAGGGACGTCCTTCATGAAATGAAGGCCCATCATCATCATCCGCGCCACCCAGAAAAAAAGGATATCGAACCCTGTGACCAGGACGGAGGTGGGATAAAATGTCTTGAGCAGAGGGGTCTTTTCCGGCCACCCCATGGTGGAAAAAGGCCACAGGGCAGAAGAAAACCAGGTGTCCAGCACGTCGGTTTCCTGAACCAGGCGGCCGGATCCACAGGAGGGACACCTCTCGGGTGCTTCCGTGGCAACCGTTAGGGTTTCGCAACCCGCGCAGGTCCAGGCCGGTATCTGATGCCCCCACCAAATCTGCCGCGAAATACACCAGTCTCTGATGTTGTGCATCCAGTCAAAATAGGTCTTGGCCCAAACCTCCGGTATGATGCGGGTCTTCCCTTCCTCCACGGCCGCAATGGCCTTCTCGGCAAGAGGCCGGGCGCGAATGAACCACTGCCGGGAAAGATTCGGTTCGATGAGGGTGCGGCACCGGTAACAATGACCGATGCCGTGTTGATAGGGCTCCACCTTCTCGAGAAATCCGCCCGCCTTGAGCGCCTCCACCACGGCTTTTCTGCAGGCAAAGCGGTCCATTCCCGAAAAGCGACCCGCCTCTTGGGTCATGGTGCCGTCGTCTCCGATGACCTTGACGGAGGGAAGATGGTGTCGGGCTCCGATTTCGAAATCGTTGGGGTCGTGGGCCGGCGTAATCTTGAGGGCGCCGGTGCCGAAGTTCCGGTCCACGTATGCATCCCTGATGACGGGCAACACCCTTCCCACCAAGGGAAGTACCACGGCTGCATAGGGCAGGCTTTCATACCGCTTGTCTTCGGGATTGACGGCCACCGCCGTGTCCCCCAGCATGGTTTCCGGCCTTGTGGTGACAACGACAAGACCCCCTTTCCCGGTCTCGGCGGGGTATCGGACATGATATAGATGCCCTTCGTGGACCTCGTGTTCCACTTCCAGGTCCGCCAGGGCGGTTCGGCACCGGGGGCACCAGTTGATGATGTAATCTCCGCGGTAGATCAACCCTTCCCGGTAAAGATCCACGAAGACCTTCCGGACCGCCCGGGAAAGCCCTTCGTCCATGGTAAAGCGTTCCCGCTTCCAGTCACAAGACGCGCCCAGGCGCTTGAGTTGCCCGATGATGGCGCTCCCGTATTTTTCCCTCCATTTCCAGACCGCCGCGATGAACTTCTTCCTTCCCAGCCGGTGGCGGTCCATGCCGTCTTCGGCGAGTTTTTTCTCCACCACGTTCTGGGTGGCGATTCCCGCATGGTCGGTTCCGGGCATCCAAAGCACGTTGTCCCCGCGCAGCCGCCGGTAGCGGCAGAGGATATCCTGAAGCGTATTGTTCAGGGCATGCCCCATGTGGAGGACCCCCGTTACATTGGGAGGCGGGATGACGATGGAATAACCGGGAGCCTCGGAAGTTTCCAGGGCGTTAAAAAACTCCTGTTCTTCCCACCAGGCATACCATCGTTTTTCCACCGAATGGGGTTCGTAGCTTTTATCGAGCTTCTCGATGTCCATTTGTCCTCGCTCCTATTCCAGGCCGGGGCGTTTGGGCACCACGGCCACAGGCTTCTTGATGCCTGAACGCTGTCAGCGCTCCTTTTGCGTTTCAAATCCGCCGGCTTCGATCAGTGCCCGGATTCTTTCCAGTTCCCTGGACACAGCCTCGTCGATGATTTCGACCACCATCTTCTCGATCTTACCGGCAAAGACTTTACGGACCACCCTTTCCAGCGCCGCTTCCAGCTGCTCACGAGAAACGGTTCCGGAAGCCGAACCGGGGGGTTTTTTCACGGCACCTGACGCCACGAGGGGGGTCTCTTCTTCCAACTCTCCGGCTTCTTCCGGTGCACCCGGGCGCTTTGAGTCCGCCGGGTGCGGTTGTCCGTCAGGCCCGGTGGGGGCTATTTCATCTTCCATCTTATCGATATCAATCACAAATCGTTTAAAAAGAATTTACGGAAGCTATCAAAGGGCCTTTTTCGTGTCAAGGTATTTGCTTTTTGACAAAAGCTCCTGATAAACTGTTTCGAGTCGTCGACTCTGTTTTCCTTGCGATACTGCCCATGCGTCGATTTTTCATTACACCCGAAGAACTCAAATCCGATCCTCCGGCGGTGACCGGGCAGGAGTCCGCCCACATCACCTCCGTACTCCGACTGAAAGCCGGCGATCGGGTCGTGCTGTTCGACGGAACCGGATACGAATACGATGCGGCGATCCTGAACTTGTCAAAAGGGTACGTGGCATTCCGAATCCTGGGACGCCGTGCAGGCCGCCTGGAACCTACCTCGTCCATCACCCTCGCCCTGGCCCTGCTCAAGGACCGGAAAATGGACCTGTTGGCCCGGCAGCTCACCGAACTCGGCATGGCCGAGCTTTTTCCGTTTTCCTGCGAGCGGTCCATTCCAAATCCGGACCCGGCTCGTATCCAGGCCAGGCGGGAGCGCTGGGAAAAGATCGTTCACGAATCCATGAAACAGTGCAAAAGAAGCCACCCGATGCACATCGGGCCCTTTTCCTCCTATTCCGAAATCATCGCGATGGGGGAGCGGTTCGATCGCAAAATCCTTTTCTGGGAAAGGGCAGAAACGCCCCTGGAACCCTCTCTTAATGAGGATAAAGCGAAAAAGGACACCGTGCTTGCCGTCCTGGGGCCGGAAGGAGGGTTCAGCGGCAGGGAAGTGGATCAGGCAAGATCGTCGGGTTTTGTGACGGCCTCCATGGGGCCTCTCGTTCTCAGGGCGGAAACTGCTGCGGTGGCAGCCGCCGCTCTTTTGCAGTACTGCTTCGGCAGACCGTCTCCGTGGGGCTTTTCGGGTCAAAAAAGGAGGCCTGACCGAGGTCCGGACATTGACACTTCTTCCCTTCGTCGCTAAACTGTCTGCATCAACGATTTGATTTCAGTGGAGGTGCCCTCATGCATGGCTTGACCGCCTGGAAAGAAATCGAGATCAGCCGGATGCGCAAGGATCTGGAGTCCATCTTCAAAAGGCGATGCCGGGACTTCGGGATCCCTCCGTTCATCGAGGGATCCGTGCTCCCCCTGGACTTGGAGGAAACCGAGTCGGAATTGATCCTGACATCCCCGGTATCCGGGATCCGCCCGGAGGACATCGATATTTCGGCCTCCGAAGACAGCATCACCGTTCAGGTGGCCGTCGAATCCCGAAACGTCACGGAAGACGGCCTCTTCCGAAAAGTCGAACAGCGGGCCGGAACCTACAGACGCCGCATCTCTCTTCCAGTCCGCGTCAGGGTCGAAGACATCAAGGCCGAATACGACGACCGGGGCCTGAGGATCGTGATGCCCAAGTGCGATCCGTCAAAAAGACGCAGCATCAAAGTTCAGATCCTTTAGCGGTCGGCATGGCTGAAGGTTTTTCTGACCGGAAAGCAAAGAACGCGCATATCCTCTGGCTTTACCTCCAGAACCGGATTTGATTTGGATCGCGAAGGCGTCTTGAAGTTGCCCAGTTTTTTTGCTGCAGGACTCTGATCGGATCTAAAAAATTGTAAAAGTGCCGCTTCACCGAGGAGGAACTCCATGACGGACCCGATGAAACGCTCGGAAGTCGCAGTTGAAAACCTCAGATGGCGCCTGGACCCCCAAACCCTTTCCTTTAATTCCACCGACGAGTTGAAACCTTTGCGGGAGATCGTGGGTCAGGAAAGAGGGGTGGAAGCCTTCCGGTTCGGCGTTCAGATGAAAAAGTCCGGTTACAATATCTTCGTCACCGGCCAGCCCGAATCGGGAAGACGGGCGACCGTCAAACAGCTCCTGGAGGAGCTTTCCAAGGGGGGGGAGCGTCCCCGGGATCTTTGCTACGTCAACAACTTTCAGAACCCCGAAGCGCCGATTCTACTGGTCTTGAATTCCGGAGAAGGCTCTTCCCTGAAGGAAGATGTCAAGATCCTGATCCACACCCTCAAAAGGGAAATCCCCAATTTGTTTTCCGGCGAGGAGTTCGTGAGCGCCAAAAAGGAAATTTTCGAGGCTTCGGAACGCAAAGCCAAAGCGTTTTTCAAGAACCTGGATCAGAAGGTCAAGGAGGAAGGGTTTGCCCTTGTGGACCTCCAGGTGGGGCAGATCAAGCGTCCGGAACTGATGCCCGTGGTGGACGGGAAACCCGTGCACATCGATCAGCTCGAGGAGCTGGCCGAAAAAGGGCGGTTTCCGCAGGAAGAATACCAGGAAAAAAGAGAAAAATACGAACAGCTGAAGGAACAGGTGGAGCGCATTTTCCAGGAATTGCGGGATCTCCAAAAGGAAATTCAGGCCAACGTGGAGAAAATGGACAGGGCCGCTTTCGTAACCACGGCTTCCGGTTTTGCAAAGCCCATCTTCGAGAAACACAAGAATCCGAAAGTAAAGGCGTACCTCATCAACATGATTCAAGACATGGCGGACAACCTGAGCCTTTTCCAGGAGCAGCCCCAGACTCAGCTGATGGGAATCCTTCCCCTTTTGCCGGAGACCGACCGCTTTGCCCCTTACGCGGTCAATGTCATGGTGGACAACCAAAAGCAGGAGGGGCCGCCCATCATCATTGAAGAATATCCCACCTATAAGAACATCTTCGGAAGCATCGATCGGATCGTGGACCGATCCGGAGTCTGGAGGACCGACTTCTCCAAGATCAAAGCCGGTTCCCTGGTCAGGGCCAACGGCGGATTCCTCGTGCTATACCTCAACGACGCCATCGTGGAGCCCGGGGTCTGGCAGGGGTTGAAACGGGCACTTACGAGCAAGAAACTGGAATTTCACACCTTCGACCCGTTCAGCCTCTTTGCCACCAGCGGCCTCAAGCCCGAACCCATCGAACTGAAGGTGAAGGTCGTGGCCATCTCCGATGTCCGCCTTTACCACCTGCTCCGTTTCTATGACGAGGATATGGGAAAAATCTTCAAAGTCAGGGCCGATTTTGCCACGGCCATGGACAAGACGGAGCCCAACATCACCCGCTTAATGGAATTCATCAAAGCCATCACAGATGAGGAAGGCCTGAAAACCTTCGACCGGGCCGCCGCGGCAGCGCTCGTGGAGGAGGCCGTCCGAATGAGCGGGAGGCAGGAAAAACTGTCCAGCGCCTTCCCCGCACTCAAGGACCTCATCCTGGACGCCGACTACTGGGCAAGCCGGGAGCAGTCCGAGAGAATCGAGGCAGCCCATGTCGACCGGGCGGTTTCCGCCAAAATCCACCGTTCAAATCTCATCGAAGAACAGCTCCAGGAAATGATCAGCCGCGGCACACTGATGATCGATGTGGATGGACAGTCGGTGGGTCAGGTCAACGGGCTCGCGGTCTATTCCCTGGGCGATCTCTCCTTCGGGAAGCCCTCGCGCATTACTGCCACCACCTCTATGGGCCGCGCCGGAGTGATCAACATCGAGCGTGAGTCTGATCTTTCCGGGAACACCCACAACAAGGGGGTCCTCATCTTGAGCGGATACCTCAGGAAGAAATATGCCCAGGACAAACCCTTGACCATGAGCGCCAGCATCGCCTTCGAGCAGTCTTACAGCGGGGTGGACGGCGACAGTGCTTCCTCCACCGAAGTCTATGCGCTGTTGTCGAGTCTCTCCGATGTTCCCATCCGCCAGGACATCGCCGTCACCGGATCGGTGAACCAAAACGGCGAGGTTCAGGCCATCGGCGGCGTCAACCAGAAGATCGAGGGCTTCTTCGACTGCTGCCGGCACCTGGGACTCACCGGGAAACAGGGCGTGATGATTCCCCAGGCCAACGTCAAGGACCTGATGCTGCGCAAGGATGTCGTCGAAGCCGTCCGGGAGAAACGCTTCCACGTCTTCGCGGTGAAAAGCATCGACGAGGGCATGGAGATCCTCACCGGCCTGCCCGCCGGCGAAAAGAAAGAGGACGGCACCTTTCCTCCCGGCACCCTGAATGCACGGGTCGATGAAAAACTGAGGGACTTGGCCGAAGGCCTCAAAGCCTTCGGAGCTTCCGAGGAAGGGGAAGGCCTGAAAGGGGAAAAGAAGACTCCCGCCTGCTCCTGCTGATTTCAACGCTTTTCATCTTTCAGGGTCCGGCCCATCCGGTGCCCTGGAAGATGCCGGTTTGTTCTCTCGCGGCACGCCTCCGGGAAACAAAGGTCCTTTGACTTCTCCCGATTCATGCTTATTCCTACATTGTAGCATGTTATTTCCATGGCACAGGAAATACCGGCTCCGTTTAGACCACGCCGTTTTTTAAAAGGACGGCGCCAGAGGAGCCGGAAAACAAAAAGGCAGGTGAACCATGAACAGGTGGATTCCCGTTTTAACATTTGCAGCAGCCGCCATCGGTGTCTGGGTTATGGGCGGCGGCTTTCAGCTCAAGGCAGGTGAAATCATGAAAAGCACTTCTGAAACGGCACTGGAAGACGCGGTTTTTGCCGGGGGATGTTTCTGGTGCACGGAATCGGACTTCGAGAAGGTGGAAGGCGTGACCCAAGTCATCTCTGGATACACCGGAGGTCATCAGGAAAATCCGACCTACAAGGAGGTCTCGTCGGGAAAAACCGGGCACGCGGAAGCGGTCCTGGTGCGTTACGACCCCACGAAAGTTTCCTATGAAACGCTTCTAGAGGTCTTCTGGAGGCACATCGATCCCACCGATGCCGGTGGCCAGTTCGTGGATCGGGGAAACCAGTACCGATCCGCCATCTTCTATCGGAACGACACCCAGAGACGCTTGGCGGAAAAATCCAAAGAAGAACTCGAAGCTTCCGGGCAATTCGAAAAATCCATCGTCACCCCGATCGTCCCCTTGACGACCTTTTACCCCGCGGAAGACTACCACCAGGATTACCATAAAAAAAATCCCCTCAGGTACCGCTGGTATCGGAGCGGGTCGGGAAGAGATGATTTCCTGAAAAAAGCATGGGAAAAAGCGCCAGAAAAGCAGCCGCCCGAAGCCTTTTTCGTCAAGCCGGATGAAGCCACGCTGAAGAAGAAGCTGACCCCCCTGCAATTCGAGGTGACCCAGAAGAACGGGACCGAACCGCCGTTCAACAATGTCTACTGGGATCACAAGAAAGCGGGGATTTACGTCGATATCGTCTCCGGCGAAGCGCTCTTTTCCTCTGTGGACAAATTCGACTCCGGTACCGGGTGGCCCAGCTTCACCCGGCCCCTGCAGTCCGAAAACATCGTGGAAAAAAGCGACCGCAGCCTTTTCACGGTGCGCACAGAGGTCCGGAGCAAGCACGGTGATTCTCACCTGGGTCACGTGTTCCCCGACGGCCCGCCTCCCACGGGGCTGCGTTATTGTATCAATTCGGCGTCCCTGCGGTTCATCCCTGCCGAAGACCTTAACAAAGAGGGATACGGCCGCTACACGCCCCTATTTGCTCCCGAGTAGGGAGGGCGCGGCGGCTGCGAGAGAGGGCCTTAGCCCTTGGCTTCCAGATTCCTGATGCGAACCTCCGCAAACAGGTCCACCAGGTCTTTTCGGCTCAATGCATCCGTTTCCAGGGCAAAGGCCGATGACCGGTAAAGGTCCCACCTTTCTTTCAGCGCCTCCGGAAGAAAAAGCCGAGGGTAGAGGGGGCTTCCGGGAGGGAGATAAAAAACGGAGGGGCCGACCAGAACTTCCTGATCGAAAAGAAAGTCGATGGTTTCCTGGATCTCTTTCCGGGTCTGCCCGGGCAGCCCGATGATGAAATAGACCGTGACCTGAAGCCCGAGGCTGTGGGCCCGCCGGATGAGTCGTTCCAGCTGAAAACGGTTACCCGGTCTAGAGTATGCTTTCTGCAGCCCGGCATCCTGGGTGACCAGAGAAAGATTAACCCGCCGAAATCCCGCTTCTTTCATCAGGGCAAGCAGGTCCTCGTCCAAGGAAGCATGGCACAGTCCGTTCATGGCGGTGAGCTCTGCACCCTTCAGCTCAGGCTCCCCCAAAACCGACTTCAGGAACCGGGAAAACCAGTTCCGGTCAGAAGAAAGGTTGTCGTCTTCGAAGTTGAAAACTGCTGTGTCGTTGCATTGACGGTTTTCCCGCATCTCCCGGATCACCGCATCCGGATCCCGATACGCGATGCGCCGGCCGAACATGGCGGCCGTGCTGCAGAATTCGCAGGCGAAAGGACATCCCCGGCTCGCGGCCAGGGAAAGATAAACCTTCTTTCCGATCCGGTAGTTTTCTCCGGAAATCAGGCTTCGGTCGGGGCTGTGCGCTTTCCAGTCGATTGCGGGTGCACGCATCCCGATTTCTTCCAGGAACCGGGGGACGCCGGTCTCCGCGGGGCCCGCAATGACCCGGTCGATATGGGGGCAGCGCTCCCGGATCCGGGACTCAAAGACCGTGGCATGGTGCCCTCCCACCACCACCGGGATGTCAAAATGGGCCTTGATGCATGACACAATCTCCGCCACGCTCTTGAAATAGGCCGTGAACTGGGAAGAGATGCCCACCACATCGGGATGCCAGGTGCGGATTCTTTCACAGATCGTCTCTTCCGAAAGGCCGAACCGGTAGTATCCCTGAAACAGGTATGGGTTTTCCCTCAAGAAAGGCGTTAGATAACCAAACGCCTCGGGCAACGGGATCCGGCGTTTTTTCAAAGGATTGAGGCAGTCCAGGATTTGGATTTCGACCCCTGCAAGCTGAAAGGCTTTCGCTGCGTAAAGGAGCCCGAGAGGATAGAGACGGATGGGCGTGGTGAAAAAATCCTCAAGGGGGGGCTGGATGAGAAGGACCTTCAAGCAGAAGGATCTCCTGCGGAAATTACCGCCTCCAGCAGGGCCTCAAGGGCTTCCCATGAAGAGATCCTCGGAACTTTATCGCTTGGATTTTCCCCGTTTTCGGAAAAGATCCCGGAAGTAAAAGGAAGCCGCCTGTCCCTGGCATAGGTCATCCACACAGGGGAAAGACCGGATTGCAGGGCCCCCTTGACATCCGTTTCCGGGTCGTCTCCGACGAACAGGATCCTTTCCTTTTTTTCTGAAAGTCCTTCGGCCAGGGCGCTGAAGACACTTGGATGAGGTTTTCGGTATCCCGTTTCTCCGGAGATGACCACCGTGGTGAAATACCTTCCGATATCCAGGCCGGTCAGGATTTTCCAGGCTGCCGGAGCGTGGGTGAAGTTGGACAACAGCCCCAAAGGAAATCGCCCCCGAAGCTTTTCCAGCATGGCTCCGGTTCCGGGGATGAGCCGGACGTTGGGATAAAAGGCGCTGAAATACGACTCCACGGCATCGGAGATCCGGGGATCATCCGGGGAAAGCCGGTTCCCGAGGCGGTTTAAAGCATCGCAGATCCAGAACCGGTTGTGGGTTTCCCGTCCGTTTTTCCGGGAGCGCTCGATATGTGACGCGGCGGCCTCGCCGTAGTGTTCGTGGAATGCCTGTGGTTCCATTTCGAACCCGCTGTGCTTCAGGTGCCCGACCAAGCGCGACATGGCTTCGTCCAGGGTGTCCGCATTGGCAATCACCAGGGTGTTGAACAGGTCGAATCCAACGGCGCCGTAGCGGTTTTCATCATGCCGGTTCTTCATGGATCAACCCGGCTTCTATCAGGAAGGAAGCCATCTCCTTTCTTTGGGTCTTCGAAAGGGGCAGAAGGGGGGGGCGCACTTCGCCGCCGAAATATCCCACCAGGTCCAGGGCGGCCTTGAGACCCGCCACCCCGTAAATCGCTGTGACCGCCTTGTCCACAGGGATCATTTTGATCTGCAAGGCCCTGGCGGTTTCAAAATCACCGGCGGTAACCCCCTCGAGTATCCGGATGCAAGACTCCGGAGCCACATTGGCCAAAGCCAGAATACCCCCCGGGCATCCCAAGGTGAGCCCGCCGAAAAGGGCACCCGCCGTCCCCACCAGGACCTGGAATCCCCCATGCGTCCGGCGGAGGTATTCGCCCAAAAGGCTCACGTCGCCGCTGCTGTCCTTGATCCCGACGATATTGGGGTGCTCGCAAAGCCTGGTGACGAGATTCGGCGTCAGGGTCAGATGAACGAATTTGGGAACGTTATAAAGCAGGATGGGGATTTCGGACGCTTCGGCCACCCGTCGGTAATGCACAAATAGAGCCTCTTCGCTCATCTTGGCCGCAAAAAAGTGGGGAGGGATCACCAGGGCGGCCTTTGCGCCCTCCGCGGCGCATTCGTTGGTCAGACGGATGGTTTCCGCCGTGGACTCGCACCCCGTTCCGGCGATGACAAAAAGGTTCTTGGGCGATGCGGAAACCGCCGCCCGAACCAGGTCCCGCTTCTCCTGTTCGGACAAATACGCGGCCTCCCCGTTCGAGCCCAAGACCACGATCCCCCGAATGCCCGTCCCGGCCCATCGCACAATGTTGGACTCCAGTTTTTCAAACGCAACTTCACCGTCGACAAACGGCGTGGCGATGGGAGGGAAGATACCTCTTAAATCGATAGATGCCATGCATTTCCTCTTTTTAACCTGTGGTTTCAAATCTGACGGTGCCCTGGTTCAGGGATCGACACCGTTTCGACCCGAGTGCCTTTGTGTAGCACAAGGCCCGACCGGGTACAACGGACAAGAAAGAAAACCCGATCCGGCAGGATTGGGTGCGTGAAGCCGGCGCTTCTTTTCAGCGCGGCCTCCTGGAACGGTTCAATTGACGGGGGTTGGGTTCTGTGATAGCGCTGTCAGGCATCTGGAATCCTCCGACCGCTCCAGGGGTCGGGCCGCCCCAGGGGCTTTCGTCCCGGTTGCTTTGGCGGGCAGGCTCCCGCCGGAAAGGGATCTGTTTTCCATGAGCCTTACCCTCCGTGTTTTGCCCGGTCGCGCAAGCCGTTGCGCCGTTTTTCTTTTTGCCGCCTGTTTGTTTTTTCCTTCCGTCCTGTGGGCGGCGGAAAGACTCGTGGTGGAACCGGCAAAACGGGCGGTGACGTTGACCGGATACACGCGAAGCCGAAAAACAGTCACCCTTGCCTGCGAAGTGTCCGGGAAGGCGCTCAAGGTCAACTACGACATGGGTCAGGTCATCGGGAATGCACCTTTTCTCCTAGTCGATACCACTTTTATCGACCTGGAGATCCAGGGCACGAACCGGACGCTCGAACGGCTCGACGTGGCCCGAAAGCAACAGGTTTCCCGCATCGGGTTTTTAGAAAAAGAATCCCGCCGCATCCTTTCTCTTTTCCAGAGGGGAAGCACCACCGAGCAGAAACGGGACGCTACCCTCGAAGAGCTCGAGCAGGCGCGTCTCGAACTGGAATCCGTCGATATCCAAATTGACGCGACCCGGGTCGTTTTCCAACAGCAGCAGGAGCGCCGCTTGCGGCACGCGCTTCAGGCCCCCTTGGGATGGACGGTCACCGAGAGGCACATCGAGGCAGGGGAACTCGTTTCGGCCGGTGCGCCGGTGGCCCGCGTCTCAGACTTTCAGCACCTCGTCGTGCCGCTGTCTGTCTCCGATCAGGAGCTGACCGCGCTGCAGGCTCTCCCGCCGGATTTTTCCATCCGCCTCGACGGCCGCGCCGCCAGGGCCGCCATCCACTGGATCAATCCCCGTTTCGACGAAAAGACCCGCAAATTAGAAATAGAATTGTTAATCCGGGATTTTGCCGGGCGAAAGCGGGGCGGGCTCGCGTGCCGGCTGCCCCTGAAAATCACAGCGAACGGAATCCTCGTTCCCAAAGCCGCCGTACTGAACCACTACGAAAACCCCCGGGTTTTCCTCCGTCCCGAGGGGGATGAAGTCCAGGTGTTGATCCTGGGGGACTCGGGCGATCATCTCATCCTCGCCGACAATCCCCGCCTGCCGCCCGGGGCTGAACTGATGCTCCCCGAAAACGGACGGAAGCAGACCTCCAGCGGCGTCCGGCAGCCTTAACGATGAGACCCGTCGTTCAGTTTTCCATCAAGCAGAAGGTCTTTTTCAACGTCGTGTTCGTCATCCTCGTGGTGACCGGCGCCTTCAGTCTTTTTCCATCCCCCTCGAGAACATGCCCGTGGTGGATATGGGGCGGGTCTTTGTCAACACGGTTTATTACGGCGCTTCTGCGGAAGACGTGGAGCAGCTGGTCACGGACAAGATCGAAGATGCCCTCGAGGGGATGGAGAACATCGAATACATCAAATCGGAATCCTACCGCAATTTCTCCACCGTTGACGTAAAATTCATCGACGACTCTGACTACGAGTCCCTCTACGACGATTTGCGCTTCCGCGTCCTCAATGCCAGAGAGGAGCTTCCCCCGGAGGCGGAGGAACCCCGCTTCTGGTACATCGACACCAATCTCTGGCTGCCGGTGGTCATCGTTCACGTTTCCGGTCAGATGCCCCGTCGTTCGCTGGAGCATTACGCCGAAGCACTCCGCATCCGGCTCTTGACCCTCCCTGACGTTCGAAACGCCCGCATTGAAGGAAAATACGAAACCGAATTCCACGTTTCACTGGATCCGTCCAAGCTTCGGGCATTCGGTGTCACTTTCGGACAGGCGGCCGAGGCTGTCCGCTCGGCGAACTTGAAAATCCCCACAGGCCGCTTCCGGGGTGGGGAATTCGAAACCATGCTGGACGCAGGGGCCCGCCTGAGCACCCAGGAAGCCGTATCCGACATCGTGGTCAGGCGCGACGGGGACGGAAACTTCGTCAGGATCCGGGACCTGGTGACCAGCGCACGTCTGAGTCACCGCGACCCTTCGGTGATTTCTTCCGTAAACGGTGACAGCGCGGTCCGCCTTTTCGTAACCAAAGAAAACAAAGGAAATGCCGTCCGGGTTTCGGCAGCGGTCAAAGCAGCGGCCAGGGATTTCGAAGCGCTGCACCGTGAGGACGGCGTACGGATCGTCTTCACCAATGACTCCACCATCGAGATCAACGATTCTTTGAACATCTTAGGCGGGAACCTCCTTCTCGGCATGTCCCTGGTGATCCTCGTGCTCTGGATGACCCTGGGGTTCCGCAACGCCATGATCACCGCCGTGGGGATCCCCTTCTCTTTCCTGTGCTCCGTGATCCTCATGCACCTGACGGGGGTCTCCTTCAACTCCATCAGCCTGTTCGCCTTCGTTCTGGTTACCGGCATCCTGGTGGATGACGCCGTCATCATCGTCGAGAACATTTTCCGGCATCTTCAGATGGGAAAACCCCCTAAAACGGCCGCCATCGAAGGTGCCGCAGAAGTGATGCTTCCCGTGATATCTTCCGCCCTGACCACGATCCTGGCTTTCGTTCCCATGTTGATCATGACGGGATCCACCGGCGAATTTTTTTCCTATATCCCCAAAACCGTTACCTATGCGCTGGCCGCTTCCCTTTTCGAGGCGCTGCTGATTCTCCCCATCCACGTTCTGGACTGGGGCCCGAAACACCCTCAAATCCGAGGCGCCTCCGCTTCGATTCCGGAAGAAACAGACCCCTTCTCCCACCTAAGGCGCAGTGCTTTTTTTCCGTTTTGGAAGGCCTATCGCTTTGCCCTGGAAAAAATCCTCAACCACAAAATCATCACCTTCCTTTTCATGACCCTTCTTCTGGCCGCATCCATCGCCGTTCTGGCGCTCTCGGCCACCGGGCGCCTTCCTCTGATCCAGGTGGAGTTCTTTCCGGGAAGCGTCTTCCGGTACCATGTCACGCTCGCACTCCCCTTAGGTACCCCGGTGGAAAAAACCGACGCCGCCATCCGGGAAATCTCCCGCTTCATCGTTTCCATGGGACCCGGACAAGCCCAGTCCGCTTCGGGCAGCGCCGGCTTTTTCGAAGACGAAGACTACGCCCGGCACAACGGCAGCCACTTCGGTCAGATCGTGGTGACGCTTCCCGAGGCCAAACAACGGGATTTCCCCGACAATCCGGCCAACGACCCCCACCTCCACATTGAGTTCGTAAGGAGGAAGCTCACCCAATTCGTCAAAGACCGCCTCAGTTCCAGCGGCCAATCCGCCAAGCTCCGCGTTTTCAAGGAAAGCGACGGCCCTCCCACCGGAAAAGCCGTCAATATCCGGGTCAGCGCAAACTTAATGGAGAGGGCCATCGGCGCCGCTGATACCCTTCTGGCCTTCATGAAAAGTCATCGCGAACTTACGGATCTCGTCGACATCGATGACAACCGCCCCGCTTTCAACAGGACCTATCGCTTCATTCCCCGGCAGGAAGCCTCCTTGGAATACGGACTGCAGCCGGCGTCGGTCACGCTGATGACAGCGGGGGCCCTGGGCGGCCGGAACGTCGGCCTCTTCCGGACGGAAGAGGAAGAAGTCGACCTGGTGGTCCGCATTGCCAGGGCCACGGATCCGGGCAACCCCGAAGGCGCCGGTTTTTCCGATCCCTTGGATCTTCTGGATGTCCCGATGCTTGAAGACAGCCGGGCCCCGGTCCTTCTCCGGGACATTGTCGAAGCCAGGCCCCATCGGGAACCGGATGTCAAACCGCGCTACAACGGAAAACCCGCCATCACGATCACCGCCGATATCAATGCCGGGTCCAGGCTCTCCCCGGCCAGGGTTCAAGTACTGATCCAGGAGTTTGTGGAGAAGGAGGCTGAAGCACTCGAGGGTGCCTCTCTGTCTTTCGGGGGCGAGTTCGAGTCCACCAGCAAGTCCTATACCTCCCTGACCGTGGCGTTTTTCATCGCCCTGCTCGCCATCTACATGGTGCTCGCTTCCCAGTTCAAGGATTACCTCCAGCCCATCATCATCATCTTTTCCGTCCCAATGGCCCTCATCGGAGTGGTGCTCGGGCTGTTGGTCACCCGAATCCCCTTTACGGTGGGGAGCTTCATGGCCATCGTCGGCCTGGCAGGCCTTTCGGTCAACGATTCCCTTCTGCTCATCGATTTCATGAACGTCCGATACCGGGAGGGAAAAGCCTTGAGGGAGGCGATAATGGCCTCCTGCGCGGCCCGCATGCGCCCGGTCCTCATCACCACCGTCACCACGACCTTGGGTCTTCTTCCCATGGCTCTTGGAGTCCCCATCAAGTCCATCGCATGGGCACCCATGGCCACGGCCTTCGTCTCGGGCCTCATCAGCGCCACCACTTTCACCCTGCTGATTACGCCGGCCAATTACGAGGCTTCCGAAAAATTGAAGGCTTTTTTCAAAGCAGGGTTGAAAAGGGGAAAATCGGAAAATTCCGGCAGGTGATACGAAATTGAAAGAAGGGGTTAACGGTCAGGGCTTCAAGACCCGAAGTGCCGCGGCGTTATCCGAGAATTTAAAGACCATCACCGCTGTCCCGGGCTTTTCGCTTACGGCGACATAGCTGTATTCGATCTGGACATCGCGGCCTCGGAAAAGATCCAGCAACCGGCTCAGACTTCCGGGCTTGTCGTCCGTATCGACGATCACCACTTCGTTGGGCACCGCAACCAGCCTGTTTTGCTTTAAAACCTCCAAAGCCTTGTCCGGATCGGATACCACCATGCGCAGTTTACAATAGCCGTCGCCGTTGTCCACCAGGCAATGGGCCCGGATATTGATTCCCTCTCGGGCCAAGACCGAGAAGGCTTTGCCCACGCGGAGGGCGGCGTTTTCGATCAACACGGTGATCTGATTTCCAATCATGAGCCTTTCCTCGGCCAATTGCTGTCTTTTTTCCCCGGAAGGGGAGCCAGCATGTCGTCTGATCGCCTTTACCATATCCCTTTTAAGATATGCAACGCGTTTTGCCAAATCCGCATCATCCCTGGAGTCCACTCGGAGGGCCCCATCCCCCAAAAAGGCTGAAAAAGCCCTGGATTGATTTGATTCTTTCCTCCTTGTTGACTATCATACAACGCGACTGGAGGATTTTGATATGCAATCCTGGCATCAGCTTTTCTTTTCGGATTCCAGGCGGATGGAAGCCGTGCCGGAAAAGAGCGTGGATCTGGTCGTCACATCCCCTCCCTACCCGATGATCGAGATGTGGGACCCGGTTTTCAAGAGACAGGACCCCGGATTTTCATGGGCTTTGGAGAAAAACCAGGGTCGTGCGTCCTTTGAGCGCATGCACCGGCAACTGGACGGCGTGTGGCAGGAAATTTTCCGCGTCCTGAAAGAAGGGGGGGTCGCCTGCATCAACGTGGGAGACGCCACCCGAACCGTTGACAAGGGCTTTGCCCTGTATCCGAATCACGCCCGGATTCTTTCCAGCCTTCAGGCCATCGGCTTCACGGCGCTTCCCTGCATCCTGTGGCGAAAGCAGACCAACGCCCCGAATAAATTCATGGGGTCGGGGATGCTGCCACCGGGGGCCTACGTCACCCTGGAGCACGAATATATCCTGATCGTCCGGAAAAAGGGCATCCGGCGCTTCGAAACGCTTGAGTCCCGGAGGCGCCGGCGCGAAAGCGCCTTTTTCTGGGAAGAGCGAAACGCCTGGTTTTCGGACGTATGGATGGATCTGAAGGGGGCATCCCAGGGCCTTTTTGACGAAAAAGCCCGAAAGCGCAGCGGGGCGTTTCCGTTCGAGCTGCCCTACCGGCTGATCGCCATGTTCTCCATCAAGGGGGACACGGTATTGGATCCTTTCCTGGGCACCGGCACAACCCTGATCGCGGCTGCGGGATCGGGCCGGAACAGCATCGGATACGAACTCGACGGCCATTTCAGGCAGACAATCCTTGCAAAAACCGCTGAGGCCCAGGCCCTCGGAAACCGTCGGATTCTGCAGCGGCTGCACCATCACGTTCAGTTTGTCCAAGACCGCCTCCAGGCAGGAAAACCTATCAAGCACCTCAACGCCCACTATGGATTTCCGGTGATGACCCGGCAGGAAACCGAGCTTGTTTTCAATGAGGTCGTCTCGGTGACAGCAAGCGGGAAGGATCGCCTCGATGTGCAGTATGCGGACAGGCCCTCTTGGGATAAAAAAGATTGGGAACGTTTAAAGGCAGATGAGACCCTCGGGGAAAAACCGGCCTTGCCGCCCTCGCGGGCAGACCTTCGGCGAACGCCTCGGCAGAGAACTCTTTTTTAGGTAACGGAAACGCCCTCCAACGTCTTTTCAGCTTTGAAGCTCCCCCGCTGCAACCAGCGGGGAATCTTCGCCGAAAGGAATTTTACCAAATCTTAGATTCGCTCGCTGTTGCGGTTCAATTCCGGCGACGGACTCCCGTGCAGCTTCCGGGAACACGAATAACAAACCCAGGAATGGATGTAACGGTTGTGTCCGCTGGAAGACGGTGCAAAAGGTTGACGGATGAGATCCCCTTCGCGGATTTCTTTTCCGCAAATGCGGCAGGGGCCGCTCCAGATGGCCGGTTTCCGAAGCATCTTTTCATAGACCTGATTCAGCATGCTCACCCCCTCTCCAATCAGGCAAAGGCCATTTTTTTAACAACACGAATCCATTCTATTGAAAAATTAACACAACATGTGGTGTCCGGTCAAGGGTTTTTCCCCTACCCCTGGTTTTTCCTGCGTTTTCAAAAGGTCGATTCGCGACAGTTTTTTAAAGCTCCCCGCAGCAAGCTGCGGGAAATCTCCACCGCAAAAAATCTTACGATGATAGACCCGCGCGCCAACCCTAGCAAGCTGAAGGAATGCGCGCGCTGTTCGTTAAACCCGATACCTTTTCGCGACCCAAAACCCGAAAACCCCCGCTGTTGCTTTTTTGCTTCAACCGAGGCATAAAGGGTCGGGCATCGATCCTTCATAACGGTGTGGGCAAAAGCCCGGTGGCCCAAGGCCCTTGGATTTGGCAACAGAAGCGCCCCCGGAAAGTAACATGCTCGACTTTTCAACAAAAACCCTTTCTTCGCGCATCGTCTTGCCCGACGGTGAAATCGCGCAAAGGATCATCGAAATCCGGGGGCATCCCGTCACCGGCCGCACCTGCCGTATCACTTACAGCCGCTCCCAGGAGCGAGAACCCGGGACCGAAGCCCTTCCTTCCCCGCCGCCTTCCGCCAACGACCGCAAATCCTGTCCCTTTTGCCGGGAAAACCTGGAAAAGCGCACCCCGAGGCTCGCCCCGGAACTGTGCACTGCCGGGCGCATGGTGTATGGCAGCTCCGTGCTGTTTCCCAATCTTTTTCCCTACGGCGCTTACTCTGCGGTAAGCCTTTTCGATGATTCCCATTTCACGGAGATCGGCACGGCATCCCTTTCCGCATACACGGACAGCTTCCTGAATTGCCGGAATTATCTTTTACGGGTGCTGGATCGGGATCCCGCCGCTGTCTGGATGGCCATCACCCAGAACCACCTGCCCTCTGCCGGAGGGTCCCTGTTGCACCCGCACCTGCAGGTTCAAGCCGACCGCACACCGGCAAACCACCAGCGATTCCTGGTGCAGCGGGCCGCCGAGTACCGCAGGCAAAATGGAAACCGCCTTTTTTCAGACTACCTTAACCAGGAGGTTCGAGCCGGGGTGCGCTGGATCGGAGGAACCGGAAACTGGCAGTGGATGGCAGCTTTTGCGCCCGAAGGCTTCTTCGAAATCTGGGGCCTTCTTCCCGGCCTAACCTCCCTGCGCCAGGCAACGGACGATCACTGGAAGACGCTGGCCCAGGGAGTTCTGTGTACCCAGCGGTTTTACCGGTCTCTGGGACGAAACGGATACAATTTCGGACTGCTCCTCCTGGAAGACGGCACCGACCACCTGGAATGGCGCGCGGTTCTCACCGTGAGGCCGAACTATGCACCGTGGGTCCGCAGCGATTTCACCGGATTCGAGGTGATGCTGGGGGACATGGCCACCTTCTCGGCCCCGGAACAAACCGCCGAAAAGGCACGACTGTTCTGGAAGTGATCCACACGACCGCCGAAACATCCCGGTTTCAAAAGGATAAAGAAAAGCGCCGAAATCTCGGGGCACCCCTGCCCGTACGCCCTTGACTCTTTGCGTTCCCTGGGGTAATGTTTGCTCCCGCATTTCCTTTTTTGATGGCGTACCCCCACCGCCGGCGAGAGGGAACGCTCACGCCGTCGCGGTTCAACCCTATCTGCCTTCACCAGGAGTCGGAGTTGCTTTTTCAAACCTCCGGAATCGAGGTTTCCATCTGGGTTCCCCCGGCGGTCGCTTTCGTGATTTCGTTTTTTACCTCCATGGGCGGGGTATCGGGCGCCTTCCTCCTGCTTCCGTTTCAGATGTCGGTGCTGGGATTCACCCATCCCTCCGTCAGCGCCACCAACCAGCTGTTCAACATCGTGGCCATCCCCAGCGGTGTATATCGCTATCGGAAGGAAGGGCGCATGGTCTGGCCGCTGACCTGGGTCGTGGTGGCCGGCACTCTGCCGGGCGTGTTCGTCGGTGCCGTCCTCCGGGTCAGCTGTCTCCCAGACCCCCAAAACTTCAAGCTCTTTGCGGCCGGAGTCCTTCTGTATATGGGCGTCAAGATGCTTTGCGATCTGCTTGGAAAAAGCGGTAAACCAAGCGCCAAAGCCGCCGGAATTTCTTTCCAGTCCCGCGTGAAAAGCGAGGGAAGGAAAGCTTCCCTGCCCGGGGTTGCAGGCACTCATTTCAACTTGAAAAGATTGGGATACACCTTTTCCGGCCAGTCCTTTGATGTCTCTTTCTGGGGGGTTTTTGCCTTGAGTTTTACCGTTGGAATCGTCGGCGGTATTTATGGAATCGGCGGCGGATCCATCATCGCACCCTTTTTCGTCACTTTTTTCGATCTCCCGGTTTACACGGTCGCCGGGGCCGCCCTCATGGGAACCTTCGTGACTTCGGTGGCCGGCGTCGTCTTCTATCAGGCCATCGCCCCGCTGTATCCGAACCTGTCGGTGGCTCCGGACTGGGCCTTGGGGATTCTTTTCGGATTCGGAGGAATGGCCGGTATGTACGCCGGCGCCCGCTGCCAGAAATTCGTCCCGGAAAACGCCATCAAGTGGATGCTTTCCGGCACGCTCCTTTTCACTGCCGTTAAATACGCAGCGGGCTTTTTCGGATATTGAGGTTAGAAAATCCTCGCCTTTTCGATACGCACCCGCCACTTCCGCATCTCTTTTTTATCCGAAACCCTGATGGGGGTGGGAAGGGTGGCAGAAGTGTTGGCGGCGATCTTTTCAGAAGCCTGAATGCGGGTTTTATCCTTCCACCCCCTTGACAGCACGAGGGACAGGTCCGAAACCGCAACGGAAGTCGGATTCGTTACCACGACATGGATCAATCCGTTTTTTTCCTTGAGGTAGGTTCGAAGGTAATCGTCCGGATTTTTCGGCAGATCGAGCCGGTGCAGCATGCGGATCGACTCCTTTCCGGCTGAGGACCTGGATTTTGAGGCTTTTTTAAAGAAATCGATGGCCTTTTGCGCCTCTCCCTCGTCCAGCTCCATTTTGCCCAGCGAAAAATGGGCGTCGGCGGTGGGAAGCAACTCCAAACTCCGCTGAAGGTCGCTGCGAGCCAGGGTCCTGTTTTTCAGGGTCTCGTGCAGCTGCCCCCGCTTGAGGTAGTGCTGAAAGAAGGTGGGATCTTTTTCAACGGCCGTGTTGAAGGCGGCCAAGGCGCCGCGCAAATCTTCTCGAAGCCACATCGCCTCCCCCAGCAAGCCGTGGAACCGGGCTTCCTTGGGCTCCACGCGGATCGCTTCCCGGGCCATTGAAAGCGCCACTTCAGGATCGGACCGACTGAGGGCCTCACGCCCCCTTTCATACTGCGCATAGGCAGGTCGGATTCTGGCAAGACGAGCGGTTTTTTGCCGATACCGCTCAATCCCGATCTCTCCCCCTTCAACGGACAGCTTCGCAAGGGTTTCTTCATTTTTTTTCACCCGCTCTTCCGAGGGCGGATGACTGGAAAAAAGGCCCTCCAACCAGTTGGTCTTTTTCTCCCGGGACAGCTTCACGAACTTATTCTGCAGATCCACGGCCGCGTGGGGATCATATCCCGCCCGGACCATATACGACATGGAGTAGTGGTCGGCCTCCAGTTCATCCTCGCGGGAATAGGTCTGTTTGACCAGGCTTGCGCCGACAACAGCGGATCCGACGGCCAACGCCGAAAAATCACTGTACCCGGCAGCGATACCCACCACGGCCAGAAGCCCTTGCAGGATCAGGCTCCTTTCGACGCCCTTTGCGCCGTGTCTTGCCGCCGCGTGCACGATCTCGTGCGCCAGGACCGCCGCCAGCTCCGCTTCACTTTCGAGTTCCAGGAGCAACCCTCTGTTGATGGCGATCTTCCCTCCGGGAAGCGCCCAAGCGTTGGGTGTCCCGTTGTTGAGCACGACGAATTCGTAGGGCAGTTTCCGGTCGCTGACAGCGACGATCCGATCGCCGACTTCGGTGACATACCGGACCAGTTCAGGGTCAAGAAGATAATCTCCGCCCTGCATCTGCCTGGAAGGAGCATACTGTTTCTGCCCGATTTCCACTTCCATCGGCTCGGAAACCAGGACCAACTCCTTGTTTTGGGTCACCGGGTTGGTGGCACATCCGCCGACGAGCAGAAACAGGATTCCAAGGAACAACCGACAGGCTTTTTTCAGGGTCATGTTTCCTCTCCTGGGGTCTGGAAACAAAGCGGGCCTTCAAAGGAAAAACAGGAAGATCTCCCTTTCATCGGGCTCTAAGTTATCCTTCCAAGAGCCCGATGACAATGAAAAAATCCCAATTTTCCCCCGGGCAACGAGAAGACTAAATTATTAAATACTTTTATCATAAAAAGTAATGATACTTTCATTGACAAAGATCCCTATATGGTTACTTTCCAGTCAAATCAAAAACCCTTTCCTGGAAAAACGAGACGCTTTCAAGAGAACCGGCGGATCCTGGCAAGCGAAACCAGAGCCCCTGATGCTGGTTTGACAACATCCTGTTATTCCGGGAAACCTTTGGAGGATAATCATGGACATGAACCAATTCACCCTGAAGTGTCAGGAAGCGCTTCAAGAGGCCCAGACGAAGGCCATCCGGTACAACCACCAGGAGGTGGACGGCGAACACCTGCTGCTGGCTTTGTTGGACCAATCGGAAGGACTCGTCCCCCGGCTTCTGAAACGCATGGAGATCCCCGAGGCAGCCTTCCGGCAGCGGCTCGAGCAGGAGCTCGATAAGAAACCCCGGATCAGCGGCCCGGGATCCGAACCGGGCAAGGTCTACATCACCCATCGCCTGAACCGCCTGCTGGTTCAAGCCCAGAGCGAAGCCGCCGCCCTGAAGGACGAGTATGTTTCCGTGGAGCATCTCCTGCTTGCGTTCGTCGAGGAAGGTAAAACGACACCGGCCGGATCGATCCTCAAAGAATTCGGGATCACGCGGGAATCGCTGCTCGCAACGCTGACCGCCATTCGAGGCCACCAGCGCGTGACGAGCGCCGATCCCGAAGGGACCTACGAGGCCTTGCAGAAATACGGCCGGGATCTCGTCGAGGAAGCCCGTTCCGGCAAGCTGGACCCGGTCATTGGCAGAGACGCCGAAATCCGGCGCGTGGTCCGGATCCTTTCCCGGAAGACCAAAAACAACCCGGTTTTGATCGGCGATCCCGGCGTGGGGAAAACCGCCATCGTCGAGGGGTTGGCCCATCGGATCGTCCGCCAGGATGTTCCCGAAGGCCTGAAGAAAAAGACGATCTTCGCCCTGGATATGGGCGCCCTGGTGGCCGGCGCCAAGTACCGCGGCGAATTCGAGGAACGCCTGAAAGCGGTCCTGAAAGAGATCAAGGAATCCGAGGGCCGGATCCTGCTTTTCATCGACGAACTGCACACCATTGTGGGCGCCGGGAAGGCGGAAGGGGCCATGGATGCCGGAAACATGCTCAAACCCATGCTGGCCAGGGGAGAGCTGCACTGCGTGGGGGCCACGACCCTTGACGAGTACCGGAAATATATCGAAAAGGACAAAGCCCTCGAGCGCCGGTTCCAGCCGGTTTTGGTGGAAGAACCCTCGGTGGAAGACACCATCTCCATCCTCCGCGGCTTGAAAGAGCGCTACGAAGTCCACCATGGCGTTAAAATCCAAGACAGCGCCCTGGTCACCGCCGCGGTTTTGTCCAACCGTTACGTGAGCGACCGCTTCCTCCCGGACAAAGCCATCGACCTGGTGGATGAAGCCTGCGCCATGATCCGGACCGAGATCGACTCCATGCCCACGGAGCTCGACGAGGTGTCCCGGCGCATCATGCAGCTGGAAATCGAAGAAGCCGCCCTGAAAAAGGAAACGGATCGATCCAGCAAGGAGCGCCTGAAGGCCCTCCAGAAGGAACTGGCCGATCTCCGGGAAAACGCCCGGGGCATGCGCGCGCAGTGGGAAGTGGAGAAGGAGGCCATCAAAAGGATTCAGTCCATCCGGGAGGAAATCGAAAAAACACGGCATGAACTCGAAGGGGTCGAGCGCAGCTACGACCTGAATCGTGCCGCGGAACTGCGGCACGGAAAACTGCCCGAACTGGAACGGAGCCTGAAGGCAGAGGAAGGGAAGCTCACCGAAAACCCCACCGGGGAACGGCTGCTCCGGGAAGAAGTCACGGAAGCGGAAATCTCTGAGATCGTATCGCGCTGGACCGGCATCCCGGTGACCCGCCTGATGGAGGGGGAGCGCCAGAAGATCCTGCGCCTCGACGAAGTGCTGCACCAGCGCGTCATCGGACAGGATGAGGCGGTGCAACTGGTGGCCGACGCCGTCATCCGCGCGCGTTCCGGCATCAAGGATCCCCGCCGGCCCATCGGCACTTTCATTTTCCTGGGCCCAACAGGGGTCGGGAAAACGGAACTGGCCAAAGCCCTGGCCGAGGCCCTGTTCGATACTGAAGAGAACATGATCCGCATCGACATGAGCGAATACATGGAAAAACATACCGTTTCCCGGCTGATCGGAGCGCCTCCGGGATATGTGGGCTTCGAGGAAGGCGGGCAGTTGACCGAGTCGGTGCGCCGGAAACCCTATGCCGTGATCCTGTTCGATGAGATCGAAAAGGCCCACCACGATGTCTTCAACGTCCTGCTCCAGATCTTCGACGACGGCCGTCTCACGGACGGCCAGGGACGCACCGTGGATTTCAAGAACGCCGTCATCATCATGACCAGCAATATCGGATCCGATCTCCTCCTGGAGGGCATTACCGCAAGCGGCGGCATTGAAAAGAAGGTACAAGACCGGGTGATGGCCGAACTCCGGCGGCATTTCCGGCCGGAATTTCTCAACCGCGTCGACGACATCGTCTTGTTCAAACCGTTGACCCTGGAGGAAGTAGAACAGATCGTCACCCTTCTCATCCGGGACCTCTCCGCGCGGCTCGAAGCTCGGAATGTGCGCGTCGACATCACGGACGCCGCCCGGAAGTACATCGCGCGATCCGGCTACGACCCGGTTTACGGTGCCAGGCCCCTGCGGCGCTACCTGCAGCGGGAGTTGGAAACGAGGATCGGACGGGCGATCATCTCCGGAGACGTCCCCGAAGGATCCGTCATCCAGGTGGATGCGGATCACGACACGCTCAAAGTCAGCCACGAAAGGAAAGGAGCATGAACCGCTTAGGACCCGTCAACGCCCTCTACCCCATGCCCACGACCCTGGTGGGCGCCACTGTAAACGGCAGGCCCAACTTCCTGACGGTTGCCCACGTGGGGATCTTGAATCACGGAACCCCACAGTATCTGTCCATCGGCCTGGGCAAAGTCCATTATTCCAACGCCGGGATCCATGAAAACAAAACCTTCAGCATCTGCCTGCCCTCCGAAGATCTCATGGTCGAAACCGACTACTGCGGCATCATGACCGGTAAAAAGACCGACAAAGCCGCCTTGTTCGATGTCTTCTACGGACAATTGAAGACGGCCCCCATGATCCGCCAGTGTCCGGTGAACATGGAACTCCGCCTGCGGGATATCCTGGATTACGACACCCACGAGATTTTCATCGGCGAGTTGGTTGAAACGCATGCCGACGAAAAAGCAATGACAGACGGAAAGATCGACATCTCCAAGGTCAGACCCCTTCTATTCGATATGGCCAGCGTAAAGTACTGGCGCCTCGGGCCTTCTGTCGGCAACTGCTGGAAAGCGGGCAAGTCTCTCAAGAGGCGCTGATTGTTATCTTTTTGGGAAACGATTGCCTTCACGGGTTACCCCCAAAAGAAGGCGAAAAGGACCCGCAGGAGGTGATTGCCTTTAAGAAAATGACTTGAATTCATCGTTTTGAAATGCTAAACAGCGGCCAGTTCGGACCAAGGCTTCGCATCGGCCGAACGCCCTGGGCCGACGGCGCGAGGACCGATTCGACACACCTGACGGATTTCCACCGGAAACGGAACCGGGACGCTTCGCAATATCAACGAGCCAGGGGGGAAAATGGATATCCTGCTACAGGTGATCGTCACCGGCTTTGCCACAGGCGGGGTATATGGCCTGATCGCTCTAGGCTTCGTGCTCATCTTCAAAGCAACGGGTGTGCTCAACCTGGCGACCGGGGCGCTCATGACGCTCGGAGCCTTTTTCTGCCTGACCTTCCTCGAGATGCTCCAAGCGCCGTTCTGGCTGGCCTTCGTGCTGACGCTGGCCATCGCGGTGGTGTTGGGGTTCGTCATCGAACGCGCCGTTTTACGGAAGCTGATCGGCGAACCCGTCATCTCCGTGATCATGGTCACCGTCGGGCTTTCGAGCATCCTCCACGGGCTCACCCACATCATCTGGTCCCCCGAGCACCGCACCTTTCCCGAGCTCTTTCCGCCTGAGCCCCTCGACTTGGGGTTTGCCGTGGTGCCTTCCGGGCTGTGGTGGGGATTCGTCTTCGCCACGGTGTCCACCGCCTTCTTCCTGCTCATCTTCAAGTTCTCGCGCACCGGGATCGCCATGCGCGCCACCGCGAGCGACCAGCAGGCGGCTCAGTCCACCGGAATCAGCGTGCGCTGGGTGTTCGCGCTCTCGTGGAGCTTCGGCTGCATGGCGGCTGCCATCGGCGGCATCGTCATCGGCAACATCAGCGGCATCAGCATCTATCTGGGGGACATCGGTTTGAAGGTGCTGGCGGTGATCATCCTCGGGGGCCTGGACAGCATCGGCGGCGCCATCCTGGGCGGGTTCATCATCGGTATTCTCGAGAACCTGGCCGGACTCTACCTGGACCCGGTCTTCGGCGGCGGGGTCAAGGACATGGCCCCTTTTTTCATCATCGTCCTGATCCTGCTCATCAGGCCCTATGGGCTGTTCGGCAAGAAAATCATCGAGCGGGTGTAAACCGGCAGCGGCTCGGCTCGTAGACCCGCTCTCGGAGAATCCTGGATTTAACGCATGCGGTGTGCCGACTTCAAGGAATCCTATCTGGCGGATGAAGCCCTTTTCCAGTCCGTGTTCGTCAAATTCTGGCTGGGGGTTTTGTTCACGGGGCTTTTCGCTTTTCCATTTTTCGCAAACGACTATGTCCTGTACATCGCCAATCTGATCGGTTTTGCCGTTATCGGCGCCGTGGGGCTCAACATCCTGACGGGGTTCACCGGCCAGATCTCCCTAGGACATGCGGCTTTCATGGGCATCGGCGGGTACACCGCGGCCATATTGATCACACGCGTCGAACTCCCCTTTTGGCTGGCCCTGCCCGGCGCCGGGATCACGGCGGCGCTGTTGGGTATGATCATCGGCATCCCCTCGCTTCGGGTCAAAGGGCTCTATCTTTGCGTCGCCACTTTGGCGGCCCAGTTCATTTTCGAGTTCCTGTTCATCAACTGGGAGTCCTTGACGCGCGGCATCCGGGGCATCAACCTGCCGGCACCCGAACTCTTCTCGGTGGCCCTCGACACCGAGCGCAAGTTTTACTTTCTGACCGTCGCCACGGTCGTGCCTCTGGTCGCCTTTGCGCGCAATCTGTTCCGCACCCGCGTCGGTCGGGCCTTCGTTGCCATCCGCGACCGGGATCTGGCAGCCGAGATCATGGGGATCAGCCTCTTCCGCTACAAGCTCATGGCTTTCGGCATCTCTTCATTTTATGCCGGAATCGCCGGGGCGCTCTGGGTGAACTTCATGCGCATCGTGACCCCGGAGCATTTCCCGTTTCATCTTTCCATCCAGTACCTGGCCATGATCATCGTCGGGGGCCTCGGCAGCATCCTGGGGTCGATCTTCGGGGCGATCTTCATGATGCTCACCCCTGAACTGCTCAACATCATCTCTAGCTCGCTCAGCAAGATGATGCCCGGGTTGCAGAAGCTGTTCATCCCCATGAAGGAGGTGGTGTTCGGAACTCTGATCGTGCTGTTTCTGGTGTTCGAGCCGCGTGGACTCGCTGAGATCTGGCGGCGGATCAAGGCTTTTTTCTTGCTCTGGCCGTTTTCTTACTGACGCCGGGCAACCGGCGAAACCCAAGCCAAGGAGGGGACATTATGCGCAGGCCATCATGGATCGTCTTCGGAATTTTCGTTTTTTTCTGCCTCACACTAAACCCGGCGATGCCACCGCTGTGCCAGGCGGCCGAAACCATCAAGGTCGGGGCGGTACAACCCATCACGGGCAGGTTTGCCTTTGCCGGCGTCCACATCAACGACGGGCTCAAAGACGCCCTGATGATGGCCAACGAGGAGGGCGGCATCAACGGTAAAAAAATCGAGTACATCATGGAGGACGGCACCTACAACACCGACGCGGCCGTGGCCGCCTTCAAACGCATCATGACTCGGGACAATCCTCCCATCATGTACGGCGAGAGCACAGGGTTGGGCAAGGCGGTGGCGCCTGAAATCAAGGAACGCTACAAGATCCTGTACAGCTCGACTTCTTTTTCGAGCGAGCTCGCCGACGCAGCCGGCAACCCCTATGTGTTTGTACCGGGACCGACCTACAGCGACATGTTCGGCGTCCTGCTCAAGTACATCGCCAAGGAAAAACCCAAAGCCAAAGTGGCTTTCTTCTACAGCGACACCGAGTTCGGCAAAGACCCCATCCCCTACGGCAAGCAGATGTGCCAGAAGCTCGGACTGGAACTCGTGGCCGAGGAAGTTGCCAAGGTGGGCGCGGTGGACATCGGAACCCAGGTGCTCGACCTCAAGCGCAAAAACGCTGAATACGTGATTTTCCAGGGGTTCGTCACCAGCCCGATCCCCGAGGTGATGAAACAGGCCAAGGACTACGGACTGAAGGCCAAATTCATGGGAACTTTCTGGAGCACCGACAAGATCCTGCTCGAAAAGCTCGGCCCCATGGCCGACAACTACCTAGGTGTCATGCCCTACGCCTTCTACTGGCAGGAAGAAGTTCCCATCATCAAAAAGATCCAAGCCTGGAATAAGAAAAACCATCCGGATCAGGCGGCCTACCGGCCCACCTCCTACATGCAGGGTTTCTTCACCGGACAGATCTTCGTGGAGTGCATGAAGCGGGCCGACAAGATGGGCGGGATCAATACCGACAACCTGGTCAAGGCCCTCAAGGGAATCAAAGATGCCGACTTCGGCGGGATGATGCCCCCCGTCACGGTCGTCAATAACAAGATTCCCATGGGTCGCGTTTACAAGGGAGATGCGGGCAAACAGAGTTTCGTTGCGGTATCCGACTGGATTAGGACCGACCAGTAGACTTCCGGAACACATAGGCTCCCGCGGGCCGGGGCTTTTGCTCCGGCCCTTTGGGGAAGGAAAGAAAGCTTTTCGGAAACCTTGATACCATGAGCAGACCCATGACACTGCCGGCCCTGCTGAAGCGGAACGCCGAACGCTACGGCCGGGGACGTACGGCCATCCGCGAGAAGGAATACGGGATCTGGCAGTCCATCACCTGGGCGGATTACTACGCCCACGTGCGCGACTTCGCGCTGGGTCTCCACAGGCTGGGTTTTGCTCCCGGAGACAAACTCGCCTACGCCGGCGACAATCGGCCGGAGGGGCTTTACGCCGAGTTGGCTGCGCAGAGCCTTTGCGGCGCCGTGGTGGGCATCTATCCGGACAGCCACCTCGACCAGGTGGAGTACATCATCAACCACTCGGACGCCGTCTTCCTGGTCGCCGGCGACCAGGAACAGGCCGACAAGGTGCTGGAACTCAAGTCCGTCCTGCCCAAGCTTCGGAAGGTGATCGTCGACAACCCAAAAGGCATGCGCCACTACGACGATCCGCTCTTAACCTACTTCAACGACGTCCAGGAACTCGGTCGCCAGGTCTCCCGGGAACAGCCGGGTCTTTTCGAGGAGTTCATAGCCCGGATCAGCCCCGAGGATGTCGGGATGATCAACTACACCTCGGGCACCACCGGTCTTCCCAAGGGCAGCATGATCACCCAAAAAAACATGGTGCGTGTGGCCGAGCTACAGGATGCGGTGGACGCCGCGGCCGACGGCTTTGAGTATGTCAGCTTCCTGCCCTTTGCCTGGATCGGCGAACAGCAGTTCGGGGTTTACTGGCCCCTGATCAAAGCCATGACGATCAATTTCCCCGAACGGGTGGAGACGGTCCAGGAGAACATCCGGGAGATCGGCCCCCATATTCTCCTCGCCCCGCCCCGCATCTGGGAAAAAATCTGCTCGGAGATCCAGGTCAAGATCCAGGATGCGTCCCGGATCAAACGATGGACTTACCGCATTCTTTTGCCGGTCGGCCACCGCATTGCCGATTTCATTTTAAGGCACCAGCCGCCGCCCTTGCACTGGCGAATTCTTGATCGGATGGCCTATTTCCTGCTCTTTCGATCCCTCAAGAACTACTTCGGGCTGACGCGCCTGGTGCACGCCTACACCGGCGGAGCGCCTCTGGGGCCCGAGATCTTCAAGATGTTTCTCGCTTTGGGTGTGCGCATCAAGCAGGCCTACGGCGCCACCGAAACCACGGCCGCTTCGATCATCCACCGCACCGAAGACATCCGGCTCGACACGGTGGGAAAACCGCTGCCCGAAATCGAGGTCCGCACCACCGACACCGGTGAACTCTTGGTCAAAGGCGACACGGTGTTCAAAGGCTACTACAAAAACCCCGAGGCCACTGAAAAAGCACTTCGCGACGGCTGGTTCTTCTCCGGAGATGCCGCTCTCTTGGACGATGACGGACACGTGAGCATCATCGACCGCATGGCCGACGTCATGAAGCTCGCCGACGGCAACAAGTTCTCCCCCCAGCTGATCGAGAACAAGCTCAAGTTTTCGCCCTTCATCATGGACGCGGTCATCATCGGTCAGGACCGGCCTTTCATCACGGCGATGGTTTCCATCGACCGAGGCAACGTCGGCAAATGGGCCGAAGACCGCCAAATCGCCTACACCACCTTCGCGGATCTCTCCCAGAAAGAGGAAGTCTACGACCTGATCGCCGAGGAGGTGGGCCGAACCAACGCCTCCCTGCCCCGGGTGGCTAAAATCCGGCGATTCGTACTGCTGTACAAGGAACTCGATGCCGACGACGAGGAGCTCACACGCACCCGAAAGGTCCGGCGCAACTTCGTCATCCGGCGTTACAGCGACCTGGTCGAGGCACTCTACGGCGACCGGGACGAACTCGATATCGAGGCCGCCATCCGCTACCGGGACGGCGGCGGATATACGATGAGGACCCGGGTGAGCATCCGGCGGGTCGAGGAAGAGGGGACGAAACCCTGATATGCAGCGCAATCCGGACTATCAGCTGGTCGTCGAGGACCTGCACCTGACCTTCGGGGGACTCAAGGCCCTGAACGGGGTCAGCACTGCCGTGCGCAAGGGAGAAATCTTCGCCATCATCGGACCCAACGGCGCCGGCAAGACCTGTCTCCTCAACTGCATCAACCGCTTCTATCAGCCCGAAAAGGGCAGGATTCTGCTCGAGGGCCGGGACCTTACGCGCCTGAAAGCGCACCAGATCGCTGCGCTGGGGGTGGCGCGAACTTTCCAGAACGTCGAGCTCTTCGCCCACATGACCGTTCTCGACAACATCAAACTCGGCGGCCACGTGCATCTCAAGGCGGGGATCCTCTCCGGCGGACTCTATATCGGCAAGGCCCGCCGGGAAGAAATGGCCCTGCGCCAGGAGATCGAGGAACGCATCATCGACCTCCTGGAAATCGAGCATATTCGAAAGAAGGTGGTCCATGCCCTGCCCTACGGCCTGCAGAAGCGCGTCGAACTGGCGCGCGCACTGGCCATGCGGCCCAAAGTGCTTCTGCTCGACGAGCCCTGTGCCGGCATGAATCTCGAAGAAACGGAGGACATCGCGCGCTTCGTGCTCGACATCCATGAGGAGTGGGGCACCACCATCATCTTGATCGAGCACGACATGGGGGTGGTCATGGACATCTCCGAAAGGGTCTGTGTGCTGGATTTCGGGGTCAAGATCGCAGAGGACGTACCGCCCCGCATCCGGCACAACGAGCACGTCATCAAGGCCTACCTGGGCGAGCAGGAAACGACCTACTCGCGCCTGCAGGCTTAGGAGAGCCCGAAATGCCGTCTTCCCGGGTTCCAGAAGAAACGAAACCGCCGCTGCTCGAAGTCAACAACATCGAGGTCATCTACCACAACATCATCCTGGTGCTGAAAGGGATGTCTCTCAAGGTGGCCGAAGGCCAGATCGTGGCCGTGCTCGGCAACAACGGGGCCGGGAAAACCACCACGCTCAAGGCCATCTCCGGCCTGCTCAAGTCCGAGGACGGAGAGGTCACCGATGGGCAAATCCTGTTTTGCGGCGAACGGATCGACCGGCGCTACCCCGAGGAGCTGGTGCGCATGGGGATCTTTCAGGTGATGGAAGGCCGTCGGGTGTTCGAGGACATGACGGTGGAGGAAAACCTGCTCGCCGGAGGACACATCGTCAAAAGCCGCAGGCGGCTAAAAGAAGGGATCGATCGGGTCTACGGATTTTTCCCCCGGCTTAAGCAGCGACGCGACGTGCTGGCAGGCTACACCAGCGGAGGCGAGCAGCAGATGCTGGTCATCGGCCGCGGCCTGATGGCCTCCCCCCGGCTGATGCTCCTCGACGAGCCCTCCATGGGACTCGCCCCCATGCTGGTCGCCGAGATCTTCGAGATCATCCGGCGAATCAACAAAGACGGAGGGGTCAGTATCCTGCTGGTGGAGCAGAACGCGCGCCTGGCGCTTTCCATCGCCGATCATGCCTACATCATGGAAAACGGCCGCATCGTGCTTGACGACACCGTGGAAAAAATCCGAGAAAACGCGGATGTCAAAGAATTTTACCTGGGACTCACCGAAGTTGGAAAGACCAAGAGCTACCGAGACGTCAAGCATTACAAGCGCCGAAAGCGCTGGCTGACTTGACAGGGCGAACTGATTGACATAGATGTGAATTTCGTACAAAAAATATCAGCCACTTTTCAACCGGGCCTCTACACGAGACTCCTTCTTCCTGTTCTCTCATCAGCGGCATAAAAACGCTCCGTAGTCCATAGACTGCCTTCGCTTTTCAGCCTGGGTCCTTTTTGACCAAAGGAGGATTTTATGAAGACAAAGGTAGCGCTGTTTTTTGTTTTGACCCTGCTGCTGGCGTGCTCTGGTGGATCGGAATCTGCACCCGTATTTGCACGGGCATTCGTTACCCTTCAGTCGGAAAATACTGCGGTGGCTGGCGAGGGGGTTGTACTCATTGATACCAATACTCTTCAGCTGCTTCAGCGTATCCCGGCTGGAACCGGTTCTGTGGGGATTGTGGTCGAAAAGTAAACCGGGGCAAAGGCATTCGGTACCGGATGCCCCGGTTAGCCGCCTGCTTGCCATTGAAAAAGGGATTTCAGCTCAAGCTTCCTTGAATCGCTGCATGTCTGTTCTCTATCTTCTCTGAAGCCTTTAACGGGGATATTTTTTCGACTATTAGAAATCCCTGCCTTCGCCGAAACCCAGCAGCAAGAAATCCGATGTCGGCACCCTGTGACGCAGAAGGGCAGACGCAAGGTCTTTTTCATGTGCGTCGATGGTTTGTTGCGGATGTTCGGCGAGGGTACCGAAGTGAATTCCCATGCTTGTGGAAACGTTCAGCATCTTGTGGACCCGGATCGCATCTTCCGGGTTCATGTGTTGGCTCCCCATGAACCAGTAGGGTTCATAGCTCCCGATGGGAAGAATCGCCAAACGAAACTCCTGGAATCTCATTCGAATATCTTCGAAGAACGCCCCAAAGGCCGTGTCTCCAAAGAACAGCACCCGGCTCTGGGATCCCTCAATCACATAACCGCCCCAGAGGGTCCTATCGCCGTCGAAAAACCCACGACCCGAACCGTGCCGCGCCGGGACAAAGAGGACCCGGAGGTCCCCTGAGTGCTTGTACTCGCCCCACCAGTCAAGTTCTAAAACCGCTTCATGCTCCAGAGCGTCGAGCCGCTCTTTAACGCCCAGCCCGACGAGGATTTTGGGATTATGTTTTTCAGAGAGCATCTTCAGGGTTGCCAGATCCAAATGGTCGTAATGGTCGTGGCTGATCAGGATGAGGTCGATAGAGGGCAGATTCTCCAGGCGGATACCCGGAGCGCGCACCCGTTCCGCACCCAGCCACGAAACAGGGCCCGCCTTTTCCGACCAGAATGGATCCGTCAAAATGTTTATCCCGTTCATTTGGATCAGGACGGACGATTGGTTTATAAACGTCGCCCGAAGCGCGCCCTTTTTAACCCTGGAAACGGGCTCAGGCTGCGTCGGATCTTCGATCCACTCCGGCCACTCGACGGTTTGCATCTCCCAAAACCATCTGATGTGGTCCATGAAACCTGGTCCTGGCTCCTTGTTGTGAAATCGGCTGCCATCAAAATGATCCGATCGCGGTCCCGTGTAGTAATCGCAGCCCTGGGCAACCAGCGTAATCACCAAAAGCATGCCTGCTCCCAGAGCGCTCTTCGCTTTTAGATTCATCTTCTCGTTGAGGCGTTTTGAGTTGAAAGACAAAAGAAAGGGCGAAAGGGCTGATCTGTCGTCTACGGATTGTCCCTGATCGGTGTGCATACGCCGAAAACGACATAGGCTACGCCGTCACCGGATGCGGAAAGAACGGCTTTTCCATCCTTTTTGGATATGATCAGGTTCCACGCCCATCCGTCATTAACCCCCTCGATCCCTTCATCAACGCCCTGGATGACGATCTTGTCTTCAATGTGCGCTACTTCGCTGAATTCAACTGTTTTTCTTACCAGGCTGTCCTTCGAGGGGCGAAGTCTCTTGGCCGCAAAGTCGATTAAAAATTTCCTGGGAAGGCCAAGGGTATCGGGATCCACATCATCGGCGATCTTGTAAGGCCGGATTTCAATAACTTTGCCCGTGACCCCTATCAACGGTTTTAAACCGTCGAAATCTTCTGCAACGGCCGAATTCGCGGATCCTAAGAACAAAATGGCAACCGCAATTAGAAATGGATATTTCTGCAACTTTTTTTTCCTTTTTTTGCCTATTGCACCGCTTTTTCAGGCAGGCGCCGCTAACCCAAGAACAGTTCCTTGACGATAAGCTCAGGCTTTCCTGTCCTGCATCTGTCGCGGCGAGCCAGGGGCCTGAATGCCTCGCCGCTCGAGAAGCGTGCCCTCCAGACGATAAAAACGGGTCAACGCCTTGAGATAGTTCACCAAGGCCTGTATTTCATTGATCCGGCTCGACAACAGATCCCGCTGGACTTGAGCCACGAACAAATTGGTGGAACGGCCTACCCGAAATTTTTCGATTTCTATCCTCAGCTTTTCCTCCTGGAATATCCGAGTGGCCGTGCTCGCTGCGATTTGCTCTTTGGTACGGCTTATCTCGATCAGGGCGTTTCTTACATCCAGTTCGACCACCCGTTTCAGATTCTCCAGGGCTTTTTCAGTTTGCTCCTGTCGAAGAAAGGATCGCCGGTGCTCCGCCTTGGCCGCTCGATTAAAAAATGGAGATGCGATCCTGGCCCCGAAGAAAGCCTCGTAGGTATCTCCTCCCATTTCGCTGATCGACCCTGAGAATGAATCCGCATATCCGGTTTTACCCAGGGATATGAAGAGATCCATTTTAGGCAAAAGGCCGTTTCTGGTGCGAACGAGTTCGAGGTCCTCCTGTTGGAGTCTCAGTTTCGCCTGATTGATTTCCGGCCGCATTTTAATCGCAACCGAGACATGGGAGACAATGTCGTCCAGTTTTATCTCCGGCAGGGCGGGCGGATGAACCAAAACGACCGGGCGGTCATCAAAACCTTTTCCGGATGGATTCAGCAACTGCAACAGGTGCAGCCGGGTCGATTCCAGATTGCTCTTTGCATTGATCAGTCCCTGCTTCTGTATCGCCACTTCGGCTTGGCCGGCGGCCAATTCTGCTTCAGCCATGGTCCCGATTTGAATCATTTCTTGCGTTTCTTCGAGCTGGCGTTCGGCGACCTTGAGCGATTCTTCAAATATTTCGATCTGACGCAAGGAAAGCGCGTAATCCCAGTAGGCATTTTCAACCTGGGCCACGAGCAATTCCGCAAACCCCCGGAGCTCGTAGTGCGATATATCCGTTTGAAGCTGAGATTGTCGAAGCCTCGCCAGGTTTGCATCGGTGCCATAGCCTCTGAGCAGTGCCTGGGTCATGGACAACCCCAACCGGGTGGACGAAAACAGTTCTTCGTAAGCGCTCGAATCCGTTGTCCGGTGTTCAACCCCGAGGGTGACATCGGTACCGGTAGGGAAGAATTGATTAAGAAGGATGGATCCCTCGTAAACCGTACTCTCGAGGTCTTCGGTCTTTGTCCCCGTTTGAGCGGGCCTCTTTTCGTCATTTCGCTCGACAGTGACCGCCGCCGACAAGACGGCATCGAACTTCGCCCGTTCCTGTTCTTCAAAAGTCTGCTGGATGGAGGGGGTCATCCTTTCGACCGCCAACGATGGGTTTTTCTCGACCGCCAACAGTATCGCCTCTGCCAGCGTGATTCTTAACGGCTCCTTATTCAAAATGCCGTAGTCCTTTTCTATAACCGTAGAGGTGTCCGATCCTGAATCTAAACGGGATCGGACGGAAAAACCGTCAGAGGAATTTTCCCGGACTATCGGCACGGTTCCCATGCCGGCACAAGAAAGGAAGAATAAAAGCAGCGCCCCGGAAAGGAGGCATTCCTTCAGTACGAGGAAACAGATTTTCATGGATGCAAGTTCCTTCGCATGCCCTCCGACAAAATTAGGAACGATTGAAATCAGGCAGTCTCTTCAAGAGCTTTTTTCTCAAAAAGCGTATAAATAACAGGTATCACGATCAGCGTGATCAGGGTCGAACTCAGCAGCCCTCCGATAATGGCCCTTGCCATGGGGGCTTGAGCCTCTCCACCCTCACCGATGCCCACGGCCAGGGGGACCATGGCCAAGATCGTCGTCAGTGCGGTCATCAATATGGGCCGCAGCCGCCTCTTGCCGGCTTCCTCTATGGCTTCCCTGAGTGGAAGGTCGTCCCTTTTTCTGAGCAGGTTGATGTGATCCACGAGTAAAATGGCGTTGTTGACCACGATACCTCCCAGCATGATGCAGCCGATATACGATTGAATGTTGAATGTGGTATCCGTGAAAAAGAGCATGAGAATGACCCCGATCCCGGCCAGAGGGACTGAAAACATGACGACGAAGGGATAGCGGACAGATTCATACAGGGAGGCCATCACCATGTAGACCAGGACAAGGGCCAAACTAAAGCTCAAAAGCAATTCGTGAAACGATTTCTGTTGTTCCTCGTAATCGCCTCCGAAATGGATGCTGAACCCTTTAGGTAGAGGGACGGTGGATATCTTTTCCCGGATGTCGCCGAGGATGGAGCCCATGTCCCGGCCGGCGATGTTGCCCGTTATGTAGATCACGCGTTGTTGCGCTTTGCGCTCAATGAGAATCGGCCCTCTCCTGGATTGGAGATCGATCACGTTCCGAAGGACCACGGGCTTGCCATCCGCGTTGTTGATGGGAAGGTTCAGGATCTCCTGGATGCTTTTCTGCTCCGCGCCCTCGAGCTTGACCCGAATGGGATATTCCTTTCCCTCCTCGCGGAAACTGCCCGCGGTCGCCCCGGACAGCATGTTCTTGAGCATATCGGCGATTTTCACCACCGTCAGCTTCATGTTCGCAGCCTTTTGACGGTTGATGATGATGAGTTCTTCCGGAGTTCCGATCTCCCTGCTGATTCGGGTGTCTGTGATTCCCGGCACTTTGCTGATCAGGCTTTCGATACGATGGGCCAAAACGTCCGCCTTCTCAGGTTCATGGCCGCGAAGTTCTACTTGAACCTGCTCGCCGTCCCCGGTTCCGATTCTAAGCAGGAATAGACCCTGTCCAGCTCGGGTCCGTATTTTGGCGCCGGGTATGGCGACGAGCCGTTTCCGAAGTTCGGCCGCGATCTTTTCGCTGGATCGGTCCCTCTTGTTGACAGGCAGCAAAGCGATCCGCATCTCACCGGCATTGGAGCCGCGGGCGCGCCAGGAGGATCCGCCGATAAACGAGACGGAATTTTGGATTTCCGGCACTTCCTTTTCCACGACGGTTTCGATGTTCTGAAACGCCTGGTCCACCACATCGATACGCGTCCCGACGGCCATTTCAGCATAGACCCGCACCTCGCTCTCATCCACGGCAGGCATCAATTCAGCCCCAATCAGAGGAATCAGGAAAAGGCAGGAAACCCCCGATACGGCAGTTGCTGTTAAAATCAAAACTCGATGGTCCAAGGCATATCGAAGGAGTTTCTGGTAACGGCTGTCCATCCAGGAAAAACACTGACCGGTGATGTAAAAAATCCGCCCCCCGGGATAAGCGCAGTTATCCGTAGTATCGACTATGGGAGTCCGAACCCGAGACGTGAGCATCGGGACAAGGGTGAGGGCCACAGCCAGTGAGCAGGCAAGCGAAAAACCCACCACGTAAGCAAGCTGCTTAAACATGATCCCTGACATTCCGCGGACAAAAATCAAGGGAAGAAATACGACCAGGGTCGTCAATGTGCTGGCAGTCACGGCAGCCGACACCTCTTGACTCCCGTTGATGGCGGCAGACTCCGGATCCTGACCCGATTCCCGAAGCCGGTAGATGTTTTCCAGCACCACAATCGCATTGTCCACCAGCATCCCAACGCCGAGTGCAAGCCCGCCCAGCGTCATCAGGTTTAACGTGAACCCGTTGAAATACATCAGAGCGAAGGTGGCCACCACCGATATGGGGATGGCGGTCGTGATGATGGCGGTGCTGGGAATATTTCTCAGGAAAAAGAGCAGAATGAATACGGCCAAGGCGCCGCCGTACAAGACCGAAGTGCCGACATTGGTGATGGAACGCTTGATATAGTCGGAAGTGTCGATGATGGGGACGATCTGCAGTTGAGGGATTTCCCCGTTGATTCGGGTGAGTTCTTCAAGGACCCTGGAAGCCACCTCCACCGTGTTTTTCCCGGATTGCTTGTTCACGGCAAGGCGAACGCCCGGTTTCCCGTTGACCCGGACGATCCGGGTGATTTTTTCCCAGGCGTCTTCAACGGCGGCGATTTCTTTCAGCTGGATGGGGACCCCTTCGCGGAGCGAGATCACCGTATTGCGCAACTCATCGAGGCTGCTATAGATGCCGGGTGTCCGGATGGTGATATCAAAAGTCCCCCGTTGGATCGTTCCGGCCGGAATCGTGACATTCTCCTCCTTGAGGTGCGTCAGCAGACGGTCCACAGGAATCCCTAAGGCCTTGACTTTTTCCCCGTCCAGGTTGATATGGATTTCGCGATTCAATCCTCCCCGGATGTCCAGGGATGCCACTCCCGGTATCCTCTCAATCCGGGCCTTGATCTGGTCATCGATGATCCTCCGCACTTGAATCGGGTCCAACCGGCTCGAAACCCCGAGAATGAGGACCGGGTAGGATGCAAGATCGAATTTCCTCAAACCGGGCCGTTCCGCACCTTCCGGAAGCATGGGGATCACCCGATCCAGCCGGTCCCGCACGTCGTTTGACGCTGCATCGAGATCGGTTCCCCAGGAAAAGGTGACACGCACGCTGCTGTTTCCCTCCGCCGACACCGATGTCACCTCCTCCACGCCGGGAACGGCGCTCATGGCTTCCTCGACAGGGCGCGTAATCAGCTCTTCGATCTCTTCCGGGCTGGCATTTTCGTACGCGGTGGTAATGCTCAACGTGGGGTAAGTGATATCGGGCATCAGATCGATGGAAAGCCGGGAAAAGGAAACGCTGCCGATGATAATGACGATCAGGGAAACCATGATCGTCAATACCGGTCTGCGGATAAAAAATCGGGAAGGGTTCACGAAGCTTTCTTTACGGCAGGCGCCGGTTCTTTCCGGGCGTCATGGGGCTTTTCTTCCTTAACGGAGCCAGGGGGCGTCTTGTTTTCATGAATCAGGATGAAGGACCCTTCTTCCAGGAGGTGCTGACCCAGGGTCACAACGGACCCGGAAAGTGGAGGATCCAGTATTTCCGCAACGTTTTCGTCGATGATACCGAGTTTCACGGGAATGAAGTGCGCTTTTCTCCCTTCAAGGTCGACAGAGAATACCCCTAACCGACCGTCTCTTTTCACCAGGGCGTTTTTAGGAACCACCGGGGTGTCCTGGTGGATGTCGAACAGGATTTCCGCCTTGATGAACATTCCAGGCTTGAGAAGCTGCCTGTCGTTCGGGACCTCGATTTCAATGCGGGCCTCCCTGGATTCTTCCTTCAACAAAGGGGCAATGCGGACCACCTTTCCGGTAAAGGTCTTCTCCGGAAGGGCATCGGTGAAAATTGTTGCCTCCATCCCGTTGCGAACCTTGTAATAATCCCGTTCGATGACATGGACAACGGCCACGAGTCTCTCGATATCCAGGATGGAAACAATCGGTGTATTGGGAGCCAACATCGTCCCTTCGTCGACAAACCTTTCCCCCACAACCTGCCAGCCTGAGGAATTGTTTTCCCCGATTTGAATCCGAGCGTAAGAAAGCCGCACTTCCGAGGCCTTCAGAGCAGCTTCTTTTTGAGCAACCTGCGCAACGGCCACCTTGATCTTGGCCTGCTGGGTTTTATACTCGGATTCAGCCGCATCGAGCTGGGATTCCGATGCGATCTTCTTTTTCCTCAGTTCCACGGTCCGCTCATATTCCCGCCTGGCGTTTTCCAGGGCGCTCTCCCTTTCCTGAAGATTGGCCTGGGCCACCTCCAGTTCCGCTTTTGCCTGGTGGGCCTGCTGACGATATTCTTCATCATCCAAAACCGCCACCAGCTGCCCCTTTTTAACCAAATCTCCGATGTTGACCAATATCTTCTCCAACCTGCCTCCGATTTTCGGGGCAAGGACATAAGAGGACACTGCCTGCAACGTTCCTGTCAATGAAACCCGCTCCCGCATGTCCACCCTCTCGACAGGTCTGATCTCAACGGCCACTTCCAGTTTTCGGGGTTCCCGCTTCATGCCGGATTGGAAACGGTAACGCTTTTGATAAACCATCCATCCGATGAGACCTAGAATCGACAGGACTGCGGCAACGAGGGCAACTTTGTTAATTTTCATAAAAACATTTCTTTTCAGATAGTGCACTTACCGATAAAAACCCATAGAGTTTAACGCCATTGGGCCTTAGGGTTCAAGTTAAAACAACAGTGGAAACAACCTCTGTTGTCCCTTTCTAAAATCGCGTGTCATTTGGGTTTAATCCAGTGTCCATTTTTTCGGGGAAAACCAGACAGCCATGTCGTGATTTTGTGGCAATTTGCCCTTTTCTATTCGCCGGCATGGTGTAGTAGCCAACGCCGGCCTTTGCCGGTCAACCGATAGCGCTGAGTCGGGCTGCGGGGGGAATCGGGTTGTGTGCGCTCGATCCATTCGTCTTCCAGGGCCGGGTTGAGGTAGTTGTTCCGGAACGTAGGGCGGTGGGACAAACCCAAGGCCTGCATCAAATCGTTGCTGCCCAGTTCGACGGTCCCAATCACACGGATCAATGCCGCTACTTGGTCGGTCACTTGGTCGCCTACTTGATCGGTCGACACAGCCTCGCGGACTGCATCGCGCAACGCACCCAGCATGAACTCGACAAAAGGATTGGCATCCGCCTGCTGATCGGCCACCGCGAGTACCCGGTAATAATCCTCCTGGCGATCACGGATCACTGTCTCCACCGGCAGGTAAGCCAGCAGCGGCTTCCAGTTCCGTAGAATCAAGGTTTGCCACAACCGTCCCATCCGCCCGTTGCCGTCGGCAAAGGGATGTATGAATTCGAACTCGTAGTGAAAGAGGCAACTGGCCACCAAGGGATGCTCGTTGGTGTTTTCCAGCCAATCCAGCAGATCTGCCATCAGCTTGGGCACACGATCAGCGGGGGGAGCCATGTGCACCAGCTGTTCTCCCCGGAAGATGCCGACCCCGCCGGATCGATATCGCCCCGTTTCATCCACCAGCCCACGCATCAATAACTCATGAGCCGCCAACAGATCCTTCTCGACACTGGCGTCCCAGTCCTCCATGGCTTCGTAGGTCGCAAAGGCGTTACGCACTTCCTGAATCTCGCGGGGATGCCCCAACACCCGTCTGCCCTCAATCACGGCGGTTACCTGTTCAAGGGTGAGCGTGTTGTTCTCGATGGCCAGCGAGGCCTGGATGGTACGGATGCGATTCTCCCGGCGCAGGCGCGGTGTCAGGTTCTGTTCGGCCAGTACAGTGTAGCGGCCGATGGTTTCGCCAATCTCGGCGACCAGATTCACTATCGCCGGGGTGATAGTGTAGGGTGGCTGATATTTCATGTTGCCTCCCTCGCGGATAGAAATGGCGCAAACCATGTCGCGCAGTGCCCCAGCTCAAAACGATTCCACGCAGAAGACGCCTCTTCGATACGGGTGATCGCGGAGTTCTGTCGGTTGGTAATAGTGAACTGGGGCTGGAATGCGGAGGTCATCGGGTGATCAACCTCCCTTGGGCGCGGGCCGCCTGGATAACATTGCGGTTGGCAGTGAAAACCTGAATGCCGGGTACAGTGGCAAAGTCGCCATCATCAGTGATGACCTGCACCACGCCATGGCTTCGCATGGATTCGAGAATGAACAGATCGTAGCCGTCGACCTTTTCAGTTTGCAGCCGGTTGAGAGCGGCGGTGGCCGTAGGAGAATCGATGGTGACGGTCAACGGTTCAGCAAGGCTGGCTACTTGCGCCCAGGCAGCCTCAATTTCGGATACTGCTTGCCTACGTTCATGTGTCCGGTCATGCCTGAAATTTTTATCGAATTTGTTCGGATTCGGAAAAATGGCTGGATTCGCCTGTGCAAAAATCTCGTATTCGGCTTTTTCAATAAGATGGGTCAACTCCGCTAGGCTCAGCCCGGACTGAAAAATTCGCGCACCCGCACCAAGTGCCGAATTGGTGTAGTTGGGATAATTGGAAATCTGGTAATAGGCCGGTGGGCGTGCGCTCTGGCTGGCCCTGGAATAGGTCAGCCAATACCAGACATTGGTGTCCACCAGAAATGCATCTTCTGCCCTTGGGGTGTCTGCCGAGATGTCGACCACCTCGGCCTGCACGGTGTAGTTGATCGCCATCAGTCCGACTCCTTGGCCTGCTGTTCCAGAATGTCATCGACGATTTTGCGGTAATCCTTGTCGCCGTGGTATTTAGCGGCATTTTCGATGACCCGTTCGACCACCAGTCTGCCAGTCTCGTTGAGATGTTCGATCTGCAGCAGACGGCGCAGGTCTACTTCGTCGATATCCTTCAGCAACTGGCCGATTGCGAAGTTGAAGAACGGCGAGGCGAACTGGCTCACACCTTCGAAGTCAAGGGTGACCGTTTCACTGTTTTTTAGCGCCCCGTGGATGGCGTCGTAGATCTTTTGCCCGTCCTCCTTGATGATGCATCGTGGGCCGATCTGGTCCTTAATAGATAGTTTCATGATTCTGTCCTCCTTATTAACGGCTATTCGGCCTCGTCGCGGAACAGGTAGAGGTTCTCGTCGCAGCGCAGGGTGATGTGCACCACGGTACCCTCAAAGGCGAGTTCTCGGTTTTCGAATCGCTCGCCGTCCTTGTCGACGATGGCATAGCCGTCGTTACTGTAAATCTCCAATTTGCCCTGATTGAGCCGGACGAATTCCTTGAGCAGATCGAGACCCGAGCCACCCGGTTCTCCGACCTTGGTCGTGTTTCCAGCCTGAAAGGCCCAACGCAGGCAGCTTGCACCGGTGAGTTTGGCAACCAGCTCTTCATCGGTATGCTGGCGAAAAAAGCCGCGAATCTTGGCCGGGATGCCCTGGCCGAAATCAACAACGGTAAGCAAAAGGGTTTCATTGTGCGGAAAATGCTGACCACAGGTGAACACGCCGATTTCGCTGCCACTGTGTTCAAAGGCGTTGTTGTAGATTTCCCACATGTGGCCGACGATAGCGTCCCGCAGCCGCTTACTCACCTGCACCCAACCCCGGCCCAGCCAATATTGTTCGAGATAATCCATTATCCCGCCGACATCGCGAGTCTTGTCCTCGCGGTAGGGGATGGAATTGCCGCTCCAGGCCGATGTCGGATACCCGAAATTTCCGGCAAACCCGTTCTGGCAAAGGTTAGCAATGACCCGTTGGTCGCGCAGGGAATTCCAATCAAACTCCACCTTCCCCAGCCGAGACTCAATCAACCGAGCCAAGCCGCCGAGAAAGGCGACGGCATTGGGCCGGAGAAACCAGCAGGTCGAAAAATCAAAGCGCACATCCTCGAAATAGTCGTTCGTCTGACTCCAGATCGAAAAGAGCGTGGCAAAGTCGGCCCTTCCATCGTTGATCCGGGGAATCTGGATAACCTTCTGCGCCATGCCTACAGTTCCCCCCGGAAGGCCTTGGCAAGCAGGGCGGATTGGAATTTGGCCAGCTCCTCACCTACATCATTTTGCAGCCTCGTGATCTCTTCGGCCTTTTCCTGCATGGCGCGGAGTCTGGTAACAATCTCTCCCTGCTCCGGTTTTTCCGGCAGCTTGACCCGATAGCCAAACATGGTTGCCCGATTGACCTTGGGCATGGCGTTACGGTCGGAGTTCTCGACTGCGCATGCTGTGAATGGCGGTGAAAGGAGAACAAGAGCAAGAAACTCTCTTGTCACGACCTCGGTATTTGGAATAAGCGGATACATGTCCGCGCTGCAAGTGCCCTCGAAGTCAGGGAGTGCGACCTTGCGCAGGTTCGGACGGATTTTGGAGTAGAGAACGTGAGAGGAGTCGAAAAGGTACTTGCCGCTTTTCAACTCCAGCTCTTTTGCCGTCTTGACCTTATCAAGGAACAACCTGCCCGTGCCTATTTCCATGACATCCGGCGCGACATGTGGCATGGAGGCGTAGGGTTCTTCTCGCGGGTCCACCTGTCCCTTGACGATATCAAATACCTCGCGAGCATCGTATTCGGTCCAGTCATCCGTTTCAATGGGAAGGAAAATACGTTCCAGTTCGGTCTGAAAAAGTCCTTTGACCTTTTTCACCGCCTCCTGCCGCAGTTTTCGGGCCTCTTCTGCTCGGCGGGTCAGTTCCTCGATCCGCGCCACAATCCGGCGCTGTTCGTTTACATCTGCTGGAACAGGGATAAAAGCGCCATAAAGTAAGTCGCGTTTTATTCCAGGCTTTGGCCCTTGAGCATGTATGCCAAGTTGAAGATTATTTAGACAGTAAAATAACCACCTTGGGTCAAGCTCTTTTGGGTATTCATCAATGTAAAATGACGTATCAATAGGCCAACTTGGAACATCGGAATAGTTTACTTCTCCAACCGACCCTTTCCTGCCAATGATTATCGTCGGTGCTTTGGCAATACTATCTGAATGAACACCAATAACGCCATTTGAACCAAACACAGGAACCTGCCCATCAGGGTTTCTGACCTTGGCAGCCAAACCTTTCCCGTATTTTATCTTTACGAGTTCGCTTATTGGCTTCGGAGGAAAAGCATTTAGAGAGTTTTCAATCATCCTCCATTCCCCCCAGCCAGCAATTCCTGCATCTCGGCAATCAGCCCAAGAATCCGCTCCTCCTTGGCGGCGACCGAGGCCAGAATCTCCTCCGGCTCGGCGTGCTCGACCGTCTCCGCCTCGATCAGGCCCAGCCCGGAAAGGGTCATGTTGTAGCCGTTGTCGATGATCTGTTGCGCCGGAACCAGCCAGGCGCGGCCCTCCTCGGGTTTGCGCTCCGGCCACATGGCCAGCAGGTCGGGGAAGTCGTTGCGGTACTGGCTGCCGAATTTGCGGGCCTTGGAGAGGGACGAACCGTCACCGTCGACCTTGAAGAACCAGACGTTTTCGGTGGGCTTGCCGGTGTTCCGGAAGATGAAGAAGCAGGTGGGGTTGGGGGTGTAGGGCTCGAACATCCCCTTGGGCAGAATCACCACCGCCTGCAGGTCGAACTCGCGCAGCAGCCGCTCCTTGACGGTGACGTGGCTTCCGGTGTCGCCAAAGAGAATGCCGTTGGGGAAGATGATCCCGGCCGTGCCGCCCGGCCGCAGGCTGCGCAGGGCATGGGCCAGAAAGAGGACGTACTTATCGCCCTTTTCGATGCGCAGCGAGCACTTGGCGTCGCCCCGTGATCCGGAGAAGGGCGGATTTTCAAGGATGTAGTCGAACTGGATTTCATCCCACTTGTCCTCACCGCCGCAGATGGAGTCGCGCTGGACCATGGGGCAGCGGTCGAAGCCGTGGAGCATGGCATTCATGGCGGCCATGCGCAGGATGTCCTGATCGCCGTCGAAGCCGTAAAAAGCCCCGGTCTGCAGAAAATCCCACTGGGCGCGGCTGAGCTTGTCGCCGATGCCGAACTTGCGCACCGCCGCCGTCGGGCGACACCTTTTCGTGAACGAATTCCGGGCTGGTGTTGGCCAGCAGCATGTGCTCGTAGGCGGCGATGAGAAAGCCGCCGGAGCCGCAGGCCGGGTCGCAGACGGTGCCGCCGATCTTGGGATCGACCATCTGGGTCATGCACCCGGATCAGGTGGCGCGGGGTGCGGAACTGGGCCGCCTTCTTTTGTCCGCCCAGCTCGCTGGCCAGGTATTCAAAGAGGTCGCCCTTGACGTCGGCATCCATGCCGAGAAAGGAGATGGGCGCGATGATGTCCACCGCCCGCCGCAGGGTCGCCCCGTTGGGAATGACGATGGCGGCGTTTCGGAAAATGGCCCGCGCTCCTTGGGAGAGTTCCGGGTGACGGGCCAGCAGCGGCAGGGTATCGCGCAGGGTGCGCAACATAGCCTCATTGTCCGGATTGGAGGTGAGCACGCTCCAGCGCAGGGGGTCGAAATCGAGCTTCTCTTCACCTTCCTTGAATGTGCCGAACAGGGTGCGGTGAGTTGCCGTTGCGGGCCTCCTGCTGTTCGTGGTCCATCTCCTCCAGCATCTTCAGAAAGAGCAGGTAGGAGATCTGGGTGACGTAGGTGATGGGGTTGGTGACGTTGTTGTCCCACATCACCTTGCAGAGAGATTTGAGGGTGTTTTGCAGTTGACCGCTGTCCATCAGGAATCCTTATCTTTATTACGCCGCAAGCAGGGCGTTCAGTTCGTCGACCATTTCCAGAAGCTGTTCCTTGCCGAAGAGCTGTTCCATCCGGGTCAAACCACCCCAAAGGGAGAACGGCGGTTGGCTGAAGAGACGCATGGTGATCTCCTCACCGGTCATAACCCGCGCCTTGAGCAGGCGAAGCATCTGGGCCTGTGCCGGGTTGATGCTGCTGGAGTGTTCGGAGACCCAGGTGTTGAAGGCTTTCTCGATGCGCTCGTCCCGGGTGAGGAAGCGATCAAACCCCAGGGCCACACGGATGAAATCGGTGAGCGAGCCGGTGGGCTGCTCGAAGGCCCGGCGCAGGGTCTCTTCGTTGAAGTAATGCCGGGGCGAATTGAGACGGCGGGCGAGCGCTTCCCATTCTTCGTCGGTCAGTTCCTCGCCACGGAAGATCTTTTCCACCGCCGGATCGGTGCGTTTGAGCTCGACCACCTTCTTTTCCCATTCCTCGCGGTAGGTCTTGCGATCCATGGCCAGCCCTTCCGGGCCGACCAGGATGATCTCGCGGGAGCGGATTTCGTCGTCGAGCGAACCCTCGGCGATGGTGAGAAACTCGCGATGACCGCCCTCGGGATAGGTGGTGCCGGTTTCCGGCTTCGGCACGTCGCCTTCTTCAATCTCGCCGGCTTCGGCCGGGCGTGAACCGGGAGCGACACCAACCAGCTTCGGTTTGTCGTACCGCTCGCCGGGGTCGTTGAAGCGCTTCGAGTTGCCGACAAAGTCGTAGATGATGAATTCCTCTTTGCCGATCTTCGGGCACAGACGGCTGCCGCGTCCGCGCATCTGAGCGTATTTGATGGGCGACTTGGTCGGCCGCAGCATGATCAGGTTTTCGATGTCCTTCTGGTCGTAGCCGGTGTCGAGCATGTCCACGGATACGGCGATCAGCGGCAGCGGGTCGTACTTGAATTCGTCGATAACCGGCTTGGGGTTGCCGTTGTTGGTGTAGCAGGTGATCTTCTTGGCGAAACTCTGCCGCACCTCGGACGGCGAACGGTTGATCTGCCCGGCGATGCGCAGGCAGTCTTCGTCGGACAAGTAGCTTGTTGAACAGGCGCACGAGGATCGACGCCTGTTTTTCAGACACCGCAAAGACAATGGTCTTGCGCGGCCTGACCCTGGCCCGTTCTGCGTCAGCGGCGTAGTACTCCTGAAGGATGGTCTTGAGCCGGTCTTCGGATTCCACGTCGCGACCCCAGGCCCCGGGTTTGATCTCCTCGTCCTCCCACTCGGCCCCTTCGAAGGTCAGCACGCTTTCGGCGTGGTAGATGCGATACTTGGTCGAGATACCCATCGTTGATGCCGCTGCTGGATACCGTACTCAAAGGTAGGGCGGCCTTCTTTCTTGGCTGCGTCCCAGCAATCGAAAAAGATGTAGGTGTTGCGAACCAGACGGCGCTCGTGTTCGCTGATAAAGTGCAGTTCTCCGGGGTTCGGCGTAGCGGTCAGGCCGATGTGGATGGCGTCGAAGTGACCGAGCGTTGCCCGGTGGGTGTTGTAGATGGAACGGTGGCATTCGTCGGTGACCACCAGATCGAAATATCCATGGCCGAAACCGTTGCCGCCGAGTTGGGTGGCAATGGTGTCCAGGGTGCCGACGACGATCTGGCCTTCCAGGCTGCGCTTGCCGCCGTAAAGGATGACCGTCGGCCAGTCGCGCAGGTATTCGTCGAAGGTTTCCTTGGCCTGTTTGGCCAGTTCGATGCGGTCGACCAGAAAGAGCACGCGGGAGATGATGGCTGCTTGCAACCAGCGCTTCATCAGCATGGCGATGGTCAGGGTCTTGCCCGTACCGGTGGCCATTTCAAAGAGCATGCGTCGCCGACCGGCGATAAGCGCGTCATCCGCTTTTTGCAGACATTCAAGCTGGTAGGGACGCGCCTCGACCTCCTCACCCTTGAAATTGAAACGGTGCGGCAGGGGTTGCAGTGAGAGGCTCTGCCGGATGTCTCCCTTGCGGTGGACCTTGATATTGGCCCTCCGTTCGAGATCGGCCTGGCCGGGGAAACCCATCATCGGCCGGGCATCGCCATCGGTGTAATCCCAGAAATAGTGCTCCTGACCATTGCTCAGGATGACAAAAGGCGCTTTCAGCGTCAGGGCATACGCCTTGGCCTGCTCTTTGGCAGTGTAGGGATCGACGGCAAAACGCTTGGCCTCGAGAACTGCAAGCGGACGGCTCCGGGTATCCTTCAAGAGGTAATCAGCGCGGCCGTCGGCGGCAGCTTCCTCCGTGGATACCTGGGCTTTGTTGGTGATGCACCAACCTGCCTGCTCAAGCAGCCTGTCAATCAATATGCGGGCATCAGCTTCTGTGCTCATAGGCTGCATCCCTGCTTGTTCACTAAATTACAATTCATCTTGGCCACCACGATTCTTGACCGACTCCGCACTCTCCGCCGCGCCGCCGGATTCAACCCAGGCATCCACTTGGCTTTTCTTGAACTTCCAGAGGCGGCCCATGCGGTGCGCGGGCATGCCATGCCTGTCGATCCACTTGTACACGGTGTCATTGCTGACGCCGAGGTATTTGCAGATCTCGGTTATCGACAACCAGCGGTCTTCCATCTCGTTCATGCTCAAAACTCCACGGGCGTTTTGGTTTGCGGCCACGTCCGCCAGAGGCGAAACGGGAGGGCGCTGGACGCACCTCCCCCAGGATAAATACTTTCTCAATATACATAGGCTATTCGTGCGAAGTCAAACGATCTTTGCCGATTTAGGCCGAATTTATGCGAACTCAATCGATGCCATAGGCCGTGTGCCAGCTTGGCCGAATAAGCGGCAAGGAATGTCCAAGATTTTTTATGACCTGAACCGACACATCCTGTAACCACCCGGTAGGTAAGGGCCATGAGAGCAGACACGAAAAAAATCAGCCGCCGCCCGACACTTTCTCCGTCTCTCCGGTAAGTAAGGGCAGAACCCACAACGAGGAGCGACCGACCATGGACATCAACGACCTGTTTGACGGAATCATGAAGAGTATCAACCAGTTTGCCGACGAGATCGCCGAACAGCGGTTGCAGGAAAAAATGCAGGAAACCGGACGAGGTCCGGAGAATGTGGGCAACAATGCGGAGAATTTGGAGCCGAAAGAGAAGCGGGGTATGACAGGTTTCCCTAAAAGGGAGTGATCAGGGCGGTAGCGCCGACACCCTGAAAGCGACGTAAATCGCTGACAATACGCAGAAAAACAAAACCCGCCCAATAACCGGACGTGGTTAGTGGACGGGTCTGTCTTTTTCAATTGGTGGAGGCGGCGGGAGTCGAACCCGCGTCCGGAAATATTCCACGCCCACGTCTACATACATAGCCTGAACTTCGTGTTTCGCCTTTTCAGGTTTCTATCAGGCAAGATGGCTGAAAGGCTATCCTGAGAGGGTTTCGCCTATTCCGAATCAGGAGTCCGGGATCGGCTATCCTGCTGGTCGACGCCCTATCCGGATCCGCAGGCCTTATCCGGTAGGACGCTGGCTGCTAAGCAGCCAGGGCGTAGTTATAATCGTCTGCGATTATATTTAGTTCCCGTCTTTTTAACGAGCCGACAGGCGCTCGGTATGCAGTCGACGCTTCTTTATCCCCGTCGAAGCCGTTTCGCCCCCAAAAAGGAAGGCGCAGACGATATGACAAAGAACATGTTTGATGTAATGTTAATGAAACCGGGTGGAAATGTCAAGGGGGAGACCGGCGAGAGCATCTAAAAAAACGGCTTTTCAGTATCCCTTTTTGCTCCGCTCCAGGTCCCGCTGCTGATCCCGTTTTCGGATCGTTTCCCTTTTATCGTATTTTCGCTTCCCCTTGGCCAATCCTAAAACGAGTTTGGCTTTTCCGCCTTTGAAATAAAGCTTCAGGGGAATCAGGGAAAACCCCTTCTCGTTCAGTTTTCCATAGAGACGCTTGATCTCCTGCTTGTGGAGCAGAAGTTTCCGGGGTCGCAGGGGTTCATGGTTTTCATGGTGAGCGAAAGGATAGGGTCCGATGTGCATCTGGTAAACGAAAACCTCTCCCTTCTTGATTCTGGCATAGGCGTCGCTGAGATTGGCCTTTCCCATTCTGAGGGATTTCACTTCGGTGCCCAGAAGAACCAGACCGGCTTCGTATTCATCCTCGATGAAATAGTCGAACCGGGCCCTTTTATTCTCTGCCACCTTTTTGACCGGAGACGGATTCAAACGATTTCCTCCAACGGCATCCGCATTTTCTGTTGCACGTTCATTTCTCGTCAAAGTCATTGACAGAAAGATCGTTTTTCAAAAGATCCCCGAAAGATTTGAGCACAAGGGCCTGGACGCCTTGTGCCGAAGTCTCTTCCAAGGCTTTTTTGACAAACAGGCGCGACTCCTGGAGGCCGACCCGTCCAATCATGTGTTTGACTGCCGGTATCCCGCGAGGGTTCATGCTGAGGATATCCATTCCCAGGCCAAGAAGCAGGGGCAGATGAAGAGGATCGCCTGCCATTTCCCCGCAAATGACCACTCTCTTTCCCTCCCTTCCGGCGGCGTCTGCTGCGTGCTTGAGCATCCGGATGACTGCGGGGTTCAGGGGGCGGTACAGGTGCGCCACCCGGGCATTTCCCCTGTCGATGGCAAAAGCGTACTGAATCAGATCGTTGGTTCCAAATGAAAAAAAGTCCACTTCCCTGATGAGAATATCCGCCAGGATCACCGCCGAGGGAACCTCGATGAGCAGGCCGATCTCGATTTTCTTGGCAAACGGAAGCCCATCCTTTTCCAGGGAATCCGAGGCTTCCCTCAGACACTTTTTAACCTGAAGCAGCTCCTCCAGGCAGGAGATCATGGGAAACAGGATGTTGACATTCCCGACCAAGGCCACCCGTAGAATGGCTCTGAGCTGGGTTTTGAAAATCTCAGGATATTGGAGGCAAAAACGGATGGCGCGAAGGCCCAGTGCCGGATTTTTCTCCCCTGCCGGGTGACCGACGGAAAGGGCCTTTTCCCCGTTGATGTCCAGCGTTCGGATGGTGACGGGCCTGTCTTCCATCACCTCCACCACGTCCTTGTATTTTTCGTAAAGCTCCTCTTCCGTCGGAAAATCGGGGCGATTGAGGTACTGGAATTCCGTCCGATAGAGACCGATCCCTTCCCCCCCGTGGTCCAGAACGGCGACGACCTCCTCGGGAAGCTCGATATTGCCCATTACCTGAACGGGATGCCCGTCGGAAGTCTTGGCCAAAGCCTGGCTTCTTCGGATCAGCCGGGCTGCACGGGTTTCATACCGGTCTTTTTTTCGCTTGTATTGCTGGAGGGTCTCCTGTCGCGGATGTAAAACCACTACCCCGTCCGTCCCGTCGACGATCAGCACATCCTCGTTTTTGATGACCTGGCTCGCCCTCTCCAACCCCAGGACCGCCGGGATCTGCAGCGAACTCGCGATGATACTGGTATGGGAGGCCTCGCCGCCGTGATCGGTCACGAACCCCTTGATCCGTTCCAGTTGGATCTGGCTCGTTTCGGCCGGCGAGAGGTCACGGGCCACCAGGATGACGCGCTTGTCGATGTTCTTCAGGTCGACCGACTCCACCCCCACGAGGTTTTGCATGATCCGTTGGCCGACGTGGGCGATGTCGGATGCGCGTCCCCTCAGATACGGATCCTCCATTTCCTTGAAAGCGGCCTGTGCCTTGGAAAGCACCTTCTTCAGCGCCCATTCCGCATTGACACCTTCCTTTTCGATGACGGACAGGGTTTTTTCATAGAGCATTTTATCCTTGAGGAGCAGGACATGGGTTTCCAGGATCTGGGCATGCTGGCGGTAATCTTCCGGCGTGTTTCGGATGATGGCCTTCAGTTCCTCGGTGGCTTTTTGAACCGCTGCCTTGAAGCGGCTCATCTCTTTTTTCAACTTCGGCGGGTCAACCAAATAGCGCCTGACGACATCGACACCCTCCCGGTCCACCAGATAGGCTCTTCCGATGCAGATCCCAGGAGACCCTCCGATGCCTTTCAACCGCGTTTCGACTTTTTTGGATCCTGTCATCTTTGCTCTTCAAATCCGTTTTGTACCAGCCTGACCAGACGGGTCAGCACTTTTTTGTCCGAAAGATCTTCAACGGAAAGGGTGATCAGGGAACCCTTCGGGCATGCGAGGGATAAAACGTCCATGACATCCTTGGCGTCGGCCGACGTGTCCCCTTTTCGGATCCACACCCGAAATCGCGCATGCCGTGCCAGCTTGGCGATGGAAGCAGCGGATCGTGCATGAAGGCCCGCTTCGTTGGCTACGGTGACCTCCTGAGAACAGGCGGCCGCGGGATTCTTCATGGGGTTACCTCCAAAAAGCGGATTTTATTACCAGCCAAGGCATTGTATGTCAACCTGGAAACATTGACAAGATTCAAAACCCATGGTACTTTTTTAACCGGTTTTCAACCTTGCCGTGTTGAAAATCGCCCGTCTTCACCCCGCCTTTCAACACGGCTCGGACACGAAGGAGAGGGATCATGCCATCAAAAGTCATCATTTTCGGCAAAAATACCTGACCGCATACGACTGCGGCTCGTGAAGCCTACGCGATACAAGGCAAAGTGGTCGACTATGTGCAGGTCCTCGACGATCCGGAGAAAATGAAGACCATGTTGACCTATTCCAACGGCGCCCGACGCGTACCGGTCATCGTGGAAAGAGGCAAAGTCACCCTCGGTTTCGAAGGGAAGACTTGAGGCGTCTAGCGCCTTCGGCCGGCGGCCGAAGATCCCTGTTTAAAAATGCCCACCCGCGGTGGACCCTTGCAGAATCGGTACACCCGACCGCAACGTTCCGAAAACAAAAAAGGAAAGGAAGCAGCGGAAAATGACTGAGAAGCAGTTTCTCCTGGAGGGATTGCGGCTGGGTGAGTCATGGCGTCTGTTTAAAATCATGGGGGAATTTGTGGACGGGGTTGAAGCCCTGCATGACCTCGGACCGGCCGTATCCATCTTCGGGTCCGCTCGGGTCAAATCGAATAACCCCATCTACAAGAAGACCGAGGCGATCGCGGGGCTTTTCGCGAAAAACGGATTCGCGGTCATCACCGGCGGCGGCGGCGGCGTCATGGAAGCGGCCAACAAAGGGGCGGCCAAGGCCGGAGGGCAATCGGTGGGGCTGAACATCATTTTACCCATGGAACAAAAGCCGAATCCGTATTCCAATCTCAAGTTGGAATTCAAATATTTTTTTGTCCGGAAAGTGATGTTCATCAAATACGCCGGCGCCTATATCATCATGCCCGGCGGCATCGGAACCCTGGATGAGCTTTTCGAGGCGCTGACCCTGGTTCAGACCCAGCGGATCAAGCCTTTCCCCATCATTCTGGTGGGCTCGGACTACTGGAAAGGCATGAAAAGATGGATCCGCTCCCAGCTGCTGAAAAACAAAATGATTTCCAAGCAGGACCTCGACCTCCTGCAGATCCTGGATGATCCCGACGAAATCGTGCGGACCGTCAAGAAAATCGTGATCCTGTAAGAAACAGCGGAATCGGTTTTTCCATCCTGTTTATGGTAGCTTGCACCTGTCCACAGCCTTTAAAAAGGAATTGACAAGAGCGATTTTTCAGCGATATGACCCCGTCTGAACTTGACCGGCCGGTCATCGAAAAATACAATCCGGCCGGATTCTCTGTTTTATGCATTTTGGGTAGGGAATTCATCCGCATGAGACCGACACGGTACCGTTTGGGTTGACTGGGGGCCGGATTCCTGTATATGAACAGGAAGGCTTTTTCGGACTTCTCTTTCGAGGCGGTGTCCTGTAAGACACCCTTGCGTCAAATCCTGGTGAGGAGGGTTTCTTGACCGAATCCACTGAATCCCCAACGAGCGAAGTCCTCCTGGAGCTCGAGGACATCCACATGCATTTTGGCAAAGTCCGGGCTCTGGAAGGCGTCAGCCTGAAGGTCAAACGGGGGGAAATCCACTCCGTCATCGGGCCCAACGGCGCCGGCAAGACCGTGATGATGAACTGCATCAACGGTCTTTACCACCCGCAGCAAGGAAACATCCTTTTCAAGGGCGAGCACATCAATCGCCTCAAACCCTACCAAAGATCCCAGATGGGCCTGGCCAGGACCTTTCAGAAAGTGGAGGTTTTCGGCGGGATGACCGTGCTCGACAATATCCGCCTGGGCCGGCACAATCATTATCGCTCCGGCATCCTCAGCGGATCCGTGTATAAGGGAAAGACCGCCAAGGAGGAAATTCGACACCGGACGTTCATCGAGGAAGAAATCATCGACCTTCTGGAAATTCAGCACATCCGGCATAAGCCCGTCGGAATGCTTCCCTACGGCCTTCAGAAGCGGGTGGAACTCGGGCGGGCGCTGGCCCTGGGACCCGAGCTCCTAATCCTCGACGAGCCCCTGGCCGGCCTGAACCTCGAGGAAGTGGAGGACATGGCCCGCTTCATCCTGGATATCAATGAAGAGAAACGGTGGGAGATCACCTGCCTGCTGGTGGAACACGACATGGGCGTCGTCATGGATCTTTCGGACCGGATCTTCGTGCTCAACTTCGGCAACATGATCATGGACGGGACTCCGGCGGAGGTTCAAAACAACCCCGAGGTTATCAAGGCATATCTTGGCGAAGAGGACCTGTATGCAACGAGACGTTAGCACCGGCATCCCCTCCAGTGACGGTATCGAGATCACCCCGGACCTGACCATCCCCAAACTCTTCGTCAGTCAGGCCCGAAAGTACGCCGCGGACAGGGTTGCCATGCGTGAAAAGGAGTTCGGTATCTGGCGGCCCATCACCTGGCAGGAGTATCTGGACAATGTGAAGTCCCTGGCTCTTGGGCTGATCGCCCTCGGCCTGGAGGAGGGGGACAAGGTCTCCATGATCGGGGACAACCGCCCCCAGGGCCTCTGGGCAGAGATGGCCACCCTGTGCGCCCGGGGTATCGGCGTCTGGCTGTTCCAGGACTGCCTCATCGACGAGGTAAAATACATCATCGACCATTCGGACACCAAATTCATCTTCGGGGAGGGTCAGGAAGAGGTGGACAAGGCGCTTTCCATCTACGACGAATGCCCGAAGTTGAAGAAGATCATCTGGGACGATCCCAAGGGGATGCGCAACTATGACCAGGAGTGCCTCATCAGCCTGATGGAAGTCCAGGAACTCGGGAGGAAGCTGGATCAGGAAAAGCCCCATCTTTTCGACGAGCTGACCCAAAAAGGTCACGGCGAAGAAATCGCCCTCCTTTTTTACACTTCCGGCACGACGGCGCTGCCCAAGGGCGCCCTCCTTTCTCACAACAACATGCTCACCATGGGCAAGCACCTGATGGAAGTGGATCCCTGCCTGGACGAGGACGACTATGTCTCCTATCTGCCGTTCGCCTGGATCGGGGAGCAGATGATGTCCATCTCCTGCGGGCTTCAGATCGGTTACACTCTTAACTTCCCGGAAGGACCCGAAACCGCCCAGGAGAATATCCGCGAGATCGGGCCCCACGTCATGTTCGCCCCCCCGCGCATGTACGAACAAATGACGCGAACCGTCCAGGTTAAATACCTCGATGCCACGTGGATCAAGCGGATGTTCTATGAACTGTCGACCCGGATCGGATATCATGTGGCCGATTTGAAATTTTCCAAAAAATCAACCCCTTGGTACTGGAAACTGCTCCAGTCCATCGCCTATTTGACCGTCCAGAAAAAACTCAAGGACCACCTGGGCCTGTCGAGAGTCCGCAACGCCTACACCGGCGGCGCGGCCATGGGACCGGATCATTTCCGTTTTTTCCACGCTCTTGGTGTCAACCTGAAACAGATTTACGGGCAAACGGAAGTCGCGGGAATATCGGTGGTACACCGGAGCAAGGACATCAAGTTCGACACGGTGGGGCACCCGATTCCCGGAACCGAGATCAAGATCACCGATGACGGGGAAATCATCACCCGGAGTCCTTCGGTCTTCCTCGGGTACTATAAGAACCCGGAAGCGACCGAAAACACCCTGAAAGACGGGTGGCTGTACTCCGGGGACAAGGGCTTCATCGACGACGACGGCCACCTGGTGGTCTTCGACCGGACCAAAGACGTCTTCACTTTGAAAGACGGCAGGCCCTTCGCTCCCCAGTACCTCGAGACCCGCCTGAAGTTCAGCCCCTTCATCAAGGATTCCTGGGTGATCGGGGACAAGCGGGATTTCATCAGCGCCGTCATGTGCATCGACTATACCGTGGTGGGGAAATGGGCCGACGAAAAAAAGCTCAACTACACCAGCTACCAGGAACTTGTCCCAGATGCCGGAGGTCTATGAACTGGTGGAAAAGCAGATCCGCCAGGCCAACAAGGACCTTCCTTCCGTGGCCAAAGTCCGGCGCTTCACCAATCTTTATAAGGAACTCGACCCGGACGACGACGAGTTGACCCGGACCCGGAAACTCCGCCGGGCTTTCGTGGAAAAGCGCTACCAGGAAATCGTCGACGCCCTCTATTCAGAACGGGACGCCGTTCACATCGACACCACCATTAAATATGAAGACGGGAGGCAATCCCACATTAAAACCGACATGAAGATCGTGAGCATCACGGATTAGCCGGTTCAGGTTTTGAAAGGCTTTCCACGTCGGCAAATAAAGGAGGATCGTTCATGGAGCTGTTTTTGATGGCGCTGACGACGGGGATCATGGTGGGCGGCATTTACGCCCTTGTCGCGCTGGGCTGGGTGCTCATCTACAAGTGCTCGGGGGTTTTAAACCTGGCCATGGGCGAACTCACCCTCATCGGCGCCTATGTATCCCTGAGTTTTTATTCCATGGGAATTCCTTTTATCCTTTCCCTTCTCTTTTCACTGGTCATCGGCCTGGTCCTGGGAATCTTGACCGAGCGGATCTTCCTGGACAAACTCATCGGAGAACCGGTCCTGACGGTCATCATGGTCACCGTGGGCCTGTCGTTTTTCTTCAAGGGAACCGTGGAGTTCCTTTGGGGCGTCGACACGCGGATTTTCGATCCGCCCGTCTTCGCCCTCGAGCCGATCCGAATCGGCTCCCTGATCATTGGAAAAGTCTATCTCTGGAGCTTTTTGGCCGCCCTCGTTCTTCTGGTCATCTTCGTGAGCTTTTTCAAGTACACGCGATGGGGCCTGGCCATGCAGGCCACCGCCGACGATGAAATGGCGGCTCTTTCCCTGGGGGTTTCCGCGCGGTTCGTCTATGCGGCGGCCTGGGCCATCGCGTTTATGGCTGCCGGCGTCGGGGGGACTCTTTTGGGCAATATCAACGGGCTGAACATCTCGGTGGGGTACCTGGGTCTTCTGGTGCTCCCCGCGGTGGTCCTCGGGGGGCTCAACTCCGTCCCCGGCGCCATCGTCGGAGGCATCATCATCGGAATCCTCGAAAACTTCAGCGGTGCGTACCTGGATAAATACTTTCCGGGCGGGGTCAAAGAGATCGCGCCTTTCGCCTTCATGGCGGTGTTTCTTCTTTTCAAGCCTTACGGACTCTGGGGATGGGAACGGATCGAACGGGTGTAAAAGGAGCTTTCTATGTCGACCACTTGGCTTCCCTGCGGTGACTACCATCAGTCCTACCATGAGGACCATGCCTGGTTTCAGACTCGGTTCATCAGGGGCAAGTTGATCCTTTTGGGGATCACGCTTTTCTTTCTCATTCCCCTGGTCGCGGACACCTACTGGCTGAGCATCTGCAACCAGATCGGGTACACCGTTCTCGGCGCTTTAGGGGTGCAACTGCTCATCGGGTTCTGCGGACAGGTAACCCTGGGGCATGCGGCCTTCATCGCCGTGGGCGCCTATACCAGCACCCTGCTTATCCTCGAGTTTCCCTGGCCGCAGTTCGTTCTGAATATCGGCCTGGCCTACCCGATCAGCATTTTTATCGCCGCCGTCACCGCGGGGCTGTGGAGCGTTTTGTTCGGGCTGCCTTCGGCCCGGGTCAAGGGCTTTTATCTGATCCTGACCACCATGGCCGCCCAGTTCATCACGGTGGATTTCTTCATCACCCAGTACGTGTCCCAGATCGGCGGGCGCGGACAGGCTTTTTCGCTGCCGCCGGGAACCATCAAAATCGGGCCATGGGTGATCGACTCCGATCTGAAGGTCTATTACATGATGGTGGTGCTCACGACCCTGTGCATCATCGGGCTGGCCAATCTCCTCAGGTCCAGGGCGGGACGAGCCTGGGTGGCCATCCGGGACAACGACATCTCCGCCGAGGTCATGGGGATAAACGTCATCAAATACAAGCTACTGGCCTTTTTCGTGGCCGGGTTTTTCGGGGGGGTCGCCGGCGCCTTCTGGATCAGCAATCTGGCAGCCATCAGTCCTGAACACTTCCAGTGGTTCTGGTCTCTGTGGCTTGTGGGCGTCATTCTTATCGGGGGGGTGGGATCCATCCACGGGGCCATCTTCGGCTCCATCTTCATGGTCGTCGTCATGGAATCGCTCCAATTGGCGGTCATCCCGCTGGCCGATGAATACCCAAAGCTGCTCATGGACTTTCTTTTCATCAAGGAGGCCGCCTTCGGTCTGGCCATCTGCGCTTTCATGATCTTCGAACCCAACGGCCTTGCCTATCGGTGGTGGCAGGTGAAAAATTATTTTAATCTCTGGCCGTTTTCCTACTGATGTTTTTCTATATAAAGGGAAGGAGGTGATCGACGGCTCAAGCGGTTCCGGTTAGGGTATCGACTTTCGTTTACCTCATAATCGAAGGGGGATGACTATGAATCAGAAAAAGAAATGGTTCAAGCTCGTGACGTTCATCTTTGTACCGGCTCTTGTCCTCGGCGTCTGCCAGAGCGTTTTCGCCGCGGAGGTGAAGGTCGGCGCACTTAACGACGTCACAGGAGCCACATCCGACGTAGGGAAGGACTATGCCCTTGGAATTGCGGATGCCATCCGTTACGTGAACGACAATGGGGGCGTCAACGGCAAACCCATCAAGCTGTACCAGTTCGACTACGGCTACCGGATTCCCGAAGCCCTGACCAAGTACAAGCTGTTCAAGAGGCTGGGCGCCGTGGCGGTTCTCGGATGGGGCACCGGGGATACCGAAGCCCTGTCTCCGACCATCACCCAGGACAAGATGCCTTATGTCAGCGCCTCTTACAGCGCGCATTTAACCAATCCGGCAAAGACACCTTATAATCTTTTTGCTTCCACCGATTATTCTACCAACGCCCGTGCCGCCATTACGGCTTGGTACGACACGCGCTGGAAAAAGAATCCGGAATTCGGGAAGCGCAAGCCCAAGTTCGTGTGCAGCTACCATTTCGCGCATCCCTATTGCAGCGCGCCCATCAAGGCCATCAAAGACCAGGCAACGCTTCTGGGCTTCGAAGTGGGCCCTGACCAGAACGTGACCCTGGTGGCCATCGACGCCAAAAGCCAGGTTTTGGCCATGAAGGACTTCGGCGCTGACCTGGTCTGGCACGGCAACACCACCATGTCGGTCTCGGCCACCATTCGGGATGCCTTCGCTTTGGGCCTGAAGGCCGATCACATCGTCAACAACTGGGGTTTCGATGAAAACCTGCCCAGGCTTGCCGGAAAGGCCTCCGAAGGGGTCATGGGCGCCGCGGTCTGCGCCTTCTTCGGTGAAAAAGTCAAGAACATGGACCAAGTCGTTGAGTATGCCAAGAAATACAATCCCGGCGTTCCCTTGGAAAGCCGCCTGATCCGAACGATCCAGGCATGGGCCAACGTGCTGGCGCTTTGGGAAGCCATGAACCGGGCCGACAAGGCCGGCGACTTGACCGGCGTGGGGATCCTGAAAAAGGGGTTCGAAACGTTCCAGGGAGTCGACGTTGGACTCGGCGTACCGCCGCTCACGTACACGGCGACGGATCACCGGATCGCCGGAAAGGTCCCCATTTACGAGATCAAAGACGGCAAATTCCAGCTGGCGGAACTCGTGGACCTGAAGGGCCGTTGGCCGGAGAAATGGGAAAAGGAATGGCTGGGCTGGTAGTTGCGAAAGACGCTGATTTGCGACAGTCCGATTACCCCCGAGGAGGTTGAAGCACATTGTCCAGCGATACGATGATTCTGAAGATCAACAATATAGAAGTCAAATACCATGAGGTGATCCTGGTCATCAAAGGGGTCTCCATCGAGGTGCCGGAGGGCGGCATTGTCGCCCTTCTGGGCGCCAATGGCGCCGGAAAGAGCACGATCTTAAAGGCCATCTCGGGCTTGTTGAAGCACGAAGATGGACAGGTGACGGACGGTTCCATCGAATTCGAGGGCCAGCGTATCGACAGGCTGGGACCCGAGAAAATCGCCAAGATGGGGATCGTCCAGGTCATCGAGGGCCGCCGGGTTTTCGAGCACCTCACCGTGGAACAGAACCTCAAGGTGGGCGCCCACATGCGCAAATACGGCCGCTCCCTCAAGGACGGCCTGGAGATGGTGTACCACTATTTCCCGAGGTTGAGGGAAAAAAGAAACGAGGTGGCCGGGTTCATCAGCGGCGGGGAGCAGCAGATGACCGTGGTGGGCAGGGCCCTCATGACCCATCCCAAGCTGATCCTCCTCGATGAGCCGTCCATGGGGCTGGCCCCGCTTCTCATCCACGAAATCTTCAACATCATCACCCAGCTCAACAAGGAGGAGAAGATCTCCATCCTCCTGGTGGAACAAAACGCCAAGCTGGCACTGAACGTGGCCCCTTTTGCCTACGTGCTGGAAACCGGGCGTATCGTCATGAACGACAGCGCCGAAAAACTCAGGGAGAACCCGGACATCAAGGATTTCTACCTGGGGATGACCGATTTCGGGGGAAGAAAGAGCTTCCGCGACGTCAAGCACTACAAGCGCAGAAAGCGTTGGCTCACCTAATCCGCGAGAGGAAACAGGGAGGATAAGCATGCTGAAAAAATCGAAGATTTTGACGTTTGTGAGCGTATTAGCGGTCGTCGCCCTCATGGCCGGCTGCGCCGGCATGGCGGCCAAACCGACCGCTCAGAATTTCAAAGCCCCGGCAGTCACGTTGAGCCACATCGAGGTTCAGTCTTACTGGGGATGGTGGTACTACAACAGCAAAGTTGAACCGTCCAGCGGGAAAGCGGGAAACAACGGCGCCCCGCTGGTTCTGGCGTTTATTTTTAATGTTAGCAATCCCAACGAATTTCCGGTGCTGATGGAGAAACTGCAGTTCACCGTGGCATTCGACGATTTCGACATCAATACGCAAGGCTCCGCTGAGACCCTTTGGATCCCTGCGGGAAAGACCAACCAAGTACGAGTCATTGCCGTTCAGGATCCCGGCGTCACTTCTGGGAGCCTGCTCGTTGCCAGCGGGGATAAAGTGAAGGCTTCTGGGAAAGGCCCCATGGATCTTATTGAAAAATGGTGGACACAAATTCCGGACTTTGCATTTCCAATACATGCTCGGAATGGATCCGCTGTTTTTAAGGCGGACGGCGTTGTTAAAGCGGTCTCCTTTAACGCGAAGTTCCCCTAAAGCTCCCATGCAACTTTTTCCTGAATAACGTTGCTCCCGCTCTGGAGCCCCTCAATCCAACGGGGCTCCAGAGCGGCGCTTTTTCGGCCTTTGACACCTGCCGGAGAAGCCTCACCTAAAACACCAGGGGAAACCGATCCTATGGGCTTGCGCGACCTCACTTTTTATGACGTGATCAACAGAAATGCCGTGGCTTTCGGCAAGGCACAGGCCTGGTACGAAGCCGACGACGGCCGGAGCCTCACCTTCGGAGAATTGAAAGAACAGGTCGACCGACTTGCCGCCGGATTCCGGGACATCGGCCTTCAAAAAGGGGACCGCATCGGCGTCTACGGGAAAAACAGCCTGGAGTATTTCCTCATCTACGGCGCCGCGGCCGCCGTCGGCGCCATCGTGCTTCCCGTGAACTGGCGCCTCAGCTCCGAGGAAGCGGCCTTTAACCTCAATGACGGAACTCCCAAGATTCTTTTCGTGGATCCCGAATTCCAGGAACCGATCCAAGAAAGCCAGGGTCGTTTTCCGTCGATTCAAGCCTTTTTTGATCTAAGACCCGGCGGCGCCTTTGACGACATCAGCTCACTTTTGAAAAATCCGGCAGGGTTTGAAGGGGCAGACGTAGCCACCGACGACGGTTTTGTCATCATTCACACGGCTGCGATTGCCGGAAAGCCCCGAGGTGCCCTGTTGAGCCATGGAAACGTCCTTTGCGCCAACATCCACCTGAACCTGTGCTTCGACCTTTCCCCGAGTGACGTTCATCTGAATCTTCTCCCCTTGTTTCATGTGGGCGGGTTATTCATGGCCACCAACACCTTTCATGGCGGCGCCTTGAACGTGAACATGAGCAAGTTCGACGCAACCCGGGCGGTCTCCCTCATCCAGGAAAAAGAGGTGACGGTCTTTTTCGAATTTCCGCCCATTCTTTCCTCCATACTTCAGGCGCAACGGGAAACGGGAAAATCAATACGGTCGGTTCGCGCCGTGCTCGGTCTGGGGATTCCCGAAACCATCGCGGCCTATCAGGAAGCCACCGGAGGCGCTTTTTACTGCATGTACGGGCAAACGGAAACCTCCTGCCTTGCCACCCTTGGCCGGTACGATGATCGCCCCGGTTCGGCGGGAAAAACCATCCCCATGTCAGACGTCCGATTGGTGGATGAAAGCGACCGGCCGGTGCCTGTTGGCCAGGTGGGCGAAATTGTGATGAAAGGCCCTATGATTTTCCAAGGTTACTGGGGTCTCCAGGAAGATACCGCCCACGCCCTGCGCGGCGGTTGGCACCACACGGGGGACATGGGCCGTTTCGACGAGGAGGGGTTTCTCTTTTATGCGGGCCGGAAGGCCGAAAAGGAGCTGATCAAACCCGGCGGAGAAAACGTCTACCCCGCGGAAGTGGAAAACGCGATCCTCCAGCATCCGGAGGTGGAAGCCGTCGTGGTTTTCGGGGTACCGGACCCCAAATGGAAAGAGGGGATCAAAGCGGTTTGCCGCCTCAAAGCAGGGGCCTCGCTCGATGCCAAGGCGCTCATCCGCTTCGTGGGGGAGCGCATCGCCAGTTTCAAGAAACCCCAATATGTCCAGTTCGTTCCCGAAATCCCCACCAAGGCCGATGGATCGGCGGATCGGGAGCGTGTCAAGGCACTGTACGGCGGCCCGCAATAACCTTTATTAGGGTCTTTTACTCCGTCGCGGAAACGCGGGGGTCGGAGGGCAGGCCATGAGCGACGCTGTCGGGCTCAAAGAGCAGATCCGGATCATCGAAGAGGCCTTTCGTTCCTTCGACCTTCGGGGGTCCCAGGAAAAGGTTCTTTCCGCCTTGAACCGGTTCGAGCAGCAGACCCAAGAACTGACCCGAACCCCCGAACTCGATGTCGTCATCCGGTGGCATAAAAACCTTTTCCTGCAAAAAGCCAATTATTTCCCCAGGGCCGAACAACTCCTGGACGAAGCGCTGTGCCTCCTCGAGGAAGTGACCGATTCGGAGATGAAACCCTGGAAACTCCGGGTTTTCATTTCGCTGGGGTATGTCCACCGGGCCCGGTGCAATTACATCGACGCGGACACCTATCTTAACGACGCCCTCGACCTGGCACAATCCGATCCGGACCTATCCTATTTTATGGGCGAAATTTTTTCCCTTTTGGGAAGCGTGAGTCTCTTTCTCCACCGGAACGACCTCGCGCAAAAATACGCCGCAAAGGAAAAGGAGTTTTCCTACAAAAGGTACAGGGAGCGCCCTGAAGACAAGTCCAGGGCGGTGACGTACGGTTTTTCCCTCACCCATTATTCCCGAACATTCCGACAAATCGGGCTCACCCGGTCGCTGGACCGGACCGGCCTGGACGAGGCCATCGACCTGTTTTCCCGGTTCAAATACGGGAAAGGACGGGACATCGCCCGCCTCGAGCTTGCCGAATACCTTTGCGAAACCAACGCTGTGGAAGAGGCTTTGGACATCGCGCTTTCTCTGGAATCCACTTTCCTGGAAAACGGGATGTACCCCGAACACATCCTGGCCGGCCTGGTCGCCATGAAGTCCTTCCATAAAATTTACCGCTTTGAACAGGCCCGGAAAAAAGGAGAGGATCTTTTATCCATTGCCGCGACGAAGGATCTTGAATCCGATCTCGTGATGACGGAGGTCTATTACGAAATCGGGGTCTGCCAGTACGAAATGAACGAAGAAGAGGCGGCCATGTACTCCTTCCAAAAAGCCGCCAAGCTGGGAATGGTGCACGGTCTCAAGAGCGTCATCGTCCGCTCTTTCGCTGCAGCCCGTCGAGTGGACCGGCATCAGGCCGAAAAGCTTTTGACCTCGGATCTCGTCTATCAGGATGCCGCCTTCGTGAGAAACCGCGTTGAAAGAAGCATCAATCCCTTCAAGGAAAAGCGCACCAAATTGAAGATCCCGGCCTCCACCCTTTTTCTGGACATCGTCGATTTTTCCACCATCATGATGCGATCCGACGAGGATCTGACGGTGAAGATGGTGGACGAGCTCATTGACCGGATCTGCCTGATCGTCTATATGCACAACGGGTACATCGACAAGTTTCTCGGAGACGGGGTCATGGCCATTTTTGAGCACGGGCGGGCGCTGCGGCCCGCCGTGGCGCTGAACGCGGTCAAATGCGGGCTGGACATTTTACGGGCCCTCAAACACAAAAACTACAAGCTGAAAAAAGTGTTCGGGGCCGAACAGAACATCGACGTACGCATCGGCATCAGCACCGGAGAGATTTATGCCATGCTGCTTGGCAACTATATCAAAACCGAATTCACCTACATGGGAAACGCGGTCAACCTCGCCTCAAAACTTGAAAAACAGGCGGCCAGCGATATGATCCTCATCGACGAAACCACCCGCGAACTCTCCGAAGACGGGATCCTTTCGGAGCCTCAAAGCGTAAGGGTTCCGGGTATCGGTGACACCATCGCACACCGCGTGGTCCGCCTGAAGCGAAAAAGTGAAAGGAACACGTGAAATGGTCCGGACAGAAATCTCTCTTTTCATGAAAAATGAACCCGGAGAACTGGGAAAACTCGCTTCCCTGTTCTCCCAGGAAAAGATCAACATCGATGCGCTCACGATCCAGGACGCCTCCAGCTATGTCCAGGAGCTTTTCAGAGCGCGGGGAAAATCCCTCAAGCGCATCGCCTCGGTGGCCAGCTACAATTCCATGAGGAAAGACTCCGCCGAGTTTGCCTTGATCCGCCTTTTGGTGGATCAGACCGACAAGGCCATTGACCTTCTGTCCAAAAACGAATATGTTTTCGATATTCTGCCGGTGATCGCCATCGAGCTGGAAAACCATCCCGGCGCCCTAGCCCAGGTGGCAACTAAGTTCGGGGAAGAAGGAATCAACATCAACTATGTCTACGGGTCCGTTTCGTCTCCGGAGCAGAAGTGTCTTTTTGTCTTCTGCCCGGAAGACATCGAACTCGCTTCCAAAATCTTCCAATAGTTCTTAAACCCCCGGATCAGCGTGCTTTTGGGCTGACCCTGAAAAGGCTTGAGAATCAGCGATGAACCCCATCGACCAAATGACCATCCTGGCCATCGACGATGATCCGACCAGTCTTCGGTTTATCCAGATGCTCCTCGAACGCGGGGGATATCGGAATGTCCGGACCTGCGCCACCGCCACCGAAGGTTTGGAAAGGGTTAAAGAAGACCCCCCGGACCTGATCCTCCTCGACATCGTCATGCCGGATATGGACGGTTATCAGTTTTCCGCCCGCGTCCGGGAATTCGAGGCCACGCAGCATCTCCCTATTCTGGTGGTCACGGGAGGTGCGGCGGAAGCCAACGAAGCCATCGAAAAAAGCTTCAAGGCGGGAGCCACGGATTTCATCACCAAACCCATCAACGCCACCGAATTTCATGCCCGCGTCCGGTCGGCGCTGCAGATCAAGCAGGCTTACGACCGGATGAAAGAAGCGCTGGAGAAGCGGCTGGCCGCCGAAATGGAAAAGGAAAAGCTCATCACGGAGCTGACCGAAGCCCTGGGAAAGGTGAAGAAACTGTCCGGGCTGCTCCCCATCTGCGCCTCCTGCAAGAAGATCCGGGACGATCAGGGCTACTGGAATCAGATTGAAAACTATATCCGTGAACACTCGGACGCCGAATTCAGCCACAGCCTGTGTCCGGAATGTGTTGAAAACATGTACCCGAACCTTTCCAAGCCCGGCGGTCAAACGCCGTAACGGCAGGCGGCTTTTCGGTTCTCTATCCCCTCTTTTCCCGTTTCCTCAGTCCCCGCTTCCATGTGGACGAGTCGGCCCTGGCCATCGGTTGCGCCGTCATCCTGGAGGCCGTCCGGATGCGCATCGCGGAGGGCATCTAAAGGGTACGCTTGTCCTGGAGGATGTGGTTGGAGATGACCACCCGCTGGATCTCCGAGGTTCCTTCGTAGATGGTGAAAACCCTGGCGTCCCGGTAAAAGCGCTCCACGGGGTACTCCTTGACGAACCCGTATCCCCCGTGAATCTGGAGGGCCTTTCCCGTGACCCGATTGACCATCTCCGATGCGAACAGCTTGGCCATGGAGGCTTGGGCCGTGAAGTTCTCCCGCCGATCTTTCATGGCCGCCGCCGAGAGCATCAACTGCCGCGCGGCTTCGATCTCCGTAGCCATGTCGGCGATCATCCAGCGGATCCCCTGAAATTTTGAAATGGCCTGGCCGAACTGTTCCCGCTCCTTGGCGTATTTCACCGATGCGTCCAAGGCCGCCTGGGCCACACCTACCGATTGCGCGGCAATGCCGATCCTTCCTGAATCCAATGCGGTCATGGCGATGGTAAACCCCATCCCCTCTTCTCCCAGCCGGTCTTCGGCGGGGACGCGGCAGTCTTCGAAGATGAGATCCGTGGTATCGGAGGCGCACAGGCCCATCTTGTCTTCCAGGGGTCCCGCGGAAAGACCCGGCGTTCCCTTTCTGACGATGAAAGCGCTGATCCCCTTGTGGCGGGCCGCTTCGTCGGTCTTGGCGGTGACGATGACGAGTCCGGAATTCTTTCCGGTGGTGATGAATCTCTTGGTTCCGTTCAGGACGTAATGATCCCCGTCCCGCCGCGCGGAAGCCTTCTGCCGGACCGGATCCGAGCCGGCATGGGGCTCGGTGAGGGCGAAAGCCCCGATGAAATCCGCCCGGGCCAGGGGTTTCAGATGTTTCTGCTTCTGCGCTTCGCTCCCGTATCGCAGGATGCTCTCGCAGACGATGGAGTTGTGCACGGACATCACCACGGCGGTTGAGGCGCAGGCATAGGCAACCTCGGACAAAGCCAGCACATAAGCCACGGCATCGGCTCCGGCGCCGTCATATTCGGCGGGGACCGTCATCCCCATCAGGCCCAGTTCCGCCAACTTCTTGAGGTTTTCGGCCGGGAAATCCCGGGTCTTGTCGCGCTCCATGGCGGTGGGAAGGATCACCTCCCGGGAAAACTCCCTCACCATGGACTGGATCATGATCTGTTCATCCGTCAGTTTGAACACCATTTCGCCTTCCTTTGCATCTGCCGGTCCTCATCAGCCGCACCGGCCGGGGACCGGCCCTTGGGAGGGGCCTCTATGGGCCGTAGATCACCACCAAAAGTTCCGCCTGTTCTTCTCCGACATTTTTCAAGTTGTGCCGGATCCCGGAATTGAAATGGAGGGATTCGTCTTTCCCCAGAGCATTGACGTGCTCTCCCACGCTGATTTCCACCTTGCCCGAGAGAACGTAGACGAACTCCTCCCCTTCATGCTGGTATCCCACGCCTTTATGGGCCTTCAGAGGTTCGATGACGACCCGAAACGCCTTGAGGTGCTTGTTCTCCGCCCCCGGCGTCAGGGTGGTGTAAGCGTAGTTGTCCGTGCGCGTGGTGTAGGCCTTGATCCTCTTTTTCAGAGTCGATTCCTGCTGCCTGAGGAAATAGCCGGAATCGATTTCCAGAGCCCGGGCGATGGTCAACAGGGTTCCCACCGGCGGCGTGATCTTCCCGGATTCGACCTTTTTCAGATAGTCGACGGAAAACCCGGTCTCGTTGGCCAGGCGGTCATAGGGCATCTTCTTTTCCGTCCGGATTTTTTTGATCTTCTCACCGATGCCGACGCGAGAAGTTGCTTTTTTTTTGGGCATCCTGCCTCCTCATGATGGATGTTCACTGCATTCCGGCCTGTACGGCCTCGGAGCCGAAGGACTTAAGCGAGAAAACGCCTCCCCCCACCTGTCCCGGCGGCTCCTATCCCCCATCAAACCCTTTGCCTTGAAATCGACCTTCAGAGGCGGTGCATCCCGAATCAGGCATACTCGAAAAAGCCCCGCCCGCTTTTTCGGCCCAGCCACCCGGCCTCCACATACCTTCGAAGCAGGGGGCATGGCCGGTATTTGGAATCGCCGAATCCCCGATAAAGAGTCTCCATGATGGCCAGGCATGTGTCCACCCCGATCAGGTCGGCCAGCGCCAGGGGTCCCATGGGATGATTCATGCCAAGCTTCATCACCGTGTCGATGTCCTCCCGGGTGCCGACCCCATGGTACAGGCAGGTTACCGCCTCGTTGATCATGGGCATCAGGATCCGGTTGGCGATGAATCCCGGGTAGTCCTCGGCCTTGGCCGGGGTCTTCCCGAATTTGACGGCCAAATCCCAGGTCGTCTTCAGCGTCTCTTCGGACGTCGTGACGGCGGGGATGATTTCCACCAGCTTCATGACAGGAACCGGGTTCATGAAATGCATCCCGATGACCTTTTGGGGCCGTTTCGTTTTCGCGGCGATGCGCCCGATGGGGATGGAAGAGGTGTTGGTGGAAAGGATGGCATGGGTCGGACAGACGGCGTCCAGGTTCTCAAAAATCTTGAACTTCACCGGTTCGTTTTCCGTCGCCGCCTCCACCACGAAATCCGCCGAGTCCGCCGCCTGGACATCCGTGGAAGTCCGGATGCGTTTGAGAATCAACTCCATCTTTTCCTTGTCCATCTTCCCCTTTTCCACGCTCTTGGAAAGGGAGCGTCGGATGGCGCCCATTCCTTTTTCGACAAACTCCTGCCGAATGTCCGTCATGACCACCTGAAGCCCGCTTGCCGCGGCCACCTGTGCGATCCCGCTTCCCATCTGGCCGGATCCCACCACGCAAAAGGTTTTGACCTGCATGATTCTCTCCTTGTCCGATTGATTTATCACGCGCTGCGCCGCACCACCATGGCCACGGCTTCTCCGCCCCCCAGGCACAGGCTCGCCAGGCCGATGCGCTTTCCCGCCCGCTGCATTTCATACAGGAGGGTCACGAGGACCCGGCAGCCGCTGGCACCGATGGGATGCCCCAGGGCGACACTGCCGCCGTTCACGTTGACTTTGGAGGGGTCGAGGCCCAGTTCCCTCATGACGGCCACCGTGGAGCCGGAAAACGCCTCGTTGACCTCGAAGAGATCCACGTCCTGGATGCCGATACCCTCTTTTTCGAGACATTTCGGGATGGCCCAGATCGGGGCGACCAGCACGTACTTCATGTCGATCCCGAAGGAGGCCTGGGCCCCGATGGAGGCCATGGCCGTGCACCCCATGGCCTCGGCCCGCTCCCGGGCCATCACCACCACGGCCGCGGCGCCGTCGCTAATGACCGAGGCGTTTCCAGCGGTGGTCAGGCCGTCTGCCTTGAAGGCGGGCCGCATCTTCGCCAGGACCTCGTAAGGCGTCTCACGGGGACACTCATCCGAGCTGAACGCGGCGGGCTGTCCCTTCTTTCCCTTGATGGGGACCGGGATGACCTCCTCTTTGAATTTTCCTTCTGAAACGGCCGCCACCGCCCTCCGGTAGGACTCCGCCGCATAGCGGTCCTGGTCCTGTCGGCCGACCTTGTACTTTTCCGAGCACAGTTCGTTGGAAATGCCCATGTGGAAATCGTTGACGATATCCCAAAGTCCGTCGTGGAACATGTGGTCATCCAGGGGGGCTGATCCCATTCGGTAGCCGAAGCGGGCCTTCTTCAGGAAATACGGGGCCATGCTCATGTTCTCCATTCCGCCGGCCACCACCACGTCGGCGTCCCCGGTCCCGATGGCCTGGGCAGCCAGCATCACCGCCTTGAGGCCTGAACCGCAGACCTTGTTGACGGTGAAGCACTCCGCCTCCCAGGGCATTTCGGCCTTCACGGCCGCCTGTTTGGCCGGGTTCTGCCCGTATCCACAGGGAAGGACCTGACCCATAATGACTTCGTTGACGTCTCTTTTTTCGATCCCGGCACGGCGGACGGCTTCTTTGATCACCACGGCCCCCAGATCGGTGGCACCGACACTGACGAGGGAACCGTTGAAACTTCCCAGCGGGGTCCGAACGGCGCTGACAATGACCGCTTCTCGCATGAGAGATTCTCCTTTGCTGCTTTATCGGATAGGGGTTGAAAAAATGCCGGCTTGAAAGATCCAAGTACTTGGGTGAAAAGCGATCAAAGCCGGAAAATAAATTCGGCGGCGTTTTACATATTTCTCCTGTATTTCCCACCCACTTCAAAAAGGGCCTTGGTGATCTGTCCCAGGGTACAGTATCGGACGGTTCGCATCAGCTCCGCAAAGAGATTTTTCCCGGAAAGGGCGGCCTCCTGGAGGCGCTTCAATGCGACGGGCGCTTCGGCGTGATTTCGTTTCCTGAACGCTTCCAGGCGCCTGAGCTGCGACTGCTTCTCCGATTCCGTCGCACGGGAAAGCTCCACATTTTCGCTGAGCTGCTCCAAATCCGCGTCCGGATCCCGGAACGTGTTGACACCGATGATGGGAAGCTCGCCGGAATGTTTGAGCTTTTCGTAGTAAAGAGATTCTTCCTGGATCCTGCTGCGCTGGTATCCGGTCTCCATGGCGCCCAGGACTCCGCCGCGCTCCGAAATCCGGTCGAATTCCGCCAGGACGGCCTCTTCCACCAGATTCGTCAGCTCTTCCACGATGAAGGAGCCCTGATTCATGTTTTCGTTTTTTGAAAGCCCCCACTCGCGGTTGATGATCAGCTGGATGGCCAAAGCCCGACGGACCGATTCCCGGCTCGGCGTGGTGATGGCCTCGTCGAAGGCGTTGGTATGGAGACTGTTGCAGTTGTCGTAGATGGCGCACAGGGCCTGGAGGGTGGTCCGGATGTCGTTGAACTGGATCTCCTGACTGTGCAGCGACCGGCCCGAAGTCTGGACATGGTACTTCAGCATCTGAGAGCGGTCACAGCCGCCGTACTTGTGCTTCATGGCGACAGCCCAGATGCGCCGGGCCACGCGGCCGATGACCGTGTACTCGGCCTCCATCCCGTTGGAGAAGAAAAAGGAGAGGTTGGGGGCGAAGCTGTCCAGCGGCATCCCCCTGGAGAGGTAATACTCCACGTAGGTGAATCCATTGGCCAGGGTAAGGGCGAGCTGAGTGATGGGGTTGGCCCCGGCTTCTGCGATGTGATAACCGGAAATGGAGACGGAATAGAAATTTCGGATTCCGTTTTGACCGAAATATTCCTGGATATCCCCCATCATTTTCAAGGCGAACTCGATGGAAAAGATGCATGTGTTTTGACCCTGATCCTCCTTGAGAATGTCCGCCTGAACCGTTCCCCGGACGCTGGAAAGGACGCTTCGCCGGATCTTCTCGTGTTCGGCCTCTGTGGGCGCCCTGCCCGATCCGGCGAGGAATTTTTCCACCTGCTGGTCGATGGCGGCATTCAGAAACATGGCCAGCATCATGGGGGCGGGACCGTTGATGGTCATGGAAACGGAGGTGTTGGGGGCGCTCAAGTCGAATCCCGAGTAGAGGACCTTCACGTCGTCCAGCGTACAGATGGAAACCCCAGAGGTGCCCACCTTGCCGTAGACGTCGGGGCGCATCTCCGGATCGAAGCCGTAAAGGGTGACCGAATCGAAGGCCGTGGACAGGCGTTTGGCCTCGTAGGCCGCGGAAAGAAGTTTGAACCGGCGGTTGGTGCGTGCCGGATCCCCCTCCCCGGCGAACATCCGCGTCGGATCTTCATCCGTGCGTTTGAGCGGAAAAACGCCTGCGGTATAGGGAAACCGTCCGGGGACGTTTTCTTCCCTGAGCCAGCGGTAGATCTCTCCGGGATCCTCGAACCGGGGGAGGCTGATCTTGGGGATCTTCTGCCGGCTCAGCGATACCGTAAAAAGCGGGAACTCGGATCTCCCGGTCCCGGACCCCATAGACAAGGGCGTCTTCGCTGTAGGTCTTTTGAATGGTTTTCCATTCCAAAAGAAGCTCTTTCGTCTCTTCTTTGAGCCGTTTCTCGGCTTTTCCGACTTCTGCTTTCAGCTGTTCCAGCAGTTGCAGGGTTTCAACAGCACCTTCGAGGGTCAGGCTTTTCAGCGTTTCCTGGAGATGCCAGCGGCTTCGGACGGCCCGTGCCTGCTCCCGGGTTTGCGCGTGGTAGGTTCTCACGGTGTCGGAAATCTCGCTGAGGTAGCGGATCCGGTCCGGCGGGATGATGATGGTCTTGGACGTGGAAGTCCTTCCCTCGGTCCTGGGAAGCCTTGATTGGAATCGGACCTGGGTTCTTTCGGCAAGGGTATCCAGCATGGCGTGGTATAGGGCCGTGACGCCGTCGTCGTTGAACTTGGAAGCGATGGTCCCGAAGACCGGCATTTCCTCCAGGGCTGTGTCCCAGTCCTTCCGGTTCCGCTGGACCTGTTTCCGGACGTCCCGGACCGCATCCTCGCCGCCTCTTTTTTCGTACTTGTTGACCGCCACCAGATCGGCGAAGTCAAGCATGTCGATCTTTTCCAGCTGGGTCGCGGCGCCGAATTCCGCTGTCATGACGTACAGGGACAGGTCCACCAGATCCACGATGCTGGAATCCCCCTGGCCGATCCCCGCGGTTTCCACGATCACCAAGTCGTATCCCGCGGCCTTGACCGCACCGATCACGTCGGGAAGCGCTTCCGGGATCTCGGTTTGGGAACGCCGCGTGGCCAGGCTGCGCATGTAAACCCTGGTGTTCCCGATGGCATTCATCCGAATCCGGTCTCCCAAGAGGGCCCCGCCGGTTTTCCGCCGGCTCGGATCGCAGCTGATGATGGCCACGGTGACCTTGGGTAGATCCAAAAGCATCCGAAGGATCAGTTCGTCCGTGAGCGAGGACTTGCCGGCGCCTCCCGTACCGGTGATCCCCACCACCGGGACCACTCGGCTGCCGATTTTCGCTTTGATCTGTTCCCGAAACTGCGCCAGGCTTCCGTTTCCGGCTCCACGGGCCTGCTCCACCGCAGAGATCAGGTTTGCCGTCAATCCCTTGTTTTCCGGGGAGAGTCGACTGAAGTCGAAAGGGCCGTCTTTCACCGTTGAAAAATCGATCCGCTGCAGGAGATGGTTGACGATGCCCTGGAGCCCCCACTGCGCGCCGTCTTCGGGATGATAGATCTTGGCGACCCCGTAGGCTTCCAGCTCCTTGATCTCATGAGGAACAATGACGCCGCCGCCGCCGCCGAACACCTGGATGTGGCCGGCGCCCCTGTCCTTCAGCGAATCGATCATGTACTTGAAGAATTCGATGTGGCCACCCTGATAGCTCGAAACCCCGATTCCTTGGGCGTCTTCCTCCACGGCCGCATCCACGATTTCCTCCACGGACCGGTTGTGTCCCAAATGGATGACTTCCGCCCCCGTATCCTGGAGAATCCTGCGCATGATATTGATGGAGGCGTCGTGGCCGTCAAACAGCGACGTGGCGGTAACCACCCGCACGGGGTGTTTCGGTCTGTAGGGTTCCGGTTCCTGATTCATGCCCCCTCCTTCATCCAATTGACGGTTGGTTTTCCTGCAGTATTCGATGCCGGCGACTCCTCTCATCCGGATCGGCCGATGATGCTTAAAATGAACTCCGTCTGGCACCGGATGTAGTCCTCGATTCGATAGTGCCGGGCCAAAAACCAGCGACGGAAGGTCCACATGTGACCGAGAACGGAAATGTTGTGCGCGGCGATTTCCAGGGCCTGCGCATCCAGGCGTGGAATTTCCCCCTTTTCCGCCAGACGCGCCAGGACCTCCACGAAAATACCGGTGATCCTCAGCTCGTTTTCAAGCACGCGCTTTTGCCACTGGGGAGGAAGCGAGCGGGTCTCCTGATAGATCAGAAGAATAAAATCGCTCATCCGGTTGCAGACGACAAAATACTCCCGGATCACCTCCGCCAATGCCTCCTGGCCCTTTCCGGCCCGGGTCATGGCTTCCGCCACCCCTTTCTCCACTTCCTCATGGATCGATTCGCATACGAGGTAAAGGACGTCTTCCTTGGAGGCGATGTATTCGTAAAGGGAGCCGGTGGAAACGCCCGCGGCCCGGGCGATCTGACGGGTGGTGGTCTTGTGAAACCCGTTTTCGATGAACAAGCCCACGGCGGCATCGGCGATCTGACGGCGCCTTCGCCGCACCAGTTCGGGATTTTTGATCTGAGTCGGGATGTCCCCGGCCCCATTGGAGGTTTTCCCCCTGGCTGGAAACGGTTTGGGATCCGTCATGGGCACGGTCTCACAAGGATTTTGGGAAGGTCCAACGCTTCAAGGCGTCGAATCATGACTGAGCGCTCAGTCATTCTTATCATCCGCGGAACGGCCTGTCAAGGAGCAAGAGAAAAAGGTATTGACAGGAAAGGTTGCATTCGGTAAAAAGATTCAAAAATGACTGAGCGCTCGGTCATAATTTCCAAGATCCGAGCCGTCCCGGCTCGATTCGAGGTTTGAACACCTTCGGCGCAAGCCCGAACTCAAGAAAGGAAAGGGAAAGTCCATGGATTCCGAGATCCTTCTGATTGAGGAACAAAATCAAACGGCCGTCCTGACGCTGAACCGGCCCGAGGTCATGAACGCCTTCAACTTTCCGCTGCTTTACGCCCTGAGGGACGCCGTGGAAACGCTCCGATCGCGGTCCGATATCCGGGTGATCCTCATCACCGGGGCAGGCGACAAAGCTTTCTGTTCCGGTGCGGATCTTAAGGAAAGGGCCACCCTCGCCCCTCATCAGGTCAAGGAATATATCACCACCATCCGCAATCTCTTCACCTTCATCGAGTTTTTGAACAAGCCGGTCATCGCCGCCGTAAACGGCATCGCACTGGGCGGGGGGACCGAACTCGCTTTGGCGTGCGACATCCGCATCGCCTCGGAAAACGCCACGTTGGGCCTCACCGAGACCCGACTGGCCATCATCCCGGGCGCCGGGGGGACCCAGCGGCTTCCGAGGCTGGTGGGCCGAGGAAAGGCCAAGGAACTGATCTTCACGGGAAGACGTGTGGGGGCCGAGGAAGCGCTTCGGATTCAGCTGGTCAACCAAGTCTGCAAATCAGGCGATCTCATGAAAGAATGCATGAAAATGGCCGAGATGATCTGTGAAACCGGCCCCGTAGCCATCGAACAGGCCAAATATGCCATCAACTACGGCCTCGAATCCGCCATCCATACCGGGCTGGCCATCGAATCCAACGCCTACTGGGTGACGATCCCCACCGAGGACCGCACCGAAGCCCTGGCGGCCTTCCGCGAAAAACGCAAACCCAAATTTCAGGGGAAATAGGGACGCCCCGACTCCCCGTTACCCAAGACCCTGTCTGGCGAAAGGAGACCCAAAATCATGACCGAATACGATCTATGGAAAGTCTTTCCGCGAATGCCTCGGAAAGTGACCCTCGGCGACATCACCGTAAGGGACGGATTCCAGCACGAGGAAAAATTCATCTCCACAGCGGCCAAGATCTTCTACATCGAAGAAATGGTCTTTGCCGGATGCCGCAACCTGGAAGTGACCAACCTGGCGAGTTCCAAAATCATGCCCCAGTTCAGGGATGCCGAAACCATTTTGACCTATTTAAGGGGCGACGAATTCAAGAAAAAGTGCGAAAGGAAGGGAATCCGAGTCGAAGACCTCTGTTTCACCGCGGTCACCATCCGGGAACCCGGAGTGGACCGGGCCATCCGGCTCAAAGAAAAAGGGATCGGTCCGGACCGTCTCCTGATGATGGTTTCCACTGAGGAAGAGCATCATTTCGCCAACTCCAGCACCACCCTCCCAGAATACTGGAAGGAGGCAGAACGCTGCATCAAAAAGTGCAGGGATGCCGGCATGAAGATGTGCGGTACGGTGAGCACCATCTGGGGAAGCCCCATCGGAGGAGCCACCAGGCTGGAAGACGCCGTGGAATTCACCAAACGGTGGCTTTCCATCGGCGCCAGCGACATCGAACACGCCGACCATGACGGGAGCGCCTCGGCGCCGGAAGTCTATCGGTACTACTCCATGATCCTGGACGCCCTTCCGGACACCCGCCTGCATATCGCTCATTTCCATGAAACCAAGCGCATGGCGTCCGCCTCCATCCTGGCCACCCTCCAGGCGGGGATCACCCAGTTCGAGGCCACGCTGGGAGGACTGGGAGGCCAGCCTTCCAATTTCCTGGACGACTGCCCGGTCAAAGGAACCGGCGATTACTATTACGAGGATCCGAGGTATGTGGGGCTGGTGACTCTGGAAGACACCCTGGTTCAGATCGATGAGATGGGCATCGAGCATGGATTCGATGTGGACCGTGTCCTGTGGATCGGCCGCCAGATGGAAAAAACCATCGGAAGGCGCCTGCGTTCCGAAGCGGTGATCAACGGACGCACCCAAAAAGAAGGGCACATGGAATACGCGCGACCGGGTCTCAAGGAAAGAAAAGCCAAGTTCGGGGAGTCGCCGGACCAGAAAATCCCCTCGGACTGGCCCGCCCAGGCCGTTTTGCCTTAATTTGACGGGGAAAGGAAACGGCCTTCCGGTGGAGGCGCCTTCGGCTTCACGGGCAAAGGCTCAGGAAACCAGTAAGGGAGCCGCCCGGACGGGAGTGCGCGCACCCGGCGGGGAAACCCTTGACACCCTATAGGTATAACATTATACGTATAAGTCAGGAAAGGGCCTATGAGCCGGGAAGACACTTCCATTGCCTTGTATTACCGAGTGGCCGAAACGCTGAAAGGCAGGATCGCGTCGAGCCGGTACGGCCCCGGCGCCATCCTGCCTCCGGAAAACACCCTCGCCCAGGAATTTAACGTCAGCAGCATCACCATCCGCAGGGCCATGGCCCTTTTGGTGGACCAGGGGCTGGTGAAGCGCAGGCGCGGAATCGGCACTCAGGTCGTCGAAAAGAGGGAAGACCGAATCCCTTTGAGGATTACGGGAAATTTCCGGGATTGGATCGACTCGGCCGTCAACCGGCGGCTGAACCTAAAGGTCGAGGTCCTCGGGATTTCGGTGGTCCCCTGCCCTTTTTCTGTGGCAAAACGCTTTTCTTTGCCCTCTGGCGCTCCCATATGGCAGATGAAACGGGTGCGGAAACGGAAAGGGGAACCGATCTCTTTCTATGTCAACTATGCCCCTCCCGCCTTGATCCAAGACTGGACGAAAAGGGACTTTTCAACGGGCCCGTTCGTCGATCTCTTCCAGAAAAAAAGCAAAAAGACGATCTCCAGAATCGCACAGCAGGTGGAGGCTGTGGTGGCGGACCTCGATGTCGGCGCTGTCCTGGGCTTGAAATTTGGAGATCCCCTTTTTTTCGTGACCCATACCTACTTCACCCCCGAAGATCTCCCGGTCCTTGTCACGCACATGTATTTCAGGGGAGACCGTTACCTCTACCAAGGCCGGATTATGCTTGAAGCGCCCGGCGAAAGGCCCAGGTGAGGGGCATGGCCTGGATCCGACTGCCGGGAATCGAAGGGCGGGTTTATCAACCGGAAGCGGATCCTTGTGCACCCCGGAAGCACGACTGCGCCGATTGCTTCTCCTGCCAGATGTGCAGTGACAGCCGCTGCAGCGAATGTCTGAAGCAAAGAACGACGGGCGATCCCCCGGAGCCGCATCCCCCAGGAAAAGCGCCGGAAAAGTAGCAGCCCCGTCACCGGGGGCAGGATGGCGTCCCGGCCAGCCGAGGCCCGCTTTTCATCACCTGCCCCGGGAGGGGATGATCCACGACGGCCTCGAGCCGTCTCGCCGCTTCAAGGAGGGCTCCGAGCTCAATCCCGGTCTCAACCCCCATCTCTTCCAGCATGAAGACCGCATCTTCGGTGGGAATATTTCCGGCGGCCTTCGGGACATAGGGACAGCCCCCGATGCCTCCCAGGGCCGTGTCGAAGGTCGTTGCGCCGGCCAGCAGCGCGCTGAAAAGATTGGCCATGGCGGTACCGCGGTTGTTGTGGAAATGAAGGACAAGGGCCCCTTTGGGAAAACGATCCTGGAACCCCTTCACGCTCCTTTCGACACGGTCGGGGGTCGCCATTCCGGTGGTGTCCGCCAGGATGACACCGTCGGCGCCTGCAGAAAAGAAAGCCTCGGCAATTCCAAAGACCTCTGCTTCCGTCACATCCCCTTGAAAGGGGCATCCGAAGGCCACCGCCACGGCGCCTGTGACCGGAACGCCCTCTTCCCGAGCCGCCTCAAAGATGCCTTCCAGGTTCGCCAGGGATTCCGCGATCCCGCGCTTCACGTTTGCGCGGCTATGGGCTTCCGACGCGGAAACCACCACCACCAGTCGGTCGGCCTTCGCAGCCACGGCCTTCCGGGCCCCCTTTTCATTGAAGACCATGGCTGAATACACCGAACGTCCCCTGGGGACCTTCGCCATCAATTCCGCCGCGTCATGAAACTGCGGAAGGGCCCGGGTACTGGCAAAGGAAGTGGTTTCCACCTCCAGGACCCCGGCCGCGACGACGGCCTTGATGATCTCCAGCTTTTGGTCGGTGGGAATAAGGGTTTTAAGGGACTGGAAGCCGTCCCTGGGGCCCACCTCTCGAATCCTGGCAAAAGCCGGCAATTTCAACAAAGCCCGTTTACCTTTTTTGACTTGCGTGTGAACGGAAACGGTTTAAAAACAACGTTCAGCTGCCTCGGTTCAAGACTTTTCACGGACATATTCCACCACCTGGTCTCCCACCTCCCGGGTGCCAAACCCCATTCTGCCCGCATCCATGCTTTTCAAGTGATGCCGGATCACCTTCATCACGGATTGCTCCACAAGGGTCGCGGCATGGCTTTCCCCGAGATGGGCCAGCATCATCTGCAAAGCCATGATGGCCGCCAGAGGGTTGATGGCGTTTTTGCCCGTGTACTTGGGGGCCGACCCGCCGATGGGCTCGAACATGGCGGTGCCCTGCGGGTTGATATTGCCCCCCGCGGCAATCCCCATCCCACCCTGGATCATAGCGCCCAGGTCCGTGAGGATGTCCCCGAACATATTGTCGGTGACCACGACGTCGAACCACTCGGGATTTTTGACCATCCACATGCACAGGGCATCCACGTGGGCGTAATCCTTTTCTATTTCCGGGTACTCTCTTCCCACCTCGTGAAAGGTCCGTTCCCACAGGTCGAACGCGTAGGTCAGAACGTTGGTCTTGCCGCAAAGCGTCAGCTTCTTTCGACGGTTCCTTTTTCGGCAGTGCTCGAAGGCAAAACGAAGGCACCGCTCCACACCGAACCGGGTGTTGATGGACTCCTGAATCGCCGTTTCCTCCAAGGTCCCTTTTCTCAAAAAGCCTCCGGCGCCCGCATAGAAGCCTTCCGTGTTCTCCCGCACCACATCGAAGTCGATGTCGTCAGGAGTCTTATGCCGCAGCGGCCCCTCGACGCCTGGATACAGCTTCACCGGGCGCAAATTGATGTACAGATCCAGGGCAAAACGCAACTTCAGCAGGATCCCCTTTTCTAAAACCCCGGGCTGGACGTCGGGATGCCCGATCGCCCCCAGGTAGACGGCATCCATTTGACCCAGCTCTTGAACGGCCGAATCCGGGAGGAGTTCCCCGGTTTTCAGGTAGCGTTCCCCGCCGAAATCATAAGGGAGCAGTTCATAGCCGAATCCGGCCCGGTCGGCCGCCGACGCCAAGACCTTCAGCCCCTCGGCCACGACTTCCGGTCCGGTCCCGTCTCCTGGAATGACTCCGATTCGATACTTATTTTTCATCCGCGTTTCCTTTGGGCGATATGCCCCATCAAACCCCCGTCCTTAAGAATCTGCTGCATAAACGGGGGAATCGGGTTCGACGAAAACATGGCGCCCGTGGTCCGGTTCCGGATCTCACCCGATACGAGGTTCACCTCCACCAAGTCCCCGTCTGAAATGCCGTCCGAGGCCCCGGCGCTTTCCAAAATCGGAAGGCCCATATTGAAGCTGTTGCGATAAAAAATCCGTGCGAAGCTTGCGGCAATGATGCAAGACACGCCCTTGGCTTTGAGAGCAATGGGAGCATGCTCTCTGGAGGAACCGCAACCGAAATTCGTCCCGGCCACAAGGATGTCCCCCGGCTGACTCTCCGATGCGAACCGGGGGTTTTCATCTTCCATGCAGTGAAGCGCCAGAACCTCGGGGTCGGATGTGTTAAGATACCGGGCGGGAATGATGGCGTCCGTGTCGACATTGGAACCGAATTTCCATGCTCTTCCCTGAAAACGCATCCCTTTTCCTCCTAAGGTTTGATGTCCAGTTCGGCTGGGCCGGCGATTTTCCCCGCAATCGCAGAGGCTGCTGCAACGGCCGGGTTGGAAAGATAGATTTCGCTGTCCTTGTGCCCCATTCGGCCCATGAAATTCCGGTTGGTTGTGGCCACGGCCCTTTCCCCTCCGGCCAAGATCCCCATGTGTCCTCCGAGGCAGGGGCCGCAGGTGGGGGGGCTGATCACGGCGCCGGCATCCAGGAAGATTTCAAAAAGCCCTTGCCGCAGGGCCTGCCGGTAAATGAAGGGCGTGGCTGGAATGACCACCAGCCGTACCCCCGGCGACACTTTTTTTCCTTTGAGGACCTGAGCCGCCGCCATCAGATCGGAAAGCCTTCCATTGGTGCACGAGCCGATCACCGCCTGGTCGATGGGAATGTCGCCCACCTCGCTGATGCCCCGGACGTTGCTGGGCAGGTGGGGAAACGCCACCTGGGGCTCGATTTGCCCCACATCGATTTCGATGATTTCTTTGTATCGGGCGTTTGTATCGCTTCGATAAAAATGAAATGGGCGGCTGGTGCGTTCCTTCACGTACGCCTCGACGATGCGATCCGGAGGAAAGATGCCGTTCTTGGCACCCGCCTCGACGGCCATATTGGCCATGGTGAAGCGTCCGTCCATGGGGAGAGTCTCCATCGCTTCCCCGGTGAATTCCATGGCTTCGTAAAGGGCGCCGTCCACGCCGATCTTGCCGATGGTAAAGAGAATGAGGTCCTTCCCGTCGACCCAGGACCTTCGGCTGCCGCGATAGTCGAATTTCACCGTCTCCGGGACCTTGAACCAGAGCCTGCCGGTGGCCATGACGGCAGCGAGGTCCGTGCTTCCCACCCCTGTGGCGAAGGCGCCCAGGGCGCCGTAAGTGCAGGTATGGCTGTCCGCACCGATCACAAGGTCTCCCGGCAGAACGACTCCCTGTTCAGGCAATAGGACGTGTTCGATGCCGGCCTCCCCGGCCTCGAAATAGTGGACAAGCTTTTGCTCCCGGGCAAATCGGCGCAGGCAGGCGCACTGCTCTGCGGACTTGATGTCCTTGTTGGGGGTGAAATGGTCCGCAACCAACACAACCCGCTCCCTGTCAAAGACGCGTTCAAAACCCGTCTTCCGGAACTGCTCGATGGCGATGGGGGCGGTAATGTCGTTCCCCAGGGCCACGTCCACTTCGGCATCGATCAGGTCCCCGGGACGGACTTCCTTCTTTCCGGCATGGGTGGCCAGGATTTTCTCGGTAAGGGTCATGCCCATGAAAAAAACTCCTTTATTCTTCAAGACTTCCGCCTGCGACGCCCCAGCCGCTTGACCGTCCCTCAGGAGCATCCCGATTTGAGTTTCCGCGCTGCAAGCAGCGGGGAATGCGCTCGCCGTTACAGTTCACCCTATCCGTATTTCAAGCGGTTTTCCATCGAAATCCTCGGAAACCATCGCTTTTCTTTTTCCGCGGACGAGGCCGGAAAAGTCTTCCAGAACCGGGAACCGCCGCACGCGTTTTGTCATTGATTCCGCATAAAGGTATATTGACATACATTTAATTGTTGTCAAGAACGATTTAGGCCCTTTTTTATCACCGGCCCCTTGATCTAAAGCGCTCCATTGACAAGAAAAGGGCATTTTACTATTTCTTCAGCGACTCTTCGATATCCGGAAACAGGAGGCGGCGCATGGACAATTTGGCATCGGTTTTCGACGCACTCGACCAGGATCAACGGCCACGATTCGTCTTGGACCTCTTTCATCGGATCCTCATCCACCACGCCCTGTGGTTTACGGAAATCCGACATCAGATGGGAAACGAAAAAGCCCTGGAGATGCTCGGGGCCGCCTGGGACCGGAGCTACCCGATCCAGATCCGCCGGCTGTCCAAAATTCTCGGCTTCAAGCTCGAAAACGACATCCCGGAGGCCCTTGCGAACATGTCCGCCGACAACCAGAGGCGACTTCTGGAAGGCATCGCCGTCAACTGGCTGGCCAACGACGGGGTCTGGTTTCAGGCCGTGGAATTTTCTTCCGGAATGGTGGACGCCAAGCGCTGCAACGACGCCTGCTGGGGGCACTTCTCGCCCTTTGAGGCCTGGTCCATCAGGCGATTGGTCTCCATCCCCGAAAACGCGGGCCTGGAAGGGCTCAAGGAGGCCCTTAAATACCGCATCTACGCCCTCATCAACACGTTTTCCATCATCGACGACGGCCCGAACGCCTTTCTTTTCCAGATGAACGAATGCCGGGTACAATCCACCCGCAAGCGCAAAGGTCTGGCAGACTACCCCTGCAAGTCAGGAGGCACCGTGGAATACACCTATTTCGCCAAGGCCATGGATTCCCGCATCCAAACCGAGTGCATCGGCTGCCCGCCGGATGCGCATCCCGATCAATGGTATTGCTGCTGGCGTTTTTCCATCCCTGACACCCACCCCTGAAAACAGGGCCGAAAAGGGGATCTTATGAAGGCGATGCTGTTGCGCAAACCCGCGGACATGGCCCGGAACCCTGAGCCTCTCGATCTCTCCGAAGTGCCGCTTCCTGTCCCGGGCAAAAAGGAAATCCGAATCCAGGTGTCGACCTGCGGGGTCTGCCACACGGAACTGGACGAAATCGAAGGCCGGACGCCCCCGGCCTTCTTTCCCATGGTGCCGGGGCACCAGGTGGTGGGGCAGGTCGTGGAAAACGGCCCTGGTGCGCACCGATTTAAAATCGGCGACCGCGTGGGAGTCGCCTGGATCTATTCAGCCTGCGGACGATGCGAGCATTGTAAAAATGGAGAGGAAAACCTGTGCGGCGCTTTCAAGGCCACAGGGAGGGATGCCCACGGCGGCTACGCACAGTTCATGACCGCAAAAGAAGACTTCGTCTTTCGGATCCCGGATCTTTTTTCCGACGCAGAGGCCGCCCCTCTCCTGTGCGCGGGCGCCATCGGTTTTCGATCGCTGAGGCTTTCAGGAATCCGAAACGGCCAGAAGCTGGGGCTCACCGGTTTCGGTGCCTCCGCCCACCTGGTGATCCAGACATCACGGTACCGATACCCTGAAACCCCGGTTTATGTTTTTGCCAGAAGCACGTCAGAAAGGGATTTGGCCCTGAAACTCGGGGCGGCGTGGACAGGCGATACCTTGGATGCCCCTCCGGAAAAGCTGGACGCCGTCATCGATACCACACCGGCCTGGAAGCCCGTCCTGGAAGCCCTCAACCACCTGAAGCCGGGGGGACGTCTGGTCATCAATGCCATCCGCAAAGAAGAAAAAGACAAGAAAGAACTTCTCCGGCTGGATTATCCCGATCAACTCTGGATGGAAAAGGAGATCAAAAGCGCTGCCAACGTGACCCGGAAAGACGTCAGCGATTTTTTGGAAACGGCGGCCCGAATCCCCATCAGGCCCCATGTCCGCGAATTCCCTTTGAGCAAGGCCAACGAGGCCCTCATGGAACTCAAGCAGAAGAAAGCAAGGGGCGCGAAGGTCCTTCGCATCCCCTCGCCCGCTCCGTAGAGGGGCCGTGATCGGCCGCCGTCGGGGTTACGGTTTCCTTTTGGCGGGCACGCATCCTTTCTTCATCAAAACTGCGGTCACTGCCTCAACCGCCTCTTCCACGGACAGGTGAAGCATGTTGAGGACCAGGTCGTAATTTTGAGGATCCGAAACATCTGCGTTGAAGGATTTCCGGATGAAGGCCCGGCGCCTGGATTCCCGATTGACAGCCCGCCGCCTGGCCTCTTCCGGAGGCACCTTATATTCTCTGGAAATATTGTCCACGCGCATTTCCAGGGGTGCCACCACCCGGATCGCCAGACGCTCTTCGGGAGGCAGGATGAAATTGGCTCCCCGGCCCACGATGACCGCCTTGCCGTGCTTCCCGATGACGCCGATCACCCGCATCAGATGGTCCAGATAGACGCCAGGCCAGATGTATTGCTTGTTCACCAATGAAGAAATGAAGTCTTCGATGCCGGTGAGACGCTGCTTCTCGAGGGTGTCCACAACAGCGGTACTGATGTCTGCACTCCTGGCGATCCGCTGGATGATCTCGCGTTCGAAGAGGTCAAATCCCATTTTTAGGGCAATCCCCTTTGCCACGATCTTTCCCCCGCTTCCCGGGACAGAGGAAAGGGTCACGACGGACATGGGGCGGGCCTTGCCCTCTTTTTTCTCCCTTTCAGCTTTCTCCCATTTTCCCAGCTGCTCCAGGATGTAGCTTCTGAAATCGTATTCCTTTCTCGCGTCTTCCATGCATCCTTTTCCTTTTGCGTTTACCGAATTCGACCCCTGCCCGATGCACCCGATAAGTGACAACACATCCCTGCCCCTTTTTTATAAACAAATATAAGCCAATGTTCGATGTGGATAAAGGATTATTCCGTCTTTTGGAGAGGCAGGTCCTGCTCATGAATATTTATCGGAGGGTTCATAATGAGAATTGCGGTTAGGACGGCGAAGAAGAGAACAAGCAAAAGCTTGAGCCAAAGCTTGCATCTTTTCATTTCCGAGAAAAAAACAGCGTGTTTCTTCGTACCGGCGCTTTCATTTTCATCAGGTTGTCCTGCCTGGACTTGGGGATCATATCCCTCGAAAACATTCAGGATCACTGCCGTAATGTTATCATGTCCCCCTCGCTTTCGCGCGAGGGCTATCAATTGGTGAATGGTTTCGGCCAGCGGAAGGCTGTTTGAAAGATCGACCATCTCACGATCCTTCACCAGCCCGTGTAAGCCGTCTGTGGATAAAAGAAGCGTGTCTCCCGGTTCAAGCTTGAGGTGAAACAGTTCCGATTTCAAGGGATCGCTGATCCCCAGCGCCTGCAAAATGATGTTTCGATCCGGATGATTAGGAATCTCTTGCTCCCTGATTTTCCCTTCCCTGAAAAGCTTCTGAACCAGCGTCTGGTCCTCGGTGATTTGGATTGGAATTTGGTTTCGAAACAAATAAGCCCGACTGTCTCCCACCTGGGCAAAATACGCCTCACTCCCTATAACCCACACGACCGTGCAGGTAGTCCCCATTCCTTTCAACAACGGATTTTCTTGCGACATCTGCTTCAGGAAACGATGGGTTTTCTCAATCGCATTTAGGAGTGCTTCACCGGGCTCCCTATTCAGGTCCTCTTCCAAAAAGTATCGAATCTTTTCCACGCAAGTTTGACTGGCTTGCCGACCTCCTGCATGGCCGCCCACCCCATCTGCCACCACCGCAAGGATTCCGGCCCGGCGATCTTCCTTCTCAGGTTGAAAGCGATGCACCAAAAACGCGTCTTCATTATGATTGCGTACACAGCCGGTATCCGTAAGTCCCAGAACTTCAAATTCCAGCATCGAGAAACCGCTCCGAAAGAAAAAAAGATCCCTACAATTTCCTGTACTTTATAATCACTTTGCCGACTTGGATACGATCGCCATCCTCAATCTCTTTACGGATGATCTTTTCTCCTTCCACCCGCGTTCCAAAAGAGGTATCCATATCCGTCAGGATCACCCGACCATCCTCCAAACGAAAGCTTGCATGCATTGCTTCGACCCCTTCGTCCTGAAAACGGATATCGGTATCCGCTCCACTTCCCGCAATCAAGCGGCGGTTTTCTTCATATAGAGTGTACTGCTCCCACTTTTGTTGACCTTCCATTACCACCAACCATCCATGAATCGGCCTTTCTCTCGGGTCATAAACTTTGGTGGCCTCAGCTTTAGCAGTACTCACAACCCGGGTGATTGCTGCTTCCGAATGAATCCGGTTGGAGGTGTCGGGTTTCGGTCTCGAGATCCCCTTGGCCACTTTGGTGATTTTCGCCTCCACCACCCGGGTCTTTTTTTCACCTTTCTTCTGTGGTGATTTTTCCGTTTGGGGGCCTTTAAAGGAAGAATTTTGCAACCGGTGGACAAGCTGGACGCCGCATCCCGTGCAAACGTCTAGTCCTGAAGGAAGGTTCTTCTGGCAGTTTGGGCAGATCATGTTTTCTTCACGCCTTTCTCCAAGAATGATTAAAGTTTTTTCAAATTCTTGACCGCATATTCGCGAAGTTTTCGGTGCGGCGCATCCTGAGAGACTTTCTCCAATGTCGCGCGGAATTTCGGATCACCCGATGCGCCGAGAATATTGCAAAGCCACGACATGGCATCTACGTGGTGCCTGTTGTTGGGGTTCTTTCGATAGCTGTTCAGCAATTCCTTGTTGGCAAACGCCACCATGAACGGATCGCGCAAATAATTCCGGTAAATGATCTTGGCCGCTTTCCGCTTTTCGACCGGATCCGAGGATTGAAGCATTCGCACATACATGATGGAGGCTGGGGTTGTCGAAGAGGCCTCATTCGTCTTTTGAGATGTTTTTCCAGGGGCTGAAATGACGGACCGCTCAGCCGGCACCTTTGGTATCAGGGGAGTGTCTTTCGGCTCAGGTTTTTCGGGAGCTTGTTTTTGTGTTCCGGAAGGGATTTCTTTTTGAGGCCTGTCCTCTTCCAAGGTCGAAGGTTTTTTCCCTTCCGTTTTCATCGGTGAAAGCTTTTCCGGTGTCTTTCTTTGATCATCTTTAGGACTTTGAGAAGGAGGTCCCTTTTTTTCAGGAGCACTTTCCGGAGAAGAAGAAGGGGTTACTCCCAATTCCTGAAGTGTGGGCAAGACCTCGGTAGGCAGGGGCTTATCGTTGTCCGGAGGTCCTGTTCTGGTTTCGTGAGGATCGGCTCCTCTGGTCGATTTTAAGGCGACTATCGCACCTTGGGGTGCTACGGCGGGAATGGTGCGATCAACCAAGGGAAGTCTGCGTCGACGCTCTTCTCCCGGATAGGCCAGAAAAAAGATGATCAGCAAACCGATGATCACCGCTGTCGCCGCAAGCAGCAAAGCTATCTTTTTTTGGGATTTCAGGCGGTTAAAAATAGCTTCCCCTTTTGCCCAAGGCCCGTATTGATCCTTGACGATACGGGTTTGCATTCCTAAAGAAAGGTCAGACGGCACTGTGTTGATAGCTTTTCGAAATACTTCTGCCGATGGAAAACGATCCTGAGGCTTCTTGGCCAGCGCCTTTAAAATGATATCGCTGAGCGCCTGTGGAATGTCGGCATTGATTCCAGTTGGAGGGGGAGGAGGTTCCTCAATGTGGGCGCGCATGACCTCATACTCGGAGTCGCTTGGAAACGGAACCTGGCCGGTCACCATCTGATAAAGAGTGATCCCTAATGCATAAATGTCTGACGCGTGGCCGATCGGTTCCCCGCGAATCCGCTCCGGAGACATGTACCAAACGGTACCTAGCGCAGTCCCCGTCCGAGTCATACCTTTTTCTCCAACAGCCTTTGCAATGCCGAAATCCGTCACCTTAACTTGTCCCGATTCCGTGATAATGATGTTTGCCGGCTTGATATCTCGGTGAACAATACCTCGGCCGTGCATGAATTCCAGCGCCGATAGGACGCCATCCATGATGTGGAGGGTTTCGGGCAAGGAAATGGCTCCTCCTGCCTGCAGCATCTGCTCAAGAGTTCGTCCTGGCACGAACTCCATAACAAGAAAGATATCGCTTTCATCCTCCAGGTAATTAAAAATGTTTACGACATTGGGGTGGGAAAGTTGGGCTTGAAGCTTAGCCTCCTGAACGAAGCGCTCCCGCATTCCCTCTTCGCGGGCGTACTCGGAAGTCATCACCTTAATGGCGACCCGCTGATCCAACTTAGTGTGCACCCCCTGGTAAACCACTCCCATTCCACCTTTTCCGATGAGCCTGTGGATCCGATAAGGGCCGATTTCTTTTCCGATCACGGTGCCGTTTATCCTCTCTGGAAAAGCAGCGATATTTTCCCGGACTTACCCATTAGAACAAAATCGCCTGGCTGGATCTCCCCTTTTTTGACCTGCCCTTTGTTCACCGAATTAATATAGGTTCCGTTGGTGCTGTTGAGGTCTTTGACAACCATCTTGTCTCCTTCGGGCCCGATCCAAGCATGCTCACGAGAAACTTCTTCGTCATCGACCACGATGTCGTTCTTCCCGGCCACCCGGCCTACTTTCAATCCCTGCATCCCGATTTCAAAGGATTTCCCCTGAATCGATCCTCCTCGACCGACCAACCTGCCAAACCGGATTTCTTGTCCTCTGGACACAGCATCGGAAACGATGGTCGCTTGCCCCATCACTTTGCCTTTTTCCTGAAGTGCCCGAGGTTTCCGCTTTCCGGCGATTAAGAAAATAACCGCCAACAGGACGATCCCTGTTCCAACGAGAATGCCGATCACCCAGGCTTTACCCATTGAGGAAGACTGACGCTGCTCGGTCTCCTTGAGACTGAGCAGCAGTTTCCGGACATCGGGCTGATCGGGCATGTAAACCAGGCAATTCTGAATCGCTTTTTCCGCCTTCTGGTTGTCTTCCTTTGCGTACGCCTCCAATGCTTTTTCCCACTCCGCATCGAACAGGCTACGCTTTTCGATGTCGATTCCTGCCGCACGAACGAATTCGATCAGGGTATTCACCGGCACCAGCCAGTTGAATCCTGAAAAGGCCTGGCCCTGGGCAAGCCCGACATAGGAAACACTGCCGATGACCTCCCCCTTTGAGTTGATGCAAGGCCCTCCGCTGTTTCCCCAGATGATGTTGACATCGGTCTGGATCATTGGGGTCCCTTTGATGTCGATCTTGCTTCCTGAAATCGTTCCGGTATTGATGGTCTGTTCCACCATCTTCGATTCCTGGCTTAGCACTTCCGATTGGCCCGCACTGGGGTAGCCGATGACATGAACCCGCTCTCCGATCTGCACCTGGTTGGAATCCCCCAGCCGGACCGTAGGGAAGTTGCGGTCTTCGATCTTCAATATGGCCACATCCTTGCCGGTTTTTTTAGTGATTTGAACTCCCGGCAAGACGTCCTGTACCAAGGTGCCAGCGCCTCCGGGCAAGGGATTCACTGCCGGGCTGTACTCCTTGACCTCGGCAGGATAAACTTTCTTGTTCGACAGGGCCACCATCAGCTCCTTCTTGAGAATCACCTTGAAATCTTTGTATTTTTCATATAATTTTCCAACTATTTGACGCTTATCGTCATCGGAAAAAGACTTTTTCTCCTGGGCTTCGAGCTGCGGAATCACTCTGGTCTGAATGAACTTGATGATGGCCATGGCCTTCATCAGATCTTCGTTCGACTCGTGGACCTGCTCGATCACATGCCCGGCGGTCACTACATATCCGTCCGGATTCACGATAAAACCCGTTCCGGCTCCTCCGCTGATCTGATCCCCCCAAACCTGGTTTCCGGAAGCCGGATCGATGATGGCTCCCTTTACCATTGCAAAAATATGGACCACGGCTGGCTTGGCTTTCAGCAGGGTAATTTGAAGGTTTTCGGAAGTATCGGCCTCGGTGGGGGATGCCCAAATCAAAAGCAGCAAACCCATCATTGCAGCGGAAATTCGAATTCGGCTCATCTCCTCCTCCTGTAGTCTTGTGGGTTCTGATTGGCCGGTGACTCTTTATTGGATTTTTTTCTCTGGCTCCACTTGCAATGAAAGTTTTTCGGTTTTTTCATTGCGGGATCAGTCTCTCGAGGTCAAACGGAGCGCCGTTGTCATCCGAACCATATGCAGCGTCTTCGTGATGGTGCCTCCAACCAGCATGCCGCTCTGCAGATCATAGACATATTCGATGGCATCCCTGGAATTGGCTTCGTGAAGCCGGATCCGATTGCCGTCGATACGGGTTGCGCTGAGTATCATTCCTGTGAACGGATCCCGGTCGAGAATCTGTCCCGGGCGAAGCTGTCGCAGCACAACGGGAAAAATCCAGAGCCCACCCACCTGACTCGACCCGTTGATGCGCTCCACCTGTCCCGGCATCGGCTGCGGCATGTTCGACGGAGCTTGCATCTGGCTGACTTGGGTGAAATGGATCCATCCGGAGCCTTTGTTCTTGAAATCCAGTTTCATGGTGACCGGAAATGAATACACGCCGGCAGCGGTGACATCTGCGGTGTATTTTCCCTGGTAGGTCATGCTTCGGGTCCTTCCCACCCAGTCCGGCACCGGACCACCGTTCCAAGGAAAGTGCGTTTCTCGGACTCCTAAAAACTGGATAATTCCGATATAGGTACTTCCAGCGCCCACCGTTGCTCCGGTTTGAGTCCCGACCAACACTGGCGGGCTTCCTCCAGTTCCATGCCGGGCTATAAGCAACCCCGTTTCCATGTCGTAGGTATGATGCCCTGCTTTTCCTTGAAATCGAATTGCATTGTAAGTGCGATTGTTTAAATGATAAGGCATCCGCAGGATCGTCCCCGAACCGGTTTGCAACTCCTTTACCTGTGCAAGGATCATGGGATGCACCCAAAAATCTTTGCATTGTTTTGCTTCTCCTAAATCTCCAAAGGAAGATAAAACAGTAATATCTCCGGTCCCCACTTCCTTCCCGAATAGCCGTATATCTAGTGCCGCCACCTGCTGATCCACATATGCGACATTAACCTCCATGATACCCTGGCCGCCGGTTCCGTAGGTTTCTTTTTCTACGTAGGTTTCGCCGGTGTTTGTATCCTCCCAATAGCCTTGCCCGGGTTTCGCTTTTCCTTTTACCAGCTGGGTCGATGTGCTTGGAGTGTCTGCAAAAGCGACATAGTAGGTGATCCGAACTCCAGGCTTCAACCAGGCGGGCAAACCCGGCATTGTTTCCCTTCGAGGTGTTATTTGGGTGGGCTCATTTTCGCCTCCAAGAGGGATCCTGGGCACGGTTTTGTTTTGATTAAACGGCTCTTTTGGATTCCACTGAAACGGGATGGTCTCCAACGGACTTGAGAAATCAGGAGCGGGTTGGCGGGGGGCCATCGGGTCCTCAAAAAACCCTTTTGGATCGTCCTTAAAAAAGAAATCTTGGTGAGACTGACCTAAATTGCTTGCATTTTTGGGATCCGAGGTATGGACAGATTGAGGAAAGAGCAAGAGCAAAACCCACAGGAACGCCATGAATTCGAGGCGCCTCGAGAGGGACATAACCTCTCCTTTCTCCCAGGAGTGGTTCGCTCAGAGGCTGCGTTGAAGAGAATTATCAATGGCAGGAAAAAAACGTCAGCCTCCACCGGTTATGCGTGTTGCATCGGTGGTTGTTCTTTTAAGACACGAGTCAAATAAAGTCAACAATTTCCTCTGGATCGTTTCCTTCGTAACTTTTTCGGGAATCCAAAGAGGCGCCGGAAAAGATCTCACCGGGATCGAACGACATAACGGATGGCTTCGGAAGACCCAGGAACCGGTGCCCTTCCCAGCCCGATCCAACCTTCACCGGAAAGCGTCATCGTATCCTTGGTCAAGGACTCGGCTTTTCTTCCCTCTTTCACCACCCAGGTGCCGTTGGTGCTTTGATCCACCAGAATGAATTTCTTCCTGCGATATTCCACTTTGGCGTGTGACCGGGATACGCAGCCTTCATCGATCACCAGATCGTTGTGGCCGAGACGTCCCAACGTCGCAACAGGATGCATCAAATCTACCAAGATACAGTTATCTCCGGCGAAAAGCTGCAGAAAGACTTCTCCTTCTGGCCATTCATCGGCAATTCCTTCCAGCATCACGGTGACGCATTGTTTTTCCCAAACAATTTCATAGATACCGATCTCACCGCGTTTTCCTTTGACGTTGGTCCTTTCGATAAAGCGTGCCGAGTCTTTCAGATGAGCGCTGAGAAATCCAAGCGTATGTTCAGTGGTAAGAATCTGCCTCTGTTTGGCCAAGGTCACCATTCGTGCCGCGATATTCACCGCATCCCCGAAGAGATCCCCTTCCTCCCGAAGAACCGGACCCCAATGAAAACCCGCATGAAGATTCGGAACCGATGAACCCCATGCAGTGCTTTCGCGCATTGAATCCATGCTAAGCTGCATGGCAATGGCAGCCTCGGCGGTTTGATCTGCCGTGGGGAATCCGCACATAATCTCGTCGCCGATTGTTTTAACCACCCAGCCCCCGGTGTCCAGAGCTGCTCTAGACATCCGCGCAATACATTCGCCCAGAAGCGTGCGGGCATCCCTGTTTCCCAGTACGTCGTAAATATGGGTACTCTGAGCGATGTCCGTGAAAAGGACACCGACAAATTCCGTGATTCGTGTCTTCATAATCTCTCGATGGAACGGAGACCGGTTTCCTTGTAACAAAAGCAGGCCGGTTCCTTTTTAATCGGGAGTTTTATGAGTAAATAATCCCCGCCTTAAAAGGCGGGGCTTTTAGAATAGTTTTAACTGCTGGGGTAATTTTTCTTTATGGCGATGGTACTCAATATATTTTTTGATCATATCTCTGGTTACCTTGTCCCCGACTGTTCGGGCAAAATACCCATCTTCCCAAAATTCGCCTCCCCAAAGCTCTTTCTTCACCTCAGGAAAAACTTGAAAAATCTTTCTCGCAGAATGCCCTTTCAACCGCTGCACAACTTGCGAAATCGAATACCGCGGCGGAAAACCCAAAAAGAGATGCACATGGTCTTCAGCAATTTCCATCTCATCTATTTCAAACTCGTTGGACTCAGCGATTTCCTTAAAACATTCTCCAACGAAATCTCGAAGATCACCTCGCAATATCCATTTACGATATTTAGGAGCCCATACCAAATGATACCGGGTATCGTATACCGCATGACTCGTCCTCTTGATTGCCATGCGGACATTTTAATCGATTTGAAACCCCTTTTAAAGGATGCCGTTTCATCCCCGCCATAAATGTCGGGGTATTCACGGCATATTTTTCATAAAGCCCTTGCCTTCAAAATATAGAGGGCCCGTATCGCCTAAGAGATCCGACAGAGGAACTGAAAAAAGGGCCTCCAGGGTCTTGTCCGCCTCCTTGAACACCCTGTGAAACCCCTCGGGCAGGCGAGGATTTTCGGGATGTGGGATGGGCCATTCCATTTTCCGACAGACCGTCGCCAGGGTCAGGGCATCCAAGTTCCAGGTCAGGGCGTATCCGCCTCCGGTAAGCTCTCCGAGGATTTTGGCTTTCTGGAGCTTCGCCAGGGCATCGTCCAGGCTTTGGAATTCCATGGACGGCAGCAGCTTTAAAAGGCGTTCCCGGGTTATGGAAAGCCCTTCCTTCTGGCTCCGATGACAGGCCAGGATCACCTCGAGGGCGTTTAAAATCACGGAGTCTTCGGCTGCTCTTGCGTCAGACCGGTAAACCGAGAGGCCGTGGGCGATCTCCGCTCCGAACAGGACCACGATCCAGGACAGGTAGACCCAGATGAAGAAAATGGGCACCGTTGCCAGGGCCCCGAAGATGTGCTTGTAGGTGGGAACCGTCGTGATGTAAAAGGCGAAGCCCCTCTTGGAAACTTCGAACAGGAGAGCAGCGATGACTCCCCCCCACAGAGCGTGTCGGATTTTCACCCGGCAGTTGGGGACCATGGCGTAAGTCAGGGCCAGGAAGGTGCCGGTGAGCAGAAAAGGGAGAAAGGTTCTCCGCAGGCCTCCCACCTGGTGCGCCGCGTCGGAAATAACGGGCAACGAAGTGAAATAGGAAGTCAGTCCCACGCTGAGGCCTACCAGTATCGGCCCCAGCGTCAAGACCGCCCAGTAAAGCAGAAAAATGCGGATCCACGGGCGTTTCTTCTGCACACGCCAGATGGTATTGAATGCGCTGTCGATGGTGGCCATGAGCAAAAGGGCCGCCCCGATGACGAAAACGATCCCGAAAAGCTGAAGCTGCTGGGCCTGGGCGACGAATTCCAGCAGGTATTTCTGGACCACGGCCCCCGAGTCCGGAACGAAATTTTTAAACAGAAAATTCTGAACTTCCACCACCAGCTGGGTGAATTCGGGGAAGGCGGAGAAGATGGCCAGCGCCACCGCCATGAGGGGGACCAAGGCCAGGAGGCTGGTCAGCGTCAGGGCTGAGGCGATGAACGTGCATCGGTCTTCTTCGAATCGTCTTGAAACGAACCGGATGAAATCGACCCATCGGAGGACCCTGCCCCCGATATCATTTTTTGAAAACACGCCCCTGAAGCCTTTTCCGGTTTAAACGAGCCCCTGGTCCATCATGGCCTCCACGACCTTTAGGAAGCCGGCGATGTTGGCACCTCTAACGTAGTTGCCGGGCGCCCCGTATGCCGCGGCGGCCTCCAGGCATGTCCGATGGATGCTTTGCATGATCATCTTCAGGCGCTGATCCACCTCTTCCCTCGTCCAGGAAATCCTCATGCTGTTTTGGGTCATTTCCAGGCCGGAGACGGAAACCCCTCCCGCATTGGCTGCCTTGCCCGGGCCATACAGGATCTGGCTGTCAAGAAAAATGTCCACCCCTTCGGGAACGGTGGGCATGTTGGCCCCCTCGCTCACGACTTCCACGCCGCTTTGGATCAGATGGCGGGCATCCTTTCCGTTGATTTCGTTCTGGGTGGCGCTGGGAAACGCGCAATCGGCTTTGTGGTTCCAAAGCGGGTTGTAGTCCAAAGCGGGGTCCACCGGGACGTAGGCGGCTTCCGGATACTGGTCGGCGTACTCCTTGATCCGCCCGCGCTTGACGTTTTTAAGCCGTTTCACGAAAGCCAGTTTTTTACGGTCGATCCCTTCTTCGTCGAAGATGTATCCGGAAGAATCGGAAAGCGTGACAGGCTTTGCATCCAAATCCAAGAGCTTTTCCACGGTGAACTGGGCCACATTCCCCGATCCGGAAACCAGGCAGACTTTCCCTTTGAGATCCTTGTTCCGGGTGGCCAGCATCTCCGCGGCGAAATAGACGCTTCCGTAGCCGGTGGCCTCCGGCCGGATGAGGCTTCCTCCCCAGTTGAGGTTCTTTCCGGTCAGAACACCGGTAAACTCGTTGCGCAGCTTCTTGTACATCCCGAAAAGATACCCGATTTCCCGGGCACCCACGCCGATGTCACCGGCCGGCACATCGGTGTTGGGACCGATGTGCCTGAAAAGCTCGCACATGAAACTTTGGCAGAAGCGCATGACCTCGTTGTCCGATTTACCCTTGGGGTCGAAATCGGAGCCGCCCTTGCCGCCCCCCATGGGCAGTGTGGTCAGCGCATTCTTGAAGACCTGCTCGAAGGCCAGGAACTTGAGAATACCCAGATTGACGGAGGGATGGAATCGAAGCCCCCCCTTGTAGGGGCCGATGGCGCTGTTCATCTCGATCCGAAAGCCACGGTTCACGTGGATCTCCCCCCGGTCGTCCATCCAGGGAACCCTGAATAGAATCACCCGGTCCGGCTCCACCAGCCTCTCAAGAATCTTGGCCTTCCGATATTCCGGGTTGCGTTCCATCACCGGGCCGATGGATTCCACCACTTCGCCAACGGCCTGATGGAATTCCTTCTCGTTCGGGTCCTTGTCCTTGACTACCTTCAAAACGTCTTCCGTCATCGTTTTCCCTCCTCATCAGCGTCCAACGCACCGGGCTGATCAGAAACCCGGGGCTTTTCAACAAGCCGGCCCGCTGCAGGCTCTTCAAGCCTATCGGTTGCCCTCCTGGCCGCTCCGATGGAGATTCCTGTCAGAGACGGTCAGGTTTTCACCCTTGACACTTCCCGCTTCTTTTGAATAATGGAAAAATTTCAACAAGCGCAGGACTATCGTATACGATGAAGAAAAAAGACTCAAGGAAAAAGGACAGTTGGCATGGGCAGCAATAAGAACAAGAAATGGATGGGGATCCTCGGGGCTTTTTTGATCTTTTCGGTGACATCCGTTGGATTCGCCCCGGCGGATGAAGGAAATCTTTATTTAAAAAACAACCTCCACGCCCAGCAGAGCTCCCGTGACCTCAAAGCCAGCTATGCCAACTGGACTGATCCGGGAACCGGGCATAGCGTCATTCCCGTCAACACTCCGGTGAAATTTCAGAAAGGAGGCCACATCAGGGGTTCCGTTTTCACCATTGTCCTTCAGGACTCCGGGAAAACGGTTTTGTTCGAATTCGATAAGAGGCGTATGGCAATGGAACCCGAGGAATACTGGAAGCTCATCGCCTCCCCCTCGAAAGTGGACCTAACCGCTCTTTCCCAAATCGATCAAAAGGGGATCCGGGAAGGAAAGGCATTTGTCGGAATGACTAAAGACGGGGTCCGGATGGCGCTGGGATATCCCGCAGCCCACAGGACGGCTTCCTTGAAGGAAAACCAGTGGATCTACTGGACCAACCGCTTCCGGAGCTTTGTGGTGGAGTTCGACGCCGGGGGCAAGGTCGTCGGAATCCGGTAGAAGCCGCCTCTTCTACCGCAGACCGGGAAACCCGGACGGAGAAAGCGTTTCATGCCGCTGAATGATGCTTCTAAAATCGCTCTGATCACCGGCGGCAGCCGGGGGATCGGCGCGGCCATTTCACGCGCCCTTGCCCGGGACGGCTACGACATCTGGTTAAATTACCGCAGCAACCTGGAGGCCGCCACCCAGACGGCGAAGGCCGTGGAAGCTGAAGGACGCCGCTGCCGGCTGCTTCCCTTCGACGTGACCGACCCGAAAAGCATCGAGGAAAATCTCTTTGCACTTTTGGAAAATGAGACCCCGTATATTCTGGTGAACAACGCCGGCTTCACCCGGGACGCCTTGATGGCGTGGATGAGCCTGGCGGAATGGAAGGAAGTCCTGGCTGTTTCCCTGGATGGATTCTTCCTGGTGACGAAGCCGGTTTTAAACGGCATGCTCCGGAAACGGGAAGGGAGGATCGTCAACATCGTCTCCACATCGGGGCAAAGCGGGATGCCCGGACAGGTCAACTACAGCACTGCCAAGGCCGGACTCATCGGCGCCACCAAGGCCCTGGCCGCCGAAGTCGCCAGAAGGAACGTTCTGGTCAATGCGGTTTCCCCGGGATTCATCCGGACGGAAATGACCGCCCGGCTTCCGGAAGAAAGGATCCTTTCCGCCATTCCCCTGGGACGCTTCGGTACCCCTGAAGAGGTGGCCGCTGTCGTCTCCTTTCTGTGTTCGGAAAAGGCCGCCTACCTCACGGGTCAGGTCATCGGCGTCAACGGGGGCATTTACATGTAACCGGACGGCTTTTTCCTTCTTTTATTATTGGATCCATAGCCTCCTTTCATGGGAAATTGTTCATGCATAGAGTCGCCATCACCGGCGTCGGGATCGTTTCCTGCCTCGGCAACGACCCCAAAGCCGTTTCAGAAGCCCTTCGTCAGGGAAAATCCGGAATCGTCGTCGATAGCGTCCGGACCGGGCTGGGTTTTCGAAGCCCGCTGACCGGCCTCATCAAGGATTTTGAACCCAAGATCCCTCTTCATCGGAAGCACCGGAAGACCATGCCTGATTTTTCCATCTGGGCCTATGCCGCCGTCATGGACGCCATCCAGATGGCCGGTATCGACCCCGATACGCTCCAAAACGACGAGACCGGCCTGGTCTTCGGATGCGATTCCAGCTGTGCGGCCGCCGTTCATCAGGTGGATCTCTTGAAAAAGCACGGGGAAACGCGATCCATCGGCAGCGGTTGGATCTTCCGGTCCATGACTTCCAACATCACCATGAACCTCAACACCATCTTGAAGACCCGGGGCGCCTGCTGGACCATCAGCTCGGCCTGTTCCAGCGGAGGGCACGCCGTGGGACAGGCCGCCGACCTTGTGGCCTCGGGTCGACAGGAGCGCGTCATTTGCGGCGGTGCCCAGGAAATCAACTGGGAAAGCATGTGCAGCTTCGATGGGCTCGGTGCTTTTTCCGCCCGGATCCACGAACCGGCATCCGCCTCCCGGCCTTTCGACCGGGAACGGGATGGGCTGGTACCCAGCGGCGGTGCCGCGGCGTTGATGCTGGAGCGCCTGGATCTTGCAAAAAGCCGTAGCGCTCCGGTTCTGGGAGAGATCCTTTCCTACGCCTTTTCCTCCGACGGAGAATTCCTGTCCATGCCGAGCCGGGACGGCCTGATGCGGGCCATGCACCGCGCCCTGAAAGACTCGCGGATGGCACCCTCCGACATCCGGTACCTGTGCGCCCACGCCACCTCCACGCAGGAAGGCGACGCGGCGGAAGCCGAAAATATTTACGCCGTCTTTTCAGACCGCTGCCCTCCCGTGTCATCCACCAAATCCATGACCGGGCATGAATTGTGGATGTCGGGCGCCTCCCAGGTGGTTTACTCCATTCTCATGGCGCAGGGCGGGTTCATCGCCCCGAACATCAATTTCTCGCACCCGGACGAACACACGAAAAAGCTGAACATCGTCTCCCAAACCGTCGCAAAAGGGCCCGAGACCGTGATGTGCAACTCCGCGGGATTCGGCGGTACCAACTCTTGCCTGATCCTGGGATTCGAGGGATGAGGTACGATTTCGCCGTCATCGGTGCCGGCGCCTCGGGGATGACGGCTGCCGTGACCCTGGCTAAGAACGGTTATGCCGTAGCCCTCATCGAGGCCTCCGGGAGAGTCGGGCCCGTCCTCAGGGGTTTTCGACGAAAGGGGCTTTACTTCGATACGGGCTTCCATTTCGCAGGGGGAATGGGCGACGGTGACATCCTGGATGTGTTTTTTCGATACCTGGGAATCCACGATAAAATCCAAAAAATCCCTTACGACCCAGAGGGCTTCGATCTGATCCGATTCCCCCGGACTCAGGAAACGTTTCTATTTCCCTATGGATACGAACGACTCCGGGATCGGCTTTGCGGCGTCTTCCCGGAAGAGCGAAACGCCATCGACGCCTACCTTCGCGCCGTGCGCGACAGCTTCCGGTCTAGGCCCTATATCCATCTGGACCGGGAGATCCTCCCCCTCCAGGAATTGCGCAGCGTCCACGGACCGAGCCTGAAAGAGGTTTTGGACGACCTGAGCGCCAACATCCTTCTCAAGCGCATCCTTTCGGCGCACTGCTATCTCCACGGAGCCGCTTCGGAAGAGGTCTCTTTCGCCCAGCACGCCGCTGTCGTGGGATCCTACTACGAATCGGTTCACGGCCTTCGTGGAGGCGGCGCCAGCCTGGTCGGCGCCTTCGAATCCAGCCTTGCCCATCACGGTGTGGATCTATGGTGCGGCAGGCGGGTTAGCGGAATCGAATTCACACCCCAGAGAACACCGGAAGCCGTGGTTCTGGATGGCGGAGAACGCATTTTCTGCGGCGCCTGTATCGTCTCCATACACCCCCGACGATTCTTGGACTTGGTGCCCCGAGGTCTTTTCAAGCCCTCCTTCGTGCACCGCCTGGAAGGGTTGGAAGAATCCCCTTCCTCCTTCATTCTCTATGGTGCAAGCCGATCCCTCGAAAGCGGCCTGACGCGAAGAAACATTTTCATCCTCCCCTCCGAGACGGAGGCAGGCAGCCAGGAGAGACGCGCGCTTGGAAAGCGTCCCCTTTTCATCGCTTCGGGGCCTTGCGAATCGGAATCGGCGACCAGGCAGGCTTTCACCGCCATCTGCCCCGCCACCCTCGGACAGACCGGCGCATGGCTGCAGACCCGGCCGGGGCGACGGCCGCCAGGGTACCGGAATTTCAAGGCCCGGGTTCTGTCGATGCTCAGAGACCGTATCGAGGAATGCTGTCCGGAGCTCAAGGGGGAAATTGAGATCATCGACGGAGCGACACCCCTCACCCTGAGGGATTTTTCGAACAGCCCCATGGGAAGCCTTTACGGTGCCAAGCACCGGGTGGGTCAGTACAATCCGGCCCCCACGACCCGGATCAAAGGGCTTTACCTCGTCGGGCAGTCCGTGGTGGCTCCGGGGATTCTCGGCGCCCTGATCTCGGCGTTTTTAGCCTGCGGGAGCATCCTGGGTCACGACCGGCTCCGGAAAGGATTGAAGGCATGCAGGTGAATCGCGTGGTAGTCACCGGTATGGGGGCCGTTTCCCCTTTCGGCCGCGGCGCAAGCGCCCTTTTCAGCGGCCTTTCCAAGGGAAAAAGCGGGATCCGTTCTCTCCCAGAGGCGGCTTCCATTCGGGGCCTGAGGAGCCATGTCGCCGGTCGGATCACGGATGTCGACGCCTCCGAGATCCGGAGAAAATACCGGCGCTCCATGTCCGCAGGTTCGATCTTTGCCGCCCTGGCGGCTCAAGAAGCCCTCGATGAGGGCAAGGTAACTGATGTTTTGCGCACCGGCGGGGATCTCGGAGTCGCCATCGGCTCCACCGTGGGAAGCGTAGGTACCCTGGAGGCCTTTTTCCGGGAATATTTCTCCGATTCCGGCCTGGAACGGATGCGCTCAACCCTTTTTTTCAAGATTATGAATCACTCCCACGCGGCCAATGTCAGTCAGATGCTGGGGATTTCCGGTCGGACCCTCGCACCGGCGGCCGCCTGTTCGACCGGGGCCCAGGCGGTGGGAATGGGTTTTGAGATGATCGCTTCTGGAAAACAGCGGCTCATGCTTTGCGGGGGAACCGAGGAATTCCATCCCCTCTTCATCGCCACTTTCGATGTCATGAATGCAGCTTCCACGCATTTCAACCATCAACCCCAGCGAACCCCCAGGCCGTTCGATCGGGACCGTGACGGTGTCGTGTGTTCCGAAGGTTGCGGGATCTTGCTCTTGGAATCCCTGGAATCGGCCTTGAGCCGCGGCGCACCCGTTTTTGCGGAAATCGCCGGATACGCCACGCAAACAGATCCTTCCAACATCGCGAACCCGGACGCCGGGTCCATTGTCGCATGCATGGCCTTATGCCTGGAAAATGCAGGCTTGAAACCCGGAGAGATTGATTATATTAACGCACATGCCACCGCCACCCTCGAGGGGGACGCATCCGAGTGCGAAGCCATCCGCACGCTTTTCGGAAACGCGGCTGCCGTGAGCAGCCTCAAGGGGCACTTGGGCCATACCATGGCGGCAAGCGGTTCCCTGGAACTCATGGGGTGCATTTTCATGATGAGACAGGGGCGGCTGATTCCGACGCTGAATCTCGACCAGGTCGACCCCGCATGTCAGGGAATCGCTCATGTCCGACGCGGGGCGAAAAAGCCGTTACACCTTGTTTTAAAAAACAATTTTGCCCTTGGAGGCGTCAATTCGTCTGTTCTTCTGCGGAGATTTGTCCATGACGGACCAGGAAATCATTGAAAAAATCAACACCGCCTTATCCGAGGAATTTGAGCTGGACCCCGAGTCTTTAGTGCCTGAGGCTTCCCTTTTCGACGATCTGGAACTGGACAGCCTGGACCTGGTGGATCTCGTCATCGTTCTGGAACAGGCTTTCAAGTTTAAAATCAGGGAAGAAGAAGAGGTGCGCAGCATCCGAACCCTGGGAGACATCCACGCCTTTGTCATCCGAAAGAAACACCAGATCCAACAAAATCCATAAATGGCTCTCCGGAAAAACCCAGGCAGGAAGGGTCGCCGCTCGAAGATGCGGACCGGACCCATTCTGGCCGTCATCCTGATGAACCTGACGGTTTACCCTTTGCTCATCCTGTGGACCCTCATCGGCATGGCCCTGTTTTCAATGGCTTTTCCCATCTGGAAAACCGTCACCCGCTGGTCCAGCGAGCGCATCGCCCGCCTGTTCATCTGGATCTACGGAAGGGTCTGGATCGCCTTGTTCTCCCCCTTTGTCCGGTTTTACCGAAAGGGATTCGAAGAGGCCGCTTCCTGCCAGCCGGCGATTCTGGTGGTCAACCACCTGAGCTTTTTCGATACGTACTGCATGGCACTTCTCCCCTTTCACAATGTAGCTTTTGCGATCCGGAGCTGGCCATTTCGAATGTACTGGTATACCCCTTTCATGCGCCTGGCCAACTATCTGGATGTCGAAAGCCTGGGATGGAGAGTCACCGCATTGCGGGCGGGAGAAATCCTTGCGCAGGGTGGAAACGTCCTTTTCTTCCCGGAAGGACACCGCAGTCCGGACGGTTTTTTAGGCCGTTTTCATTCCGGTGCGTTTGCCCTGGCCGTGGAAACGGGGCGGCCCGTCATCCCCATGGTCATAACCGGAACGGACACCCTTCTGCCACCGGGCCGCTGGTGGCTGAAACCGTCCAAAATCCGCATGGAAGCCCTTTCCCCAGTGGACCCGAAGTCTTTCTCCGGGCCGGGCGCGCACCTGGAGCTGAAAAAGGCCATCAGGGGAGCGATCCAAAACCGGCTCTTGGAGATTCGATTGCAGCCATGAGAAAGCCCCTGAGCCTGCCCCTGCCCGCCGAAAGGCTGATCCCGCATGCCTTTCCCATGCGTTGGGTCGAGCGCCTGATTGAATTCGACGGAAAAGAAGCACGCGTGGAATCCTGTCGGCTATCCGGCCATCCGCTTTTTTCGAATTCCGTCGCCCTCCCCCTCTGTGCCATGGCCGAGCTGATCGCCCAGGCCTATGCCGCCGTGAAAGGGTACCAGGATCTTGAGGCCGGACTTCCGGTCCAGAAAGGATTCCTCGTCGGGATCCGCAGAATCGAAATGCTGAAAGGGGTTCCGGGTACCCGGCCGCTTTCAGTCCATGTGCGGCCGGCCGGGATGTTCGGCGGATTTTACCTGGCGGACGGCGAGGTGTCTCTTGACGGAGAAACCATCGCCAGGGGCACTGTCAAACTCTGGGTGCCCGGAGAAGAAGGGTCCCGGCAAAGCCCATGAAAACGTTTTTTGTCGTTTGTTTCGTCACGGCCTGTCTTTTTTCGACGTCCTCGGGAAAAGACATTCCACCTTTCCCCGACGACCGGGAGATCCTGGAAAAGATCCGGCAGGCAGTGCAAGGCATCGAAGCCCTTGCCGGGGCTTTTACCGAAGAAAAGCGGCTGGTGCTGTTCAAAGAACCCGTCGTCTTGAGCGGGCTATTTTATTACCTCAAGCCTGACCGTTTGCGCTGGGAATACAGGACCCCCGAGCAACAGGGTTTTGCCGTTTCGAAGGAGAAAGGGGTGCAGTGGCGTGGTGACGACCCGCGGGCGATTCCTTTTAATGTGCATTCCACCCCGGCAGTCATGCGTTTCGTGGAACAGGTACTTCTCTGGATCCGGGGGGACTTCAGCAGAATCCAGGAAAGGTACCGAATCTCGGTCCCGACCAAAGACCCGGTGGCGGTAATGCTGATCCCGCTTTCCAAGGCGGAAAAGGCCCTGATAGACCGTATCCTGATCGTTTTTTCCACTGACTTGCGGCATGTCCGGACCGTGGACATCCACGAGGCTGACGGCGATGCCTCCCGGATCCGTTTCACCCGGATCCGGATCAACCCCTTCATCGATCCGGCCCTCTTTCCATGAAACCGGTTTTTCACCTGCCTTCAGGCTTATACGCTTTTTTTTCCACCCGCCGGTGGATCCTCTATCTTTGCACTCTTTCCCTCGCCGCTTCAGGCGCCTTTTTTTCCCGACAGGTGGAAATTTCGGAAAATGTCGCCTCGCTTCTTCCGGATGACCGTTCAGAGACCGCCGAGACGTTTTCCCTGTTGAGCCGCATGCCCTTTTCCCGTAAAGTCGTCATCACGCTTCAAGGCAGCCCCGAAACGGAAACAGGCCTTTTGTTATCCGCCTCTCAGGAACTGGCCCGAAACCTGGGCCCGCCTTATTTCACCCGGGTCGTTTCCGGTCATGAATTCCCTGTGGAACCCGACTTTTTCATCTGGATCCTCGAAGCGCTTCCGAATCTATTCACTGCTGCGGATTTGAAGAAAGTGGATGCCGATCTTTCCACCGAAAGGATTCGGTCGCGCCTGGAAACCGTCCGCCAAAGACTCCTGGCGCCTTCCGGAATCGCCGAAAAACCGATCCTCCGGTCGGACCCACTGGGTCTGGTGGCCTACGGTTTCGAAAAATTCGCCGCAGCCAACCCCATTCCCGGAGCCCAGGTTTCCCGGCGCGGATTTCTCAGCCCTGACGGAAAAAGCAGCCTCATCCTCGCAGACACCCCTATCGAGGTCACCGACTTTAGGGAAGGAAAACGTCTCATCGAGCACCTGGAACGCCTGATCGCGGTTCATGCTCCACCGGGCATCGTCGTGGACTATATCAGCCCGCATCGGTACACCGTCGCCAACGCCGAGATCATGAAGGCGGATATCTGGCGGGTCATCGGGGTTTCTTCGGCTCTGCTGGCGGCCCTCCTGCTGGTCTTCTTGCCCCAATGGCGCGCCGCCTTCGTTTTCCTGGTCCCCGTCTTCTCCCTGCTCGTTGCCTCGGGAACCCTCTTCTTTTTCTTTGACGCGGTGTCGGCTGTCACCCTCGGCTTCGGCGCGGTGCTTCTGGGAATCACCGTGGATTTCGCTCTCCACGTCTATTTCGCTGTGAGTCAGGAAAATCAACCGGCCGGCCCTGGACTCGACGAGGTCTCCCGCCCCGTTTTTTTCAGCGCCTTGACCACCATGTGCGCTTTCGGGGTCCTTTTTTATTCAAAACTGCCCGGACAGCGTCAGCTGGCGGCCTTCGCCATCGCCGGAATTTTGCATGCGCTCCTCGTTTCCCTGATGGTCCTTCCCCACCTCATCGAGCCCACGCGCCGCACGCCTTCCCTCTTCCAGGGGTGGGTTCGGGCACCCGGCCCGGCCGTGGGGAAAAGCATCGTCTGGGTATGGGCTTTGATTCTGATTCTGAGCGGATTCGGCATGCGGCATCTCCGTTTCAACGGCGACCTGGCCGCCTTGAACCGTGTCCCCCCGGCCGTTTTAAAGGCCGAGGCCGAAACCCAAAGAACATGGGGAAGCTTTCGAAGCACCGCCCTGATCCTCGCCCAGGGATCGACACTGGAGGCCGCACTGGCACTAAACGAACAAGTTCTAACCCTGATCCAGCGGGATTACCCTTTCCTCAAGCCGGTCACGATTGCACCCCTGCTTCCGTCTGCAGCCGCTCAGCAGGACAACCGCAACCGGTGGAAAGCGTTCTGGAACTCCGGAAACGGTGCCAGGCATCTGGCCTTTTTGAAAGCCGAGGCGGCCTCCAGGGGGTTTGCACCGGAGGCTTTTCAACCTTTTTTTGATCGACTTGCCCGCGATGCAAAACCCCTCGACCTGGAAACCCTTTTCGAGAAAGGCCTGGCGCCCATAATCGAAACTCTGTTGATCCGAACCGGAAACGGCTTTTCCGTGGCAACCCTGGCCCAGGATACTCCGGAAACAGCGGCGAGCCTGGCCCGGATCCCGGAAACCCTCCCGGGGGTGCGCCTGGTTTCACAAAGTCGGTTCAAGGAAGTCCTGGGCAGCGCCATCACCCGGGATTTCATCGATTTCCTGATCCGCGCCGCCGCGGCCGTCCTTCTCCTCGCTGCGTTCCTATTCCGCCGGATCAAGCGGCTCCTGCTGGCCGCCGTTCCCGTTGTGACCGGGACGGTGGTCATGTTGGCGGGAACGGCATGGCTGCAAATGGAATTCAACCTTTTCAACATCGTGGCGACCATCCTCGTCATCGGGTTGAGCATCGATTATGGAATTATCATGGTCTGCCGGCTGTCCTTCGGTTCCGGGCGCCACACCGAGAGGGCGGTCCTGGTCTCCGGCCTTACCACCCTTTCCGGATTCGCCGCCCTAACCGCCGCACGTCATCCGGCGCTTTCCTCCATCGGCCTAACCGTCGTTTTGGGTATCGGAGCCGCCGTTCCATCAGCGCTTTGGGTCGTTCCGACGCTTCACCGAAAATTCCTAAAGGAAAAAGAAAATGCATCCCTTTGAACAAGCCGTCGCCGCAGCCCTGTGCGACACCCCCCGGATCGAACCGGGCATTTCAGCATCGGCGCGGTTTCGTTTCCCAAAGGATTTCATAGGGTTTTCGGGCCATTTTCCCGGATACCCGCTCTTACCGGCCTTTATTCAGATCGCCTGCGCCTCCGGCCTCGTCCGGCTCGCGCTCCCTCCCGGACGGTCGCCAGTCATCCTGGAGAAAGCCAAATTCATGATGGAAATCCACCCCGGAGACGAAATCCGCATCGAATGCACCCGGCTTTCGGAATCCGGGCCCGACAAATGGAAGGCGGCCATCTATACCGAAGATGCCCTGGCCGCTGCTTTTCAGCTGACTCTTCAAGAAACCGGAAACGACCGTGAATAAGCCCTACTTTCCCATAACGGAAGGAATGCCGGTGCCGCTGCGCCACACAGTGTCTCGGCGGGTGCGCTTCGAAGAAGTGGATGCGCTGGGAATCGTATGGCACGGCCGTTACCCCAGCTACTTCGAAGACGCCCGGGCCGCCCTGGGGAAGCGCTACGGCATCGGTTACACGGATTTTTACTCCAGGGGGATCCTTGCCCCCATCAAGATCCTCCACGCGGACTACCACCTTCCGCTGACTTTTGACGAGCCTTTCACCATCGAGGCCGTCTTGCGCTGGTCGGAGGCCGCAAGGCTCAACCTGGAGTATTTCCTCCGAAACCAGTCAGGCACCCTCACCACAACCGGATACACGGTCCAGCTGATGCTGGATTCAAAAGGCGAAGTGCTCGTCCTCCCGCCGCCGTTTTACAGGGAATTCTGTGATCGATGGAAAGGGCAACAATTTTGAACCCTGGAGTCTGGGTGACCCACGCCTCCGCAGTTACGGCGCTGGGAGACACCCTGGAAGCCACCTGGAAGGGCCTTCTCGAAGGGCGGACAGCCATCCGGCCGGTGAGGCGATTTTCCACTGCGCCTTATCCGACCCAGCTGGCGGCCTGCATGGAAGACCTGAGCCCGGAAACTTCCGGCTCCAGGATCCACGGACTCATGGACAAGGCGCTGAGAGGATTTCCCCCGATTCCTCAAGACACTTTGCTTTTCACGGCTACGACCAAGGGTGCCATCGACCTGATGGGAAAGACAGGCCCAGCCCCTGGAATCGAAACGGCTTTGGTTCCAAATCTCGCCCAAAACCTTTCCCGGAACCTGGGACTTAAAAAGGCGGGGGTCAACATCAGCGCCGCCTGCGCCTCTTCCACCGTGGCCGTGGCCCAGGCCTGCACGTGCGTGACATCGGGAAGAGTCGATTCGGTGCTGGTGGTCGGCGCGGATCTGGTCACGGAATTCGTCTTTTCCGGGTTTTCATCCCTCCAGATCCTCTCCCCGCGCCCGTGTACCCCTTTCGACGTCAACCGAAGCGGCCTTTCTCTGGGGGAAGGGGCTGCCGCCGTGCTCCTGATGTCCCCAGAACGAGCCGTTTCGGCGGGATTTTCTCCCGTTGCCGCGATCCATGGATGGGGAGTGGCCGGGGATGCCGACCACATCACTTCCCCTTCCAGAGACGGCCAGGGTCTGGTCCGGGCCATTCGGAGGGCCCTTGCCGTCGCCGACCTCGCGCCGGAGGCCATTTCAGGCGTCAATGCCCACGGCACCGGAACCTTTCACAACGACCGCATGGAACTGGCCGCCTTCCATACGGTCTTCGGGAATCGGGCCCTTCCCATTCACTCTATCAAAGGCGCCGTGGGGCATACCCTGGGCGCGGCCGGAGGCATCGAACTGGCGGTTTCGGTCCGGTCGCTGCGCGAAGGCTGGATTCCGCCGACCCTCGGGGCCGTGAACCCCGAATTTTCGGGGAAAGGGCGCGTTTTCACCGAACCGGTCCCCTTGGCTCCGGGTCACATCCTGTCCACCAACTCGGGGTTCGGGGGCGTGAATGCAGCCCTGATCCTCGGAAAAGGAAATGTCCCATGAGGGTCGCACTTTGCGGCGCAGGCTGGGTCACCGCCGCAGCAAAGGGCAGGGGAAAGGATGCCGGCGCGTTTGTCTTGGCGCCGGGGTCTTTTCCGGAAGCGACCGCGAGGACCCGCCTGGAACCCCCCTATCCGCGTTTCGGACGGATGGACGACTACTCCAAGGCCGCTTTTATTGCCGTCGTCCTGGCGTTGGAAGAAGCCGGCCTTGACCGATGGAAGCGCAAGCGGTCCATCGGCATCATCGCGTCGACCCGTACCGGATGCCTGAAAACCGACCTGGACTATCTCCAGGACCTTTTAACCAAAGGGGGGGCATCAGCCAGCCCCCAGATGTTTGCCTATACCCTCCCTTCCACCTTCATCGGGGACGCTTCCATCCATCTCGGGCTTGCGGGCCCGGGGTTCATCGTCCAGGAGGAGCATCCTCTGTCTTTGACCGGTCTCGCGCTGGCCGTGGACGCGGTCCTCCAGGGCGAGGCCCGGCAAATGGTCGTGGGCGCCTGCGACGCCGGAATCCCGCCCTTTGCCGACTCCCCGTCAACTGCCACCCCGTATGCGGTCTTCCTGGTTCTCGGCAAACCGGTTCCGGGCTTGACAAGCTACGGAGACCTCGCCATAAAAGCCGACGAAAAGGTCTCTTTCTGCGGGAAAGCAGTTTGCGACTTGCTTGACATCCTCCGCGCCTGCCAGTCACATCGATCCGGAGGCTGCCCGGAGCCCTCGGTCTCCGGGGGCCCAAAATTCCAGGAGTCTGCGAAATGAAAATGCAGCTGGTGTATCCCTGTTGGCCCAAACTCCAGCGGCAGACGGAATTCCATCTCCCACCGCACGGCCCTGTGGTCTTTGCCGCCCAGGTGCCCGACCGGGTTACCGTCCAATTCATCGACGAAAACGTCGAGCCCATGATCTTCGACGAGAAGGCTGATCTGGTTGCCCTTTCCGTGATGCTCACCTGCCAGTTGCCCCGGGCCTTCGAAATCGCAGACCGATATCGACAGATGGGAACCCCGGTGATCTTCGGAGGGATTGCGGCGACGCTGCACGCCGAAGAGGTTACCCGCCACGCGGACAGCGTCTTCCTTGGAGAGGTGGAAGGGAAATTCGAGGCTGTCCTTAATGATTTTCAAAAAGGCGCCTTGAAAAAACGTTACGATCACCTCCTCGACCCGCCGGACATCCGTCTGGTTGGAACCGCGTGCAGGGAGATCCTCGACCGGGACCTGTACGTGTATCGGGGAGTCCAGATGCTCGACTTGGTGCATGCCTCCCGGGGGTGCCGCTTCCATTGCTTCCCCTGCTGCGTCGGTTATTTGGGCGGAAAGAAATTTCGTCCGCGGCCCATCGAAAAAGTGATCGCGGAGATGGAATCGATTCCCAACAACCGCCTTTTCATCGTGGACAACTCCCTGGCCCAGGACCGCAAATGGCTCCTGGAGCTGTTTTCCGCCATGATCCCGCTGAAAAAAAAGTGGGTATCCCATCCCATCCTCGACGACGACGAGGTGCTTGAGCTGGCGGTCCGGGCCGGCTGCTGGTATGTCTACCAGGCCGTCTTCGATACCTCCCAAGTCATTCGAAACCGTGTCAGACGGCTGAAAGACCATGGCATCGGCGTGGAAGGGACGATTCTTCTGGGAACGGACGACCAGACCGAGGACGCCATCGCCCGCTTGGTGGACTTCCTCCTTGAAATCGACCTGGACCTCGCCGAATTCACCATCCTCACCCCTTTTCCGCACACCCCCATCCGGGCCAAATTCGAAAAGCAGGGGCGGATCTTGAGCAACGATTGGATCCGATATACCTGCGACCGCGCGGTGTTCCAGCCCAAGCATATGTCCCCGGAGACCCTGGAAAAGCTGTACCACCGGGCCTGGGATACGTTTTACCGGGATAGCGCACCCCCACTCAAAATGGGGGATCTCTTTCAAAAGGTGATCCTCAAGGAGATGGCAGACGGCACCTACCGCCGGTTCGACAAGAGGCAGAAGCGCCGGTTTAAGAAGGACCCTGAAACTCGGTGAAAACCGCATCGGACCCATGGCCGCGCTGAATGAAAAGAAAATCCTGCTGGTGCATCCCTTGGGTTACGCCGCCGCGTCCGCCTCCAGGGACATTTCCAGGATCGCCAACATCATGCCCCCCATTGGGCTTGCCGGCCTTTCGTCCTATCTGGAAAAAGAAGGCATCGAAAGCGCCATCATCGACTGCTACGCCCGGCCTGATTCCGATCGCTTGATCCGGGACTTTCTGATTGAGGAAAAACCCGCGGGTATCGGCCTGAGCTGCACGACCTCCAGCTTCCTGGACGGCATCCGCATCGCCCGGATGGCTAAAACGGTATTGCCGGGCCTGAAGGTGGTTTTCGGGGGACCCCATGTATCCGCTTTGAAGGAAAAGGCGCTGGCCCCTTTTCCGGAAATCGACCTGGCCGTCGTCGGGGAAGGCGAGCAGACCCTGGCGGAGCTTCTTTTAGGCGGGTACCAGCCGTCTCCGGCGATCAAGGGAATCGCCTTCCGGGAAAACGGCGGATCCATCCATTTTTCCGGCACCCGGGCGGGGGTTTCCCTGGATGCCCTGCCGTTTCCGGCTTATGAAAAGCTTCCCGGATACCCGCAGGCCTATCTCTTGCCCATCTTCAATTATCCCCGGTCCCCAACACGAGCTGCATCTCCAGCAGGGGCTGCCCTTACGGCTGCAGCTACTGCGACCGGTCGGTGTTCGGGAACAGCTTCCGCTTCAACAGCGCCGCCTATCTCTATGCCCACTTGAAATACTTGAAAGACCGTTTCGGGATCCGGCACATCAATTTCTACGATGACCTTTTCACCTTCAACCGCCGCCGGGTGGAGGACTTCGCTCGGATGCTGATCGACCGCCCTCTGGGCCTCACCTTCAACTGCGCGGTGCGCGCGGAGCACATCGACGCCGATCTGCTGAAGCAGATGCGCGAGGCCGGATGCTGGATGATCAGCCTGGGGATCGAAACGGGCGACTCGTCCCTTCTCTCCCGGCATCGCCGTCATGCCGACCTCGACCGCACGGCAGAAGCCGTTGCCCTCGTCAAGCAGGCCGGCATCCGGGTCAAGGGGCTCCTGATGATGGGCCTTCCCGGGGAAACCGAAGACAGTATTCGAAAGAGCATGCGCTTTGTCTTCTCGCTTCCCCTGGACGATTTCAATCTGTCCAAGTTCACCCCTTTCCCAGGATCCCCGCTCTATGAGGGAATTCACGAACTGGGCACCTTCCGGGAAGACTGGGAAAAGATGGACTGCATGCATTTCGTCTTCGTTCCCAAGGGGATGACCGAGGAGCTTTTGGAAAAACGGTTCAAGGCCTTTTACCAAAAACATTTCCTGCGTCCTCGGGTGCTCCTGGGATACGCGGGGATGCTGTGGCGGTCTCCGGAAAGCTGGGTGCGGTTTTTACAACACTTCGCCGGCTTCCTGAAGTTCGCCAGGAGCAGCAAGCGCCTGGGAGGACCCTGACATTTCCCGAATTGGCCTAAAAATTTTAGCCGTCATCCCGGTCTACAACCATGCGCCGACCCTGCGCGACGTGGTCCAGAAAGCCCTCGCCGTCATCGACGACCTCCTGGTGGTGGACGACGGGAGCACCGACTCCGGCGCCGATGTGCTTGACGGAATCCATGTCCCAGTGGTCCGGCATCCCGAGAACAGGGGAAAAGGAGCGGCCATTCAGACGGCGGCAAGGGAGGCCCGGCGGATGGGCATGACCCACATCATCACCCTGGACGCCGACGGCCAGCACGACCCGGCGGATATTCCGCTTTTCATCCCCGAGATCATGGAAAACCCGGAAGCCGTCATTGTGGGCAACCGCCGGCTGTCGGGATCCGGAGCCCCCTTTTCGTCCCGTTTCGGGAGGTCTTTCTCCAATTTCTGGTTCCGCGTCCAGACCGGCCTGAAGGTCAGGGACACCCAGTGCGGCTTCAGGGCCTACCCGATTTTTGCCCTCAACGATCTCACCCTTTACGAAAAGCGCTATTCCTTCGAAGTGGAAGTCCTCGTCAAGGCCGCCTGGGCCGGCCTTTCCCTGAAAAACGTCGATGTTTCGGTGCACTACCCCCCTAAAAAAAGCCGCGTTTCTCACTTCAGGCCTTTCATGGACAACCTGCGCATCTCTCTGCTGAACACCCGGCTGACTGCGCGCGCCCTGGTCCCGTGGCCTCATCCCCAGATTCTGGAAAAGGGCTGCCCCCACGCACGGATCACGCCGCTGCATCCGATCCGGTCGCTGAAAACCCTTCTGAAGCAGAATCTCACCCCAGGAAAAGCCGCTGTGTCCGGCGCCCTGGGTGTTTTCCTGGGAACGCTTCCGGCCATCGGATTTCACACCCTGTTGATTCTGACGGTGGCGGGATATTTCCGCTTAAACCGCATGACGGCGCTGGCTGCAAGCCAGCTGTGCGCCCCTCCGCTGGTGCCGGCGCTTTGCATCGAAGCCGGGCATTACCTGCGTCACGGCCGCTTCCTTACCGAGATTTCCCTGGAAACGTTGGGACACCAGGGATTGCAGCGACTCCTGGAATGGGGCCTCGGATCCGTGCTTTTGGCGCCGCTTCTGGGGGCCGTCATCGGCGCGGGGATCTATCTCATTGCCGTGGGAATTTCCAAAGGCTTCCATGAACGGTAACCCCAAAAAGCGCAACGCCGTGCCTCTGAAGCGCTGGACCAGCCGGAGCATCGGCTCCCGGCTGCAGCACCGGATTTTTTACTTTTTGATCCGGGCGGGAGGTGTCCGTCTGGCCTACTGGGTCCTTTACGGGGTGGTCTTCTATTACATGGCCTTCCGCCCTTCCATCCGAAAAAAAACCCGGTATTACCTTGAAAAACGATTTCCCGGGCAAAACACCTTCCGGCGCTTTCAGAACAGTTACCGGCTCAGCGTCGCCCTTGGAAAGGCGCTCATCGACCGGGCGAAGGCGGGCATCGCCGGACCGGAGACCCTCGTTTTTTCTTTCCCCGATGAAAAACGGCTCTTCCGGCTCCTTTCCCAAAACAAGGGCGTGATTCTCATGAACGCCCACGTGGGGGGATGGCAGGTGATCCTTCCGGCCCTCAATCTTCTCGGCCGTCCGGTGAATCTGGTTCTGGAAAGGGATGCCCAAGACGTGGACCTTCATTATTTCGAGCATGCCCGGCTGGGGTCCCCCTTCAACATCATCGATCCGAAGGGATTTCTCGGCGGGAGCCTGGAGATGCTGGAGGCCCTGGAAAGAGGCGAAGTCCTGTGCGTCATGGGGGACCGGGTTTCCGGCAGCGATAAAAATGTCATCGGCATCGATTTCCTGGGCCGCGACGCTCGTTTCCCCTTCAGCGCTTTCAAGATCGCCTCCGTGAGCCGCGCTCCGATCGTGGTCTTTTTCTCCAGAAAAGCAGGCCGAAACCAGTACGTCATCGAGATCCCCGAGGTGATCCAGGTCCCGGAGGGGCTGGGCCGATCCCCTGAAAATTTCCGTCCCCATGTTGAACGCTTCGTCCGCGCGCTGGAAGCCTATACTCGGGAGTACCCCTACCAATTCTTCAATTTCTATGATATGTGGGCGTGAACTTTCGGCAAAACCCTCCATCGAACCGGTCATAAAAAAATCATGGACCTCAAGGCAAAAATCAAGACGATTATCGTCGAAGAACTCAATTTCGAAGATCTGAAGCCTGAAGAGATACCTGACGACACCCCCCTTTTCGGCGCGGGCCTGGGGCTGGACTCCCTGGATGCCGTGGAACTGGTGGTCCAGGTCCAAAAGCACTTCGGCGTCAAAATCCAGAACATGGACGAAGGCCGGGTTGCGTTTCAGTCCGTCAATGCCCTGGAGGCGTTCATCTCGGAGCGGATCGGGGCATGATCCCTGGAAAGCCTGTCGCCGTTACGGGCATGGGCTGCATCTGTGCGGCGGGGACGGATCTCGGGGCCTGCTCGGCCTCCCTTTTCTCCGGGAGACCGGATCCGAGGCCGCCCCGCCGTTTCGACGCCGATCACACCACGGGTTACCCGGTCTTCGAACTGGAGGCCTCGGTTCTTGTCCGGCTTTTCCCAGGATCCCCGTCTCTCCCTCACCGCCGCCCTCGGCGCCGCCGCCGCCCATCAGGCCCTCAAGGATGCCGGATGGGACGTGGAAGCCCTCGGCCGGGTTCAGGCCGGCGCCTGCATGGGCACCACGGTGGGATGCACCCTGAACGACGAGGACTTCTACCGGGCCTATCGGTCAGGCGCCCTGGCGGACCTCTCTCCCATCCACCGGTTTCTGTGCAGCAACCCGGCGGCTCTCGTGGCTAAAACTTTTGATTTAAAAGGGCCCTTCCAGACTCTCGTCAACGCCTGCTGTTCGGGGGCGGATGCCATCGGCATCGGCGCCTCATGGATCCGCCAGGGGCTTTGCGACGTGGTTTTGGCGGGCGGCACCGACGCGCTGTCCCGCGTGACTTACAACGGCTTCATCTCCCTCATGATCACGGATCCCGGTCCGTGCCGGCCTTTCGACCGACACCGGAACGGCTTGAACCTCGGAGAGGGGGCCGCGGTGATGGTCTTGGAGTCGGAGCCTTCCCGGCATCGACGGAATCAACCGGCCCAAGCCTTCGTTGTAGGATACGGATCGGCCGCCGACGCCTATCATCTCACCGCGCCCAGGCCCGACGGGGCAGGCCTTAAAAAGGCCATCCAGGGAGCCCTGATATCCGGAGGAAAGGCGCCTTCCCAAATCGCTTTCGTGGGCGCCCACGGCACCGGAACCCGGGATAACGACCGGGTCGAAGCCCGCGTTCTAGACGAATTGCTGCCGGGGATCCCCTTCTTTTCCACCAAAGGGCACACCGGACACACCTTGGGGGCCGCCGGTGCCATCCAGGCCGTGCTGGTCGCCGCCTGTCTCCAGGAGGGGCGAATCCCGAAAAGCACCGGTTTTCAGACGCCGGACCCCGAACTTCCCGCAGTGCCCACCCGTCATCCCCAAAACATCGATGGGGCCTTCGCCCTCTCCGAATCGCTGGCATTCGGCGGCAACAACGCGGTGCTGCTTCTGGGAAAAGGAGACTGCCCCGTTTGAAAGTCTTCCTTAAGGGTATCGGCGCCGTCGGAGGGTTTGGAACCGGCATCCAGTCCCTCAAGACCGCCCTTTTAAACCTCGGACCCATAGCCGAAACCTTAACGGCGGGCGGCCCTCAGACACCTGAGGGCCAAGCTTTCGCCGCCTCCGATATCCGGGAAATTCAAAACCGGTTTCCGGTCAAGTCGCTCAGGCGCATCGATCATTTCTCCCGGATGGCCCTTCTGGCTGCGGCCTTGGCCCTCGAAGATGCGGGAAACCCCGATGTCGATGACCGAATGGGCATCATCGTGGCCACCGGATACGGGGCAGCCCGCACCACTTTCGCCTTCCTGGATTCGGTTTTGGAAGGGGGCGACGCGTGTGCTTCCCCCACCCTGTTTTCCGGGTCCGTGCACAATGCGGCAGCGGCGCATCTCTCCATGCTCATGGGAGCGCGCGGCCCGAATCTCACCGTCAGCCAGCTCGAACTGTCGATCCCCGGCGCGTTTTCCATCGCCCTGCAATGGCTGTCCGAAGCGCGGGCCGCAACGGTCCTGGTGGGGGGCGTCGACGAGTGGTGTCCGGTTCTCGGACATTGCCACCAGCGCTTGTGCAAAGAGCGAAAATCCGGCACCCTGCCGCCTCCGGACCTGAAGCGGCCGAACACTCCAATCGCCGAGGGAGCGGTTTTTTTCCTGCTGTCCCCTCGAACGGTCCCTGAAACCGGGTACGGGATCGTGGAGTCCGCGGTCACAGGACGCCTCGGCCGGCAGGGGCCCGACTTCCCTGAAAACGCCCTCGTCCTCCTGGGTTCGGCCGGGCACAGGGCTTCGGCCCGGCGGAATTCGGCCCGGCGGAATTCGGCCCTCATCCCCAGGGATCGAGAGGTGGCAGTCTATTTCCCCTTTTACGGGATCCTGCCTGTCGGGATGGGATTCGACACCGCCATCGCCGCCCTGATCCTGAGGGAAAAACGGGTTTTCCTCTCGCCGGGGTCTGAAACAAAAAAACCGCCCATGGAAGGGAGCGAGACCCCCTCCGCGCTCGGGTCGCGAAAGGTTTGCTGCTTCCAGGTGGCGCCACCCGACGCCTACGGAATGATCACCCTTGCACCGGCGGATGACCTTGCGGAGGGCAAGGCGACCTGACGCCCGTCCGTCCGGTCCGAACCGCCGGGACGCCCTACGGGCATGCGTCTCTTCTCGGCCGGTGAAAAAGCAAAGGCCTTGACGCAGACTTCAGACGATGCGATAGGTGCCTTGGACGAAAACGATTCGGGAATCTTTAAGCGCACGGAGGAATCAATTATGGATTGGGGAATGAAAAACCGACTGTCCCGGCTCATCCAGAGCGACGGACGCTGCATGTTTCTGCCCATAGACCACGGTTATTTCCAGGGTCCCACCACCAAACTCGAGCGGCCCGGGGAAACCATCGCCCCCCTGATCCCCTTTGCCGACGGACTGTTCGTCACCCGGGGGGTTCTCAGAGCCTGCGTCGATCCCGGAAACTCCCCACCCGTCATCCTCAGGGTGTCCGGAGGCTCCAGCATCATCGGCAAAGACCTTTCCCGTGAATCCCTAGTGACCTCCATCGAGGACGCCATCCGCCTCAACGTCGCCGCAGTGGGGATGTCCATCTTCGTGGGAAGCGAATACGAATACGAATCCCTGGTGAACCTGGGAACCCTGGTGGACGAGTGCGAACCCTACGGGATCCCGGTCATGGCCGTGACCGCCGTCGGCAAGGAACTGGAAAAAAGGGATGCCCGGTATCTTTCCCTGTGCTGCCGGATCGCGGCGGAATTCGGTGCTAAGGTGGTCAAGACCTACTGGTGCGAAAACTTCGAAAAGGTCACCAACGGCTGCCCCGTCCCCGTCGTCATGGCGGGGGGCCCCAAATGCGAAACCGAGATGGAGGTCTTTGAGTTCGTCCGCGACGGGATTCAAAAGGGTGCCATCGGCGTCAATCTGGGCCGCAACATCTGGCAGCATCCCCATCCCGCGGCCGTGATGAAGGCCCTGCGAGCCGTCATCCATGAAGATGCCACCGCAAAAAAAGCCAAAAAGATCTACGATCAGGAAAAGAGGAAATAGGGGCGGATGCCGGTGCGTTTCCAAGATTCCGTCGTCCGGGCCCTTGCAGAGGAACTCGCCGGGCATCCCCGGGAATTGGCCGCCCTGATTCACGCCTCCCGCGTCATCGGAAGCGATCCCGGGCTCGTTCTGCATGGCGGGGGAAACACGTCCGCCAAAGCCTCCCGGACCGATATCTTCGGAAAGACAGAAAGCGTTCTTTACGTCAAGGGGAGCGGCATCGACATGGCCTCCATCGGTCCGGGGGGCTTTTCCGTGCTTCGACTGGACCCCTTGAGACGGCTGAAAAGCCTCTCCGACCCTTCCGAGGATGTCCTCGAATCCCACCTGTATTCCCATCGTTTGGCCCCGGGCGGTCCGAACCCCTCAGTGGAAGTGCTCCTGCACGCTTTTTTGCCGCATCGTTTCATCTTCCACTGCCACGCGGACGCGGTCCTGATCCTGACACACCAACAAAATCCGAAGACCCTGATCCGCTCGGCTATGGGGGAAAAAGTGGCTGTGCTGCCTTACGCCCGCCCCGGTTTTCCCTTAGCCAAGGCGGGGGCTCAGGCTTTCGAGAAAGCTCCGGATATCGACGCCATCGTCGTTCTCAACCACGGTCTTTTTACTTTTGGCAATAAAGCAAAACAGGCCTGCGACCGGATGCTGGCCTATGTCCGGAAGGCGGAACGCTTCCTCCGCAAGCATACGAAAAAAAGCGTTCGCGCCGCACCGGCGCGTCGAAAAGTTTCCGGACCACGGGTTTTTCGTGAAGCGGCCCGGGTGTCCCAGGCCATCCGGGGCCTTTGCGCCTTTAAAAACGGGAACGGGCAGACAGCCCGATGCTTCGTCGTGTCCCGGCTGGCCCCCGAATGGATCCGGGCCTCCCTTACCCCGGAGGCTTCCTTTCTGTGCCGCAGCGGAGTCCTCACGCCGGATCACGCCGTCCGCACCCTGAACCGGATGGTTCACGTCGAGTCCGTACCGGAAGCAGACGATGTTCTTAAAGCCGTGCTGAAAAAGTCTGTGGCCGCCTTCCGGAAGCACTACGCCCGCCATCTTTGGGCAAAATCCGAAGCGGCAGAGGCTGCTTTCCTTCCGGAACAAACACGCCCCGTGCTTTTTTTCGTTGCAGGACTTGGGATTTTTGCCGTCGGGGAAACCCTCAAGGCGGCCTGCATCGCCGCGGACATCGGCGAACGCACCGTGTCGGCAAAACTGAAGGCTCTGTCCCTTGGAACCTACCGGCCGATTCCCGCCGCACACGTCCGGGAAATGGAACTGTGGCCCCCGCAAAGGCGAAAAGCCAAAACGGCTTCCCGATTTCCCCTGACAGGTCAGGTCGGGCTCGTAACCGGCGGGGGTGGGGCCATCGGCTACGGCACCGCCCGGCGTCTCCTTGCCTCCGGAGCGGCGGTGGCCCTTGCGGACATCGACGCCGCGCGATTGGAACGCAGTGCCCGGCAGCTTTCCGGGGAATTCGGATCGGAGAACCTTTTTCCGGTTGTTTTCGACGTAACCGATCTTTCGGCTGTAAAACGGGGATTCGAGGCTGTCAGCAACAGATTCGGCGGCGTCGATCTTGTGGTGGCCAATGCCGGGATCGCCCATGTGGCCAAAATAGAAGACTTGGAGCCGAAAAACCTCGACCGGGTCTTTGCCGTGAACCTGAAGGGAACCTTCACCACCCTCAAAGCGGCCATCCCCGTCTTCAGAAGACAAGGGACCGGGGGAAACGTCGTCCTCATCAGCTCGAAGAACGTCTTCGATCCCGGGGCCGCCTTCAGCGCCTACAGCGCCTCCAAGGCGGCCGCCCACCAGATGGCCAAAATCGCCGCCCTGGAACTGGCCGAATTGGGGGTTCGGGTCAACATGATCAATCCGGACGCGGTCTTCGGAGACGAAAAGATCGATTCGGGGTTGTGGGAGCTCGTGGGGCCGGACCGGATGCGCTCCCGGGGATTGAGCCCGGAAGGGCTTCAGGACTATTACCGCCAGAGGAGCCTTCTCAAGGTCAAGGTCCTGGCGGAACACGTCGGAAACGCGGTGGTCTTTTTTGCCAGCGATCAGACGCCCACCACCGGGGCATCCCTCCCCGTGGACGGAGGCAATCCGGCCGCGTTTCCCCGGTGAACGTTTTCCACAAAACCCCTGCAGACTTGAAGACCCGGAGATTGTGAACCGCAATAGCGAGCGCTAACCCCGCAGCTTGCTGCGGGGTTTTTCTTTACACCCTGTGGAGGAGACCATGAAGACAGTCCACGTCGCCCTCGTGTGCGAAAACCAGGAAAACAGTGACCGATTCTACGCCGACCTTTTGGGATTGGAAAAGACGGCCGCCAAGGAAGCGCCCGCAGAACTGATGCAGCGGCTTTTCGGTGTGAATTCCCCTTACACGATCCTGTATTACGCCAAGGACGCCTGCCACTTGGAAATCTTCATCGGGCCCCGTCCCTCTACAGAACAGCCCGGTGTGGCACACCTCTGCCTGGACGTGGGAAAGCGCGGGCCTTTTCTTGAAAGATGCAGGAAGCTCGGCGTTGAAGTGATCGAGGTGGCCAGGCAGGACGGAAGGACCCTGGTTTTTATCCGCGATTTCGACGGAAACCGGTTCGAAATCAAAGGGGACTGAATCAGAATAGAAACGTCTCAGGCCCGGCCGCCGCTCCATCTCAGCTTGTTTTTCAGCAGATCGTAATAGTGCTGTCCCGGAAGGGCGATCATGGACACGGGGTGACGGGCTTTTTCAACGCGGATCTCGTCCTGCTCATGGATTTCGATGCCGGCCTGTCCGTCGAAGGTCAGCATGACATGGGTGGCCCTTTTTGCGAGCTGGATGCTGATGCACGCCGTATCCGGGATAATGAGGGGACGATTGGTGAGGGTGAAAGGGCAAATGGGGGTCATGATGACGGCCGGGACGGCGGGATGGATGATGGGCCCCCCTGCCGCCAGGGAATAGGCCGTGGAGCCGGTGGGAGTCGCCACGATGAGCCCGTCGGCGCTGTAGGTGGTCAGATACCGATCGTTGACAGAAGTCTTGATGTGCGCCAGCCGGGCCAGGGCCCCTTTGTTGATCACCACGTCGTTGAGCACCTTTTTCTTTGCAATCGGCTTCCCTGACCGCTTTACCGTTACCAGGAGGCGCATCCGCTTTTCGATGGAAAAAGCCCCTTTCAGGATCGCTTCCATGGCCGGGAAAAGATCCTCTTCGGTGATTTCGGCTAAAAACCCGACTTCCCCGAACTTGACACCCAAAACGGGGATGTCCTGGTCTCCGATCCACGCCACGGCGCTTAAAAAGGTCCCGTCTCCACCCAGGACCAAGACGCAAGACAGGCTGGACGGGGCAGGCTCATCCGCCTCAAGGGTCCCCGGGTGGGAAGGGGGCGGCTTTCGGATCACGTGGACGCCTTTGCCGGTCAACCAGGTTTCAAGGTCGGCCGCTTTCTCCTGTGCCTTGGCATCCGCCTTTACCACGAGGCCAATCTGTCTCATCGCATCGGAATCCCTTCACCGGGAAGCGTCCCCACCCCGGCCGTGCACCGTTTGCGGCATGGCTCGGGGGCATTTGGACTCAATGGCAAAATCTTACTAAAAAACCGCTTGCGTGAAAAGCGCCTTCCCCGAAAGCTCAAAAACACTTAAAAGAATCAAAGCGCATGAATCCGCTTTTTCGCCACCGTCTCCCGGTAAGTCTTGAAAATGAATTTTCGGGCAAACTCCGGATGGGAAAGATAACTCCGGGTCCCGGAAAGAAACGAATCCCTCAGGGCATTCAGGCAGGCGTCCTTTTTTCCGGCATCGATGAAGTTACGCTCCATCTTCTTTTCGAAGGTCACCGTTTCCCCCAAGGCCCGAAGGAGCGCTTGAGGTTCGACACCCGGAAAATCCTCTTTCAAGTCTATCGACCTCACGGAAATCCGTATGTTGGCGATGAGCGTCACCCGGTACCGATCTCCGGCGATTTTACGCGATCCGTCGTAAAACTCGAGAACCAGCCCATTTTCGAGTTCAATTTTCTGGATCAGTTGTGCCTGCACCCCGAAGCCCTTCATTCGATTCCTTTTTCCACGGCCTCTCTGACTGCGGCCTTCATCTGGGGACTTAGAGGCCGCCACGTGGGACGGATCGCCTTTTCTCCCATCCAGACGAATTCGACCCCTTCATACCGCTCCGGAACAGCCCGCTCGCCTCGTGTTCCATAAATCACTTCGGGATAATGCTCCACATAGACCATCCGGTTGGGATGGATATTGAATTTTTGGGTGACCTGGGTGGCGATGTGCCCTGCGCAGCTTCTCACCGACATGCGGCTTTCGGGGACATCCGTCACCAAGACGATGATCGGCCTCAGATGCGTCAGTCCCCCGACCCCTTCGTTCTGGGACAGGTCATAAATCCGGAGCCAGCACCGGCCACTGGCCAGTTTCAGCACACCTCCCCATCCCTCCCAGACAAAGAGATCGTCATAGACTTTCAAGTTCTTCCCCTTCCCTCGTTCAGACGACCGCCCGACGGCCCGACTTTTAAATCTCGTTGCACCGGCTGGCTTGATATGTAATATTTTCAGATTATTTTGTAAAGCAGACACCCCTCTTGAAGGACTCAAGACGCCGGCGCGCATAAGACCGGGAAGAGGCTTTAAACCATGGCTTTGAGTTTGGAAACCGCGACGATGGAAAACGAAACCGAAAACCCCCTGGTGCACCCCATTCTTTACCAGGGCAAGGAAATCCTTCTCCTGGGCACCGCCCACGTCTCCAAAGACAGCGCCCGTCTCGTTCAGTCCGTCATCGAATGGGAGAAGCCGGACACGGTGGCCGTGGAGCTCTGCCCCTCCAGGTATCAGGCCCTGATGGAGCAAAAAAGTTGGGAGGGTACCGATGTCTTCAAGGTCATCCGGGAAAAAAAGGGGGCGGTGTTGCTCCTCAACCTCATGTTGGCCTCCTTTCAAAAAAGGATCGCCAAGTCCCTGGGGGTCAGACCCGGGGAGGAGATGATCCAGGCCGTGTCCACGGCCAAGGCCGTGGGTGCCTCCGTCTACCTGGCGGACCGGGATCTACGCGTCACCCTCACCCGGATCTGGAGAACCCTGGGCTTTTTCGACAAGGTCAAGCTTCTGTTTCACACCATCGCTTCCCTGGGGGAGGCAGATGAAATCGGAGAAGAAGAAATCGAAAAGATGAAGCAGCAGGACATGATCGAAGCCTTCCTGTCGGACTTGGGAAAGAAGCTGCCCGCCTTGAAAGAAATCCTCATTGACGAAAGGGATCTCTACATCGCCCAAAAACTGAAAAGCGCGCCGGGGAAAAAAATCGTGGCCGTGGTGGGGGCGGGGCATCTGCCCGGAATCCGCTCCCGGTGGAATGAAGCGGCGCAAATGAACGCACTGGAATCGCTTCCCCCCCGAGGTCTGGGTTTTCGGCTCCTCAAGTGGTTCCTGCCGGCTCTGGTCGTCGGCCTTTTTTGTTCGGGCTTTTTCCTTTCAGGAGGCAGTGCGGGAAAGGAAATGCTTTCCCGGTGGGTCCTCGCCAACGGGATCCTGGCCGGTCTCGGCGCGGCTGCGGCCCTGGCCCGCCCCCTGACGATCATTTCGGCCGTGCTGGCCGCCCCCTTCACCTCCCTCAATCCCATGATCGCCGCCGGCTGGGTCTCCGGGATGGTGGAGGCTTTTTCCAGAAAGCCCAAAGTCAAAGATTTCCAGAACCTGCCTGAGGACATCCTTTCCCTCAAGGGGTTTTGGAAAAACGCATTCACCCGGATCCTGCTCGTCGTGGTTTTCACCAACCTGGGAAGCACCCTGGGCACGCTGGTCGCCCTGCCGCTCATGATCCGGGTTTTTTGATCGGACTTTCCGCCGACGCTTGGGAGGATAAACCATGGCCCTTGCCCAGCTTCCCATCCCGCCACATTTCGATCCCGGCAAAACAGGAGAGGTTTGGCGCGTGGAATACCAGAAACTGGCCGCATCGGCAAAACAATGGGCTTTGAAGCATCGCATCCGCCCCGCCGCTGAGGACAAGTTTATGGTGGGCCTTCTTCTGGTGGACGTGCAAAACACTTTTTGCATCCCGGGCTTCGAACTCTTCGTGGGGGGGCGCTCCGGAACCGGTGCCGTCGACGACAATCGCCGGCTCGGCCGTTTCATCTACCGGAACCTGGGGGGAATCACCCGCATCTTCCCCACCCTCGACACCCACCATGCGCTTCAGATCTTTCACCCCATTTTCTTCGTCGATGCCGACGCCCGCCACCCGGACCCCTTCACCCGGATCACGGCCCGAGACGTCAGGGAAGGAGTGTGGAAGTTCAACCCCGCTATGGGGCCGGCATTGGGTGTCGAAACCGATCAAGGCCAGAGGCATCTCGTCCATTATGTTGAAACACTAGAAAAAAGCAGGAAATACGATCTGACCGTGTGGCCCTATCATGCCATGCTGGGCGGTATCGGCCATTCCCTGGTCGCCAGCGTGGAAGAAGCCGTTTTTTTCCACAGCATCGCACGTGTCAACCGCCCCGAATTCCAGGTCAAAGGCGACCGCGCCTTCACGGAAAACTACTCTGCGCTTAATCCCGAAGTCACCAAAAACGCCGACGGGCAGGCTATCGGGGAGAAAAACACCGCGTTCTTGGAAAGGCTTCTCTCCTTCGATGTACTTGTCGTCGCCGGACAAGCCAAGAGCCACTGCGTGGTTTGGACCCTTGACGATCTTCTGAAAGGAATCCTTGAAAAGAATCCGCTCCTGGCAGAAAAAGTGTATTTGCTTGAGGATTGCACTTCTCCCGTGGTCATCCCCGGCGGGATCGATTACACCGAAGAAGCGGATGCGGCGTTCGATCGTTTTTCACAAGCCGGCATGCACATCGTTCAATCGACGGACCCCATCGCCACCTGGCCGGGTATAGACGTGAAATGATCCGGCATACCGCTGAACAGGGCGTCATCTATTCCTTGATCGCCGCCCCCATCTTTGGTACAAACGCCCCGTTAGTTTCTATGCCCCCGTAGCTCAGTGGATAGAGCAAAGGATTCCTAAAGCACAAAATGAAAAATCAATTTTCGATGGTATTTTAATTAGTTGAATTTTTTTATCTTTTTTCCTGAACTTTTGGTTTTATTTGTTAATATTTGAAAGAATTTGACATTGACGGGCACAATTTGGGCACAATTTGATTCCTCCACTTCCACCCCTATCACCCTTCTCTTCACAAATATCTCACCGTAAACAACATCAAAAAAGCGTAAGAATAAAAGACCCTATGCATTAATCTTTTAAAGCAAAAGTCGCATACAAGTATTAAGCAGCCTTCGAGAAGGCATGACTCTAAAACAGGAAAAATAAACGATTGGGGCAATAAGTACGATAGATAACGGAAAAGACACAGGAGTCTCTCCGAAGGCCCCTCTGTGATGTTCCAGTCTTATTTCTTCAGAAAAAGAAAGTGTGTGCATTCGAGTGCCGAAAACTTGTAATTACATTCTGTCAGGGGGTATGGAATAGTGTAATTACAGCGTAATTACAATATGTTAGATTGAAACACTCACATTTTTTCCAATCTGCAGGCATCCGTGTCGTGTTGCAGTCTAAATTGGTCGGTGACAGAGAAATCACAGAAAAGAGGTCGGGAGGATAGGAGTAAGTATAGGATAGCATAGTAAGGCATCAAAGAAAGGAAAAACAAAGAGGGGTGTAGATCTATCTTATTGTAATTATTTATTTTATACTACATCACGGTAAAACCAATGGCAACCTATCAAGACATCAAATCCAGACCCTACATCAAGCAGATGCTTGAATATGTGGAAAGGCGTCTGGATTGTAAATTCAAGCGAACTGGAAAAAATAGATTCAGCGCGTATTGCCCTTTCCATGCGGATAAAAAGGATAGCTTTCGGGTCTACGTCGATAAAAAGGATGAGGTTCGGTTCCATTGTTTTGGAGCGTGCAAGGGTGACTGGGATATCTTCCACCTGATTATGCTCCGCGAAAAATGCAAATTCAGGCAAGCCCAACAGATTTGGGCATCTTTTCTGGGAATTAAAAACTTTAAACCGCATGAGAAAACAAGTGGCACCGTTCCCGACCCAGAACCTGAACCGGACGATAAGGTAATCGTAATCGAACCGAAGCTCGATCCAGCCATATCCAGAGCCATGGAAGAAAGCGCTGCCTTTTATAACGGGTCTGCTTCTATCCAATCCACAACGCTTTGGTCATGTCCACGAATACCTTGATAAGCGTGGTGTGAACCTTGATTTGATTGAAAAATTTTCAATCGGTTATGCCCCGCCATACAATGATGAGCAGCATCAGGGAAGGGCGCTAATTCGAGAGTTTCTTCCCCGCTTCAATAAGGACTCCAAGACATTCCAGCCATTCCGTAACTCTGGCCTGGTTCGCATGTTAGAAGACCGTGAATCACGTGGATATGTTTATTTCCGGATGCAAATCGATTTTTCGAAAAAGGACCTCTTTGAGTCCGGTTATGGAGACTATTTTGCCGCCCGTATCGTCTTCCCTGTCCTGAATTTACAGTCCCAGGTTATCGGATTGATCGGCAGGCGCCTGGATAACCAAGGCTTAAGATGGATGAAACAGAAAAGTGAAGGGGGCATCAGTTCAAAATCCTGGCTTTTTGGAATCGACAAAGCCTACCGACACATCAAGCATTACCAAACGGTCATTCTGGTGGAGGGTATCTTCGATTATTTCGCCTTTTACAGGCTCTTCCAGGACCAGGAAAAGCCGATTGTGGTCTCGACCCTTGGTTCTTATCTGACTCAAGAAGCTCTGAAGATTTTTCAAGACCTGGGCACGAAACACTTTATTGTCGCTTACGACTGGGACAAAGCGGGGAAAAGGGGCATTGAGAAAATCGCATCCCGTGTTGGCGGTCAGGTCCACTATCTCGGTGGGTTGAAGGATGGTCAAGACCCCCACGATAGCCTGAAGCATGTTTCGACGTATATCAGCGGGTTTTCCCTAAAGCATCTCTTGGCTGGCGCGAAAAAATCGCAGGAAAAGACGGGCAAGTCGGTCCATGTTCATTTCCTGGGTATGGGCAAGCCAAAGGACCAGGATATCGTCTTCGAGAGCGCAACCCTGCTCCCTACCCAGAAGCAACCTGAAGACCCGGAGCCCAAGGAGTTCTTTTACGATGTCGATGAATTCATGCCCCTGTTGGCTTATAATCATGCCAACCGAGCAATGCTGAAAGAGACGCTGATGAGAATCGGCGGGCTTTTGGAAAAGCGCCCCACAAAGCCTCAATCAGAAAGAACATTCCGTCTGCCAGTGGGGTTTCTTCAATCGGAAGGGTATGAAGATCTGGGTCCATGGACTGATTCTCTGGCTTCGACTGGTCATCGAGCAACAAACCCGTAAACGAAAAATCAGAGAAACGGATAATACAATAGCCGGGTGGCTCAAGACCTCAAGAGCTACGGTAAGCAGTTACAAGCGGCTTCTCTATGAAAAAGCATATCTCAAGGTTGAAGGTAGGCACAGACCCCAGAGACTATCCGTTGTGTACTTTCCCAGGATAGTTCCTCATGATCCATAGCCATCTCCCAAATAGCCTGCAGGTCAAATAGAATCAGCGGCGTTTCTTAAAGGGGAAAATACAAGGGAAAATTGCTATTTTTTGTAGTTATATTCAATGGGTTGTTACGTTGTTCCTGCAAAAATAGTGTCAAGTGCGGATTCGATAGCATAGATAAAATAGGATAGGATAGGAGGGAAGGAACAGAAAGGGGATGATTTGGCTACCCTGCTGTTGTTTATGGGATTTTATACTATACTATGGTGCCGAGTCCAAGGGCACCTGCAAGAACGAAAACGTCAAATCCTGGTTCATGATTGAGATGATTCGTAATGCTGTGGGGTTGCTTCTCTTAACCAGTCCAGGACCTCTTCAATTCCTGGGATTTTACCAACCAGTTTGATTTGACCGTCTATGATGACTGCTGGGGTCATTTTCACCCTCGTATTGGCAGGCCGACTATTGTTCTGTTCGTAGAAGACTTCTTTGGCGAAGCGCAACAGACGCTTTTTTTCAATCTGACATGGTGTCGACCGACTGGGGTGAAGCGTCAGCGAAACCCCAGTCGGCGTCCAGCACATGGTTAGGGTCTTAGAGGTAAGGTATTTTTTTATATGTTTTGCTATTGCTATATAAGATATAAGCAGTAATATCTAAGAATATAGCTGAATAATATCTTTTTCAGGAAGAAGGCTGCTGTATAATGAAAAATAAGCTGCTCCTGTTATCCCTTGAAAACGCTTAATTTCTATATCTCTGTCACCTGTTTTTATTGTTTGATCAATCGCAATTCCTGGGTATTCTTTAATGTAAACAATTTTGTCTATTCCAAGTTGATATGCTATTTTTGCACAAAGTGTACAAGTTTTTGAAGTTGTATATAATGTGGCACCATAAAGTCTTTCATGCGAATCTTTCGCAGCCTGAAATAAGGCATTTTCTTCCGCGTGTAATGCTCGCGTAAACTCGCGCATTTTGTCACGTGTTTTTCCTTCCACATTCACTACCATGTTACAAAAACAAAATGCATGTGACATATTTAAGTGGTATTATATAAGTTAAATCAACTTCTAACTTCTTTAATGCCTAAACCCTCTTTCTTCCACCTTCAGCTAATCCCCTGCCAGTTCTCAGTGAACAGGAACTTGGCCCCTTGGTGGATCATTCCATCCTATTCCGACAGTATAACCTTCATTATTTACTACAACGGCCCCGACTTGCCTTGAAATGCACCCTGACGTTCTTTAGCTGTCATTGCAATTTGCATGCTTCGTTCATCGCTGTTTGGGGGGATACATCCAGGATTTTTTATTAAAGTTATCAACTTAATAATGTTATATTTTAATTGTGGATATACACCAGTATTATCCTCTTCATTATCGATAAAAACATCAGATTTATCTATGCATTCATTCAAGTCTTGTGAAATTACCCAGTCCGATATATTCTCTTTTTTTCTTTCTAATAATTCTCCCTTTTCACGCTTATCTATAAATTTGACGTCATCATTTTTTAGTCCTTTTTTAAATAGAGAACTATGGCGATTAGATGTATCTCTCAGTACTCCTATCAGGTAAAATTCACTATATCGCCTTTTAAAAAATTCAATTTCATAAGGATTTCTAAATGCGTCTATTACAAAATGTGAAGCTTCGTTTACTAGCCATGAGCCTTTATAACTCTTCGAATAGCTTCAGGAAGGACGAAAATGTTTTTAGGTGCCGCATTCTGAGATTTATTCGGAGAAACAATACCATGCTTTCGGATTTCATCACCAAAATCTTGCATTATTTTTATAAGATCACCTTTATTATTATCATAAAGAAGGCTAAAGTCATTATATATGTCCTGGCATAATTCATATGCCTTTAAAAACTTAAAAGATGTATCCTCTTTTAGTTTGGTTTTTGGGTCTTTTAGGTATCTTAATTTTTTTAGTTCTGCTTTATGTTTAATCGCAATTTGTCTAATTTGTTCCAATATTTCATTTTTTTTCTTACTGAATAATGCCCTATGTACGGCGAAAGAAAAGATTGTCAAAGAAATTTTTACATGGACAAACCCAACCCATCCTGTATCTTCCCATGCACTTTTTAATTTGTCGTATATTCTCTTTATCCTGATGGATAAGCAAAACACGTGTTCATCTTTTTGAGCTCTCGACTTTTCAGATTGAACATGAAACCGCGGAATGCTATCAAAACTAGGCAGAGCAGGCTTGCCCTCTGCTAATATCAAGTTTCTGATAGTGCTGCACCCTGAACCTGTAAATCCAGTTAAGCCAATTATCAAAAAACCTCTTTTTATCTGAAACAGCGCATCTTTATATGATTGAATAGTCATAGACACCTCGTAAGTATTTATCAAATATCGTTTGAGTTCACCTGCATTTTGGAGTGAAGAGGAAAAATGTCAGGTGCATCGATTTGTTATACATTTTTTCATTATCCATCTCATATTTTCAACGGTTACGTGTATGAGTAGTGGCAGAATACGGGACATTTGTTTATCAAGATTCGATAAAATTGATGCGAATTACAAAGCTCAAATAGGCTATAAGCCCCGCCATAACTTATACCCGATGTTAGGTGTGGTTTTCTTTTTTTTCCTCTTTTCTGTCAGTTTATAAAATTCAAATCCTTCATTCTCTCCGTTCTCTTTCTAATATTCCTAAGCTTTTACCTTGTAATATTAGTCGTTGTCGTGCTACAACATAGTCAATAATGTGAGTCTCCATTGTCTATTCCGATGTATTGTCTTTTCATTTTGTGGGCAACTGCAATTGTTGTTCCTGCACCTACATATGCATCCAAAATCAAATCATTTTCATTAGTTGCAATTTCAAATATTCGTTTTAATAGTCTTTCGGGCTTTGGAGTGTCGAATACTTCTTTGTCAGGGAATAGTTTTATTAGATGTTTTTTTGCTTCTTTATTTGTTCCGACGTCATTACCAGGCCAAAGTGTGTCTGGCGTAATTTGTATTTCCGACTCTGATAGAAATTTTTTAAGTCTTGGGACACCATTACCGTCGTGTCCAAACCAAATTCTTTCGTCATTTACTAGGTCGTTCATTTTATCTTTGTTGTAAACCCAACATCTTCCTTTTGGAGGATTATGTATTTTACCATTAGGGCCTACTTATTTCATAAAATTGTGATTTTACTGCGTGACCAGCTTGCACGTTTAATGAAACTGATTGCCACGACACCACGTTTATCATTATCAGGATTTTTGTATCGTTCAATTTGTTCCCCGTTTCCTTTTAGTTTGTTTATTGACTTTGAAATCGGTTTTGTTTTTAGCGTACACGAGAATATATTCGTGATTATTTGAAAATATTTTTCTGTTTTCTCTTGTGGTTCGTTGTTGCCAGATTATTGTTGTGACAAAATTGTTTCTTCCGAAAATTTCATCTGCTGCAACTTTCAGATGATGAACTTCTGAATCATCAATAGATATCCAAATACTTCCATCGGATTTTAATAGTGGCTTTAGTTTTCTAAGTCGTTTCTTGATTTCTACTATCCATTCTTCGTGAATTGAGTCGTCATAATGCGTGTAGCTTTCCCCGTTATTGTAGGGCGGATCGATATAAATGCACTTAACTGTTCGCTGTATTTTTGAGCTAGCAAGTCTAATACATCAAGGTTTTCACCTTGAATTATCTTTCTTGTTCTTTTATGACTGGATGGAGAGGAAAGGGTTTTTATTAATTTTGAGTCTTTCATCTGTTTCGGCAAATTATTAATACTTCTGCGGAATCTGCAGCATCTAGGTGCAGGTCTGTTCTATTCAATTTACTGTGCGAAAATTTACCAATTGAACGAATTTCGACAATGTTAAAATAGAGTTTTGCCATTTCTTCCAGTAATTCTATCTCAACAACCTTGGATGTGCACCTTTTGATTTGTCATAAGGTGAATATGGATAGTATTAAAATTCTGTCTTTTTCAGCAACAAGTTTAAAAAGGTCTTCAAAAGCCTTGGGGGCTTTAGACCTTATGCAAAAATCGGATTGTTCCTTCTTTCTTCACGATATAGAGCCTCTGCTAAGTTTCTCCTTTCCACCAATTTTGGCTTTTGAGAAACTTGCAGGAAAGTCTCTAAACTAATGTTTCTAAGCCGTGATAAAATCTGCTGTAATGGTCTCTTGTAGGGTGGGTCGGCATATACAATTCGAACATCATCACTTAAGGTATTAATGCCTCCTTGTAATCCACCTTTAAAACTTGGTGGTTGTGTCTGGGCAGATTGGTTGTTCAGATACTTGTTTAGCCAATGATTTGTAAAGGTTTAATACGTCAATACTTCTGTCCTTGCGTCAACTGTTTTATTATTCCTTTTTTGGGTTGACCATTCTTGTTTCTTGGTCTTATCGGTTGAGCGAATTGTTTTCCGACTGTGTTTACAATATCACTAGTGGATCTAAGAAGAGCTGCAAACAAGACATTTTGTTGTTCAATTTCAACACTCTCAATTTCTGTGATAATTCCATCTATGATTGCAGATTGCTTATAAGAAAAATAAATACCACCAAAATATTTCGAAGCTATAAATGAGTTATTGTCAAATTGCCTTAAACTCTTCTCAGCTTCATTAAATGCTTCATATAATGAAGGCATTAAATTTCTGCTTCCATCTTTCGATAAATAGGAGAGTAAGGAAGCATTTTCTAAAAAATGACAAACAGTTTCTAGGTTTTTGCTCAACTCACCATTAATTATTGATTCTTCTAGTTTTATTAATGATTTAAAAGTCTCTTGATATTCACCAATGAATTTAGAGTCATTTAATTTTTTGGAAAATGATGAGGCTAAAGAAATGTCTGGAGGAAATAAAAGTGCTGAGCAAATTATATTAGAGTAATTCTGAATATCAACTGTATTACTTGCCTTTCTAATGAGAAGTATTGGCTTACCGAACCAGTTCCTGAAAATAAATCACAAATCCCATTTCTATCAGCATCTAATTCATCAACAACCTGCTTAATAAATTCAAGGACTCTTAACTTGCTGCCCAAATAGTGAATCGTTCTAAATGAATTAGGCTTACTTAGTGTTATGTTTCTATCTGCCATTTTATCTAAAACTTCCATTTTTTTAAATTTCAACTAAATACCGGTTAAATACGGATTCTTTAAAAATATCACGTATTTCGTTTATTCTTGTAGTAATTCTTTTCATTCTATCTGCTCTACCATTCCAATTTGTTTTTAACCAATCTTCAATTTTAGTATGTAATAGTTGATTAGGCATATAAAGGTGGTATAAAAACATCCTATGGTAACTTTCACAAATACTCCAATAGGTTTGCCTTGTGTCGGATAAAGTTGGCCACTTGCTGCATTTAATTCAAACCTATAGTTCTTACTTACAACTGATACACTTGGTCTTACTTCAATCTCTGACAAAGATAAATCGTCATTGATATTTCGTAGAAGTATTCTTTGGCTATTATCTCCTGGTGTTGCTCCAAAGAAGTTTTGAAAAGTGTCTATATCAAAATTAGCTTGCTTCCATCTATTGCCACTTCGAGGAATTTCAGCAACTAATACTTCATTGTCTAGGTAAAACTGCCATCCGTCCTGATGTAATATTTCTATTTCATCAACTCCTTCGGTTGGCGCTTCAATTTCAATATCTTTTTCATCATCAGGTCTGATTATTCTTGTTCTTCTCACATATTGGTTTTCTCTAGTCTTTTCCGATTACATCAGGATCATCAATTTCCTTCAAAAGTTCATCTGACTGCAATAACCAAGCATTCCAATATTGTTCAATTCGTACATATTCTTCAATTGAAAGATGTAAAAAACTAAAGGCCTCTCTGTTTCTGCGTAATCCACCTAATGTTAAATTTCCTGAGCCCACTATTAATGATCCAGACTCATCTTTGTTTTTAAAGTAGCTTAATTTAGGATGGAAAAGTGAGCCTTTATTGTTATGGTCAAAAGCCTTAACCTTAAAACTTGGTCTTTCAATTTTAATGGAGTTCAAAGCCTCTAAACTTGCGAGATTGGTAATTTCATCTATACCTATAATCAATGAATACTCGCCTCTTTCCAACAACGAGTCAAATACACTGTCTTTTAAAAGGATTTCGATTCCACCTTTGGATGCAAAGGCGTATGCCCCTTTTCCTTGTATTGAAGTCGAGCAAGATTTAATCAATGCTTCGTGAAGCGTATAAGAGTCTGAAAAATAAGGGCTTGAAAGTGTAACATTTATATTTATTTATTTAAATTATCGTTACAAAGTTCTCATTTTCTTTCGAATTATTTACTCGACGGTTTCTTTTCAAATCACACCCAACGTTTGTGAGTAGTTGTTACTCTTATACTGCCCAATTGGAGGGATAAGAACAATTGCTTATATTTTTCTTTTATGTATAACATATATTGGCGCCGAGCTGCGCGCAGCGCCAATGCGGAGCTAAGCTTCCGCTTTTCAGCTCTGCAATCTGCAGAGTCATTGATTCCGCATTCTCAACCTGAAATTCATCCTCATAGCCTTGGATTTAAAATCATAAATGGTCCAATCTACGGCTTTTCTTGACAAATTCCCTATCATGGTCCGCCCTTATTTTAAAGCTCAAAGTGTGTCGGCGACACCCCTACGTGAGTCGACTCATTCCTTTGATTCATTTTATTATAGCCCCCCTTGGGGAGAAAGGAGATAACCACATCGTTTAGGCCCGTTTAGACAGAGTTTCGTTCACCCAGGCAAAGGCCCGGTCGGATTCATTCCGACCGGGCTTTTGTCGTTTTTAACCCAATCAATCCAAAAGGAGGTACACCATGAACCGAGAACTGTTGGAAAAACCCTTCGACCCTTCCCAAATCAAACAGCGGGAGGGGAACTTCGGCAAGAAACTGGATTACATCGAGGGTCATGCGGTGATTCAACGGCTTGAATGACGCTTGGATGGCCAATGGTCTTTACCATCCTGGAACATCACATTCTCAAGGAGACCGATGAGGTTCTGGTTTTAGGTCAATTGAAAATCGGGAGAGATCGTCAAGACCCAGTTTGGGGCCAAGCAGAATCACCCGCGCCAAAGAAACAGGAGATCCGATTTCCCTGGCGGATGATTACAAGGCAGCGGCGACAGATTCTCTCAAGAAATGCGCAACTCTGTTGGGTGTGGGCTCTGCACCTCTACACCAGCGATAAGTCCTCGGCTCCCAAATCCATTCCGCCCAAGAAAATCCCACCCCCCCTGAACCCCAAAATGGAACGGTGGAAACGGAGGCAACGGAACAATCGTTTGTCTTCCGCCCAGTTCAAGTACATCCTACGTCTAATCGGACGAAGCGGCAGACCACCCGTCCAGGACTCGACCGCATGTCCCTCCAAATGTTCGGTGTCGTTACCCAGCATCTCTCCAAATCCGACGCATCCGCCTGATTCAGAACCTGATCTCCAATTAGCCCGCCAGTTCCTAATCCAAAGTTTCCATATGTGGAAATTTTAACCGCGCCACAGGTGCGCCCAAAACCCGAAAAGGAGGTGAACCATGAAACCTTCAATCGTCATTACAGGCATTTAACCAGGAACTTTACATCAGCTACAGCCAGGTTTCAACCTATCTGAACTGTCCCCTAAGGTATCGGTTCCAGTACGTGGAAAACCTACCCAGGGAGCAGTATCAGCATTGCGTTACCCTTTGGAGCGGCCATTCACATGGCGATTGCGCTGTATTATCGGGCCTTGAAAACCCACGGAACCGCATGGAGCCCTTGGAGAACCTGAAGCAGCGTTTCGAGGATCTGCCTTCAAGTGGACCTGGATCCACGGACATTCCGATCATTTACAAAAAGGACCTGCCCGATCGGAATAAAGCCGCTCTAGATGGGAAGAAACATGCTCAAGTGTTTCTACGAAACCGTTGATGTAAAGGTTATGAAATCCTTGGCGTGGAGCTTCCCCTTTCCGCAACCCTTTACACGGAAGACGGGAAAGCCACGGACTTCAAACTCATCGGGGTGGTGGACCTGGTCCTTCGGGATGAAAAGGGAGATATCGTTGTGGTGGACAGCAAGACGGCGTCCAAATCCATGGCCCAAAGCACGGCGGATGATGACCTTCAGATGAGCGCCTATGCGTATTTGCTGGCTTCAAACAAATTCGTGTTTCCCACCGCATCGGTCAAATGCCAGTTCCACGTGCTTCGTAAACTGGTCGAACCCAAACTTGGAATACGTTGAGACCATCCGCACAGCAGCCCATCGGAAAGCGCTTCTGCAAAGATCGCCAATTCTGTTTTGGCGGCCATCGACACTCAAATCTATTTCCCGAATACCGTCCTGGATGTGTGGGGATTGTCCCTACTTGCGATGCGTGTAAGGCCTGGTAAGCGCTTCTCGTCCAAACCCATCAAATTCATCGTCCAGGTCGTCCGAATCGTCCTTTTGGGCGGTCTGGGCGGTCTGGACGATGATTCTCTCGAAGTTTCCGAAGCCTGGAAGGCGTTTTAAACCCCAAAACAATCTGACTAAAGGAGGAGACCATGAAAAAGACAGCTACGTTCGAAGAAGTGGTTCAAACGGTGCATGATGTGTCAAAAGACCATTACGATGAGACCGTCAGGGTCAAGGACATGGAGTTTGAAAATGCCGATTGGATGACCATCGGAGGAAATCGGTTCCAGGTGTTGCCATCTGCCCAACGATTGTTCGCCAATCGGTTGCGGGTTCCGCATTCGTATCTCATGCGGTGTCCAGCAGAGCTACAGAAAGACAATCTCCAGTATTGGTTAGACCGTGAAGCGAGGAAGCGGGAGACTCTGTTCTGTCGGTTTGACAGGGATCGCTTAAGGGCGGTGTTCACGGAACGGTACACGGTTCTGGACCACATGGAGGTTCTGACCAAGATGCTGGAATACGGATTTGAGTCTGCTGCAGAAGTCCAGTTTTCCCTGGACAAGGAAATCATGGTGCTCAAGGTCCCCGAATATGGACGGACCTTTGAGTTGTCGGAAAAGGACAGGATTGTCCCAGGCATCAGCATCGCCAACTCCGAGGTCGGCGTTTTGGCTTTGTCCATTGAAGCGTTTTATTTTCGGCTGGTGTGTACCAACGGGCTTATCGCCAAAACAGCGACAGACGCACGTTACAAGCACATTTCCCGAAAGGTCATGGATGCGTTTCCCATGATTCTGGAAGGAGTCATTCGCCAGTCCCACCGAGGACATGAACGGTTCCGCATCTCCATGCAATCGCCTGTGGACAATCCCGAAAGAAGCATCGAGGCGTTCGCAAGGCAGTTCCTGATTCCCCAGGAGCAGGCCCAAATCATCCAGCAGGCCTTTTTTCATGGAGCCAGGAGCAACGATGTTTCACATCATCCAGGCATTCACCAGGGCCGCCCAGGATAGGAGTTTGTCCGCTTCGGATTCCTATCGGCTGGAAAGGGCAGGAGGTGCCATTCTCGGAATGGTGAAATAGTCCATTAACATCACGACAGAAAGCCCTCATGGCTCATTTAAACGAGCTGTGGGGGCTTTTTGCATCTTTAGGAGGAGAAAGCCATGACCAAAGAAAAAGAAGCCTGAATACGAGGATCGGGCGCGCCTTAAAGAGATTCTTATAAAGACGCTTGAAAGGAAAGAAATATCAGCTTGATTGCGGTCATCATGTGACCTTGGTTCATCACTTTTGGAAACGACATCACCATTTACAACGGGAAGCATCTAAAAATCATTTGCAGCCAGTGCGGTTATTGAGAAAGGAGGTTGCAATGGACTTTTTCGACGATGATTTCGAACTTGAGGATTTTGCCCTCATCGGCGGGCTAATCGGTGCTGTTGAGGAGGAATTGGAGGAGGAACGTAAGAAAAAATGGTTAGGAAGTGAACAGATGGAAAATGATGAATTCTTTTCCGAATCAAATTAAATTTTCTTTTTAAAAAGCTCAAAATTGATATTATGACAATTACAATGAAATCTGATGGTAAATTACAGGTAATAGGAAGAATTCTAATTTTAATTGGATATTTGTGTATTTTTCTTATTGCAATAATAATTTATGATAAAATATTTGGAATACTATTTAAATGTTGATCACATTCTCAATTTAATTTACAAAAAACAAATTCCTTTATTATATTTTTTAATAAAATTTATCTATATTCTCCCTGGGGTTTATTTAAGTTTATTAATTTCAATTGTTTTTAAACACATATTTGAAAAAAAATTATTTCTAAAGCAAATCAAATGGAAAAATTTGTTCCTAATAAGTTTATCTATATCTTTAATATTTTCAATAAATGATACATTGTATTTGCTTTTTCCAGGTTTAAATAAAGAAAATAAGGGAGAGTATATATTTCCACTAACGTTTGCTATATTATTTTTCGTTTTTAGAAAAAAATTATAATAGATGTATAATACTGTTTTAATAGCCTGTTTAACTGCTTTTATTGGTTATCTTATTCGCCTATTTATATTTGAAAAGAAGCGAAAGGACGAGAGAATAAATCAATTTGTTGACACGTTTTTTGAAAAATATAGAAATGACCATCAAGCCATCAGGCATCTTATACCTTCTGGAATTACAGGTTTAAAAAATGAAAATGAAATTAAGGAGGCTTTAAATCGAATTGGAGACAGACTTGGAATTCATCCTTTAGAGATTGGAATGATGAAATTAAAAAGATAGGATATAAAAAATTTTTCACGTTTGTGGTTAAATCGAAAAACGCATTAAGAAAAAACACTATAGGTGGACTAATTGAGCAGTATAAAAAATTGAATTGTTTAGGACACCATAGCCTATAAATACGTCATAGGACAAGGTGTCCAAAATCCCCCCTATTAGCTCCCTTATCCTCTTATAATTATCACCCTTCCTGCTTTCCCTATTCGTTCGTTTCTGGTCTAACACTCCGAGATCGCTTGATTTTTGCACGATGAGACTTGCCTTCCATGCGACGTACTTTTGAGGCTCGTGTTGGTTTTGTAGCGCGACGTACCTTGGGAATTTCAAGCGCTTTTTGAATCAGACGAGTCAGACGTTGGCGTGCATCTTGACGATTCTTCGCTTGTGTCCGAAATCGTCTGGATTCGATCATCAGAATCCCGTCTGCAGACACGCGCTTCCCTGCTATACGATAAAGACGCTCACGGACTACATCTGATAAGGAAGGAGAATTCTGAAGGTCAAAACGCAACTGAACTGCTGTCGCAACCTTATTGATGTTTTGGCCGCCTGGTCCAGAGCCTAAAACGAATTTTTCATCAAGTTCGCTCTCTGGAATGGCGAGCTTGGCGGTTATGGTCAGCATTTTGTAAGTTTAGCATCGTCCAAATAGAAATACAAGATCCTTTTTCTTTCTGGGTGTGCATGCCTGCAAGTATGCCCAATAATTCATGATTTTCTTGGATTCTGTAATGTCTGATTCTACGCTTTCACGGGTTGTGGAATCAATTCGGAAACGATATCACCATATACAGCGGCAAGCATCTGAAAATCGTCTGTAGTCAGTGCGGGTATTGAGAAAGGAGGTCCCCATGGACTTTTTCGGCGATCGCACTTTCGAGCTTGAGGACTTTGCCGTCATAGGCGGTCTAATCGGTGCCGTTGAGGAAGAGGAGGAGGAACGGAAGAAAAGAGGGGAAGAGGAAGGGTTAGGGGATGAGGATGAGGACCAATAAATATGAGAAAACCATTGATTCAAAGGTACTTATTAATAGAAAGATACTGAAATCTTGACAAATACCATATTTTTGGTATTATAAATTAATAGCATTCTACTTTTAAAAAGGGGATTAAATATGCCAGGATGCCTTTTGATACCCATTTTTATCGTAGGTGCTATTTTCTGGATATTTGGTCCTTCATGGAGTTGGATTCCATTCACTGCTCTCTTCTTTTTATTTACAATAATAACTTTAATTGCAGGTCCATCACGAATAGCATTTAAAACTCTATCTGCATCTTAATGGACATCGAGTACATTTTCTTTAACAATGCTTTGTATCAATTGCTATTAGTGTTGGTCTTTTCATAACCGAAATATACTGGAAAATTATTATTTGCCTAATAATTTTAATTATATCTGCAGTCTTATGGCCAAAACTTCGCACTGCTGGTCCTATTGATTAATAAAATTAGCTCAATGCACCTAATAAAGAGAAAAGGTAACTTATGAATCAACCATCATTTATTGGTAAATCTCATATCCAAGACAAAGTGTTTCATTGTTTTTATTTTGAAGACGCTAATTATAATGTTGCAGAAAAAGCGGGCAACAAAATATTTAAAAGTAAATAGGAATGAATATAGTTAAAGGATTAGACCGCATTTCTGTTGTTTTGGCTTTTATTGCCTTAATTCCAGGAGCATATTTAGGTCATCTATTTTATGAAGATGCATTAGAAAAAAAAGAAACATTGGAATATTTAGAGTGGGAGAAAGAAGTCGATTTTTTATTAAATCAAGTACATAAAACTAATAATGTTTTAAGCGATAAATTAAGAGTAAGTAATTATTCAAGAGATAGAGATTTAAATATTTTAAAACGCCTATCATCGATGAGGGAAATAACTAATTTATCAGATTTAATAAGCCATTTTCTATAAACGAAATAGGTAGGGCTGAATATCTCTATAGATTACTTAATGAAAAAATTAAAAATGGTTTAATTATACCAGATGAACCAATTAATAAATATAAATATCATCATCCAATTTATATTATTTTATCTATTATATCTTGGTCAATTTTAACATTTTTTATTACTTTATTCAGCATCAGATTAAGTGTAAGAGGAATAAGGTATGTTTATTTATGGATAGTTGAAGGTTTTACAATGAAATAAATTCATCACAAAGTCTTTTCTAAAAAAGGACACCATAACCTATAAATATACCATAAGATAGGGTGTCCAAAACCCTCCCATAATTAATATCTCCTGATAATACACTCCAAACCCTTCCTGTTACCCCCTTTATAACCCAAACAATAATTTGAAAATAAATCCAGCGTGAAGGGTCAGGTATGCCTGGGCATTTGCCAGGAAAACGCCTGACCTTTTGTGTTTGGAAAATAGTGAGCTTGAAAGGGTTCAAAGGTGGACTGTTGCCTTTGGATACCAGGTGCGAATTTGAAAAGGAGATTTTTAAAAAAGGAATGGGGGTAATTCTGGAATTCAATGAAACCCAATCTTCATCCAGAAAATGGAGAAGATAAAAAAATAGAAATAGAAAGGATAAATGAAATGAAACAAAGAATTTATGGCGTTTATGAATGGGCAAGTCACAAAGTAAATTGTTGCACAGGATGTTCGAATAATTGTCGATATTGTTACGCGAGAAGAATTCTTCGAATAAAAGATGAAGAATGGCATATTGAAAGGATTAGGCAGAAAGATGTGGATAAAAAAAGGACGTTATTAAATGGGAGGGTCATGTTTCCCACAGCACACGATATAACCCTTAATAACTTTCATGCCTGTAAGACAGTTTTGGGGAAGCTTTTATCGGAAATGAAGTCTTAATCGTTTCGAAACCTCGATATGAATGTATCGTTGCCATTTGTGAGCTGTTCAAGGCGTATAAGAAAAAGATGCTTTTCCGATTCACAATTGGTTCCATTGATGATGAAGTCTTCGTCCTTTTGGAAGCCCAACGCTTCTGGATATGCGGAAAGAAAAGCCTCATTGAAATACGCATTTGAAATGGGTTTTGAAACATCTGTATCGAACCCATGTTAAGCGCCGATGGAATTTATAACGCAGTCGAGGATTTATCGTCTTTTACAACGAATTCCATCTGGATAGGAAAAATGAATCATTTGAAAGACCTAGAAGATAGACAGCGATGACGTTCGGAAGGCCCTGGATGTTATTTTGCGGGGGCAGAGGGATGAAAATATATGGGAAATCTATCTCGCGCTAAAAGACCATCCGCTCGTTAAATGGAAGGACAGCATCAAGAACGTGGTAGGGATTAAATCTTCAGTAGAAGGAGGTCTAATACCTAATTGTCACCAGGTTTCGTGACCTGAAGCAATAAACTGTTCATTGAACATAAAGGGGTCTGTCCTGACTGGAAATGTCCAGTTCAGGATGGACCCTTTTTCAGGAAGGAATAGAATTTTTAAAAAGAGAAAAAAAGGAAAGGAACTTATCGCAAAATGACAGATTTTGCAAACCAAGAATCAAACAAAAACGAGTTAGAGGACGCATTGCCATTGGATGTGTACGTGGGAACTGAATTTACGCCTTTTAACGAATTGCGGGATGAGCTGTTTGACGAGATTTCCTCCATCAGACAGTTTTACAAACCCCGCCGCGCAAAAGAGACATTAAAGACGATTCTATCCAACCTTTTTATCGCATATTGCTCTGGCATGCCTATTCGTTATTCCCGAAGTCCGAACCATTACAGTTCCAGCAGGCGGGACGTCAAAGCTGCGATTTTAAGCACTCCAAGGTCATAGGGATCATGGACGCTATGGAAACCCTGGGCTACCTGCATCAGCATATAGGCTATCTCAACCGAAAGGACCATGTCGCTCGCCAAACCAGGGTTCACCCCTCGGAAAAATTGATCCGCTTATTCAAATATATCCCCGAAGACCTGGTTGAGTTTCATCCCATCCCTCCAAGAGAAATCATCCAGCTGCGAAACAAAGACAAGGTAAGCATCGACTATCAAGACACCGAGGAAATCATTCGCATGAGAA
>CAVOQY010000006.1:0-44522 GCA_963698465.1 uncultured delta proteobacterium
TTTCAATACGTGCTGCACCAGCAACGCATCCGGTTATCAACTCTGCTTGTTCTTTTAGCGTATCTGGAAGTTCACGAATTGCCACCACATCCGATATCGCTAACCGACCGCCGGAACGGAGCACACGGAAAGCTTCACGAAAGACCCGCTCTTTTTCGGGTGACAGATTGATAACGCAGTTGGATATGATAACGTCCACACTGTTGTCTGCCACCGGCAGATGTTCGATTTCACCAAGACGGAACTCAACATTAGTGCTTTCCGTTTTAAGGGCATTTCCTCGTGCTTTGGCAAGCATCTCCGGAGTCATGTCGACGCCGATGACCCGCCCTTTGGGTCCTACCGCCTTTGAAACAAGAAAGCAGTCGAAACCAGCACCACATCCCAAATCCAACACGATTTCACCCGCATTAAGTCTTGCAAGGGCCGAAGGGTTGCCACATCCCAAGCCCAGATAGGCCTCATCGAAAACACTTTTTAGGTCTTCTTTGGAATATCCAACGCTTTCGGCGTTTACATCTTCCCCCCGGTTATCTCGAGAGCGACAGTCTTAGTGATGATGATTTGCATCCGCACGCCCCGGCACTGGTGGCTATCTTTCCGTACCGTTCCTGAACCATTTTTCGAATCCCATCGGGTTGGATCGTTTTCATTATAAGCCCCCCTTTGTTTTATTATTCGATAACTATCGATTACTTTCCTCAAAAAAAATGATCTAAAATGAAAAAAACCGCTTCAGCTCCGCTACAATCGCTGGGTGCACCCAGCAAGCAATTCTCTGTCCCTGTCGTTCTGTTCGGATCAGGCCGACTCTTCTCAATTCTTTAATATGATGTGAAACGGTCGACTTGACCACATTGACCTCTTCGCTCAATTGTCCCACATAGGCCGATTTGTCTTCATCAATATATCCGATGGTTCCCGGCGTACAACAGGTGGCTAGCCTAAAAAGATTTTTAGACGGTTTGGATTGGACAGAGCCTTGAAGATTTCGGAAAACCTATCTAATCTATCGTTTTCAAAGTTCAACATATATCAAACATTAAAACAAATCAAGGCAACTGTCAAGGAAAAATTGGACTAAAACCGCATCTTGTTGAAAATAGCCCTCGGACCGGGATCAGCTTATTAAAACCGAGTCTTCCTTGCCAAAGCGACCAGGATTCCCCTTTGCAACAAAATCTGTATCATGAAAACGACATTCCCCACAATGCCGAAAATCCGGAATAGTGCCGGTCCATAGCCGAATTCTGCGGTTTGAGATAATTCAAGAATACGTCTAATATGGTTGCTATCATTAACATAAGTACTAGCCGAAAGCAAGGGCGGACCCGCTTGATAGCTGGTGTGGGAGGGCTGAGAAAGACCCACCCTTACCCGATTAGGCAGGCGGCAGGGGCGACGTGATCAGCATTGGCAGAAGGTCGTAGTCCTTCGTTGGGACGCTACGCACCCCTCGAACCCGGGTGGCACCTGCAGCCATACTGTCCGGCCTGATGAATCGGGCGTCATCCGTGGTAGGACGAGAAGAGACTCTCTCAAGTTAGCGGGTCATCAGGCTTCGATTTTCTTGGTCTTGGTTTCCGCGCCACCTGCTTTGATGGCGACCTTCACAGCATCTTCCATCGGATCTTTGAAGGGCACCTCGATTCGGAGCAGGCCGTTCTCGTAGATCGCTTCGGCTTTGTCAGGTTTCACCGGCCAAGCTAAAGCCAGTGCTGAAACATACTCGATGTCCCTTGCTGGCGCTGTCAGGTGGACGCTGTCTGGCAGGATCTTCAGATCGATGGTATCCGTTGGCGCTCCTGGGATGGCGAACTCCACTACTAGCTTGTTTTTCTCCCCGTCAGCATACGCTACTGTATTGGGCGCAACCCTAATCCGATTTTCCAACATCATGGCAACCTCCTTCTTGGTTGTCTCGTGCAGTTAACCCGGTGTAGTTCAGATTACCGGGAGATTGGCTGAGAACAGCTCAGACTCATTAATCATCATAGGTTAGTTGACTTTGCAGGTCAAGTACAACCCACATTCCGCTGGTCTCCGATGCTCCATTTTGGAATTGTTCGGCCGGACGAACGGGGCCTGATCACCAATCCGCTGGGTCTTGCAACCGTCCGTCTAACGGGCAGCGAGTTGAGCCGCCGTCGGCTGGGGGCGGAAATTGCGTATGCGATTTATCGTGCCTGCCGACCGAGCGGAGCGAAGCCCGAAGAGGGTCAGCTCGATTGAGTTCGCCTGAATCATCCTTGCCAAGCCAGTCAGAAATCCGGCATATCTCAAATTTTAAAGATTGAATTCGACAATCCTCAATTAGGGGGCGTGGATATTTTTATCAAAACGCTCCCATTAAGCAGAGGCGCCCAGGCCCAGGTTTCGCAGAGCGGTTCGGAAGGCGTTGAAAGGACTGAGAATGGCATCACCAAGTATAATCGCGCACCTGAACCAAAAAAAACGTCGGTTTATGGCCCAGCTTGAAGATCAAAAAGCTCATCAAAATAGTGGCCAGAACCTTTAACGATTATTTCATTTATCTCATTTTTCGATAAGAAGTCCAAGCCCGTCGGCGCATGCTCGGGATACAGCATAGTCAGCCTTTTCTTGCCCGGGCATTTTATCCCAGCCCCCTTTTTCAATGAATTCAGCTCTCTTCCATGAATCTAATTCCCCTAATTCTTTAAGTTTCTCTTTATGGTTCGGTTCCTTCATAAATTGTGCAACGCAGATCGCCGCCTGACTCGCCAAGACCGCCTCTCCGGTCATCGTTTGGGTAGTCCTGAAGGTTGTCCACCCTCCCCACGAAAAGCCGATGATCATTGCGATAATTCCCCCGCAAATAAGGCCCCAAACTCCGTACTTAATCTTCCCTGCAGTTTCTGGTTTCATTTGATACCTCCCCATTTTAGTTTATGTATATGAACCAAATAGCATTTGAAGCTCGCGACAGATCACATTCATTCTATCAGAGGCAACGTAGGCACCATTTGAGTATTTTCTTCACGGGAGGTTCTTATCGGGGGGTAAAAGAAGCGTGGAATAAAAGGTGCTGTTAAAACCCATCAGAAAGGATGCACGCACACCCGAGAAATATGTTAAGTGCCACATGCCAAACCCCCTTTTTTATAGTGTAACCTTTGGAGGCTCTGAGCCATCCCATGGTTCATTTTATAGGTGTCGAAGTTGGTGTGGCACTCAACGTCTTTCATTAAAATTATGCATGAATTGTGCAAAGTCAATGAAATAAAGTTCTTTTTATAAAGAAGCCTTTACTTGTCACAGGGCGACCTTGATTTGACATCGTTTGGCGACATTGTTTAACTCGGACACAGATCACCGGATCAGCCCTTGCTGGATCTTATAAAAAAAAGGATCCAGCGGGTAAATAGGTTCGTGGATATGATTAAAGGAGGAACCTTCAACATGACATCCTTGTAATTTCATCGAGCAGCTTCCTGTAATAGACATAGTTTTCAAAGGGGGTGTCCTCACGTACTCTACCATCTATCATCGGTATATAACCGCCTTCCGCTAAAAGAGATGGCACTTTTTGCTGGACCTCTCTTTTAATGGCCTTTTTATCTTTTCGCAACACATCCAGATCGATCCCGCCAATCAGTCGCAGATCCTGACCGAACTCTCTGCGAAGTTCCCGATAGCCCATGGCTTCAGGGTTGGTCTCACAAGCCCAGAGACAGTTGAACCCCAGCTTGATGATGCTTGGCAGCAGCAGTCTTGAATTGGCCCATGTAAGAAAGATAATGGTCTCTACCTTATATTCATTGAGGACATGAAGCAGCGGCTGATAGCTTGGCAACACCAAGTCTTCATACATCTTTGGTGAGATTAAGGCGCCTCTATTATCACTGATAGGCTCCGCAAAAACCGCCGCATCCACCTCCACTTCATTCAGGATACGCTTTGCAAGTTTGGCAGCAAACTCCCCTTGGATCTTCATGGTTTCCCGAACCAACTCTGGGTCTTTGATGAGCATAATGTTAATTTCTTTGAACCTCTCCCAGCCATCCACACCCAAGGACAGATAAAACCCTCGGTGAACACGTAGCATCAGTATATGTTCCCTGTTTTTCCATTTCCGGACCTTCTTTTTCCATCCGTGCGGCAGGCGATTTCCATCTTCAGGATTCAGTACTTGTTTTATTAAATAAAGCTTCTTCAGCGAGGAGGGCCACTTTTTGATCCTTGGGCGAGGCTCCAGATCCGAATCTATATATTCGCATTTATCGGAGAAAAACATATGGGAAAGATCTCTATAGCGAGGCAATCCCTGCTTGTGCCATTTTCGAATCACTTCCTTCCGTATTTCCCATTCGAAGTATGGCATGCGGTCGGGAATACCATAACGCATAATCTCTTTGAATCTTTCACGGCTGTTCATATGTGAACGGGAGGAAACTTACCTGTTTAAATTGGATGAAAATTGAACTTTTTGCATGGATTCAGGGTGCGGACTTCTTGCCATCCCAGCCAGTAATTTCCATTATCACAGATTTTGAAGATTGAATTCGCCAATCCTCAGGATGGGAAAATTGAAAATATTGTAAGACCATAGCCGGAGTGCTCGGTTGATAGCCTTAACCTCTGCCATCATTTCAAATCGTTTGATGGTGTCACGCATTGGAATCTAGTCACTCTTTTTTTCTTGGTCCAGCACCTCTCTCACCTTGCCAGCAAGGGAATTAACCGAGAAGGGTTTCTGGATAAAATGGACATCCTTTTCAAGAATACCCCGGTGCATGACTACATTCGCCGTGTAGCCGGACATGAACAGGATCTTAATATCCGGCTTGAGCTTCTCGACAGCATCTTTTAGTGCCTTGCCGTTCATCTCAGGCATGACCACATCTGTGACCAGAAGATGAATCGGGCCCTCGCACTGTTTGGCCAGGGCAAGCGCTTCGGAAGGGGTGTGCGCGGTAAGGACCGTGTAACCGAACCGCTCGAGCACGGCCTTGCCCAGGCTCAGGATCGACTCTTCGTCTTCCACCAAAAGAACGATCTCGGTGCCTTTCGAGATCTCTTTGGAAATAACCGTTTCTTTTTCTTTTTCGAGCCCTTGTGTCCGGGGAAGATAGATCTTGAACGTGACGCCTTGTCCCGGTTCGCTGTACACGTTGATGAACCCGTCGTTTTGTTTCACGATTCCAAAAACCGTGGCAAGCCCCATGCCAGTCCCCTGGCTCACCTCCTTGGTGGTGAAAAACGGCTCGAAGCAATTATTAAGCGCCTCTTTGTCCATCCCGTGCCCGTTGTCGCTGACGGTCAGCATCACGTATTCACCGGGTACTGCACCCTCATGAAGCGCGCAATAGGCCTCATCCAAAATGGCGTTTTCAGTCTCGATGGTCACCTTGCCCACCCCGGAGATGGCATCCCGGGCATTGACGCACAGGTTGGCCAAAATCTGATCGATCTGACCCGGATCGATTTTCACCGGCCAGAGGCCATGCCCTGGCCTCCAAGACAGATCAATGTCCTCGCCGATGAGCCGCTGCAGCATCTTGAGCATCCCAGACACCGTGTCGTTGAGCTCCAGCACCCTGGGCTGGGCCGTTTGCTTTCTGGCAAAGGCCAACAGCTGGCGGGTGAGATCCGCCGAGCGATGAGCCGCAGACAAGATTACCTTGAGATCGGCACGCACCGGGGAAATCGGGTCCACCCGCTCTATTGCCAGTTCGCTGTAACCGATGATCACCCCCAGCATATTGTTGAAATCGTGAGCCACACCCCCGGCCAACCGGCCCACAGACTCCATTTTCTGGGCCTGCGCAAGCTGCTGTTCCATTATCGATTTTTCGGTGATGTCTTCGTAGACCACAAACTGTTTTTGGTTTTCCATCGCCACCGGCATGAAAAGAATTTCTTTGCGTGATCCGTCCTTGCAGGTAACCAAATAAGTTCGCGGTCTTGCTTGCCCGACACCGATTTGTTTTTGATCCTCGATCCAAGTCCGGACAGCCATGTCACGATCATTTTTATTGGGAAAGGCTTTCTTAAACCATTCGGCGCCTGTAGGAATATCTTGAATCGTATAGCCAAATATATCCTTGAACCGAGGGTTAATATATTGATATCGTCCATCCTGTTCGATCAAGGAAATGCCAAGGGGAGATTTTTCCACCAATGTCTTAAACTTCTCCTCACTCTCCAACAGTGCTGCTACGGCCAACTTTTGTTCAGTAATGTCACTGACGAAATGGACAGCGCCATCAAATTGACCTCCCTCATCCAAAATCGGATCTACGGTGATTTCAAACCATCTTTCGCCAATTTTCAGCTCCATTTTCTCTCGGTGTAAACTCTTTCGTGTCCGAAGGACGGGACATTCGGGAATCGGTTGGTCGGTACCGTGGACGATCTCCCAGCAGTGTTTGTCGATCATCTGATCGCTCGGACGCCGGAAATACCGCTCCGCCGTCTTGTTGGAACGCATCACCCGCTGGTCCTTGTCAAGAATCCAGATCGCATCGTTGGTGGAATCGAAGGTGGTTTGCCATTCCTTTGCTACTCGAATTAGTGCCTCCTCGGCTTGTTTTTGTTCAGTGATATCCTGTACAATGCCGACGGAGCGAACGATCCGGTCAGAGGCATCCTTGAAGTGCTCGCATTTCTCATAAACGATGGCGACTTCGCCGCTGTCTTGACGGATAATTCGGTGCTCGATCTGGTAGCCGCTGAGCCCCTCCTCGATCGACTTTCGATAGGCATCGTCCACGGACGTTCGGTCTTCTGGGTGCACGGATTCAACAAAGGCTTCGTAGGTGGCGCTGAACTCCTGAGGGCGCAAACCGAAGATGCGAAAAACCTCGTCCGACCAGGTCAGACGATTTCGGTCTATATCTAATTCCCAGCTGCCGATATGGCCGATGGCCTGCGACTTTGACAGCAGCGCCTCTTTGTCGCGAAGGGTCTTTTCTGTCTTTCTTCGCCGCGCCATGCTAATAAATAAGGCTAAGTTCAACACCAATAAAATAAAAGTAAACTACTTACCGGCTAAAGCCGGTAGCTTTGGGATCGGCTTTAAGCCGACTGAAGGTTTTCACCATCAATTTTAAAATCACCATCGGGGGGTTCATGACCTTGTTGCTCAATATATTTGAGGATCACCTCATCAGTGACGTTGCCGGAACTGGCTGCAAAATATCCGCGTGCCCAAAGATGCCGCCCCCAAAACTGACGACTCAGTGTTTTAAATTCCATCAGCATCTTACGGGATGTCTTCCCTTTGATCGATTTGACAACATCGCTAACCGAAAAATGCGGAGGCGCTGACACAAACAGGTGAACGTGATCCCGGGAAATGTGCCCCTTGAAAATCTCCATGTCTTTCGCTTTGCATATCTCCCGGATGAGTTCCCTTAACCGCTTGGCAATTTCACCCGCTAACACAGGCTTGCGGTATTTGGTGATCCAAACTAGATGATACTTGATATCATAGACCGTATGGCTCGATTTGCGGTAATTCTCCATACCGCAAGCGTACTAAAGTCTTCGCCTAAAGGCGAGGGTTTTTCTCCCATTCCCCGAAGGGGACAATAAAAATGGCTGAAAACCAAATGATGGTTCTGTAACGATAATAGAATGATACCGGTTCGTTTAGGATAACGCTGTTAGCAGGAAGGTCATCACCGGTGATGCCGTATCTGCCCATATAATCATAATCAAACATCGGTGTATTGGGGCTCTTTGAAAGGGGAGGAATCTCGTCGGGCGATTGCCCGCCCAATATTTTCACTGCCATTTCCGCCGCCGTACGTCCTTGTGCGATTCCGTTGATAACGACCCCTCCCGTGGCGCCGTAACCCATCTGGAAATCCCACCCGGTATATATCGGCAAGTCGCAGCTCCCGCGCGTAACCGCAAAGGACTGTTTGACGTTGAGATTCTGCCCCGAGGCTTTATCGAAGTAATAATGCATATGATAGACCACGGTGTCCTTTGGGAGTTTTCCTAAGGCCGCTTTGAGGTCCTCCACCGAAAGGTCAAACAGTTCTACAAACTCCACTTTGCCGGCAAAATAGGGCTTCACCGAGCGGATCAGTCGCATATTCATTGCGGCGGGCGTCGAGCCGTCGTTAACCACGGCGATTTGTCCAGTTCCGGGATGCAGGGACAGCGCAAGTTCAATGGTGCCTCTTATGTCGATCTCTTCCGTGACGCCTGTAACTTGGCTGTGCCCTTCAATGCGTCTTTCGGTGAAGTTGTTGATCCCGCAAAAAACGACTGGAGCGGAGTGAAACAGTTTCATGCGGTTTTGCAATACGAAATCAAGGGCAAAATCGTCCGAGACAATGATCACATCAAAGTTGATGTCTCGGTAACGTTGGGCATAAAGGGAGGCCAGGTGGGGAAAGGAGTCATCCGCCCGGTGGCGTTTCACATCCAGGTATTCGACAAAAATCTCAAGATTCAGGCCGCTTTTATGGAAAACGGAAACAACACCGTTATGAACACTGTCAGTCCAGGGAAATTCTTTGTGATAAGAGTGCAGTACGAGGACATTTTTCTTTTCCTCAGCTAAAACAGGGGATTGCCATTCAGGAAACAAGGAGAAAAACATCAAAACAATCAAAAGACACCCAAACACCACAACCTTGCCGCCGGGATCCCTTGACCCGAAGGAGAAATGTTTTCTATCAGCCAAAGCCTTTTTAAGATTCATTTCAGATTTTACCTACAAAAAGATAATGAAACGTCTGGCCCTGGATCCCGTGAAAAATGGAAAAAAAGCTGCCTGAAAACCAAAATATCCATTTCGGGGACATAAATCAAAACATTTCCGAGCTGTCGCCTAATTTCTAATCATCATGCAAATCGAAATCAGGATACCGTTTTTACTAAAGCTGACAACAATATGAGATCATTAGATTATTGAAGCTTGCAATCTGTTAAAACACTTTTCATTGTCATCATGGTTTACCCTTTGGAGTTAATAGATGAGACTGCTCTTGGAATTTACAGATAGAGGAAAAGAATCACTAAAATCGGCACCATCTTAATGAATTCAAGAAAGCTAAATTAACTGTTAATACAATATATTGCTGTTGTCAGGAACTATTGGGACACTGACCACCTTATCTTGGCCTGAATGGTCTGTACAGGTAGAAGGAATGAAGTTAAAAATTGGGATTTTAGGGGGCTGAAAACCGCGGATAGCTTGCCAACAGAGACAACATTCCGAGATCATTCGATTCTTGAAGCTTGAAATCGATATTCCTTTAAATATCGAATTGCGGGCCTTGTGTCATATTTTTCTCTTTGCATCCGAAGGGTATATAGCTGTTAGCTCAATTCTTGCTTCAGGAAGTCAATCGTTCGTGTCCACGCCAACGCCGCAGCTTCGGGTTCATACGCGTCAGTGCGATCATCCTCGAAGAACCAGTGTCCTGTGCCAGGATACACATGACACACGAACGACCGCCCGGCTTTGGAAAGGCTTCTCTCCAGTTTCCTAACGTTAGCCGGCGAGACCCATGCGTCGGTATCCGCGAAGTGTACTAAGAATGAGGATCGGCTCTCGGAGTAGTCCCCGTTACGCGCAGCGTAGAAAGCCACCATTGCTGCAATCGGCAGGTTCGAACGTTGGGCGAGCCAGTAAGCCCAGTGACCTCCCATGGAGAAGCCGACAACACCGATGTCGTCCACCCCCGCTTCGCTCCGCAACTCACCGATCATGCGGATTAGGTACTTGTAAACAGGCTCTTTTCGCGAAACCGTTACCTTGGCGCGGAGCTTTGTGGCTTCAGCCACAGTATCCGCTACCCTGCCATCGTAAAGATCGGGTGCAAGCGCCACGAAACCCTGATCCGCGAACCGGTCGCACAGACGGCGGAAGAAGCCATTGAGGCCCCACATTGAATGAAGGACCAAAACCGCACCAGAGCACTCGAAATTAGGTGCCGAGATATACATTGCTGGATCCGTTCTCTGGGCTAACGCATTGTTCAGCGGTTGCGAGGAATGCAGCGGAAATTAATCCCCTGCACCCAATTGGTTCGGCTCTTTTATTAGGACATCGGTTGTCTTACGATAGTTTTCCATTTTTCTGGAGCAGCTCTTCTTATATCGCTTAAATAGATTTCGTGATGTTTACCAACCCTCTGACTGCCATTTTTTCCGATGAACAAATGCACTTTCTCAATCGTAGGCCCCTCCTCGGAGAACGGGCCAATATGCATTATTTGTGCTGCCTTCCCTTCCTTAAAAGATTCAAACCTAACCAAAGGAAGTGAAACAGGTCTTTTCTTCCTTTCCACTTCTTGGGATGCTTTTTCAACCAATTCTCGTGGGATGAATTCTGGTTGCATAATCATTGCTGTCCATTTCCAGGTATCCTTGTTTCCCGCAGTGAATGCAGACATGTCATCAGCCCACCAGAGCGCTTCGAGTGGTAACACTCCGTAATCGATGCCAATATCGCCCCTTTTGACCATGAATTTCAAAGTATACGCAAGTGCAAACAGAACTTCAATCGCATCGCTGAATGACTGCGATGTATTCGGATCTCCCTCGCCGTCAACCATGATAAAATTCATTTCTGGTACTTCGACAATTTCTACTTTTATGCTTGAGGGGTCGTATAAGTGTTTGTGCTTCTTTTTGTAGTCTATCTTCTTCATTTATATTTCCTCTTTGATGCCAAAAACGGAGCTGAAGCATAGCTATGCTCTGCCGTCCCGTACACCGCATAGGAAAAGTCAGAATTGGCCGGCGCGAAAACAGCATCTAACTCAGAAGCGATGCCAATCAAGCGTTCGGTTGTATTAGGGAGGTTAGGCGGTCCCCTGTGCACATAATCGCCTGTTTTTATTATTCTTCGAGCTTGGCATCCATTGTGATTTTCGTATTCAAAAGTCGCGATACGGGGCAACCGGATTTGGCGTTATTAGCCGCCGTTTCAAATGCTTGCTTTTCGGCCTCAGGGGCTTTTGCTGATACATCTAAATGCACCGTCGTTATAGTAAAGCCCGCATCTGTTTTTTCAAGCGTAACAGCCGCGGTTGTTTGAATCCTCTCTGCTGTTATGCCAGCACTGGCCAATTGGCCAGAAAGCGCCATCGAAAAACAGCCTGCATGAGCAGCAGCAATCAATTCTTCAGGATTAGTGCCGGTGCCTTCTTCAAATCGAGTGTTAAAGGAATATTGTGTGTTTGATAGAACCCTGCTATCGGTTGAGATAGTTCCTCGCCCTTCTCTCAAATTACCGTGCCAAACAGCTGAAGCTTTACGTTTCATGATTTCCTCCGATAAGAAAGTTGTTGTTTTCGTTAATTAAAGCTCACAATCCAATGCCGAATTGACCTGCAAACGCTGGAGTTTCAGGGGTAAATAGACCCAGCTTTTTCCATCCGCGACGACAAAGTGAATCCTTACGCAGGCGAGTGCTATCTTCAGCAATGAAAGACCGAAAAAGATAGTCTCCAAATTAGGACTCTCAAAAACCGCATCATACTTGCCAAATCGGATAATATTTTGATATTATTGAATTTATGGAGATTGAAATCGATATTTTTCTAGTTGGCGCCGCGCTGCGCGCAGCGCCAATGCGGAGCTAAGCTTCCGCTTAGCTCCGCATTATCAGATCGCACCGAGAATGCCAAAATCAGCCGAAAGCTTCTGTTTTAAGATGTCGCAGCAACGACATCGACATGTCGCCTACGCCTCGCCGATGATGGGATCCCCTTTATATGATGATATCTCTCAGCCTCCCGTCGAGGATTTTATTTAGTTGTTCGACCTTTAGCGGAACCCCCGCACCCTGAAGATCGGTTTCCCCCTTTGTTCCACGTTCGAGGTTTGGAGGGCTATTGAATCACCGGGCCTCCGAAGGTCTTTACGATGCCGTTGGCGGTAAGGTCTTCGTCACCCCGTAAACCATCCACGAAGTGCAGGGTGACCACCTTACCGGAGGGGAATTCGGCGCCCGTGGAACCGTCGTATGAAAATTCGTACCAGTGCGGCGTCGGCATATTAGGCGTGGACCCGTACCCGTAATAGCCGGCCATGGGCGAGCCTGCGGCGTGCAGGGTAAGTTCCACGGAAACAGGCCCTCCTGTCGGAACGCCATGGAGCTCGAAGCTGAAATACCCGCACAGAAAACGGCCGTCGGGCAAGGGGCAGTCCTTAGGCGAAGGATTCCCGGTAGCGCACACCTTGGAAAAGATCATATTCGCAGGCGCTGTAAGGGTCACCCGGTTTCCATGCATACCCGGAAGCGTGGCGACATTTGCCTGCTGAGCATCCGGAATGCCGTCGCCGTTGCCGTCTCCCGAATTCGGGCCCTGATTCTCGAAAACATCTACTACACCGTCGTTGTCGCTGTCCATGGCAATAATGGGCGTGACTGTGCGGTCCCGATCCATGAGCACCTTGCAGCCGCAGTTCCCCGAGTAGGAAGAGGCCAGCGCCGGATCGATATCCCACTGCTGAAGCCCCCAGTTGGGCTCCGGCATGGCTTGGAGCTTTACGGTTGACATATGGGCAAAGTATCTTGCGCAGTCCGGGATGCAGTCGATGCTTTCAGGATCGCTGACGATTCGCGCGGTGGGCTGAGGAGGAGATATGGTAAGCAGGGCCATGTTCGGATCCTTTTCAAAGAAGGCCTTCACCTCCTGGGAAACGTTCATGGCCAGGTAGCATTTCTGGGTTCCCTTGCACCCAGCACCCTTCCACCCGGCAAAGACCGACCCGTATTCCGGAGCTGCCCAGAGCTTGACCGCGGTGCCCTCAGCGAACTGGGCCTCGCAGTCCGAATTGCATTCGATGTCCCCTGGACTTCCCTTGACCGTGCCGGCACCCTCGCCCCGGAGTTTGAGGGTGAGCGTCTTTTCCCTGCCAAAGGCGGCGGTCACCGTCTTGCTCGCATCCATGGTCACCGTGCAGTCCCCGGTCCCGCTGCACCCATCCTCGGACCAGCCCGAAAACGCCGACCCATCCCCGGCATGGGCGATCAGGACGACCTGGGTCCCCTCCTGATAAGTCGCGTCGCAGTCCGAGGGACAGTCGATGCCGGAGGGCGCGCTGGAGACCCAGCCAGAGCCTGTGCCGGAGGTGACCACAGTTAAGTTGTGGCTGTCAGGAACCGGCGGAGACGGGATTTCAACAGTTACGGAAGCGTCGTCAAAATAGGGGCCATACTGCCCCGCCCAATACATCCGATCCTTGCCCCCATGCTCAAAATAGACGTAACGGACGCCTGCCCCATAATTGGTGAAAGTATGAGAAACCTGAAACCAGTCAGTGCCACGGGCAACATCTATAGCGCCGGTATCGTACGTTACAATGGGATTGAGTGGGTTGCCATCGGCTCCCAGCAGTTTGAATATTAACTGGTACGTTCCATCTGCATCGAAGCGCTGTAGGATCCAATCACTGCAAGTGATTTCTGGTTGGGCATCGAGTTGTGCTGCTGTATAGCCTTTTCCCAGAAGGTCCACAATTTGATACTTCCTGCACCAATTATATGAAGTAGCGAAAACGTCAGTAAAGGTCCATCCGCTTCCGCCATTGGCCGACACTGTCCACCCGGTGGCATCCCCTGTAACTGCTCCGGGGTTGGCAAGAAGATTAGGGCCTCCCAAGGCGGGAAAGACAGGAGCCGCTACGAAAAAAAGGATTAAAAAGATTGAAAGCCTTAAACCCTTTCTCATGTTCATCTCCTTTCATCGACAGTCAAAGCAAACATTTTCAGATCTAAATTGAGCGATTTGGTTTTTTCATTCAAACCAGAAGACGTTTGAGATTCAGATTTAATCCTTAGGGATTTATCAATGTTGTGGACTTTTTGCCAAATCGGATAATATTTTGATGTCATTCCTTTTTTGAAGCTTGCAGCCGATATGATATACTTATAGCAGGCTTCTGTTTTCATTGTCAATTTTATTAACCCCCAACCTAAAAAGGAGGGTATCATGCAACTGACAAAAGGAATCCACTTGTTTATCGAGTATCAAAAGGCGAACTCGGGGAAAAAATACGGTCAAGAATTATCGGCTGTATTTGGCCAAATTTTGTGACTGGATAGGGGATCGGGAACTCGAAGGCATCACCCCGGACGAGATCCTGGCCTATCTGACAGGAGTTTAAGGGTTAATTGCCAAAAATAGATGCAAAGCCTTATTATTCAGGAGGTTATACAGCTATCGGCTGTAAGACCCCACTGTCGTCAACCCGATGTCCTAACGCAGATAGGACTTCGGATTGGGTTTTCGTGGGATTCTCTAATCGCCTGACCGGTTTTATCGCTTCCTTGTTTAAGGTCAACACGGAGTGCAGGTGCTGCATGTCATCCATGACATCTTCCGCTGTGCGGCTTATTCCTGCCGAAGAAAGCCTGAGCTCCAATCTTCGCAAATAAGTCATTGCCACCACGCAAGTTAACAAGTGACAACGAATCTTACTGTCGGTCCAATGACGAATAGGACGCGTACTCACCAGGTCATCATTTTTACTGAGACGGAACCGATCTTCCACTTGCCATCTGTCCAGGCTGGCTTCAACGATTTCACGCGTCGTCCAGTCCGTGTTATCTGTGATGATGATGTTTTTGCCAAACATGGCCTGCTTGCGGCTGACCCGGTAAGGATCTTTTCGAAAGCTCGTCGATAGGGCGTCATGGGTATGCGCAAAATCGATCGTGTAATAATCCGACGACACATGCAGGCGCTCACAAAGTCTCAAATAACGTTCGCGGATAGTGTCAGGGCTTTTCCAATGCGGGGCTTTTTCACGGAGGTTGTTTCGCATGATCAGCAACTGCTGTCGAATCGTCTCGAGTTTGCTTTGGAATGTATAATCCTGTTTGCGTGCCGTCGCCGGATTGTAGGTCACCACTACAGCACGCTCTTCACCCCCATCATTGCCATCTGCCTGATGGTTTTAGCGTTCCACGCAGCACCGCAGGCGGAGGCATCCCGTCAAGAACCGGTGCCTATCAATATTGTTGAGATTAACGGGAAGTCGTTTTTCAAGGGCGCCCTTCCGGTTGTGGTGGTACCGAAATAGGTTTTCCCTGAACAAGAAGGTGCGACCCGGTTGCGAAAGGAGCCGGGTTTTTTATCCCCTTAAGTGGGGACAGAATGGGGACCGAGAGGGCTTATCAATAATAAATGGGTTATCCGAAAACGGAATAACCCATTGAATTTATTGGTGCGCCCGGCAAGGTTCGAACTTGCGACCTACGGATTCGTAGTCCGGCGCTCTGTCCACTGAGCTACGGGCGCACTGAAAACTGTAACGGAGGTCTATTTAGGCAAATCGGAAACAGATGTCAACGCCAAGTTCTTTCTTTCAACAGGAATGGGCGCCCCCTCAACCGGGCAGATCTTGTAACATCTATAAACCGGGAAGCCCCCTCACCCTGCCCTCTCCCCCGGGATTTTGCAGACCGAAGTCAGAAGCCCCTGGGGGAGAGAGCAGGGTGAGGGGGCCCTTTTGTCCCGAGCTATCGAAGTTGAATATCTTTTAAAATATAGGTCCTCTCATTATCGGGACCCGTCCCAAACGTTATTAAATCTCCTGGAACACAATCAAAAACCATCCAGTCCCCCTGAACCGGAATGATATTCGGATACTTGTCTCCAGGGTTGATTCCGGGGCATGTTGATTTCGTGACAACCGCTGGATTCCAGAAGTACATATCCGTTATGTTCAATTCAAGCGCGCATGGGGATGGCCTATAGGTCCCGAACAGGGAGGCCCTGCCGTTTGTCGCAAAATTAACCACGCAACTCCCCGATGTTCCGGTGAGTTCCGCTACGCCAGAAAAGGTAAGCCTGCCCTCCCCTTCAGCGAAATCGTCTGTGCCTCCGCCAAAAATTTGAAACGGTACCGAGCCCCCGATGGCTGTGCTGTAGTTGGGTGCCGGCCGATTGTTTCGCTCGATTTCGACAGTCCCTTTTCCGATCACGGGAAGGACGTGAACGTTGACCAGCGTCATGTTGAGGTTGACCTTCTGACCTCCGATGGTCACGCCCTTGATGATCAGGCTGTTTCCGACTTTTTGATATTCATAAGATTTGTCCTCCAATCCGAAAAGATCAGCCCCTCCCTCCTGCGAAGCATCAGCAAGACCGGTACCGCAATTCGTCGTCGCGACCGAGAACTTGATTCTCGATCCATTGGCGGTGTAGGTGCCCAACTCGCTGCATCGGTTAAACCACGAATAATCCTTGGGAGTCATGATCAACGTGGCAGTTCCTGCCGATGTTTTCGAAAACCATTTTCCTTCCAGGGATTCCGAAAAGGCATTTCGGTTTAACACTGCGAGCAAGACGATGACCACCATCACCGGAATCCCGCCAAAAAAAGCCCGAAAAATCCTTTTTCCATTCATGGCTTCCTCCCTTTCAGCGTATGAGAGATTTGTTTTTTAACGTTTGCCATAAGGGTCTGCCTCATCCTCCCGTTTCCTTTTTCAGGATCCGTATTCGTAGGCGCCCAGATCGAACGGGAGAGTGCGGGGATGGTGATTCAGGTCTAGGACAGGAGCATCTTCGGCAGAACCCGCATCGATGGCCGGACTCCCTCCCTGCAGACGATAGTCTCCGGTTGTCCCCCATGCCGGAGCGACAAAAAGGGGATCCCCGTAAAGAATGCCCGCGCCCAAGGTTCCGACGGTTGCCGCGGAATAGAGGGTATCTCCATAAAAAAAGATTTCATGGGTCCAGTTCGGCATGAAGAAAAGACAGTGGTCCGCGATCAAGGCAACCGAACCGGAGACAAAGATCGCCGTGCTCACGCCCGTCCCCCGGAAAATGCAGTTGCGAAGGGTAAGGCCCGCAGAGACATGCGGATGGTCATAAAGGACATGCATGAGGTAATTCCGGCCGACAACGTCATCCACGGTGACATTGACCACGGCAAAACGATCTCCTGGTTTTTCCGTATCGATCACGATGGCCGACCAGGGCGTGGCCTCGTTTTTTCCGGCGCCCCTGCCGTATATCAACGTGTTTTCAATACGGCTGTTCCCGCGCCACAGTTTCACCCCGTCACAGCTGTTGTTGGCGACGATGCAATTTCGGATCGTGGTGTTTGCCGCGGAGCTGTCCAACCCGTCACCGTAATTGAATTGGGCAACGGTGTCCTCCACCAGCAATGGACCTCGGGAGCCGTGCGCTATTTCCATGCCATCCGGGCGGTCGTAGGGCCTGTTTCTGCCGTCGCCTCCCTGAAAATAACGCCCGTTAAAAGAAAGGCTGCATCCTTTCACGGTGACGTTCTGCCAGCCGCCGGAATGTCCCGCGGGCCCTCCGATCCCCGAAATCGCACAAAATTCGATACGGCATCCGACGATCCGCAGGTCGTTCACATCCTGGATGTTGACGCCCATGTCATCCAGATGGTGGATATAAAGGTTTTCCAGGATCAACCGGCTTCCCGGCTCCTCGAGACAGGTGATACCGGATTGACAATACATCCCGGATCCAGATGCCTGGTCATCGTGGGTCAGCTCAAGGTTTTTGAGATGGATATGGCTTTTTCCGGAAAGGTCGATGATCGCGCCCAGGTCGTTTCCGCCGGCCAAGACCGGTCGGGACGCCGGATCCCCTTCGATGGTCACCCATGCCTGGGGAGTTCCGGAAGGCGGTCGGATACTCAGTTCCCAGTCGTTGATCACATAACGACCGGGCATCAGGAAAAGACGGTCCCCGGGCTGCAATCGGCTTGCACCGTAGGCGGGCGTAGCCCACGGCGAATCGGAAGAGCCGGAATTGGCATTCGATCCGTTCGGGCCGACATAAAATACCGCGGCTTTGGAAGCCGACACCCCCGTCCCCAGAAAAAATATCAGCAGTCCTGCAACAACCCGTAGAATTTGCCTCATCTCGCACCTCTCGAAAAGAGAGTTGGGATTTATTCTCAAGCAAATCGTATTGCGGATACAGAAAGCAGGTCAGCTCAGGCGGCGCGGAAAGATTTTTTCAAACTCTAAAAGCAGAGTTTGGAGCTCCGGTACAAAACCGCATCAGATCGGAAGGTTTTAATAAACATGAATTGACATCATGATGTCAAGAATAATATCCATTTGAATACAATTGCATTTTTATTCGAAAACCATGCCGAAAAATTTTGAATATTTTATGAAACTGGCCCTCGAGGAGGCCCAAAAGGCCGGGGCGGCCGATGAGGTGCCGGTGGGCGCCGTTTTGACATCCGAAGACGGCGCGGTTTTGGCCGCGTGCCGCAACGAGACCCTCGGCCGAAGGGATCCCAGCGCACACGCGGAGATCCTGGCGCTGCGCGAGGCGGGGCGAAAACTTCAAAACTACCGATTGTTGAACACCACGCTTTATGTTAGCATCGAACCTTGCATCATGTGCATGGGCGCTGTTTTGCACGCCCGCGTCAGGTGCCTGGTGTTCGGGGCCTTTGACCCCAAATGGGGTGCGGCGGGGTCCTTGTACGATCTTGCGAAAGACTCGCGCCTCAACCACCGTATCGAAGTCATCGGCGGGATCCTGGAAGCCGAGGCGCGGGAACTGATGCAGGCCTTTTTCAGAACCAGACGACGGTGAGACCTTTAGCCTGGATGCCGGATCAGGTCCGGCATGACGGAAACCGCTGTTTTTCAAAGGTCTCACGGTAAGGAGAAGCCGTTGGCCAATATCGTGATCGTGGGAACCCAGTGGGGGGACGAGGGCAAGGGGAAGATCGTCGACCTCTTGGCGGAATACGCGGACGTCGTGGTCCGATTCCAGGGGGGAAACAACGCCGGACACACCCTTGTCATCGACGGCAAAAAATTCATCTGCCACCTGATCCCTTCAGGCATTCTCCAGAAAAAAGTCTGCATGATCGGAAACGGCGTGGTGGTGGATCCTGCGGTGCTTCTGGAGGAAATCGAGGGGCTCGCCAAGACCGGAATCCCCGTGGGACCGCAGCAGCTGAGGATCAGCGACAAGGCCCACCTCATCATGCCCTACCACCTGCGCATCGACCATGCCCGGGAGGCCAGGAAGAAGGACTCCAAGATCGGAACCACGGGAAGAGGGATCGGACCCGCGTACGAAGACAGGGCCTCCAGGCAGGGGATCCGGTTCGCGGAACTTTTGGACGAAGCCCTTTTTGCGCAACGGGTCAAAAGCGCCGTTGAGGAGAAAAACTTCTTTCTCACGCACTTTTTTTCGGAAACGGCCCTGGATCCAGAAGAAATCATCGCGCAGTACCGCGGCTTTTCGTCCCGTCTGGCGCCCTTCGTGGCCGACGTTCCGGCGGAACTGGACGCCGCCGCCAAAGCCGGCAGGCAGATCCTTTTCGAAGGGGCCCAGGGGACCCATCTGGACATCGACCACGGCACCTACCCCTTCGTCACCTCCTCCAACACCGTGGCGGGTAACGCCTGCTGCGGGTCCGGCGTCGGCCCGAAAGCCATCACCGGGGTCATCGGCATCGCCAAGGCCTACACCACCCGGGTGGGCATGGGCCCCTTCCCTTCCGAGCTTCTGGATGAAACCGGGGATTACATCCAGGAAAAGGGGGCCGAGTTCGGCGCCACCACCGGGCGGCGGCGGCGTTGCGGGTGGCTGGACATCGTCCTTTTAAGAAACGCCGCGCGCCTCAACGGCCTCACGGGCCTGGCCATCACCAAGCTCGACGTGCTGGGGGGGCTCGACACCCTCAAGATCTGCATTGCCTACGAATGCGAAGGCGCGCGCGTGACGGAGTTTCCGGCCAACCTCAGGGTCCTGGAATCCTGCCGGCCCGTGTACGAGACGCTTCCCGGGTGGTCCGAAGACATCTCGGGCGCCCGGGTGCTGGAAGATCTGCCGGAGTCCACGCGCAACTATCTGAAGCGGGTCGGGGAACTTGCTGGAATTCCCATCGACATCGTCTCCGTGGGGCCGGATAGGGACAAGACCATCGTGGTGAATAACCCGTTCCTGCGGCAACCATGAGGCGACAGGAAACGCCTGCCGGACAAGCCGGAGCCGCGCCTCGGTACGAGGAATCCAGCCCTACCCCCTTGACAAAAAAGCGGCACGCAACTAAGATCTTTCGGTCGGTCGGGAAGTGGCTCAGTCTGGTAGAGCACAGCGTTCGGGACGCTGGGGTCGCTGGTTCAAATCCAGTCTTCCCGACCATCTTTTCTTCGGCCCCCTACCCGGGCGGCCAACATGCAAATTTTTCCAAGAATTTTTAAGCCCATGAAATCCTCGAGGCTTCCGAGCCTGGGGCTGTTTGGGTCACTCCGGCGAAAGCCTTTTGTCAACCCTTTGATACGGCAGTAAAGGAGCCTTCCATGATTGCCCTGCTGATCTTACTGGGTGTCGTCTTCGTGCTCGCGGTCTATGTGGTGGCGTTGTACAACAGCCTCGTGAAAAACCGGAACCTGGTCCGGGAGGGGTGGAGCGGCATCGATGTCCAGCTCAAGCGCCGGGCCAACCTCATCCCCAACCTCCTGGAGACCGTCAAGGGGTACATGGGGCACGAACGCGGCGTGCTGGAAAAGGTCACGGAGCTGCGTGCCCAGAGCATGCGCACCCAGAACGTAGAGGAGAAAGGCAGGCTGGAGGGGGCCCTCTCCCGGTCCCTGGCCAACCTCTTCGCCGTGGCCGAGGGATATCCGGACCTCAAGGCCAACCAGAATTTTTTGGACCTCCAGGGCCAGCTTTCCCAGCTGGAGGAACAGATCCAGATGGCGCGCCGGTATTACAACGGCACGGCCCGGGACTACAACATCAGGGTCGAATCTTTCCCCAGCAACATCGTCTCCAACCTCTTCGGCTTCAAGCAGGTGGACTACTTCGAAATCACCGACGAGGCCGATAGGGCCGTGCCCAAGGTGACTTTTTAGGAACAGGGGTCAGGGGCAATGCCGAATAAGGAGTATCCGATGAAAAGGGTTGCGCGGATTCTGCTGCTTGCCATTTTTTTCGCCGGGGGCCTTGCCGCAGCCCCGGTTTTTTCCCAGGAAGCAGAGCGGATCACCGACTTTCACAGCAATATCAACGTCCTGCCAGACGGTTCCCTGACGGTGACCGAAACCATACGGGTCTATTGCGCGGGCCGGGAAATCAAGCGGGGCATCGTACGGGATTTCCCCACGCGGTACCGGGGCCGCACCGGCGAAACCGTGACGGTGCCGTTTAAAATCACCTCCATCAAAAGGGATGAAAAGGCAGAGCCGTACCACGTCAAAGACGTCTCCAACGGCAAGAAAATCTACATCGGCCACAAGGACGTCTTTTTAAAACCCGGCTACTACACCTACGCCATCACCTACGAAACCGGGCGCCAGCTGGGCTTTTTCGAAAACTTCGACGAGCTTTACTGGAACGTCACCGGAAACGCCTGGACGTTTCTCATCGAACAGGCTCAAGCCGAAGTCCTGATCCCCCCGGGCGGGCGGATCCTGCAGAGGGCGGCCTACACCGGACCCCAGGGCGCCCAGGGGAAGGATTTCACGGTGGGGGCCGAAACGGATTCCTCCATCCGCTTTTCCACCACCCGGCCCCTCAGGCCCGGGGAGGGGTTTACCATCGCCGTGGCCTGGCCCAAAGGGCTGGTGGCCGAGCCCTCGGCTGCCGATAAGGCCGGTTATTTTTTCGGGGACAACGCGCTCATCGTCGTGTCCGTTGTCGGAACGCTTCTTGTTTTGCTTTACTACCTGGGGGCCTGGTTCAAGGTGGGCCGGGACCCTGAAAAAGGAACCGTCATCCCTCTCTTCGAACCCCCCAAAGAGATCACCCCGGCTGCGGCGCGGTACGTGATGGAGATGGGATACGACGACAAGGCCATGGCTTCGGCCATCGTCAACATGGCGGTCAAGAAGTACCTCAAGATAGAAGAAGACAAGAAAAAGGAGTACTCCCTGGTCAAAATCGGCGATGACGCTTCCGCCCTATCCTCCCGGGAGAAGCAGATCGCGGCGCATCTTTTCGGGGCTTCCGACCGCATCGTCTTGAAAAACAAGAACCACGCAAGGATCGGCAAGGCCGTGAAGGCCTTCAAGACGGGCCTAAAGATCGATTTCGAAAAGACCTACTTCGCCACCAACAAGGGCTACTTCATTCCCGGCATCCTCATCACTCTGCTCACGCTGGCCGGCATGGCCCTGACCTCCCTGGAAAACCCCGGCGCCGGCTTCATGGGGCTGTGGCTGACCATCTGGACCATCGCGTGCTCCGCGCTGGCGGTGCGCATCAAGAACAGCTGGAAGGCCGCCCGGGGAGGAGGCATCGCGGCCAAGGGGTCCGCAATCGTCATCACCCTGTTCGGCATCCCTTTTTTCGCAGCCGCGGTGGTGGGGATGGGGATCTTCGCGTTTATAACCTCCGTTCCGGCGCTGGCGGCCCTGGTGTCTATCGCGCTTCTGAATCTGCTTTTTTACCACCTGCTCAAAGCCCCCACCCTGCTCGGGCGGAAGATCATGGACCAGATCGAGGGGTTCAAGCAGTACCTGTCCGTGGCCGAAGCGCCCCGGTTCAGGGTCCTCAACCCTCCTGAAAAAACGCCGGAACTCTTCGAGAAATACCTCCCCTACGCCCTGGCCCTGGACGTGGAACACGCGTGGAGCGAGCAGTTCTCGGAAGTGCTGGCGCGTGCCGGGGAAGACGGGCAGCCGTATTCCCCCGGGTGGTACAGCGGCAGGTCCTGGACGCGGCTGGGAAGCACCGATTTCGCTTCCAGCTTAGGGTCGGCTTTTTCCGGCGCCATTGCGTCGTCGTCTGCGGCCCCGGGGTCCAGCTCCGGGAGCGGCGGGGGCGGATCCTCGGGCGGCGGCGGAGGGGGCGGCGGCGGAAGCGGGTGGTAGGCCCCGGCTAACCGAGCGCCCGGTAGTAAAGCGCCGAAACGACGGCCCAGGCCAGGACGAGGACGGTGGCCAGGGCGCACCCCGCGGCTAGCATCCTGTGGGTTGCGGTCTCCGTTTTTCTCTCCGTGTATCCCATCCAGTACCCCAGCAAAGCTCCGGCGACGAGGCCCCCGCCGTGCCCCCAGTTGTTGATCCCCGGAAAGAGCAGGCCGAAAAGAAAGATGCCCAGCGTCCAGGCGCTGAGCTGGCGGTAGATGGCCTGGCCGTAGACACCGCCCCGGCTCTTCCCGAAATAGAGGCTCGCCCCGATGAGGCTGCACAGCGCGGCGCTGGCACCGATGGTGAAGGTCACCCCCGCAAAAAAGGAAACGACAAACCCGAACACGCCGCCGAAGGTGTAAAAGACGATCATGCGGTTGGCGCCGTACTCACGGATCACCAGGGGGGCGATCTGGTTGAAGGCGAACATGTTGAAAAAGATGTGAAGGATGGAGCCGTGCAGGTAATTGGCCGAGAGCACCGTCCACCACCGCCCCAGCTGGGCGATGGGGATGGTTCCCGTAGCCCCCATCAACAGGAGGCTCTTGTTTTCCGGGGACAAAAAAACCAGGGGGTTGTAGGAAAAGCGCGGGATCATGGGGTTGAGCAGCAGGGAGATCAGGTACATCCCGGCGTTGAGAAAGATGATCCAGCGGACGATCTTGAGGGGGTCGGCCAAACCGCGGGTCCAGAAATTGTACTTCAGCGGGGAGGCGGGGCGCGACAGGCCGCAGTGGGGGCACCTCGGCTCATCGGCGCTGATGAGTTTCCGGCAGTGGGGGCACAGGATCGAAGAGCGCATGGGTTCCTTTCTAGGACAGGGTTTTACAAGTTCTTTTTCTGTTTCGAAAGCGCGGTTTTAAAAGACGCCTTGAGCGCTGAAAGCGCGGCTTTGACTTCGGGGTCTTTTTCCGGGTTGGGAAGGACCGCGGATCCTGATATTTGATGCTGCCGGTCCAGGGTTTTTGCCGCCGCCGCCAAGGCCTTGTCCAGGGCCGCGTCCCGGGCCTTGCGGTATTGCCCCAAAACTTCTTCGATGCCCCCCGTGCCGGCTCCCATAACCTTTCGGATCAGTTCCAGGAAGGGGGCGTTTTCCTTGTCGAAATCGAGGCGCGCGAACGCGAGATCCAGGAGCACGGGCCCCATTTCCAGTCCGAAGTCTTTTGCAAGGGCCCTCGCCTCTTTCAGCACATCCTCCAGAGTCAGGATACCGTCCTGGTACTTTTGCAAAAGACCGTTGAGATGGTCTGAAAACTCCTTTTCCTGGCGCGCCTTCTTCTCCTTATCACTCAGCGACAGGTGCTTCGTCCGTTCCAGCACCAGATCGAGCGTGCTTTTAATCTCCCCCACGGCTTCCTCCTGTCTTGCCTCTTGTACTTAACCCTTCTTTTATCTGTTCAAGCTTGAAGCGCTTTGAACTTCGAACTTCTTTTTTTTGGATTCCGGCCTCCGCCCTCCGTTTTTTCACTCGACCCCTTGGGCCCTCGGACCCTCTGCCCCTCGCCCATAACCCATCGCCCATCGCCCATCGCCCATCGCCCATCGCCTATAGCCCATCGCCCTTCGCCTATAGCCCATCGCCTATCGCCTATCGCCTATTGTCTATTCTTTCTGAAACTGACTTCTGGCCTCTGACCTCTGATCTCTGTTTTTTCACACGTACGAAAACGCGTACCGCTCCAGGAAGTCGTAATTGGCCTGAATCTCTTCTCTGTTCGAAAGCATCTCCCCGTGCCCGGAAAGCAGGATCTCCACGTCCAGATCACGAAGCTTTAAAATACTTTCCTTGATCTGCCGGCTGTTTCCACCGGGAAGGTCCGTGCGCCCAAGCCCTTCCTTGAAGATGAGGTCGCCTGTGAAAAGGACCTTCTCCTTTTTCAGATAAAGGCAAACCGACCCCGGGGAATGCCCGGGAGTGTGGTACACCGAAAAATCCAGGCCTCCCGCCTTCAGGTCCCCTTCGGCAAGGAAAAAATCCGGGGCCAGGGCCTCCGCGCCGATGCCGTAATTGGCCTCGATGAACCGGCCCATGGACTTGATCAACTCCCATTCCTTCTCGTGGAGGGCGAACAGGGCCCCCGTCTTCCTGAGGGCCGCGGCACCTTCCAGGTGATCCGGGTGTGCGTGGGTGCAGATCACGAGATGGATGTCCGGAAGGTCCAGGCCCAGGTTTGCCAGCCCCCTTTCCACGTGGCCGAACAGGTGGAGATGGCCGGGGTCTATGAGGATTTTTTTCTGCCCGTCGAGCAGGTAGGTGTTGCAGTTGTTCTCCGTCATGGATTCCCAGAAAAAGGCATGGACCGTGGGTGTGATTTTCATGAACAATCCTCCGGTTGCATTTTGAAGTTCTCCCGCTGCCTGCAAAGCGCTGCCGTCAGGCAGAATGCGCTCGCTGCTGCGGTTCAGATGTCCATTTCCAAGAGCCGTTTTTCTCCATAGCGCATGGGGAAAATTACGGCAAGAAGGCTCAGCAGGAGCACCCCTGCAAAGGAAAGCCCGGCAAAAATCCAGTCCGACAAAAACAACGCGTGCCCCTTCACCTGGGCCATGAAGAGCCGATACACCGGGCCTGCCTCCAGGAGAATGACGGCCCCCACGAAAGCCGCGCCCAGCATCATGAAGAGCAGCCCGCCCCAGCTGCTCACGGACTGGGCTGGGTTTTCCGAGGCAAAGTCCGGGTAGGCCGCCCCGAGCCCGATGCCCAGGCAGACCACCCCGGGGACCAGGAGACAGACGGTGGCCGTGGAAAGGCCCATCATGAGCGGCGTGACCTTGAGCAGGATGTTCGTCCCCACGATGAGGATCTGCGACAGGGCCAGCAGGGGCAAAAAGTAGATGAAGAACTTGACCCAGAGGTAGGTCCGCATCCGGACGGGGGATGCGCGGACCAGCCAGAAGGCTTCCTTTTCGAGACTCACGGCGGGAAAGGCGAAGCGTGCCGTCACCGCGATCAGGACGAAGGAGACCAGCCCCATGTTCAAGAAGGCGAGCAGGTTCTGGAGGTACAGGGTCTGGATGGGGGAGCGCTCCAGGGGGAGCACCTTGAAGTTGTAGATGTAGATCACCACTAGGGCGGCGATGAGGAAGATCTGGGACCACTGGGTCTGGTCCCGGAAAAAGGTCCGGACCTCCTTGCCCGCAAAGGCGGCCGCCGGGCCTGGAAGCCAGCTTTTTTTGAGCGCCGCCGGGCCTTTGGCCCTGAACAGGTGTTCCTTGGCGGTCTGGGCCTTGGACAACCCGGAAAAATAGAGGGCGTCGGCCGTGAGGACGAGGGCGCAATAGAGGGTGAGCGTGCCGGCAAGAGACAGGGACACGGCAAAAAGGGCCTGCCGGACATCTCCGGTGAGAAGGCCGTGGATGGCGTCATAGGCCCACGTGCTGGGGAGAAAGGGGTAGTCCGGAGACTTGAGAGCGTGCAGGTAGACTAGGACCGTGGCAAAGGCCTCGGGGTCCACCAGGCGCTCCGGCCGAAGCAGGCGGAAGGCCACATACAGGGCGATGAAAGCGAAAAGCCCGAAAAACACGAAGAGCGTCCGGATCCGGCTGGCCGGAACCCCCATCACGGCCAGCATCACCACGAGGGCCCCGGCCCCGGAGGCCGTTAGTATCATGGGGATCAGGGCCGCCGGAAGGAAGGCGTAGTAGAGCGTCCCGGCCCCAAAGACGATCCCGTAGGAAATCAGGACCGGGAGGGTGTAGATCATGACCATCCATGCGCTGTCGAAGGTGCTCTCCAGGTACCGGGCGATAAAGACCTGGTGCCGTCTCACCGGCAGCGAGAAAACCAGGGGCAGGTCCTTGCTGAGGTAGAGCTTGGAAAGGGAGGTGAGGATGGCCGAAAAAACCAGCAGCGAAAAGACCGTGAGAAGCATCATGGAAAGCAGTTTCGCCAGAACCAGGTCGCCCACGTCTTCGATGCCCCGGAAGTAGCGCAGCACCCGCATGGAGACGGCGAATATCCCGGCCCAAAAGGCCGCGCCGACCCCTCCCAGGACGAGCAACCGCAGCGGCTTTTTCCCCGCTCCGGAGGCCAGGGGTCGTTTAAGCGGCCAAAGCCTGGGCAGCAGCAGATGCGTCACTGCGTTCATACTTCATCCCGATAATCGAAATCCGAAAAAAATCTTTTGTGAGCGAACTTTGAGCCTTTTCGGAAAAGAAGATGCGAAGGGCCAAGCGTTAAGAATCTCAAGCTGTTTGAGGCGCCTGCGCCGAGTTCTTGAGATTCAGCGAGGCGCAAGCATCTCCCGAAAAGGGTCGCGGAGAGAACAAAATCGGCTTTTTTCGGATTCATACGTTTAAGGATTCTGATTTCCGTCCTTCTTACGGAATCTCCTGTTGGCCGGAAACGTTTTCCGCGGTCAGGGCCATGAAGACCTTTTCCAGGTCGGCGTCCCGGGCGCGGGCCCGGTCCCTGAGCTGATCCAGGTCGCCGGTTGCCACGAGCTTTCCCCGGTGGATGATCCCGATCCGGTGGCACAGGTCCTGGGCCACGCCCAGGGAGTGGGTGGACATGAAAATCGTCGCCCCTTCTCCGGCCAGATGCCTGAAGATGTCCTTGACCAGGACGACGGCGCTGGGATCCAGGCCCACCATGGGTTCATCCACGATGATCACCTCGGGGTCATGGAGCAGGGCCGAAGCCATGACGAGCCGCTGGCGCATGCCGTGGGAATAGGCCTCGATGAGGTCGTGGGCCCAATCCGACAGGGCAAACCGGTGCAGGCTGACCTCCGCCTTTTCTCTGAACCCGTCCGTCTCCATGTCGTAGAGGCGGGCGATGAACTTTAAAAACTCCATGCCCGTGAGCTTTTCGTAAAGGTAGGGCCGGTCCGGGATGAAGCCGATTTTGGCCTTGGCCTCCCTGGGTTTTCTGGCCATGTCCAACCCGCAGATGTGCACGCTCCCCGAGGTGGGGGCCATGAGGCCGGCCATCATCTTGATGGTGGTGGTCTTACCCGCGCCGTTGGGGCCGATGAACCCGAAGATCTCGCCTTTGGGGATCTCGAGGCTCAGGCGGTCCACCGCCAGGGTCCGGGTGTAGCGCTTGGTAAGCCGGTTCAGCGCGATCATGTCTGAAGATGCCTTCCGCTCTTATTAGAAGCGGTTTCAAAAATATCGTCATGCCGGACTTGATCCGGCATCCAGAGAGAGTTTCGCTTCAAAAGGTTGACTCCTTCACCAACGAGACCTGAATCTTTCCGATGACGCCGAGCAGGTCCATCTGCTTTCCTTCCTCCCCGCTCACCAGCCGGATGTGGGTGACATCGGCCGGGATCTCCCCGAATAGGGCGTCCGCGGTGACCCACCGGCCCACCTGCACCTGGTTCCACGCGTGATAGAAGAGCCGGCCCTCGAGAAACACCAGGCCGGCCTCCACCTTGGCGGGAACCCCGGCGGCCCGCGCCAGGGCGGCCAGGAGCACCGCATGCTCGTTGCAGTCTCCGGCACGGTTCTTCAAGACGGAGAGAGCGTCAGGGATGGAGGCCACGGGCTTTTTTTCGATGTTTTTCCCAATCCAGGCCATCAGGGCCCGCACCTTCTCGAGGGGCTCGGCTTGACCCTCCGTGATCTGCCGCGAAAGCGCCACGATCTCCTCGTGGCCGGACTGGATGAAAGGCGTCGATTCCAGAAACCGGGACGCCTCCCGGGGATCGGCAAGGCTTTGTCCCGGTTCCGGAAGAGCTTCCTTTTCGATGAGCAGAAGATCCCCGGAAAACTTCTGCCGCCCGCCGTGGAGATCCAGGCCCTCGGTGGAAACCCCGCGGATCCTGAGGGCAAGCCGGGTGAGGGCTTTGGGGTTTTCTATGGGCGCGTCCAGCGGCACCGAGGCCAGAAGCGTGACGTCCTGCCCCGGCCGGGGAGCGATCCCGGACACGGCATTGATGCGATCGGTTTTTTCCAGGCGCATCCCCAAAAGCCCTTCCTCCCTCAGGACCTCGCCCTCTTCGCTGATCCACGCCGTCTGGGTCATCCCCTTGTAATCCACCAGGACTCGGGTGGCAGCCCGGGGCGCCCCCATGAGGCGAATCTCTTCCTTGCCCACCATGCGCACCGTCACGGGCGTGCGGCCCAGGGTGGCGATGTCGAAGACCTCGAAGGCCCGCGTCTCCCCGGGGTTCATGCCGGCGGCAATGACGGCGTCGTAAAGCACGGAGCTGAGATGCGGCGCCTGGGGGACAGGCACTTCCACCCGCTGTCCGCCCATGGCCCCTTCCGTGTCCACCACCAACTTCCCTTTTGAAACTGTTCCTTTGGCTTTAAACTCAAATCTTCCCGAATCCATTGAAAATTCAAATGAAGCGATGGAAAGGTCCGGATTAAGATTTGCAGCCGTGACAAGGGTGACGTCCTGCAAAAGCCCCATGGTGTTGAGCCGCATGCGCAGCTGCTGGCGAAGGCGGTATCCGGCCTCCCCGCGCTTCAGGACCGAGTGGGAAAATCCGATCTTTTCCCCCCCATGGAACAGGTTCATCCACGTGTCCCGCTCGGTCAGGGCCACGGGGCCGACGGCAGGGGCTCGAGACACCGTCCGAAACAGGCCGAGGCGCACCGACAGCAGCGCGGCAAATACGACGGCGGAAACAATCCCTGCGAGCCAGTAACGTTTCATGGTGCAGGCGGAAACGGGAGGACGTCTTTCATGCTACACCGGCTCGAAACGGATCCCCTGGGCCAGGGGCATCTCGGTTCCCCAGTTCACGGTGCAGGTCTGGCGGCGCATGTAGGCTTTCCAGGCGTCGGACCCGGATTCACGCCCCCCTCCCGTGTCCTTCTCGCCCCCGAAAGCCCCCCCGATCTCGGCGCCCGAGGTTCCCACGTTGACGTTGGCGATCCCGCAGTCGCTCCCCGACTGGGAAAGGAAGAGTTCCGCCTCCCGAAGGTCCGTGGTGAAGATGGAAGACGAAAGGCCCTGGGGCACGGCGTTCTGGTATCCGATGGCCTCCTGGAGCGTTTCGTACCGGGTGAGATACAGGATGGGCGCAAAGGTCTCCTCGAAAACGACGGGAGCATCAGGGGGCGCCTCACAGAGGCACGGGGTGACATAGGTCCCGGCGGAATAGCGCTTCCCGGAAAGGACCTCGCCCCCCCAGAGGACGCGCCCCCCCTCTTTTTTCAGCCGGGAGAGGGCCGCCTGCATGGCGTCCACGGCCCTGCGGTCGATCAGGGGGCCCATGAGGGTGCCTTCCTTAAGAGGGTCTCCGATGGGAATCTGGCGGTAGGCCGCTGTCAGGGACCGGATCAGATCGTCATAGATGTCCTGATGGGCGATGACCCGGCGCGTGCTGGTGCACCGCTGCCCGGCCGTTCCCACGGCCCCGAAGACGATGGCGCGCAGCGCCAGGCCCAGGTCGGCGCCGGCCGTGACGATGACGGCGTTGTTTCCCCCCAGCTCCAGGAGGGTCCGCCCCAGGCGCCGGGAAACGGCCCGGGCGATGTGCCTTCCCATGGCCACGCTCCCTGTGGCTGAAATCAAAGGGACCCTCGGATCGGCGATGAGGGCCTCCCCAACCTCGTTGCGGTCGCCGATGACCCACCCCAGGATCCCCTGGGGGAGCCCATTTTTTTCCAGGACGGCCCGCACGATTTTCATGACGGCGATGGCCGTGAGGGGGGCCTTGGAAGACGGTTTCCAGATCACCGTATCCCCGCAGATCAGGGCGAGGAGGGCATTCCAGGACCAGACCGCCGCCGGGAAGTTGAAGGCGGTGATCACGCCCACGGGGCCCAGGGGGTGCCACTGCTCGGTCATGCGGTGCTTCGGCCGTTCGCTGTGCATGGAAAGCCCGTAAAGCATCCGGGACTGGCCCACGGCGAAGTCGGCCATGTCGATGGCCTCCTGGATCTCCCCTTCCCCTTCCACCCGGATCTTGCCCACTTCCAGGCTCACCAGGGCGCCCAGCTCTTTCTTTTTTGCCCGGAGGGCATCGCCGATTTGGCGCACCACCTCCCCCCGCTTGGGAGCAGGCATCGTCTTCCAGACGTCGAAGGCTTTGACGGCGCTTCGGGCCACATTTTCATAATCGCTCTTGTCGGCCAGGCGGACCTTCCCGATGCGCTTTCCCGTGACCGGGGAGATGACGTCCATGAGCCGGCCGTGGCAGCGGATGGGAGATCCGGTTCCCGCGCCGGGCTCCGTGGCCGAAAGGTCCAGGTCCTTCAAGATCGTTTTCATGGAAAAACTCCTTTTGTTTCGTGAAAAAGGAAAGCCGCGGGTTTTTTCGAGGGCCCTCGAACGTTTCGAGGGCGAAGGTGAGATCAAAACACAAAACGCCCTCCTTGTCCATACCGGAAAAGGCACTTTACCCTTGACTTCCGGCGCCTTGTGGGCCAAGTTTTTCTCAAGCAAAAAGGCATTAAAATGAATCGGTTCAGCCTCGTTTTTGCGATTGCCTCCTTCTTTTTCGCCGCCGGGCCCTCTGCCGCCGCCGATACCGGAAACCTCGAGGCTTTCCGGCAGAAGCGGGAAAACATGGTCCAAACCCAGATCCGGGAACGCGGCATCGCGGACAAAGCCGTTTTGTCGGCCATGGAGAAGGTCCCGCGGCACCTTTTTATTCCCGAGGCGCTGCGGGATCGGGCCTACGGGGACCACCCCTTGCCCATCGGGGAAGGCCAGACCATCTCCCAGCCCTACATCGTGGCGCTCATGACCGAAAAGCTTGGCATCGGCCCCGGCGCCCGGGTGCTGGAGGTGGGAACCGGCTCCGGGTACCAGGCCGCCGTCCTGTCGCAAATCACGCCCGACGTCTTTACGATCGAAATAAAATCAAAACTTTATGAAAATGCATCTAAACTTTTAAATTCACTTGGATATTCATATATCCAAACCCGCCATGGGGACGGCTACTTCGGCTGGGAGCAGGTACAGCCCTTCGACGCCATCATGATCACTGCGGCGGTGGATCACATCCCGCCGCCGCTGCTCAAACAGCTCAAAGACGGCGGCAGGCTCCTCCTGCCCCTGGGAAACCCCTTCAGCTACCAGAACCTGGTCCGGGTTACCAAGAAGGGACAAGATTATACCCTCGACCAGATCTGCGGGGTTCTCTTCGTCCCCATGACCGGGCACGCCCTGGGACGCCGATGATCCTGTCGTCGGTTTTTTTCCTTTCCTTTTCCGCCCTGGCCTTCGAGATCCTCCTGGCACGCCTTTTTTCCATCAGCCAGTGGAACAACCTGTATTTCATGGTGATCAGCGTCGCCCTTCTCGGATTTGCCTCCGGGGGGGTCCTGTTCTTTTTTCTGGACACCCGCATACCCGGGTGGGAAACCCGCTGGTCGGAAAAAGGCCCTTTGGCTTTTTTGCTGTTGGGCTTCACGGCCAGCGCCCTGCTTTCCCTGTTCGTGCTGAGCAAGATCCCCTTCGATTATTTCCGTCTTCCCTTCGAGCCGGTTCAGGGGCTTTATCTTCTGGCCCTGTACCTGATGCTCGGGGCCGTCTTTTTCTTCTGCGGCCTGGCGGTGATGATCGGCTATGCCGCCCTCCCCGAGAAAAGCGGCAGGGTCTATTTTGCCAGCATGGCGGGCTCGGCCTGCGGCGCCGCGGCCGCCATTCCCCTGCTTTCCTTTTTCGGGGAAACCGGGGCCGCGGCGCTTTCCGTCCTGCCCCCCCTGATCCCCGCCGCGGGAGACTGCCTGAAAGGCTTTGCGGGAAGACCCGCCGGCCTGCCGGATGCCCCCGACCCGAAGTATGGGAAACTCACGGTGCTTCCGTCGGCCTTTCTCATCGCCCTTGCCGCCTATTTTGTCTTTTTCGGCGATCCCCCTTTGGCAAGGGTCGGCCCTTCCCCTTACAAAGCCCTGAGCCAGGCCCTCCAGTTTCCGGACACCCGGGTCTTCAAGGAAGCCTCCAGCATCTATGGCCGGGTGGATTGCCTCGAAAGCCCCCATCTCCGGCACGCGCCGGGCCTCAGCCTCAAGTTCCCGGATGCTGCGCCGGGGCAGTGGACGGCCTTCAGGGACGGCGACCACCCCTTGGGTTTTTACCCGAAAGACGGCGACCCGGCCTTTGCCCGATCCACTCTGCAGTATGCCGGCTATGTCTTGAGGCCCGACCCCGACCGGGTTCTGGTCCTCCAGACCGGGGGGGGCACCGCCATCCCCTGCGCCCTGGCATCGGGGGCTCGACAGATCATCGCCGTGGAAACCCATCCCGACCTGGCGCACCTGTTGCAGGCGCATTACGGGATCGAGGTCGTTTGGGAAGCGCCTCGAGCGTATCTTGCCCAGACCGGGGCATCCTTTGACGTGATCCACCTTGAAAACTGGGGCCCTTCCCTGCCCGGCACCGCAGCCTTGAACCCGGACGCCCTGCTCACCGTGGAAGCCTTCGGCGCCTGCCTGAACCGACTTTCCCCGACAGGGATCCTGATGGTTTCCAGGCGGCTCCGCCTCCCGCCCGGCGACACCCTCCGCCTCTGGTCCACCGCCCATGCCGCCCTTTCCAGGGCAGGCGTTTCCGACCCCGGGCGCCACCTTCTGGTTCTTCGGAACTGGGACACCTTCGCCCTGATCGTTTCCAGGCCGCCCCTGCCGGACCTGGGCCCCGTGGTGGATTTCGCCAGGCGGCTCAATTTCGATTTCGTTTTCGCAAGCCCCCCGGTCACAGACCCGGTGAACCGGTACAACCGGTTTCCCGAGGCTTATTATCACCAGGCCCTCGCCGAACTGGCCGCCGCCCACCGTAAAGGACGGGAAGACGCCTTCTTCGACGCTTACCTCCTCGATGTCGAGCCCCGCGCCGACGACCGCCCGTACCCGGATCGCTTCATCAAATACGGGCGGATCCTGGACCTTTACCGGAGCACCGGAAGCCGCTTTTTCACCCTGTTCATGTCCGGAGAGATCCTCGTGTCCGTGGTCCTGCTGGAAGCGGCGGCCATCAGCGCTCTTTTACTGCTGCTCCCGGTTTTTTCCCTTCACCGAAAGAAGAAAAAAAGGGGGGAGGGTTTTCGCTTTTTTTCTTCTTTTTTTTGCTGGGTTCTGGATTCATGTTCTTCGAGATGGCCTTCATCCAGGCGGTCACGCTCCTTTTCGGGGACCCCGTGGTGAGCTTCGTCGTCGTGGCCGCCGGGTTTCTCTTCTTCTCGGGCGCCGGGGGGGGGCTCTCCCAGCGCCTGGAAAAAGGTGCCATGCACCCCTCCCTGTGGGTGATGGCGGCCCTGGGGCTTTTGGGGTTTTTCACACTGGACGCCGTGCTGCACCAGGCCCTGAATCTGGGTCCGGCTCTTCGCGCGGCTGCAGCCGCCGCCCTCCTTCTGCCCGCGGGCCTTCCGGCAGGGCTTCCTTTTCCTTTGGGGATGCGCCTTTTCCTTGACGCCCCGAGCCAGCGGGCCTTTGCCTGGGGGGCCAACGGGATCGCGTCGGTCTTGACCGCAGTCGCCGCCGTCCAGGCGGCCATCGGCTTCGGGATCTCGGCGAATCTGCTTTTGGCGGGAGCGTCTTACCTTCTGGCCTCTTTTTGCTTTAAAAAAGCACAAAAGGCAAAAAGCGCGGCTTGACACCCGGACCGCGTTCCGGTAAAGATCTTCCGTCGCCCGGCCCATCCATCCGCAGCCGCAGGGGGTTACCATGGAAAGCAGGCCAGACGCTCAAACCGGGAAAACGGATCGCAGAGCATCCCCCAGGACCCTCGTCGACCGCTATTACAGCGTGCAGTTTTCCATCGCCAAGGAAACCCCGGCCTACCAGTTCAAGCTGCGGGACCTCTCCAAGGGCGGGCTTTCCATCGCCGTCCGCCGGGACTCCGCGATCCTGGAACACCTCAAGACGGGCGAAATCCACCGCATGCGCTACGCCCCCCTGGACGCCCCCGGTCAACTCAAGGACATCCTGACGGAAATCCGTCATATCACCCTTTGTCAGGAAGGACCGTACAAGGATCATTATCTCGTGGGCCTTTGCGTCGTCGAGGAGAAAAAATCCGCGTGAGCCGAAGGGAAAAGGGCCGCTGACATGACCCCCTGGAGCCGGGAGGAAGTGGATGCCATCGTCGCGGATTACTTCCTCATGCTCTGCAAGGAACTGGAAAAAACCCCTTACAGCAAGACCGATCACCGGAACCGCCTGATGGCGGATCTCCCTCTCCGAAACGCCGGCGCCGTTGAAAAAAAACACCAAACCATCTCCGCCGTCCTTTTGTCTCTAGGGCTTCCCCACATCAGGGGCTACAAACCGCTGGACAACTACCAGACGCTGCTCATCGAAAGCATCGACGCGCACCTGGAACGGCATCCGGAGACCCTGGACCGGTTCGTGGCCCACGCGCGAAGGCCCCTCCAGGTTCCCATGCAGAGGGGACTTTTCTTCAAGGCCGTCACGGTGGACCCGCCCCGGCTTCCCCAGTCCGCCTCCGGAAAAAAACAGCGCCTTATCCGGCGGTCCCTGAAAAAATACCCCTTCGTCACTGCGGAGGCCCAGAACCCCGGCCTGAGGGAAGCAGGGGAAGGGTTTGTCCTGGATCTCGAAAGAGCGAGGCTTCGGGAGGAAGGCTTTCCCAGGCTGGCCGAGGAGGTGAAGCGCGTCCCCGGGGGTGGGACACGGGGGCCCCTTACGACATCCTGTCTTTTGAGGCGGGCGGAAGTCCGGTTTTCATCAAGGTGAAAACCACTTCGTGCGACCTTCGATTCCCGTTTCCCCTGACGTGGGCGGAACTCGCCTTTTCGCAGGCCCGTGGCGACGCCTACCGCCTCTACCGCCTCTTCGACTTCCCGGAATCTCCCCGTCTTTTCATTCTCAAAGGCCGTCTTTACGACTGGGTCCGTCTCACCCCGGAATCTTATGTGGCTCGGTTTGAATGAAAGGAACAGAGGGCAGAGGGCAGAGGACAGATATCAGAGGGCAGAAGGCAGAAGTCAGAGGGCAGAAGAACAGGTTCCGGGTTTGCGCCTGGTCGGCTTATAAAGTAACAGGTGTCAGGAAGAGCAGGAGTTCAGGGGCTTGTCCGCCTATGGCGGAGTCAAGGTCTAAGAGCTGAAGGGCAGAGCTCGGGGGTCAATAGTTTATTCTTGAAGGGGGAAAATAGATAGGTTAAGATTTTAGGTCAAAGTTTGAACCGCAGAGGGTTCCAGGGGTTGGGTGGGTACCCTGTACCCTCTTTTTTCTTTGCGCCGTCCCGTTGCTTTGAATTCACGGGGGGCATCACCCGAAAAGGGGAACCATGACGATTTTGAGACACTGGCTGAACAAGCAAACTCTGTTTGCCGCACTGCTTTTGATAGCAGCAACGGTGGCATGGGCCGGCAGCGGGAGTCCCGGCGGGCAGGCGCCCCAGGAGCTGTCCCGGACTTTCTGGGGCTATCTCTCCGTGGCGCTTTTCATTTTTGCCTACTCCTTCGTGCCCCTGGAAAACCGGCTGCACCTGAGAAAAAGCATCCCGGTCCTCATGGCCGCCGGCGTGATCTGGGTGCTGGTGGCCCTCGCTTACACCCAGGCCGGCGACTCCCATTCCGCGGAAAAGGCCATCCGGGCAAGCCTGCTCGAATACGCGGAGCTGTTCCTGTTCATCCTCGCGGCCATGACCTACATCAACTCCCTGGAAGAGCGGAACGTCTTCCAGGCCCTCCGCGCCTTTTTGGTCTCCCGGGGGTTTTCCCTGCGCCTGATCTTCTGGATCACCGGGGTGCTGGCCTTTTTCATCTCACCCATCGCGGACAACCTCACCACGGCCCTGCTGATGGGCGCGGTGGTCATGGCGGTGGGCGGCACCAACCACCGGTTCGTGAGCCTCGCCTGCATCAACATCGTGGTGGCGGCCAACGCCGGCGGGGCCTTCACCCCCTTCGGGGACATCACGACGCTCATGGTCTGGCAGAAGGGAAAGGTCCAGTTCGGGCAGTTTTTCCAGATCGTCATCCCCTCCGTGGTCAATTGGCTGGTGCCGGCGGTGCTCATGAGCTTCGCCGTCAAAAAAGAAAAGCCCCAGCCCTTAAACGAGCGGATCCAGATGAAGTACGGGTCGAAGGTGATGATGGGGCTTTTCATCCTCACCATCGCCACGGCGGTCTGTTTCCACCATTTCCTTCACCTGCCCCCTGCCGCAGGAATGATGCTGGGACTCGGATTTTTGGGGGTTTTCAGCCATCACATCAAGCAGCAGGAAGGACGCCTGTACCGCTACGACCCCATCCTGGGGGCCCGTCCCGACGAAAGCCTCAACCCGCTTCGCCTGCTGCGCAAGCACGGGGAACGCGTGGCCCAGGTCATCGAGAAGATCCCCATGGCGGCCTTTTTGATCGACCGGGACCACAAGATCACCGTCTGGAACAAGGGGATGGAAGAACTGACGGGCATCCCGGCGTCGGAGCGCATCGGGACCAACCTCACCTGGTCCCCTTTCTACAAGAACAAGCGCCCTGCCCTGGCGGACCTCATCATAGACAGCATGCCCGACGTCCAGATCTCCAAATTCTACGAGGGCAAGCACCGCATCAGCCCCCTGGCCAGCGAGGCCTATGACGCCGCGGACTTCTTCCCGACCCTGGGCACGGAAGGAAAGTGGCTGGGGTTCACCGCCGCGCCCCTGAAAGACGAGCAGGGCCAGATCGTGGGCGCCATCGAGATCATCCAGGATTTCACCGAGCAGAAACGCATGGCGGAGCATTTCGACCTGATGAAGCGCATCGCCCGGGCCGAGTGGGACACGCTGCTCTTCTTCTACGGCGTGATCCTGTGCGTGGGGGGCCTGGCCGAATTCGGGTACCTGGGGCTGGTCTCAGGTTTCATGTACACGGACCTGGGCCCCACGATCGCCAATGTTTTTGTGGGATTGCTTTCGGCCGTGGTGGACAACATTCCGGTGATGTATGCCGTATTGACCATGGACCCCTCCATGTCCTTAGGGCAGTGGCTCTTGATCACCCTGACCACGGGAACGGGGGGAAGCCTTCTGGCCATCGGATCCGCCGCCGGCGTCGGCCTTCTGGGAACGGCGAGGGGGATCTACACTTTCGGCGTCCCACCTGAAGTGGGCTCCGGTGATCGCCCTGGGATATGCCGCCAGCATCCTGGCGCACCTTTTCGTCAACGCGTCCCTGATGTGACCCAAAGCGTTTTCCGCTTGGGCTGACCGCTGGACCTGTTTTTCCGAAAATCCAGGATGGAGTCGGTGGAGTAAAGGACCAGGGCGCTCCAGATCAGGATGAAGGTCCAAAGCTTCGCCGTTGAAAAGGGTTCCCCGTAGATGAAGATCGCCAGAATGAAGGTGCAGCTGGGGGCCAGGTACTGCAGGATCCCTACGGTGGACAGGTGGATCCGGCGGGCGCCCTCGGTGAAAAGCAGAAGCGGAAGCGCGGTCACCAGGGCAGAGGCCGCAAGGAGCAGGTCGACGCCTGCGCCCATCTTCAAAAAAGCCCCCCCGCCCCCGGCGTTTAAGAAAAAAAGATAGGCCATCGCGGGGCCGGTCATGAGCAGCGTCTCCAGGGCAAGCCCCACCAGGGCCCCCACCGGCGCCACCTTTCGGATCAGGCCGTAAAACCCGAAGGTCACGGCCAAAGCCAGGGAGATCCACGGCACCCGTCCGAACTGGAGGGTCAGGTAGGCGACGCCCACGGCGGCAAGCCCCACCGCCAGCGCCTGCGCCGGCCTGAGCCTTTCTTTCAAAAAAATCCTCCCCAACAGGACGTTGATGAGAGGGTTGATGTAATAGCCCAGACTCGTCTGCAGGATCTGGTCGTTGTTGATGGCCCAGATGAATAAAAACCAGTTGAAGGAAACCAACAAGGTCGTCCCCAGAAGAATCCCCAGTGTTTTGCGGTTTTTTAAAGCCGCCTTGAAGTCACGCCACTGTCCCCGCACCAGGATCAGCGGCATCAGGAACAGGAAGGACCACACCATCCGGTGCATCAGGATCTCGAAGGGGGGGACCGCCTTGAGCCACTTGAAATAGATGGGGCTCAAGCCCCAGATCAGGAAGGCCCCCACCGCACCGGCGATGCCGAGAGTGGTCTGCCTTTTGTCTTCCGGCGTCATTTTCTTTGCAACCTCGCCACGGCCTCGATATGCGGGGTGTGGGGAAAGAGGTCCACCGGCTGGATTTCCATCACCACGTATTTCTCCTTCATCAGGCCCAGGTCCCTGGCCAAAGTGGCCGGGTTACACGACACGTAGACCATCCGTTCCGGATTCAGCTCCAGAACCCTGCCCACGGATTTCGGGTGCATTCCCGCCCGGGGCGGGTCGATGACAAGAACATCGAATCGATCTTTGACCCCGGAAATCAAATCCAGGATGTCCCCGCACAGGAAATTGCAATTGCCGACCCCGTTGAGTCGGCAGTTTTCCCCGGCATCCTCCACGGCGGCCGGGACGATCTCCATTCCCAAGACGGAGCGGGCGGCATCCGACAGGGCGATGGCGATGGCGCCGGTTCCGCTGTAAAGATCCAGAACAACTTCCCCGCCGGTGAGCCCGGCGAAGTCCTTGACCACCCGGAAAAGCTCCCAGGCGGCCTGGGTGTTGACCTGGAAAAACGAGTTGGCCGAAATCCGGAATTGATAAGGACCCAGCCGGTCCAGGATCTTGGACGGGCCGGCAAGGGAAATCTCCCGTTCTCCCACGGCGATGGCGGCCTTCCTCGCGGTGACGTTGTTCACCAGGCTGAGGATGTCGCCGTGTTCCCGGGCCAGGCGTCGGGCCACCGGTTCCACCGTGGCGAGATCTTCCGAGGCCGTGACGAGGTTGACCATCCAGCGGTTGTGGGCATCGGAGTGGCGCAGCATCACGAAGCGCCAGAAGCCTTCGTGGCTTTTCAGCCCGTAGGGAGGCGCCCCGGATTCCCGGATGAGAGTCTTAGCCGTCGCCAGGATGGCGTTTCCGCTTTCCGGCTGAAGAAGGCATCTTTCGATATTAAGGATTCGGTCGAAAGTCCCGGGAACATGCAGTCCCAGGGCGAACCCGGTCTGGATCCCCGGCAGGCCCATCTCCTGCGGCAGGAGCCATCGGCGGTCGGAGCAGGAGAACTCCATCTTGTTGCGGTATCCGTATAAACGCGAGGAAGGGAGCACCGGATGGACCGGGACCTGGAAAAGGCCGGCGATGCGTTCCAGGGAATCCGTCACGTGCTGGCGTTTGTATTCCAGCTGCTGCTCGTAGCGGAGATGCTGCCACTTGCAGCCTCCGCAGAAGCCGAAGTACGGGCAGGGAGGGTCGACCCGAAACGGAGACGCCGAAAGGAGCTCCACGAGCCGGGCCTCGGCGTAGCTTTTCCGCTTCTTGACGATTTTCACCCGCGCCCGGTCTCCCGGGGCGCAGTGATCCACGAACACCGCCAGGCCGTCGGCGCGGCCGATCCCGCGGCCCCCGAAGGCCATGCCCGTGACGTCGAGATCGACGGTTTCCCCTTTTTTTATTTCCACGATTGTTTTATGGTCCCTAATAAAGACTCTGGATTCCGGGTCGAGCCCGGAATGACGGATTTGCGGTTAGTCAAAGGACCCTTTGCCACTTGGGCAAAATCCCTGTTTTTTTGGCAGGGTTTTGGCGACAAAGGTTCGACCTCCGGGGTAGAGTTCCTCCCGGGACGCGCTAATATCGAGCCCCTGCTGCATATGCAATCCAGGCCGACAAATCAAGGCATAAGGTGATGCACTCGGAAAACGGCTCCCGACAGATCGAAATCCGGTTTAGCGCCGACGGCCTGGACCTCCGGGGGATTTATCACGTCCCGGGGAAGCCGAGCCCTCCCTTCGTCGTGGGGAGCCACGGGTTGTTCAGCGACGGGGATTCCCCCAAGCAGGTGAACCTGGCCCAAAGGCTTACGGAGCAAGGAATCGCTTTTTTCCGCTTCGATCACCGGGGATGCGGGAAAAGCGAGGGGGACTTCGCGGAGGTCACCTCCCTCGAAGGCAGGGCCGCGGATATCCTGGCAGCCATCAAGGCCCTGGTCACCCGGAAGGGCGCGGGCCCTTTCCTGGGGCTTTTCGGAAGCAGCATGGGGGGTGCCGCGTGCCTGTACGTCGCCTCGAAGCTGGAGGTGCCCGCCGTGGTGACGGTGGCGGCACCGGTCCGCAGCCGTCAGATCCGGGCCTCCAGCGCAAAAGAACACCCCGACCCGCGGGCGGCCGCCCTGATGCAAAAACAAGGCCTGCATTTCGATCTCTCCCCCGGGCTTCCCCGAATCCGGAACATCCTGGTGTTCCACGGAGAGGCCGACCGGACCGTTCCCTTTAAAAATGCCCTGGAAATCGAGAAAGCGGCCAAAGCGCCCAAGCGGCTCATCCGGCTTAAAGGCGGGGACCACCGGATGAGCGATCCGGCGCATCAGGCCGTTTTCCTGCAGGAAGCGCCACGATGGTTCGCGGAAACGGCCGGCTCCCTGCCGCACATCGGGCCCGAAGCCCGAAAGAGAAAAACCCAAGGATGAATACCGTGCACCGTAAAAACTTCCTTTTGGAAACCGGGTATTCCGGGAAGATTTTAAGAGGCGATTTCAGCCGTCCCCTCAAGAGCCGCGTCGCCCAGTGCATCGACATCTTCACCCTTTTCGAAGACACGGGGACCCCGGCCATTCCGTATATCGCCGCCTGGGAGGAAAAGGAAAAGGCCATCTGGTACGAATACGCCGCCCGTCGCTTCCTGGAGCTGATGGGCTGTGCATTTTCCGAACTCGCCGATGCCGTCAAGACCCGCATGGTGGACCGCCGGACCTACCGGTACACCGAGATGGACGGCGTCCGAAAGGAAGTGCTCAGCCACAGCCACCTGGACGGGCTCCGGCACGAATTGAGAAAGACCAGCCTGAAGACCGGGGCCATCGAAGCGGTTTACAAGGTGCTTCCCAAGACCGGGGACCCCCTCTGGCTCAAAGACCAGGCCGTCATCGAGACCTATCCCGAAGACCACCTCTGTCTGTCTTTGGGGATCCTGACGGTGGTCACCAAAGAGATGAAAGCGGAAGAAGAGCGGGAGCAGCTCCTGGCCGGCCTCCAGGAAGCCCTGGCCAAAGTCAAAACCTTACAGGGATTGCTCCCCATCTGCGCCTCCTGCAAGAAGATCCGGGACGACAAGGGGTACTGGAATCAGATCGAAAGCTACCTGGAGACGCATTCCGAACTCTCGTTCAGCCACAGCGTCTGCCCGGAGTGCTTCAGGAAGCTCTATCCCGGGTTCAAGCAGAAGCCGCAGGCGGACTGAACCTTTCCCCCCGCACAAAGAGTTCAACGATCCGGGAGAGATTTCCGGGAAGCTCGTGGGGCCCCCCTGCAACCACCCAAAAAGTCGCCTCCTTTCCCGGCGCGAGGACGCCCAGGTTTTCGAGGCCCAACAGCCCCGCACCCGCCTCGGTGGCACAGTGGATCGCCTCCCGGACCGAAAAGCCCGACTCGAGCAGCACGGCGATCTCCTGGGCCATGGATTTGCCGGGGTCCACCCCGAGGCTCCCGGAGTCGGTTCCCAGGGCGATTTTCACCCCGATTTCCTTGGCGTAGCGAATCTGATCCATCTGGTGCGCCAGGGTCTTTTTTGCAACCTCCAGGCCCCGCGCGTCTAGCGGCGATGGAGGGGATTTCCCCTCGCTGTCGGCTGGAAACCGGCTCCGGCTGACCACGGGGTCCGTAAAGGCCTTCATGGCAAAGGCCGTGGGAATCCACGTGGTACCGGCGTCGCGCATGCGCCTGAGGTTTTCCCTGCCCATGAAATAACCGTGTTCGACGGACCGGACTCCGGCGGTCAGAGCCTCCTGCACCGGCAGGATCCCGTTGGCATGAACCATGACGGGAATCCCATGGGCTGCGGCTGCCGCCGCCGCTTCCTTCAAAGCCTCGGCACTGAACTGGGGCGCCGTCTGCCGGCCGTACTGCATGAGGCTGTTGATGCCCGAATTGACGATCTTGACCCAATCCAGGCCTTTTGCTTCCCTTTTCACGGCCTGCGCAAGGGTCTCCCCCTTTTCAGGAGGCTTTCCGATGAGGCTTCCGTAACGGCCCTCGGCGTGCCACGCCTTCCCGGAGACCTGGAGGCGGACGGGAAAAGGAAAAGGCCCGTCGCGACGTTCCTTGAAGCGACGAACAAAACCGAAGCGGTCCCCGGCGTCCCTCACGGCGACGACCCCGTGAAAAAAAAGCTGCTCCAGGTGCCGGGCGACGGCCCCGGAGGCCTCCTCGAAACCGGCGGAAAGCTGCCTTTCCCGCAGCGTCCGGTCCGTGCTCCCGGACATCCAAAGGTGCACATGGCAATCGATGAGGCCGGGAAGGACGGTGCAGTTCGAAAAATCGAGGACCTCTCCGGGAGGGCCTTTGCCGGGTTTTTTCCGGGAAAGCGACCGTATCCGGCCGCCTTCGATCTCGAGGAGGGCATCCCGGAAAAGGGGGCCCCCGGTCCCGTCGATGAGCCAACCGACACGGGCTTTTTTCACTTGCACGGCGTTAGATGGTGTCCTTTCGCTTGCCTTTTTATCCGCCGGGGACTTGCGAGCAGCCCTTTCCCCCTTCACGGCCCTTCAGTGCCTGTCCCCGGCAGGCCATCCCTGGACCAGGGTGAGCCGGAGGATGTCCAGGGCGCTTTGGACAAATATTTCTTTGTGCATGCGCCGGCTTCCGAAAGAAAATTGAAGCCTTTTGGAAAAAACGCCCGAAGCGGAGGCCAGGCCGATGCAGACGGTGCCCACGGGCTTTTCCGGCGACCCGCCCTCCGGGCCCGCGATGCCGGTGGTGGAGAGGCCGTAATCGGCGCCGGAGAGGCGCCGGACGCCCTCGGCCATTTCCTCGGCGGTCTTCTCGTGCACCGCCCCGAAGCGGTCGAGGGTTTTTTGCGAAACCCCCAGCACGGAAACTTTGGAGGCGTTTCCGTAAGTCACGGCCGAAAGCAAAAAATAGCCGGAGCTTCCCGGCACATTGGTGAGGCGGTGGGAGAGAAGCCCGCCGGTGCAGCTTTCCGCGGCGGCGATGGTGGCTTGGCGTTTGAGAAGCAGGCTGCCCACCACGGCTTCCATGGGGCTTCCGTCCATGGAGATCACCCGCTTCCCGAGCCGCTGGGCCGCCCAGAGGGAAGCCTGTTCCAGGATTTTTTCGAGGTTTTGATCCTTTTCCCCGTAGGCGTAAAGCTTGACCTGGATCTCGGGAAACTTGGCTCTGAGGCCCAGCTTGACCCCCCCGAAGGCCGCGGAGAGGCCGGAGAGCCGCTCGCCGGTGGCCGCTTCGGTAAGCCCGAAGGTGCAAAGAGTGCGCGTGAGGCAGACCGTCCGGTGCTCCGGGAAAACGGCGAGAAGCCGGGGCATGACCTGTTCTGAAAGCATTTTTTCCATTTCTGCCGGCACACCGGGGAGAAGAGAAACGGCACCGGCCTAGTGTCATGGAAAATCCCGGCGCGCTTCCGATGGGGTTGGAAAGCACCTCGGCGCCCCTGGGGAAAAAGGCCTGCTTCCGGTTGGAGGGGCTGGTCAGGCGCTTTCGACTTTCAAAAAAACGCTCGATTTCCTCGAGAGCCCAGGGGTGCGGCTTCACAGGGCACTCCGGCAGCCGCGGCTGCGGCGATGGACGTGAGGTCGTCCTCGGTGGGACCCAGGCCGCCGGTCACCACGGCGACGTCTGCTCTTTCTCCGATCTCTTTAAAAATCGCGGCCAGGACCGCTTCGTCGTCTCCCACGCTGGTGTGCCGTGTCACGGCGATGCCGCCTCCTCCAGCTTCCGGGCAATGGCGGCGGAATTGCTGTCGATGAGGGCGCCGCTGCGGATCTCCTCCCCCGTGGCCAGTATCTCCCCGATCATAGGCCGTC
>CAVOQY010000007.1:0-133637 GCA_963698465.1 uncultured delta proteobacterium
CAACATGTGCCGGCTAATAAAATATTTGCAGTAAGGCTCCCCGTTATCCCGTTGTCGGGAGTGGTGAACATCTCCAGCAGCCTGTTTATGTCCAGGACGTGGCTCGAAGCAGTGGTGACTTGTCTCGAGGAGAAGGCTACTATAGGCAAAAGTTACAATCTTCCCGGCAAAAGTCCTCTAGTTTCAATGAGAGTATTAGACATTATTTGCGGCGTACTGGACCGAAAGGTTGTTAAGATTCACGTTCCTGTAAGTCCAGTGACTTCCTTGATCAGTTTTTTGGAGGGTGTTGGTCTGCGGTTTCCCTAAAGTCGGAACAAATATTGCGGCTGAACGAAGACAAGGCGTTTGAGCTTAAGGAGGCGAAAGAGGATTTTGGGTATTCACCGAGGAGCTTCGAAGGAGGGAATTGCAGATGCAGCTTAAGGGGAATGGTGCCTGTTTGGCAGGGTACGGAGGTTTCATTAAGTCAGGGGTTGAGATCTTGTTTTTCAGTCCTATTTAGGATTGGTGCTTTTGGGGCATGTGGCTATTGCCAGGTTGCCGAGCGGTTAGGCGTTCTTGATGAACCCCACGCAGCGAAGCTGCACCACCAGGTGACGCCGAAAGGCGGTGGTGTCGGAATATTGGGTGCATTTATGTTATCCCTTCGTGGTAGCGGGCTTGGTGTCTTTGTTTGGATCTGCCGTTGGCTGTAGTGGCTGGTCTCTCTTTTGTGGGGGACCGCATGGGCATCTCACCTAAAGTTAGGCTGTTGGCCCAATTTGTTTTTATTGGCGTCTTGGTTTTCATTGCGGGCTAAGACGTGATGGTGGGTTGATTTTTTGGCGCGTTTTTCTTCGCCTGTTTTGGGTTGTGTTTATGTCCGGCACGGCCAATTTTTATAACTTCATGGATGGTATAAACGGTATTGCGGGTCTGACCGGAGTTGTGGGTTTTGGCCTTTTGGCATGGTACTTTCGAAGCAAGGTAGGGGGCCGGCGAGACCTCCAGTAGGGGTAGCCATGGCCTTATCCTGCCGCTTCTTTAGGGTTTCTTCCATTTAATATGCCAAGAGCCAGGGTTTTCATGGGAGATGTGGGAAGCATTTTATTGGGGGCGGCCTTCAGTGCTCTTATCTATATGGAAGCCGATAGTCTTATGGATTTTGTGTGTATGGCATCCTTTCTTTTTCCATTCTACGCGGACGAGTTGATAACAATGGTTGTTCGTCTTCGTGATGGGGAAAACCTTATTTTGCCCCATAGAAGACATATCTATCAGCTTCTAACCAATGAACATGGTCTGCCTCATTGGCTGGTAGCCGTTATCTTATGCATTGGTGCAATTTCTTATTGGGCTTAGTGTAGTAATGGTAAAGGATGCACGGAATCATTCCTGTATGCATTATGTTGGTCATTTATTCAGTGATTTTCGTGACAATAGGGATTTACTTGCGGTCGTTTATCGCGAAGGAGTCGGCTTCTTGAAGTTTCATGGATACGGCGTGAGAGACCGAGTATTAGTTGGGGTTAGCGAAGAACAGTGTGATGGGTGATGGGTGAAGTACAGTTATTTGGGGTCAGTGTCAGTTGTTAGCAAATGAATTTAATGGCTTATGAGGAAAAGGCTGAAAAAGATAGCGGTTGCGCTGGGGGTGGTGGCGGCGGTTATTGGGATGGAGTTCGGGTATTTTTGCTATGTGCTGGCAGGGGAAGACAAACGGGAAAGCGCGGATGCGGTGGTGGTTTTTGCTGGGGCTTCAAAGCGGGTTGAAAAGGGGTATGAGCTTTTGAAGGAAGAGGTAGGCAGAAAAGCTGGTCGTTTCGCCTGCGGAGCCGAAAACTATCGACAAGTACAACAGGAAATTTGGCATGGCTGAAAATGGAAGCGTCGTAATAGAACCCGAAGCGCGAACGACCTTCGAAAACGCGCTGTTGACCGGGGATATTATCCAAAAAGAAGGGTTCAAAAAAGTTCTTCTGGTCACATCCTCCTACCACATGCCGCGGTCTTTGCTGCTGTTGAAACTGAAGCTTAACGGCTCCGGAACCGAAATTGGGGTTCACAAGGTTTCGGACAGCTCGAAAAGTGCCTGGGCAGTATCTGCTTAGAAACAGGAAAGCGATCTACAACGAGATGGTGGAACTGTGGGGAAGTTTGGTGGAAGCCGTTTCGTTCAGGATACGGGGCAAGTTGCCGGAGAATGACCCCAAAGACAATTCAACTGTCAAATCGATTAAGTCCTTCCTTCTTTTTCAGAAATCCGTTTATTCCCACTGAATAAAACTACTTAAATGCCTTCTTTGCTGCAGGAATAGAAATTTCTGGGTCATGCTGGCGGCCGATGCGGCCCTGGCGGCGCTTTCCCTGTTTCTGGCGTATTTCGTGCGCTTCGACGGGGCCATCCCCGCGGGCCAGGCGGCGCAGCTTTGGCAGACCGTGGTGTGGGTGGTGCCGGTGAAGATCGGCTGCTTCTACCTGTTCGGGCTTTACCGGGGGATGTGGCGCTACACCGGGCTTCACGACCTGCTGAGCCTCATCAAGGCCTGCGCGGTTTCTTCCGTGCTCGTCGTCCTGACGATTTTGCTGGCCCACGGGTTCACGGGGTTTTCCAGGGGGGTTTTCCTCATCGACCTGGTCTTGACCCTGGTGCTGGTGGGGGGCGCGCGGCTTTGCATCCGCATCGCTTACGCCGGGGGGGTCAGGGCCGTGGGAAACGGCTTGTTCAGGAAGGCCCCGGCCGGGGTGAAAAACCTGGTCATCATCGGCGCGGGGGATGCCGGGGAAAAGCTTCTGCGTGAGATCGCCGGCAACCCGGGCCTGGGGTACTGCGTGGTGGGGTTCGTGGACGACGACGTGAAAAAGGTGCGCCACACCCTTCACGGCGTGCCGGTTCTGGGCAGGGTGGCGGACCTGGCGCGCATCGCCGGGGAGCGGCACGTGGAGGAGGCCATCATCGCCGTGCCCAGCGCCGGGAGGAGCCAGATAAGAAAGATGGTGGAGGCGTGCAGCGCGGCCCAGGTGCCGTGCAAGACGCTTCCCGGGCTTTCCGAGCTGATCCAGGGCAAGGTCTCGGTAAGCCACATCCGGCAGGTGAAATACGAGGACCTTTTGAGCCGGGAGGCGGTGGACCTGGATCTGACGGCCATCTGCGGGTACCTCACGGGCAAGCGCGTCATGGTGACCGGGGGGGCGGGGTCCATCGGGTCCGAGCTGTGCCGGCAGATCGCGGGGTACGCGCCGGAGAAACTCGTTCTGGTGGAGCGAAACGAGTCCGGGCTTTACGATTTCGCGCTGGACCTCAAGCGCGACTTCCCGGAGCTTTGCGTGGAGCCGGCCCTGGCGGCGGTCCAGAACCGGGAGCGCATGGAAAACCTGTTTGCCGAGCACCGGCCCCAGGTGATCTTCCACGCGGCGGCCTACAAGCACGTGCCCATGATGGAGGTGCACCCCTGGGAGGCGGTCTTCAACAACGTGGTGGGCTCGGCCATGGTGTTGGAGCTGTGCGGGCGTTTTAACGTGGAGCGGTGCGTGGTGGTCTCCACGGACAAGGCGGTGCGGCCCACCAACGTGATGGGGGCCACCAAGCGCCTCACCGAGATGCTCATGCAGGCCTATGCGAAAAAAAACGGGGTGCGCTTCATGGCGGTGCGCTTCGGAAACGTTTTGGGAAGCGCGGGAAGCGTCTTTCCGCTGTTTAAAAAGCAGATCGAAAGCGGCGGGCCCGTGACGCTGACCCACCCCGACGTGACGCGGTACTTCATGACCATCCCGGAGGCCTCCAGCCTCATCCTGCAGGCCGGGGCCATGGGGCAAGGCGGCGAGATCTTCGTGCTCAAGATGGGAACGCCGGTGCGCATCGCGGACATGGCCGCCGACATGATCCGGCTTTCCGGGTTCGAGCCGGGAAAAGACATCGAGATCGCCTACGTCGGACTCAGGCCCGGGGAAAAGCTTTACGAGGAGCTCATCACCCAGGGGGAGGACGTGGTTGCGACCTCCCACCCGGACATCATGGTGATGAAAAACGGGGCCTGCCTGCCGGTGGGGGCGGTCCTGGAGCACGTGGGCTGCCTGGTGGCGCTGGCCAAGGCCGGGGACGGGCAAAAGATACGGGGGAAGCTTTCCGAGGTGGTGCCCGAGTACACCCCCCAGGAGGTTTTTGCCGCAGCGCAGGCGGAAAAGAGTGCACTCGATGCGGCGGCCGTCAGGGCCCGGGCGGCGCTGGAGCAGAAGGCGCGGTCGCTGATTTCGGAGGGGGCGGCGGCCCAGGCGGTGAAGCTGGGGGAGGAGGACCGGTTGCTTTTGCAGTGCCTGCGCGAGGGCGAAGAACCGGCCGGGCCGTTTGGCCTGGTGTCGCTGTCGTCTTCCGAGTGGGGACGGGTGCTGGCCCAGGCGGTGCGGCACCGGGTGGCCCCGCTGCTGTTTCGCAGGATCGAGCGGGAGGGGATCGCCGGCCTGGTCCCGGCGGACGTGTACGAGCGCCTGAAAAAGATCTGCATCCACTACACCCAGGTCAACATGTGGCTTTTCCACGAGCTGGGGACCGCCCTGCGGCGGCTGAAGGAAGAGGGGATCGACGCCATGGCCCTGAAGGGGGCGCACCTGGCCGAGGCGGTGTACGGCGACATCGGGATGCGGCCCATGGGGGACATGGACCTGCTGGTGCGGCAAGAGGACCTGGGCCGGGCCCAGGAGGTGCTGGGGGCGCTGGGCTACGATTCCCAGGAGAAGCGGATGCTCATGGACGTCCACTGGTACCTGGTCCACGAGGTGCCCGTGGACATGGAGGGCGTGTGGGGGCGCAGCCGGGAGGCGGTCATCGGGGGGGTGAGGGCCCGGGTGCTGTGCCCCGAGGACCTGGTGCTGCACCTTTGCAGCCACGTGGCCTTCCACCACCAGTTCCAGATCGGGGGCTTGAGGACGCTGTGCGATCTGCGGGAGGTGGTGCTCAGGTACGGGGAGGCCATCGACTGGCAGGCGGTTTTGGAGCGGGCCGGCCAGTGGGGCGTGCCCAACGCGGTGAGCTTCACCCTGATGATGGCGCGCCAGATGCTGGGCGTGCCGGTGCCCGAGGCGGCGGTGGGGGCCATCCTGGGGGATGCCTTCACGGCCGAGGCCAAAAAGTGGGCGCTGGAGAGGATGTTCGGAAACGGGTTCAAGGACATGCCCGTTCTCGCCGTACTTCTGGCAGATGCTGGCCGCGGATTCCATGGGGAAAAGCTTTCCAGCTTACGGCAGGTGCTGTTTCCGCCCAGGGAGTTCGTGAGCCAGAAATACCCGGCGGCCATGGGGTCTTTGGGGGTCTACTGGTACTACGCGGTGCGGTTTTGCCAGAAGGCCGGGCTTTACGGCGGGGTGTGGCTGCGGGTGCTGATGAAGGACGCCCGGATGCTGGCCATGCTGGAGGAGAAGCGGCGGGACACGGCGGTGAAGAGGTGGATGGGGGGGAAGGGCAGGGGTCAGGTGTCAGGGGTCAGGGGTCAGGAAGAACAGAGGGCAGAGGGCAGAGGTTAGAAAAGAACAGAGGTTAGAGATTAGAGGTTAGAGGGCAGAAAAATAGAGGTTAGAAGTTAGAGGGCAGAGGTTAGAAGAACAGGGGTCAGGTGTTGGGTGTCAGGGGTCAGGAAGAACAGAGGTCAGAGGGCAGAGGTTAGAGGTCAGAAAAGAACAGAGGTTAGAGATTAGAGGTTAGAGGGCAGAAGAGCAGAGGTTAGAAGTTAGAGGGCAGCTTAGAGTTCCAGTTCGACGGGTTCCAGACCCTTGGCTTGAATGGTCGATTTTGTGGCTGTTGCGATGAAATCGCTTGCGTCCAGGATTTCCAGAATTACGGGTTTGCCTTGATTGGAAAAGTGAACGATCAATGGCCCCATTTCTTCGGCGTAATCCACAGCGTCGTCGGAAATCTCGAGGATCATAATGTTCTTCTTCCCTATTATACCTGAGTTTCATAACGGTCTTTCCTTCCTGGATAAAAAGTAATTACTCGGATTTCGTCTGCTGTTTCATCGAAAACAACTCTCAAGACATGGTCGGAATTAAATCTACTTTGAGCGATCCTTCTGCCTCTATATCCTGATTCGATTTTATCGGGGTTCCTTACAGTTGCCACGATCGCTGTTTTTTCAACATGAAACCCATGGGCTTTCAACAGGGAAAATTTTAACTCGGCATGCTCACTGAAAGTTATTTTCTTCAAAGCAACTGATATCCAAAAGAGTTTCTAACTGGAAATCATCCTCAGTATTTATTCTAAAATAACAGGGTGTTTTGATTTAGTCAATGGATAGAAGAACAGGTGATGGGTGTCAGGTGTCAGGGGTCAGGAAGAACAGAGGGCAGAGGGCAGAGGTTAGAGGGCAGAAAAGAACAGAGGTTAGAGGTTAGAGGGCAGAGGTTAGAAGAACAGGGGTCAGTGTCAGGGAAGAGCAGGTGAGAGCTGGAGAATGAACGCGGTTTCCATCAGGGGGGTGTCCAAGACGTTTGCGCAGGGGGGCTGGCGCGCGGCCCTGGGGGCCGGAAAGAGCCCGGCCGTGCGGGCGCTGGACGGCGTTTCCCTCGAGGTGGGGGCCGGGGAGGTCTTCGGAATCCTGGGGCCCAACGGCGCGGGGAAGACCACCCTCATCAAGATCCTGGCCACCCTGATCCTGCCCGATGCGGGCGGCGGGAGCGTCTGCGGGTGGGACCTGGCGGCCGAGGCGCAGAAGGTGCGGTCCAAGATCGGCCTGGTCAGCGCCAACGAGAGAAGCTTCTACTGGCGGCTTTCCGGGCGGCAGAACCTCGATTTCTTCGCCAGCCTGTGGGGTCTTAAGGGGCGGGAAAAAGCCCGGCGCATCGCGGAAGTGATGGATATTTCCGGGATTTCGGACAAGGCGGACGCCCCGGTGATGAAATATTCCAGCGGCCAGCAGCAGCGCCTGGCCCTGGCCCGGGCCCTTCTCCCGGACCCGGAGGTTTTGCTCATGGACGAGCCCACCCGGAGTCTGGACCCGTCGGCGGCCTCGGAGTTCAGAAGGTTTGCAAGGCAGGAGCTGGCCGGGACGGGGGGGAAGACCCTACTTTGGTGCACCCACAACCTGGCCGAGGCCCGGGAGGTGTGCGGCCGGCTTGCGGTGATCCACAAGGGGAGGGTGCGGGCGTGCGGGTCGATTGCCGAGATCCGGGCGCTCATCCCCGGGGCGGCCTTTTTCCGGCTGAGGGTCGACCGGGTGCCGGAGGCAGCGTTCGGGCCAGAAACAATGTTCAATTTAGAACAAATTGTGAAAAGCAACGGGCATATCGAAATCGACGTCCACGAGAAACCGGAAAACATCCCCTATCTCCTGGCCCATTTGATCGAGAAGGACGTGAAGGTCTTTGCCTGCACCCCCGTGGAACCGGACCTGGAACAGGTGTTCGCGCGACTGACGGGGGAAGGGCAGAGGGCAGAAAGAGCAGAGGTCAGAGGGCAGAAGAGCAGGTGTCAGGTGTCAGGGGTCAGGAGGAACAGAGGTTAGAGGTTAGAGGGCAGAAGAGCAGGTGCCAGGTGCCAGGTGTCAGGGGTCAGTAAGAGCAGAGGTCAGAGGTTAGAGGGCAGAGGTTGGAAGAACAAGGGTTCAAGGGGCCAAGGGGCCAAGGATTCGAGGGGTCAGGGGTGAAATGAAAGCGGTTGCCTTCATAAAGCGCGATTTCCGGATCGCCCTCAATTACAAGCTGCAGTTTGTCATCCAGTTTGTCGGCATCTTTTTCACCGCCGCATTGACCTTTTTCGTGTCCAGGCTGATCGGCGGCGGCATCTCGGAAAAGCTGGGGGGATACGGGGGGGATTACTTCAGCTTCGTCATCGTCGGCATCGCCCTCACCGACTACCTGAGCGTTTCCGTGGACCAGTTCTCCAGCGAGATCCGCACCGCCCAGCTCGAAGGCACCCTGGAATCTTTGCTCGTGACCCCCACGTCGGTGCACACCATCCTGTTTTCGTCCTCCATTTACAGCTTCGCGATGACCTCGCTGAGGGTTTTGATCTACATGACGCTGGGTTTTTTCCTTTTCGGCCTCAGGCTCCAGATGACCAGCCTGGCGGCGTTTGCCGTCGTGGGGGTTTTGACCGTGGCGGCGTTTTGCGGCATCGGGCTCCTGTCGGCGGCGTTCATCCTGGTCTTCAAGCGGGGAAGCCCGGTGTCCCTGCTGGTGACCACCGCATCGGGCCTGCTGGGCGGCGTGTTCTACCCCGTGGACGTCCTGCCCGGGTGGCTTTCGCCCCTTTCCCAGCTTCTCCCCGTCACCCACGCCCTGGAGGCCCTGCGCCAGGTGGTGCTCAACGGCGCCGCCCTGGGCGCGGTGCTTCACCAGATCCTGATCCTTTCCCTTTTCGCCCTGCTCCTGCTCCCGCTGGGGTTCGTTACTTTCAACTACGGGCTTACGGTGGCGAAGCGCGAAGCAAGTTTAATCCATTACTAACAAAGAGGAACAGGAATGGAAGTATCCTTTAACACCAAAGTCAAAGTGCCGGAAAACATCCTGATCCGGGAGATCCGGGGGGAGTCGGTGCTCCTCAACCTCAACAACAAGTACTACTTCGGCCTGGACAAGGTGGGCACGCGCATGTGGAACGTGTTGGCGAAAGCCGATACCATCCAGGGCGCGTACGAAGCCCTTCTTGGCAAGTACGAGGTGGACGGCGACGCGCTGAAAAAGGACCTCCAGAGCCTGGTCGGGAAGCTGGTGGCCAACGGCCTGCTGGAAGTCGCCGTTGAGTAGCTGGGAAAAGATCAGGAACCTCACGCTTGGCGAGCTTTGGGTGCTGGCCCAGGCCCTGGTCCTGCTGCCCCTGACGGTGCTGGGGTTGCGGCTTTCCGGGTTCAAGGGGATGTCTCCTGCGGCCAGGAGGCTGCCGGACATCGACGCCGGGGACCGGGAAGCGCTTTCCCGGGCCCTTCCCATCGCCCGGATGGTCAGGGCGGCCGCGGTCCACGGGCCGTGCAAGGCCGCCTGCCTTCCCCAGTCCATCGTGCTGTGGCGGCTGCTGCGGCGCAATGGGGTCGATAGCGATCTGCGGTTCGGCGTGAGGACCGGGGCAGGGCAATTGGAAGCCCACGCCTGGGTGGAAGTGGCCGGCGTCGCCCTCAACGAAACCCCCGGGGTGGCCGACCGCTTCTCGCCGCTGAAAAAATATCTTTAGGAACAGGTGTCAGGTGTCAGGGGTCAAGCCCTGCCCTCTAACCTCTAACCTCTGATCTCTGATCTCTGCCCTCTAACCTCTAACCTCTGATCTCTAAACATGAGCGGAATCGCAGGCATATTCAACTTCGATGGCGCGGGCATCGACCCGGCGCTTTTGGATCGCATGACCGATGCCATCCCTTACCGGGGGCCGGACGGTTCGGGAAAGTGGATCGGCGGGAGCGTAGGGCTGGGTCACCAGCGGCTTTGCGCCACGCCGGAATCGCTGAACGAGCGACAGCCGATGTCCGACGACACCGGAAACCTGTGTCTGACGTTTGACGGGCGAGTGGACAACCGGGAGGAACTGAAGGCATCGCTTGCCGCAAAGGGGATGCGGCTTCGCGATGACACCGACGCCGAGCTGGTGCTGAAAGGCTACGCGTGCTGGGGGGAAAAGATCGCCGAAAAAATCCTGGGCGACTTTGCCTTTGCCCTGTGGAACGAAAGCAGGCGGCTGCTTTTCTGCGCCCGGGACATCCTGGGCCTGAAGCCGTTTTATTACTTTTGCGACGGGCGCCGTTTCATGTTCGGCTCCGAGCTCCAGCAGATCCTCAAAGACCCCGAGGTCCCGCGCAAACCCAACGAGGCCATGGTGGCCGAGTACCTCATGAGCGCCGTCAACAGCAAAGAGGAGACGCTTTACCAGGGGGTTTTCCGCCTACCGCCGGCCCACTTCATGACCGTGCAGGACGGCAGAGTCCGGAAGCACCGGTACTGGGACCTGGACCCCAAAAAGGAGATCCGCTACGGGTCCGATCAGGAGTACGCCGACCACCTGCTGGAGATCTTCAGGGAGGCGGTGGCCTGCCGCTTGAGATCCAACGGGAAGGTGGCGGTCCAGCTCAGCGGCGGGGTGGATTCCTCGGCGGTTGCCGGCGTGGCCAAGTCGCTGGTCAATAAAATGAACGGGTCCCGGCCTGACCTCGAGACCTTCTCCGTGGTCTTTCCGGGGTGGGGGTGCGACGAGAGCCGGTATATCGATGCCGTAAACCGCATGTGGAATATCGAGGGGCACGCCCTGCCGCCGAGGGTCCCGGATCGCAAGTGGCACGAAGCCCAGGTGGACCGCTACCTGGACATCCCGGATTACCCCAACGGCTCCATGACGGATTCCATTGAAACCCTGGCGCGGGAAAAAGGTTACGCCGTAATGTTGACAGGGTTGGGCGGCGACGAATGGTTCACTGGAAGCGACTATCACTATTTTGATCTTCTGAGAAATTTCAAGATTTCTTCGCTTATCCGGCGGGTGCGCCATGACTATGGGCGGCATGCCATTATCCCGTATCCCCCAAAGTCGTTGTTGGACAGCTCCCTGAGGCCCCTGATCCCGAAAAAGCTTCTACGCAGGATCGGAAACTTAAAAAACGGTACTCATGTCGTTCCGGAATGGATAGGATCGACCTTCTCACGGTCCATAGATTTGACTGGACGCCTGCGCAAAGAAGTGAATTGGCGTGGTTTTTCCAGTGCGGCCCAGGGTGCTCAATACACCGCTTCAACCGCGGGTTTTCAGACGCATGCCATCGAAATGGAGGAGCGCTCGGCGGCGTATTTCGGCATTGAATTGCGCCACCCCTTCCACGACCGGCGGATTCTCGAGTTCGGGATGGCAATTCCTGAAGAACAGCGTTGCAACGGACATTACGACAAATCGGTTCTTCGCAAGGCCATGAGAAGCTGTTTGCCGGAGGCGGTGTTGCAGCGCCGATCCAAGGCGGAATTTTCTCAAGTGTTTAAGCATGCATTGCAAATTCAAGGGGGACGAGACCTGTTTGAACGCCTTTCCATCGGCGGCATGGGGTGGGTGAATGCAAAGGTTCTCGGGGAGCAGTATGAAAAACTTTTAGCCGAAAGCAAAAAGGCGAACGATGAAATGACGGTGGATGTGTGGCCTTTCTGGCACACTTTTGGAATCGAACTCTGGTTTAACCGCGTATTCAACGGAAAGCCTGCTCTGCCTGAAGGATCCGCGGTGAGCAAAAAAACAGCAGATGGTTAACATTACGCAAAGGAGGATGACATGAAAGTAGAAAAAATTGCCGTTTCTTCAGAATCCCAGGAAAAGGAAAAGTACGACACACCCGATTTGTGTGTGTACGGCGCTCTGGAAGACCTGACGCAAATGCCCGGCGGCTCATTACAGACCGAAGGAAACAGCGGAAAACCGCATAAAAAATGCCGCCCCAACAGGCCCTGCCCCTGAACTATGGCCTAGTCAGTCGAATTCCTGTGTTTTTCCCATTTAACATCCGGGAACCTAAAGCGCCTCAGTTCAGCTTTTTGAACAGAACCGTCTACAATATCTGCGGCCTGGTGATCGAAAGCACGATCCCTTTTCCAGAGGTTTTGCCCGAGATGGGAGAGGAGCCGGATTATTCGTTTGAAATATTTTCAAACGGCAAGGCTCCGGTATGCCGCTGGAAGCGTCATTTCTTTCTGACCAATGGAAAGCCATGGTTGTCGGTCAGTGGCAAAGATGCGGGTTTTCACCTGCGTTTTTTCAATCTGGCTCATTTTATTGTGGACCGGACCGAAAAGAAGATTCGCTGCCGCTGCAAACCGGATGTCCCGCTGGAATCCATCACCCACCTGTTCTTGGACATGGTGGTCCCGCTTCTCTTGAGCCGGCAGGAGAAACTGGTACTCCACGCCAGTGCGGTTTCGGTTTCAGGAAAAATCGTGGCTTTTCTCGGGGGGACCGGCAGCGGTAAATCCACGCTGGCGACGAGCTTTGGCATGGCGGGGTTTCCGGTTGTCACCGATGATTGCCTGGTTCTGGTGGAAAAGGACGGAAGGATTCACGGCATTCCGTTTTTCCCCGGGATGCGCCTCTGGCCGGATGCGGTTTCGGCCCTCTTTCCGGCGAAGACGAAGCTGCCGGACGTTGCCCATTACATGGATAAAAAACGCCTGGGCAACGGGGAAGGCCTCATCCGTTTCAGTGCGAAGCAGGAGCCCTTGGACCGGGTCTACGTGCTTTCTGGAAAAAAAGTCGCCAGAAAGCAAAGCGGTGTCTTGATAAGATCGATGCCGCCCCGGGAAGCATTCATGGAATTGGTCAAGCACCCCTACCGGCTGGGGATCGACATGAACGAAAAGCTGAAGGATGAGTTCGAATTCATCGGCCGGGTCGTGGACGAGGTGGAGGTGAAAAGGGTCACTTATCCGAAGGACTATGCGGCGCTGGGGGAGGTGAGGGAGAAGATACTAGAGGATAGAGGTTAGAGGTCAGAAGACAGAGGTTAGGGGTTAGAGGATAGAGGTCAGAGGTCAGGAAGACAGAGGTTAGGGGTTAGAGGATAGAGGTCAGAGGTCAGGAAGACAGAGGTTAGGGGTTAGAGGATAGAGGTCAGAGGTCAGGAAGAATGGGTAAGAGGTAATGGGTAATAGGTTATGGGTGATGGGTGGTAGGCAAGAGAAGAGAAAAGGGTAGAAAAGGAGGAGGACCATGAAAAGAATTTTTTCCTTTGGGTTTGGGCTAATTTTGTCGCTCATGGTTTGCGGATGGGCGGCGGCGGAGGAGGAATTGCTGGCGAAGAAGGAAGCAGCGGTTGAATCGGAAATAAAGACCGAATTTCCTTCCGTAAAAAAAGAGGCAGGCGAATCCCAGGGGATACTGGTAGCCACAGGTCAAAATTGTGAACCTTTTGGCGCTGTGACTTGTGGCCTCATCGAAAGCATATGTTGTGATTCCTCTCCAATTGATGCAGACAGGGAATTTTGTTGGCTAAATTGGAGATGGGTGTGGTGCAAGGATTGCTGGCATTCTTGTGGTTCCAGTGAATAATCGCATGCCTTGGGACAGGTGAGATCAACTCCATGAAAAAGTTGAAAACGGTATGTGCCTGTGGCTTTTTCTTCTTATATATCTTGGGATGGACTACACTGGCGAATGCCCAGGAGCACCTTGAAGGCACCGGGAAAATATCCGGGGATATTTTCGGGAAGCGGGGGAGTTTTTATCATTTCTTCCTCGAATTGTCGGAAGTGTATGACGACAATATCTTCAATGCCAGCGAAGAAAAAACCGAGGATTTCATCACCCGGATCGCCCCGGGCGTCCAGTTCGTTTTGCCGGCGGCACGGTCCAAGCCCGTGCCCATCGGCACGGTGACCACGACGCCCGGGGGGCTTTTGTACGACCGGTTCGAGGCACCGGATTTCCAGCGGTTCCAGGCGCACCTGACCTACAGCCCCAGCTTCGAGATCTATGCAGAAAACAGCGACGAGAACACCGTGAACCACGCCGCCGAAGCGGCCCTGCAGTATTCGTTTCGGGGCGGGCTTTCCATCAACCTGGCCGATAGGTTCGTCCGGGATTACGACCGCTACGAGGGGCAGGTCTCTACTCAAACCGACACCTTCGACAGCAACCTGGCGGACCTGATCCTGACCTACGAGGCCACCGACAAGCTCCTGTTCAGGGTGGACGCGAGCAACTTCACGGTATCCTACACGGACGAAAAGAATGAAAGCCGGAGCCGGACGGACAACTCGGCCTCCGGGTACGTTTACTTCAAGATCATGCCCAAGACGGCCCTGTTCGCGCAGTACAATTTCATCGACATCGACTACGACGAGCAGGAGATCGCGGACAGCCGGGAGCAGCGGGGCCTGGTCGGGGCCTTGTGGAATTTCACGGAAAAGACCCGGGCCAGCTTCAAAGCCGGGTACGGCAACCGGGAATTCGACGGCGATCAAGTAGAGGACGGGGAGCACTTCGTCTTCGAAGGCCGGTTCGACTTCCAGGTGACGGACAAGACCGGTGTCGGCCTCGGGGGTTACCGAAGGAGCGAGGAGACGCCGGATTTGAGTGCCGAGTACCTGGTCACCACCGGGTTTACCGCCGGCTACCGGCAGCAGATCACTGACGACGTCCTTTTCAGGATCGACCTGCTCTACCGAAACGAGGATTACCAGGGAAACGACCCGGATCTGAGAAGGGACGACTTCTTCGGCCTATCCCCTTCCATTTCCTATGCCTTCCGGGAGTGGCTGTCTTTCGGGCTTTCCTACCGCTACCAGAAACGCAACTCCAGCCTCGAGAACTTCGACTACGACAAGAACACGGTGATGCTGACGGTGACGGGAGCGATATAAGGGCAGAGGTCAGAGGGCAGAGAGCAGAGGTCAGGGGGCAGAGTTCCCTCGCCCCCAGACATGGGGGAGAGGGGTAGGGTGAGGGGGAATGGGAACCTATGAACCGTATGGAGCTAAGGCCATGAAACGGGCGGGCATTTTACTGGCGGTTGCGGTGCTGGCATTTCTTTCGGCACCCTGCCGGGGGCAGGATTACCAGGTGGGGGCCGGGGACGTGCTGAAAATCAGCGTCTATGACAACCCGGACCTGGAGAAGGTCGTCCGGGTGTCCAACGAGGGGGTCATCGTTTTGCCGCTGATCGGCGAGATCGCCGTTGGGGGGCTTTCCGTCTCCGACGTGACAAAAAAGATCACCGATCTTTTGGCCGACGGGTACCTGATCAGCCCGCACGTGAGCGTCTTCGTGGAGGAGTTCAGGAGCAAGAAGGTGACCATCCTGGGGGAGGTGAACAAGCCGGGGCTGTTCGAGATCAGCGGGAACACGTCGTTTCTGGAGCTGATTTCCAAGGCCCAGGGGTTTACCAAAAACGCCGGGGACTCGGCGGTCATCAAGCGGCGGCAGAAACCCGGCAAAAACGGCTCGGAGATCCTCAAGATCGACCTGAAGAACTTCGTGGAGCGGGGCGACACCTCGGTGGACGTTCACGTGGAGGACGGCGACAGCATCTACGTCAAGGAGGCCATGTTCTTCTACGTCAACGGCGAGGTCCGGAAACCTGATGCGTACAAGTGGGAGGAGGGCATCACCGTCATCAAAGCCATCACCGTGGCCAGCGGGTTCACCTCCAAGGCGTCGACCAAAAATGTGCGCATCATCCGCAAGGTCAAAGGAGAGGAACAGGTGCTGCAGCGGGCCAAGATGGACGAACCGGTCATGCCGGACGACGTGATCGTGGTGCCGGAATCATTTTTTTAGGTGCCAGGTGTCAGGTGATAGGTGTCGGGGGACAGAATGAGGGGCTGAACAGGCAAAAAAAGATGATCAAGAGCTATAGAGATTTAGAGGTCTGGCAGAAAGCCATGGATATGGTGACTGCTTGTTATCACCTGACAAAAAAATTTCCAAAAAACGAGACTTATGGACTTGCAGGTCAATTGCAGAGGGCTGCGGTATCGATTCCCGCTAATATCGCTGAAGGTCGGCAAAGACAACATGCCAAAGAATTTCTACAGCACTTATCAATAGCATGCGGTTCTCTTGCAGAGGTTGAAACCCATGTCCAAATTGCAGGGAGGCTTAAATACCTCAATGATGGAGAGATAACTGGATTTCTCACACAAAGTGCAGAGGTAGGCAGAATGCTGAACGGGCTACGCCGCTCCATTGAAAAACCTATCAATCGCGCCTGTTCTTCCTGAAACCTGACACCTGACACCCGACACCTGGTACCTATTCCCTAACATGATGAAGGCGGATCAAAACATGGAACGCGAAGAAGAAATGTACATCGAAAAAGAAGTGCACCTGAGGGACTACTTCAGAATTTTGCGGAAGCGGAAGTACACCATCTACACCTTTTTCGCCATCGTGGTGGCCCTGGTGGTGCTGCACGCCTTCACCTCGATCCCCCAGTACACCGCCGTCTCCAAGATGATGATCGAGGAGGGCGAGAAGACCCCCCTGCTCACGAGCTACGGATACGTCCAGTACAACCCGGAATTTTTGCAGACCCAGGTGCAGATCATCAAGAGCACGCCGGTGGCCAAGAAGGTGGTCCACACCCTGAACCTCGAGGAGACCTACGACTCCTACTTCAAGGATCTGGAAGGCCGGATCACCTTCGGTTCCATGGCCAAAGGAATCGCCGGCTGGGGCAAGGACCTCTACGCCACCGCCTTCAAGCTCATCGGCGTGGTGCAGGCCGACTACATCCCGGGAAAAAGCGAGACCCCGGCGGAGACCCTTCCCAAGGACGAGCAGATCGCCATGGCCATCGCCGGCCAGATCGCCATCCAGCCGGTGCGGGACAGCCGGATATTGGACATCAGCTTCACCTCTTCCAACCCGGTGCTGGCGCGCCAGATCGTCAACTCCGTGGTGAAGGCCTACATCGAAAAGACCCTGGAGATGAAGATGGAATCCTCCGGGTACACCATCAAGTGGATGACCCAGAAGGCCGACGAAGAGCGCGCGCGCCTGCGCCAGTCCGAAAACGCCCTGCAGGAGTACATGAAGACTCAGAACATCGTCACCACGGAAAACCGCCTGGCCATCACGCCCCAGAAGATGAGCGAGATCAACACCCAGATGACCCACGCGGAGACCAGGCGCAAGGAGCTGGAGGCCGTGTACGAGAAGGTGAGGGTCTTGAAGGACAACTACGACGCGGCCGAGTCCATCCAGAAAATCTCCTCGGACCCCACGGTCACCGCCATCCGCGCCAGGATCCTGGAGGCGGAAAAGCAGATCATGGACTTTTCGAAAAAGTACGGGCCCAGGCACCCCATGATGAAGACGGCCGCAGCCGAGCTCGAGATGCTCCAGCAGAAGCGCAAACACGAGATCCAGCGGGTGACCGCGGTCATCAAGAACGAGTACGAGCTGGCCCGGTCCACGGAGCAGGACCTGGGGGAGCTTCTGGCCAAGACCAAGGCGGAGGCCATCGGCCTCAACGAGAAGCTCATCCAGTACAACCTGCTCAAACAGGAGGTGGACACCAACCGCCAGCTCTACGAGGCCCTGGTGACCAAGCTCAAGGAGCAGGCCGTTTCCGAGCAGGCGCAGTCCGTCAAGGTGTGGGTGGTGGAGGAGGCCAAGACCCCCGATGCCCCGTCCAAGCCGCGCAAGAACCGCAACATCCTGCTGGGCATCATCCTGGGCCTGTTCGGGGGGCATCGGGGTGGCCTTCTTCCTGGAGTACCTGGACAACACCGTCAAGTACCCCGACGACATCCAGGAGCGATTCGGCCTGCCGGTGCTCAGCGCCGTGCCCCAGCTCAAGGACTCCAAGAGCGCCCCGGAGCGCGTCGTCATGGACGACCCGACGGGGACTTTCGCCGAAAGCTACAAATCCATCCGGACCGCCGTCATGCTCTCCGGGGCCGGGGGCGCTCCCAAGAAGCTTCTGGTCACCAGCATGTCCCCGGAGGAGGGCAAGACCACCAGCGCCGTCAACCTGGCGGCGGCATTCGCCCAGGCGGGCAAGCGGACGCTCTTGGTGGATGCGGACATGCGCAAGCCCCGCCTCCACAAGATCTTCGGCCTTGCCAACGAAAAGGGGCTCAGCACCTACCTGGCCGGGGGTCCTGAGGTCAGCATCAGCCCCGTGGAGTCCGTGGAAAACCTGCTGGTGCTCAAGTCCGGGCCGACGCCGCCCAACCCTTCCGAGCTGCTGGGGTCGGACCGGTTCCGCAAGTTCGTCGAGGAGTGCGAAAAGCAGTTCGATCTGATCGTGTTCGATTCCCCGCCGATTTTGACCGTGAGCGACAGCCTGATTTTGAGCAGGGCCCTGGACGCCACCCTCATCGTGGCGCGGGCAGGCAAGATCACCCACGAGATGATGGAAAAGGGGCTGTCCCTGCTGGGAAACATCAAGGCCCCGGTCATCGGCGTGGTTTTGAACGCCATCGTGCTCAAGAAAAGCGACTACTACTATTACCACCATTACTACCACTCCTATTACGCCTCGGACAAGAAGTGACCTGATTGATCGACCTGCACTGCCACATCCTGCCGGGCATCGATGACGGCGCGCGGGACATCGTTGAAGCCATCGCGATGGCAAAAATCGCCGCAGCCGACGGCATCCGCAGGATCGTGGCCTCCCCGCACATTGACGGCGCGCACGTGCCGGGCGGCAATTCCGAGAACCATCATCTTTCGGAAACCCTCGACGCCCAGGTCGATTTCTTGAACCGGTGCCTTGAGGCGGAAGGCGTCCCGTTGGGCGTGGTCCGGGGATCCGAAATTTCCGCGTTCCTGCCGCCCGAGGCCTGCTTCCAGTTCACCATCAACCGAACCGCCTACCTCCTCGTCGAATTCCCCAGCTCCCACCTTCCGGTCAACGCCCGGGAACTCGTCTTTTCCATGATTGTCTCCGGGCTGAAACCCATCCTTGCCCACCCCGAGCGCAACCTCTCCGTCATCCAGGATCCGGAACGCCTGAGGGAGCTGGCGGAAAGCGGCGCCCTGATCCAGATCACCGCCGACAGCTTCCTGGGGGAGTTCGGGCCCGAATGCCGGGCCTGCGCGCATTACCTTTTGAAAGAAAAGATGGTGAGCTTCGTCGCCTCGGATGCCCACGGGGCCGCGCACCGCGTGCCGGTGCTTTCCCGGGCTTTCGAGGCCGTGAAAAAAGGCTTCGGGGAAGCGATGGCAACGGCGCTTTTTGCAGAAAACCCGGCGGCGGTCATCGACGGGACGTCCCTGGGGAGGCCCTGATTTGATGCTGAACTGGGCCAGGCGCATCTATCTCTTCCTGCTCGTCTTCACGCCCCTGGCCTTCGGTACCGTTCAGCAATGGTCCAAGGGCGTCATGGAAGGGCTGGTCTTTGCGGCTCTTCTTCTGTTTTTGATCGATCTGTTGATTAGCAAACGGCCTTTTTATCGGGTGCCGGGAACCTGGGCCGTCCTCGCTTTTCCGGCGTTTGCTCTTTTTCAGCTGGTTCCGCTGCCGGCCTTCCTGGTGAGGCTCTTGTCCCCGGAGACGTACGGGCTTTACGCCGCCGGCATCGGCCTGGTGGAGCCCGTCAACTGGGTGCCCCTTTCCGTCAATCCCAGGGAAGGCTTGCTGGAGTTTTTCCGGTACAGCGCCTACGCCGCCTTTTTCGTTTTGAGCGTCCAGCTGCTCAGCGACAAGGCCTTTTTGAAAAAGGCGGTGAACACCGTTGTCGTGTTCGCCTCCGCCCTGGCGTTTGTCGCGATCCTGCAGCACTTCACCGCCGGGAACCGGATCTTCTGGTTCCAGGAAACGCACCGGGGAAGCCCCTTCGGCCCCTACGTGAACCGCAACCACTTCGCCGGGCTTGCCGGCATGCTCTTTCCCGTGCTGCTGACCATGTTCCTGTTCAACAAACCCCGGGTCAGCTACAGCGGCTGGCGCACCAAAATCGCGGAGTTTTTCAGCTACCCCAGCGCCAACACCTACCTGCTGCACGCCGCCGGCCTCCTTCTGCTGGGGGCGGCGACGTTTTTAAGCCTGTCCCGGGGCGGCATCGTGAGCCTGTGCCTGGCGGTCTGCCTGTTCGGCCTCCTGGTGGCCGCCAGAGGGGCGGATCGGGGCAGGGGGCTGATGCTGACGGGCCTTTTCGCTTTGGTGCTTTTTTCCGTGGGGTGGTTCGGCTGGGACCCCATCTTCAAGCGCTTCGGAAGCCTCCGGGATCCGGCAGGAGAGATCACCGACGCGCGGCTTCCCTTGTGGAAAGACAGCCTGCAGGTTGCCGGGGATTTCCCGGTTGCAGGCACCGGTTTCGGCACTTTCGTCGATATTTACCCGGGGTACAGGACCGTTTCCGGCGGGGGCATCTACAGCCACGCCCACAACGATTACCTCGAGCTGGCCGTGGAGGGTGGGGCGGTGGGTGTCGGCCTGGCGGGCTGGTTTCTCTATTTTATCCTGCGGACGTGGCGTCAATTCACCAGGCGGCGGGACTCCTTGGCCATCTATCTTTACATGGGGGCGCTGGCCGGCCTGGCGTCCATCCTCGTCCACAGCGTCACGGACTTCAATCTCCACATCGGCGCCAACGGCCTCTATTTTTTCTTTATCTGCTCCCTGTGCGTGGCGGCGGCGCACACGAGGATCCGGGGGAGCTCGAGGCCCAGCTACCTGAAGCCGGCGGATCCCGGGTGGGTGAAACTGTCCCTGGCGCCGGCCGGAATCTTTCTGGTATCCAGCCTGGTACTGAACACCGGCGCCTTTGTGGCCGAGGCCAACTTCGAAAAGATGCTGGTGGTGTTTCAAAAAGAAAAGCTGGAAGCCTCCGACCAGGAAACGATCCGCTCCCGGTCCCTGGCGGTCTTGCGCCTGGACCCGCTCAACAGCCTTTTTTACAGCCTCTTCAGCCATGCCGAAAAAGAACTGGGCAACGAAGAGGCGGCCTTTGAGGCCTACAAAAAAGCGGTGATCCTGGCCCCGGCAAAAGGCGTTTACCTTCAGACAATGGCAGAGACCGTCTCGGATCGGGGGGACAAGGCCACCGCGGAGGCCCTTTACCGGAGCGCTGTCCGGCGGGATGTGAAAAGCGCCCTCCCCGCGGCAAACTATGCTTTCTGGTTGATGAAAAACGGCCAAAAGGAAAAGGGCATTTCCACTCTGCAGGAGGCGATCTCCCTTTCTCCGCTTCAGACGCGCCGGTATCTCGAGATTCTTGTTGACGAAAAACTCCTGGAAGAAAGCGCCCTGGCTTCCGTTTTGCCCGAGCGGGTTTTGCCCCGGATCCTTTACGCCGAATACCTGGCGGAAAAAGGCGATTCCGGGGCGGCCGAGGCCGCGTACGCGGGTGCACTGGCCTACCTGGACCGGGAACCGGAGATGAAGCCGGACTTCTTTTTCAAGGTGTACACGTATTATCTGAAACAGAACCGGCTCGAGGCCGCCCTGGAGGTGATGCGCAAGGGGACGGAGTTGCTGCCGGAAAACGCCCGGATCCGGGTGGCGGCTGCGGGTTTGTACGAAAAGCTGGGGATCAGCTACCGGGCTGTTGAGGAATATGAAAAAACCCTGGTTTTGGATCCGAAGAACAGACAGGCAAGAAAGCGGCTGGCTTTGCTGCGGCAGTGATGGGGGACGGCATCCCCGAAGAACAGGGGTCAGGAAGAGCAGAGGTTAGAGGACAGGGATCAGGAGTCAGGCGACCGAGAGCAGGAAATCTTCCAGAAAGACATGCTCGATCCCTTGCTCGGTACCGCCGGTGACTTCATCCATGGAAACGACCATTTTGGAAAAATTATCCTTGATCTTCAAAAGGTTTCCGAATTCCCGGTTACGGACCTCGTCGTCGGCAATCAGGTAGGCCGCCTGGACGTAGCGTCGCTCCCCTTCTTTTTCGCAGACAAAGTCGATCTCCCGTTTGTCGACCTGGCCCACGGCCACATCGTACCCGGAAGCTTTGAGATGCATGAAAACGATGTTTTCCAGGATCTTATGGATGTCCGTCATCCTGAAGCCGACCAGGGCATGGCGGATGCCGAGGTCTTCGAAGTAGTATTTCTCTCCGATTTCGAAAATCTTCTTGCCGGAGATGTCATAGCGGCCGGCGCGAAGAACGAGAAAGGCGTTGGACAGGTAGGTTAAATAGTCGATCACCAGGTTATGAGACACCTTCACCTTTTGGGACTTCAGGTAATCGCTGATCTTCCGGGCCGTAACCAGGCTTCCCACGTTGTCTGCCAGGAAGTTTGCAAGGCGCTGCAGGAAAGACACGTTGCGAATATCATAGCGGGCGACGATGTCCTTGAGCAGGATGGCGTCGGCAATGTTTCGGAGGTAGTCGAAAACGATTGATTCTTTTAAAGGTATGTGTTTTAGGTAGGGTAGGCCACCATATCTCAAGTAAAGGTTCAAGGTATCCCGCCCTTTTTCCAGGCTGTGAAATTTCAGAAATTCGCCGTAGGTCAGCCCATAGATCTTTATCTCGACATAGCGTCCGGACAAGGTGGTGGCCAGCTCCCCGGAAAGCAGTTTGGCGTTGCTCCCGGTGCAGTAGATATCCGCATTTCCCATGGCCTGCAGGCTTCGAAGGGCGCGTTCGAAGCCGGCGATTTCCTGGATTTCGTCGATGAACAGGTACAGACGGCGCTTCGGAAGGCGGCGTCGTTCGATATGGTCCAGCAGGTCTTCGGCACGGCGGATTTGGGAAAACTCGTGAAGCTCCTTGTTGACGTAGATCTGCTGGCCTTTTGGGTCCAGCGCGGCAATCCGGTCCATCAGTTGGAACAGCATATAGCTTTTTCCGACGCGACGCTGCCCGACCAGGATCTTCATGATCTCTTTCTGCACGTAGGGCAGGATCTTGTTCAGGTATAGCGGCCGTTCGATGTATTGCGGAATGTTCATCGCCCCGATCCCTTTTTCTGCGGGACCCTTGAATCAGATTCGTCATGCCGGACCCGATCCGGCATCCAGAAAAATCAAGCTGTTTTCAAGGGAATTTTGGTGTTTATGATCAACAGATTCCTTTTTATGAAATATTTGGGAGTTGTAGTCAACAAAAATAAAGGGGTCGGTGCCAGAGAAGAGCAGGTAAAGGGCGATAGGCGATGGGCGATAGGCGATGGGCAATAGGCGATAGGCGATGGGCGATGGGCGATGGGCGATGGGCGATAGGCGATGGGCAATAGGCGATGGGGGAAAAACAGGGCCTGAAGAACAGGGATCAGAGGACAGAAGAGCAGGTGTCGGGGGTCGGGTGTCAGGAAGAGCAGAGGTTAGAGGTTAGAGGGCAGAGGGCAGAGGTCAGAAAAACAGGTGCCAGGTGCCGGGTGCCAGGTGTCAGAAGAACAGGGGTCAGAAAGAGCGAAGAGAAGGGGTCAGGGGTTCAGGGTGTTCAGGAGAAGGCGGAATTTTTCATAGACGTCTTTCCGGTGGCCGACATAATAGACCTGGATCATTGGATCGGATTCGTCAACTGTGTACAGGATGCGAAATCTTTTGGGTTTAAAGGATTTAAAACCGGAAAGCTCATCCTGCAAATCATCGCCTGCAAAAGGATTTTCCCGAAGGGTGTCCAGGGCATCCCGGATGATTTTTTTGTTTTCGGGGTGAAGTCTCGCAACCAGCCGCGCGGCTTCAGGGGTAAAGCGGACCCGATACCCTGTCATTTTCCAAAAACTTGATCAAAATCCACCCATTTTCCCTGATCCGCCTGCCGAATGGACTTTCGGATGGATTTCATGGCATTGTCATCGGAAAGGATGTCGATGGTCTCCACAAGCCCTTTAAATTTGCGCATGCTGAGGAGCACCGCCTCGGGAACCCCGTTTTTGGTTATGGCAATGGCATCATCTGAATCCTCGAGTTTTCGGATCAGATCCAGCAGCTCGGCTTTGGCCTTTGTGACCGGAATGTAATCCTGGATAACCGGCATATTTCCCTCCTGTTGCACCGGAATAACCCGGAACCTTTGAAAACGGCGGTTTCCGTCATGCCGGACCTGATCCGGCATCCAGAAGTAGTAGAAATATTCAAAGGTCTTAACCCATTTAAAATAAAAAACAGTACATTTTAATGACTATTACAATGACCATGATGTTTTTGTCAAGGGTGAAAACAGGGGTCAGAAAGAACAAATTTTTCAGAGGTCAGGCTGCAATCGTCTTTTCGTCAATCGGAAGTTTACTCAAAACAAGTTTTTTAAGGTTAAGCTTTTTGGAAGCATTATCGATATCGATTCCCACAATATCACCGTTTTCATCAAGATCTACAACAACACCTGCGGAGACTTCCATACTCTCCCGGCTGCTCTTTTCACTTAAATCGATATACATTGAATCGGTTTCCGGGTAATAGGCAATCTTCATGGCTTGAACCTCCTGTCTAAAAACGTGCTATCCCTAGCACGTTTTCTATCAGAAATGCAACGTGAAAGTTAAAGGCATAAAGAGCAAAACACGATAGGGCGGGACGATTTGGAAAAATAGAAATTTCTGGGTCAGCTGGGGGTTGATGCCGGAGTTGCCTCAAGTGGGGGTCTTGTTCGTCAAACGCGGAAGGACGATCCTGTGGATGTTATGCGGAGTGAAACGGATATCCATGACGGCCTATTTTTATTCATTCATCAATGATTAAATTTATTCACCGATTATTTTCCAGGCAAATGAGTGTTTGTCAAGGGGTCAGAAGAACAGGGGTCAGGGATCAGAGATCAGAGGATAGAGGGAAGAATAGAAAGGGGTCGAGGGACCGGGTGAGAAGAACAGAGGTCAGAGGGCGAATGCAGCGTTGAGAAATTTTTCAAATGTTTCAGGCGGATATTTTTGAAACCTGCTTCCAGGAGAGAACCCGGGCCAGAGAACGCCTCTGGGAATTGTCGCCGCCATACACGATATAGCCCTGAACCGGCCGTTTTGGGTCTGCGCTTTCCATTCGATCCAAGAACCGCTTGAGGTTTTTAAAGAAGTCTTCATGGATGGTGCTTCCTGACTTGATCTCCACGGCCGCCAGTTGCAGGCCCTGTTCCGCGAGCAAATCGATTTCCGGACCGCGGGCCTCCCTGTAATGAAACAGGTGGGGCTGCGTTCCTTGGTGCGCGCCGGCCTTGTAGATTTCCGATACGACCCAGCTTTCAAAGATGGCGCCCCGCAAGGGATGCAGGCGAAGTTGTTCCGGTTCCCGGATGCCCAGCAGGTAGCAGGCGAGTCCACTGTCCAGGAAATGAAGTTTAGGGGTTTTGACCACCTGCTTGCGGATGTTGGGGTGCCAGGCCGGCAGACGATGGACGATGTAGCTGGTCTCCAGGACCGATATCCAGGCGCGGGCGGTGTTGTGCGATATGCCGGCGTCGTTGCCCAGGGCGGACAAATTCAACTCTTGCCCTGTCCGGCCGGCGCAGAGCTTACAGAACCCTGAAAAGGTTTGAAGATCGCTGACATTGATGACCTGGCGCACATCCCGCTGGATATAGGTCGCGGTGTAATCGGCCAGCCACTGGTGGGCGGGGATGTTCTGATCGTAAATCCGGGGATAGGCCCCTTGCCAGAGCAGCGAAAAGAGATCGGCGGGCGCATTGGAAAATCCGCGGAGTTCTTCGAGGCTGGGCGGCAAAAGCGCCAGAATGCCGCAGCGGCCGGCAAGGGACTGGGAGATGGATTGCGCAAGCCCGAAATGCTGGGAGCCGGTCAGAATGAAGCGGCCCGGATCGGGACGCTCGTCCACGTTGCCTTGAAGATAATTGAACAGTTCCGGGGCATGCTGGACTTCATCGATGATGACATCATGGGAGTATTCAGCGAGAAAACCACGGGGGTCACTGCGGGCGAAATCCCGTCTGTCCAGGGCTTCCAGGGACACGTAGCCCCGTTTGGGCCAGGTCATCCGGCACAGGGTGGTCTTGCCTGACTGCCGCGGACCGGTGACCATGACCACCGGATAATATCCGGCCAGTTCCTTCAGTTTTTTTTCCAGGGTGCGCTTTATCATGGCGGGAAAAATGGCACGGGATTCATGGATTGTCAATCGAAATTACAAATTATGCATCAAACGCATCCCGGGGAAAACCTTTACGCCACGCGGAGTTCCGGTGGGTCAGGGGAAGAGAGGGGCCGGAATCCAGGTACCCGGCAAGCAAGGGATTCACAGAAAAAGAAGGTGCCTATGATGAAAAAGATACCGGTCTCCGCGGACAACACGGCCAGTTTTATGTGTCCCAAGTGTTCATGGTCGAAGGCCGTTGACGTCACTAAATACTTGGAGGAAAAAAAAGAGATCCGCCTGAAAATCCGGTGCAAATGCAGCCATGTCTACACCGTGGCCCTGGATCGGAGGAAGTTTTTCAGAAAAGATACCGACCTGTACGGAACCTTCATGAAAGTCAGCATCTCCGGGACTTTTTTGCAGGAGAAAACCGGTATTTTCGGCGAGATGACCGTGACCGACCTGTCACGGGGAGGGTTGCGGTTCAAGGTGCCCGGGAAGCCGGCCCTGGAAGTCGGTGATGCCGTTCGGATGGAGTTTCACCTGGATGACCTGAACCGGTCCCGAATCCGGAAGAGGGGGACCGTCATGTCGATTGGAGACTTATTCGCCGGTATCCAGTTCTCCTCCCTGGATCCGTCGGATTCCAGCGACACGGCAATCGGGTACTATCTTTTTTCACATGGAGGGTGATTTACTCTTATTTTCCCATTGAATCTTTAAAAAATTTGGCATATGGAATGCCCCACGTCTTTCAACCCCAAGCCTTTTTAAGGAAGATGAAAATGAAATTGAAGCCTGCCGCCCCGGACGATAAAAGGAAAAATTCCAGGTTCAAAATCAACGACGATGTCTTTGCCGCTTTCAGGAACGGCAAGTACAAGGTCGGGCTGGTCAAGGACATCAGCCTGGGGGGGCTGGCGTTCGACCTCATCGACGATGAGGACACAAAAGTCGATGGGGGCACCGTGGACGTTTTCGTTTCCAGAAAGAAGTTTTACGTAAAGGGCATTCCCTGCAGGATCGTGTACAAGAAAGCGGTTGCCCGGGACCCCGTTACCTATCAATTCATCAGCTACGTCCTGTCCCGCTGTGGCATTCAGTTCACGGGGCTCGATGAGGGCCAGGCTTTAGAACTGAAGGAACTGATCGAGACGCAGAAGTAAAAACGCAATAAATCCGAATAGATATCGAACGATAAAGGCAGGGGAAACCCTGCCTTTTTTGTTTCCGGAACCCGGAGAACGAAGTTCCAAGTTCGCAGGTGTTTTTTATATTGATCGCGGGAGCGAATTTTCGATACGATAAGGCCTGATCCTTAAATTACGGAAAAGCGGAATGGAACCCCACGATCGGATCTATCGGAGACTGCAGAAGCACCTGGACCGCCAGCCCGTCGGGTTCCCGGCCACCCGATCCCAGGCGGAAATCCGCATCCTGAAGCACATTTTCTCCCCCAGGGAGGCGGAAATCGTCTCCTGCATGAGCTACCGGCCCGAGCCGCTGCACGCCATTTTCGCCAGGGTAGGCCACCTGGCCGCCTCGCCCGGCGAACTCGAGGCGATCCTCGAGCGCATCCAGAAAAACGGCGGCATCGAAGCCAGGGTCAAAAACGGGGAAAAGCACTACTGCTGCGCACCCCTGGTGGTGGGGATGTACGAATTCCAGGTCAACAAGCTCACGCCCGAGTTCCTGGAAAGCTTCAACCGGTACACTTCCGAATCCAAATTCGGCCTGGAATTTCTGGCCACCCGGCTCCCCCAGATGCGCACCATTCCGGTCTCCAGGAGCCTCCGGCCGCACCACACGGCCGCTCCTTTCGACCAGGTGGCGGAACTGGTTCGGCAGGCGCCGGGCCCTTTTGTGATCGGTGAATGCATCTGCCGTAAAAAGAGGGCCATGGAGGGCGAGGCCTGCCGGGTGACCGAGCGCATGGAAACCTGTCTTGCGGTGGGGGACATGGCGCGCATGGCCTTTCACGCTGGTTTCGGGCGGGAGATCGGCAAAGACGAGGCCATGGCCATCCTGGAACTGAACCAGAAGCAGGGACTGGTGCTGCAGCCGTCCAATACGCAAGAGGCCGACTTCATCTGTGCGTGCTGCGGATGCTGCTGCGGGATGTTGCGCCTTCACAAACGGCTTCCCAAACCCTCCGAGTTCTGGGCCGCCAACTATTATGCCTCGGCAGACGGGGATTCGTGCGAGGGGTGCGGCGTCTGCCAAAAGAAGTGCCCGGTGGGCGCGGTGGAGGTTTCGAAACAAAGCCGCCGTGCCGCCGTGGACCTGGACCGGTGCCTCGGGTGCGGCATTTGCGTTTCCCATTGCCCGACCGGTTCCCTGTCCCTGGTGAAAAAGCCCTCCGAATTCAGGCCCCCGAAAACGCGGGAGGACCTGTACGAGGCCATCATGGCCCGGAAAAGAGGGTGGTTCGGAAAAACGGCCCTCACCGGAAAGCTTATTTTCGACGCCCTGATGACCGGGCGCACGGAGACTCTGAAATCATGACATTTCTTGAACGATTGCTGAACGAAGCAGTCCGGGTGTTCCAGGATCACACGCTGCTGGTCGTGATCCTCATCGCCGTCGTGGCGTTTCTGATGATTTTCAGGAGGAAGTCCCTGTTCAGCGTGATTGCGATCCTGCTGATGGCCGGGGCGCTGTTTTACATCGTCACCCTCATCGGAAGCGGCACTTCGACGGGCAAAAAGCAAAAGGAAACCTTGGTGGACAAAACCGGGTCGGCCATGGAATCCAAGCCCGGCAGGTACAAGGATGTTGACTGAAAGGTGTCAGGTGTCAGGTGTCAGGGGTCAGAGGGCAGAAGTCAGAGGGTCAGGGGTCAGAGGGCAGGTGTCAGGGGTCAGGGGTCAGAGGGCAGAAGTCAGAGGGCAGAGGGCAGAGGGCAGAGGTCAGAGGGCAGAAGTCAGAGGGCAGAGAAAAAGGGTTCGAGGGTTCGAGGGTTCAAGTGGAAGAACAGGGGGGAGGAGCCGGAAATCAGATGTCAGAGGCCGGAGGCTATGTAGAAAGTTAGAAGTGCAAAGTGCCTAAAGTTCAAAGTTCGAAGTTGAGGAAAAAGGGCGATCTGTGAACCAAATCGGGAAAAGCGGCGTTCGAGCGGCCGGGGTTGAAAACTTCGGCAAGATGGGTTATTTTAAAATTGATCCGTCAAAAGGGAAACAGCACCTTCTGAAAGGGAGAAGCGCCATGAAAACCCGATGGACCCTGTTGACCGTGATTCTTTTGTGCCTTGCCGTGGGCGGCAGTCCGGCCCTGGCAGGGGTGTACGGACACCGCCACTACCGCCACCCCCATTTCCCGCGCCATCACCACTATGGTCACCACCACTATTACCACCCTCACGGCGGGGAGATCTTTTTCGGGGCCCTGCTCGGTTTCACCCTGGGGGCGCTTCTGACGCCGCCTCCCCCTGTCTACACCTACCGGGACTACCCGCCCCCGGTTGTGTACCGCGAATACGTCTATGTCCCCGCACCGACCCGGATTCACCGGGAGCCGGTTTATTCCCAGGATGCGGCCGCCCTTGACCCGACCTGCCTGCAGACGCGGGAGTACACGACGGCGATCACCATCGAAGGCAGGGAAGTCCAAGCCTACGGCACCAAATGCCTGCGCCCCGACGGCAGCTGGAGCTACGGCCCGGCCCGACCGGTCCCGAGCTTCTGACGGCGCCTTCCCGTCCTGCTGGATTCCGGATCCAGTCCGGAATTGACGGGCTCGAGAGCATTCGGGGCCTTAAAACCCAACCAGCCGGGAGGAGGACCCATGGCATCCTTGAAAATCGACGCGCTTCATGCGGACCAGGTCTACCAAACCGCCGTCACCGTCACCGACGAGATGATACGGGATTTCGCCCGGGCCACCGGGGACCAAAACCCGCTTCACCTCGACGAGGACTATGCCAAAAACAGCCGGTTCAAGCGGAGGGTGGCACACGGCATGCTTTCCGCCGGCATCCTGTCGGGGGTGGTGGGGATGCAGTTTCCCGGCCAGGGGACCATCTACCTGTCCCAGACCATGCGCTTTCTTTTCCCGGTGTTCATCGGCGACACCCTCACCCTGACGCTCAAGGTCCTCGAGGTCTTCAAGGAAAAAAACCGGGTGAAGATGGAAACCGTCATCGTCAACCAGGACCAAAAGACCGTGTTTTCAGGGGAAGCCCTGGTGATGCCTCCTTCGTGAAGCACGAAGCGCTCGAGACAAGCCCAAAAAAGCAATCACGGAACGGAAGAAATCAAGGGGCTGCGGCGTTTATGCCGAAGCCCCTTGTTGTTTGGGCCTTCCTTTTAAGGCTGGATGATGCGAAGAACGGCTTTTTTAAATCGCAAAAAATCTTTCAAATGCTTTTTCAATATCGTTAAGATGATGGCCGGATCGATTTTGTCATACCCAGGAGAGTATCAAGCTCTGCGAGCTTTCTAAGAAGGAGAGGTTTGTCGGCCATTAAAGAATCTCCTGTTTAAAAGGGCGGCCTCGAAAACGGCAAAGTCCATGGATTGGCGCAGGGTCAGGGATTCGTAAAGATGCCTTTGGCGAGGCTTCTTGTCGACCAGAAGCTTTTTATTTCGAAGGACTCTCCCTCGAAGCATAAGGGGGGCCGTATTGAGGATCACGAGGTCTATTTCGTCGGTTTTGAGGATATCGTTGAGTTTTCCTAGTATTTCCATCTTTAGTGCGGAAGGATTTTCTGTTTTTTTCAGGTACAGGGCGATATCCACGTCGCTTAAAGGCTTTTGCTTTCCCTCTGCAAGAGAGCCGAACAGATAGGCGAAGACAACGGCGCGGTGGGCGGCGAGATAATCCTTGGCTTGATGAAGGAGTTGATCGATATTTTCAGGGAGTTGCGCGTTTCTGATCATGCATCCGATTATAGAACCGGGGCTTGTCGATGTCAAATCCGGAAAAGCAAAGCCTGACTGGATGCGGTTTCAAAACCCTCCTTTTTATCAAAAGATCCCAAAAACGGCCTGCCAGGAGGTTTTGAAATGGCTTCCAATCAAATCCTACACCTGGATATGGACGCCTTCTATCCCGCCGTCGAAGTGCTGGACAATCCGGCTTTGAAGGGAAAGCCGGTGATCGTGGGGGGCAGCAGCAGGCGGGGGGTGGTCTCCTCGGCCTCCTACGAGGCGCGCAAGTTCGGGGTCCACTCGGCCCAGCCCATGGCCATGGCGGTGCGCCAGTGCCCCCAGGCGATCGTCCTGCCGGTGAGAATGCGGCGGTACCAGGAGATCTCGGAGAAGATATTCGGCATCTTCTACCGGTTCACCCCCCTGGTGGAGCCCCTTTCCATCGACGAGGCCTTTCTGGATGTCACCGGATCGGTGCGGCTTTTCGGGGAGCCGGCCGGGATCGCTAAAAAGATCAAGGAGGTGGTCTTTTCGGAGTGCGGGCTGACGGTTTCCGCCGGGGTGGCGACTTCCAAGTTCGTGGCCAAAATCGCCTCGGACATGGACAAGCCGGACGGGTTGACCGTGGTGGCCCTTGGGCAGGATCAGGCCTTCCTGGACCCCCTTCCCGTGGAAAAGATGTGGGGCGCGGGGAAGGTGACCCAGGCCGCCCTGAAAAAGTTCAACATCCGCACCTTCAGGGACCTGCGGCTCATGCCCGTTGAATTCATGGAGCGCAAATTCGGCAGGCACGGCGTCGGGATGCACCGCCTGGCCTCGGGCCTGGACGACCGGGAAGTGGTCACCGAGCATGACATGAAGTCCATCGGCCACGAGGAGACCTTCGAAAAGGACGTTACGGCACCGGAGGCGGCCGGCAAAGAGCTTCTGGGGCTTTGCGTCCGCGTGGCGCGTCGGGCGAGACGGTACGGGGTTTCGGGAAAGACCGTGACCCTGAAGGTCAAGTACGCCGACTTCACCCTGGCCACCCGGTCCGAGACCCTGAAAAACCCCACCGACGACGGCGCCGTGCTTTATAAAACCGTGTGCTCCCTGATGAAAAAAACCGAACTGGGCAAACGCCCGGTAAGGCTGCTCGGCGTTTCCGTCTCCCACCTCTGTCACGCCGCCACCGGGATCCAGCTGGAGCTTTTCGGCCCCGACCCGGCCCCGGAAAAAAGAAAGAAGCTCAACGCCGCCCTGGACAGGCTTCACGATAAGTTCGGGGAAAAGAGCGTCCTGCCCGGGACCCTGCTGGACGGCTGAACGGCACCCGGTCCCCGCTTTTCACCTCTCCTCTGCTGATTCAGGCTGCATCTTATTTATCCAGTTCGTGCCGCCGCATCGAAAAGGGTGGATATAAAAGATTCACCTTCATCGTGCCGTCACAGTGCAAAAAAGGTCAAGGCTCCCTCTTTTCTATATGCCACAATGTATTATTATTGAAATTGTGCTTGCATCGAGTTCTGGCACGGGAGTTGCTTAATAAGTCGGGACTCAACGGGTGCGGATCGAACAGGCGGAGGTAAAGATGCGGACGAAGGCGGACAGAACTGACATTTTAATGAGGTTTCTTTTTTTCGTCGCCCTGGGCGTGTTTTTTCCGGGCAGCGGGCACGCCGGGCTTTTCGAGGCGCCCGGGCCGCTGAAGACCCTTGTGGATGCGGCGGTTTACCAAAATGAAGGCGTCCGGCAGCTCGAGGCGGAACTGGAAGCCCTCAATGCGGAGGTGCCCGCGGCGAAAGCCCTGGACGACCCCAGGGTGATCCTCGGGCTCAATGCGGTTCCCACCGATACTTTTAGTTTGAGCCAGGAACCCATGACCCAGAAACAGGTTTTTATCACCCAGCGGTTCCCGTGGTTCGGGAAGCTGGACTTGAGGGCGAAGCGCGTCGTGCTGTCTGCCCTCCTGAAAAAAGAGATGCTCCGGGCCAAAAAAATGGAGCTTCGGCGGGCGGTTTCAGAGGCGTACTACGACCTGGTCTATGTCAAGAGGGCCATGGAACTGAATGTGGAACTGACCCGGATGGTTGGCCAGATCCTGCGGGTCACAGAGGCGGCCTATGCCGGCGGGAAGGGCCTTCAGCAGGACATCTTCCAGGCTCAGGTGGAACTCGGGAAACTCTTGGAAGAAGCGCAAACCCTTAAGTCCCAGGAACGGAGCCTCGAAGACCAGCTGAACGCACTTATGAACCGGGACACCTTTGCCGCCGTGACGATTTCCGAAAACCCGAAGATGCCTTCGCCCACGGCGGGCAGGGAGTCCCTCGTGGTGCAGGCCTTGTCACAAAACCCCGGCCTGGCGGCGCTCAAGAGCGATATCGACCGGGCGGGCGTCGACATTGAGCTGGCTCGGAAGGACTACCGCCCCGATGTGGACCTGTCTTTGGGATACGGGCAGCGGGACGAGGATCTCACGGGCAGAAACCTTCCGGACTTTGTCTCCGGGTCGGTGTCCTTCAACATCCCCCTGTGGTTCAGGGACAAACAGGACAAGAAGCTTGCAGCCGCCCGTCAGCGGAAGCTGGCCGCGGAGGCGGCGTATGCCGATTTGAAAAGCCGGATCCCGTTCAAGATCGACGCCCTCGTCCGGGAAATGGAAGGCGTCCATGAAAACCATCGGCTGCTCGAAGAAGCCCTGATTGTTCAAAGCGATCAATGGGCCAGGGCAGCCCTCTCGGCCTACGAGGTGGGCAAGGTAAATTTCGACACGCTGATCAGCGCCCAAATCCGCAAGCTTCGTCTGGTGCTGCAGACGGATAGATACCGGGCTTCCGCTTTCAAGATCCTGGCCCGGCTTGAAGAGATCATCGCCGTCCCCTTCGAGGACGCAACGCCGGACGGGGGTCCCACAAGAAAGAACCCTTCATGAACCGTTAGACGGTCCCGGGAGAAAACATATGAAAAGAATCGCATCTTATGCAGTGCTGGCCGTCGCAGCGGCAGCGGCTTTTTTATTTTTCGGCGCGAACCCCTTCTTGCTGCCTAAGAGTCAGGATGCCGACAAAGCGGGACCGGCCGGGATTGTCGGGGCGGCGGAAAAGGGCCTCACGCCCCAGAGGGTCGATCCGGCAACGGGAAAGAAAATCAAGTACTGGGTGGCCCCCATGGATCCCACCTATATCCGCAATGCGCCGGGAAAATCACCCATGGGCATGGACCTCGTGCCGGTTTACGAGGATTCGGATGGGGAAAAAGAACCCGCCTCCACCATACGCATCGACCCGGTGACGGTCCAGAATATGGGCATCCGCACGGAGAAGGTGAAAAAGGGAGACCTTTTTAAGGCCATCCGCGCCTTCGGAAACGTGACCTACGACGAAACCCGGATCCATGTGGTCAACACCAAGTTCAACGGCTGGATCGAGAAACTGTATGTCAATTTCGAGGGGGAGACCGTCGAGAAAGGGCAGCCGCTCTTCGACATCTACAGCCCGGAGTTGCTGATCGCCCAAGAGGAGTACCTCCTGGCCCTCGAACAGCACAGGGCCCTGGGCGGCAGCGGGTTTCAGCCGGTGGGAGACGCGGCGGGCCGCCTTCTCCAGGCGGCGCGGACCCGGCTGAACTACTGGGACATCGATGAGGCGCAGGTTCGGCAGCTCGAAACGAGCGGTGCGGCCGCAAAGGTCATCACCGTTCGATCCCCGGTATCCGGAACGGTGATGCGGAAAAAGGTGGTCGCGGGCCATTATGTCAAGGCCGGGGAGAACCAGTTCGAAATCGTGGATCTTTCCACCGTCTGGGTGGACGTGGACATTTACGAGTACGAGCTCCCGCTGGTGAAAAAACAGATGCCTGCCGAAATGACGCTCTCCTACATCCCGGGAAGTGCATTCAAGGGCCGGGTTTTGTTCATCTACCCCTATCTGAACCCCAAGACCCGGACGGCCAGGCTGCGGCTGGAATTTCCCAACCCCGACCGGTTCCTGAAGCCGGACATGTACGCCAATATCCTCCTGAAGGGGGAGGTCAATGGGAGAAGCGTGGTGATTCCCCAGGAAGCCGTCATCGACAGCGGGATACGAAAGCTCGTCTTCCTGTCCAGGGGGGCGGGGAAATTCGAGCCGCGCGAAATCGAGCTGGGCGCGGAGATCGACGGAAGCCGCTACCAGGTTTTGAAGGGTTTGAAGGCGGGGGATGAAATCGTGGTGTCGGCGCAGTTCATGCTCGATTCGGAAAGCCGCCTGAGAGAAGCCGTCCAGAAGATGCTGGAAGTCCGGGCGGAAAAACCCAAGGCCGGTACCGAAGAGCTGGATTTGTCCGGCATCACCATGGAAGACGGAAAACCGTCGAAAACCAAGAAGTGAGGAACCGAAAACCTTACCTGGAACCCTTCGGGCGCGGAACGGTTATAAAGGACCTGTTTCATGATCGAAAAAATCATCGAGTACTCCGTCAAGAACAAGTTCCTGGTCGTGTTGGCGACCCTGTTCGCAGTTGCCGCCGGCCTGTATGCCGTGCAGCGGATCCCCATGGACGCAATCCCGGATCTTTCCGATGTCCAGGTGATTCTTTTTACCGAATACCCCGGGCAGGCGCCCCAGGTGGTGGAAGACCAGGTGACCTACCCGTTGACCACCGCCATGCTCTCGGTCCCGCATGCCAAGACGGTGCGGGGGTTCTCCTTTTTCGGGCTGTCTTTCGTCTATGTCATCTTCGAGGACGGGACCGATATCTACTGGGCCCGAAGCCGCGTTCTGGAATACCTCAACTACGTTACGGCGAGGCTGCCTGCCGGCATTACTCCCACCTTGGGGCCCGACGCCACCGGCGTTGGGTGGGTCTATGCCTACATCCTGGAGAGCGACCGCCACGACCTGTCCCAGCTGAGGTCGATCCAGGACTGGTTCCTGCGATACGAGCTGTCCAGTCTCCCGGGGGTTGCGGAAACGGCCTCCATCGGGGGGTTCGTCAAGCAGTACCAGGTGATCCTGGACCCCAACAAGCTCTTGGCGTTGAACATCCCGATCCAAAAAATCCGCGCGGCCATCCAGAAGAGCAACAACGACGTGGGCGGGCGAGTGGTGGAGATGGGCGAGACCGAGTTCATGGTCCGCGGCCTGGGGTATATCCGCGGGATCAGGGACATTGAGGACGTCCCCCTGGGGGTCAGCCATGCCGGCACCCCGGTGCTTTTAAAGAATGTTGCCACGGTCAGGATCGGGCCTGAAATACGCCGCGGCCTCGCCGATTACAACGGGCAGGGTGAGGCTGTGGGGGGGATCGTGGTCATGCGCTTCGGAGAAAACGCCCTGCAGGTCATCCGCAACGTCGAAAAAAGGCTCGGCGAAATCCAGGGCGGCCTTCCCGAAGGGGTCCGGGTCAAGGTGGTCTATGACCGTTCAAGCCTCATCCTCCGGGCCATCGACACCCTGAAAGAGACCCTCGTCGAGGAATGCCTCATCGTGGCCATGGTCTGCATTTTGTTCCTTTTCCATTTCAGGAGTGCGCTCGTCATAGTTTTCACCCTCCCGGCTGCGGTCCTGGTCAGCCTGTTTATCATGGAGCGCCAGGGTATCAACGCCAACATCATGAGCCTGGGGGGGATCGCCATCGCCATCGGCGCCATGGTGGATGCGGCCATCGTCATGGTGGAAAACGCGCACAAACACATGGAACGACACCAGGGCGAAAAGGACCACTGGGAAATCATCTTGGATTCGGCCCGGGAGGTAGGACCGTCGATCTTTTTCTCCCTTTTGATCATTGCCATCAGTTTCCTTCCGGTCTTCACCCTGGAAGCCCAGGAGGGGCGGCTCTTCCGGCCCCTCGCCTTCACCAAGACCTATGCCATGCTGGGCTCCGCGCTTTTGGCCATCACCATCGTCCCGGTGCTTCTGGGGTACATGATCCGCGGGAAGATCCAGGCGGAAGAGAAGAACCCCGTCAACCGATTCCTGATCCGGGTCTATCAACCGGTCATCAAAAGGATCCTGAGCGCTAAGGTCCTCGTATTGGTGGCGGCCGCAGGGATCCTCGCCCTGACCTGGTTTCCCCTTAAAAAAATCGGCTCCGAATTCATGCCGCCACTCAACGAAGGGGACCTCCTCTATATGCCGACGACCATGCCGGGGATTTCGGTGACCAAGGCCAAGGAGCTTTTGCAGCAGACCGACCGGATCATCGCCTCCTTTCCGGAGGTGGCCCATGTCTTCGGAAAGATCGGCAGGGCGGAAACAGCCACGGACCCTGCGCCGCTTTCGATGATCGAGACCACCATCACCTTGAAGCCCCCCTCCGAATGGCGGAAAGGGATGACCCTTGACCAGTTGATCCGCGAACTGGACAAGGCCATCCGGTTTCCGGGGATCACCAATGCCTGGACCATGCCCATCAAGGCCCGCATCGACATGCTTTCCACGGGCATCAAGACGCCGGTGGGGATCAAGGTCATGGGGAACGACCTGCAGGTCCTCAGCGATATCGGTGAAAAGATAGAGGCGGTGATCCGGTCGGTGCCGGGGACGGCCAGTGTCTATTCGGAGCGGGTGACAGGCGGCAATTTTCTGGATTACGCAATCAGGCGGGACGAAGCTGCCCGCTATGGCCTGACCGTCGAGGATGTGCAGTCCGTCATCGTGTCCGCCATCGGCGGCATGAACGTCACCCGCACCGTGGAAGGCCTGGAGCGTTACCCCGTCAACCTGCGGTACGGTTCCGAATTGAGGGATACCCAGGACAAGCTGAAACGCATCCTGATCCCGACCCCTTCCGGGGCGCAGATCCCCATAACCCAGGTGGCGGATATCCGTATCCAGAAAGGCGCCCCGGCCATCAAGAGCGAGAACGCCCGGAAAAACGCCTGGATCTTCATCGACCTCAGCGGCATCGATGTGGGAACCTACGTGAAAAACGCCCGGCAGGCCGTGAGCGAAGAAATCGACATGCCTCCCGGCTACAGCCTGGTGTGGAGCGGCCAGTATGAGTACATGCTCCGTGCCGAAAAACGCCTGAAGATCGTGGTGCCCATGACGTTGGCCATCATCTTCGTGCTTCTGTACTTCAATTTCAAGAACGTCACCGAGAGTCTCATCGTCATGCTGAGCGTTCCTTTCTCGCTCACCGGTGGCATCTGGCTCATGTACCTGCTGAATTACAACATGAGCGTGGCCGTGGGCGTGGGTTTCATCGCCCTGGCGGGGGTGGCGGCGGAAACCGGGGTGGTGATGCTCATCTACCTCGACATCGCCTACCGGAAATTCAGGGAAAAGCACGGGGAGGCATTCAACAGGCGCCATCTCGGCGAAGCCATCGAAGAGGGGGCGGCCCTGCGGGTGCGACCCAAGATGATGACGGTGATCTCCACCATGGCAGGGCTGCTTCCCATCATGTGGAGCTATGGGACAGGTTCCGAAGTAATGAAACGCATCGCCGCGCCCATGGTGGGCGGGATGGTGAGCGCCACCTTGCTGACGCTTGTCGTCATCCCGGCGATTTACGGGCTATGGAAAGGCTGGAAACTTCAAAAATAGAAATGGAGAAAGACTATGAAAAAGGCGACCGCAATGTTGGTTTTCGGGTGGATTCTGGCAATGACGACCTGGGTCGAGGCGGCCCAGCAGCACGGCTCCGGGGGCAAAGGGCATTCGATGGAACAGGCCGCCCCGTCGGAAAGCAAGGGAAAGGCGGAACCCCAAAAAGAAAACGCTTTCAAGCACGAAGCCGTTTCCGAGGACATTCGCGCCGAATTCCAGGTCATGACTTTGGCGAGCATGAAAATGAAGGACCCGGAAGGGCACACCCATCACGTCATGGTCACCCTCTTTCCCAAGGGTTCCGACCGGCCGCTGAAGGAGGCGGTGGGGAAGATCAAGGTCATTCGTCCGTCCCAAAAAGAGACCGTCGCCGATTTGAAGTACTATGACGGTATCCTGGCGGCCAATTTCACGGCGGACGAGCCTGGGAAATACGGCGTCATCTGCATGTTCAAGGTGGGGGAGAAAAAGCCGCTGTACAAGTTTTGGTACGAGCATCAAAAATAAGGAAACAGGTGTCAGGAGACAGGGGCCGGAGACCGGAAGAAGGGAGGGTTTCGAATTTCCTTGACAGGTCGGGGGGCCGAATATATTCTAAAATAACGATTTAGAGTTTAAATAACCGGCATGAAGCAAATTGCCGTTTTAAAGGTCTCACGATATGGAGGCCCGAATGAAGACGTTTTTAAAAGTCATGAAGGCGGCATCCGATCCGACCCGAGTCAAGATCTTGAAGATGCTGGAAAAGCGGGAGATGTGCGTTTGCGAGATTCATACCGCCCTGGGAACGGCGCAATCCACTTCCAGCAAGCATCTGAAGATCCTGGAAGAGGCGGGGCTGGTGGTCTCCCGCAAGGAGGGGCTTTGGGTGAACTATCTGCTGGCCGACGGCAGCCAGAGCCCTTATGCCTCAAATCTGTTGGGAAACCTGAGGCATTGGCTCAACGAGGCGCCGGAAATCGCCGGCCTTTCGCGGAACCTGTTTCACATCAACCGCTATGAAATTTTGGGAAAGAAATGATTTTGAGTGAAACCTCAAAAAACCCGGTTTGTCGTTTCGATCAGGAATATATCACTGAATCGCGATATATTAATCATCCCGAAAGAGTACCGTCATGCCGGACTTGATCCGGCATCCGGACAGAGTTTTGCGATTCACTGGATTCCGGCTGAAAGCATGCCGGAATGACGGCGTAAAGACAATTATGAGGCTGTTAGTAAGAAAATGAAGGAAGCTTCGTGAATCAAAGTGCTTCGATTGCCGGACAGAATCGGCATGCCGTTCATCCCGGATTCGAAACGGATGCGGAATTGTCGGCACCCGGGCGGGTGGATTGGAAGCGCATCTGGAAGCCCCTGGGACTTGTTGTCGGGATATTTCTCGTCTTTTTCTTCTTACCGACGGATGCGCCTCGATTTGCCCCGTCCATCCTGGAGGCGCTGGCGCTGGCCAAATGGTACGCCCGGGAACACGTCCTGCTGTGCCTGGTGCCTGCCTTTTTCATTGCGGGCGCCGTGGGCGTTTTCATCTCCCAGGCATCGGTGATCAAATACTTCGGCGCCGGTGCCCACAAGGCGCTCTCCTACGGCGTTGCCAGCGTGTCGGGATCGATCCTTGCGGTCTGTTCCTGCACGGTCCTGCCGCTTTTCGCCGGGATCTGGAAGCGGGGCGCCGGGCTGGGGCCGGCCATCGCTTTTCTGTATTCCGGGCCGGCCGTCAACGTTTTGGCCATTATCCTGACGGCGCGCATCCTCGGGCCGGAGCTGGGGGTTGCCCGGGCGGTGGGCGCCGTGCTGTTTTCAGGGGTCATCGGCCTGATCATGCATCTTTTATATCGAAAGGAAGAACGCGCCAAAGCGGCCGAGGCCCTGTTGATGCCGGAACCTGAGGGCTCCCGCCCTTTATGGCAAAACGCCCTTTTCTTCGCCGCCTTGGTGGGTCTGCTTGTTTTTGCCACGTGGGGCCGGTCCGGCCAGGCCGAAACCTTTTGGGATAAAATCTTTTCCATCAAGTGGTACCTTACCGCCGGGTTCGCCATGGTCCTCGGCGGCATGCTCATTTTCTGGATGAGGGTTCGCTTTTACAAGCTGGCTGCGGCTGCCGGGCTCGTGGCCGGCTTGGCCTTCGCGTTTCCCCATGCGCCGCTTGTCGCCTTTTCCGCGGGCATCATCGCTTTTGCGGCTTTACTGACGACCACCCGGGGCGAATCCGAAACCTGGTTTCTTTCCTCGTGGGACTTTGCCAAACAGATCCTTCCCCTTCTGCTGGCCGGCGTCCTGGTTGCAGGACTGCTCTTGGGAAGACCCGGATCCGAAGGTTTGATCCCTTCCCGGTGGGTGAACGACCTGGTGGGCGGCAATTCCCTGCGGGCGAATCTCTTCGCGTCGGTGGTGGGCGCCTTGATGTATTTTGCCACCCTCACCGAAATCCCCATCCTGCAGGGATTGATGGGTGCCGGCATGGGAAAAGGGCCTGCCCTGGCGCTCCTTTTGGCCGGGCCGGCGCTGAGTCTTCCCAACATGGTGGTGATTCGCAGCGTGCTGGGAACGCAAAAAACGGTTGTCTTCGTGGGGCTGGTCGTGATCATGGCCACGGCCTCCGGGTTGATTTTCGGGCATTTTTTCCATTAAGTTGGGAAAGGGAAAAGCCATGTCGACGCCATCGTATGCACGGATCCTGGTGGGTAAGCAGCGGGTCGGAATCATCGGCCTGGAAGAAGCCCTGAAAGACGCTGTCGAAGGGGGTCGGGACAGGCCGGTGGACACAATTCTCGAAACCCTCATGACCTCGTTGTCCCGTTCCAATTTCATACCCGAAAGCACGAAAGAAAGGTATCGCACCGCCTTTCTCAGGGAGTATAGGAAATTTATCGGGGAAGCAGTCGACGAAGGTGAGGGTAAAGAAGGACTTCAGGTTCGAATCTTGGGACCGGGCTGCCCCAACTGCGAAGGCCTGGAACGGTTGGTTGTCGCGGTTCTGGCCGAGATGGGAATTCCGGCGGATGTGGAACATGTCCGCAACCCTCTGGCCATCTCCGAATACGGGGTTTTCGGCACACCGGCACTGGTCGTCAACGGGCAAGTGAAATCCGTGGGCAAAGTGCCGTCCAGGGAAGTTTTAAAAAAAATATTTTCCAAGACCCAACGACCCGGGGGGTTTTCGGGAAAGGCAGGAGAAGGTGGCTGAGTTGAGGCCCCGAGCCTTCAGGCAGGTCCTGTGGCAGGCCCCGGTGCTGGCGGTTTTGGCTTTGGGCATCGCCATCGGCGTGAACCTCTGGCGCGACGACGGCATCCCCCTGGTGGGGGAGTGGTCTGTGGAGAAGCGCCTCGCGGACGCTTCGGGAAAAAGCCTCGCCATTTCCCTGCAAGAGGCCGGGAAGCTGTATGAGCTCGAAGGGGCCCTGTTCTTGGACGCCCGGCCCGAAACCCTTTACAGGGAGGGGCGCATCCGGGGAGCCTTGAACCTTCCCTGGCAGGAGGTGGACCGCTATTTCCCAACGGTGATGGACCGGCTGGACCGCGAAAAGACGCTTGTCACCTATTGCGACGGGCAGGCGTGCGAACTGAGTCACGAACTGGCCCTGTTCCTCAACCAGATGGGCTTTGAAAACGTGCGCGTGCTGGCAAACGGCTGGACGCTCTGGCAAGAGGCCGGGCTGCCCCTGGAGCACGGAGATTGATCGCATGAACGGCAACCCGTGTCTGCAGGAAAATCCTATGGGACCGAAAAGGGAAGACGGCACCGGCCATTTGATGGGCGGGAAAACAGCATCCCGGCTCAGGGCCTTTTCATTTCTGGCTTTACGCCTCTTCCTGGGGGCGGTGTTCCTGTTTGCCAGCTACGACAAAATTTTGCACCCCGAAGCCTTTGCCCGGGCCGTCTACAACTACCAGATTCTCCCGGACGGCGCAGTGAACCTGGCGGCGCTGATGCTGCCTTGGCTGGAGCTGCTCTTGGGGCTTTGCCTGATATCCGGATTCTGGCTGCCGGGGGCCACGGTGTTCAGTTCGCTGCTTTTGGCTGTATTTCTTGGGGCACTGGTTTTCAACCGGATCCGAGGGATCGACGCCTACTGCGGATGTTTTTCGGTGGCATCCGGGGAAGGAACGGCCGATCTGTGGACCGTGGCCCGGGACTTTGTCTTTTTTGGGATATCGGCCTACCTGGCGTGGGTCATGCTTTTTTATCAAGGGAAGAAAGAAGTGAAACCCTCATGAGCATGAATCCGACATCCGACAGCAAGCGAAAGATGAACAGCGCCTTCGAACGGTTTCTCACCGGCTGGATTCTGCTTTGCATCCTCGCCGGGATCCTTTTGGGCAAAGCCGCCCCCGGAGTGGCGCGGTACCTGGACAGCCTCACCATCGATGTGAACGGGGCCCCGGTGGTTTCCATCCCCATCGCCGTGTGCCTCTTTTTCATGATGTACCCCATCATGGTGAAGATCGATTTCGGTTCGGTGATTCAGGCGGGAAAAAGCGGAAAGCCGGTTTTCCTGACGCTTTTCATAAATTGGTGCGTCAAGCCTTTCACCATGTACGGCATCTGTCTCTTCTTCCTGGGAACTCTGTTTTACGGGTTCATCGGTCCGGAAGCGGTGGATCACGTGAAGATGCCCTTCGGGCTGGATCTTCCCGTAGGTGCCTCCCACGGGGCGGGGACCGTAGTGCTCGTCGACGGCGTCAGGGTCCTGGAGGTACCCCTGTGGAGGAGCTACCTGGCCGGCTGCATCCTTTTGGGCATCGCGCCCTGCACCGCCATGGTCTTGGTCTGGGGCTACCTGGCCCGGGGGAACGACGGGCTCACGTTGGTGATGGTGGCCATCAATTCGCTGACCATGCTGGTCCTTTACGGGGTCCTCGGGGGGTTTTTGCTGGGGGTGGGGCGGCTTCCGGTTCCCTGGCAGGCCCTTCTGCTTTCCATCGGCATTTACGTGGCCCTTCCGCTGGTGGCCGGATACTTTTCGCGGCGGTGGATCCTGTCCGCCAAGGGGGAGGCGTGGTTCAAGGAGAAATTCCTGCACGTGCTCACACCCATCACCATCACCGCCCTGCTTGCCACACTGGTTCTGCTCTTTTCCTTCAAGGGCGAAGTAATCCTGGCCAACCCCCTGACCATCCTGTGGATCGCCATCCCGCTGTTTCTGCAGACCGTGCTCATATTCGGGTTGGGATACGGAGCCGCGCGCCTGCTGGGGCTGCGGTACGAGGACGCGGCGCCGGCGGCCATGATCGGCGCTTCCAACCATTTCGAAGTGGCCATCGCTACATCCACTCTGCTCTTCGGACTGTCCTCGGGGGCCGCCCTGGCCACGGTGGTGGGGGTACTCATCGAGGTTCCGGTGATGCTTTTGCTGGTAAAAACCTGCACCCGAACCCGGCACTGGTTTCCGAGTGCCGGGCCTGCACGGCGTCTCGCCGAAGCGCCGGATGTTCCGTAAGAAAAGGCAAATACCGTGCTGCTTTCGGGATACACCCGGAAAATCTTCCGTCCCAGGTGCAACCCGGGCTTCGAATCCGTGCACTGCATCGCGGACCTGAACGAGGATGTCGGCAAGGTCCTGCCTTTTTTAAACGCCGTGCTCGGAGGCACCCGGTATCTCGACGACCCGCCGGAGGTGATGTTCCACCATCAGGGAAAAATCATCAAGGTGGGGGCGAAAGAGATCGCCATCAACGCCCTGAAAGACGAAACGGAAGCCGACCGGATTCTGCAGTGGCTGCAGACGGAGATCAACCGGGCCTGGGAAAACCGGGAAGCGATCACGCCGTGTTACACCGGAAAGACAAAGCCGCAGCTGCTGGAGATCCTGCGCCTGCTGCCCCGGACCAACTGCAAGAGATGCGGCCGGCCCACGTGCATGGCCTTTGCCGCTCTGGTGGTGGAAGGCGGCCGCGGTCCCGACGCCTGTACGGAACTGACACGGGAAAACCGGGAAAAACTTGCAGCCTACCTGGAAAACTTCAACTTTGAGTGAGACCTTTGATAAGGGGTAGCCGCTCATTTGTTGAAGATTTTATACCAGACTGCAACCGATCTGCGCAAAACCGGAAAAGGAGAAGACAATGGAGAACAACTGGGAAAAGGCCTTGTCGTGCGCCATCTCTTGTTCGGGATGCGGGGAGGCGATGCCGCCCGAATCCAAACGGATCCTGTCGGTGTACGATCATCAGCCGATCTGCCTGGCCTGCAAGAAGAAGGAGGAAAAGCGCCCGGATTACGACGAGGTCTCCAAGAAGATGATCGGCCAGTGCATGATCGAGTCAGAGGTTATGTATGGAGACCCCGGAGGCTTTTGCTTCTATCACTTCTATCCTTTCACCTGCAAAACCGGGAAGAAGTCTTAAGAAACGGATTTCGGGAAGAGGGCCGTTCTAGGGTCAGACCGGGCGGAAGAGATAGGAATGCGTGTATTTCAACGCGGTTGAAAAGACAATAGCCGTCAGAATCCATTTTATCGCTTTTTCCGAAACCCGGTGCTGGGTCCTGGCGCCGCAATACATGCCGAGCAGCCCGCCAAGCCCGAACAGCACCCCCAGCAGAAGGTCGGGAGGCGCGGAGTTTCCGTTTCCGAAGGCGAAAAAGCTGTAAAATAGCACGCCGGACAGCGACGTCGCGAAGTTGGAAAGAAGTACTGCCCCTGCTGCCACATGCAGGGGCCAGACGAGGCGCTTTTCCGCGGCGTACCGGATGAAGCCGCCCGGCGTGCCCACCACGTTGTACACGAAATTGGTGGCGCTGGCCGAAGGCGACGCGAACCCGAGGACGCTGACCTGGAAAGGCAGCAACAGAAACGCACCGGAAATCCCGGCCATGGATGTGAAGTAAGAAATGGCGAAGGCCGCCGCCGGAGGAAGGAACAGGGAGGTCTCAATCCCCGCGACAGGGAAGCTGACCCGGAAAAGATCGATCATCGCACCGCCTGCGAGGTCCTTGACGGAAGCCGTGCTCTTTGGGATCCGGAAGACGTTTCCAATGATTTATGCGCCTTTCCCGAAAGGACAGGCGGGATACGTGCACGCGGGGCAGTCTTTGCACAGGCCGCCGTGGCCCAGGAAGGCCATCTCTTTTTTCCCGATCTTTTCACCGGCCAATAGGCGCGGCAAAATCAGGTCCAGTACGGTGATCCGGTGGTGAAGCCCGCAGGCGGGGACGCCCAGAAGGGGGACGGCCCCGACATAGGCTATCAGGAACATGGCCCCAGGCAGGGCCGCAGCGCCGTAATGGATTTCGCCGGCGCCGGCGAGCCGGATTCCTTTCCGGGTCACGTCATCCGGGTCGACGCTCATGCCGCCTGAAAGCAAGAGCAGGTCGCACCCGTTTTCAATGTGTCTCCTGACGGCGTCGGCGATCTGTTCCTCATCATCCGGGGCAAAGAAGATTCCGGTCACTTCGGACCCCAGGTCGAGGATCTTCTGTCGAAGAATGGGCGCGAACCGGTCCTCGATGATCCCGTGATAGACCTCGTTCCCCGTGATCACCAGGCCGGCTTTGGCTTTCTCGAGGGCCTTTACCGACACCACCCCTCCGTTGGCGGAAGCGATGGCGGCGGCGCGCTCCACCGGCGTGCGCTTCATGACCAGAGGGATGGCGCGGGTGGCAGCCACCTGTTCCCCCTTTTTCACCAGGGTGTGTGTGTGCAGCGTGGCGCACATGACTTCTTCGATCATGTTGAACGCGGCCAGGGAAGCTGTGTCCACCGTCAAAAGCCCGTCGAAGGCGGCATGCAGGCTGATCTTGCCTTCCCTGGGATCGTCCTGCCAGATGACCCCCGGACCCGCCAGGCCGCGGGCGAGAATGGATGCCGCCTGGTTTTCGTGGATCTCGTCGGCTTCCAGGTCAATGAGAAAGAGATGGTTTTTCCCAAGTTTCTGCAGATGACAGAGGTCCGCATCGCAGACTTCGTGTCCTTTGCGGAAGGCCGGGCCCTTGAATTCCCCGGGCCGAATTTCGGTGATGTCATGGGCCAGTCGTGTTCCGACGGCGTCTTGGATTTTGATTTTTTTCAGCAAGGCGACCTCTCCTTCGGCTGTCGGTCAATGATAATGGGTGTTCATGGAAGCCGCGTGTCGCCCCTGCCGGATGCAGGACGGCGCCGGATGCGCGCCCCCATGGGGCGACCAGGCCATGTCCGGCCAGGCGATTTCTCTTGCCTCGGTGAAGTAGCATTTCTCGGAGCAGGGCCTGCAGACCGGGCGTCCGTCTAGGAGGATCTCCCGGCGGTCCCTCACCACCTGCCCGCAGACGCTGCAGGAAGCCTTGAACCGGGTGGGGCCCGGGAGGTCACAGGCGTCGAGGTCCACCCGGACCTTCTGGACCCTGAACAGCACCCCATCGGGCATCCGCTTGTAAGCTTCCAGCTGCTGAAGGTGCTTTCCCGCCACTTCCGGAGCGTACACGGGGGCCAGCTCCCGGGACTCCTCGGTGGAGAGGACTCTGAAGGCCTTTCCGCTTTCCAGATTTAAAAAGGTGGCCGCCATGATGCCGTAATCTGCGAACTTGAGGCTGCGGCGGCCCAGCTTCACTCCGGTGACGTGGGCCACGGCGTCGGCGGTGCACCGGTCCATCTCCACATATATTATCAACTTCTTGATCTGGTCGTGCAGGGTGGGTTCGGTCAGGCCGATGAGCCGGCATCCCAGCATCGCCATTCGGACGCCGACGGCCTGTCCGGGGCATAAGTGGCCGTGCGCGGCCGACGACGATTCCAACAGGGTTTCGAAGGGGCGCATCGAATCACATCCTCTTTCAATGGCGTTTTCGGACAAGTTCCAGAAAACCTGATTTGCGCGGCCAGGCGACGGAACTCATCGAACACCCTCCGCTGTGTTTTCCATCCGGCCGTTATCAACAGACGGACAGAGCGCTCCTGGGGCTTTTCCCCTTGAGCTTGAATATCCATCATTGCGCGCTCCTCGGCGATGAACCGTTGCACCACCTCTCCAAGGAGGCGATAGAACTGCATCTCTGCGTGTTTGATCACCTGTGCGGTAAAATCCGGAATCCAGGCGCCCAGATGGTTCTTAAGGAAGGCATGTTGACGGTAAAGGCTTTCCATCATCTGGTCCCCGTTCCCCGAACGAATGGCATCGATCTCCCGGCAGACCAAGGCGTGCATGAACTCCAGTTCGGCGCAGATGTGGTCCGGCGCCTGCTTGAAGTCTTCGGTGATATCCAGCCCCAGTTCCAGGTAGTGATTCCTGGCGTTCGCGGTGGATTCCCCCATGATCCGGCGCCCGTCCTCCAGGTAAATGGAGCCGTAAGGAGGAGCGAAATGGATAAAAGGCCCGAGAAACAACCGGGAATAATCGATCTTCAAAGGTTCGACACTATCGAGATTCCTTAGATGCTGAAGAAGCTTGACGGCGGCATCTTGGGCGGAAGAGTCCAGTCTTGCTAAAACCAGCTCCAGGTCCACGATGACACCTGACAACTCCGGCGCAGGCGGAAGAAAGGCATCCGCCAGGATCCGATAGGCCCGTGACCGGTGGATTTCATGTTCCACCAACTCGGCTAATGCTTTCATTGGATGGGTTCCTCCATGGTTTCGGGTTTTGCCTTCGCTCTGGCGATGGCGAAGTTCATTGCTCAGGCGCCGCCTCAAGCCTAAGGTACCGATCGCCGAGGGTATAGACCAGCAGCATGACCGAAAGCCCGAACAGTGTAACGAAGACCTCGTAGACGGTCGGGACGTAACTTGCGAATTCCGGACGGCCTTCGGCCATCTGTCCCAGGGGCCTGACTACACCGCTCAAGACAAACTCGAGGCGGCCCTCAAACATGCCCACGAGAAACAGGAAGCTGGCAGTCATTTTTCCCAAAACCGTCTTCCTGACCGACGGAAGGAGCAGCAAAACGGCTGGAACGACCAGCCCCGCCCAAAGTTCTATGTGGTAGGGGAGGGACCCGATCATGTGCTTGAAAGCGCGGTATTCCTCCCCCGTATAAGAGACCCCTCCGATGATGGTACGCCAGAGAAACAAAACCAGCACCACGCCCGTGGTGATTCCCAGTATTTTTCCCAGTTCATCGTACAACGCGTATCTGTCCTCTGATACCTTTAGCGTCGAAAGGCGCGCGGCGGCGAGGCCGAAAAAGATCAGGGCGGCCACTCCGGAACCAAAGCCGGTGAGCGGGAAATAGAAGGAAAAAAAGGGCGCGTTCAAGGCCGGCCGCACAGCGGTCATTCCGAGAAGCCAGCCAAGGGTTGTGGAAGTGAAAATGGCGGTGGTGAATACGAAGACCCCCAGCATTCTGCTGGTCCTGCCCTTGTGGATCCTCCAGAAAGCGGCTATCAGAAGCACGATGTAGACTTGGTAGAGCACTGCCAGCCACCAGAGAGGCGATGCCGGGTTCGGTGAAAGAAAAAGATAAAAGACATTTATCGGCGATCCGAGATGGAGGATAAGGCACACGAAGGAAGCGAGAAGAACTGATATTTCGAGGAATATCGTGCGTTTTTCGATCGATTCATACCGCTTGATGCCGAAAACGACAGGGAACGAGGAGAGAAAGGCCAACCCGGCGCTTGTCAGGGAGAAGAAAATATAGGTCGACAAGGGCAGTGTCCAGACGAGCACGTCCGTTTTCGCATACAGCGCAAAGCCTTCCGTGTACAGCTTGAAGGTCGTCCAGAGACCCACCAGGATGCCTATGCTCAGGAGACCGATCCAAAATTTTGTTTTCATCTAAATCCCTCCTTTGGTCGGTGTGTAGCCCGCGGAGCTGAAGTCTCTTATGTAGTATACCGCGGGTTCGGTGCCCAGCGCTTCTTTCAGCCTGAAGGGCTTGAACTTCCCAAGCAACTGTTTCACCTGGCTCCGCGGGTCATCGAGGTCGCCGAAAATCCTGGCATCCGCCGGGCAAGCTTCCACGCAGCGGGGCAACAGGTTCTTTCTGACAAGGTGATCGCAGAATGTGCACTTCTCAACGACCCCCTTGGGCCGGATCCCCGAAAGCGTGTCCTCCCGCTCTGGGTTGTAGTAGGGTATCCTCCTACCCCCTGCCTTTCGCACTTCCTCGGCAGGAGAAGAAGTCGCTCCCTGGATGAGGGCGTTTTCCGCCTTCCAAAAGGGGTGGGGGTCCACCCAGTTGAAGTAAATGACTCCATAAGGGCAGTTGATCATGCAATACCTGCATCCGATGCACTTTTTAGGATCATGCATCGTGATGCCGTTGTCGAGCTTGTGCATGGCGCGAGTCGGGCAACCGGTCGCACAAGGCGCATTGGTGCAGTGGTTGCAGAGCGTCGGCATGTAGTGGTAGCGGACGTTGGGGAATTGGCCGGATGTTTCCGTAATCTTGTGGGACCAGTAGATGCCGTCCGGCACGTTATTTTCATTGCGGCAGGCGATGCTGCAGGCGCCGCATCCCACGCATCGCTGCAGGTCGATGACCATGGCGTATCTTGGCATTTTCTTCTCCTTATAGTTTCTCGATTTTCACCCGGGTTCCCGCGTGCCGGACCGTGCTGCCGCTGAGCCGGTCATAGAGAGCGGGGATCAAGTCGTTGTTGTTGCCTCCCCGGGGCACCTTTCCGAAGACTTTTGAGGCCACCCGCCCGTAGACCCAGTGCCCCTGTCCGAAGCTTTTGGCCACTGTGCCGGGACGAACGCCTTCCCAGAGTTTGGCCGTACATTCGATGCTCCCGGTGGGAGAGATCAGGCGGATTCTGTCGCCGTTGCCGATGCCAAAGCGCTTCCCGTCCAGCGGGTTGATCTTGGCCACGTCCTGCCAAACCTCATCGCCTGGATCCAGATCCTTGAACTCGTAGTACCAGGGGCAGTTTGCCGAGCGGCCTTCCCTGTTTAACCGGGACTTGTGATCGACGAAGACCAGGGGATAGATATTCGGATCACCGTCGGTGTAAGGCTCCTCGTAATGGGGGATGAAGGCCTGTTCCCCCCGGGCCTGGTAAAGGCAGGCTTCCATGACGTGATCCACCGTGGTGTTGTGCTTTTCTGCATGCTTTTCCAAGGCCTCCTTGAGAGTTTCGCTGTAGAATTCGAATTTCTCGGTCTTGGTCTTCATTTTCCCCCACCGCTTTTTGTAGGGGTAGGGATCGGAGTTCCATACGCCTACTTTCAGGAAAGCCTCCCAGCCATCGAACTTATCCCCTCCCTGGTATTGTCCCGGATCCCAAAGCTTGTGTGTGGACAACTTCAGGGCGTACAAGGAAAATTCCATCTCGTTGTCAGGCGCCTTCCCGGTTTCCGGGTCCTTGTATTCCTTGAAATGGCGAAGCAGATTGTCGAACCCGCGCTGGGCAAGCTTTTCGGCCAACAGCCACGGGATCTCGGTTTCGTCGGTCTTATAGTCGCCCAACCGTTTGATGATGGGCTGCATGAGTGTGACATGCCGGTGGCCGTTTCCTGCTGATTTCACCCAGCCGTACTTTTCGAACATGTGGTGGGTGTTGGGGAGCAGGATGTCCGAAAACCAGGAAAATTCGGAGGCGTTGGTGGTGATGTGCACCACGAACGGGATCTTGGACAGCGCCCTTTCCCACCGTTCCGGCTGCCCGCAGGAAAAAGCGAAATTGTTCATGTAGCCGATGGCGACTTTGATGTCATAAGGATCCTCATTGAGGATGCCGTCGGCGGCGTTGTTGGTGACCACCCCGCCGCCCGATTTCCCATTGTTGAGGGACGGGAATTCGAGGCGGCCCCGCTGGTCGATCTTTTCGTTCTTTTTCCCCTTCTTTGCGATGTCGTCGAGGAAATCGTCCGGCTCGGGGAATTTGGAAGTGTATTCCTTGTTGGGGGTGAGGGTGCCTCCGACGTTGTCGACGGCCCCCACCAGCCCGTTCAGAGCATGGCAGATCATACTGGCATACCCGCCGCGCACCTGCATCACGGGGCCGCCGCCCACCCACGAGATGGCATGGGGGGCAGCCTTGCCGTACTCCAGGGCGACCTGTCGGATCTGATCCGCAGGCAGGCCTGTCTTGGAGGCCGCCCACTCCGATGTTTTATCCTTGAGTTCGAGGTTCCACCAGCGCACCAGGCCATGGGTGTGTTTTTCTTCGAACTCGTCGGGGTTGACTTCCTGTCCGGCCGCAAACCGGTTGGCGCCGTCTTTGAAATCGCCCACGAATTCCCTGTACCAAAGCCCCTCGGTCAGGATGACATGGGCGATAGCCGCGGCAAGGGCACCGTCATTTCCGGGGATGACGGGCAGCCAGATGTCGGCCTTGGCCCCGGTGGCGGACAGCCTGGGCTCCACCACCGCAATCCGGGCGCGGTCGATTACGGTGCCCCAGGCCTGGGAGTAATACGAGACCTGCCGATTGGCGGCCAGCGGGTCTGCCCCCCAGATTAAGATGAAACGCGCGTTTTCCACGTCGTACTGGCGGTAGTCCCATAGCCCTTCCGTGAAATAGGGGCCGAACTTCTCTGCTTCCGCGCAGATGGCACTGTGGGAGATGTTGTTGGGGGAGCCGATGATCTTGGTCATCCGGTCATAAAGGATGTCACGCATGTAGGTGTAGCGACCCCGCATGAGCATGTACTTGTGGGTTTCGTTGTTGTTGCGGAGTTCCATGATTCTGTCAGCGAGGGTGTCCAGCGCTTCGTCCCACGTGATGGGGACAAAGCCCGGGTCTTCCCCGCGCCCTTTTTTCGGGTTGGTGCGTTTCATGGGGACCTTTATCCGGTCGGGGTCGTAGACCTGCTGAATGCCGAGGTGGGAACGAGGACAACCTGCACCATTATTGACCCGGGAATGCGGATTGCCCCTGACTTTGACGGCCCTTCCGTCGACGACATAGACCTGCTTGGAGCACCAGGAGGTGCATCCCTGGCAGGTGGCGGGAAGCCACTCCCCCTTGGCCGACGCTCCCGCTGCGCTGGATGCAGCCAGGGCCTTTAATTCCGGCTTCAGCCCGGAGATAAGGGCCGCGGCGGTGCCCGTGGCTGCGGTGGCCTTCAGAAAGGACCTCCTGGAAACGCTGAGGTTTTCAAGAAGGTTTTCCGTCAGGGTTTTTTTAGGTTTTTCCTTGATTTCCATCTCTCCTCCAAAGGCTTTTAAGGTTAAAGATGCCGACCGAGGCCTGTCTTAGCGTCCGCGGGTAAAACGTCTTGTAAGTCCCGCGTGCTTTCATGGCGGTGCCCTGGGGTCCGGTTTGTTGTCACGGAAGGATTTGAGCCAGTATCCGAACTCGTCAGGATCCAAAGGTTTTACAAGGCAGGCGTAAATGTGGTGCTGGAAGGATTCCTCCAGCTCGGGGTGAAGCCGCTGTTCGGAAATCCCGAGAAAGGGAACACCGGGCAGCAGGCGTGCAAGGCCTCTGATCATTCGGCTGGTCGCCTGGAGTTCATCGAAATCCAGCACGACTGCGGCAATCTCCTGGGACTGAGTGAAGAGCCGGATGTTTTCGGCCGATTCCACAGACTCGAAATCGAAATGCTTCTGCTTCAGCACTGCTGCAATTTCCTCTGTATCAAGGGGCTTGCACCCGATCAGAAGAACTTTGTTCGGAGGATTTGTCGAGGCGCTTTCCGTATTCATGCTCTATACCGCGGCATTCCTGTCGGCTCGTGAAAACCATGGATGACTGACACTCAATTAAAGCAAGCAGTATGCCAGGTCGAGATCAAGAGGACCTATAAAACTCCCAGCGGCCTCATTGAGTCTCGCAACATGCTGATAATGTTGAAAATTAACGGTACGGTGGACACCAAGGGTGAAGAAAGAGCTGGCATCTGGTGGAAAAATCCGGTGCGTTTGACGGCCGGTTCTGTCCTGAAAGCGGACGCGATGAAGGCCTAAGCACAATATTGTGAAGAATTAATAAATGGTTAAGACTGTCCGGATATCGGACAAGCGTCTTTTGAAATGAAATTTTCGGACAGGAGGAGAGTGTTTTGGGAAAAAGATCCTTCCCTGACCGGACCTTCTCCTTTCAATGGAGGGTCGGGGGAGCGATGTTGTACTTCTTGAGCTTCTCGTAAAGGGTGCTTCGGCTGATGCCGAGGCGGGCGGCGGTTTCGGTTTTGTTCCAGTTGCATTCCACCAGGGCCTGTTTCACCATCTGCATTTCATTTTCAGAAAGGGTGGGCCTGGTTTCCTCGCTATTTTCAGGATCCGATTGTCGCGAGTGGATCGTTTCAGGGAGATCCGAGGGGAGGATCGAGTCCCCCTTTGTCAGAACGACGGCATGCTCGATGCTGTTTTCCAGCTCTCGGACGTTTCCCGGCCAGGAGTAATTCATGAGAAGGCGCATGGCGTCAGGGGAGATGGCCTCGATCTTTTTTCTCTGTTCAGCCTTGAATCTTTCCAAAAAATGCCCGGCCAAAAGCGGAATGTCGTTTTTCCGGTTTCGAAGTTCCGGGACCGGGATGGGGACGACATTGAGGCGGTAGTACAAATCCTCGCGAAAACGCTCTTCCTTTATTTCCTGAAGGAGGTTTTTATGGGTTGCGGCCAGGACCCGGACGTTCACGGAAACGCCTTGCTCACCGCCCACGCGTTCGAACCTTTGATTCTGGAGAACCCTGAGCAGTTTGATCTGGGCGGACTGTGGAATTTCGCCGATCTCGTCGAGAAAGACTGTTCCGCCGTCGGCTTGCTCGAAGCGGCCGGCTTTACGCCTGATGGCGCCGGTGAAGGCCCCTTTTTCATGGCCGAACAATTCGCTTTCAAGCAGTGTGCTGGGATAGGCCGCGCAGTTGATGACAACAAACGGATTGTCGCAGCGGGGGCTGTTGAGGTGGATGGCCCGGGCCACCAGTTCCTTGCCGGTCCCGCTTTCCCCCTGGATAAGCACCGTTGCATCTGTTGGGGCGACGTCCTCGATGAGGTTGAAAATCACCTGAATGGCGGGATCCCTCCCCACCATGCCCGCGAATTGCGCCGGCATCGCGCTTTTCATCCTCAAGTTTTTCATTTCCGCTTCCTGGATCTGGACGCGGTTCAGGACGCCGGTGGTCTGTTTCAAAATCATGTCTATGATGCCAATATCTTTTTCTGCGCAGCGGCATGCTTCCGGGCATCCGATGACCAGAGCGCCCAATGGATGGTCCAGGTGGTTTACCGGAAAGACGGACAGTCGATTGAGGTCTTTGAAGTTCATGGGCAAGAAGGTGAAGCGGTCGGTTTCCGGGGGATCGAAAAACTGTCGCCCGTTTAGAGGCTGCAGGAGTTTCAGGGCCGTCCGGGCACGATCCGGTTCGAGGCGGATCCCTGATTCTTCCGAGTAAGCAAAAACGTCGTTCCGGTCGAGACTGAACAGTATCATGGCCATGGACCGGCAATCGGCGATGCCTTTGAGCGTACGGACCAGATAAGTGCAGACCGCCTCCGTTCCGGTCAGCGCACCGATCTCCCGGGAAATAGAAAAGGAGGTGTTCAACTGGGTGTGTGCCCGATCCAGCGCCCTGTTCTTTTCTTCCATGCGGGTGTTGGACACCTTGAGGTCGAGGGCGTTTTGTCTCAGCCGGTCCAGCATGCCGTTGAAAGCCTCGGCCAGGTGGACGATCTCGGCCCTTCCTTCCTCCTTCACCCTCAGATCCAGATTTCCTGCGTCTATCTTTTCCGCCGTTTTGGAGAGGCTCATGAGAGGACGGGTAAGACGATCCACGAAGAAAAGGCTGATGACAACCCCAAGGATAACAACACTAACGGTGAACAGGCTCACTTCGAACCACAAGCGGGTCACCTGACTGTGGATGGAAGCTTCCGACAACCCGAGGCGAAGGGTACCGGCGTTACCGTCGAAGATGGGCCAGGCGATGTCGATGAACCGCGCCCCCTTTTCGGAGACGATCTTTCGAACGCCTGACGCCCCATTTTCCCCTGGAAGGTTGGCCGGGATCAGGTCGGCGGGGATCCCTTCGGAGAATGTATGGGTCAACACTCGTCCGTCTTTGACGACGAATACATAGGCGATCCCCGGAGTGGAGGTCATCTGGTCATCCACCATCTTCTGCAGGGCCACCATGTCGTTGATGAGAATCTTGTCGGCGGTATCGAGGGAAAGCTTGTGAGCGATGTTTTCGGCCTGGGCCACGGTCCTTTCCATGAGGCTGGCGCTGTAACGGTGAGTCACGATCTGGGAGATGACCGCGCCGCTGACGACCACCAGCGCGACGATGCTGAGCGTCAGTGCTCTTTTAAGAGTTTTTGGACGCATGGGGTGCTCCTGCAATGCTGTTGAGGGACCGATGTATCTCTTTGACCGGCCGGTACCATTCCTCCTGGGGGGCCTGAAAACGGTCAATCATCAGTCCGTTTAAGATACGCCGTCCTTCCTCGTTTTCGTGCATGGCGAGCACGGTTTCACGGATCCGGTTTTTCAGGGTCTCGGGAAGATACGATGAGACCACGAGAGGGGGGCTTCCGAAAGGCTTGGACTTCCGGATCACCCGGGTTAGGGAAGTGAAGTTGGGGTTCCGGGCGTGGTAATATTCCCATTTGTGTCCGTCCACCGCCGCGGCATCCACGAGGCCTTTTGCCACGGCGAGGATTGAATTGTCGTGGCTGAAGGTAAACTTGGTGTCCAGGAAGAAACTGTCCGGTGTCTCTCCGACCTGGGAAAGCCAGAAGCGCGGGACTAGAGTGCCCGGTGTTGGAGTCCGGGTCGGTGAAGGCGAATACCCGGCCCCTCAAATCCTCCAGGGTCTGATGCGGACTCCTTTTGTTGACGATGAGATAGGATTGGTAGAACGGGACCCCCCGGACGATGGGGGTGGCGATGGCCTCGAACCCGTACACTTCCTGGGCGGCCGCGTACGGGCCGGTGCAGATGAAGGCCAGGTCAATCTGTCTTCTGGGAAACAGGGCGTTGACCTCCTTGTAGGTCTTCCTCTGGATCAGCTGAACGCGGTATCCCAGACGATCCCCGATGTGGTCGAGCAGCTGTTTGTAGAAAATAAAGGTTTCCTTCGGTGAGATCATGGCGGCCACGGCCACCCGAAGTTCCTGCTTTTGGGCGTGGGGGGCGGGTTCGAGGGATGCGGGAAGGGTTTTGGAAAAATCGACCTTCTGGTAACCGACGCCTCTTTCACATCCGGAAAAGAAAAGAAGAACCTCGGAAATCAGAAAAGCAAACAGGACGATTTTTCGAATCTCGTTCCGTTGTACGGTCATCTTTGCCTCAGGGCCTGCGGTCATCTGAGTGCCTTTCCCTGCTCCAGGGGCTTTCGCGGAGCGGTTCGAAGAAGGGAGACATCCCGGAGAAGGCCTTCAGGGCACTGCAGGCTTCCGAAGCCAGGCTTTTTATCTGTTTCCTAGATTCAGGAGTGGTTTTAAACGCTTCCAGCTTGATGGCATTGCTGATGGTTTCGACGGCATCTTCCACCGTGATCTTTCCGATGCTGATGACCAGATCGTAGAGCCGGGAATCCCAGGTGTCGATGCCGTAGAGTTTGAGGCTCCAGTGCCGTCGATCTTCGTCCACTTCCCGTACCATTCTCTCCGCTTTACCCTCGCTCGACAGTCCTTCCCTTATCATCATGCACCGGATCCGTTCCTGCATGTCGGCATTGATGCGGACTTTCAATGCATGGGGAATGTCCTTGACGAAGAAATGGCCTGCAAAACCGTGATAGACCGTGTTGTCTTTCGAGAGGTGCTTCAAGATGGTGGCCCGGATGTAGGCCACGTATTTTTTCCGGCCAAAGGAAAACCGTTCAAAGAAGGAAGGGCCACTTCGAATGGCACGGGTGAGCTTGAATTCGGGAATGTTGTATTGCCTCGAAGTCTCCAGGAGCACGTCCCTGGATATACAAGCATATCCCATCCTCTGGGCCAGTTTTTCTCCCACGAGGCTTCCGTGGCTGTAAGACCCCCTCGAAATGGTGACGATGGACACGACTCTCCTCCGTTATTAAAAATCATCTACCACAATGTAATATGTCTGTCAAGCGCTGTTGTATGGTTGTGTGCCATCTTGTGTTCGGGATGCGGAGGGACGATGCCGGCCGAAGCCAAACGGATCCTTCCGGCGCAGGAGCCTTTCGCCTCAGTCCAGATCGATTCGGCACCGGAAAAGGGGGACCCTTTCCCCCCCAGGCGCTTCTTGTAAGTCTCCTCGCCTTTCAAAAAATCGAAGACTTTCAACCCCCGGTCGATCCCTTCTTTGAGGCTTAAGACCTTGCCGAGCGTTCCGATGCCGAGTTTTTCGAAGCGCGGGTCGAAGGCGTTGTTGTAAAGGTACAGGGTTTCCCTATGCTCCATGCAAAAGGTGATCGCTGCGGGAGTCGCCTCGATTTCCAAAATGAAAAGCCGCAGCATCCCGTTTGCCGCAAGGGCGCGGGAAAGCTCCCTGAAAAAGCGCGCCCGATTTTCGTCCATGAACTGCTTCTTGCCCGGGTGATACGTGCGGAACCACCCGATGAAGCGCTCCATGGCGGCTTCGACCTCGCCGGGATCCGCAGCTTCGAAAAAGCGGAAGGCGCCCGAATTCGAAAGCCGCCGCAATTTTCTCCGGACTTCATGCCGCTGGTGGCCGGAAAGCCCGTCGAGATAGTCCTCCCAGGTTTCGGGAAGGGGGAGTTCGAAAGCGGCATCCGTTTCTTCCACCGTTGCAGGCATGCCTCGCTCCCGCGCCAGAGGGAGCAGCTCCGTCATGACGACAGAATCCGGCCGGAGAGAGGCCAGGTCCAGCCTCCGGATGCCTTCCTTCCGGAGATGCCGGACCAGCGCTTCGAAAAAAGGCAGCCCTGCGTCTGAAGCGATGATCAGGTCCGCGTAATCGCACAGTTCGGGGTCGGTCAGAAAGCGAGCGGTATCTTCCGTCTTCACCAGGGGGGCGATGCCGATAAGCGTTTTCCCCGTGCGGACGGAAAGAAGCAGCGGCAAAGACTTTTCGGAGTCGCAAGGCAAAAGGCGCATCCAGAAAGGCAGCACGAAAGGGCTTTTCCACCTCAGCGCTTGGGATGCCTCTTCAAGGCTTGCAAGGCTTTCCAGGGACTCCCGGGTCACGGACGGAATCTTGTCGGCGGCCTGTTGCCGGTGCGGTTTCCGCGAAACCGGCGGCCGGCGGCCTTTCGAATCCATGGACGCCCTTTTCATTTCGGCCCGGTTTCCGGCGGCAGGGATCCGGGGATCTCCAGACGCCAGCGGGAACCGTTCGGGGTGTCTTCGACCAAAACGTCCGCCCGGGAGAGGGCTTCCCTCAGGGCGTCGGCTTCCCGCCATTGTTTCCGGTCCCTGAAGCGCTGGCGCAGGGCTAAGAGCTCTTCCACCAGGGCCTTCAGGGACGGGTTTTTGCCGGGCAGATCTTCCGAGAAGCGATTCCCCAGCAGGGCGATCCACTCCCGGAGGATTTCCCTTGCCTGGGAGATGACCTCTTCCCCTTCCAGGGATGCGTGGGCTTCCCAGATGAGCCGGTCCAGCTCCAAAAGCGCACCGGCGGATTCGCGCCCATTGCGGCTTTCGAGCCCTACCTGAAACCGGGCTTCGAGGGACCGGACCTGGTTCCAGAGGCCGGAGGGCGTCGAATCCGGCGCCGGGGCCCCGGGGGCGGAAGGCTCCACATCCGGCGGGGCAAAAGAGGCGCCTGAGGGCTTGAGGGCGTCCAGGGGAATTATTTGACCCGACTCGAAGGTTCGTTCCTTTCCCGAGCTTCTAAGCGTCAGGCCCCCGATGCCGAAAATCTCCGCGTTTCGCCTTTCGAAATCGAGGATGCACGCGGTGTGCTCGTCGATGCCGAGGATGGCCGCATCCCCGGGAAGGAGGGCCTCCAGCTGCAGGAGGCGTTTTTTCCCCATGAAACAGAAGCGGGTGTCGTGGGTCCCCCCTTCGGCGTTGTTCCAGTGGGGGATCACCACCAGATCGAGCCCGAAGCCCGACAGGAGGTCCAGGCCGTCGGCCCAGTGAAGGGGCTGCCCCACCTTGTAGATCTCGTAAACAGGCAGCGTGAACCGGCCGACGGTCAGCGCGGCGGCGCTGGCGGCCACGAGGGTGGCGCCTTCGGCGATGCGCTGCCGGAAGATCTCCGGGATGGGCGTCTGATCCAGCTGCGCTACGGTGTAGGTGGGGCTTCCGGGACCGAACAGGATGAAATCGGATTCCTTCAGCCGGATGAAGGCCTGCTCGGCATCGAAGGGGGAAAGCGCCTCCCGGGATTTGAAGGAAACCACTTGGAGGGAAACTCCCACGTGGCGCCTGAAAAATCCGGCGGCTTTTTCGGAAATCTGGTCCGCGTTGAGCTGAAAGCCGGCCGGCGTGTCCAAAAACGCGGCTCTGGGTTTCGGGCCGTACCGGGAAAGCAGGGCCTTGTGGACTTCCACCATGGTGGCGGTGAGCTCGCCGGATCCCATCAGGACCATGCGCCCTTTGCGCGCATCCGCTTTGCTTTCCCGTCCACCGTTCATTTCTCTTTGCCCTCTTTCCTTTTTTTAACCCAAGGCCTGCAAAAGCCCTCTTGCAAATTCATCCGGGATGTTGAAAAAAGAACCCTTGTAACAACCTAATACACTTGCAGGGGGCAGGCAACCTTCAATGCGGCCGGGGCCCAGCCCCGGGTCGAAGCGCCCGGCCCCCTGGGGCTTTAACGCTTCCGGTCGACGACCGGAAAGCAGGAAGGGATCGCCGAAAAGGGACGAAAGCCATGGACCTGTATCGAAAGATCTACGAGTTCGGGGCGTCTGCCGGGGCGCTGGAGGGATATGTCTACCGGAAACGGAAAGGCGAAGTCGACGAGGTTGCACTGGACAACTGGGTCGGGAATCTGAAAAGCGCCTATGACCGCCTGCCCGACGAGGCTGAGAGGCGTTCCAGGCTTCCTGCGACGGAACCCTGGGGCGGGCGGTTCGTTCCCTGGCCGGGGTCTTCGGAGCGTCGCACCCCCTGGTCGAGCGGACCGGGGAAATGGTCAAAAGCCCGCTGCCCGGATCTCCGGATGCGTTCGACAAAACCAAGTGGTTTCAGAAATGACGTCCTCAAAACCCACTTTTCCCGTGGAGGTCAGGGGAACGGTGGTGCGCGGGAAAGGCCGGGGGGCCTTTTTCACGAGCCTTGAGTGGTTTTTGGACCTATGCCAAAAGCGCCTGGGGTTTGACCCCTTTCCGGGGACCCTCAATGTTCGAATTCCCCCTGAAGCCCTTCCTGCGATCCGATGCCTCGACGAGGCGCCGGGAACGGCGCTGCCGCCGCCGGATGCGGCGTGGTGCGCCGCCCGGGCCTTTCCGGCTGAGGTGGGCGGCATCCGGGCGGCCCTCATTTTGCCGGACAAGGCGGTGAGGATCCATGGTGCCGATACCCTGGAATTCGTGTCCCCCGTGGGATTGAAAATGGCCTTGAACCTCAAAGACGGTGACGCGGTTTTCGTGCGGATCTTTTCGCCGGAACCAGGGGCCTCCAGCGTTGCGGCCCCACAGGATCCCGGGAGCCCTTGCAAAGGAAAACCATGAACAGGCGCATCGTGGACGCCGTCCTCTTCGATCTGGACGGCACGCTCATCGACTCCATCGGCATCTACTACCGGATCCTGGACACCGCCTTCGACCGGCTCGGCCTTCCCAGGGCAAGCCGGGAAAAGATCGCCGAAGCCGCCGGGGACGGGGATTTCAACTGGGAGCTGGTTTTGCCGGAAGCGCCGGAGAGCGACAAGGGGACCCTCATCGCGACGGTGCAAAAAAGCATTTTGGGGATCTACCCGGGGATCCTCGAGCGGGAGTTGCGGCTGATCCCGGGTGCGGCATCGGTTCTGGAGGCAATTTCCCGGCAAAACATCAAGATCGCCCTCGTCACTTCCACGCCGACGGAGGCGATGCCCTACAAGCTGCGCCCCCTGAAGGAAGCGGGGGTGGACACCCTCTTTGCCGCCGTCATCACCGCGGACGACGTGAACCGGAAAAAGCCCCACGCGGAACCCCTGATTGCAGGCGCCGGGCGCCTCGGCGTTGAAGTGAGCCGCAGCGTCTGCGTGGGGGATTCCCGGGTGGACATCCGGGCCGGAAAAGCCGCCGGGATGAAGACCGTGGGCGTTTTGACCGGGTTCGATGACCGGGAAACGCTTGCGGCGGAGGCCCCCGATGCCCTGGTGCAAAGCGTGCGGGAGCTTCCGGAGATCCTGGCGGCATGGCTTTCCCCTTGACGCCCGTATCGGCGGGCAAAGGCCGAAGCCCGGCAGGTTTTAGGGATCAAGGTTGATCCGGGCTTTTGAGCGCCTCCAGGACTTTTAGGGGATGCTCCGCCGCCCGGTTGACGTTCTTCCAATGCTTTTTGACCTTGCCGTCCGGACCGATCCAGACCGTGGAGCGGATCACGCCCATCACCGTCTTGCCGTACATTTCTTTCTCGCCGAAAGCGCCGTAGGCCGTCATCACCTTCTTGCCCGGGTCGCTCAATAGGGTAAAAGGGATGTTCACCTTTTCGATGAAAGCCCTGTGGGAGGCCTCGCTGTCGGGAGAGACGCCTAAAATGACCGCGTTTTGTTTCAGGAATTCGCCGTACAGTTCACGGAATCCCTCGGCTTCCTTGGTTCAGCCGGAAGTGTTGTCTTTGGGATAAAAGTACAAGACGACGTTTTTGCCTTTGAAGTCCTCCAGGGACACCTTTTTTCCCTGAGAATCCGGCAGCGTGAACTGCGGAGGCGCCTTTTTTTCTTCTACGGCCATGGTTTTTCCCCTTTCTGCTTTGGGTCAAGGAACACGGGATGCCTTTCATTCTTTCCATTTGTCCATTTTTTCGATAATAGATACGCTTGTCAATGCAAAATCCCTGCCCGTTCCGGTGACATAAAAATTTTCCGTCCTCCGCTGTGCGCCCGGTCCGGTTAACGGGAAAGACTCGAGGGGAGCGCGGGTTAAGGACCGATATACCTATGAAAAAATGGCTTGTCCGGGCCGGAATCGCCTTTTGCGTTTTAGCCGGCCTCGGGATTCTTCTGACGGCAGGGATCGGCTTTTACCTGGAAAGCGGCCATGCCCGGAAGTGGATCCAGGGCCGGCTCGACGAAAGCATTGCCGGGCGCGTCCGCTGGTCCGAAGTGCATCTCTCCCTTTTCCGCGGCCGGGTGGAAATCGCAGGTCTTGTTCTGGAAAGCCCTTCCCAACAGCCCCTGATCGGGGCGGAACGAATCGCCGTGGAACTGTCCTGGCGGGCGCTTCTGTCCTGGGCCGTCCTGCTGGAAGAAGTCAAAATCGACCGTCCTTCGGCAAGGCTTCGGATGGAGCCTGACGGGCGCCTCGATCTTTCAATGGCCCTTGATCTTGGCAAAAAAAAGGACCGGGAGCGGCCAAAAGAAGCCGTGCCTTTTCCCTTCAACGTTCAAGTCCGCGACTTCAACCTTTCCGGTGGGACGTTTCTTTTTTCCAGCCATGTGGGAGGAAGAGTCGAAGGGGCTCACCTGGAAAAAATCCAGCTCTTTTTAAAAGATATCGACCTGGCCAAAAAGTCCGGGTTCTTCGGGGTGACCTGCGGCAAGGGCGGCATCGACCTGGCCGGAATTAAAACGGGATGGGAAGATTTTCAGGTCGAAGCCCGGGTGGAAGCAGGCGAGATCAGGCCCGTCAGGGCCAGGATGAATTCGGAAGCCCTCACGCTGGCGCTCGAAGGCGACGGCCGGGACCTTGCCGGGGATCCCGGCATCGAGGCGCGCCTGACAATCGAAACGACCCTGGAGGATATCCGCCGCACGTTTCATCTCGTCCGGGACATGGCCGGCACCCTGAAAATCGAACTGGCCGCATCGGGCAAAGTCTCCAATCCGAGGGTGAAAGCGGCTTTGGCCTATGGCGGAGGCCGGGTATCCGGGGTGGAGGTGAGCGCCCTGAAGATGGAGGGGCTTCTTTCGGACCGGGAGTTGACCTTGAACCTTCCCGGGATAAAAACCCCTTACGGGCACGGGAATCTCTCGGCGGCGGCGGACCTGAGGGCCGCCTTTCCCAGGGGCTTTCTTTCCTCAGAGCGCCGCATGGAAGCCGTCGCCTTCCAGGTGGATCTCGAATCGAGTCATAGCGATGTGAAGAAACTCCCTTTCAAAGGGATGCCTTTCGGGGGGAGCTTTAAGTCCAGCGTGAGGGTGGAAGGGAAGGGCGTTTCTTTCGAAAACCTCGAGGCCGAGGCGGTCCTGGATCTCACCGGGGTTGCGGTATCCTCCGGTACGCAGGAGAGTCCCGCCGTTTGGGCTCTTCGCGCAAAGACCTCCTTTTCAAAAAAGACCGTCGGCGTGAGGGGTTTTGCCCTGAATCTGGGGAAAACAGTTCTTTCGGGAGACGGTTCCTGTCAATTGGAAACCGAGGCGATCAAGGCCCGGGTCTCGCTGTCGGCCCCGGACCTTTTTCAAACCGGCTCACTTTTGGGGATCCGATCCTTGAGCGGAAGCCTGGACACTGCTGCGGATCTTTCCGGTTTCCTTCAAAAGCCCGTGGCGGAGGTGGAAGTCGAGGGACGGGCCCTTGTCTTTGAAAACCGGCGCCTCGGAGACCTGTCGGCCGAGCTTTTTTTAGAAAACGGACGGCTTTTCGCAAGGCCGCTCCAGGTGAGGAAAGACGGGGCCCTGCTCCTCGTGGAAGGACGCATGGACCTGCTGGACCCGAAAACCCTGAAACTTGCGCCGGATCCGGCCATGGACCTTCAGGTGGAAGCCCGGGACGTGAGCCTTTCGGAGGTGGACGAGGGCATGGCCGGCACGGTCCGTCTCGCCGGCAGGCTCGCCGGCACGACCCGGCATCCGGAAGGAAGTCTCGACCTCGAGGGAAACCGGATCGACCTTTTCGGGCAGAAGATCGATCGGGTGACCGCCAAAACCCGCATCCGGGAGGGCCGGGTTTTTCTGGAACCCTTGACCCTTTTCCTGGCGCCCGGGGAACGGCTCGATGGTACGGGCTGGGTTTCCTATTCGGACAAGACCTTCTCGCTTTTGGTGCGGTCTCCAGGTCTTTCCCTGGCCCGCATCCACTGGCTTTCCGAGGCGGGGATCGACCAGGGGAAGGCAAGCCTGGAGGTCTCCGGCGGCGGGAAGCTGGAAAACCCGGAAGCCGCCGGGACGTTCACCTTCAGCGGCATCACGATCCGGGATAAAGACCTCAAAGAGATCCGCGTCCAGGCGTCTTTGGCCGACCTGGAGCTGAAGGTCAGCGCGGCCTCGGATTTCGACCTGCAGGCACGCTTGCACCTTGAAAAGCTGGATTTCGAGGCCAGGGCCGCTTTCAGCCAAACGGCGCTGGCTCCTTATTTCGAAATGGCGGGACTGAAGCGCCTGACCGGGGTCCTGTCAGGAAAGGCCGCCTGCCGGGGAAACCTGCGGGAGATGGAAAGGATCCAGGCGGATGTCGATCTGGCAGGGCTCCAACTCCTTTTTGACGATCAGCCGCTTCTTATCAGCAAAAGCTTCAGGGTTTCCCTTAAGGACTCCGCGGTCACGGCTTCAGACGTCCGGTTCGACCTGCTGCGGGAAGGACACGTGGAGGTGCTGGGAAAAGCGAACCTTGAGGGAAAAATGGATTTGTCCGTCCGGGGCGCCATTCCCCTGAAGGGCTTAAGCCCTCTGATCCCTCAACTGGGAGAGACCGGCGGCGAGGCGGCGCTTCTGGCCACCGTTCGGGGAACGATGTCCAAGCCGGAGATGGCCGGCCGGATGGACCTGAAAAACGTCAGGTTCACCCCTCCCGGTCTGCTGCAGGAAATCCAGGGTGTCGATGCCGTAGTGAACATCACGCCCGACGCGGTGAAGGTGGAAAAACTCTCCGGGAAAATGGGCCTGGGTCAATTTGATATTTCAGGAAATATCGGAATAAAAGGAGTTAATCCTTCATCATTTGCTTTAACTCTTGACGCCCGAAAGATTCCTTACAGTGTGCCCGGGGCGCTCGATGTTTCAGCGGACGCACGGATTTCCCTGAACGGCACCCTGGAACGTTCCGCGCTCACCGGTGAAATCATCGTGGCGGAAGGCATCTATTTCAAGGACGTGGACTTGAACCCTTTGCAGGCCTTCCAGGGCAGGGAGCGGCCGGCCGCGCCGACCTCCCCCAAGTCCTTTCCCCCGTTTCTGCAAAACCTGACCCTTGACGTTTCCATCCGGCATAAAAACCCCTTTGTCGTGGACAACAACATCGCCCTGTTGAGCATCGTCTCGGATCTACAGCTCAAGGGAAGCCTCCCGGAGCCCCGCCTGCTGGGAAAGGCCCAGGTGAAAGAGGGCACCATCGCTTTTCTGGGCCGGGAGTTCGAGATCACCCGGGGCGTCATCGATTTCGTGAATCCCTACCGAATCGAGCCCGTCATCGACATCAAAAGCAAGATCGAGATCCGGAAATGGACGATTTTTCTCGAAATCGCCGGGACCCCGGACAACCTGGTGTTCACCCGGACGTCCGTCCCGCCGGAAAACGAAGAGGACGTCGCCATGCTGCTCACCGTGGGAAAGACCCGTCAGGAAATGGTCCAGCAGGAGGGCGGTTCCTGGATCGGTTCCAAGGCCCTGGCCGCCCAGCTCGCCGCGGAACTGGTGGGGGATCCCATCAAGGACGTCACGGGGCTGGACATTTTCGAGGCCAAGTACCTTGAAAAAGAAGACGCTTCCGAGTCCGACGGGGTGGAGGTGACGGTGGGGAAAGCCCTCTCGAAGCGGCTCACCGTGAAATACTCCCTCGACACCCGGGGCGGGGAATCCACCCAGCGGGTGCTGTCCGAATACCGGCTCATCGAAAACGTCGCCGCCTCCGCGTTCCAGGAGAATTCGGGGAATTACGGCGCCCAGATGGTTTACCGGCTCGAATTCCGATGAAAATGCCCTGCATGCGCACCCGGACGTGTCTTTGCCTTCTCGCCGTTTTCGCGTGGCTGATGACGTTTTTTTGGGGTCTTCGTCCCGGTTGCCGGGCCGAGGAGGCCCCGGAGGAGCCCGTGGTTCGGGCCGTTTCGATCCGGGTGAAGGACCCGTCTCCCGATGCCGGGATGCTCAAGGAACTGGCCGGCAGCCTGATCCACTTGAAGATCGGCGCGCCCCTGTCCCTGGAGCGCCTCAAGGAAAGCATCGACGCCCTGAAGCAATCGGGCCTTTTCGAGAAGATTCATATCCCGGACCCCGTTGAAACCGACGGGAAAATCGAAGTCGTCTTCGAACTGACCCCGTTTTCCCTCATTAAAAAAATCCGCATCGACGGTGAGTTTCCCCTCCTGGAACAGGACATCCTCCGGGAGATGGAAACGCGCGTGGGGGACCCCTTCGATCCGAAAGCCGTCTCCAAGATGGAGAAAAACATCCTTGAAGCCTTCAAGAAAGACGGTTACGTCGATCCGAAGGCGACGGTTTCATCCCGAAAAGACGCGGCGGACGGCCGCACCGTTCTCACCGTTTCCATCCAAAAGGGTCCCTTCTATCAAATCGTCCGGACTTCCGCCAAGGGGAACCGGTCCTATACCGACATCGAGCTGCTGACCCGCCTGAAAAGCTGGCAGGCTTCCCGTCTTTTCGGGGGGATGGCCCGATTCGTGGCAAAAGACCTGGAAACGGACGTGAAAAATCTGCTCCGGTTTTATCGCCGGCAGGGGTATGCCGACGCCAAGATTGAGCCGTCCGTCGAAAAGGACTCTGCGGCCGGCCGCGTCGAGATTCTCTTTGCGATTACGGAAGGGCCCCGCTACGAGGTCGCCTTTTCCGGAAACGCGGCCTTTTCGGACCTCACCTTGAAAAAAGACCTCCTCATTTTCGAAAGGGGAAACCGCGGGGACCTCACCCTCAAAAGAGGCCTGCGGGACCTCCAGGAGCGCTACCGGCAAGCCGGCTTTTCCGAGGCGAAACTCGCGGTGAAAGACGAGACGGCCGAACAAGACGGCATTTTGGTCCGATCCCTCAAGATCCGCATCGACGAGGGCCCCCAAACCCTGCTTCGAAGCCTGCGCATCGAGGGAAACCGGGCCGTGGCGAGCAAAGAAATCCAGGAAAAACTGCTGAGCCAGCCGGCGGGATTAGGGAAGACCGGCGCGTTTTCTTCCGGGACATGGCAGGACGACAAGCGCGCCGTGCTGGCCTTGTACTTCCAGAACGGCTTCAGGAGCGCCAAAATCGAAGACAGCCTGGCTTTCGAGAAAGACCCCGAAACGGGCAACCGGTGGGCGGACGCCGTGCTTCGAATCGACGAGGGGGCGCAGACCGTGGTGGGGCGCGTGACGTTCCAGGGGCTGTCGGTTCTTTCGGAAGCACAGGCCCTGGAGGCGCTGGCTCTCAGACCCGGGACCCCTTTCCGGGAATACCGGATTTCGTCCGACAAGGCGGCCTTGACCGAGAAGGTTTCGGAAAAAGGGCATCCCCATGCCGCCGTTTCGGCGGAGACGGCGTTTCGGGACGAAGGGGGGACCGCAGACATCGCCTACCGGGTCGACGAAGGCCCCCTGGTAAAGGTCGGCCGTCTTTTCGTCAGGGGCAATTTCCGGACCCGGAGAAGCGTCGTCGTGGACCGGGTTTCCATCCGGCCGGAGGAGCCGCTGTCCCTGAAGGCGCTGCTGGATTCCACGCGGAAGGTTTCCCGCATCCAGGCTTTCGACGACGTCAATCTTCAGCTGGCCGGGTATGATGATAAGAAAGAGCGCGTCGATGTCCTTTTCAACGTCAACGAAAGAAAGCCCTACCTTTTCGAGATCGGTGCGGGATATGACACCGCCCGGGAATTCTATCTTCTGGGGCGCTTGGAGGACCGGAACCTTCTGGGCATCAACAAGAGCGTCTGGGCGGGAGGCGAATACGGCCAAATCAGCTACCGCGGGGAAGCGGGGATCACCGACCCCGATTTTTTCAGGACCGGCATCTCCGCCACCGGCTCCATTTTCACCGAGGGTCAGGAGAAAAAGAACCAGGACTTCGGCGTACGAAACACCGGCGCCCGGGTGAGCTTTCAAAAGGCCCTCTGGAAGAACATCGAAGGGGGGTTCGCCTACCGCTTCGAGGCGAGGAAACAGTACCGGCTGGACGACACGCCGATTCCCCCGGAAGATCAGGAACAGTACGAAAACCGCCGGCTCTTCGTTTTGACCCCCTCCCTCCACTATTCCACCGTGGACTCCTTGGTCCGCCCGAAAAAGGGGCTCATCGCCCGGGCCTCCGTGGACTTTTCCAAGGGTCTGAACACCACCCTGGACGATTTCTTCCGGCACCGCCTCGAAATCCGGTATTACTACACCCCTGCAGACCGGCTCACCTTCGCCTTGAGGGCCCGGGGCGGGCTCATCCAGTCCTATTCTTCCGAGGACAACGTGGCCGACGACCAGCTCTTCTACCTGGGCGGGCTGGGGGATGTGCGGGGTTTCGAAGAGAACCGGCTTAGGACCGATGCCTCGGGAGACGCGCTGGGCGGACGGGTGGAATTTCTGGGTAACCTGGAAGCGCGCTACGACCTGGGCTCCAACTTCGAGGCTTCGGTCTTTTTCGACTGGGGCGCGGTGCGGGACGCGGAAATCGAGGAAGGCGCGGACGACTTCCGCTCTTCCGTGGGCGTGGGCCTAAGCTACATCACCCCCGTGGGCCCCATCAGCCTCATGTACGGCCACAAGCTGGACCGAAAAGAGGGGGAGAGTTCGGGCCGGATCCACTTTTCCATCGGGTACACCTTTTAGCCGGTTTGCCGCTTCCGTCCCTTCATCCCGATGCCGGAGACCTCAGGCTTAAAAAATGCGTTGGAAGCGCAGGGAGCGTTTGTTTTCCGATTTTCCGGGCTTTCCTTCCTGGATGTCCTTGAGGTTGGCCAACCTCTTTGTGGATGCAGGATGCGTCCGGTAAATTCCGGTTGCGCCTTTTTCGCGCGCTGACATTTTCGACAATAAGGCACACAGGGCAAAGGGTCTGAATCCGGCCCTTTCCAGGATGGCCGCCGCCTCCCGGTCCGCTTTTTCCTCGGCGGAGCGGCTGTAACCGTTGACCACCAGGGTCTTGAAGACATCATCGATGGAACCCTCGAACAGGTTCACGAGCTGGCCCCCGACGCCTCCGTACTGCTTTGCCGTCTCCGTTCCCAGAGTGGTGAGCACTTCGCTCCACCGCGCCTGGCTGATGGACTGAACGCCGTCCCGGTGGGCGATATGGGCGATCTCATGGGCCAGGACCGCGGCGAGCTCGTCTTCTCCGGAACAGAGCCGGATCATGCCCCGTGTCACCAGGATGATGCCTCCCGGGCAGGCGAATGCGTTGGGTTCCAAAGTGTTCAGCACGGCGAAATGATACCCCTTGTGGGTCTGGGGGCGGGAGGCTTTCCTGGCGAGAACCTGCCCCAGCGCATTCACGTACCGGGTGGCTTCGGGGTCGTCATGGAGGGGGTATGCGGCCAGGATCCGGGCGCAAACGGCTCGGCCGATGTAATGTTCTTCGGAATTCGAGATGGGCCGGGAGGCCTGGGCGGCCTTCTGCCCGGTCTTGAGGGCCACCTGCGCTGCGGGTTGAATTTGTGAAACGGACAGTCCGGCGCAATTCCAGAAAACGCAAGGGATGAGCAGAAGGCAAAGACAGAAGATCCGAAGATGTTTCATTGGGTTAGTCCTCCTTCCTTCACAAAGGCGCTGAGGCTTTTTTCATCCACGTCAAAGGATTCGATCCGGTCCACCGCGGCGTAGCTGAGCGTCGGGTTTTTCTTTCGGAAATCGTTTTCCACTTCCGGCGTGAATCCTTTTCCGGCAAGGGCCACCTCGTCGCTTTGAGCCGGTTTGACCTCGGGACCGAAAAGCATTTTGCCGAGGTCGGGCTTGAAGCTCCATCCTGCGGCGAAGGCCTTTCGATGCATCCATCCGATTTTGCCTTTATAGTCGATGTGAAACCAGTCCCCGGCTTCCTTGAGCAGGCGAACCGTTTTACCTTTGGGAACGCTGCCCAGCGAAGCGGCGGCAAAATCCGGTTTCTTGTAGATCTGCTGGTCGGCCTGGGTCACCTCCAGGGATTTGGCGGATGCGGTCTGGCTGAAAGCCCAGACGGCAAAAAAAACAGCCAAAGCCGGCAAGGATTTTCTGATCAAGCATCGAAGCGTTTCCATTTTCCCTCCTCATGTTGTTCCGTTCGGGCATCGGGAAAAATCCCGTTTTCAGCCGATCGGCGCCCTGAACTCCTGATGCGCAGACTTGGAGAGGGCGGCGCTCATTTTTGATCCGGCCGGAAGACCGCATCCCAGCCTTCGGGCGGGGGAGCATCGAGGAGCCTCCGGCACCGTTTCGCCAGCGCATCCGGGGCGCCGGCATCGGGCCACTTGCGGGCAACGGCCTCGAAACCGGCCGCGGCGGCCTCGAATTTTTTCAGACGGTAATGCCTCAAGGCTTCCGCATAGGCTTGACGGAGCAGGTCTTGGGCCTCGGAGGCTTTTCCCTTGAGGGCGAGCGGGGTGAAGACGGTGATGGGCGCCACCCTTCCCTTGACCGCGACGCGGTCGATCTCCATGAATTCGACGGCCTCTTTGCAGTCCTGAACCGTCACTTCCGACACGAGAATCCCGGTGCCGTAGTACTTGTTGAGCCCTTCCAGCCGGGAGGCCAGGTTCACGGTGTCCCCGATGACCGTAAAATCGAACCGGTTCTCGGAGCCGAGATTTCCCACCACGGCTTCCCCGGTATGGATCCCGATGCGCATCCGCAAAAACGGGAGGTCCTGCCCGGCGAGCCGCCGATTCAGTTCCGCCAGGGCCTCCTGCTGGCGCAGGGCGGCGCGGCAGGCGAGCAGCGCCTGGTCCGGCTGCTCCAGGGGGGCCCCCCAGAACGCCATGACGGCGTCCCCTTCGAACTTGTCCACCATCCCCGCCTCTTTCATGACGATGTCCGTCATCAGGGACAGGTATTGGTTCAGCAGGCTCACCACCGCTTCCGGTTCGAGGCGTTCGGACAGGGAGGTGAAACCCGCCAGGTCGGAAAAAAACAGGGTGACCCGCCTGCGTTCCCCGCCCAGCCTCAGCCGGCTGGGATCGGCCAGCAGGTGGCCGATCACGGCTTCCGACAGATAGTGGGAAAACATGTTCCGGATGGTTCTCCTTTGCTTTCCCTCGGTGGCGTAGCTGTAGGCGGCGGTAAAGAAAAACGCGAGGATGACGGCCGAAAGCGGGGGAATCGGGTCTGTCCAGGTGCTCCGGGTGAAAAAAAGCGCGGTGACGGCGAGGTTTCCAAGCGCAAAGAGGAAAGGGGAGGCCAGAGTCGCCAAGAATCCCGAAGTCCCGAGCACCGAGGCCACCACGCCCGAAGCCGTGATTCCGGCCAGGACCCAGGAAAGGGAGGGGGGTGCTGTTTTCAGAAAGTCCCCGGAGAGGAGGTTGTCCAGGAAGGTGGCATGAATTTCAACGCCGGGATAAACCGCGCCCACGGGAGACGCTTTCAAATCCATCAGCCCCGGGGCCGTCAGACCCAACAGCACCCATTTTCCCCGCAGGCTCTCAGGGGGATATATGGGGGCGACGCCGTGGGACCGCCGGATTTCGGACTGGATGACATTGGCGGCGCTCAAGCGCTTGTAGGTCCTGGCGGGGCCCCGGAAGTTGAGGAGGCATTGCCCATGAGGGTCCAGGGGGATGCGGAAGGAGCCCTGGGAAAAGCTCCCGCCTTCCAATCGCCAGGGGCCCCTGTTTTCAAACCGGCTGAAAGCGGAGAGGGCCAGGGCCGGAAGCCAGCGGCCCTGGAAAAAGATGACGGGCCGGACCCGGCGGAAGATGCCGTCTGGATCCGGTTCGCCGGAAACGTTTCCCAGGGCTCCCGAAGCCTCCGCAAGCTCCCGGAGGGGCCAGAGCCCGGAACGGTATCCGGAAGAAGATCGGCCCGCGGCCGTCTCCACGGCCAGGCCGGCCCTGTCGAGAAGCGCCGTTTCCTGCTGGGCCTTCTCCTTTTCTTCCCGGGAAAGGAAAAAGGGAAAGGCCACGTTATTGAAGCGCCGTGCGGCTCCGGCCAATTTGGCGTCGTCTTCAAAGCCGTAGGAAGACGGTTCGGTGAACAGGAGATCGAAAAGAATCCCTTTTGCCCCTCCGATCCTGCAGAAATCGATGATGCCGGCGTACAGTTGCCGCGGCCAGGGCCAGAAAACCCCCTGGGTCTTGAAGAAATCGATATCGCTTTGATCGATGGTGACCACGACGATATCCTCTCGGGCCGGCTGCAGGGGAAGATGGCGGAAGGAAAGATCCAGCGCCTTGAGGGAGAGGGTCCGGGCCGGTCCGAGCGCATGGAGCAAAACGCTGATGAACAGGGAGGCGGCCGCCAGGAGGACGCCCGCTGCGGTTTTTTTCCGCTTCAGATGCAACAGGAGAGGCTTCACGGGGGGCTCACGGCTTCCTTGTCGGGATATCAGGACTTGAGGGGATAGACCATCTTGCCCGCAAGGCTCAAATCGTAGCCCGAGAGGTCCGCCGCCGCCTGCTTGAAGGCATCCTCCCGGAAAAACCCGATGAAGCGCTGGACGCCCTCGTCGAAGAAGCGGTCCTTGGAGGTCATCAGGTCGTACCGCTCCCAGCGCAAGGGGAAGAAGTCGAGACCGAGCAGCGAGGCCGCAGCCCGGATCCCGGGTCCGGCGTCGGCCCGGCCCGAAAGGATTTCAAGCCCCACGGGGATGTGGCCCTGGACTTCGTGGGCGTACCCTTTCACCTTAACGGCCGAAATCCCCGCCCTGGCGAATTCCCGGTCCAAAAGCAGGCGGGTTCCGGTTCCCGGAGGCCGGTTGACGAGGGTGACCTCCGGCCGGGCCAGATCCGAAACCGATCGGATGTTTTTGGGGTTTCCCTTCTGAAGGAGAATTCCCTGTTCGCGCCGGCAGAAGTTGACGATGGCTGGCATGTCGTCGAGCTCCCGGGAGGCGAAATCGAAATTGTAATCGGCCTCGTCTTCCTGGAGCAGATGACTTGCAGCGATATGGCAGCGGTTCTGCCTCAGGGCCTGGAGCCCTCCCATGCTCCCGAGGTTTCCGAAAACCGCGATATGACCGGGGTAAGAGCGGTTGAACAGAAAAAGGGTCCTTTCGAGAAGGGGGTCATTGCTTCCCGCCAGGATCAGGACCCCCTGGTAAGGGGGAAGGGGGGTCTTCGGTTCCGGGTAGTTGAGGGTGTGGGCTTCCACCCACTGCTCCACGAGATGCTTGGGGAAGATCCACTTCCCCGTGATCTTGGTGGCCGGAAGCCCTTTTTCCGAAATCAGGGAATAGATCTTCTTTTCGTTGATGTTGAGGAAACGGGCGACCTCCTGGGTGCTCAGCATCTCGGACATGGCGCGTCTTTCCTGCAAGGGTTACGGGAAGCCGGATCCTTCTGCATCTTAGGCCCAAGTGTGCGTTTCGTCAATGACCCGGGCGGGCCGTCAAAAAGGGTCAGGGGATCTTGAAAAACGAAGGATCGTATTCCGGTTTTCCCCGGTATCGGGCCATGAACAGGCCCAAAAAGCGGTCCGGGTTTTCAAACGGTTCCGGCGAGGCGGGAATCCCCGCCCCTAAAAGCGCGGCCGCGATTTCCGAAGGACGCGGGGGGCAGCTTTTGACGGCCAGCATTTCCCGGATGGCGGGATGGTCCCGGTTCTTGAGATAGATGCACTTTCCAAAAAGGATTGTTTTCTTTTTCCCCGGTGTCGGCTCCATGGCTTTGCCGCTGAGGATCTCGACGTCGTCGAAGGGCGTTTCCCCGGCCGCCTCCCGGATGGCCGAAAGGAGCACGCCGGAAAGGATGGAGCAATAGGTGCACAGGCTGGTGTCGTACTTCCGGAACGAAAGACCCCGGATGCCCTGCCGGATCATCGGGACCGGGAGAGTGTTCCCGCTTTCGTCCTGGGCATATTCGAAATCGAAAGCATGCGGCGTTGCCACCTTATCGAGGGATTCCCCCAGAAGGTCGATGCCCGAAAGATCGGCGGGCCGGTTCCGTCTTTTTGCCGCGTAGAAGAGATGGGGGACGTCCCCGGGGGCGTACCCCAGGATCGCCGCCGCCGTGAAATCGGCGGAAAGGATGTCGGAGGAAGCCACCAGCAGGTCGCTTCGCCGGATCTTCCCGTCGGGTCCCGGACCGCGCTCGTTGGTGAAGATCCCGTCGATGAGGGTGAACATGGGGGGCAGGGGGTCCGCCAGGCGCGAAACCATGAGGTGCAGATTCCAGACCGGATCGGCGCTGTGGCATTTTTTCCGGGAGGCGATGTCGATCAGGCCCTTGAGGTTCTTGATGCCCAGGCTCACCACCGTCTGGGCGTGGGTCTTCATGACAGGCAGATTCACCAGCAAATCGCTTTCCAGGGCGTCCGCGTTCATGCGCAGGAAAAGACCGTCCCCAAGGTCCACCTTTCGAAACGGTCTTTGGAAGACATCCAGCAGCTTCACGCCGTAGCGTTTTTTCAGGGCCAGGTATCCCAGGGACGCGAAGGCGTGACGGAGGGTTTCCCGGTCCCTGGGGTTCGAGCTGACCGTTCCTTCCCCAAGCAGGATCCGGCGCACCCCCCTTTCCTTCAAGAGGCGCACCATTTCTTCCACGACGTGGGACGTGGTGATGACGCCCCATTTCGGGAAAGGAACGTGGCGCGTCCAGAACACGATGTTGGGCTTGATGAAGACCCGTTCGCTTCCGGTGAGGCTGTCCAGGCCTTGGACGAGAGAAACCGCGCGCCGGACGGAATCTTCTCCCCGGCGGTACCTGACGACGGAAACGGCAGGAGGCTTCTGTGAAAGGCTTTCCATCAAAACGGTCGTGCCCTTTCAGGGATTGATGGGTTTCAGGCTCGCCCGTCCTCGGGATCGGCGGGCGCCACCTTGGTCAGGAGCACCGCACCCAGGATAAAAAGAACGAGCAGGCTCAAGACCCCGTAGCGGGAGTGTCCGGTCAGGCGGCTGACCAGCCCCATGAGGAAGGGCCCGGCGATGGTTGCGAACTTGCCGAAGACGTTGTAAAATCCAAAGAATTCGGCAGACCGGTTGGCCGGGATGAGCTTTCCGAAAAAGGAGCGGCTCAGCGCCTGGATCCCGCCCTGGGAGGTGGCCACCAGAAACGCCAGAAGCCAGAACAGGGCGACGCGCAGGTTTTCCGTGGGGAGCAGGGGGAGAAAAAAGCTCAGAAGCGTGATGACCCCGTATACGGAAATCCCGGCAAGCAGAAGGCTCTTCGTGGAATAGCGCTTGGAAAGGTGCCCGTAGAGAAGCGCAAAGGGAAACGCCACGATCTGGATCATCAGGACCGCCAGGATCAGCATGCTCACCCCCAGCCCGATATCCCGGCCGTAGGCGGTGGCCATGGTGATGATGGTGTCCACCCCGTCGATGTAGAAAAAATAGGCGCCCAGGAACAGGAAGGCGTTTTTGTGTTTTCGGATTTCTTTAAGGGTGGTGGTCAGCCGCAGAAAGCTGTCCCGCAACGGGGCTTTGGCAGGGGGGAGATAGTGGATCTGCTGGACATTTTTCAGCATGGGCAGGGAAAAAAGGCCCCACCACAGGGCCACGATCCAAAAGGAGGCCTTCACGGCCGTCATGGAAAGGGCAGCCCCGCCCCCGGCGGGACGGGTCCAAAAGACAATGCCGATTACGGCCAAAAAGGGTAGGGTCCCGCCGATGTACCCCCAGGCGTAGCCGGCCGACGAGACCCAGTCCATGCGGTCCCGGGACGTCACGTCCACCAGGAAGGCGTCGTAAAACAGGTTGGCACCCGAATAGGCGAACTTGGCCGCGACGAACAGAAGCAGACACAGAAGCCAATCCCCCTCCTGAAGGGATAAAAGGAGCAGGGTGAACCCGATTCCGAAAAAGAGAAAGCCGGTGAAAAACCGCTTCTTCATTTTCCGGTAGTCGGCCAGAACCCCCAGGATCGGGGCCAGGAACGCCAGGAGGAGGGAGGACAGGGAGACGGCAAATCCCCAGTGGGCGGTGGAAACGGAGGAAGGCACCCCTTTGGAGGCCACGTCCTTGAAAAAAATCGGCATCACCGTGGTGACGAGGATCAGGATAAAAGAGGAGTTGGCCACGTCGTAGAGGATCCAGGAACGCTCCGTGGCGGAAAGACCCGTTTTCTTTTTTTTCTTGAAAGGTTTGGAGGCGTTTGAATTTTTCATGTTTGTCGTGCCGGACTTAATGCGGCATCCGGGAAGAGCGATTTATTGAGACTTTTAAAACGGTATTTTCCGGGGTGACGAATGTTAAGCGATTCAAAAGTCTATTTTTATCAATTCCGGCTTTCGCTGGAATAGCGAAATACGGCGATTTTTCAAAGGCCTCGCATGCCCGTGACTTGACGAGAAGAAACAGGATGGCCCTCCCATACCACGAGGCCTCTATACTTCACAAGGGTTTCCGGGAACGCCCTTTGCTCCTGAAAGGAATCCGCCCATGAAGCTTCTATTGATCCTTCTTGCCGTCTTGTACGCCCTTTCTCCCTATGACGTGCTTCCGGATTTTCTTGTCGGATGGGGATGGCTGGACGATATCGTCGTCCTGGGGCTCTTATGGCGGTACCTGAACCGGCAGCGGAAAAAAAGCGCTTCCTATCGGGAAAAAGGGGTGCCCGGAAAAGACACGGGGCGGCCCGCAGCGGATCCCCATGAGGTCCTGGGCGTCCGGCCGGGCGCCGCCCAGCAGGAGATCCGGCAGGCCTACCGGGAACTGGCCGGCAAATACCATCCCGACAAGGTGGACCATCTGGGAAAAGAGTTCAAGGCTTTGGCAGAAGAGCGCTTCAAGGAGATCCAGGCCGCCTACGATGCCTTGAAAAAAGCAAACGGGTGAACCGGGAAGGTTTCAGTAAATGCCGAATTCTTTCAAGGCCTCGTAGATGCCGAGGTTTTTGACCCGCATGATCAAAAATTCGGCGATGGTGGGCTGATACGCCTTGATTTTCAGGAACATGTTCATTTCGCTGGGCGTGTTGGAAGCCTTGCGGGTGTTGCAGGGCTTGCAGGAAGCCACGCAGTTTTCGAAGCACGTGGTGCCGCCCCTGGACCTGGGGATGATGTGGTCTATGGTGAGCGTCACCTTTTCCGAGCCGCAGTAGGCGCATCGGAACCCGTCCCGGATCAAGACGTTTCTCTTGCTGAACGGGACGCGGTTTTTGTAAAGGGTGCGGATGAGCTTGATCAGGCGCATCACCGCAGGGATCCGCATCACCAGCCCTTCGGCCCCCCGGATCGTGCTTTCCGATTCCCGGAGGATTTGAACCTTTCCGTTGGCGATGAGGCACATGGCGCGTTTCCAGTGCACCATGTTCAGGAAGGTGTAATCGGCGTTCAAGAGCACGCACTGCATCCGGTGGATCCCCATTGGCTGTGAAGGCTTCAGCCTTCGCGCTTGATCGGCAAGGCCGAAAGTCATTCCGGATCCGTCGGTCCCTCCGGAGAGGGCCTGGGAGCGGATACCCGGCAGTTCCGGCTTTCTTATCCGATTTTCCGCATCAAGTCAACAGGAGCGTGGGATCGCCCCCGGTACTCCGTCTACATCGAGCCGACGGTGGTCAAAAGGAGGGTGGAGGGATCCAGGCGAAGAAAGGGAAACCGGGCCTTTCCCGATGCGCCCTTCACGCTCTTGACCTGGATTTGATCCGCCGTCCCCTCCAGGAAAACGATGGATTTAAAGGCGTCGTCCTCCGCCTGAAGCGGGGCGGGGACAGGGCTTGGGTCTTCTGCCCGGGGATATTGCTGGATCTGAAGCGAAATCCAGACCGGAGCCGAAAACCTCCGGGCCAGGCTTTTGAGATCTTCCACGAGCCCGGTGGAGAACGTGTCGGTTTCCAAACCATCCAGCAGGATGACCTGGGGGGTGAAAATGTTTTGCTCCATCAAATCGGCCATCCGCTCTTCGAGTTTGGGAACGCTGAACCCTTCCACTTTAAAGGTCATGATGAAGCGGCGCGGAAAAACGGATCCCCGGCCCGGAGAGGCCTCGTCGGATCTTCGGGCGAGGCTGGCGCAGAGGTCCTGGTACCAGAGGTCGACCTTCTTGATGGGGTCCCGGAGGCTGACGTGAAGGACGTTTTTTTCAAGGGACATGGCCCAGAGGGCCAGTTGAACCAGGAAGGCGGTTTTTCCGACCCCGGGGCGGGCGCACACCGCGCTGAAGGCTTCCGGAGAAAGGAGGGCCGCATCCTCGTGGCCGAGGCCGCCCAGCGGATTGGAAAAATCGGGCTTTAGTTCATTCATCTGTCGACCTCCGGTTGGGATTTCGAAACGTTTTCATGAAGCCTTTCCTTTTTGGGCGGCTTTTTTCTTGGCAAGCTCTTCGGAGATGGCTCTCGGGACCGGCTTGTAGCTGGAAAACTCCATGGTGAACTGGGCCTTTCCCTGGGTCAAGGATCTCAAGACCGTGGAGTAGCCGAACATCTCCGACAGGGGGACCTGGGACTCGATGACGCAGAAAAGCCCCTCGTCCTGGGAGCCTTCGATGATCCCCCGCCGCTGGTTCAAGGAGCCCATGACCGACCCCTGGAACTCGGTGGGGCTTTCCACGACCACCTTCATGACGGGTTCCATGAGCATCGGCTTGGCCCTGCCGAAAGCCTGCATGAAGGCGCCCCGGGCCGCGGCCTGGAAAGCGATATCCGAGGAGTCGACGGGGTGGGTGTTCCCGTCATTGATGACGACCTTGAGCCCGATGACCGGATACTCCATGAACGGGCCTTTTTTGAGACAGTTCCGAAAGCCCTTTTCGCAGGCCGTCACGAAGGGTTTCGGGATGGACCCTCCGACGATCTGGCTTTCGAAGACGAAATCTTCTTCAGGGATGGGTTCCAGGTAACCCCTGACTCTTCCGTACTGGCCGGATCCCCCGGTTTGCTTCTTGTGGGTATAATCGAAGTCGGCCCTCTGGGTGATGGCTTCCCGGTAGGCCACGCGCGGCATCCCCGTGGTAACTTCCGCCTGGTATTCCCGGCGCATGCGTTCCACGTAAATTTCCAGGTGGAGCTCCCCCATGCCCGAGATGATGGTCTCGCTGGTTTCTTCGTCCACGTGGGCCTTGAAGGTGGGGTCTTCCTTGGTGAAACGCTCCAGTGCCTTGGAGATGTTCATCTGAGACTTGTTCCCCTGAGGAAAGAGGGCCAGGGAGATCACGGGCTCGGGTACGTGCATGGAAGTCATGGAGACGCCGAGGCCCGGTTTCACGAAGGTGTCTCCGGAGTAGCAGTCGACCCCGAACAAAGCGCCGATAAAGCCGGCGGGGATGGCCCCGATGTCTTCCATCTTGTCGGCGTGCATGCGCACCACGCGCCCGATCTTGAGGGTTTTTTCGGTGCGGACGTTTTGCACCGTGTCTCCCTTGGCGAGGGTTCCCTGGTAGACGCGGAGGTACGTCAACTGGCCGTAGGGGCCGTCCTCCAGCTTGAAGGCAAGCGAGACCAAAGGCGCCGCAGGGTCGCTTTCGAGGACAACCGGAGCGTTTTCCCGGCTCAGGTCCCCGGCCGTGTTGCTCACATCCGCCGGACAGGGGAGGAACTGGGTGACGGCATCCAGAAGCGGCTGGACGCCCTTGTTCTTGTAAGCCGAACCCATGAGCACAGGCATGAGGCTGCGGGAAAGGGTGGCTTTCCGGACAGCCGAAACCAGAAGATCCTCGGTGACCCGGTCCTCCAGGGCGGCTTCCATGAGTTCGTCGGAGAAAATGGAGGCGGCGTCGATAAGCTTTTCCCGGCTCTTTACGGCTTCCTCCATGAGGTCTTCGGGGACCGGCTCGACCCGGACGGTTTCCCCCTTGTCCCCGTCGAAATAAAGCGCCTTCATGCGGAGCAGGTCCACGACGCCGGTAAAATCCGCTTCCAGGCCGATGGGGAGCTGGATGGCGACGGCATTGCGGCCAAGCTTTTCCTTGATCTGACGGGTGACCCTCTCCGGGTTGGCCCCGATGCGGTCGCACTTGTTGATGAAGGCGATGCACGGGATCTGGTATCGGTTCATTTGATGGTTGACGGTGATGGACTGGGACTGAACCCCGCCCACCGAGCACAAGACGAGAATGGCGCCATCCAAGATCCTCAGGGAGCGCTCCACCTCGATGGTGAAATCCACGTGGCCGGGGGTGTCGATGATGTTGATTTCATGGTTTTTCCACTGGCAAAACGTGGCGGCCGAAGTGATGGTGATTCCCCGCTCCCTTTCCAGTTCCATGAAATCCATGGTGGCGCCCACCCCGTCTTTCCCCTTCACGTCGTGAATGGCGTGAATCCGCTGGGTGTAGAAGAGGATGCGCTCCGTGAGCGTGGTTTTTCCGGCATCGATGTGGGCGCTGATGCCGATGTTTCGGACTCGGGTGACGTCGGTTTTCATATGCTTGACAATCGGCTTTGTATTCGTTCTTGATTTAGGTTAAAAACCAACTAAATTAGATATCAAACCGCAAGTTGTCAAGGAAAATGCGGATTCCTGTCCCAAGCTGAAAGGGTAAACGATGGAGGATCAGAGTTTGTTGAGGGGCAAACGGGTCTTGGTGGTGGACGATGAGCCGGATATTCTCGACACGCTGGCCGAACTCCTTCTCATGTGCCGGGTGGAAAAAGCCGCGGATTTCGAATCGGCAAAACGATCACTGGAAATACACGCCTTTGACCTGGCGGTTTTGGACATCATGGGCGTGGACGGTTACAGGCTTCTCGAGATCGCACGGCAGCGGAATGTGACGGCAGTCATGCTCACCGCCCATGCGCTGAGCCCCGAGAACATCGTCAAATCGTATGAAAAAGGGGCCGCCTATTACATCCCAAAGGAAAAGATGGTGGATATCGCCATCTTTTTAGAGGACATTTTAAGAGCGCAAGAGGAAGGGAAGAGCCCCTGGAACAAGTGGTTTGATCGAATGGGTTCTTTTTGTGAAAAGCGGTTCGGACCGGACTGGCAGAAGAAAGACCAGGCGTTCTGGGAACGATTTCCCTTTTATTAGAAGCGGTTTCAAAACCCTCCTTCCCCGCCGGTTGGTCCGTACGGCTTAGAGGGAATCGTCCAAAAGCGCCGAGGGATCCGGAACGCCGAGTTCGATCATTTTCAGGCTGGCCAGGATCCGCGCTGCGTTCTTTGAAACGGCGGGGAATCGGTCCCCCAGGCGGCGAAGGTTTTCCGCCGAGCGACGGATGCTCTCAAGGTCTTCGGCAATGGATTTTAACTCCGGCAGCCCTTGGGCAGGGGTTTCTCTTCCCAGTCTCTTTTCCATCACCGCCTATCCTTTTTCTTTTCGGAGATCTTTGAACCGTTTGGCTTTGACCTCGTAGCGGGGAAGCTTTCCGAAATCATAAAACTCGATGCGGTAAGCCAGGTTCGTTTTCAGGCGAAGCTGGTCTTTCAAAACCGACTCGATCTCCTTTTGTCGTGGGGCCGCATGAGGCATCAGCTCCACCTTGAGCTTGATCCGGTCCGTTTCCCCCAGCCGGTCCACCACCACCTCGAACTCGTCCCCGAGGCCGTCGATGCTGCGGACCACTTCCTCGATGGCAGCAGGCGCCAGGAGGACCCCTTTGACCTTGGTGATGTCATCGGCCCTTCCCAGGACCCCCCCTCGAATCAGGCGGAAGGTTCTGCCGCAGGGGCAGGGTTCCGGATCCCACTCGATGATGTCCTTGGAGTCGAACCGGATGCACGGCTGGGCCAGCCGATCCAGGGCCGTGACGATCATCTTCCCTTTGCGTCCCGGTTCCTTTATCATTTCTCCGGTTTCGGCATCTTCGATTTCAACGAGGAAGAAGGCCTCGTTGACGTGCATGCCCCCGGGCTGATGGGCGCACTCGTAAGACCACGCCCCGATTTCCGTGGCGCCGGCGTGGTCAAAGACCCTGGCGCCCCAGGCGTCTTCCATGCGTTTCTTGGTGCTGGAAAGGCTGGCCCCCGGTTCCCCGGCACAGGTGATCTTCTCGATGGTCAGTTCGGACGAATCGATTCCCAGTTTCGTCCGGGCGGTTTCGGCCATTCCTAGAATGTAGGTGGGGGTGGCCATCATGGCGGTGGCCTTGAGTTCCTGGATTTTCAGGATTCTTGCCTGGGTGTCCAGGACGCCGCCGGGCACCACTTCGCAGCCGATTTTTTCGGCCGCATAGTGACCCGCCCAGAACGCAACGAACACATTGTACCCGAACGGGATGAAGACCCGGTCTTTCGGGCGGTATCCCTGGGCCCAGAGGATATAGGACCAGCATTCCGACCACCACTCCCAATCCTGCCACGTGTCCGCTTGGTAGACCGGCTGTCCGGTGGTGCCGCTGGTCTGTCGGAACTCGGTCACCTCTTCGAGTCCAACGCAAAGGGCGTCTCCGTAAGGGAAGGGGTCCTTCCTCTGGACATCCCGCATCATCGCCTTTTCAACCTTCGGGACGCGGCGGATGTCCCCGAAGCTCCGGAGATCCCGGGGGGTGACGCCGGCGGCATCATAGAGGCGGCGGTGAAACCGGGAGCGCTCATAAGCCCACGTGAAAATGTTTTTGAATTTGAGAAACTGGAGCCGCCGGAGTTTTTCCTGGGGCATCCGTTCGAGCATGGGATTCCAGAATGGCTGATCGGTCTTCACGTTTTACCTGCCCGTGTCGAAGCGTTATTGATACATTTTGGTCGGCAGATAGAGGATGATCTCGGGGAAAATCATCATCAGCACCGTGCCCACGATGACGGCGATTAAAAACGGCACCATTCCCTTGAAGATCGCTTCAAGCGGGATCTTCCCGACCACGCTTTCCGCAACCCCATACACCACGTAAACATTGATGCCCACCGGCGGCGTGATGACGCCCATCTGGGTCACCAGGACGATGATCACACCGAACCAGATGGGGTCGTAGCCCAGCTGGATGACCACCGGGAAAAAAATGGGGATCGTGAGCATGACCAGCGCCAGCGCGTCCATGATGCATCCGCCCAAAAGGTAGACGATGATGACGGCCGCCATGACCAGGAAGGGCGGAAGATCGAATCCGCCGATCCAGGAGGCGATATTGAAGGGAATCCGGGTGACGGCTAAAAATTTACCGAACACCACGGCCGACGCGATGAGAAACATCACCATGCAGGAAGTGCGCAGCGTCTCGTTTAGGGATTTGACGAATCCTTTCCAGGTCATCTGGCGGCGGATCAGTGAGACGGCCAGTACGCCGAAGGCGCCCACCCCGGCTGCCTCATTGGGGGTGAAAAGCCCGATGAACATGCCGCCCATCACCAGGACAAAAACGGCCAGTGTGTCCACCATGCCGTTTAGCGATCTCAGTTTTTGTTTGAGGGTAAACCGCTCACCGCGGGGGCCCTGGCTCGGAGCGTAACGGCACCAGGCATAGATCGCGATGACAAACAGAAGGGTCATGACGATCGCCGGGATGATCCCGGCGACGAACAGCGCGCCGATGGACTGCTCGGTCAACACTCCATAGACGATCATCACCACCGACGGCGGCATGATCATCCCGAGGCCGCCGCCTGCGGCTACGCACCCGGAAGCCAGCTCGTCTGCGTAATTGTAGCGCTTCATTTCAGGAAGGCCGACCGTGGCCATGGTGGCGGCCGTGGCCGGGCTCGAGCCGCAGACCGCGCCGAAGGCCGTGCAGGCGGCCACGGTGGCCATGGCCAAGCCCCCGCTGGTGCTGCCCATGAATTTGTAAGCGGTCTCATAGAGGCGCCGGCTGATGCCGCTGTTGAAGGCAAACTGCCCCATGAGGATGAAAAGGGGAATGGTGGTCAGCCCGTAGGAGGAAAAAGATTCGTAGATGTTGCGGGACAGGAGGGCAAGCCCCCCCTGAAAGGAAACCAGGATCGCAAATCCTACAAAGCCCACGAGGGCCATCACATAGGCCACCGGCATCCGGGTCATGAAAATGGCCACCATCAGCACAATGCCGATGATGCCGATGACGGTGGGATTCATTTTTCCTCCGTCAGTTTTTGGACGTTTCCGAAAAGATCCCGGATGATCCCCAGGCTGAAGATCAAGAAACACACCGCCACAACATAGATGATGGCGTGCTCAGGCAGTTCGAGGCTCATGGATACGGTGCCCGACTTGTGAATGGTGTCGGCGTAGAGGAACATCTGCCAGGTGACGATGATAAACAGGACCAGGCTCACCAGATGGGTGCACAGTTCAATGACGGCCCGGGTCTTCTGGGAAAAGAGCTGGACCAGGACTTCCACGCCGATATGTGCCTTGGCCTGGTGGGTATACGGCAGGGCGAAGGCCACCGCCATGGTGGCCATGAAACCCACAAGTTCCACGGATCCGAAAATGGGATGCCCGAATTTACGGCCGACCACATCCACGCAGGTCAGAAGCATCATCCCAACCAGGCACGCCAACCCCAGGAACCGAAGCGCGTCGGAGATGAATTGAAGGGCCTTCCAAACAGGATTCATGCTTTTTGCACGACTATTAATCGTCACGAAATCGTACCGTCATGCAGGACTTGATCCGGCATCCAGAGAGAGTCGCGGTTCACTGGATTCCGGCTAAGAGCATGCCGGAATGACGACGTAAAGAAAATTGCGAGACTGTTGATAAATGAAAGGCGGTGTTTAATGCTATAATAGACACCGCCTTTCTCAAAGGATTATCCTATTTTTGCAGTGAGTCGAGTGTTTTGACCGTGAAGTCCACGACCTCTTTGCCGTTGATTCCCTGTTTCTTCATATTTTCAAGGTAGGCATCTATAACAGGAGAAACCGCTTTTTTCCAAAGCTCGTTTTCTTTGGGATCAAGGCTGATGATCTCTCCGCCCTTGCTCTTGAAAAACTGCTTGCCTTCCTCGTCGCTGTCGTCCCAGGCTTTTCCGTGCTTGACCACCCATTCCTTGTTGATCTCTGAAATGATCTTCTGGATATCGGGGGGAAGCGCGTTCCACTTGTCCTTGTTCATGACCACATAGAAACTGGTGGTGTAAGCCGCGCCGAAGCTCAGGGTGCAGTACTTCGTCACTTCTCCCAGCTTCCAGCCCTTGGCGGCTTCCAGGGGATACAGGGCGCCGTCCACGACTCCCTTTTGGAGCATCTCATAGGTTTCCGGCATGGGCTTGGGGACCGGTGTCCCGCCGAGGGCCTGCGCCACCTCGGCACTGGTGCCGTGGGCCCTGAACTTGAGACCCTTCATGTCCGCCAGCTTGCGGACCGCCTTGTCCTTGGTGTTGACGAGGCCCGGCCCATGGGCATGGAGGTACATGACCTGGGTGTCCTGAAGCTCTTTGGGCATGAATTTCTGATAGACTTCATTGATGACCTGGGTCGCCACCTTTCCGCTTTGATAACCAAGCGGGAGGTCCACGGCGGCCATCACCGGGAACCGGCCCCGGGTATAAGCCAGGACTGAAAAGCCGACGTCGGACAAACCGGTCACGACACCGTCGTAGTTCTGCTGGGCCTTGGTGAGGGTCTGGCCCGCATAGTAGTCGACCTGGACCCGGCCGCCGGTGCGCTTGTTGATTTCCTTGCACCAGGCCTCCGCCAGCTGGCTTTGAATGTGGGCAGGCGGGAAAAAATTGCTGTAGGTCAGCTTGAAGTCCGCTGCGGACGTTTGCATCGGTTTCAGTGCAACCGTCAGGCATCCGACCGCAACTACCAGGATTCCGATCAAGAGGGCTTTTTTCATACAATGTTCTCCTTTCCTTTGATGATAAGAGCCGGACTTAAGATCCGTGTCGCATCTGTGACAGCAGGAAAAGATCTGAACTGAATTGTCATTATTTGCTTATCAAGGACAGAAAAGCCGTGTCAATACGTATTCAGCAGTCTTGTTGCTCTTTTTAAATGCGATTTTTCGGAGAGAAACAGGATGCTTTTCTGCGGCTTCTATTTTTAAAACGGCGGGTGAGGGGCCTGCTCCTGAGCAGCACATAGGTTGCGCCCGCGCCTCCGTCGCACATGCGTGCGCTGGAATATGCGATCACCCATTTTCGCCAGGGACCCGTAGTCAACCATTCACGGATCCGGGTCTTGAGGATCGGTTTCCCCGGGGAGGACAACCCCCGGCCATGGATGATCAGTGCCTGCCGCCTGCCGGTGCGTATGGATTCGCGCAAAAACCGATCCAGTGCTTCCTTCGCAAGTTCTACGCCGAGTCCATGAAGATCGATGTGGGACTGGACCGCGAAATCCCCCCGGTGCAGTCGATCCGCCATGGCGGGCGGCACGCGGTATCCGGTTCCCTCGATATATTCCGACGTTTGGCATACGGCAAAACCCGCCCCCGACTTCACGAGGTTTTCAAGGCAAGCGGTTTCCTTTTCCCCGGTGTCGATCAGAGGTTGTGCAGACTTGTTGGATGCAGGCATCAGGGATCTTCGGGAGTTTTTACGGAGCAGAGGGGTGACGCCGCTCATGGCCTTAAGAAAAGCCTGAGCTTCGTCTTTTTGGGTCAATACGGCTTCGTCTTTCCCTTCAAAGCGGGGTTTCTTTTCGGGCTCGAAGGACTTGTCAGGCCTTTTCTTCAAAAAGCCCGAAAGTTCCGTGAAGGACTTGAAAGTGTTGCAGCTTTTGCCCATTCTGTCACGCCGTTAAAGCGAATTTTCTTCCAAGTCATAAACCGCAGGGAAAAACGAGACTCCAAAAAAAGCTGAATCCTCAGGGGCGGCAATTTGCGTTGCTAAATTTGTACCATTCTTGTTCCATGCAGTCAAATCCCCCAAAACACCTTGAGAAGCCAGTCTTGCTCGATAAGAACAAAAATATTGTTTGACCTGCCAAAAAACACCGATCGCTTCATTTCCGCAAAGATATTGATCGTCTCGAAACATTCCCGTCATGCCGGACTTGATCCGACATCCATAGACAGTTGCGGTTCACTGGATTCCGGCTGAAAGCATGCCGGAATGACGACGGAAAGAAAATTATGAGACTGTTAATAATTCTTGACACGGTCTCCGCCGGCTGTTTAATATAAAAAACATCTGTTTTCTATATAGAACAAAATTGAATCTAACCATGGCTGCCAATCAATTCGTAAAGGTTCCCGCCGTCGAGAAATGCTTCTCCATCCTCAACCTCTTCGCAAGATCCCAAAACGCCCTTGGGATAACCGAGATTTCTCAGCGGTTACGCTTGAATAAGAGCACGGTTTTCAACCTCGTTTACACTTTGAAAGCCCTTGAAGTCCTTGAACAGAATTCCGCCGGAAAGTTCCAATTCGGCATACGCATGTACCTGTTGGGGAATGCAAGCGCCAAGCGTTCGGATTTGATTCAGACCGTTCATCCTTTTCTGGAAAAGATCAATCAGGAGACCAAGCTGTCGGCGTTTTTGGGGATACGCTCCGGACTTCGCGCCGTCATCATCGACAAGGTCGATTCGGCATATGACATCAAAATATCCTCCGAGATTGGCATGCGCCTGCCGCTTCTCGCCGGTGCCGGAGGAAAAACCCTTCTCTGCCAGCTGGACGACGACACCATCGATCGGATTCTCAAGGAGAATCCGCTGAAGCGGTTCACAAAAAAAACCCAGGTCAATAGAGCACGATTCAAGGCTGCTGTCCTGAAGACCCGAAAAGAAGGGGTCGCCTTCGATGATGAAGGATACATTGAAGGCATCGTTGCTTTCTCCGTACCGTTAAAGACAAATCGAAAAGACCTTCAGGCTGCCATTTGGGCGGTCGGGTTGAAAAAACAGGTATCTACGGAGGCTGTTCCTGAAATAGCCGTTTACCTTAAAAATGTCGCAGCCGAAATAGGTAGACAGCTTTCGCCGGAGTTGGAAACGGGACCCGGCCGGGATGGATGACCCTTTATGAAGGATTTTGGGATGTAACCCAATGAAAGACGACCCCCGGAAATTCTGGAATCCGTATATCGAGACGCTGCAGAGAGACAGCATCCGAGCCATCCAGATGAAAAACCTGAAGAACCTGATCCGGCATGCCAAGCAGCACTGCAGCTTTTTCAAAGAAAAATACCATGGCATCGACCCCGAGGACCTTATCGGGTTCGAGGATGTCAAGCGGCTTCCGATGATTCAAAAGGAAGATTTGAGGCAGGCCCAGGAAAATAAATCCACATTTTTATTCGGGGACATGCTGGGTGTCCCTCCCGAGGAGGTCACCCATTTCAGGCAGACGTCGGGGACAACCGGAAAACCGGTGTATGTCCCGGAGAGCTGGGAAAGCTGGGGATGGCGCACAGAGGTTTGGTGCCACATCCTGTGGATGGCCGGGTTTCGAGAAACAGACCGGGTTTTCATCCCCTTTGGATACAATGTCTACGTGGCTTTTTGGGAAGCCCACTGCGCCGCTGAGAAGGTCGGGTGTATGGTTGTGCCTGGAGGGGCGCTGGACACGGAAGGCCGCATCAACAAAATCAGGGAAGTCCGGGCTACGGGGTTGTTCAATACGCCAACCTACGGAATTCACATGGCCGAAGTGGCAAGGAAAATGGGGATCAATCCTAAGAGTCTCGGTATCCAGAGAATGATTTGTGCGGGTGAGCCCTTGCCCAGAGCGACGAGACTGCGGCTGGAAGGGCTTTGGGGTGCCGAGGTTTATGATCATATCGGCGGCACCGAGCCTTGCGGCTGGGCTTCCATGTGCGACCGGAGAGACGGGCTGCACATTCTGGAGCCCTATTTCCTGGTGGAAATATTGGACCTGGAAACGGAAAGCCAAGAGGTTGCTGAAGGCGAACTGGGTGTAGCCGTCGTTTCCGCTCTGGGAAGAAGATCCTTTCCGATGATACGATTCAACACCAAAGACATCGTCCGGAAGGGAAAAAGCGGGTGCGAATGCGGGCGGACTTCCATGATGATTCGGGAAGTCGTCGGAAGGGCGGACCATATCCGCAAGGTCCGGGGAGTACTTTTTTCTCCGGTTTCTGTGGAAGAGCTTTTAAGATCCGAGTTCCCTCAGATTGGAGAATATGAAATCACCGTTGAACGCACAGAGTCAATGGATGCCATATCCTTAAAATTCGAGGTCCCGGAAGACTCCAGCCCGGAGACTGTCGGACTGCTGACCGATCAGGTCGGCAGGCGCTTGAAGGTGAAGACCAACCTGCGTTTCGAACTTGAGCCGGTTGAATACGGAACACTGACCCGCTACACCCTCAAAGCCAGGCGATTCAAGGACTTGAGGGAATAGACGAGGATGCCATGAACACGGGAAGGCGCCTTTTGCTTGAAGAAATGAAGCGCAAGATCGACGAAATTGAAAAACGATCAGAAGAACTTAAGGAGCTGGGCAGGGGTGTTCCGGCTGTGGAGAAAAATGTGCAAAACCTACTGAGTACGGGCCGCCTCTTAAAGGCCGGCATATCGGATGTGATCGAGGTCCAACCTGTTCAAGGAGGGAAGATCATGAGCGAGGTTAAAAAGGTAAGGACGGCATGCAGGCAATGTCACGGCGGATGCGGCGTGATCGCCCATGTTCAGGACGGCAGGGTGACAAAGGTGGAAGGGGATCCGGAGTCGCCCATCAGTAGGGGAACCCTGTGCAGCAAAGGATTGTCGGTGACGCAATTGGCTTATCACCCGGATCGGATCCTGCATCCCATGCGAAAAAGGGGAAACGGGTGGGAACGTATTTCCTGGGATGAAGCCCTGGGTAGTATCACTGAAAAATTTCAAGAGGTGATCAATGATTACGGGCCCGAATCCATTGTGGTGGGGCAGGGAACGGGCAGAGATTACGAAAGTCATCTGTACCGGTTTGCCAACCAGCTGGGAACCCCCAATGTGCTCACCGCCGGACATATGTGCTACGTTTCAAGAGTCGCAGCCACGTTGGTGACGATCGGGAATCTGCCTGTCTGCGACTATGAAGGCGGGCCCAAATGCATCGTCATGTGGGGGTGCAACCCTCAATGGACGAATCCGGATGAATACAAGGGAGAGAGCTTCTGGAGAGCCTACAAGAAGGGATCGAAGCTGATCTGTGTCGATCCCCGCAGGGGTTTTGTTGCAAAAAAGGCGGACCTGTGGCTCCAGCTTCGGCCCGGGACGGATGCCGCGCTCGCCATGGGGTTCCATCATGTCATCCTTGAAGAAGCGCTGTATGACGCGGAATTTGTAAATGGCCACATCAACGGATGGGAGGCCTTCAAAGAAAGGGTGCGTGACTATCCGCTGGAAAAGGTGCAGGAAATCACCTGGGTGGACAAGGATCTCATCCGGCAGGCCGCCAGATTGTATGCCAAGACAAAGCCGGCGTGCATTCACTGGGGTGTTCCCACCGAGCAGACCAACAACTGCGGCGACTGCACGCGGGCCATGACAGGTCTCATGGCGATAACCGGGAACCTGGACACCCCGGGCGGCAACGTCCTCTTCGTGAATCCGCCCACCCGAACGGTGTCCGAATTCTCCCGCCACAAGGATCTTTCTCCACAACAAAGGGCCAAGCGGTTGGGCGGAGATCAGTACAAACTTGGGGCGAGGGTCGCCTACATCACTCCGAAGGTTGCCTGGGAGGCCATTCTAACCGGAAAACCTTACCCGCTGAAGGCGGGCTTGCTGTGCGGAACCAATCCCGTATCGACCCGGGCCAATGCCGGAGAAGTTTATCGGGCGCTGGAGAAGCTCGAATTCCTCGTGGTCATCGATCTGTTCATGACTCCCACTGCGGAGCTGGCGGATATCTTTCTGCCCGCCGCCACTTGGCTGGAACAGGATCATGTGGCCGATAACTGGAAACGGCATGGTTTCGTGGTCGCGAGACAGAAATGCGTGGAGATCGGAGAGGCCTGGCAGGATCATAAAATTTTTATGGAACTCGGAAAGCGGATGGGGCAGGAATGGTGGGAGACCGTTGAGGACGCCCTCGACTATCTGCTTGAACCCGCCGGGATGACCTGGGGGGAATTCAAGAAGATCGGCTATTTAAAGGGAAAGATGGTCTATCATAAGTACAAGGAAAAAGGCTTTTCAACCCCAACGGGCAAAGTGGAACTCTATTCGACTGTTTTGGAAAAATGGGGCTTCGATCCTTTGCCCAAGTACACCGAACTGCCTGAAAGTTTTGTTTCAAAACCGGATCTCGCAAAGCGTTATCCATACATCCTGAATGCCGGGCTCCGCACACCGACCTTTTTTCATTCCGCCAACCGCATGATCCCATGGCTTCGGGAAATCCGCCCCGACCCCATCGTCGAGATCCATCCGGATACCGCGAAAAAAGAGGGGATCGAAGAAGACAGCTGGGTGTTCATCGAATCTCCGAGGGGAAAGGCCAAATTCAAAACCAAACTGAACGACGGGATCGACCCCCGCGTGGTCGTCGCCGAACACGGGTGGTGGTATCCAGAGATAAAGGCACCGGGTCACGGCTGGGATATTTCCAATATCAACCTCTTGACGGACAACTCCCATGAGACGATGGATCCTGCCCTCGGCGCCACCAACCTGAGGGTATGTCTGTGCAATATTTCGCCGGCTTGAATGGGTGAATTCCCCTTTTAAGGAGGACAGGAGATGGCAAAATTCTCTTTGATGTTTCATCGAAAAGATTGCATGGGATGTCACGCCTGTGAGGTGGCCTGCAAGCAGGAACATCATCTCAGTATCGGGCCAAGGCTCGTCCGGGTCGTCGAAAAATCGGCGGATTTTTTTCCGGTTTACTGCCACCATTGCGCAGATGCTCCCTGCAGGGCATCGTGCCCTGTTGAGGCGATTTACAGGAATGAGAAAGGCTTGGTCCTCATTGATTCAGAGAAATGCATCGGCTGCAAAGAGTGCATGGAGGCCTGCCCCTTTGGGGCCATGCAATTTGATGATGACGCGGGAACAGCCGTTAAATGCGACCTTTGTGCCGAGCGGTTGTACAATGGACTGTCCCCGGCCTGTTTCTCGGTATGCCCGACCCGCTGCATTGCTTGGGGGAATGCCCTGACGCTGTCTGAAACAATACTCAGGGCCTCGCTGCCGCGGAAAATGAAGTGACGTTTGGGCTAAGTGCTCAAACGGGCCTTTTGTTCTGAATTCTCCAGGACAGCGTGCATGGGATGCCTGAGTTTTCGGCACAGGAGAGAATTTGTTTGAGTTGCGGATCGAGACCCCGCTCTGCGGCGGTACATCCTCCGGAAGGCGCCCTTTAGAAGGATGGCCGCGGTGTGACGGTTTTCAGAGGCTCAGTCCTTGACGTCCCATCATTCGCGCATCGAACCGGAAGGGCCGGAAAAAATAGCCGTCGCGTCGGAGGGATGGAAAAAGATTCTTCGGGACGGGTCGGCTGAAATGGGCCTTGCCATCGGAAGGGCTGAATCGGACTGCCTGGGCCTGCATGCCGCGGAGCTGATGAAATTCAACCAGAAGATGAACCTCACCGCCATCCGGGAGCCCGTGAAGGTGGCGGCAAACCACTATCTCGATTCCCTGGCCGCCCTTCCTTTCCTTCCTTCCGAGGGGCGGCTGCTGGATATCGGCTCCGGCGGCGGTTTCCCGGGCATCCCGTTGAAGGTGCTCAGGCCTGGCCTGAGGCTGGTCCTTATCGACAGTTCCCGGAAGAAGGTCTCGTTCTTGAAACACGCCATCCGGACGCTCAAGCTGGAGGGTGCCCAGGCCGTCCAGGCGCGGGCGCAGGAGCTGTCCGAACAGGACGGGTTCGCCAGGTCTTTCGACATCGTAGTCAGCCGCGCCCTCTGTAAGCTGGAGGATTTTTTCAGCATGGGCCGGCCGTTCCTCAACGCCGGAGGCCGGATGCTGGGCTGGAAAGGCGGAGACGTCGCCGACGAACTGAAGGGCCTCCAGGATAGGCTCCAAGATCCGGACATTGCCCGGTTTTCCATTCAGGTGCATTCTTACCTGCTTCCCCTGACGCATGGGAAAAGATCGTTGGTGATCCTGTCGGCCAGGGATATCCCACGGCGGGAAGGCGGGGGAGGGGAGGGTTCGGGGCCGGGAGAAATTTCCGGTGTAGGCCCCGAACCCTGATCGAGGGTGCGTCGGGTAAAAACCCGGCGTTTCAGCTCTTTTTACTGGAAACCTTTTTCAGCGCCTTGGCCGCCTCGCCGGCAAAAAGCCCCTGGGGATACTTCTGCACGTATTCCTCGAGAGCTTCTTTCTTGCCCGAGGCTTTCGCCTTCAACCAATCCATCCGGTCGGCGGCTTCGCCCGCAAGTTCGTTCTGCGGGTATTTCTGTAAAAATTCCTCGTAGAGTTCGGCTTTGTCTGCCGTGCGCGCGTTCAGCCAGTCGATTTTTTCCTTGGCCGCCGCGGCCATTTTGCCGTCAGGGTATTTTTGCAGGAAGGCTTCCAGGACGGGTTTCTTGTTGGCGGCCGATGCCTGAAGCCAGTCGATTTTTTCCTGGGCTTCCCCGGCAAGGCTGCTCTGGGGATATTTTTCCAGGAAAGCCTTGAAGGCATCCGGGGTCCGGCTTGCCTCGGCGGAAAGCCATTCGATTTTTTCGTTGGCAAGGCTTACCTTTTCACCCTCCGGGTATTTTTGCACATACGCCTCGTAGGCTTCCTTGGTGTTCTGGGATTGCGCCGCTTCCCAATCCAGGGCGGCGATTTTCATCTTGGCCTCGCCGGCGTACGGGCTTTCCGGGTATTTGGCGACAAATCCCTGGATGGCCTCCGCCGTGTTGGCCGCCAGGGTTTCCTTCCAGGTCAGGTCCTGGATGCTTTTTTTGGCCTGCTCGCCGAAATCGCTTTTGGGATGCTTGTTCAAAAACGCCTCATAGGCGGCGACAGTGTTTTGCGCCTGGGCGGTTTGCCAATCTTTCTCGGTTTTGGAACATCCGGCAAGGCCGGTGAGAAATAGCAAAGCAACTGAAATCAAAACCCATTTTTTTTTCATACGCGCTCCTCGTCATCAGGGTCTAAAAAACAAAAGAATGATCAAAACGACAAAAGCCGGTGCTTGGATTTCTTGGACGATGTTTGGCGGATCACCTCCTTTTTCTGTTTTCAAATCGGTTTTGGCTGCTTCTTGGAGAATCAGGCTTGTACTTTACCTCCTGAAAAGCAAAAAAATCAAGAACGGATTATACGGATAAAAAACGATATTATTATGGAATAAAATTGAGACACAAGTCTTTTCCATGCCCGGCGCGGACCCACGACCGAAAAAACATGAAAATCTTGACAGGGATCAAAAAGTGGGATAAAGAAGGCACCCACAGAGAAAACAGATCGCTTCAACCGGCCAGGCGAAGGTTTCTGGATCAGGAACCCAAAAAGGGGGCCCCACGAAAGGGGGTCTTTTTTTTTGGAGTTGGATTCAGGCCGGCTGCCGACCGGTGTTGCGAAAGCTGGAACAAATAAGACCCATTCGAGGAGAAACAGATGTTCGATACCCTTTCATGGCTTGCCTGGCTTGAGCAGGGAAAAGAGCCTGCTTTTTGGACCCTTTATTTTTCCCTTTTTCTTGCCTTGAGCCTTTTCGGGCTTCACAGGCTTCAGGTCATCTACCTGTATCTGAAAACCAAGAACAAGGCCCCTCTGGCTGAGGAAACAATAGAAACCCTGCCCAGTGTCACCATTCAGCTTCCCGTCTTCAACGAAATTTACGTGGTCGAGCGCCTGGTGGAGGCTGTTTCCTCCATCGATTACCCGAAAGACCTTCTGGAGATTCAAATCCTGGACGATTCCACGGATGAGACCGCCGAGGCGTGCCGAAGGATCGCAGAGCTTCACCTTGGGAGAGGAGAGGACATTGTCTGTCTACACCGGGGGAACCGCACCGGGTTCAAGGCCGGGGCCCTTCAAAACGGCCTCGAGCAGGCAAAGGGGGAATTTATCGCCATTTTCGACTCGGACTTCATCCCCCCGCGGGATTTCCTGAAGAAGACCCTTCCCCATTTCCGGCAGACTGAGGTCGGCATGGTCCAGGCACGCTGGGGACATACCAACCGGCATTGCAATTTGCTCACCCAAGTTCAGGCCCTGCTGCTGGACGGGCATTTCATCCTCGAGCACGGGGCCAGGAACCGGTCGGGCCGGTTTTTCAACTTCAACGGGACCGCCGGGGTTTGGAGGAAGGCCTGCATCCGGGATGCGGGCGGCTGGCAGCACGACACGCTGACCGAGGATGTGGACTTGAGCTACCGGGCCCAGCTGAAGGGATGGAAGTTCCTTTTCCTGCCGGAGGTGGTCGTTCCCGCGGAACTTCCGGTGGAGATGAACAGCTTCAAGACCCAGCAGCACCGATGGGTCAAAGGGGGCATCCAGACGGCCAAAAAAATCCTTCCTATGGTTTTCAAAAGCGACCAGCCCTTGAAAGTCAAGATCGAGGCGTGCTTCCACCTGCTGGCCAACCTTGCCTACGTGCTGGTGCTACTCCTTTCCGTTTTGATGCCGATGTCGCTTCTTTTCCCGAGGCATGAAGACCCGGGGGCCCTTTGGGCGGTGAATGCCGCCGTATTTTTGTTGACTGCCGCCAGCATCGGGTGGTTTTATCTGATGGCCTGCACGGAAGCCGGGCAGAAGTGGCACCGGGGCCTTTTATACCTCCCGCTTCTTTTCAGCCTGGGTTTGGCCATGTGCATCAACAATTCCAGGGCGGTCTTCGAAGCCCTTCGCGGCAGCCCGTCCGATTTCGAGCGAACGCCCAAGTTCAACATTTCGTCTGGCAGGGACAGGTCCTGGGTGAACAAGGCCTACAGGGTCTCGCTGAACCCGTCTGCGATCTGGGAGCTGGGGATGGGGATCTACTTCACCATTGCCATAGGTTTCGCCCTCGAGAGAGGCTTCTACTCGAGCATTCCTTTCATGGTGCTCTTCCAGGCGGGCTTCCTGTACATCGGGCTTTTGTCGCTGTTCCAGGCCGCGTTTTTGAAGATGACGTCGATGGCCCAGAAGAGGCTGAAAGCCGCCAGGACTCTGGGGTGATGGACGACTACCAGAAAGACCACGCCGAGGCGTTCGAGAAAATCCAAAACCATTGGCTTTCCCTGGATGCCTCGACCCGATCGGCCCTGAAAGTCAGTCTTTCGGGCTATCTTGCGTTCCGCAAAAAGGTCGACGGCTTCCTCGAGGCCCATTTCAGGAAGCTGTGCACCCTCTCCTGCTACCAAAGCCGGCTCAGCGCCTGCTGCACCCGGGAAGGAGTCATCGTATTTTTCGCCGACGCGGCGGTGGAGTGCATGGTCTCCGGAAGGTCCAAAATCGATGCCCTGATGGATCTCCTTGCCCGGCCCAATGAGGGTTTCAAGTGCGTCTACCTGGGGGAAAACGGGTGCGCCTGGCACGTGAAGCCCATCGTCTGCCAGCTGTTTCTGTGCGGCAAGGCGGAGCGCGAAGTCCTGGAAAAAGATGCCGAGGCAAAAAGGGGCTGGGAGGTCCTTCAAGACGAAAAAAAAGCGTTCACCTGGCCCGACCGGAAGGTGCTCTTCGACGATCTCGAAAAGGTCTTCATCGAAGCGGGGATCGACTCCCCCCTCATGCATTTCCATAAAAGCCCGGGCTTGATCCGCGTCAAGCGCCTGGCAGGACTGACGCCCTAGCGCCGGACCGTTTTTTCCGCCTTTTTTCCCTCTGAACTTTCGATCCGGAAAAAGACCCCGCGCACAGGGAAATACCTTTCAATGGAATTGCTTCTTGATCTCCGGCATCGGAATGCGCTAAGATAGCTCTGAAATCCAAACGAGGTGGGGAAGCCCCCTGGCTGCCCAACCCCTTGATTTCATTGGTACGCCTGGCAGGATTCGAACCTGCGACCTACGGATTAGAAGTCCGTTGCTCTATCCATCTGAGCTACAGGCGCGCCCTGACGTCGGCTATGTAACACAGCACCCTGGTGATGTCCATCTAAACCCACTCGGAAAGAAGAATGGCAAAGAAACCCTCTAAGGCTTCCAAGAAGGCGCAGGAAAAATCCGCCAAACCGTTCATCGACAACCGGCTGCCGGTCAAGGAGCTTCCTGAAAAGGCGCTCGTCCGGTACGATCCCCTCCAGCGGTACCTCATGGAAATCAGCCAGTATCGTCTGCTGACCCGGGACGAAGAGATCGCACTTGGCAAGCGGATCCAGGAAAAGGAGGACAGCGAAGCCGCCTATATCCTGGTGACCTCCAATTTGAGGCTGGTGGTCAAGATCGCCCTGGAATTTCAAAGGGTGTGGATGCAAAACCTTCTGGACCTGATTCAGGAGGGGAACATCGGGCTCATGCAGGCGGCCCGTAAATTCGACCCTTACAAGAACGTCAAGTTCAGCTACTACGCCTCCTTCTGGATCAAGGCCTATATCCTGAAATTCATCATGGACAACTGGCGTCTGGTCAAGATCGGCACCACCCAGGGGCAGCGGAAGCTTTTCTTCAAGCTCAAAAAGGAAAAGCAGAGCCTCATCGATCAGGGTTTCGACCCGAAACCCAAACTCCTCTCGCAGCGTCTGGGGGTTACGGAAAAAGAGGTGGTGGAAATGGACCAGCGCCTGGACGGATGGGACTTATCGCTGGACGCCCCGATCAAGGAAGACTCCGACACCGAACGGATGGACTTCGTCAGCTCGGACGCCGAATCCGTCGAAGACCGGGTGTCCAAAAAAGAGATGGATTCCATTTTGCATGAAAAGATCGAGGTCTTCAAAAAGAACCTGACGCCGAGGGAACTCGAGATTTTCGAAATGCGCATCTTCTCGGAGTCACCGGTCACCCTCCAGGAGATCGGGGAGCGTTACGGGATATCGAGGGAAAGGGTTCGTCAGGTCGAAAAAAATATCGTCAAACGGATGAGAGCGTTTTTCAAAGAGGAGATTTCCGATTTCAGCACCTTTTCCGCCACCGCCGGCTGACGCCGAAAGGACCCAAGGAGGGTTCTTTGCCTCGGATCGTGCGCGCCCATGGCGTCAAACGCCATAAGTCCTTGAAATCGTCTGAAAGGATCCGCATCCCATGAAACTTTCCCTGTGGCGAAAGGCCACAGTCCTCTTGGCCCTGATGGCCGTGACGGCCTGCAGCGCCCCGAAATATGCCGGAAACCGGAGTCAGGGCGCGTCACCCGCCGAAAACACCTGGCCAGGCAACGCCTATTTCTTCTATTTTGCGGCCCAGAAGGCCTTAAAGGAACAAAATCTGGACAAGGCCCGGGAGCTGCTGGGCCAAGCGATCCTACACGACACCCGATCCACGTTCCTGAAAATGGAGTTTTCGGAATTCCTCGCGGAACGGGGGGAACTTTCCACTGCCCTGGAAATGATGAGGGCCGTGTCCGCCAAAGACCCCCAACACGTGGAGGCCCTGATCCTTTTGGGGAAGCTCGAACAGGAACAGAAAAACCGGGACAGGGCCGTGGAGGCTTTTGAAAAAGCCCTCCGCCTGGATCCCGGGAAGATGAACGTCTATTTGTTCCTCGGGGCGGTGTTCATGGAAAACGAGGACACGGACAATGCAGAGCGCATTTACGGCCAAATGGCGCAGCGTTTTCCGAATCACTATGTCGGGCATTTCTTTTTGGGCAGAATCCAGGGTCAAAAGGGACGAATCCCGGAGGCGGAAAAGGCTTTTACCAGGGTCCTGGAGCTGGAGCCGGACCTCGAGGAGGCCCGGTATGCCCTGATCGATCTCCATGAGGCGCAGGGAAAGACCGAAAAGGCCATCGCTCTTTTCCGGGAAATCCTCGGCAAGAACCCCGAAAGCACCCGGTCGATTCTAGGTCTGGGCCGTCTGCTCCATGAAGCAGGGGATTTTCAGGCTTCGCGGCAATATCTCAAGCCCCTGGGGGAAAAAAGCCTGACCGATCCCGACATTGTCAGGCAGGTTTTCAACCTGTATCTGGACGAAAAGAAGTATGACGCAGCCGTTACGATCTTGACCGTCATGCTCGAAGGCGCCCCGGAGGCGTCGGACCTGCATTACCTGATGGGAATCGCACAAGACGGAAAAGAAAACAAAGAGCAGGCCGTCGGGCACATGAAAAAGGTCCTTCCCGGATCCCGTTTTTACACCAACGCTGTGGTTCACACCGCTTTTTTGCTCCAGGAGACGGGAAACACCGAAAAAGCGATTGCTTTCCTGGAAGGCGTTGCCCGGCAACTTCCCGAAAACGCAGACATTTATCTGTATCTAGGTTCGTTTTACGAGGAAGTGGAGCAGTTTGAGAAAGCGGAGAAGACCCTGAAACAGGGCCTGGAAACGGATCCGGGCAACGCCAGAATCCTATTTCGACTCGGGGTCGTCTACGACAAGTTCAACCGCAAGGAAGATTCCATCCGGGCCATGAGGGAGGTCGTCCGGATCGACCCTAAAAACGCCAACGCGCTCAATTATCTGGGCTACACCTTGGCGGAATTGGGGAAAAACCTGGATGAAGCCGAAAAACTGATCCTTGAAGCCATGAAGCACAAACCCAACGACGGTTACATCACCGACAGTCTGGGATGGGTCTATTACAAGAAGGGGCGGATTCAGGAAGCGCTGGAGTGGATCCAGAAGGCCATCGGGCTGGTACCCGAGGATCCCATCATCCTGGAGCATTTAGGGGATGTATACCTGAAGATGGAGGACAGGGAAAATGCGCTTCGCTATTATCGAAAATCCCTGGACCTGAGGAAAAAAGATAAATCAGAAGTTGAAATAAAGATAAACAATATATTGATATTTAAAGATAAAAATGATTAATTGTTTTAGGATTTTTTCAGGGCGCCGGCGCTTCAACCCCTTTTCCGGGATTTGGGCTTTGTTTTTCCTCGTTTATGTCGCCGGATGCGCCGAGGTCACCCGAACCGATGTTCGGCACCCGGAGGCCGGGGTCATCGAAGCCCAGGCGTTGATGGACCATCTGGGGCGGAAAAACATCGACCTGAGGACCTTCAAGGGGTTGGGGACGATGCGCCTGAAGGAGGGGGAGGCCCTGCAGACGATGCGGGTGGCCTGGATGGTCGAGCTCCCGGAAAAACTCCGCATCGAGGCTTTGGCGGTATCCGGGCAGCCCATGGTCAGCATCGCCGGGGACGGACAATGGCTGTATCTCCTTTCCCATTCCGATCATCGGTTTTACAAGAAACAGTACGCATCGGGTTTCGACGGCTTCTTCTCGATTCCAGTTCAGCCTTCGGAGATGATCGCCCTGCTGGGAGGGAAAATCCCCGTGGCTCCCCATCACACCGCCCACTTGATGCGGGACCCCGATTCCCAGGGATATCGGCTGGTCTTGAAGAAAAGATGGCAGGGGATTGCAGAAAAGATCTATCTCGATCCGGAACAACGCAAGGTGCTTCGAATCGAACGCTTCGATTCGCGCGGGAATCTCGTTTACCAGGTGAAACAAGACAATTTCCAGGCGGTTGCCGGCTTCGAACTTCCGTTTTGGATCCAGGCGTCGGGGGACGACGGGTCGTTTTTCGAACTGACGGTGGAACGGTGGTGGACCAATGTGCCGGTCGACCCGGAAGGCTTCGCGCTCAGGCCGAAAACAGGGTGAGGTCTTTTTCCTCGCTGAAAGGCCCCTTGGCAAGTTGGCCAAATGGCTCCGCCTTTTGGGCATGGATACCCTGTATGAACCCGAGGTGAAAAAGGGCCTGCCGGGAGAACCGGATACGGAAAGGATCCGCCTGACCCGGACGCAAAAGCCGCACCCGCTGACCCCTGGGGAGCGTGCGGTGCTCATCCGGTCGGATCAGGTGCAAGAGCAGGTTCGGCAGGTCCTTAAAGAAGCGGGGCTGACCCGGGGGGACATCCGGCCTTTTACCCGGTGCATCCGGTGCAACCGGTCCATCCGGGAAGTGGATAAAACCCAGGTGATCGCTCAGATTCCTGAATACATATGGGAAACCCACGAGGCGTTTTCCATGTGTCCGTCCTGCGGCCGGGTGTACTGGCGGGGAACGCACGCCGACCGCGCCGGCCGAATCATCGAGGCGCTTTTTCGAAGCGGTTCGTCCCCGGATTAGGGAGGCTTTATCAGCCAGATGGCCTGTGAAAACGCCCGGAAAAAAGCCGTGGCCCTCGATGCCCGGCTGAGAAGGTGTAAAAACGTGCTAACCTTGGGCGTACGCCCGAACTTCTCGGACTACGGCCCGGAGGAAAAGGCCCTGATCCTCGGCGCCGAAAAAATCTACTATCCCACCCTGTTTTATGCCGACCTTTTCGATGTCATGGGGAAAAAGACCTTTCCCAGCTACCATACCTACAAATGCGTCCAGGACAAGATCAAGCAGACTGCGCTTTTTAATCTGCTGGACATCCCCCACCCCCGAACCCGCGTTTTTTACGGGGGCGCCCAGAAGGCCTCCATCCCCGAGTTTTTCCGGTTCCCCTTCATCGCGAAAATCCCTCGAAACTCGGCCATGGGAAGAGGCGTTTTTTTGATTGAAAACGAAGAGGCGCTGCAAGATTATTGCGCCCGAAAGCATCCGGCGTACATCCAGGAGTATCTGCCCATCGACCGGGACGTCCGCGTTGTGGTCATCGGAAACCGAGTGGTCCATGCCTACTGGCGCGTCGCCCATGAGGGCGAGTTCCGGACCAACGTGGCCATCGGCGGAGCCATCCGGCTGGATCCGGTGCCCCGGCAGGTCTTGGACCTGGCCCTCGAAACGGCCCGGCGCTGCCGGTGGAACGATGTGGGACTTGACATCTGTCTTCAGAGCGGCAGGGGGTATGTGCTGGAGGCGAACATGAAGTACGGACGGCAGGGGTTCCGGTCGGCCGGGATCGATTTTGACCGCCTGATGGAAGCGATGATCGAAAACCGGGAAATTTAAGCACGGATTTTGGGGAACCGGATGGATCTGGATCAAATTCGAAAGGAACTGGAGGCCGGGGAAGACCTGCGCCTGTCGCCGGGGGCGGCCCGGAGCGCGGCGGCCCTCCGTCGCATCGAGGAACCCCGGCTCCTCCGGGGCTACCGCCAGGCCTTTTCCGTGGATGTGGACCGCATTCTCCATTCACATGCCTACACGCGCTACATCGACAAGACCCAGGTGTTCTACCTGATCGAAAACGATCACATCACCCACCGTGTCCTCCACGTGCAGCTGGTTTCAAAAATCGCCCGGACCATCGGGCGGTTTCTGAGGCTCAACGAAGACTTGATCGAGGCCATCGCCCTGGGTCACGATATCGGGCACACGCCTTTCGGCCATGACGGGGAACGTTTCCTGTCCAAGCTCTGTCGGGAGAGCGGCATCGGAGATTTCCATCACAACGTCCAAAGCGTCCAGTTTCTGGATCGGGTGGAGCGCAAGGGCAAGGGCTGGAACCTCACCCTGCAGACCCTGGACGGGATCCTGTGTCATGACGGAGAGATCCATGATCAATTCCTGGAGCCGGACACGCAAAAGACCTTTGAGGATTTAAGAAAGGAAATCGCCCTGAAAACCCACAACCCTGATGCGGCCTTGTGCCCCATGACCCTGGAGGGCTGCGTGGTCCGCATGGCCGACACCATCAGCTACGTCGGCAGGGACATCGAGGATGCCATCCGGCTCGGGATGGTCCGGCGTTCCGAGGTTCCGAAGGCCTGCACCGAACACTTGGGAAAGACCAACGGGGAAATCGTCTACACCCTGGTGACGGATGTCATTTCCAACAGCGCCAAATGCGGGCGCATCACCCTGAGCGCCTCCACATCCGAGGCTTTGAAGACGCTCAAACGCTTCAATTACGAGCGCATCTACAAAAATCCGGAGATCAAGTCGCATGCCGGGGCCATCGAAGGGCTTTTCGAGATGCTTTTTGCCGCCTATAACCGGGATATCGAGAGGGATGACCGTTCCTCGGTCATCTTCACGAATTTTTTGTCAGGGATGTCAGAGGCATACGTCGCCGCCCACCGGATCCCGGAGATCGTTCGGGATTTCATCGCGGGAATGACCGACCGCTATTTTCTGATGCAGGTCCCTGAAAACCTCAGGCCTAAATCCCACGTCATGTATGGTTGAAACCCGGGCCCCCTTAAAAAATTCAGGCCCCTTCTACCGGCAGAAGGTTCGGACACGCACGCTGACGCCCTTTCGCGTCCAGGTGAAGGAAACCGACCTTCTGGTTTATGCGAAGAAGGACCTGACCGTCCTCGCCACGGAGCTGGTCCTCAAATACCGCCGCCACATCGAATCCACCATCGCTATGCATCCGGAATTCGCACGCTCTCTGACCCCCCTGAGCATCCAGGCGCCGGTTCCCCGCATCGTCACGGACATGGTCCGGGCCGCAGAAAAGGCCGGTGTGGGGCCCATGGCGGCGGTGGCCGGGGCCATCGCCGGGCGGGTGGGGATGGAAATCCTGGCTCTGCCGGATGGTTCGACCGAGGTCGTCGTCGAAAACGGAGGGGATATCTTCATTAAAACCGACGCACCCCTCACGGTGGGTCTTTATGCCGGAAAATCCCCGCTTTCCTTGAAAGTCGGCCTCCGGATCGCTTCCGCTGAAAGCCCGGTGGCCGTGTGCACTTCTTCGGGGACCGTGGGGCATTCCCTGAGCCTCGGAAAGGCGGATGCCGTGTGCGTCGTTTCCCCCTCCTGCCCCCTGGCCGATGCAGCGGCCACCGCCATCGGGAATTGCGTCCGGTCAGGGGGGGACATCTCCAAAGGGATCGAATACGGACGTCACCTCGAAAGCGTGACCGGCCTCGTGGTCGTTTTCGGCAGCGAAATGGGAGTCTGGGGAGACGTGGAACTGGTGCGGTTGTGATAAAAAATGCCTTGAGTTTTAAAGGGGAAGGGGATATTGAGAGGCAACTCCCAGATCAAGGTTGAATAGGACGGGAACGGGTATATGAAAACCATGTGGGCGCCCTGGCGGATGGAATACATCCTTGAATCGAAGAAGGATGGATGCATTTTCTGCAAGGCCCTTTCGGAAGACGATGCACTCACCCTTTACAAGGGCAGAGTCACCATGGTGATGATGAACAAATTCCCCTACATCAACGGCCACCTCCTCGTGGCTCCCCGAAGGCATATTTCCGCCCTGCACGAACTGGGCACCGATGACATGGGATCCTTGCTCAAGACCGTTGAACAGTCGGTGAGGATTCTCAAAGAGGCCATGAAGCCGGATGGGTTCAACGTGGGTTTGAACCTCGGAAAGGTGGCCGGCGCCGGGGTTGAGGAGCATCTGCATTTCCATGTGGTGCCGAGATGGTTCGGCGACACCAACGCCTTGACCGTTTTCGCGGAGGTGCGGGTGATCCCGGAGCATTTCAAGGAAACCTTCGACAGGTTGAAGCCCTATTTCGACGGCAGCGGCTTAACCCATTGAACCGCGGCGGCCGGTGCCTCTTCTTCGGCCTGCTGCCGATTTGGCGGGGGAATATCGGAAGGTAAAGTTCCTTTAAGCCGAAGGGTCCTCGCAGCCTCCTGCGGGGAGCTTCAAATGAACGGGAGATTCAGAGCATGAAAAAAATGAAAACCGCCATTTGGGTGCTTTTGATCGCTTTATTCGGTCTGCTGGTCTACCAGAATCAGGAAGTGTTCCTGGGCAGACAGGGGCTTCACCTCAACCTTTATTTAACCGGGTTCCAGGTCCCTGAAATCCCCAACGCCCTTTACTACCTGGCGTTTTTCCTGATCGGTCTGCTCCTTTCCTATTTCCTGACGTTGTCCGAGCGGTTCAAGTCGCACAAGACGATCAAAAACCTCAAGTCGGCCGCGGAAGACCATCTCCGGAAGGCTTCCGAACTCCAGGAGGAACTGGATGCCCTGAAGAAGCCCTCAGGCGGTTCCGGCCCTAAGCCCATTGATCCGGTGCCTTGAACAACCGGCTCGACGCATCCATCTTTGAAGTCTCGGGTACCAAGCGGCCCGAATTCATCATCGAAGTACCCTTCAGGGGCGCCAGGAGAAGCAAGCGCCCCGACACCCGACTTCGAGCCCCATGAATCTGCAGAAATTGACCCCCATGATGAAGCAGTACCTCCTCATCAAGGAGGATCACCCCGACGCTATCCTTTTCTTCAGGATGGGGGATTTCTACGAAATGTTTTTCGAAGACGCGAAGGTGGCGTCCAGGCTCCTGGACATCGCCCTCACGTCCCGGAACAAAAACGAGGCGGATCCCGTGCCCATGTGCGGGGTTCCGGCCAAAGCGGCCCAGGCCTACATCGGCCGGCTCCTGGAACATGGGAAAAAGGTGGCCTTGTGCGACCAGCTGGAAGAATCTTCTTCCGCCAAGGGGCTGGTCCGCCGGGACGTGGTCCGGGTCATCACGCCGGGCATGATCGTCGAGAGCGAGTATCTGGACGAAAAGAGCGAAAATCACCTCCTCTCGCTGTCGGAAATAGACGGTGTCTATGGTATCGCTTCCCTGGACCTCTCCACCGGGCGCTTTTCGGTGACCGAGGCGCAAAACGCCGAGCAGGCCCGGGAGGAGATCCTCCGCATCGCGCCTTCCGAGGCGCTTCTTCCCGATCGGGCCCGGAAGGAACCGGACGGGGAAAGCTTCGGACTTTTTCAGCCGGCGTTTTCCAGCCTGTCGGTGACCCACCTGGAAGACCGGTTTTTCGAGTCCGAACCGGGAAGACGCAGGCTCACGGACCACTTCCGAACCCTGTCTCTGGAAGGGTTCGGATGTGCCGACTTAAAGGCCGGGATCGGGGCGGCGGGAGCCCTTCTTCAGTACGTCAGCGAAACTCAGAAGCAGCCTCTTGACCACATCACGCGTCTGGAACCCTATGCCTTTAGCGACGCCCTCGTGATCGACGACCTGAGCTGCCGGAATCTCGAACTGACGAAAAACCTCTGGAACGGTTCCCGGGAAGGAACCCTGATCGGGGTCTTGGATAAAACGGTCACCGCCATGGGGGGACGGCTTTTAAAGCGCTGGCTGCGCTACCCCTCCATGGACCTGCGGGAGATTGAAAATCGCCTGGACGCGGTGGAAGAAGCCCGCCAGAAAAGGTCGGAAACCCAAAGCATCCGTGAAAGGCTGGAACAGGTGGCGGATCTGGAACGCCTGGGAAGTAAAATCGTCCTGGGGCATGCCCATGCCAGGGACCTCGTCGCCCTGAAACATTCCATCCGCACCTTGCCCGGCCTTTTGGAGATTCTAAGCCGCTTCCGGTGTTTGCTTTTTTATCCGGAAACGGAGATGGAGCCCCTTTACGCTCTGGCGGACCGGATTGAGAAGGCGATTGTGGAGGACCCGCCCCTCACCCTTCACGAAGGGGGGATGATCCAAAAAGGATATCATCCCGCCCTCGACGAGCTGATCCAGATCAGCCGGGACGGAAGAGACTATCTGGCCCGTCTGGAGTCCGAGGAGAAACAGGCCACCGGCATTTCTTCTCTCAAGGTCAGGTACAACCGGATTTTCGGGTATTACATCGAAATCCCGAAGACCCACTCGGACTCGGTCCCGGCCCACTACGTGCGGAAGCAGACCCTGGTCAACGCCGAACGCTATATCACCGATGCGCTCAAGGCTTTTGAGCTCAAGGTATCCACCGCCCAGGAACAGCGGGCGGTGCTGGAGTTTGAGCTGTTCAACGAAATCCGGTCCGAGGCCGCCTCGAAAAACCTCCGGCTCCAGGCCGTCGCGGCCTTTCTCGCCCGGCTAGATGTGTTATGCAATCTTGCCGAAATCGCCCACCGGAATCGATATGTCCGGCCGGCGATCACCTCCGACGGGTCCCTGTTCATCGAGGACGGCCGCCATCCCGTGGTGGAAAAGAAGATACCCGGAGGGCGGTTCGTCCCCAACACGATCCGGATGGATCAAGAGGAAAACCAGGTTCTCATCATCACCGGTCCGAACATGGCGGGAAAATCCACGGTGTTGCGGCAGGCGGCGCTTCTGGTGCTCATGGCGCAGATGGGCTCCTTCATCCCGGCCCGGTCGGCAGCCATTCCCCTGACGGACCGTATTTTCACCCGGGTGGGAGCCCTGGATAACCTGTCCCAGGGACAGAGCACCTTCCTGGTGGAGATGCAGGAGACGGCCAACATCTTAAACAACGCCACAATTGACAGCCTCGTGATCCTGGACGAAATCGGGCGCGGCACCAGCACCTTCGACGGCCTCAGCATCGCCTGGGCCGTGGCCGAGCACCTGCATGACCTCAAGGGAAAAGGGGTGAAGACCCTTTTCGCCACCCATTACCATGAGTTGACGGCCCTGGCCGAACGCAAAGGGCGTCTCAAGAATTTCAATGTGGCGGTCAAGGAATGGAACGATGAGGTGGTTTTCCTGCATAAGCTGGTGGAAGGAGGGACGAACCGGAGTTACGGCATCCAGGTGGCGCGTCTGGCGGGAATCCCTCAGGAAGTGATCGCTCGGGCCCGGGAGGTCCTGATGAAAATCGAGACCCGGTCCCAGTCAACTGCCGCCGATCCGGAGCCCCGGAAAAAGGGACCCTCCCAGCTTTCCCTTTTTTCGGAGTCGTGTTCGGCCGTCGTGGACCGGTTGAAAAAAATCGATGTTTTGAATATGACTCCTGTTGAAGCCTTGGTTTGTTTGAACGAACTCAAGGAAGAGGCCGTCGGCCCCGAAGACTGAAACCCCAAGCGCCGCAACTCTTTTACAAGGTCTTGAGGATGCAAGACAAGAACTGCCTGAAATGGCCCCTCCAATCCACTGAAAAGCTCCGCAGGGCTTTGGCATGGATCGTCCTGGGCGTTACCCTTCTGGCGGGCCAGGGGACGGCAGCGGCTCTGGAGGTAAAAGAGCAATTTTTCCAGGCCGAAACCTGCCAGCGGAACCTCATGGCAAGCCCCGAGAAGCAGCGCTTCCGGCACAACTGGATTGCGTGCGTCGAAAAATTCAACGCGGTCTATCAGCAGGATCCCACCGGGGTCTGGGCAGCGGCGGGATTGTTCCAGGCCGCGCGCCTTTTCGAAGGCCTCCACGAACGTTCTAAAAGGTCCTCGGATCTCAAGGAGGCCGTGGATATCTATCAGCGCATCCTCAAGCGTTTTCCCGGAAGCGCCTACTTTCAAAAAGCCTCTGCGGCCCTGGAGTTGATTTCGGCGGAAAAGCCCGGACCCAAACCCAAAAAGATGCCCGAGCCCTCTCCCCCGGCCGCCAGCGCGGAAGCCGACAAGTCGAAGGAGACAGACGATTCGAGGCGGGCTTCCGTCAGCGGTATCCGGCACTGGTCCAATCCGACCTACACCCGCGTGGTGGTGGATGTCACCGGCGAGGTGGACTACACGTTCCATCTGCTCAAGATGGACCCTTCCCTGAAAAAGCCCCCGCGGCTTTACGTCGATTTGAGCCAGTCCCGGCTGGAAAAGGATATCGGAACGACGATTCCCATCAACGACGATCTTCTCAGCGAGGTCCGGGCCGGTCAGTACCAGCCCGACTCGGTCCGGGTGGTGCTCGATATCAAGTCCTTTGAGAGGTACAAAATCTTCTCCTTGAAGAACCCCTTCCGCATTGTCATCGATATCTGGGGCGATCCGGCTCAGGCGGCCCGGCCGGAAATCCCCCAAGGCCCGGTGCCGGATTCGAAGATCCCCAAGGGTTCTCTGGCCCGTCAACTGGCGCTGGGCGTCAGCAAAATCGTCATCGATCCGGGGCATGGGGGAAAGGATTTCGGCGCTCCGGGGTATGTCAGGGGGGTTCACGAGAAAGACATCGCCTTGAGCATCGGGAAAAGACTGGCAGCCAAAATCGAGAAGGAACTCAACCTGGCGGTGGTTCTCACCCGCGATTCGGACCGATATCTGACGCTGGAGGAGAGAACCGCCATCGCCAATACCGAAAACGCCGATTTGTTCATTTCCATTCACACCAATGCGTCCAGGGATCACCGCGCCTATGGATTGGAGACGTACTTCCTGAACCTGGCCACGGACGAAGAAGCGGTCCTGGTGGCCGCCCGGGAAAACGCCACTTCCACGAAGAACATCAGCGACCTGCAGAAGATCCTCTTCGACCTGATGCACAATGCCAAAGTCAATGAGTCGAGCCGGCTGGCCGGACAGGTTCAGCATTCCCTGGTGGGGAAGATGAAAAACAAATACAGCAGGATCCGGGACAAAGGCGTGAAGCAGGCGCCCTTTTACGTCCTGCTGGGGGCCCAGATGCCCGCCATCTTGATTGAAACTTCCTTCATCAGCAACGAGCGGGAATGCAAACGGCTCATGGATCCGGATTACCAGGAGCACCTGTGCGAGGCCATCATCGAAGGCATCGGGCGGTTCATCAGGGAAACCCATCCTGTGGCGTCGTCGACAGGGGGACAAGGGAGGCTTTCCGGATCGGCGAATAAAATCGGATAAAGCCCTTCCGGGGCTCTTTTCCGATGGACGCCGTTTCCCCGGAAGGCGCGGCAGCGCCGAGACTTTGAACCATCACCCTTCAGCGGGTCAAACCGCTGGTAAAGGCCAAAGAAATGGAGGAAACCCCATGGATTATGCCCACATCCTCTTCGAGGGGGAAGGACCCATTGCCAAAATCACTTTCAATCGGCCCAAAGTGCTCAACGCCCTCAACAGCGCGCTTTTAAGAGAGCTTTCCCATGCCCTGGATGAAATTGCCGGAAAGGAAACGATCCGGGTGCTGCTGCTGACCGGGGCCGGGGAGAAGGCTTTTGTCGCCGGGGCCGATATCTCGGAGCTGGCCACCTTGACCCCGCTTCAGGCCAAGCATTTCGCGAAAAGAAGCCAGGACATCCTCGACAAGCTGCAGGGATTGCCCATTCCGGTGATCGCGGCGGTCAACGGGTTTGCGCTGGGAGGCGGCACGGAAATCGCACTGGCCTGTGATTTCATCTATGCCTCAGACAACGCCGTGTTCGGCCAGCCGGAGATCAACCTCGGACTGATCCCGGGCTTCGGGGGAACCCAGCGTCTCCCCAGGCGTATCAACATCGGCAGGGCCAAAGAATGGATCTTCACCGGAATGATGATCAAGGCTTCCGAAGCCATGGGGATTGGACTCGTCAACCGGGTTTTTCCGCAGTCCGCGCTTCTCGATGAAGCAATGAAGACCGCTTCCATCATCGCTTCCAAGGGGCGCGTTTCCCTCAGGGCGGCCAAGGAGGCCGTCAATGCCGGCATGAACGTCGATCTGGCCGCCGGATGCCGCATGGAAGTGGATGCCTTCGCTCTGTGCATGGCAAGCCCGGACGCCAAGGAGGGGACCTCGGCTTTTCTGGAAAAACGGAAAGCCCATTTCAAGGGAGGGTATCGGGAGTGATCCTGCCGCCCATTGTGCTTTTCCGATCCGGGTGTCCCGGGAAACTGACGGGCCGACAGGCGTCGATTGACAGGGACCCTCAACCATGATAATTATTGAAAAAGATTAAAAAAGAGTGCACTCGAATCGATTTCGCGTTACCCTGTAGCCCGTCCGGCATCGGGAAAAGGGGAGGCCACCCATGGAAACAGCGACCCCTGGGGTTCAGAAGCTTCTTGTATGACTGAAGACCGGTCTTGGCTCCAGTTGGTATGGGGGATACTGCTTGCGGCGGCGGGGGTGGGGGTCTTTATTCGGGTCCCCCAGGTCATGCCGAAACTCGAGACGCTGGAGACTTTTTCGGGTGCATCCGGGTTCGTCCGGTTTTGCTTTTATTTCATGGGCGTTTTGCTCATCGGCGGCGGGGTGAAAAAGATATACCGGCACCTGAACTTAAATAAAGCCCCGGAGACCGACCGCTCATAGGCTGACTCGCAAAGGGAAAAGCGATGCCGTTTCCACAGGAGAAAAAAGACCCGGCGATGAACCGGCCCCATCGACCCATTGCTCCGCCTCGACCCGATGCTTCCAAGAGCAGCACCCTCCGTGCCACGGTCCGGGACCAGTCGGGAGCGGGCAAAGTCAAAATCGGGGAAATCCTGTCCAAAGAGGGCCAGATCACCGGAACCCAGCTCAAAAAGGCCGTGGAATACCAGCAGAGGCACGGCGGCATGTTGAGCCATATTCTGCTGAAGATGCGGTTCATCGAAGAGGACACCATTGTCAATCTTCTGGGCCGATCCTTCAACTACCCGGTCGTTCGAGGGGGTCAGTTGAGACCCGAGGGGGACGCCCTCAAGCTTGTGCCCTACGAAACGGCGAAGGCCCACATGGCTTTTCCCCTGTCCCTCAAGGAGGATGTCCTCAGGGTGGCGATGGTGGAACCCACCGATACCGCCCTCGTGGAAAGCCTCCAGGCCGCTGCAAAGAAAAATCTGACCGTCTACGTGTGCACCGAAAAAGATCTGGTGGAAGCCTTCAAGATCCACTACCGGATCGAAAGCGAAGAGTACAAGAAATTCTTCAGCTTTCTGGAAAGCGAGGAAGAAGAAGAAACCCTCAAGATCGTCGAGGATTTCGGCTCCCTGGCTGCAGAGGCGGAGGGGGAGATCGAGCTTCAAAGCTACCGGGATGATGTGGAGGAGAAGGAAGACTATCTCGCCTCCGACGCCCCCATCATCAAGCTGGTCAACGGCATCCTCGTGAAAGCCATTTCGGACGGCATCAGCGATATCCACATCGAACCCTTCGAGACCTCCCTGCAGATCAGGTACCGTCTGGACGGCGCCCTGTTCCGGTCCATGAACCTCCCCGTCACCATCAAGAACGCCATTACTTCCCGGGTCAAGATTCTGTCCGGGCTGGACATCGCCGAACGTCGTTTGCCCCAGGACGGCAGGATCAAGATGAGCGTCGGAAAGAAAAAAAACGTGGACATCCGCGTTTCGACGCTTCCCACACTTTTCGGGGAAAGCATCGTCATGCGGGTCCTCGACCGGAGCCAGCTCAACGTGGACCTCACCCAGCTGGGATTCGAAGTCGAGACCTTCGGAATTATCCAGCGCTGCATCGCCAGGCCCTACGGGCTGCTTTTGGTCACCGGCCCCACCGGAAGTGGAAAGACCACCACGCTGTACTCCATTCTCAACGCCCTCAACACCGAGGATACCAAGATCCTCACCGTGGAGGACCCGGTGGAATTCAACTTCAGGGGGATCAATCAGGTCCATGTCAAGGAAAAGATCGGGTTGACTTTCGCCGCAGCCCTGAGATCCTTCCTGCGCCAGGACCCGGACGTCATCATGATCGGAGAAATCCGGGACCTGGAGACCGCGGAAATCGCCATCAAGGCGGCAATGACGGGCCACTTGGTTTTTGCCACCGTGCATACCAACGATTCACCTTCCACCATCAGCCGGCTCGTGGATATCGGGATTCCCTCCTACATGCTGGCTTCCTCGGTGACGATGGTGCTGTCCCAGCGGCTGATCCGCAGGCTCTGCCCCAAATGCAAGATGGAAGTCTCCAGCCCGAATGTCGAAGAGCTTGAACTTCTCGGGTTTCCAAAAAACGAGATCCCGGATCTCAAGGTTTTCAGGCCGAGGGGATGCCCTGACTGCAACAGTACAGGCTACAAGGGCCGGGTGGGGCTTTACGAACTGATGGAAGTGACGGACGAGGTGGAGAAGGCCATCAATGCGAACATCCCCGAAGACCAGCTTCGCAAGATCGCCATTCGGGAAGGGATGTTGACCCTGCGGGATGCAGGCCTTCTCAAAATCCGTCAGGGAGTCACCTCCGTGGAGGAGGTGGCCAAAAGGACCACCATCACCAAGGAGGCGCTGCCGGAGTACCTGGTGAATCCCGACTTGGAAGAATACGAGGACCGGGAAGTGATCATCCGGGAAGGGAACACGGACAAGGATTTCTTCATGCTGGTCAAGGGTTCCCTGTACGTTGTGAAGGGTGGAAAGGTCATCTCACAGATCGTCCAGCCCGGGGAGTACTTCGGCGAAATGAGCGCCATCACGGGGGACCCGAGATCCGCCACCATCATCTCCAACAAGCGCTCCGCGGTGAAACGCTTTCCCGGCGACAAGCTTCCCGAAATCATCGATAATTACCCCCACGTGGCCAAGCACCTGTTTGAAGTGATGGCCAACCGCCTCAATATCGCGGACCGGCAGATCTACAGGCTCATCACCGAAAAAAGCCGGAGCGCTTCTTAGACGTCCTTTCAAAACCTCCTGACAAGTCATTTAAGGCCCAATTTTCTTTTCTTCAGTCGTCCCCCCTGTTCCTGGCAGCGGTGAACCGGTTCAGCTGCTTCTGGTAATAACTTCGGTCGCCCCGGGCCAGCGCCAGGGCCTGCTTTTCCGCCGCCACCGCTTCGCTCAGAGCCCCCGTGGCAAAGAGACTTTCCGCCAGCGTATCCCAGGCGTGGGGAGAAGGCTTCAGGCGCACCGCCTGCCGAGCCAGAAGCACCGCACGCGCAGGATTCCTGAGGGATGCTTCCGGGCTGGTGACCAAAAGCCACGCCAGGTTGTTCAAAACCTCAGGGTTGTCCGGGTCCAGGGATAGGACCTTTTCGTACAGCTGCGCGGCCTGCCTGAAACGGTTGGCCGAGTACTGCAGATCGCCCAGCAGGGCGTAAAATTTCGGATTTTCCGGCGACTTGCGAATCTCCTGTTCCAGGACTTTTTCCAGGAAGTGGGCGCTGAGCCTTTTGCCGGCGGCGCCGAAGTTCAGGTGATACCCCGCGGCCCCGACGGCGAAGAGGGCCAAGAGGTAGATCGCCATGCCCTTGCGGATTTTTCGGTCCTGTTTTTGGATCCAGCGCCTGTCGGACTCGCATTTTTCCAAATAGCCAATCCGGTCTTTCAGGCTGAAATGGTGCCAGTTGGGTCTGTCCAGCGACTGCCCGCCGGTTTGGGCGATTTTCAAAAACGTGGAGATCAGCGGCTTCGCGCTTCCCATGACCCCGTAGACATAGACGTCGGCCTGCCGCTCGAAATTGCGCATGAAGAAACCGAAGACATATCGGAAATAGATTAAAAAAAACGCGATCATCAGGAAGCTGAACGAGAGGGAGGAAGCCGTTGCCGGGCTGATTCCGGTTCTGCTCAGCAGCCGGTAGACCGGTTCGGCGTAGAGCATCAGGTAGACGACGAGGTCGAAAGCGGCGTAGGAAAGAAGGAGGTATCCCGCAAAAAAAACCAGGTAAAAGATCAGGTGCTTTTTTTTCACATGACCGATCTCGTGGGCGATGACGGCGTCCACCTCTTCGGGAAGGAGGAAATGAAGCAGGGCGGGGGTGACCAGGATGTACCGGAATCGGCAGACCAGTCCCATCACCCCGGCCGTGATCATTTTCCCGCCGAAAATCGGCCAGTAGAGGATGTCTCGGTAGTCCAGTCCGGTGTTTTCGCACAAGGCTTCGATGCGTCTGCGGAAATCGCCGGGTTGCAGAGGACGGCACCGCCAGAATATCCGGATCATGGCCGGGCCGATCAGGGCCACCAGCGCCAGGAAAAAAAGAAAGAAAAAGATCTCCCCGCCCGTGGTGGAGAGAATGCGCTTGGGCGTCTCGAAGGGCAATGCGAAAAGAAGATCGGAGACACCCGAAAGAACGAGCCAGGGCAGGAGGACGGGGACGGAAAACAGGATCTGGGAAAGCACATAGGATTCGCGGTCCCCGGTCATCCCAAAGACCCTTTCCTGAACCCGCCCCGCGAAAACCCAGATAATGGACAAATATCCGACGAAAAGGGCCAGGAAGCCCAAAGCGAGAAGGGTAGGCGCCGAGGAGAGAACCGGCAGATCGAAGAACAGGGAAGGGAGATTCAGGCCGTAGATGTCGAGGGCATAGACGGCCAAGGCCCCTGCAGACAGGCGGGACAGCGTTTGGTGGAAAAAAAGGTCCAGTTCCGAAGCCGGGACGGAGAAGGATTTCTTGACCACGCGCTGAAACTGCATCCGCGACAAGAGGGAAAACAGGAAGGCCTTGAGGAGAAACAGGGAAAGGGTCTCCGAGAAACCGAGTTGGATTTCCCTGGAAGGCTGATAGGTGACATAGATCAGCAGGGCGACGATGAAGTAGATGAAGTTGGCAAACATGGTCCATCCGTGTTGGAGTTGCGAAGTCGCATAGCAGCTTGCGTAAAGCCATCCTAGAGCGGGATCGAAGGAAAATCAAGGCGGAGACGGGTATTTAAAACGCGGCTCATGGAGTCGCGTCGGACGGGGGCGTCTTATAGTAGCGCTCCTTTTCGCTGTAGAGGCACCCGCAGTATTGCTGGCGGTACATGCCGAGGCGTTTGGAAACCTGGATTCCTTCGCTCCATCCCGGCCGGAAATCGTAATAAAGGAAAGGGATGCCGGTTTCCATGCCGATTGTTTCGCCGATGCGTCGAATCGCCTCATGGTTTTGAAATTTGCTGTAAAGCAGAGTCGTGGAAAAGGCGTCGAATTTGCCCCGCACCCCCGATTCGGCCGCACTGCCGAGCCGCTCCCGGTAACAGACCTTGCACCGGTCGGATCCGCTGAAGGCCGCCTTTCGAAAAAAGGTCTCCATGTCGTAGCCTTCTTTGAAGAGAAGGGGCAGATCGATTTGCCGAGCGTAATCCGTCAGGGCAGCGCGTCTCTTAAGGCATTCGGTATAGGGATGGATATTGTCAGGGTAGAAGTAGCCGGTGACGGAAAATCCCTCCTGCCTCAGGATCCGAACGGGATAAATGGAGCAGGGTCCGCAGCAGGTGTGCAGCAGAAGCTTCACAGGCGTTTCCCGAAGACGGCGGTGCCCACCCGTACCAGTGTCGCGCCTTCTTCCACTGCCACTTCGAAATCACCGGTCATTCCCATGGAAAGTTCCGAGAAGGACTCGCATTCCAGCTGCTCCCGGAGGCGATCCCCAAGCTGCTTCAGGGCCGCGAAGAAAGGTCTGGCCCTTTCCGGTTGGTCAAAAAAAGGGGGAAGGGTCATGAGTCCCCTGAGGCTGAGGTTTTCCATTTGCAAGACGGCCTCGGCCAGGGTGAGGACCTCCTCCGGAGAAGCCCCGGACTTTGCGGCCTCCTGGGAGAAGTTGACCTGAATCAGGACCTCTTGAACCTTGCCGCGTTTTCCGGCGTGCCGATCCAGTTCCAGGGCCAGTTTGAGGCTGTCCACCGTTTGGACGAGGTCGAAAAGACGAACGGCATACTTGGCCTTGTTGGACTGCAGGTGACCGATAAAATGCCAGGAAACCTGACGATCCGTGAGAGTTTCGACTTTTTTTTGGGCTTCCTGGATGTAGTTTTCTCCCAAAAGGGTGATCCCGGCCTCGAGGGCGTCCTGGATGCGATGCATCGGGACCGTTTTGCTCACGGCCACCAACCGAACGGACTCAGGGTCCCGGCCGCTTCGGACGGCCGCCTCCCGGATCCGGTCCTTCACCTGGAGCACCCTTGCGCTCAATGGATTTTCGGCGTCTGGTTCCGTCGGGTTCATGCGGCGCTTCTTGCAGTCTGGATGACCTTTTCCCGGATGAAAAAGTCCATGATTTCGCATACCGGCAGCCCCACCACGCAGGTGTAGGACCCATGGATCCGCTCCACCAGAAACGTTCCGAGGCCCTGTATGGCATACGCGCCGGCTTTGTCGTAGGGTTCGGGAGTGGAAGCGTACCAGGCGATTTCCGCCTCGGTGAGGAGTTTGAAGGTGACTTCGGTTTGCACGGTATCGCAAAAGGCCCGGCCGGTGGATTCCCGGACAAGGGCATACCCGGTGAAAACGATGTGGGTCGTTCCGCTGAGCGAGCGCAGCATGGATTCGGCCGCAGCCCGGGACTCCGGCTTCTCTAGAATGGCCCCATTTAAAAAGACGATGGTGTCCGCTCCGATCACCCAGCTTTCCGGGTGTCGGCTGGAGACCCACAACGCTTTTTCCTGGGCCAGAGACAGCACGTGTGCCGACGGATCCGGGTTCGGACGGAAGTTTTCTTCCACGGGAGAGGGAATGACGGAAAAATCAAGGCCGGCCTGTTTTAAGAGTTCGTTTCTCCTCGGGGAGCGCGAGGCCAGGATGATCGGAGTATTTTGAATCCATCTTGTCATGGGCGTTCCTTATCAAAGCGGCACGCCGTTGACAAGATACGGGGATTGAAAGGCCGGGTTTTCCCGGCCCGGCAAAAAGGGTGCGACGGGGAAGCCTGCTGCAGGGCGTCTGTCCACCTTTCAGTTGAAAGGTCCAGGTTTTTTCCTGGAAGGAAGGGGCCTCGGAGGCGCTTGCTGATAAAGATCGGCCAGTTTCTGGAAACGTTCGGGGCCTAAGATTTTCCTGGCTTCCAAGACGAACTGGAAACGGGACTGGGCGAGGGCGGTCCGCTTTTGCTCCAGTTTATCGTGCTGCTGGATGGCCGCATTTTCATTGAAGTTGTTTTTTCCGAACAGGGCCTCCAGTTCAAAGCGTTCCGCTTCCAAGTCCCCCTTGTTCTGGATCAAGCGGCGCTTGCTTTCCAGGTAAGCCTGTTCCAGCCGTTCGATTTCCTGGCCCGAGAGGCCGAGTCTTTGGATGACGCCGGGGTCTCTCCACCACCTGCCGGGGGGCATTTCCTGGGACGACACCGCCGGCGGAAACAAAAACAGCAGCCCTGCCAACATTGCGACTAAACCGATGTTTGCCATGATGTTAAATCTCTCTTTTTGAAATTAAAGGTCAGCGAGTCCCTATCGGGTACAGGCGCGACGAAGCGAATGAACTCATCGGTAAACCGGGGCCTGTCGTCTGCGGCGATGAAGGCATAAGGTTCGGGGAGCGCCTCATCGATGAGGGCATCCACTTCCGCCATCAAGGACGCATCGTCGGTCGTTTCCATGCGTGCGGCGTCGAGGGTCGCCCTATGCGGCCGCCAGGGGCCGTAGTACCATCCCGCGAAGATGACGACGAGAAGAACGCCCACGGCCGAGGCCAGGGCGGGGCGCCACCCGAAGGTCCATCCGGGGCTTTTCGACCGTTTGGAACTGACGGGCACACGGCGGTATTTCGGAGGCTGAGGGGCAGATCGGGACGCCAGCCGGCCCAGATGAAGGAACGGGGCTTCCATGTCGCTTATTTTCTGACGGCACGTCCGGCATGTTGAAAGATGGACTCTCTCGGCCGCGCCAAGGTCGGCCTCATCGATGAGGGCCTTGAGGATTTCCGCGTCGTTCAAATGCCCCTGCGGGTTTTGCTTCATGTCCATGCCTCCTGAAAGAGTTTCTGGAAGGCAGGTTCCTTCCTGAACTTATTGACGGCTCGATACAAGCAGGTTTTGACCGTGCTTTCACTGCGGTTCATGACCTGGGCGATCTCCCGGATGCTCAAATGGTCCAAGTACTTGAGCAGGAAAACCTCTTTTTCTTTCCTGGAGAGCCGTTGGACAAGACGGTTGAAGGTGTCCCAGAAGTCGGCCCGCTGCAGGCGCGCTTCCGCATCGGGTTCCTGGAACTGTTCGCTTTCGGGCTCGTCGGGATTCACCCGTTCGGGGAGGCTTCCGAAGATCCTGAGCAGTCGCTTTTTCCGGTAGTGATCCTTCACCTTGTTTGAAGCGATCTGGAAAAGCCAGGCCCGAAAGCGCTCCGGGTCCTTGAGGGTGGCGAGGTTCCGGAAGGCCAACAGAAACACCTCCTGGGCGATATCCTCTGCGTCCATCCTGGATTGGGTCCGGTAATAGATCATCTTGAAGATGTCCGCGTAGCACTTCTCGGCAACGGCGTCGAAAGCTCCCCGGTTCCCGTTGGCGGCTTCTTGTACATAAGACGCCAGCGGTTTGCCTCCGCGTTCCGTTTCCTCTTCGTGTGTGGGCATTGGCCGTCCAGTCCATCAGGTTCACGGATGCCCGTGAAGCGTCTCGGCCCAGGCGTTCCGGGCGGCGAACCGGGATCTCGTCTCGGAGGCTTTAATCTGATAGACGATCCGGGTGCCGGTTTGGTTGACATGAAATCGCAGCCATGGGCGGCCCGGTAGCGGAGAATCCGATATCGGCTGAGGCCTTTCCACCCGAAAGCCGGCTCACGCCCCGTGTTTTTTTTGGTAAAGAGGAGAGATCCCTCTGAGTGTCTTCACGGTCTTTTGAAGCGACGCCAGGAACGCCTCGATATCGGATTCGGTGTTGTCGATACCGAAAGAAATCACCAGGGTTCCCTGGGCGTCCGCATGGCTGAGGCCCAGGGACATGAGCACGTGGGAGGCCCGAAGGGAACCGGTGGCGCAGGCGCTTCTCGTGGAGACGGCGATCCCGTCATCGTCAAGCATCAGCATGACGCTTTCGCCTTCGATGTATTTCACCGAGATGGACAACAGGTTCGGAAGGCTGTGCACCGGGTGCGTGTTCACCAGGTATTCGTCGATGGTGCGGGGAAGTTCCCTGAGGAGTTTTTGTTTCAAACCGTTCAGGTGGGCGATGCGCCGGTCCATGTCCGAAACGGCCAGCTCTGCCGCCCTGCCCATGCCGATGATGCCGATGAGGTTCTCGGCCCCGGCGCGCTTGTTGCTCTCCTGGACCCCTCCGTCGAGCAGGGGCCAGATCCGGGTACCCTTTTTGATGTAAATCCCCCCGACGCCGGTGGGCCCGTGAAAGGTGTTGGACGCGAAGCTGAGGAGATCGAGCCCCATTTCTTGGACGTCGATGGGGACGACTCCCGCCGAATCCACGGCGTCCGTGTGAAAGAGGATCTTTCTTTCCCGGGCGATCTTGGCGATTTCCGCGACGGGCTGCAGGGTTCCGGTTTCGTTGTTGCTGTGCATGACGGAGATGAGGATGGTCCCGTCGGTGACGGCGCCGGCCACGTCCTGGGGGTTGACTCTCCCGGCGGAGTCCACGGAAAGGGAGGTCACCGTGAACCCCTGGGATTTGAGACGGCGGATGCTCCGGATGACGGCGTTGTGCTCGATGTTGGTGGTGATGATATGCTTGCCGCGTTCCATGTTGGCCCACGCCGTCCCCTTGACGGCATGGTTCACCGCTTCTGTGCCGCCCGAAGTGAAGACCACCTCCCTCGGGGAGGCGGCATGGATGAGCCGCGCCACCTTCGCCCGGGCCGATTCCAGGGCCTCCGCGGCCGCTTCGCCCTCCTGGTGCTGGCTCGATGGGTTGGCGTAGTCCTTTCGGATCGCCTCGATCATGGCCTCCTTGACTTCCGGAAGGAGGGGTTTGGCGCTGATCTGGTCCAGGTTGATGCGTTTCATCGCGTCGCGCGTCCTTGTTTCAGTGTTCTTCCTTCAAATCGTGCTGACAGGCGTCGCAGAATTCCGCCCCGGCCAGAAGTTCGACGTCGCAGTAGGGGCAATAGCACTTGTCTCCGTGGGAATGCTCGTGGTCGTCTTTTCTCTTGAGTTCGACGACCGGCTTGCCGGCCTTGCGATTTTCGTAATCCCGGATGGCCATCTGGAGGGCGTCCGCTCCCAGGTTGCTGCAATGCAGTTTGTTCTTGGGAAGCCCTTCGAGGGCTTTGGCCACGTCCTTGTTGGTGATCCGCTTGGCCTCTTCGATGGTTTTCCCCTTGGCGATTTCGGTCAGCATGCTCGAAACCGCGATGGCGCTCCCGCACCCGAAGGTCTGAAACTTGATATCTTCGATCCGGTCACCGTCGACCTTGATGTAGATCGTCATCATGTCGCCGCACAGCGGGTTGCCCACCTCGCCGATCCCGCTGGCATCTTCGATGATCCCCACGTTCCGGGGGTTTCTGAAATGATTCATCACCGTCTGGTTGTACATGAACCTTCCTCCTTGAATCGAGATTCCCGACTCTAAGCATTAACTATCAAATGGAAAGCCAGGACCCGCACGATTAAAAAGCCTCTTTACGCCTGGTGAAATCACCGTTTCTCGTAAACCTGTCAAACTTTTTTTTATATCATAGATCCCTTTCTTCTGTCACCAAGAGTTTTTTTGAAAAGGCCCATAAATTAGGATGCCGATCTTGACATTGATAAGACTTGAAGATAAAAAAATCCAACAGTTTTGCCATTTGCCTGGGTGGCGGAACGGGTAGACGCAAGGGACTTAAAATCCCTTAGGACTTAGTTCCTGTGCGGGTTCGATCCCCGCCCCAGGCATTCAAAAGCCCGTAAGACACCCCCGAGACTCCTGAAATGTTTCCCGGTTCCCTGTGGACTTATTTGCCTGTCTTTTTCCTTTTATAGGTCTTTTGCCCATGAGCACGGGTTTCGTGAAACGCCGGTAAAGGGCCCCGACAATCGTTGCGGTTCCGGATGAAGCCTTGCAGACCTTGGAATTGGTTTTTCAATGTTACAGGAATTCCGGATGGAGATATGGGCATGAAGGGGGACCTGAAAAAACGCGGACAAGACTTTCGGGTCCGGTGAGGAATTTGGGGAAAAAGAAGGAAGGGCCCGACGGCTTATCGGGCGTATCCGGCATGCTGATACCGTATGGCGATCCCGTTTTTCTCTACACGGACGATGCTGCCCTTTTTCTGAATCTGCATGCCCTGGGGGGAAAGGTAAGAAAGGTTGATCTCCTGGCCTTCCTTGAATTTGCCTCCGGTTTCGATGAAGGCCCCCCCGGCGCTTTCATCGGACATGACGCCATCAAAGCGCCTTCCCCAGATGGTGAATTCGACGGGCCTGGATATTTTCAGCCTCACAAACGCTCTTCTGTCTCTCGGGTGCATGGGCGACCTGCCTTTCCTCCTTCTTTTTGCCTTTTCCCAAAAGCAGCGGAGTCAGGGATGATGGAACATGGCATCTTTTTGGGCCGCAGGCAAGAAAAAGGGTTTTCCTTGACAGAAAAGGGCGATACGAATAAATTTAAAACTTTTAAACCTTCACGTCAAAGCCGCCGCGCCTGCCGCGAAAGCCTGGACGCATCTTTTTCCGGAGAAACTGAAATGGACTACAAGAGTACCCTGAATCTGCCGACCACGTCCTTTCCCATGAAGGCGAACCTTTTCAAGCGGGAGCCCGAACAGCTTAAGGCCTGGGAGGACATGGGCCTGCACGACGCCGTAAGGCGGCAGTCCAAGGGGCAAAAACGGTTCATCCTGCATGACGGCCCCCCTTACGCCAACGGCCATATCCACATCGGCACCGCCTTGAACAAGATCTTGAAGGACATCATCGTGAGGTCCCGGCAGATGGCCGGCTTCGATGCGGTCTATGTGCCCGGATGGGACTGCCACGGACTTCCCATCGAACACAACGTGGACAAGGAATTGGGTGAAAAGAAAAAGACCCTCACCCAGGCGCAGGTGCGCCGCCTCTGCCGCGCCTATGCCGAAAAGTTTATCGACATCCAGCGGGAGGAATTCAAGCGCCTGGGGGTGATGGGGGACTGGGGGTCACCCTACCTCACCATGACCTATGCCTACGAGGCCACCATCGCCCGTGAATGCGGCAGATTCGCGAAAAATGGGAGCCTGTTTCGAAGCAAGAAGCCGATTTACTGGTGTAATACCTGCCGCACGGCGCTGGCCGAAGCCGAAATCGAGTACCAGGACGAAGCGTCGCCCTCCATTTACGTCAAATTTCCCATGACCGGTGACCTGGGAGCGGAAGTCCCGGCCCTTTCCGGCAAACAGGTTTCGGTGGTCATCTGGACCACCACGCCTTGGACGATTCCGGCCAACCTGGCCATCGCCCTGCACCCGGATTTCGAATATGTCGCGATGGATGCCGGCAACAAAGAGGCCTATATCATGGCCAAAGACCTGGCCGAATCCTGCATGAAAGCCTTCAAAAGGCCCCAGGCTCCGGTTCTCGCCTCCCTGGACCCGAAGGCCCTGGAAGGCAGGACCTGCCGTCATCCGCTGTATGACCGGGAGTCCCGGATCATCCTGGGAAACCACGTGACCCTGGATGCCGGCACCGGATGCGTCCACACCGCGCCCGGACACGGCCGGGAAGACTACGAGGTGGGGCTTCAATACGGAATCGACATTTACTCCCCGGTGGACGACGAGGGCCGGTTCACGGAGGAGGTGGGCTATTTCGCAGGACAGTTCGTCTTCGACGCGAACCGAAGCATCAGCCGGAAGCTGGAAGAGGTCGGGACCCTGCTGAAGGAGGGTTCCATCACCCATTCCTATCCCCACTGCTGGAGATGCAAAAACCCGGTGATCTTCCGCGCGACCCCCCAGTGGTTCATCTCCATGGAAAAGACGGGCCTGAGAAAGCAGTCCCTGGAAGCCATCGACCGGGTCCGGTGGATCCCGAACTGGGGAAGGGAGCGCATTTATGGAATGATCGAGAGCCGGCCCGATTGGTGCGTTTCCAGGCAAAGGGCTTGGGGGGTCCCCATCACGGTGTTTTACTGCAAAGACTGTGAGACGATCCTTCTGGACGAAAGGATCATGGAAGGGGTCTACGCCCTCTTCGAAGCACACGGGGCCGATGTCTGGTTCGAGAAGGAAACCTCGGACTTTTTGCCCCCTGGGACGCGCTGTACCCGGTGCGGCGGCGACGGATTCGTCAAGGAATCGGATATCCTGGACGTCTGGTTCGATTCCGGGGTAAGCCACGCGGCGGTTCTGGAGAAGCGCCCCGAGTTGAGGTGGCCGGCGGACCTGTATCTCGAAGGAAGCGATCAGCACCGGGGATGGTTTCACAGCGCACTGCTGACGTCGGTGGGGACCCGGGGACGCGCCCCCTACGACGCGGTGCTGACCCACGGTTTCGTGGTGGACGAAAAGGGGCACAAGATGTCCAAGTCCCTGGGCAACATCGTGGCCCCCAGGGAAGTCATCGAGAAATACGGCGCCGAAATTCTGAGGCTCTGGGTCTGCGCAACGGATTACCGGGAGGATGTCCGGATCTCGGAAAACATCCTCAAGCAGCTCACGGATGCCTACCGCCGCATCCGGAACACCCACCGGTTCATGCTGGGCAACCTTTACGATTTCGATCCCCTGAAAGACGCCGTGGCCTATCCGGAGATGCCGGAGCTCGACCGTTTTGTCCTCCATCGGCTTCAGGAGCTCGTCGAAAAAGCCCTCAACGCCTACGATGCCTTCGAGTTTCACGTCATCTATCATGCCCTTCACAACTTCTGTACCCTGGAACTGAGCGCCTTTTACCTCGATATTCTCAAGGATCGGCTCTACACCGAACCGCCGCGATCCGAGCCGCGCAAAAGCGCCCAGACCGTGCTTTACACCCTTGTCGATGTCCTCTCCCGGCTCATGGCCCCCATCCTGGCCTTCACGGCCGAAGAGATCTGGAAACACATGCCGGCCGATGGAAAAAGGCCGGAAAGCATACATCTGGCCGCACTCCCTAAAGCCGATCCCGCCCTCAAAGACCCGGTTTTGGCCCGGAAGTGGAGCCGGATGCTCCAGGTGCGAAGCGAAGCGCAAAAGGCGCTGGAACTGGCCCGGGCCCAAAAGCACATCGGGCATCCCCTGGATGCGTCGGTGACCCTTTATGCTCAAGGGGAGCTTTACGAGTTTCTCAAACAATTTGAAGCAGATTTGCGTTCCATCCTCATCGTCTCGGAGGCGCTCCTCAGGCCGGGTCCGCCCCTTGAAGGAGCCGTTGGGAACTCCGGCATCGAAGGACTCGCGGTCCAGGTCAAACCCGCGCCCGGTGAAAAATGCGACCGATGCTGGATCCATGCCACCACCGTGGGTTCAGACCCCCGGCATCCCGCTGTCTGCAACCGCTGCCTCGACGCGTTGAACGCTTTGGAGATCCCAACCTGATGCTGCCGGTTTTTGGGTGCGGCCGGAACGCTTTTTTCAGGTGAACAGGCATGGGTACTGATCGGTCTAAATGGATATTTCTGGCGGGGATCGTCCTGGCGGTTGGAGTCTTGGACCAGGCGACCAAGGCCTTGATAGCCGCGTGGCTTCCCCAAAACGGGAGCGTCACGATCATTCCGGGGTTTTTCAACCTCGTCCACGTGAAAAATCCGGGGGGCGCTTTCGGTTTCCTGTCGGGCCAGTACTCGGACGTCAAGCGGCTCTTTTTTTTGGCCGGTACGCTGGTTGCCGCCGGCATGCTGCTGCACCTCTTCAGGAAACTTCCCGGGGGTTTCCCCGTTCTTCGCGCCGGGGTGGCGCTGATCCTGGGAGGGGCCGCGGGGAATTTCATGGACCGCGTCCGGTGCGGCGAGGTTTTGGATTTCCTCGATTTTTATTGGAAGGAGTTCCACTGGCCGGCCTTCAACGTGGCCGACAGCGCGGTCACCGTGGGTGCAGGCATTTTTCTTTTCCACCTCCTTTTTCGAAAAATCCCGGATTAGCATCCTTTTCCGGGAGGATCACTCCGGAGGAAATTCGTTGTCCGTTATCCTTCAACAAGATCTCGGGGCCTATCTCGATGGGGCCCCTGAAGCGGAAGGACCTTCGATCATCTTGATCTTCGGCGAACCCTTTCTCTGCAGGCGCGCCCTGGAAGCCGTGGTCACCAAGAGGCTTTCGGGAAAAGAGGACTTCGGATACGAGCCCCTTGACGGTGCCGTCGTGGATGTACGGGAAGCCGTTCGAAAAGCCGCCACGTTTCCTCTTTTTTCGGAACAAAAGGTGGTGGCCCTCATGGATGCCAAAGTCTTTGCTTCCCCCGCCGATTCCGATGGACTTCTGAAAAAAGCCCAAGAAAAGTACGAAGACGGCGGAAAGGAAGAGGCGGCCCGGTATTTTTTAGCCTGGATGGCGGCGTCCCGGATCGATTTCGACGATCTCTCAGGGGGTGATTGGGAGAAAAAGATCCTGCCGGCGGCCTCCCTTGAGGCAAACGGGGCTTGGATCCAGGAACTGGCCCGGCACTGCCGTGAAAACGCCCTGCAGCTCCCGGACGTCAAGACCGACGCGGGGATTCTCGAAGAGGCGATCGAAAAAGGGCTCCCCAGGGGAAACCTCCTGATCCTCACTTCCGCCCGGGTGGACCGGCGCCTGAAGCTCTTTCAGGCCATCGCCGAAAAGGGGATGGTCATCGACTGCACGGTGCCCACCGGGGGCACGGCCGCGGAAAAGCGGATCCGGGATGCGATTCTGAAAACCCGCGCAGGGGAAATGCTGGCGGAAAGTCAAAAAGCCATGGACCCTGCGGCCTATGCCGCCTTGTGCGAGAGGACGGGATTCGAGCTGGGGATTTTTTGCGCAAACATCGAGAAGCTCATCGCCTATGCCGGGTCCCGGTCGAGGATTACTCTGGAAGATGTGGAGGCGGTGCTTTCCCGGACCAAGGAGGACCCGATTTATGAATTGACCGGCGCCGTCATGGAAAAAGACCCCAAAAAGGCTCTTTTTTTCTTAAATTCCCTTCTGAGAGACGGTTTCCACCCCATGGCGCTCCTGACGGCCCTGGTCAATCAGATCCGAAAACTGTTGGTCGCAAGGGAATTCAGGGAGACGGTGCCGGAAGCACAACGGCAAAAGGGACGGGATTTTACGGGGTTCAAGGGGCAGATCCTTCCGCGCCTGGAGGCCCACGGCAAAAGGATCGAGGCGGCAGTATCCGCCTGGGAGGCAGAGCCTTCCAAAGCGGCCCCGTCCGGGAGGGAGAAAAAGAAAAGCGCGGGCAAAAGCGTCTCCGATCTGGTGATGATCAAAGGCGGCGCCAGCGCCTATCCGGCGTTTAAGCTGTTTGCGGCTTCGGAACGCTTCGAAAAAGACGAGTTGATCCGTGCGCTTGTAATACTGCGCGACACCGAGAGACTTCTCAAGTCCACGTCCCTTTCTCCCAGAATGCTCTTGGAAAAGGTTCTATTGTCCATCTGCCGGGCTGAAGACACGCCCTCGATTTCAGCAAAAAGGAACCCTTGATGCCCAAAACCAAAATCCTTTGCACCATCGGGCCGGCCAGCGCATCCTCTGAAACCCTGAGAGCGCTCATCGAAAGCGGGATGAACGTGGCCCGTCTTAACTTTTCCCATGGGACCCTCGAGGGACACCGAAGGGTCATCCGCCGGATCCGCCGCCTTTCGGAGCAACTCGGCAGGCCTGTGGCGATTCTTCAGGATCTCTGCGGTCCGAAGATCCGCGTGGGACCTGTCCGGGAGCCCGGCGTTCGGCTTGAGACCGGGCGCACGCTGCTTTTGACCTCCGAACCGGTGCTTGGGGACGCCCGCCGGGTTTCCGTGTCCTATCCGGATCTGGTCCACGACGTGAAGGAAGGGGACCGGATTCTGCTGGCCGACGGCATGATGGAATTGGAGGTGACGGGCAAAGAGGCCGATGGGATCCTGTGCAAGGTGGTCACCGGCGGTGTGCTGACCTCCAACAAGGGGATCACGGTACCCACCGGGTCCGTTACTCTGCCTTCCCTGACGGAAAAGGACATCGAGGACCTTCGGTTCGGGATGGAGGTCGGTGTGGACTGGGTGGCGTTGTCCTTCGTGCGGTCCGCAGAGGATGTGCTCCGGGCAAAAAAAATCATCTCGGAAGGTCAAAGAGAAATTCCCGTGATGGCGAAGATCGAAAAGCACGAGGCCATCACCCATATCGACGCGATCATCGAGGCGGCGGACGGGCTTATGGTCGCCCGGGGGGACCTAGGAGTGGAGCTTGCACCGGAGAAGGTCCCCCTGATCCAGAAGAAGGTGGTCCAAAAGGCCAACGCCGGGGGAAAACCGGTGGTCATCGCCACCCAGATGCTCCGTTCCATGGTGGACAGCCCGAGGCCAACCCGGGCCGAAGCCGCCGACGTGGCCAACGCCGTTCTGGACGGCGCTGATGCGGTGATGCTCTCCGAGGAAACCGCCGTCGGCAAATACCCCGACGAGGCCGTGCGTTTCATGGCTCGCATCGCCGAAAGCGCCGAGTCCGACTACCCTCATGAGCGGCATCTGCGGATTCTGCCCAGGGAGGGGGTTTCCCGGTCGGTGGCTCATGCGGCATGCGTTCTGGCCGGAAATCTGGGCGCGGCCGCCATCGTGGCATCCACCCATTCCGGAGCCACGGCCATGCAGATCTCCCGGTTTCGGCCCAAGACCAAAGTCATCGCCATTTCCCCTGACCCGGGTGTCGCCCGCCGGCTGGCCCTTTTCTGGGGGTGCATCACCTCCACGGTGGAGCACACCGAGGACCTGGACGAGATGATCGAAAACGCCATGAAGTCGAGCCTTGCCACCGGCGAGGTCCGGCGAGGGGACCTGGTGATCTTCACCGCCGGGCACCCCATGTGGGTCGCCGGGACCACCAACATGGTCCAGGTGAAGACGCTTTAGGGCAAGGAAAGGGTTTTCATGGGCTTTTTCCGGAAACAGGAAGAGCAGATGGCCGCCCGGCTTCTGGCATGGCGGCACAAGAAACTGGGCCTCCCGGTTCCGGAGGAATCGCGGTTGTCGGAGATGGCGGCGGACCTGGTGGTGGAGGCCCACCGGATCGCGCGAAAGCGCGGAAGAAACGTGTGGTCCATCCTGAAGGAACTGGCCGGAGACCTCAAGAAATAGGGATTGCCAAATTCAAAGCCGTGTGTTATCGGCCCTTACGGAGTTGAAGGGGGGAAGAGGTCTCCCGATCAAAAGGCTCATCAACCGGGATCGGCTTCCGGATCTTTAGAAATGCGGGTTTTCCACCCGCATTTGCGCCCGGGAACCGAGCTCAGATCGAAAAAGGAGGAAACATGCGCAAAGGATTGATTTTTATCGTCGCCTGCGTGGCAGTCGGCTTGCTGTTCATGCCGTCGGCCTGGAGCAAGACCAAAGCCATCAAGGTCGGGATCAACGCCCCCATCACCGGTGACATCCCTAAAGTCGGCGAAGGAACCAAATTTGCCGCTCAGATGTGGATGGAGGATGTGAAGGCGGCGGGGGGGATTACCATCGGCGGCAAGAAGTATCCGGTGGAGCTGGTCATCGAAGACAATGAAGCGAAGGCCGAGTCCGCGGTGAAGGTGGCCACCAAGATGATCACCGAGGATGAAATCCTGGTGATGGTGGGTCCCCAGGCCTCCAAGCAGGCGGTTCCTGCGGGGGAAGTGGCCAACAACTACAAGACCCCCATGATCACCCCCTGGTCCACCAACCCGAACACCACCAAGGACCGGCCCTATGTCTTCAGGGCCTGCTTCCTGGATCCTTTCCAGGGTCCGGTGGTCGCCAATTTCGTCAAAGCGGAATACAAGTTCAAGAAAGCCGCCGTCCTGTATGATGTGGCCAGCGATTATCCCAAGGGGCTGGCCGAATTTTTCAAGAAGGCTTGGGAGGATCTCAACGGCCCGGGTTCGGTGGTGGCCTTCGAGAGTTTCACCACCAAAGACACCGATTTCAGCTCCCAGCTGACCAAGATCAAGCAGTCCGGGGCGGAGTTCATCTTCACCCCTCAATACTATAACGAGGTGGCCCTCATCGTTCAGCAGGCCCATGAACTGGGATTCAAGGCCCCCATCGTGGGAAGCGACAGCTGGGGCAGCGCCGAGACCGTCAAACTGTGCGGCAAGGACTGCTTCGGGCTGTTCTTTTCCACCCACTATGCGGCGGCAGGCGCCAAAGGGGAAACCAAGAAGTTCATCGATCGCTACAACAAGAAACATGGATATGTTCCCGACGATGTGGCGGCCTTGACCTGGGACGCCTTGAAACTCGCGGAAGCCGCCCTGGCCGGCTGCGGAAAGATCACCGGAAAGGTCGACACGGACCGGCAGTGCCTGCGCGATGCGCTTGCCAAGGTGAAGGATTTCGAGGGGATCACCGGCAAAATGACCTTCACGGAGGAAGGGGACCCCATCAAGTGCGCCGTCGTGGTCCGGATCAGCGAAAAAGGGGAATTTGAATTCTACAAGTCGGTTTGCCCTTGAGATCTTGTAAACGGACTCGGCTCAAACAGGCAATCCGGCCCGGGGCGGGAGGCGGTCTGGGCGCCGTTTCCTGAACGGGCCGATGCATCCGGCGGGCCCGGGGGAGTTGACTCCTGTGCCCGCCGTTTCTTAATAAAAAATAGCAAACCCCCGGAGGATCCCGGTCCATGGTGTTTTTCTTCCAGAACATGATCAATGCGCTGCAATGGGGAAGCTTCTACGCCCTGATCGCCCTGGGATACTCCATGGTCTACAGCATCCTGATGCTGTTCAACTTCGCCCACGGCGATATTTTCATGGTGGGGGCCTATATCGGTTTCGGAGTTTCCACCGGGATCCTCGCGCTTACCGCCTCAGGGGCCATCGCCCTTCCCAACTGGCTGATCCTGGTGATCACGATCCTCTTTTCCATGTTCCTGACGTCCTTCGTAGGGATGCTGGTGGAGCGGATCGGATATCGTCCCTTAAGGGACGCGCCCCGGGCCTCTGCGGCCATCACGGGGCTCATGATCGGGATCATCCTGGAAACCGGGAACCTCGCCCTTCTCGGCGCCCAGCGCGTCAGCTTTCCGAGCCTCGTGGAGACCGCGACCTACAATTTCGGGGGCGTCTATGTCACCAACAAGAAGATCATGATCGTCGTGGTGTCGCTGGCGCTTATGCTGGCGCTGGACCAGTTCATCCGGAGGACCAAATGGGGGATGGCCATCCGTGCCATGGCCTTCGATTACCTCGTCGTGCCGCTCATGGGGGTTTCCATCAACACCATCGCACGCATGACCTTTGCCATCGGTTCCGCCCTGGCCGCAGTCGCCGGAATCCTCTTCGGTACGGCATACCCGGTTCTGGATCCTTACATGGGGATCCTGTTCGGATGGAAGGCATTCGTGGCTGCCATCCTGGGGGGCAGGGGTTCCATCATGGGCGCCTGCCTGGCCGGCTTTTTGCTCGGCTTCATCGAGATCTTCGTGGCCATGATTTTTCCCTCCACCCTGAGGGACCTCATCGCCTATTCCATCATCATGCTCATTCTGACTTTCAGACCCCACGGTTTTTTCGGGGAGCCCTATTCCGCGCAGCTGAGACTGTAACGGGTTTGCATGTCAGATGCTGCCAAAACCGCATGGAAAAAGGCTTGTGGAAAAGGTTGTGAAAAACGGAAAGGAAAAGGATCCTGGCCCTAAACCCGGGGTTGCCGGACAGACAGGCCGGATCCGGCGGCTTTTTTCAGGCATCCCGCTTCTGGGGTGGTTTTTCGGGATTTTCATTGCGGTTCTCCTGGAGCACTACCTGGGGGAAGCCCTTGCGGAAGTCCTGGGGCTTCCCAAGATTCCGGTTCTGTTCGGCTTTGTGACCATGCTGAAGAAGCCGGCGCTCATACCCGGCTCGCTGACTTTTGTGGTCATCATTTACGTGCTGCCCATCTGGATCGCGGCCAGGCTCACCGCGCCGGCGGCCAACGCGGCGGCGGGGCGCCTCATCGGAATTTCCCTCGGTCTTTCCGCCGGGGTTCATCTGGCGCTGCTGTATGCCTGCATCCATATCTGGTCGGATATTTCCGCCTACCGGGTCCTCACCCTCAAGCTGACCTTGATCTCCATCATGCTCACGTTGAGCCTGAATGTCATCAACGGATATATGGGTGAGTTTTCCTGCTCCCATCCCGGGTTCATGGCTTTGGGGGCCTATGCCTGCTCCGTCTTTACGGTGGGGCTGTTCGTAAACGACCGGGTCTTCGGGGAGGCGGTGCTCCCCCTGTCGCTTGCGCCCTTTGTTTTCCCCGTCGCCCTGGTGATCGGCGGACTCGCCGCAGCGTTGGGTGCGCTTTTCGTGGCGATTCCTTCTTTCCGGACACGGGGCGACTACCTGGCCATCATCTCCCTGGCATTCATGTTCATTGTCAAGAGCCTGGTGGAAAACCTTGAGATCATCGGAGGCCCCCGGGGGCTGGGAAGCCAGCCGGATCTCGCGGGCCTGCCCACCGTCTTCATCTGGACGGTTCTGTGCGTGTGGATCATCAACAATTTCGTCCGGTCCACCCTGGGGAAGGCGCTAAACGCCGTGCGCGACGACGAATTGGCGGCCGATGCCATGACCGTGAATACCCGGAAGACCAAGATGACGGCGTTTCTTTTTGCGGCCTTCTGGGCCGGGGTTGCCGGAGGACTCTTCGCGCACGTCTTGAGGTACGTCAATCCCGGGACCTTCGGCGTGCAACGGCTGGCGGAGGTCCTGGCCATGGTCTATTTCGGGGGGCTCAACTCGGTTTACGGCTCCATCGTGGGGGCGGTGAGCCTCAACCTTTTGGGGGAAGTCTTGCGGCCCCTGGAACTGTTCAAGTGGATTTTCATCCCGCTGCTTTTGATCCTGGTGATGATTTTTAGGCCGAAAGGGTTGATCGCGTTCAAAGAATTCGATCCGAAACGCCTACTTCAGCCGAAGCTCAAATCCAATTAAAGGATGTTTCCATGAGTCTTCTGCAAGTTGAAAAGATGACGCACTACTTCGGGGGCCTGCGGGCGGTGTACAACTATAACCTCAAGATCGATTCCGGACAGATCAAGGGCCTCATCGGACCCAACGGCGCGGGCAAGAGCACCATTTTCAATTTGATCACCGGCATTTACACGCCCACCGAGGGGGATGTGCGCCTGGAAGGAAAGAGCATCGTCGGGTTCAAGCCTCACCAGGTGGCATCCATGGGCCTGGGCCGGACCTTCCAGAACATGCAGCTCTGGCGCCACATGACGGTTTTGGAACACGTCAAGATGGCCCGGTATTCCAAGCTGGGCTACGGCCTGATGGGCGCTTTTTTCGGAACCTCCGCGCGCCACCGGGAGGAGGCCGAATCGGAGAAAAAGGCGCATTACTTCCTGAACATGTTCGGCGTGGATGAGTTCGCCGAGCAGAACATCTTCAACCTGCCCTACGGCGCCCAGAGGCGCGTGGAGATGGCCAGGGCGCTCGCCACCGAACCCAAGGTTCTTTTTCTGGACGAACCCACCGCGGGGATGAATCCCGAAGAGCTTGGCCGTATGGTGGCGATCATACGCCGCGTCCACAGCGAACTCGGACTGGCCATCTTTCTCATCGAACACCGGCTCCGGGTCGTCATGGAGCTTTGCGAGTCCATCCAGACCCTGGTTTTCGGTGAGATCATCGCCGAGGGGACGCCGGAGGCAATCCGCAGCGATCCGAAAGTGATCGACGCTTACCTGGGAAAAGACGGAGTGGAATGATGTTTCTGTCGGTTGAAAACCTGAGGGTCTCCTACGACCGCATTCTCGCCCTGCACGGCATCAGCTTCGAGATCCACCAGGGTGAAATCGTCTGCATCATCGGCGCCAACGGCGCCGGGAAGAGCACGACCCTCAGGGCCATTTCCCGGATGGTGAAAGCGGAACCCGGAGCCCGCATGACCTTCATGGGCCAGGATCTCCTGAAATTTTCCGCGGATCGTGTGGTGAGGGAGCTCGGCATCTCCCACGTCCCGGAAGGAAGACGTCTGTTCGGAAACCTGACGGTATTGGAAAACCTGAAGCTGGCGGCTTTTGCCAGGAAGGACACGCGAGAACATCCAGGCGGATCTATCCCGGGTTTTCTCCATCTTCCCGCGTCTCGAGGAACGGAACCATCAGAAAGCCGGGACGCTTTCCGGCGGCGAGCAGCAGATGCTGGCCATCGGCAGGGCCTTCATGAGCGGCAGGCGCCTCATGCTGCTGGACGAACCCTCCATGGGGCTTGCCCCTCTGCTCATGAGGACGGTGTTCGACGCCTTGAAGGAGATCAACGGGGAGGGAACCACCATTCTGCTGGTGGAGCAGAACGCCCGCATGGCGCTGCAGTTCGCCGTGCGCGGGTATGTCATCGAAAACGGTGTTCTGGTGCTGCAGGGCCCCTCCGGGGATCTTTTGGAAAATCCCGAGGTGAAGAAGGCCTACCTGGGAGGGTGAGCTCCCTTTCCCGGCAGAAAAATTCGCGACGGATTTTTCCGCACGCCCTTCTGCGGCGCCTCTGCTTCAGAAAGCTTTTATTTCTTCGAAGCCCTCGTCAAGGAAGCGTCTCAAAACAACCAAGCTGTCGGGAGTGTAGGGGGCCTGCTCGGATTCCAGCAGGATCTTTTCAGGGGTCAGGAATTCCCCTGCCAGGATTTCTTCGGGCTGGAGGACCATCTCGCCGTCGAAAATACAGCGGAACGCGCGGCCGAAAACGCGGGTTCCCGGAGCCTCGAAGAAGAGATCGAAGAGAAACTCCAGCGGGACGTTTCGGATCCCCAATTCCTCGGAAAGTTCCCGGGCGGCCGCCGTCTCGTAGGTTTCGCCCTCTAGAACGACGCCTCCCGCCGCCGCATCAAAAACCCCGGGATAAAGGTCCTTGGTAAAGGTCCGCTGGTGCCTGAAAAGCTTTCCCTCGGAGTTGTACACCAGGATATAGACCGCCCGGTGGAAAAGATTGGAGGCGCGCATGAACGAGCGCGGCGCGGAGCCCGCAGGCCGATTTTGATCGTCCACCACCATGACCCGTTCATCCATGAAACGGCGCTCCTTTCTCCCGATGACCGGGGCGGCAGCAAAGGTGGAAAGCACGATAGAAAATCGTCTCCGGCGAGTCAATGAGATAACCGTATTTCAGGTTTTTGTTGAAATTTATCGAAGATCTGCTATCCCGTCATCCTGGGTACAACTCATGGGCCGCCGGTTTACCATCCCCGGCTGCAGAGCAGACACGCCGGCCGCCCGACACGGAGGACGAGCATGATCAGGGCAGGCATTGTGGGGGCGACCGGGTATACCGGCGCGGAGTTGGTTCGCCTTCTCAGCGGACATCCGGACGTCGAGGTGACGGTCCTGACCTCAACTCAGTACGCGGGGAAAGCCTTTCAAACCGTTTACCCGGCTCTCACCGGAAAGGTCTTT
>CAVOQY010000008.1:0-212500 GCA_963698465.1 uncultured delta proteobacterium
CTGGCAATATCAGCGCCCCAGACTTGTGATGCGTGGGTATCGGCAATACCACCCGCCATCACTGGTGTAACGAAAGGATCGTTGTCCTGCGAATCGCCCATCGTTGAACCGTTTGCATGAGAGGTTAATCCCCAAAGCGCTATCAATACAATTACGACCACAACCATGTAAGGAAAAAAAGAATACCGCTTTTCTGTTCCCAGCATACCCCATCTCCTTTCATGACCCTCCGAGAGTCGTTTAAACCAACAGGAAAGCATTTAGAGCACCTGTTCACATGCCATTCACCGATAAAGCCTATATTTGAATGTTATTGCCCTCAGCGATGATTATAGTTGCGATCCGGATGGACATTGTAGAATCTATTCCCAGGCTCAACAAAAGTAAATGAAAACCCGGATGCGGTTACGAAAACCGATAGAAATTGGATATTCAAATCGACACAAACAAGGGCCTTTATCCGAAAAATTTCAGATCGCGGATTCGTCACTCATTATCAGAATAACTCCATATTCCCTGTGAACCGAAGCCCATAGCGAGACCATCCCTCCATCCTGCTGATCCTCCAGAACTGGAAGTCCAAGATAGAGCAACTCTTTTTCTGTAAATTCAATTTGGGAGCTGATCGTACTCCAATTGCAGGTATTTTTTACTTGTTTCCCATTCTTCACTGGTTTCCATCAATATAGCGCTGACGAGTCGAAGCAAAGAGGCTTCATTGGGGAACAGGGAGGCCACCCGGGTACGGCGTTTAATTTCCCGGTTCAGCCTTTCCAGCATATTGGTGGTTCTGAGCCGTTTTTGGAGTGGATAGGGCAGCATGAAGACGGTAAAACCCTCCGGGATGTTTTCTTCCATCCAGGCAGCCAATCGGGGCGCTGTGGGCCTGTATCTTTCCACAGTCAGGTTCAGCAGCCGCCTGGCTTCTTCCCGGTTTGGGGCCGACAAGATGTTTGAGATGTCTCGGGCAACGGCGCTGCGCATGTAAACTTTGGGCACGTAAGCCGTTGCGTTCCGTTGGAGGTGGACGTGGCAGCGGTTCCAGGAAACACCGTTAAAAACGCTTTTGAGCGCCGATTTAAGCCCTTCATGGTCGTCACTGGTGATCAGGATCACCCCATGGAGGCCGCGGTTTTTCAGCGAAGACAGAAAACTGCGCCAATGGGCTTCTGCTTCACTTAAAGAGACGCTGACTCCCAGCACGGAGCGCTGGCCTTCGAGGGTGACGCCGGTTGCAATCAATACCGCACAGCTGACCACGCTGCCGCCATGGCGCACTTTTTCATAATGGGCGTCGATTTGAATGAAAGGCGTATGGCCTAAAGGCCGATTGCGCCACTTTTCCAGCTCCTCGTCCAGCAGTTCGGTGGCCCGGCTGACCTGGGTGCTGGTTACCTCCAGCCCGCAAAGCTTATTTAAAACCTCGTTGACCTTACGGGTTGAGACCCCGTTGATGTACATCTCGGCCATGGCCAGCTTCAACGCCCGCTCGCTGCGAAGCCCCTTCTCCAGAGCGTTTGGATAAAATTGCACCGGCCCGCGCACCTGTGGAACCTGAAGCGCCAGTTCGCCGATTCGGCTCTTGACGGTTTTCGGCTTATAGCCGTTGGCATAGCCTTTACGGGTTTCGGTGCGTTGCCAGGGCTCGGCTTCCAGCGCCCGGCTGCGCTCAATGAGCATCGCTTCGTTGATCAACAAGGAAACCGCCGTGTCCAGACCTTCAAAACCGTTTTCAATAATCTGTTCCAATGCCATCGAAATTGCGCTATCCTCTTTTGCGTGGGTCATTTCGGTTCCTCCTTTTAAATTGTTTGGCGAAACAATTCTTGGAGTACCGATCTGACCCCTTTTTTTCAAGCGCCATGTACCGGATCAGGGCCTGAAACACCGGCAGATGCCCCTGGGGGATCTCTGGGTATCCCCCAGGGGCCCTGCCTGCACCAACGCTAAAACGAAATTACAGAAAAGATGTTACACTAACAAGTCCAATCGGTAAGCTTTATCCGCTCCCCATTTAACATCAAAGCTACTCTTTTCCGTTTCGGTATATAAAAATTCGTCAGTTTTCTCGTGTGCGGTCTGAATTTGATTACTGTAATCTTTAAGGTCCTCAGCATACCCATCGTAAAACAAGATGAAGTTCAAACAAAAAGCGACGCATAATCCGGAAGTGAATCGATTAAAACTTTCATGGCTTTCCCTTCGAGATTCTTCGAAAGGAATTATCGACAAATGAACTAATAGGTCGTGTTCGAAAATGAGGAGAGGAATCGCATTCGATTCAAAAGGGAGAATCGATTCAGGTCAATTGGAATTGGAGAAACAGATCATTTATAAATATACCCAAATGAATTGTTATAGTCAAATTTAATTTTAAATATTAATCAGATGTGGATATATTGAGGATATCAAAGCCGATGACTTGCTTGCCAGGATGTTCATGTGCCGGGAGAGTTCCAAAGCATAACGCTCGAAAGCCTGGGTATACGTACGACGCGGGTCGGCGAATCCGATGGGAACCTGCCGCAGCGTGGCACAAGCCCGGCAATAGACCCGCTGCACGGCCAGAAGGATCCAAACCGTCTTTTTCCCGACAGGAGTGGTACAAAAACGTCGCCAGACATAGCCTTTCCGAACCAAATACCTGGAGTTGCATTCAGGGCAGCGCATCCTGCTGATATCTTGGCGAATTTTGAAGATCGCTGCGCCCTTCTCATAGAGCGTTCGAACATACTGGTAGCCGTGAATCCCGAAAGTATGATACAAAAGACTCGTGGACATGAGGGTTTTCCTCCTTGATTGAATTGCCGTTCACCAAGAAGGAAACCGGGTTGTCCACTTTTTTTCAAACCTAAAAGTACGCTAAAACCGGATGAACCAAACATAAGCTATCAAAGACATTTGTGTTTCCTTTATACACTGTTTTTTTCCACCCGCAAACGAATTTTCTGGTCGTTTTTATACGGTAATAAAATGAAATTGTATAAGGAGGGCAATTTGATGAAGAGGAGGGTGGGAAGTACGAACGCTTATTGTGTCTCGAGGCACAGGGCATAGCCGGTCGGAATTCTCTGCACCTTGCGCCCAGGGTTGGCGATCCGGAAGAAAATTCGGTAGCAGCGGGTCGTAAGCCGGTGACATTCGATAGCGACCCGCCAGCCTATGCGCAGCCGTCCCGGCGATGGCGCCTCCAGCCCGAACTCCGCCAGCACGTCCGGCCGTACCGAAGTCATCGTGGCCGGAACCGATACCAGGTCTTCCAGTTCGATCCGCAACTTTTTCGGCGGCGTGCGGGTCTGCATGTTGATGATCCATCCTGACAGGTCAAGATGGTGGCAGCTAGACGGCAGCCGGGCCACTTGGTGATTGTTGAAAGGGACGTCTCCGGCGGCCTCCAATCGGAATTCGTAATTGCCTACATCATCCCGGTAGGCATTCCGGATCCAGTGAATCAATGTTGTGCGGCTGTGTTCGCTCCGCTCTTGCCGCCGCCAATACCGATATTGATCGAAAACCAGCCGGCCCACCGAAGGTATGCCTGGTATCACTCCATATCTCCATGAAAGCTGTTTTTCAGCAATGGGCAGCGGAGGGTCCGTTTCAATGACCAGCAATAAAGCTGCGGTCAAACCGGTACGATCCGATCCGCGCCAGCAATGGACCAGCACGGGGCGTTCAGCCTGCATCAGCACCGCAAGCAGGGTGTTCAACTTGCGGAACAGGGGCAGGCGGTGGGAATCCATCCAGATGTCGTACAATCGGACCCCATTGCGGGCGGCGACAGCCTTTTCCCGGCGATACCATTGGCTATCCGGATTTTCACCCCGAAGATTGACGATCGATCTGATCCGCCGTTCCACGATCACTTGATGAAGTTCGGCTTCCGAGAGCTGGGCACTGCGATAGACGCGCCCTGGGACGACAACGTACAGCTTGTCATGCAGCCAACCGTAATAGGCGGCCCCAAGCAGGAGGACTGTCAGTACGGTTATTAACAGCCGGTATTTTTTCATTCCCTCAGTCGGGGCAACCTTTCAGGTCCATTCCCGCGGCCAGGCAAGTGGCCAAACGTTTTTGCACGGAGGCGTGGCAGCTTTTAAGGTCAGCATCAGACCCGAACCGTTGGTTACCACCAGCTGGTAGCGCTCGATCAGAGCCATGGCAATCCGAAGGAATACCCGGCCACACAGATTCAGGCAGGCACCGCCGCTGGCAATGGCGACCTGCCTTCCCACGGCCGTCTCCCGGGGTCTCCCCAGAATGATGGCGCGCGATCCGGGCGGCTTCGGACGCGTTCGGAGACAGAACAGCGCCGTCAAAGCGGTATTTTAGCAAATCCCGGGCCCGCTTGGATTACCGTTGCGGCCAGGGGCAATAGGGACGCACCTTCCAGCGCCGGTGCACCCAGAACCACTGCTCCGGGTAGCGGCGCACCACATTTTCGATCACTTGGTTGAAGCGTTGAGTGTTCTCTTCACTGTCTCTGGTCTTGTCGCCGCTGTCTTCCAGCGGAACGGCCGGTTCGATCAGGATGCGAAATCCGCCACCATGGCGTACCACGAAAAGCGGAACCACCGGTGCTCCGCTTCGTGCCGCTAGTCTGGCCAAACCGCGGCTGGTGCAGGCCCGGTGGCCGAAGAAATCGACAAACGGGCCTTCATACCAGTCAGCCCCCTGATCGAAAAGGACTGCGACCAACCAGCCCTGTCGGAGTCTGCGGACAATTCGGTAGCCGGAACGTTCCTTGGGGATCAGCTCGCCGCCGAAACGGGTTCGAAAGCCGGTGATGAACTGATCCAGAAAACCGACGTCCAGCGGGCGTGCAATCGCACAGTGAGGCAAGCCGATCATCTCCATGGCGACGGACAACAGCTCCCAATTGCCCAGATGGGCTGTGAGGATCAGCACCCCCCGGTTTTGGCGCTGGGCGTCCTCCAGATGTCCCCGGCCGCAGACATGGAAATGGTTCACATGGTCCTCGGGGGACAACTCCAGGGCCCAGCCGATTTCAAACGGAATGCGAGCGATGTTTTGGAATACCCGCCGCGCCATTGTGGCGATTTCGGACGCGGTTTTTTCACCCCCATAGGCCCGGGTCAGGTTGTCCAGTGCAACCCCCCGGTGGCGGCGGTCGATCCGGTACCAGACCTTTCCCAGAACCCGGCTGAAAATATCCCTCAACCCCGGTCCCGGTTTCCCCAAAAGGAGGCATGCCGTCTTGATCAGGCGCACGGCGGGTGTCTGCCAGCCGTTGCTATCGAAAGGATCTGGGGGCGGCATCAAGGTGTCCCTCCAGCTGTAAGTGCACCGGCACGGCCTTCTGTGGGTTTGACAGCCGATACGATCATCTCGTGACCAAAGGGAGTGAAGCGCACGAACTCGTGAATCAAGTTTCTGAACGGATAGAGCACCCGGCACGGCGGCGGCGGATGCCGGGGGGGGTGGTAACATCGCCGTTCGGGCTTGAATGCCCGCGTGCGGATGCGAATGCGCTCGAACCCAATTTTCATCAACAGCTTCTCGATGGTGTTCGGCTCGAAAAAATTGATATGATCCGCGCCGTTTAAGTATACCCACTGGGGTCCGCTGATGCGGCGCGACAAAGAGGCGTAATTGGGCGTCGACAGCCGCAGCAGGCCACCGGGCCGAAGTGCTTCAAAGCAGTTGCCCAGGGCCTTTTTGGGGGACTGAAGGTGTTCGAGCACCTCCCACAGGCGGACCATGTCCATGCTTTGGGCCGGCGCCCGGAAGGCTTCCACGGGCTGGTCGATGATTCGGCTCAGCCCCCTTTGGGCCAGTTGGGCCAGGGCCAGGTGGTTCACCTCCACGGCCCATGTCTCCCAGCCCGCTCGGGCTGCGGCCCATAAAAACCAGCCTGATCCAGCCCCTACGTCTCGTATTCGCCCAGTGTGGCGAAAAGGTTCAATGGCTTTCAACTCCCAGTCCAGGTGCCGCTGTTCGCGAGCGTTCAGGTGGACAGCTCCCATGGCACCGGTTCCACCCTCGATCTGGCCGCGGATGTGGTCCTGCAGGCGGGGGTTGACGAACACCAAGCCACAGTCCTGGCAGCGAACGTGGATGAAACCCTCCTTGACAAAAAGATGACGATGGTTCTGCCCGCCGCAAAGGTCACAAGCCACCCGGATCATCCCTTCCGGGTTCGGGCGGTCGACCAAGGCCGCATTTCTGCCGACCTGGCCTTCGGCTTTCACAGCCGCTCTCCGGAGGCGGCCTTTTGACCGATGACCAGGATGTCAGCCGCCAGGCGCGGAAACCGTGCTGCCAGGGCGGTCATGCGGCGGTAGTACCCGGCATGGTTTTCCAACCGGTTCAGCCAGCTGATCCGGTTGCGCATCATTCGAAAGGCAGTGACCCGCAAAATCCGGAATCCGGCCGCCGAGATTTGGGATTGCAGTCCTCCGAAGGAATAGAAGGAAACCCGGCTGGGTCTCCGGGCCTGACGCCAGGCCGTTTTACAATCGAAAGCGATGCTGTCCCCGGAGTGGTAAAAGCGGCGGCCGCAACGTTTCATCGCGGCTCTGAACCGGGGCAGCCAGACGATCGGATTGTAGACACACAGGACGCCGCCGGGACGCAACACCCGCAGGCACTCGTTCAGCATGCGGGGAGGGTCGGGAAGGTATATCAGCACCTCGCTCAACAGCACCACGTCCATTGAGTCGCTCTGCACTGGCAGATCCTCCAGCAAGTTCGCCTGCACCAGAATGTTGTAACCTCCGGAAGCGGCTGCCTGGCGCAGCTGGTGGGGCCAAAGCTCCAGCCCTAAACAGCTGTTGCCGGCTGGCCGATCGCACAGGCGCACGAAGACTCCCGGTCCGCAGCCCAAGTCCAGTATCCAGGAAACTCCGGTCGGGACCAGCTGTTCGGTTTGCAACAACTTGCCAAGATAGGGGAAATGAGCATAGCGCAGGGGATATCGGGTCGGATAGGCCATTTTTCCGAAAGCCAGGTGAACCATGTTGTTACCATCTCCCGAACGGGTCTGGTCCCCGCCTGCGGCGACGGTCTGTTGTTAGGGTCTTCAGCGGACCCGGTCCGGCTAGACGGACAGTTTCTTTTCGATCTTGCGCCATATTGTTTTGGCTACCACCACCGGCAGGGCCACCAACAGGGTCGGCAGGTGGTGCCTGAGGGTAAACAGGCGAACGCTGATGATTTTGACGACAATGGCCAGTAGCCTTCCGGCGGTTTAGAAGCGGCAGCGGATGCACCGGCTGATGCGGGCCAGGTAGGGATAGCCCCGGCCCACGGGGTAGACCAGGTTGTCGTCGGTCGCATAAGAACCGGGGGTCGCCGCCACAACCGTCTTCAGTCTGGCAGGTAATAGAATCCAAGCTTAGCCGGCCTGAGAATTCCGGAATTTCAAGCATCTCCGCCGCAGTTTCGGTGGGTTTACCGTAAATGAAACCACCGTGGTAGTAAAGCGGAAAGCGGCGCAGGGTTTCAAATGCCAGAACCAAGTTGGCGCTCTCAAAACCCTTGTTTTGCATCTGCAGGATGCGGTCGGTGGGCGGTTCGATTCCCAGCAGCAGCATCTTGACGCCGGCGCGCATGGCCAGGGCCAGAACATCGGGCCGTTGGGCGATCTCGATCCGCGATTGGACCAGATAGCGCTTGCGGATACAGCATGAGAGGATACACTCACAAATTTTGGCCACCCGATCTGGGTGGACGAAAAAATTTTCATCCCCGATCAGCAAGACCCCCGCCATCATGGCGGCCAGTTCATCCACCACCGAATCGATACACCGGGTGGCATAGGGAAGCTTCACCCCTCCGGACGATAGGCCGAATTTGCAGAACTTGCAATTGTAGGAACATCCGTGCGAAGTCAGCAAAACATCGAGCTCTTCCCTCCGGAAGGCAAACCCGCCCACGTTGAATCGGTAGGGCCGTGCCCGCTGATGTGGCTTGGGAAAAGATAAAGCGGCAAAATCCAGTGGCGGCCGGGGTGAATTGGGTGCCGTGGTCCGGCCCCGGCGGCAGGAGATGTCTTCGATCGAGTGCCAATCCACGCCGCTGGTGATTTCCACCTTGGCGGCCTCCCCCTTCCCGGTGACGACCGCATCGACCCTTAGGCAGCGTTCGAGGATTGTCTCTGAGCTATCGCCGGCCTGTTTGCCGCCGACGATTGCCAAAATCTGGTGCGGCAAACTGTTCACCAGGTGGATAACATCCTCGAAATGGTATTCCCGGTTGATGCTGATGCACAGCAAATCGAACCCAACGGCGATAAACAGCCTCAAATGGACGGAATCGTCCAGAGGATCGAGAACTCTCAGATCTCGCAGGGTTAAGCGCTGGATGTAGGGTTCCAAGGCGGCGACGTATTCGAGTTCGGTTGACGGAAACACCGCCAGCCCTACTTTCCCTGAACGGCTGGGCTGGTAATAGGGGTACAGGCACGGGAAGTGGCGAAAAAAGAGGGCTCATGGCCGCTCTCTGCCTGGCCCTACCGGCAAGCGGCCGTCTGCCAGGGTGGAAAAAAGATCCAGCATTTGCCGGTGGTTGGCGTTAACCGAATAGCGGCGGCCGGCGGCGGCCGCCATCCGGGACATCTCGCGCCGCCGCTGGGGGCACAAAAGCCTTTGCATCGCCGTTTTCAGGGCGGATGGATCGGGCGGATGGAGAATCAAATAGCCGTCACGGCCGGGTCTGAGCATTCCGGCGGCCCCGTTGGCGGTGGTGGTGATGACCGGCAGGCCGCAGTTCATAGCCTCAGCGACCACCAGCGAACAGGCATCGTAATAGGTGGGCAGTACAAAGACATCACTGGCGGCGTAAAACATCTCCGGGACTGCTTGGGGTCCGGTGAAAATGAACTGCCTTTCCACCCCCAGCTGCTGGATACGTCGGGTCAGCCGACTGTAAGGCCACCCTCCCACCACCACCACTCGGACCGTTGGATGTAGGTCGGGCCCCAGGGCCGCCACGGAATCCACCAGGGGTTCGATGCCCTTTTTTTTCAGTTCGTGGGCCACAAACAAAAAGACGACCTGGTCGTCGCCGAGGTATAAGTCTCGGCGCGGGACGTCGCCGGCAGGCATCCCGGCCAGGAGAAAAGCGCTCGGTGTCCACACCGTTATATATCACGTCCACATCGGCGAGTCGTACGCCATGGCAGGCCACCAGATCGTTTTTAATCATATCCGAAATGGCCACCAGGTGCGGCCGGGGGTTCATCCGGAAAGGGGCGGCTTCAATCCACTGGCGCGTCCAATATTTAGGTGACAGGATCATCAGCCCCCGCTTCAAGGCCCGCAGCCACGGGTTGTGCTGGGAATAGGTCTTGCGCCAAGCCGAGCAGCGGTGGACCCCCCCGTGGCTCTGGTATACGTTCATAGTCAGGGTGTTGCCGAACCCCAGCACGATGTCGAACGCCATGCACCGGATCATCCGCCGGTGCCGATGAGCGAAGAGCAGCAGTTGCACCCAAGACGGCAGCCACGCCGGCAGGTGGATGGGGTGAAACACCGCACGGTCCGGTTCCCGTTTCCAGGTCTTGCCAAACAGGTGCACTTCCCAACCGTTTTCCACCAGGGTCCGGGCCAGGGCTACGGCATAGGCTTCGGCGCCACCGCGTAGAGGGTCGAAATGTTCAATGGCCAGAGCAATCTTTCTCAAACCGGCTGCACTCCATGACCCTTGTATATTTCAGAAACACATACCAAGCCGAATTCATGGCAATCACTAGGTCGTTCACTCCGTCCCTGAATCCCTTTTTCCATAAATAGGACTCTGCGAATTTAGCCGCTGCCTACCAGTCGGTGGCTGCCGGCTTTCATCTTCAGTCGAACAGCCGGGTGAAGTGCTTGCGCGAGCGGCCGAATTTGGCGCGCCAGTTTTGTTCCCGGATCTTGTCCCATCGGCGCCCGTCAAAGTGCGGTCCCTGGCGGGTGCTGCACCAATAGTGATGGACCACACTCTGTCCGCAGAAGCCGCTGCGCCATTTCTGGTCCGGCGGATATCTCTCGACGGTCAGCCAGGAGGGCCGAAGCATTCCCTCCATCCGTAGAAAATATTCCAGATCTTCGGCGATCCCAACAGGTGCATAGTCCTCATCGAACTCCCCGATCTGCTCGACCATGGCCGTTCGGATCATGAAACACACCGCTGAGCGGCCCTCCCCCCGAAAGGGAATAAACCCTGGAAGTTGAAGGGCTTTGATCGCCCGGCAGAAGGCGGCATGCCCACCCCAGGGGGCGTATACCCGCCGGACACACTGACGGATGGCGTCCGCTGACGGGGCATCCTTGGGGTCCAGGCGGTGGCGGCGGGACAGCTCGTGGGCCTCCAGAAGTTGGGGCGCCAGGGGCGATCCGTTTTCCAAGGCCGCAACCCAACCGATGCGCCGATCCTGGGCCATGGCCGCCAATAGGGGCGGCAGCCAGTCGGGACCGAAAATCACGTCGTTGTTGGCGATGACCACCTGGTGATAGCAGTAGCGCCCGGAATCGTGGCCTTCCGGTACGAACTGCAGGATCTGATTCCAGGCCGCGGCCACCCCCAGATTGGTGGTGTTGCGGTGATGATGGATCGGTAAATCAGCGTGGCCGAACTCATGCTGCAGCAAGCCGGCGATGTCGTCTTCCGAGCCATTGTCGACGACCAGCAGGGACGGACACAGATCCGGATCTCCGGCGGGGGTGTTCGCTATCAGGCTTTCCAGGCAGACCCGAGTCATTTCGATGTTGTCCAGAACCGGAATGCCAATAAGAATTTTCGTCATTAGCCGGTACCTCCTTCCGGTAACCCCAGCCGTCCGGTCGTTGCGGCCCTGGGCGGCCTTTTCCATGCCTTATCGGATCCTACCAATCGCTTTTGGAAAACGACTTGATTAATACGAAGTCGCTATTTAATTGCGTATGGAGCGGGTAACGAATTGCGTTCCGTTACCCCAAGACAGGAGAGCGTTTTGTTGCCGTGTTTTTCGGATCAATCGATACTCAAATCGAGATTGGTTGTCAATACAGAGAGTCTCTCCAGAAGATTCCTAATTAGGCTTATTTGGGCATAGCTCGACGGATCGGCGGCGACCGGTTTTTAGATTCGTATTCATGGGGTAAACCGGATCGGCGATGAAGTCCTCGGCATAAAGCTGAGGGATGTCTTCTTATGCGGGGATTGAGTGATAGGCGGGGCATGGGCGACTGGTCATGGAGGCCTCTTGAATTCTCCTAGATTCAGATGCCGGAGAATTTATTACTCCATTCGGATCTTCAATAAACGTAACAATCCTAATTTTTGTTTGGCATTTAGGGAAGGTCAGGTGGTAGAGCTTATAGGTTATTGTTCTTTACTCCCACTTTCATGGCGCTTGAAACTTGAATCGGCCAAAGCTGCTCTCCCACTTTGTCGGTTTTCTCCTCTTTATCTAATTTTGATGCAATACCCAGTTTAGCGCGGTTGCGCGAAATAGAAAGACAGAAAAAAAGCTGGGTACCTATTTTCACGGTAATTGAATTCTAGTGATTTTTGTGACATGTGGGCTTTAAATCGGTCTCCAGGTTCTCCGCAAATAAAACCGGTGTATACGCCACCGACTTTGGTGCATCAGGCTTGTCGCGCCGGGGGCTTCATGGAACTTGAAAAAGGACCATGTCCCCGGTGTCCGCGTGGTTCCAGCGGCCGATTTCGATTAATCCTTGCCCGTAACCGCCCGTGAAAAAGTTTGGTTTATTTTCCGGCCAAGCCTTTTCTACCCATAGAAAATACTTCATATCCCGATTGCGCAGATGTTTGACGAAGCCGTCCGGATAAGCCGCGAGAATATCGGTAAAATGGCTTTGATCCGGCCTGGGGCACGGGGCGCCGGTGACCTCAAGGTTGGCGTAGAAATAAACCCAGGCCAGGGCGCCGGTGAGAGCGGAAGAGGTGATGTTGATAGTCCTGTTTTGCCTTTCCCGGTCGTGGATCATTTGTCCGATTTCTTTAAAAACCAGTTTATCGGCTTCGCGAGGGGCGATATTTTTTGGTATAGACACCGATATAACAAACAGGATGGCCAAGATGATAACGGTTTTTTTCTTTAATGCGAATCTTGCTTCCAGGACGTTTATGATCCATTCCAGCCCAAAGCCCAAGAAGATGAAGCAAGGCAAAACAAGGGGGACCCAATAACGGTGGATATCATGCCAGGTGGAAAGCACGCCGACATAGAGGCCCGAGAAAAGGGTGGCGGCCAAAAGCGCGAAGTAGAGGATCCGCCGGTCAGTGCGAAGCCGAGCCGAAAGAGTCCCGCAACCGATGAGAACAATAAGAAAGAATGGGTACCAGAATGCTTCCATAAATGCGTGGGTGGTCGCACCCAGGGCGATCCACCAAACCAGGTTGCGGGTGATGACCAGAAACTCGAATGGAATCCCGTGAGGTGGATGCCGCCGCAAAATCTCGAGCGCGGCCCGGATATTGGAACCTTCGGCCGCTGGTCCGTGCACGAGCTCTTGGAATGTGAAATGAATCGAGAAAATATCACCGGCCCGGATGTGGTATACGAGAACGGCGATCATGGAGCCGGCCATGGCCGTCAAAACCGGCCAGATGAAATATACAAGTGACAAAGTTTTTTTCTCAATCTTCGATATAAGGATAAAGCCGGCGGACACGACGATAAAGCCGGCGCCTTCGATCCGGCCGCAAGTGGCTAGGACAAAGGACAGACCACTCAGGGTCAGGAAATTGCGGCCCCGGCCATCCAGGGCCAGGACAAACCAGTACATCCCCAGAACCAGGAAAAACCAGGACGGCGGCCCTCGCAGCAGGTCGGTGTGCCAGGCGGCCAGGTTCGGGGTCAGGGCGTAGACGAGGGCGATCAGGCCACTAATACGGAGATCGAAGAATCTTTTGGCTAGGAGGTATAAGGGCACGAGGGTGGCGGTTCCGAAAGCGATGTTAACCAGTCGTCCGGCAGCAACCCAGTCCCCAAGCACGGTGTAGGCGCCAACGACAAAAAAGGGATAGGGAGAAACATGACCGTGAATGAGTTCGTAATTACAGGCTACTAGGGCGTCCCACAAGCCATAATAAATGGCCCGGGCCTGGTGGAGGTATAGGCAACCGTCAAGGTTGGCGATGGTGGTATTGGCGGCGATGTAGAGACGAAAGCCCAGGGCGGCCACAAGTATCAACCATAGCGATACGTGTGGGAGAAAAGGAATTAGACTCTGGTCGGTGGTCGGATATTTTTTCGATGATTCGGACAACTAACCCTCTTTTCAGTATGGCCCGTGGGCCTCTGCCGACCAGTGATTCAGATCCAGTAAAACTTTCGCCACCAGACCATAAAAACCAGAAAGGCGAATATTTTCCGGTTATGGTCGACTTTTGTTGAAAGTTTTTGGTAAACAATGCGCTTTACGTAATACGGATCAAACAGGCCGACGTCTTTGATGTTTTTTTCGAACAGGGTGTCCAGGGTTAACTCCTTGAGTTCGTTGCAGAACCAATATTCCATCGGCGGGCTAAACCCTTTTTTAGGCATATATTTTCCGCGGGAGTCTTTCTCTATCCAGTTTTCTGAAAAGGTGTTTGGTTTTAAAAAGCCGGGTTTTCATGGGGCCTGGAATGCCGGCAGAAAATTCGACGAGTTGCCGGTCGCAAAACGGAACTCGGACCTCGAGGCCATGAGCCATACTCATCAGGTTGGCTTTGGCCAGGACGATGTCCCGCAGGAAAACCAAGATATCGATTCGCATGAGCCTGTTTTCCATGTCGACACCGGAGGTCATGTCGAATAATGCCGGTATAAGGCCAAGGATGCGTCAAGGCCCGTTTATCCGGCCAGGTCCGGATGGAGGAGTTGCGCTGTTCTCGGGGATTAAAGATGGCCTTCCTATGTTAGTGTCCCTCATCATAAGGTATATCCGCGACGGATGTAAACCGTTTGGCCATAAAATCGAAAGTAATGCGATTGAACGACGTGGGCAGCCCACGGACGAGTCGCTTATTGTTGATATCCCGATACACGATTCCGGGAGGGTAGTCCCATCCAAGCAGGGGATGGAATATATAGAAACTGGTGTCTTGCCTACGTTGGAGCCGTCCAGAAAGGCCGGTTTACTGAAGAACACGGGATGAAGGCTAAGGATTTTGGCCCTTTGAGCGAGGTGGAACTCGATACTACCGTACCCGATTCGATGGCGCACCCTGTAGGGAATCGAATTCTTCAACACCAACCACGATCCTCCTTCAACTCCAACCTTCGTGTGCATTCCTTAATGAGTTTTGCCTTTCTCCATCTGCCACCCTTTACAGACAAAGAGGCCGGAGAAACAGAGAGGGATTGCCGGCCAACACTAGTAATGCGAAGCCCTGCGATCTATCGGAAGACCATCAATGGTGCGATATTTCAGATCTGATTCCAGTGCTTCCTGTCGCGGAAAGAATCCTGGCCGATCGGGCTTGCCGCCCATGTATACGTAATAGTCGCGGATCCCCGGGACCTGTGTCCAACCTTCGTTGTTCAGTTTACTAAAGGCTTTGCCGAAAGCCACCACCAGGTTGACTCCAACTTCCTCGAGCGATTGAAGCGCTTGGCGCCGATCAGCCTCAGAGGCAGACAACAACTGCTGCTCGCTAGGGATTTCGGCAATGATGTGTAATCCCGCCATGCGTCCCCAATAATAGGGAGGCATACCAACGAGGGCGACGTCGGTTCCCGGTTGAATACCCCGATGAAGCAGGAAATCTTTCAGCACAAGCATTTGCCCGTACGCTTCAGCGTACGAAGGCTTCTCTGCTGTAGAGCGTAGACCTCGAAGGGACTGATCCGCAACGGAGCTGACCGTGAGTGCAAGCGTCAGAATCGCTACGATGGCTGCAAAGGCCACCGCTCTAAGATTTCCTTGCCGGTCACTCCATTTGTGGCGCTGGTGCAGTACCAACGCGAGAAAAATGAGGAAGAGAAACGGAGCAACATATCTCATTTCCACGTGTATACTGCTGTATATAAGAATTCCTGCAGCCCCGATAATTGATAGAAAGAGCGCGTGGGAGGGCATCCATCCTTTCCGCGGCTTCAAAGCTCCTACAAAGAGCAGCCAAAGGCACCAGAGAATGCAGCAAATCGACAACGCCAGTCGGTCATTGATGATTTCCCATACATGCCACAGCAAAAGTCTCAGATGAATCCATGGATTAAATACAGGCTCTATTCCGTTTGCCCAATAACTAGGGTCGAACGTTGCGGGACGCGTGGAGTTCACATATGGATTGTCCCGGTAAAGAAGCACCTCAGGTGCTTCGTTTAACTCGATCGGTTTGTGCACGCTCTGCCCTCGACCGGCAATATACTTCGCATAGTTCAATTTCCCTGTTTCGCCGAAGGAGAATCGTCCGACCTTTTCAGACAAGCCATAAATTAAAGGTCCACACACCGCAAGCATCACCACCACAGCCACAGTCATCCGGGGGACGGCCACTCGCACGGATTGAGAGGCTATCGCTGCCAGAACAAAAAATACCAAGGAAAAAGGAAAAAAGAATGTTTTGAAGAGATATGATATTCCTGCGCAAATGCCCAGCAGCATAAATTTGAAGTAAGACCGAGGATTGTCTCGGATCCACAAAATGACCGTAGCAGTGGCCATTACAAGACCGAAAACGGCCATCTCAGGCGCAACCAGTCGAGGCCTCACCCAGTTGAAAATGCAGAAGAGGCACATTCCGTAGGCAAGTAAAAGGACTAGCGGCGGTGGCAACGGCTTGCCTTGATCGTTTGTGTCTGCCGGAAGTCGGCGCTTCATATATTGCACAAGCACATCACTTGCTCCCAGGGCAAAAAGCATACAAAGGTAGTTTACCCATTTGAGCAACGGCACCTCATTCAATCGATTTGTATCAAGAAGAAGCTGCCCCAGACCAAGGAGAAATGCATATCCAGGGCTGGCGGTCAAGTTGATCAGCCCCGACCAGCGCCCCATGCGGATGGCTTCGCCCATTTCTATGTAGTTGATCGCGTCTCCATTTATGAAATGCCTCGTGCTGTACGTGAGAAATGCCCCGGCTCCAATCCCGATAATCCAGTACCCGGAGCGAATTACCGATTTCGGAGTCCTCGTTTCTCCGTTTACTCTTTCGTGGATCATGAATTGCGAAAGAATTTCAAGGACTCGTAGACTCCGCTGGAAAGCCGATACAACTACCCATGCACTACTACGGAACAATTTCCTGACCAACATGCGAGATATCGAAGTCCCCCTGAAAACTAGAAGCCATCTTAAAAAAACGTCGTTCGGGAATTATCAGTCATGGCGACAACAGCCTGAAATAATTTAAAAATATCAGATGTCCGCGTAACTATATAAAAATATTATAAAAATCTAGACATCGCATCTTGATTATGCTATATAATCAGGATGGACATCACAAACGAACAATGAAATCGGATAGAGCCCATTATCCAGAAGCTAACTCCGCCCAAAGATCCAAGGGGTCGGCCGCCACGCGATCCACGGCAGGTTTTTAATGGCATCCTGTGGATCCTACGAACCGGAGCTCCCTGGAAAGATATGCCCCAGCGGCATCCTCCGTATCAGACCTGCCACAGGTGGTTCCAGCAAAAGGCACCAAGATCATGGCAATTGCAGACGCTTCTGGTATTCCTGTCGCCGCTCACATTGAAAGCGCTTCGCCCCATGAAGTGAAATTGGTTGAAGAGACGATCGACAGTGGCTTTACGCGGTATGCTCCGGATCGAATTGTTGGCGACAAGGCCTATGACAGTGATGAACTTGACCGGCGGTTGATTGATGAGCGCAACGTTCAAATGATCGCGCCTCATCGAAAAGGGCGTAAGAAGCCTAAAACCCAAGATGGACGGAGACTGAGACCATATCGGAGAAGATGGAAAGTGGAGAGACTTTTTGCCTGGTTTCAGAATTCTAGACGCCTTGTAGTTCGATACGAATACCATGCCGGTAACTTCCTGGGTATGCTGCAACTCGGATGCTCAATAATCCTACTTCGGTTTTTTTGAGATGGCTTGGTATAGGCCCTGGAAACAAATTTGAATCTTAGCTAATTGGGGTTTTAAGAGTTTTTTTGTTAACAGGATGGTGTTATCAAGTCAAGTGATATCAAGGTAATATAACGATTAAGTCCATAAAAACATACCCATACCCTTTAGTGTTTCAAATTGCCGTCTTTGTTTAATTTCTTTGACAACAGATCGATTTTGATATAAAATTCATCTTAAAAGAATTCATGCAGAGTGGCGCAAGGGACCTGGCCCGATGACCGCCCGGCAACCTGATCCGCAAGGTGCCAAAGCCAGGATCCATGAGGTCAGAAATGACAACCGGATCCCACAGACCGCCTCATGGGCGGTTTCTGCGTTTCAGGGCACAGTCCCGCTCTCCCCCTATCTCCGTCTACCCATCATTATCCCAATGTCGGGCGATTTGACCCAGCAGCTTGCTCCCGCATCACCAAAACACGCTAAAGCGCTGAAAGGATCCTGTGCCGTCTCGGTGTGGGGTTTTTTGTCAGGCGGAAACGGAGGGTTCGATGAGCATCAAATTGGTACACTCTTCAGAAACGGAGGTTCAGAGGTACCCTGAACCGGAAAGGAAATTCTACACTGTAGGCACCGGACAAAGGAAGATGCGCGTGACATTTTACGCTCTAGTCATCAGAAACCGGTCTTTGACCGAATATTATCCCGGAGGGGTGCGGGCTTATATAGAAAAACACAGAGGGCGGACCAACGGGGACATCACCGTAGACTGTGCCATGGCGGACGACTTCGATACCGAAATAGAGGACCTCACCCGGGCTGGACTGAAAATCGATGAAGACTGGATCGTGTTCGAGCCGAATATCTGGGAGTTTAAGATACCGCTTCCCGATTTGGATCGTTTGATCAGGCACATCAACCTTGGAGTTCCCTGGCTGAAATGCAAAGTGGTGAACTGTCGGGTCTATGTCTGGTATGCCGGCGATTGAAATCGAATTGAAAAAGGGGGTGCGAAATGGTGCACGGACTTGAGCAGATCATCGAGATGAACCGCAATGCCGAGGAATTCGAACGGGCGGTCAAGCTGGGGATCGTGGAGCCGGGGGTCTGGCGCCCCCTTACGGTGGTGGAAAGATCGAAGTTGAATGGAAAGCTTCAGGAGGAGAGGTTGACCTCTTATGATCCTGAATCTTTGGAACTGGATCGTTGAAATGGAGGGCTGAATGAAACCCTAATAATTTGTTGGGTATAGTGTTGGGTATGAAATTCGAAGGCACAAGAAAAAGGGCTGCGAATATACGCAACCCCTTGATATTATTGATGGCGTCCCCAACCGGATTTGAACCGGTGTTGCCGGCGTGAAAGGCCGGTGTCCTGGACCGGGCTAGACGATGGGGACGTGCCTGGTGGGCCGTGTTGGACTCGAACCAACGACTCTCTGCTTAAAAGGCAGATACTCTACCACCTGAGTTAACGGCCCAAAAAAAAAGTCTTCAATTTTAAAGCGCCATTGCCGGATTGTCAACTCCATAGTTGGAACAACTCGCTATTTACGCCAGAAGGACGGGGCCAAGAAAATGATCAGGGTGTAGATCTCGAGCCTTCCCAGAAGCATGCACCAGATCAGCAGCCATTTTCCCAGGTAGGGGATGTTGGCGAAATTGTCCGTGGGGCCTACCATCCCCAGGCCGGGGCCGATGTTCCCGATGGTGGCCGCCGTGGCTCCGATGGAGGTGACGAGGTCCACCCCGAGGGCGGAAAGCAGGAGGCTGCTGATGACAAAGAGCGCAACATACAGGCCGAGAAAACCCATGACGCTTCGGATGACGTCTTCGGGAACCATCTTTCCGCTGATTTTAACGTGGGCCACGGCATGGGGGTGCACCAGGTAGAACAGCTCCCGGGCGCAATATTTAAAAAAAAGCATGACCCGCAGGCATTTCATGCCGCCGCCGGTGGACCCGGCCGATGCCCCGAGAAACATGGACACCAGGAGAATGAGCTGGGACAGAACCGGCCACTTCTCGTAGTCGGCGGTGGCATAGCCCGTGGTGGTGAGGATGGAGACCACCTGGAAGGCGCCGTATCGCAAAGATTCGCCGATGCCCTCGTAGACGCTTTTATACACGTTCAGGCTCACCAGAATCGTCAGGGCCAGGGTGGCTCCGATGAAAAACCGGCATTCGGAGTCCTTCCAGAACGCCATGGGCCTGCCTTTCAGCGCCTGGTAGTGCAGGGAGAAATTGATTCCGGCCAGCACCATGAAGACGATGAAGACGACATCGAGATACAGGCTGTCGTAATGGGCGACGGAAGCATTTTTGGTGGAAAACCCGCCCGTGGGCATGGTGGTGAAGGTGTGGCACAAAGCGTCGAAAAGGGTCATGCCGCCGACCATCAGGAGGGCCACCTGGAGCAGGGACAACAAGGCATAGACCTTCCACAGCAGCATGGCGGTGTCCCGGATCCGAGGCTTTAGCTTGTCCGGAACGGGGGTGGGGACTTCGGCCTTGTAGAGCTGCATGCCTCCGACTCCCAAAAAGGGGAGAATCGCCAGGGAAAGAACGATGATCCCCATCCCTCCCAGCCACTGGATGAAGCTTCTCCAGAACAGCAGGCTTTCCGATACGACCTCGATGTTTGTGAGGACAGAGGCCCCTGTCGTGGTGAAACCGGAAACCGATTCGAAAAAAGCGTCAGCGAACGTCCCGAAAAGGTTTCCGAAAAAAAAAGGCAGGGCTCCGAACAGACCCACGGAGGTCCACCCCAGGCCCACGATGGCCATCCCCTCTCGCTGGCTGATGAACTCCGCCCGGGACCCGCGGTTGAACAGGTGGAGCATGGACCCGAAGGCCAGGGTGGCCAGCATGGAATCCACCAGTGCGAAGAGGCTTTTGTCCCTGTAAATCAGGCTGACCCCGATCGGCAGGATCATGGTCAGCCCGAAAAAGAAGGTCAATACGCCCACCACATTCAAAATGTAGCGCCAGCGCATTTAAAAGAACTCCAGCTTGACGGTGAGAATCTTTTCCACCTTGGGGATGACCCTCCGGTCTGCCAGGATGATGATCCGGTCCCCGGGTTCGATGACACTCTCGCCGGAAGGCAGGATGAACGTTCCTTCGCCCCGGCTGATGCCGATGACGATGGCGCCTTTGGGGAAGCCGATATTTTTGAGGGGTTTCCCCACAATGTCGGACGTTTCCAGCGCAATGGCCTCCATGATCTCGGCCTGCTCGCCCTTGATGGATTTTGCGGCCAGGACCTTGCCGCGCCGGATGTGGCGAAGAATGGAATTGACAGCGGAAAGGCGGGGGCTGACCACCTGTTCAAGACCGATGGTGGACATGAGAGGCAGGTAGCTGAACTTGCCGATCCGGGTGATGGTCTTCCGGGCGCCCATCTGCTTGGCCAGGAGAGAAGAAAGGATGTTGGTCTCCTCGTCGTTGGTCAGTGTGACGACCACGTCCATGTCCTTGATGTTTTCCTCCAGGAGGAGATCCTGATCCGAGCCGTCGCCGTTGAGGACGACGGTCTTGTTCAGGCTGTCGGCCAGCTGGACGCAGCGGGCGGGGTCTTTCTCGATGATCTTGGTGTAGACGTCTTTCTCCTCGAGTGTTTTGGCTAGCCGCAGGCCGAGGCGCCCCCCCCCCGACGATCAGGGCCCGGTGGATGGGCTCTTCCTGTTTGTCGAAGAGTTCCAGAGTGTCGGAAAGCTTTGCGTCTTCGCAAATGAAATAAATGAGGTCTCCCGGTTCGAGGGCGTCTTTCCCCGAGGGGATGATCAGGCTGTCTTTTCGGATGATGGCCGCAATCAGAAGTTTCCCCTTGCCCGCGACGGCGGGAAGGTCGATCAGCTTCATCCCGGCCAGCTTGGCCCTTTCATTCAGCCGGATGCCCACGAATTTCACGCTGCCTTCCAGCAGTTCTCCGACGTCCACGGCCCCCGGAACGGCCATGAGAAGGTTGATGGTCTTGACCACTTCGATCTCGGGGTTGATGATCGTGTCGATATGGGGGGCGCTTGTGCTCAGGGCCTCGTGAAAGTGATCGAAATCGACGTTCCGTATGCGGGCGAGCTTTTTGGTTGTGGGCGAGACGAGGTCGGCGGTCATGCAGGCCACCAGGTTGATCTCGTCGCTGTTGGTGACCGCTAAAAGGATCTCCGTTTCCCGAATGCCGGCTTCTTCCAGGGTGACCGGGCTTTGCCCCTGTCCGATCAGGACCTGGACATCCAGGGTTTCGGAAACCCTGCGGATGGCCTCCGGGTCGCTGTCGATGACCACCACATCCTTGTTTTCATGCGCCAGGCGGTTGGCCACGTTGAACCCCACCTCTCCGGCGCCGATGATCATGATTTTCACGGTTTAAAAAATCCTTGTCGGTTGTGTCTTTTGGAATCTTAAACTCTGAATTTTGCCTCAACTTGCCGTCTGGAGTCAACAGCCTTCAGGAAGCAAGGCACAACAGGCAGAAAAACAACACGGCGGCAAGCACCGCCCAATCCTTCTTGTCAAGGTTTTCGGGATCGGGGTTGTGCCCTTGGCTGTAGCACCGGGCCTCCATGGCATCGGACAGGACCTGGGCATCCCAAAAAAGCCCTGTCAGGAGGGGGACGGCGAGGTTTTTCATCCGGTACAAGGGGTTTTTTCGGTTTTCGACGCCCCTGGAACGCTGGGCTTCGACGGTTTCGCCGATCCGGTCTAAAACGACGGGGATGAAGCGCGTCATCAGCCCCATCATGACGGCGATCTGCTTTCCGGGCACGAAAGGAAGCGGACGCAACAGGCGCTCCAGAGCCTCCCGGGTCCGGGCGGATTGCGTTGTGGAAGAAAAGACGAGGGAAAAAAGGACCACCAGGCCCATGCGCGCACACAGGAGCGCCCCCTGGAGGACACCTTCCCGGGTGACGGAAAGAAAGGAAAACCGGACCAGAGGCTCCCCGGGGGTGAACAGTGCACGAGCCGCCCAGACAAACATCAGGAAGAACAACAGGTGACGCAGCCGCCGAAAAAGGTTTGCGGAAAGAAGGCCTGCGACGGCCGTCAGCGTCAAGGCGGCCAGGCAGAGGAGGAAGAGGCCGCGGGGTTCAACGTAAATCGCGGTCAGGCTGAGGGCTGCAAGGGAAAGGAGCTTGCAGCGGGCATCGATCCCGTGCAGGGGGGTTTTTTTAAAAAGATAGGAAAACGCGCTCAGCTCAGCCATGACGGCACAGGCTTTCCCCAACGCAGCGCGCAGGGCGTTCGGATGCCGAAGCGTTCGAGATCACTCGCGATGGCACCCGGCGGACCGTCGGCGGCCACCGACCCGTTTCGCATGACCACGAGACGGTCGGCATGGGCAAGGATCTTTTCCACATCGTGGGTCGTGATCACCACGGTGCCCCCCTTTTGGTGAAGATCCAGGATCCGGGCGAGCACCTGCCGGACCCCGGTGTAGTCCAGGCTCGAGAAGGGTTCGTCCAGGGCCAGCACTATCGGGTTCATGGCCAGAACCCCGGCGATGGCCAGGCGCCGTTTCTCCCCTCCGGAAAGCAGGTGCGGCCGATGCCCGGCCTTGTGGGAAAGGGAAACATGGTTCAAGGCAGCCTCCGCGCGCTCTTTAACGATGTTCCGGTGGAGCCTGAGGTTTTCGGGGCCGAAGGCGGCGTCGTCATAGACGGTTTCACCGACGATCTGATGGTCGGGGTTCTGGAACACCAGCCCCACTTTCTGCCGGGTTTGCAGGGGGTTTTTAATGGCGTCCTCTCCGTCAACGAAAACGGTTCCAGCCGTGGGTTTGAGCAGGGCGTTGAAATGTTTCAAAAGGGTGGTTTTTCCGGAGCCGTTTTCCCCGGCGATCACCATCAGGGTTCCTTCATAAAGGGTCAGGTTCACGTCCACAAGGCCCAGGGTCCCGTCCGCGAAGCGGTGGGTGAGGTTCTTGACTTCGATGATGGGGCGGGGAGTTTTGTTCGGCAGGGGTTTCATGGGGCTTCGGACGGCGTCCTTTCCTCCGGGGCCCCCGGATGCAATCCTATGACAGGCCTGAGAAACCGGGCCGCTGCCGCTGCTGCGGCGATTTTCACGGCGTCCCCGGGGATGAAAGGAAAAAATCCCGCCAGCAGCGCCTTTTCTATCCCCATGCCCGTGATGAAGGAAAGCCAGGAGACTCCCAGGGCATAGACGACCGCGGACCCGCAGACTCCGGCCAGGACATCTCCGGCCAGGCGGAAGCGGGCCTTGGATGAGATAAATCCCACCAGAAAGACGGCCGGGAGGTATCCTGCCAGGTAGCCGCCTGTGGGCCCCATGAGCCTTCCGATCCCTCCGGTGCCGCCGGCAAAAACCGGGAGCCCCAGGGCGCCGGCGGCCAAATAGACCCCCACGCCGGCCGCACCCCATCGGCTCCCCAAGAGGAGGCCGGTGAGCAGGACGAAGAAGTTCTGAAGCACGATGGGTACCGGGCCGATGGGGATGGCGACGAAGGCGCCCGCGGCCGTCAGGGCGGCGCACAGGGAGGCAAAAACCATCATTTTGAGCCTGTTTTCAGGCATAAAAACAGTCTCCATGAACGATTCGACGGGTTTGACCGTTTTTCAGCCGGACAAGAAGCGCGCCGTCCCGGTCCAGGTCTTCGGCGATTCCTTCTACGGTTTCGCGCAGGGTGACGATGCGTACCGGCCGGGAAAGAGTGTCGGTCAGGCTTTTCCAGCGGGACAGGATTGCTGGAAAATCCCCCTTCTCCAGTTCCGCTTCAAAGGCATCCAGGAAAGCGCCCAGAATTTCGCGGCGGGATGCCGGTTTCCCGAGGCATTTCTTGATGGAAGTCGTTTTATCCCCGGACGCGTGGACGGTGTTGTTGACGTTGACGCCGATGCCGACGTTGACAAAGGCCACCCGGTCGGCTTCGGCCTCCATTTCCGAGAGCATCCCTGCGATCTTTTTTCCCTGCGCCAGGAGATCGTTGGGCCACTTCAGCCGGGCGTTGATGCCGTATTTTTCCTTTAAAAGCCGTGCGAGGACAAGGGAGGCGGTGAAGAGCACCTGATGGCCTGCATCCGGTGCCAGAGAGGGCCGGGTGACGACGGTGAAATAGAGCCCGCCGCGGCCTGAATCCCATGAGCGGTCCAGGCGCCCGCGTCCCCGGGTCTGGATGTCCGCCGCCGCCACCGTAAAGGGCGGGCACCCGGCCCGGGCCAGTGCGCGCGCTTCGTCCATGGTGGAGGCGGTTTCAGGAAAATAGTGGACGCGGGATTCCCGGCCCGGGAACATCCAGGGGAAGAGGGCTTCCGGTTCGCTTTGCAGCCGGTAGCCGTGGGGAGTGGAGACGATCTCGTATCCCAGCTCCCGGAGCTTCCCGACCTGCTTGAAAACGGCCACCCTGGAAACCCCCAGCGCCTCGCCGATGGCCTGTCCGGAAACCGGCCCTTCGGCGCCTTTCAAAAGGGAAAGAATCCGCGCTTTCATTTTGCCTTTTCCGCCTTTATTGAAAGTCTCATAATCTTCTTTACGTCGTCATTCCGGCATGCTCTTAGCCGGAATACAGTGAACCGAAACTATCTCTGGATGCCCCCGCATCGGGATGCGGGGCAGGCTTACCAAGTTTGGCATGACGGTACTATTTCGAAACGATTAGAAATCATTTCAAAACCGCCTCTAATACATTTTTCAAAATGCCCCTGTTGTTAACCCAAATTTTAATATAGGTTAACGACTTTTCTGTCAAGGGAGAGGTTTTCCCCCGGGGCGCATGTTTGGGTCCGCGCCGTGAGAGCGGTTTCTGTTGCATTTCAGGCCCGAAGTGATACAATAAAACATCTCCGCCTGTTTCCCTTTTTCCACCGGCGCATTTCTTCAACCCATCAACCACCATCGGGGGCGCTATGACTGAAAACAAGACCCAAAACACTTTAGTAGAGCACCTGAAAGCGGTGAAAGAACAGAAAAGATCCTTCGAAAACGCCTTCCAGGGCGTCTCGCGTATGATCCTGGAAGAAAAGATCGAGAAGGTGGTGGTCAACGGGAGGTCCACCTTCGATTTCAGTATTTTCCGGTCCGGAAAGCGTCACATCGTAGGCCTGTACGACGAGATCAACAGCTTCGTTTCTTTTGTCAAGGACGCGGCCGAGGGGGGGTCTTCCAAGGAAATGGCCTTTGTGCTCGTGGGAGAACCGGGAAATGGAAAGACGTATTTCATCGAATACGCGTGCGCGCTGTACCGAAACTTTCTGTCCGAGGAAAAAAACCGAAAATACACCTTCCGCTTCAACGGCATGGACCGCATCAGCGGATACGGGAAGCTTTCCGCCATCGAATCCCAGACCTATGAAGACCCCATGATTTTAGCCATGAACCTGTTTGATGAAGCAGATGCCAACAAGGCCTTTCTCGCCGAAAAAGCCGGGTTCACGGAAAGGGACTTCGACATCCTGTACGAAAACTACCGCCCCCTGGGGGCGTGTTCCGGTTACATCTGGAACGACATCCGGGTTTTTACCGACGGGAAGATGGACAGCATGCTCGACTTCGTGGAGATCGTTCCGGTGCCCCTCATCGAGAGCCTGGGGACTTTGACCGGGAAGTACCCGGCCAAGGACAAGATCACCTCGTCTTCGGTGGACCTTCTGGGCGAGGAATCGATCCAGCGGATGCTTCACATCACCGACACCAATAACCCCTATCGGTTCGATCTGAGACGGGGGGCCCTGGCCCGGGTGGCGGGGGGCGGCATCCATTTCTCCGACGAGATTTTCAAAAACAAGAAGGACCTGATCCAGGTCTACCTGGGGGTGATCCAGAACCGGGTGATCGAGATCGACGGCTACAAGTGGCCCATCGACACCCTGATTTTGGCCACCAGCAACAACTCGGAGTTCAATCGTTTCCTGGCGGAAAAAGAAGAATCCCCCATCGTGGACCGGTGCCGGATCTGCTACGTTTCCCACAACACGGATTACCGGCTGCAGGAAACGCTGACCGGCTACGCCATCGGGAGCGAAACCAAGACCACCTTTTCCAAGGAGAAGCTGCACCTGGATCCGAACCTGAACTATGCCGCATCGGTCTCCGTGGTTCTCACCCGCCTGCCGCGCTCGGAGAAACTGACGCCGGTGGAGACCCTGAAGCTGGCTGCCGGGGAGGTTGCCGGCGAAAAAAGCATCAAGACGCTGGCCGAGGTGATCGACACCCTCGGGCAGGAACCGGACATCACCAAGCGCTTCGGCCAGAAAGGGATGGGGCAGCGGAACCTGGGTAGAGCCATCCAGCTCACCATCGAAAGTTCCGAGACCAACGAGGGAAAGTGCATGTTCGCCTACGACATCTTCAAGGCCATGGAGCGCATCGTCCTGGACTACGTCACTGAAGAAAACGACCGGGGGAAATTCCTGGAGGACCTCAAGATCGCCAAGGGGCTTTATCGGGAACGCATCATGACGGAGATGTTCAATGCCTACATGGACGAACCTTTGGCCATCAAGAAAGATGTCATGAACTATGTGAACATGATCATCGGGATCGACGCCGAGAATCTGGGACCCGACAAGATGTGGAAGTACAAGGACCCGCAGACCGGGGAACTGAGGGCCATCAAGATCGATGAACGGTTCATCAAGAGCGTGGAGGAACGCCTGGAACTCAAAACCGAGGAGCAGCGGGAGACCTTCCGGACCGCCATCCGGAAGATTTACGGGCAGAAGATTTCCGTCGATCCCAACTACGATTTCATGGACAACCTGGAACTCGTCAAGGCCGTGACGGAGGTGCGCCTCAAGTCCGACATCGCCGGGGCTGGAAGCCTCATCGGCGCCTTGGCCAACCGGACCAACGAAGAGAACCAGAAGCTTTACGACCGGATGCTCAAGACCATGCGGGACAAGCTCGGCTATTGCCCCACCTGCGCCCAGAAGACCATCGAATACTTCTGCACCCAGGAGGATGAGAATTAATAGAGGGGTCAAGGGTCCGAGGGGACGGGACCTCATGGAAGACAAAAAAAACGTTTACGCCTATTGGGATCTGAGCACCCTGCAGGACATGCAGGCACCCCAGTACACCTACACCACCGGCTTGCGGTCCCTGGAAGAACTTCTGGAACGGGACAAGCAGAGGGAAAAAGACGGGTTTCCCCGTAAGATCCGCATCGGCCGCCTCATGAAACCCGGAAAAAGCGGGAAAGGGAAGGTGGTGGTGGTTCCCACCACCGTGGAAGAGAAACTCGTTCACGACCTCTCCGTGCAGACCCCGGGTGAAGAAGGCGCCTCCGGCGGCTCCGGCGAAGGGGAGGAAGGGGAGGTCGTCGGTGAAGAACCGGTCCGCGGCGCCACGCCGTCAGGCGCCGGTCCGGGGGAGGGGGAAGGCGGAGCGCACGAGATCGAGTCGAGCGCCTATGATCTGGGAAAAATTCTAACCGAAAAGTTCGAGCTTCCCAACCTCAAGGACAAAGGCAAGAAGCGCTCCCTGACCCGTTACACTTACGAGCTCACGGACCGGCACCGCGGTTTCGGTCAGGTCCTGGACAAGAAAGCCACCCTGAAGCAAATCCTTCGAGACCGAACCGGGAGCTGGGCAACATCCCGGACTGGGAACATATCGATCCCACCCGGTTCCTCATTTCTCCCCAGGACCTGGTGTACCGTATCCTGTCCCCGAAAAGGACTTCGAGTCCCAGGCCGTGGTCTTTTTCCTGAGGGACTATTCCGGGTCCATGGCCGGAAAGACCACCGACCTGGTGGTGACCCAGCACGTCCTCATTTACAGCTGGCTTCTCTACCAGTATGCCCGGCAGGTGGAATCCCGCTTCATCCTGCACGACACCGAGGCCAAGGAGGTGGACGATTTCTACACGTACTACAACTCCCAGGTGGCCGGGGGCACCAAGGTGGCCTCGGCCTATCGCCTCGTCAACGAAATCATCAGGAAAGAAAACCTGGCCGCCGATTACAACATTTACGTTTTTCACGGAACGGACGGGGACGATTGGGACACCGGCGGGAAGGAAACGCTTCCCGAACTCAAGACCCTGCTGGGTTTTGCCAACCGGGTGGGCATCTGCATCGCCGAGCATGCCCCTTCCGCCACCCACAACACCGAGATGGAAAAATACCTGAAGCAGTCCCGTTTCCTTGCCGAAAAACCCAACCTGATCCGACTGGATGTCATGGAGGAGAGCGCGGCGGAAGCGCGTCTCATCGAGGGGATCAAGAAGCTCATCTCGCCCTGAGGAAGCCATGGAACTCATCAAGCTGCACGCCAAGGCGATCATGGAGGGCTGCAAGGAAAGGGCCCGGGAGGCGGGCCTTGCCTTTTCAGACGAAACCCTGGAATACATCGTCACCAACAGGGACCTCCTGGAACTCTCCCCCAAGGGGATGATCCCCACCCTCTATGATTACTGGGTGCACGACGTCGAGGTCCTGAGGGAAAAGGGGCGTTACGAGCTTTATCCGGGAAACCCTTACGAGACGGTCATCAACACACGGCCGCCCATCTCCTTTTACAACGACAACAACCCGGACTGGCTCAACGTCATGATTTTTTACCACGTCCTGGCGCACATCGATTTCTTCCAGAACAACGCCTTTTTCAGGAACACCTGGGGAACCGATTTCGTCGGGCAGGCGCTTTCCGACAAGCGCGTCATTGCCAAACTGAGGGCGGAAAAAGGACGGTGGATGGATTACGTCATCGAGTTCACACGGGGCATCGACAACCTCGTGGGATACCACGGGGAGCTGACCCGGCTCGATTCGCGGGAATCCGAACGCGGCCGCACAGCGCTCGACTACTACTTCGACGTTTTTCTCCAATCCGTGAAAAAGGTACGGATCAGCGACTACATCAAGGAGGTGGATCGCTACAACGCCTTCCGGAAGCAGCACGGGACCCGGGCGGAGGAAGCGTTTTTTCTGGAGGTGAAAAAGCAGCATCCGGAATTCGACGCTCTTTTGGAAAAACACCTCAAGGCGAAACCCGTCCATCGGATGGATCTCATCGAATACCTGGTGGAACACTCCGATTTTTTGAAAAAGGAGGAAAACCGGTGGATGAAGACGGTCATGGAGGTGGTGCGCAACACCTCCCTCTTCTTCCAACCCCAGATCCGGACCAAGATCATGAACGAAGGGTGGGCCAGCTTCTGGCACGAACTCCTCTTCATGCAGGACGACCGTATCCAGGGGCACGAGGTGGATTTCGCCCGGGTCAACGCCGGGGTGACGGCCATGCCGCGGGTGGGGCTCAACCCCTATGCCCTGGGCATGAGACTGTTTGCCTATATTGAGGAGCTGTCGGATAAGGGGAAGCTGACCCATGCGTTCCAGAAGATTTCCAACGTCCGGCAGCGGGACCGGTTCGACACCGGGGACCGGGAAGGAAGAAAGATGCTCTTCTGGATCCGGGAAAATTTTTGCGATTTCATGTTCATCAATACGTTTTTGGATCAGGACTTCGTCACGCGCAACGACCTGTTCGTGGCCGGGAAGCGGCTCAACGAAAAGAAGGGGGTCTGGGAGTATTACATCAAAAGCAAGAAGGCGGATGACTACCGGGAAATGCTGAAAAACGCCCTGTATCATCCCCCGGCTGTTTCGGTCGATCCGGAAAAGACAGCCCAAGGCCTTCTTTACCTCGTGCACCGCTTCGAGGGAAAACCCCTGGTGAGCGACTATATCCCCAACACCCTGCTGGGGATCGAGTTTCTATGGGGGGGACCGGTAAGCCTCGAGACCACGGAAGCCGTTTCCGTCGGACCGCCGGCGCGCTCTCCTCTGGATACCGCCCCCGGCAAGCCATCCGGGGAAAAAGCAAAAACCGAGGTGACCTGGCAGCGCGTCGTTTACACGATGCAGGGCCGCAAGCTGTCTAAAAAGGTACTGTGAACCGCCGGGCGGTTCAGGGTCCTCAATGCCGAAAGAGCGGACGGATCGAATGAATCGACAAGACCCAACCGGGAAAACGGAAGACGTCGGAAAAGCCCTGGAGACCCTGGACAAGCGCCTGAGCGATCGGGAACAACGTGAGCCCGTGACTTTCGAAACCTTCCTGGAGGAAGTCACGGAAAATCCCCAACGGCTCATTCGGAACATTTTTCAGGTCTTTTTCGACATGGTCATGACGTACGTGGAGGAAAGGGACGAGTATCCGGATGACCCGGAATCCATCGGCTACCTGGATTACGATTGCAGGAAGCTATTGGTAGAGGGGGCGGACCATCCATTTTTCGCCGACCGGCTGTTCGCCAACCGATGGATCCGGCACGTGGAGGCCATGCGACACGGGGCCCAGCAGAACAAGATCTACATCTTCGACGGACCCCCGGGATGCGGCAAGAGCACCTTCTTGAACAATCTATTAAAAAAATTCGAAGAATACGCCAACACGGAAGAGGGGACCCGCTACGAGATCCTCTGGCGGCTGGAACGGGGGATGCTGGGCGGCGCGTCGGCGGACGCGGATTCAAACCCCTTGATGGAGCGTCTGGCCCGCCTGCTGGAACGCGCCGGCCCGCAAACCGATTCCGGTCAAAAAGAGCCCGGTTGGGAATCCGAAGACGGGGAATGGAAGGGCGCCCTGGCCGAGGATGACACCGTAGAGATCCCCTGCCCCAGCCACGACAACCCCATCCTCATCATCCCCAAGGACCGACGCCGCTCCTTTCTGGACGATCTCTTCCGGAACAACGAGTTCAAGTGGAAGCTTTCCACGGAAAAGGCGTACGAGTGGGTGTTCAAAGAAAACCCCTGCACCGTTTGCAGCACCCTCTACGAGGGTCTGCTGGAGAAGGTGAAAAGCCCCATGGCGGTCTTTCAGCTGGTCTGGGCCCGTCCCTACCGGGTCAACAGGCGTCTCGGGGAAGGGATCAGCGTCTACAATCCCGGCGACAAGCCCTTGCGGCAGAACGTCCTGGGGAACCCGATGCTTCAAAGAAGGATCAACAGCCTCTTCAAGGACAGCAACCAGGTGCAATACCTTTTCTCCCGCTATGCCAAGACCAACAACGGCATTTACGCCCTGATGGACATCAAGTCCCACAACGTCGACCGGCTCATCGAGTTGCACAACATCGTGAGCGAAGGGGTCCACAAGGTGGAGGACCTGGAGGAAAGCGTCAACTCCCTCTTCATGGCGGTGATGAACCCCGAGGACAAGAAGAACGTCTCGGATATCCCTTCTTTCTCGGACCGCATCGAGTACGTCCGCATCCCCTATGTGATGGATTTAAGGACGGAGGTGGAGATTTACCGCTCCATTTTCGGAAAGCAGATCAACGAGCGATTTCTCCCCAGGGTCCTGCACAACTTCGCCCGCGTCATCATCTCCAGCCGGTTGAAAACCCGTTCCGACGCCCTGCTCGAGTGGATCGGGGATCCGGAACCCTACCGCAGGTACTGTGACAAGAACCTGCACCTGCTTAAGATGGAGCTTTACACGGGGCACATCCCGGATTGGCTTTCAGAGGAACACCGGAAGCAGCTCACGGCCAAGCGGCGCAGGAAGATTTTATCCGAAGCGGACACGGAAGGGGAGAAAGGCTTTTCCGGCCGGGATTCCATCCGGCTGTTCAACCAGTTCTATTCCGACTATAAAAAAGAAGACGCGATGATCACCATGTCCATGCTCTGCAACTTCTTCATCAAGATCCGGAAGGAGGAGCCCGAGGCCATCCCGGAAGGATTCCTGGAGTCCCTGCATGCCCTGTACGACTACACCATTCTCCAGGAAGTCAAGGAATCGCTTTACTACTACAACGAGGCGCAGATTTCCAGGGACATCCAGAACTACCTGTTTGCCCTCAACTTCGAAATCGGCGCCAAGGAGAAGTGCGCCTTCACCCAGGACGTGATCGAAATTTCGGAGGAGTTTTTAAGCGCCATCGAAACCCGTCTTTTGGGCGGCGCCCTGGAGGCGGCCAAGCGGACCGCCTTCCGGAGGGAAACTCAGAAAGAATACACTTCCAACACCTTGACGCAGGAGATCATGGTGGAAGGAAAGCCCATCACCCAGACCCGGCTCTATGAATCCTTGTACGAACGCTACGTTTTCAATCTCAAGAAAAAGGTCCTGGAACCCTTTTTGAAAAACGAGAACTTCCGCCGGGCGGTGAAGGAGTACGGGGAGGAGGACTTCAAGGCGCACGATCGCAAGATCCGCGACGATGTCACCTTCATGATCAACAACCTCGCCAAGCGTTTCCAGTACACGGGCCAGGGGGCCAAAGAGATCTGCATCTACGTGGTGGACAACGATCTGGCCCGGAAATTTTCAGACGCTTAAGCCGCCCAAACCCTTCAACGCCCGGATTCCCGCTCAAAGGCGTTTAAGCAGGCGTTCGTGAATATTGTCGAAGCCGCCGTTGGACATGATCAAAACGAGGTCCCCGGGCCGGGCCGTTTCTCCCAAAAAATCGAGGATGCTTTCGGTGTCCTGAAAAAAGTGGGCCTTTTTCCCCCGGGCGTTGAGGTCCGAAACCAGTTTCTCGGAGGAGAAGCGCTTCCCTTCGGGAACCTTGTTCAGCAAGGGGGGCTTCCGGATGCAGACCAGGTCCGCCGCGTCGAAGGCGCTGGGGTAAACCTCCTGGAAGATGTTTCGCATGCTCGTATTGGTGCGCGGCTCGAACACCGCCACCAGACGGCCGTTTCCAAATCGCCCTTTCGCGGCGGCAAGGGTTTCCCGAACCGCCGTGGGGTGGTGAGCGAAATCGTCCATGACGCAGATGCCCCTTTTAACGCCTCGGACCTCCTGGCGCCGCTTCACCCCTTTAAAAGTGCCGAGCGCCTTTTTCACCTTTTCTAAAGGGACCCCCAGATGTTCCGCGGCGGCCAGAACGGAAAGGGTGTTGAGCAGGTTGTGGGTGCCCATCAGGGGGATTTCCCATCGCCCCAGGGGGCGCCCGTTTTTTTGGGGGCCGAAAACCGTCTTGAACCCCGAAGCGAAGAATCCGTCAAACCCCCAGTCGGAACCCTGGGCCCGACCGTACGTGCAGACGGGCCCGTTCCAGGCTCGGGCCAGCTTCATGACCTCGGGGTCCTCCGAGCAGGCAACTAAAAAGGATTGCGGAGAAAGCCGGGCGACGAGGGAAAAAAAGGCCCGGCGGACGTGATCGAAGTCCGTAAAGATGTCTGCGTGGTCGAATTCGATGCTGGTCAGAACCGTCACCCGGGCGTCGTAGTGCAAGAATTTCGGGCCTTTGTCGAAATAGGCCGTGTCGTATTCGTCGCCTTCCAGGACCACGACATCCCCCTTGCCCAGGCGGTAGTTGCTGTTGAAGTTGTTCAGGATGCCGCCGATGAGAAAAGACGGATCGAGCCCGGCTTCGGACAGGACATGGGCCGTGAGGGACGCGGTGGTGGTTTTGCCGTGGGTCCCCGCGATCAGGACCGCTTTCTTGCCCGCCACCAGGAAACGGTTGACGGCCTGGGGCATGGAGCAGAAGGGAAGACCCGCCTCCGCCAGGGCCACGGCCTCCGGGTTGGACCGGGTTACGGCGTTTCCCACCACCACGAGGTCCGGCTTGTGGGCAAGGTTCCGGCTGGAAAACCCCGGATTCAGCTCGATTCCTTTTTCCCTCAAGAAAGTGCTCATGGGGGGATAGACGTTGTCGTCCGACCCGGTGACCGAAAACCCCATCTCCTTGAGCAGGCAGGCCAGCGCCCCCATGGCGGTCCCGCAGGCTGCAATGAGGTGGACGGTTTTGACGCGGTCAGGGATGAAGTTGCCCGGGACTCCCGTCATCTCCGGCTGCCTTTGGGCCCGGAGTTGGGCCCGGAGATCTTCTCGGCGGGTACGGCCATGAGGGTGACCAGGGCCTTGGCCGCCAGGACCTCGCTTTTGCCCCTGAGATCGAAGACCTCGGATTCGGCAACGAGGATCTGGCGTCCCTCCCTGATGATCCGGGAACGGCAGGCGAGCGCCTCTCCGAAAGCGGGTTTTAAGAAGTTGATCTTGAACTCCACGGTCAGGATCTGAAATCCTTCCGGAACACCGGTGAAGGCGGCGTACCCGGCCGTGTGGTCGGCCATGGCGGCCATCACTCCGGCATGGATGAACCCGTCCTGCTGGCGATGGATCTTCGAAATCGCCACGCGGGATTCGAAACGGTTTTTTTCGGCCTGCACGGCCTTGAATCGGCAGTGCCGGATAAACCCTTTTTCGAAATCCTTTTTCAAAAAGGCTTTTCTCGAATCTAAAAGATCGGTCTTCATGACGTTTTCCCGCCGAGGTTGCACCGGGCAAAGCCGCACCCGTGCCTGTTCTGTTTCAGGGGTTTGTCCGCCCGGGAAAAATTTGATAGAGGCATAACCCAAAAGCCTTTGTCGGGCAACACGAAAACGGGCCGAAGAAAGCCCAGGGTCCGAGCCGGGATCCAATAAAAGGAAAAGTGGCGTTTTCAAAACCCTCCTTCCCCGCCTGTCGGGCCTTTTGGAAAGCGCTAAACTCGCTGCGCTGAATCTTGAAAACTCGGGCGTAACACCCTCAAGCAATTCAAGATTCAAATGCTTTGCTTCGTTAAGCGCTTTTTCAAAAGATCCCAAGCACGGTTTGTCAGGAGGTTTTGAAAAAAATTCAGTAAAAAGGGTCAAGATGGACGCACAGTTGAATCGAATGCTGAAGGCGTTTGCCAAGGGGTCGGACACGCTTTGCGTGCTCACCGGCGCCGGGATATCGGCGGAAAGCGGCATCCCCACCTTCCGCGGGCCGGAAGGCTACTGGACCGTGGGCTCAAAAGAGTATCACCCCCAAGAAATGGCCACCTACCAGATGTTCACGATCCACCCGGAAGAGGTCTGGCGATGGTATCTCTACCGCCTGGGGGTGTGCCGGAAAGCCGACCCCAACCCGGGGCATCTTGCCATTGCGGAAATGGAGCGGCTCTTCGGGGACCGCTTCACGCTCATCACCCAGAACGTGGACGGTCTTCATCTTCGGGCGGGAAACAGCCTCAAGCGCACTTTTCAGATCCACGGGAACCTCTTTTTCATGCGCTGCGCCGGTGCGTGCACGGAGCAACCGTTTCCCTTGCCCGAACTGGTCCCTTCCAAGACGAAAAGCGAGCCCATGACCCCGGAAGACCTGAGCCTCCTTCGTTGTCCCCGCTGCAAGGGGATGGCCCGGCCCCATGTGCTGTGGTTCGACGAGACATACGACGAGCCTCTCTACCGGTTCGCGAGCTCCCTGAAGGTGGCCCGGGAGACGGAGCTTCTCCTCACGGTGGGGACTTCCGGGGCGACCAATCTGCCGAACCAGGTGGTATGGGAAGCCCGGCAAAAGGGCGCCGTTATGGTGGACGTGAACGTGGAAGAAAATCCCTTCGGCCGGGCGGCCTTGAACAGCCCCCGGGGATTTTTCCTCAAAGGCAAAAGCGGAACGCTGCTTCCTGCCCTGGTGGAGGCGTTCAAGCAGGCGCTTTAGACAGGATCGGTTTACAGCCCGGCCATCACCGTTTCGGCGGCGCGGATCGTTTCCTCGAGATGTTCGAGATTGTGGGCCGAAGAGACGAACAGGGCCTCGAACTGGGACGGGGCCAGGTAGATCCCGTTTTCCAGCATGCCGTTGTAGTAACGACTGAACCGGTTCAGGTCGCAGGTCTTGGCCTGGGCAAAGGATGTCACTGGGCCTTCGGTAAAGAACATTCCCATCATGGAGCCGACGCGGTCGAGGAAGACCGGAATCCCCGCCTTGCCCGCGGCCTTTTTCAAACCGTCGGCCAGATGCAGCGATTTTTCCTCCAGGGCATCGTAGAATCCGGGCTTTTCGATTTCCTTCAAGGTGGCGATTCCGGCGGTCATGGCCACAGGATTGCCCGAAAGGGTCCCGGCCTGGTAGACGGGTCCCTGCGGGGCGACGAATTCCATGATGTCCCGCCTGCCGCCGTAGGCGCCCACCGGCATACCCCCGCCGATGATTTTGCCCAGGGTGGTCAGATCGGGCGTGATGCCGTACAGGGCTTGGGCGCCGCCGTAGGCCACCCGGAACCCCGTCATCACCTCGTCGAAGATCAGCAGGCTTCCCGCCTTTTCGGTTTCTGCGCGCAGCGTCTCCAGAAAGCCCGGCACGGGGAGAGACCAGCCCCATGTTCCCGGCTACAGGCTCCACGATGACGCAGGCGATCCGTTCGCCATGCTCAAGCATGGCATCCTGGAAACGCTGGGAGTCGTTGTAGGGCAGGGAAAGGGTGTGGGCCGCGAAGGACGGCGGGGACGCCCGGGCTTCCCGGGATGCCCAGGGTGGCGACCCCGGATCCGGCTTCCACCAGGAGGGCGTCCGCGTGGCCGTGGTAGCATCCGTCGAACTTGACGATCCCGTCTCTCCCGGTGAACCCCCGGGCAAGCCGGATGGCGCTCATGGTGGCTTCGGTCCCGGAGTTGACCATCCGGACCATTTCGACGGAGGGAATCGCGTCGATGATCCGTTCGGCCAGCTCCACTTCCAGATCCGTAGGGGCCCCGAAGCTGGTCCCGCGCTGAAGAACGGCCTCCACGGCGGCCATGACTGCGCTGTGGCGATGCCCCAGTATCATGGGGCCCCAGGAGCCCACGTAGTCGACATAGCGGTTTCCGTCGGCATCATAGATCAGGCACCCCACGGCCCGGTCGATGAAGAGCGGATCGGCCCCCACCGCCTTGCAGGCCCGGACCGGGCTGTTGACGCCGCCGGGTATTCTTTTTTGGGCTTCTTGAAAAAGCTTGCGCGATCGGGTGCGTTCCATGGGCGTTTCCCCTTTCCTTGGGTTCTCAGGTGCTTTACATAGGGAAAAAAAGCGCGTAGAAAACTAACAGACCCGATGAATGGGGTCAAGGTGAGGCTGCATGAGCCAGAAAAAGACTCCCAAACAAATCGCCAAATTCATCGCCTATGTGCTGGGGCGGCGCCCGGATGAATTCGGCCTTGTTCCCGATGCCGAAGGGTTCGTCAAAATCAAGGCCCTGCTGCAGGCCCTGGGCGAGGAACCGGGGTGGGGTTTTGTGCGACGATCCCACCTCAACGAGATCCGGGTCGTGTTTCCCGAGCCTGTCATCGAAATCCGGGAAAACCTTGTCAGGGCCGCGGACCGGCGGTTTCCATCCGAACCCAAGCCTGCCCAGGACGTTTCCGGACAGCTGTTCACCTGTATCCGGCGGAGGGCATACGCCCATTGCCTCGAAAAAGGAATCAGTTCCGCGTCTCCGGATCGCGTCTTTTTGTCCGACTCCAGGGAAATGGCTCTGAGAATGGGAAGGCGCCTGGATCCGGACCCGGTCCTGCTGACCGTGTCGGCACAAGAGGCACGGCACAAGGGGGTCGTCTTTTTCAGAGCCGGGGACGCGCTTTACCTTGCCGATCAGATCCCCGCGGGCTGTTTTTCCGGGCCCCCTCTGCCCAAGGAAAGGGTCCAGCCTTCCGTGAAACCGGAACCGGAGAAGCGGATATCGCCGGGAAGCTTTTTCCTGGATCTGGGGCAGAAAGGGGGCGCGGCCGCTTCGAAGGAGAAACCCGGGAAAGGGAGAGGACCCACCTGGAAGCGGGACCGCAAACGGCTGCGCAAGGAAAAAGAGAAACTCCGGCTAAAAGGGGGCCCTTCCTTCGTTCTCGGGGACGTATGGGGAGAGGATGGATAGGCTCCCGTCTTTTTCCAGCTTTACGGCGGTCTGCCGGTACGTGGAATACCAGATGCCCAGCTTTCGCCCTTCCGGATCCAGGATTTCGGACCCCACAGGGTCTTCCCGGTGATACCGGGAATACATGAAATCGAGCATCCTCTTGAATCTTTGTTCCTTGGGATCCACGGGCGTCCACATCCGGGAATTGAACCGGATATCCGGCCGGATTCCGACGACGGCATAAGGCATGAACTCCCTTCCACTGTAGTAGAACCGGTAGTCGTGCGGGACGTTCGCTTCCTTGAACTGCAGGGTGACGGACGGGTTATTCCGCAGGCTCCCGTAGGACCCGAGGCATCCCGTCACCAAAACCGCGAGCATCAGAAGGAAGTGCCCGCCTGAGGTGCCGCAAAACCGCTTGGTTTCACTTCTCGCCTTCATATATTAACCTCCCATCGCCTCGACCGCCGGGCGGACCGGATCTTCCGGTGCGGTCAGCACCGATCGATGACGCCGTCGTCTTCAATGAGATAACATCGGCGGTCGTCATCTTCCATGAAGAAAGAGGCCGTTCGATCCGTTTCGACATCCCCCTTGTCCTTGAAGATGGATAGGTAGTACCGCCCCTCCGGGACGTCCTCGAAATAATCCATGGAATCGAATCGAGGGTAGCGCTCCAGCTCCAGGACATCCACGATCCCATCGTTTTCGGCTCGGCGCAGCTCCACCCGGTAGCCGCAGTTGTCGTAATTGTAGATTTGAATGTACGCATCGTAGGAAAGGTAGCACCCGGGCAAGAGGAAAAAAGCCGCAAGAACTGAAACCACGGCAACTGCCGCTTGCGCTTTTTTATGTTTCATCATGCTGCTTATCATCGCGATCCGAAGCCCGGCGTTTTTCAGGCCCGGCTGCTTCCGGAAGGGCGCCGGCAACGGCCTCCGGTCTCCTTTTCCACAGGTCAAAGATAGGACAGGTTATCGGCCTTGTCATCTTTTGCCTTTCCCACGGAAACGTCAAAGGGGAGCACGGGCCTGGATCCCGGCCTTCCGGGGGCCCCGCTTTACCGGCCTGAGACGGTATCAGTCCGCCGGGGGCGGATCCGGAAAAGCCGGGTGTTTGTATGCGTTCCAGGATTCCCGGTACATGAAGGCGATGACAGCAAGAAAAAGGATGCCGATGAGGTCGTCTACGGAAAACAGGCTGTCTCCTCCCGCCATCTTTTTCCGGTACCGGGTCCCATGTTCTTCCATGCGCTTGAGATGTTCCAGAGAGGCTAAGAAGGACAGAACCTGCTCCCGCAGGGGGGAATTCGCTCCCGCGCTTTTGAGTTCCAGTTGTCGGATCCGCCTGGCAAGGGTCCTTGCGTCGGATGCGGCGAGACTTTTAACTTGCGCCTCCTGGAGAAACGACTGTGAGGACAGGAGAAAGGAAATCCGGCTGGCCAGGTCTTTTCCGGTGTCATCGAGCATTTCCCTGAAAAAGGAACAGGCGCCTTGCGACAAAGCAATGACCAGGGTTCTTAAAAGATCCTGATGCCCGGCCCGTTGTCGACGGAGTTCGTCCGCCGCGCTGTTCCAGAAAACCCAGCTGGCATGGCGGAAAAGATCCGGCGGCGTCCGATCCCGGAGGGACGATTTCTGGGAGGCGAGCACGATTTCGGGCAAGAGCCTGCCGGTTTTTTCGAAAAGCGTCTCTCCCGTGGCTGCGAAAAAAATCAGTCCGGCGGCGGCGTAGGCATCCTGGAGAAAAAAGGTCTGTTTCAGGTTCCCCACCATTTCTTTGAGCAGCGGGTTGGGGAAAAGGTGGGATGGGGTCGAGTAGGCCGGAGTTCCGGTACAAAGCGGCTGCTCCATGGCCTCCGGGTTTGTGTCCACGACCAGGGCGGTTTCGAGATCGATGAGCCCCAGGTCGAAGGCTTCGGGATCCTTGGGCGTCTGTTCAAGGCTTTCGGGATCGGTCTCGATGAAGATATTTTCCGGCTTGAGGTCCCGCACGGCGAGGTTTTGGGACTTCAGCCTCGCCAGCAGGGCCACGGTGCTTTCGATGAGCCTGCGGATTTTTCCCCGGTTTCGATCCACCCAGGTCTTTTCCATTCGCTGCCGGCTTGCGGCCCGAAAGGCCTCGATGGCCGCCCGGTGTTTTTCGGAGAAGTCCGACAACACCCCTGGGAGGGTCCGCGCGAGCTCCTCGGGCAGCTTTGTGTCCTCTGTTTCGAGCTTCTGCCCGGAAAGGTGGGCGCAAAGCCAAGTCCTGCGCCGCAAAACGGAAACCGATGCGCCGCGCCCAACGCTCTCCATGAGGTCGGCGATCCGCTCTTCGTACTCGGCCAAAACCTGCCCCATCTCGAAGACCACCGCTTCTTCCTTGGCCATGTGGAGGGAATCGATTCCGTGCGTCTCCCAAAGAGGGTCGGAAGGTTTCAGGAGCTCTTCGGCGGGCAGGCTGTGCTCGTGGATTTTTTCGACCTGCTGGTTCAAGAAGGGATACCGCGCAAGGCTCATGAAGAAAACGAACGAATCGCCGATCTTCAGGTAATTCTGCAGGCCGGGATCTTTCCTGAGAAGAAAGATGTGGCGCTTTTCGATTTCCTCCGGCGACTGGACCTCCGGGTGGCTCAGCTGGGGGATTTTGTTGAAAAGGGCGGACAAGGAGGGGATGATGCAACGGATGGAGGGGGCGGCCTTCCGGGCGATGTGTCCGTCTCTCCGGATGCAGTCGATGTAGGCGTTGAATTCGGAAATAGGCTGCGGGGGAACCTTGACCACCATCTGGTCGTCGAAGATGACACGGTAGCACGTGCTCTTGTTGGCGATGTTGGCCCCGAGCCTGCCGAGGGTCACGCGACGGGACCGCCATATCCCCTCGTGGTTCACCCTGAGCGTGCAGGTCCGTTCCGCCTCGGAAGCTTCATCTGCCCGGGGTGCCAATTCCACACGGCTTTCGGCGGAAGGATCGGCCCCCAGCTGCAGCTTGTAGAGCTTCAGAAAAAACAAGAGGATGGGGTCGAAGCCCCTCGACCCTTGTTTTTTTCTGTCGGTTCCAGTAAGAAATCCCGTCATGGATGTGCTCTCTCCGGGGAAGGCATACACCGATTCCAAGGCCATATCAAGAGAGCCCGTCGAAGGTCGGCCATCCGAAACTTTTTACTGGAGTCTCCCATGCCGGTACTGACCCTTGAAACCGATGCAGGTGCCCGGAAGGAACTGGTCCTTAAGAAAGGGGCTTCCCTGTCCATCGGGCGGCAGGAAGACAACGACGTCGTCATTTCCGACAGCTCCGTTTCACGCCACCACGCGGGGATCGAATCGGAAGGAGACGCCTTTTTCCTCACCGATTACCAGAGCCGGAACGGTTCCTTCGTCAACGGGCAGCTGGTGATCTTCCGCAAGCTGGCGCAGGGAGATGTGATCGCCATCGGGAACCGGACCCTCACCTTTTCCTACCTTGACGGGGAAAAGCAGCCCGAGGAAGAAGGGGAGGAGATGTTCGACATGACCATGGCCATGGACACCCGGGACCACCGGTCTTTGCTGGCACGCGGGGTGGCCGATCTGGTCTCTGAATCTGAGAAGCAAGGGCCGGTGGGCGTTTTGACTTACCTCTCGGGAGGTACCGGGGAAGTGGTCCTCGAAAAGGATGCCGTGCGCATCGGCAAAGGTGCGGATTGCGACATCGTCGTTCGGGGAATGCTGGTGGGAAAGACCGCCGCGGTGATCTTTAAAAAAGGCCCTGACTATGGAATCCGTCCCGGTGAGGGGATGTCCAGGCCGAAGCTCAATTTCCAGGCGCTCAGGGAAGAGATGCGCCTGAATGAGTTCGACGTCATCGACATCGGGTCCGTAAAGCTGCAGTTTCAATACCGGCAGCGATGACTACCCTGCCGCGGGAGGCCGGAAGAACCCGCAAGGCGGTTACAAATCACGCGAAGGAGGGATCATGGCAGAGGCCGCGCCTGCAAATCCGTCCATAACGCAAGCAGCCGTAAGGTTTCAGACGGGTCCCAAGGTGCTTCTTTGGGCGTTGGGAGGCGTCATGATCGGTACGGCCGTCCTCTTCTCGGTGTACCTGCTTTCCTTCCGGCCGGGGGCGGGCGGGGGTGACGCCTCGTCGGATCCTTTATCCTGGGCCTCCAGGATGGATGCCACAGCCTGGGGATTGGCTGCGGTCTGGGCGCTTTCCACCGTCTGCTGCGGAATTGTCCTCTTCCGCTGGTTCATACGCCCCTCCGAGCGGTTTGTCCATTATCTCCTGGTCAAGAGCCGGAAACTGGCGGATCCTCAAGAGCGCCGCGTACCGGGCAACTGGCTTCCCTGGTTCAACGTGGTCGCGGCGGCCTTCAACCGGACCGAGACCCTGGCCCGCGAAGTGGAAACCAAAAGCGCGGAGCTTCAGGAGAAGGTCAACCTCATCCGGCGATTTTCCTGGGTCTTCGAAAGAAATGAAGAGCTGACCGCGGAAGTGGAAAAAAAGAACCGGGAACTCGAGGTGGCGGTGGAAAAATACCGGTTGACTGCAGAGGAACTCAAGAAGCACCGTGATCACCTCGAAGAACGGGTGGACGAGCGGACCCGGGAGCTTTCCGTCGCCAACGAGAAACTTCAGGAAATGATCGGCAGGGCCCGGGAAATGGCGGAAAAGGCCAATGCGGCCAATCAGGCCAAAACCCAGTTCCTGGCCAACATGAGCCACGAGATCCGTACCCCGCTCAATGCCATCATCGGCTTCACCGACATGATGCTTCAAACCCGGCTGGACGAGGATCAGCTCGATTACGTGAATACCACCCGAAAAAGCAGCGAAGCACTGTTCGGGCTGCTGAACAACATCCTGGACTTTTCCAAGATCGAAGCAGGGGAATTGGACCTGGAGCAGATGGAATTCGATCCGGAGCTTTTGGCCTTCGACATCTGCGAGGTCATCCGGCCCCGGATCGGGAGCAATCCGGTGGAGGTGATCTGTAGAATCGGCGACGAGGTCCCCCAGACCGTCAAGGGAGACCCGGGGCGCTTCCGGCAGGTGCTCACCAACCTGCTGGGAAACGCCTCCAAGTTCACGCGGTCCGGGGAGATCGAACTGATATTGGACGTGGTGCAGGAGGAGCGGGGGCGCGTCAAGTTGCAAACAACGGTCCGGGACACGGGGATCGGGATACCCGAAGAAAAACTCAACGCCATTTTCAATCCATTCCAGCAGGCCGACGAGTCGATGACCCGGGAATACGGCGGAACCGGCCTGGGATTGTCCATTTCCCGCCAGATCGCCAATCTGATGGGAGGGGACGTCTGGGCGGAAAGCCGGCCCGGTTCCGGCAGTACCTTTCATTTCACGTCTTGGATGGACCTTCCGGAACCCCGGCCGGAAAAAAGGCGCATTCCCGCCACCCTCAAGGGAAAGCGGGCTTTGGTTCTGGATGGAAGTCCACGGCATCTAAAAATCCTCATCCAGGGACTGGAAGCCGCGGGCATGGAGGTCGCCGGCACGGATTCCGTTTCCGAGGCCATGCGAAGTCTTCAGGAAAGCGTCGCCCGTGGCAAACCTGTTGATCTGGGGATACTGGATATCCAGGCGCCCGGAGCGGACAGCTTTCAACTGACCACCGCCGTACGGACGCTCGTCGCTCCAGCCCGAGACATTCCGCTGATCGCTCTGTCTGCTTCCCTGGAACGGGAAGGGCAGAAGTGCAGGCGAGCCGGTTTCGGGGCTTTCCTTTCCAAACCGTTTCCCATGTCGAGGCTGTTTCAGGTGATCGAAAGCCTCCTGTCCAAGGAGAAAGAGGCTGCCCCCCAGGACGGGCTCGTCACCCGGCATACGATCCGCGAGGAAATGAAGCGTTCGGTGCGCATCCTCCTGGTGGAAGACAATCCGGTGAACCAGAAGCTGGCAAAAACCATGCTTACCAAGGCCGGATACCAGGTGGACGTTGCGGAAAACGGCAGGGTGGCCCTGGAGAAGTACACGGCGGCTCCGCATGGAGTGGACCTGATCCTCATGGACGTGCAAATGCCGGAAATGGACGGCATCGAAGCGACCCGGGCGATCCGAAAAGCGGAATTCGACGGGGATCAGCTTGAACATCGCCGCGTTCCCATCATCGCCCTGACCGCCCATGCCATGAAGGGGGACCGGGAAATGTGTCTGGGTGCAGGCATGGACGATTACATCACCAAGCCCATCAAACGGGAGGTCGTTTTGGAGATCCTGAAAAAATGGATATCCGGGATCGATCTTGCTGCAGCCCCCGGTCAGGGGTAGGGAGCCTCCCCGGCGTTTTTATGCAGCCCCTTGACCCCGTCCCTCAATGCACGTCCTGCCTGACAGCCCTGGCCCGGGATGCGGCATCGCTTGCGACCGGCGGGGACCCGGAATTCATGGACGCAATGGAAAAAGCGGCCAGGGAACTCCTGCCGGTGGCTCAAAACGGAAAATGGACCTCGCCGCAAATCGCCAATCATCTTCTCCGGCAGATTTGCCGCAAATCGGGAAATCCGGATCCCTATCGGAAGTTCAAGGACCGGGAAATGGAACAGGCCCGGAAGATCTTTTCCCGGATAAAGCCGCATCTTTCAAAAGATCTCCGGGGCTGCGTCCAAACGGCTGTCGCGGGCAACAGTTTTGATTTTTTCAAGGATCCGGAAACGCTTTGGGAAGATATCCTCCGATCGGTGAATGGGACCGTGCCGATGGCCTTCGACCATTTGGACCGGCTGGAGGCGTTTTTAGGCTCCGGCAAGCGGAAGATCCTCTATTTTTCGGACAACGCGGGGGAGATCTTTTTCGATATGCCTCTGTTTGCACACCTGGAGGCTTCGGGGGGAACCCCGACCCTGGTGGTCAAGGGCGGGTCGGCGCTCAACGATTTGACACGATCCGACCTTGCAAGGGCCGGCCTGATCCATCGTTTCTCCAAAGTCGAGGATACCGGGACCGACGGGGTCGGCATCGAATGGGGCCGGGCTTCAGAGCGTTTTCTTGCGATGGTCAAGGAGGCCGACCTGATCCTTGCCAAGGGGATGGCCAATTTCGAGACGATTTTCCCCAGGGATCTTCCATGTCCCGCCCTGTTTCTTTTCCGCGTGAAATGCGAGCCGGTGCGACGCTATATCTCGGCGCCGGGGGACAGCGGCGTCGTGCTGTGGAAGGAGGCCGGTGTCACTTGAACCGACGGTCAGCCTTTTGATGCTCGGCTTTGCGTGAGATTCCCGACAGCCATCCTGTCCGGACATTTTTAACCGCATCGAAGTGCGGCACGTGGGGTTTGAGGTCCAAAAGCGGTGTCTTATCCACGACATCCACATTTTCGATGTGCAGGATATGCTCCTCGATGCGCGTGAGCTTCACCACCGAAAGGCCGATGGGGTTGGGGCGCTTCGGGGCTCGGGTGGCAAAGAGCCCCCTGGGCTCTTCAGAAAGGAAAGGGACGACGGTTAAGGAAAAGCCCTTGGACAGGTGGAAATGATACAGCAGCAAAATATGAGAAAAACCGTCCAGATCCTGCAGGCCTGGAACATATTCCGGTTCAAGCTCGATGAAACCCTTGACGCTGGCGGCTCCCGAAGGCTGGATGGGGGTCCCTTCCAGGGTACGAAAGGGCGAACGAATGATACCGATGGGGGTGTAGGTGATGGACGGCATGCTTCAGCGCCCTTTTTTCCGCAAGGATTTCCTCGTTTCTTTTATCTTGAAGCCTCACCCAGCAGGATGTAATTGACCTGGGCCACGGCGACGTGTTTTCCGGCCTCGTCGAACAGATCCACCGCAACCGGGCACAGCGTTTTGCCGAATTTGATGACGGTCGCCTTCGCGGTGACATCGGTCAGGCAGGGTTCCAGGAAGCGGATGTTCATGTCCGTGGTCGTCAGCCGGGCGAGGGGCCCGGTTAGGGTGAAGATGGCAAAACATGCCGTGCTGTCGGCGAGGGTCATCAACAGCCCGCCGTGAAAGGATTCGAAGACCCCGTCGTAACTCGATTTTCTGGGGATCTTCGTTTCGCAGTACCCCTTGGAAAGGCGAAGGATCTGGATCCGTAGCGTGTCCACGATGGGGATCTTTTGGATCCTGGAAAGGATCTTTTTTTTAAAGCTGAGTTCCAGTTCCATGGCCGTCGATTTCCCACAGTTATAATCCATGTGCCCGTCTCTATCAAATCTTTCCGGGGTTTTTCAAACAAGTTTTGTTTCGGAAAAGGGCACAAGCCCATGCAGTCCCATTCATAAAGATTACAGGAGATAGAAGATTGACGCGTTCTTGCTGTAGATCTCTACAGCTTGACTTTGGAATGGGCATGGGATAAATCACAATCAAGGCTTTTTGCAAGATTACATCGTGCGGTGGAATTGAAAGGAGGACCCATTAATGAGAAAACCGATATATTATTTTATTGTCTCCATCTGCTCGACCCTATTGCTGGGAGGTACTGCACAGGCGTATCTGGACCCCGGGTCCACCAGTATGATCTGGCAGCTGGTTCTCAGTATTCTGGCGGCCGCGGCGGTTTTCATTAAAATATTCTGGGCCAAACTGTACACCCTTTTCGGATTCAGAAACAAGCGGACGGAGCGCCCCGCGGATTCTGATCAGAACACCTCAATCCTGACTCTCCATCCTCTCACGCCTAATTGGCGACCCTGAAACCCTACCGGAAAAGAGACACTTCAGTTCCTTTCGGGATTCGGTTTTTCAACGATATCCGGATAAAAGCGCTCCAAGGGAAACGTCTTTTCAGAAAGCCTTTCCTGGCAAAATAAGCGAATATGCGACTTGATCTTATCCGAGACATACTCATGCCGGTCAATCTTTCCACTTTTTAGATAAGCGCCTGAAACAGAAAAGAGGTTGGGCGGAATCATCTCGAAAAATGCTTCATTTTCCTTCATGAAACGGAAACTGGATTTTAAGACCACTCGATCCGCCTCTTCCCGGTTTATGGTTTCGCCTAAAAAGTTTGCCACCGATTGCACGGCACCATGCAAATTTTCTTTCATGTGTTCAAAGGAGATGAACAACACGTTTCCATCCCGCTGGGACCGCTCCCACCACCCGCTTACATGGTCCGGCCAGGGTCGCCACCACATCCTTTCGCTACAATACCAATCGAGGACTTCAGCCACGGAGGGGGCAAATGGCCCTGTAGTCAGGTGAAAAAAGTCGACGATGCTGGCAAAGCAGCTCACGGGATTTCTGGATACATAGATATATTTAGCGTCGGGGCTGTACGGGCATAAATCGGCGGAAAGGTGGGTTTTGATGACCGTCCGCCCGCTAGCCCCCAAGCGTGGTGCCCTGTCGAGACGGACGCTGTTCAGCCCCTCGATCCAGGGGCTGATGGCGTATAAGTTCTTGTACCCGCCATCTTCGAAATCGCCTTTACCCTTGGTCAATACCTGGAAAACGATCTGCTGCATCCAGGTAGTGCCGCATCGCATTTGAGTCACTACGAATACGTCTTTTCCGTCCGGCTGGTATTCACAGCCTTCCCGGAAGCTCTCCTCGCTGCACGAAAAACTGGGGCCGTACACGTCGCCATACACGACGGAAGCGATGCGCTCCCCACCTTTGTTCCGCTGCAAAAAGGATTCAAGATAAACGATTGGACTCAATAGAAGCGCGTTGATTCTGAGGGTTCTTTTAAAAGCGCTTCGGTGTTGAAGTGATTTCCCGTAATAATTCATACCCCGCCGCTGTTCCAGCTCCCAGGCAAAATATCTTTTGAAATAATAGCCGCCGAATATGAGAAATAGTAAGGCGGCAAATATTGTTCCTGTAACAATTAAAACCCATGGTGCCATGATCTATATGTCCTTTTCCATTGACGATTTTTATTTCCAATGTATATATGCTAAGCAACAGATTTTCAACGTTCAAACATGAACACGATAAGGAAAAAACTGCCGCAAAATGAAATTAAATTCAGAGAAAGCATCTTCCGTATTTGATGCTTTACACATCTTTTCTCTTTTCAGCCTGGCGGTGGCGCAACCCCTGTACGAACAGCTATCGCGGCATCCCGAGGTTTTGGTTTCCTGGCATTTGAAACCGCTCGATATTTTCCTGCTGATATGCCTGTTGAGCATCCTGTTGCCGTTGTTACTTTTTGCCGTCAAAGCGATCTCGCGAATTTTCGGCAGGCTGACGCAAAAAGCCACATACGCGATGATCATATTCGGGCTTTTGTTTCTGCTGCTGCTCCAAATTTGCAAGAAACTCTTCGAATTGCCGGACGTCTATCTTATCGTCATTGCCGCCGTTGCCAGTGCAGTTTTTACAACGCTCTATTTTATCTTCAAAGAGACCAGGCTCTTCGTAACCCTCCTGTCTCCTGCCATCATCCTGTTCCCCCTGCTCTTCCTGTTCAATCCTTCGATCCAAAAGATCGTTTTCAAGACCAACGCATCCGGCACGGCGTACAGCCCCATCGAGGCGACACATCCCGTCGTGATGGTTGTTTTCGATGAATTCCCCGCTTCGTCTATAATGGACATGAACAGATTGGTGGACGGGAACCTCTACCCCAACTTTGCCCGTTTGGCCCGAGATGCTTACTGGTACCGGAACGCCAGTACGGTGGCGGAACGAACCTTTGCCGCTGTCCCCGCCATCCTCACCGGTTTGTATCCCAATGCAAATCGGATCCCTATTGCCTCGGATTTTCCGGGTAGCCTCTTCACGCTTCTAGGCGGCTCCTATGACATGAAGGTGTTCGAGCCGGACACCATGATCTGTCCGGCGTCGCTGTGCCAGGATTTCGATGCAGAGGAGGAGGTCTTAAACCAGATGTATTTTGACCTTCCCCTGATATACCTCCACATCGTCACCCCCCAACGCCTGGCTGGCAAGCTGCCGCCGGTCAACCTGACTCAGAAAGGCTATGTCAACCTTGAAACTTCAAAAGATTACCACAAAAGCGAGATGATCCATAAAATCAACCAACGGATCACGGCTTCGCAGTCGTTGGATCGGGCTGCACTTTTCGAAAGATTCACGGATTGCATCAAAAAAACCCCGAAGCCGACGCTTTATTTTATTCACGTGATGATACCCCACCTGCCATGGGAGTATTTCCCTTCCGGTAAAGTGTACTCCAAGTCCGCATGGAAGCTGCCCGGCCTGGACCTGCAAAAGGATCTGTGGAACGACGATGAGTGGCTGATAAGGCAAGGGTATCAACGCCACCTGCTCCAGGTCGGGTATGCCGATACCCTCCTTGGGAAATTGATGGATAAACTCAAGGCGACAGGACTCTACGACGATGCGCTCATTGTGGTGACCGCCGACCACGGTTTGAGTTTTTTCCCCAACCGGGAAAGAAGAAAGGTGTATCCTCAGGGAAACATGGACATCCTCGCCGTGCCTTTGTTCATTAAAAAACCCCACCATACCCAGGGCGTCCTCAGCGATCGAAACGTGGAAACCATCGATATCTTGCCCACCATAGCCGACATCCTGGATATCCCCGTGACATGGAATCTGGATGGCCATTCAATGATGGATTCCTCTTTCCCCGAACGCCATCAAAAACGCATCTACGATGACCATTACAATCTATTTATTTTCGATTCGCCGGCGGCATCGTATGCTGCTGCGCTCGAGCGCAAATTTTCATTTTTCGGTACCCCCTCTAAAATGGAGGACATTCTGACCACCGGGCACCTAAATGAGCTGATCGGGAAGCAGGCATCAGCACTCACCGGAGGTGAAATGAAAGGGGTGACCTGCGTTGTGGATCAGGAGACATCCTTGGCAGATGTGAATCCCGAGTCCAACTATATCCCGGCATTGATCACCGGCCGCCTCTTGATCCAGGACGACACCATCAAACCGTCACTTCTGGGGCTGGCAATCAATGGTGAAATGGCCGCTGTGACCAAATCCTATCGGGACGTAGATCATACCTTGAAATTCTCATTCCTCGTACCGGAATCCGCCTTTAAGCCTGGCCGGCACATTGTTGGTGTGTATTCCCTTGCAGATAACCCGGCGGAGCGGAAGATCTTCCGTATTCCGAAATGGAATGCCGTCACCTATACGCTGGAACCCGAAGGGATCATCCGCTCTTCGGCAGGGGAGAAGTTCCAAATTGTTAAAAACACCTTTTCTGGTTCTCTCGACGACGCCGGTGCCCAGAACAATTATTTTATCATGCGTGGCTGGGCGGCACACCCGGGCACCTCAAACCTGCCGGAAGTGATCGTTGTCTTTGTGAATGGTGAATTCCTTCACGCGGGGCCATGCAATCAGGACCGGCCCGATGTGGTCAAACACTTTAACAACCACATGCTGATGGGGTCGGGCTTCCATTATACGTTTTCGGTCAAGAAGTTAAACGGTATCGATCGAAAGGCGATACGGCTGTTTGCCCTTTCAGATGACGGGCATGCATCGGAAATCAATTGACCGGCCTCCTTCACTCGTTGCCGATTTTCGCGGGGGGATCTCTTGGGTTTCATGCTGCAAAATCGCAAGGTTTTAAAAGATTGTTGCCAAAAAACCCGCAATTTGGACAGCGTCATTTTTAAGATATTTTCATCAATATCAAATAGTAAATGAGGTTTTCAGCGAAGGCTAAGGAAGGCTTCCTTGGAGGTTGAAAAGAGGGCTGGAAAGCAGATTTCACCAACAATAATACGGACTCAGAAATTTCCAAGTCCTTGATTTTATCTGGTACGCCCGGCTGGGATCGAACCAGCGGCTTTCAGCTCCGGAGGCTGACGCTCTATCCACTGAGCTACGGGCGCACGGCGTGAGGGGAAGACTAAGCCAACGCGGCTTGAGAGTCAATCCCTATCTTTTTTAAAGGGCGCCGGAGCAGGCCGGGGTCCTTTTCCATGGCTGCCTTGACGTCTCCCACCACGTAGAGGGACCCGGCGACACAAATGGCCTGCCCGGGCTTTGCCGCGGTGACGGCCCGCTTGAGGGCGGCCCCTGCATCGTCGATGACTTCGATGTCCGGGCAAAGAGTCCTGGCGTATTCCAGAAGGGTCTGGGTGGGAAGGGCCCGATCGATGGAGGCCCGGGTCAGGATCAGCTTCCGGCAGTTGGGGAGAAGGGCCTTGAGCATGATCCGGTAGGGCTTGTCATCCAGGATTCCAAGGACCAGCAGGACGTTTTTATCCGGGAATCGCTTCGAGAGAAACTGAGCCAGTTTCCGGGTGGCCGCCCGGTTATGCGCCCCGTCGAGAATGACGAGGGGGTCCCGGGAAACGATTTCCAGCCGCCCGGGCCAAAGGTTTTCCGCCAAACCTTTCCGAAGGGTCGCCTCGGGGATTCCCAGTCCCTGCCGGTTCAGGAGTTCGCATGCTGCCAGGGTCAAGGCGGCGTTCTCCACCTGGTGCGGGCCCAAGAGGCCGGTTTTCATGCCGGGAAGGGTCGCTTCCATTCCGAAGTAAGTAAAACTCCCGTCCCTGTGCCGCTGAACCCGGAAGTCAGAGCCCAGGTGAAAAAGCGGGGCCTTTTTTTCCTCGGCGGTGCGGGATAGGACCCTCAAGGCGGAAGTTTGGCGCACCCCGGTGACCAAGGGGATTCCGGGCTTGATGATCCCGGCTTTTTCATAAGCGATCTTGGCGATGGTGTTTCCCAGGTAGGCTTGATGTTCCAAAGAGACATTGGTGATGACGGAAAGGGCAGGCTGCACCCTGTTGGTGGCATCCATCCGTCCCCCCATGCCGGTTTCGATGACGGCCCAATCCACCTTTTCCCGGGCGAAGTGGTAAAAGGCCATGGCGGTGGTGTACTCGAAAAAGGTGGGTTCCCGACCCCCCGAGGCGGCTTTCCGGACCGCCTCATGGGCCTCGATGACCGCCTCATCGGATACGTGCCGGCCGTCGATGCAGATTCTCTCATTGAAACGGACCAGGTGCGGGGAAGTGTACAGCCCCACCCGCCGGCCGGTGAGGGTCAAGATGGTGGAAAGGGCGGAAGCGACGGAGCCCTTGCCGTTGGACCCGGCCACGTGGATGCAGGGGAAGGCCTCCTGGGGATTGCCCAAGGCCTTGAGAATGGCGGAAATGGTATCCAGCCCGAGGATGATGCCGAACCGCCTCAGGCTGTACATGTATTCCAGGCACTCGGGATAAGGTTTCGGGACGTCCATGCCCATAAAAAACCCGGCGGAAGGGTTTTCCGCCGGGCGATCCGATAGGTTGTGCGTTATCGGTAACGGCTCTTCGCAGCGGCGATGCGCTGTCTTCTCAAAGCCTCTCTTTGTTTTCGGCGCCGGTACTCGCTGGGCTTTTCGTAGCTTTTTTTCAGCTTCAGGCGCTTGAAAAGGCCGTCGTTTTGAATTTTTTTCTTGAGAATGCGCATGGCCTTTTCAAGGTCGTTGTCCAGCACCTTGACTTCAATGTTCTTCAAGCTCTCTCACCCCTTTACACGCCACAGGAAGCGAATGTCATTTCCAAAGGCTTATTGAGTTCAGGTTCTTCTGTTTAGCACAAGATGATAACGCAACCCATTGGCTTTGGCAAGACCCAATCGGGACTGCCTCGCTTTTTTCAAAGTTTGGAAACCAGTTCGGCCGTCACGTCCTTGACGCCCGGCTTGCCGTCCAGCGTGATGTACTTGATGGCCTTGTCTTTTTGCGCCAGATCCCTGAAATAATACGCCGAGGCCAGGGTTCCGGTTTGGGTGTCGTAATAGATGCTGTGCCGTTTGTTGATGGCCTCCTCGTCCTGGTCGTCGCCCCGGGTCTTCAGTTCGCCCCCGCAGACGCGGCATTTGCCGTCTTTGGGCTTGATGGCATCGATGAAGATGTTGTTGGGGTGGTTGTTGTCGTTGACGCACAGACGCCGGCCCATGATCCTGTTTTTGGCGATCTCCCGGTCCAAAACGATTTCGATGACATAGTTCAAAGCCAGCCCGGCCTTTTTGAGGGCCTCGTGCAGCATGACGGCCTGGTTCTTGTTTCTCGGGAACCCGTCCAGAAGCCACCCTTTTTTGCAGTCGCCCTTCTGAAGGCGATCCAGGATCATGGGGATGGTGATGTCATCGGGCACGAGGTCGCCCCGGTCGATGTAGGCTTTTGCCTTGGCGCCCAGCTCGGTCTTGCCCTGGATGTTTTCCCTGAAAATGGCGCCGGATTCGATGTGGGGGATCTTGTACTGGCCTTTGAGAATGGCTCCCTGGGTTCCTTTTCCGCTGCCGTTGGGGCCGAAAAACAAGATGTTCATGACCGTCTCCTTTCCGCTTTAAATCCAATTCTTTTAAGGGGTTTTTTCTGTCACGGCGCCGGACGAGGGCAAAGGCGCAGTCGAACCGGTTTCCCTCGGGATGCCCCGGGCCGCAGATAAAAGGCCGTCGATTGGGGGTTTTCCTAATCGATGCTGTTTTCCTTGTCAAGCATTCAGAAGGGATTCACCTGTGTCGGTCCGCCTGCGGGCCGGTTTCAGAGGCTGTCGGGGGTCGGATTCGCCGGATCAGTTGCCGGGCCAGCTGCAAGGCGGCGTTCCGGTCGCGGATTTCGCAGGAAAGCTGAGCCTCCCGAACCCGCCGGAGGATTTTCTTGAAAGCCGGAGACGGGGCCAGGGTAAATTCGTCGATGAGATCAAAGCCGGTAAGAAAGGGGGGTGCGTTTTCCAGGCTCCGGCGTTCCTCGAAATAGTCCTTAAAAAGGGTCCGGACAAAGCCCAGGAAGGCCTCATTGCGAGGGTCAGGGGTGTTGTTTTTTCCTTCGATGTCCGCTACGGCGTGCAGCAGGAGCGCCGGTGTCCGGTCGCCGAATCTTGAAAAAAAGCGCGCCTTGGCACGGCTGGAAACGTCGGCTCTCCTGCAGGCCAGGTAGAGAAACAGGGGCCGGATATGGTTTCGAACGACAAAAACCGTGTCCTTTCTGAAGGCGTTTGAAAGACGCAGCCGCCGGCAGACGGCGTCGGCCATGAGGGCGCTTTTTTTTTCGTGCCCGATGAAATGGACTTCGCCCTTTGCATCCACGGTCTTGACGGCCGGTTTTCCGATATCGTGAAGGAGCATGGCCCATTTGAGCTGCGCGAAGGATTTCTCGTCGACGGCTTCCCGGATACGGGGACCGTTTTTTAGGAAGGCCGTTTCGAGGTCGCCTTGGAGGCGCTCCAGACGCGACAGGGCTACGAGGGTGTGCTGGAGGACATCGAAGGCATGATGCCGGTTCTGGAAGCAGCCCGCCGTCGCTTTCAGCTCGGGGACGATTTCAAACAGCAGGCCGGATAGGGCCATCCGGGACACGGCATCAAAGGCGCATCGGGTGTCAAAGATCCGAAGCAGTTCCAAGGAAACGCGCTCGGGCGGGGATTGCCGGATCCGTTGGCTATCCATCCGGATCCGGTCAGCGGTTTCGGGCTCCATGTGCAGGCCGGCGTCGGCACAGATCCGAAAGGCCCGCACCAGGCGGACCGGGTCTTTCTCGAATACTGTTTTGGAAACCATCCTGAGCGTTTTTTCGGCCAGGTCGCCCTTGCCGCCGAGGGGGTCGATGAGGGTTTTCGAAGAAAGGGCGCAGGCCATGGCGTTGACGGTGAAATCCCTCTCCTTCAGGTCTGCTTCGATGGAAGGGCCCCTCACGGCGGTGATGTCGAAAGTCAGGTCGGGACGAACGACTCGGAAAAGAGCCTGGTCCGCTTTCCCGAGCCTCACCAGGCTCCCGCCGACCCGGCCGGCAAGTCCGCGCGCGAATTTGTCTGGATTTTGGGAGACGGCGATGTCATAATCGTTGGAAAGGCGGTCCGCGAGGAGATCCCGCACCGACCCGCCAACCAGAAAGGCGCCCTCGGTGGTCGGGAGAAGGTCTTCATCAAAAGGCAGTTTGGGAAAGTCCATCCTTCCGGTCACTCCTTTGAACCGCAAAAGCGAGCGTATTCCCCGCAGGTTCTGCCTGACGGCAGCGCTTCGCGGGCAGCGGGAGCGCTTCAATCCGTCAGCGCATGCAGGCACTGTAGTGCATCGAAAATTTCAAGACAAGCTGGAAAGGGCCCAAAGTGGGGATTCTCCCTACCGGGTGGCCGTCACCGGGAGCGCCGGAACCGGCAAATCCATGGTGTGTCGGCGACTCGAACGCCTGGGCGTTCCGGTGATCGAGCTGGATACCCTGGCGAAAAAGGCGGTTGTATCCACCGGACCGGCCCTCAAGAAGATCGCCGCCCGTTTCGGGAAAAAGGTGCTGCATCCTGACGGCACCCTAAACCGCAAGGCCTTGCGAAGAATCGTCGTCCGGGATGCCGCCGCCCGACGCGACCTGGAAAAAATCGTTCACCCGGAAGTCAGGCGCCTTCTGAATCGGCGCTTGAACAAGATGAGGCGCCGTGAAACGCCTTTCGTGGTGGTGGAAGTTCCTTTGCTTTTTGAAGCCAACATGGAAGATGCTTTCGATGCCGTTGTTTTGGTGATGGCCGAAGAACCGGTTCAAGCCAAGCGGCTTTCAGAAAGGGACCGGGTCTCTGAAAGGGAAGCCAGGCTGCTCATCAGAACCCAGATCCCCGATGAGCAGAAGGTTGAACGCTCCGATTTCGTGGTTCTCAATTCAGGCTCGGTGAAAAAGCTCAAAGAGGCCGTGGAACGCGTTTTTTTCGCTTTGAGTAAAAAATTTTCCGTAAATGCCGAAATCGCTTGACAGGCCTGAAACCCTAGGGTAGAAAAATAAAAGAAACAGGGCAACAAACCCGCCTTTTAAAAGCATATTCGGTTAAAACTTCGATAGTCGACGATCACAAGGACCAGGCCCCTCTATCATTACTGCAAATGGAATCCGTTCCAAACGCTTGAGCCGAGAAAGCCTTATTTAACGCCAAAGATCTATACCGCCGCGCCCATGACCTAATCCAGAGCTTGCCGTTGAGCGAAATCAGGGCTTTCAGCCACGCGACCGAATATCCTCCGACGAGATGAAACCGCCCGTAATGCCGGGACCCATGATAAACTTTTGGACAGTGAGGTAGTGCGCTATGAACATTGTGGAATTAAAGGACAAAAAAATCAGCGAATTGGCCCAGTTGGCGAAGGAATACAACATCTCCGGTGCGGCGGGAATGCGCAAACAGGAGCTGATTTTCGGCTTGATTCAGGCCCAGGTGGAAAAGAACGGGATGATTTTCGGAGAGGGGACCCTGGAAATCCTGCCGGACGGGTTCGGTTTCTTACGGGCGCCCGATTCCAACTACCTGCCGGGTCCTGACGACATTTATGTTTCCCCTTCTCAGATCCGCCGTTTCAACTTGAAGACCGGGGATACGGTATCCGGCCAGATCCGCCAGCCCAAGGAATCGGAGCGGTATTTCGCCCTTCTCAAGGTGGAGTCCATCAATTTCGAGGACCCGGAAGCGACCCGGGACAAGATCCTCTTCGACAACCTCACCCCCCTGTACCCCAACCGCAAAAGCAACCTGGAGGTGGATTCCGAAAACTACTCCATGCGGATCATGGACCTGCTGACGCCCATCGGTTTCGGGCAGCGCGGGCTCATCGTCTCCCCTCCCCGGTCCGGGAAGACCATGCTCCTCCAGAACATCGCCAACAGCATCACGACGAACCACAAGGAAATCTTCTTGATCGTGTTGCTCATCGACGAGCGTCCCGAGGAAGTCACCGACATGCAGCGTTCCGTGGACGGAGAGGTCATCAGTTCCACCTTCGACGAGCCGGCGGAGCGGCACGTCCAGGTGGCGGAGATGGTCATCGAGAAAGCCAAGCGGCTGGTGGAGCATAAAAAGGATGTGGTCATCCTCCTGGACAGCATCACCCGGCTGGCCCGGGCCTACAACTCGGTGGTCCCGCCTTCCGGCAAGATTCTCTCCGGCGGGGTGGATTCCAACGCCCTCCAGAGGCCCAAGCGGTTTTTCGGCGCGGCCAGAAATATCGAGGAGGGCGGGAGTCTCACCATCATCGCCACGGCCCTCATCGACACCGGAAGCCGAATGGATGAAGTCATCTTCGAGGAGTTCAAGGGGACCGGGAACATGGAACTGCAACTGGACCGGCGGATTGCAGACCGGCGGATTTTTCCCGCCATCGACATCAACAAATCCGGGACCCGGAAAGAGGAGCTCCTCATGGACAACGCCACCTTGAACCGGGTTTGGATCCTCCGGAAACTCCTGTCCTCTCTCAACCCGGCGGACGCCCTCGAATTTTTACTTGAAAAAATGCGCGGAACGGAGAATAATAAAAAATTTCTGGCTTCAATGAATTCTTAACCTTAACACCTGAAAGGAAGGAAACCCGGAAGCGATGAAAGAAGGCATCCATCCCCAATATCACAAAACCACGGTGACCTGCGCGTGCGGAAACACCGTTGAAATCGGATCCACCCGGCCCGAAATCCGCGTGGAAATCTGTTCCAAGTGCCACCCGTTTTTCACCGGGAAACAGAAACTGGTGGACTCCGCCGGCCGAATCGAGCGGTTTCGCAAGAAATACGCTAAAATCCAGGAGCCACAGTCCTAAACCCGACCGAACCCCATTGCATCCTTTGAGCCCTTCTTTTTTCTAATTCCCTGAAGGCCGATCGCTCCGTCAAGGAACCATGCTCGAGAAACTGCAAGGCGTTGAAGAGCGCTTTTCGTCCATTGAAAAACGGATGAGTGACCCCGCTGTCCTGCGCGACCGGGAGCAGTACCAGGCCTATGTCAAGGAGCACGCGGAACTGAACAAGGTCGTCACCCTCTATCGGGAGTACATCAGGACCCTCAAGGACATCGAAGACAGCACGGAACTGCTGAAGGAAGAGGACCCGGAGATCCGCGAACTCGCGCGGGACGATATCGACAGGCTCCAATTCAAAAAGACGGATCTGGAAAACCGGATAAAAAAGCTTCTGGTTCCCAAAGACGCCAACGACGACAAGAACGTGATCATGGAGATCCGGGCCGGGACCGGGGGGGAGGAAGCGGCGCTGTTTGCGGGAGACCTGTTTAGGATGTACAACCGGTATGCCGAAAATCAGGGCTGGAGGGTCGACGTGATGAGCCACCATCCCACCGGAACCGGGGGCCTGAAAGAGATCATCGGCCTGATCCAGGGGCAAGGCGCCTACAGCCGGCTGAAATACGAAAGCGGCACCCACCGGGTCCAGCGGGTCCCCGAGACCGAAACGCAAGGCCGGATCCACACTTCCGCGGTGACCGTCGCCGTTCTCCCCGAGGCCGAAGAGGTGGAGGTGACCATCGATCCCAACGAGCTTCGCGTGGATGTCTACCGGTCCGCCGGGCCCGGGGGGCAGTCGGTCAACACCACCGATTCGGCGGTGCGGATCACCCATCTGCCCACAGGCCTGGTGGTCATCTGCCAGGACGAAAAATCCCAGCTGAAGAACAAGAACAAGGCGCTCAAGGTCCTCAGGGCACGGCTTCTCGACCGGATGATCCAGGAACAAAACGATAAGATCTCCGAAGAACGGAAGAGTCAGATCGGAAGCGGCGATCGCAGCGAACGGATCCGGACCTACAATTTTCCCCAGGGACGCGTGACAGATCATCGGATCGGACTCACCCTCTACCGCCTGGAAAGCATTTTGGAGGGCAATGTCGACCTTCTGGTGGACGAACTAATGACCTTCCACCAGGCCCAGGCCCTGCAGGAAGAAAAGACGCCCGCATAACCCCTCTTTTTGGTCCGCAGCCGGGTTGTTTCCAATTTAAAAAGAAAAAATGGTCTTGGATTCCCCAAAAGCCGAGCCTTGGACTGTTCTCGGCCTTCTCAACAAGGCAGGTGCCTATCTCAAGGCGCGCCGGGTGGAAAGCCCCCGAGCCTCGGCGGAGATCCTTTTGGCGCATGTTCTGGAATTGGAGCGGATTGCCCTTTACGTACGCTACGATCAGCCGGTGACCGCCGAGGAGCTGGACCGTTTCAGGGAAGCCGTATCCAGGCGGGCCAAAGGCGAGCCTGCGGCTTACATCGTGGGTACCAAGGAGTTTTTCGGGATGCCGTTTTCCGTGAACCGGGACGTGCTGATCCCCCGGCCGGAGACCGAGCATTTGGTCGAGGCCGCCCTGAAACGGCTCCAGGGACCAGCGGGGCCGGAAGGGCGGTGGAAACGGGTCCTGGATCTGGGCACCGGAAGCGGCGCTATTGCCATCGCCCTGGCGATGCACGCTGAAAAAGCGAGTCTTTTTGCCTCCGATGCGTCCTTTTCGGCGCTTCGTCTGGCAAGGCAAAACGCCAAACGCCATGGACTCGGGGACCGGATCCGGTTTATCTGCGGCAAATGGTTCTCCCCGTTTCGGGGTACCGGTTGCGCATTCGACGTGATCCTCTCCAACCCGCCCTATGTGCCGGGAGACAGCATTCCGGGCCTCCAGCCGGAGATCGGGTACGAACCCCGACAGGCCCTGGACGGCGGTCCCGACGGACTCGACGCGTTGCGCCGCATTCTCCTGGAGGCTTTTGCCTTCATGGCTCCTGGAGGGGTCTTGCTGATGGAGATCGGTTTTGACCAGAAAAGCGCCTTAGAAGCTTTGATTGAAAAAACCGGCAGATATAAAAATCCTTTTTTTATAAAAGATTACAGCGGGTTGTATAGAGTCGTCTCCCTGGACAAGGCTTAAAGAGAAAACAGTCTCCTGTGCGAAAAAGCCCTTGCAAAAACCACGATGTTTTGTTAATAAAGTCCGTTTTAAACACGCACGCCGGCGGACCTGCGTCCAGGTGCTTTCCAGGAGGGAAGTGGGAGGCGGGGTGGATGCCGGCGAAGGCAAAACCAAAAGGAAAAGGAGAAACCCATGGCGTACGTTACGATGAAGGAACTCCTGGAAGCAGGAGTTCATTTCGGTCACCAGACCAAACGGTGGAACCCCAAGATGAAGCCTTACATCTTCGGTTCCAGAAACGGCATTTACATCGTCGACCTCCAGAAAACCGTTCACCTGTTCAAGCCCGCCTACGATTTCGTGGCCGACACCGTGTCGGAAGGCCGGTCCGTGCTCTTCGTGGGAACCAAGAAGCAGGCGCGGGAGTCCATCTACGAGGAGGCCAACCGCTGCGAGATGTTCTATGTCCACAACCGGTGGCTCGGCGGCATGCTGACCAATTTCCAGACCATCAAGCAGAGCATCGAGCGCCTGAACCATCTGAACACCATCATGAATGACGGTTCCATCAACCTGTTCCCCAAGAAGGAACGCCTGAAGCTGGAAAAGGAAAGAGTGAAGCTGGACAGCAACCTCGGGGGGATCCGGAACATGACGGGCCTTCCGGGAGCCATCTTCGTGGTGGACACCAAGAACGAGGCCATCGCCGTGAGGGAAGGGCGGCGTTTGGGGATTCCCATCGTGGCCATCGTGGATACCAATTGCGACCCGGACGAAGTCGACTACCTCATCCCCGGCAACGACGATGCCATCCGGGCTATCCGGCTGATCACCTCCCGGATCGCCGATGCCTGCATCGATGGCAAAGCCAGGCATCAGGAGAAGATTCAGGCCCGGGCGGACAAGGCCGAGATGGAAGAACCCGTGGTCCCGACGGGCGCTGCGGAACTGAAGCCCGGTGAAAGAAAGGTCATCTCCGACGGCACCGACGGGCCTGTCATCGAAATCATCAAACGGACCACCGGAAAAGCCGTCCTGGAGCCGGAACCGCTTGCAGACCGGGAAACCGACGATTCGGAAGAGACAGGAGAATAAGCATGTCCACCATCAGCGCGTCAATGGTCAAGGAGCTCCGGGAGATGACCGGAGCGGGAATGATGGATTGTAAGGAGGCCCTCACCGAATGTGAGGGCGACCTGCAAAAATCCGTCGAATTTTTAAGGAAAAAGGGTCTGGCCACGGCCCAGAAGCGGGCGGGAAGGGCGACTTCGGCCGGCGTCATCTGCTCCTATATTCACATGGGCGGCAAGATCGGCGTCATGGTGGAAGTCAACTGCGAAACCGATTTCGTGGCTAAAAACGACGCCTTCCAGGAATTCGCCAAGAACATCGCCATGCACGTTGCGGCCACCAACCCGGTGAGCGTCCGGCCCGAAGAGGTTCCCGAAGACGTCATTGCCAAGGAAAAAGAGATCTACAAGGCCCAGGCGGCCGAACTGGGGAAGCCGGCCCAGGTGGCTGAAAAGATCGCCGAGGGCAAGCTCAACAAGTTCTTCAAGGACAATTGCCTGATGACCCAGCCGTATGTTCGGGACCCCAATCTCACCGTGACGGACGTTCTCAACGACCTCATCGGCAAGATCGGGGAAAACATCACCGTGAAACGGTTTGTCCGTTACCAGCTGGGGGAAGAATAAGCCTATGACGAAGCCGATGTACAAACGGCTCGTGCTCAAGCTGAGCGGTGAGGCCCTCATGGGAGACCAGGGGTTCGGGATCAGCCCGGAGATGCTGATCTATGTGGCCGAAGAAGTCCGGTCCATCTTCGATCTGGGGGTGGAAATCGCCCTCGTGGTGGGCGGGGGGAACTTCTTCCGGGGGAACGCCTTCAGCGCCCACGGCATGGACCGTGTCTCGGCGGACAAGATGGGGATGTTGGCCACGGTCATCAACAGCCTCGCCCTCCAGGACGCCCTGGAGAAGCGGGGGATGCAGACACGCGTCCAGACGGCCATCTCCATGCCGGAAGTGGCCGAGCCCTTCATCCTGAGAAGGGCCATCCGCCACCTGGAAAAAGGCAGGGCCGTGATTTTCGCCGCCGGCACCGGAAACCCCTATTTCACCACGGACACCGCCGCCGTGCTGAGGGCACAGGAGATCCATGCGGAGGTGCTGCTGAAGGCCACCAAGGTGGACGGCCTTTTCGATGCGGACCCGGCCAAGCACGAGGACGCCCGTTTTATCCAGGCCATTACCTACCACAAAATCCTGGAGAGGCAGCTCGGCATCATGGACATGACGGCCATCTCCCTGGCCATGGACAACCGTCTGCCCCTGGTGGTTTTCAACCTGAAAGGCAAGGGAAATATCCGGAAGGTGGTTTGCGGGGAAAAGGTGGGGACCCGGATCACCTGACCGATACGCAGGACCTTCGCTTTCCAGACAGGCTCCGGAAGGAGCATCAACAGCAACGCCCCCATCGATGGTTTGGCGGGGACCATCCAATTTCGGGAGAAAGACCATGCTGGATGAAGTCTACGAGGAAACAAAAGAGCGGATGGGCAAGACCCATGTCGCCCTCAAGAACGAATTGATGCGCATCCGGACGGGGAGGGCGTCTCTTACCCTCCTGGACGGGATCCGGGTGGACTATTACGGTACCAAAACGCCCCTGAACCAGGTGGCGACGCTTTCGGTTCCGGAAAGCCGGCTCATCACGATTCAGCCGTGGGACGCCACCGTCATCAAAGAGATCGAAAAGGCCATCCTCAGATCCGATTTGGGCCTCACGCCGACTTCCGACGGGCGGATCATCCGGATCGCCATTCCCCCCCTCACCGAACAGCGGCGCAAGGAGCTTGTCAAGGCGGTGTCCAAATTGTGCGAGGAGTACAAGGTGGCCATCCGAAACATCCGGCGGGACTCCAACGAGCTGGTGAAAAGCCTGAAAAAGGACGGGGATATCTCCGAGGACGATGCTTTCCGGGCCCAGGGCGAAATCCAGAAGATCACGGACGAAGAGATCAAGCAGGTGGACGACGTGTACAAGGAAAAAGAGAAGGAGATCCTTGAATTCTGATCCCCCAGGCCCCGAATCCTTCTCCCTGCTCGACGCTGCGACCCTTCCCCGGCATGTGGCCATCATCATGGACGGCAACGGCCGCTGGGCCCGGAAGCGGATGCTCAACCGTATCCGGGGGCACGAAAAGGGGGCCGACACCGTGCGCACCGTCGTGCGGACCAGCCGGGAAGCGGGCCTGTCCTACCTGACCCTTTATGCCTTTTCCACGGAAAACTGGCAGCGCTCCGAAACGGAGGTCGCGGCCCTCATGGCCCTGCTGAAGCGGTTCTTGAAGTCCGAGCAGCAGGAAATGCTGGAAAACGGGATCCGCCTCAACACCATCGGGCAGACCGGGCGCCTCCCTTCCGACGTCCGTTCGACCCTCGAAGAGGTCATGGAGACCACGGCGAGCAATTCGGAGATGGTCCTCAACCTGGCGCTGAGCTACGGGGGCAGGGCGGAGATCGTGGAGGCGGTCCGGGGCATCGCCGGAAAAATCCGAAGCGGGGCCCTGGACCCGGAAAAGATCGACGAAGCCCTTTTCGCCGGGCATCTTTACACCGGCGGCATGCCGGACCCCGATCTCCTGATCCGGACCAGCGGCGAGATGCGGGTGAGCAATTTCCTCCTCTGGCAGATCGCCTACACCGAGATCTTCATCACTCCGACCTTGTGGCCGGACTTCTCCAAAGAAGAATATATCGAGATCCTCAGGGAATTCGGGCGCCGAGAGCGGCGCTTCGGCAAGGCGGAGGCCTGATGGGGACTCCGGATGCATAAGAAGCGCTGGATCACGGGTCTTGCGGCCCTCCCGTTTCTGGTGGGGCTGATTTCCTGGGGCGGAACGGCGCTTTTTGCGTGGGTGATCGCCGTGGTTTCCGTTTTGGGGGTAACCGAGTGTTTCAGGCTCCTTTTTCCCGGAGCGGCCGCCCAAGACGGAATCATGGAGCACCAGCCAGCGCCGCCGGGTTTGTCGATGCAAGTTCTGACCGGCATTGTCGGGCTTCTCATCGTCTACAGCGCCTTTAAGGGTGCAACGCAGTGGATGACCCTTTTGCTGGCGCTGAATCTCATTGCGTCGGGGGCTGTGGCCGTGACGCGCTTTTCCGGCGGAACCCGGGTGCTGGAGACGGTCTTCCGGCAGACGGCTGCCGTGGTTTATCTCCCGCTTTTTCTTTCCTGCCTGGTTTTCATCCGCAACGGCGAATCCGGGCCGGCCTGGATCTATTTCCTGCTTTGCGTTGTCTTTGCCGGGGATATCGGCGCTTTTTATGTCGGTACCCATCTGGGAAGGCACAAGCTGAGCCCGGCCATCAGCCCGGGCAAGACCCTGGAGGGTGCCGCGGGGGGACTGGCTTCCAACCTGGTGGTGGGATTGGCGTTCAGGACCCTCTTTCTTCCGGAATTGCCCCTGGGCCTGACGGCGGTTTTTTGTCTCGCCGCGGGCCTGGCCGCCCAGCTGGGGGATCTTTTCGAGTCCATGCTCAAGCGCGCCGCCGGCGTCAAGGACTCGGGAGGGATCTTCCCGGGGCACGGGGGGCTGCTCGACCGCATCGACGCCCTGCTCTTCGCCGCGCCGGTGGGGTTTCTGTTCAAGGAATACCTGTTTTGATGAAACGGCTTTCCATACTCGGGTCCACCGGCTCCATCGGGACCAACGCCCTTTCCATCGTCCGGATGTTCCCGCAGCGGTTCCAGGTGGTGGCCCTGGCCGCCAAGAACAACGCCGAAAAGCTGGCGGCACAGATCGAGGAATTCGCCCCAGAGCTTGCCGTGGTCTATGACGCTGCAACCGCCGAGGCGCTGAAGGCCGGAATCTCTCCGAAGGCGCGAACGCACATCCAGTGGGGCGAGGCGGCCTATGCGGCGGCGGCGTCCCACCCGGGCGCGGACACGGTGCTCACGGCCATGGTGGGCGCAGCCGGGCTCATGCCCACGCTTGCGGCCATCGAGGCCGGGAAAGACATCGCCCTGGCCAACAAGGAAACCCTGGTGATGGCGGGCCTGATCGTCATGGACGCGGCCGCCGGAAAGGGGTGCGCATCCTCCCCGTGGACAGCGAGCACAGCGCCATCTTCCAGTGCCTGTCGGGCCAGCGGCGGGAAGATCTGGAAAAGATCATCATCACGGCTTCCGGGGGGCCCTTCGTCCGGAGGCCCTTTTCCGAATTTGCAAGCATCCGTCCCCAGGACGCCCTGAACCACCCCACCTGGGCCATGGGGAAGAAAATCAGCATCGATTCCTCCACCCTCATGAACAAGGGGCTCGAGGTGCTGGAAGCCCAGCATCTCTTCGGGGTCACGGCCAAGGAGGTGGAAGTCGTCATCCACCCCCAGAGCGTGGTGCACTCCATGGTGGCCTACCGGGACGGGTCCGTCATCGCCCAGCTTTCGGTCCCGGACATGAAGGGGGCCATCGCCTACGCCCTCTCGCACCCCGAGCGGCTCCCCCTGAAGCAGCCGCCGCCGGCCTTCGACCGGATCGGGACGCTGAGCTTCGAGAAGCCGGACCTGGAGCGCTTTCCGTGCCTGGGCCTGGCCTATGCCGCTTCCGAGGCGGGCGGGACCCTGCCGGCCGTCCTCAATGCGGCCAACGAGGTGGCGGTGTTGGCCTTTTTAGAGGAAAGCATCGGCTTTACGGGCATTCCGGAGGTGATCGAAAAAACCCTCTCGGACCATCGGGTCGTTTCCGACCCCACCCTGCCGGACATCCTGGCGGCGGACCGCTGGGCGAGGGAGCGGGCAATAGAAGCGGTGCGGTCAAGCCGCAAGACCGCGCAATCGAGGAGTCATGAGTAATATCTTTGCATTTGTCGTCGTTTTGGGCGTGCTGATTTTTTTCCATGAACTGGGCCATTTCCTGATGGCCCGGATTTTCGGCGTCGGCGTGGAGAAGTTCAGCCTGGGCTTCGGGCCCAAGATCCTGGGCAAGACCTTCGGCATCACCGAATACCGCCTGTCGGCCGTCCCTTTGGGCGGCTACGTGAAAATGGTGGGCGAGGAGCCGGATGCCGAGATCGATCCGGCCGACATCCCCATCTCCTTCACCCACAAGCACGTCTTCAAGCGGATTCTCATCGTCGCGGCCGGGCCGGCGTTCAACCTGCTTTTGGCCGTCATCATCTTTTTTTCCATCTTCCAGGTATCCGGGATGTACATCCTCAAGCCCGTGGTGGGAAAGGTGACCCCGGGTTCCCCCGCCGAATCCGCCGGGTTCCAGCCCAAGGACCAGGTGATGGCCATCGACGGACATGCCGTGTCCACCTGGGAGGAGATGGCCGAAATCATCTCCACCAGCGGCGGAAAGCAGCTGCAGGTCTCGGTGGGCCGGGAAGGGGCGGCGGCGGAGCTGACGGTGAAACCGGCGCTTTCCCCGTCCCGGACCCTTTTCGGGGAAGAGATAAAGCGCTACACCATCGGCATCGTGGCGGCCGGGGAGACCGGCGTGGTGGAGCTGGGCTTCTTCGGGGCGGTCCGGGAAAGCTTCGCACAGACCTATGCCGTGGCAGAGCTCACCGTGATGAGCATCGTCAAGCTCATCCAGGGAACGCTCTCCGTGAAGACCCTGGGCGGGCCCATCATGATCGCCCAGATGGCCGGCGAGCAGGCCAAGGCCGGAGCTGAGGCGCTTATCTTTTTCATCGCGCTCATCAGCGTCAACCTGGCCGTCATCAACTTCCTGCCCATCCCGGTTTTGGACGGCGGGCACCTCATGTTTTTCGCCATCGAGGCGGTCATCGGAAAGCCGGTGAGCCTTAAGATGCGCGAGTACGCGCAGCGGGTCGGCATCTTCGTCCTGGTGTTGCTGATGATCTTCGTCTTTTACAACGACATCGCCCGCATCCTGTTTTCCTGAGAAAGGCTCCAGATGCCGCACCGGCTGGAAATCGCCCTGAAACCGGAACTGAGGGACCCCGAAGGAGAGGCGATCCTGAAGAAGGCCCTCGATTATTTCGGCATCCGCCTGGACTGCGTCCGGGTGGTCAACGTGCTGACCTTCGACGCCGATTTCACCGTCCCGCAACTGGCGACCCTCAAAGACGAGATCTTCACCAACCCGGTGACCCAGCTGTCCTCCTTCGAGCCTTTGCCCGTTCCCTTCGACTGGGCCATCTGGGTGGGGTACCGGCCGGGGGTGCGGGACAACCCGGGCAGCACCGCCATGGAGGCTTGCGAGGATGTTCTGGGCATCCGCTTTCCTGCCGGGCAGGCCGTGTACACCTCCAAGCGCTATTGCCTGTCCGGACTCCATCTGGCCCGGCCCGACGTCGAATGCATCGCCACCGAGCTTTTGGCAAACGACATCATCCAGCAATGGAAGCTTTTCAGCAAAAAAGCGTGGGATGCAAAAACCGGGATCGGGTGGATCGTTCCCAAGGTGGTGCTGGATCACAGGCCCACGGTCACCGTCATCCCCATCGAAAGCGACGCGAAACTGGCCGAGGTCAGCCGGGCGCGGAACCTGGCGCTCAACCCCGACGACATCCCCACCATCCGGGCCTATTTCCTCGATGACGCGGTGCGGGCGCAGAGGGCCGCCGTGGGGCTTTCCGACCCCACCGATGTGGAGATCGAATACATCTCCCAGGCCAGGAGCGATCACTGCAATCACAACACCTTCCGGGGCCTGTTTCGGTACACGGACCTTTCCGACGGGCGGCAGGAGGCGGTGGACAACCTCTTCAAGACCTTCATCGAGGCGCCCACGCTGGCTTTGATGGAGAAAAAACCGTGGGTGATCTCGGTGCTGTGGGACAATGCCGGCGTGGGGCGGCTCAACGCGCATTTTCATTACGTGATCACCGGCGAAACCCACAATTCCCCGTCCAACATGGAGGCCTACGGCGGAGCCCTCACCGGGATCGTGGGGATCTACCGGGACCCCATGGGGACCGGGAAAGGGTCGAAGCTGATCATGGGAAGCTACGGCTTCTGCACGGGGCACCGCGACTACCAGGGGGAGCTCAAGCCCCGGCTGCACCCCAGGCGCCTTTTGGACGGCGTCATCGAGGGGGTCCGGGACGGCGGGAACAAGAGCGGCATCCCCACCGCCTTCGGTCAGGTCTTCTTCAACCCCGGGTACATGGGAAAATGCCTGGTCTTCGTCACCGCCCTCGGGCTCATGCCGGAGAGGGTGAAGGGGGCGCCGGCCGACCGGAAGAGCATCACACCGGGGGACCTGGTCGTCATGTGCGGCGGCCGGGTCGGCAAGGACGGTATCCACGGGGTCACCGCCTCCTCCGAGTCCTTTTCCGAGCACACGCCGGCAGGGCACGTCCAGATCGGCGACCCCTACACCCAGAAGAAGATGCACGATTTTCTGCTGGAGGCCCGGGACGAGGGTCTGATCCGGTTTATCACGGACAACGGCGGCGGCGGCCTCTCGTCTTCCGTGGGGGAGTCGGCCCGGTTCTCCGGGGGCTGCGAGATCGAACTGGAAAAGGTCCCCCTCAAGTACGAGGGGCTCGACCAGTGGGAGATCTGGGTCTCCGAATCCCAGGAGCGCATGACCGTGGCGGTGCGTCCCCAGGACCTCGAGCCCTTCATGGCCCTTTCGAAAAAGCACGCCGTGGAAAGCACGGTCATCGGCCGCTACACGGATTCGGGAAAGCTCCACATCACCTACGACGGCAAGACCTGCGCCTACGTGGATTTGGATCTTCTGACCGCCGGGTTTCCCCAGTGGGAATTCGACGCCCAATGGATTCCCCCGGAGCAGCGGGGGCTTCTGGAGCCGGTTCTTACGGAGCCGCAGGACCTTACGGCGCTGCTTTTCGGACATGCTGGCCCGGCCCAATATCTGTTCCAAGGAGTGGATCGTCCGGCAGTACGACCATGAGGTCCAGGGAACGAGCGTCATCAAACCTCTGGTGGGAAGGCAGCGGGACATCCCCGGCGACGCGGCGGTGATCCGGCCGGTCCTGTCCTCTGAAACCGGGCTGGCCTTTGCCCAGGCGCTGTATCCCCACCTATTCCGCAATCGACGCGTACCCCATGACGGCCTGCATCATCGACGAGGCGGTGCGGCGGGTCGTTGCCGTGGGCGGGACCCTGGACCACATCGGGGGCGTGGACAATTTCTGCTGGCCCAACATCCAGTACCACCCCGCAGAAAACCCGGACGGCCGGTTCAAGGCCGCCCAGCTGGTGCGTTCCTGCCGGGCCCTGAAAGAGATGTGCGAGGCCTACGAGATCCCGCTCCTTTCCGGGAAAGACAGCATGTACGTGGACGGGCATCTGCCGGGCAGATACGGAGAAACCCACAAGGTCTCGGCCCTGCCCACCCTCCAGTTTTCGGCCACCAGCGTTATCGACGACATCGGGAAATGCCAGACACTGGAGTGCAAGGTCCCCGGGGACCTGGTCTACATATTGGGCGTCACCCGGAACGAACTGGGCGCCTCGGAGTACTACGAGCGCTTCGGGTACGTGGGCCTCAACGTCCCCCGGGTGGACCCGGAGGCCTTCCTCCCCCTTTACCGGGCCCTGGAAAAGGCAGTGTCGGCAGGGCTTGCCGCATCGGTGCACGGCATCTACCGGGGGGGGCTGGGCGTGCATTTGGCCCTGGTGGCCATGGCCGGGTGCCTGGGGATGGAAATCGACCTGACGAAAGTCCCTGCGGAGGCGGTTTCAAGATGCGACACGCTCCTTTTTTCCGAATCCGCCGGCCGGTTCATCGTCACCGTGGACCCGAAAAACCGGGAGGCCTTCGAGACGCTTTTTAAAGACCTTCCCCTCGGCTGCGCGGGGCGCGTGACCGAAACCCCTGTTGTCAAAATCCTGGGGCCGGACGGCCGGGTCCGGGTGTCGGCGGATGTCTTTGCGCTCAAGAAAGCCTGGAAGCGGCCCTTCGGAGGCCTGGTATGAGACGCGTCAAGTCCCTGGTGCTCACCGGATACGGTCTCAACTGCGACCACGAGACCGCCCATGCCTTCGCCCTTGCAGGCGCGGATGCGGACCGGGTCCACATCAACTCCCTCATCGACGGATCCGCCTCCATCGACGCCTACCAGGTCCTTGCTTTTGTGGGCGGTTTTTCCTGGGGCGACGACCACGGGGCGGGGGTGATCCAGGCGGTGCGGATGCGCACCCATCTGGGGGAAGGCCTCGTTGAATTCGTCGAAAAAGGGGGCTTGATCCTGGGGATCTGCAACGGGTTCCAGACCCTGGTGAACATGGGGCTGCTCCCGGGTCTGGATGACGACTACCGCCGCCGGTGCGTGTCTCTCCTGGGAAACGACAGCGGCAATTTCAGAAACGACTGGGTCACGCTCAAGGTCAACCCCGAGTCCCCTTGTGTCTTCACGAAAGGGCTTGATCTCTTGGAGTTTCCCGTCCGTCACGGGGAGGGAAAATTCTTCACGGACCCGGATACGCTGAACCGGATTTTTGAAAGCAGACAGGCGGTCCTGCGCTACGCCCTTGCCGACGGCAGCCCGGCCGGGGGCCGGTTTCCCGAAAACCCCAACGGCTCCCTGGAGGACATCGCGGGCATCTGCGACCCGACGGGGAGGATCTTCGGCCTCATGCCGCACCCCGAGGCCTACAATCACCCGGCCAACCACCCCCAATGGACCTGGGAGAAAGAGATCGCCCGTCGCCGCGGTTTATCCTTCGTCCCACCCCGGGAACTGGGCACCCGCCTTTTTCAAAACGCCGTCGATTTTTTTAAATAGGCGAAACGTCCGCGCTAACTCGCCCTCGAGGGAAAGCTTCAATGCTTTTCTGTCATTCCAGTGAAACCCGGAATCCAGAATGGGTTGCGGGTTCCGGGCGGTCAGCGCGGGAAGAGCCAACCGAAAAGGATCCGCTCGTACCAGTTAGGGTAGGTCCATCCGAAAGTCACCGGAGAGATGAAGAGAAACCCTGCAGCGACGAGGGCCATCGCACCCCAATAAGACGGCCGTTGCCTGGCAATCCCCCCTTTCAAGATCCACCCCGTGTCGTCGAGCGTCCGCACGAAAAACACCAGGGAAAAAAGGAGCGGCGGCAGGTAGTGATACATGAACAGCACCCGGGGGATGCCGACGTGGGGAAGGTAGGAAATCAGGAATCCGGCGACCGGAAGCCAAGCCATCATCGCTTTTTCTGTAAGTTTCGACCCCGGTGCCTTCCAAAATTTAGATAGCCTCCATGCAAGCGCCCCGACAAACGCCAGGGTGCCCCCCCACCACACCGCGGGATTACCCAAAAAGTAGATCCCGGCCTTGGGCCCGCTCCAGTAGAAGATGGGTCGGGTCATGAGCGGCCACCCCCACCAGGGGCTGGAATAGGAGTGGGTTTTCCCTAAAAAATAGTTGTACCGCAGCATGACCGAGTGCATCTTGAAAAGGTCGGTAAAGAAGTTGCCCTTGGGCCAGTAAAACGCGTCCCCGGGTCCGTCGGCGGGAAGCAGGGCGAAATGCAGGTACCAGCCGGTCAGGTACACCGCAACCGTCCCCGCAAGGATCAGGAGGCAGTTTTTACTTTCAGCGGCCAGCGACGGCCGGCTCCGATCGGCGGCAACTCGCACAGCGGCGAAGGCAAACGGCAGCGCCAGGGCCGTCAGCCCCGTGAACTTAATGCCGACCGCCAGACCGGCCGCCCCGCCGCAAAGAAGAAGCAAAAGATTGCGCCGTAAAGGGTTTTCGCATCCCCGGGCGGCGATGAAAAGGCACAGGCTTCCGAAAATAGCCGTCAGGAGAATGCCGTCGATGGCGATGATGCGGGTCTGGACAAGAAAGGCGTTGTCCAAGGTCACGAGCAGGGCCCCGAAAAACGCCGCCGCCCGCGAGGCCCCGAGCTGCATAATCAGGATGAAAAGGATGAGGCTTATGGCGATCCCGGAGGCGGCCGGAATGAGGCGAAAGGCGTAAATGGGAGTCTTCCCGTACTCGTTGCCGATGGTCTCGAACCCGAAGCCGCCGTCATATCCGGATGCGGAAACGGCCGCCGCGATGAGCAGTTTCCCGTGGGGGGGATGGATGTCGAAAAACCGCCGCCCCGAGCAGCAGTAGGCATTGATGAATTTGCCGAAATGCACCTCGTCGAAAACTACGCTGCGGGGTTTGTCCAGAAAGACGAGGTGCAAAGCCGATGAAATCAGCAACAGCAAAAGCAGCAGGGTGCGCCTCGAACCCTTTTCCATGATTTCCTACCGGGTCTTGAAGATCAGGTGGTTTTCCGTGTCCAGCATCAGGAGATGGTTTTCTTCGAAAAAGGCCGTGTTTGCCTTGAAGGCCTCTTTTTCCCTCGGCCCGATGATGACATAGTCGATTTTGTGCTTTTTAATCAACGCATTTGCACCGGGATCCCCCCTAAAGACGGCCTGAACCTCGTTTTCGCGCACCCGGTAATCGATGCCCCACGACCACAGCCACCCCCGGTAGCCCATCACGATCTTTCGCCCGGAAAGATCCACCACCCAGGGATTATGGGAATCCGCGGCAAGAAACACGGATTTTTTCGGCGTGATGTTTCTCACGACTTCCGCAAGCCTGATTTCCTGGGGGCTCCACATCAAAAGCTTGTTTTTTTCAAAATTCAGCATGGATGCCGCATCCATGGCGCCCGACAGGATAACTGCGGCAAAAAGCAGCATTCCACCTGAGATCTTAAGGGGGCTTTTTCCCTCCCACCGGACAAACCACCCGGCAACCAGGATGCTCGAAGCCAGGTACCAGAACCGCAGGAGCTTGGTGTTGTCGTATTCCCAGGGCTGGAATATCCACAGGTTTGCCAGGATGAAAAGCACGGCAAAAGGCAAATAGAAAAAGAAAAGCCTCCGGTCGCGCTTCCAGAAGGTCCACCACGCGACGGGGATCAGAAACGCCATCGCCCCGATATTTTTTATCCAGAACCAGAGCCAGTTGTCCCGGCCCCCGGGGGCCATCCATCCAGGCTGCCACCGGATGAAGCCCTCGTGATGGCCTGCGACCAGAGGGAAGAAATAGAAAAGCTGCGGCGCAGCCAGTAAAACGGCGGGCACGAAGAAAACCCCCCAGCGGGCCTGGGGCCGGAGGAGAAAATAAATTGTTCCGGAAACCAGGATCACGACATACGAGTGGGCGTGAAAAAACGGGACCAGCCCAGCCACGATGCCTGCCGCCAGGAAATGCCGGTTACTCCCCTTCTTTTCCCCTTTCAGCCACAGCAAAAAGATGACCAGCGCCGCGCCGATGCCCACGAGGATTCCCCGCTGGGGCACCATTTCCGAGATGATGAAGGTGACCCACTGGATGTTGGCCTCGGGGATCTGGGTCCATTCCCTGACGCCGCCCGCCAGGCCGGGAAACGCTTTTTGCAGCCACTCCGGCCGGTGGGGGAAAAGGTAAACGAACCCCAGCCCCCCGCTGAGGATGAAAATGAAGACCGAAAGGGCCCCGGCCGTCCGGCTGCGGAAGATCCGCCGGGTCAACTCGTAAAGCAGCGCCACCAGGGCGATGGACAAAAGGGCGCCCGGGATTTTAAGGGCCTGGGGGAGGGTCATCCCCAGGGTTACGAGCGTGGCGCTGGTGAAATCGAACAGAAACGGGTAGGAAAGGCGCGTTCCCGCAAAGAACGGGTTTGCAGGGGGAAGGTTGCTGCCGTAGACCCAATTGGCGATGTACCCCATGTGCCCGGCCCAGTCCCCCCACACCGTGCGCCCGCCCGCCCATATCCCTTGGGGGTCTTCCACCAGCATCCGTGAAAACAAAGCGAGGAAAAAGACGGACCAGAACAAAAGCATCCCCGCAAAGACCCAGTCGATGGACCGAAGGACCCTTTCCAAGAATTTTTCGGGTAAAAGGAAAAAAACAGGACAATGAGGGAAAAAAGAAGCGCCGCCCCTGCCACGGGCCAAACCATCAGCCTGCCGACTGCAAGGGAAAGAAGGAAGCTGGCCCAGGTGGTCCCCATCAGGCCCACAACCAGGCCTGCAGGCAGGGCCGCTTTCCAGCCCAGGTCGATGCCGGACCAGCGCAAAACCCCGATCCCGGAAACGGCCATGGCGGCTAATAAAAGAAAGGAGAGGAGCATCGCTTTTTCATCGGGCAGTGAGAGAATGGCAGACTTTTTTCCGGGCGCTGCCTGCCCGGGTCACTGATGAGGCCCCACAAGGAAGAGCGCTCCGTTTTCCTGCCGGATCCACCCGGATATTGAATAAAAAAGGTGGCAAAATCTCCTAAATTATGTTAGATATCAATAGGTTAAATTGAAAAACAAAGGAGATTTTGCCATGGCGGTTTGTAACACGAAATGGATTGAGTTTTCAAGGCGAAAAGGGCGAAAAGTTAGGGGGCAATTCACGGGCGGTGACATTACTTCTGATGGCGGGGTGTGATGTTATTGAGTCAGGTGGACAGACATTTGGAGTTGACTCAGCGGCTGGTCAAGGTCATCGAGGATCCCCGTGTAAAGAGACGGTGTGACCGCAGCTTGCTGAGTCTGTTACGACAAAGGATCTACGGATTATGCCTCGGCTACGAGGATCTCAAAGATCATGACACCTTGAGAAAAGATATCGCTCTTCAGACCGCTGTTTGCCGAGACACGGATTTGGCCAGTTCATCCACGCTTTGCCGGTTTGAAAACCGAGCGGATCCAAAGATGCTCTGGGCGATCAATGAGATACTGGTGGAAAACTTCATTGGATCTTTTAAAACAGCACCCGACCAACTGGTCTTGGATTTTGACAGTACCGATGATCCGGTTCACGGGGATCAAATCGGTTCCTTTTTCCACGGGTACCATGATCACTACTGTTTTTTGCCGCTGTATGTATTTTTCGGAACAAAGCTTTTGGTGACGTATCTTCGGCCGAGCGATATCGATAACCCCCAGTATGCCTGGGCCATTTTGTCTCTTTTGGCCAAGCGGCTGCGGCAGGCATGGCCCAAGGTAAAGATCCTTTTCAGGGGTGACAGTGGGTTTTGCCGTCATCGGATGTTTGAGTGGTGTGAGAAAAACCGGCTCTTTTATATCGTGGGCATTGCCAAAAACAATCGCCTGCTTGATAAAAGTTCCTCTCTGATCAAGCAAGCCGGGCGTCGATACCGGGCGACGGGCGAAAAGCAGCGGCTGTTTGGCAGCTTCACCTATGCAGCGGGGACCTGGAAGCGACGCCGCCGGATCATCGTGAAAGCCGAGCACAACCGCAAGGGGGAAAACCCTCGTTTCATCGTGACCAATATGGCCGGTGATGCAAAGGGGCTCTACGATAAGATGTATTGTGCCCGCGGGGAAGCCGAAAAGCGCATCAAGGAACAGCAGCTTTGTCTTTTTGCCGACCGGACCAGTTGTATGAACTGGCTGCCCAATCAGTTCAGGCTCCTGCTTTCCTCTGTGGCCTATGTGTTGATGGACGCCCTCCGGTCTCTTCTGCTAAAGGGCACGCGGTTGGCCCATGCCCGCTGTGACACCCTCCGGTTGAAACTCCTCAAGATCGGCGCAGTGATCCTCAGAAATACCCGGCGGGTTCATTTTTTGTGGTCCAGCGCCTATCCGTATCAGCGTCTGTTTACCCGAATATCGAGGTGCCTGGCGATTGAGTGAGACGTTTTTTTGAAAAACAGCTTAAGGGTTTAAGTTACGAGCGTTGAGGTGTGCCTGAACATGATGATCTGTGGAGAAAGACGGATGTCTGGGTCAAATTATTGTTCTTTACTCCCACCTTCACGGCGCTTGAAACCTGCATCGGCTCCAGTCGCTCTCCGACGTTGCCGATTTTCTCTTCTTTTTTCTTTTGATGCAATATCCGGGCTAAGTTCTATTACCTGTGGTAGTGCGAGGTGATCAACTGTCGCCGATACGAAAAAACAATCCGCAATTCGGCATTGAAGCCCAGATTATCGACTTCAATGCCGAATTTTTTTAATGGCCAGAATAGGGTGTATGGACCTCGCCAATGCCCGATCAAGCGGCAAGTGCTGGAAACGGGAGGAATTATACGATGTCTAAAATATTTTTTGGACACGAACATCTTAATCTACAGCATAGACCCGGCTCACCCCTGCAAAAAGAAGAAGCGCCACACCCTTTAGAACCGGCCCGGTATGCGGCACAAAAAGGGCGGCAAAGCGAGACCCATTGACCTGTTGGCCCCAATTTGATGCGGATCTATCAGCCATTCCTTTACTTTTTGGGGAAATACTTCATATTCCCGAAATTTTTAAAATCTGAATTCTGAGTCCAGACAGTCGCATCGAATTCCATTGCGGTGGCCAGAATGGTACTGTCCGCCATTGGAAGGTGATGCTCCAGGCTCAGCTTTGAGGCGGCAATCGCCCGCAAAGCGGTCAGTTCCGCCACCGTTCCTCTTTGCATGGCCGCGACGGCTTGCAAGGCTTCATTCTCCCCGGCTTCCCTCAGAACCACCTTGAAGACCTCATATATCGTGGTGACGGGAACCACCAGCGAGGCGGCGTCACTTAAAGGGCCTAAGAAATGGTCGGCGTTCGGATCATCGGTAAAACAGGAAAGCCAGCCTGAGGAATCGACGATATTCATATTCGATCTGCCTCTCGTTCGAACGCCGTATCAATGCCTTTCAAAAACCCGCGGAATTCTTTGATGTCGCGTTCCGGAATCAGCTCGATCCGCCCATTGTATTCCACAACCTGCATTTTTTGACCGGGACGAATCTTTAATGTCTTTCTAGTGCTTTTTGGGATAACAACTTGATATTTTGGGGATACGGTAACAGCTTGCATAACAAAACCTCCATCGATATTGTTTCGTATTACAACAGCATGATCGATAAAAATTGTCAATCTTTCTTACAGGGTAAACAAAAGGAAACCGCTAACTGTCGGACCGTGCCAATGCCCGATTGGGAGCCAGGTGATGGAAGCGGGGTATTGTCCTCATCGATAGATGTCTTTTCGTCGGCCGACTTTGACCACCCAAACCGTACGAAATTCATCTTGAATGGAATACAAGATTCGAAATCGGCCCTGGCGCAACCGATAACGATTTTGTCCGGTCAATTTTTCGCACCGGGCCGGCCGGGGATCCGCGGCCAACAGTTTAATGCGGCCGAGGATCCTTTTCAGATCTTTTTTCGGTATGGATTCGAAGTCTTTCTGGACCGATTTTTTAAAAAAGATCTCATAGTCGGCCATTTTTTTTTAGCCTTTTGATCATTTCCTCGTACCCGATGAGTGGTTCGTCGGATCTATCATCGAAAGCCGCCAGATCCTCGGCATCCTCTGAAAGGGATTCCCGCAGGGTTTGATTCACGATTTGAGAAAGAGAACGGGAAGTTTCGATGGATTTTAGCCGCAATGCCTTGTGGATCAAGGGATCCAAATAGATTGTGGTGCGTTTGGTTTCTATGGTCATCATGACACCTCCTTTTCGGATTGTAACATTATGGCGCTATGATGTTATGATGTCAACCCGGTTAAAGGTGAAAAGTTCGGGTGAAATCTGATGGGATATGAGTCGCCACCCCCGCCCTGAGGTCATTGGTTGCAGCGGAAAAAGGATGGATTAAAGAAACGATTGTGGTTTGCAGAACCCGGGCCACCTATAAGCTCCCCGATGGCACGTGGGTGATGCGCCTTCCGGATCTGTTGAAGAAACTGAAGAAATGAAGATCATGCCGTATCCGGATATAGGTTCCGGCATGACGGATTAGATGCGTTTAGTAAAGGCGGTGGAGTTGACTTTCATACAGGCGTTGGATAAATAGGCTTTCAAGGTGAATCCGGATGCTTCCTTCCAACGGCGATAAGAGCCCTTTTGCGCTCAAGGCGGTCTGCGGGGTCCTGTACCAGAAGGGCCTGATCTCCAAGGCCCAGGCCCAGCAGATCCTGACCCGGGGGGTGATGGTTCAAAAGAAACTGGAGAAGCAGCCGGAGGGGAAAGGCACGCATGCGGCACCCACGGGTCCTGGCGCCGAAACATTTGCCTCCGTGGACCTGATCGTGGCGCAGAATCTGGAGCGGGCCGACAATCCGGCTTTGAAACTGGATGAAGACGCCGTCTACGAGGCCCTGGCAGGGGCCTGGAATTTTCCGTACAAGAAGATCGATCCCCTTAAGCTCGATCTCAATCTCGTCACCACCACCATCCCGCGCACCTTTGCCATGCGGCACCTGGTCCTTCCCATCGGCGTGAAGGATGGGACCCTCACCGTGGCCACCCCCAACCCCTTCAACATGGAAGCCCTGGACGACATCGCCCATGCCAGCCTCATGAAGGTGAGCCCCGTGGTGAGCCCCAAAAGCGACATCGTCAAGCTCATCGGTGAATTTTTCGGGTTCAAGCGCTCCATATCACAGGCCGAGATCCAGTTCGCGGGACCCGTGGTGGATCTGGGCAACCTGGAGCAGTATGTGAAGCTCAGGGCCACCGACGAGCTTCCCTCCACGGACCAGCACATCGTCAACGCCGTCAACTACCTGTTCACCAACGCCTTCGAGCAGCGCGCCTCCGACATCCACATCGAGCCCAAGCGCAAGTCCAGCAAGGTGCGGATGCGCATCGACGGCGTGCTGCACAACGTCTACGACCTGCCCAAGACCGTCCATTCGGCCATTATCAGCCGCATCAAGACCCTGTCCCGCATGGACATGGCGGAGAAGCGCCGCCCCCAGGACGGCCGCATCAAGATGGACAAGGGGGACGTGGAGGTGGAGATCCGGGTCTCCACCGTGCCGGTGGCCTTCGGCGAGAAGGTGGTGATGCGCATCATGGACCCGGACATCCTCTTCCAGGACCTGGAGACTCTGGGCTTTTCCGGCACGGATCTGATTCGATACAACCACTTCATCACCATGCCCCACGGCATCGTTTTGGTGTGCGGCCCCACGGGAAGCGGTAAGTCGACGACCCTTTATTCCACCCTGCGAACCATTTCCTCCCCGGAGGTCAATGTCACCACGGTGGAGGACCCCATCGAGATGGTGCACGAGTCCTTCAACCAGATCGGGGTCCAGCCGTTGGCCGGAATTACCTTTTCGTCCATTTTACGCAACATCCTGCGTCAGGACCCGGACATCATCATGATCGGGGAAATGCGGGACCTGGAGACCGCCCAAAACGCGGTCCAGGCGGCCCTCACCGGGCACCTGGTGCTGTCCACCCTGCATACCAACGATGCGTCTTCGGTCATCACCCGGCTTCTGGACCTGGGCGTGGCGCCCTTTCTGATCCAGTCCACCCTCATCGGGATCCTGGGGCAGCGCCTGGTGAAAAAGATTTGCGTTCATTGCCAGGAGACTTTTGAGATGGAGGCCTCCGAATTGCGGGAGATGGGTCTCGATCCCGGAAGGGAAGGTTCCATTTCTTTAAAGCGCGGGAAGGGGTGCCTGAAATGCCGGGGGACCGGGTATCTGGGGCGTACCGCGACCTTCGAGGTGCTCCCCTGCACCGAATCCATCAAAAAGCTCATCGTTCCCCAGGCGGATATTGCCGTCATTCAATCCCTTGCCAAGCGGGAAGGGATGGTCACCATGCGGGAAAACGCCGTCCGCAAGATGCTTGCCGGCCTGACCACCTACCAGGAAGTCCTGCGCGTCACCTGGGAACAGGGGTGATGTCGATCAAAGACGCGGAGGATGCGCTTCAAATCTACCTGTTTTAAAAACTGATGAATTGTTCAACTAAAGCGGCGATATACCCATCAATGGCTTCAAGTATATTTCGGAGGGCTTCTTCTTTTGTTTTTCCTGACTGATGTATCCGGGCAAACTCGGGCACTCCGCAATCCAAAAACAGCTTTCTCCCGGATAGACAAGAGCTTGTCTCACAATTTCACTCCTGGCAAAATGCAGTTTTACGAAAAGGAGGTGGACCCTATTCCATTAGCGTCGGGGCTCGGAAACCGGCTCCCGAAGTCACCTTCCGGTCCGCCTGGGTGATCACCACCGTGGAAGCGTTTTCCTCTGCGATGAGGACCAGGATCGTCCCGAAGTCGATGGGGCCCACCGTCACTTCCCGGCCGGTGTCGGGTTTTACCCGCCGGTCGTACTCACAGATCAGATACTGCTGACCGGCGGCCACACCGTCCTTTCGGCCCTTGTCGATGAAGGCGATATGTCCGTCCCACATGAGTGCCAGGTTTTCCTCCGAAGCCACGAACGTCCCTTTGAGATTTTTCCGGCACCGGGCCAGAGGAATGATGAGGGAACGCTTTGTGTAAGGTATAAGGAGATCGTTGATCTTGATTTGCCGATAGGACTTGATGACCGTAGCTACGGCATAGTCGGGTTTCACATCGGTGACTTCCACCACGCCGGTAAGATAGTGCTGCACTCCCAGTTCGGGGGATGCGATTTTCCCGGGAACCGGCTGGATCCGATAAACCGTGTAACGGCCTTCGGCTTCAAAGGCGTCGTTTTGGGTTTTCCAAAGGAAGACTTCATCTCCTTCTGCAATGATGGTCTTCTCCCCCATGACCTTGAAAATGGATCCGACGGGCTTTACCGGTTCGGGGCTCACGAAACCGGCGGCTTCCACCGGTGAAAAGATCGCAAAGGGGGCTTGAGTTTCCGGGAGTTTCGAGGATAACAGGGATGCCGGAATTTGTTTGCTCCCGGCCTTATGAAAGAGGCGGATGCGTTCTCCTTCCCGGAGTTCGTAAGGATTTTGAACCTGCCGATTTTCATTCCAAAGCTCGGGCCAATAGGCTTCGGAATCGAAAAAGCGCTTTGCAAGATCGACGAGGGACTCCCCCTTTTTGGCCGTGTAATAAATGCCGAACTCATACGGAAGTTCTTTTTCCGTATCCTGAGCCCCTGCGGGGAAAACAAGTAAAAGGACCCATCACAACACCAGGATCGTTTTGGGCACAACGGAAAACGCGGATGAATGTGGCATGATCGGCCTCTTTTCGTGGTGTTGTTGAAAGAAAACGGCTTTTACCTGTGATATCCGAATAAGATACCATCTCAAAAATCGGATGATGTCAAGCATTTCCCAAAAAGGGGATAAACTCAATAGGCCCCCTCTGAAGCATCTCCTTTCTGGTTTCGCTTTCATGCGAAATATCACACGAATACGAAATCATCCATTCCGAATTCTCAACTGCTTTTCGGTTTGGCGTTAGACGTCGGGGGTGGGGGTTATTGAACCGGTTTTCCGGAAGGAGGTGTCTCGTTTTTCCAGGGCGTCCATCTTTTGTTTCAGCGCCTTGACTCCGGTTTCGTAGGTGTCGCACCGCTTCTGATAGGCGGCGATGCGGTCTTTCAGCGCAAAGACCGCATCGTTATACGCCTTGACTTCCTCGGGGTCCGCCGGGAATGCTTCTTTCCTTTTCAAGCCGGTCCCGTTCCGCGATGATTTCCATGAATTCGGCATCGAGGGCTTCTTTTTTGGCATTAAGAATTCCCGCATCCTGTTCAGAGCGATGGTTTTTCCTGCCGGAATCATGGGGGCGGAAACCGCTTTTGCAGGGGCCGGCTCCACCACTGCCGCGGGCTCTTCGGCCGGTGCCTGTTTTTCTTCGGATGTCCCATCGTCGGCGGCGATGCCCGCACGTTGATCTTCGGGAACTTTCTGAATATCGTCGGTGAAATGGGCAACGCCGTTTTCATCCACGTACCGGTACATCGCGGCTCCGGCTTGTAATGGCAAAACCGTCAGAAAAGCCTGCGATCACAAAACCGATGACAACCCGAACAGCGTTTTTCATGTTAGCACAACTACTTTTTCTTGGGATTCGCTTGATCAGCCATACGGACTCGATTTCACCTTTTAATTCAACAGAAATCCGATTATATCTCCTGATCCGAAACCCTGAAGGCCCGGAATTCAAGAAGTCCGGTTGGTTGAAGATGACATCCGACGCAAGTCTGAAATCCGACATCGTTGATGACGATTTTATCGGCTCTAAACCATCAAAGGAGCCTGTTCCGTCAAAGCCCAAAGGATATCCCGGATAAATCGGCTTTTCTCCTTGCTGGGCCCACACGGGGTGAATGTCGAAGACGGATCCGCCAACAAAAGAGGAGTGGGATGATCAACAGTTTCAGCATTATTGTGTTTTGAGTCTTTTTCCGTAACATCGTTTTTCCTTTCACGTGTCCACCCGATTGCAATGGATAAGACCGGTTTACACTTATTTTTCGATCCAGTAGTGAATCCCGCGTTTTTCCGCCTTTTCAAAAAGCGGGGTCATGGTCGCCGTTTCGTTGTTAAAAAGCTTGACTTCACGCAACGGCTGACCGGCGGTTTTCAGGCGGAGGATTTTGGGAGGTTGCAGCAGGCCCAGATAGGCGATACCGGTGGGCGACACCTGCACATCTACTCCGTCTATGGTGATGGTAATTAAATCCGCCGCTGTGATTTGATAATCGTTGTTGATGTCAAAAACCGGAGAAGCGATATATCCGCCGCTGCAGGCATCCATTTCATGGACCATGGACCAACCGCTTCCGGAGCATTCCGATTCCTGCGGGGAAAATGAGATCACGATGGCTCTTCCTTCCCGGATCAGCGGATCGACGATGACCCGTTCGCCCAGAAAATCGGCTTGGGTATAGGGAAAGTCGAAGAACCAACCCAGATGGGTTTATCTTCACCGGCTTCATCGATGGTGCCGTCACCGTTGTTGTCCATCGCTGTCGCTATCATAACCAGGTAAAAGAGCGGGATCGGGCATCTGCCCGGTATCCGGGTCCAGAGCGGTATAATAGTTTGCCGGGTAATTGCTCAAGATCCTGAAGTGGATTTCCAAAAGGTGTCGCATAATAGATCTCTTCCTGTTTTCTGAGAAAGAATCCTGTCGGATAGGAAAGCGCTCCGGTGGTGCGATTTGCGATCTGCCCGATATATGCGGTGTTCTCGACATCGTCCCCGTAATCCCAAATGCCGTAAATGGATTGCACCGGATAACCGGTAAGAATGCGGTCCGGGTCGCCGAGGAATTTTCCGGTCCCGAAGACCACCATGTACCCGTGTTTCCTGCAGTGATACATGACCTCGGGCTTTGTGGTAATGGGTTGCGTCGTTCCGGCCCGGAAAAGGGGTTGGGGGGTTCCGTTGTTAAACGCCACGCCCCAGGAAGGAGGGTCGCCGGAGGTCAGATCGAATTTCCAAAGATTTCCCCGCATATCCCCGGCATACACGTAATCGACATAGCCGTCGTTGTTCGGGTCGATGAGGGTGGGTGTCGACAGGCCGTTGTCGCCGCCTTCTCCCGTGTCGATTTTCCGGATCAAGGTTCCGGTCAGGGCATCCAGAACAAAAAGTACGGCGTGCCCGTTGGCGCTGTTATATCCGTTACCGAAGATGACCACCCATTGATCCGCGTCGGTGGGATTGACCTTATTTTTCTTCACCACAAAGGCCCGGCTGAAACTCAAACCCAGATCGGCGACGTCCAATGCAGAGGTTCCGGTCCTGGGATATTCCCACATGGCGAAGTCTTCGACGGTGCCTTCGGTGGAAGTCCCGGATAGCACGGTGTGGGCTGTTTTCACATCCAGGGCAAAATACCCCTGGCCGCCGGCACCGAGCCCGCAGACCAGAAGCACATGGTCGATGACCGTGGGGTCTGCGGGATCCGGAATGATCCGTATGGCCGGGGAGTTGTCCACAAAGAAGAGATGGCTGTAATTGCTGTCCGCGAGATACCTGAGGTTGTTGAATACCAGGTTGGGGACATAGGCAAAACGCTCCGTTCCGTCGTCCATATTGATGGCGTGGAGCATGCCGCCGTTTCCGCCCACAAAGAGGGTCCCGTTTCCGCTGAGTCTGATCCCTGTATAAAAGAGGTGCCGAATGAATCAGATCGGCCATGGCCTTTGTTCTGGGTCTGAACCCGGTGATTTCGGCTCCCCTGAGATAGTCGATGAGATTTTGGGCCTGGGTGGGGTTGAGTGGATGTCCATGCCGGATCGAGGGCCAGGAGCTGGTCCGATGGTCAGCCCGTCGAATCCCGAGGGTGCCGGGATACCGGAACGGAATACCGGTTCCGGTACCCGGATTGTAGGTTACAACCGTGCGCAGGTCGGATCCATTGGCCAGAGCGAGCATGGTTTGAAGCTTCCTCTTCCGCTTTCCATTCCGGCCTGGAGACACCGGAACAAAAGGCGGTCAACTGGCCGGGAAGCGAGATCGTCGGTGCAGACCGTTCCGGTTGAAGGATCGATGCGGAATGCGATGAGGTCCCCCGACCAGTCGGAGGTGTCGAACCGGGCCTGGTAGATGCGGGTTTGGTCGTTCAGATTTTCACCGTTGGCAGTCACCGAAGCGCCGGATGCGGACTTGGCCTGGATGGCCATGGAGGATGGAGACCAGGGCATCCACCAGTTCTTCCGGATCCTGGGCGCTGAAAAAATCCCCCCTCCCGTTGACCGCCGCATGATAGAGGTCGTCGATCTTATCCGGATCTTCGGCATCCCCCGGGTTCGGCCAGGCGATGGCGGTCCCCTGGATGGGACAGGATCCATAGGTGGCGGGGTCGATATTCCCGGTCACACCGAAAGAGACGGAATAAGTTACCATGTGTTGCCAGTTGGCCTTGTCGCATGAGTCTTCCGCAACTTCGTTGGGCAACGTAGCTGGAAAGGTCTCTTTTGTAAAAATACATGGCTACATCGGCCAGGGTGTTGGAATAGCTGTCGCTCCAGGGGGCGACGCCGGAGCAGATCTCTCCGTCCGGGCATCCGCCGGCGCCGTCCGTGTTGCCAACCGATTATTGGATCCCAGCGGTCCATTCCAGTATCCGTCGGTCATGGCGATGGCAAAAGTCATCTGGCAGTGGCCGCCGTTGGCTTGGGTATCATAGGGGGAATTGCCGAGGGTGGCATGGGTGACGCCGTCGGTCTGATCGAAATAGGACCCCACTTCGTACAGTGCCTGTCGCAGGGGCGTTCCGCCGACGGAGTTGACGGCATAAAGCAGATTGAGGAGAGTGTCGGTTTCATCTTCTTCGGAAACCGTGGAGGTAGTGGATTCGAACTTGATGGCATCGGCCACTACTCGTCCGCCGTCATCGCCGTTTTCCGACTTCCACATATCCGGAGGTTCCCTGATTGAAAGTAAAGGGGGTTGTTCCAAGGCGCACCCATTGTCCGCAGGGATTCCCGGCAGGGCTGTTTGGTTTCTGGCTGACTCCCCCAACCGTGGTACGTTCCCCCGGCATGATGGATCGTATATCGCGCTGTCGTGTCATTGGTGCTCACGCAGGTCCACCAGGCGTAGACATTGTAGGTGGTGGTGGTGGGAATATCCGGCGTAAAGCGGGCCCAGGCGGAGTTGTTGCTGGTCCTGAAATATTTCGGTCCGTAGCCCAGGTTTGTTGAGTTGCTGTTGTAGGGGCCGTTGAAATTGGAACTTCTGGAAAACCCGCCGTCCTGATCGTCCACGATCACGATGTCGGTGCCGGTGACGGGTACCTTAACAGGAAGGACGCCGGTTCGTGCTCCGTCATGAATGGTATAAAATCCCACATTCACACGGGAAATTCGTACAATGGATGTGGCGATGGCCGCTTTGGCGGCCAATTCCCTGCGGCGATAAAAAGAGTACCAGTTGGCGAAGTTCTGGAGGTCTTCTTGGTCCGTTTTAAAATCGATGAACGATCCGTCATCCTCGTAAAAGGCCGGCTTGATGCTGTCGGGAATGCCGGTGGTCACTTCGGTCAGCTCGCCGTTTTCCACCCGGTTGTCGCCGTCGCCGTCTGTAAAAAGATAGTATTTCCGGACCCAGGCTCCGCTTTCATAAACAAAGTTGACCAGGTAGATGGGTTCGGTCACAGTTTCTCCCTGGTCCTGTATTCCGTCGTTGTCGCTATCCGTAAAATCCGCCTGGCCGTCGCCGTCCGCATCGTAGACGACATAGTAATGGGCCCGGGAAATGGTAACGGAGGATGCCACCCGCACGAACCGCACCGCATCGGCCAGGGTGCTGTCGCCGAGGTTGGTGCCGGTCCGGGTAACGGTGACGCTTCCGGAGGTGCCGGAATTAAAACTGTACTGCCCGAGGAGTACCCATGTGCCGCCGTTGACCCCCTGATCCCTTGTGACGGTGCTGGTGCCGCCGGCATGGACGATGGTATAATCGGCCGCCTCGTCCCGATCCGCATAGCTGTTCCACCATGCATAGACATCATATGTACCGGTTGTGGGAATGTTGGGTGTAAAGGTGGCGGTGCCTCCCGATGTGGTGGTGTAGTAGGCGGATCCGTCCCATTCATCCGGTGATCCGGATTCGACCCATGTGCCGGTGGTGGTAAACGATGGTGAACCGTCCTGGTTGTCCACAATCACTTCTTCCGATATTGTCTGGTAAACCGCTGTCAGGTCAAACGTCGGGGTGGAATAGTGGGGATTCGATCGAACAGCATCGAGGTCGTTGACGATATCGACCGCATTTTTACTTGGCCAAGGGTTGTATGTACTGTGGGGATGGTAAAACATGCGGTTGTACCCGGCCCATTGGGCTTTCCATAAACCCGGATCGCCGACTTCAACCTGGGGGCTGAATGTTCCTGTTGTGTAGGCATTATCTCCCGCGTTCTGGAATACATATCCGTAAACCCCGAAAAGCCCGTTGTTTTCGTCGGTCATAACCTCCCAGTCCATGGAGCCGGAATTGTCGATGACGAACATGGCATTGGGCGGCGGTGGATTGAGTCTGTGGGACATGGGGTTCTGGCTGACCTCGACGCCCATGGCGCAAGGCGCAATGCCCAAAAACAGGATGGCAAGGATCGTGAGAACCGCCTTCAGCGGGCTTGGGATATATCTCTTGGGGACTGTGTTGTCGGACTTCATGGGATGCTCCTTTTTTAATAACGCTTCAGGAATCCGGCCTCGATCATGGCCATGGAATTCCCGTTGGAATCGTAATACCTGCCCAGAACGGAGTATTCGTATAAAAGGTCCGGGTTTTCCATGCCCAAGGATGCGCTCTTGGCGATCCCGACCCGGACAGCCGAGAAAGCTGTATTAGGAGTAGAACCTGCCTCAGCAGTGTCGTCTCCTCCCAAATTATCGTAGTCCCAGGTTACAGCCGGATCGGCCAGCTTGGGGTCGCTTGGCCCATTGGGGTTTAACCAATCTTCATTGTGCGTTGAAAGCTTTACCACGTCGTTTTCATCTTCAATCCTCTGGGCCGCCTCCATGGCCGCCGATTCGGCGGCATAGAAATTGATGGTCCTTGACGACGCGTTTCTTACGATGTTGGACTCGAGGACCGAGTTGGAAATCATCGTAAATCCTGCTGCGGCCATCATCACCAGTATCAGAAGGGTGAAAAAGAGGACGGAACCTTCTTCACTGCTCAGCTTTTGCATGATCTGTTTCAAGGTGCGATCCTTTTTCATCGAAAGGCTATGTTGAGTCCTGTGCCAGAGTCTTGATGAAATCGATGCGGACATGGGCCTGATTGGCGGCGTCCATGAATCCGATACTGCTGGCATTGATTCGAACGAAAACCGAAATGCTTTTTGAATTGATTGGCGGTAATGGAGGAGGGCCAATAGTAACATTATCCGTTACATTATAAAAAAGGTTGTAACGGTTTGCAGGCCCCGTGTTTCCAATTGAATGAAGTCCGACAGTGAGATTTGCATCGCTGTAAGGCATCAGATAGATAGCCTCAATTTGATCAGTAGCCACCGTGTAGGCCTCTGTGAGAAGGCGGGAATGGGTGTCCGTGTTGGTGGCTCGGACCTGAAGACCGGCGATGCCCAAAATCCCGATGGAAAAGATGGCCACCGATATGAGGATCTCCAAAAGGGAATAGCCCTTTTCAGATGTGTGCATCAAAGCCGGTTTTTTCTTTTCAACTAAAGCCATTTTGGTCTCCGTAAAACTCAGGTCATCTATGTCTTTAAGCCGGTATTCCGAACCCTGATTTCAGTGGAAAGCATAATGCGTCGTCGGGTGTCCGGCGAAATCGACTTGTTTAAAATTATTCTTGCAACCGGCGTTCCACCTGTATCAGGAACAGTGATCTGGTAAACAGTTCTATCGGTATGATCCCTCATGAGAACGGGATTATCCGAACTTACAACCAGTGCCACCACAATTGTTCGTATGTTGGCCGCTGTTGTTGTCTCATTTCCATTTGCGTCGAGATAAAAAAATCGAAGGGCCTCCACATTATCCGCCACGCGCTGGAGACCTCCACCGGTATCTCTGGATAAGGAGCATGGAAAAGAATCAGCGATACCATCTTCGTTTGCGTCACAATTCACACCGCCTTCTCTCCATAGCCTGAAGCGAACGTCCTCGTTCGGATCGTCTATTGAAGCGTCATACCATTCATCCTGTTCATCGATTTGGCCGTCTTTATCGTTATCAATACTGTCTCCTGTACCAGCAGCTCCTAACCCTCCAGTGATGTCTCTGGTGAAGCGAATCTCATTCGTGTTGATTGTTAAAAAGCTTGAACCAGCATATCCTGTAGGATCAGTTGCTGCCGACCGTATTTCACGTTCCATGAGCATCATTGCAGCCCGGGCGTGCTGATTCATTTCGACCGTGGCCAATTGGGTCGCCTGGGTTTGGAGTTGCGCCTGGTACATCAAATATACAGCGCTCATAACAATCCCAGCAACTGCTAAACTAACAAGAAGCTCTATTAAAGTGAATCCAGCGTTCCCCAAGTGTACTTCAACTTTCTTATTGATTTTTAATCTGTCCAATCGGCACCATCCCAAATCCGCAGAACAACGGTTCCAGCAATTGAAGGAGTTCCCATTGCAAAAGCATCTCCACGGTTATTTGTTAAATAGATATATCCCATGCCTCGGATCAAGCCGGTTGGGAGAAAAACAGCTGCTTTATTTGTATAACTTGCATAGTCGGAAGGCCCTGTGAATGGTCCTCCCGCGGTCGTGGCTTTTTTTGTTGCATTTCCGTTGCCGTACCTTACACCACTAAAATAGTTATTGAGGTCTATTGTTTTTATAATATTGCTGGGGTTTGTTAAATCGGTTGATTCATAACTGCGGTTAGAGCCTGAGTCTACTACCAGATACCGGTTCGCCGGAATATCAAAGTATGCAGCTATTTCTCTGGCTTCCCGTATCGCCCGCATCCGGGTGGCCTGGAGTTCACCCCGAAGGTCCGAAGCGGCGTTCTGGAGGCGGTACTTGGGGACCCACCCGATCATATTGGGGATGGCGATGGCGCTCACGACGGCGATGATGGCGATGGTGATCATCAGTTCCAGGAGGGTAAGTCCTGCATTTTTCTTCACGGTTTCGATTCCCTTGCTTTGGAGAAAATTCTGGTAACATTCTATACAATTTCCGTGCCAGGTTGGTTGCTAATGGCGATTCCATGATGGAAAAGTGAATGAAGCGGATCAATTTTTTAAAATATATCAATATATTCAATAAGTAAGCCCGAAAGGGACCCTCTTGCAAAGCTGAGGTTGGGAGGGGATCGGGAAGGATTAAGCGGAAGCGCTTTTCGAAAATCCGTCACGAACTATTAAAAAATTTAATAGGGAGTGCTTGGTGAAAAGGGAGAAAAAGGCCCCCGCCATTTCCGGCGGGGGCTTTGAGGTTTAAGGTTCAGGATTGAGACGCGCTACATCATGCCGCCCTTGCCTCCGCCGCCGGGCATCGGCATGTCCTTCTTTTCATCGGGCTTCTCGGCCACCATGGCCTCGGTGGTAAGCATGAGGCCGGCCACGCTGGCCGCGTTCTGAAGGGCCAGGCGCACGACCTTGGTGGGATCGATGACGCCCGCCGCGATCAGGTCTTCATAAACATTGGTTTCCGCATTGAACCCGAAGGCATCTTTTCCTTCGAGGACTTTGTTGAGAACCACGGATCCTTCGTATCCGGCGTTTTCGGCGATCATGCGCAGGGGCCGATGGCCCGCTTCACGACCTTGACGCCCAGCTTCTGGTCGGCCTTGATCTTGTCCAGGGCCTCGACGCAGCGCACCAGGGCCACGCCGCCGCCGGGGACGATCCCTTCTTCAACGGCCGCCCGGGTCGCGTTGAGGGCGTCTTCAACCCGTGCCTTCTTTTCCTTCATCTCGGTCTCGGTGGCGGCCCCGACGTTGATGACGGCCACGCCGCCCACCAGTTTGGCCAGGCGCTCCTGGAGCTTTTCCCGGTCGTAGTCGGAGGTGGTCTCGTCGATCTGGGCCCGGATCTGCTTCACCCGGCCTTCGAGGGCGCTGCGGGAGCCTGCGCCTCCTGGAGCTGGGGGTGCAACCGTTCTTGATCCAGTCCACGCTCATCGGGGTCCTGGGCCAGCGCCTGGTGCGAAAGATCTGCATCCACTGTCCGGAAACCTTCGAGATGGAAGCCTCGGAGCTGAGGGAGATGGGGCTCGATCCCGGGAGGGAAGGGCGCATCCCGCTCAAGCGAGGGAAGGGGTGCCTGAAATGCCGGGGGACCGGGTTTTTGGGCCGCACGGCCATCTTCGAGGTGCTCCCCTGCACCGAGTCCATGAAGAAGCACATCGTCGACCAGGCCGACCTGAGCGCGATTTCGGCCTTGGCCAAGCGGGAGGGGATGGTGACCATGCGGGAAAACGCCGTCAGGAAAATGCTTTCCGGCGTCACCACCTACCAGGAAGTGCTCCGGGTAACCTGGGAGCAGGGGTGATTGCCGCGGTCGTAACGAAAAGGCAGACTATTCCATCAGAGACGGGGCGCGAAAGGTGTCCCCCACAACCACTTTCCGTTCCGACTGGGTGACTACCACGGTGGAGGCTCTGTCTTCCGCCAAAAGCACCAGAATCGTCCCGACATCGACAGGGCCGATGACAACCTCCCGGTTGGTAGCGGGGTCCACGCGTTTGTCGTATTCGCAGATCAGGTACTGCTGCCCGGGGGCCACCCCATCCCGTTTTCCTTTGTCGATGAAGGCGATGTGGCCGTCTCCCATCTGCGTCAGGTTTTCCTCGGAAGCGACAAGGGTACCGGTCAAACCCTTTTGACACCGTGCCAGGGGGATGACAGGGGAACGTTTTTCATGGGGCATGAGGAGATCGCCGATCCTGATGGGGCGATAGGACGTGACCACCGTCGCCACGGCGTATTGAGGTTTGACGTCGGTGACTTCCACGACCCCGGCCAGGTAATGGTGGAGTCCGAGTTCGGGCGGCGCCGTTGAACCGGGGACGGCCTGGATCCGGAAGACGGTATATCTCCCACCCGCCTCAAAGGGTTCCCCTCCGGCCCCGGCAAGATAGACCCTGTCGCCCTCCGCGATGATGGTCTTATCGTCGGTGACCTTTAAAACGGATCCCACGGGTTTGACCGGTTCCGGCCGAACGAACCCGGGGGCGTCGATGGGGGAAAAGAGGGTGAAGGGAGCCTTGGTTTCCGGGATTTTAAGGGAAAGCAATGTCAGGGGGATCTTCTTGCTTCCGGTCTTGTGGTAGAGGCGGATGCGATCCCCTTCCTTGAGCTCGTTGGGGTTCAGGATATGGCTGTTTTCCTTCCACAGCTGGGGCAGATAGGCTTCCGAATCGAAGAAGCGCTTGGCGATGTCGGTGAGCGTTTCTCCTTTTTTGGCCGTGTAATAGATGCCGAACTCGAAGGGAAGATCCTGTTCGGCGCTTTGGGCCAGAGCACCAGCTGAAAAACAAAAGGCTGTAAAAAGGATGGAAACCGCTGCGATGGCAGGCGTTCGAAGGGATGCATTGGGCATGTCGGACCTCTTTCCTGGATGTTGATGAAAGGTGCCGGTTGGTGCCTGACTGCTTTTTCGGGGAAATATTTCAAGAAATCTCGGATATGTCAAGATTGGATATGAAAAAAGCGTCCGCGGGAAAGGGCGTGGAAGGCCAAAATCCAGAAAAGATCGAACAGCTCGATGGAAAAAGAAAAAGCCCCCACCTTTTCAGGTGAGGGCTTTTGATTGTTACGGTTTTGGGAAGCAGGCGGGTTACATCATGCCGCCCATGCCTCCGCCCATGCCGCCCATGCCGCCGCCGCCACCCGGCATCGGCATGTCCTTCTTTTCATCGGGCTTCTCGGCCACCATGGCCTCGGTGGTAAGCATGAGGCCGGCCACGCTGGCGGCGTTCTGAAGGGCCAGGCGCACGACCTTGGTGGGATCGATGACGCCCGCCGCGATCAGGTCTTCATAAACATTGGTTTCCGCATTGAACCCGAAGGCATCTTTTCCTTCGAGGACTTTGTTCAGGACCACGGAGCCTTCGTATCCGGCGTTTTCCGCGATCATGCGCAGGGGGGCTTCGATGGCCTTGCGGATGACTTTGACGCCCAGTTTCTGGTCGGCCTTGATTTTGATCTTGTCCAGGGCATCGACGCAGCGCACCAGGGCCACACCGCCGCCCGGAACGATGCCTTCTTCAACAGCCGCCCGGGTCGCGTTGAGGGCGTCTTCAACCCGCGCCTTCTTTTCCTTCATCTCGGTCTCGGTGGCGGCCCCGACGTTGATGACGGCCACGCCGCCGACCAGTTTCGCCAGCCGCTCCTGGAGTTTTTCCCGGTCATAGTCTGAGGTGGTCTCGTCAATCTGGGCCCGGATCTGCTTCACCCGGCCTTCGAGGGCGCTGCGGGATCCTGCGCCGTCCACGATGGTGGTGTTGTCCTTGTCGATGGTGATCCGCTTGGCGTTGCCCAGGTCGGAAAGGGCCAGATTCTCCAGCTTGATCCCCAGGTCCTCGGAGACGACCTGCCCGCCGGTCAGAATCGCGATGTCCTCCAGCATGGCCTTCCGGCGGTCACCGAATCCCGGGGCCTTGACGGCCGCCACATGGAGGGTGCCGCGCAGCTTGTTCACAACCAGAGTGGCCAACGCTTCGCCTTCCACGTCCTCGGCGATGATCAGCAGGGGGCGTCCGGTCTTGGCCACCTGCTCCAGAACGGGAAGCAGGTCCTTCATGTTGCTGATTTTCTTTTCGTTGATCAGGATATAAGGATCCTCGAGGGCGACGACCATCTTTTCCGCGTCGGTGACAAAATACGGGGAGATGTATCCACGGTCGAACTGCATCCCTTCCACGACCTCGAGGGTGGTCTCCATGCCCTTGGCCTCTTCCACCGTGATGACGCCTTCCTTGCCCACCTTGTTCATGGCCTCGGCGATGATGTTGCCGATGGTCTCGTCGTTGTTGGCGGAGATGGTTCCCACCTGGGCGATTTCCCTCTGGTCTTTGGTGGGCTTGCTCATGGACTGTAGCTCTTTGACGACCACTTCCACGGCCTTTTCGATGCCGCGCTTGATGGCCATGGGGTTGTTGCCTGCCACCACCAGCTTCTGGCCTTCCTCGTAAATGGCCCGGGCCAGAATGGTGGCCGTGGTGGTGCCGTCACCGGCCATGTCGCTGGTCTTGCTGGCCACTTCCTTCACCATCTGGGCGCCCATGTTCTCGAACTTGTCTTCCAGTTCGATCTCCTTGGCCACGGTGACGCCGTCTTTGGTCACGGTGGGGGAGCCCCAGGATTTTTCCAGAACCACGTTTCTGCCTTTGGGCCCGAGGGTCACCGCCACCGCATCGGAAAGGGTCCTGATGCCGTTGAGCAAGGCTTCCCGGGCTTTCATGTCGTACTTAATCAGTTTTGCAGCCATCTTTGCTTTCCTCCATCACTTATTTGGATTAATCAATGATTCCCAAGACGTCTTCTTCGCGCATCATGAGGTACTCTTTCCCCTCGATCTTGACTTCCGTTCCGGAGTACTTTCCGAACAGGATCCGATCTCCCTTCTTCACTTCCAGGGGTACCCGCTTGCCGCTGTCGTCCAGTTTTCCGTTTCCCACGGAGATGACCTTGCCTTCGGCGGGTTTCTCCTTGGCGGTGTCGGGGATGATGATCCCGCCCTTGGTTTTCTGCTCCTCTTCCACACGCTCCACTAAGATTCTGTCCTGCAACGGTCTCAGTTTCATGGTGTCCTTTCTCCTTTGTTGGGTGATGAGTTCGGCTGAATCAATTGTGTCTTAATTTGTCTTAGGAATTTAATCATTTTAGCGGCTTTGTAAAGGCCTCGATCCTAAAAAAACTGCGGGAATCAACCGCCCTGAACTGCCTGCCGTGCCCCCCTAAAACCCGCCGTTTCCCGTCGGCTGAGCCGCGGGGATAAAAGGGACAATCGGGCGGATTTAAACGGTTGTAAGGTCGGTCGGAAAACCCCTAGTCATCGGACTTGCCGGAGGTCCCGGCGTCGGGCTTGGCGCTGTCGGTTTTTTCAGCGGGTTCCTTGGTCTTGCTGGCGGATGCGTTTTGGGTGCTTTTGGAGCGGTTGGCGTAATCGGTCACGTACCAACCCGTTCCCTTGAGATGAAATGCGCTGTGGGAGATGAGCTTTCGGAGCTTGCCCGAGCAGTGGCTGCATCGGGTGAGCGCTTTGTCGGAAAATTTCTGGAAAGCTTCTTCAGTCTGACCGCACTGGGTGCATTCATACTCGTAGACCGGCATTTCGATTTACCTCCATCATTAGAAGTCAAGCAATATTAATTCATTCTTGCGGCTTGTCAAGGGGAAAGGGGTCCCGTTCGATCTCGTCGAAGGGCGCGCGCCAGAACCGGTAATAGTCCAGGACGCCTTCCAGCCCTGAGATGGGTATCCCCTTCAGGATGACGTGGGTTTTTTCGTGGACCCGCTGCTCTTCGGCCATTTTTTCATCGTCCGAGGCCACGAAATTCTGCAGAAACCGGGTGAACCGGACGATGTGGATCAGTTCGTGGGCGACGATGTAAAGGATGAAGGGGAACAGGGTGATGCCGGAGGCGCTTTCCACGACCGAAAGGATGCTGTGGTCCTGGAGGCAGATGGTGTAAAGGTCGATGGCCTTGGACCCCAGCGCCGGCTCCCCCCGGTGGCCCCGGTAGTGGATGATCTGGGCGAACGGCCCGTGGACGATTTCGTGGGGGGCGAGGTCGGCCAGGGTCTTGAGGTCGTACCGTCGGTTCAGCCACTGGTTGGTAGAAAGCTTGAAATGATTGCCCACCAGCTCTTCGGCCAGGGCCGCCGCGTTTCTGACGATCTCCAGATGAAAGGATTCGAACCTCGCCAGGGCCTTTTCCCTGATGTTGAACGCCGCCGGATTCATGCCGCCTCGGGACCCGGTGCCGGGCCTTTGTTGAAATTTCGAAAAAAGCTATGGACAAAGGGTGAAAAAGGGCTTAAATAGAGCTTTTCGAAAAAAAGGACGGCAGCCGGACTCGGTTTCCCGGAAAACGAGGGTAACCGCCGGCGCTTACGCCCGCAAGCATCCATGCGGAATTCAGAAAGACTGGAGGTGAGGGTTTGGGCAGCGTTATCAAAAAGAGACGAAAAAAGATGAGAAAGCACAAGCATCGCAAGCTTCTTGCCCGCACGCGGCATCAGCGCAGAAAGATCAAATAGGCTGTAATCACGATCCGTATTGGAAAGCATCCACGTTCCCTCCGAAGGGGCGTGGATGCTTTTTTCTTTTCGCCCTGTCCTGCTCTGAGGGTCACTTGTTTCTTGCAGGCTCGTTGTATCCTTTCAGGTATTTTAAAAATTCGGAATCCGTGGAAAGGATCACGGAGCTTTCCTTGTCCAGGGACTTGTTGTAGATTTCCAGGGTCTTGACAAAGGAATAAAACTCAGGATCGGGCCCGTAGGCGGCGGCATAAATCTTGGTCACCTCCGCGTCGGCTTTTCCCATGATTTCCTGGGCCTCCCGGTAGGCCTCGGAGGTGATCCTCTTGAGATCCCTCTCCTTTTCGCCCAAGATCTTCCGGGCTTCTCCCCTTCCTTCCGAGCGGAACTTCTCGGCGATCTGCTTGCGCTCGGCGATCATCCGGTTGTAGACCGATTTGCGCACTTCCTCAACATAGTTGATCCGCTTGATCTTGACGTCCACGAGCTCGATCCCGAACTCGGCGAGCTTGGGCTTGGCCTGTTCCAGGATCCCCCGGGTGATGGCGGCACGGCCGGTGGTCACCTTGGAGCCGTAGGGCTGGTCCTTCTTGAGGTCTTCGAAACCGATTTCAAGCGTGTCGAGCTCCCGGTTGCTCAGCCGGACCGTTTCGATGAGCCTGAAGGAGGTGACGAAGTTGCGGACGGCCGGGTCGATGATGTCGTCCAGGCGCCCCTGGGCGGTTACGGTGTTGTTGACCGTCTGGAAAAACTTCACGGGATCCACGATCTTCCACCGGGCGAAACCGTCCACCCAGATGTAGGTCTTGTCCAGCGTGGGGACCTGGCCCGGGTCCCCGTCCCAGTCCAAAAGGTTTTTCGGAAAATAATTGGTGTTCTGGACGAAGGGCAGTTTGAAATAAAGCCCGGGGTCCAATTTGGGCGCACCCACCACTTTCCCGAACTGGGTGACGACCACCTGCTCCGTCTCATCGACGACGAATGCCGAATTGTAGATCAGAAACACGGCGACAACGGCCAGAATCACGATCAGGGATCTTGTTTTCATTTGGATTCACCCGCGGGTTTGGTAAGATTAAGAAGGGGCAGGAAGTTTTTCTGTTCCGGGTCCACGATGTATTTGGGCCCCAGCCTGGGAAAAAGATCCTGAATCGTCTCGAGGTAGATCCTCCGTTTGGTGACATCCTTTGCGATGGAGTATTCCTTATATAAGGCGATGAATCGGTTGGCGTCTCCCTTGGACCGGTTGACCCGTTCCAGGGCGTAACCTTCCGCCGCCTTGATGGTCCGTTCCGCCTCTCCTCTGGCGGCCGGGATGGCTTTGTTATAGTCCTCCTTGGCCTGGTAAATCATCTGCTCTTTCTCCTGGACCGCCTGGTTCACTTCGTTGAAGGAGGGCTGGACCGGAATCGGTACGTTGGTCCGCTTCATTTCGATGGTCACGACATGGATACCGGTTTCGGCTTCGTCCAGCTCCTTCTGGAGAAGTTCCCGGGCTTCCACTGCGATCTCGTCGCGCTTGGTGATCACCTCGTTGATGCTGCGGTCCCCTACCACCAAGCGCATGGTGGCCTCGGACATGTCCACCAGAATCCGCTGGACGTCCCGCACCTTGAACAAAAATTTATAGGGGTCTTTGATGCGGTACTGGACGATCCAGGGGACCACGGCCACGTTGAGGTCCCCGGTGAGCATCAATGAAATACTGGCGGTTTCGCTCTCGCTTCCGAATTGCGCCCTTTCCCCGAAGCGGGGCGGGCCTTCCCCGAACTCTTCCTTGTAGACCCGGCGGACCTTGACCTTGGTGATTTTTTCAATGCCGGCAGGCAGCTTGAAATTCAATCCCGGCTGGGTGGTGCGCACGTACTTGCCGAATCTTTGGATCACCCCCACTTCATCGACACCCACCGTATAGAAGGTGGAGGACCCAAAAGCCAGAAGCAGGATCACCAGGATGACGAGGGACCCTCCCGGGATCTTTCCCGGAAACTTTAAATCTCTGAATTTGTTTAAAATTTCATCCACCCCGGGCGGTTTCCCGCCCATCTTGTGCTGTTGCTCCTTCAGCTTCTCCCAATCCCAGTTCATTTTTTCACCGATCCTTGCTCTTGGCCGTTTGGAGGGGGGTCAGGGTCGAAAATAAAAGACAGACGACAGGCATGACGCCGGGTCGAAGGCCAGGCCTTCCCCGCCTGCAGTTGAAGTATTGGAAACGGTTTGATTTGCGTCCATAATTTTGTATAAGATAGTTCATAACCCGTTTTAAGTCAAGGAAAAAGGACGCTTCAAAGCGCAGGGAAACCATGGCTTTCGGACGCAGGAAACACCTGGACAAACCGGTTCCCCTCAAGAACGTGCTCCCCCGGGTGCTGGCCTCCTGCCGGAGACAGCCCGATCTCCACCTGACCCGGATCTGGGATCATTGGGACGGCGTGGTAGGGAGGGTGACCGCGGAAAACGCGCAACCGGCCGCATTCAAGGGGAGGCTTCTCATCGTTCACGTGACGAGTTCCGTGTGGATCCAGCAGCTTCGCTTCCTGAAGGAGGGGATCCTTAAAGGTATCAACGAGGCCCTGGGGGAGCCCCTTCTCGACGAGATCAAGTTCAAGATCGGCCCCGTCCACAAGGGGCCGTCGTGAAGAGGGGGGTCGGCGGCTTCCGCTCTTTGTTTTAACAGATGCAAAAAGAAGACACCCGACTCACCTTTGACGCCTTCCTCAACGGCCGGATCCGGGTCGCCCAGGATCGGGCCGGATACCGGTTTTCCATCGACGCCGTTCTGCTGGCTGATTTCGCCGATCCCCGGAAAGAGGACCGCATCCTCGATCTCGGCACCGGATGCGGCATCATCCCCCTCGTCCTTGCCTACCGCCATCCGCGGGTACGCACCTTTGGAGTGGAAATCCAGAAACCGTTGGCGGAGATCGCCCGTGACAATGTCCTGGAAAACGGCATGGGGGATCGCATCGGGATCGTCTGCATGGACCTGCGGATCCTGGATACCCGGGTCACGGGGGGGCCGGTGGACCTGGTGGTGACCAACCCTCCCTACCGGAAGGCGCAGACGGGACGCATCAACCCCAACAGCCAGCGGGCCCTGGCCCGCCACGAGATCGCCGTGACGCTTCCGGAGGTGGTGGATGCCGGAAACCGGATGCTTGCGCCCCAGGGGCGCTTTGTGGCCGTGGTCCCGGCGTTTCGGGTCGCCGATCTCCTTTTTCTTCTGGCCGACTGCGGCCTCGAAGCCAGGCGGCTGCGGATGGTCCACTCCAAAATCGAAACGGAGGCCAAGCTGGCTCTGGTGGAGGGGATCAAGGAGAAGGGGAAAAAGCTCCGGGTGGAGCCGCCCCTGATTTTGTACCGTCGGGACGGCACCTACACCGAATCCGTTCTCAGGATGTTTGCACCCTGAAAGATCCGCAAAAACCTGTCTATTCGATTTCCGGCACCAGGCGGTTCATTACCAAACCGCTGCCTATCTTGGGATAGAAATAGGTGGCCTTCCGGGGCATGATGATGCCCCTGTCGGCGACGCTTTTCATCTGGTGGATCCGGGTCGGGTTCAGGATAAAGGCGACGTCGTAACAGCCGCCGGTGACCGCTTCCACGGCCCCGGCCTCGGTGCGGTCGTAGCCGATACATTTCTCGTCGTCGAGGCGGGCTTCGTCAAAGCCTAAAATCTCCATGAACAGCAGGCGGGTGAGTACGGTCACATCGAAAAACCGGACGGTTTCTTCGACTTGGTCCTTGAATATCTGATCCATCACCCGGGGCTTCAGCACCAGGAGATAAAATTCCTGGTGATCTCTCATGAAGACGCCGATGACGTTTTTCGGGGCGTTGGCCTTAAGCAGAGAAACAAATTCCACAAAAGCCTTTTCCCTCTCCTTTCCTTTGAAAGGAAGGGTGGTGACATCGAAATATTTCCGGGCTTTCGGAATGAGGCCGGCCAGGGTGTCGTCCGGGATCTCCCTCAGGAGGCGGTGGGCCGGGAGAATCACAACCCCCGGGTCTTCCATGCAGCTCAGGTACATCATCACAAAATTGACGGGATGGTCTTCGGGCAGGTCCGCGTTCTGAGACCGTACCCACGCCTGGTAGTTCAGGGCGGTGGTGTAGCGGTGATGTCCGTCGGCAATGTAGATCTTTTTCTCCGCTAAGGTTTCAAGGACGGCCCCCTGGACCGACGGATCGGTAAGGCGCCACATCCGGTGACGCTGGCTGTCGTGGTCCACGAAATCGATGTCGGGCGCTTTGTCGAAGACAGAGGCTTTGAGACGGATGATGATTTCGTTCTTCGGGTCCGAATACAGGGAGAAGATGGGCGCGAAGTTGGCCCGAGCCGCCTTCAGGAGTTCGAGTCTTTGGGCGCGGATTTTGGAAAAGGTCTTTTCATGGGGTAGGACGATTCCTTTTTCAAACGGTTCCAGCCGGACCAGGGCGATGAATCCGAAGCGGGTGACCGGCTTGTGGTTGAGGGTAAAGCTCCTGGCCGTGAAATACAGGGTGGGCGAGTTGTCCTGGACCAGGATTCCCGCCTTGAGCCAGTTGTCCAGGTAATTTGCCGATTTCGGGATCCAGTCGATCCCGTTAAATCCCGGCGTATCGGATTTTCCCAGGGTCAGGCGGATGCTGTTGTAGGGATGCCGGTCGTGCAGTTCCTGCCGTTCTGTTTCCGAGATGACGTCAAAGGGCGGGGCGATGACGTCGGCGAGATCGCTTATTTTTGCCGGGCTGTAAAGGATCCCTCTGAAGGGGATGACGGTGGCCATGGTGCAAACTCCTTATTTTAAATTGAAAAAAAGCCCTTTTAAAGCAAAAACCCAGGCGGTTCAAGCAAAAAGGAATAAAGGCTTGTTTTTTTCAGGGACAATTGATCTCGGGGTCAACAAAAGGCCAATATGAGCATTGACATCAAAGGGGGAAAACATATAATGCCCAGTTTAACGCCCCGGATTCCAAACGGGTTTTGGAGAGGTTGCCGAGTGGCTGAAGGCCCCGCTCTCGAAAAGCGGTATCCTGCCAAAAGCGGGATCGTGGGTTCGAATCCCACCCTCTCCGCCACAATACGATTTTAGGTTTGAACCGGAGAGATGTCCGAGTTGGCCGAAGGAGCACGACTGGAAATCGTGTGTGCTGCCAAAAGCGGCACCGAGGGTTCGAATCCCTCTCTCTCCGCCATCATGACCCGGAACCGACGAGGCCTTGCGTCTTTCGGCCGGGTGAGCAGCAGGATCCCGCTTTGCCTTCTTTCTGGCGCCCTTCCGGCCTGAGTCGTCCGGGGCGCATCCGAACCGGAGAAGCCTTGCCGTGTCGTACCTGGTCTTAGCGCGAAAATATCGGCCCCAGACCTTTGAAGAAGTGATGCACCAGGAGCACGTGACCCGCACCCTGGCCAACGCCATCGCCGGGGGGCGCCTGGCCCATGCCGTGCTCTTTTCAGGCCCCCGGGGGACCGGCAAGACGACGGTGGCCCGGATTCTGGCAAAGGCCATGAACTGCAAGGAAGGGCCGACCCCCACCCCATGCAACCGATGCCGATCCTGCCGGGAGGTGACCCAGGGAACCGCCATGGACGTGCACGAGATCGACGGCGCCTCCAACAACAGCGTGGACCAGGTGCGGGAACTGAGGGAAAACGCCAGGTACGTCCCCGCCTACAGCCCCTACAAGATCTATATCATCGATGAAGTGCATATGCTGAGCCTGGCCGCTTTCAACGCGCTCCTAAAGACCCTTGAAGAGCCGCCGCCGCATGTGCTCTTCATCTTCGCCACCACCGAGCCCAACAAAATCCCCGCCACCATCCTTTCCCGGTGCCAGCGCCACGATTTCCGGCGCATCGACACCCGCTCCATCGTCGGCCATCTGGAAACGATCGTCTCTATGGAAAAAGCGGACATCGACCCGGAGGGCCTCTGGGTCATCGCCAGGGAGGCTTCGGGCGGCATGAGGGACGCCCTGAGTCTTCTGGATCAGGTCATAACCTGCACCGAGGGAAAAATCACCCTCGAACAGGTGCTCGATCTTTTGGGGATCCTGAGCCGGAAGGCTGTTTTCGATCTCTCCCGAGCGGTCCTGGCCAAAGACACGCCGGCGATCCTGGAGGGGGTCCACGAGGCCTACACCCGGGGCTACGACATGAAACGGCTCTATTTCGATCTTTTGGAACACTTCAGAAATCTCCTGGTGGCCAAAGCCGCGGAAAAACCGGGGGAACTCATCGACCTCCCCGCAGGCGAGGTTAAACAGATCGTTAAGCAGTCTGGGGAGGTCTCCCAGGCCTTCCTGAGTCAGGTGAGCGATGTCCTTTTGAAGGAGGAACCCTCCATCCGGTTTTCCTCCCTGCCCCGCATTTCTCTGGAGACCGCCCTGATCAAGACCCTGCAGGTGGTGCCGGAGCTTCCCATCGAGACCCTCATCGAAAAGCTGGATGTCTTGAAAAGGGAAATGGCCCTTGCGGCTTGGGAAAAGGGGACGGAACCGTCAGCTCCATCACCTTCGGAAGGACCTTTGAAGCCGGGACCTTCGGTCCCCGACGGATCCAAACCCCTCACTCAGGCGGCCCCGTCAGACCCCGGACCTGACGCCGGCCAGGCGGCGCCGGATGCGGGTTCGGAAGCCGCAGCACCGGCCGGGGACGCTTCCTGGGGCCGGGTGATGCAGGCTCTTTCGGGAAAAACCCCTTCATTGGCCGCATCGCTTTCCAAATGCAGGGTGCTCCGTGAAACAGAATCGGAAATCGAGGTCGAAGTCAACGGGAACGGATACGACTTCCAGGCCCTCAACCGTAAGAAAAACAAGGCGGCCCTGGCCAAGGCCTGCCAAGCGGTGTACGGGCGGGCGATGACTGTCTATTTTGTTCGGCCCGAGGCAAAGGATCCGGAAACGGGATCCAAAGCGGAATCCAGAAACGATTTGAAAAAGCAGGCGCTCCAGCATCCTCTGGTGGCCGAGGCAGTCAGGATCTTCGGCGGCAGAGTGGTGGACGTCAAGATCTTATAGGAGGTCCGATATGAAAGGCATGGGGAAGATGCTCAAACAGGCCCAGAAACTCCAGTCCGACATGCTCAGGATGCAGGAGGAACTGGCCGAAAAGACCGTGGAGACGTCGTCCGGGGGAGGCGTGGTCAAGGTGGTGGCAAACGGCAAACAGCAGATTTTGTCTTTGTCCCTCGCCAAGGAAGTGGTGGATCCTGAGGACGTGGAGATGCTTCAGGACCTGATCCTGGCCGCCGTTAACGAAGCCCTGGCCAAGGCCCAGGAAATGGTGAACGCTGAAATGTCGAAGCTCACCGGCGGACTCGGCATCCCGGGGCTTTCCTAGATGCGCCACTATCCGTCATCCGTCAAACGTCTGATCACCAACATGACCCGGCTTCCCGGGATCGGCGAAAAGACCGCGGAACGGCTGGCCATGCACCTGCTCTGCATGCCCTTAAAGGATGCGGAAGCGCTGGCCGGAAGCATCCTGGACATGAAGAATTCGGTGCGGCTGTGTTCCCTGTGCCACTCTTTAAGCGATACCGACCTTTGCGGCATCTGCAGGGACCCGGCCCGCGACGAGGGCGTGATCTGTGTGGTGGAACAACCCGCGGACATGGCGGCGGTTGAGAAATCAGGGGCCTTCACCGGGCGGTATCACATTCTCCAGGGAGTGCTTTCCCCCATGTGCGGCATCGGGCCCAACGATATCCGGATCCGGGAACTCCTGGAGCGCATCGGGAAGGGGGGGGTTCGGGAGGTGGTCCTGGCCACTTCAACCAGCGTGGAGGGTGAGGCCACCGCCGCCTACCTGGCTGACCGTCTCCGGGGTCTTCCCGTGAAGACGACTCGGATCGCCTCCGGCGTGCCCATGGGGGGGGATCTCAAGTACGTGGACCCGGTGACCCTGAAGCGCGCCATGGAAACCCGCCATGGCCTCTGAACGCCTCGGCGCGGACGCCCTTTTCGACTGCAAACAGTGCGGTGACTGCTGCAAGGGTTACGGCGGCACCTTCGTCACCCCGGAAGAGATCTTTTCCATCTCCGCTTTCCTTAGGGAAGCCCCGGACCGGTTCGTGGAAAAGTACTGCCAGATGTCCGGGAAAAAGCCGGTCCTGGCCCAAGCGGAAACCGGTTACTGTCTTTTCTGGGACGGGCTTTGCCGGATCCACCCGGTGAAGCCGAGGATGTGCCGACAGTGGCCGTTCATCCTCAGCCTCCTGACCGACGTGCAAAACTGGCGCATCATGGCGAGGGACTGCCCGGGGATGCGGACAGACATCCCCGATGCCCTCCTCGAATCCACCCTCAAGCGCATTCTCGATTTCGATGATCGGCGTCTTTGACTCCGGAATCGGCGGCCTGGCTGTGATTCGTGGGCTCCGGGAGGCGCTTCCCGGCCACGATCTGGTCTTTTTCGCGGACACGGCCCGGTCTCCTTACGCCGAAAAAAGCATGGAAGCCATCGCCCGGTTTGCCGACCAGGGGATCCGGCACCTGGAGACCCTGGGTGCCGAGATGCTGGTGCTCTCCTGTTCGGCCGCCGCGGCTGCCTTTCTTATAGGAAAAATCGGGCCGTGCCGGGTCCCGGTGGTCGAGGGGATCACTCCGGCCGTTGCCGCCGCCCTCGCCGCCTCTAAAAACCGCCGGTTCGGGGTGATCGGGAGCCGCGCGGCGATGGATAGCGGCATCCACGGTCGCCTCATCCGGGACCGGGCCCCCGACGCCCGAGTCCATACCCAGGCCTCGACGCTCCTGGACGCCCTCATCGAGGAAGGATGGGCCCGGCGACCCGAGACCGCCCGGATCGCCAAGAAGCTCCTGCACCCCTTGAAGGTTCGTCAAATGGACACCCTCATCCTCGACAGCTCCTATCTTTCCGTCATCGAGAAGAAGATGGCCGTCAAGGCCGGCCGGAAGGTGTCCCTCGTCAGGTCCTGGGAAATCCTTTCCCTGGCCGCAAAGGCCGCCTTGGCTGAAAACCCCGTCTTGGACCGGACCCTGGGGAAAAACGGATCCCTGAAGATCCTGGTCACCGACCGGACGGCGGGGCTTGAGGACCGATGCCGGTGGTTGTTCAAATTCAGGACGACCGTCGAACGCATCCCGATGCCCTCGGGGGCGTGAGATGGCGCCAGCGGCTTGCGGGATTGACTGTACCGTCTGCCGGCTCTTCGGACTCGGCATCTGCAGCCCGTGCGGGCCGGGAACAAGCCGGGAAGCGGAGCTCAAGCTTGAAGCCCAAAAACGACTCCTGGGGGCGCCATGCCCGGTTTTGGCCTGCGCCCGGATGAGCCAGGTGGCTTTTTGCCTGAAAGATTGCGCTTTTTTTCCGTGCGAAAACTTCGCTTCGGGCCCTTACCCCTTCAGCAGGGGATTTCTTGAAATGCAACAAAGGCGTCGGGGAGAAGCCTCGCCCGGTAAAACCCCCTCCGGAGACGCCGTCCGGATTCCTGGAGAACACTGGGAGACCCTGGCCCGAACGCCGATCGAAGCCCTTTGTCTCAGTGCGGGCGCCTCGAGCAGCTGCCCGGGAGAAATCCGGATTGCTTTTCTTCAGGAAACCCTACGGGTCGATTTGAATCGGCGCCTCGTTTTTCGAAAAGCGAAGATCTCCTGGGAGAGGGTTCGGGATCCCATGCTGGAGCTGGTGTGCCTGGTCTATCTTGCGGGAGCCAGGGATGTCCCGATTGGGGGCCGGATGGTCGGCGTGAATGAACTCAAGAACGCCCACTTTTTCCGGGGTCCCCACGCCCTCGACCTGGACCCGATCCTGAGAAGGTTCGGCCAAGACCTGCCCGGGTTTTGCCGGGCGGCCGAGGCGCTGGGGGGAAAGCCGCTGGAATTGGCGGACGGTGCCTTTGCGCTACGAGCTTTCCCCCGAATCCCGCTTTACTACCTATTGTGGGAAGGGGACGAGGAGTTTTCGCCGCGCATGTCCGTTCTTTTCGATGAGACCGTGGAAACCCACCTGCCCGCGGATGCCCTCTGGGGACTGGTCAACCTCGTCTCGCACCGGCTGCTCACCGCAGATAGCCCCACTGCTTGAGACGGGTATAGGCGTACTTGGCGTTTTGACCCTTCGCTGACCTGTCGCAGGTACTGGTAATACTCCTGGGCCGCCGGCTCCCGCTTTCCCATTTTTTCCAGAGAGAGCCCCTTGAAAAAACCGGTATTGGGATTTCCGGGGAGATTCTTCTGGCATACGTCGAATTCCTGGAAGGCGCCGGAAAAATCCTTCCTTTTAAGCTTTGCGAACCCGCTGAGATGGAGGGCCTGGGCCTCTGACGGGTTGACCGCCTTGGCCTTGTCGATGTAGCGTTCGGCCTCGCCGTGTTTGTCCTGGGCGATGAGGGATTTGGCGGTCATGACCAGTCCGGCGTAATCTTCCGGTGCGCCGGTTAAGGCCTTTTTAAACAAGCTTTCCGCGTCCGCGTATTTCTTTTTCCCCATCTGTTCTTCGCCCTTCTGCATGTCCTTGATGGGGCCTTCGACCTTGCGCAGGCCCGCGGTGTGGTCCAGGTACCGTTCCTTGAGGATTTTCTGGTTTCGGTGCGCGGCATAATGCGTTTCGGAGGCTTTTTTAGCTGTGTCGAAGCGCTCGTCGCTCATGGGGTGCGTGGCGAAAAGGAGCTGGGCGGCGCTTGGCTTTTTCTTTTTCATGTTCTTGAGCATGTCCATGAGACCCACCATGCCGTCCGGGCTGTAGCCGGCTTTCACCATGTACTGCATCCCCAGGTCGTCCGCCTGGCGTTCGTTGTCCCGGCTGTAGGCCGCCAGGAACACGCCGGAGGTGAGCATCCCAAGCTGGGCGGCAATGATCCCGGCGCCCGAGGTTCTCCTGCTGGACCCCCACGACAGCGCCCACCCCGGCAGCCAGGGCCATGGCCACCATGCGCTTGGACATGAGCGATGCGGTGTGCCGGGCGTTCACGTGACCGAGTTCATGCCCCGTCAGGGCGGCCAGTTCGGCTTCGTCGTCGAGCTCGAGGAGGATCCCCCGGGTGGCGGCGATGCTCCCCCCCGGAAAGGCATAGGCGTTGATGTAGGTGGCGTTGACGGCTTTGAAGGAATAGGGCATCTGCGGCCGGTGGGTGTGGGGGACCAGGCTCTTTCCCACGGAGGAGACATAGTCCTGGAGGGCGGGGTCCTGGACCGTACCGTAGTCGATGGAAAACTGGTGGGGGGAATGCTTTTTGTCGATGCCGATCTCCTCCCCCTCGGACATGAGCATCAGCTGGGATTCTCCGGTCACCGGGTTGGTGGCGCAGCCCATCAGGAATCCGGCGGCCGCCAGGGACCCAAGTTGTATGAAATCTCTACGGCTGATACGGGTTTCAGTCATGGCCTTTTTCCCAGTTTAAATTTAGATGAGCAAGCTGTTACAATTCATTGTGCCTCTATCTGTATTAAAACCGCGTTTGGGTGTCAATCTCCTGCAGTTTTATACAGGCATCCCATTGTTGACAGTCAATGCCGCTTAACCTATGCATATCTTCATCTTAACGTTTTCAGCAACTTCCTTTTCGGTTATGATTTGAGAAGGCAAAAACAATCCGGCAATTCGATTCGGGACATTTCAAGAAGTGAAATGCGGACATGAAAAAATTTCGGTCATTATCCCCGACACGAATTCACTTCTTGTGGCGGAAATTATCCTGTCTTTGAAAAAGCAGATCGAAGGCGGGGTCGATGCAGAAATTCTCGTTGTCGGAAAAGACGAACCGAAGCTGGTGGCAGAAGATGATTGGGTCCGGTTTATTCAAACCGATTCCTCAGCGTCATTCGCTTCGAACAAGAGAAACATAGGGATAAAACTTGCGAAAGGAAATATTTTTCTTTTTCTCGATGACGACTGCCTGCCTGCTCCCGGTTGGATGAAATTTCATCTGTTTCGGCAAGCGAAGGGAGAGCAGGTAGTCGGCGGAGCTGTCACTTTCGATTCAGACAGTTACCTGGAATTGGCCGACAATGTTTCCGCGTTTCATGATCTTTTGCCTTTCACGGATGAGGGCGTGCGCCCCTACCTGTCCACCGCCAATCTGAGTGTCCACCGAAAGGTGATTGAAAAGGCAGGCCTGATGAAAGACCGTTTGAAACGCGCTGAGGATTTGGAGTGGACGGTTCGGTTCAGGAGTAAAGGGTTCAGACTTTTTTTTGAACCCAGGGCCGTTGTATTTCACAAACCTTTGCGCAACACGCTTTTAAAAGTGTGGCGTCACTGGGTAGAGGACGCCCCGGATACCTTGAGGGTTCGCTTGACGTACAAGGAATTGCTCAGAACTCCTTATGCTGCCAGATATCGGAAAATGTACCTTTGGGGGGCCCCGCTGGTTTCGGCTTGGGCGACGGCACGCACCTTTTCTCATTTTCGAACAGTTCGCTCCTATTGGCACACCCTGCCGGCGGTGTTTTTGACCAAAATGATGTGGTGCTGGGGGGCGTTTTCAAATTTCCCGGAAACAGGATCCAGATCACCGAGGTGAAAGACCGGGCAGATGACTAATGCCAGTGTGGTAACCGTTATCGTCAACTGGAAACTTAAAGAAGAAACGGTCAGCAGTATCAGATCGCTTCAGAGTTCTGAGGTCCCCTCATCCATTATCGTTGTAGACAACGGCTCGAATGATGGATCCGCAGAGTATATCTCGAGGCATTGTCCGGGCGTTCGACTTCTGGTTCTCCCGTCAAACATCGGATTTGGACCTGCTTGCAACCGCGCGATATCCAAAGTTTTAAAAGAAATAAATTACGATTTTATTTTCTTGTTAAACAATGATGCGACGTTGGATTCTCACGCTTTGTCGGAATTAATAAACGCTGCCGAGCTTTTTCCAAAGGCAGGGATTTTTGGGGCAAAGGTCTATTACCGCGACAAGCCGGATACGATATGGTACGCAGGCGCCCGGCGCCGGCAGGGGGTGTTGACAGCGACTGATGGGGCGAGGGGAATAGTTGACGATGGACAATTTGAATTCTGCCACGAAGTGGATTACATCTTCGGAGCCGCGATGATGGTGCGGAGGAAGGTTTTTGAAGAAATAGGAATGTTTGACAAACGCTTTTTTCTCTACATGGAGGATCTGGATTTTTGCATCAGAGCTCAGAAGGCCGGTTTTTTATTGGTTTTCGTACCCAATGCCAAGGTTTGGCACAAAGGCTCGGCGAGCACCTCGAAAAACGTCGGCCTGAGGCGCTACCATATGGCCAAAAGTACCTTGCAATTTTTAGGAAAGCACACGCCGCCGATTTCCCGCCTGCCTGTTTTCATCCTGTGGGTTTTCATCTATTTCAAGGATATCTTTTCCGATTTTATCCGTGGCGACATGGAAATTCTGAGATCCTATTGGAACGCGTTTTTACATGGCATCTCAAAGAATAGCCGCTCTTCATGATTTCCATAGTAATCCCTAATCTCAATTCGGAAGTCATCCATCTCACGCTGTCGGCCTTGCGCCGTCAGAACCCCCCTTTGGAACAGGCAGAGATTCTGGTGGTGGGAAGAGATGACCCCAAGCGTGTACAAAAGGACGGTTTGGTCCGGTTCATCGAGACTCCGCACCCGGTCAATCCGGCGAAGGCGCGCAACATCGGTTTGTGCGAGGCGAAAGGGGATTTGATCCTATTTATCGATGCCGACTGTATCCCCGCTCCCGATTGGGTTTCGCAGATGGTCCGTTCCCACCGGGAATCGGGCGCCAAAATCGTCGGCGGAGCCATCGAATTCCCGCGGGAAAATCTATGGACGTTGGCCGACAATGTGGCCATGTTCAGAAGCTTTCTACCCTTTTCCGAAAAGAGCCCCCGACTTTTTTTGCCTACCCTCAACCTGAGTTTTTTTCGGGAAGTTTATTTGGCCGTGGGAGAAATGGACGAAACCTTGAGGTGCTCAGAAGACATCGACTGGACGGTGAGGTGCAGAAAAAAGGGCTATTGCTTGCACTTCGAGCCGCACGCGGTGGTCTGCCATATTCCAACCCGGGCTTCCTTCAGGGCAGTTATGAATCACTGGATTCTCACGGGCCGCTACATGAGCGAAGTCCTTGTCAGGCACCAGGCATTGCTGGGAACCCCTTCCGTTGTCCGGCATCGCTGGCTGATGCTGGCATTGGCGCCTGTGATCGCCGGCTATTTATCGGGAAGGCTTTTCTGGTCAGCCCCTGGCCGGATGCACATCTATCTTAACGTCCTCCCATTGATCTATCTGACTCAGATGATGTGGTGCTGGGGAATGTTCAAAGGGCTGACCAGCGTTGTAAAGAAGCAAGAGTGAAGATTCTCAGTGATCTGACATAGGAATCTTGCTGAATTCGAGGGTGAGCATGGATACGGGATCAGGGCCGGTGTTTCTGTCCCAATGCGGTGTGCCGGCCGGGAAAAAAAGAACAGCCGGAGATGCGACCTGCTGGTACATGGATTGCAACCGCCCGGACAGCAGCAGGATCATCAGGTCATACGGATGGCAATGCCATCCATGCATGGATCCTGGTTTAACATGAAGAAAACGTCCGATGAAGTTCGTTGTATATCTTGTCGGGCCCTCAAAAAGAAGTTGATTTTGAGGTTCTTGCCAGTCAATTTGATAGCTCCATCTCTTTTCCTGGCCCTTAAAGAAGCCGCACGGCGTTCCTTGCCATCGGATGATTACGAAATGTGTTTTTTCAGGGCCTGCCCCTCGGTGGGTGTGACGATCATCGGCCGGCAGATAATGCAGAGTGCCCGCAGGAAGTCTTTTAACCGCCTGTCCACCGGGGAACGCGTTTGTTTCAGAAATCAGGTCCAGATTCCCTGAAATGATAAAGATCAATTCCTCTTCGCTGTGCCGATGAATCGGATGGGAGATGGCCTCATTATCGAAAACACCCAGATACACTTCGTATTTTTCCATAATATCGGTCGAAATGTCCAGGAGATTGCTGAATCTGCAGCCCCGGCTTTTTCCAGATTCAACAGCCTGCGGTATTGATTTGACGTAAAAATGATGGTTGAATTTCATGGAAATAAATCCTTATTGAAATTCATATTCCATTTTTTTCGATGCATACAGAAGATTTTCGATTTCCTCAATTCCTTATTTTATGCAACGGGGAGCAACGGTTATGCACGGGACAGATGATACTATCCTGCCTCCAAGCGCAATCCGGTTGGAGATATGCACTTTTTGCCAATTACAGTGCCCCCTCTGCTCGCGGTTCGGCGGATCCTATGTCCTCGGGCAAGGATATCTCCGATCTAAGATTTTTACAAGGTTCGTGGATCAAAATCCCTATATCCGGAAAGTCGGCCTGGCAAACCAGGGCGAGGTTTTTCTAAACCCGGATTTACCAAAAATACTTGAATCCGCAAACGAAAGAAAAATCCGAACGTCGATCAATGGCGGAGCCAATTTGAACCATGCTTCGGAGGCGGCTTTGGATGCCCTGGTGAAATTTCAAACCGAAATTGTGCGTTGCGCCATCGACGGTGCTACCCATGAATCGTATGCGAAATATCGGATCGGCGGGAACCTGAAAACGGTCATCCGCAATATTCAGAAGCTGAATGCCTGTAAAGATAGATACCAATCATCAATGCCCCGTTTGATATGGCAGTTCATCGTTTTCGGCCATAACGAACACGAGGTTGAGCGTGCGGCTCTACTGGCAAAGATGTTGAAAATGGAATTTCAGCTTCGGCTGAATAAAAACCCCCAAGTCATGCCGGTAAAAGACAGAAAAGGCCTCAGAAAGATGATCGGCTGTGCAGACAGGAGTGAATACGCAAAGAAATTTAAACGAAGTTATATCGGGGGAACTTGCCTTTCATTATGGAAGCGCCCCCAGATCAACTGGGACGGTAAACTACTGGGTTGCCCCTGCAATACCTGGGGATTTTATTCGGAAAATGTATTCGAGAAAGACCTGATGAAACATCTCAATAACGACAAGATGCGGTATGCCCGGCTGATGCTCATGGGGAAAAAGCCGCCCCGGAAGGATATCCCCTGTGTGCGATGCCACGCTTTCAAAACAATGGAAGCATACGGAACCTGGATCACAGAAACTGAAATTCATGCGCCTGTTTCATTAACATGAATGATTCTAAAAAAAAACGTTATGAAATAGATGGTACAATAGCCATTCCCTCATCGGTTCGATTGGAAGCCAGCACGCTGTGTCAATTGCAGTGCCCTTGTTGTCCGGGAACCCATGATCAAGGGGAAACGGTGCTTGGGAAAGGATACCTTCCTTTTAAGGCGTTCAAGGCGTTTGTCGATCAGAATCCGCCGATTCGTCATGTTGAGCTGGCGAGTTCCGGTGAAGTGTTTTTAAATCCGAATTTACCGGAGATTCTGGAATATGCTTTCTTGAAAAACATTCGAACAACCGTCAATGAAGGCGCCAATCTCAATCATGCAACAGATGAAGCGCTGGAAGCCTTGGTTCGATTTCAAACCGAGGTGGTGCGCTGCGCCATCGACGGAACCACCCAGGAGACCTATGCGGAATATCGAATCGGCGGGAAACTGGAAAATGTGTTTCGAAACATCCGGAAAATTAACAATTATAAAATCAAATATCGTTCAAGGAAGCCCTTGTTGATTTTTCAATTCATCATATTCGGACACAACGAGCATGAGATGGAAAAAGCGTATCTTCTTTCGAAAATATTGAAGATGAAAATGGCGTTCCGGCATAATGATGCACCTGATTTTAAACCGGTGAGAGATCGAAAAAACGTTTCGAAATGGATCGGTTATGCGGACAGGCGGGATTATTTGGAAAAAACAGGGAAAGATTGTGTTAGGGGCGTCTGCCATGCCCTGTGGAAAAGCCCCCAAATCAATTGGGACGGAAAGCTGCTCGGCTGCAGCAACAACCGCTGGGTGGTGTATTCGCCCAATGCATTTGAAGGCGATCTCGAGTCCCATTTCAATGCTGAAACAATCCGTTATGCCCGGATGATGCTCATGGGGAAAAAGCCGCCCCGGAAAGACATGCCGTGTCTGAAATGCGAGATGTATGCGGCCTTGAGAAAATACAATAACTGGATCACGGCGGATGAGATCGAAAACTGGCGTCCCCCTCACGAGCGCCTGCTGGATGATTCAGACGATCAATGTGCGAACGGGGGGGTCAACGGGAGGAGATGTAGGAAACTATCCGGTTGACGGCGGCGGCCGGGTCGTAATCGCGGTATTTTCCCGAAAAAGATTGCGCATTTTGAAACAGCGTCTCGGAACGCCGCATCGTATAAAGCTTTTGCTGAATGTCGGGATGGGGATTAAACCAGTTCACCATCATCCCCAGACTTTGTCCGGTGACACGGAAAGCCAAAAGGGTTTGCTCCAGCTGCTGTGGAAGTTGGAGAAGAGATTTCCCGGATAGTAGGACAAGATTTGTCGTGTTGAATCCGCCATGGGTTATGGCGAAGTCGCATGCTTTGGCAGCCGCCTTGAAATTGACTGGGCCCCTGGAAATGGCAATGTTTCTTGCCCTCCCAAGCGCTGATTTCCGTTTCGGGGATATCCGGGATGAACGCCAACGCCGAAAAGCCCCCCGCTTTGAGCGCTTCCATCATTTCTGAAAAAAATCGGTACCGATAATTGACATAGACGAACACTTTTTCCCCTCCTCCGGAAGGCCATTCGGGGTCCTGGTCCGCCCATGAGGACAAAACGGGCCCCAGGTAATTCCCATCCGGCCGGATCCCGTAATGATCCAGTTCCGGAAAAGTCGTCAGAAATATTTTAGTCCCCTTCAAAAAGATCCGCCACACACCGGATGGTATCGGCATCCCATTCCATCAGTGCCTGGTTGATCTGATCAACGCACTCGGAATCTTTTTTTTGTAAAATAGAATCGGGGATGGAGAGCCAGGGATGCAGCGACGGCATGGGAAACCGGAGCGGTGGAACCCAAAAGCCGGTGCCGATCGCACCTCTGGGAATGTCCAACAGTTTTGCGGCTAAGATGGCAGTGGGAGCAAAATCGGCGAGGACAAAATCAGGCCGGAAGTCCTGAAATAGAGCTATCCATTTTCTGATGTTTTTTTTCAGCGATGGAAGATGCCAGTATCCGTTTCTAAAAAGATTTTGGGCATAGTTGACCGATACGGGAAAAGAGCGAAAAGGAGTATCCCAGGCAGGACTTTGGAAATAGCTCGATACTGAATTTGCTTAGGACCTGCCGAGCCCGTGTGATGTTGGCAGCAGCAAGCCCGACTTCAATGCCTGCCTGATGAAAAGCCGAGATGATAGGAATGAAGGGATACAGATGCCCGAACCCGCCCCCGAGCTCCCAGCAGCACAGCAGGCGGTTCATCACTCTGATTTGAACCCTTAATCAACTATACTGGTTAACATCCGAAGAAGGAGTGCCACTGGTCATGGCCTCGGTAACCTCAATGACCGGCGAATCGAAAATATCAGGGGGGATCCATACTTTTTTCCCCTGAAGGTCTTCAGATGGACTTTGCTGATCTCTTCTTTCCACTTTCCCTCTCCTCAACAGAAGTTTCCAATTCTGTAAAATCTATATAACCGATTGATGGCCTTGTCAAGAAGGAGGTTAATCACGATCGTTTCATCCAGATTAAAAACCGAATCGACATGATCCCAGAAACAACGACTGCTTGGGTTTTGGAGTCCCAGTCGTCCCAACCTCTAGCTGGCGTGATGTCTTCCAAATTCTTTCTGATCTTGTTCGTATCAACATAACAAGAGATCATCTCTTTCAAGCCGTGGTCCGATTCGATCTCCTCCAGATATTGGATGATTTTCTTTTTTCTCGACCAAACCCGTCGGTGGAAATCCGGCGTATAGGGATGTTTTGTAGTCCTCATCCGGACCCTCTCCGGCAGAATCCCTTTCATGGCCCGGCGAAAAAGACTGCGTTTCAATCCGCCGGCGATGAATTGTTCGGGCGGAACAGCCAATAGGAACTCTATCAGATTCTTATCACGGTAAGGAAACTGGATGTCCATCGACAAGGTTGCATAACTTACAGCCTGGGAATCCATGGCTATGGACTGCCGTATTCCAAAAACGATTTCATCAGTGTTTCAAAGGATTTTCTTTTGATGTAAGGTTTTCCCTTGAATCGTGGCAATAAAGGAGTCGGCTGCAGGGGAGGGTATTCGGAGCTTTTCCGTCGCCAATTTTCAACCGTTCGAGATAACGGGGTAAGTTCGGGAGCAGCCATGGAATGAGGTTTTTTCGGTAAATGGCTCCTAAGGTTTCATTTTGAACTTCTCTTTGCTCCCGGATGCACTTAAAAGCGGTAATCCATCGCCTTTGGCGGATAAGACAAGCGAGCGAATCCCTCCCATCGTAAGAGGCCAACAGGTCACCGAGAAAGCCGGAAAGGACCGTTTTGATTCCCAGTGCCGCAAGGGCATCGGTGATGGCATCGTCCATATAATGAAACGGGTTCGGTATGGCATTCAACCGGTCGAATTTGACTTCAAGCTTTTCAAACGGGTGGGCGCCCTCGGCAATGACAAACTTGCTGACAATATTGGGTTCTTGGGCGGTCACCTCCCGGATGTAATACCGTTCGTCGCTTTCAATCCCTTCATACTTTTCGGGTAGAACAGAGGATACCGTGAAGAGCTTTTGCCCCTTTTTCATCAATTCGCGCGCCGCAATGCAGGCGATGGCGGAGGAGTCCAGACCGCCGCTGAGCATGACGCCGGTCGGAAGGCCGTCCTCCAGGCACCTGTTGACCGCCTTGAGGATAATTTCGCAAAGAGCGTCGGCATAATCGGAATCCGACATCTTCTTTTGCAGGGTTCCGGGTTGCAGGCTCCAAAACGGCTTCAGGATCATCCGAGGTTCGTTCCCTTGACGCACAGTGAGACAATGGGCCGCCCTCAAACGGAGGATGCCTTTGAAATACGTTTGGGAGTTATCGGTTTCGGTGAGAAAAAAGGCTGCTGCAAGTTTATTTTCGTTCAACTCGATGGGGAAACCCTCGAGAAACCGGATCGCCCTGACATGGCTTGAAAAAATAAAGATGTCCTTCAACCAGCTGTAAAAAAAAGGCTTATGACCCAAACGATCCCTTGCACAAAAGAGCTGCTCGTTTGCCCGGATCCCATAGGGCAAAGGTGAATTCGCCATCGAGATGCCGGGGGCAGTTAGCGCCCCACCGCTGGTAGGACATTCGGATCAGATCGCTGTTCGAGCAGTCTGATCTCAAGGAAGGAGGTATTTTGAATTCCTGAAGCAGTTCGAGGCGATTGTACAGCCGGGCATCGGCAACGACCGCTGGGCCCTTTGAAGGACTTTGGGCCGATGGCGACGAGCGCCTGTCCGAGTGATGATCATGGGGTAGCAACGCGCCGATTCCAACCGGTCCGTCCACTTGGATCGCAGGGCCTGCCGACGGAATGAAAGACAGGCCCTCCGCCATCCTCTCTAACTCTTTTTTGACGACGGGCTTTCCGTCCGTGTTGAAGATGCCGAAGATGCCGCTCATCGAGTTTCAGGGGTGTCGATCTGAATGATATTTCGATCCAACAGCTTCTCCAGGAATCGGCAGGTCTCTACCTTGAGGCTTTCGTCGTCCACCTGGTATTCGCCCTTGAGTACCTCGATGATGCTTCCGACGGTGCAGGGATTTTCCAATATTTCCCATATTCTGTTTCCCGTTGGGTTCAGGGAGTGGTAGTTCCCGCTTTCGATGCTCATCATGACGGTTTCACCATCCACATCCCCGGAGATGATTTGAGTATTGCGCTTCACCATGGATCCTTCAGTGATTCTTTTTGTCATAACGGTTTCCTTTCTCATGGGAGGATGCATTGAATCAGGGATTCAGTAAATTTTTTTCCTTCAAGGTTTCGATGAGGGAAGCGGGAAAGTCTGGACTTCGGGGTTCCTGGACGAGAAACACAGATGCGCATCGGCCCAGCCGTGTCAGAAACTCGAATAAGGGCTTGGCTTTTTCAAGCCCATTTACAAAGCGTGAACAGAAAATGTTTTCATGGAGGGCGACAATTTTATCGTGTCCTTTCAATGGGATGATCTTTCTTTTTTCGTGGGAGTTATGCAAGAGAAAAAAGGAGACCACCGGGAGCGGTTTGCTGAAAAAGAAAGGACTTGCATCGATGGAAAATTTATCGCTCCCTGTAAAAAGTTTTTCCACCGGGTGCTTTTTTTGCATTTCAAGCGGGATATCTTTCCCGTACATTTTGATTTCAGGGGTTCCAGGGTGAACGCGGGCGCCATTTTTCCCTAAGGAAATCACGGCTATGTTGTCGTCGAGAAGCCGGTAGCCCCTTTGGGTCAGCGCCAAGGCGATTTTGGACTTTCCGGATCCCGATGGGCCGCAAAAAATGACGGCCTCTTTGCCGGACGTGAGGACGCTCCCATGAAGCGGAAAGATCCCGCGCTGGTGAAGCAGGGCGGCCATGGCCCAGCCCAACAGGAGGGTTTGGATGGCACTGGGACGGGCGCCCTCTTTCGGCTGCACTGCGATTTGATTTCCGCCGGTGATGTAAAAATCAGCGATAAAAAAAGTTTGAAGCAAGACCTGGGAGGGTCTTGCCTGGAATTTGTAGCCGCATATTTTAGGATCTTCCAGCGTATCGGGTACGGGTCCCAAAACGATATCGACATCGAAGGTTCGTTCTATGCCGGGGGGGATTTTCAGGTCAGGGATCTCCGAGCGGAATCGCATCCCGTAGGCCTTGTGGAAATAGGTCTGTTTCAAGACCTGACCCGGCGCCTGATCTTCCTCCTGAGTATTTTTTCGCCCGGGGCTATCCGGCTCTTTGGGCACGCGCATCATCATCTGAATGTCGAAATTATCTTGAACTTTTCTTTTCCCTGATCACCACAGACAACGTGTGTCCCGCAGGACAGCCAGGCATGGGCTTTGATACGATTTTCAGCACTTTTCGCGACGCCCAGGTACAACGTGCTTTCAATTTTTCTGCGCTTTAACATGAATCTTGCAGCCAAGGCTTGGACCAGGCATTTGACACTCCAGGGCATGTAAAAGGCGGAACGGTTAATTGCAATGGAAATGCTTGAAACTGTTTGCTTCAGGTTGTCGGGAAAGCATTCATTCTTGTCATCGGCCTCGTGATGACCCAGAAAAGGTGCAAGTCTATGAAACGGCATCAGGGACACGACTTGGCAAAAAAGCACCCATAAAAAAGCCTCCATGAAAAGCAGATAATCCTGCAGCGGAAATCTGAAAAGGCGATAACGATCTTTGCCGATGCTATTTTTAGATTCAAGGTTCATTTCTGAAACAATAACCTCACGCAGGCTTTTGCAAATTGATTGAACAAGATACGATTGGAAAAAGATTTCGGTTTCTTTGGACGAGCCCTTTTGTCCCACAGAGGGAGCCTTATGAGCGGTGGATTGGAAGTCCACTCGAAAGTTGAATTACATGCCGTTGGTTGCAATATAATTATCAATTATTACAAGAAGTTTAATTCATTTTTAAAAGCCGGTTAAATGATGTATATTACGAAAACGACCCGATTGGCAAGGAGCAAGCCTTTCGGCATCAGGGTTCAGACAGATCGGTCGGAAAATGGAATATGACGAACCAGGATTATTTCAAATGCCTGGAAGAAACCTGTTTGTTAGCATTATAAGATTTGGTTGCCGTGAAGCGTTCCGCGGGAATTTCGGGTTTGGTGAAATTCAAGTGAGCCAGCCGGAGTTTTTGATAGAGCAACTCTTTTTCTGTAAATTCAATTTGGGAGCTGATCGTACTCCAATTGCAGGTATTTTTTACTTGTTTCCCATTCTTCACTGGTTTCCATCAATATAGCGCTGACGAGTCGAAGCAAAGAGGCTTCATTGGGGAACAGGGAGGCCACCCGGGTACGGCGTTTAATTTCCCGGTTCAGCCTTTCCAGCATATTGGTGGTTCTGAGCCGTTTTTGGAGTGGATAGGGCAGCATGAAGACGGTAAAACCCTCCGGGATGTTTTCTTCCATCCAGGCAGCCAATCGGGGCGCTGTGGGCCTGTATTTTTCCACAGTCAGGTTCAGCAGCCGCCTGGCTTCTTCCCGGTTTGGGGCCGACAAGATGTTTGAGATGTCTCGGGCAACGGCGCTGCGCATGTAAACTTTGGGCACGTAAGCCGTTGCGTTCCGTTGGAGGTGGACGTGGCAGCGGTTCCAGGAAACACCGTTAAAAACGCTTTTGAGCGCCGATTTAAGCCCTTCATGGTCGTCACTGGTGATCAGGATCACCCCATGGAGGCCGCGGTTTTTCAGCGAAGACAGAAAACTGCGCCAATGGGCTTCTGCTTCACTTAAAGAGACGCTGACTCCCAGCACGGAGCGCTGGCCTTCGAGGGTGACGCCGGTTGCAATCAATACCGCACAGCTGACCACGCTGCCGCCATGGCGCACTTTTTCATAATGGGCGTCGATTTGAATGAAAGGCGTATGGCCTAAAGGCCGATTGCGCCACTTTTCCAGCTCCTCGTCCAGCAGTTCGGTGGCCCGGCTGACCTGGGTGCTGGTTACCTCCAGCCCGCAAAGCTTATTTAAAACCTCGTTGACCTTACGGGTTGAGACCCCGTTGATGTACATCTCGGCCATGGCCAGCTTCAACGCCCGCTCGCTGCGAAGCCCCTTCTCCAGAGCGTTTGGATAAAATTGCACCGGCCCGCGCACCTGTGGAACCTGAAGCGCCAGTTCGCCGATTCGGCTCTTGACGGTTTTCGGCTTATAGCCGTTGGCATAGCCTTTACGGGTTTCGGTGCGTTGCCAGGGCTCGGCTTCCAGCGCCCGGCTGCGCTCAATGAGCATCGCTTCGTTGATCAACAAGGAGACCGCCGTGTCCAGACCTTCAAAACCGTTTTCAATAATCTGTTCCAATGCCATCGAAATTGCGCTATCCTCTTTTGCGTGGGTCATTTCGGTTCCTCCTTTTAAATTGTTTGGCGAAACAATTCTTGGAGTACCGATCTGACCCCTTTTTTTCAAGCGCCATGTACCGGATCAGGGCCTGAAACACCGGCAGATGCCCCTGGGGGATCTCTGGGTATCCCCCAGGGGCCCTGCCTGCACCAACGCTAAAACGAAATTACAGAAAAGATGTTACACTAACGAGTTTTTCTGATCAGGCAAGGGAAAGTTATTTTTGAAAAAGACAGCAGAAACCATCAAAGGGATACTTCCTGAATTAAAACTGATCCTTTTATTGGTAGGTTTTTCTTCCGAGAAAGAAAAAGAAAACGCTATCGGTTCATTGGATGGCGAAATTATCGATTGGGAGCTCTTTATCAAGCTGGCTGGAAGACACCGGGTACCTTCCGCGGTATTCAGGGCAATACAGAAGCTCGGGAGGAATCCTATTCCTCCAGACGTGCTCGTCCATTTGAAGACCCTGGCCGCAAACGATTTGAGGCGCATACTGGTTAAAACCACGGAACTTGTTAAAATTATTAGGGAGCTTGAAAAAGAGAGCATTTGCGCTTTGGCATTCAAAGGGCCGATAGCGGGAATTCTGGCCTACGGCAATCCGTGCGAACGTCACGTGGGCGACTTGGATATCATGGTTCCAGTAGGTCATGTCGAAAAAGCCGGGGAGGTTCTGAGCCAGTTGGGATATGAAAGGGCGCTTCCACGGTTGGGTGTCACAAAAATGCAAAACGCCCTCTACAGGCGCAACAACAGCCATTATGATTATTTCTGTGAAAAAAAGAAAATCAAAGTAGAGCTCCATTATCGAACCGGGTTCAATCGTGCGCTGTTTCCTTTGACATTTCAAGAGGCCTGGGATCAGCGACAGATGCTTCAAATCGGTGATGCGACCATCCCGACTTTTTCTTTGGAACACACCCTGATGCTCCTTTGCGTCCACGGTTGCGCGCATGGCTGGTTCAGACTTTTCTGGCTCCTGGACGTGGCAAGGCTTTTCATCAGTCTGACGGTTGGCGAGTGGGATAGGTTTTTAGATCATGCAGATCGTCTCGGTATATCGAGGATGGTATCAGAAGCTATAACCTTGGCAGAGTATCTGCTTGGCATTTCTTTGCCAAATAAAGTCATCAGGCATTGTCAGAATGACAGAACAGTCGATCATTTAGTCGATGTTGCCCGGGAGCGGATTCTGTCTATGGAAGATTTTCCGGATGTTCCCATGAATCTCGCCTATATTAAAAAAAAGCGGTACGAATCTTGTCTGCGAAGCGATACTGAATACAAGCTGAAATATTTGCTTTACCAGATCGGACCTTCCCATGATGAGTGGGAAATGGGCAGGTTGCCGGAGATTCTGTTTTTCCTGTACTTTTTTTTTAAGCCGTTTTCTTTGATGAATCGCTGGCATGTTTCAAAGAAAAAGCGATTGTTGAGAGTCAGCAGCCCCTGTTGATATCAGCCGACGGCAAGCCGTTAAAAAGAAGAGCATGTTAACCAGCAAAGAAAATTTTATTTGGGCCTTTTGAAAAGCGCTAAACTTGCTTTGCTGAATCTTGAAAACTCGGGCGTAACACCTTTAAACAATTCAAGATTCAAACACTCCGCTTCGTTAAGTGCGTTTATGAAAAGATCCCAAGCACGGCTTGTCAGGAGGTTTTGAAATGGCTTCTAACAAAATCAACCCGCGGTGGAACCAGGAGAAAAGTCAAGGCAGACCAATTCAATGAGATGGATAACTGCCAAATGAAAATAGCGGTAAAGAATACCTTAAAGATAGGCCTTCGCGCTTTATTTCTGATCTGGGTTGTTGTCACGTTGATCGCCATCGTCGAGATGCAGCGGCTTTGGTGGAACCGTGAAAGGGCAAGATACCTGGGAAAAAGCATCATCGAACAGAGGACGGAAGTGTTTAAGTGGGCTGGAATTCCTTCAGAAATATTAAGCTATTTCAAAGAGATTGATTCGAAGTGGCCGGCGACGGTCAACTACAAAGCAACCGGGGACCTGAACGCACTTTCCTACGGCACCTACTTGCTCATTCCCCGCATCCCCTCCGGTTCAAAGGATTACTCAATTCACGTGGAAGGTTCCAGCGTACGCTATAGCGGTGAGGGTTCCAAAGGGCCGGTTAGGAGGGGATATTCAGAAAGCCCAAGCGTAGCGGGTTTTTTATCATCGGTTCTCATTATCCTCGGCATGACTTTCAACGTACGATTTGTCTGGCCTTCGATAAGACCAAGTGTTCCCGAAGGTATCGGGTTGGCCTGTCTTTTCTTGATGATCTGCGGAATCATTTCAATTGGTGCAACGGGAACTGCCAACTATGGATTTCTTATTTTTACGACAGGGGGCGGCATTGGCTGGGCAGTAGCACTTTACAGATGGGCGAGGGTAAATCAATTCAAGCTTTTTACATTTCGAATGCGTTGGAGGCCAGATCCTAAAAGAAACTTGGAGCACCTTAAAGCCGGAGAAAAGGTGTTCTCAGACTGGGCAGATGGTTCCGGGAGATTGGATTTTATATATTATTTACTGTTGTACTCGATCGGATTTCTTATTTTTTTATGGGCCATGCAAATGGCTGTGGTGACCGTTCCGGATGACTGGGATGCATGGGCTACCTGGGGGGCCAAGGCAAAAGTTCTCGCCCTTGCCGAAGGGCCTTTATCCAATGTGACCTATTTTGGTCCCAAAGATTATCCACTGCTTTGGCCGGCTGTATGGGCCTTTTCAGGTTGGTGTTCTGGAGGTTGGGAAGAACACTGGAGCCGGGGATGGAGCGTCCTTTTCATGATTTTGACAGCCTGGGAAATCGGTATCATCATTCAGAAGCAGGGAGGCGAGAATAAGAAGGCATTGTTTGGAGCGGTACTTTTTCTGTCGATCCCGATGGTTCCGCTGGTTGCTTCATGGAGTTATGCTGAATCGGCGCTATGTCTGATGATGGTTTCTTGTTTCGGGTGCTTGCTTCGTTGGCGCCGATGCAAAGGCTTGCAAAACTTGGTTATCGGATCGATTTTTGCAGCTGCCGCTGCCTTCACGAAAAATGAAGGGCTATTATTTGCCGTATTGTGTTTTGTGTGGATACTGATTTTTTCGGGCAGGCAATGGAAAAAAACGAGTTTTGCTTTTCTGGTCCCTTTTCTGATCCTTTACATTCCCTGGGTTTACTGGATACGGATTGTACTGGATATAGGTTCCGATGCGACCAAAGCATTGATATTCAATCCAAAAGTTATAGCAAAGGCTATAAACCGGACAACGGAGGCTCTAACACTCATCGGAACAATGTGGAAGGATGTCAGACAATGGAACGTGGTTCTTGGGTTGCTTGGGTTGGCTGCAGTTGTATATCTCATTAAAGGGGGGAAAAAGCAGCGATTTGACCTGATGCTGTCGATCTCATTGCTCTTAGGATATTTGGTGATTCTCATTCACCATAAAAACCTTTGGTGGCACATCGGTGCTGCATGGAACCGTTTGACAATACAGGTGCTTCCCATGCTCATTGTGGCCATTTTAACCAGGCCCGATGAAGGCGTTCCTGGAAACTGCTCGAGAGGTGTTAACCGCCTTAATATCTTTCGATGATTTCCAGCCTGCTTCAAATCTAATAAAAAAGCCGCAACTGTCATTGCGGCTTTTTTTTTCAGGCTGGTGCCGAGGGACAGAATCGAACTGCCGACACGCGGATTTTCAGTCCGCTGCTCTACCGACTGAGCTACCTCGGCACGGCATCCGCAGGGGGTTGCGGACAAGTGAACCTCTAATGAAAGCGCCCTTTCTTGTCAACAGCTTTTTATCAGAAGCCCAGGGTGCCGCAGCCTTTAAAAAACGGCGAAAAAGACGAATTCGGTATTTGATTTCAGCTGATTTCCTTGGTATTTTTAGGCGAAAAATTTTTCCAATACGGGAATTTTAGCGTGAAAAGAAGGGGGCGAAAGATTGCATGTCTTTGATTTGATTGCAAACATCAGGTTCCAGGATTTGCTCGACATCGCGTTTCTCACCGTGGTGGCGTATCATCTGTATCTGTGGTTCCAGGGGACCAAGGCCCTCAAGGCTTTGTTGGGCCTCATGGCCCTGGGGGTAACCTTCACCTTCGCCCAGACGTGGGGATTGTTTCTCACCACCTGGATGTTCCAGATCCTCTGGCAGGTTTTCATCATCCTGCTGATCATCCTTTTTCAGCCGGAAATCCGCCAGGTGCTGGAAAGGGTGAATCCCTTTCCCCGATTCGGCGCCCAAAACGGCAAAACTGGGGCCACCTGGGAAAAACGCTTTGCAGAGGCCTGTTTCACCTTGGCGCGGCGCAGGATCGGCGCGCTTGTTATCCTCGAGCGCGGTGACAGGGTCCAGGAGCTTGTCACCGGAGGGATTCCCGTTCAAGGTGACCCTTCAAAGGAACTGCTCGTGAGCCTCTTCAACAAGGAGTCCCCGCTGCACGACGGCGCCGTATTGATCCGTTCTCGGCAGGTTACGGCAGCGGCGTGTTACCTGCCCCTGAGCACGACGGAGGGGCTGCCCCAGCACTGGGGAACCCGGCACCGGGCGGCCCTCGGACTCACTGAACGGTGCGATGCCTGGGTCCTGGTGGTGTCCGAGGAGCGGGGGGAAGTCTCCCTGGCCCGGGAAAAGGAGATGACCCCCATTTTCAATGTGGAGGACCTTTCAGGACTTCTGCGGGAGATCGCAGCACCTTCACGGCCCAAGGAAACGGTGTGGTGGAAACGGATCGGCTCCATAACCCTTCACCGCTGGCCCCTGAAGCTGGGCACGTTTTCCGCAGTGGGGCTGGTGTGGCTTCTGTTGGCGGGCCAGCAGGATTTCGAGACGACCGTCCAGGTTCCGGTGGAGATGGCGAACATCCCCCAAAAAATCGCGGTGGAAGAACCTTCCAAGCCGATAATCCGGGTCACGGCAAGGGGGCTCAGGAAGGATTCGAGCACCATCAATCCCAAAGACGTGCATGTGAAGCTCGATCTGTCCCGGGTGGGTCCTGGGAAGAGGCGATTCAGAATCAGCCGGGACCAGATAACCCTTACCAACGAACGCGTCGATATCGTCCGGATCGAGCCTGCCGAGCTGTTTTTCACCTTTTACGCAACGGATCCGACGGCAGAGCAGGAGAAAGCCGCCGATTGAAAAGCCCGGAACTTTTTGGCTTTCTTACTGTCTGTAATGCATGAAAGACAGAATCGTGGGCGAGGGTGGGGATAGCCGGCACGATGCAGAGCTGGTGAGGATTTTCCAGCAAGGAGACCGGGACGTCTTCGAAACGCTGGTCAGGCGGCACCAGAAACGCATCTTCAACCTCTGCTTCCGGATGCTGGGAGAGTACGGCGAGGCCGCCGATTTCGCCCAGGAAACCTTTTTCAGAGCCTACAAGGGTCTGGGCAGGTATCGTGCCGAAGCCTCTTTTTCCACCTGGCTGTACCGGATCGCCGTCAATGCCTGCAGGAACCGGTTGGCCTCACAGGCGCACCGGTTCCGAAAAAAGACCGTTTCCATGGACAGGGAATCCCGGGCAGGGGAAAATCCAGGTCCCCTGCAGATCCAAGATCCCAACCCGCCGCCGCTGGAACGCATCGAGGCCAAGGAAAAGGCGGCGGCCATCCAGCAGGCGATCCTGGCGCTTTCCCCCGATCACAGGGAGGTGGTGGTCTTGAAGGATATCGAGGGCTTTTCCTACGAGGAGATTTCCTCCATCACCGGCGAGAACCTGGGGACCGTGAAATCGAGGCTGTCCCGGGCGCGGCAGGCCCTGAAGGAGCAATTGAGGCCGATTCTCCGATGAACACATGTGCCGAAATACGAGAGCGTCTTTCCGAATTCATCGACGGAGCCCTGGATCCGGAAGCGGCTTCCGCCTTGCAAGCCCATCTTGATTCCTGCCCCTCGTGCCGCTTGGAATGGTCTTCCCTTCAGGACGTGTCTAAAGCCCTGGGGAATCTGGAGCCGGTTAATCCTCCGGACGATTTTTTCGACCGGCTCCAGGAGCGCATCGCTTCGCAATCCTTGTTCAAGCGCCTTTTTCAATGGCTGTTTTCCCCTTTGCGGATCAAACTCCCCCTGGAGCTCGCCACCGCGGCCGCGGTGGGGGTTTTCCTGTTTTTCATCCTCACCCCGGAAAGGGCCATGAGGCAGGTCATGGCCCCCGCACCTGCGCTTCTTTCAGAAGAAGCTGAAAAGGCGGCGCCGGCGCCTTACCGCACCGCGCCGGAGCGCAAGAGGGAAAAGAAAGCGGTTCCGGTCGGCGGCGACCTCCTGAAGGATGCATCTGAAAAGGGCCAGGAACCGCTGGAGATCGTGATCCGCATGGAAGCTCCGGTGAAAGCTTCCGGAAAAACCTCTGGAAAAGAGGCGCCGATGACGCCGCAGGCAAGCTTCCAGTCGGCCCCTGTAAAATCTTTTGACCCCCCCCCAGCCCCGGCTGCAAAGGAAACCGCCGTACGTTTTGCCCAAAAGAAAAAAGACGAAGGCGCCCAGAGACATTCACCTGAAGAGACCTTAGGAAGTCGGGAAACCGCCGAAGCTCAGGTTGTAGGGCGCATCGTCCAGGCCGGCGGCCGGGTGGTCGAATCTTTTGAGAAAGACAAGGAAAAAATCCTGGTCTGCCGGATTCCGGAAGAGTCCCTGGGTGGATTTCAGGAGGGTCTCAAGTCTCTCAAGGCCGTCGTTTCTTTCCCTGAGATCGCGTCCCTGCCGAGCAGCAGCTTCATCGAAATCCGGGTCCGGATCCTTTTCGGCGACTGATCGGCCGTTCGGACCGAAACAGGTCAGGAATCCGTTTCCGCGCCTGTCCCGTCTTCCTCCGGGGCCTTTTTAAAGGCTTTGGGATAAAGGAAGAGACGCTGGCCCGGATGGATGGGCTTTCTCGGATCCAGCCGGTTCCATAGGAGGACGGAGGCCAGAGGCACCTCGAAACGCTCTGCAATGGCGGAGAGGCTGTCTCCGCTTCGGATGACGTAAACCTCTTTTTCACTCAGGGAATTGTAGGCCTTGATCCCGGCGTCGAGGCGGGCCTGGAAGCCTTTGGATTGCCCCTTGCGGAAGACGAAGGGCGTGGTTCCCCTCGGCGAGATAACGGTTTCGCAGGGCCGGGTTGAGGTCCCGGATCGCTTTGTAATGGGTTCCGGCGGCCTTGGCGAGGATCCGAATCGGTGTCTCCTGCTTGAGCTTCACCTGGACTTCATCGAAAACCACAGGCGGATAGAAGTCCGCATCGGAGAGGATGAAACCGTAGGCTTCAGGATTGGAAAGAATGAGCTTTGCGGAAAGGATCCGGAACAAAAAGCGCTGGGTTTCCATGGGGAGGTAGAGCCTGTAGTAGTTGTCTGTCCCCTGGTCCTGAATCTCCGCGCTGAGCCTGTCCTCCCCCATGTTGTAAGCGGCGGCGGATAGGGTCCAGGTGCCGAAAAGGGCATAAAGCTCCTGGAAATAAAGAACGGCAGCCCGGGTGGAAGCCAGAAAATCCCTGCGCTCGTCCAGGTGGCGGTTGATGGTAAGGCCGTACTTCGTCCCGGTCGCCTCAATGAACTGCCACATCCCCACCGCTCCCTTGGAGGAGCGCGCGTGTTCCAAAAGGGCGCTCTCGGCCACGGCCACGTATTTCAGATCCGAAGGAAGACCTCCGGCGGTGAGCATCTTTTCCACGACGGGAAGGTACCGCCGCGTGCGTTTCAGCCACAGGAGAACCTGGGCACGGTCCCACAACGAAAGGAGCAGTTCCTTTTCAAACCGCTCGCGCACTTCCTGCTCATCGAGCGGCACCTTTTCCCCGCAAAAATCCACGGGTTCCTGAATCTTGAGGGCATCGATCAGCAACGGAATCCCGGGCACGGTTTCCGCATGGGCGGCACCGAACAAAGAGAGGAAGAAAACGATCAGCAGCAATGCAGGCGTCAGGAGTTTCATCGAAAATGCCGTCACCCGGGAAGTTGGAATGTTTTAGGCGATGAAGGAACCGGATTTTTTTCAGCGGACTCTTGCGCCGGGAACCTATCGGGAATCGAACGGGCTGTCAAGCAGGACCGGGGATGGAACGACGTCCGGTTCAAACGTTGTCCGGCAACACAAAAAGATACACTTCCCGCGGTCCATGGGCGCCATGGACCATGGTGGCTTCGATGTCGGCGGTTTTGCTGGGACCCGAGATGAACGACATGTAATTGGACAACCCCTCCCCGCGGAACTTCTCGTTCCAGCGCAGGAGCGCGAACAGCTCTTTCATGTCGCCCACGAGTTGATCCCTCGTGAAGACCGCGACGTGGATGGAAGGGATCAGCGCCACGGCGCGCGGCTGGCCGGGACGGTTGCGCAGGACCAGGGTGGCCGTGTCGGCGAGGCAGAAATCGGCCGAGGTGACCCCGATGTAAGCGGCGGTGATGGCGTGAAGCTGCCCCTCCCGTTCGGCCCGGTTTCCGGAGGGACCGGCGTCGGGGGACAACGGTTCCGTTAAATGCAACGGGATGGCGAGCCGGTCCAGCGAAGCTTCGAGGTCGAGACGGTCGATCAAGGGGTGCCGCCAGGCCACCAAACGCTTCTGGGAGCCCCACTCGGGCTCTTTTTTTTCGGCCAGCGCGGCGATGGCCGACGATGCCGAGGGCAGATCCGGAACCAGGGCCACGCCCAGGTTCAGGGGCAAAGCGGCCGCCTTGAGTTTTTGCACAAGGGCATTCCAGTGGTCCTCGGTGCGCCGGCTTCTGTCTTCCAGGATCGCCGACTCTTCAGGGGTGGGCTCCTTCGGGAACAGGTGGGACCCGTCCCGGGATCGATCGGGCGCATGGCCGAGGGCCAGGCGGATCCGGTTCAGGAAACGTTTTTCGTCAGAGGTGCTCATGGAAGGTCCTGGGTTGATTTGTTTTTTCGCCAGCGTTCCATGAAGGTTTCCTCGGCCAGCGGATGCAGGTCCCTGCTTCGGGTCCACGCGTCGAAGGGCGGGGGGAGGCGTCGGATCTTGTTTTCCTGCCGGACAAAGATTTTTTGGCCCGCGGCTGCGATTTTCAAAGCCCCTTCGTAGATCCGGCGGTGGCCGACCAGAAAGGCCCAGGCCTTGAAGCCCAGTTTCTCCCTGATACTTGAGGGCTTCACGTCCCAGTCGTCGTCCCCGTAGGCCAGTTGTTCCCGGAGTTCCAGGAGCATCCGGGGCAGATCGATGGCCATGGAGCAGGCCTCCTTGCAGGCTCCGCACAGGGTTTCGCCTTGGCAGAGGTCTTTGGCCCGGTTGATGCCCACCAGGAGGGGGGTGACCACGGCGCCCACCGGCCCCGAGTAGGGAAAACCGTAGGCATGTCCGCCGATCTTCGCGTAGACCGGGCAGACGTTGAGGCATGCCGCGCACCGGATGCAGTAAAGGATTTCCCGGAACCGGGGATCGGCCAGAATCCTGCTGCGGCCGTTGTCGATCACCACCAGGTGGAACGCGTCCGGCCCGTCCGATTCCCCGGGCCTCCGGGGCCCGCCGATGTAGCTGACGTAAGTGGCCATGGACTGGGCGGCAGCGCCCCTGCACAGCAGCCTCAGGAGGATCTCGTATTCATCGAGGCGCGCCACGATCCGTTCCATGCCCATGAAGGCGACATGCACCCGGGGCAGGGTGGTGGCCATGCGGATGTTCCCCTCGTTGGAGGCGGTGGTGATGTGGCCGGTTTCGGCGCAGGCGATGTTGACGCCGGAAGTCCCCATGTCGGCGGTTAAAAATTTTTCACGGAGGGCCTTCCGGGCGGCCTGGGTCAGCTTTGGCGGATCGGTGGTGCGGCGGATGCCGAGGTTCTTGACGAAAAGATCGGCGATGGCGTGCCGGTCCTTGTGGACGGCCGGGGCGATGATGTGGGAGGGCTTCTCGCCGGCGAGCTGGATGATGTACTCCCCCAGGTCGGTTTCCACCGGTTCGATGCCCGCGACCTCCAGCGCTGCGTTCAGGCCGATTTCCTCCGTGACCATGGACTTGCCCTTCACCACCCGGCGTACGTCATGATGCCTTGCCACCGCGATGCAATAGTCCACGGCTTCCTTCGCGGTGGCGGCGAAATAGACGTGGCCTCCGCTGGCCCGGATCTTGGCGGAAAGGGTTTCCAGAAGGATGTCGAGGTGGGCGAGGGTTTTTTCCCGGATTTCGTGGGCCTTTTGGCGCAGCTGGGGGCCTTCGGGAAGGCGGCGATAGGCCTCCGCAGTCCCCCGGCCGAAGCGGTCCTGGAGCCCGGTCAGGGCTTTCTGAAGCACCGGGTTGGCGATCCCCTGCCTGGCCGCTTCAACATATTTTTCGGTGGTGATGTCGGGCATGGTTTACAGCAAGGCCTCAAGTGGCCGAGGGTTCCAGGATTGAAGTGAAATCGTTGTCGTTTCCAAAGGAGTCGTAATTACCGTTGTGCCAACATTTCCGCGATATGCATCGTCTCGATGGGCAGCCCCCTGCGGCTGATGGCCCCGGAGATGTTGAGCAGGCAGCCGGTGTCGCAGCCGACCACCGCCCGGGCGCCGGAGTTGACGATGTGATCGACCTTGTCTTTCACCATGGCAGTGGAGATTTCGGGGTATTTCACCGAAAAGGCCCCCCCGAAGCCGCAGCAGTAGTCTGAATTTTTCATTTCCACCAGTTCGGCTCCGGCCACCCGGCTTAAGAGTTTGCGGGGCTGGTCCTTGACGCCTATCCCCCGCAGGAGATGACAGGAGTCGTGGTAGGTGATCCGGCCGTTGAAGCGGGCGCCCACGTCCTGAACGCCCAGGACATCCACCAAAAACTCGGTGAATTCGTAGGTTCGGGAGGCGATCCTTTCGGCCCGCTTTTGCCAGCGGGGTTCGTCCTTGAACAGATCCGGGTAGTGGTGGCGCACCATATGGACACAGGATCCTGACGGGGAGACGATAACCTCGGCCTCCTCGAAAATTTTCATGAAGCGCCGTGCGACGCTGCGCGCTTCCCGACGATAGCCTGAGTTGAAGGCGGGCTGGCCGCAGCAGGTCTGAGTCGTCGGGCATTCCAGGGAAAGCCCCAGCCTGCGCAAAACCTGGACCATGGCCTCGGCGATCCGAGGCCGGACCGCGTCCACCAGGCATTGGATGAAAAGCGTGACTTTGGGGTTGGGGAATTCTGCCGTCAATTCGTAGCCTTTCCCGGAGAAGCCTTTCGACTTTCGAAAGTGCTCTCGAAGCCCGGTTTTTATGCTTTCAATCTCCACGGTTCCGGTACCGGAAAAAACAGGCGCTGTCAAAAGAGAAATGGACGGCCGAATGCTCTTTGAAAAAATTTCCCGTACCGCCGAAGTTTTTTTTTAAAGCGGTTTCAAAACCCTCCTTCCCCGCCTGCTGGTCCTTTTGGAAAGCGCCAAACCCGCTTCGCTGAATCTCGAAAACAGGAACGTAACGCCCTCAAACAATTCAAGATTCAAACGCTTTGCTTCGTTAAGCGCTTTTATGAAAAGATCCCAAAAACGGCTTGTCAGGAGGTTTTTAATGATTTCTAGGAACTTTTTTTCGGCTGATCTGTCTATGGGGATAGGAAACAATGACAACCAGACTCGAAAAAGGAGGCCCCATGGCGGCACGAACTCAAAAATGGATCTGGCAGTTGGTCGTTTGGACTGTTTTTTTGACCGGAGGGCCCGGTACGGCGCTTGCGGAGAACTCCGATGCGGATCGGACCCAGTCCCCGTATTTTTTTATCCAAAGCGACGACCCCGATGTGGATCGTCTCCCCTTGAAATCCACGTCGGTGCGGGTGAACATCGCCGGCGTCATCGCGGATGTCACCGTATCCCAGGTCTACGAGAACCAAGGGACGCGCCCCATCGAGGCTGTGTATGTCTTTCCGGCCTCCACGCGGGCGGCGGTCTACGGCATGAAGATGACCGTGGGGGAGCGCACGGTGACGGCGTTGATCGAAAAACGGGAGGACGCCCGGCGCCGGTATGAGCAGGCCAAAGCCCAGGGCCAAAGCGCGTCGCTTCTGGAACAGCACCGCCCCAACGTGTTCCAGATGAACGTGGGCAACATCCTGCCCAAGGACGTCATCAAGGTGGAATTGCGTTACACCGAGCTTCTGGTCCCCGACCGTTCGGTCTACGAGTTCGTTTATCCCACGGTGGTGGGGCCCCGGTACGCCGGAGATCAGGGCGACGGCCGGCTCCCCGGAGAAGGATGGATCGCAAACCCCTATTTGACGCAGGGGGAGCTGCCTCCTTATCGGTTCGACGCTTCGGTGAGGATCGCGGCAGGGATGCCTGTCCGGGACGTGTCGTGTCCCACCCACAAGATGCGGATCCGGTACGGCGGGCCCGACACGGCCCATGCTGATCTGGATTCTTCCGAGCGCTCGGGCGGAAACCGGGACTTCATCTTGAGGTACCGGCTCAGCGGTCCCGGAGTGGGAAGCGGCATGCTGCTTTTTCGAGACCGGGAGGAAAATTTCTTCCTGCTTACGGTTCAGCCCCCGGAAAGGGTTTCCCTGCAACAGGTACCGCCCCGCGAGTACATCTTCATCGTGGATGTTTCAGGGTCCATGCACGGGTTCCCGCTGGAGGTCTCCAAGGAGTTGTTCAGGGAACTCATCTCAGGGTTGCGCCCCGTGGACCGCTTCAACGTCCTGCTTTTTGCCGGTGGTTCCTCCATGATGGCCGAGCAGTCCCTGCCTGCCACGCCGGAAAACGTGCGAAGGGCCCTCGACACCGTGGAGCGGCAGCGGGGCGGCGGGGGTACGCGCCTGCTTCCGGCTTTGAAAAAGGCTTTGGATTCCCCCAAAGCCGAAGGGTGCTCCCGGGTCGTGGTGGTGGCCACCGACGGCTACGTGGCCGTGGAAACCGAGACCTTCGATATTATTCGTCAAAACCTCAACCGGGCGAACGTTTTTGCCTTCGGGATCGGGTCGAGCGTGAATCGGTTCCTCATCGAGGGGATGGCAAGGGCCGGGATGGGGGAGCCTTTTGTGGCCACGAATCCGGCTGCGGCAAGAAGCCAGGCGAGAGCCTTCCGGGAGATGATCGAAAGGCCGGTCTTAACCGGCATCCGCATCGACTTCGACGGGTTCGAGGCCTATGAGGTCTCCCCGCCCTCGGTTCCCGATGTCATGGCCCAGCGACCCGTGGTGGTCTTCGGCAAGTGGCGCGGCGAGCCGAAAGGAGCCGTCACCCTCACCGGAATGCTGGGGGCAACACCCTACACCCATGAGATCCCGGTGGGATCCGTCTTGCCGGACCCGAAAAACGAGGCCCTCAAATTCCTCTGGGCCCGGCATCGCATCGCCGTCCTTTCCGATGACAACCGGCTGAACCCCCAAGACCATCGGATCCATGAGATCACGCGTCTCGGCCTTTCTTACAGCCTCCTGACGGCGTACACTTCCTTTGTGGCTGTGGACACTCAGGTCCGGATGGTGGACGGAAAGGCCGTCACCGTGAAGCAGCCGCTTCCCCTGCCCCAGGGGGTATCGGATCTGGCCGTGGGAGGGCAGCCTTTGGCCAGGGCGGCTTATAAAAGCCTCGGGCCCCCCATGCCGCCGCCGGGATCACTGCCCGCCGCCGGTGAAGAGGTCAAAGTCCGCGAGTCGACAAGCGCACCCGTCGCGGATAAAGGGGAAGGGGAAAAACAGGCCGTGACGCTGGTTCGGCTCGAGGCCACCGGCGGCCTGGACCTTGCGGAAATCCGCCGGCAGGTGGAAGCTCGGCTGCATGAGATCGAATCGTGCCTCAAAGCACTTTTTGAGAAAGAGGGTTCCGCAGGGACAAAAATCGATCTTGAAATCGTAATCGGGACGGACGGAAAAACCTCAGGAATGAAGTTGCTCGATGCGAAAAAACCGCCCAACTACCTGGAAGCCTGCCTCTTGAAAACGATGGCGACCGTTCGCTTTCCCGTGCCCTCCACCGGCAAAAGCGAAAAGGTGACCCTTTCGCTTCGTTTAGGATGACAGGATCCGGTCCCCGGGCGCCTCGTGACGTCCGGGGACCTTTTCCAGGGGTCTGCGGTTTTCTTTTTCGTCCCCCTGGGGGACTGTCATCGACGAAAGGAACCACCCGCATGCGCTGCAGCAGAAAGTTTCCACATCCGGGGCTTTGAAACCGTCGTGGATGCTGAAGGAGCGCTTCCGGACCGAGAGAACCCGCCCCCCGCACCGTGGACAATTCAGGGTTTGCATTGCCATCGGAAGCTCCTTTCGTTGGAAAACAGTCTCACAGCCGCTTCTGCCACCGGGTCGAAACCGGGGGCTGGAAGGATCGGGAATCTGCATGAAAACCCGAAGGGAGGCCTGTTATCCCCAGCGGCCCTTCGGTTGCTCCACAATCACCGTGAAACGCGCCTTGTTGATAAGGTTCTTGAAAGACCCTAATGGGAAAATCAGCGAGCTTGTTGACCAGCACCCACCTGGACAGCCCCTCGGGCCTCAGCATCTGTTCGATGACGGCGGTGACTTGCAACACGTCACGCTTGGAAAAGGCGGTCAGGATGCGGGATCCCATACAGATGTGCCAGTTTTTTTCGGAACGGCGTCCGTCGGTGAAAAGAACCATGGGAGAGTCGTGAAGGCAGGCCCTTTTCAGCAGTTGGATGCCGTTTTTCCGCGAAAGGTCATACATCACCAGGTCGTAGACGCTGGAAGCCAGGCACCAGACGGCCCTTGCGAAAGTTTCTGCGGTGTCGAACCGGCATTGCGGGTAGGACCGGAAAATCTTCTGCTCCAAAATTTCCAGGAAACGGAGATCTCCGCTGAACGCCAGCACCCGTTTTTCCTCATGAATCGGAAGGCCCATCGCTTTCCCCTTTCGGATGAAACTGACAGGAAAGACAGCGGGGTTGTCGATTTCCCTAAAGGAAGGACCCGGTTTGGAAAAGACGGTATCAGAGAAAAGGTTACCGGGAGGTTACATCATGCTTGAGGAAAAGGGGCCGGATAAAGAAAGAGGGGATGCGGAAAGAAAGCGCGGAGGTCATTCCGTGATCTTCCGGTAGATGGCTAAGGTTGTCGGTTCCGGGTCGACGCCAAGCTCCTTTTTCAGGGCCAGGGAGCACTCTTCGAAGGTCCTGACGGCTTCGTTGCGCTTCCCCTGTGCGAAAAAGAGAAGCATCAGATGCTGATAGGCTTCTTCCAGGAGAGGGTCGGCGCAAACGGCGCGCTTGTAGCATGAAGCGGCCTTTTTCAGCGCATTGCGGCTTTCATGAAGCCGTGCAAGGCTGAAAAGCAGGTCGAGGTAGAAACGTTTGATTTCCTGTCGGCGCGCCCCGGCCAGGGGGTCATAGAGGTCCTGGGGCAGGAAGTCCCCGGCGTAGGCTTCGACGGCCTTGGAATACAACAAGACGGCCCCCGCGAAATCGCCGGCCTTTTCGATTGTCCTGCCTTCCTCCGCCAGGGAGAGGAAACGGTTGACGTCGGTTTCGCACAGCTCCGGATCCAATGAAAGGCAACCCTGCTTTAGGTGGACATAGGAGGACCCGAGCTTGGGGTCCAGGGCCGGTTCCAGTGCCTTTCGGAGCCGGTGCAGGGCAACCTTCAGGTTCCTTTCACCGGTTTCGGGGTCGGTTTCCGGCCAAATCGCTTCCATGAGCACCTCCTGGGGGATCTCCCCCGGGCCATGGGCCAAGATCCCCTTGAGCAGGTTTTTCGATTGGCTTCCTCTCCACCGGGTTTCGGGGATGGCTTCACCGTCCACCAATACCTTGAATCCACCCAGGGCATGGATCTGGATGACAGGCGCTGTGAAGCGGTGGATGGAACGCAGGACCTCCTTTACCTTTTCCCGGAGCCTTTCGTTGCGATGGCGGTTCAGTCCCTCCAGCGCTTTTTTGACCTCATCCCCGAATTTGGTTTTCAATAAATGGGAGGCATAATCCATCACCTCTTCGGCTTCCAGCTCCAAGGCAAGAATACAAAGGCTCATGTAGTCTCTTGGGCTGACAAACGGCAATCGATGAATCCCCTTTTCCTTTGCGATCTTAAAGCCGGCATTAAGATGGAGCAAAGATTTCTCAATTTTCCCCAAACGATTCTTGACAAGAGCCATGGCAAGGTGGGCATCGGCGGCAAACGTGCTGTTAACTTTGTGCAAATGCACCAAGGCTTTTTCGATTCCTTTTTCCCGCTGCTTTTCTTGTACTTTTTGGGCGGGGAAAAAACCTTTCAAAATACCAATAAAACAAAGATGGTATTCGGACCGAACATCCCTTGACGAAAGGATCTTGGAAGCGTCTTCAAGGCAGTCCGCTGCTTCGGGAAAGCGGCCTTCAAAGTAAAAGCTCCGCGCCAAGTACAACCGGGTAAGGCCTTCATAAAAAGTATTGCCCATTGAAGATGCCAAACCCAGCAGTCGATTTGCGCTATCTTCTGCTTCCGCATATTTTCCAAGCCAGGGCTTTAAAAAAAGGTCGTAGAGAAGCGTGACTGGATACAAATAGGTGAGTCCATGCCTTTCAGCTTCATTTTGGGCGTATGCGATGGATTCTTGGGCTCTTACCAGGTCGCCCCTGAAAAGAAACGATTCGCTCCGCATTATTTCATACAAAAGGCGGACGCCCGGGCTGGGGTGCATCCGCACCAGGTTCTTGAGTTCGGGAAACTTTTTGTCGGCCAGAGGAAACTCCCCCAGCCAGCACAGGGCCTGCATGGCGTTGACCAAGGCGTTGATTTGGAGCAGGAGATCTCCCGAGGCGTTGGCCGCCAGAACAGCGTTCTGGCAGGCCCAGTATCCTTTCCGCGGATCGCCGCCACGAACAGTGAGCGCGAATCCCATCTGGCACCACAGGATCCCGCACTCATTAGGCCATCTCCCGGCGTCTTCGGATCGCTGAATCCGGTCGGCTTCTTCGAGCAGTTGCGCGATGGGGACCTTATCGTGCCCCCTCAGGATGGTGGCTTCGATCCAGGCGGCCAGGGCGAGGATCTGTCCCCGGACATCTTTCTTGTCCTTGAAGAGCAAATGGGCTTTTCCCAGGCTTTCCATGTTGTCGTCGACCGCTGTGAAACGACGGGTCATGGAGAGAAAAAAAAGAAGCCAGGGGTTTTGGGGGATCAGAGATTCCGGAAGATGTTCCAGCCACCGCTTCAGATCCCCGACTCTTCCCTCCTTCAAAAGAGCCAACCCTGTTCTTTCCATGCCTGCAATGGCACGGTCGTACGCCCCGGCCTTGAGGTAATGCTCGACGGCATCCTCGAGAGCGCCCGTTTTCTCCAGGGCCTCGCCCGCCCGAAAGTGCAGAGCATGCCTTTCTTTTTCCGGGATTTCAGAGGCGAATTTGGCCAATAGAAAGCCCCGAAACATGGGGTGGTACCGGTAAATCCGACCTTTGTTCGGATCAAAGACGGATTGCACAAAGAGGTTTTTCTTGACGTGGGTTTCCAGAACTTCCACAGCATGGAGCCCACCGAGGAGATCTTGAAGGAAGCCGGGCTCGACGACGTCGAAAATGGAAGAGCGGATCAGAAATGCCTGGACGTCCCGGGGTTGGGCCGAAAGGATTTCTTCGCCGAAATACCGGAAAGTCTCTCCCATGAAGCGATCCGGGATCCCGTCTTGAAGATAGGTTCTTCTCGAGTCGGGAGGCAGATGTAACAGGGTTTCGGACAGAAGAATCAGCCCGCCGATCCACCCCTCCGTAAACCGGTGGATTTTTTGGACCTGTTCCATGGGAATCGAGAGACCCCGGGTGTCTTTAAAAAACGCCTTGGTTTCTTCCACCGTGAAGGCCAGCGCCTCGTTTTTTAGCAGGACGGCCTTACCCTTGATCCGGAAATCTTCTATGCCCAGGTCCGGCCAATGTCGTGATAACAGCATGAAAGAAACGGTTTCAGGCGCTTGTTCCAAAAGCACCCGGAGAAAGACAGCGGAAAAGGCGTTTTTACCGAGTTGGTCAAGGCCGTCGAAGACGACCCGCACCGGCCGGGAGAGCTGTCCGAAGAGGGCGTCGGCCCATTCCCGGAACAGGAGGACCGGCTCCCTATAGCCCAGGTCGATGGAAGGGTAGTTAAAAAGGGTCTCGAAATCGGGTTGATCCGTGACCTGCTGCAAGGAGGCGATCAGCGAATAATAGAGGTTGACCGGATCGGCGTCTTCACGGCCTAGGTTCACCCACGCACAGGGGATGTTGGCATACCGCACGAAGTCCGCAGCCAGGGTTGATTTCCCAGATGCGGCCGGTCCTAGAAGCAGGCACACCTGTTTGTTCTTGTTTTTTTCAAGGAAGGCGGTCAGGCGCGGACGCGGCAAGATGCGGATCAGGTCCGGCGGCCTGATCTTGTAAAGGCTGACACGTCCGGTCATCGAAGAACCGTTTTGGTTAGAAGCCTAAGATCGCGGGGAGGGGAGGGTGAGGAGAGAAAGAGGTGGCACTTTTCCCGCCTTTAATGTAGATAAAATATTTAGAATTGCGCACCTTGTCAAGTATATTTTGCCGGGTGTCAAAAGGAAGATCCGCGATTTAAAAGAATCAGACGGAAAAATCGATTGACAGATTCCGCTGCGGTCATCTATCTCTATTTGTAAAGTGCCCTTTAACCGGTGTTTTTAAAAAATTCCGGATGCACCCATGGAAAACGGCAGAAAAAAGCAGTGGATCGTTTCGGTTTTCGCCTTTTTTTTCGTTTTGCTTTTCGTCCTGTCCGCCGTGGATCTTTCCCGCTGGCTGGAACCGGCGTCAATGGAGGGACCCTCTCCAATCCAAGTGGCAGCGCCGGCGGCTGTCCGGATTCCTGAGCCGAATCCCATCCTTTCCAGGGACAACCGTGAAGCCCTTGCGGGCGTTGGAAAATTGGATCCTTCCCTGGCCGAAGGTTACAGCGAGGCGCCGCCGGCATCCTTAGAAGAGCCCGAAGCGGCGTTTTTATCGCATCCTTTTTCCGTATTGATCGGGTCTTTCCGCCATCGGAAAAACGCCGACCAAGTGATGAATGCGTATCGGGAAAAAGGCTATCCGGTTTACCGGGCCGAGACATCGTCGGATGGACGCAGGGGCTGGGTCCGCGTGCTTGCCGGGTGTTTCGTGAATCTCGAATCGGCCCAGGACTTCATCCGGACCCAAAGCCTGGAGGGTGCCGTGCCCTTGAAAACCCGGTACGCCAATTTCATCGGGAGTTTCCGGGGATCAGAACAACTCCGGGAGGAGATTCAAAGGCTTTCGGCCTCGGGTTACAGCCCCTATTTCATCCAAGACGATTCCGGCCGATGCCGCCTTTACACCGGCGCTTTCGAGACGCAGGCCGAGGCCGAAGCGCAGGCAGCCGGGCTGGCTCAATCCGGAATTTCATGCCGGCCGGGAATACGATAGGCTTTCATCTCATAAACCCCGGGACCCGGGGACCGAATCCATCCGCAAAGTACTTGACCCGGACTCACCCGCCGCAAAGAGGGAAAAATGGAAAAGAAGGTTGCCGTCATCACGGCGGCGAGTCGAGGCATCGGGGCGGCCTGTGCCAGGGAACTGGCACGACAGGGGTTTTCCCTGGTGCTGATGTCGAGCACCGATTCGGTCAAGGGCCTCGCCGCTGAGCTTGGGGCTAAAGCCCATGTGGGCTCCATCACCCGTCCCCAGGACCTTCAGGATCTGGTCGCACTGGCGGAGAATTCCTTCGGCCGCATCGATGCGCTTGTCAACAACACGGGGCATCCGGCCCGTGGCGAGCTTCTCTCCCTGAGCGATTCGGACTGGTCCCACGGATTCGATCTGTTGTTTCTCAACGTCGTGCGCCTGGCCCGGTGGGTGGTTCCCGTCATGAAGGCGGGGGGAGGGGGATCCATCGTCAACATCTCGACCCTCGGAGCCATGGAGCCCAATCTTTCCTTTCCTGTTTCTTCCTGCCTGCGTGCTGCCCTTGGGGCGTACGCCAAGCTTTTCGCCGACCGCTTTGCTGAAGACGGCATCCGGATGAACAATGTCCTTCCGGGGTTCGTGGACAGCTACGAGGTGAGCGGGGAAATCCGCCAAACGATCCCGATGAGGCGGGAGGCCAAGGTCGCGGAGATCTCGAAGGCCGTTGCTTTTCTCCTGTCGGAAGAGGCAAGCTATATCACGGGGCAGAACCTCCGGGTGGACGGCGGATTGGGGCGTTCGCTTTAGTCCGGCTGAAGGCCGTTTTTCGTCGGCATGGCCCGGATCAGCGCCGGGAAGGAGCTTTCACGATGGAAAAGCGCATCAGGGACTGGGACGGGGAAACGGTCATCGTGCGCCATGACCGGCCCACAGGGGCCTGGATCTTTATCGCGATTCACTCCACACGTCTGGGCCCGGCGACAGGGGGGACCCGGATGAAACACTACCCCGGCACCGGCGAAGCCCTGGAGGATGCCCTGCGCCTTGCCGCAGGGATGACCTTCAAGTTTGCCGTGCCCGGCGTGGCGAGGGGGGGTGGGAAGGCGGTCATTTCCCTTCCCAAGGCCTTCGAGGAAAAGACTCGGCCGGATCTTTTGCGCCGATATGGGTCTCTCGTGAGACAGCTCGGGGGCCTTTTTTACACGGGGCCGGACGTGGGCACTTCCTCGCAGGACATGGACGTCATCTCCGAAACCGGCGCCCCTTATGTTTTCTGCCGAACGCCGGAGGCCGGCGGCGCGGGATCCTCAGGACCGGTCACGGCTCTGGGCGTGTTCACCGGGATCCAGAGCGCCTGCGGGCATGCCTTCAAGAAGGCCTCCCTGAAAGGACGAAGGGTACTCGTGCAGGGGGCGGGAAGCGTCGGCGGGAAATTGATTTCGCTCTTGCTCGAGGCGGGCGCCGAGGTGATGTTCAGCGAGGTGGACGACAGGCGCATCCGGCATTTTCAAAAGACCCTCGGTCTTCCCTTCGTTTTGCCCGATCAGGTGTACACCCAAAAATGCGATGTTTTTTCGCCCTGCGCATTGGGCGGAGTGCTCAATGCGGAGTCCATCGCAGGCCTGAGATGCCGGGTCATCGCCGGCGGGGCCAACAACCAGCTTGCCGAAGCCGCAGACGCCAAGCGGCTGCGGGACCGGGGGATCCTCTATGCCCCGGACTACGTGGTGAATCTGGGCGGGGCCTTGGCCATTCCCGGGATTGAAACCCTGGGATGGTCCCGCGAGGAAGCGGAACAGCGGGTCGTCGAATGCATCCGAAGCGCACTTTCGCGGATCTTCGAGATGTCGGAAACGGAGGGGATCACCACGGACGAAGCCGCCCGCCGCATCGCCGAGGCGCACCTGGCCTGAAAGGCGATTTCATCTAAGAGGCTAACCTAAAAACTTTCCTTAGATATTCTCCCAAGAGTCAGGAAGCATAGATGGAGCATTCCCGTGCCGCCATGGCGGCCTCTTTGAGCGCTTCGGAGAAGGTGGGGTGCCCATGCACCGTCCTGGCGATGTCCTCGGAACTGGCCCCGAACTCCATGGCGAGCACGCACTCGGCGATCAGGTCCGACGCCCGAGGACCCAGGATGTGCGCGCCCAGGACACGGTCGGTTTCGGAATGGACGACGAGCTTCGCGAAGCCCTCCGTTTCTCCCATGCAGCGTGCTCGGCCGGCCCCGGAAAAAGGGTAGCTTCCCGTGCAGCACGGAATCCCCCTGTTTTTGGCTTCCTCTTCGGTGAGCCCGACGGCGGCCACTTCGGGCCAGGTGTAGATGATGGAAGGAATCGTGTCATAGTTGACTTCCCCGGCGCGCCCGGCGATGCACTCCGCCGCGGCGATGCCCTCCGCGGAGGCTTTGTGGGCCAGCATGGGTCCGGGGACCAGGTCGCCGATGGCATAGATGGAAGGTACACTGGTTCGGTACCGGGCGTCGATGACGACAAAGCCGGTCTTCGGATCCGTCTCCACGCCGACCTTCTCGAGATTCAGTCCCTTCGTGAGGGGACGGCGGCCCACGGCCACCAGCAGCCGGTCTACGTTCAACGATTCTTTTTTTCCATCGGTTTCGAAGGCGACCTTCACCGCCCGTGCCGTGGCCGAGGCTTCCTTGACCTGCGTTTTAAGCCGGAAATCCATCCCCTGCTTTTTCAGGAGACGTTCCAGAGTCCTGCCCACCTGGCCGTCCAGAGTCGGAGCGATACGGGGAAGCATCTCGAGCACCGTCACTTTGGAACCCAGGCGCAGCCACACGGATCCCAGCTCCAGGCCGATGTATCCCCCCCCGACGATCCCCAGGTGTTTGGGCACCTTGCCGAAGGCCAGCGCCTCCGTCGAGCTGACGATGCGTTTCCCGTCGAACTCCAGCCCGGGCACCGTCAGCGGTTCGCTGCCTGTGGCCAAAAGGATCGCTTCCGCCTCGACCGGTTCCCTTTTGCCTTTCTTGCCGACAAAAGACACCTCCACGCGGTCGCTTCCGGAAAGGGCGGCAGTGCCGTGAAGGATTTCGACCTTGTTCCCCTGAAGAAGCTTTTTGACGTTTTCCGTCAGCTCGAGCACGACCCGGTCCTTCCGGGCCATCATGGCGGGAAGGTCCAGGCTCAGGCGGCCGGTCTTGATGCCGTGGCCGGCGAAATGATTCTTTGCCAGGTGGAAGTATTCGCTGGAATCCAGGAGAGCCTTGCTGGGGATGCATCCCACGTTCAGGCAGACGCCGCCCAAACGTGCAGACTTTTCCACCAAGGCGGTCCTGAGGCCCAGCTGGGCCGCCCGGACGGCCGCCACATATCCGCCGGGTCCGCTTCCCACAATCACCAGATCGAAACGCTCTCGTTTTGCCATGGTCAAATCTCCAGCAGCATTCTTTCCGGGTTTTCGAGGTGTTCTTTGATCCGCCTCAAGCAGGTCACCGCACCCCTCCCATCCACGATGCGGTGATCGTAGCTCAACGCCACGTACATCATGGGCCGGATGACGATCTTGTCATCCACCACCACCGGCCGCTTTTCGATCTTGTGCATGCCGAGAATCCCGCTTTGGGGCGTGTTGAGGATCGGCGTGCTGAGGAGAGACCCGAATACGCCGCCGTTGCTGATGGTGAAGGTGCCCCCCTCCAGGTCGGCAAGCTCCAGGCGGTTCTCCTGGATCTTCTTCACGAAATCCGCGATGGCCCTCTCGATTTCGGCGAAGGAAAGGCGCTCGGCATGCCGGATGACGGGCACCACCAGCCCACGCTTCGAACCCACCGCGATCCCGATGTGGTGGTAGTCGTGGAAGACGATGTCGTCTCCCTCGATGAAGGCGTTGATTTCGGGGACTTCTTTAAGCGCCTCCACACTCGCCTTCACGAAGAAGCTCATGAAACCCAGGGAGATGCCGTGCTTCTCTTCGAAGGCTTCCTTGTACTGCCGCCTCATGGCCACGGACCTGCCCATGTCGATTTCGTTGAAGGTGGTGAGCATGGCGGTGGACTGCCGGGCCTCCAGGAGACGCTCAGCAATGCGGCGGCGGATGGGGCTCATGGGTTCCCGGCGCACCCCCGCTTCCGTTTCTTCCGCGGTTTCCATCCCGGAATCCGGCGTTTCCGGAATTCCTGCCGGCGTCTTTTCCAGATACAGCAACACATCCTGCTTGGTGATGCGCCCCCCGGGGCCGGTCCCGGAGACCTTGCTCACGTCCACGCGCTTTTCGGCCGCCAGTCGCCGTACCGACGGCGGAAGCACCATTTCTGAAACAGCCGGGGGCGGGGCTTCCGGCATCTTTTTTGTGGCCGGGGTTTTGGGGGGCGCCGGGGGTTTGGCAGGCATTTCCCTCTTCGTTTCCGGGGCAGTTTCGGATGGCGGGGCAGTCTCGGGTTCCGGAACCGTCTGCCTTTCCGGGGGCTTGTCGCCGGGCGGAGCCCCTTTTTTCGCCGCCTTTTCGGTATCTAGGGTGCCCACCACCGTTCCCACGGCCACGGTCTCGCCGGCTGCCACCCGGATGCTCAAGAGCCCCGAGACTTCCGCCGTGACCTCCAGCGTCACCTTGTCCGTCTCGATGACGAAAAGCGGCTCGTCTTTTTCAACGAGGCCGCCGTCGCTCTTGAACCATTCGGCAAGGACCGCCTCCCGAACGGATTCTCCGACGCTTGGGATTTTGATTTCGACGATCATGAAACGCTCCTTTTTGACTGGGGAAGGGGACCCACGGCCTCATGGGCGATGGCTTCCTGCTGGAGCCGGTAGGTCCCGGGAAACCCCGTGGCCGGACTGGGGGAAGCAGGCCTTCCGATATAGGAAATCCGTTTTTTAGTGAGTGTTTCCAGCGGATCCCGTATGAACTGCCAGCCCCCCATGTTTTTCGGTTCTTCCTGGACCCAGATCCATTCCTCCGCGCGCCTGTACCTGGAAAATATTTTCCGGAGGGCTTTTTCCGGTAAGGGGTAGAACTGTTCCATGCGGACAATGGCGGTGTCTTTCCTCTTGATCCCGTCACGCCGCTGAAGCAGTTCATAGTAGATTTTTCCGCTGCAGACAAGGACCCGGCGGATCCCTTTTGCCGGCAGGCCGTCGTCGAGGATCTCCTGGAAATGACCCTTTTCCATATCTGAAAGCGCGGATACGGCAAGCGGGTGCCTCAGGAGGCTTTTCGGGGTCAGCAGCACCAGGGGCTTTCGTACTTTGGTCTTCATCTGCCTTCTGAGCAGATGAAAGTACTGCGCGGGGGTGGTGGGGTTGCACACCTGAAGGTTCTCATCGGCGCAAAGCTGCAGGAATCGCTCGAGGCGGGCGCTGGAATGTTCCGGGCCCAGCCCCTCGAATCCGTGGGGCAAAAGAAGGGCCAGGCCGCTGAGGCGCTGCCACTTGGATTCCCCGGATGCGATGAAAAGATCGATGACCGCCTGGGCGTTGTTGGCGAAGTCCCCGAACTGGGCTTCCCAGAGGGTCAGGGTGCCGGGTTCCGTGATGGAGTATCCGTACTCGAAACCCAGTACGGCGTACTCTGAAAGGGAGCTGTTGAAGACCTGGAACGGGGCCTGCCCCTTTTCCAGACGGTTGAGGGGGACGTGCGTTTCTCCGGTTTTCGTGTCCACCCAGACGCTGTGACGCTGGGAGAAGGTCCCCCTGGAGACGTCCTGCCCGCTGAGGCGGACCGGCACGCCCTCGGTGAGAAGGGAAGCGAAGGCCAGCGACTCGGCGCAGGCCCAGTCGATGCCGGATTCCGCTTTCACGGCATCCAGGCGCTTCCGGTAGAGGGCCTCCAGTTTGGGATAGGCGGAAAACCCCTCGGGGACGAGGCTCAAACGGCGGGCAAGGGTTTTCAGGCGCTCTTTGGTGACGCCGGTTTCCACGGGCCTGTGGCGGTATTTGCCGTGGTAATCCGCCCATTTTTCGAAATACCTGGGCTCCGGGAACGGACAGGTGCTTCCGTGGACCTCTTCGTAGGCGTCCTCGAGGGTCCGGTTGAGGTCCGTTTCCTCGGATTGGATTTGGTCCTGGTCCGCCAGGCCGGATTCGACGACGGATTTTGTGAAAGCCGCGTAAAGGGAAGGGCGCTTGCGGATCCGTTCGTACATTCGGGGCTGGGTGTAGTAAGGTTCGTCCCCCTCGTTGTGCCCCCACCGGCGATAGCACACCAGGTCGATGACCACATCTTTCTTGAATTTCATTCGGTAATCGACTGCGAGGCGGACGACGTGAACGGCGGCCTCCGGGTTCTCTCCGTGCACATGGAAAATGGGGACCATGAGCATCTTGGCCCCGTCCGTGGCATAGCGTGTGGAGCGGGCGTCTTCCGGGAGGGTCGTGTAGCCGATTTGATTGTTGAGGATCACGTGGACGGTCCCGCCGGTGCGGTACCCGGGCAGCTGGGACAGGTTCAGGGTCTCGTAAACCACCCCTTCCCCCGCGAAGGCGGCGTCGCCGTGGATCAGCAAGGGCAGCACCCGGAGGTCCCCTTCGTCTCCGGCCTCATCCTGCCGGGCACGGGCGACACCCTGGACCACGCCGTTTACCGCCTCCAGGTGGCTGGGATTGGGGACCAGAAAGATCTTCAGGCCGTCGCCGGTTCGGGTCCGGACATCCGCCAGATAGCCGTTGTGGTACTTCACGTCCCCGCTGCCGAAAAGACTTCCGGGATCGTAGCAGTTTTCAAATTCCGCGAAGATCTCCTCGTAGGGTTTTCCGAGAAGGTGGGCCGCAACGTTCAACCGCCCGCGGTGGGCCATTCCCAGGATGATTTCACGGCAACCCCCGGCAGCCGCGTGATCGGCCAGGGCGTCCAGCATGGGGATCAGCACATCCCCTCCTTCAAGGGAAAAACGGGTCACCGCCACGTATTTTTTGTTCAAGAACTGCTCGAACAGTGCGGCCTGCTGCAGCTTTTTCAGGATTTCCCTCTTCTCCTCCTTCGAAAACGCGGTCCGGTTGAAAGTCGGCTCCATCCGGTCCTGGAGCCATTGGCGTTCCCCAGGGTCCTGGAGGTGCATGTATTCCACGCCCACGGACCGGCAATAAGTGGACTTCAGGTTCTCCAGAATCTCCCGCAAAGCGGCTTTTTCAGGTTCGGGGGTCAGGCGGGTGAAAAAAAAGTCGTCCAGGTCATCCTGGGAAAGGCCGAAGGCGGCGATGTCCAGGAGGGGGTGGTTCAGGGGGCAGGCTTCCAGGGGATCCATGCAGGCCAGGAGGTGCCCCATGTCCCGAAAGCGGTGCTTGAGGGCTTCCACTTTGGCCTGTTTCAGGATTGCATCCTCATCAGCGGCTTCCCCCTTGGCGAACATTTTCCCCGAAGCGAATTGAAACCCCTCAAAGAAGAAGCGCCAGTCGCGGCCCACCTGCCGGGGGTTGCTTCGCCAGAGGCGGTATTGGGCGTCGATGAAGTCGGCGTTGAGCGCTTCGGGGATGTCCATCTCGGTTTCCTTTTTACGGTTGTTCGTGGAGCCAATCCACGACCGCCCGGGCAGCAGCCTGGCGGTCTTGGTCCCTGCTGAACATGTGATCCGCCCCGGAAAGGACGAAGAGTTCGATGTACCTGGGGTTCATGGATTCTGCCCTTTTTGCTTCTTCAACGGGCACGATCTCATCCGCTTCGCCGTGTACGATCATCAGCGGCCGGTCGAAAGACCGGATGACGGCGGGAAGGTCGTATCGCGAGGCCTTCAAGACAAATTCGCTTTTGATGCGCAGGTTGCGGCCCCGGCTGACGAAGGATACGCTGCCGCTGCGATGAAGCGTCTCGATCTGCTTTTGGGTCAGGAAATGGTCGGGCTTGAGGCCCGAGAGCCGGCCGGCGATGGCGCAAACCCCTCTTACGGCGGGCATACCGGAAGCGGCGAGGACCGAAACTTCAGCGCCCAGGCTGTGGCCCGCCAGGGCGACCCACGAGACACCTTCCCGGGCGATGACGTCCACGGCGCATTGGATTTCGGCGATCTGTTTGGAAAAGGTGGAATCTTCGAATTTCCCCTCGCTTTGGCCGTTTCCGGAAAAGTCAAACCGCAGGGCCGTGTAACCGGCATCGGCCAGGGCGGTTCCCAAATGCCTCAGAATCGTGGTGTGACGGGAACAGGTGAAGCAATGCGCCAGCACGGCACCCCGCCCGGCCGGTTCGGCGGGGACATGGAGGGTGCCGGACAGGTGCTCGCCGGCATGGTTTTTAAATCGGATCTGCCTTTCCATCAAAAGCACCCGTCACCAGGAATCCGAATTTTTACGATTGACCTATAAGCGGTTTCAAAACTCTCCTTCCCGCCTGTTGGGCCTTTTGGAAAGCGCTAAACTCGCTTCGCTGAATCTTGAAAACTCGGGCGTAACGCCCTCAAACAATTCAAGATTCAAACGCTTCGCTTCGTTAAGCGCTTTTATCAAAAGGTCCCAAAAACGGCTTGTCAGGAGGTTCTGAAAGAACTTCTATCCTTTTCCCAGCGCCATTCCCAGAATCATGCCGAAAGCCTGCCCCATGGCCGACTCCAAATCCTTGACGGTCTTGGCGGCGAGCATCTGCTCCAGGATCCCGTCGATGGAGGTCATCATCCCGAGGGCCCGCTGTTTTTCTTCTGCCGAAAGGCTTGCGGAAAACCCGTCGAGTTCCTTTCTTGCCTCGTTGATCTTGGTCTTCCACTGATCCGCCAGCGTCTTGGGGATCCATTTCCCCTCCACCTTGACAAAAGGCATTTCCCAGGAAACTTCTCCCGGGATCTCGATTTTAACGACGGCCGCATCCTTTTGAGACCGAACTAATGTGGTTTTCACGCCTTTCAGCCGGTCAAAGGCGGTGCGGATTTTTTCGTCGCGGTCTATCTTCGACAGGTCATTGAGCTTTCCCATAAGGGAAGCGCCCGTTCCGGTCAAAAACTTGTTCACATCCAGACGCTTGAGCTTTTCGAGATCCGCAAGTTCGCTCTTGGCGATGATTTCGGCCAAGCCGACGACGGCATCCCAGTTGTCGGATAATTTTGCGGCATCCACCGATGAATCACCGAAGAGCTTCCCTGCCAGCAGCAGGTCTTTTTTGGCTTTCAACACCGCAAGAACCTTTCCGGAAAGCCCAAAACCCCGGTTCCACAGCTCCTTGTCCATTTTGCCGGCCAGCTCGTGGACGATGTCTTCAACGTCTTTCCGGTAACTGGGCGGCAACGCCTCCCAGAGGACCTGGGGCTTTTGGGCGGAAATTTGCTGGGCGACATCCTCGACCACCTTCTCAGCCGTCCGGGCCGGGGGCGTCTTTTTGGAGCACCCCGCGAAGAAAGGCGCAGTCAGAGCGAAAAAACACAGCAAGGCCAAAAAGGGCGAGAGGGTTTTCTTCATGGACGCTTCCTTTCAGTGTCCAGGTGAAAGACTTGAAAAAGAAAATAACACGTCCGGGGCAAATGGTCAAAAAGAGGTACGGCCGGTTCTTTCAGGCAAAACGGCGATGTGCGTGGAGTCGCGGGAAGGGGTTTTCGGGTGCAGCCCTTCGGGGCTTTGAAACCAAAGGCGTCTGTGATATGACGCCATCCAAGGACCTTAAGGATGACGGCCTACCTCAGACAGCTATATGAAGAAATGCTTTCCCGGCCCGAAGCGTGGCTGAAGCCGATTTTGTTCACGATTGCCGCGTTTCTCCTGGCCGCGGGGGTCTGGTGGAGTTTCAACATCGTCATGGGGCGGATCCAGAAGAAATTTTCAAATCATCCGGTTTTCATAAAGAACAAGCCCCTTTTTAAACTCCTGAAAAAGACCGGGCACTATGGCGTCATCATCCTTTTAGGGGCATGGCTGCTCAATTTCTTCCGGGCACCGGTGGTGGAGAGGCTCTTTTTCGCCCTGATGATCCTTCTTCTGTCTTCCATCGCCAACAGCGTGTTGAAGACTTTTCTCCCCATCCTCAAAAGCACCCTTGCCGCGAAGACCAAAAGCGGCATCGACGACGTCCTCATCGATTTGGCGATGAACTTCTCCAGCGTCATTATCTATTCGGTGGGCTTCATTCTCGCTCTGGACGTCATCGGACTGAACATCACTCCCTTTCTGGCCGGAGCCAGCGTGGCGGGCATTGCTGTCGGGTTTGCGGCCAGGGATACGCTGTCCAACCTCATCGCCGGGGTCCTTCTCATCATCGACCGGCCCTTTGAAGTGGGAGACCGGATCGAAGTCTGGACGGCCCCCAAGAACTCGGCCACCTGGGGGGATGTGGTGGAGATCGGAATCCGGGCCACCAAGATCCGCACCACGGACAACATCGTGATCGTGATCCCCAACAACGAGATCATGAAGCGGGACATCGTCAACTACACCGCGGCGAGTGCCGAGATCCGGGTCCGCATCCCCATCGGGATCTCCTACGACGCCGACATCGAGAAGTCCAAAGAGATCATCGAGAAAGTCGCCCTGGAGCTTTCCTGGGTGAAAAAGGACCCGGCGCCCAAGATCGTGGTGAAAAACTTCGGGGAATCCGCCGTGGAGCTGGAGGCCCGGGTCTGGATCCAAGACCCAAGGAAGCGCATCGACACCCTGTCCCACATCACCGACCGGGTCAAGGCGGAATTCGACAAGGAAGGAATCGAGATCCCCTATCCCAAGCGGGTGATTTACGTCAAACGGGAAGGCGAATAAGACGAACCTCTCAGAAAGGGGTATCCGGGACGGTGTTTTCCCGGGTCAGGAAGGGGTTTGAGCGGTCGCTTCGGGCCTGCGCATCAGAAGGCCATTCCCACTCCCAGGCCGAAATGAAACATCGGACCGGATGAAAACCGTTTCGGCCACAGCCTGATTTCCACCTCCTCCAGGAAGGGGTAAGCATAATTGAAACTTCCGATGGGACGCTTTTCCACGCCTTTGAGGCGTCCCACGGCGGTGACGAGAAGCCCTTTCTTGAAGATTTCCGGATCCAGGAATCGCAGGGAACGGACGATGAAACGCCCCTCCGATCGATCTTCCTCCACGGGATGCAGTCCACGGCTCAGGGGAAGCTGCAAGAGGATCAATTCAGACCTGTCTTCTGAAGCGGCCACTTCGATGATTTTCCCGCCCAAAATCACGGTTTCCCCGACGTAACGATCGGGTTCCTTAATCAGGGCGGAAAAGGGCCCCTGATAGGTAACCTGAGAGCGGGCCTGCTGGGAGAGGGGCGCTGCGCACCCCAAAACTGCCAAAGCCCAGAGGCCGATTCCGATTCCAAGAAAGTGAGCCGTTTTCATGTGGATCCTTTCGCGGGTGCGCCGGAAAACGCGCGGGATGCTGCAGGCCGGTTCCGGCATCACCAGCCGTAGTAGTCCCGGTAAAACGGATCCCGGTAAAAGGGATGGGGGTAGAACGGGTCGGCGTAGGGGTACGGGTAGCGGCGATACCCCGAAAATTTCGGCCAAAGATAGACTTCCAGGGTTTCCAGGAGAAGATAAGGGTACGGGTGGGTCCCGACGGAATCAACCCTTGTCCCGATCACCCTGCCCGCCAGGGTGACCTTTCTGTTTTTGGCAAAGATTTCCGGATCCAAAAACATTTCTGAAACGCCGACGAACCTTCCCCTGGATTCATCCCGGGGTCCGGGTTCGTCCCAAAAGGAGAGGGGCGTCTGTAAAACCACGATCTCTGTTTTTTTCGGCTGGTTGCGGGTTTCGAGGACATAGCCTCCTAAAAGGACCGTCTGGCCGATGTATTTTTCGGGATTTTGCAGCAGCCTCTCGATGGCGATATCTTTTCGGGCGATTTTTTTGACATCCTTCGAGACCACAGCACAGGAGGTGGTAAGGGCAGCGGCAAGAAGGAAGATCAGCGTGTAAAGGGTCCGACGGCGGATCGTCATGGCAAGCACACCTTGAATCGGGAACACGTTATAGTTTACAAAGTCAAAAATAATCCTTCGAGGGTCCTTTGGCAACCCCAAGCGAAAAAAACCGGAAGGGACATCCTGCGTTCCTTTACCAGGCACCTTTGACCTTGATCGGTTTTAGGGTTTCAGGCTAAGGGAAGAAGGCCTAAATGTCTTCTGCGGCATTTAAAGGAGGATCGGGATGACCATCGATGCCATTCAGGATTTTTATCCGGACGCGATCGCCGTCTGTTACGGATGCGGACGGAACAATCCACAGGGACTTCAAATCCGGACCCGGTGGGATGGACAAGAGGGGGTCTTCCGGTTTACCCCAAAGCCCTACCACACCGCCTTTCCGGGCGTGGTTTACGGAGGGCTGATCGCCAGCCTCATCGACTGCCACAGCATCGGCACCTGCGTCGCCGCTGCGTACGATGCGGAAGGGCGTGCCCCGGGGACCGAACCGGAAATCACCTTTGTCACGGGCAATCTGAACGTCACCTATCTGGCACCCACGCCCATCGGTGCCGAGCTTGAACTGCGCGCGAGGGTGAAGGAGCAGCACCGGCGCAAGACCATCGTGATCTGCACCCTTTATGCCGACGGAAAGGAATGCGTCCGGGGGGAGGTGACGGGTGTTCGCATTGCTTCGAGAAAAAATGTCTTGTAAAAAATGCTGAACCTTTTCAACTCTTAACAGCCCTAAGCGGCCCGAGACCGAAGGCCCTGAGAACGGAGACGAAAAATGGCCACTTCCATGACCTTTCAGCAGCTGGAAAAGCGGAAAAAAAACAGAATTTTCTCTGCGGCGCTGTCCGAATTCGCCAGTTGCGGATATGCAGGGGCTTCCATCAATGCCATCGTGGAAAGAGTCGGCATCGCCAAGGGCTCCATCTTCAATTACTTTGCCGACAAGGAGGGGCTCTTCGTTTTCGTCTTCGAGCAGTCCCTGGAAAAAGTCAAAGAACACCTCCGCGCCATCCGGGACGAAACCCGTGAGGACGATCTTTTCACCCGAATCGAAAAGACGCTGCTGGCCGGAGTCGCCTTCATCCGATCCCATCCGAGGATCTACAAAATCTATCTTCGGATTCACTACGAAAGCGGAGTCAAGTCGAGAGGAGACCTGATCCGGTCGGTGCGGCGGAACTCCATCAAGTTCTTAAAAGAGCTTCTGGTTTCTGCCCGATCGAGGGGCGAAGTCCCGGCTGATTTGGACCTGGACAGGGGCGCTTTTCTCCTGGACGCGGTGATGGGGCAGTTCCTTCAGTCCTACGGCGTGCAACACCTGGACGGTGAACTGGGCCTTTTCAAGGCGGAAGACGCCCGGATCCGAGCCTGGACGGAAGGGGTCGTTCGCCTTCTCAAGGAAGGGCTGGGAAGCGCGGGCCGGAGATGAGACGGTTCGTTCTTGCAGCGGTTGAGTCCGAAATCGACCGGGTCCTCGACGTTCTCGGTGCCGGCCCGGAAGCCGATTCCAGGGGGTGCCGCGTGTATGCGGGACGTTTCGGCCGTCACCCCGTGGGGTGCTGCGTGGTGGGCGTGGGTGTGGCCCAGGCCGCATTGTCCATCGGGAACCTGCTGTCCAGATACCCGATCCGGGAGGCTCTTTTCATCGGGTCGGCCGGCGCTTTTCCGGGTTCCGGCCTGCAGGTGGGCGACCTGGCCGTAGCCGACTCGGAAGCTTTCGCCGAGTTCGGTGTCTGTGTTGAAAAAGGGATCGGGGATGCGGGAGCACTGGACCTGGAAGGCATCCAGTCTTTGATTCCGTTTGATCGGCCCCTGGGGGAGGCCCTCCTGAAAGCCGCCGGAAAGGCCTGCAGGGCGCGGTCGGGCGCACTGCTCACCGTGGCCGGCGTGAGTCCCGACCCGGACCTGGCCCGAAACCGCGCACTTTGCTTCGGGGCCGTGGCCGAGAACATGGAGGGATATGCCCTGGCCCTGGCCGCCCGCAGCACCGGTATCCGGGCCGGAGAGATCCGGGGGATCAGCAACATCGCCGGAATGCGGGACCGGGGAAAATGGGACTTGGACCTGGCGCTGGGTCGTTGTCAGGAAGCGCTTTTGGAATATCTGGGACAAGCTCCATGGTACGATTGAAAATCGGCTATTCGCCCTGCCCCAACGACACCTACATCATGGCCGCACTGGCCCTGGGGAAGATCAAGGCGCCTGTTTTCCTCGAACCCGTCCTTTCCGACGTGGAGACCCTGAACCAATGGGCCCTGGAGGGCCGGCTGGAAGTCACCAAGCTGAGTTTTTTCGCCTTGGGAAAAGCCCTTCACCGCTACGGACTGCTGAATTCCGGAGCCGCCCTGGGCAAAGGGTGCGGGCCCATCGTGGTGGCCAGGCCGGGGACAAGGGTGGAGACTCTGGCGGAAGGGGTCGTTGCGGCGCCGGGGGCCCTCACCACGGCCCGCCTGCTCTTGAGCCTGTATCTCGGAAAAGAGCCGCGCTACCACCAGAAGGTCTTTTCGGAGGTCATGCCCGCCGTGGCAAGAAAGGAAGCGGATTTCGGCCTGGTGATCCATGAGGGACGTTTCACCTATGAGGCTTACGGTTTGGTTCAGGTGATGGACCTGGGAAAATGGTGGGAAAAGCAGACCGGCGGGCCGGTGCCCCTGGGCGGCATCGCCGTGAGAAGGGATCTTCCTGCGGAAATCATGCGGGCCGTGGACAAAGCGGTTTCGGATTCCCTCAACTATGCCGACGCCGGAGGGCCGGGCGTCTCGGAATATGTAAAGGCTTATGCCCGGGAGATGGATTCCGGTGTAATCCGGCAGCATATCGGTCTCTATGTAAACGATTACAGCAAAACCATCGGCAGCGACGGAGAAAGGGCCGTGAAGACGCTGTTTTTTGAGGCCCGGAAGCGCGGGTGGATTCCCGACTCTAACCTTCCTCTCATGGCTTACGCCGGGGACGGAGACGGATCTTCGCCGGGTCTTGTCCCTCCACGGAGATCCAGCTGAGAAAGGAGCCGGCCACCAGCAGGAGGCAGCCCGTCCAGAGCCCTCTCGTCGGCGACACCTCAAGATAGAAGACGCTGACCAGGGTGGACAGCAGCGGTGTCAGGTAGCTGCACGCTGCCACCAGGACCACCTCTCCCTGGCGCATGGCAAAATCCCAAAGGCTGTAGGCCGCATAGGTCGCCAGGCCGAAAAAAACCGTTTCCAAGACGGCCCTCAGCGTCCATTCCGGTGTGGGCTCCACGGCAAGAGCGAGGGCGATGAGGACGACGCCCGTGGCCGGTATGAAGAGATCCACCGCTCCTTTGGGATGCCCGCCGGCCCAGCGTCGGGCAAGGTTGGAATACAGGGCCCAGGACACCGCGGCGCCGAGGCCGAGGGCGTAGGCCGCCGGATTATCCGAAAGGTTTCCCAGGAAAGACTCCCAGGTAAAGCCCCCTTCACGGGCCAGGACCAGAAAGATCCCGGCCAGGGCCAGACCGGTTCCCGGCACGAGAATCCAGCCGGCGCGCCGGTGAAGCAGCACCAGCGAGAAAAGGAGGGTCAGGGGAGGCCAGAGGTAGTTCAAGAGGCCGATCTCCAGGACCTGGACCCGGTCCGAGGAAAGACCGATGGCGGCAAAGAGGCCGAACATGTAAAAAATAAAGAGAGCCCCGCAGCCGAACAGGTATTTTCCGGGCAGCCGAAGGATGGCAAGGAGGCCCCCCCGGGTCAGGAAAAGCCGCGCTCCCGAAACCAGGCCGCACAAACCATAGACCGAAGCCCCTGCAGTCAGGGGGCCCAGCTGTTCGGAAAGGCTCCGGGCGATGGCAACCGTGGTGCTCCATAAAACAATGGCCAGAAGGCCGCCGAGGGTCGCGGGGGCGGATCCTTTCAAGCGTCCGCCTTTTCTGACTGCAGGCCTTTCATGGAGATTTGAGGGCTTCCTCCAGGGCGGCCCTGGCGAGGAGACGGGTGGAATCCAAAACCGGCAGGGGGCAGTCTTTGGGGTCCACCAAAAGCGGGATTTCCGTGCAGCCCAAAACCACCGCGTCGCAGCCGTTGCCCTTCATTTCTTGGATCACCCGGTTGAAATATCTCCTGGATTCTTCTTTGAAGATGCCGTTGACCAACTCCATGAAGATGATCCGGTCGATCTTGTCCCTGTCCATCGCTTCCGGAATCTCATGGGCGATGCCGTGTTGATCCAGGGCTGCCGGATAAACCGGCCCTGTCATCAGGTATCGGGTGCCGGTGACGCCCAGGCGCGTGAACCCCTCTTTCCGGGCGGCTTCGGCCACCACGTGGGCGATGTGTAGCCAGGGGATGGAAGTGCCGGACGCCGCCAGGTCAAACGCTTGATGGATGGTGTTGTCCGGACAGATGGCGAATCGAGCGCCGATGGAGGCAAGTTTTTCCGCCGACGAGCGCATGAGGGCGGCGACTTCATGCCAGTTTCCCTTTCGGACATGCACCATGTAGTGCCCCAGCGGGTGGGTGTGCATGGAGACTTCGGGGTGCAGGTGTTCTCCCATGACCGCCGGCGCTTCCGTGCAAAGGGTCCGGTAGCAGAGCGCGGCCCCCTCGGCGCTGCATCCGACGATGCCGATGTGTTTTGCCATGGCGGCTCCTTTCCTTTGTTTTGAAGGCAATTCTGACGGGTTCGGCAAATTAGCACAGACACCAGGCGATGACAAGGTGCGGCCTTTGCCTCGGTTCCGGTAGAAAACGCGTTTTTTTGGCTTTACATCAGGCCCAGAGCCACGGAAGTCAGAAGGCTGAGGCTCACCATGGAATTGACGTGGAAGAAAGCCGTTTTCAGCCGGCGCAGATCCTGCGGCCGGACAAGCCGATGCTCAAGGATTAAAAGACCTCCGGTGGCCAGGCTTGCCAGGAAAAAGAGCCAGCCGAGATTCGCCAGGATCCCGGTCCACAGCATGAGGGCGAAAGAGACGGCATGACAGAGAGCCGCCAGGCGAAGGGCACCCACGGTCCCCAGGGCAGCCGGAACGGAATAAAGCCCCGTGCGGCGGTCAAAGTCCACATCCTGGCAGGCATAAAGGATGTCGAAACCGGCGACCCACATCAAAACGGCACACCCCAGAATCACCGGCGCCGGGTCGAAAGCACCGGCAACAGCCACCCACCCGGCCACAGGCGCCATGCCCAGGGCCAGTCCAAGGACGAAATGACACCAGGAAGTAAAGCGTTTGGTGTAGGAGTAGCCCAATAAAACAGCCAGGGCAAAGGGAGAAAGGCGGAAACACAAGGGGTTGAGGGCGAAGGCGAAAGCCAGAAAGGCCGCAGCGGAAACGAAAGCCAGGACGAGGACCGCCCGGGCCGAGATCCGGCCGGAAGGGATTTCCCGGGAGGCCGTCCTCGGGTTCAGGGCGTCCATATGCCGGTCGGCCCACCGGTTGAAAGCCATGGCCGTTGTTCTTGCGGCGGTGAAGGCGGCGCAGACCAGCGCGACGACCCGCCAGTCCGGAAGCCCCCGCGCCGCCAGGACCGCACCGGTGATCGCCAAGGGGAGGGCGAAGAGGGTGTGTTCGATCTTCACGAGCTTCATCAACGTGCTGAGGCTCACAGGGGCAGTTTCTCCCAAAGGCGGTCCACCCGCATCTTGACGGTTTCCGACATCCGGATTTTTTCGGGCCAGACTCTTGTATATCCCTCTTCCGCCCATTTCTCGGTGCAGTCGAACCCGACCTTGAAGCCGAGGTGAGGCGCGGAGGCTGCATGGTCAAGGGCATCCACCGGCCCTTTGACGACGCACAGGTCCCGCTGCGGATCCACGTTGGCCCCCAGGTGAAAGAGGACCTGGGACACGTCCTGGACATCCACGCCCCTGTCGAAAACGAAGATCATTTTGGCGAACATCATCTGCCCCAGCCCCCAAAGGGCGTGCATGATCTTCTGGGCGTGACCGGGATACCGCTTGTCGATGGAAACGAAACAGAGATTGTGAAAGACCCCTTCGGGTGGGAGGTTCATGTCGACAATTTCGGGAAGCTGCTGTTGGAGCAGCGGCAGGAAGAGGCGTTCGGTGATTTTTGCGAGAAAACGGTCTTCCATGGGGGGATACCCGACAAGGGTCGCCGGGTAGAGGGGAAGGCTCCTCTGGGTGATTGCGGTGACATGGAAAACCGGATAGTCGTCGGCCGGGGAGTAAAAGCCGGTGTGGTCTCCGAAAGGCCCCTCCCGGCGGAGCTCCCCGGGGTTGACGAACCCCTCTAAAACGAACTGGCTTTCGGCGGGGACCTCCAGGTCGCAGGTGATGCATTTGACCAACTTGACTGGTTTCTGCCTCAGCAGGCCGGCGAGAAGGAATTCGTCCACGCCTTCGGGAAGCGGGGCGGAAGCGGTATAAGTCGTGATCGGGTCCGGCCCGATGGCCACCGCCACGGGGAGAGGTTCCTTCTTGGCTGAGGCCTGCCGGAAATGGGCGGCGCCGCCCTTGTGAATGTGCCAGTGCATCCCCGTGGTCTTTCCGTCGAAGACCTGCATCCGGTACATGCCGACGTTGCGCTTCCCCGTGGCGGGATCCCGGGTCACCACCACGGGCAGGGTGATGAAAGGGCCGCCGTCCTTGGGCCAGCAGGTGAGCACCGGAAGTGCGTTCAGGTCGATGCCCTCGGTGCGGACGACCTCCTGGCACGGGGCGTCCCTGACGGCTTTGGGAAAGCAATCCGAAATCCCTTTGAGCCTGGGAAGCATTTTCAACTTGTCGAAAAAACCCCGGGGCGGTTCCACCTGGAAGAGCGCCATCAGCGTTTGGCCCAGGTCATCCAGGGAGGCGACATTAAAAAGTGCCTTCACCCGATCGAGGGAACCGTAGAGGTTGGTGAGGACGGGAAGCGAATGTCCTTTGGGATGTTCGAAGAAGAGCGCCGGGCCTTTCGACTTGACCACACGGTCGGTGATCTCCGCAATCTCTAAAAAAGGGTCTATGGGTTCGACGATCCGAACCAGATCGCCTGATTTTTCCAGATGCAAGACCGCTTCGTTGAGGTTTTCAAATGCCATGTTTTTTTCCTGTCCGAAAAGTTTCAGGGGTCGGGCTCCAATGTTCAAGGCCCGCCGGGTCGAGCCCCACCCGGTCCAGAAAAAGCGTCAGCCCCTCCATTAAAGGTTCATCCAGCCGAAAACTCAGATGGTTCAGGTAGTCACCCACCGTTTCAACGGGAAGCCGGATCCGTTTCGACGCCCCTTCTATCATAGCGGAATATTTCAGGCGTGCAAGGAGGGCGGACAGATGAAACAACTGCCCCAAGGCCAGGCAATTCTCGTGCTTTTCGGCGAGAAAGGCTTTTCGCACGCACCACAGGCCGAAGACGAACCCTTTTCGGGTGTGGGCGTTCCATTCGGCCCCGAGGTCGTAGCAATAGGGGGCTTTTTTCAGGCAATTCAGCCTCAGGCCCCGGTCGCCGATGACAAGCTTCGTTTGGTGGGGAAGCCTGGCCTCGACCAGCCGGGCGTTCACTTTCCAGTGGTCCTTTAAAAGAAGCTGAAGCAGCTTCACAGCCACATGACCTCCCGGGGTCGTCCTGAAACCAGCATCGCGGCGGCTTCTTTCGGGTTTTTGGCCTCCAAAGGGACGTGGATCAATCCGCGGTTTTGTCCCACCCGGAGGCGGCCGAGGGGCGCAAGGTCCAGGACCGCGGCGGCGTTCACGGTGGCCAGGGAGAGGACGGTCTCGGGGGAAAGACCGGGATAATGCGCCGCGGTGAAGGCCATCTCGTCGAACGCGTCGAGGGTGTCGACGCTGGCCAGGGAATCGGTCCCGAGGGCGGGACGGACCCCTGCTCGGAAGAAGGCTTCGATGTCGGGGAGCTTTCCGTGCAGCGTCCAGTTGGAGCGGGGGCACAGGCAGACCCGGGTGCCCGATTCGGCGATCAGGCCGATCTCGGCGGAATCGACCTCCAGAAGATGCACGGCCAGGGTGGCGGGCCCGAGGAGATTCAGCCGGCTGGCCCGCTTAACCGGCCTTTCCCCCCAGGGCGCCCACTTCGAGAGGTCATGCCCTCTTTGCGCCATCAGTTGTGCCCATTCCCCCTTTCCTTCGGCCAGAAACTTCGTTTCCGCTTCCGATTCCGCCAGGTGAAGGGCAAAGCGTCTGCCTGCGCTTTTGAGGCGCACCAGTTTTTCCGGCGAGGTGGAGTGAAGCCCGTGGGCGGCCGGGTGGACTTTCACGTCCCCCCCATCCATGGGAAGCTCAGGGCTGTTGCCATCCGATCCCAGGCTTTCCACGAAGCAGACGCCGGCAAGGCCGCCGGTTTTAAGCGCCTTTCTTCCGGGCTCCAGAGGCCCCACTTCAGCGGCATATCCGGTGCCCCTGCGCTTCATCTCCCCCGCCGCAACGGCTGCCGCCTGCAACGCCTCAAGGGGGGTGATTTTTTCCCTGGCGGCAATCAGGGAGTCCACCCACCGGACGAATCCCCGGCCGGTTTCCACTTTTGCCTTCAGGGCGCTCAGGCTCAAATGGGTGTGGGCGTTTCCCAGAGGCGGCAGGATCACGCCGTCCCCGTGGTCGATGCCTTTTCGTGTTTTCGGGGTTTTCCGGATTGCCTCCAACCGGGTGCCGGCGATTTCCACGCCGGCGTTTTCGATCCAGTTCCACGGGTCGGTCATGATCCACTTCGCCCGGTGAAGCACCGGCTTTGCGTTATCTTTCAGGTGCATAGAGAACATGACGCTTTCGGGGCGAAAAGCCCGCTTTTCGGATCAGGTGCTGCATCTCCTGTTCCTGCATCCGGTGAGAAACGCCTGCGGCGGCCACCACGTTTTCCTCGATCATGGTGGACCCCAGGTCATCGGCCCCGAAATGAAGGGCGAGCTGCCCGATGGAAGGCCCCATGGTCACCCAGGAGGCCTGGACGTGGGAAAAATTGTCCAGGACCAGACGGGAGACGGCGAGAAGCCTCAGGTAGGGGACACTTCCCGTGCCCTGCGCCGCCAGGGTTTGCTTCCCGGCCTGGTAGGGCCAGGCAATAAACGCCGTAAACCCCCGGGTGGCTTCCTGGAGACGGCGAAGTCTGAAAAGATGCGCCAGCCGTTCCACCTCCGTCTCCTCGTGCCCGTACATAATGGTGGCCGTGGTTCGCAGGCCGAGGGCGTGAGCGGCTTTCATGACGCCCAGCCACTCCCTGCTGCCGGCCTTACGGGGGGAGACCGCACGCCGGACGCGGTCCACCAGGATTTCAGCGCCGCCCCCGGGGATGGAGCCCAGGCCGGCGTCGATGAGCCGGAAAAGGACGTCTTTGACCTCCATCCGGGACTGCCGGGCTAAAAAAAGGATTTCCGGAGGGGAGTAAGCGTGGGGGTGAAGGCCGTGTCTTCGAATCGTCCGGAGCTGTTCCTCGTGCCATTCGAGGTCCAGGGCGGCATTGAGACCCCCCTGGAACAAAACGTGGGTTCCCCCCAGTCGGGAGGTCTCTTCCAGCTTTTGCACCAGGGCGTCTTTTTGCAGGACGTAGGCTTCGGGGTGGCCTTCAGGCCGGAAAAAGGCGCAGAAACGACAGCCTGAAGAGCAGATGTTCGTGTAGTTGATGTTGCGGTCTACGGCGTAGGTAACGACAGCCTCGGGATGGAGACGGAACCGGGCGGCGTGCGCAAGCCTTCCCAGTGTAAAAAGATCCGCTTCCCGGTAAAGGTGTCTGGCCTCCGGAAAGGAAAGGCGCTTCCCGTTTTCCGCCTTTTCGACGGCCCTGTTCAGCAATGCGGTCCTCCTTCAACCCGGTGGAAGGTGTCTCTTTCCACAGGGATAAACCCCGCGTCGCGGATGAGGTCTTCCAGGCGGCTTCGGGTCAAGCCCTGTTCCGTCCGGGCTCCGGCTTGATGGGCGATGTGCTCGCAGACGAGGGTTCCCTCCAGGTCGTCGGCCCCGAAATGAAGAGCGGCCTGGGCCAAATTGAGACCCAGCATGACCCAGTAGGCTTTGAGATGCGGGATGTTGTCCAGAAGGAGCCGGGCCGCCGCGAGGGTCTTGAGAATTTCGACCCCGGTTGGGCCCGGGAGGCTGGAAAGGCCCGTGTTGGCCGGGTGGAAGGGGAGGGGAATGAAGGCGTTGAACCCTTTGGATCGATCCTGCTGGTCCCTCAAGGCCAGCAGGTGGGCCACGCGTTCTCTCGGGGTCTCCAGGTGACCGAATAACAGGGTGGCATTGGTGGGAATCCCCAGGGCATGTGCGGTTGCGTGGATCTTGAGCCAGGTGGGGGCATCGATCTTTTTAGGGAACAGCTGTTTCCGGACCCGCTCCGAAAAAACTTCGGCACCCCCTCCGGGCATGGCATCCAGGCCGGCCTCCTTGAGCCTGGAAAGGACCTCCCGGGGGGTCAGCCCCGAACTTTGTGCCATGTGCCAGATTTCCACCGCCGTGAAAGCCTTGAGCCGGATCCCCGGCCTGGCGGCTTTCACGGCTTTGAGCAGCCGGGGATAGTAGTCAAAGGGGATGTCAGGGTCGCAGCCCCCCACGATATGAACCTCTTTCAGACCTTCCATGGGAGATTCGGCGATCCGGGCAGCGGCTTCCTCGGGGCTCAGGACGTATCCCCCCGGCGCACCCGGGCTTCTATGGAAGGCGCAAAACCGGCAGCCGTTTTCGCACACATTGGTGTAGTTGAGATGATGGTTGACGATGTAAAAGGCCTGAAGCCCGAAGGCCGCCTGCCGTCGGCCGAAGGCCAGGGCTCCCAGCCCCGACAGGTCGGCGGTGGCGAGGCAGGCCAGGCCGTCGTCGAGATTGAGGCGCTGCAGGGTTCGGATCTTTTCTTCGATGCGGGTCAGGCGGGGATCTGAAAAGGCTCGGCGCGGCTGGTTTTCCATGACCAAATGACCGGAAGGTCACCTTTTTCTTTAAAAATTTTGGTGGGTTTTGATCTTGACATATTTGACCGATCGGTCAATATAGGTCAATCGAAATCGATTGGCAAGCAGGAATCGGTTCGACGGGTAAACGGGAACAGGAGACCTCATGAAAAGGATTCTCGCGGTTGTGGCGTGCCTCGCGTTTTTTTGCCTGGGCGCCGGTGCGGCCCTTGCAGACACGAAGGTCAAGGTGGGGCTGTTGAGGCTGACTTCCTCGGCGCCGGTCTTTGTTGCCCAGGAAAAAGGCTATTTCAAGAAAGAAGGACTGGACATCGAGATGGTCTTTTCCAAGGCTGCCCAGCCCATCGTCGTGGCCATGGCTTCCGGGGAGGTGGACGTGGGCGCGACGGGGCTTACGGCCGGGCTTTTCAACGCCATGGCCGAGGGGCTGAAGGCCAAGATCGTGGCGGACAAGGGGCGGGAATGGCCCGGGTTTCACCTCGTGGGGATTGTGGTGTCCAACGCCGCCTGGGAACAGGGGATACGGACCCTGAAGGATTTGAAGGGGCATCGGGTCGGCGTGACCCAGATCGGGTCCACCTTCCACTATATGCTGGGGAACCTCCTCCCCCAGGTCGGCCTGACCCTGGAGGACGTCAAGGTCACCCCCTTGGGAGGGTTGAAGACCCTGAGGGATGCCGTGGCGTCGAACCAGATCGAGGCCGCTTTCGTGGTACAGCCCTTTTGCACGGTCATGGAAGAAAGGAAGATGGGGCGCCGGATTCTGTGGGCCGGGGATTGGATGCGTTACCAGATCGCGGGTATTTTTTTCAATGAAAGCCTGCTGAAGAACCGACAGACCGCCCTGAAGTTCCTGCGGGCCTACATCGCCGGCTGCAGGACCTACTTCGACAGCTGCCTTGGGGTCAAAGACGGAAAACATGTCCCGGGGCCGGGCTGCGACGAGGTCATTGCCGCCGTCGCCAAGTACACGGGTGAACCTCCCCACATGATCGGCGCGGCCTTGAGCTACAACGACCGGGACGCCAGGCTCGACGTGGAAGACGTCCAGCGCCAAATCGACTGGTACCATCAGAACCGGCTCCTGGATCGCCGTTTGGAGGCGTCCCAGATCGTAGACCTCTTTCTCTGGGAAGAGGCTCTGGCCGGCGTGAAACCCTGAGGGTGAAAGAAAACGGGGACCCTTCGTGCGCGTCGTCATCGAGGAGCTGGGAAAGACCTTCAGGGATCGGGGGGGCAAAACCGTCGAGGCGCTGAGAAACGTCTCTTGCGCCATCGAGGGAAATGAGTTTCTGGCGGTGGTGGGGCCTTCTGGGTGCGGGAAGACCACGCTGCTGCATATCGTCGCCGGCCTGCTTCCCCCGGACCGCGGACAGGTGTCTTTCGACGGGTATTCGCCCAACGGCCGACCCAGGACTGCCGTGGTTTTTCAGGATCTGGCCCTGTTTCCCTGGAGGACCGTTGAGCGCAACATCGGGTATGGGCTCGAGGAGATGGGTCTTGCCAGGCGCGTCCGGGAAGAAAGGGTCAGGACCTACGTCGACCTGATGGGCCTTTCGGGGTTCGAAAGGGCCTACCCCCACCAGCTTTCCGGCGGCATGAAGCAGCGGGCGGCTTTGGCCCGGGCCCTTTCGGTGAACCCAATGCTCCTTTTGATGGACGAACCGCTCTCCGCCCTGGATGCCCACACCCGGATGCTCATGCAACAGGAACTGTCCCGGATTTACGAAAAGACGCGAAAAAGCGTCCTTTACATCACCCACTACATCCCTGAGGCTGTGTTCCTGGCTGACCGTGTCCTTGTCCTGAGCTCCAGGCCCGGCCGGGTGAAAAAGATGCTCACCATCGACCTGCCCCGACCAAGGCTGGAAAGCATGAAGGTGGACCCCACCTTTGTCTCGTATCTGGAAGAAATATGGCAGACTCTGCGGGAAGACGAGAAGCCGGATCAACAGCTTCCCGGGTGAAGACGCACGCCGTTTCACGGATTCGGCTTCAGCTGGCGGACATAACGACCCTGTGGGTCCGCCGGGAACACCCTTTCCTGCGATATCTTTCCCTTCTGGTTTTGTTGGGGTTGTGGGAGGCCGTTGCTGCCCTGGGCCTGGTCTCCCCGCTTTTCTTGCCCCCGCCTTCCCGGGTCCTCGACAGCGGCTGGGGGATGGTGCAAAATGGGGAGATCTGGCATCATCTTGCCGCCAGCTTGGGGCGCATCGGGCTTGGATTTTCGACCGGCGCCCTGGTCGGAGTGACTCTGGGCGTGATTCTGGGGATTTCCTCCCTCGCGGATGACTGCCTCAGCCCTGTCATTTCCGCCACCTACCCGATTCCCAAGATCGCCATTTTCCCCCTGCTGATCCTGTGGCTGGGCATCGGGGAAATGTCCAAAGTCGCGGTCATCGCGCTGGGGGTCTTTTTTCCCGTGGTCATCAGTGTTCGCGCGGGCGTGAGAGATGTGGACACGACCCTCATCAAGGCGGCGGTGTCCATGGGGTCCGGACGCGTGGACGTCATCCGGAAAGTGATCCTTCCTGCGGCGCTGCCCATGATTTTTGCAGGCCTGAAGCTCGGGGTCGGGATTGCCCTCCTGCTGGTGGTGACCGCCGAAATGATCGCGGCGGATTCCGGGATCGGGTTCTTGATCCTGTCTTCCGCCGACCTCATGCAGACGGCCAGACTCCTCTTCGGCATCGTCGTGTTGTCGATGATGGGGCTGACGTTTTCAGGGCTTCTGGACGCGCTGCAGCGTTTCGTGGTCCGCTGGAAATAGCATTCCCCTATCGCGTCTTGATCTGAGGCACCGGATGCCGTAAGAGTGTCGGCATGAGCCCTGAGAATCCCTCTCCCATGACGCCCTTGCCCGCGGCCACCCTCGTCCTGGTGCGTGAACGGGCCGGCAGGATAGAGGCACATCTTCTCCTCAGGGCCGCGGGTGCGGCCTTCATGTCGGGTAAGTACGTCTTTCCGGGCGGCTGCATCGACACCGCGGATCGGGACGCCGCTTTCTGGGAAAGGCACTCCGACCTGAACGGCAAGGACCTCGCCCGCCGGATCGGCGGCGGGAGTTGTGAGCCGGACGCCCTTGCCTACGGGGTGTCGGCCATCCGGGAAACGCTGGAGGAAGCAGGAGTCTTTCTTGCCGGCGGTGCGGCTTCGCGAAAAAAAGAAACGGACCGGATCTCCGCCCTGCGGCTTTGCCAAGGCCTGACCAAGGGCTGGTTCAGAAAGGAAGTGGAAGCCGGGGGTTGGATCCTGGCCTTTTCGTCGCTTTACCGTTGGGCACACTGGATCACCCCCGAACGGATGCGGCCGCGCTTCGACACTCGATTTTTCGTGGCCTTCATGCCGGAAGGACAGGCCTGCAGACCCGATCTGCGGGAAATCACCCGGGGAGTCTGGATCACGCCCGAAGAAGCGCTGAAAAGGAATTTAACCGGGGAGATCCCCCTGAGCCCGCCCACCCTCGTGACACTCCAGGAACTGCTGCCCCACAGCACCGAAGCCGAACTGTTGAAGGTCTGCCGGAGACGCACCTGGGGGGCGCCCCTTTTGCCGCGCCTGGTGCCGGTGGAGGGCGGCGGGGTCATCCTGGAGCCCTGGGACAAAGATTACGGCCGGGCCGACCCGATGTTTCAGCTTCAGGATCTGGAAAAAGGGGTGCTTCCGGCGGGGGCGCCGTTTTCTAAGATATGGTACAACGGAAAGGTGTGGCGGCCCGTGGCCCTTTGAACCCGTTGCTTTAACCCAAGGAGGAAAGCTCATGGCAAAGGATCCAGGAATCGGCTATCGCGTCGTCGCGACGGTGAAAAGCGTGAACGGAAAATGCAGCGCCGGCCACCGGGAGGGGGAGCGCTTCGAAATCAGCTGCCACGATCCGGGCGGGTTGTGCGGCTTTTTCTACCATGATCTTTTTCCCAGTCTGTCCACGTTTCAGTTCGGGGGGGGTATGCCTTGGTGGAAGGAAGATACCTTCGAAGCGGGTTGCCCTGACTTTCACAACCAGGTCACGATAATCCTTGAGCGTTTCAAGAGACCTTAAGCGTTGCCTTTTCGATTGGGATCCAGGAGCGATCGCAGGTTCGGCCCATGAAAGAAGTGGTGATCCCTAAGGAAAAAGCGGTATTCTGGCTGGATGAAAACGGCCGCTGGCACAACCGCCACGGCCTTTTCGAGCACAGGAAAGTGATCGCTTATTTTCACCGCTGTATCCGCAAGGATGCCGACGGGTTTTTCTTGTGTCAACAGCTGGAAGACAAGAGGGAGAAGGTCTATTTTCCCTTTGAGGACACGGCGCTTTTCGTCTTTGACGTCTCCCGGGAATCGACAGGGATCGTTCTGATCCTCAACACCGGCAAGCGGGTCAAGCTCAAGCCCAAGAAGCTTTTTATTCAAAACGACGGCCTTTACATGATGCTGGGGGAGGACCGGATCAAATTCGTCGAATCGGGCCTGATGAAGATGTCCGATTTCCTCGAGTGCAAAAAGGACCGGTTTTGGATCCGATTCGGCAACCGCAAGTACCGTATTCCGGTACGTTCCGTCCGGGGGGAGTCTTCCGCCGGCTGATCAGGCATGCCGGCTAAGTTTTCTTTCCCTTCGTACGAAATCCCGAACATAATGGGGAAGGTGCCCGGCGACCAGGTAATGCCTGAAGTCGGTTTCAACCCGGGACTGGGAACGCCCCCAGGCCTTTGCGGCGAAGAAAAACAGATCGTGTTCGCTGATGCCGTATTTCCGAGCCAAAAAAGCCAGGTATTCTTCATCGCTTGCCGGCTTTTTTAGGGAAAGGAAACGGTCCAGACGCCGGAAAAGTTCAAGGTAAACGAGGGTTCCGAAAAGCCAAAGCAAGGAGTCTGGGCTGAAAAGCGTGGTGTCCATGCGTGCGGGCCCTCCTTGCAGCCATCATAAGCACCCGGGTTTGAAGATCAAGCTTTTCGCGTCGATCCCTCAGGCTTTGCTTGCATTTGGCGCCGGCCTGTGGCAGAGAAGGGACGTTTCTAGGGCATCCGGCATCTTTCCTGCAGGGAATTCGCCGATGTCGCGGCCTATTAAAGCCGATGACCATGAAACGGCATTCGGGGGTAAGGCGATGACGATTCAGGAATTCATGACGACCAAGATCGAGTATATCAGTGCCGACCGGTCCGTTTACGACGCCATTGAGAGGATGGTGGACCTCCGGATACGGTCTTTGGTGGTGCGCTTTGACCAGGGCGAGGACGGCTACGGGGTGGTCACCGCAAGGGACATCCTCTTCAAGGTTTTCGCGGAAAAAAAGAACCCCAGGGAACTGAAAATATCCGAGATTGCTTCCAGGCCTATTTTTTCCGTGGATTCGACCACCCCTTTCGGGGAAGCCACGCGGATCATGAAGGCGCACAACATCGCGAGGGTCTTCGCAACCCATGAAGGCCGGATCGTGGGGGTCGTCTCCGTGATGGATCTCATGGCGGGGTCTTTGATCCTCCGGGCGAGAGGGGAGCATGTTTCTGGATAAGTTGTTTCCTCAGAACAAGCGGGAAAAGCAGGTCCTCGAGGACATCAAGGGACACATCGCCCTTCTATGCGACGCGGTTCGCTTTTTCCACATCGCCATGGAAAAAGACGAAAAGCCTCTTTTCCGGCGGGTCTTGGACCTCGAGCGGGAAGGAGACACCATCAGAAGGGGCATCCTGTCCGGTATCTATGAAGGGGCGTTTCTTCCCTATCTCCGCCCCGATCTCTGCCGGTTCGTGGAGATCGTCGACAGCGTTTTCGATCTTTTGAAAGATACCGCCGGCCACTACCTGGAACTCAAGTTTCCCGAACCCTACCGGGAGGCATGTTCCCGGATCGCCTTTTTCAACGTGAGGATCTGCCAGATGCTTCAGATCACCTTCGAGGCCACCCTCAGAGGGGAAGACCTGCGGGAAAAGACGCTGGCGATTAGGATCTATGAAAAGAAGATCGATGATCTCAAGGCGGCCCTTTTGAAGGAAATCCGGGAGGAACCGGTGAAAAATTTCTGGCAGGGGGTCGTGTTATCCGATTTCCTGTCCTGCCTCACCCACCTCAGCGACGTCATCGAGGACGCCAGCGACCACCTCCAGATCCTCAGCCTCAGCATGAAGACCTGACCGGAGAAGGAAAGTCCGTTTGCTCGGATGCCGGTAAAGCGCAGGGGGCTGCATTTCGCCAGTCCGCAACCCCCTGCTGAACCTTTCCTGCAAGGCCAGCCCGCTGGAAGAGGGTGAATTCCGCGCTTTAAATCAAGCCGCCAGGCGGGGCGGGGAAGATTGGTTCGGCGTTTCCGGCTCGGGCGTGGGGGACGTGAACTCAAGGACCGCCCCGCTGCTGGAGGAGGGAGTGCTTTCCTCCAGGGCAAACTTCTTGATTTTCTGACCGATTTTCATCTGCCAGAGAATCAAGACGCAGATGCCCAAAGTAATTCCGCTCGACAGCAACGCCTTGGCGTCCAAACTGTCTGTAAGAAAAGCTTTGAACAGGAAAAAAACACTGCAGACCGCAAGACCCATGATCATAGGGATGTAGAAACTTCCTACAAGGAACTCCCCTGCCCATTTCGGGCTTTTGGGATTGCGGGATCCCAACAAGACGATTGAAAAGAAAATCGCCGACACGCAAGCCAGCAGGACACCATAAAACAGCGTCATTGCAGACCTCCTTTTCGCCGGTTTAAAATCGGCGAAGCGAAAAACCCAACCTGTCTCTCAATGCCTTCCTGACCAAGCGACCCGTTTCCCGGGTAAGGGTCAGGGCGCTGCGGCCGCCCTTAAACCCACAGGGCGCCGGGTATGGCTTGCTGTCAGGCCGCCTGTTTCCGTGTTTCCAGCTTGACCACGTGGGTGTTCTTGTTGAACCAGCCCTCGTAGAGAGCCAGGTCCGGGTGTGCGTCGAAGAAATGATAGTCCCTGACTTTGTGCCCCTGGGAATAGACCTGGTTGCCGTCGAAGACTTTCACGAAATAGCAGCCTTTTTCCTTGTCCGGCTTTAAAACGGCTTTCAGGTTCCAGACCCAGTCCGGGTTCTGGTTCATCTTGGTGACCAGGTAGCCGCCCACGTCGTCGGGGAGTTCCTTCGGGCCCGGAAGTTTTTCCGGCTTTCCCTCGGCATTCTGCTTTTTTTTGAGAAAATCAAACATCGTTCAGTCTCCTTGCGCTCGGGTCTATGTATGGCGCCTGGGCCCTCAGAAGCCTTCATGGAAAATTCTGAAGGCGGCCTTCTGCTTCCGATTCTGATGAAACAAATCAAATGACATCTTTATCATGACAATAATATCCTATATTGAAAATGTCAATACTTTTTTCGTTCGGGAAAAGGGGGTTTTCCCCTGATGCTGGAAGGAAATGGGCATCAGGTGCCCCGGGGTTTCTTTTGCAGGTTGACTTGCCTTTTCAATGCGCTTACAAGATGACATTTTCAACGGCTTTTTCAAGGAGGGGAAACGCATGGCGAAGTGGTCCTTTTTGACCAATCACGCGGCCGTACTGAGCTTTATCGCACACCACCCCAGCATCACGGCACGCCGGCTGTCCGCGCACATCGGCATCACGGAACGGACCATCAGGAGAATCATCAAGGACCTCGAAACCGGTGGTTACCTCTTCAAAGAAAAGGAGGGCCGCGGCGTCCGCTACAGCATCCGCCCGAACATGCCCTTGAGACGCAAAACCTATCGGGACAAATCCGTGGGCGACATGCTCTCGATTCTCGGGCTGGAGGTCCGGGCGCAGATCCTATGATCTGCCTTCGCCGGGCCCATCGCTTCAACGAAAGGAATTTTGCCAAAGCTTAGGTTCGCTCGCTAACCCCGCAGCTTGCTGCGGGGTTAGCGCTTGCTGTTGCGGTTCAAACGGACACGCCGGGGTCTTCCATGTGGAAAATAGGAAGCGGGCTTTTGCTGGGATGGAGTCTGGGCGCCAATGACTCCGCCAACGTCTTCGGCCCGGGGGTGGCCACGGGCGCCGTCGGCTATCGGGCGGCTGTCTTGCTCACCTCGCTTTTCGTCATGGCAGGGGCCATCGCCGAAGGGCCCAAGTGCATGCGGACGGTGGGGGAGCTTTCCCGGCTGGCTCCGATGGAGGCTTTTATCTGCGCCCTTTGTGCAGGGGCGACCCTGGCGATCCTCACCGGACTCGGCCTTCCCGCCTCTGCATCCCAAGCCATCGTCGGAGCGGTGGTGGGGGCGGGGATAAGTTCGGGCCTGCTGGAACTTGACAAGCTTTTCAGAATCGTTTCCTGCTGGATCTTGACCCCCATCAGTGCGGCCCTTGCGGCCTACATGCTTCACAGGCTTTTGGGTCTTGCCATTGAAAAAGCGGTTGGAACCCTTTTCAACCGGAACCGGATCTACCTCGCCGGAATCGTGGTCTCCGGGTGCTACAGCGCCTACGGCCTGGGGGGAAACAATGTGGCCAATGTGACGGGTGTCTACGTGGGATCCGGGATGCTAACGGCGGATACGGCCGCCCTCATCGGCGGCCTGAGCATCGCTGCCGGCGTGCTCACCTACGGAAAGAAGGTCATGATGACCGTGGGAAAGGGGATCGTCCCTCTGGATCCTTTTTCCGGGTTTGTGGTCATGCTCGCCCAGGGGGTGGCCCTGCATCTCTTCACCCAGATCGGCGTTCCTGTTTCCTCCACCCAGGCGGTGGTGGGAGCGGTGGTGGGGGTCGGCCTGGTGGGAAACGCCCGAACCATCAATTTCAGGAACCTGGGCAGAATCGGCGCCGGTTGGGTCATCACCCCCCTTTGCCCTGGGGTGATGACCTGGTTGGCCCTGGGGCTTTTCTTGTGAAGCCGTCTGTCTTCAACTGACGCGACCCGCTCAAAAACCTCCTGACAAGCCGTTTTTTAGGATCTTTTGATAAAAGCGTTCAACGAAGCGGAGCGTTTGGATCTTGAAGTGTTTGAGGGCGTTACGCCCGAGTTTTCAAGATTCAGCGAAGCGAGTTTAACGTTTTTCAAAAGGCCCGACAGGCTGGGAAGGAGGGTTCTGAAACCGCTTCTAAGGTCTTCAGACGCTTGCCTGCAAGACACAACTATTTGACATGTTTGAGACCGTGGGCTTTCTTGAACCGGTGCCATTCCTCGTGGTCCACAGCGCCGTCTGCGTTCAGGTCGAGGGCTGTGAACACCCCGGGCTTGGCGTGCGGAAAGTGGTTTTGAAACTCCTTCCAGTCGACCCGGTCGTTTCCGTCCGCATCCATGTCCCCGAAATGGGCATTGAAGCTTTTCGGATCGGGAAGGGGTTCGGCATGGAAACGTTTTCCTCCGGCACAGGCCGTCAGGATGGCGAAAGCCAGGACCAGCAGAAGCATTGAAATCCTTGGATTCATGGGTCATTCCTTTTTAGATGGGTGTGCATTGTCAGGTGCTTTCCAAGATGCGGCTTGGATTTGGAAAGTCAACGGTTCCGGGTGGCATGAAGCTCCATCGGGCCAACTATGGGGTGAGGCGTCTCAAAGACGCGCTTTGATTTGGCGGCATTTCAGGGTGAATCCCTGGGACAAGGCGAAATCGAGGTTTGGGCCGATGGGGCGGTCGGTATCGACTTTGAAATGCATGTCGGCGGGCATTTCCGTCGTCGGTTCGAAGCTGGCGGTCATCTTGGGAAGGTGAAAGAGGCGGGCGTCTGAAAGCCCCCTTCCATCGCTGCGGGCCCTGAGCCGTTTTCGAAGGGTTGCCTCCCTGCAGACGCACTCCATGCAGACGAGGTTCGCGTCGAAGTCGTGGGCCAGAAGGCGTGCGGCCTCCCGCCATTTCCGGCTGAAAAAAGTGGCATCCAGCAGGACCGATTCGCCGGATCGGAGCCTGTCTTGGGCCATGGCCAGCATCTGGGCGTAGACCCGGTCCCGCATCCCTGACCGGTACATTCCCCGATCAAATGAAACGGAGGTCTCGCGCGTTGACCCGAACAGGTCCCGGCGGACCGAATCCGACCGGATCCACTCCATCGACAGGAAATCGCATAGGTCGCGGGCCAGAGTGGATTTCCCTGAGGCCGGAAGCCCGCAGGTGATCCAGAGCGTTGGGCGGGCGAACTGCACGGCATAACGCAGGGCCTGTTCCAGGTAAGACCGTGCGTCCGCCTCCAGGATCTTGCGTTCTTTTTCAGGGGCATCGGGGATGCGGAGGCAGCAGATCTTCAGGCGCACGACGGCCCGGTAAACGGCGTAGAAGTCGATGAGGCCATAAACCTTCCGGTCTCCGGAAAATTCCACGTAGGCCGCCAAAAAGGCCAGGCCCCAGAAGCCGAGCCCGTAATGGTCAAGGTCCATGTATAAAAAAGCGATATCCGCCGCCACATCCCCGAAGCGGAATCGGTCGTTGAATTCGATGCAGTCGATGATCTGGATGCCACGGTAGAAATAGACGTGATCCGTGCGAAGGTCCCCGTGGCCGTCCCGGATTCGGCCCGAGGCGAGGCGGCTTAAAAAAAGCGCCTCGTTTGCCTTCAAAAAGCTCCGGCTGACCTGGCGGATGAATTCCAGCTTCTCCGGGTCGATGACGCTTCCTTCGTACGGGGAGAGCTGGGTGAAATTCTCCTCCATGTTGGCCGAGATGACGTCCCTTTTGCCGAAACGGTCGATTTCGGGCCCGATGGGGCTTTTTTCGTAAAAAACAGAAAGCTTTTTCCCCAGCGCCTTGATGAGACGGCCCCGCATCTTTTTGGCCATGAGGCGGTTCCTGAAAGCGGCCGCATCGGGAAGCCGCCGCATCTTCACCGCGTACTCGATGATCTTTCCCGGGCCCTCAAACGAGCAGGAAGCGTCGGCTTTAAGGTAAAGGGGAACGACGCCCAGGTAGATCCCGGAACTCAAGCGCCGGTTGAGCCGCACCTCCCGCTGGCAGAAGCGGCGCCGGCTGGAAAGAGACCTGAAATCCAAAAAACCCAGATCCAGGGGTTTTTTGAGTTTGTAGGCGTAGCCACCGGCGAGAAAGACCACGGAAATGTGGGTCTCCTTCCGGATCACCCGGGAAACCGGATGGGGATAAAAGGCGGGGCAAGCCATTTCCCGGTACAGCGTGGAGAGGGCGTCCTGCTTCAGCATCCATACCCCGCCGGTTTCAAGCAGACAGACATCGGCCTTGACTTTTCAATACATGGCCTCCAGGTCCACTTCGAAACGGGGTCGGCCCGTCTCCAGATAGGCGCGGATGTTCTCAACGGTCGCCTCGATGTTCAAGGCCGCCGCTTCCGGAGTGAACCCGGCGACATGGGGGGAAAGAATGACGTTGGCAAGCTCGTGAAAGGGATATTTGGACGGCGGCCCTTTCGATGCGCCGCGCTGGGGATAGGCATACCAGGCATCGATGGCCGCGCCCTTCAAGACGCCGTCTCTCAGAGACTCAAAGAAAGCCTTTTCAGCAATCAACTCCCCTCGACCGATGTTGACCACGAATTTCCCCCGCATTTCTTTGAGGATGGATTCCCCCAGGATCCCCCGGGTTTCACGGGTGAGGGGGAGGCACACGAAGATCAGCTCGCTGCTTTCCACCGCCTCCCGAAGGTTAAGCGTGACGGAATCGAAATTTTCCATGGGGGCCCGAGGAAGGCTTCTCCTGAAACCGGTGACCGGACAGCCGAAGCCCTTCAAAAGCCGAGCGATGGCTTTTCCGATTTCGCCGGTGCCGATGACGGCGCAGGCCCTGCCTCGAATGGACTGCCAGGTGTCTTTGATCCCGATGCCGGCCCAGTATCCGTGCCATTGAAAGTTCTTCAGGTCGTTGTGATAATCAATGATCCTCCCGTAGAAGGCCAAGGCCAGGGCCACGGCACGCTCTGCCACGAAAGGGGCGTTGACGTGCACATTGGAAACGCGGATTTTTCGTCTGCGCATTTCCGCAAGCGGCAGGCCGTCCACGCCGGCGTAGGGAACGAAGACGATCTTGAGTTTTTGGGCGGCCTGCAGGTCCTCTGCGGAAAGCTCGCCTGCGATGAGCGCATCGGCCTTTTCGAGGCTCTTTGCGCCTCCGCTGTCGCCGGCGGAAAGGGTGACTTCCGGGTGGTGCTGCCGGATCGCCTCCAGGGCATCCACCCACTTGCGGCTGGAGGGGAACTTGAAAATAAGTTGCATGGTAAACCTCCACGGTTCCCAATGGCAGGATCCGTTCTTTGATGCTATGATCATCTCAAAAGCCGATTAGAAAAAAAAGCCAAAAGGAAAGGTTGGGCCTTGAACGACCACCCGCGTTTCGTGGTGCATGAACACCATGCCAGACAGCTTCACTGGGATTTCCGGCTGGAGATGGGCGGCTTTCTCAAATCGTGGGCCGTGCCCAAAGGGCCCTCGTTAAATCCCTCCGACAAGCGGCTGGCAGTCCGGGTGGAAGACCACGATTTAAATTACATCGATTTCGAGGGGGTCATTCCCGAGGGGGATTACGGAGCCGGCATCGTTGCGATTTGGGACCTCGGCACCTATTCCCTCCTTGAAAAACAAGATCCTCTAAAGGCCCTGGAAAAAGGGAAACTCGTTTTTAACATGCAGGGAAAACGCCTCAAGGGCGGCTTTTCCCTGGTACAGATGAAGGGCAAAGACCCCAAGAACTGGCTTCTGATCAAGAAAAAAGATCTCCAGGCCAAGGTTCCTTACCGATTGGATCCGGCGCTGACCGAGGGAAAACGCCGTGCCCTCGAAGCACGGGGGCGCTGATGAAAAACCGGATCGGACCGGGACCGGGGGTCGCGTTCGTCCCGCCGGAAGGCTAACCGGCGCCCGCAGGATCTTTCCCTCCAGAAAATCCCCACACGAGCTCAAGGCGCAATCGAAATTTTTTCTTGAAATACACCATATATTGTGTCAAAAGGGATATCCAAACACAATTTGCGCTCCTGAAGCCTTTTCCTCAGACAGAGGCCGGGGCCGGAAGATGCCGGGAGGAAACCACGCGGGCGACCCGGCGGCTCCGGGACCCGCCAACGAAAAAGCGAGCCGGAAATGGGCGACTCGGACGGAAGAAAAAGCGGAAACGGGGAGGGCGGCCCGGAGGGAGATTGGGACGCCCGTCTGCTCAACGAGGTGGACGAAGGGCTGGGCCACCTTCAGGACAAACTGTCGGGTTTGCGGCAGCAGATTCTTTCCCCCCTTGAAAAGGTGGAGAGGCTCGCCCGGGAACAGAAGCAGTTCAGCCGCCGCCTCGAGGAATCCGTCCATAAGGGGAGAGCCCTGATCTACCTTGCCTTGGGTGCCGCGGTTTTGTCCCTCGTCCTTTCGGGCCTCGTGACAGGAATGGCCTTTCATCTTCAGGGAACCGCAGGACGCCTTCAGGAAAAAACCGCCGACCTGGAGGAGGAGGTCTCGGCTCTTCGGCGGGACATGCCCACGGCTGATTTGGACGAATTCAGGGACGCACTCGCCGCAGGCGAAAAAAAGGCAGAGGTTCTCAAGGACCGGGTGGAAAGGCTGCAGCAGAAACAGGAAAGCATGGAAGGCCCGGTGGCCCAGACCCGAACCCTGGTCACCGACCTGAGCGCTCGCCTGGAGGGGGTTCAGGAAAAAATGGAGGCGATGAAGGAACGGGAAAAGCGACCCCCGCACGCCCAACAGAATCCTTCATGGTCTGTGAACCTGGCCTCTTTCGCCAAGGAAGGCGATGCGCACCGCTTGGCCCGGGCTTTTTCCTCCCGGGGCGTTTCTGCCGACATGAAGCCGGTGACGGTAAAGGGCCAAACCTGGTTCCGGCTTTATGTCGCCGGTTTTCAAAATCAGGAAGCGGCCGAGGCTTACGCACGCCGAGTGGAGAAGGACCTCCAGCTGGGTTCGGTCTGGATCTCGAAAAACTAATCGCATCCTTCCGCCCCGGGCCGCCATCCTTTCAGACCCCACCCCAAAGCCCCCAGGGATCCGGCAAGGACGAGGGCCGACACCAGGGCGGTGCCCGAAATGCCGCCGACAGCCCACACCGGAAAACCGATCATCGCCCCCAAGACCCGCCCCAAGCTGGCCCCGGCAAAGAAGGCGGACATCATAGCGGCACGGCTTTCCGGAAAAAGCTCGGTGAAAAGGGACATGGAAGAGACAATGGCAAATTCCAAGGACAAGAACAGGAAAAAAAGAACGCAAAGCCCGAAAAAAAGCGTTTTTCCGACCCAGGGAAGCATCAAGAAACAAACACATCCTGCAGCGATGCCCGCCGAGACGGCCCGCGAAAGCCCGAACCGGTCAGCCAGGGTGGCCGTGAGCCCTTCTCCGAAAAGCTCGGCCACTCCGATGATGACGGTCGCCATCCCGACGGCGGCAACTCCCAGGCCGAAGGCCGCGTTCATCCATAACCCGTAGACCACGAAGAAATTGTCGTAGGCCACGCTCACCAGAAACGCAAAGACAACGGCTCCCGCCGCCCGTCGTTTTTTCAGCAAGGCGGCCCACAGGCGAAAAAGCGACGCCGGGCCGATGCCAGTGCCGTCCGGCTTCTTGTCCGTTGGGAGCAGGAAGGCAAGGACAACGAAACCGGCCAGTCCCACGGCGCCCAGGGCAAAGAAGGGCGTCCGCCATCCCGAGTGGCTGATCAAAAAGCCGATGGCAGGGATGCCCAAAAGGGAGCTGCCCGCCCAGCTCAGCTCGATGATTCCGATGGCCCTTCCCCTCCGGTGGTAGGGGACCCGGAGACCCACAAAGGCCTGAATGGCCGGGTCATAGATGCTTTTGCCCAACCCCGCCAGGAAGAAAGCTCCCAGGGTGACCGCGAAGACGGGAACAAAACCCCCGGCGAACATCCCGACGGCCAGCGCCCCCAGGCCGGCAAGCATCATGCGGCGATACCCCAAACGGTCTCCGAAAGGCCCGAAGAAAAGCCCCAGAAGGCCCGTAGCCTGGTTCACCGCGATGAGGGAGGTGACGGCATACAAGGGAACCCCTAGACCCTGGCTGATGACGGGTGCAAAGGGGTAGGCGAACCGGCGGGCCGTGTTCAGCGTCAGGCGGCAAAGGGTGGCAGCCCCGATCTGCCACGGCAGCCGGGAGGCGGGTTTCGGGGGCTGGGAAAAGACCTCTCCCGAAGACAGGGAATCGGTGTCGGCGCCCATGCGGTCCTTCTCGATCAAAGACATTTTATGAAATCGGCAGCAACCCAGGTTTCGGGTTCTCCGGGGTTCTTTTCAGAGGCCCTGCTTTCCTCGGCCGCCAAGCAAACGCTACTCTTTAACACGGGGGAAAACGATCTTCAATCCACCGTCGCCACCAAGGGCCTTTGCGCTTTTAAAAGCCCTTTGCCCTCAGAAGCTTTCGCGGTATCGCGTTGTTGCAACCTTTCTTGAAATGGCTTACCGTAGTCGAGATGCAGCCTTTTGTTCGGCTTCCGATATCCCATCCGGTTATGGCATCCCGAGTTCCCTGTCACGAGAATGGGCATGAAAAAACGGGTTAAAGCTTACAGAGCCATGATCTCCTCGGACTGGAACGGATGTCTGGCCCCCTGCGGGCCTTTCGATTTCCTCCTTTTTAAACGTCCGGAAAAGGGGCCGGAGCTGGGGGAAATCTTCCGGCAATACACCGGGAACAGGATCACCCTGGGGCAGGCAGCCCGCAGAGTGAAATCGTTGCTGCCCGAATCCGTCGAATCCGGACAGATGGACGCCTATCTCGACGCCAACTTCTGCACCTACACCGGGGTCCCTGAGCTGATAAAATGGTGCCGCTCCCAGGACATCTTGTTCATGATCAACACCACGGGAATGATCGGTTATTTCCAGAGGGTTTTCGCCAAAGGGTTGCTTCCCCGGGTGGAGGCCCTTTCCGCCCACCCGATGATCCGATATCCCCGTAAGGATACCGACCCCAAAGACCTGCTGGAGCTTTTTGAGATCCAGGACAAGGGACGCAACACGGCGGCGATTGCCCGCGCGGCCGGCGTGCCGTTTCACAAGGTGGTGGTGATGGGGGACAGCGGAGGCGACGGTCCCCATTTCGAATGGGGTTCCAGGGCTGGAGCCCTGATCGTCGGGTCCATGACAAAGCCCTCCCTGGAGGCCTGGTGCCAAGACAAAGGGATCCGGGTTCACCACCGGTTCGGAAGAAGCTGTGCCGCCGGCGAGAGGCCCCTCAGAAAGGAAGAAATGAAGGTGGATTTCATGGGTCTTGCCGACTTCATCGCCGGGCACCTTCTTTGAAGCCGAAGCCCTTGGAATAGAGCGTTTCAGCCTTCCATCGCCGAAGCCTTTGAAAAAGGGGATACCGACTGTGGTCAGCGTCCATGACTTCGCCGACTGGATCCGGCTGTTTGCGCAAAGGCCGGAAGTCGCCGAACCCCTTTCCGAACTGATGGAAAGGCTTCCGGGAAAGGCTGTTCCTTATATCGTCGGCGGCGCGCTGCGGGACCAGGTCATCGAAAGGGTCCACGGGAATGCGCCGGCCACCCGGGACGTGGATCTTTTTATCGGGGGGGTGGACCCCGGGCGGTGTTTGGAAGCCTTTTTCGAAGGCCAGCGCTTCGAATCCACCGAATTGGGAGGCATCCGCTGGTTTCCGGAACACTCCGGCTACGCCTTTGATGTCTGCATGCTTTCCCGTTTCATCGTCTTGGAGAAATACGCCCTTGCCGCCGATGCGCAGACCCTGCTTTCCGTTTTGGACTTCAATGTCAATGCGGCCGTTTACGATCCCCGTGCCGGCATTTTGCACCAAAACCGCTTCTTGGAGGCGATCCTTGAAAGGACCCTGGATTTCAACACCCGCCTTTTCTTCGACCATGCGCTTTTGATCTACCGGATACTGGCGATTCGGCACAAACTCCGCTTCCGGCTCTCCGCAGACATCTTCCATTTCCTGAAGCGGTCGGTGGATATCGCCACCCTGGACCGCGTCCGTTTAATTCTGGTTTCCAAGCGGGGCGGAAGGGAGGCCAAGGCCGTCCTCAAGGCCTACGACCGGATTTGCGCCGTGACCGACTACGAAAGCTACCTGAAGATCTGGGACCGCCTCGAATGAGGGCTTTTCGTTTGCCAGGGCCCGGGAAAAGCATTATATTTGTCGGATAACAGGATAAAGGAACGGGTCATGGCAGCCAAAATCATCGCCATCGAGGAGCAGAACGGTCCCTTCCAGGCCGTGTTTCAGCGGACCATTCGTATGGTACCGGACCGGCAGCGGGAGGATAAAAATCTCCAGCGGCTCATCGCTTTCAGACTGAAGCAGGATGGGGAGGCCGAAACCCATGCCTATCTCATCCGGAAGATCAGGGACATCATCCAGTGCGGTTATAAGGGAAGCTGGTTCGATTACCTCAAGGATGACGCCAAGGAGAAGGCCTGCAGGCCCGAAGAAGGAAGCGGTTCCCCTCCGGATGTCGCCTGAATGGAGCACCGGGGGGCAGGGCCGAAAAGTGTTTCCCTTGAAAGGAGTACAAGTGAAATTTTTAATCGCCGAGCAGAATATCGGGGGAGGGGCCACCCGGGACCAAGCCGAAAAAGTCATCGAATTGCTGCGGAAACGGGGGTGGGATGTGGCCTATGGCGTCGGCAGAAATGTGGCCACCGACATCTCGGAGTTTGGAAAGGAAGACCAGATCCAGGACGCTTTTTCCGATGACTTCATGGCCTGCATCGCCGAGCTTGAAGGCATCGCGGCCGACGGAAGAACCGGATGAGTCGGCCGGAGAAGGGCATGGATCCGGACCTTAAGAGGGCGATCGTTGAACGGGTGGCTTCGGAGCCTTTCGCCAGAACCCTGAACATGGAACTGAAGGAGCTGGAAGAGGGGTTTTCCGCGGTCGAAATGGTCTTCGACCCGGAAAAGATGAACAACATTTACGGCCGCGCCCACGGCGGCGCCATTTTTGCACTCATCGACGAGGCGTTTCAGACCGTAGGCCAAACGGACGGGACCATCGGCGTGGCCCTCAATGTCAACGTGACCTACGTGTCCACCCCGCCCCCGGGAACCCGCCTGAGAGCAGAGGCGCGTGAAATCAGCCGGACCCGGAAGACCGCCTGCTATACCATCACCGTCACGAATTCGGACGGCGCCCTGCTCGCCACATGTCAGGCCCTGCTGTATCGGACAGGGAAGCCGGTTGTTTTTTCGTAGCCCGACGGGTCGGGTTTTCGGCTGGACCGGAACCGTTTGGAGGCCCCAGGTGATGGAAAAGACCCTTTCCCGTCCGATCCATTGTTGTCGCGCTCTCGGACCGTATCCGGATGGTCGGGGCGCCTTTTTTCGTGGAATCTGAAGCCATGAAGTCTACAAAGACGACCAAGATGCAGACCTTGAACCGCGCTGAGGACTTCCGGGTTCCGGACAGCGAGGTCGCCCGGCGGATCCGGACCCTCCAGCGTCAAATGGGTGCCCAGGGCATCGAAGGAATCCTGATCATCCAGCGGGTGGATCTCTTTTACTTTTCAGGGACGGCCCAAAACGGATTTCTCTTCATCCCGGAGGTAGGCGATCCCCTTTTGATGGTCAAACGGTACTTCCCCCGGGCGAAAAGGGAATCCGCCATCCGCCGGATCCTCGAAATCGATTCGGTGAAAGAGATCCCCGAGCACATCCGGGAGGCCTCCGGTCGCCTGCCTTCGGTCTTGGGCCTGGAGCTGGATGTCCTTCCCGTCAGGGATTTCGAATTTTACAAAACCCTGCTTCCCGCCGAGAGGATCGCGGATGCGTCGCCGCTGATTCTAAAAACAAGGGGCATCAAATCCCCATGGGAAATCGAGCAGATGGAAAAAACGGCAAAGATGAGCCGACTCACCTTCGAATACATGTGCACCGCGATTCGTCCGGGCCTTTCCGAGATGGAGTTTGCGGGCCTGTTCGAAACCTTTGCCCGGAAGCTCGGACACGGAGGGATGCTGCGGGACCGGAGCTTTCAGAGCGGCGGCGCTTATCCCTGGCACGTGCTCAGCGGAAAGAACGGCGGCATGCCCGGGGTCCTGGACGCTTCCACCAGCGGTGAAGGGACCTCGGCGGCTTTTCCCTCCGGGGCGGGAAACAAGCGCCTGTCGCCGGGGGAGCCCATCATGGTGGATTTTGGGTCGGTCTTGAACGGCTACCACCTGGATGAGACCCGCATGTTCGCCATCCGCAAGATGCCGAAAATCGCGGAAAAGGCCTGCCGGGCGGTCATCGAGATCCACGACTCGGTTCTCGATAGGGTGAAACCCGGGGTGACGACGGGGGATCTCTTCCAGCATTCCCTGGATCTGGCCCAAAAAATGGGATACAGGGATCAGTACCTCGGACCGAGGGGGTACCAGGTCGGATTCATCGGCCACGGGATCGGCCTCGAGCTCATCGAGCCTCCTTTCATCGCCAGAGGACGGACCGAAGTGCTGGAGCCCGGGATGGTTTTTGCGCTGGAGCCCAAGATTGTTTTCAAGGAGGCGTTTGCAGCCGGCGTGGAAAGCGTTTTCCGGGTTGCAAGCGACGGGGCGCACCTCATCACCCAGGTGCCGGTCGATCTGTTCATCTGTGGATAGGCTTCGGCGGTTCCTGCTTTATCGTGGAACTTCCGAGGATGTTTGCATGGAAAGCATCATGGAAAAAAACCGAAAGGAATTGAGATTTGAACAAGGGCCCATCCGCCCTCCCAACGAGGCCCAAAGCCTCCTGCTGCGGGTGACCCGTAACTGTCCCTGGAACCAGTGCCTTTTTTGCCCGGTTTACAAGGGGCGCAAGTTTTCACTGAGAACCGGCGAGGAAATCCGGGCGGACATACAGGCCGCAAAGGACATGGCCGACGACATCAAGGCCCTCTCCTGGCGGTTGGGGCACAGCGGCCGGGTCAACGACGCCGTCGTGGGTGCCATCCTCAATGACGGAGGATACAGCAGCAGCTACCGCAGCGTGGCCATCTGGTTATACTATGGAACCGGAGCCTGCTTTCTCCAGGATGCCGACAATCTGATCATGAAGACGGAGGACCTGGTGAATGTCCTCAGGTTCCTCAGGGAGCAGTTTCCCGAGATCACCCGGGTGACCACCTATTCCCGTTCCCGGACGGTGGTCCGGAAATCGGTGGAGGCGCTCAAGGAAATCCGGAAAGCCGGCTTGGACCGGGTGCACATCGGTCTGGAAACGGGATACGACCCCTTGCTGAAACTGATGAAGAAAGGGGTGACGGCGGCCCAGCACGTGGAGGCCGGCCGGAAGCTGATAGAGGCGGGGATGGAGCTTTCGGAATACGTGATGCCCGGTCTTGGCGGGCAGGAGATGTGGAAGGAGCATGCCGCCGCCACCGCCGGGGTCCTCAACGAGATCAATCCCCATTTCATCCGACTCAGGAGCCTCCGGGTTCCTCCGCAGGTGCCCCTTTACGAGAAAGTGGCCGACGGGACGCTTACCCTGCAGACCGACGATGGGGTCGCCGAGGAGATCAAGTGCTTCATCGAGGCCCTGGACGGCATCCGTTCCACGGTAACCAGCGACCACATCATGAACCTTTTGGAGGAAGTTTCGGGAACCCTCCCCGGGGACAAGGCCGAAATGCTTCGAGTCATCCAGAAGTACCAGTCTCTTTCGGACGAGGACCGGCTGATCTACCGGGTGGGCAGGCGGGGGGGAGCCTACCGCTCCACGGACGATTTAAAGCGGGATCCGGTAACCTATGGAAAATTGCAGAACCTGTTGGAGGATGTGCGGGCCAGGGAAGGAGGCGTCGGGGTGGAAAACTTCATTACCGAGTTGGTGGATCGTTATATTTAGGAAAAAAAGCCCGGCTTCTTGAAAACGGAGACCTGACCATGGAAAAAAGCGGACTGCTCATGATCCGGGGCGTTCTTGCGGCGGCAGCGCTCTTGATCCTGGCGTGCGCCGTACAGCTCGGTTTCCACCTGGCCTTTGGCGAGGGGGATCTCCGGCAGGTTTTCATCCAAAGCCCGGGCGACATCGGGCATTTACGGGATCTGCTCAACCGGAATCTCAACCAGGTTCTGGGCATCGTCATCACGGCGGTGGCCATCGGTGTTTCCCTGACCGCCAACATGTATTCTTTCAAATTCTTGGAATTTTTCATCCGGGACGGAATTAACACCGTAACGATCATGTTCGTGATTGTCGTCAACCTTGCCAACACCTCCGGAGGATTTTACCTGAAGGGATCTCCGCCGGACGCCCGGAACATGGGCGTGCTGTTTTCCCTGACCCTGGTCTGCTTTGCCTTGGTCCTCCCCTACATGTACTATCTGTTTCGCTTCCTGCACCCCCAAACCCTGCTCGGCCGGCTCGAAGGCGAATTCCGCCGGAAGGTGAAAAAGGCGATCCGCGGGAAATCGCAAATCGAAAAATGCCGTGATGCGGCCCAAGAGACCATTGAACACATCGGCAACATCGCCATCCGCTCCATGGATCGGGGAGACCGTAAGACAGCCATTGAAAGCGTGATGAGCCTGGAGAGGAACCTGCGGTGGTACTGGTCCTTGAAGCGGGAGTTGAAATCCGGCTGGTTTGAGGCGCCGCAGGCCTTTTTTTTGGGCTTTTCTTCAGCGGCGGTCGAGGAGATCTGCGAAAAGAAGAACTGGGTGGAGATGAAGACCTTCGAGGAACTGCGCCTGATTTTCAACGGGGGGGGATCGCCCATGTCGAAGGTGGTCAGCTCCATCGTCGAGGCCATCCACCGGCTGGGTCTCGAAGAGACGGCGAAGAAGGACGATGCCCTGCGCGAGCTCGTGATCGGGTATTTCAACACCCTCATGCGCTCAGCCATCAACCGGAAGGACCCCAGGTCCATCTTCCTGCTTCTGGGGCAATACGAGCGTTATGCCGAGGCCCTCAATGACGAGTCCGCCGAAGCGGTGCTCGAAATCGCCTATTATCTCAACTACTATGCCGAGGTGGCACGGGAATCCGGGCTTCCCTTCGCCGCCGAGGTGACGGCCCACGATCTCGGGAGGCTCGTCGAGTCCGCATGGGAGGCCGGAGCCGAAAACCGGGAACACCTGCTGGACGAGTTTCTTCTTTTCGACGCGAAGAATCCCGTGCCGCTGGACGGGGTCAAGAAGGCCCATGCCTTGCTGGGAAGCTATTTCCTGGCCACCGGACGGGCAGAGCAGGCTCGGCGGGTCGGGGCGACTTTCCGGAGTCTGGAAGCGGGAAGGATCCTAAGCCTCACCACGGACCTCATGCGGGTTACCCGGGAAAAGTACTGGGAAATACACGAGCGGGGGATGAACCTGGATTACGTGCCTTCCCATCGGCGGGAAAAGTTGCGGGAGTTTTTAGAGTCTTTGTCGCTGCCCGAGGCGGGGGGAAATGCCGGGGGCTTGAGGAGGTGACCATGGTGTCCGTCGTGATCGTAAGCGCCCTGCTGGTGGTGGCCATGATCCTTTTCGTCACGGAATGGCTTCCGGTGGACATGACGGCTTTGGGGATGATGGTGGTGCTGACGGTGACCGGCATCCTGGAGCCGGGAGAGGCGATCAAGGGGTTTGCCAATCCCGCGGTGGTCACCGTGGGGGCGATGTTTTTGATCAGCCGGGCCATGATCCGGACCGGGGTGGTGGGGGTGGTGGCCCAGAAGGTCATCGAATATTCCGGGGGAAAGAAAGCACTGGCCTCCCTCATCATCCTTTTGGTGGTATCCGTCGCCTCCGCCTTCATCAACAACACCCCGGTGGTGGTTCTCTTTATCCCCATTGTCTTGAGCCTGAGCTGCGAATATGGTTTCAGCCCTTCCGAGTTCCTCATCCCCCTTTCCTACGCATCGATTTTGGCGGGAACCTGCACCCTCATCGGGACTTCCACGAACATCATCGTTTCGGACCTAAGCGCTCTCTACGGGTACGGGAAGCTGGGCATGTTCGAGCTCTCCTCGGTGGGGGTGCCCATCGCGGCGGTCGGGATCGCGGTGCTCTATTTTCTGTCGCCGCATCTGATGCCCAGCCATGCCGCACCCGTGTGCGAACTTCGGGACGGCGAGCACCGCCGTTACCTTTCGGAAATCAAAATTCCCCGAGGCAGCCGCCTGATCGGGCTGGATGCGCACGCCCTTTTTTCCCAAGACCATCCCTCCGTGGAAATCGTGGAACTTATCCGGTATTCCCACGTCTTCTACCCGGACCGCGACCGCATCCAGATCGCCCCCGACGACCTGATCCTGGTCAAAGGGGGTCTCAACGACTTGGTCGCCCTGTTCCGCGACCCGGCCATTGCACTGCCGGAAACGCTTTCGGGAGGGAACGGCTCAACGGATGCGCAGGACCACCTCATCGTGGAACTGATCATCCCGCCCCAGTCCTCTTTCATCGGGTCCAGGCTCATGGAAACGGCCTTGAACCGGGATCCGGAGCTTAACATCCTGGCGGTCAAGCGGACCGGCCTGCACTACACCGAAAAAAAGATCTACGATATCCGGCTCAGGGTGGGAGACATCCTCTTGGTGCGCTGCCCGGAGGAAAAGCTGGAGCGTATCCGGGGGGGCAGCGATTTCATCATCGTGGAGGATGTGCACCACGAGATTATCAACAAGAAGAAGGCTCCTCTGGCACTGGCGATCTTCGGAGGGATGATGGTCTCTGCCAGCATAGGGCTGGCCGACATCATGGTGTGTGCCATCAGCGCCTCCTTTTTAATGGTGCTCACGGGGTGTCTGAGAATCCAGGAAGCCTACCGCGCCCTGCAGGGAAATGTGCTGCTCCTCATCGTGGGAACCATCGCCCTGGGGGCTGCCATGGAAAAGACCGGCGCCACCCGGATTTATGCCGAAGCCTATCTGGGCCTTTTCCGGGGTAGCGGTCCCGCGGTGGTCATGGCGGGGTTTATCCTCCTGGCCAGCATCGGGACCCAGATTTTAAGCAACAACGCCGTGGCCGTGCTGCTGGTTCCCATCGCCATCTCAACGGCGATCAGCCTGGGTGTTCATCCCAAGCCTTTCATCATTGCCGTGTGCATCGGCGCAAGCGCCTGTTTTGCCTCCCCCATCGGCTACAAGACGAACCTCCTTGTCTATGCGCCGGGGGGGTACCGCTTCTCGGATTACCTCAAACTGGGGATCCCTTTAAACCTCATCGTGATCATCATGGGAGCATTCTTGATCCCGATATTCTGGGGCTTATAGTCCCAGGGGAAGCGGGAAGCCCCCTTCGCCACGTGCCTCTGCGGGCGAGTCGCCCGAAATTCAACTTGTCAAGGGTCCTTCCCTCTGATAAAAATTCTTCGGCGGCAGGCCCTTTTCCGTGAAGCCGATGCGACGCCTGGAAGCGCAGAATTTTCAGGACATGGCCTCGTCGCTGCGAAGGTGTCCGGTAGTGGTTTGGAATGAAAGTAAAACAAAAGGAGGGAACATGCGGAAATTGACGATCTTGTCGGTTTGGGTGTTGGCGGTGATGTTCATCGCTGCCGGTCAGGCAAGCTCGGGAACGCTGGAGGAGGTCAAGGCCAGGGGGCATATCCTCGCGGGGGTCAACGGCGGCGTTTTCGGATTCAGCATGCCCGATGAAAAGGGGGTCTGGAAAGGACTCGACGTGGACACGGCCAAGGCCATCGCCGCCGCTGTGTTTGGAGACGCCGGGAAAGTGAAATTTTCGGCACTGACCGCGGTGCAGCGCCTGCCCGCGCTCCAATCCAAGGAAATCGACGTTCTGTGCCGGAATACCACGCAGACGCTGACCCGGGAAACCACAAACGGCTTGAATTTCGCCCATGTCAATTACTACGACGGGCAGGGGTTTCTGATCCCGAAGAAGCTGGGCGTGAAGAGCGCCAAGGAGCTCAAGGGAGCCACTGTCTGCGTCCTGCCGGGAACGACCACCGAGTTGAACGCGGCGGATTTTTTCCGGAAGCACAAGATGGAATGGAAGCCGGTGGTCATCGAACAGGCTACGGAGCTGAACAAGGCTTTTTTTGCCGGCCGTTGCGACTGCCTGACGTCTGACGCTTCCCAGCTGGCCGCCCACCGGTCAGTGGCCCCCAATCCTGAAAACTATGTCCTGCTACCGGAAATCATTTCTAAAGAACCCCTTGCCCCCGTGGTACGTCACGGAGACGACCAGTGGTTTGACATCGTAAACTGGACGGTTATGGCGCTGATTCAGGCGGAGGAGTTCGGCATCACTTCGAAAAACGTCGATGAAATGCTCAACAGCAAAGATCCTGAAATTCAGAGGTTCCTCGGGGTCACCCCCGGTATGGGCAAGGCCCTGGGCCTGGACGAGCGCTGGACGTACAACATCATCAAACAGGTGGGCAACTACGGAGAGATTTTCGAGCGCAACGTGGGAATCAACACCCCGCTGAAGCTGGAGCGCGGCCTCAACGCCCTGTGGACGGCGGGTGGCCTGATGTACGCCGCACCTTTCCGATGATGAAAAAGCGGACTGCGACCCGCTGATTTTCCGACCCGGTCGAATCGACAGCCTGCTCCCGCCCAGGCGCGGGAGCAGGCTCAAATGCCTTTGTCGCTTGATGATCCGGTCCTAAAAAAGAAACCCCGATGGCAAACACGGGATCTCCTGAAAGCGCCCCCTTCTGGCTCGACCCCAAGAAGCGGTCGATCGCGGTACAGATCGTCACGCTGTCTCTGGTGGGCCTGCTTTCCTGGTACCTGATCTCCAACGTCCTGTTCAACCTCGAAAAACAGAACATCGCAACCGGCTTCGGTTTTTTGAAAAAAGAGTCGTCTTTCGAAATCGGAGAGTCCTTGATCTCCTACTCGGCGGCGAACTCTTATGCACGGGCCCTCGTGGTGGGAGCCTTGAACACGGTGAAGGTTGCTTTCATCGGGGTGGTGCTGACCCTGCTTCTCGGGTCCCTGATCGGCATCGCCCGCTTGTCAAAGAACTGGCTGGTTTCCCGCATTGCCGGCGCCTACATCGAAGTCATGCAGGACATTCCCGTTTTGCTTCAGCTTTTTTTCTGGTATGCCATCTTCTACGAGTCCCTGCCTTCTCCGAGAAACGCCTTAAATCCCGCTCCAGGCATTTTTCTGTGCAACCGCGGCGTCATGTTCGGCGTTCCCGAGGCACATCCGGCCCATCTGTACATGCTTATCGCTTTTGTCGCGGGCATCGTCTCGGCCTATTTTCTCCGGCGCTGGGCGACCCGGCGGCAGGAAGCCACCGGTAAAACCTTTCCGGTATTCAAGAGTTCCCTGCTTCTGGTCATCGGGTTCCCGCTTATCGTATGGCTGGGATTCGGCGCACCGACCAAGATGAACGTTCCCAAACTTACCGGGTTCAATTTCGAGGGCGGGTTCACCTTGAGCCCGGAGTTCATGGCGTTGCTCATGGGCTTGGTTCTTTACACGGCGGCCTTTGTAGCGGAGGTGGTGAGGGCTGGAATCCAATCGGTGGGAAAGGGACAGCGGGAGGCGGCCATGTCCATCGGACTCAAACCCGGCCGAGTGCTCACCCTGGTGGTGCTTCCCCAGGCGCTTCGGGTCATCATCCCGCCCCTGACCAGCCAGATGCTCAATTTGACCAAAAACAGCTCCTTGGCCGTGGCCATCGGTTACCCGGATTTCGTTTCCGTGGCCAACACCACCATCAATCAGACGGGGCAATCCATTGAGGGGGTGGCCCTCATCATGACGGTCTACCTCTTTTTCAGTCTGACGACCTCTGCTTTCATGAACTGGTACAACCGGCGGGTGGCCCTGGTGGAACGGTAAAGCGATGCAACCGGAATCCGAAAAAACCCTGGAAAAAACGCTCAAACCACCGGTGACCAGCGTGGGGGTGATCGGCTGGGTCAAGCAGAATCTCCTTGACGGATGGCCGAACACACTGCTGACCCTGCTGACCTTGTATTTCCTGTACAAGGCCGTACCGCCTCTGATCCGGTGGATGTTTACAGACAGTGTCTGGTTCAGCTCCCCCGGGGAATGCCGGCAGGTCTCCGGCGCGTGCTGGTCCATCATCACCGCCAACTTGCGGTTCATCCTTTTCGGGTTTTACCCCTATGACCAGCAGTGGAGGCCGCTGGTCGCCATGTTGCTGCTGTTCGGGCTTCTTTTTTACAGCCGGGACCGGAACCGGTGGACCCGTCGGCTGGGATACGCGTGGATCCTGGGCCTGGCGGCCATGGGTATTCTCATGAAGGGCGGGATTCCCGGGCTTTCCGAGGTGGAGAGCACCAAATGGGGGGGACTGCCCTTGACCCTGCTTCTGTCTGTTTTCGGGCTTGCGGCGGCCTATCCGCTGGGAATAGTCCTGGCGCTGGGAAGGCAGTCCCGGATGCCCCTGATCAAGGCCCTGTGCGTGGTGTATATCGAACTGATCCGGGGTGTTCCCCTCATCAGCCTGCTTTTCATGGGCTCCATCATTTTCCCCCTCTTTTTGCCCGAGGGGATAACCATCAACAAGATCCTGCGTGCGCAGGTGGCCATCATTCTCTTTACCGCGGCCTACATCGCCGAGGTGGTACGAGGCGGGCTTCAGGGGATGTCCCGGGGGCAGTACGAGGCGGCCGAGTCCATCGGTCTCAATTACTACCTCACCATGCGTCTGGTCATTCTTCCCCAGGCCCTCAAGATCGTGATCCCGCCTACGGTGAGCATCCTGATTTCAGCCTTCAAGGACACCTCTCTGGTGGTGATCATCGCCCTATTCGACCTGCTGAAGACGACTCAGTCGGTGCTGTCAAACCCCGAGTGGATGGGGTTCAGCAAGGAGGCCTACGTCTTCATCGCCCTCTTGTACTTCCTGGGATGTTTTTCCATGGCCGATTACAGCCGGAAGCTGGAAAGGGAGCTTTCCACAGACCGATAACCGCTTGCATCAGAGGAAAGATGAACGAAATCCTGTCCGCCCCGAAAAGTCCGTCACCCGGGAAAGAGGTCATGATCGAGATCGCAGGCATGCACAAGTGGTTCGGGGAATTCCACGTGCTCAAAGGGATCGATCTGACCGTCGAAAAACAGGAACGGATCGTCATTTGCGGTCCGTCCGGCTCGGGTAAATCCACGCTGATTCGGTGCATCAACCGCCTGGAGGAACACCAGCGCGGCCGTATCGTCGTGGACGGCATCGAGCTCACCAACAACCTCAAGAACATCGAGCGGGTACGGCGTGAAGTGGGCATGGTTTTCCAGCATTTCAACCTGTTCCCGCATCTGACCATCGTGGAAAACCTCTCGCTGGGCCCCATCTGGGTGCGCAAGACCCCGAAAAAGGAGGCCGAGGAAATCGCCATGCATTTTCTTGAAAAAGTCCATATCGCGGAGCAGGCTCGAAAATATCCCGGGCAGCTTTCGGGCGGACAGCAGCAGCGGGTGGCCATCGCCCGGAGCTTGTGCATGAGCCCCAAGGTCATGCTTTTTGATGAACCGACCTCGGCTCTGGACCCCGAGATGATCAAGGAGGTTCTCGACGTCATGATCGAACTGGCCCAGGAGGGGATGACCATGATCGTGGTCACACACGAGATGGGGTTTGCCAGGAGCGTGGCCCACCGGGTGCTCTTCATGGATTTCGGACAGATCGTGGAGGGAAACGTGCCCGATGCGTTCTTTAAAAACCCGCGCCACGAAAGGACCAAACTTTTCTTAAGCCAGGTCCTGCATTAAAAAAGCGCCGAGGACACCCCATGCGCTTTCAAGCACTCCCTTTTGGATCCCGCTGGTGAAGCCTCTATCGTTCAGACTCAAGGCCGTTCTCTTTGATTTCGACGGGACCCTCACCCGCCCGGGGGCCCTCGATTTTCCCCGGATCAAAAAGGCCATCGGGTGCCCTTTGAACCGACCGGTACTGGAGTTCATCGATTCCCTTCCTTCGCCCCAAGAGAGGGAAAAGGCCCACCGCAAGCTGGAGGATTTTGAAGCAGAGGCGGCGGCGAATTCTCTGCCCAATGAAGGGGCCGAGGGCCTCGTCGAAGCGCTCAAGGCAGCTGGCCTGAAAATCGGCCTGATTACCCGGAACAGCCTGAGATCCGTCCGGCGCGGTCTTGAAAACTTCAGGGCGCTTGCGCTTTCGGACTTCAACGTGGTGGTCACGCGGGAGGCCTCGGCGGCCCCCAAGCCGAGCCCGGAGGCCGTGCTTCTCGCCGCTAGGGAGCTCAAAGTGAAAACCGGTGAAATCCTCATGGTGGGAGACTACCTTTTTGACGTGCAGGCCGGAAACCGGGCAGGAGCGTGGACCGTTCTGCTGAAAAACGGCGACCCAACAGGCCCGGACGACTCCGGAAGCGATTTTGTCATCTCTGATCTCTCGGGCCTCTCGGCCATCGTCCGGCTCGGGCTGCCCCTGCCGCAGGGAAAGCTTCCCAACGATCTGCTTCAGGCGTTTCTCGGGATGCTTCCCCGGGAGGATCCATCAGTGCTCCTTTTCCCCGCGGTGGGTGAGGATGTCGCGGCGGTGGACGGATCCGGCGCCGAAGTGCTCGTCCTCAAATCGGATCCCGTCACCTTTGTCAGCCGATCCATCGGGCGCTACGCGGTGGCCGTCAACGCCAATGATATCGCGACTTCGGGGGCCACCCCCCGATGGCTTCTGGCCACCATGCTCTTTCCCCGGGGCACGGTCCCATGGGAGATCCGGGAGCTGATGAAGGAGCTCGCCCAGAGCGCCCGGGAGTGCGGAATCGTCCTTGTGGGGGGCCATACCGAAGTCACCGACGCGGTGGTGCGGCCCGTGGTGACGGGAATGATCGTAGGGACCGTTGCCAGGGATCGGCTCATCGACAAGAAAAACATGAAACCCGGGGACGCGCTCTTGCTCACCAAGGCCCTTGCCGTGGAAGGATCGGCCATTATCGCCCGGGAATTCCGCCGGAGGCTGGCGGCGTCGGGGATGCCCCGAGACGAGATGGATCGATGTCGGGACCTGCTTTCCAGGATCAGCATCGTGGAAGAAGCCTGCGTAGCTTCCAACTTTGTAGGGGTTCATGCCATGCACGATGTGACGGAAGGGGGATTGGCGACGGCGGCGGCTGAGCTGAGCTCGGCGGGGGGGCACCGCCTCCGCATCGAGATGGATCGGATCCCTGTCTATCCGGAAACCGTGAAGCTCTGTCGGATGTTGAAACTGAACCCCCTCGGACTCATCGGTTCCGGGAGTCTGCTCATCGTTTGCAGTCCCGGGGACCTGGAAAACCTCATCCGGAGCATTCAGACCGCGGGGGTTCCGGTGACTTGCATCGGGGGGGTGCTGGAGGAGGGCGAAGGCATCCAGGCCGTTTCAGGGGGTCGCCGTGTGCCCTGGCCCTGTTTCGAGCGGGATGAATTGACCCGGCTGTTTAACCCTTGAGCGCTCCTTCCGATAGATGCGTCGCCTGAGGCGCAGGATGCGCCTTTTCAGGCTAAAGGAGTCGCTTCTGACCTGATAACGCCTGGATCTTTCCGATGCTCTGGCTGACTTCGAGCACCCCCATGTAGGCCCCGCCTGGACCGTAAACCGGGAAATACCGGATCAGGACCTTGTCCCCCCTGAAATCGATCCAAAACTCCGCCTTGTCCAGGGTTTTGTCTTTGAACCCTTCGACGATACGGAGCACCTTGTCCACGCTTTTTTCAGGATGGCACTTGTGCACCTTTCGACCGATTACCGACCGGGTGCGGGGAAAGAGTTTCGGCTTGTCGAGGCGGTTGAAGTAGGCCACGGTATCGTTTGCATCCACGAAAGTGATTTCGAACGGAAGGCTTTCCAGGATCGCCTCGATCTGGTCATAGGAAAGTCCGTGGACGAGCCCTATTAGGGCCGAGGTCCCTTTTTCCGCCTCCTCCAGCATCTGGGCATAACGATTCTTGGCTTCCTCTCCGTATGTTTCCGTATCGATACGGCTGAATCCGTCAAGGAGAAATCCGTTGTCTTTTTCCTGGAAAACCTTTCTCCCCATGGGATAAAGAACGTCGTTTTCCTTCCAGATATGCTCGGATCGGATTTTCAGGTAATTGAAGCCTTCGCTTTTAAACCGCAACCGGCTTTCCATGGGGGCCCCAGATAGCCCGGGAAGCTCCGAAAGCATCTTTTTCAAAAGCGCCCGCTCGGCCTCGTGTTCCTGGAGCATGACACCGATGGGCCCGCCTTCCACGGGAATTCCCCGCTTTCCCATCAACGGAAATAGAAGGTCTTCCTCTTTTTTATTGTGAAGCTTGTCGCCGAATTCCAGCAAAAAATCGATGCTGCGGCTCATGCGGATCCTGTCATAGGCGCCGTCTTCGACTTGCTCGAGGCAGGTTTTCAAAACGGCCATCGCCCGCTCGATCATCTCGTGCTCGGCGATTAAAAAATCATCCCATCTCATGGCGGTTTTCATATAAGTTCTCCCCCTTTTTTAAATTTGAGACCCTAATGCAAGGGAGGCGCTTTGTCAACGTGCGGCGCTCGGGAAAGAAAAGAACAGCGGACGGTTTGGCGGGAAAAAGGCTTCAGGAGCCGGCGATGACAAAACCTTTCTTTTGGAGTTTCATCTGACGGTTGCAGGAAGCCTTGCAAAAAAGCCCCGTTTCTGATTCAAAGAAGAGATGCTTCACCTGTGATGAAAAAGCAAAGGAGCAGCACATGAAAAAGATCGTTTCCACGGATAAGGCGCCTGAGGCCATCGGTCCGTATTCCCAGGGAATTGTTTTCGGAGGGCTTCTCTTTGTTTCAGGCCAGATCGCCATCGATCCCGAAACGGGAAATATCCTGGAGGGGGACATTGAAAAGCAGACCGAACGTGTCCTGAAAAATCTCAAGGCCATTATCGAAGCGGCGGGGTTGACCTTGAAAGACGTTTTGAAATGCAGCTGTTTTTTGGCGGACATGGAAGACTTTCCCCGTTTCAACGCCGCCTATGCAGCGTTTTTCCCGGGGGAGCCTCCCGCCAGGGAGACGGTGGAGGTTTCGCGTCTTCCTAAAAATGCAGGCGTGGAGATTTCGGCGATCTGCGGAAAGCTGCCCGCCGCTTCCTGAAGCTCACGCCATCGAGGCTAGGCCCGAAGCTCCCGGATCCTTTTTTCAGCCGTTTTCACCACCGAGGGGTCCTCGTCGTTGTCGATGACGCGCTTCAGCAGGTTCGCGTTGGTTTCTTTCCTGATGGCTTTCTTTCGGATCTCCGGGTTGGAATGGGCGATTTTCGGCAGAAAAAAGTCTTTGAACGCCATGTCGTCCTCCTTTCGGGTTTTCGGCAGTCGTCGGCATGCAACGAAAATGCCCTTATCAAACAGGCATCTTAAAGGCAGGTCGAAGTCCATGGGCGGGGTCATTGCGCCTTCTGCCCTGGAAGCAGCACCTTGAAGACCCACCCAATAAACCGCCTCAGGGCGGCAAAAAAGGAAAAAGCCCGGAAGGGAAAAACTTCAGCTCATAAGAGAAAACAAAAGAGGGATACGGAGGTTCTGGTTTAGGCTTTCCTTGCCGCCAGTTATTTCGCCGTGATGTTATTCAAAAACCCTAAAGAATGGCATTTTTTTTGTCAAGGGGAAATGCCCCAAGATTCGGGGCCAAAGGAACGGCAGCCCGGGTCGCAGGCACATCGAGAACGCATCCTAAATGGGGAGGCAAAGGATGGCGAAGAACGTTCCATCGGCTTGATCGGTTGGAAAAGCAAGCCGATTCTTTTCCATTTCAACCGGTTGCCGGATCCGAAAATCCCACGGAGAAAGGAGTGCTAAGATGACGAACAAAGTACTGGTCATATTGTCCTGTGGAACGGACAACCCCAACCGCGCCACACGCGCCTTGTTTTTTGCCATGGTCGCAAAAAAGGAGGGGAAAGAAACGGCGCTGTTTCTGCTGGACGATGGGGTCTACCTGGCCAAAAAGGGAATCGCCGATAAGCTTCAGGCTGCAACCGGCGACAAAGCCGATGACCACCTGACCTATATCCAGGAATACGGGGTGCCCATTTATGTGTGCACCCCCTGCGCCGTATCCAGAGGCATCAAGGAAGAGGATCTGATTGCAGGCGCACGCATGGCCACCGGCGGTCAGATGATTGCCATGGCCTGCGAAAGTGCAGTGATCAGCCTTTAGGCCTTCACTCCGCAAAAAAGCTCAAGACGGTCGGAGGGTTGACGGCGGAACTTTAGCCGGACACCGTTTTAGGACTTCGCCTGGTCCAAGACTCTTCTGACCGTCCTTGCCATATCTTTCACCATGAAGGGCATGAAGACAAAGGCTTTGACCCCGATGGCACATGCGCTTTTTTCATCCACCCGCTTGCTGTGACCGGTGCAAAGGATGATGGAAGGTAAAGGTCTGAAAGGCGCGCCGAGAACATCCCTGAAAGGCATGCTCGGCGAAGCAATCCGGGAAAAAGCGGCCCGGAAAAAATTTGAAAAGAAACTTGAAAAAGATGAAACTGCGGCAGGTACCCATGGACACAGAAACGATGAACAGGCGCCGGTGACAACAAAAATACGCCCATGGTGATTCATGGACGTATGGGCTTGCTAATTCGTAACTGTCTGGAATTTTTCAAATTGGTCGGGGCGATTGGATTTGAACCAACGACCCCTTGAACCCCATTCAAGTGCGCTACCAGTCTGCGCCACGCCCCGACTTGGCCGTGAAATTAGCATTTAGAGATTGCCCTGTCAAGAAGGGATGTGCTATCCAAAACAACCACCCGAATAGGCTCTACTTATCGTTGATCTCGGATTCTTGGGTCCGACTGGGTTTTTGGGGTGAGCATGGCCCGGAACAAAGCAGCGTTTCCAAAACCCGTGGCTCGAGGGGCAACCTTGGGCGTGGTGGCGCCGGCAGGTCCTTTCAGGCCCAAAGACCTAAAAAAAGGATTGGCCGTTTTGAAACAAATGGGGTTTCAAACGGTACTGCCCGAAGGCCTGTTCGGAAAAGACGGTTACCTCGCCGGGCCGGACGGACACCGTGTGGACCTCCTCCACCGCTTTTTTGCCGATGCAGCCGTCGACGGGATCATCTGCGCTCGGGGGGGCTATGGATCCTTGCGAATCCTTCCGGCCTTGGACTTTGATCTCATCCGGGCAAACCCCAAGCCTTTCATCGGGTTCAGCGACGTGACGGCCCTCTTGAATCCCATGTTCTTAAAAGGGGGGCTTGTCACCTTTCACGGGCCGGTGGTCACAACTGTTGCAGACGCTTGCGGGAAAACCCGGAAGGCGCTGGCGTCCGCGCTGGCCGGCCCCGCCGGCCTCGAAATTTTTTCTTCCAGACCCCGAATCCTGAGGCCGGGGAGGGCCGAAGGAATTTTTTTAGGGGGGAACTTGACCACCCTGTGCCACCTGGTCGGGACCCCTTTTCAACCCCGGTTCCGGGACTCGGTCCTGCTTTTTGAAGACAAGGGAGAAGCTCTCTACCGGATCGACCGGATGCTGACCCAGATGCAAATGGCAGGCTGCTTTGCGGGCGTATCGGGCATCGCTCTGGGATCCTTTGTGGACTGTGGAAGGCCGAAAGATGTCCATGAGATTTTCAGGAACTGTTTTAAAAAAAGCAAAATCCCGATTCTGGGAGGATTTGAAATCGGGCACGGGAAGGTCAACCGGGCCGTTCCCATCGGATCTCCCGTCGTTTTAGACACAAACCGGGGCTCTCTGGGCTTTCTTCAGCCTTAAAAGGAGACCGCGTGCGTCTCTTGTGAAGCCCGGGCTGGTCTTCTGCATTCGCCCCGACGGAATCGGTTCCACCGGCACCCGTGCCGTCGGGTTTTCGGCGGTTTCTTTACAGGTTCAAATCAGAAGATTTGCATGCAACCCGAAAGAGAATCCTTGAAGGCCCTTGGCGCCCTCATGGAGCGCGGAATAAGGGGGGGTGCGTTTCCAGGGGGGGTCCTTCTGGCAGCGAAAAAGGGTGTGATCCTGTTTCACGAGGCCTTTGGTTGTGCCGATCTTTTTTCCCGCCGGGAAATGACGGTGGAAACCCGGTTTGATTTGGCTTCCCTGACCAAGCCTCTGGCCACCACGCTGGCCATCCTTAACCTCCATCAGGAGAAAAGAATCAGCGTGGAACAGCCGGCGGCCGATCTCTTGCCGGCGTTTACGGCACAAGGGAAAAAACAGATCACCCTCCGCCGGCTTCTGTGCCACGAATCCGGTCTTCCCGCTTACCGCCCCTATTATCTGAAGCTTGCAAAGGTGCATCCATCCGAAAGAAAAGCGCGCCTGAGACGGTGGTTGGCAGAAGAAAGGCTTGAGCGCCCGGTCGGTGCGAAAGCGGTATACAGCGACCTGGGTTTCATGATCTTGGAGTGGGTCGCGGAGGCCGTTTCCCAAAAATCCCTGGATGCCTATCTGAAAGATGCGGTATACGATAAAATTTTTTCTGCCGCGGAATGCGGGCTCTTTTTCCCGGGCACGGCAACGTTGCTTGGGAACATACCCTATGCGGCCACCGAGTTTTGCACCTGGAGAAACCAGCTGATGATCGGGGCCGTTCATGACGAAAACGCTTTTGTAACCGGAGGGGTCGCGGGGCATTCCGGTCTTTTCGGAAGCGCCCTGGATGTATGGCGGCTGCTGTCCGTCCTGCTGTCCGATTTTATCGGTCGGAACGAAACCCCGCTTTTTCGGCGGGAGATCCTCGAAATGGCGTTTTCACCTTCAGCGGTCGGTGGGAGAGCCCTGGGTTTCGATACGCCGGCTCCGGAGGGCGCCAGCTGCGGAAGGCATTTCTCCCGGCGGACCATCGGTCATCTCGGTTTCACCGGGACGTCTTTCTGGGTGGACCTCGACCGGCAGGTGGCGGTCATCCTTTTGACCCACCGCATCCATCCTTATCGGGGGAACGAAAAGATCCGGATGTTTCGACCCGTTCTGCACGATGCCGTTATGGCAGCCATCGGGTAATCTTTTTGCTTGTATTGCCCCAGGGTTTCTGTTAGTCGTCTCATTTTATGAAAAGAACCGTCGGGTTAGCCCATTTCAGGGTTTTTCCGGCGGAAGGAATCCTGGAAAGCCAACCGTGTGACCCGTGGCGGCACGCGTGATCGATAACGAGGGGGTATGAGCTTCTTTTTAGATTACATCCTGGGTTTTTTCTCCAATGATTTGGCCATTGATCTGGGGACCGCCAATACCCTGGTTTACGTCAAGGGGAAGGGGATCGTCCTGAGGGAACCCTCTGTGGTGGCCGTGCGCACGGACAACCGTTCCAAGAACCGGGTCCTGGCGGTGGGTCAGGAGGCCAAGAGCATGCTGGGGAGGACCCCGGGCAATATCGTGGCGATCCGACCCATGCGCGACGGCGTCATTGCGGATTTTGAGGTGACCGAGGCCATGCTGAGGCATTTCATCCGCAAGGTCCACAACCGGCGCGCCTTCGTCCGGCCGAGGATCATCGTCGCCGTTCCATCCGGGATCACCCAGGTGGAAAAGCGGGCGGTCCGGGAGTCAGCGGAATCGGCGGGCGCCCGGGAGGTTTTTCTCATCGAAGAACCCATGGCGGCGGCCATCGGAGCCGGCCTGCCCATCACCGAGCCCACCTGCAACATGGTGGTCGACATCGGCGGGGGAACCACCGAGGTGGCCGTCATCTCCCTGGCCGGGATCGTCTACAGCCGTTCCATCCGGGTGGCCGGAGACAAAATGGACGAGGCCATCGTCCAGTACATCAAGCGCAAGTACAATCTCCTCATCGGCGAGACCACCGCCGAGCTGATCAAGACCGCCATCGGAAACGCTTATCCAGATCCGGAAAACATCGAAACCGTCGAGGTGAAGGGGCGGGACCTGGTGTCCGGGATTCCCAAGATCCTGGCCATCGACTCCGAGGAGATCCGGATCGCCATCTCCGAGCAGATAGACGCCATCGTGGAAAGCGTGAAAATCGCCCTGGAACAGACCCCTCCGGAACTCGCGGCGGATATTGTGGATCGGGGTATCGTCCTCACCGGTGGAGGCGCTCTCCTTAGGAACTTCGATAAGCTGCTCCGGGAGGAATCCGGTCTGCCCATCACGGTGACCGAAGACCCTCTGTCCACCGTGGCTTTGGGTTCTGGAATGGCTCTGGATTCCATCGGCATCCTCAAGCAGGTGGCCATCGACTAGCGTCATGTTTTCAAGGAAGATGGCGATAATTGCCGGCTTGATCCTCCTCATCGCCGTCAATGCCATCGTCCTTTCCGTCACGGCCAAGCATCGGCAGTCCATCTCGGGGTTTGAAAAGGTCGCGATTTTCATCACCGCGCCGTTCCAGGAGGCCTTCCATTGGGGAGTCGAAGGGTTTCGAGACCTGTGGCGTCAGTATTTCTTTTTGGTTTTCACCGCCAGGGAGAACCAAAGCCTCAAGGCAGAGCTCAGGACGACTTTGCAGGAAAACCGAAGACGCCTTGAGGCTGAATTGGCCAACGCCCGCCTGAGGAAACTCCTCGACTTCCAGGAGGCGGTTTCCCATGAAATGATTGCAGCGGAAGTGGTGGGGAAAGATCCCTCCCCATGGTTCAAGGCCCTCATTGTGGACAAGGGCGCTTCCCACGGAATCCGGAAGGGCCTTCCCGTCGTCACGCCGGAGGGGATCGTCGGCCAGGTGATCCAAACCACGCCGGGCCACTCCAAGATTATGCTCATCATCGACCAAAACAGTGCCGTGGACGCCTTGATCCAGAGGACACGGACCCGGGGGATCATCGAAGGAGAACCGGGCGGCGGTTTCAATTTCAGGTACGTCCTCCGAAAAGAAGACGTCAAAGTGGGAGATGTCGTCGTTTCCTCCGGGCTGGACGGCGTCTTTCCCAAGGGATTCGATTTGGGCCAGGTTTCAGGGGTCGTGCGTCCCCTATCCGGCATGTTCCAGGAGGTGAGCGTCCTGCCCGCGGTGGATTTCAACAAACTGGAAGAGGTGCTGATCCTTTTGAGCCCCCCTCATCGGGAATTCATGGGGTTCCGATGAAACACGTCCGAACCTTGGCAGAGTGCCTTTTCGTCGTCCTTTTCCAGACGGCGGTTCTGCCCCTTTTCCCCTTTTCGGAATACTGTTTCGACCCGGCAATTCCCTATGTGCTGTATCTCGGCCTCTTTAACCCTGTCCGTTTCGCCCTCTTTGGATCCTTGGTGCTGGGGTTGCTCATGGACGGCCTTTCCGGAGCCCCTTTCGGCCTGCATGCGACCCTTTATCTCTGGATTGCGGCAGGAGTGCGGCAGATGACCACCTTCATCCGTGTGGAGCAGACCCTGATGATCCAAATGCTGACGGGGCTGGGGATTTTGTTCAAGGAGACGGTCCTTCTGGGTGTGAGTGCCCTCATCGATCCGGGATTCACAATTCCCGCCGATGCAATGGGGCGGATCGCGGCCCAGGGGATCCTGGGGGCTTTCGCAGGTCCCTTCCTGATCGCCTTGCTTCGTCGATTGCAGGCGGCATGGGAGGGTCGGGGCAACGGGGGCCCTCCAGGGTCCGGGAGGAAGCAGTGGCTGACTATCTCAAAGGCGTAGACATCGAGTGGTTCAGGCACCGATTGAGCCTGGGCGTCCTCGTTGTTATCGCAGCCTTTGTGATGATCGGAGCCAGGCTCTTTTATCTGCAGGTCATCGAGGGGGAAACCTACCGGTCGCTCTCCGACAATAACAGCATCCGGCTTCAGACGGTGGAGCCCCCGCGGGGATTGATTTTCGACAGCCGGGAAGAGCTTCTGGCCGACAACCGTCCTTCCTTTGACGTGACCCTCATCCCTAAGGATGCCCGGCCGGTTCCCGAAACCCTCGACAAACTCTCCCGATACGCCGCATTGCCCCTGGATGAGTTGCAGTCTCGAATGGATAAAGGGAAGGGGCTTCCCTCCTTCAAGCCGATCCTTATGAAGCCGGACGTGGACCGGAACACCTTGGCCGCCGTCAAGGTCAGCCGCTTCGATCTGCCGGGGGTGGCCATAGAAATCAGGACCCGCCGGCAATATATCAAAGGATCTTCCGCCGCCCATCTGCTGGGGTACCTGGGGGAGATAAATACTGAGGAACTCAAGGAGGGCAAATACGCGGCCCTTCGCGTCGGCGATCTGGTGGGCAAAAGCGGCATCGAAAGGTCTTTCGATGCCGTCCTCAGGGGACATCGGGGCGGCCGTCAGGTGGAAGTCAACGCCTCGGGTCAGGTCATGAAAGTCCTTCAGGAGGTAAAGGCTTTTCCGGGGCAAAACTTGTTTCTCGCCGTCGATCATCGCTTGCAGGAGCTGGGGGAAACCCTGTTGAGCGACAAGGCAGGGGCGTTGGTGGCCCTGGATCCGCGAAACGGATACGTCCTGGCGGTCGTCAGCAGCCCGTCCTTCGATCCGAACACTTTGGTCTCCGGGATCTCTCATGTGGATTGGGAGAGGCTGATATCCGATCCGCAGCGTCCCCTGGAAAACAAGGCCACCCAGGGTGAGTATCCTCCCGCTTCCACCTACAAGATCATCACCGCCATTGCCGGCCTGGAGGAGGGGGTGATCGATGAAAACACGTCTTTCTTCTGCCCGGGACACTACCGGTATGGGAACCGGGCGTATCGGTGCTGGAAAAAAGGGGGGCACGGGCACATGAACGTAGAATCCGCCCTCACGGAATCCTGCGATGTGTTTTTCTATCAGGTGGGTCAGAGGCTGGGGGTGGACCGGATGGCCAAGTGGGCGTGGCGTTTCGGATACGGCTCTCCAACCGGCATCGACATGGAGCATGAAGCCGACGGGCTCATTCCCACCGCAGCGTGGAAGAAAAAGAAGACCGGCGTTGCGTGGCAAGGCGGTGAAAACCTTTCCATTGCCATCGGGCAGGGGTTCAATCTGGTGACGCCTCTCCAGCAGGCGGTCATGATCGCCACCGTGGCAAACGGAGGGACCCGTTACAAGCCCCTACTTATCCGGTCCGCCCAGAGCCTGGATGGAAAAAGCACCGTGGAATTTGAAGGGGAAGTCCTGGAGCGTGTCCAGTTCCGCAGGCGGACCCTTGAGCTCGTACGAAAGGGATTGTGGAACGTGGTGAATACCCGTCGGGGGACGGCTTGGCAGAGCCGCGTGGAAGGGATGGACATCTGTGGAAAAACAGGGACCGCCCAGGTCATCGGGAGGAAAGAAAAAGAGACCGAAAAAGACGCCAAATTGCGGCAGCAGCTGAAGGATCATGCCTGGTTCGTAGCCTATGCACCGGATCAGGATCCGAAAATCGCCATATCGGTAATGGTGGAACACGGCGAACACGGCTCAAGTGCGGCAGCGCCCATCGCCAAGGAACTGATTCGATTTTACCTGCAGCCGGAAGACGGGTTCCAGGGCCCCACCGCCCGATCTGACAGCGCTCCGGCGGCGCATTAGTTCCCATGGAAAAACCCGCTTGAGAAGCGTTTGAAGGCAGGTACAGATGTTCGACAGAAGGCTGATTGAAAATTTCAACTGGGGATTGCTCGCCCTGCTGCTGCTCATCGGGGGTTTCGGCCTTGCTGTCCTGTACAGTTCCGACACATCGGGAGGGGGCGGGTCGGTCCGGATCCTGTTCTCGAAGCAGCTGATCTGGTTCGGCGCCGGGATGGCCCTGATGATCGGAGCGTTTTTATTTAATTACAAGCATCTGGACCGCTGGGCCCACGGCATCTATGTTCTTTGCATCCTCCTGCTGATCGGCGTGCTTCTCTTTGGAAAACATGTGGGTGGCGCGCGGCGGTGGCTTTCCCTGGGCCCGGTCTCCATCCAGCCTTCCGAGATCACGAAGATCGCGGTCATCATCGTGCTGTCTCGGTATTACTCCCGGGTCATCAGCTTCAAAGGCCTCACATTTCGCAACCTGGTCCCGCCCCTTTTTTATACCCTCTTGCCGGTCCTGCTCATCCTCAAGCAGCCGGATTTGGGGACGGCCATGCTGATCCTTTTCATCGCGGGGATCCTGACGGTTTTCGTCAAGATCGAAAGGCGAACGCTGGTCGGCTTATTGGCGTTCGGCACCCTGTGCGCTCCCTTGGCCTGGGCGTTTTTAAAAGGGTATCAGAAGCTGCGCATTCTGACCTTTTTGAACCCGGATCGGGATCCCTTGGGTGCCGGGTATCATATCATCCAGTCGAAAATCGCCATCGGATCCGGAATGCTCTTCGGGAAAGGATACCTGAGAGGCACCCAGAACGACGCTTTCCTTTCTGCCCGAGCAGCATACGGATTTTATTTTTTCGGTCATGGCGGAAGAATGGGGTTTTATAGGAGCCGGCGTCATGGTGTTTCTGTTCCTTCTGCTCGTTCTCCGGGGGATGCACGTGGCTTACGGATGCAGGGATACCTTCGGGACCCTTCTGGCGGTGGGGATCACTTCCATGCTTTTCTCCCAGATCGTGATCAACATCGCCATGGTCATGGGACTGATGCCCGTGGTGGGGGTTCCACTTCCTTTGGTCAGCTACGGCGGATCCTCCGTGGCCAACGTCATGTTGGCCGTGGGCATCCTGATGAACGTGAGCATGAGACGGTTTATGGTGGAATAGGCCGAAACAGAGACGAAACGGACGGTTTTACCCCTGAAATTGCATGGATATAGACCCAAACGATATGAAATCAAAAAAAGTGAAAAAACCTTTGACAACAATTTTACCCGGATGCTATAGACGCCCGAGCCAAGAATCGGCGGCTTCCGGGCTTTCATTTTTGATTCGGCCACCTCGAAAAATGGAGGCGTTTTCATGATTAAGATCGACAGTTCCGTTTTCATCCAGATCGTCAATTTTCTTTTTCTTATCTGGGCGCTCAACACCGTTCTTTACAAACCCCTTCGGAACATGATCCGGAAAAGGAAAGAAAAAATCAGCGGACTCCAGCAAAGCATCGACACTTTTGAGGCGGACGCCAAGGAGAAAGACGCGGCCTTTTCGATAGGGATCAGGGAGGCCAGGACCACGGGGATGAAAGAAAAGGAAGCCCTGCTCGCCGATGCGGCGACCCAGGAAAAGGAGATCCTCGAGCGGATCAACCAGAAGGCCAGGGAGGAATTGTCCGCCCTGCGCAAGAAGATCGCAACGGATACGCGGGCGGTCAAGTCGTCTCTGGAAAAAGAGGTTGACGGATACGCCGAAGCCATTGCACAAAAAATACTGGGGAGGGCAGTCTAATGAACCCTTTGAGAAGCCGGAGCCGGAAGGGAAAAAAGCAAGCGGTGCAGGCCCGGGTGCTCTGGGCCTTTTTTTTAGTTTTGGCTGCCACCGGGCTCGTGTTTGCGGCCTCGGGTGGGGGCCCTGGCGAGGAAGGGGCTCGCAAAGGATGGGTGGCCACCGACACCTACCGGGTCATGAATTTCGCGGTTCTGGCCGTCGGCCTTTTTTTTGTTTTGCGCAAGCCGTTTTCCCAGGCATTGAGCGACCGGATCAAGGGAATCCGGGAGCAGCTCCAGGAGCTTGAGGGAAAGAAAAAGGCTGCGGAGCAGGAGCTGCTCCAATATGACGAAAAACTGGCCCGGCTGGAAAAGGAAGCCGGCGAGATCATCGAGCGGTACAAGCTTCAGGGGGAGGAATCCAAACAGAGGATCCTTAAGGAAGCCGAGGCAGCCGCCGAAAAGCTCCAGGAGCAGGCCCGCCGGAACATGGAATTCGAATTGAAAGAGGCGTCCGCAGCGCTCAAGGTCGAGATCCTGGCGAAGGCCTTGGCCAAGGCGGAATCCATGATTCAAAACAAAATCCTGCCCGAGGACCAGGGCCGGCTGATCGATGAATATTTGAAGAAGGTGGAGGCAAAGTGAAGAATCTGGCGATTGCACGGCGTTATGCCAAAGCGCTTCTGCTGATTGGAAAAGAGGACGGCCAGGCCGAAAAATACCGGGAAGAGCTGGGGAAGATCACCGGCCTGCTCGGGGCCGAGAAGGCGCTGGAAAGGGCCGTCACCAACCCCTTGTACGATACGGCGGGACGCAGGAAGGTTCTTGAGACCCTCCTCGAAAAGCTGGAGCTTTCCCGGGTGATGGGTTCATTTCTCCTGCTCCTTTTCGACAAAAGGCGAATCGCCTTTTTGAACCATATCTACGCATTTTATCAGAAGATGGCTGACGAGATCAAAGGCGTGGCCCGGGCGAGCGTGGTTTCCGCCGTGGAACTGACCGGGGATGCCGAAGAAAAGATCCAGGCCACCTTGTCCAAAATGACCGGGAAGACCGTACTTCTGGAAAAAGCAGTTGATCCCGCGCTCATCGGGGGAGTCATTACGAGGGTGGGTGACCTCGTTTTGGATGGAAGCATCAGGACGCAGTTGGACAAAATGAGAGAAACTTTAAAGAAGGGTGAGAGGGTCTGATGGAATTACGAGCAGAAGAAATTAGTCAGATCATCAAGGAGCAGATCACGGATTTCGACAAGAAGGTCGAACTCAGCGAAACCGGGACTGTTCTGTCGGTGGGCGATGGGATTTCCAGGGTCTATGGCCTCGAAAAAGTCATGGCCTTGGAGCTGGTCGAGTTTCCAGGCGGTATCCTGGGCCTGGTCCTCAACCTCGAGGAAGACAACGTCGGCGTGGCCATCATGGGGGAAGATATCCACATCAAGGAAGGGGATATCGTCAAGCGGACGGGCCGTATCGCGCAGGTTCCGGTGGGTGAAGCCGTCTTGGGTCGGGTGGTCTCGGCCGTTGGCGAGCCGCTGGACGGCAAGGGGCCCATCGATGCCAAGGAGAGCCGACGCGTGGAAATGGTGGCGCCGGGCGTCATCGCTACGAAAGAGCGTGCATGAACCCTGCTACACCGGGCTCAAGGCCATCGACGCCATGACGCCGGTGGGGCGGGGGCAGCGCGAACTGATCATCGGGGACCGTCAGATCGGAAAGACCGCCGTGGCCGTGGACGCCATCCTGGCCCAGAAGGATTCGGATATCTACTGCATCTATGTGGCGTGCGGCCAGAAGAAATCCACCGTGGCGCAGGTCCATGCGATTCTGGAGAAACACGGGGCCATGGAGTACACCACCATCGTGGCCGCGTGCGCCAGCGACCCGGCCACCCTCCAGTACATCGCGCCCTATGCGGGGTGCGCCATGGGCGAGTATTTCCGCGACAAGGGTCAACACGCCCTGATCATCTATGACGATCTCTCCAAGCAGGCCGCCAGCTATCGGCAGGTTTCGTTGCTGCTGAGGCGGCCCCCGGGACGCGAAGCCTATCCCGGCGACATCTTCTACAATCACTCCCGGCTTCTGGAGCGTGCCTCCAAGCTCAACGATGAGCTGGGCGCGGGGTCCCTCACGGCGCTTCCCATCATCGAGACCCAGGCCGGCGACGTTTCCGCCTATATTCCGACCAATGTCATTTCCATTACGGATGGACAGATTTACCTCGAGCCGGGGCTGTTCTTTGCAGGCGTGCGGCCGGCCATCAACGTGGGCCTCTCCGTTTCCCGGGTGGGCGGAAGCGCTCAGGTTAAGGCCATGAAGCAGGTGGCGGGGACCCTGCGGCTCGATCTGGCCCAATACCGGGAGCTGGAGGCGTTCGCCGCCTTCGGGAGCGACCTGGATAAAGCCACCCAGCGGCAGCTCACCCGGGGCCAACGCTTGGTCCAGGTGTTGAAGCAGCCTCAGTATCAGCCGCTGCCCATGGAAAAGCAGGTGTCGATCCTGTACGCCGGGACCCGGGGCTTTTTAGACACCTTTCCGGTGGACGTATTGGCCAAATATGAGGCCGGTCTCTACAAGTTCATCGAGGAGCGCTACCCCCAGATCTTCACGGAGCTCAAGGAGAAAAAACAGATCTCCGATGATCTCGATGCCCTCATGAAGAAGGCCTTGACGGAATACGGCGAGGAGTTCAAAGACACCATCAAGTAGCCGGAGGGGTCCGCTGGAAGCCCCGGATGCATCCGAAGCGACGGCGGGCCTCCCATGAACCTGCATTGGCCAATGGATAGGGACCGATTGATATGGCAAAGCTGAAGGAAGTCAAAAATAAGATTTCGGCGGTAAAGAAGACCCGGCAGATCACCAAGGCCATGAACATGGTCGCGGCGTCGAGACTCCGGGGAGCCCAGGGGGCCATGGAGGCATTCCGCCCGTATGCGAGCAAGTTCGCCGAGGTCCTGGGCAGTCTCGCAGAGAGGGCCGGAGAAGAGGTCAGCAGCCCCCTGATCGTCCCCCGCGAAGAGGTGAAGAAGATCCACATCGTCCTGTGCACCTCGGACCGCGGGCTGTGCGGCGGTTTCAATACCAACCTCATCAACAGGGCCCAAGCCTTCGCCAAGGAGAAAACGGGGCGGAATCTTCAGGTCACGTTCACCAATTTCGGGAAAAAGGGGCGAAACTGGACCCGGAAGAAGGGATATCCCATCGTCAAGGAACATCTTGGGATCGTCGGCAGCCGTTTCGGCTTCCATGTGGCATCCGCTTCCGGACAAGCGCTCATCGAAGGATTCATCAAGGGAGACTACGACGAGGTCTACCTCGTCTATGCGGAGTTTGTCAGCATGGCCCGGCAGGTCCCGAAGCTCAAACAGCTCCTCCCGATTCCGCCTCTCGAAGCCGGGGAGGAGGGGAAGGAGGATACCGCCGGGACTTACCTGGCCGAGCATATCTGCGAACCTTCTCCCGGAGAGGTCCTGGGAGAGATGCTTCCCCGGCAAATTTATGTTCAGCTTTACAGCGCTCTTCTGGAAACGTCGACCAGCGAGCACGCCGCGCGCATGGCGGCCATGGACAATGCAACCAAGGCCTGCAACGACATGATCGGCAACCTGACGCTGGCTTACAACAAAGCCCGCCAGGCCACCATCACGGCCGAGCTGATGGATATCGTCGGGGGCGCCGAGGCCTTGAGAGGGTAACGCCGAGAATTAATCTTCGTATATCGTTTGATGGGAGGACTATCGATGGGAGAGAATACAGGTAAAATTGTGCAGGTGATGGGGCCGGTGGTGGACGTGGAGTTCGAGCAGGGGAATCTGCCGACCATCTATACCGCGCTGACGATCACCAACCCGGCCATCGACGACAAGCCGGACAATCTGGTGGTCGAGGTGGCCCAGCATCTGGGGGACAATGTCGTGCGGACCATCGCCATGGACGTGACGGACGGTCTGGTCCGAGGGCAGGCGGTGAAAGACACTGGAAAGCCGATCCTCATGCCCGTGGGCGAGGCAGGGCTGGGACGGGTGCTCAACGTGGTGGGCCGACCGGTGGACGGCCTGGGTCCCGTGAGCATGGAAAAGACGCTGCCGATTCACCGCCAGGCTCCCAAGTTCACCGAGCAGGACACCACCGTCCGCGTGCTCGAAACGGGCGTGAAGGTCATCGACTTGCTGGTCCCCTTCCCCCGGGGCGGGAAAATGGGGATGTTCGGGGGTGCCGGCGTGGGAAAGACGGTCATCATGATGGAGATGGTCCACAACATCGCCATGCAGCACGGCGGTATCTCTGTCTTTGCCGGCGTGGGCGAACGCACCCGAGAGGGAAACGATCTTTACCACGAGATGAAGGAATCGGGGGTTTTGCCCAAGGCCGCGCTGATCTACGGTCAGATGACGGAACCGCCCGGAGCCAGAGCCCGGGTGGCGTTGTCCGCCTTGACGGCCGCGGAGTATTTCCGCGATGAAGAAGGGCAGGACGTGCTGATCTTCATCGACAATATCTTCCGGTTTACCCAGGCGGGGTCCGAGGTGTCGGCCCTTTTGGGCCGCATGCCCTCCGCGGTGGGCTATCAGCCCACCCTCGCCGTCGACCTGGGGGAACTCCAGGAACGGATCACCTCCACGGACAAAGGGTCCATCACCGCCGTCCAGTGCGTTTACGTGCCCGCCGACGACTTGACCGACCCGGCGCCGGCCACCACCTTTGCCCACCTCGACGGGACCGTCGTGTTGTCCCGGCAGATCGTGGAACTCGGCATTTACCCGGCGGTGGATCCCCTGGATTCCACCTCGCGGATCCTGGATGCCTCCTATATCGGGGAGGAGCACTACCAAACCGCGCGTCAGGTTCAGCAGATCCTTCAGAAATACAAGGAACTTCAGGACATCATCGCCATTTTGGGCATGGAAGAGCTCTCCGATGAGGACAAGGTCACCGTGGGCCGGGCCCGGAAGATCCAGCGGTTCCTGTCGCAGCCGTTCCATGTGGCCGAAGCTTTCACCAGACAAGCCCGGCGCCTACGTCAAGCTGGAGGACACCGTCAGGGGCTTCAAGGAGATCTGCGACGGGAAGCACGACGATCTTCCTGAACAGGCCTTCTACATGGTCGGCGGTATCGAAGAGGCGGTGGAAAAGGCCCGTCAGATGTCCGAAGAAAAATAACGCGAGGCGAACCCATGGCGGAAAAGATGATTAGGCTGGAAGTGGTCACCCCGGAGCGCGTGGTGGTGGATGAGGACGTGAAAATCGCCATGGCCCCCGGGTCGCTGGGGGAATTCGGCGTGCTGACCGGACACACTCCCTTTCTGACCACGCTGAAAATCGGGGCGCTGCATTATCAGGATGCCGCAGGGACTGAACGCTTCGTGTTCGTAAGCGGCGGGTTTGCGGAGGCGCTCCCGGACAAGGTGACGGTGCTGGCGGAATCTGCGGAGCGGAGGCGGGATATCGATGTCGAGCGGGCCAAACGCGCCCTCGAGCGCGCCCAGCAACGTCTTGCTGAAGAAGGGAAACGGCAGGACCTCGATTTCACCCGGGCACGGGTGGCCCTCGAACGGGCCATCAACCGGGTGAAAATGGCCTCGGCAAAGAGCCTGTGAGCAAGCCGGGGTTTTTAGGATTCCTGAAAACCCCGTTGAGGCTTAAAAAACCTGAAAAGGGGTAGACCGCAAATCCGGTTTACCCCTTTTTATTGGCGAATTGACAAGCCAAACGGCGGAAAAAAGATCTCCACCCATGGATCTTTCGACACTTGCAGCCGTCATCCTGGCGGCCGGCCTGGGCAAACGGATGAAATCCGGCAAAGCCAAGGTCCTTCACGAAATCCTGGGGGTTCCCATGGTGCTGTATGTGATCCATGCCGCGCGGCAGCTGGTCGGCAGCAACGTCATTTGCGTCGTGGGAAATCAAGCCGAGGAAGTTAAAAAAACAATCTCCGGGCGGACACGGGTTTTTTTTGCGCATCAAGAATGCCAGCGGGGAACGGGGCACGCCGTCCGTTGCGCCATGCCCCTCCTCCCCGAAAAAACAGCGGAAGTGCTCATTCTTTCCGGAGACGTCCCTCTCGTGTCCGAAGGCACCTTGAGCGCCTTGGTCGAAGATCACGCGGCCCGGGATCGGGACCTGACCCTCCTCGGGGCGAGGCTGGAGGATCCGACAGGCTACGGCCGTATCCTTTATGATGCAAAGCGCACTGTCACCGCCGTCATCGAGGAGGCGGATGCGAGCCCGGAGCAAAAACGACTCAACGTCATCAACGCCGGAACCTACTGCGCCAGGCGCGCCTTTCTGGAGGAAACGCTGGCCCAGATCCGGCCGGACAACGCGCAGGGGGAGTTTTATCTCACCGATATCGTGGGCATCGGGCACCGGGCAAAAAAACGCATCGGCGTGGTGATCGGGAACAATTCCGAGGAGGTCCTGGGGGTCAATACCCCGGAAGATCTCAAGCGGGTGGAGGCCCTTATGAAACAAAGGGCCGGGAAAACTATTGACTTCATATGAAAAAAACGTATAAACAAAGAAAGTGGGGTCTTTTTGGAAACAAACAGCATCACATCCCGGTTTGACGAGATCGAAAAGCGGGTGGAACGCCTGATGGCGGCCCTCAAGGCCCTTGAGGAAACCAACGCAAAACTTAAGGAAAAAAACAAGGAATTAGAGGAGGAACTTCACGTCAAGGCGGAGGCCGAAAACCGGTATCGCGAGGAAAGAGAGACGATCCGGGAAAAGGTCGACGGCTTGCTGCTGAAACTCGAAACTCTTTCAGACGCTTCGCTGTAGCCCGGCGGAAAAAAAGATCGGAAACCCCTTTCTTGGAACAGCTTGTAACCATAGAAATCCTGGGGCAAGCGTACACCTTCCAATCCGAGTCAGAGGCGGCACGGACTCGGGAAGTGGTCGATTTCTTGGTCAAGGAAGTGACAAAGGTCGAAGAGCAGCTCAAAGATCAATCCGCGCACATATCTAAAATGGCGATCTTGCTTCTTGCAGCGCTGAACATCGTCAACGAATACTTTGAATGCAAGAATAAATACACGCTCCTACTGGAAAACGTCTCGAGTCGTTCGGACCATCTGATACGCCTTCTTGATCAGAAGGTTCCTTCCGGCGACGTTGCGATGTTCCGGGCCGGGACGTAGTTCTAGACCACTTCCTTTACCCTTCCGATCTTTTTCGACCGCGATTTCTTCAGCCGCGGCCAAAGCCTCCGCAACGTCTTTAGCGACAAGTTCTGTCTTGATGTCCGGAAAAGGCAGGGATGCCCCGCCTGGGCCGGAAGCGCTGTGAACAGATGCTCCGGGACAAACCGGGCTTTAGACGCCCTTGTTGGGGCGTCTTGGATCCAGGGAGAGGAAAAATGAACGGATTTTATATAATCATCGGAGTGGCGGCTTTCGGTGGAGGGTTCGCCCTGGCCTATTTTCTCAGAGGAAGGCTGGCGGCCGACAAAGAGAAAACGGCCAAAGACGAGGCCAAAAGGGTCGTCGAAGAGGCGAAACAAAAGGCCGAAACCTTGATCAAGGAGACCAAGATCGAGGCCAAAGACCGGCTGATCAAGGTCAAATCGGAATTCGAAGCCGAGACCAAGGAAATCCGGTCCGAGTTGAAGGGGAAGGAAGTTCGACTCAACCAGAAAGAGGAAAATCTCGATGCAAAGATGGAGCAGCTCGAGCGACGGGACCGGCAGATCCTTCAAAAGGAAAAGACCCTGCTTCAAAAGGAAGAGACTCTTTCCGAGAGCGAACAGCGATACCGGTCACTCATCGAGGAGCAGAAGCTGCAGCTGGAAAAAATCTCCGGCCTGACGGCGGACCAGGCCAAGGAGCTGTTGATCCGGGCGATGGAAAACGAAGCCCGCTACGAAGGGGCCAAGCTCATCAAGCGCATCGAAACGGAATCCAAGGAGGAGGCCGATAAAAAGGCCAAGAAGATCATTGCCACCGCCATCCAGCGTTACGCCAGCGACTACGTGGCGGAGCGGACCGTGTCCGTGGTGCAGCTCCCCAACGACGAGATGAAAGGACGGATCATCGGGAGGGAGGGGCGGAACATCCGCGCCCTGGAAGCCGCCACGGGCATAGACCTGATCATCGACGACACCCCCGAAGCCGTGATCCTTTCCGGGTTCAACCCGGTCCGGAGGGAGGTCGCCCGATTGGCCCTGATGCGGCTTATCGCCGACGGGAGAATCCATCCGGCCCGAATCGAGGACGTGGTGAAAAAGGTGGGGCAGGAAGTGGATCAAACCATCAAGGAGGCGGGTGAGCAGGCTGCTTTTGATCTCGGGGTCCACGGCATCCACAAGGACCTGATCAAATACATCGGCATGCTCAAATTCAGGACCAGCTATTCCCAGAACGTCCTCCAGCATTCCGTGGAGGTGGGGTTTCTCAACGGCATCATGGCGGCGGAACTCGGCCTGAACCAGAAACTGGCCAAAAGGATCGGGCTTCTGCACGACATCGGCAAGGCCATCGACCACGAAGTGGAAGGTCCCCACGCCCTCATCGGATCCAAGCTGGCCAAAAAATTCGGAGAGGCGCCGAAAGTGGTCCATTCCATTTCGGCGCATCACGAAGATGTGCCGCCCAACAGCGTCTATGCGGTGCTGGTCCAAGCCGCTGACGGGCTCTCCGGAGCGCGGCCGGGCGCCCGGAAGGAGCTGTTGGAAAATTACATCAAGCGCATCGAGGAGCTGGAGGCCGTCGCCAACTCCTTCCCCGGGGTCGCCGCTTCCTATGCCATCCAGGCCGGCCGGGAAATCCGGATCATCGCCCAGAGCGAAACGCTGTCGGACGAGGATGCGGTCCTGTTGTGCCGGGATGTGGTGAAAAAAATTGAGGAATCCCTGTCGTTTCCCGGGCAGATCAAGGTCACGGTCATCCGGGAAACCCGTGCTGTGGAATACGCCAACAAATAAAATATAAAAAGGGTTCAAGGGTTCAGGGGCCGGGGACCCAGGGGTCAAGAGGGCAGCCTAGAGAGGGGAAGGAGCGGCGATGAGCAGAATCCTGGATGTGCTCCATGAGCGGGGCTTCATCGATCAAAAGACACACGAGCAGGAATTGGAGACCTACCTGCGTTCCGGCGATGTGACATGCTACATCGGGTTCGACCCCACCGCATCCAGCCTTCATGTGGGCAGCCTCGTCCCCATCATGTCCTTGGCGCACATGCAGCGGGAGGGATGCCGGCCCATCGCCCTGGTGGGGGGAGGGACGGGTCTCGTGGGCGATCCCAGCGGAAAAACCGAGATGCGGCAGCTTCTGACCGAAGAAGCGGTCCGGGCCAATGCCGCCGGGATCAAAAAACAGCTTTCGCGCTTCTTGGATTTCGACCCGGGGAAGGCCCTGATGCTTAATAACGCGGATTGGCTGGTCGGGTTGCAGTACATCCCTTTCCTGAGGGACATCGGACGCCATTTCAGTGTGAACCGGATGATCAAGGCCGAAAGCTGCCAGATGCGTTTGGACTCCGAGGAAGGTTTGAGCTTCATCGAATTCAATTACATGATCCTCCAGGCCTACGATTTCCTGGTCCTTCACGACCGCTGCGGCTGCCGTCTCCAGATGGGGGGCAGCGATCAGTGGGGCAACATCGTCGCCGGAATCGAGCTCATCCGGAGAATGCGCCAGGAAGCGGGTTTCGGGATCACGTTTCCGCTGATCACCACCAGCAGCGGCGCCAAAATGGGAAAGACCGCCCGCGGTGCGGTCTGGCTGGATCCCGAGCGGACCTCGCCCTACGAATATTATCAGTATTGGGTCAATACCGAAGACGGCGATGTCTCCCGGTTTTTGGCCCTGTTCACTTTTCTGCCTATGGATGAAATCCGTAGGGTCGAGGTTTTGGAAGGAGCCCGGCTGAACGCCGCAAAGGCCGTTCTGGCCTTTGAAGCGACGCGGCTGGCTCACGGCGTTGAGGCTGCGGAGGAAGCCTTCCATGCCTCCGCCAGCGTCTTCGGCGCCCCCGTCATTCCCGAAGGCCTGCTCCCCTCGAGCAGGGTTCCCAGAGAGGGAGAAACCGGTGCCGATGCCGCCATCCCTCAGACCCTCTTGGAGGCATCGGACTTGAATGCGGGGATTCCGGCTTACAAGCTCTTTCATGCAACGGGTCTGGCCCCTTCGGGAAGCGCGGCCCGAAGGCTCATCGAACAAGGAGGGGGCTATGTCAACGGACAGCGGGTCCAGGTGTTTGATGCCGTCATCTCGGCCAAGGACCTGGTCGACACCGAAATCCTGTTGCGGGCCGGAAAGAAAAAATTTCACAAAATTAAAATAAAAGGCTAATTTTTCTGTTGACAAGGGAAATATGGATCGGTTAGAAAGACTCTTTTTAAGAAACATCTTTGACAAACCAGGCGCTAAAAAAAAGTCCAGACCGTTTTCGGGACCCTTCAGAAAAAAGGAAAAGATCCCGAAAAATGTTCTTGACAATGGATCCGCCCTGGAATAATCTTAGAAATGTCCCCAAAAATGGGGAAGGCCGATGCAGCGGTAAATCGGCCGCTTGATCTTTGAAAACTAAATAGTGAAGCCGAGTCGGGTTTTAAAAAAAACGCACTGACCGAATCCGTTCGGAAAGAGCGAATCGTTTAACTGGAGAGTTTGATCCTGGCTCAGAATGAACGCTGGCGGCGTGCCTAACACATGCAAGTCGCACGAGAACCCTTTAGCTTGCTAAAGATAGTAAAGTGGCGCACGGGTGAGTAACGCGTGGGTAATCTGCCTT
>CAVOQY010000008.1:217500-336343 GCA_963698465.1 uncultured delta proteobacterium
CGGTACTAATCGGCCGTGCGACTTAGCCACATTTCTTGACACCACGCAGCAAAACGCTTTTATGTGCTTGTACGGTTTTAGTTTTCGGCGGCGATGGCGGAGAGGCGACACCCGTTCCCATCCCGAACACGGAAGTTAAGCTCTTCAGCGCCGATGGTACTGCTCGGGAGACTGAGTGGGAGAGTAGGACGCTGCCGAAATTTTTTTAAAGCCCGGAAGGTGTTTGCGCCTTCCGGGCTTTTTCTTTTCTTGAACCCGGAAGGATTCCGATCTATAGGTTTTAAACCTGTGTCGCCAACGAAGTCTGAAGCGAAGAGGCAAAGCGCATGGCCTTGAGAGGACTCAAGACCCTCACGGCAGCCAACATCGGGGTCCTTCTGCTGGTCGCCATGGGTCTGGTGGATTTCATCGGGATGATCTTCCAGCAGAAGGCCCTGACCCGGGAAGAGCTGGAAAAAGGGAGGCTTCTCGTCCGTGCCCTGGAAAGCCACCTGCCCGGGGGTTTCCCGGAGGCGCCGTTTCCGGATTCCCTCAAGGTCAAACTGGATGATTTCGTTGAGCGCTCCGGTTTTCCCTGCGCTCTGCTGCAGGGTCCGACTTCGGGGCCCGTGACTCTGGGAAAGACGCCGTGTCCTTTTGACGCGGATCTCGAGAAAGCCGCCCGCAAGGCCCTGATTGCCGGAAAGGAAACCCTTTCTCCTTTCGGGGCCGCATGGGGTGTTTTTTGGAGGCAGGACCGCGGGATCGTTCTTTCCGCGCCCATTGCCGGAGGGCCCCCCCTTTCCGGAAAAATAAGCGTCGTCGTTCCCCTGGAAGGGATCTATGCCGGGTTGCGGGATTCCCAGAAACTGCTTTTCGTTTATATCCTGGTCAACGCCGTCCTGCTGACCGGCATCGGGCTTTATCGGGTTTCCCGGGCCTATTTCAGGCCGGTTCAGAGGCTTGCCCGGCGGGCGGAAGGGTATTCGGAAGAGGAAGGCCTCCCCTTCCTGGTGAGAAAGGAAGACGACGAGCTTGGTCGTCTGTCTCAATCCCTAAACCTCATGCTCGAGCGTATTTCCAAGGACAAGGAACGGCTGAAATCCACCATCGCTTCCCTTGAGCAGGCCAACAGGGATCTCCGGCAGGCGCAGCAGGAAATCATTCGAACGGAGAAATTCGCATCGGTGGGGCGGCTGGCATCCGGGATCGCACACGAGATCGGGAACCCTCTCGGGATCGTGGCCGGATACCTTGAGCTCATCGGCCGGAGGGATCTCGGCGAGGACGAAAGAAACGACTATGTTCAGCGGTCCATCAAGGAAGTCGACCGAATCAACCGGGTCATCCGCCAGCTCTTGGATTTCTCGAGGTCCGGCGGAAAGGGGGCCGAACCTTTTTCGGTTCACGAAGCCGTCGGCGATATCGTCCGGATGCTCAAACCCCAGCCCCTCCTGTCCGGAATCGACTTCAACCTTTCCTTTCTCGCGCAAAAGGACCGCATCGTGGGCGACCCGGACCAGCTGCGGCAGGTTCTGTTGAACCTGGTCCTCAATGCCGCCGACGCCATTGCATCGAAAGCCGGGACGGCTTCCGGAACCATCACCCTTTCCACGGAAAACCGCTTCCCGGAATCCGGGGACGATGAGGGCCCCCTCCAGATCCGGGTGGCTGTCATCGACGACGGGCCGGGCATCCCCGAGGAGAACCTGGGCGCTATCTTCGACCCGTTTTTTACCACCAAGGCTCCGGGAAAAGGAACCGGTCTTGGCCTCTGGGTGAGTCTGATGATCGTCGAAGGGTTCGGAGGGCGCATCAAGGCCGAGAGCCGCCCCGGTGAGGGGACGACCCTGGAGGTCCTGCTTCCTCTTCACGGGGAAAAAGCCCCTTCAGGGGATACGGCCCAAGCCCCTGACGGCACCGGGCGACCTTAAAAAGGAAACCCTACCATGACAAAAGGATCGGGGGATGCATCCGGCACGGATCCCAAACGCCTGCTGATCATCGACGACGAAGAGAACATGCGCCACATGCTTTCTTCCCTGCTGGGAAAGGCGGGCTATGCCGTGGACCAGGCCGCCGACGGCCTGGAGGGGCTCGAAAAAGTGAAGTCCGCGTCCTACGACTTCATCCTGTGCGACCTCAAGATGCCCAACATGGGCGGCATGGCTTTCCTGGAGGCGATCCGGGACGACCCGGCCGGGATCACGGTGATCGTCATGTCCGCCTACGGGACCCTGGACACCGCCTTGGAGGCGATGAAACAGGGGGCCTACGACTACATCTCGAAACCTTTCAAGCCGGACGAGGTGTACCTGACCCTGAAAAAGGCCGAGGAGAGGGAACGGCTGAAGCGGGAGAACCTTCAATTAAAAGAGCGCATCGAAAAAATCGAAGGCAGTTTCCGGTTCGGGCGCATGGTGGCCAAAAGCCCGAGGATGCGGCAGGTCTTTCAGCTGGCCCAAAGGGCATCCCAGTACGACACCACGGTGCTGGTTTCCGGGGAGAGCGGCACCGGGAAGGAACTCGTGGCTCAAGGGATCCACGCGGCGGGGAAGCGTTCCCGCATGCCCTTTGTCACCGTCAACTGCGGCGGAATCCCGGAAAATCTTCTCGAAAGCGAGCTGTTCGGATTCCGAAAGGGGGCCTTTACCGGGGCGGACCGGGACAGGAAAGGGCTTTTCGAGGAGGCGGACGGCGGGACGATCTTTCTGGATGAAATCGGGGAAATGCCCCTCTCCCTTCAGGTCAAGCTTCTGCGGGTCCTTCAGGAACGGGAAGTCAGGCCCATCGGAGACGCGAAGACCCGGGCCATCGATGTGCGGGTCATCGCTGCCACGGCCAAAGAACTGGAAGCGGAAATCCGCCGGGGGACTTTCCGCGAAGACCTTTACTACCGGATCAACGTGTTTCCCATCGCCGTCCCGCCCCTTCGGGACCGTGCCGAAGACATTCCGCTTTTGAGCCGGTTCTTCGTGGAGAAGTTCTCCACCGGCATGGACAAGAGGATCCTGGGGATATCCCCCTCGGCCATGTCCCTTCTGCTTGCCCACGGCTTCCCCGGAAATGTCCGGGAACTGGAAAATGCCATCGAACGGGCCGTTGTCTTGACCGAAAGCGAGGTCATCCAGCCGGAAAACCTCCCCCCGGGCTGGGAGGACCGCCCCGACGCCGGTCTTTGGACCGGGGCTTCTTTTCAGGGGTATTCCATCAAGGCGACCCAGAAAGCGATGGAAAAAGCCCTGATCACCAAAGCCCTCATCACCACCCGGGGAAACCGAACCCATGCCGCCCAGCTCTTGGAGATCAGCCACCCGTCTCTGTTGAGCAAGATCAAGGAGTACGGAATCGTCGTATAAAACCCCTTTTCCGCCCTGGAAGCGGTTAGAGCTGCAGAGATGGGTTTGAAAATGGAGATGAACAGGTAAAAAGGGGAATAGGGCCCGGATCGGTTTTAACGCGGGCCTAACTTGCGCCGTTGATTCTTTCTCTTAATTTCCCGGAGCACTTGAAGGTCACGACCTTACGCTCCCGCAAGGTGAGGTCAGAGCCTGTGGCGGGGTTGCGTCCCCGGCGTTCTTTTTTCTTCTTGACGCAAAACTTCCCGAAGCCGGAAATCAGAACATCCTCTCCCTTTTCCAGGGTGTTCTTGATGATGTCCAGAAGCGATTCCACTGTCTCCACCGATTTTTTTTTCGTAAAGCCCAGCTCATGAATTTTGGTCACGATCTCATTTTTTGTCAGTGCCATTGGTCCTCCTCGTCAGGCTGAATCGGCTGAAGAAACAGATCCCTTCTCGTTTCATCCGGCTCCTGCATGCCATTGGAGACCTGCGGGACGCCAAGAAATGGTTCGTTAAGCTATACCGACATCCTGTCCTTGTCAAGAAGCAAAACCTCAAAATCCGGCAGTCCCGCAATTCGGGATTGCAGCCCCAGGGCGGCTCTGGTACGATAGCGCCTCGGCTGGAAAAAGGCTTTCACAAGGGATTTTTCGGTCTTCCGGAAAATCCCTTGTCTTCGCATCGGCGCCATGCTTTTGAAGCGCAACAGCGAGCGAATTTTCCGCTGCTTGCAGCGGAGGAGCCTTGAACCCTGGATGGAGCCGGCGGGCGGACTCGAACCGCCGACCTGCTGATTACGAATCAGCTGCTCTACCTGCTGAGCTACGCCGGCCGAACCGCGGGTAACCTACTCAGTTTATGGAACAAAATCAAGAAAAATCTGACCTCGAAATTTTTACCGACAGAATCGGTCAAAGCTTGCGGTCTTTCAGGTGCTCCGGGTTGTCGAGGTCGGCCCTGTCCTACCTGTCGGCCCGATTTCTTCAACGGCTGAGGCGGCCCGTCGTACTCATCGCCGCCTCCCGCCAGGAGGCTGAAAAATGGATCCAGGACCTTGAATTTTTTCTCCCTCGAGATCCGGATCTCCTCTTTCCATTCCCCGCCTATCATCAGATGCCTTTCAAGTCGCTGGCCTATCACAACGAGACGGCCGCCGCGAGAATGCGTACCCTGTACCGGATGATGACCGATGAGGCGCCCATCGTGGTGACTTCCGTCGAGGCGTGCCTCCAGCGCCTGGTCCCGAAGCAGCGGATCGCGGATTTCGCGGAGCTGATCATGGAACACGAAGAGGTGGACCGGGACGCCCTGGTGGACAAACTCGTTTCCGGAGGTTATACGCGCACCGCCATTACGGAGGAGCCCGGGGATTTCTCGATCCGTGGAGGAATCCTCGATATCTTTTCCCCTTTGTATCCGGATCCCGTTCGGGTGGAACTGGAGGGAAGCCGGGTGGCTTCCCTGCGTCTGTTTTCGGCGGCAAACCAGAGGAAACGCTCCGCCGTCCCGGAAGCCGTCCTCGTCCCGGCGCGGGAGGCGATCCTGGACAAGGCGGGCATGGACGCCGTTTTGGCCCGCATCCGCAAAGAGGCCGCGGCCCTTGAAATGTCGGTGACACAGGTCCGTGAGATCACCGGAAGACTCAAGAACCTGGAGATGTTCCCCAACATCGAAGGACTTATCCCGTTGATCTACGGCGAGCTGGACACCTTTTTGGATTATGTCTCCGGAAACGCCCTGGTGGTTCTTCCCGAGCCCGATGCCCTGAAAAAAGCCGCCGCCGTCTTCCACGGGACGCTGGAGCAAAACTACATCGCCGCCAGGGACGAGAAGCGCCTGTGCGTGCCGCCGGAATCCCTGTTCATGCCGTGGGAGGCCTTTGAGGCGCACCTGGAGGGCCGCCGGGTTTTGCGGTGCGAAACCGTTCCTGTCGTCGCCGCACCGGGCAGCGACAACGGGGCCGGTGAAGCACGGCACTTTGCCGTACAGGAAAATCCGACCTTCAGGCGGGAGCTTTCTCCCGTGAAGGAAGAGGGACCTCCTTTTTTACCGGTGGCCGACTGGATCCGGGAGCAAAAGGCTCTCGGCCGACGGGTTCTCATTGCGTGCGCCGCCCCGACGGATGCCAAACGCATGGAAGCGCTGTTGACGTCTCACGGGATCCGGACGGCGGCTGCGGGCGCTTTGTTCGACACCTTTCGGGCGGCGGGAAGGCCCGGCGGGGAAGTAAATCTGTGCCCGGGTCGCCTCAGCCGTGGTTTTACGTGGCCTGACGAAAGATTGGCCGTCATCACGGAAGAAGAAATTTTTGGACAGAAACACCGGAAAAAGATCCGCCGGCGCGAGCTTCTTCAATCCGTCCGGGTTGCCTTCGAAGACCTGAAGCAAGGGGATCTGGTGGTTCACGAGGACCACGGCATCGGGAGGTACGAAGGCCTGGTGAAGCTCGGCGTGGAGAAGACGGTGAACGACTACCTTCTCCTCGTCTATCAAGGCGAAGACAAACTCTACCTGCCCGTGGAGCGAATGGCCGTCGTTCAGAAGTACTTGGGCGTGGACGGTGCCCAGCCGCCACTCGACACGCTGGGCGGCAAATCGTGGGATCGGGTCAAGGCGCGGGTCAAGGCGTCCGCGGAAAAAATCGCCGGCGAGCTTCTCGATCTCTATGCCTCCCGGAGCGTGAGGCAAGGGTATGCCTTCAATCCCGTGGACAGCCGGTTCCAGGAATTCGAAGCCGCCTTCCCCTTTGAGGAGACTTCGGATCAACTCAAGGCCATTGCCGACGTCTTCGAGGACATGGCCCGTCCCCAACCCATGGACCGCCTTATCTGCGGAGACGTGGGTTACGGAAAGACGGAGGTGGCCCTGCGCGCGGCTTACATGGCCGTCAACGACGGCAAGCAGGTGGCGATCCTGGTGCCGACCACCGTCCTGGCCGAGCAGCATTTCGAAACCTTTTCAAAGCGGTTTGAAGACGCTCCGATCTTTCTCGCCTGCCTGAGCCGTTTTCGCAGTGCAAAGGAACAAAAGGCGATCGTGGAAGGCCTGGAAACCGGAAGGGTGGACATCGTCATCGGCACCCATCGTCTCCTGCAAAAAGACGTTCACTTCAAGGATCTGGGGCTGCTCATCGTGGACGAAGAGCAGCGTTTCGGCGTCAAACACAAGGAAAAGCTGAAAAGACTCAAGAGTACCGTGGACGTCCTCGTCCTCACCGCCACCCCCATCCCCCGGACCCTTCACATGTCGCTGACCGGCGTGCGGGACATCAGCCTCATCGGGACTCCGCCCGAACACCGGTACCCCATTGTCACCTATGTGTCCGAGATGGAGGACGGCATCGTTGTCGAGGCCATCCGCAAAGAGCTGAAGCGGGGTGGGCAGATCTTTTTCGTGCACAACAATATCCACGGGATCTGGAAGATGGCGCGGCACCTCAAAGATCTGGTGCCCGAGGTCCGGTTGGCCGTGGCACATGGCCGGATGAAGGAAAAAGAGCTCGAGGAGGTCATGCTCGCCTTCGTCAACAAGGAGATCGACCTCCTCGTCTCGACGGCCATCATCGAGTCGGGCCTGGATATCCCCTCGGCCAACACCATTCTCATCAACCGGGCGGACCGCTTCGGTCTGGCCCAGATCTATCAGCTCCGGGGGCGCGTGGGCCGTACCGACCAGCAGGCCTATGCTTACCTGTTCGTCCCCAGGGGGGAAGTGATGACCGCCGATGCGAGGAAACGGCTGAAGGTCCTGATGGAGCACAGCGACCTGGGGTCCGGATTCCAGATTGCCATGCGGGATCTGGAAATCCGCGGAGGCGGCACCATTTTAGGGGCTTCCCAGTCGGGACACATCGCCGCCGTGGGGTACGACCTGTTCCTGCAGCTGATGGAAAACGCCGTGGCCCTGTTGAAAGGCGAGCCGGTTCTAGAACCTCTCCAGCCGGAAATCAACCTGAGGCTTTCCGCATTCATCCCTGAATCCTATGTCTCGGACATCGATCAGCGTCTTTCCATTTACCGGAGGCTCTCCCGGATGGACGCAGTGAAGGAGGTGCTCGACTTCAAGGCGGAATTGACGGATCGTTTCGGGGCCCTTCCTGCAGAAGGCGTCAATCTGATGCTCAAGATCGTCTTGAAGATCCTGGCGGCCAAGGCGGGGGTCCGGCGCCTGGACCTTTCGGGGGATCAGCTGACCCTCCATTTTTCCAAGGCGCACCTGAACAGCCCTTCCCGCATCACCGAATTCGTACAGATGGACCCCGAGCGGTTCTTGCTTTCCCCCGATGACACGATGCGGGTGACGTTGCGGAACAAAGGCAAGAACGGGCCCCTCGTCCAGACCAGAAACCTGTTGAAGACGCTTGCCGAGCATGTTAATTTCGAAACGGTCTAAGAAAAGGGAGAAGACGCCGGTGACACGCCGAAGACGCGATAAAAAACATGTTTATTTCAAACTTCATAAAATTTTTTTAAGGCACGCAGGGATTTGGGCTCTTGCTTGTCTGGCCGCGGGTTTATGGAGTCCGGCACGCGCTGAAGTGGTGGACCGGATCCTTGCCGTGGTCAACGACGACATCGTCACCCAGTACGAATTCAACGAGGCGGTCAAACCCTACGAGGCCCGGATCCGATCCCTGGGCTACTCGGCGGACAAGGAACGGCAGGTCCTTTCCAAGGTCCGGGAAGAAGTGCTCAATCAGCTCATCGACGAAAAACTGGCCGACCAGGAGATCCAGCGTTTCAAGCTGTCGGTGAGTGAAAAGGAGATGGAAAACGCCATCGAACGGTTCAAGGCCGCCAACAACCTCACCGAAGAAGGATTCCGGGAGGCCCTGAAAGAAGAGGATCTATCCTTCGAAGAATACCGGAAGCGGATCCGGGAGCAGATCCTCAGGAGCAAGCTGGTCACCCGGCAGGTGAAATCCAAGATCGTCATCACTCAGGAGGAAGTCCGGGCCTATTACGAAAGCCACCCGGAACGCTACGGTGCCAAGAAACGCCTCCGGCTCCGGCATATCCTTCTGCGAAGGCCCTCCACCGACGAAGGAAAGGAAAAAAAACGCACGCAGATGAACCAGATTCTGGACGCGTTGAAAAAAGGAAAACCCTTTGCCGATATGGCCAGAAACCACTCGGAAGTCCTCGCCGAGGAGGGGGGCCAATTGGGGCTGTTTGAAATCGACGAGCTTTCCGAAGCGCTGCAGGGGGCGCTGAAGGGAAAGGGCTCCGGCGAATTTACGGACATTGTCGAAACCGATCAGGGGTTCCAGATCGTCTACATCGAAGAAATCGTGGAAGTGCCGGCGAAAGAGCTGGGAAAAGTGTCGGCGGAGATCGAGGAGGCGCTTTACCAGGAACAGGTCAAGAGCCGGTACGATGCGTGGCTTTCGGAACTCAAGACCCGTTCCATTGTCAAAAGGATCGATTAAATGCACGGCGAGACAGCGGAAGTCTCCTTCGGCGGATATCTGCGCGCCATACGCGAGCAAAGGGGAATCTCCATCCAGGACGTTTCGGAGTGGACCAAGATCCCGGTGTATCTTCTTCGGAGCCTGGAGGGGGAAGCCCTGGAGAGGCTCCCCGAACCCGTTTACGTGAAAGGGTTCATCCGATCCTATGCCGAGGCGGTCGGGGCGAATGCGGCGGAGGCCGTGCGCATGTATTTGAACCGGATCCCGCAGCCTCCTTCACGGGCCTTGGGGCTTGCTCCCCCGCGACCGCGTCTCCGGAAACGTTTCTGGTCGCCTCTGCTTTTATCCCTGGCCGGTTTTGTCGGCATCATTTTACTTTCCGTGTGGGGGATGTCCGTGGTCAAGGACTCGCCTCCGTCCCCCATAAAGCCGCAATACCCGGCGGGTCTGGCCAGCCCCGCGCCTGAAAAAGTCCAGGTTGAGGAAAGCAAACTGGACCCGGCGCCGGGTCTTTCGGCGACGGATGCCGCAGCGCCCCCGGGAGGATGGCTTCTCGACATGAAGGCCGTCTTGGACACCTGGGTCCGGGTGACCATCGACGATCACGGCCCCAAGGAATACCAATTGAAGTCCGGGGACCAGCTGGCGTTGAAGGCCGAATCCGGGTTTCTTCTGCACATCGGGGATCCGTCGGCCGTGGTCATGAAGCTCAATGGAAACCCCTACCGCATCGAAGGCAAAAGCGGAACGCCCGTCAAGCTCAAGCTTCCGGAATGAAAAAGGAATCCTGAATGCCCAACGATCGAAACCGGATCCTGGTGGAAAGCATCAAACGCCTGCTCAGGCGGGGGGCGACCACGCATTTGACCCGGGTCGTCAACATGGCGCACGCGGCCGACCTTTCCATCGTGTTCCGATCCCTGTCCGGGACGAACCAGAAGAAGCTCTTCGACCTCATCGACGACGTCGAGAAAAAGGGGCTCCTGCTGATGGAGCTGGACGAAGACATCCTTCTCGATCTCGTCGAGGACATGGACACGAACCTTCTGGTGGAAATCCTGGAAGAGCTTCCCGAAGACGATGCCGCCGACCTCCTCAGCGTCCTGCCGGAGGAAAAATCCGAAATCCTTCTCAAGAAGATGAAAGAGAAGGGGGTGGAGGACGTGGAGGACCTCCTCAGGTACGGCGAGGAGACTGCCGGCCGCATCATGGTGACGGACTTCATCGCCCTCAAGCAGGACATGACCGTCGAGGAGGCCATCGCGCACATCCAGAAAGAGCACGAAGACGTCGAGATGCCCTTCTACCTTTACGTGGTGGACGAGTACGGAAAACTCGTGGGGGTCAGCTCCCTCCGCCAGCTGGTGCTCGTCCCCCCCGAGACCCAGCTCAAGGAGATCATCACCACCGACGTCATTTCGGTCCAGACCAACATGGACCAGGAGGAAGTGGCCCGGATCGTGGCCCGGTACGATTTCCTCGCGGTCCCGGTGGTGGACGAAAGCCACCGCCTCGTCGGGATCGTCACCGTCGACGACGTCATCGACATCCTCCGCCGTGAGGCCACGGAAGACATCCTGAAAATGGCCGGCGCGGGGGAGGAGTTCGTGGAGACCAAATCCGTTTTGAAAAGCACCCGGATCCGCCTTCCCTGGCTTTTCGCCAGCTGCATCGGCGGGATCATCGCCTTTCTGGTGATCGGCCACTTCGAGGGAAGTCTTTCCCAGTTCGCCTACCTTGCCGCCTTCATCCCGGTCATCATGGGCATGGGGGGTAACATCGGCACACAGTCCTCTACCATCGTGGTTCGGGGACTGGCCACCGGACGTCTCACCATCCGCGACATCTGGAAGGTGGTGGGAAAGGAGCTGGCCGTGGGCCTCATCCTGGGAGTGGTCTATGGCGTGCTCATCGGGACCGTGGCCCAGTTCCGGTTCAGCACAGTGGCGATCGCCTTTTCCGTGGGGTTGGCTTTGATCTGCTCCATGTCCCTGGCCGCGCTCATCGGATCCTTCGTCCCCATGGCTTTCGCGCGCTTCCATATCGATCCGGCGGTCGCCACCGGCCCCTTCGTGACCACCTCCATCGACATCGTCAGCGTCTTCTTCTACTTCCAGATCGCCACGATCCTGCTCGGGATCTGATTTTATGCCCGTCTTTTCCAGTCCCGCAATCGTGCTGCGGCGCGTGGATTACGGGGATTTCGACCTCATCCTGACCCTGTTTACCCAAAGCGACGGAAAGATGGCGGTCATCGCCAAGTCCGCCAAAAAAAGCGTGCGGCGCTTTTCCGGCGTCCTGGAGCTATTCTGTGCCATCGAAACCGTCTGCCGCCGGGGGAGGGGGAAGGGGATGCCGGTGCTGCAGGAGGCGAGCCTAGTGAATGCCCACCCCTGTATCCGCGGCGATTTCATGAAAACGGCCTATGCCGGCTACTGGGCGGACATCGTCAGCGAGTGGAGCGAGGAGGGGCAAGGGCAGCCGCGCCTCTTCGAACTCCTTTTCCAGGTCCTGGAAGGCCTCGACCAGGGGTGGATGCCCGACGAGGTGCTTTCGCTTCTGTTCCAGATTCGCTTCTTGAAGCTGGCCGGTCTGCACCCCAACCTCATCCGGTGCCGCGTCTGCCGGACCTCGATGGAGGCCATGCCCGGAGCTGCCGTACGCTTCGATCTTGCAAAAGGCGCCCTGGTGTGTGAGAAGTGCCTGTCGTCCGCTTCGCGTCCCATCGTATTGTCCAAGGGCCTCTTGAAACAGCTTCAGTGGATGTCCGAGACGGACCTGGAAGCGGTCCGGCGCATCCGGTGGACCCCGGGTGCCCAGCAGGAGGCCAGGGATTTTCTGGAGGCCTTTGTCCCGCATCATCTGGGAAAGACGCTGCGGAGTCTGAAGGTCCTGAGGCAGCTGCGCGAATGAAAACAAACTTCAAAAAAGCTTTAGAGAAATCTCCTGTCGTGGCCTCTGCGCCCTGCCGCATCGATGCGGGGGGAACCCTCGACCTTTCCATGTTTTATCTGCCCCTCCAGCACCTGTCCCCCAGCACCGTGAACATCGCCTTGAAGCTTCGGACCCGGGTGACCTTGAAGCCTTTCACTGCGGACAGGCTGAAGGTTTCTTCCACCGGTTTTAAAAGCGTCACCGTTTCGCCCGAAAGGGCCTCCTTCCGCCATCCCCTGGGGCTGATTTTTGCCGTCGCCGCGCATTTCAACGCCCGGGGCGTCCACATCCACATTGATTCCGCCTCTCCCCCGAAAAGCGCCCTCGGGGGATCCTCGGTGGCTGCCGTGGCCCTCATCGCCGCTTTTTTCAGGCTCCTCGATCCGGAAAGACACCCCCCTCTGCCCCGGAGCCGCATCGCCCTGTTGGCCCACGCCATCGAAGCCGGAGTGGCCGGGGTGCCGTGCGGTATCCAGGACCAGCTCGCCGCGGCCTACGGGGGCGTCAATGCATGGCACTGGAAAGCCGACGGCAAAATCCCTTTCCGGCGCGTCCCTCTTTTGAAAAAAAAGGATTTCAAAGCCTTTGAAAGGCACCTCTTGCTTTGCTACGGCGGAAAGCCCCACGAATCCCGGGACGTCAACGGGAAGTGGGTGCGGCAGTTTTTGGAAGGCAAAAACCGAAAGGCCTGGGAGGCGATCGCTTCCATCGCGTGCGAGGTGGAAAAAGCGATCTTGCGAAAAAATTTTCAAAGGGTCGCCGAAGCGTTGAATGCGGAAACCGAACTGAGGCTGAAGATGACCCCGGAGGTCCTGGATGCCGCGGGAAAGAAGCTCTTTGCCTCGGCCAAGGCGCTGGGGTGCGGGGCCCGTTTCACAGGCGCGGGGGGAGGGGGGTGCGTCTGGGCCGTCGGCGAGGCGGATCGCATCGAAGCGCTGCGGGAGCGATGGCAAGTTCTCGCAAAAAAGACCCGGGGTGCGCACCTTTTGCCCGTGGCCGTCGACGGCGACGGGGTGTTGTCAGACGTCGGATTTGATGTTACAAAAACAACTTTTCGCCGCGGCACCGGATAGGGCTGCGCCTTCGGTGAAGATTCTGGCTTGCTTTTTTGAAAAAAAGAGTTCAAGGGGTCAAGGGGTCCAAAGGCGGGAAAACGCGTTTTTCCAAAATCCCGTAGGCCTGTGGTCTCCTGTTTTTACGCTGAAAAAGAGTATTGCCGTCAAATCAACCCTAAAGAGGAAGTGAACATGTATTTTCAGGATGTCATCATGTCCTTGGAGCGGTTCTGGGGGAAAAAAGGTTGCGTCATCGCCCAGCCGTACGACATGGAGGTGGGTGCAGGGACCTTTCACTGGACGACGCTCCTGCGGGCCCTGGGCCCGGAACCCTGGAAGGTGGCCTACGTGCAGCCGTCCAGGCGGCCCACGGACGGGCGATACGGGGAGAACCCCAACCGCCTCCAGCATTACTACCAGTACCAGGTGATCCTGAAGCCGTCCCCCCAGGACGTGCAGGAGCAGTATCTGGACAGCCTCCGCGTCCTGGGAATCGACCCGCTGGACCATGACATCCGGTTTGTGGAGGACGATTGGGAAAGCCCGACCCTGGGCGCGTCCGGCCTGGGATGGGAGGTCTGGCTGGACGGCATGGAGATCACCCAGTTCACCTATTTCCAGCTGGCGGGAAGCATCGAACTTTCTCCCATTTCCGTGGAGCTGACCTACGGTCTGGAACGGATCACCATGTACCTTCAGGGGGTCGACAACGTCTACGATCTGAAATGGAACGCCCGCGTCACCTACGGGGACGTGCACCACCAGCAGGAGGTGGAGGGCTCCACCTACAATTTTGAAAAGGCCGACGTGCCCATGCTGCAAAACCTGTTCAACCAGTACGAGGCGGAATCGGCCCGGCTCATTGCAATCCCGCTGGTGCTCCCTGCCTACGACTACTGTCTGAAGTGCTCCCACACCTTCAACCTGCTGGACGCAAGGGGCGCCATCAGCGTCACCGAACGCACCGGCTACATCGCACGGATCCGCAACCTGGCGAGAAGCTGCGCTGAAGCCTATCTGAAACAGAGACAATCCATGGGCTTCCCCCTGCTCAACCGGGGAATATGACCCGAAAACGAAAGAACCGAGGGGCTTGAAGATGACAACCGAGACACTGCTTCTGGAGATCGGGGCCGAGGAAATCCCCGCAGGCTATATCGAACCGGCGCTCGAGTTTTTATCCGAGACGCTTTTGCAAAAATTGGATGCCGCGCGGATCGGCCACGGCCGCGCCGCCGTTTTCGGGACGCCCAGACGCCTGGCGATGGAAATCCGGGACGTGGACGACAGACAGGCGCCCTTGAGCGTGGAGATGATCGGCCCGCCTAAAAAAGTGAGCTTCGACGACAAGGGCGCGCCCACGGTGGCGGCCCAGCGGTTTGCCGAAAAGGCCGGGGTGCCGGTGGGAAAGCTCAGCGTCAAAGAGACCGAAAAAGGTCCCTACCTCTGCGCACAGAAACTGGAAAAAGGAAAATCCACGCGGACGGTGCTTTCGGCGCTTCTTCCCGAGGTGATCCTTTCCCTGCCCTTTCCCAAGAGCATGCGGTGGGGAACCCAGTCCATCACTTTTGCCCGCCCCATCCACACGATCCTGGCCCTGCTGGGGAAAAGCGTGATCCCCTTTGCCCTCGGAAATGTCAAAAGCGGGCGCTTCACCCTTGGACACAGCTTCATGGCCCCGGGGCGGATCCGGATCGACCGCCCGGAAGACTATGTGAAGAAGCTGCAAAGCGCCCGTGTCCTGGCCGATATCAAGGAGCGGAAAAAAGGGGTCCGCCAGGCTGTGGAAAAAACCGCAAAGAAGCTGGGGGGGCAGGTTCTGGAAGACGAGGGGCTCCTGGACACCGTGACCCACCTGGTGGAGTACCCCGTCCCTTCTGCGGGAAGCTTCGAAGACAGATTCCTGGAGCTTCCCCCGGAGATCCTCATCACGGCCATGCGCAGGCACCAGAAGTACTTCGCGGTGGCCGACGGACGCGGGAGCCTCATGCCCCATTTCATCGCCGTCAACAACACGCGCACCCGGAAACCGTCCCTGGTGGCCACCGGCCATGAGCGGGTCCTGAGGGCCCGCCTGTCCGACGCCCGGTTTTTCTTCGAAAGCGACCTCCAGGAAACCCTGGAGCAGCGGGTGGAAAAGCTCAAGGGGGTTCTTTTCCAGTCCGATCTGGGCACGGTGCACGAAAAGGTCCAGCGGGTCCGGAAAATGGCCGCACTTCTCGCCGATGCGGCCGGGGTTTCTCCTGCTGTAAAAAAAGAGGTGGAGAGAGCCGCCTGGCTTTGCAAGGCGGATCTCGTCAGCCAGGTGGTGGGGGAATTCCCCGAACTCCAGGGGGTCATGGGCCGGGTGTATGCCGCAAGGGCAGGCGAGCCAGAAGCGGTGGCCCGGGCCATCGAAGAGCACTACCGGCCGACCCAGTCGGGCGGGGTCCTTCCCGAAGATGCGGTGGGGGCCCTGTTGAGCGTGGCCGACAAGCTTGATTCCATCTGCGGATGCTTCCATGTCGGGCTCATCCCGACCGGGGCGTCGGATCCCTACGCGCTCCGGCGGCAGGGCATCGGCGTCATCCTGATTCTGCTTTCACGAAATTTCCGCTTCTCCGTCAAAGAAGCCGTGGACAAGAGCATCAGTCTTTTCCCGAAGAATGCGGGCAAGGAACCCGAGGCCGCCGCGAAAGTCCAGCTCTTTTTGCAAAACCGGATGGTTCACCTGCTGGCCGAGGAGGGCTTTGCCAAGGATGTCATCCAGGCGGCGGTGGCCGTCTCGGCGGACTGTGTCCCGGAAGTGTGGGCCCGGGTGAGAGCCTTGGACCGCCTGAAGAAGGCGCCCGACTTCGAACCCCTGGCCGTGGCGTTCAAGCGCGTGGTCAACATCATCCGGCAGGCCGGCGGCGTCGCCGTGTCCCAAGTCGAAGAATCACGCTTCGAAGATCCCAGTGAAAAAGCGCTTCATTCGGCCTATCTCAAGGTGGCCGCCGACGTGGAAAAACACCTCCAAGCCGGCGCCTTCGAAAAGGGGCTTCTCAGGATTGCTTCCTTGAGAAAACCGGTGGATGCATTTTTCGATGCCGTCCTGGTCATGGCCAAGGACCCGTCGCTTAAGAAAAACCGCCTGGCCCTGCTGGCCGGCATCGCCGCGCTTTTCGAGCGCTTCGCAGACTTCTCCAAGATTTCCACCTGATCCTCTTTTTCTTTGTTTGGGCTTCCGCAGGGGCGGTCGGGTTCCGGCCGCCCCTTTTTCGGCCCGTTCCTAAAAAAAAAGAAAAGAGCATCATTTTTTTCTTGTTTTTTTAAAAAACAGGCCTATATTCGCGCCAAATAGGGCAGGCGGTTTTTTCGGCCACCCACAATCGTTCCCATGAAAAATGCCGGGGCGAGGCGCACCGGCGGGAAAAGGAGAACAAAATGCGGCGTGCAAACCAGATGATTCGAAAGGCGAGTCGCCCTCCCTCGGCAACCGCGATGGGAGACCAAGACGAAGACCCGCTAGGTACCGGGCTTCAGCCCCAGCAGGAACAACCTGTCCAACTTCCCCTGTTCCGTCCCACCCGAGGGGTGCTCACCGTCATCTCGAGCGAAAAGCGCCCTCCGCGCACGACCCCTCAGACACAGCAATTTCGAAAAAGATTCTATCAAGGTGTACCCAAACAGCTCTGGAACGACTGGCACTGGCAGGTCAGCAACCGGATCCGCTCCCTGGCCCAGGTGAAGGTCATGCTGAACCTGACCGACGAAGAGGCCGCGGCCCTTTCCAAGGACGGCCAGACCCTGCCCATGGCCGTCACGCCGTACTATATGAGCCTCATCTCTCCCACGGATTCCCAACAGCCTCTGCGCCGAACCATGATCCCCACGCTGCAGGAGAGGATAAAGAGTCCCGAGGAGGCGGAAGATCCCCTGGGGGAGGAATCCCAGAGCCCGGTTCCGGGACTGGTGCACCGTTACCCGGACCGCGTCCTGCTTCTGGTGCACGATTTCTGCAGCGCCTATTGCCGGTACTGCACGCGGTCCCGCGTGGTGGGACACGGAAAGCTCCTGCCGGACCGGCGGCGCCTCGAAAAAGCCCTGGACTACATCCGCTCCAAAGAAACCGTTCGGGACGTGCTCATCTCCGGAGGGGATCCCCTCCTGCTGGGCGACGACCGTCTGAACTGGATCCTGGAACAGCTCCGGCGGATTCCCCACGTGGAAGTCATCCGCATCGGTACCAAGGTCCCGGCCGTGCTGCCGCAGAGAATCACCCCCAAGCTGGTGCGCATGCTCCAGCACTACCACCCGCTGTGGATGAGCCTGCATTTCACACACCCGGACGAGTGCACCCCCGAGGCCTACAAGGCCTGTGCCATGCTGGCCGACGCCGGGATTCCGCTGGGAAGCCAGACGGTGCTGCTTAAAGGCGTCAACGACTCCGTGGAAACCATGAAACGCCTGGTGCATCACCTCATGCGCATGCGGGTCAGGCCCTACTATCTCTATCAGTGCGACCCCATCGTGGGCTCCGGGCATTTTCGGACCCCGGTGGAAAAGGGCATCGAGATCATCCGGGGACTCAGGGGGTTCACCAGCGGATACGCGGTCCCCACCTACGTGATCGACACCCCGGGAGGCGGCGGAAAGATCCCGGTTTCCCCGGACTACCTCCAGGGACGGGAAGGGGGTCAGATCCTGCTGCGCAATTTCGAAGGCAAATCCTTCCGCTACACCGACCCCTGCCCGGAGGCTTCTTCGGACCCGGCGCTTCAGGGGGAGGATTCCCCGGCGGCAGTCGCCCAAACCGTTTCGCTCCTTTTGCCGGTCTGCCATGAACATCGGCCTGACCTATGACCTGAAATCCTATTACCTGGCCAGGGGATTGGACGAGGAGGCGGCGGCCGAGTTCGACCGTGAAGACACGGTGGAGGCCATCGAAAAGGCGCTTGCCGCGCTGGGGCACCGCCCCGAGCGCATCGGAAACCTCTTCGAGCTGATCCCCCGGCTTACGGCCGGGCACAAGTGGGACCTGGTCTTCAACATCTCCGAGGGGCTTCACGGCATCGGCCGGGAGGCCCAGGTCCCCGCTCTTCTGGACGCCTTCGGGATTCCCTACACCTTCTCCGACCCGCTGGTCTCGAGCCTCACCCTTCACAAGGCCATGACCAAGCGGGTCGTGCGGGATGCCGGGGTCCACACCCCGGACTTCGCGGTCATCGAAACCCCCGAAGATGCCCAGGCGGTTTCCTTTCCGCCGCCCTTTTTCATCAAGCCCGTGGCGGAGGGGACGGGGAAGGGGATTTCTTCGGCCTCTTTCGTCCAAGACGCCGCAGAACTGGCCCCCGCCTCAGCCCGGCTGCTTCAAGCCTATCCCCAGGGGATCCTGGTGGAGCGCTACCTTCCGGGCCGCGAGTTCACCGTGGGGATCCTCGGGACCGGGGCGTCGGCCCGCGCGCTGGGGACCCTCGAGGTGCATCTGGTGGCCCAGGCCGAGCCGGGCGGCTACGGTTACGAGAACAAGAAGCACTACGAAAAGCGCGTGAAGTACCGCCTCCTTTCCCCTGAAGACGATCCCGTGGTGGCGGAAGCCGAAGCCCTTTCCGTGAAGGCCTGGCGCATCCTGGGTTGCCGGGATGCAGGCAGGATCGACGTCCGCTGCGACGAGGCCGGGAAGCCCCAGTTCATCGAGGTCAACCCGCTGGCCGGAATACATCCGGTGGATTCGGACCTGCCCATTTTGTGCAAACAGGCCGGCATCTCCTACCAGAGCCTCATCGGGCAGATCGTGGACTCGGCCCGCTTACGCATCAAGAAATAAATCATCCTGCCCCAAAGATGAACGTTGCCATCGTGCATACCGCCGTTTCGGCGGAAAGCAGACCGGACGAAAGCGATGTCCTGGACCAGGTCGAGGCCGTTTCCGGGCCCCTCGAAAGCCTGGGACATACCGTCCAGGCGATTCCCTGCGATCTCGATTTGGCTGGGGTGAAGACCCGCCTGGTCGAAATCGCACCGGATGCGGTTTTCAATCTGGTGGAATCCCTGGGCGGGTACATGCGCCTGATTCATGTTTTCCCGGCCCTTTTGGAGGCCCTGGCCCTGCCGTACACCGGATCCTGCGCCGAGGCGCTCTGGGTCACGACCCACAAAGGGATGGCCAAGGCCAGGATGGCCGAAAACGGGCTTCCCACGCCGCCTTGGCTTGTGCCGGATGAAGAGACGGAAAAATGGGGGAGCCGTGTGCCTCTTTCAGATGCCGATGCGGTTAAAAACTCCTGGATCCTCAAGTCCCAGTGGGAGCACGCCTCGGTGGGGCTGGACGAGGGTCGAATCGTTTCGGTGGGATCGATTGAAGAGCTTTCCGGATGCCTGAAAAGGCTGTCGGCCGAAACCGGAGATGCGTGTTTTGCCGAAGCCTATATCGACGGCAGGGAGTTCAACCTTTCGGTTTTGGGGGGACCCCAAGGTCCCCGGGTACTTTGCCCCGCCGAGATCGTCTTCGAGGGATTTGGCGAAGAAAAACCCAAAATCGTAGGCTACAGGGCCAAATGGGATCCAGCGTCCTGGGAATATGCCCACACCCCCAGAAGGTTCGATTTTCATCAAAAAGACCGGGAACTGTTGAGCAGGATGGAGGCGCTTGCGCTTTCCTGCTGGAAGCTCTTCGGCCTTGCCGGCTATGCCCGCGTCGATTTCCGGGTGGATTCAAAAGACCGCCCCTGGATCCTGGAGGTCAACGCCAATCCCTGCTTAAGCCCCGATGCCGGCTTTGCAGCCGCATTGGAGCGATCCGGGATCCCCTTTTCCGAGGCCGTCGAGCGCATCCTACACGACGCCTTTCACGCGGGCCGGATCAGATAATCCCCCCGAAACAGAGCCCCGATAGGGACGAGACGGATTTCATCCACGGTTTCATAGGTTTCCCCGAGATAAAAGAGAAGGCCCCTTGCCGGACGGGGCGAACCTTGAATGAATCGTTTCAGGTTTAAAATGTCTCTGGCGCCGGGTTTTTGGGTGGCTTTCACTTCCACTGCGTAGGTTGTGCCTTCCATTTCAAAAACCAGATCGATTTCGTGTCCTGCCGTACTTTTATAGTAATAAAAAGAATCGGAAGGGATAAAGCCCAGTTTCCGCCGCTTTTCAAGCTCGGCAATGACAAAGTTTTCTATCCGCTGCCCCTCGCTCACGCCCGGGTTGAGGCTTTGGATGATACCGTTGTCACAAAGGTAGGTTTTGGCGGCCTTGATGTACCGTTTCGCAGGCCCGTACTGGTAACCGTATAACTTAAAAGTGAGTTGCGCCTGGTGAAGGGCATTGAGATACTTCTGGGTGGTCTGGAAGCTGAGCCCGGACTCGCGGGCAAAGTTGGATATTTCCAGGTGGGATCCGACGGAACGGGTCAGATGTTGAAAAATGGCCAGCAAACCCTCGAGATTCTGGATGTTCGACAACTGCATGAGGTCCCTGATGAAATAGGTGTTTCGGTAGTTGATAAGAACCTCGTGTTGTTCGGCGTCCGTCTTCTGGGAGAGCACTTCCGGAAATTGGCCATAAGTCAGGGCTACCGGCAGCAGTCGGTTGGCCTTTTTGATCTGCAGGGGATCGGCGCTTCCGTCCAGAATCGACTGGGTGGCATCACCGAGGTTTTCCCCCCAGCAGGTCGTCGGCAACGATAAAATGTGGATGCGTCCTGCCAGCGTGTCCGCCGCAGCGTCGAGCAGGCCCAACGTGCTGGATCCGGTCATGAGAAATTGAGCATCCTGATTGTCGATGGCATATTTAATGGCAATCGTCAGAATGGGCAGCCTCTGGATTTCATCGATAATCCCCCGTTTGCCGAGACGGCTGACAAAACCTTTTGGATCTTTTCGGGCCCAGTCCAGATGATCGAGATCGTCAAGCGTCACATAGGGCCAATCAGGGAAGCGCTGCTTTAAAAGCGTCGTTTTCCCTGACCGCCGGGGGCCGATGATGAGGCAGCTTCTTGTGGCAGGCAGATCGATCCATCTATTAAACATAGTTATAAATTATCCTGGACAAATTAAAAGTCAAGTTAAAAATCGTTTCGGATACCATATCACATGAAATTAGGTATAGAATACCTTCTCAAGGCCCCCTTCATTTTAAGTTTCATGAAATAGCCTTGATCATTTTGGCACAAAAAGGTAGTGTAAAAGAAATTACTAGGGGAAACCGCGCCATTTAAAAAAGGTGACATCTGAAATGAATTTCACTTGTCCCCTTGAACCCTTTGACCCTTCGCCGGTTTATTCCGGCATTTAGCTGATTTAAGACATGTTTCGCATCCGCCGCATATACGACGACGTTATCCCGGCCAACCGTACGCTGATCGGCCAGGTGAAATCGATCCTCAAGACCCGTTTTCAGTCGATTTCGGAAGAGGAGATCGAGCAGGTTGGCGAAAAGCTGCGCAACCCCTTCAAGCAGCGCTTCCGGGCCATTTTGCTGGTGGCCGAAAACCTCAGAAAGCAGGTTTCGGGCTTTGCCATGATCCTGCACGAACCGGAGATCGGGTTCTGCTACCTGGACTGGATCGCCACCATCAAGGGCAAAGCCGGCGGGGGCATCGGCGGCGCCCTCTATGCCCGCGTCCGGGCGGAAGCCGTGTCCCTCAAGGCAAAGGCTCTTTTTTTCGAATGCCTTCCCGACGACCCGAAAAAATGCCCGGACCCGAACATCGTCAAGGATAACCAGTCCCGCCTGAGGTTTTACGAGCGCTACGACGCACGCCCCATCATCGGCACCCAGTACGAATCGCCGGTCAAGCCCGGTGACACCTGCATGCCCCACCTGGTGGTGGACTCCCTCGATCGCAAAGAACCGATCCGCAGCGATTTCACCAAAAAAGTCGTGCGCGCCGTCCTGGAGCGCAAATACGGGGACTACTGCCCCCCGGACTACGTCAAAAAGGTCGTTTCCTCATTCAAGGACGACCCGGTAAAGCTTCGCCCTTTCCGGTACCTCAAGCCGGAAGCGGTGAGACCCGCCGTGGTGCAGCGGAGCTATGACCAAATCGCCCTGGTCGTCAACGACAAACATGCCATCCACCATGTCCACGAACGGGGCTACGTGGAGGCGCCTGTTCAGGATCCGCAACATCCTGAAAAAAATCGAGCCCGGAGGACTCTTTTCCCATGTTCCCGTGCGGCATTTTTCGGAAAAGCACCTTTCCGACGTCCACGATGCAGATTTCATCCACTACCTGCGGGAAGCCTCCAAGGACGTGGAGGAAAACAGGGCCCTGTACCCGTATATTTTCCCCATCCGCAACAAGGCGAAACCCCCCAAGGAGCCGTCGGTTCTGGCCGGCTATTACTGCATCGACACCTTCACTCCCATCTATCGAAACGCCTACCCGGCCGCCCGCCGGGCCGTGGACTGTGCGCTCACGGCCGCCCAGGAGATAGTCGAGGGCAGGAGGGTGGCCTACGCCCTGGTGCGCCCGCCGGGACACCATGCCGAGCGACGGGCCTTCGGCGGGTTCTGCTACTTCAACAACAATGCCGTGGCCGCCCAGTACCTCTCGGGCTTCGGAAGGGTAGCCATCCTGGACATCGACTACCACCACGGAAACGGCCAGCAGGAGATCTTCTACGCCCGATCGGACATCCTGAGCGTCTCCATCCACGGCCATCCCAAATTCGCCTACCCGTATTTTTCGGGATTCGAGGAAGAAGCAGGGTCCGGCGACGGGGAAGGGTTCAACATGAACATCCCCCTTCCCGAAAACGTGGACGGACCCAGGTACCGGAAAGCGCTTTCCAAGGCGCTGAAAAGGATCGCGGAGTTCAGTCCCATATTTTTAGTGCTGGCTCTGGGCCTGGACACCGCCAAAGGGGACCCCACGGGGACCTGGACGCTGACGGCCAAGGATTTCGAGGCCAACGGGAAGATGATCGGCGAGACGGGACTTCCGATCCTGGTGGTTCAGGAGGGCGGCTACCGGACGGCCAGCATCGGCACCAACGCCAACCGCTTCTTCACCGGTCTGGCCGAAGGCATCCGGGTGTGGGCCGACAGCCGTCACGACCTGTCCAACCACCTGCATGGGATCAAGTTCCGGACCGACGTCCTGCCGGAAGACCCCGAGCGCATCCGGCAGCTGGTGGCCGTCACCGGCTTTTTTTCACAAGAGGAAGTCAAAGTCGCCGGCGAGCTCGTCGAGGAGCACCTCAAGACCGGAACGCAAAGCGGCTATTTTTTCCTTTTTGCCGAGCAGTACGGCCGCTTGGTGGGCTACGCCTGCTATGGCCCGGTCCCCATGACCGAATCGAGCTTCGACCTCTACTGGATCGCCGTGCACCCCGACCTCAGGCGGCGCGGCGTGGGCCGCCGCCTGCTCAGGGAATGCGAAAAAAAAATCCGGGAAGCCGGCGGAACCCGGATCTACGTGGACACCTCCAGCCGCATCCAGTACGCCTCCACCCGATCTTTCTACGAAGACATGGGCTACCAAAAGGAATCGGTTTTGACCGATTTTTACCGCCCCGGCGACAGCAAGGTCGTCTATTGCAAAAACACCGTCCTTAGAAAGGCTGCAAGTACCTGATCTTGACAACCGTTGAACCCGAGGCAACGAAAGTTTCATCGAAGAATGCAGACGGGAACTTATTCCTGTAAATTTCCTTGACATGCTCCCATAAAAGCTATATCGTATATACGATAATAACATTAAAGAGGAGACATCCATGACCTCCCAGATGATCATCCGCATAGACTCTGAACTGAAAGAAAGATTCAGCACCCTTGCCAAGACGGAGGGAAAGCCCGCCAGCGAAGTGGTTCGGGAATTGATGGCACAATACGTTCGGACTCGAGATATCGGCGGCTACATTGACGACCTGTGGGGCCGCATCGGAAACGACCTTCGGGAAAAAGGGGTGAACCCGACCGCTATTAAAGACGTTATAAGAAAGACAAGGGCTGAAAATTGATCCGCGTGGTGGTGGACACCAATATCTTTGTGTCGTCTTTTTTTGGGGGCAATCCCAGAAAAGTGATCGACAGGTGGCAAAGCGGATCGATCTTCATTTGCCTTTCTCCGGAAATCGTAGATGAATATGTCGCCGTTCTAAAAAGATTGGGCGTCGATGAAAAACAATTAAAGGAATTGCTCGCCCTCTTTTCAAAAGGGCACCAAGTCATTTTTACATCCGAAACACCCCGCCTTCAAGTCGTTGAAAAAGATCCCAGCGATAACAAGTTTATTGAATGTGCCGTGGCGTTGGAAGCGGATTATATCATTTCAGGGGACAACGCCCTCCTGGAAATCGGAAATTACATGGGAATCGAGATCTTTTCTCCTAAAAATTTTCTCAGTCGATATACGAAAGAATAATTTCATTCGTCACCCCGCCGAAAGCCGGAAGCCAGACAAGACCCAAGAATAAAAGATACCCTCAGATTAGCTGAAATAAAGCCCCCCTTTTTCATTAATTCAATTTTTTGTCTCCCTTTGGGACATCCCAACCAATTTCCCCTCTCCCTCGAGGGAGAGGGCAGGGTGAGGGTGAAAAAACCCTTGACAACCAATTTCCAACCCTATATTGAGCAATAAAACTACTCGAAATAGGATCCTATTTTGAATAATTTATTATCAGGCATTATTGCATCAAAAACGCGCATCAAACTCTTAATGCGCTTTTTTCTCAATCCCGAAACGCGGGCTTACCTCCGAGAGCTTGCAAAAGATTTCAACCTTTCAACCAATTCTGTTAGGCAAGAACTCAACCAACTCACTAAAACAGGACTTCTTAAGTCAGAAAAAAACGGCCGGAATGTTCTGTATGCAGCCAATACCCAGCACCCTATCTTTCCTGAGCTTAAATCGATGGTTGGCAAGGTTATTGGGTTGGATCAGGTTGTTGAGAGCATCCTTACACGGCTGGGCGACCTGGAGAAAGCCTATGTTATTGATGATTATGCTCAGGGGAAAGATACGGGAATCATCGATTTGGTACTGGTGGGAAATATTGATGCGTATCATCTGAGCGATTTGAGCAAAAAAACTGAACGTTATATCAAAAGAAAAATTCGAACACTTGTCTTGAACAAAGACGAATTCAATATCTTCGAGCAAACAATGAAAAATCGACCATGGTTTCTCGTATGGACAAAAGAAAGGAGGAATAAGTGAAGGTCCTAATTTTAGCAGGTGGATTAGGTACCCGCATCAGTGAAGAAACTGATGTCCGTCCCAAGCCCATGGTGGAGATCGGTGGCAAGCCAATTCTGTGGCATATCATGAAAATCTATTCCCACTATGGTTTTAATGATTTTCTGGTGCTGCTCGGATATAAGGGGTATGTGATCAAGGAATACTTCGCTAACTATTTTCTCCATCAAAGCGATGTAACATTTGATCTGCACAACAATCAGATGGAGATCCACAATAATACATGTGAGCCTTGGAGAGTGACCCTTTTAGACACCGGTATCGACACCATGACGGGAGGCCGAATTCTTCGTTCAAAACACTTTATCGGCAACGAAACCTTCATGCTGACTTATGGAGACGGTGTGGCGGATATTAATCTCCATGACCTGCTCATGTTCCACCAGGCGCATGGTCGGGCACTGACCATGACATCGGTTCAGCCGGAAGGACGATTTGGGGCGGTTGATTCCGATTCCAATGGATTGATTGAAATGTTTTATGAAAAACCCAGAGGAGACGGAACTTGGATTAACGGCGGATTCTTTGTTTGCCAACCTGAAGTATTTTCTTACATCACCGGCGGGGATAAAAGCGTATTCGAACGTGCGCCCCTTGAAAATCTGGCGAAAGACCGGCAGCTTTATGCCTTTAAGCATCATGGGTTCTGGAAGTGCATGGATACGCTCCGCGACAAGATGTACCTTAATCAGTTATGGGAGAGCAATCAGGCCGAATGGAAAATATGGGAATAAAAAAGCTTTTCCGGAATGCGTATCACCGCCGGAAGGTTCTGGTCACTGGGCATACCGGTTTCAAGGGTTCCTGGCTGTCCTTCTGGCTTTTACAAATGGGCGCGAATGTATGCGGTTACTCCCTGTCGCCCGAAACCCGGCCCGACCATTTCTCGCTGCTTGACATGAAGGTGGACACCCACACGGCCGATATCCGGGATGCCCCGAAACTGGCCGTCTGTTTTCAATCCTTTGAGCCGGAGATCGTTTTTCACCTGGCCGCCCAGTCCCTTGTGCGCCGCTCTTACCGCGAGCCTCTCGACACCTTTGGCGTCAATGTTATGGGCACCGCCAACCTTCTCGAAGCCTGCCGGGTGACCAAATCCGTGCGGGCCGTGGTGATTGTGACTAGCGACAAGTGCTACCGGAACAACGAGTGGGAATGGGGATACAGAGAAATCGACCCCATGGGTGGCCATGACCCGTACAGCGCGTCCAAAGGATGCGCGGAACTGGTGACCGCTGCTTTCCGGGATTCTTTCTTTTCCACAGAAACCGGCCATCCGGTCCTGATCGCCACGGCCCGGGCCGGTAATGTGATTGGAGGCGGCGACTGGGCCGAAGATCGCTTGATTCCGGATGTGGCCCGTGCCTTCAGAAAAAAGGAAGTAATGAAAATCCGCAACCCTCAAGGGCTTCGGCCCTGGCAGCATGTGCTGGAACCTCTTTCAGGATACCTGATGCTGGGCCGATACCTGCTTGAAGGAAAACGAGCCTTTGCCGATGCATGGAACTTCGGGCCAGCCGAGGATGACACCCTTCCGGTGATGACGCTTCTGGAAAGGTTAAAAACGCACTGGCCCGGTCTTGAGCTTGTCGTGGACGAACAGCAAGATCAGCCCTACGAAGCAGGACTGCTCCGGCTGGACTCTTCCAAGGCTAGGCAGAAACTCGAATGGCGACCGGTCTGGGACTGCGACCAGGCCCTTGAAAAAACTGCGAGCTGGTATCATGCATTTTACAACCACGGCACGATTTTGACCGGCGCGGATCTGGCGGCCTATATCAAGGCGGCCCGTTCCAGAGGATTGACATGGGCGCAATAACGATTCCGCGCTTCGACATTACGTCCCTGCCCCTTTCCGGCCTCCGGCTGATCCGACGTAAACAAGCAGGAGATGCCAGGGGCTTTTTGGAACGGCTGTTCTGCGCCGAAGAGCTGGCTTGGGCTGGCTGGAACAAGCCGGTTGCCCAGATCAACTACACCTATACCGCCACGGCCGGCACAGTGCGGGGTATGCATTTTCAACACCCTCCGCACGCCGAGAAAAAATTGGTGATGTGCATGAGAGGCCGCGTTTTTGATGTGGTCGTTGATATTCGTAAAAGTTCGCCAACTTTCCTGAAATGGCACAAGGAAATTCTGTCCAGCCAGAATGCCAACTCATTGCTGATTCCAGAAGGTTTTGCCCACGGATTTCAAACCATGACCGACGACGTGGAGATGCTTTATTGTCACTCTGCGTTTTATTCCCCTGAATGCGAAGGCGGACTCCATCCACAGGACCCGGCCATCAACATTCAGTGGCCCGATAAAATTGCCGCCCTGTCGGACAGGGACCGGACACATCCCTTTCTGGATGGCTCTTTTAAAGGGATTTTCCTATGAGATGCCGGCACTGCGGAGCTGAATTGCCCCTTCCGTTCATTGACCTTGGCACGGCCCCACCTTCCAACGCATATTTAAACGCAGCAGACCTGAACGGACCGGAAACCTTTTATCCTCTCAGAGTGATTGCCTGCACCAACTGTCGGTTGGTCCAGACGAAAGACTACGCCAGGGCGGATCAGCTTTTTTCTCAGGATTACGCCTATTTTTCATCAACATCCACCACATGGCTGAACCACGCGGCCGAATACTGCAGCATGATCACGGCGCGGCTCGGGCTTGATGAACACAGCTTTGTCGTGGAAGTGGCTTCCAACGACGGCTACCTTCTGAAAAATTTTGTCGCCGCCGGAATCCCCTGCCTGGGCATTGAACCCACCGCGGCCACGGCCGATGCGGCCGAGAGGCTGGGTATCCCGGTATTGCGGAAGTTTTTCGGCGTAACCTTGGCAAAACAGATGGCAAATGAAAACCGGCCGGCGGACCTTGTTATTGGCAACAATGTTTACGCCCATGTGCCGAACATCAACGACTTTACCGCCGGCCTGATGGCGGCATTAAAATTTGGTGGAACCATTACGTTGGAATTTCCCCATCTGCTGAACCTTATCCGCGAATGCCAGTTCGACACCATTTATCACGAACATTTTTCCTATCTTTCCCTTTACACGGTCTGCCGGATATTTGAAGCGTACGGGCTCCGGATATGGTACGTGGAACAACTGCCCACCCACGGTGGCAGCCTGAGGGTTTATGGCTGTCACGGGGAAGACCCGCGCCCCGACGATCCCTCGGTCAGCCGTCTTTTAGACGAAGAAAAGCAAAACGACCTGCTGGATGAAAATGTCTACCGGTCTTTTCAGGCGAGGGCCGACAAAATAAAAAATGATCTGCTGGCTTTTCTGATTGAACAGAAGCAAAAGAGCAAGACTGTTGCCGCTTACGGCGCAGCAGCCAAGGGCAACACCCTGCTCAACTACGCCGGCATCAAGCCTGACCTGCTGGCCTTTGTCTGCGACGCGGCGCCTTCCAAACAGGGGAAGTTCCTACCCGGCAGCCGCATTCCCGTTTTTTCGCCGGATGCATTGACTGTGCGAAAACCGGATTGGGTGATGATCCTGCCATGGAACCTCAAGGATGAGGTCATGCGGCAGCAAAGTAAAATCTCCGAATGGGGCGGCCGGTTTTTCATGGCCGTTCCGGAACTGGAGCTGCTATGAAACCCTCACGCATTCTTTACACCAAACCATCCATCACCGAACTGGAAGTGCGTTATGCCACGGATGCAGTCCAAAACGGTTGGGGGGAACGCTGCTACGAATATATCACCCGCTTTGAAGCGTCCTTCAAGGCCCATCTGGGCGTCAAGCATGCCATTGCCACCTCCAGTTGCACTGGCGCCTTGCACATGGGACTGGCGGCTCTGGGCATCCGTCCCGGTGATGAGGTTATTCTGGCGGACACCAACTGGATTGCCAGCGCCGCGCCGGTTACCTATTTAGGTGCCAAACCGGTCTTTGTAGATATTCTGCCCGATACCTGGTGTATTGATCCCCAACTGGCCGAAAAAGCCATCACCCCAAGGACCAGGGCCATTATCGCTGTTCATCTGTACGGAAACCTTTGCGAAATGAATGAGTTGCTGGCCGTAGGGGAAAAATACAATATCCCGATAATTGAAGACGCCGCAGAAGCGATCGGTTCACAATACCATGGAAAACGGGCCGGCAGCATGGGAACGTTCGGAACATTTTCGTTTCATGGTACCAAAACCATAACAACAGGTGAAGGCGGCATGTTTGTCACAAACAACGATTCGCTTTACGACACCGTGCTGACCCTTTCCAACCATGGCCGTGCTCGGAGCCAGTCCAGACAGTTCTGGCCGGAAATGGTGGGGTTTAAATATAAAATATCTAATATTCAGGCTGCCATTGGTTGTGCCCAGATGGAACGTATCGACGATCTGATCAAGCGCAAGCGCGAAATATTCCAGTATTATGCTCAACACCTGCTCCAGCTCCAAGGTATATCCATGAACCCGGAAAAACCGAACACGATTAATGGATACTGGATGCCGACAGCAGTATTCGCGCCGGAAGCCGGAGTGACACGGGAAATGCTTCAAACAGCCTTTGCGGCCGAGAATATCGATGCAAGAGTGTTTTTCTGGCCACTGAGTGGTATCGGTGTGTTCCCCGGCCAACCATCCAATCAATACAGTTATGGTCTGCCTGGAAGGTCGATAAATTTGCCATCTTATCATGAACTGGGCTTTAATGATCAAGACCGGGTCATTGCCGTAGTTCAAAAGTTAATGAGCGTATCCTCCTGGAACCGATAATATGAACGACCAAAGCATTATGATTGCCGGTATTGGCGGAGCCTCTCTGGGAACAGAGATTTTTAAAGCCTTGCGATTGGCTGGTGGCTACAGAATATACGGATGCGATATTTCACCGACCGCCTATGGGCTTTATGAACCCGGCTTTGCGGCGACATACCGGGTGGACCGTGATAATTATCTCACCAGTGTTATTGAAACCTGCAAGAAAGCTCATGTCCAATGGATTATCCCCGGTGGTGAACAGCCAATGGTCTTGCTGGGGCAGGCATTGGACCGGCTGGCCGAAGCGGGAGTCCGTTTGATCGGCAACACAAAAAATGTGGTTGCCCTTTGCTCCAATAAAAAAGAGATGTTTGATTACCTAAGGGCAGTGGGGATCCATGCCCCCCGAACGATTGAAGTCACTCAGCCTTCGGATATCGAATCAGTCGGGCTACCCTGCATCATCAAGCCGGCAACCGGCTCGGGCGGAAGCGTATCTGTTTTTTTTGCCACCACAACAGATGAAGCAATGATATATGCGGAATATATCCGTCGCAACAACGGCCTGCCCATTGCCCAGGAATATCTTGACGTTGAGGAGGGAGAGTTTACCGTCGGCGTGCTTTCGCTGCCAGATGGGCAAATTGTCTCATCCATTGCCCTGCGACGCACCCTTGACGCAAAATTATCGGTGGCATATCGCGGTCGCGGCGGGATCATCTTTAGCGGATACTCCCAGGGGTATATCGGTGATTATCCGGAGCTGTGCCGCCAGGCTGAAGGCATCGCCAAGGCCATTGACAGTCGGGGCCCGATTAATATTCAGGGCCGGGTTCGAAACGGCATCCTTTTCCCTTTTGAAATCAACCCCCGCTTTTCTGCTTCCACTTATCTAAGGGCAATGGCAGGGGTCAATGAAGTCGACATCTTCATTCGATATTTGCAGTCGGGTGCGATACCTGTACCGATTTCCATCCGGCCGGGCTGGTATCTGCGCAGCCTGACCGAACAATACGTCAGGGAGGACCGATTGAAATGAGTATTCGCTGGATAACCCCCCTTCTGGGCACAGGGCCTTTTCCCGCAGCCGGTGAGACAATCGATGCCACGGTCGTTGATGTCCGGGACCTTGTCGATAAGGCCGGCAATAAATGGCAGACGGTTTTTAAAAAAATTGAACAAGGCGCGGCCGCACTCGGCAGAGGGGAAAAAGTCGTTGTCTGCTGCGATTACGGAATGTCGCGCAGCAACGCCGTGGCCGCGGGAATATTGTCGGTGTTTGAAAAGCGGGACTTTGAGGATAGCCTGAGACAGGTGCTAAAAGCCACCGGGGAGACCCAAGTTAAAATAGAGCCGCTCATGGCGGTCCGCACCGCATTGGGCCTGACAGACAAAAATAAAAAACCGGGGGCAAAGCGGTCAGTCCTTGTAACCGGCGGAAACGGTTTCCTTGGCCGTGCACTGCGGGCCGCCATTGATGCAGGCTTTAATGTCATTGCACCACCCCGTTTAGAAATCGATCTTACCCACGGCAGCACCCTGCTTGACCTAGTCGTTGATAAAGAGAACGTTGACTGCATCGTTCATCTGGCCAATCCCAGAATATATACATCCAATATGGCCATGGGCCAGACCCTGACCATGCTCCGCAACGTTATTGATGTCTGCCTGGCCAGAGATATTCCATTGGTTTATCCTTCTACTTGGGAAATTTATTCCGGCCACGCGGGGGTGGTGCATGCCGATGAGGCGACACTCCCCCTGCCCAAAGGGCCATACGGTGAAACCAAGTACCTTGCGGAAACGCTTATCGGACACTGTGCTCGCACGGCTGGCTTGCGTTGTGCCCTGCTGCGCTCCAGCCCAGTATATGGTAAAGGAAGTGACAGGCCAAAATTCATATACAACTTCATTGAAAAAGCCCTTCAATCCACGCTTATTGTCACGCATCGCTACAAAAACGCCGACCCCGCTCTGGACCTGCTGTATGTAGGCGACCTTGCCAGGGCTATGGTAGCGGTTATTGGATCTGGTTTTATCGGCACTTTAAACCTGGGCACGGGGATATTGACCTCAACCCGCCATGTGGCGCAGATGATTGTTGACAAGCTGCGCAGCGCCAGCCGTATCGAGCAAAGCCCGATTGATGCGGATGTGGCCTGCATTGCCATGGACTGGCGCCATGCCCGGGATCAAATCGGATGGCAACCGGAGGTTTCTCTGGAAAAAGGGCTTGACCTTATCCTGTCTAAAACTTGAAATGAAAGGTGCCCGCAGATGACGGACCATGCTGAAAAAGCAATGCAGGAAGCGTTTCCGTGGCGGCGTTCAAAATATCACACAAATTACAATCAGGTGCTGGCTTTCTATAAGGTTCGGTCCTGCCTTGAAAACGCGGCAGGCGATTCTCTTCTTGACATTGCCTGCGGAGACGGCATGCTCACGGAAATGTTTGGCCCCCACTTTAAAACCATTGTCGGGGTTGACGCATCCTCCAGGCATCTTGATGAAGCCCGCAGGCGGCTTCCCTCAGCCGTTTTTCATGAGTCCCTGATAGAAGAGTTCGAGACCGAGGACCGGTTTGATGCGGTATTCATGCTTGAACTTCTGGAACATGTGCAGAATCCTGTGGCAGTTCTGAAAAAAGCGGCGTCTTTTCTGAAACCCAAGGGACGCCTCATCGTTCACGTCCCCAACTGTGATGCGGTAAACCGGAAAATCGCCGTTCTCATGGGCACACTTACCATGTGTGATGAGCTATCCCCTTTTGATTTAAAAATAGCAGGGCACAGACGATCTTATAATCTGGCATCGCTACAGAAGGATATTGAAACCGCTGGTCTCAACATCATCAAAACCGGTGGTATTTTTTACAAAATGCTCTCCACGCCACAGATGGACTGGTTTTTGAAAAACGGTCTGTGGGACTCCGGCCACGGATGGGGCCGCACGGGCATGGAAAAAGCCAGGGACTGGAAGGCCGAATTTTGCAGGGCGTGTTACGAGTATGGCATCGACCACCCTGAAGATTGCAATGTTATTTATGCCTGCATCGAAAGATGAGCGCTATAGCTTGAAACCATATTGGTATCAGCAAAGGAGAAAATGGTGGATCCAATCAGTGAATATCAGGCTCAGATAAAGAAAAACATCTCCGGACTGGCCGCCGATAAAGACGTCCAGGGCTTGTCCCGTATCTGGTCACGCGAGACCAATCGCAATGGCTATACCTATAATTTCTCATGGTTTGGCCGGCCGATCATTCAGTATCCCCAGGACATCGTTGCCATGCAGGAGTTGATCTGGCAGGTCAGGCCTGATCTGATCATTGAAACCGGCATTGCCCACGGCGGATCATTGATTTTTTCCGCCTCAATGCTGGCCCTGATTGAATATTGCGACGCCGCGCAAAAAGGCGGGCCCCTGAACCCGGCCCGGCCCACGCGCCACGTTCTGGGCATTGATATCGACATTCGGGAGCACAATCGCACCGCCATTGAAGCCCATCCCTTGGCCGGGCGCATTCAGATGATTCAGGGGTCTTCGGTTGACGCCGAGGTCATCCAGAAAGTCCATGCCGTTGCAAAAAAATTCAGCCGGATTCTGGTCTGCCTGGACTCCATGCACACGCATGACCATGTGCTGGCGGAAACTGAAGGTCTACGCACCCCTTGTCAGCCCGGGAAGCTACTGCGTGGTATTTGATACTCTCATCGAAGACATGCCGGAAGAGATGTTCCACGATCGCCCTTGGGGAAAAGGCAATAACCCCAAAACCGCCGCCCATGAGTTTTTAAGAACGCACCGTGAATTTGAAATCGACAAGGAGATCGAGCACAAGCTGCTTATCACCGTAGCACCGGATGGATATCTTAAACGAGTCGGTAACAGATCTTGAAAAAATCATTTTTAAATATGAGCATTCTTAAAAAAAATATCGTAGCCAACTTTACCGGGAATATCTGGCAGGCCCTGATGGGATTAGCGTTTATACCTCTTTATATAAAGTTCATAGGGGTTGAAGCCTATGGGCTAATTGGTATTTTTGCTACACTCCAGGCGATTTTTACCATTTTGGATATGGGAATAACTGCTACATTGAGCCGTGAAATGGCACGTTTATCGGTGCTGCCGGGCCGAGAGCAGGAAATGCGCGATCTGGTCCGGTCGCTCGAAATTATTTACTGGTGTGTAGCCATTTTCATCGGAATGGCTATCATGGCAATATCGCCTTTCATTGCGCATCACTGGGTTAAAGCAGGACAGTTATCTCCCCAAACAATTGAACAGGCACTTCTAATCATGGGATTCGCAATGGCACTTCAATGGCCGGCCTCTTTTTACTCCGGTGGTCTCATGGGACTTCAGAAGCAGGTTTTGCTAAATGCAATCAATATCGGCATGAGCACTTTGCGCGGCGTGGGCGCTGTTCTGATCCTGTGGTTGATCTTTCCAACCATTCAGGCCTTCTTTTCATGGCAAATCATTATCAGCATCATAAACACCGGTCTCCTATCTTTCTTTCTCTGGCACAGGCTCCCACGTGCCGAAAGAAGAGCTACTTTTAAAAAGCAACTCCTTAAAGGTATTTGGAGGTTTGCTGCTGGGATGAGCGGGATTTCAATCTTAGCGACAATTCTTACTCAATTGGACAAGATCATTCTAAGCAATATGCTAACGTTGGAAATGTTCGGCTACTACACGTTGGCCGGGGTTTTCGCTATGTCCCTCTATCGCCTTATTGGACCTGTCTTTTCTGCGATATATCCAAGATTCACACAATTCGTCTCTCTCGGCAATCATGATGGATTAAAGCAATCTCTATCATGCGAGTTGTCAGTTTATGTCCGTCCTGATTTTGCCAGTCGCCGTTGTTGTCGCAATGTTTTCTTATGAAATTATGCTTATCTGGACACAAAATCAGATAACTGCTGAAAAGTCTCATGTCTTGGTGAGCATTCTAATCAGCGGTACGGCTCTTAACGGACTTATGAATATCCCATATGGATTACAGCTGGCACATGGGTGGACTAGGCTGGCGTTATCTGGCAACTTGATAGCCATAATTATCCTCGCACCAATGATAGTATTCATGACTTCCGAATATGGTGTTTTGGGCGGTGCAAGCGTATGGGTAATACTCAATGGTGGCTATGTCCTTATCTCCATTCATTTTATGCACAGACGCCTATTGACACGTGAAAAATGGAACTGGTATTGGCATGATGTAAGCTTGCCACTTATAGCAAGTTTACTAATACCCAGTCTTGGTCGGATATTTATAAGCAGCCATATTTCTCAGTTTATGATGATAATTTATTTAATTATTATTTCATTCTTAACCCTCACGATTACAGCGATTACAACCAAGACAACGAGAACATGGTTCTTTAATAAAATAATCAAGCTCAAACTGGCATATGGTGAATAAATGAAGGGGAGAGTCATAGGTATGTGCATTCCCATCAGTACCATGCGTGAATAGCTAAAACATTTGACGGGCCTTCCGTAAAACTATTACAGTTCGCCTATGCAGAGAGGCCATTAAATATCATGCAAGGAAGATTAGCTACAACCTAACGAGCACATTGAGAGGTCTTATGCATCAGTTTGTGGAAAACACGTCACAACAAACGCAGCCTTTGGTGAGTGTTGGCATCCCGACTTACAATAGACCTGATGGACTACGGAGGACTTTAAAGTGTGTTACGAGCCAGAGCTACAAGAATCTTGAAATAATTGTTTCAGACAATGCGTCTCCGGAAGATGAAACCGAGCGATTGGTAAAAGCAATCTCGCAAAATGACGGTCGCATCAAGTATGTCCGGCACCCCGTTAATATGGGTGCGGTTCCAAACTTCAAATTCGTTTTGAACGATGCTAAGGGAAAATATTTCATGTGGTTTGCCGACGATGATTCCTGCGATGCTGGTTATATTAGTGAGTTGGTCTCCTGCTTGGAGCTCAACTCGGACATTGCTCTGGCCATGTGCGATGTACAAATGATAGAAGATGCGAGTTCGAAAACATCTGATGTACGGCTCTCTTCAATAAGATATGATACGATTGCCCGCCATTGGGAAGTTGCCAGAAAACAATTCTTTGCCTACCCGACATCCAATATTTTTTTCTGTATTTATGGGCTTTACCGAACGGAAATACTGAAGCGGTGCGAGATCAATTTTGTTAGTAAGTGGAAGGGGATCACCTTTGCGAGCGAGGTGCCTATCCTGGCTCAAATAGCGTCCCAAGGGAAAATTGTTTCACTTCCGAAAACCTTGAAAACCTATGTATCCCATAACTGTTCGATGTATGTCAAAGAGAGGGGGCAGCTTAATTGCTACGATCGAATGGTACGGCATATCGAGATAAGGGTGGCCCTGACGCGGATTGCCATCCAATCCGATTTGAAGCTAAGAGATAAGATGGTCCTGGGTTTCTGGCCCTGGATGTCCTGCTTGTATTAAAAACTTAAAAAAGTGTGCAAAAGTGGAGAATACTCTGAAATCGCATGTCACAAGGTTTGCGCGCCGGTTGGGTTTCGAAATTCGGCTCTATCACCCCGGTCACTCACAAGCGGCCCAACTGCTGAAGATTTTGTCGGCGCACTGGATAAATTTGGTTTTTGACATCGGCGCCAATGCGGGATATTTTGGTCAGTATTTGCGCGACGCAGGCTATCGTGGTCGTATCGTTTCATTTGAACCGCTGTCAACACCGTGGAAAAAGTTGCTTAAAGCAAGCGGCAAGGATCCTCTGTGGGAAGTCGCACCCCGTACAGCGATCGGTAGCGATGAGGGCGAGCTTGAAATCCATGTCGCACGGAATTCAGTCAGCAGCTCAATTCTGCCGATGCACGAAGCCCATGCCAGAGCAACACCCGAGTCGGGCTATATTGGAAAAGAGCGTGTGCCGCTCCGACGGCTGGACTCAATGGCTCCTGATTATTTTCATTCCGATTCTATTCCGTTTCTGAAAATCGACACACAAGGCTATGAGGATCACGTGCTAAAAGGAGCCGAGAAAATCATTGACCGAATTGTGGGAATCCAGCTGGAATTATCGATAGTTCCTTTGTACAAGGGGCAGCGCTTGTTTGATGAATTCTATGAATGGCTGAAGCATTTGGGCTTTGGGTTATGGGCCATATCCCCAGTCCTTGTCGATCCTCAGAGTGGGAGGCTACTTCAACTTGACGCAACCTTTTTCCGTGGTTCCACGAAATAAAATGAACATAAATGAAACCAGGTCACCTATGGGGCCGGTCTTTAGAAGGTTGTATTCACAACTGGTCTTGGCGCCGGAGTTTCTTGTCTGTCGATTTCCAGGCCATGCTCATCAAGAAAAGAACCTGAATACCGAACGCTCTCCCAGCTCCTATCGTGACTTATGCTGATCTCAATTATCACTGCCTCGCTAAATTCGGAAGAGACGATTCGGAACTGCATTGAATCAATTAAAGGGCAAAGCTTCGGTCATTTTGAACACATAGTGGCTGATGGGGGTTCAATTGACGGGACCCTTGATATCTTAAAGCACCATGATGATCTATATCCATTGCGCTGGATATCGGGGCCAGATTATGGTATCGCCGATGCACTGAACAAGGGGATTAATTTCGCAAAAGGGCAATATTTGCTTGTTTTGCATGCAGACGACATGTTGATTAACAGCACGGTATTGGATCGGGTGTACAAATCAATTAGAGATGAATACTATGACATCTGCAGTTTCCCGGTGATCCGGCAACGGCATGACCTGACCTCATTCGCCTACAAAGCGATCAGGTTTCCGTGGTGGTATCATTTTAGGCACACGATCCCTCACCAAGGGGCATTTGTACATCGCCGCGTGTTTGATAAAATCGGTGCTTTTCGGACCGATTATTCAATTGTGATGGACTACGATTTTTTTTATCGCGCGTTCCAGGCCGGTGTGAAAGTCAAAATTGAAAAACAGCCCATTGCTGTTATGGGTGGCAGTGGAGTGAGCAGCAATCCTAGCTACTTGAAGAAGCGGATTGAGGAGGAATTTAGAGTACAACGAATGAATGAGCGCAATCGCATCTGGCGCTTGGTCCAATGGGTTTTTCAAAAGTTGTATTTCCCCTACAAAACAAAATTGCACAAACTTCACAATCTGTGATTCATGGTTATCCCCAAGCAAAAGATGTTAGTGCTTACTAAACGGCAATACATGAACAAAGACCTATTGGACGACCGGTTTGGACGTTTCCGGGAAATTCCAATGGAGTTGGCTCGAAGAGGCCATCAGGTAACTGGATTATGTTTGAGCTACCGTTACAGAAAGGAAGGCTGGTTTTCAGACGGTCCGGTTCGTTGGAAGAGCATCAATGCCGGTTTAACGAAAGCATCCGGTTTAGTTCGATTTGTTATACAAGCGGACAGATTGTCCAAAGAAGTCGATGTCATTTGGGCTTGCTCCGATTCATTTTACGGAATCATCGGGCTTTTCATCGCTCGAAAACAACGAATACCGCTGGTTTTTGACCTTTATGACAATTTCGAAGCTTTCTTATTCGCAAAGCTTCCTCTTCTGAAACAAATGTATCGATTCGTTACTAGAAAGAGCGATGCAGTGACATGTATCAGTAGGCCTTTAGCTCGTCTGATAAAATCCTATGGAAGAAGCGGTAGGATATTTGTACTTGAAAACGCTGTTCGAAATGATCTGTTCAGACCTATGGACCGAACGGCAGCTCGCCATGAATTCAATTTACCCGAAAACCCCCCGATCATCGGGACGGCAGGCGGATTGATGAAGAATCGCGGCATTTCTACCCTGTTCGATGCTTTCGAGATTCTCAAGAAAAAATATCATAACATGCAGCTTATATTGGCTGGTCCGAGGGATGTGAGCATACCTCATCGTGAGGGTATTCATGATTTAGGCGTTCTACCTCTTGAAAAGGTTCCTAAACTTCTAAACACGTTGGATGTTGGTGTCATTTGCAATCAAAACAACAGTTTTGGAAAATACTGTTTTCCACAAAAAGCAAGAGAAATGATGGCCTGTGATATACCTATAGTTGCCGCTAAGGTCGGGAGTATGGTTGACCTTTTTAAAAATAATGCAGAATGGCTTTTCCCTCCTAACAATCCAAAAGAGCTTGCAAGTGTTATAGAAAAGAGATTAAAAGAGAGGTTAACTAATTACGGTGAAATTCCCGATTGGTCACATATTGGCGGGATTTTAGAAGGGATATTAATGGAAGTGACCAAAGCATGAGAATGCCAACACAGACGTATTTAAAACCTCTCTATCAGAGAGCTATACGTGAAGCGTATGCTGTGGCCCTAAAGGAAATTTCTACTGCTTTGTTCAATGGTAAAAAATGCCTGGATTGCGGAGCACAAAAAGGTCAACACTATGATGCTATCTGTCAAAAAATCCCTTTTTCTCAAGAGCGGTATTTCGGCATAGAGTGGAATAGCACATGCGTTCAAGAAGGGCAAAGCCGAGGGCTCAAAATCATCCAGGGGGACCTCAATAAGGCTCTTCCGTATGTCGATCAAACCTTTACGTGCGTGTTCGCGCTATCTGTTTTGGAGCACCTGATCAATGGGTGTCGTTTTATTTCCGAATGCTTCAGGGTCCTGGAGCCCGGGGGAAGATTCATCCTGCTCACACCGAACATAAGCACTTTTTTTAGCATTTTCCAGCTGCTGATAGGCAAAATGCCGTCAAGCGGCCCCCACCCTGACTCCAACCTGCTTTTAAGAGGCGAAAATCCGATCTGCGTCAGCGATATCGGACCCACCGATGTAGAAGATGAATTTCCGCTTCACCGCCACATGGTAGTGTTCAGTTTTCGAGTGTTGCGGAAATATTTACGCTTGGCCGGGTTCTCGAAAGTGACCGGTTTTGGGTTCGGTCTTTATCCTTTCCCCAACTGTATGCAACCCATATTGGAAAAGGTCGATCCGTATCACTGCCACCAGATTGTCATGGTAGGAGTTAAGTAACCTTTCCAAGTTTCTTGAAAGTTTCATTTAAAAGCAAATACAACTGGCGCCTGAAAAGACTCCATTCAAATTTTGAGGCAAAATGCCTACATTCGCCTTGAATTTTTTTGTCTGATTGAGAAAGCAAGGTGTGACAGACAGCATCTGCAAACTCCATATTTCTGCCGATAGCTATTAAATTCCCAGAACCGCCATCTTTTACGGCATCCGATACTCCACCAACGTTAAAGGCAACGGTTGGAATACCATGAGCAGCGGCTTCCAATGCCACCATCCCAAAACCCTCATTGTCATGAGGTTTTTTTTGTACAGGGAAAACGTGAACATCAGATGCAAAATAGGCGAAAGATATTTCAGGATCTTCCATTGAGCGTGGGCCCAAAAACAATACTCGGTCCTGAAGACCCAAAGTAATGATCGATTGTTGGACCTTCAGCATTTCTCCTGTCTGCTTTAATACAGAACAGGCAGGTTCTTCTCCTAGGATCACTAGAACGAGCTTCTGGAATCCGCTCTATGATCTTCGGTAAAATGTATTCAACAAAATAAGCAAGCCCCTTTCGAGCGGTTATACGACCTACAAAAAGCATAACGGGTTTTTCATCCAGGTTGTATCTACTTCTGAAATTTTTCCGGAAGGCATCTGCTTTTGAATAGTCCGGTAAAGCGACACCGGGATGGAGGATAAATATGCGTTGCTTTAAAATGCCGGCATTGACAGCAAGTCTTCTGGTGAAGCGGCTATTGACCATCACCATGTCACACCTGCGAATAAAAGGTTTCCAAAAAAGATTATATGCAGGATGTGCGGTGTCGATATCTAAGCCGTGTAAATATACTATGGAGCGTGCACGGCACATTCTAGCAGCAAGCCAGGCAAAAGGTGCGGTGAGCCCGCTTCCGGCAAAAACAATCTGGGGTCGAAAACGGATTGCACGCCATAAAGTAATGAGTTTGCTTATCCATAAAAACAGCAGAAGAGGATACGTTCGAATTTCATCACAACCTATTTTTTCAGGAAGGCTTTTTTTGCAACCTTTCGGCCCGATTACATGAATATGGTAATCATGTGAAAGAGCTTCAACCATGTGCCAAATTAGGCGTTCCATTCCGCCGATGAGGGGGGGCAGGTTTCTGGTGATGAACAGCACTTCAATGGGATGAAAGGGATGGGCATTTCTATGATTTACAATCATGGAATGCAGATAGCTTTTTAGTAGACGAAGGCGTTGCGCTTGGCTCAGCTGAAATGGTTGAATCTCGATATTGTTTTGTTAAGGTTTTTGTAAAACTAAAATGTGTTTTATGGGCATGAAGCCGGGTACAGAAAAAAATTTAGACAGCATCGCAGCTATCATATTGAAGAATGGAATTGCAAGTAAGACAGGCATTAAAATGATTGCCCGAAATTTCCTCTTCTCTATGGCCTGAATCGTTGTTTTTGTTAAAGCAAGAGCAGTTAGAAGCGCAGAGGTTTCAAGAGGTTCTCCTTTCTCCTGTGAACTTAAGATGATAAATCCCGAATCCAATGATATTTTTTTTAGTTGATAATTGGTGATGCGCCAAAAGTCGAAGGGAGCATCATGGATAGGATATAAAAAGGGTGTGGTGATTACCATAATTCCACTGTTTTTGATAACTCTGGCGGCTTCGAACAATGCTTTCTGGGGATCATATAAATGTTCGATTACCTCCAGCATGGCGATACAATCAATGGAATTGTCTTGCAATGGAAGATGCATCGCGTCGCCCCAGACATCAGGCAAGCCCTGATATCGCCGACCAGAATCAGGGTAATCTAGACCGATATAGTGTTTATTCGTCCCGAGTAATTCTTCAAGCCTGCGATTCCCTGACCCGATTTCCAATATTTTTCCTCTTAGAATCCCGGCGATATATTGAAGTTCTTTATGTTCATCTCTGGACAAAAGCCATTGGGGATGAAGAGGCGTTTTTAAAAAAAATTCCATAAATTTCCGTAGTTTAAAACCTAACATATACTTTAAAATTGCCTCAAAATATTTCTTCGTTTCTGTCAGAGATGTACGCGTAGATGGGTTAAGGGGGTATTCAATCCCCTTAATCAATATTTTGGGTTACCTGTTTTTTTGTCGGAAGACTCACTTTTTAACATTAATCGCAAATCAGGCGGAAAGATGGTATTAAACCATTTGCAATCGTAACGAGTTGATCATTTCTCTTTAATATGAAAATTAGGTTTCATTAATTGGAGCGGAGTGCGCCGTTCTCGTCTTTCGAACCGCATCTGGCAGATTTGTTCAGAAATTAAGCTCATCATGAAGATAAGAACAGCGTTGATGAAAAGCAGGGCGCTCATGTTGGTAAAGCGTCCCTGGGTTAAATAGGTGATGCCGTAGTTAATGACACCTATTAAAAACGAAAAGAAGCTCACCGGCAAAAAGACCCGCATTGGGGAATAGAAGGTGCAGATTCGGGTGATGATTATGAAAAATCGGATTCCATCTCGAAAGAACCTGATTTTGCTTTTACCCTGCTTGCGCTTCCAGGTTTCTATGGGAACGAACTTGACGGACCTGCCGGTCCTTAAAACGCCCAGAGTCAGGGTCGAAGGGTAGGAATAGGTGTTGGGAAGCAGGTACAGAAACTCCAGGGCGATTTCCTTTTTCACGGCACGAAAACCGGATGTTAAATCCCGAATCGGAAAGTTGGAAACATAAGAGCCGAGCCAGTTGTAAATCGTATTACCCAGCGCTCGTCCAAAAGAAGCCTGCCCATGCTTTTTTCGGGCACCGACTACCATATCAAATTCGGGTATGTAACTCAGTAGCTTCTGGATGTCTTCAGGGTCATGTTGACCATCTCCGTCCATGAGAACAAGAATATCTCCAGTTGCAACCCGAATTCCGCTTTTAACGGCTGCGCCGTTTCCGATGTTATATGGGTGGTTAAATACCTTTGCCCCGGCTTTGACAGCTTTTAGAGCGGTATCATCTTCGGATCCGTCATCGATGACGATGATTTCAAACGCCGGGTACAACGAGCGAACCTGACGGATAAGATTCTCGATATTTTCCCCCTCGTTGTAAGCGGGAATCACGATTGTAATAGACGCTTCGGTCATATACGTCCGGAAATTAAGAGGATTATAGTTTGTTCACTACGCTTTTTGAAAAAAAATGTCAATTATAAGAAAAATCTAATAATTTCAAAGTCTTAAATAAGATCCGTAACTAAAGTTCGTACAGAGCATAATCCTGATGAGACCCAATCCGTTTTGAGCCTGCCAGAAATTCCGCTACAATTTTTCCTTGTGTCTGGGGCAAGCCCTCCTGAATCCACCAGTTGAGCAAATCCAAACGGACCAAAAGGTGCGTCACGCCAGAATTTCGTAAGCCTCTTTTCAAATCGTTTAAAGAACCTGCCTTTTGAAGTTGTTTCTCAAGCCAACCCTGACCGAAAAATACATCCCGGTCGCTGTAATATCCCCGGTTGCCGATAAAAAGAAATAATATTTTGCTGGATTCCGCCAGGTTTTGATTGATGTGCTGGATGAGCCGGTATTCCGGACGGTATCGTTCAATATAAGCACCCCGGCTGATCTTGCCTGATATAAACGGTAATGGATCCACTTTGTTGAATTGATCCTGAATGTAAATGCAGTTGGGAAGCAATGCCACCGTGACGATTAAAGCCGATAGTATTGTCGATAAAGATTGGGAAAATTTGTTCGTCATGAAACGGTGAGCCTGTCTGAATCCATAAACCGAAAGGATTACCAGAGGGGGGATCATGGGACCTGTGTATCGGATGCGCATGTCGCTTTGAAAAAAAACGATCAACAGGAACAGAACTGAAAACGATACAAAAACCAGGGTTTCGAAACGCACTTTTTGATCCATGTTCCGAATCCCAAGGAAAAAGACAATCGGGAAAATGAGCAGAAACGGGTTGAGTTTGCCGTCGAAATGTTTGGGATCGTCGTCTTTGCCTTCAAAAAATATTCTCAACGGTACGGCGAGGATCTGCCAGCCGTTTTCCTGATAAATTAATTTCCGCAGCGCGAAAGGGGTCAACCCTTTTGTCGGTTTTGATTTCTGCTTTTCATCATCTGTTTCAATCTGAACTTCCACTTTTTGAAACCACTTATTGTAAAGAGGGTAAACGGGATTTTTTTTCCAAATATAGTTTCGGATAATCCACGGGGAAAATAAAACAAGAGATACAACCAGGAAAAGACATGCAAACCCCATGGCTTTTCCTTGGCTTTGTTCTTTTTTATCAGGATATCTCAAATAAATGAGGGGGATGGAAAGCGTTATTAGAAAAAATGATATTAGGCCATTGTATTTAGTACCCATAGCCAGGCCGCACATGGCAGCCGAAAGGACAATCCAGCGAATTTTATCGGTTTCAAGCCATTTTAAAAGGCTTAACAGGGATGCAGTGGTGAAAAAGATCAGTCCTAAATCAACGTAAACCGTTATGGACAATTTGACAATTACAGGAATGGAAAGGAAAAATAGGGCACCAAACAGGGCAAAGTTTAATCCAACCCGTTTTCTTAAGTATTTGTAAATTAGAAAAGCGGTCAGCAAGGCGAAAAGAAAATGGATAAATTTAGGAATGATATCGTTTCCGAAATACAATGGGATTAAATAGAGAAGGTCGAGATTCATGGGATAATAGGAAAAAGGAATGTTAGGGATCTCGTAGATTCCGCCGTGTTTTAAATAAAGCTTGGGTATGAAAAGGTGGTGGGTGAGAGCATCCCGATCGACGGGTGGAACCCAGGAAAGGATAACGATCATTCCTGTCAACATAAGGAATGTACCGTAAAGAAGTCCGGTGATCCGTCTTTCTTTCGATAGTAAGGTCATTTCAGAGCTTTTTTGATGACTTCAGGGGGGATTTGTCCGGTGAATAATTGACCATCAATCACAAAAGCCGGTGTTCCTCGGACCCCCAGCTTGATTCCTTCCATAATATCCTTTTGGAGCCGAAAAAGGATCACAGGGTCTTTGCGGCTCCTGGCAAGGTCCATGTAATGCAGTCCGGTTTTCTCCCCGATTTCCTTTGTGTTGAACGGTCGTTTTTGCCTTCCCATTTCAAATAGAAAATCGTTGACAGGCCAGAACATGTTTTGGGTGGCTGCATAAACGGCTAAAAGCGCCATCTCACCAGAACCCACATGAAACGGTTCTTTAAATAGAGGATTGTGCTCGTGATCCATGGGAAAATGGCGGTGTACAAGACGGATCCCGTCCGGGTTTTCCTGAACCAGCGTTCTCAGAAAAAAATGCATCTTTTTGCACTGGAAACATTGATAGTCGGAGAATTCGGTAATCGTCAATACAGGTTTTCGTGCGCCGATCCAGGGATGGCCCTCCTGGGTTTGTCCGGTGGGGGTATCTGCCGAGAGGGGGGGCGCAGGGATTTGCCAATAAGATGGCAAGAATATCCATACCATAATTGCTGAGGCCAGCAGCGGAGAAAAGAGATAGACAGCGTTCTTCTTTACCCTGATGAAGAATGCGAGGTCTTTTTTAAGCGCCACATAAAATGGATCTATATCGAAACGCCTGCGAATGAGCCAGGCATAAAAAAGGATCAAAAGATTGACCGCATAAGTTGTAATGCAAATGATACAATAGCTCCTGATGTGTAAAATCGAAAGGTAAGCGAAGAAAAAACTCATCAAACTGTATGCCATTGTGATGCATAGAATCAACGGCCAAAATCGTGTTGGACGCGCATCTGTTTTGAAAGCCAGAACGAGAAATAAGAGCAGGAGTGCGTAACCGAAAATTCCCCACAAAGGAACCGGGAGACCCCAGAGTATCGAATGGGGGCTTTGGGATACGGTGTCGCAATTGATGGATCGGGTGAGGGCGCAGAAACTTCGGTACTCCATGTCCGTGTAGACCCTGTAATGAGAAGCAGCGAGGTAACATGCAGCGATGAACCCGCCAAGAGCGATCATAAAGATGGTGAGGTAATATACCTTAAATGGCAGAGGAGAAATTATTCTATGATGGGCAGGCATTTTTCTTACCCAAAATTGTTGGTCAACTTTGTTGCCTCTTTCTTTATGAGGGGGAGAATCAAATCAACTGAAATGGGAGGGTACATTCTCCCACTTCTTAGAAGCTTTGAGTTGTCTATCACAGTCGGCAGACTGTGGGATGATAGGACCTGTCGGACATATTGGCTCGCACCATTTAAATCATTCGCTAACACCCTGTTTTGAATCAAGTAAAAAAAGGGAATCGGGTCAGGGCCCGACCTTTTTTTTGCCATCTTCAGGAACCATAGAGCATTTTCCAAGCTTTCAACTTGATTTAGGGCGGCCCCAATGTTCAACCAGATGCTGGTTTTGGACGGATCCAGTCTCAAGGCCTCTCTGAGATAAGAAATGGCCTCCATAGGTTTGTTGAGCCAAAGCAAAACGAATCCTTGAAGGGAATAATACCTTTCTATGTCCGGTTTTTTTTCAAGGATATAACCTAAATTTTGGCTTGCTTCCTCCCATCTTCCAAGTTTGGACAGCTCGAATGCAAAGTCGTATCTGATTTTACGGATATTAGGTTCAATTTCCATGGCCTGATTATAATAAGCGGTCGCTTTCTCGACTTGATTGTTATGAAAATGAAGCGTCCCTATGTTAGCCAGCATACCGGCTTCGAAAAATCTGGATGGCATATACAATTTTACGCTCTTTTGAAGCATTTTAAGAGCTTTTAAACGATCCTGGTCTGTGGCATTTTTCCCCCAGCCTATGTCGATGGCTACAATGGCAAGCGGCCTAGCATTTCCTGGAGCTTTAATCATGGCATCGGTCCAGAGGGTTAAAGTGTTCGCCCAAGCCCTGTTCCGAGTATGGGTTCCAATTCCAAAACTCACAATTATGGAGATGGAAAAGATTGCGATCGCATAATACATAAATTTCTTCTTTTCCCGATAATAGTCGAGCAATCGAAGTAAGCCCAAGGAAATGGGAAGGAACAGAAAGGCTGATGGGAGATAATTTCTGTGCTCAAAAACCATTTCAAGTGGGATGACCGTCGATTCGACAAGATGGGCCAAGAAGAAAAAAAAGATTGAGAAAGCAATTAGCGGTTGTCTTTTTATAGCTAATATTCCAATGCTGATTAAAATCAAGATGATAGCAATTGCCGGCAGGGTTGTCCACGGATCGAACAAGGACTTAGACACAATAAATTCGTGATCAATGGACAGGCGCTGAGGGAGGGGATAAAAAATCAACGTCAAATAAAACAGGAGAACACGAGGTTGTGTAAAAAGCCTCTCCACTAGATCATACGGACGGCCGTCGTATCTTGAAAAAAAGAGGAGATCTCCGCCTGAAAAATAGAGCGCCAAAACAAGCAATAGGAATAGCAAGACGGAAAGTTTAATAAGAGACCCTTTAAGGAATTGAGACACGGATTTTTGGAAAAATGCTATCTCTAAAAGGAGTAATGCAAAGGGGAAGGTGGCGGCATTTTCCTTGGATCCAAGGGCGCAGAAAAAACTGAAAAGACAAGCTAGGAAAAAGGTTTTACGGCGAAAAGCGTTTTCAGAAAGACGGGCATGTATATAGAAAAAAAGCCCCAGTATGTAAAAAAGGGCAGCCATGACGGTCATTCGCTGCACGATGTACGTAACCGCCTGGGTTTGAATCGGGTTTATCACCCACAGCGTTGCAGTAAGCATCGAAATGAAGGAAGACTGTTTTGACGAGAAAGAGTCTCGGAGTCGAGGTGTTTGAAAAATGGAATATATGGTGAAAAACAAAACCAACGCGGAAATAATATGAAAAAGGAGATTTACGAGGTGAAATCCGAAAGGGTTATCTTTTCCTATATACCAATTGATTGCAAAAGTGAGGCAAGGCAGGGGACGATAAAATTTTCCTTTTTGATTCGGATGTGCGAAAAGAGATTGTAAAAGGGTAGACGGAGTCAGACTATCAATGTGAAGCGGAGTGTTCCAGGTAATATTCGGTTCATCATCGAGCTGCCAACGGGAATGAAGCGTATTTAAGTAGATTGGAAATGAGAGGAGCAAGAAAAAAGAGAAAATGGCAAAAGAGGCCGCGCTTTCGATCGCTCATGATGCCCGCACTCAAAGGGTCTCCCTGACGTGTCAAGAATAGACCCGATTAGACAGATAATTGATGCAATCTCTATAATGGCATCACATAAGTCAGTTGTAAAATTGACATGCTGTTGTACCAGGAAAAATATCAAAGGAGGGGAAAAGGCCCCTCCTTTGATAACATTATGTCTCTTTAAAGATAGTTAATTTCCAGATGTAATGGTCTTGGTGTGGACGTTGCTTCCATTCCAGGCAGCTCCAGCAGCAGTTTGGTAGTCCTGGGGGCATCGGCCGCTTCCATCGGTGACCGTGATTGTGATGCCGTTATTGGGGTCTCCACCCGCTGCCGGGGCGAGTGTTGCAGTATTAGTCCCTGTCATCCTAAAGCCTTTTAAGTCGGTAAGTGCTGGCATGTCCTCATGCGCTGGGATAGCAAAGTAGTCGGCGATAGCAGCTGCGATGGATTCCGCATCCGATTCCGCCCGTGAGCAGAAGGATTTGTTCCGGTAGGCGATGAAGTTCGGGATGGCGATGGCGGCCAGGATGCCGATGATGGCCACGACGATCATCAATTCGATGAGGGTGAAGCCTTTTTGGGTTTTCAGACGACTGAGCATGGTGTTTCCTCCTTTTGTTTATGGTTTTTGAAATAGCCAACAAAGATTTTGTCCGCATAGGAAAGCAAAAAGCAGGCCAAAAATGGAATTTAAAGAAAAATATTGGGATCATTTGGTATAAAATGGATTGAAAAGGGCTATCGATTGAGAGATCGAAATGGCTTTATTAGTTGTAACCTATTGAAATGACTGGATTCCAGCTTTCGCTGGAATGACGGGAAAACCGTTGATGACCTCTTGAAGAATCCGCGAACTATTTTTGAAAACGACCTCGGATTTCAGTTTCCAAGTCTTCTTGAGGTGAGCGCCTTTTCCGGAATGCACAAATTTTTGTCTTTTTTTGACAAAAATTGGTCGTTGGAGGGGCTTTTTTAAAGGTGATTGTCTTTTCACCCTCACCCTGGCCCTCTCCCGCAAAGGAGAGGGAAGTAATATAGGGACCTCCCTCAAGGGAGAGGGGAAATTAGGGAAAGGGGAGGGGTTGACTATTTTGGGATTCCGAGTTTGTCGAGACGGTAGCGGAAGGAGCGGGCGTTGATGCCCAGAAGTTCGGCTGCTTTTTCGGTTTTTCCTGCGGCGATGTCCAGGGCCTTTTCGAGGTAGGCCTTTTCGATTTCCTCGAGGACTGAGTCCAGGGAGACCCCTCTGGCCACATCGTTTAGGTCGAAGCGGCGGTCCTTAACCCCTTCGATCCACCGGCGCTTGAAAACCGAAAGCGCCAGGCTGTCGGGCAGAAGGATGTTGGTCCCGGAAAGCGCCACGCTTCGCTCGATGATGTTTTCCAGCTCCCGGACGTTTCCAGGGAAATTGTATTTGTTGAGCATGTCGATGGCATAAGAGGAGATCTTTTTCATCTCCTTTCCCATCTCGCGGCTGAATTTTTCCAGAAAATGCTGGGCCAGGATCTTGAGGTCGCTTTTTCTTTCCCGCAAGGGGGGCATCTTGATCTCGATGACGTTGAGCCGGTAGTAGAGGTCCTCCCGGAAGTTTTTGGCGATGACCTCGTCCTGGAGCTTCTTGTTGGTGGCGGACAAGATCCGGATGTCCACCTGGACGTCCTCGTTGCTTCCCACGGCCCGGATCACCTTTTCCTGGACGGCGCGAAGGAGCTTGACCTGGATGGGAAGGCTCAAGTCCCCGATTTCATCCAGAAAGACCGTTCCTTTGTCGGCCGTTTCGAACAGCCCCTTTTTGTCCGCAGTGGCGCCGGTAAAAGATCCCTTTTTATGGCCGAAGAGCTCGCTTTCCATCAGCGTTTCCGGGATCCCGCCGCAGTGGATGGGCACGAAGGGATAGGCTTTCCGGTCGGATTCCTCGTGGATGGCCCGGGCGATGAGCTCTTTGCCGGTGCCGCTTTCGCCGGTGATGAGGATGTTGGTCTTGGTCCGGGCCACCTGCCGGATCATCTTGTAGACGTGCTGCATCTGGGGGCTGTTGCCCACGATCTTCCCGAAATGGACCGTTTCTTTGAGCGCGTCGTCGACGAGGGCCTTTTCCTGCTCCACGGTCTTGAACTTGAGGGCGTTTTGGAGGGTCTGGGTGAGCTCGTCGGCGTCGAATGGCTTGGGGACGTAGTCGTAGGCCCCGTCGTTCATGGCTTCCACGGCGGTTTCCGTGGAGGCATAGGCGGAGATCATGATGACCACGCTGTCGGGGTTTTTGGCTTTGGCGGCTTTCAGCACCTCGATGCCCGAGAGGTCGCCGAGCCGGATGTCGAGAAGCAGCAGGTCGTAGTCGTTTTTCTCGATGAGGGAGACGGCTTTTTTCCCGTTTTCAGCCGTAACGACCTGGTATCCTTCCTTTTCCAGAAGGATCTCCAGAAACTCCCGCATGCTCAGTTCGTCGTCGACGACGAGGATTTTGGCAGTGTGGTTTTTCTTGGGCATGATGTTGGTGTTGTCGAGCTTTCTTTTCTCACCCTGGCCCTCTCCCCCATGGCTGGGGGAGAGGAGAATTTATAGAAAAAGTCAAGGGGCCATAGGGCCGAGTGTCAAGGAAGATCTTCGAAAATCACTTTGCCTCCCACGATGGTGGCCGCGGCTTTGCCCTTCAGTTCCCAGCCGTTGAACGGGGTGTTGCGGCTCTTGGAAAAAAAGCGGTTTGCATCCACGGTAAATGAACGATCCAAATCGACAAGGGTCAGATCCGCCGGGTTTCCGGTCTTGATCCGGTTGTCGATGCCCAGGATTTTGGCCGGGTTCGTGGACATTTTTTCGATGAGTGCGGGAAGGGACAGGGCCCCGGTTTCCACGAGCTTGAGGGAAAGCGGCAGGGCCGTTTCCAGGCCGATGATGCCGAAGGCCGCCTGGTCGAACTCCACGTCCTTTTCGATGGAAGAATGCGGCGCGTGGTCCGTGGCCACGGCATCCAGGGTCCCGTCGGAAAGGCCCTCCACCACGGCCTGCCGGTCCTTTTCGGTGCGAAGGGGCGGGTTCATCTTTGCGCGGGTGTCGTAGTTTTTCACCGCCGCGTCGGTCAGCGTGAAGTAGTGAGGCGCGGTCTCGGCGGTGACCGGGATGCCGGCCGCCTTGGCCTTCCGGATGGCGGCCACCGCCTCCCGGGTGCTCACGTGGGCGATGTGCAGCCGCCCGCCGGTCAGCCCGCACAGGTCGAGATCCCTTTGCACCATCACGCTTTCGGCGGCATTGGGGATGCCGGGAAGTCCCATGCGGGTGGCGGTCTCCCCCTCGTTCATGGCGCCGCCCCGGGAAAGGCTCAGCTCCTCGCAGTGGGAGATGACGAAAAGCCCGAACCCCTTGGCGTATTCCAGGGCGCGGCGCATGAGCAGCCCCGACGCCACGGGTCGGCCGTCATCGGTCACGGCCACGGCCCCGCCTTCCTTGAGGTCCGAAAACTCGGTGAGGGCTTCGCCCGCAAGTCCCGTGCTGACGGCTGCCACGGGATAGACGCGCACCCCGCAGGCCTTTTCGGCCTGCTCCAGGATGAACTCCGTGATCTGGCGGTTGTCGTTGACCGGATGCGTGTTGGGCATGGTGCACACGGCGGTGAAACCGCCGGCCGCCGCAGCCAGGCACCCGGTTTCGATGGTCTCCTTGTATTCGTGCCCCGGCTCCCGCAGATGCACGTGCAGGTCGATGAGCCCCGGCACCACCACAAGCCCGGAGGCGTCGATGACCCGGGTGTCCGGGGCTTTCTTGGCGGCCCTCAGTTTCTTACCCAGCTTGGCGATCCGTCCGTCTTCCACGAGGATGTCCACGGTTTCGTCGATTTTTCCCGGGTCCAGGACCCGCCCGCCTTTAATCAGAAGCCGCATGCCGCGCACCTCCTGCCACGAGAAAGAGAAGCGCCATCCGCACGGCCACGCCGTTGGTGACCTGGTCGAGAATGACGCTGTAAGGGTCCGTCCGCCACTTCGGGCGCGATCTCCACCCCCCGGTTGATGGGCCCCGGGTGCATGATGAGCGCCCCGGGCTTGGCGCGTTTCAATTTGTCCAGGGTGAGTCCGTAAACGTTTGCGTATTCCCGCTCCGAGGAAAAGAAGAATCCTTTCTGCCGCTCCTTCTGGATCCGGAGCATCATGATGACGTCCGCGTCCCGGATGGCGTCCTCCATCCGGTAGGTCACCGCCGCCCCCAAGGATTCGATTCCCGGCGGGATCATGGTGGGCGGGCCGCAAACGACCACCGAGGCGCCCATTTTGGTGAACCCCACGATGTTGGAGCGTGCCACCCGGCTGTGGTAGATGTCCCCGACGATGGCCAGCTTCAGGCCCGCGATCTTTCCCGCTTTCCCCCGCACCGTCATGAGGTCCAGAAGGGCCTGGGTGGGGTGGGCGTGGGTGCCGTCCCCGGCGTTGATGACGCCGAACCGGCACAGGGCGGCCAGCATGTGGGGGGCGCCGGACGAGGAGTGCCGGATCACCAAGATGTCGGGGTTCATGGCCTCCAGGTTGCGGGCCGTGTCGATGAGGGTCTCCCCCTTGACCATGCTGCTGGTGCTCGCCGAGATGGAGAGGCTGTCCGCGGAAAGGCGCTTGGCCGCGATGTCAAACGACGACCGGGTCCGGGTGCTGGGCTCGTAGAAAAAGTGGACCACGGTCTTTCCGCGCAGGGTGGGGACCTTTTTGACGGGCCGGGTGCCGATCTCCTTCATGTGTTCGGCGGTGTCGAGGATCAGCGTGATCTCCTCGGCCGTGAGGGACTCCATGTCCAGGATGTCTTTCTTGGTAAATTGCACGGCGCACCTTATAAAAAGGGTTCGAGGATCCAAGGGTCCAAGGGGTCAAGTGTTACCGGATCCAGTCGCCGATTCGGCTCCAGCGCACGCCGAAGCGGTCCCTGTCCCAGGACCAGTAGATCATGAAGGCCTTCCCCTTGACGGCGTTGAGGTCCACGAACCCCCAGAAGCGGCTGTCGTAGCTGTGGTCCCGGTTGTCGCCCATGACGAACAGGGTGCCCTTGGGGACGGTCACCGGCCCGAAATTGTCCCGCGGCTGGATCGTCCCGGGGATGATGTGGGGGTCGCTGTATATGGCGTAGGGGTTCTTGACGGGTTTTCGGTTCACGAAAACCTGCTTGTTGTGGACCTCGATCTCGTCGCCCCCCACGGCGATGACCCGCTTGATGAAGTCCTTCCCGGGTTCTTCGGGAAACCGGAACACGATGATGTCCTCCCGCTGGGGATTCTTGACAGGGATGAGGGTTTTTTGAAGGAAGGGGATCTTGACCCCGTAGATGAACTTGTTCACCAGGATGTGGTCCCCGATGAGAAGGGTTTCCTTCATGGAGCCGGAGGGGATCTTGAAGGCCTGGACGACGAAGGTCCGGATGAAAAGGGCCAGGATCACCGCCACGACGATGGCCTCGATGTTTTCCCTGAGGCGGCTTTTCTTTCGGGTTTCGCCCGGATCGAGGGCGTTTTGGGCTTTCACGGTTTCGGCGATATCTTTCATTTTTTTTCGCAAAAGGCTCGAGGGCGCTATTTTAAAGGGTTCAAGGGTCCGGGGGTTCGAGGGTTCAAGCAATGAAAAAAATCCATCCTCCGCCCTCCGGGATCGGTCATGGTATCCACAGTATTGCCAGCCTCAGGATCAGGTTGGTAAAAATTCCGGCGACCACGTCGTCCAGAACCACGCCGAGCCCGCCGGAAACCCTCCGGTCCACCCATCGGATGGGATACGGTTTGAAGATGTCCAAAATCCTGAACAGGACGAATCCCGCGATCAGGATCCGGGCATTCAAAGCAAAACCGGTAAACGCTATCACAACTCCCACGATTTCATCAATAACAATGTCGCGGGGGTCCTTTTGAGCCATCAGGGCCTCGGCCCGGTGGGCCGCAAGGATCGCAAAACCGGTGAGAAGGCAGATGAAAAAAAGCGCCCAGGGCAGGGGCGCCATGGAAAAAAGCCAGGCTATGGGCAGCCCGACGGCGGAGCCGAAAGTGCCAGGGGCGATGGGGATTTTGCCCACATAACCCCCGGTGGCCAGAAAAAGGGCCGCCTTGTCCTTGAATTGCATGCCCGTCTCTATCTTTTACGGGAAAGTTTTGTCAAGTCAGGAGCAGCGGCGGATTTTAAAAAAGGTGCTTGGCATCGAAGGCGTCAGGGGCCTGACGGTATTGAAATCCGAAACGTCTTGTGTCATGAGGGACGTAAAGTTTCCCCCTTTTCGAGAAAGGCGACCTTTCATGGACGAACGGTACGAACCCAAAACCCTCGAACCCAAATGGCAGGCGCTGTGGGAGCGCACGGGCCTTTTCCGCGCCGTCATCGATGACAACAGGAAGAAGTATTACCTCCTGGAGATGTTTCCCTACCCCTCGGGCAAGATCCACATGGGGCACGTGCGCAACTACACCATCGGCGATGTGGTGGCCCGCTACAAACGGATGCGCGGCTTCAACGTCCTGCACCCCATGGGATGGGACGCCTTCGGCATGCCGGCGGAAAACGCGGCCATCGCCAACAAGACCCACCCGGCCCGCTGGACCTACGACAACATCGACGCCATGCGCAGCCCAGCTCAAGCAGATGGGTTTTTCCTACGACTGGGACCGGGAAATCGCCACCTGCCAGCCCGAATACTACCGATGGGAGCAGTGGCTGTTTCTTGAGGATGCTGCGAAAAGGGGATGGCCTACCGGAAGGAATCCCACGTCAACTGGTGCGACCCCTGTCAGACCGTTCTGGCCAACGAGCAGGTGGAAGCCGGTCTGTGCTGGCGCTGCGGAAAGCAGGTCCGCCAGAAAAAACTCAGGCAGTGGTTTTTCCGAATCACGCGATTATGCCGAGGATCTGCTGGTTCTACTGCGACCGGCTCCCGGGGTGGCCTGAAAAAGTCATCACCATGCAGAAGAACTGGATCGGGAAAAGCATCGGGGCCGAGATCCGGTTTCCCCTGGAAAAGGGGGACGGCGCCATCCCGGTCTTCACCACCCGGCAGGACACGATTTTCGGCGCCACCTTCATGTGCCTGGCGCCGGAACACCCCCTGGTCGGAGCGCCTTTCGGAGGGCACTTCCCAGGAAAAGGCAGTGGCCGATTTCTGTCGAGAAGATGTCCCGCCAGGACCGTTCCAGCAGGACCGTGGACCTCTACGAGAAGGAAGGGGTGTTCACCGGCGGCTTCTGCGTCAACCCCTTGAGCGGGCGGCGCATGCCGGTTTAGGCGGCCAATTTCGCGCTCATGGAATACGGCACCGGCGCCGTCATGTCCGTTCCGGCCCACGACCAGCGGGATTTCGATTTCGCCGCGCAAGTACGGCCTGGACGTGGTGGTGGTGGTGGACCCCGCCGAGGCGTCACCTGGATCCCGCCACGATGACCGAGGCCTTTGCCGGGGAAGGGATCATGGTCAACTCCGGGAAATTCGACGGGATGAACAGCAGCGCGGCCCTGGAGGCCATCGCCGACCACCTGGAAAAAGAGGGACTCGGGAAGCGGGCCGTGAGCTACCGTCTCAAGGACTGGGGGATTTCCCGGCAGCGGTACTGGGGGGCACCCATCCCGGTGATCCACTGCCCCGAGTGCGGCATCGTGCCCGTCCCGGACGAAGATCTTCCCGATGCTTCTTCCCGAGGATGCGGATCTTCTGGAAGGCGGGAAGTCTCCCCTGCCGGTGCTGGAGTCCTTCATCCGAACCACCTGCCCGAAATGCGGTGATGCGGCGAGGCCAGGCGGGAAACCGACACCATGGACACCTTCGTGGAGTCGTCCTGGTATTTCGAGCGGTACTGCAGCCCCAGGCTACGACAGCGGCATGTTCGATAAAGACGAGGTGGACTACTGGATGCCGGTGGACCAGTACATCGGCGGCGTGGAGCATGCCATTTTGCATCTGCTGTATTCCCGGTATTTCACGCGGGTTTTCAAGGAATTCGGGCTGGTGACGTACAAGGAACCCTTCACCCGCCTGCTGACCCAGGGGATGGTCTGCAAGGAGACCGTCGTCGTGCCCGAACCACGGCTTTCTGTTCCCCGAGGAGGTCCGGATGCCGGAAGAGGAGCCAGGTCCTGCGTCAAGTGCGGACAGCCGGTCGATCGTCGGGCCGCGTGGAGAAGATGTCCAAGTCCAAGAAAAACGTCATCGATCCCAACGCCCTCCTCGAACGCTACGGGGCGGACACCACCCGGCTGTTCTGCCTGTTCGCCGCCCCGCCCGGAGAGGGACCTGGAGTGGAGCGAGCAGGGGGTGGAAGGGGGGTACCGGTTCCTGAACCGGGTCTGGCGCCTGGCGTACCAGTGGATCAACCGATACGGAACCGCCACGGCCTATCGCGGGGAGGCCGGACGATCTTCCGGGGGCAGCTGCGGGATCTGTACAAGAAGACCCACCAGACCATCGCCAAGGTCACCCAGGACATCGAGGACCGCTTCCACTTCAACACCGCCATCAGCGCCGTCATGGAGCTGGTCAATGCCATGTACGCCTTCGAACCGGGCGACTCCGATGAAGACACGGGCGCCATGCGGTTTGCCGTGGAGTCGGTGGTGCTGCTGCTCTCCCCCATCGTGCCCCACTTTGCCGAGGAGATCTGGGCCGCGCTTGGAAATACAAAGAACGTGCTCCTGGAGCCCTGGCCGGAATTCCGGGAGGACGCTTTGGCCAAAGACGAACTGGAGGTCGTGCTTCAGGTCAACGGCAAGCTGAGGAGCCGGCTCACCGTTGCGGCCGATGTGAGCGAGCAAACCCTCCGGGAGATGGCCGTAAAAGACGAGCGGGTCCTGAAATTCACGGAAGGGAAGAGCATCCGGAAAGTCATCGTGGTGGGCAAAAAACTCGTCAACATCGTGGCGGGGTGACCGGAGAAAAGATGGCGCAAAGACGAATCTTCACGGGACTTACGGCGATATTTTGCGCGGCGGCAGTGATGGCGGCGGGGTGCGGATACCGGTTTGCCGGAAGCGGGGGTTTTCCGGCCGGGGTCAAGACGGTCTTCATCGCATTGCTGGACAACCGCACCACCGAGACCGGCATCGAGAAGGTCTTCACGGACGACCTCATCGACGAATTCATCCGCAGAAACGAGGAAGGCGTGGCCGCGGACCCGGAAGGTGCCGATGCCGTCCTTTCCGGCACCATCGCCTACATGAGCGTGGAAACCATCTCACGCACCGGCGCGTCCACCACCGACGAAAGGCGGGTGACCATGACGGTGACCCTGAAGTTATCAGACCGGAAAAAGCGGGTGGTGTGGTCCAGTTCGGTCTCGGAGAACGAGGCCTACCCCGTCGGCCGCGGACCGGTTCGCCACGGACTCGAACCGGAGGGAGGCCATCAAGGTGCTCTCCAAGCGCCTGGCCGAAAGGGCGTACAACCGCCTCACCGTGGATTTTTAAACCGGCAAAAGCCTACTTTTTGGCGTTGACGCTCTTTTCCAGGCGGGAGATCTTGCGGGATGCGGTCTTCTTGTGGACGGCGCCTTTCTTGGTGCTTTTGGCGACGGCGGACTTGGCCTCGCACAGTTGTTTGGCAAGGGATTCGCTGTCCGCGCCCTGGGAAACGGCCGTCCGAACGGATTTGATGACGTTTTTAACGCGGGTCTTCGCGACTTTGTTGCGCAGGCGGCGGTCTTCGTTCTGCCGCGCCCGCTTGATTGCAGATGGATGATTTGCCAAGGGTGATCGTGCCTCCAATTTGTTTGTCGGGACCTTTGAAAGAAAATCCTTTTCGTCATGCCGGACTTGACCCTACATCGTTTCACCGGGATGACGGATTTTAAACTTTTCAAAGGCCCTGGTTAAAAAAAGGATCAGAACGAAACGATCCGTACCGGCGTTTGGAGACTTTTGAATAATTCCGCATTCGTCACCCCGGCGAAAGCCGGGGTCCAGTAATTTCAATTACTTCTGGATGCCGGATCAAGTCCGGCATGACGGAAATCGCCGTTTTTCAAAGGTCTCTTTTGGAAACGCCGAATGATCTCTAAAATCCTATCTTTTACAAAAATGCGCGTTGCTGTCAATAAAAAACGTCGTGCTTTCCCGTTTCTTCCCGGGTGCTTCCGGAGTCCCGGATCCCGGCGGGCCTTTTCCCATGGATGAAAGCCGCCGGGTCGTCCGGGCTGCCGGGGTCGTGGCCGGGGCCACCCTGATGAGCCGGGTCCTCGGGTTTGTCAGAGACGCGGTCATCGCATGGTTTTTCGGCGCCGGCGCCGGCGCGGACGCCTTTTTCGTGGCCTTCCGTATCCCCAACCTGATGCGGCGTCTGCTGGCCGAAGGGTCTTTGAGCGTCGCCTTCGTCCCGGTGTTTTCCGACTGTCTTGCCCGGCAGGGAAAAGCGGAAGCCTATGCCCTGGCCCGGTCCGCCTTCAGGCTCCTTGTCTTGATCCTGGCTTTGGCATCGGTTGCAGGGGTGCTCCTGTCGCCGGGCATCGTGAAGCTGATCGCCCCCGGCTTCGCCCGGTCCCCGGAAAAAATGGCGCTGACCGTCACGTTGACCCGGATGTTGTTCCCTTATCTTTTTTTCGTGGGGGTCATGGCCCTTTTCATGGGAATCCTCAATTCCCTGGGGCATTTCGCCGCGCCGGCATCGGCTCCGGTGATGCTGAACCTGGCCATGATCGGGGCCGTTTTCTTTGTTTGCCCCGGCATGGCCGAGCCGGTGAAGGGGCTTGCCGCCGGCGTCCTTTTGGGGAGGGGCACTCCAGGTGGCCCTTCAGGCGCCGGCGATGCTAAGGGAAAAAATCCGCCTGACAGGCCCTGCGCCCCTGTGGCACCCGGGCTTGAAAAAAATCGGACGGCTGATGCTGCCCACCGTGCTGGGTGCGGCCGCTTACCAGGTCAACGTCTTGGTGGGGACCCTCCTGGCCTCGATGCTATCCGAGGGAAGCGTTTCTTATCTGTATTATGCGGACCGGCTGGTCCAGTTTCCCCTGGGGATCTTCGCCATCGCCACGGCCACCGCCGTGTTGCCGAGCCTGTCCCGCCAGGCGGCGGCAGGGGATCTTGAAAGCGTGGGGAAGACCTTTCGCGATGCCCTGCAGATGGTCTCCTTCATCACCTTGCCGGCCATGGCAGGGCTCATCGTGTTGCGCACGCCCATCATCGCCCTGCTCTTCGAGCGGGGGGCCTTCGACGCCCAATCCACGCGATTGACGGCCGTGGCCCTTTTATACTATGGTATGGGCCTATGGGCGTTTTCAGCGGTGAGGGTGGTGGTTTCCGCCTTCTATGCCCTCCAGGACATGAAGACCCCCCTGTGGGCGGCCGTGGCCTCCGTCGTTTGCAACATCGCCTTCGGGGTCCTTTTCATGGGCAGCATGGGCCACGGCGGCCTTGCTTTGGCCGCGTCCCTGGCTTCCTTTGTCAACCTGGCGCTTTTGCTCCGGGCGCTGAAGACGCGCCTGGGTTTCATCGGGGCCAAGAGGCTGGCGACCTCTCTTTTGCGCTCGGCAGCCGGTGCGGCGGCCATGGGCCTTGGAGTGTGGGGGCTGGCTCTGAAGGGGATTCCCGAACGATTTTGGGAGGGTTCCGGCCTGCCGTGGGCCCTTGGGGCAAGCCTGGCTCTGGGAATCGTGCTTTACGGAGTCTTTTCCCTGATGATGGGCAGCCAGGAGTGGAAGCGTCTTTTCGTCTTGGCGGGAAAGGGCAGGGTTCAGGATGACGACTAGACAGAAAATTTTCATCACGGTCGCCGCCGTGGTCCTCGTGAATTTTTTCCTGCTCATTTTGTTCGGGGAAAAGGGGTTCACCGATTTGCTTTCCCTCAGGGCGCAGAAGCAGCAGGTGCTTGACCAAAATGAGGCGCTTGTGCAAAAGAACATTTCCCTGTATCATAGAATCGAGCGGCTGAATTACGACCCCCGGTTCGCCGAACAGGTGGTCCGGAAGGACCTGGGGGTCGTGGGGAAAAACGAGATCATCTTCAAGAAAAAACCGCGCCCGGAGGCTGAAAAACAGGTTGAGTGAAACCGATCTCTTCCAGACCGAAACCATGGCCCGGATCTATTTCTCCCAGGGGCGCTATCCGGAAGCGGAGCAAATCTACCGCCGTCTGATCCGCGCTAATCCTGAAAAGCAACACCTGGTGCCGGCCCTCCTGGAAGCCGGCAAAAAGGCCCTGGAAAAGAGGAGATCCGACACCGTGGCCAAAACGGCCCACTGGATCCGCCTGTTGATGCGCCTTCGGGACCTGGAGGCACTCGGCAGGATCCAAAGGGGGCAGGTTCGATAACCTTAGTCAATCAATGGAAAAAGGAGGTTGGATCATGATGCACCGGAGGCAGAGGGGATGGCGTTTGTTGGGATTTGGGGTCGCGGCGGTCTTCGCCCTTTCGGCATTGGGCTGCGCCAGCGCCCTGTCCGGTTACGGCAAGTCGGAACAGAAGAAGGATGTGCCCATGTACATGGACTTCGGGGACGTGATGGTGCCCAAGGAACTGAAGGTCGTGAAAGAACAGACCTTCATCTACCGCACCGCCGGTCACACCAGCGGGGTCCTGACCCTCAAAGGCTCCGTGGAGATGAATTCGCTCATTGCCTTTTTCGAAAACAACATGAGCAAGGACAACTGGAACAAAATAAGCGAATTCAAGTCTCCCCGCACAGTTCTCCTTTTCCAGAAAGAAAACCGGTACTGCGTGATCAACATCGTCGAAGGGGCGTATGAGTCCGTGGTAGAAATCTGGGTGGCGCCCACCATGGGGGAGTCGGGGCTTCTGAAATAAATTATTAATCGTCTCGAAAGAGTACCGTCATGCCGGACTTGATCCGGCATCCAGAGAGAGTTGCGGTTCACTGGATTCCGGCTGAAAGCATGCCGGAATGACGACGTAAAGACAATGATGAGACTGTTAATAAGGGGCCGAGGGGTCGAGGGGGAAAACCAACGGGGCGCTTGATCCGACGGGGCCTCGTTCCCTCGGGTTCCCAACGCCATGACGCAACGCAGGACCCATCATGCATCCATTGGCGGGTAAAAACGTCGTTCTGGGCGTATGCGGCGGCATTGCCGCGTACAAGAGCGCGGAGCTTTTGCGCCTCATGGTGAAGGCGGGGGCGTCGGTGCGGGTGATGATGAGCCGAAACGCCCACTGGTTCGTGGGCCGCGTCACCTTCGAAGCGCTCTCCGGCAAGCCGGTGTGCGACGACCTCTTCGCCCCGGACGGCGAAAGCGCCATGAAGCACATCCGCTGGGCCGAAACTGCGGAGGCCGTGGTCATCGCCCCGGCCACGGCCGACATGATCGGAAAGCTCGCCGCCGGAATCGCCGACGACGCGCTGAGCACCTTCGTCCTGGCCGTGACCGCCCCGGTGCTGGTGTGTCCGTCCATGAACGTGAACATGATCAACAGCGCCCAGGTGCGCCGCAACCTCGAGACCCTGAAAAAGGACGGATACTCTGTGGTGGAGCCGGATTCCGGAGATCTGGCCTGCGGCGTCTCGGGGCCGGGCCGGCTTCCCGAACCCGCATTCCTTCTGGACCGCCTGGCGGCCTGCCTGACCCCGAAAGACTTTTCGGGAAAACGGGTTTTGGTCACGGCGGGGCCGACCCGGGAACCTTTGGACCCGGTGCGGTTCATCGGGAATCCTTCTTCGGGGAAGATGGGATTTGCCCTGGCGCGCGCCGCCGAGCACCGGGGCGCCGAGGTTCTCCTGGTCACGGGGCCCAGCGCCCTGGCCGATCCGCCGGGGGTCAAGACGGTGCGGGTCCGGACGGCCGAAGAGATGTCCCGGGCCGTTTTGGATGGGGTCGGGGAGTATGCCGTGATCCTCAAGACCGCGGCGGTTTCGGATTACCGGCCGATGCATCCGGCCGCCGAAAAGATCAAGAAGACAAAAGACCAGTGGGTCCTGGAACTCGAGCAGACCACGGACATCCTCAAGGAAATCGGAAGGGGAAAAAAACCCGGCCAGATTTTGGTGGGATTTGCCGCCGAAACCGAGGATCTGGAAGCCAACGCGGCGAAGAAGCTCAAGGACAAGAACCTGGACCTCATCGCCGCCAACCGTATCGGGGAAGCCGGTTCCGGGTTTGAATCCGACACCAACCGGATCACCCTTTTTTTCAAAAACGGGACGAAAGAGGACCTTCCCGTCATGGAAAAGGAAGCCGCCGCCCACCTGCTTCTGGACCGGATCCTCTCTATGGAAAAGCAATGACCCGCACGGTGCGGGGGGCATGAAAAGAAAGGTCCTGTTTAAGGAGTTCATGGAAACCCTCGATGGGGCCGGCCGGGCAGTGGAGGCCCTTGCCCGGAGGGGGCAGACCGGGTTCGACTGCTCGAAAAAGACCCTGGAGACCCTGGATGGCTGGGGAAAGGCTTCCGGGTCCCCGGAGACGTTGGACGACATCCTTTCCGATTTGGGAAACTGCCGCCGGTGCGGGCTTTGTGCCCAAAGACAGCATATCGTCTTCGGTGCGGGAGACCCCGGGGCCCGGCTGGTCTTTATCGGGGAAGGGCCCGGCTACGAGGAAGACCGCCGGGGGGAGCCTTTTGTGGGCGCGGCCGGCCAGCTGCTGACCAAAATCATTCAGGCCATGGGTTTGACGCGCGACCGGGTCTATATTTCCAACGTGGTCAAGTGCCGCCCACCGGGAAACCGGAATCCGCTGCCCGACGAGATCGCCTGCTGCCTGCCTTTTTTGAAACGGCAGCTGGCGAGCATCCGTCCGCAGGCGATATGCGCGCTGGGTTCCGTGGCCGCACAGGCTCTTTTGGGAACCGGCGAGCCCATCTCAAGGCTGAGGGGACGGTTTCATGACCACCAGGGCATTTTGGTGATGCCCACGTACCATCCGGCGTACCTGCTTCGAAACCCGGAAAGAAAACGGGATGTTTGGGAAGACATGAAGCAGCTGATGCCGGTGATCCATCGAGGTTCCGATGCAGCGTAACGTCCTTTTCTGGCTTTTATCCGCCCTCGCGCTGATGGCCCTCCCGGGGGCACCGGGGGCCGACGGCAAGACGCCGGCGGTCCACGTGATCCGGGTGTCGGACGCCATCGGCCCCGGCGTGGCGAGTTTCATCAAGTCCGGGATTCAGGACGCCAGCGATGAAAACGCCGCCCTGATCGTCATCGAGCTCAACACCCCGGGCGGGCTCGCCGATTCCATGCGGGATATCGTCATGGCCCTTTACGAGAGCAAAATCCCCGTGGCGGTCTTTGTCTCTCCCAGCGGGGCCCGGGCCGCTTCGGCCGGGGTCATGATCACCCTGGCGGCGGACATCGCCGCCATGGCACCCGGCACGAATATCGGCGCGGCGCACCCCGTGGGAGCCGGCGGGCAGGAGATCAACAAGACCATGTCTGAGAAGGTGATCAACGACATGGTGGCCTACGTCAAGAGCATCGCTCAAAAAACGGGGAGAAACGCCGAGTGGGCGGAAAAAGCCGTCCGGAAAAGCATCTCGGCCACCGAAACCGAGGCCCTCAAGGCAGGGATCATCGACCTCGTCGCCAAGGACTTAGACGACCTGATCCGGCAGCTGGACGGGCGGGAAGTGAAGGGAAAGGGGAAGCTGTCCCTTGCCGGGCACGAGAAGATTTTCGTCAAGGAAAACTTGAGGACCAAGATCCTCAAGACCATCAGCAATCCCAATGTGGCCTATATCCTCATGATGATCGGCCTTGCCGGCCTTTACTTCGAACTTTCCCATCCCGGGGTGATCTTCCCCGGGGTCATCGGCGGGATCTGCATCATCCTGGCCTTTTTCGCCTTCCAGGCCCTGCCGGTCAACTATGCGGGGATCCTGCTGATTCTGCTTGCCATCATCTTTTTCATCCTGGAGATGAAGATCGCCAGCTACGGGATGCTGAGCGTGGCCGGCATCCTCTCCCTGCTCCTGGGATCCCTCATGCTCTTCGAGGGGGGAAGCCCGGAGTTCGGACTGGAGTGGGGGGTTCTTCTGCCCACTCTGACGGTGGTTTCGGGTTTTTTCGTCACTCTCGCCGCCCTGGTCTTCAAGTCCCAGGTCTCCAAACCCAGAACCGGGGAGAAGGGCCTCATCGGGGAGGTCGGCATCGTGAAGAAGGATTTGGACCCGGAAGGCAAAGTCTTTGTCCACGGAGAGCTTTGGAACGCTTTTTCTAAAAAGCCGCTGCAGGCGGGTACGCGGGTTAAGGTCATCCGGATGGAGAACCTGGTCCTGGAAGTGGAGCCAAGCGACGCCCCTTAAGCTTGCGGCAGCGAATTTTTATTGATTGACCCGAAACGTATGCCCGGCCGGCTTTTATTGACGTTGCCGGCATTTGGAAGAGACCCTTACCTTCGAAGGAGCGACCCATGTTTACAGCCATTGCCCTGGTGATCCTGGCGGCCTTTTTTCTTTCCGCCGCCATCCGCATCTTAAACGAATACGAGCGCGGTGTGGTTTTCCGGCTGGGCCGCGTCATCCGGGCCAAGGGCCCGGGGCTGATCATTCTGATCCCCCTGGTGGATAAGATCGTCAAGGTGAGCCTGCGCCTGGTGGCCATGGACGTGGATCCCCAGGACGTGATCACCCGGGACAACGTCTCGGTGAAGGTCAACGCGGTCATCTATTTCCGGGTGATCGATCCCGTCAAAGCCATCATCGAGGTGGAAAACTACAACTACGCCATGTCCCAGCTGGCCCAGACGACCTTGCGAAGCGTCTGCGGCCAGGCGGAACTCGACGACCTTCTGGCCGAGCGGGAGAAGATCAACGCCGAGCTCCAGGAAATCCTGGACACTCACACGGACCCCTGGGGGATCAAGGTGGCCACGGTGGAGCTCAAGCACATCGACCTCCCCTCGGAGATGCAGCGGGCCATGGCCAAGCAGGCCGAGGCGGAACGGGAGCGGCGCGCCAAGGTGATCAACGCCGAGGGCGAGTTCCAGGCCGCGGCCAAGCTGGCCGAAGCTGCGGAAATCATCCAAACCCGTCCCGTGGCCCTGCAGCTGCGTTACCTGCAGACCATGCGGGAGATGGCCGCCGAGAACAACACGACCACCATTTTCCCGCTTCCCCTGGATCTCTTCAAACCCTTCTTTGCCGCCGCGAAGAAGGCCGTGCCCCAGGACCCGGATGCATAGAAGGGCAGTGAGGCCGGAACCCGGGAGACTGGTTTGCTCTCAAAGGCGTCGAAAAGGGAAGAAAATGTTGACACCTTCGACTCCAATGGCTAAAAAAATACTTTTTCGCGGAAAAAAAGCGATGGGCTGAAAAACGGCAACGAACCCGGGTAAAAGAAGCAGGAAACGAGACAACGGCGGGGGCGTCAAGCCTCCGCTTGTGCTTTTGAACCGGCGGCTCGAAAAAAAAAGCCGCCCGCCCTCCGGCGCCTTGCTCAGCGTTGTGGTTTCGCCGTAAGTCAACGGCGCTTCGGGGACTTATCAAAATCGACTGTGGGGGTAAAAGATGAGTAAAAAGAAAAAGGAAGCCAAGGAAAAACCGCTCGACAAAATGACCGTGAAAGAACTCCGGGAAGTTGCCAAAGAGATGCCGGAGATCACCGGGGTGCACGGCAAGAACAAGGCCGAACTGCTTTCCGCCATCAAGCAGGTCAGGGGGATCGTCGAAGAAGCCCCCAAAAAAGCGGATGCCTCAGTCCGCGCCTTGAAAAAAAAGGTCAGGGACCTCAAGAAGAAACGGGCGGAGGCACTGGAGTCCAAGGACGCCAAGATGAGCGCCATCTTTCGGCGAAGGATCTCCAGGCTCAAGAAAAAGACCCGGAGGCCGGCTTGAGGGGCCTTTGTCTAAAGGACAGCCGGGCAAAAAGAACGCAAGGCGCGGGAAACGGAGTCGATCCGGCCCGCCTGGCGTTCGATCTTGACGGCGTCTTTGCCGACACCATGCACCTTTTCCTGGACATCGCCCGGCAGGAGTTCCGGGTCAACGGTATCCGCTATGAGGACATCACCTGCTACGATCTCGGGCAATGCATCGAAATGGATCCGGCGATCATGGAAAAGATCCTGGTGCAGATCCTCGAGGGAAGCCACACCCTTCCCCTGAAGCCCATGGACCAGGCGCCCGGGGTGATTTCCAGGATCCTGCGGCGCCACCCGGTTCTCATCGTGACGGCCCGGACGGATCCGGAGCCGGTGAAGAAGTGGGTTCAGGGGGTCTTGGGTCTGCAGGCGGACGGGGTCGAGATCGTGGCGACCGGGACTTACGACAAAAAGGCCGAGGTGCTGCTGAAACGAAAGATCGACTATTTCGTGGAGGACCGGCTGGAGACCTGTTTCGCCCTCAAGGCCGCCGGGATCACGCCCATCGTGTACCGGCAGCCCTGGAACCGCGCCCCGCACCCTTTTTGGGAGGTGGATTCGTGGGAGGCGCTCCAAATGCTCATCGATCTTTGAGCGGATAAACGTGATGGATGCGGAAGCGATCAACGCGCAGGTGCATCAGTTCGTAGAGTCCCTGTCCTCGGAAAAGGGATACTCGCCCAACACCTGCCGGGCCTATGAACGGGATCTTCTGGAGTTCGTGCGCTTTGCCGTCAAGCACGCCGCTGACGAAAAATCCCAAGACACGGGCCGCTTGGCGCCCCTGGACGCGGTGGACGTGAGGACGATCCGCGCCTACCTGGCCATGCTGCACGCCAAGAACCGGAAATCCACCATTGCCCGGAAACTGGCCTCCCTGAGATCTTTTTATCATTTCCTGACCAAGCACGGCCTGGCCCGGGAAAACCCGGCACAGAGGGTCCGCACCCCGAAACAGGGACGCACCCTGCCCACGCACCTTTCGGTGGACGACATGTTCCGCCTCCTGGATTCCCTGGATACCGGGCGTGCGGGGGGAAAGAGAGACCGAGCCGTTTACGAGACCCTCTACTCCACGGGAATCCGCGTTTCGGAACTGGCTTTTATGGACGTTTCCGACGTCGATTTCGAGCAGGGGCTGATCCGGGTGCTCGGGAAGGGGCAAAAAGAGCGCATCGTGCCCATCGGCAAGCGGGCCCTGGAGTCCATCGCGCGCTATCGGGAAGAACTTGAAAAAAACCGGAAGTTCAAGGAGACGCAAGGAAAAAGAAAGCGCCGGCCCCTGTTTTTGAACAAGGACTTCAACCGGCTGAGCGCGAGGTCCGTCGGAAGGATTCTGGATCAAGTGGCCCGGGAGTGCGGCTTCAGCGTGCCGGTCCATCCCCACGCCCTGCGGCACTCCTTCGCGACGCACCTGCTGGACGCCGGGGCGGATCTGCGGGCGGTGCAGGAGCTTCTGGGGCACCAGAGCCTTTCCACCACCCAGAAGTACACCCACGTCAGCATCGACAAGCTCATGGAAACCTACGACAAGGCCCATCCCCGGAAGTGACGGGGGGAGGACGGATTTTTCAGAAGGGTTGAGGGAAGGAAAATGGATCATCGCGTGGCCGACATCCTCATCGAGGCGCTGCCCTATATCCGCCGTTTTTCCGGCATGACCCTGGTCATCAAGTACGGCGGGCATGCCATGGTGGACGAACAGCTCAAGGAGGATTTCGCAAGGGACGTCACCTTGCTCAAGTTCATCGGGATGAATCCCGTCGTCGTCCACGGAGGCGGGCCCCAGATCAATTCGGTGATGGACAAGATGGGGATGCAGCCGCGGTTCGTCCGGGGGATGCGCCTCACCGACGAGGCCACCATGGACGTGGTGGAGATGGTTTTGGGAGGAAAGGTGAACAAGGCCATCGTCGCCCAGATGAACCGGCAGGGGGGAAAGGCCGTGGGCCTGACCGGCAAGGACGGCGGGCTGCTGTTGGCCAAGAAGCTCCACATCGTGTACCAGGAAGACGCCACCAAGCCCCCGGAGATCCTCGACCCCGGGCTGGTGGGGGATGTCACCCGGGTCAACGCGGAACTCATCCGCACGCTCACCTCCCGGGGATTCATTCCCGTCATTGCGCCGGTGGGGGCCGGAGAGTCGGGGGAGACCTTCAATATCAACGCAGATCTGGTGGCCGGCAAAATCGCCTCGGCGCTGAAGGCCGAACGGCTCATCTTCCTCACGGATGTGGACGGCGTCCTGGATTCCGAGGGAAGGCTCATTTCTTCCATCGATGCCCCTTCGGTCCCCCGCCTGATTTCCCAAAAAACGGTCTCGGGCGGGATGATCCCCAAAATCGAGTACGCCATGGACGCCCTGAAAAGCGGCGTCCGGAAGGTGCAGATCATCAACGGCAAACGCCGGCACGCCCTGCTTTTGGAGCTTTTCACCGACAAGGGGGTCGGCACCGAGATCATTGCCGAAGCCGAAAAAACCGCTCAGGACGGAGCGCCCCGGGGCGCTTCGAAAGGGACGCCGCCCATGAATGAGATCCTGGATCAGGCCGACCGCGTCCTGGCCGCCACTTACAAGCGGCAGCCTGTCCTTTTTGTCAAAGGACAGGGGTATCGGCTCTGGGATTCGGAAGGGCGCGAGTACCTCGACTTCCTGGCGGGCATCGCCGTGTGCAACCTGGGGCACGCCCATCCGGCCGTGACCGAGGCCCTCTGCGGCCAGTCCAAAACCCTGGTTCACGTGTCCAACCTCTACTACACCCAACCCCAGGCGGAGCTGGCCGCCCGCCTGATCGAAAAATGTTTTGCCGACCGGGTCTTTTTCTGCAACAGCGGGGCCGAGGCCAACGAGGCGGCCATCAAGCTCGCCCGCCGGCATTTCAAGGTCAAAGGCGAGCCCCATCGTTACCGCATCATCTCCATGGAGCGATCCTTTCATGGAAGGACCATGGCCACCCTTTCGGCCACCGGCCAGGAAAAGATCAAAGACGGGTACGCGCCCCTGCTGGAGGGATTCGATTTCGTCCCGTTCAACGACCTGGACGCCCTGTCCAAGGCGGTCGGACCGGACACCTGCGCCGTGCTGATGGAACCCGTCCAGGGGGAGGGGGGTGTCCGCTGTGCGGACCCGGCGTACCTGGAAGGCGCAAGGCGCCTTTGCGACGAGGCGGGGCTGCTTCTGATTTTCGACGAAATTCAGACCGGGATGGGTAGAACGGGAAGGCTTTTCGCCCATGAGCATTTCGGGGTTGCCCCCGACATCATGACCCTGGCCAAGGCCCTGGCCAACGGCCTTCCCATGGGGGCCATGCTGGCCGGGGAAGCCGTTGCGGAGGCGTTTTCCCCCGGATCCCATGCCTCCACCTTCGGGGGGACGCCCCTGGTCTGCGCGGCGGCTTTGGCTGTCCTTAATGTCTTTGAAAAAGAAAAAATCCCCCAGCGGTGCGCGGCCACGGGCGCTTATTTCAAAAAGGCCCTCCTGGGGCTTCAAAAACGGCATGCGTCTGTGGTGGAGGTCCGGGGGATGGGGCTTTTGCTGGGAATGGAGATCCAGGGGGAAGGAGACCCGGTGGTGACGGCATGCCGGGAGAAAGGCTTTTTGATCAACTGCGTTCAGGGAAACGTGCTGCGGTTCGCCCCGCCGCTGATCATCGATACGGAGGCCATCGACGCCCTGATCCGCTGCCTGGACACCCTGCTTTAGCAGGGGCGGTACACGGGAGGCGAACCGAGGGAGGAATTGCCCATGAAAAAACATCTGCTGACCCTTCTGGATCTTTCCGCCCAAGAGATGGAGGATCTTTTTCAAACCGCCGCGCACCTGAAAAAAGAGAAAAAAGCCGGCACCGTCTCCACGGCGCTTTCCGGAAAGTCCCTGGGCCTTCTCTTCGACAAGCCCTCCACCCGTACCCGCATCAGCTTCGAGGCGGCCATGATCCAGCTCGGCGGCGCGCCGGTTTTCATCGGCGCCTCAGACAGCCAGATTTCCAGGGGTGAACCCGCCAGGGACACGGCGCGCGTCCTTTCCCGCTATCTGGACGCTGTGGCCGTGAGGACCTTTTCCCAGGACCTGCTCGTCGAGCTGGCCGAATTTTCCGACATCCCCGTGATCAACGCCCTGACGGACCGCTACCATCCCTGCCAGGTGCTGAGCGACCTCATGACCGTCATCGAAAAAAAGGGGGGGTATCGGGGGGTGAAAATCGTGTGGGTGGGAGACGGAAACAACGTGGCGCACTCCTGGATCAACGCCGCGGCCGTGCTGGGCCTCGACCTGACGCTGGCGTGCCCCGAGGGATACCTTCCCGACGCCCAGGTGGTCCAGCAGGCCCGGGAGCGCGGTAAGGGGAGCATCGTCGTCACCCAGGATCCCGAGGCGGCGGTGAAAGGCGCCGACGTCCTTTACACCGACGTGTGGGCCAGCATGGGGCAGGAGCGGGAGCACGGCGTCCGGAAGGCGGTCTTCAAGCCCTTCTGTGTGGATGAAGCCCTGGTGGAAAAGGCGGCAAAAGACGTCGTGGTGATGCACTGCCTTCCCGCACACCGGGGGGAAGAGATCGCCGAGTCGGTCCTGGAGGGGCCCCGCTCGGTGGTGTGGGATCAGTCGGAAAACAAGCTGCACATGCACAAGGCCGTGCTTTTGAAATTGATCGGATGACGCCCCGCATGGGCCGCATGGGCGGCCGGGGCTCTTGGACCGCAACAGCGAGCGCATTCTGCCTGACGGCAGCGCTTCGCGGGCTGCGGGGAGTTTTAAACAGGAGGAAAGATCCATCGCGATGAAGAAAAATATCCAGAAGGTGGTGCTGGCGTACTCCGGGGGACTGGACACCTCCGTGATTTTGAAATGGCTCATCGAGACTTACGGATGCGAGGTGATCGCTTTTTCGGCGGATATCGGCCAGGAAGAAGAGCTCGACCACATCCCTGAGAAGGCCCGGGCCACCGGAGCGTCCAAGGTCTACGTGGAGGACCTGAAAGAGGTGTTCGTGAAGGAGTTCGTCTTTCCGGCTTTCCGGGCCAATGCCCTATACGAAGGGCAGTACCTGCTGGGGACCTCCCTTGCCCGGCCTTTGATCGCCAGAAGGCAGGTGGAAATCGCCCGCATGGAAGGCGCGGATGCCGTGAGCCACGGGGCCACGGGCAAAGGCAACGACCAGGTCCGCTTCGAACTGACCTATCTGGCCCTGGAACCCGGAATCCGCATCGTGGCACCCTGGAGGGAATGGTCCTTCCAGTCGCGCACCGACCTCATGGACTTTGCCAGAAAGCACGGCATACCGGTTCCGGCAAGCCCCTCAAAGCCCTACAGCGTGGACCGGAACCTGCTGCACATCAGCTACGAGGGAGGCGTCCTGGAAGATCCCTGGCAGGCGCCGCCGGACGGCCTGTTCACCCTCGCCGTCCCGGTTGAAAAGGCACCGGATACGCCGGAGACCGTGGAGATCTCTTTTGAAAAAGGGGACCCGGTGGCCGTCGACGGAAAACGGCTCTCCCCTGCGGCCCTTCTGGCCCACCTGAACCGAACGGCCGGAAGACACGGCATCGGACGGGCAGACATCGTGGAAAACCGTTTCGTGGGGATGAAGTCCCGGGGCGTCTACGAGACGCCGGGGGGGACGGTCCTCAGGGCCGCCCACATCGCCATGGAATCCATCACCCTGGACCGCGAGGTGGCGCACATGAGGGATTCCCTGATTCCCCGGTACAGCGAGCTGGTCTACTACGGGTTCTGGTTTTCCCCGGAGATGCGGATGCTCCAGAAGCTCATGGACGAGGCCCAGGCCGATGTCTCCGGCACCGTGCGGATGAAGCTGTACAAAGGCGGCTGCTATGTTCTGGGGAGACGATCGGATGCCTCCCTTTACCGGGAGGACTTCGCCACCTTCGAGGACGACGCGGTCTACAGCCAGAAGGATGCCGAGGGGTTTATCCGGCTCAACGCGCTTCGGCTGCGCATCCGTAAGATGATGGAATCCAGGTCCTGAGAACCGGCTGCGGGATGGCGGCAACGGAGGAGAAATGACGGAAAAGCTTTGGGGAGGGCGCTTTTCGGAGCGCACCGAAAGGATCGTGGAGGCCTTCACCGCCTCCATCGATGTGGACCGGCGGCTGTACGCCTGCGACATCGAGGGAAGCATCGCCCACTGCAAGACCCTGGCCAAGGCCGGCGTCATCACCGATCCGGAAGCGGACACCCTCATGCAGGGGCTCATCAAGATCAAAAGGGAAATCGAGCTTAAAAAATTCGACTTTGACCAAAGCCTGGAAGACATCCACATGAACATCGAGGCCAGGCTCATCCAGGATTTGGGGAAGGTGGCCCAGAAGCTGCACACGGCCAGAAGCCGCAACGACCAGGTCATCCTGGACGTGAGGCTGTTTCTCAGAAAGGAAGCCGTCGGGGTCCTGGAGAGCCTGCTGGAGCTGAGGCGGACCCTCGTTCACCTGGCGGAGACCCACCTCGACTGGGTTCTTCCCGGATACACGCACCTGCAGCGGGCACAGCCGGTGCTTTTGTCCCACCACCTCATGGCCTATTACGAGATGTTCACCCGGGATTTTCAGCGGTTTCAGGAGGCCCTGGAGCGCATCGACGTCATGCCCCTGGGCAGCGCGGCGCTGGCCGGGACCCCGTATCCCATCGACCGGCACTACACCGCAGCCCTTCTCCGCTTTTCGAAAGTGGCCCCCAACAGCATCGACGCCGTGTCGGACCGCGACTTCATCCTGGAGTTCTTGTCGGACGCCTCCATTGCCATGGTCCATCTGAGCCGGATGAGCGAGGAGTTGATCCTCTGGTCTTCCACGGAGTTCGGCTTCGTCGAAATCCCCGATGCCTTTGCCACCGGGAGCAGCATCATGCCCCAGAAGAAAAACCCCGATGTCCCGGAACTCGTTCGGGGGAAGACCGGGCTCGTCTTCGGAACGCTTCTGGCGATGCTCACCCTCATGAAGGGCCTGCCCCTGTCCTACAACCGGGACCTCCAGGAGGACAAGGGGCTGCTGTTTCAGGGGACGGATACCCTCAAGGCCTGCCTGGAGGTCTTCGCCCAGATGCTTTCCAGGATGCAGTTCAACAAAGAGGCCATGCGGCGGGCGGCGGATTCCGGCTACCTCAACGCCACGGACCTGGCCGATTACCTCGTCTCCAGGGGCTTTGCGTTTAGAGACGCCCACAAATGCGCGGGCGAAACCGTGAAATTCGCCATTTCCCAAGGCAAGGAACTCCAGGATCTCACCCTGGAGGAGCTCAAGTCCTTTTCCTCATCCATTCAAAAGGATGTCTTTGAAATTCTCAAAGTCGAATCCATGATCAGCCGGAGGAGTTCCTTCGGCGGGACAGCCAGGCGCTGCGTCGCCTCCGCTGTGGAAAAGGCCAAAGGAGACCTTGAAAAGGATCTTGCCGACGTTCAGGCCGCTTGCAAAAGAATCGAAAACGGGGAGACGACGCCTTAGAGGGCGCCGAAGGGAAGCGTGATGGGAAGGGTTTTGGCGGCTTTCTGGATTTGGGGCTTATCGGTTTTTTGGGTCCAGGGGTGCGGAATCAAGACAGCCCCGGTAGCGCCTCGACCCGACCCCCTGCCGGCGGTTGCTGACCTGCGGCTGACGCTGGGCCCCGCCGGTATTTGGCTTTCCTGGTCTCTGCCCCAGGCCCCGCCGGCAGACCCCGAAGCCCTGTCCGCCTTCATGGTCTATCGGGCCCGGTCCGATGCTTCGCCGGAGGCGTGCAAGGATTGCCCGGTCCGGTTTGAACGTCTGTACCGGATGCCGGTGGAGATTAGGGACGCTGCCGGGGAAAAGGCCCCGGCCTTTGCCTTCGAGGATCGGCCGCAGCGCGGGTTCACCTATGTCTATAAGGTGACCCTGGTGGACCGGGAGGGCCGGGAAGGCCCGGACTCCAACCCGGTGGAAACAACCTTTTGAAAGCGAGAAAACCATGCATCATTTCGACTATCGAAACGGAGAACTTTTTTGTGAAGCCGTGCCGGTGAAGACCATCGCCGAGGCGGTGGGGACTCCGTGCTACCTTTACAGCCATGCCACCCTGACGCGCCATTTCCAGGAGTTTTCGGAAGCTTTTCAGGGGATGGACCGGCTGGTCTGCTATTCCGCCAAGGCCAACACCACGCAGGCGATTTTGAAGCTTTTTGCCGACCTGGGGGGCGGCCTGGACATCGTCTCCGGGGGGGAGCTGGTCCGGGGCCTTGCCGCAGGGTTTGCTCCGGAGCGCATCGTTTACAGCGGCGTGGGGAAGCGCCCGGACGAAATCGACCTGGCGCTGGAAAAAGGGATTCTCATGTTCAACGTGGAATCCATCGAGGAGCTCAAACTTGTCAGCGAAAGGGCGAAGGCGCTCAACAAGACGGCGTCCGTGGCCCTTCGGGTCAACCCGGACGTGGATCCCAAGACCCACCCGTACATCTCCACCGGGCTTGACAAGAACAAGTTCGGCATCGACGTGGAGGCCGCCCTGGAGGGGTACCGGCTGGCCCGGACGCTGCCCGGCATCCGCATCCGGGGAATCGATTGCCACATCGGGTCCCAGATCACCGAAGCCACGCCCTTCAAAGACGCCCTGAAAAGCCTGGTGGGGCTGATGGAAAAACTCAAGGACATGGGCATCACCTTCGAGTACATCGATGTCGGCGGCGGCCTGGGGATCATCTACGGCGACGAATCGCCGCCGCTTCCCGCGGAATACGCCCGCGCCATCGTGGACGCCCTCAAAGGGAGCTCCATGAAGCTCATCCTGGAACCGGGGCGGGTGATCGTGGGCAACGCCGGCATCCTGGTTACCCGGGTGCTTTACCGGAAAAGAGGGAAGATCAAGGAGTTCGTCATCGTGGACGCCGCCATGAACGACCTCATCCGCCCCTCCTTGTACCACGCCTACCATGCCGTGTGGCCCGTGGCCCGGAAAGAGCGGAAAACGATCCGGGCCGACGTGGTGGGACCCATCTGCGAGAGCGGGGACTTTCTTGCCTCGGACCGTGAAATGCCCGACGCCCAGAGGGGGGACTTGCTGGCTGTCATGAGCGCGGGCGCCTACGGCTTTGCCATGTCCTCCAATTACTGCTCCCGCCTCCGGGCGGCCGAAGTCATGGTGAAAGGGGACGGGTTTCACGTCGTCCGTAAAAGGGAGACCTACGAGGACCTCATGAGGGGGGAGTCGGTTCCCCCGTTCATGATTTAAATCGAAAGGGAAAGGCATCCAGCTCATGAAGAAGATCCCTTTTTTCAAGATGAGCGGCAGCGGCAACGATTTCATCGTCATCGACAACCGGGAGGCGGCAATCGACGAGCCTTCCCTGACCCGGTTCATCGCCGGGGTCTGCCGGAGAAGGCTTTCCGCAGGGGCCGACGGCCTGATCCTGCTGGAACGGTCCAAGCGCGCGGATTTCAAGTGGCACTTCTATAACGCCGACGGGAGCCGGGCCGAGATGTGCGGCAACGGGGCCCGGTGCGTGTCCCGATTCGCCTTTCTCAACGGCATCGCCGGGAAATCCCTGACGTTTGAGGCCGACACCGGCATCGTGGAGGCGGACATCGTCAAAGACCGCGTCAAGGTCAAGATGCCCCGGCCCAGGGACCTGGTTCCGGACGAGGTCGTGGAAACCCGGAAGGGCCCCGTCCGCCTGAGCCGAATCAACACCGGGGTCCCTCATGCCGTGGTGGAGGTCGAGGATCTGGAGGCGGTGGACGTTCCGGCGCAGGGCAGGGAACTGCGGTTTCACGACCATTTCGCCCCGGCCGGGAGCAATGTCAATTTCACCGTTTTTAAAAAGGACGGGCGCGTCGCCATCCGGACCTATGAACGGGGCGTGGAGGATGAAACCCTGGCCTGCGGTACCGGCGCCATTGCGGCGGCCCTGGTGGCTGCGGCGAGGCGGGGGCTGCCTTCGCCCATTGAAGTCCTGCCCCGGGGGGGCGGAACGCTGACCATCCATTTCCGGCGTGAAGGCGCCGGTTTTGACGAGGTGTTCCTCGAAGGGGACGCGCGGGTCGTTTACGAAGGGTTCATGTGGGAGGAAGCCTGGAAGGAGAAAGGAACAACAAGCCAATGATTGCGACACCAAAAGCAGAGCGACTCCGGAGCCTGCCGCCATATCTTTTCAAAGAGCTCGACCGACAGAAAGAGGCGGTACGCCGGAAGGGGGTGGACATCATCGACCTGGGGGTCGGGGACCCGGACCTTCCCACCCCGGGGCACATCGTTGAAGCTCTCGGCCGGGCGGCCGCGGATCCGGCCAACCACCGGTACCCGTCGTACACCGGCATGGAGGCCTTCAACACGGCCGCGGCCAGGTGGTACCGGAAGCGCTTCAACGTGGAATTGGACCCGAAACGGGAGGTGGTGACCCTCATCGGCTCCAAGGAGGGAATCGCGCATCTCCCCCTGGCCTTCATCGATCCGGGGGACGTGGCCCTGGTGCCCAGCCCGGGCTACCCGGTGTACAACATCGGGGTCCGGTTTGCCGGGGGCCGATCCCATTTCATGGACTTAACCCGCGAAAACGGGTTTCTGCCCGACCTTTCCGCCATCCCTAAGGAGACGGCGGACAAGGCCAGGCTCATGTTTCTCAATTACCCCAACAACCCCACCTCCGCCGTGGCGTCCAGGGCCTTTTTCGAGGAGGTGGTCGATTTTGCCCGGGCCCATGAAATCATCGTGTGCCATGATGCCGCCTACACCGAAATGGCCTTCGACGGCTACCGCGCCGCAAGTTTCCTGGAGGTTCCCGGAGCCAAAGAAGTGGGGATCGAATTCCACAGCCTTTCCAAGACCTACGCGATGACAGGGTGGCGGATCGGATTCGCGGTGGGCCGCGCAGAGGTGATCGAGGCCTTGGGACAGGTGAAAAGCAACATCGACTCCGGCGCGTTCCAGGCGGTTCAGCTGGCGGGCATCGCCGCCCTGGAGGGGGACCAGGCATGCGTTCAAGAAATGAACGCTGAGTACCAGGCTCGAAGGGACCTCCTGGTGGAGGGTCTCTTGAAGCTGGGCCTGACTGTGGAAAAGCCCAAAGCCACCTTCTACGTGTGGATCGGAGTCCCGAAAGGGATTTCCTCGGCGGAGTTTGCCGGGCGCCTCCTTTCCGAGGCGGGGGTGGTGGCGACTCCCGGAAACGGTTTCGGGAGCGCCGGCGAAGGGTATGTCCGGATGGCCCTGACCGTGAACCGCCGGCGGATTCAGGAAGCCCTGGACCGCCTCGGCGCCATCGACTGGTCGCATGCTTCCCGATGAGCCGGTTTTTCTTTCGGTGGGTTCCAACCTGGGAGACCGCCTGGAAAACTGCAGGCAAGGGATTAACCGGCTTTCCGGCTACGGAACCACGGTGCTCACCGGAGTGTCCCTTTTCTATCTGACGGAACCGGTGGGGCCCATAAAGCAGGACTGGTTCGTCAATGCGGTGGTCCGCATCCGCACCGACCTGTCCCCGGAAGCGCTGTTAATCGCCATCAAGGACATCCAGCACCGTGCAGGAAGAAAAGACGACTCCGTTCGGTTCGGGCCACGGGTCCTCGACCTGGACATCCTGCTTTTCGGCGCCAGGGTGGTCCAGGCCGAAGGGCTGGTCATCCCGCATCCCCGGATGCATGAAAGACGCTTTGTCCTGAAGCCCATTTGTGATATTGATCCGGACAGGGAGCACCCGGTATTGAAAAAAAGCATGAAAACCCTCTTGAACGCCCTGGATGAGGTTTCCCAGAAGGTGGTGGCATATCCGTGAAACTGCTGATTCTGATCGTTGCCGTGTATTTGGGCTACCGGATCCTGAAATCCTGGATGCTCCGTGGGACCGCGAGAAGATACCATGGCCCCGGGCCCGGGGACCGGCAGATCGACGATGTGATGGTGCAAGATCCGGTGTGCGAGGTTTACATTCCCAAAAAGGAGGGGATCCGGCTGCACGTGGACGGTCGGGACCATTACTTCTGCAGCAACGCCTGCAAGGACAAATTTTTGGAAAACCGTTGAAGAATCCCTGCCGCTTGCTTGAGGGGACGCTTGAACAAAGGGAGGTTTTGAAACCATGAAATTTTTCATCGACACGGCCAATGTGAAGGAGATCCGGGAAGCCCACGCCATGGGCATGGTGGACGGAGTCACCACGAACCCTTCTTTGATCGCCAGGGAGGGAAAAAGTTTCAAGACCCTGATCAAGGAAATCTGCAAAATCGTGGAGGGGCCTGTCAACGCCGAGGTCATCGCCCTGGACGCCGAAGGGATGCTTCAGGAGGCCCGAACCCTTGCCAAGATCCATGACAACATCGTGGTAAAGATCCCCATGACCGTAGAGGGGTTGAAGGCGATCAGGAAGCTGTCCGGCGAGGGGATCCGGACCAACGTCACGCTGATCTTTTCCCCGCTCCAGGCCCTCATGGCCGCCAAAGCCGGAGCCGACTACGTAAGCCCTTTTATCGGGCGCCTGGACGACATAGCCCATGAGGGGATGCTCCTGGTGGAGCAGATCGTGGAGATCTACAACAACTACGTCTTCGAGACCGAAGTGATCGTGGCCTCCGTCAGAAACCCGCTGCACGTGCTGGATTCGGCCCTTTTGGGCGCGGACATCGCCACGATCCCCTTTGAGGTGCTGAAAAAGCTGGCGGCCCATCCCCTCACCGACAAAGGGCTGAAGGCGTTTCTCGACGACTGGAAAAAGGCCAGGAAATAGTCCCGGATCTCCGGCAGAAAGAAAAGGCATTGGCAGTGTCTTCCGGCATATTCAGCCCCCCGAACCGGCTCACCCTTCTGCGCATCGCCTCCATTCCGGGGATCATCGTTCTTTTGCATTTTCCGGGACGCCTGACTCTGTTTCTGGCCGCCCTGATGTTCAGCGTGGCTGCCGTGACGGATGCCCTGGACGGCTACTGGGCCCGACGCAGCGGAATGGTGTCGACCCTGGGCAAAATCATGGATCCGGTGGCGGACAAGCTCCTCATGTCGTCCGGCTTCATCATGCTCGCCTCCAACGGCTGGGTCCCGGCGTGGGTGGTTTGCGTGATCATCGGAAGGGAACTGGCGGTGACCGGGCTGCGCAACGTCATCGCGGAAAAGGGGGAGGATCTCTCCGCTTCCATGCTCGGGAAGTACAAGACGGGCTTCCAGATCGCGGCCATCATCCCTTTGCTCCTGCACTATCCCTACCTGGGCATCCGGTTCCATGCCATCGGGTCGGTGTTCCTCTGGCTGGCCCTCATTTTTACGGTGTGGTCGGGTGTGGACTATTTCTTCCGCTATCGAAAGCTGCTCAAAGGCTGATCAAACGTTGAGACGAAAAGGCCTTGACAAAATCAGCGGGAGCGGGTAAGCATCGCCTGTCGAGCGGGAATAACTCAGTGGTAGAGTGCGACCTTGCCAAGGTCGAAGTCGCGGGTTCAAATCCCGTTTCCCGCTCCATTTTTTTAAGGCGGCATAGCCAAGTGGTAAGGCAGCGGTCTGCAAAACCGCTATACTCCGGTTCAAATCCGGATGCCGCCTCCACGAAAAATCGAAGGGTTGTAAGGATTTCAATGACTTGCAGCCCTTTTTTTCTGACGGGCAAGTATCATCGTCAGGGCTGGAAGTCCTTGATATCACTGTATTATTGGAATGTTACCGCGTCATGCTGGGAAACACAACCGGATTGGACCCCGGCGGCGGGTTATGCCAGGGGCGTTCCAATCCTTCAGGCGTGCAAAATCATCCAAGTTTTTTCATGAAGCAGGGCAGGTGGTGGGTGTAAGAAAAGATCGGCTCAGGGGCCCTTTCCAGAGTCCAGTGTCTTCCAGAAAAAAAGGGCGACGAATGGAAGGTTGAGTGCCCCGGTCAGGAAAAAGCCCCAGGAAAACCCCACGGCCTCGATCAGGGGCCCCAATCCGATGGAGCCGGCCATAAGTCCGAAATAGATGCAGGTATTGTATCCGCCCATGGCCAGGCCCCTGAAGCGTGGCTCGGTGGTTTCCGCAATGAGCGCGCCGATGGACGTAAAGGCGACTGCATTACTGATTCCCAGGGCCAGCCCGGCCAACAGGAAGGTCGTCAGGGTGGCTGCCGGGGCAAACAGGGTGATGGTCAGGGCGATCAGCAGAATACCGGCAAGGGCTTGATGTTTTCTCCGGCCCATCCGGTCGCTGATCGCGCCGAAGGGGATGCGAAACAGGGCATTGGCGACCGACTGGACCAAAAACACCAGACCGATCTGGCTGATATCCAGTCCCCGGCCGGAGGCATGAAGCGGAAGGAAAGAAAAAAACATTCCGGCGCTGGTGCACGCCCCGAAAGTGGCCGCCCAGGACCCGATCAGGGGCCGGTTGGCTAAAACAGGCCTAATATCCGTGCGCCATTTCCACTGCCCTTCATTCCCGTCGGCGCGGGGCTTGTGGGCGGGCAAGAACTTCTGGACCACCAAGAGATTCACAGCGACCAGGCCGGCGCCGATCCAAAAGACCGGTGCGAAACCCAGGGTTTTCGCTATCGCGCCCCCGGCAGCCGGCCCCAGACCCATTCCGCAGAACAGGGCCGTGGTGTACCAGCCGTAGGCGCGACCCAGGTGGGTGCGGGGGGAGATTTCCGCCACCCAGGACATCATGGTCGGTCCGAAGGCCGCGATCCCACCGCCCAGCAGCAGGTAGATGCCGGCCAGCTGCAGATAGGTCCGGCCGAAACACAACAGGAGCAGCCCTGCGCAAAGTATCAAGGATCCAATCACGGCCAACCGTCGGCGCCCTAACAGATCCGACATGGCTCCGGAAGGCAGCGACAACAGCCCGGCCATGAGGTAGAAGGCGGCGTTGATTAGGCCGATCTGGGCGGTGGTGCTGCCGAAGCCCCGGGCATAGAGGGGAACCACCGGAAGGCGCATGGAAACCGCAAAGTAGCAGCCAAATGTGACCAGGCAGCAAATCGTCAGCAGGGGGACGAAAGACGGGTTGTTGTCGGCGATGCTGCCGGTGGTCATGGGCGCCTTTGCGACGAAAGCGATGTTTGTGCCGATGTCGGAGATCCGGGTTTCCCAGGCCCGCGCATCCTACTCGACGGGCGGGCAATCTTCAAGGGCACAATGCAGCCGGAAACGATGCACCCTTTTTCCAAGGCACCGATTCTGATAAAGGAACCTTTCGGGATGCCCCCAGAACGACAACGGAGATGGGCGATGGCGCAATTTACGGTTTCAAATGTCGAAAAAGAAAAGGAAGTCTACGGCTACGAAAAGGTCGTAAAAAGCCATTGCCGGATGTGCCACGGGGGATGCGGGGTTTTCGTTTATCTCAAGGGGGGCAAGATCGAAAAGATCACCGGGGACCCGGACTGCCCCGTCAACCACGGCACGCTCTGTTCCAAAGGTGATCAGCAATCCGGACTGCTACAAGGGCGAGCCCTTTTCCCAAGCTCTGGATGCCGGTGCCAGGCTCATCGCCGTTGACCCGAGGCTGACCCGCATCGCTGCCCGGGCCGACATCTGGCTCCCCCTGCGGCCGGGTACGGACGCGGCCCTGGCCCTGGGAATGCTCAACGTGATTGTCGAAGAAAAGCTCTACGACAAAGATTTTGTGGAACATCACGTCCACGGCTGGGAGCCCTTTGTCAGGCGGGTGAAGGAATATCCTCTCGATCGGGTGGAACAGATCACCTGGGTATCCCGGGAAAAGATTCGGTCTGCAGCCCGGTTGTTTGCCACGACGCGGCCGGCGGCTGTCCAGTGGGGGGTTGCCATCGAACAGCAGGTCAATTGCGCGGACAACAACCGGGTCCTGCTGGCCCTTATGGGCATCACGGGAAACATCGACGCCCAAGGCGGAGGTCCTGTTCAAGACCCCCAAGATCGTCAACGTAGGCCGTTTCGGGGCCCACCACATGCTCCCCAAAGAGCAGGCGAAAAAGCGGTTGGGGGGGGAGCGCTTCCGGCTGGCCGGAAATTTTGCCATCATCAACCCCAAGTGCGTGTGGGACGCCATCCTGGAAGAAAAGCCCTATCCGGTGAAAATGCTTTTTTTCATCAGCTCCAACCCGCTGATGACCCGCGCAAACGCCCGGGAAGTCCACCGCGCGCTTTCGGCCGTGGACTTTATGGCCGTGTCGGACTTTTTTTTGACCCCAACGGCACAACTGGCCGATATCGTACTGCCGGCGGCCACCTGGCTCGAGATGGATTACGTCGCCGACTTCTGGAAGCGGCACGGATACCTCTTTCCAAGGAGAAAGGTGGTGAAAATCGGCGAATGCCGGTCCGATCATGAGATGTTAAACGACTTGGCCCACCGGGTCGGCCAGGTCGAACACTGGTGGGACGATTTTGAAGGGGGGCTGGACTACATCCTGTCGCCCATGGGCATCCGATGGAAGGATTTCAAAAAGATGGATTATCTCCGGGGGGAGGTGATCTATCAAAAATACAAGGAAAAGGGCTTTTCCACCCCCACCGGCAAATTTAAGCTTTACTCCACCCTCCTGGAAAAGTGGGGGTACGATCCTTTGCCCCAGTACCGGGAACCCCCTGAAAGCCCGGTCAGCACTCCTGCGCTTGCCGAGAAATACCCTTACCTCCTGATTACCGGAAGACGCCTCCCGGGCTTTTTCCACACGGAAAACCGGCAACTTCCCTGGCTGCGGGAACTGCATCGGGATCCTATGGTGGAGATTCACCCGGAGACCGCTCAGAAAGAGGGAATTGCCGAGGGTGACTGGGTCATCATCGAATCCCCCCGAGGACGGGTGCGCCAACGGGCCAAATTCTTTGCAGGCATGGACCCGCGCATCGTGTCCGCGGAACATGGCTGGTGGTTCCCGGAACAAAAAGGCCCAGGCCACGGCTGGGACGAGTCCAACATCAATATTTTAACGAGCAACGCCTATGAGCATTGCGACCCGGCCATGGGGGCGACCCACGTCCGAACCCTGTTGTGCCGCATCTGTCCGGAAACGTGAGAAAGGAGAGCGGCGGCATGAAATCCTATGCCCTGATTATCGACCACGAATCCTGCTGGGGATGCCGGACCTGCGAGGTGGCCTGCAAACAGGAACACCACATGCCGGAAGGAGTCCGGCTCATCAAAATCCTGGAAGAAGGGCCCCGGATCCGAGACGGAAAAGCCGAATTCATGTTCCGCGTCAGCCTTTGCCGGCACTGTGAGGAACCGGCCTGTGCGGAGACGTGCCCAGAGGCGGCCATCTCCCGACGAAAGGACGGCATCGTCGTTATCGATGACGATCCATGCACCGGGTGCGGCCTCTGCGCGGAGGCTTGCCCTTACGGGGCCATCGAGCTGGATCCGGATCAGGGGGTGGCCCGCAAGTGCAACCTTTGTTCATACCGGGTGGATAACGGACTTCTCCCGGCATGTGCGGACAATGTCTGCCCGGGCCATTGCATTTACTTCGGCGACCCGGAAAAGATCCGGCGGGTCATTGCCGAAAAACACGCCCGCCGCCGAATGGGGAATTACTCTGTCGGGCGCCCCGAGTCCCTCGGCAGGGAACGCGCCTCGTGGGACAGATCCTTGAGGGGCGCAATGGGTACCGGCGGTTCCAGGGCTGAAGGCGATCCTGAAACCGTTTGGGGCCTGGCTGGGGCTGCCTCTCCCCCGGATGTCACCTGAACCGTGTGCTCCCCTTCTTCTGTACGGTTGATGTGCTCTTGGAAAACTTTATGTCTTACCTCCCGCCATTTGCGGGCCAGCCGTTGGGAATCAAACCCTTCCCAGGTCGCCGCCGTCCAGATGCCTGAGGCCAGGCAGCAGGCCAGCAAAATTGCAAGCACCAGCCAGTTGCCAAAACCACGTCCCGGTTCCAGCACCGCTTGACCCGGTTTGCGGGGATCATAGTGTACGGTCACCGAATGACCTTGCGGATATCGGGCGACAATCGCTTCGGCCGGCCGGCGGTTAAGGGAATCGGAGCGCTGTTTGGTGGTGATCTCGTTGTTCCAGTACTTTCTGCCGTTCACTTCATAGCTGTAACTGACCCTGGGGCTGTACCCCCCATCTTCATCCGAGAGCATGTAGCTCTCCTCAATAATTCCCTGCGTGGTGGGCCAGCCGGTGCTGTATTTGGCGAAATAAATGGCGCGCAGCTGCATCAATAAAAAAAGCAGCACCAAAAAGAATGCATACCCCGGCGCACTGGTATTGGTGGCCCAGGCGATAGCGGCCGGCGTGCCGAAAACCAACAGGGCTATCCCGCCGAACGACAGCAGTGCCAGCGTCATGGCCGGAAGGGTTTTGGTAGGATTTTTGGCCGCAGAGTCCTCCACCAATAAAGGTGGTTCCGGTATCTTCTCGAGTCTGCCGGCATCGGATCCCGCTACAGAGTCGGCCTTTTGAGGTGCACGTACAGTCGCAACCAGTGATTCAAGACGACAGGCAACCTCCCGGGCCCGCCGCAGGTGGTAAAATCCGTCCTTTTCATCTGCCGGGATTTCCCCCACAACCCGAACGCCGCATACGATGATCACGTCTCCCAAACCGCCCCGTTTTTCATCGATTCGGATCTGGCTGACGGCGTCAAAGGGGTATGTGCGTATCAAGGGCTTGCGCCGGCTGTGGATCGTTATGACGCGGCGGTCGGTTATGGCATAGACCGTCCGCAGCGTGCGGCGGTGTTCCCGCAGCGGCGCCGACATAAAATAGAGGCCGAAAAGAACGAACGGGACGAACACAACCGCCTGAATCACCTCCACCCACGTTATCGAAGCGGGTGCCTTGAAATTGTGCATGTGTGAAAAGGCCAGGAAAACGCACGCGGTCCAGAAAATCCCGCAAATCAGCTGGGCGGCGGTAAATGGCGCGAAAAAACGCGGTACCGGCTGGTCGGCCCAGAGAATTTTCTCCCCTGGCTCAAGCTGCCGTTCAAGAATCCTTTTGAGCTTAATCTCCAGCGGCATGTAAGGCTCCTTATTCAAAAGCGTCCGAGACCACCCGTACCTTTACCGGTGCACCGGCCGAATTTTGGAAAATCTATAAGAATTCAAACGGCCTCCAATGCCCGATGCCCATGCCCCGTCGACGATTAAATCTTCTACTATAGACGATATCCCTCACCATTGCCCCAAAGATTTCATCGCCGATCCAGCTAACCCCATGGATACCAATTTAAAACGCTTCAACGCAAACCATTGAGCCTTACCCGAATCGACTAAAATATAAATATTTTGCTTATAATTCCTATTGATTCCTATTGATATTTGATTTCTCTCAGAGTAAATATTTATGTACCACTACAACCGAACATTCTTATGTACAAGGGGTGGATCCATGGTGGAACACAATTCACTTTCGCACTTAACCAGAACATAAGAAAGCACGTCCTTACTATATGGATTGTCAGGTTATTCGCAGGAGATCTCTCTTGCATTGAACGACCATTCAAAAGGAGGGACAAGATGCGATACGTTGTTTCGATTGCTGTCGTTTTATGCATCCTGATGGGAGGGCACATCTCCGGGATGCCACCAAGCCTTGCTCAAGAGGACAGTGACAACGAATCCGGGATCCACAGTGCTGTCACCAGTCAATTCCGCCCCTTTAGTCTGAGCATGCCCACACCGTATACAAATAGGGCCGACATGCTCGCGGTTCACGTATCCTACAGCGAACATGACTCCGCCCCTTGGGGCTTCGAGCACCGGGGTATTGATTTTTGCCCCTCCAAGCTTCTGGCGCCGTTTCAAGCTGTTTTTTCGGGCGTAGTGGAAGTGCTGGATCTTTACTATAGCCCAACCACAATGAAATGGCACGTGAACCTGAAACTCGTGCGTGACAACGTCTGGTCCGCCTGGTACGCCTTCGAGCCGATGACGGGATCCAAGATTCACGGCAAGGAACAAATGAGGCTCATGGCGGTTTCGCAGGGAGATCACGTTAAGCAGGGAGATCTCTTGGGTTACCTGTACGATCCCGACCCCACGGCTGGTGCCCACGTTCATTTTACGCTGAACTTGAATGATCAGCCGGTATGTCCTGAACCGTACTTCACTTATAAAGCGCGAAAATCGGTTCTGGACGTCATCCATGATTACCACCCGGATTGGAGGATGTGTTATTTAAACTACTATAACAGGCCCTAAATGCCGGCAAAAAATGAAGACTTTTGCCCATGGTCACTTTCCGATACGAATTTGATAGTTCAGGAGAATATCCCTGATTTGCTTAACTTGGTACGGTTTCCCTTTACTGTCCTTTGGCTGTAGCCAGGCCTTGCCCATTATAAAATCCTATGCATACGATAACGTTCCTCAGCCTTCCTCCGAGAACTCCATGGCCAATCCTGTTTGCCCCATGGATGCTCGTTTCTAAAAACCATCGGCGCAGACCCGTCGAGCTATGCCCGAATTGGTTCAAATAACGGTTTTCTACCTATCATTTCCTGTTGACAGCGTATTCTCCTTCAATTTATCGTGAATCTATTTTCCACGATAACTATAAGCTCCCATATCTTGGTAGGCAGATGCTGATAATATCCAATTCATGCTCGTATTTGATCCGTCCCCTAAAAAGTAATTTCTATCACTGGCATGGGAATCAGAGAAGGGCTGGCAGCACTGGTATTCAAATCCTCAGAGGATCGAAGCCCAGGGAAAGATCGATGCGCTTTTTGAGGAAAACCGTATACGACCCTTGCGCCATTATCGACAGGGTCGAAAAAAGCCGGACCGGTTCTTCCTGGGTATGAAAGATGCCAGACGGCCGCAACCCGGAGGTGAGCATGCCGGACGGTTCATCAACAGGGGAGATCCCGCAGGTCGAGATCCGCGGTGTGCGGAAACGCTTCGGTGCCAACGAGGTGCTGAAAGGCGTTTCCCTGGAGGCCTATAACCACCAGGTGATCTCCATCATCGGTTCCAGCGGCTCCGGGAAGAGCACGCTGCTGCGCTGCATCAACCTTCTGGAAATTCCGGACGAGGGATCCATTTATATCAACGGAGAGGCCGTCCGCCTGAAGCAGGGCCGGGACAACAGTCGCGTTCCGGCTGCGCGCGCTCAGGTCCGGCGTCTGCGGACGCGGGTCAGCATGGTCTTCCAGAACTTCAACCTCTGGTCCCACATGACCGTGCTGGAAAACCTGATCGAGGCGCCCATCCGGGTGCTAAAACAGCCCCGACAGGAAGCGGTGGAGCATGCGGAGTTCCTGCTCCACAAGGTAGGAATCGCCGAAAAGCGAAACGAGTACCCGGCAAGGCTCTCCGGGGGCCAGCAGCAGCGGGTGGCCATCGCCCGCGCTTTGGCCATGCAGCCACAGGTCTTGCTGCTGGATGAAATCACCTCGGCCCTGGACCCGCAGCTAGTGGGCGAGGTACTGGGCGTCATCCGCGCTCTGGCCAAAGAGGGCCGGACCATGGTCATCGTGACCCACGAGATGAAGTTCGCGAAGGAAGTGTCCAGTTGGATCATTTTTTTGGACAATGGGGTCATCGCCGAATCCGGGCCCCCGGAAAGAATTTTCGATGCCCCGCAAACGGAGCGACTTCAGGCGTTTTTATCCGGCTTTTAGGTCCGATCGCCCAGGATGTCGGGCAGGCCTTCGCAAAACAAAGGAGGTAGTTTTACGTCGGGAAGTTGCGCCGACGGTCGGGAGGTAACTTACAATTCACAAAGGAGGTCAACAATGGGCTCAAGAAAAGTCATGATCCTGTTCCTCGCGGCAGCGGTGCTGGCGGCTTCTCCGGTCTTGGGGGCGGAAAAGATCCGGATCGCCACGGAAGGCGCATACAGCCCCTTCAACTACGTGAATCCTAAAGGCGAGCTGGAAGGCTTCGATGTGGACATCGCCAAGGCTCTTTGCGAAACCATGAAGGCCAATTGCAGCCTTGCCACCCAGGACTGGGACGGCATGATCCCGGCGCTGCAGGCCAAGAAGTTCGACGTGATCGTCGCCAGCATGGCGATTACGGAAAAACGGAAGCAGGCCATCGCGTTCACGCAGCCGTATTACTATTCGGTGGCCTCTTACGTTGTGCGCAAAGATTCGGGCTTTGCCGAGAAGGTCGAGGCTTTGTACGGCAAAACCATCGGGGTGCAGAGGGCCACGATCCACGAAGGAACCATCAAGGAGATGTACGGCGACAAGGTCACCATCAAGACTTATGACACCAACGAGAACTGCATCCTTGACCTGCAGAACAAGCGCCTGGACGCCATGATCGCCTCCCGACCCCTCATGGCCCACTTCATCAAGCACCACCCAGAAGCCGGTTTTAACTTCCTGCTTGGCATGTACAACCCTGTGGCGGCGGGAATCGGCATCCGCAAGGAAGACAAGGCGCTTTTGGACAAGTTCAACAAGGCGCTGGACACCATCATCAAGAACGGAACCTACGAACAGATCAGCACCAAGTGGTTCGGGGAGTCTTTGTTGAAAAAATAACCCTCCCGCCGGGCCGGTTTCCAAGGCCGGCCCGGCCCCTTCCACAGCCCCGGTCAACCCGGAGAGGCGACGGCGCGACAGAATGCTGGATCTGCAGGGATACGGACATCAACTCGTCGACGGTACCGTGGTGACGGTGGAGATCTTCCTGGCGTCCTTGGCCGCGGGGCTGGCCGTCGGCCTGGCAGGGGCCTTGGCCAAGCTCTCCCCGTGGTGGCTTCTCCGGAAGGCGGCGGACCTATATTCGGACGTGATCCGGGGGCTCCCGGAACTGCTGACGATCCTGCTGGTGTATTTCGGAATCCCCATCTTAGCGGCGCGCTTGCTCTCCAAGTTCGGTATCGATTTCTACCTGGAGGTCAGCCCGTTTGCGGGCGGCGTGGCGGCGCTGGCCATCTATTTCGGCGCGTATGCCGCGGAAATCTTCCGGGGGGCGATCCTCTCCGTTCCCAAGGGTCAGATCGAAGCCGCCCAAACCTTCGCATTGACCACCGGACAGATCTACCGGAGGATCATCCTGCCCCAGGCTTGGCGCATCGCGCTGCCCGGATTAGGCAACATGACCCTGGCACTGATGAAAAACACGGCGCTGGTGTCGGTCATCGGCCTGGACGAACTCATGCGCAAGACCTCCATGGCCACGGCCTATACCCATCAGCCCTTCACCTTTTACTTCACCGCGTCCCTCATCTACCTCGGGATTACTATCGTCACTTCCATCGCCCTGCATGTCCTGGAAAGCCGGTCTTCCCGCGGCATTTTGGAGGTCCGGACGTGACCCTGGACCTGATCCTGGAGAGTCTGCCGCGGCTCCTGAAGGCTTCGGTGCTGACCGTGAACCTGACGATTATCTCCCTGGCCATCGGCGCCTGCCTGGCCTTGCCGTTGGCCTTGGGCCGTCTTTCGAGGAACAGGTGGGTGGGTGGCATCTGCTTCGCCTATGTCTACTACTTCCGCGGGACACCTCTCCTGGTCCAGATTTTTCTTATCTATTACGGCCTGCCCCAGGTCGGTCTGACCCTCGACGCCTATACTTCGGCGCTGATCTCCCTGAGCCTCAACACTGCGGCCTACACCGCCGAGATCATCCGAGGCGGCATCCAGGCGGTCTCCGCCGGCGAAATCGAATCCGCCTACGCCATGGGGATGACGCGCCTTCAGGTGCTGGGCCGGATCCTCCTGCCACAGATGGTGGGATTCGCCCTGCCGGCCTACGGAAACGAGATCATCCTGCAGATCAAGGCTACCTCGCTGGCAAGCACCATTACCCTGCTGGACCTGACGGGCATGGCCCGGACGGTGGCGGCCGAGACCTATGCCCCGCTTGAAATCCTGAGCGCAGCCGGCGTTTTTTATCTGGTGATGGTCTTTTCGACCTCCAGGTGCGTCTCCTGGATGGAACGGCGCTGCACCGCTTACCGACAGTAAATGAGGCCTTTATTAATCGTCTCGAAATAGTACCGTCATGCCGGACTTGATCCGGCATCCAGAAAGCCGCTGGATTCCGGCTTTCGCCGAAATGACAATGTAAGGACTATTATGAGAATATTAATAAGCTTCGACAAGGCAGCAGATGCGATGAAATTGGAAATTTCAATGGGTTTCGAATTTGGCAAGACTCTTTTTGGAACACGCCCGTTGGGTGGAGCGTGGAAACTTCCCTTTAGGAAGGAACAACTATGGACCTTCAATGGCTGAAAAGCGCTTACACCGAACACTTCACCACCGCCCCGAAAAAGGTCACGGACCTGGTCGTGGACCGAGGCGAGGGGATTCACCTCTTCACCATCGACGGAGAACAGTACACGGATTTCGTGCAGGGGGTTGCCGCCAACGCCCTGGGGCACTGCCACCCGGCGATGACCGAGGCCGCGGTGCAGCAGCTGAAACGGCTGGGCCACGCGTCCTTCAATCTGGTCAGCTACCCCAGCGCCCTGCTCCTAGCCGCAGCCCTCCGGAAATGGACCGGCCGTCTGGACAAGTTCTTCTTCACGAACACTGGCGCCGAAGTGGTGGAAAGCGGGCTGAAGCTGGCGCGGTACGTGACCGGAAAGACCTCCGTCATCGCGTTTAGAGGCTCTTTTCACGGCCGGACCCTGGGTGCAGCCTCGGTCACCGGTTCCAGTGCCAAGTTCCGAAAGCACTACGCCCCCTTCGTGCCCCAGGTCTACTTCGCTCCCTACCCCTACTGCTTCCGTTGCGACTTTCACCAGAAGCCGGAAACCTGCAGTCTGGACTGCCTGAACTACTTGATGGCGGACTTCGAGCATATCATCCCGGCGGAGGATGTGAGCGCCGTAATCATCGAGCCGGTCATGGGGGAAGGCGGATATGTGGTGCCGCCCCGGAAATACCTCGAGGCCCTACGCGCTCTGTGCAGCGAAAAGGGGTTTCTGCTGCTCTTCGACGAGGTCCAATCCGGAATGGGGCGAACCGGATCCATGTTCGCCTTTCAGCATTTCGGGGTGGAGCCGGACATCCTGCTGTTGGGGAAGGCCGTCGGCGGCGGATATCCCCTGGCCGTGCTGGCCGCTGGGCGAAGCCTCATGGACCAGTGGCCTGCCGGCTCCCACGGCTCCACTTTCGGCGGCCATCCCGTGGCCTGCGCCGCGGGCCTGGCGCAGCTCGACATCATTGGCGCACCCGGGTTCCTAAATGCGGTTACGAAAAAAGGGAAGCGTTTCCGTAAACAGTTAACCTCCCTTCAGGCAAGGCATCCACAAATCGGGGACGTCCGCGGTCTTGGGCTCATGAACGGCGTGGAACTGGTCCGGACGGACAGACGGCCCGATTCCGAAACCGCGGCATCCCTCGTCGCCTATTTGTTTTCCCGGCACATCCTGGTGTACACATGCGGTGCGGCCGGCAACACCCTGCGCTTCATGCCGCCCCTCAACGTGGAAGCATCCGTCCTGGACAGCCTGATCGACGTTCTGGACCAGGGGCTTTCGGCAACGCGCAGGCAATAACGCCCCAAGGAGGCTTGAATAAAGATGAAAGACCGTCTGCTGTATGCCCACCTGAGCTGGCCCGAAATACGGGACCTGGACAAAGAAAACCTCGTGGTGGTCCAGCCCTTCGCCGCCATCGAAGACCATGGGCCGCACCTCCCTGTTGAGACGGACTGCCTGCTCATCGAGGCCCTCTGCAAGGCGGCGGTGCGAAGGGTTTCGAAAGGCGTCCTCCTGATGCCGCTGATTCCTTATGGGTACGTGGAGCACCACATGGATTTTCCGGGACCGATCTCCATCGAAAGCGGCCCCCTCATCGGCTACCTCGCCGGGGCACTGAAAAGCCTGACGCGGCACGGGTTCCGGCGGCTCTTGGTGGCCAACGGGCACGGCTCCAACCGCCCCTTCATGGACGTGGCGGCCCGCCAGGTCATGGATGAGACGGACGCCATCGTGGGCTGCATCACCCCGTACTCCCTGGCCCGGGAAGAAATCAAGGCCGTGTGTGAATCCAAGTACATCTCCCACGCGGAAGAACTGGAAACGTCTCTGGTGCTCTATCTCGACGAGACGCTGGTGGACAGGGCCAAGGCCGTCAAGGATATCGGATTTCCTGTCTCAAGATTTCACTGGCGCAGCTTGATCGAGGCTCCGCCGCTCAGCTTCATGGACCGCTGGTCCCGGATCTCTGAATCCGGCGTGGTTGGGGATGCCACCCTGGCTTCAAAGGAAAAGGGAGAAAAACTCTTCTCCATCCTTGCAGATCGCCTGTCAGAGCTTATTGAAGAGTTCAAACTCAGGGAAATAAAACCGAATATTGATCATCACTGAATCCGCAGGAGAAGATGGACGGAGGCTTTCACGGAGGTGCGTCGGCGCTGAATACGGATGTCTGGCGGGAATCGACCCCGTTGCATCGTTTTTGGATCAATTGCCTCAACCCGTAAAGCTGGTGCTCCTCGATCTGGATGGACTGAATGCCACAACGGCAAATCCCGAGTACGCGGCATCTCCCAGCTTTTTTTCGTATACCACCTTGCAGGATGCTTTCTTAATAAAAAACTTTTTGTCCAAAACGAAAACGTCGACCAGGCCGTCGCTCTCCTTCTTTTCTTTGTCGCTGGGGAAAGACGCGAAAATCTGGGAGGCGGATTTAGAGAAGTTTATCTGCCCGAAGCCCTTTTCGAGAAAGTATTCCGACGCTTCTCGTGAGCAGACATGTAAAGGCACCGGGAAAAGAATCTGCCTGTAAACACACGACCGGAATTCGGTGATGCTTCAGCCGCCGCACACGGGGGGAAACAAAACGAGCGCATCCCCATCGCGCAGACCGGTCTTTTCCACTGCCCTTTTCCCGTTAATGAGCGATATGTGGGTTCCCTGTTTTATGGAGAGACGGGATAGGACGTCCTCAAGGGTCGCTCCCGGTTCCAGGCGCAGCTCAAAAAAGGGCCTCCCGCCTGGGGTGCTTTTTTTCAATTCTCCATATACTTGTACCGTGATCCGCATGCCTGTTGCTCATGTCAGGCAAGCCCAAGGCGGCCGAGAACTTCCTTTTTGGGGATGCCGTCGTGCGTCCATCCCCGAAGGTGATAGTACTCCTCCAGCATCTCGTCTAGGTGGCATACCATGCCTTTGGCGGGACCTGTCGGAGCCTGCTCCTCGGTCAGGCGTTTGGGGAGGCTGTCGTCCTTTTTCGTAAAACCCGCCCTAATAAGAAAAAGACGCTCGGCATTGATGATGCGCTCGCCGGCTTGCATGAGCTCCTCAAGTGTGTAGCTGGCTCCGGTGGCGGCGTTCATATACTCCAGAATACCCACAGGGGCCACACCCAGATTTTTGGCCGCAAGATTTCTCACGGCAAAGAAGATACACAGACCGGCAGAGTCAATAATGGCTGAAAGATCCTGATAGGCCTTGGTGACTTTACCTTTTCCTTCCCATTGGTGCGGGTCCATGAATTCGGGAACCCCGAACAGTTCGCAATAGGCCGGGTCGCCGCGCATGTGCGATCCGCCTATGGACGAGGTGGCATAGGCCAATCCCATTGCCTGGCACCCGCGGGGATCATAACCCGGAAATTCCTGTTTTTTGGATACGGGAGCCAGTTCCGGGTGGCCGTAGCGGTCGGCCAGGCGATAGCTGCCCTCTGCCAGGAGATCTCCAAAACCCTCCCGGTTTCCGGTCAGCCGCGTCAGTTCCACAAGAGCTTCCGCGTCCCCCCATTTCAAGGAACGGCCCACATGTTCTTCCGGCAGGTAGCCCCTCTCCACCAGCTCCATGGCGCAGGCTATGGTGGCGCCCATGGTGATGGTGTCCATACCCAGTTCGTTACAGATGTAGTTGGCCTTGGCAATGGCCGCCAGGTCGTCCACCATACAGTTGGACCCCATGGCATAGATGGTTTCGTATTCTGGGCCTTCGCCCTCGCCGCTGAACCGGGGGTCGTCCACTTTGGTCTTGCGGCCGCAGGCGATGGGGCATCCATAACAGGCGGAATTTTTTATGAGGAATCGTCGTGTCAGTTCCTCGCCATGAATCTTCTCCCACCCGTCAAAGGTCCCCTGCTGCCAGTTCTTGGTGGGAAGCACCCCGTAATTCTGGGTCGCCGTCACCACGCCTGCCGTGCCGTTGACGGTCAAGCCCAGGGGTGCTTTTTGGACGCCCTCCTTGAAGGTATCCAGGACTTTCGCGTTAAAGGCCTTAAAACCGTCCGGGTCCGCCAAGGGAATTTTGCCCTTGCCTTTGACAACGACCGCTTTCAGGTTCTTGCCGCCCATCACCGCGCCGACTCCGGAACGCCCGGCCGCCCGGTCCTTGTCATTCATGATGGAAGCGAAAAGGACCCCTTTTTCACCGGCAGGGCCGATACAGGCCACCCTGGCCTTGGTGTCGGTTTCCGCAAGGAGCGCATCGGTGGTTTCATGGGTGTCTTTTCCCCAGAGATGATCCGCCGGGCGAAGTTCTGCCTTTTCGTGGTCCAGCCATAAATAAACCGGCTTTTCGGATCGGCCCGAAAAAATTGCGGCATCGTAGCCGGTGCGTTTGAATTCCGCTGGAAACATGCCGCCGGAATTGGAACAGGTGATCGCCCCTGTGAGGGGGGATTTGGTCATGACCATGTAACGTGAGCCAGTGGGGGCGCCTGTGCCTGTGAGAGGCCCGGTGGCCATGACCAGGATATTCTCAGGAGACAAGGCGTCGCAGGAAGCCTTTATGTGTTTGTTGAGGAAAAAGATGCCCAGTCCACGCCCGCCTATATACTCCTTGGCCATGCCGGGTTCCAGTTTTTCCGTTTTCAAAGTGCCTCGGGTCAGATCAACCCAAAGGACTTTTCCCCGCCATCCGTACATAACGTTCCCCTTTTACTTCAATATGAAGGATTGAGAAATAGATGCGCGCTTCAAACAAAAACCCATAAGAGCTTGTTGATAATCGTCGTGGATCTGGGGCTTCTCATTCCGAAAATCCGCGCTTGGCAAGCTTTGCGGTCACTTCTCCCCGCCGCAGAAAGGGGCGATGCCCGTTTTCGGAATCCTTCAAAATGCGGTGAAGATATCTTCGGTTTTGGTCGATGGCGGCCTCATAGAGATCGGTTTCGATGTTCCATCGATTTTTAAAATGAGGCGCCATGAACTTTCTCACATCTCCCAGATCCACTGCAAGCCGTCTCCGGGTAAACTCAAAAAAATCCACGGTCTTTTTCAAAAATTCGATTTCGGTGCGGCAACTGGGGACCTCCCCTTCCTGAAACTCATGAAACAGAAAAAGGAGTTTTTCCAGGTAAGTCCTGTCGGCCATCTGTCCCAGCAGGTCCGCCGTTCCGAGCATCTTTCCTAAAACTTGTGTTTTGTGCGATGAAAACACGATTTCATGGATCTTGACATTGAGGCCCGTACATTGGAGCAGATGCTTTCCGTCTCTTATGAAATGTTCGGGGAGAGATCGGGCTTTGAAGTAAGTTGCCAAGAAATGGATGCTTCTTTGGATGTGGGTGAGGGTATATTTGGCGCCGGTCCCCTCCCTGTCGGCATCCGTCTGGATATAACCCGTATCATGAAAGAGCGCCGCCAGAAGACCCAGGGTCACGTGTTCCGGGGTCAAGGATTCTCCCTGAAGGGCTACACCGTGGATGAGCCGCGCCATGGCCAGGAAACAATCGGTGGTGTGCTGAAGGTTGTGATACTCGGTGTTGCACGCACGATAGCCGGAATACTCTCCAAGGAACAACCGCTTGACATCCTGAAACGCTCTATTGGTTGTTGAAAAGTCAAAGGATGGGAACAGAATGGACATCAAGGTCCTGACCTCGGCCATAACCGCATCTGGATCCTTCATGTCCACCAACGTCGCGAGTCGATTTCCTTCGGGTATCATGGTGCCTGCCTTTTGATATCCCTGCGGTGTCAAGGATATCGATAAAAAGTATCGGGTTTGTTCTTTCCGCAATTTGGAAAAGAACCCTCGAATTTTATGCCGAAGATCCCCACCTTCCGATCGTCATTTCCCATCAACGCGCGGCCTGTTTTCAGTCACATACTCGTTATCAAAAATGACCGTGGTTTGTCTATTCAAAGTAATAGTTGATCGCTTAAACTTTCAATTTTTTTGTCTCAAGGGTCGGTTTGGGCCGAAGCGATGAATTCCGGCCCGGCCGCTCAGGCGGAGGGGTTTTTCTTGACAAGAAGCCCCTCGTCCGTTAGATGAAATCGTATTCAAATGGGTTTCCATCGGTATCCGGACACCCAAAAACACCTGTCCCCTCAACGGGCGGAGGCCATGAAAAACGACCTTATCTCTGATCCGGACCGGCGTTTCACTGCAGGGCGCCGTAAAGAGGACCGGATCCTCCTGGATCAGTTGAAACGGTACCATCAGCTGTATCAGGTGGGGCAGGTCCTCACCTCGGAGATGAACCTCGAGGCCCTGTTCGAGGTGATCATCGACCAGACCAACACCGTGATGGATACCCAGCGGGGGACCGTTTTCCTCCATGACCCCCAGAGCGATACCCTGTGGTCTTTGGTGGCCACCGGCATGGGGAAGGACCTGATCCGGTTTCCGGCCGGCAAAGGGGTGGCCGGATGGGTCTTTCAGCAGGGGCAGGCGGCCCTCATCAACGACGCCTATGCCGACCCCCGCTTCTTCCCTGACATCGACCGCAAGTCCGGGTTCCGCACCCAAAATATCCTGTGCATCCCGCTGGTGAACCGGAGCAACCGGCGCATCGGGGTCCTCCAGGCGCTCAACAAGAAAGACGGCGATTTCACCTATGCCGATCTCGAGCTTTTGACCTCCATCTCCCATTACGTGGCCATCGCCCTGGAAAATGCCCGGCTTTACGAGGATCTGAAGCTCATGGAAAAAGCCCGGGAAAGGGTCATCAACCACCTGTCCCACGAGCTCAAGACCCCCCTGGCGGTGATCAGCGCCGCCATGCTCCAGATGGCCAAAAGGCTCCAACAAAGCGATGTCGAGGGATATGAGTCCATCCTGAAACGGGGGAGGCGGAGCATCGAACGGCTTTTGAACCTTCAGGAAAAAATCGACGATATCTTGAACCGGAAAGTGGTGCCGGAAAAAGACACCCTGTCTAAGATCATCGAGGATGCGGCCTTCCTGGTGGAAGAGTCCATGGAAGAAAACGGCGGCCTCCTGCGCCAGGGGCTCGAATCCGTGCTGCAGAAAGTGCAGGACCTCTTTGCCGTCGACCCGGTCATCATCGAGGACCTGGATCTGGGAACCATTCTGACGGAGGTCTATGAGGGTGTCCGGGTCCAGATCCGCCACCGGGATCTGAAATTCTCCTGCCGCATGGACGAGGGTCTGAAAGTTTCCGGAGACCGGAAGGTGTTGAGGAAGGTGCTGGAGGGGATCCTGAAAAACGCCGTGGAAAACACCCCGGAGGAAGGCCGGATCGAGATCGCGGCCCATCGAAGGGAGGATGCGGTTCAGGTGGAGATCCGGGACTCGGGGATCGGCATTTCCCCCCAAAACCAAAAGCTGATCTTTTACGGGTTCATCCACATGACCGACACTACGGCCTACTCCTCGAAAAAACCCTACGATTTCGGCGCCGGCGGGACCGGCTCGGATCTGCTGCGCATCAAGCTTTTTGCAGAACGGTTCGGCTTCGACGTCTCCTTCAAGAGCACCCGCTGCCCCCACATCCCAAAAGACCAGGACCAGTGCCCCGGCCGTATTTCCCTTTGTCCTTTTATCCAAGAAAAAGGGCAATGCTTTCAACCCGGCGGAACCGCGTTTACCCTCGTGTTCCGCGAACCGGGGGCCATGAAATCGCGCCCCGGAGAAAGCCCGCTGGGCCTTCTGTCCAGAAGCATCGAACCCTCCTGACCCGCGATCCCGCTATCGTTTTTTCTTTTTCTCTTGACAAACGGAAAAGTTCCCCTCAAAGACCCCATGAGGGGGAACGCGCCGAGTGCCGGGCCGAAGCAGAAGCGTCCTTTTAAACCCGATGGACCAGGGGAGCGGCGGGGCATGAAAACAGCCGATTCGCCGTTCGGCATCCCTGTCCTGCTCCTTTACAACGTCAATCCTTCATGGCCTGCCCGGGATGTCCGGATTGCAGAACAAAGCGCGGCCCTGCTGAAGACCGGACTCGAAGAGGCGCATCACCCCGTGGCCGCCGTCCCCATCACCGGCACCGATCTTTTTTCCGCCGTTTCAAAATACCCGCCGCAGCAATATGTCGTGTTGAATTGGTGCGAGGAGCTTCCCGGTATTCCCAGAAGCGATGCCTGGGTGGCCGGATTTTTGGAGTCCATGCAGTATGCTTTCACCGGATCCACGGCGGAAACGCTGGCCCTGAGTTGGGACAAGTCGAAAGTAAAAAACCTTCTATCCCATGGCGGTGTCCCCACCCCTTCGTGGAAAATCTGCAAAACCGACTCCCCCGTGCTCTGGGACCGGTTTCCGGCCATTGTGAAGCCGGCCCTGGAGCATTGCAGCATCGGGGTGTCTGCGGAGGCTGTCGTTTTGAACTCCGGGGAATTAAAAAAACGTGTCCGCTTTGTGCACCGGGAATTCCGGCAGCCGGCCCTGGTGGAGGATTTTATCGACGGCCGTGAATTCCACGTGACCCTCTGGGGAAACGGGGAAGTGGTCATGCTCCCCCCGGCGGAGATGGATTTCAGCGCTTTTGAAAATGTCAAAGACCGCCTCTGCACTTTCGACTCCAAGTTTTCCCCTGGGAGTCGGCACTATGAAAAGATCCGGCTTCGCCTCCCGGCGACCCTGACCCCCCAGGAATATAAGACCCTGGAATCCGCCGCCCTTGGGGCTTACCGGTTGATGAATTGCCGGGACTATGCTAGAATAGACCTTCGTTTGAAAGACGGTATCTTTTATGTTCTGGACGTCAACCCCAATGCCGACTTGAGCCCGGACACCAGCCTGGCCTGCGCGGCCCAGGAGGCGGGCTACACCTACGGCGCGCTGGGAAGCCGCCTGGTATGGTTCGCCGCCCAGCGGCATCCCGACTTTGGACGGAGAACCTTTTAACCGTCCCGCGCGGAACCGGCTTGCTGCAAAACCTTAAAGCCCCATGAAACCGTATTTCCAGGGCGCACTGGACGGCCTGTGCGCCATCTACAGCATTGTCAACGCCACCCGGATCATCTCCGGCAACGGAGAGTCAGGATCCAAAGATCTCTTTCAAAGGATCCTGGCCTACCTGGAGCGAACCCAGTCCCTTTCCGAAATCCTGACTTCCGGAATCGGCCTTAACGCGGTGGGCGGCATCCTTCGGGATGTGGTGGGGGACATGATCCCCCGGCGGACCATGCCTTTTAAGCACCGGCCGGACGTGCCCCTGGACGAGTTCTGGATGGAAATGATGCACTTCCTCGACGGCGGGACCCATCGCGCGATCCTGATCTGCCTGGGGGGGCCGGCATGGGATCACTGGACCATCGTGCACGCCATCTCCGACCGCCAGATCCATTTTTTCGACTCCCATCGGCTCAAGCGGCTCAACCGAAACCGGTGCACCACCACGCGCAGCACCGCCACGCGTCCCCACCTGCTGTGCCCCACGCACACCTATTTTCTTTCTTAGAAGTCCTTTTCTTAGAAGCGGTTTCAAAACCCTCCTTCCCCGCCTGTTGGTCCTTTTGGAAAGCGCTAAACTCGCTTCGCTGAATCTTGAAAACTCGGGCGTAACGCCCTCAAACAATTCAAGATTCAAACGCTGCGCTTCGTTAATCGCTTTTATGAAAAGATCCCGAGCACGGCTTGTCAGGAGGTTTTGAAATGACTTCCAGTCGTCTCGAAAGAGTACCGTCATGCCGATCTTGATCCGGCATCCAGAAATTGTTGCGGTTCACTGGATTCCGGCTGAAAGCATGTCGGAATGACGACGTAAAGACAATTATGAAACTGTTAATAAAACCTCTTCTAGATTCTCGATACCCGTTTGATTCGGCTCCCTGAACGAGGGCCAAGCGATTGACCCCATGTTTCGCCTGGGTTATAGGATCAAAAGGTTTCGTCGGAAGTCATCTTTACTTAAGGGGCTTCAATGAAAAGAAAAGCCTTGAAATGGGTCCTGGCGCTTTTGGTTCTTGCCGGGGTCGGAGGGTACCTGTGGCATACCACCCGACCCAAGCCGATTGAAGTGGTCGTCCATCCAGCGGAGCGGGGCCGGGTGGAGAAGACGGTTTCCAACACCCGTGCCGGGACCGTCAAGGCCTGCCGCCGGGCCAAGCTGTCGCCGGGGATCGGGGGCCAGATCGTCCGATTGGAGGTCCGGGAAGGAGACCGGGTCAAAAAGGGGCAGCTTCTCCTGGAACTGTGGAACAAGGATCTGGACGCGGAGCTGAGCCTGGTCGAAAGGGAAGCCGAGGCGGCCCAGGCAAAAAAGGCTGCGGTCTGCTTCAGGGCGGAGATGACCCGGCGGGAGGCCGAGCGTCTCTTGAGCCTTCGAAAAACCGGGGCGGCCTCCGAGGAGCGCACCGACCGGGCGGTGACCGAAGCCAAGGCCTTTCAGGCCGAATGCACCGCAGCCGAGGCGGCCATCTCCATCAGCCGGGCACGCAGCGCCGCGATCCGGGCAAACCTGGAGCGCACCCGACTCACCGCGCCATTCGACGGCGTCATCGCCGAAGTCAACGGCGAGCTCTATGAATACGTCACCCCGTCTCCCGTGGGCATCCCCACGCCTCCGGCCGTCGACCTCATCGACACGTCCTGTTTCTATGTCATAGCCCCCATAGACGAAGTGGACGCCCCCCAGGTATCCGTGGGGATGACGGCGAAAATCACCCTCGACGCCTTCAGGGACCGCTCCTTCAACGGGAAAGTGGAGAGAATGGATGCCTATGTGCTGGACCGGGAACGCCAGGCCCGGACGGTGGACGTTGAAGTTCGGTTCGCCGCTCCTCAGGAATCAGCCCGGCTTCTGGCGGGGTACAGCGCGGACATCGATATCATCCTGGAGGTCCGTGCGGAGACTCTTCGGGTTCCCACGGAATGCATCCTGGACAAAAAGAACGTCTTCGTCTTCGACCCCTCGGCAAAGAAAGTCGTGAAAAGGTCGGTGGAAGCGGGGATTTCCAACTGGGACTTCACCGAAATCCTTTCCGGGGTGAAGGAGGGGGAGCAGGTGGTCCTCAACGTGGATGAGGCCGGCGTCAAAGACGGCGCCATGGCCGTCGTCTCCGGAAAGCGTCGATGATCCGGCTTGAGGATGTCAACCGGGTGTTCGAGGTGGGGGACGAGCGGGTCTTCGCGCTCAACCACGTCAGCCTGTCGGTGGCGCCCGGAGACTACCTTTCCGTGATGGGACCTTCCGGGTCCGGCAAATCCACCCTTCTCAACATCATCGGCCTCCTCGACCGCCCCACGGGGGGAACCTATCACCTGGACGACGTGAACACCACCGACCTCTCGGATCTGGAGCAGGCCCGGGTCCGGAGAGACAAGATCGGATTTGTCTTTCAGTTTTTTCACCTGATTCCCCGCCTGACGGCGGCGGAAAACATTGAGCTTCCGCTGCTGTTGGCCGGGATGGACGGAAAGGAGCGGAAGCGCCTCGTCCAGGAAGCTCTCGACGCACTGGGCATCCAGGACCGGTCCCGGCACCGCCCCGACCAGCTTTCCGGGGGACAGCGCCAGCGGGTGGCCATCGCCAGGGCCACGGTGATGCGGCCCGGCGTCATCCTGGCCGACGAGCCCACCGGAAACCTGGACAGGGCCTCCGGGAACGAAGTGATCCAGATCCTGGAAACGCTGAACCGAAACGGCATCTCCCTGATTCTCGTAACCCACGACCCGGCCCTGGGGGACCGGGCCCGACGCAAGGTCGTCATGGATGACGGAAAGATCATATCGGACACCCAACAAGGCTGAGGCGGCGCCGTGAAATCCCGAGACACGGTTCGATTCAGCCTGCGCGCGCTGTTTGGATACCCCGCACGCACGCTGCTCGTGCTTTTGGCCATGGCCATGGGGGTGGCGTCGGTCATCGTGCTCACCGCCCTTGGGGAAGGTGCCCGGAGATACGTGACACGGGAGTTCACCTCCCTGGGGACCCATCTCCTCTTCGTCCTCCCGGGGCGCTCGGAGACCGTGGGCGGACCTCCCCCCCTGTTGGCCCAGACGCCCAGAGATCTGACCCTGGAGGACGCCCTGGCCCTGAACCGGATCGCGTGGGTTGAGCGGGTGGCTCCGGTGTCGGTGGGATCGGCCCCGGTGTCCTGGCGGCAGAGGGACCGGGAGGTGACCATTCTCGGCTCCACCGCCGACCTTTTCGAGATCCGGCAGCTCGTCATGGCCCAGGGATCTTTCCTGCCGGAACGGGACCCGACCCGGGGCGAGGCGGTGGCCGTTTTGGGGTACCGGGTGAAGAACGAACTCTTCGGCAACGCCAGCGCCCTGGGGGAATGGATCCGCATCCAGGACCGGCGTTTCCGGGTCATCGGCATCCTCACTCAGAAGGGGCAATCCCTGGGGACGGACATGAGTGATGTGGCGGTGATCCCGGTGGCCTCCGCCCAGTCTCTATTCAACACATCGACCCTTTTCCGGATTATGGTCCAGGCCAAGAGCCGGGATGCGGTGATGCGGGTCAAAACGTTGGTGACAGAGGCGATCCGGGAAAGGCACGAGGGGGAGGACGACATCACCGTCATCACCCAGGACGCCGTCCTGTCCACCTTCGACCGGATCCTGGTGACCATGACCCTGACGGTGGCCGGCATCGCCGCCGTCAGCCTGGTGGTGGCGGGGATCCTCATCATGAACGTGATGCTGGTCTCCGTTTCCCAGCGGCGTGCCGAGATCGGGATTCTCAAGGCCGTGGGCGCCCGTTCCGCCCAGATCCTGCGCCTGTTTCTCACGGAGGCGGCGGTCCTGTCTTTTGTGGGTGCCTGTGTCGGCCTGGTTCTGGCCTTTGCCGGGATTCGAGCCCTGGCCGGCATCTTTCCGACCTTCCCTTTTGAGGTCCCCCGCTGGTCCCTGGCCGCCTCGGTGGGCGTGGCGCTGGCCAACGGCCTGATCTTCGGCGTCCTGCCCGCCCGGCGCGCCTCGCGCCTGGACCCGGTCCAGGCCCTGGCCAAGCGGTGAAAGGCCGGACATGAAACTCAAAGACGCCTTAAAACTTGCCCTCGGCGGCGTTTCGGCCCACCGCATGCGCAGCGTCCTGACCGCGCTGGGGATCGCCGTGGGCATCGCCTCGGTGGTTCTGCTGACCTCTCTGGGGGAGGGGGTTCACCAGTTTCTCCTTTCCGAGTTCACCCAGTTCGGCACGCACCTTATCGCCGTCAATCCGGGCAGGACCACCACCGCCGGCGTTTCCGGCGCCCTCATCAGCAACGTCAGGCCGTTGACCCTCGAAGATTCCCTGGCCATGAAGCAGATCCCGGAGGTCGTGGCGTCCGTTCCCGTGGCCTGGGGAAACGCCTCGGTGGAAACCGGCAGTCGCAGCCGCCGGACGTACATTTTCGGCACCGGATCCGAGACGCCGGCGGTCTGGAAGATGAAGGTTTCCATCGGCCGGTTTCTTCCCGACGACGACCCGCGGGCCGCCAGGGCCTTCGCGGTGCTGGGAAGCCGCGTCAAGGAAGAACTTTTCGGGGCACGAAATCCCCTGGGCGGGAGGATCCGCATCGGGGGGGAACGCTACCGGGTCATCGGGGTCATGGAGTCCAAGGGGCAGATGCTGGGTTTCGACCTGGACGACGCCGTTTACATCCCCACGGCAAGAGCCCTATCGCTGTTTAACCGGGAGAGCCTCCTGGAGATCGATTTGGTCTACGAAGCCGGGATCGGCGCCGAGCAGGTCAAGAACAAGGTCAAGAAGCTCCTCATCGCCCGTCATAGGGCCGAGGATTTCACCATTACCACCCAGGAGCAGATGCTCTCCGTACTCGGCTCGGTCCTCAATATTCTGACCCTGGCCGTGGGGGCGCTGGGCGGGATTTCGCTTGCGGTGGGCGGCGTCGGGATTTTGACCATCATGACCATCGGCGTCCAGGAGCGGACTGGGGAGATCGGCCTTCTGCGGGCCATCGGCGCCGGCCGGGGCCAGATCCTGTCGCTTTTCATCGGCGAGGCGGTGGCCCTGGCGGGGATCGGAGGGTTGGCGGGTCTTGTCCTCGGTGCCGGCGGGGCATGGCTGCTCAACGCCCTCGTGCCCGCCCTCCCGACGCATACCCCTTGGAGCTACGTCCTGCTGGCCGAGCTTCTGGCGGCGGCCGTGGGCCTTGCGGCCGGGATCCTCCCGGCCCTACGGGCGGCCCGGATGAACCCGGTGGAAGCGCTGCGGGCGGAGTAGGGCGCCGCTGCCGGGTCCCAGGGGCGGAATCGGACCGGATTCTCACCGAAGCAGGATGTCGTCTACGGAAAGGATTTCCAGGCCCTTCGGGTCTTTGTACTTGACGTAAACCGTCTTGATCCCCGGCCCCTGGGTGAGGGCCCAGGGTTTGTGGGGCGCATAGGCTTCCCAAACGGCTCTGCTGAATCCAGGGCCGTTGCTGATGGCTACTTCCCGGGCGTAATCGATGCCCCCGAACCCGGACACCTCCTCATTGCTCAAGGACAGGGTGATCGAGGGGGTGTGTGTTTCGACGTCGTCATAGTTGATGAAAACGGGAAGCACGTTGGGCTGGCTTCCCGCATCGAAAGTCCAGTAGGCGCGGTAAGCCCCCCCGCTGGCAAAACCCACTCCGGCCTCCCTGAGCTTGGGGTGCAGCAGGATCGCCTGATGCGGTGGGCTCGCCATCCAGGCGGACACCACGGCGGCGGGACTCGTGTATCCGGCGGCGATGGCTTCGCCGATGAAACACGAACCGCGCCCCGGCCCCGGCCCCGGCCCCCCGCTCACCTCGGCCTCGATGCTGGCGTCGGACAAGGACTGGGTCCCGCCGAACTTGCCGTAGCCCGAAAGACAGATCCGCTCCGCGGGAGAAAATTCCCCGGCGCACTGGTGGGCGAAGCACCTGGAGCGGCGCATGTGATCCGAGTGGGCCTGGGCCATGGCGTTCAGGATGGGGTTGGGTTTCAGGGGGAGAAGCCCGGCGCCCCGCCGCTTTTGGTTGACCAGGCGTATGACCTCCGGGGAAAAGGACGAAGACGATTCCAGGAAAGACGGCTCCTCCGGCGGCAGTTCAAACAGGACCACATGCCCCACCTGTTCCTGCGGATCGTAGTGCCCCAGGCCTGCTTCAGCGGTCGGATCGGACTTTTGTGCAAAGGCGTCACCCTCCTGCGCCCAAAACGGAACCAGCAAAACCGCGAAGAGGCAAAAGCGTAAAAAGGTTTTTTCTATATGTCGCAACACGGCGTTTTCTCTGGACGGGGTTGACGTTTGCGGTGCTTTCTTCATCGCTTAGCACCCGGCGACCCGACGGGTCAAACGGAAAAAGCCGGTTGCACCCGGGCCGTTTACTTCTTTTTGCATTTCAGGTAGCATCACCCGGATTTCGTTCTGAAGATCCGTCTCGTGTCCGGCCTGCGGTTTGGATCATGCGGGTAAATGCTTGCCCAAAACGACGGATTCGCAATTATTAACAGTCTCATGATTGTCTTAACGTCGTCATTCCGGCATGCTTTTTGCCGGAATCCAGTGAACCGCAACGATCTCCGGATGCCGGATCAAGTCCGGCATGAGTGCATTACTATTTCGAGACGATTGATAAGACGGGGATATTAACGGTCTCGCATTGCCTGCGGGGGAAGTTTTTTGTTCGATCTTACTCTAGAAGAAAGATGACGGCCTATGATCGGGGAGATACTGGCCACGGGGGAGGAGATCCGCAGCGGCGCCCTCATCGACAGCAATTCCGCCGCCATTGCCCGGAAGCTGGAGGAGGCCGGCATCGCCGTGACACGGCACACCAGCGTGGGAGACGACGAAGCGGTCCTGGCCGCGATTTTTAAAGAGATCGGAGAAAGAGCAGACGTCGCCGTGGTGACCGGCGGCCTGGGTCCCACCGAGGACGACCTCACGTCCATCGCCGCAGCCGCGGCTGCCGGAGTGCCTTGTGAGCTGAACCCCCGGGCTCTCGAGGAAATCGAGCGTTTTTTTGAAAGTCGAAAGCGCCTGACCAGCCCCTCCAACCGGAAGCAGGCCTTTTTCCCCAGGGGCGCCGAGGTGCTTTCCAACCCCATCGGAAGCGCGCCGGGATTTTCCATGACACTAGGCCGGTGCCGTTTCTTCTTTCTCCCCGGTGTGCCGGCAGAAATGGAAAAAATGCTTTCAGAACAGGTCATGCCCCGGCTTCTCGCCGTTTTCCCGGAGCACCGGACGGTCTGCCTCACGCGCACTCTTTGCACCTTCGGGCTTACCGAAGCGGCCACCGGCGAGCGGCTCTCCGGCCTCTCCGCGGCCTTCGGGGGGGTCAAGCTGGGCCTCAGAGCCAAGTTTCCCGAGATCCAGGTCAAGCTTTACGCCTACGGGGAAAAGGATCAAAACCTCGAAAAAATCCTGGAACAGGCTTCCCTCTGGGCGGCCCAGCGGCTCGGGAAGCGGGTGATCTCCATGGACGGAAGCCCCATGGAAGCCGTGGTGGGCAGCCTGCTTCTCAAACGCCAAGCCACCATCGCCGCCGCGGAAAGCTGCACCGGCGGGCTTCTCTCCCACCGCCTCACCAATGTGCCGGGAAGCTCCGGCTATTTTTTGCTTTCGGCCGTGACTTACGGAAACGCCTCCAAAGTTTCCGTGCTGGGGGTTTCGCAAAAAACCCTCGACCGCTTCGGGGCGGTGCACGAGAAGACCGCCGAGGAAATGGCCGAGGGCGTCCGGCGCCTCTCCGGCGCCGATTACGGCCTCTCCACCACCGGCATCGCGGGCCCGGAGGGCGGGTCGCCGGAAAAGCCCGTGGGCACCGTCTGCATCGGCCTGGCCTCCGCTTCGGGCGTTTTTTCCAAAAGGCTTCAATTTTCTTTCGGAAGCCGGCGCATGCACAAAGAAATATTTGTCCAAAGCGCCCTGGACATCCTCCGGCTCACCCTGGTCCAGGGATGGCCTGCCGGGGACAGGCACTGAAGGGCCGTGAAGGGGGAAAGGGCTGCTCGCAAGTCCCCGGCGGATAAAAAGGCAAGCGAAAGGACACCATCTAACGCCGTGCAAGTGAAAAAAGCCCGTGTCGGTTGGCTCATCGACGGGACCGGGGGCCCCCTTTTCCGGGATGCCCTCCTCGAGATCGAAGGCGGCCGGATACGGTCGCTTTCCCGGAAAAAACCCGGCAAAGGCCCTCCCGGAGAGGTCCTCGATTTTTCGAACTGCACCGTCCTTCCCGGCCTCATCGATTGCCATGTGCACCTTTGGATGTCCGGGAGCACGGACCGGACGCTGCGGGAAAGGCAGCTTTCCGCCGGTTTCGAGGAGGCCTCCGGGGCCGTCGCCCGGCACCTGGAGCAGCTTTTTTTTCACGGGGTCGTCGCCGTGAGGGACGCCGGGGACCGCTTCGGTTTTGTTCGTCGCTTCAAGGAACGTCGCGACGGGCCTTTTCCTTTTCCCGTCCGCCTCCAGGTCTCCGGGAAGGCGTGGCACGCCGAGGGCCGTTACGGAAGCCTCATCGGAAAGCCTCCTGAAAAGGGGGAGACCCTTGCGCAGGCCGTGAAAAGGGAAGCAAAAGGCCTGGATTGGGTCAAGATCGTCAATTCGGGCATCAACAGCCTCATGCAGTACGGCCGGCAGACGGCGCCCCAGTTCAGCGCCGAGGCTTTGAAGGAAGCGGCGGCGGCAGCCGCAGCCCATGGGATTCCCGTCATGGTTCATGCCAACGGGATCCTGCCGGTGCAGGAGGCTCTGACCGCCGGAGTCCGGTCCGTCGAACACGGTTATTTCATGGGCAGGGAAAACCTCAGGCGCATGCGCGACGCCGGTACCACGTGGATTCCCACGGCCTTTGCCATGAAGGCCTTTACGGACCCCGTGGTCAGCCGGAGCCGGTTTCCAGCCGACAGCGAGGGGAAATCCCCTCCATCGCCGCTGAGACGCGCGGGGCCTGGAGGTTGCAAAAAAGACCCTGGCGCACCAGATGGATCAGATTCGCTACGCCAAGGAAATCGGGGTGAAAATCGCCCTGGGAACCGACTCCGGGAGCCTCGGGGTGGACCCCGGCAAATCCATGGCCCAGGAGATCGCCGTGCTGCTCGAGTCGGGCTTTTCGGTCCGGGAGGCGATCCACTGTGCCACCGAGGCGGGTGCGGGGCTGTTGGGCCTCGAAAACCTGGGCGTCCTCGCGCCGGGAAAGGAGGCGACTTTTTGGGTGGTTGCAGGGGGGCCCCACGAGCTTCCCGGAAATCTCTCCCGGATCGTTGAACTCTTTGTGCGGGGGAAAGGTTCAGTCCGCCTGCGGCTTCTGCTTGAACCCGGGATAGAGCTTCCTGAAGCACTCCGGGCAGACGCTGTGGCTGAACGAGAGTTCGGAATGCGTCTCCAGGTAGCTTTCGATCTGATTCCAGTACCCCTTGTCGTCCCGGATCTTCTTGCAGGAGGCGCAGATGGGGAGCAATCCCTGTAAGGTTTTGACTTTGGCCAGGGCTTCCTGGAGGCCGGCCAGGAGCTGCTCCCGCTCTTCTTCCGCTTTCATCTCTTTGGTGACCACCGTCAGGATCCCCAAAGACAGACAGAGGTGGTCTTCGGGATAGGTCTCGATGACGGCCTGGTCTTTCAGCCAGAGGGGGTCCCCGGTCTTGGGAAGCACCTTGTAAACCGCTTCGATGGCCCCGGTCTTCAGGCTGGTCTTTCTCAATTCGTGCCGGAGCCCGTCCAGGTGGCTGTGGCTGAGCACTTCCTTTCGGACGCCGTCCATCTCGGTGTACCGGTAGGTCCGGCGGTCCACCATGCGGGTCTTGACGGCATCGGCGAGTTCGGAAAATGCACAGCCCATCAGCTCCAGGAAGCGACGGGCGGCGTATTCGTACCAGATGGCCTTTTCCTTTTCCTCCCAGGCGGCGATATACGGAATGGCCGGGGTCCCCGTGTCTTCGAAAAGGGTGAAGATGTCGATGCACTGGGCGACGCGGCTCTTGAGGGGACGGCTGAAATCGCCTCTTAAAATCTTCCCGGAATACCCGGTTTCCAAAAGGAAGTTTTTACGGTGCACGGTATTCATCCTTGGGTTTTTCTCTTTCGGGCTTCGGGCCCGATGTGCGGCAGGGAGCCGGCCGTTTCCGCGAACCATCGTGGCGCTTCCTGCAGGAAAACGGCCTGATGCGCCGGATCGCTCATCCGGTGGTCCCCGCCTTTAAGCCGGATGAGCCGCTTGGGCGCTTTGGCCGCTTTCTCGATTTCCAGGGCATTTTTAAAGGGAACGGTCCGGTCGGCCTCTCCGTGGAACACCAGGATGTTCCGGATTCGGGGAAGCCCGGGGGAGAGATCGAAATGCAGGCCTTGTTTTTGCATCAGGGCGGCCGCCCGCGGGTCGGGGTGTTCTTTTGCGCTGGAGGCCCGGATCTGACGGCTGCGGACCGGTGCCGCCACCGTCACCACGGCGGGCACCTCCAGCTTCGAGGCGACGTACAGGCACGCGGCACCCCCCATGCTGCTTCCGAAAAGCCCCAGGAAAGGGCCCGCGCCCCTTCCGGGTGACCAGGGCCTTGATGGCTGCCAGGATATCCGCGGCCCTGCCTTCGAGGGAGGTGACCTCCGCGAAGTCCCCCTCGCTTTTCCCGCATCCCCGGTGATCGAAGCGGAAAAAAGCGATTCCTTGCTCCGTAAGCCTTTGGGCCAGGTTCACCTGCTTGGGGGAATCCCCGTCGCTGAACAACCCGTGGCTCCCCACGACGAAAGGAGGGCTCGGCTTCCCCGGGACGTGATAAATCCCCCGGAGGTCCAGGCCGTCGGCGCGAAACCGGATTTCGATCTGTCGGGAGCCGTTTTCCGAGTGCATCACCTTATGCCTTGATTTGTCGGCCTGGATTGCATATGCAGCAGGGGCTCGATATTAGCGCGTCCCGGGAGGAACTCTACCCCGGAGGTCGAACCTTTGTAGCCAAAACCCTGCCAAAAAAACAGGGATTTTGCCCAAGGGGCAAAGGGTCCTTTGACTAACCGCAAATCCGTCATTCCGGGCTCGACCCGGAATCCAGAGTCTTTGTTAGGGACCATAAAACAATCGTGGAAATAAAAAAAGGGGAAACCGTCGATCTCGACATCACGGGCATGGCCTTCGGGGGCCGCGGGATCGGCCGCGCCGACGGCCTGGCGGTGTTCGTGGATCACAGCGCCCCGGGAGACCGGGCGCGGGTGAAAATCGTCAAGAAGCGGAAAAGCTACGCCGAGGCCCGCCTCGTGGAGCTCCTTTCGGCGTCTCCGTTTCGGGTCGATCCTCCCTGCCCGTACTTCGGCTTCTGCGGGGGCTGCAAGTGGCAGCATCTCCGCTACGAGCAGCAGCTGGAATACAAACGCCAGCACGTGACGGATTCCCTGGAACGCATCGCCGGCCTTTTCCAGGTCCCGGTCCATCCGGTGCTCCCTTCCTCGCGTTTATACGGATACCGCAACAAGATGGAGTTCTCCTGCTCCGACCGCCGATGGCTCCTGCCGCAGGAGATGGGCCTGCCGGGGATCGAGACCGGGTTCGCCCTGGGACTGCATGTTCCCGGGACTTTCGACCGAATCCTTAATATCGAAAGATGCCTTCTTCAGCCGGAAGCGCGGAAACGCCATCCTGGCGACGGCTAAGACTCTCATCCGGGAATCCGGGGCGCCTCCCTACGGGCTGAAAAGCCACGAAGGCTTCTGGCGCTTCGTGATGCTGCGCCACTCCGATGCCCACAACCGCTGGATGGTGAACCTCGTCACCGCATCGGAGGATCTGCCGACGGTGGCACCGGTGGCCCGATCGCCTGACTCGGCAACACGCGACATCCTCAGTGTGGTGAACAACGTCACGGCGAGGAAGGCCGCGATCGCCGTGGGGTCTCGGGAGAGTTTCCCTTTCGCCCTCGATGATCCGGGACCGCCTGGGTCCTTATGATTTCCGGTTTCGGCCGAACTCGTTTTTCCAGGTGAACACCCAGGCCGCCTGGAGCTTTTCACGGGTGGTCAAGGACTACGCCGGGCTCACCGGTACGGGGACCGTTGTTCTGGATCTTTACTGCGGCACCGGCGCCATCGCCATCGCCCTTTCGGAAGCCGCCCGCTCCGTATTGGGAATCGAGATCGTCCCGGCTGCCGTGGAGGATGCGCGGGAAAACTGCCGCCTCAACGGGGTCGCCAATTGCCGGTTTCCTGTGCGGGGACATCCTGGACTGGATTTCCGGGGTGAAAGATCGTTCGATGTCTCATCATCGATCCGCCCCGGGCGGGGATGCACCCGAAATCCGTGGGAGGGTTCGGGAGCTGGGATCGGACCGGATGGTTTACGTGTCGTGTAATCCGGCCACGTTGGCCAGGGATCTGGGCCTGATGAAGGAGAGATACGTGGTGATGGAGGTCCAGCCGGTGGACATGTTCCCGCATACCCCGCATATCGAGGCGGTGGCGAGGCTGAAAAGAAAATGACTCCGGAAGAACGAAGGCGCCCACTGTCGGCATCGCCGGTGCGGTGGGGGCCTTCCTGACCTGGGGGTTGAGCCCCATGTACTTCAAGGCCCTGCGGCACGTCGCCCCCTTTGAAATCCTCATGCACCGGATGGTGTGGTCCTTGGTCCTGTTGTTCCCCCTGATGGTGCTCGCCGGCAGGTCCCGGCGTTCATGGCGACCCTCAAGGATCGCCGCACCATGGCCATTCTCCTGGCCACGACGGTCATTGTGGGCGGCAACTGGTTTCTGTTCATCTGGGCCATCAACACGAACCGCATCCTGCAGACCAGCCTGGGCTATTACATCAACCCGCTCGTCAATGTCCTGCTGGGAAGGGTCTTTCTCGGGGAACGCCTCAGGCCCATGCAGAAAGCGGCGGTCTTCGCGGCCGTGGGGGTCGTCTACCTCACGGTGCGCTTCGGCCGGTTCCCGTGGGTGGCGCTGGCGCTGGCGCTCAGCTTCGGCACCTACGGTCTCATCCGCAAGGTGGCGCCGGTGGGCGCCCTTGTCGGGTTGCCACGGAACTGCTCATTCGGTCCGTGCCGGCCTATCTGTCTTGCCTCCATGCCGACGGCTCGGGCGCATTTCTCCACTCGGGCCGGCGCCGACCTGTTGCTGGCGGCTGCGCCTGGTGACCGGGCTGCCGCTGCTGATGTTCATCTCCGGGGCCCGGCGGTTGAACCTCTCCACCATGGGGTTTCTACAGTATATCGCGCCGAGCTGCACGTTCCTGCTGGCGGTGCTGGTTTACGGCGAGCCCTTTGCCGCGGCCCAGCTGGTGGCCTTCGTACTCATCTGGAGCGCCCTGGTCCTTTACTCCACCGATTCCATCCTTTATTTTCGGAAAAACGGATACGCAAAGCGGGCGGCGCCAAGCGGAAAACGCTCCGGGTCACATCAGGGACGGCGTTGACGAAAAGGTGCGCCAGAATGCTGGCGGCATACCCTATGGCGATCACCGGGGCCCACTTCAGGTGAGAGCCGAAGGTGTAGATGCCCCTCGCGGTTCCCAGAAGGCCGACGCCGGCGGCGGATCCGATGGCCAGAAGGCTTCCCCCCGTTCCCGCGGTCAGGGTGATCAAGCAGCCACTGTCCCTAGTGACATGGATGGGTCCATGGTCAGTACGGCGTACATCACCGGTATGTTGTCCACCACGGCGGAAAGTATTCCCACGAGAATATTGGCGATCGTGGGGCCGAGGTCCGTGTACATGAGGCTGGAGACCAGCGCCAGGTAACCGAATTCGGCCAGGCCTCCCACGCACAGGATGACGCCGTAGAAGAAGAGCAGGCGTCCCACTCGGCGCGCGCGATGCGCTTCATCAGGTCGAAATGCTCCGCCATCCGTTTTGTTCGGTGAAGTCCTGGATGATTTCGATGGCGCCGACGATCTGGCCGCCGTCGTCTTTAGTGGCGCGGCGGCGAACAGCCATTTCGCCCTCCGTGCCCAGGGTCGGGAAGAAGTCCGCGGCGTCATAGGCTTCGCTTGGCCAAGGGGCTGATGCGGTGTTTGCCCTCGTAGGTTCTGGAGATCTGGACGTCGGGCATGCTGTCTAGGATGAGGTCCGCCAGGGCCGGGCGTTTGTTCTTGTAAAAAGGGGACCAGGTGAGGTTGGTTCCGATGCGCTCTGACGCCGGGATGCCCGTCAACTCTTCCATCCCCTTGTTCCAGACGGTGATTTTGTGGTCCCGATCGATCAAAAAGGCCGCAATGGGGATCTTTTCGATGACCTGGGCCACGCTGTTCCCCTGTTCCCAGCAGGCGCAAAGGGTTGAGGCTTTCGTCGGGGCGGGCCCCCAGGATCGGATCGTATCGGTAGAGACGTCCTTCCTGCTGTTGATGTGATGGCTGAAAACCCCCAAGAATCCGAGTCCCAGCATCATTCCGGCGGCCGGGGGCAGGTGAAGGAAATGATGGAAACAGACCGCCGTGGCGATGGTGAGGATGAAAAGCGCCATCATCATTTCGGCGCCGTATTTCATCTGGATCCGTTCGTTTATGGGCGGGGGCGCTCTCTTTTCCGCCGGCGAAGCTCATGAGACCGCCGGCACAAGCCAATTGACCACGGAGGGGATGACGATCTGGAAAAATTGTTCGAATGGGTCCTTTTCCTTCTGCCAGACCATGAACGTCGTGATGTCCCCAAAGGTGAAACGCCCCTCCGGCATTGGCCGCCACCACGATGTTGATGCAGGCGAGGCTGACGAACCGGTGGTTGTTGCCGCCCACCGCCATGACCACCGCGCCCATCAGCAGGGCCGTGGTGAGGTTGTCCGCGATGGGCGAGATGAAAAAGGCCAGCACCCCGGTGATCCAAAAGATCAGGCGCAGGGAAAATCCCCGGGGAGACTAAAAAGGCGCGCAGGGCCTGAAGACGTTTCGCTCTTCCAGGGAGTTGATGTAGGTCATGGCCGCGAGGATGAACAGGAACAGCTCCGCGTATTCGAGCAGGCTTGCCCGGATGGCCTTTTCCGCGGAATGGGAGTCGCCGGCCTGGGTGTAAGCGAGGGCCACCAGCACCCAGATCACGCCGGCGGCCATGAGGACCGGGATGCTTTTTCTCAGGTGCAGCCGGTTTTCCAGGGGCACGAAGGAGAGGCAAAAATGAAAAGCGCCACGGAGAGATAGCCCCAGAAAGTCCGGGACAGCTCCTGGGGCGCCTGCCCGCCGGGACTCCCGCTGCCGGCCCATGCCACCGTTGCTGCTATCAAAAGCAGTGCGGCAAACAGGGTTTGCTTGTTCAGCCAGTGTTTCAAAATCGTCATGGTTCCCCTTTTCGGGTGATGCCCCCCGTGAATTCAAAGCAACGGGACGGCGCAAGAAAAAGAGGGGACAGGGTACCCACCCAACCCCTGGAACCCTCCGCGGTTCAAACTTTGACCAAAAAACTTAACCTATCTATTTTCCCCCTTCAAGAATAAATATTGACCCCAGAGCTCTGCCCTTCAGCTCTTAGACTTTGACTCCGCCATAGGCGGAAAAGCCCCTGAACTCCTGCTCTTCCTGGCACCTGTTACTTTATAAGCCGACCAGGCGCAAACCCCTGCAACCTGTTCTTCTGCCCTCTGATATCTGCCCCCTGACTTCTGACCTCTGTTCTTACCCCTTGGCCCCTCGAACCCTTTTGTTCTGCCCTCTGCCCTCTGAAGTCTGATATCTGACATCTGACTTCTGGCCTCTGATATCTGCCCTCTGATATCTGTCCTCTGCCCTCTGTTCCTTTCATTCAAACCGAGCCACATAAGATTCCGGGGGTGAGACGGACCCAGTCGTAAAGACGGCCTTTGAGAATGAAAAGGCGGGGAGATTCCGGGAAGTCGAAGAGGCGGTAGAGGCGGTAGGCGTCGCCACGGGCCTGCGAAAAGGCGAGTTCCGCCCACGTCAGGGGAAACGGGAACCGAAGGTCGCACGAAGTGGTTTTCACCTTGATGAAAACCGGACTTCCGCCTGCCTCAAAAGACAGGATGTCGTAAGGGGCCCCCGTGTCCCACCCCCCGGGGACACGCTTCACCTCCTCGGCCAGCATGGAGAGCTTTTCCCCGAAGCCTCGCTCTTTCGAGATCCAGGACAAACCGTTCCCCTGCTTCCCTCAGGCCGGGGTTCTGGGCCTCCGCAGTGACGAAGGGGTATTTTTTCAGGGACCGCCGGATAAGGCGCTGCTTTTTTCCGGAGGCGGACTGGGGAAGCCGGGGCGGGTCCACCGTGACGGCCTTAAATAAAAGTCCCCTCTGCATGGGAACCTGGAGGGGCCTTCGCGCGTGGGCCACGAACCGGTCCAGGGTCTCCGGATGCCGTTCCAGGTGCGCGTCGATGCTTTCGATGAGTAGCGTCTGGTAGTTGTCCAGCGGTTTGTAGCCCCTGATGTGGGGAAGCCCGAAGACAAAAGGACGGCGGAGATGGTTTGGTGTTTTTTCTTTAACGGCGCCGGCGTTTCGGAGAGGGAGATCCGCCATCAGGCGGTTCCGGTGATCGGTCTTGCTGTAAGGGGTTTTTTCCAGTTCCTTGCAGAGCATGAGGAAGTAATCCGCGACGATGGCATCCGATCTTCCGGCTCCAGGGGGTCATGTCAGCGGCCCTTTTCCCTTCGGCTCACGCGGATTTTTCTTCCTCGACGACGCAAAGGCCCACGAGATAATGATCCTTGTACGGTCCTTCCCGACAAAGGGTGATATGACGGATTTCCGTCAGGATGTCCTTGAGTTGACCGGGGGCGTCCAGGGGGGCGTAGCGCATGCGGTGGATTTCGCCCGTCTTGAGGTGTTCCAGGATCGCGGAGTCCCGGCGGACGGCGATGGAAAGCCCGCCCTTGGAGAGGTCCCGCAGCTTGAACTGATAGGCCGGGGTTTCCTTGGCGATGGAAAACTGCAACGCTGTAATAGCGGTCGACGAGGGTCCTGGGGGATGCTCTGGCGATCCGTTTTCCCGGTTTGAGCGTCTGGCCTGCTTTCCATGGTAACCCCCTGCGGCTGCGGATGGATGGGCCGGGCGACGGAAGATCTTTACCGGAACGCGGTCCGGGTGTCAAGCCGCGCTTTTTGCCTTTTGTGCTTTTTTAAAGCAAAAAGAGGCCAGAAGGTAAGACGCTCCCCCCAAAAGCAGATTCGCCGAGATCCCGAAGCCGATGGCCGCCTGGACGGCGGCGACTGCGGTTAAGACCGACGCAGTCCCGTTGGCCCCCCAGGCAAAGGCCCGCTGGCTCGGGGCGTCAAGGAAAAGGCGCATCCCCAAAGGAAAAGGAAGTCCTGCCGGAAGCCCCGCGGGCAGAAGGAGGGCGGCGGCTGCAGCCGCGCGAAGAGCCGGACCCAGATTCAGGACCTGTTGCAGCACGGCGTCCAGTGTGAAAAACCCCAAAAGCCCCAGCGCCGCCATCGCCCACAGGGAGGGGTGCATGGCACCTTTTTCCAGGCGCTGGGAGAGCCCCCCCCCGGCGCCCGAGAAAAACAGAAACCCGGCTGCCACGACGACGAAGCTCACCACGGGGTCCCCGAAAAGGAGCGTGACCGCCTGGATGAAGGCCATCTCGAAGAACATGAATCCAGAACCCAGCAAAAAAAAGAAGAAAAAAGCGAAAACCTTCTCCTCCTTTTTTTCTTCTTTCGGTGAAGGGAAAAAACCGGGAGCAGCAGTAAAAGAGCGCTGATGGCCGCCGCTTCCAGCAGGACCACGGACACGAGGATCTCTCCGGACATGAACAGGGTGAAAAAAGCGGCTTCCAGTGCTCCGGTAAAGGTCCAGGGATCCGCCCGGATCGATGAACCATCCGGGTACGGGCGATCGTCGGTGCGGGGCTCGACATCGAGGAGGTAAGCGTCGAAGAAGGCGTCTTCCCGTCCTTTACGGTGGGCGGCGGCCAGTTCGGCGAGGGCCTGGTGATAATAAGCCTCGGGAAACCGGTTGTACCGGTTCACCGGGTCTGTGACCGGGGGGCTTGCGAAAACGAAATCGAAATTGAGGCGCCTGGCGAAATCCACCACGGGGCCCAGGTTCGGCAGGGGCGGCCTGGAAACGATCAGGGCGAAGGTGTCCCAGTTCCGAAGAACCAGAAGGTGGCGCCCGGGGTCGGAAACGCCTGCCCTGGAAGGGCGGCATGGGCGGTGGACCAGAGGCGGAGGGTGTCGCCGGGCGGGAGGCGGAGCCGCCTGGAAACCATCAGGATCCCTGTCGGGAAAGTCGGTTCAGGCAGGCGCCGAAGGCTTCCACGGTGAGCAGGGCGTCCGGGTTCAAGGCTGCGGTGCCGGGCAGGGAAGGGCCCCAGTTTTCAAGGTGGATCACGTCAAGGATGCCCCGGTCTGGGCAAGATACGCTCGAGGCGCTTCCCAAACGACCTCGATCCCGGAACGCGCCTGCAACAGGTGCGCCAGGTCGGGATGGGTTTCCACGGCGGTGATCTGTCGAGCCCCCGATGCCAGGGCGCAGGGGATGGCGGTGCCCCCCCCGGTCTGGAGGACCAGAACCCGGTCGGGGTCGGGCCTCAAGACATAGCCGGGGGACACCCGCAGAGTGGATCGGGCAAAGGCCGGGTCGCCGTCTTTCGGGTAAAAACCCAAGGGGTGGTCGCCGTCCCTGAAGGCCGTCCACTGCCCCGGCGCAGCATCCGGGAACTTGAGGCTGAGGCCCGGCGCGTGCCGGAGATGGGGGCTTTCGAGGCAATCCACCCGGCCATAGATGCTGGAGGCTTCCTTGAAGACCCGGGTGTCCGGAAACTGGAGGGCCTGGCTCAGGGCTTTGTAAGGGGAAGGGCCGACCCTTGCCAAAGGGGGATCGCCGAAAAAGACAAAATAGGCGGCAAGGGCGATGAGAAAGGCCGACGGAAGCACCGTGAGTTTCCCATACTTCGGGTCGGGGGCATCCGGCAGGCCGGCGGGTCTTCCCCGCAAAGCCTTTCAGGCAGTCTCCCGCGGCGGGGATCAGGGGCAGGACGGAAAGCGCCGCGGCCCCGGTTTCCCCGAAAAAGGAAAGCAGGGGAATGGCGGCCGCGGCGCCGCAGGCCGAGCCCGCCATGCTGGCAAAATAGACCCTGCCGCTTTTCTCGGGGAGGGCGGCATAGCCGATCATCACCGCCAGGCCGCAAAAGAAAGAGACGGCCCCGAGCATCAGGTACAGGGCCAGAAGATAAAGCCCCTGAACCGGCTCGAAGGGAAGACGGAAATAATCGAAGGGGATCTTGCTCAGCACGAACAGGGAAAGCAGGGCGCTGGCCGTGAAGCCCAACAGCAAAAAAGCCAAAGGGCCTTTTTCCGACCAGCGGGTTTCCCACCCGGGTATGCGGGTGTCCAGAAAAAAGAACAGGACCCCCCCGGAGGCAAATCCGAGAAGGGCGACGCTGATCACCATGAAATACAGGTTGTTCCACTGGCTGATGGAAAAAAGGCGTGCCAGGAGGATCTCGAAGGCCAGGGCGGAAAGGAAAGGGAAAAAAACCGACGACAGGATCATCGGCGTCCCAGGGCGTGCCCGGTCATGGGGACGAAGAGAACCCCGCAGATCTGGTCGAGGGTATAATCTTGTCCCTTCTTGGTAACCCGGACCAGGTTCTGGTAGCTGAAGGGGTTTCCCAGGGGCAGGAGGAGCCTGCCGCCGTCTTTGAGCTGTTTGAGCAGCGGCGGCGGGATGTGATCCACCGCCGCAGTGATCATGATGGCGTCGAAGGGCTGTACCTGCTCCCAGCCGAAATAAGGGATTCGATGGCGGGTTTGGATATATGAATATCCAAGTGAATTTAAAAGTTTAGATGCATTTTCATAAAGTTTTGATTTTATTTCGATCGTAAAGACGTCGGGCGTGATTTGCGACAGGACGGCGGCCTGGTACCCGGAGCCGGTTCCCACCTCCAGCACCCGGGCGCCGGGGCCGATGCCAAGCTTTTCGGTCATGAGCGCCACGATGTAGGGCTGGGAGATGGTCTGGCCTTCCCCGATGGGCAAGGGTGGTCCCCGGCTGCCCCATCCCGCAGCGCCTCGGGAATAAAAAGGTGCCGCGGGACCTTCTCCATGGCCGACAAAACGGCTTTGTCCGCGATGCCGCGTTCCCGGATCTGGGTTTGGACCATGTTTTCCCGCTTCTGCCGGAAAGCCTCGAGGTTTCCGGTATCGGCGGCGGCAGAGGGCCCGGCGGCGAAAAAGAAGGAGGCAATCGCAAAAACGAGGCTGAACCGATTCATTTTAATGCCTTTTTGCTTGAGAAAAACTTGGCCCACAAGGCGCCGGAAGTCAAGGGTAAAGTGCCTTTTCCGGTATGGACAAGGAGGGCGTTTTGTGTTTTGATCTCACCTTCGCCCTCGAAACGTTCGAGGGCCCTCGAAAAAACCCGCGGCTTTCCTTTTTCACGAAACAAAAGGAGTTTTTCCATGAAAACGATCTTGAAGGACCTGGACCTTTCGGCCACGGAGCCCGGCGCGGGAACCGGATCTCCCATCCGCTGCCACGGCCGGCTCATGGACGTCATCTCCCCGGTCACGGGAAAGCGCATCGGGAAGGTCCGCCTGGCCGACAAGAGCGATTATGAAAATGTGGCCCGAAGCGCCGTCAAAGCCTTCGACGTCTGGAAGACGATGCCTGCTCCCAAGCGGGGGGAGGTGGTGCGCCAAATCGGCGATGCCCTCCGGGCAAAAAAGAAAGAGCTGGGCGCCCT
>CAVOQY010000009.1:0-29186 GCA_963698465.1 uncultured delta proteobacterium
TCATCGGTCATCCAAGACCTGCACGACAACATCGTCTCGCTGACGCTTGACGGCAGTGAAGTGTCCGAAAGCCCCCTGCTGGCCGGCAAGGGGGATCGAAACGGAAAAAGCAGCGTCCAGGAGCTGGAAGCACGGTTAAAAAAGCTGACTCTGGCCGAATTGATGAGTCTGTTGAAAGAATTGGACGACGACGACCTGCGGTTTCTGGATCAGGGGGTTCGGTTCAACCTGCGGCTGGCAGAGCACGGCCTCAAACACCGATGCGGTCTGGCCATCGGTCGCACCCTCGAACGGCTGGCCCGCCAGCGCCTCCTGAACCGGGATATGGTCCTGGCGCCAAAATCTTAACCTCCGCCGCCTCCGATGCCAGGATGGCCGGGGTGAAACTCCCGGCCATGAGTTCTGCGGGAAGCGGCAACCACGGGCTGACGGCCACCCTGCCTATCTGGGCGGCCAAGGATTTCTTGGACTGCAAGCCGCGGGACGTCCTGGAGGCCATCGGCCTCAGTCACCTCCTGACAGCCTACATCAAGGCCTTCACCGGGCGACTTTCGGCTGTGTGCGGCTGCTCGGTGGCTGCGGGTGCCGGGGCCGCCGCAGGAATCACCCACCTGATGGGGGGCGACATCCATCACATCGCCGGGGCCATCAAGAACCTCATGGAGGACCTCGCAGGTATTATCTGCGACGGCGCAAAGGCAGGCTGCTCCCTGAAGCTGGCCACCGCAGCGGGAACGGCGGTCCAGGCCGCGCTGTTTTCCCTTCAGGGAGTGGAAGTGCAGTCCACCGACGGCATCATCGGGGTTTCCCCGGAGGAGACCATGAAAAACATCGGAACCCTGAGCACTCAGGGAATGATCGAAACCGACCGGACCATCCTGAAAATCATGCTGGAAAAACGATTCACAGGGCTGTAAGCCTCAAACAGAATCCGGTCATGTCCCGAGAATTCCCATGACGATTCAAGGCCCTTTCAACGCTGATCTTCACCAGGCCCAGGCGCTGCGTCTGCAGCGCTTTGCCATGGCCGTGACCACCTATGCGCTGGTCATTCCGGCGGCGGCCCTGATCAGCTCCATCGGCTTCGGGGGCATGAGCAGGATCCAGCGGATCGCTTTCAGCTGCGGGGGGAAAGCGCCCGCTGTTGCGGTTTGCGGATTTGACGCCGTCAGAGTCCTTGGGCCCGGCGGCAGCACTGACTCCATAGACGAAAGGGAAAAAACGTGAAAAAGACAAACATTGTTGCCGGCGGCTTTGGCATGCTGCTGATCCTTTTCGGGGTGCCGGGAATCGGCGCTTCCGGAGATCTTTCGCTCAAGGGATTTATCGACAGCTATGCTTACGGATACCATGTCAAAGTCGCCATCAACGGGACCCCACTCAAGGTCATCCGCGGGAAAGGACAGCAGGCGACGCGTCTTTTCGGCATCGACCACCCCCTGAAGGCCCAGGTGCCGCCGGATCAAACCGACATCTTCGTTTTAAAAGAAGGTGAAAACACCATCGCCATCGAATTCGAAAAACAGGAAGAGGCACCGTCTGCCCTGCAGATCAAGCTCGAAGTGCCGGATCGCTACACCGTCCCGCTGTTTCAGCTCGTGAGCAAAACCTTAAAAAGCGGAAAAATCGAAAAGAAGTTTTCCATCGAAAAAAAGATGCCCCCCCAGTTCAAAACCCTTGCGGTGGGCGATGAAAAACAATGAAACCCCGCTATATCCTTTCCATAGATCAGGGAACCACCAGTTCGCGGGCCATCCTTTTCGACCACCGCGGGCAACCGGCAGGGCAGGCCAAAAAAGAGTTCCGGCAGTTTTATCCCAGGCCCGGATGGGTGGAACACGATCCGCTGGAAATATGGTCCAGCCAGGCGTCCGTGGTGTCGGAACTCTTGGCCCAAAAGGGCGTCCGTGCCGAGGACATTTTCGCCGTCGGGATCACCAACCAGCGCGAAACCACCCTCGTCTGGGACCGATTGACGGGGATACCCCTTTACAATGCCATCGTTTGGCAGGACCGGCGTACGGCATCCCTGTGCGATGCGTTGAAAAAGGACGGCCATGAAGAATGGATCCGGGAAAAGACGGGGCTGATTCTCGATGCGTATTTTTCGGCGACGAAGATCAAATGGATCCTCGATCAGGTGCCTGGCGCCAGAAAAAAGGCGGAAAAAGGGCGACTGTGCTTCGGCACGGTGGATTCATGGCTGCTTTGGAAACTCACCGGAGGAAGCGGCAGATCCGGGGTGCACGCCACCGATATCTCCAACGCCAGCCGGACCCTGCTGTTCAATATTCACGCCCTGAAATGGGACCCGGACCTGCTTAAGCTGTTTGAAATACCCGAATCCATTTTGCCTGAAGTGAAATCCTGCTCCGAAGTCTATGGGCACACCCGCCCCGAAGTCCTGGGCTTCAAAGCCCCGGTTTCGGGAATGGCCGGCGACCAGCAGGCCGCCCTTTTCGGTCAGCTGTGCGTGGAAGAAGGCATGGTGAAAAACACCTATGGAACCGGGTGTTTCATGATCCTGAACACGGGCCCTGCACCCATCCGTTCTGAAAACAGGCTTCTGACCACCATCGCGTGGAAGATCGGTGACCGGATCGCCTATGGACTCGAAGGGTCTGTTTTCATCGCCGGCGCCGTCATCCAGTGGCTACGGGACGGAATACAGATCCTGGAGGATGCCTCCTCCTCGGAAGCCCTCGCGGCTTCGGCAAAAGACAACGACGGGGTCTATTTTGTCCCGGCGCTTTCCGGTCTCGGCGCTCCGCACTGGGACCCCTATGCCCGCGGGACGATCACCGGCATCACCCGCGGGACCACCCGGGCCCATATTGTGCGGGCCGCCCTGGAAAGCATCGCCTTCCAGGTCAGGGATGTCCTGACAGCCATGGAAAAGGACTACGGAAAGCCCCTTGCGGAGCTCAGGGTGGATGGAGGCGCATCGGTAAACAATCTCCTTTTGCAGTTCCAGTCCGACATCACGGGCATCAAGGCCGTCCGCCCCAAGGTCATGGAGACCACCGCCCTGGGAGCCGCCTATCTTGCCGGCCTGTCCACGGGATTCTGGAACGATTTGGAAGCACTGAAACGGCAATGGGCACCCGACAGGGTTTTCAAGCCCAAAATGGAAGCGCAAAAGGCAAACCGGCTGCTTTCCAACTGGAACAAGGCGCTCGAGAGGTCGAAAGGCTGGATCGAACCGGACCTGTCAGCCGGCGGCTCTGGATAGAAGCTCCAACCAGTTGCGGTCCGTGAGCGCCTGGATTTCTTTGATCCGGCCATCGGAGAGTTCCCGGAACCGACCTTGGGCCTTGAAATAGTCCGCGACACCGATGGGAGGCCTCGCGTCGACGCTGATGCGGTAAGTCCCGTTTTGGACCTCATAAAGCGGGAAGATCCTGGACAGGGTGGCCATGCGGGCGATGCGAACCGCCTGGGAGGGATCGATGCCCCAGCCGGGGGGACAGGGGCTGAGCAGGTGGACGAACCGGGTCCCTTTCAGGGTCCGAATTTTCTTGAATTTCGCCACGAAGTCGTCAGGGTAGGCGATGGACACGGTTGCCAGATAGCCAATGGGGTGACCCAAAAGGATCTTTTCCATATCCTTCTTGGGTTCAACCTTGACGGCGCCCGACGGCGTCGTCGTGGTCCATGCGCCGGCGGGCGTGGCGCTGGAACGCTGGCTTCCCGTGTTCATATAGGCTTCGTTGTCGTAGCAGACGTACAAAATGTCTTCGTTGCGTTCCACTGCGCCCGACAGCGCCTGTAGGCCGATGTCAAAGGTGCCCCCGTCCCCCGCCCAGGCCATAACCAGGGTGTCGTCTTCGCCTTTTCGGTTCAGGCCGGCCCGAATGCCCGTGGCCACCGAGGCGGCGGTGGCAAAGGGCACATGGACCACCGGGACCTTCAGGGCACAGTGGGGGTATCCCCCCACCATCACGGCCGAACAGCAGGCCGGGATCACCACCACGGTTTGCCCCCCCAGACCCTGCAGCGCCAGTTTCATGGCCAAAGAGGCGCCGCATCCCTGACAGGAGAGAAGGCCGGGCTGAATCAGGGCCCTTTCAGGAGGATCCATCTGGATTTCGAAACGCTTCTGCATGTGCGGTTCCTATTCCTTGAGACCCCAGAAAAGGGGGTTTCCATCCGATGTCTCCCGGCTCAGGGCATGCTCCATCATGCCCGCCACATCTGACGGCGTCACATCCCGCCCTCCCAAACCGGCCACAACGGGAAAGACCTCGGGCCGGTGAACGACCGGGTACAGCGCGGCCTGAATTTCACTGGCGAATACGCCGCCCAGTCCCGAGGAAAGATTGCGGTCGATGACCACCACCTTGCGCGCCTTGGACAGCACCCGGCGCCACGGCTCCAGCGGAACCGGGCGAAACAACCGGATCTTCATCAGCCCGACGCGCTTTCCCGCCGCCCGAAGGGCATTCACCGCCATGCGGGCAACTGAGGTGATGGTCCCCGCCGTGACGACCAGAAGTTCGGCATCCTCGCTTCGGTAGGTCTCCACGACGCCATAGTCGCGGCCGAACACCTCTGAAAAATCCCGGCAGACCGTCTCGAACACCGGCAGGGAATCAACGGCGTCCTTGTGCATGACATACCGCTGTTCGAAGTAATGCTCCGGGACGACCATTCCCCCGAACATTTTCGGGGCCTTGGGGTCGATGAAAAATTGAGGAGCAAACGGTGGAAGAAACCGGTCCACCTCCTGCTGATCCGGCACGTCGACGACTTCCGAGGTGTGGCTCAAGAAAAACGCGTCGTAGGTCAGCATGACCGGCAGGGAAATGCGCTCGGCCAGCTTGAAAGCCATGAGGGTGTTGTCCAGGGCCTCCTGATTCGATTCGCTGTAAATCTGCAGCCAGCCGGTATCGCGCTGGGAAACGGAATCCCCCTGGTCGGCCCAGATGTTCCAGCCGGGCCCCACCGCACGGTTGACGTTGGCCAGGACGATGGGCAGCCGCGCGCCCGAGGCCCAGTGCAGCACCTCGTGCATGTAGAGCAGGCCGTGACTGCTCGTGGCCGTGAAGGAACGTACGCCGGCGGTGGAGGCGCCGATCACGGCCGCCATGGCCGAGTTCTCGCTCTCCACTTTGATGAAATCCGCATCGAACGCCCCGGAGGCACACATTTCGGACAACTCTTCGACGATGGTGGTCTGCGGGGTGATGGGATAAGCGGCAATCACCGCCACCCGGCATAGCTTCACCGCCATGGAAACGGCATGGTTGCCTTTGATCACTCGTTTCACTTCATTTTGCCTCTTCGTCCGGGGGCGCCTCTTCCTCTTCGACCAGGGCGATGGCCCCCCTGGGGCACTCGGCAAAACAGACGCCGCACCCCTTGCAGTAATCGTAGTCGATCCAGTAGCCGAACCGGCCGTCGGTCCTCTTGATCACGGACAGATCCGGGCAGAAGATCAGGCAGTTGTCGCACTGGGTGCAGCGGCCGCAATGAAGGCACCTTGACGCTTCCCTGTCGGCTTCGGCATCGGTGAGCGCTTCCACATAGGGTTCTTGGGAAACAATCCGCTTTCCGGGCGGGACGGTGCGGAGCAAGACCGCAGGCGTCTCAAAAAAATAATCGTAGACGATCTGTTCACCTTTCACCACGGACTGCCGGTTTTGTTTCACCGGTTGTTCCGGCAAGCCGCCCCTGTAGGCCGAAAAGCTCAGTGCGCCCTGATCGCCCACGGCGATGCGGGCCAGGGCTTCCTCCGGAGCCACCCCTTTCCGGCGGCAATCCATCGCGATAAGCGCCCTTTTCCCGGCGGCAACGGCATGGGCCACGGTCCGGGGAGAGTTCGTGGCATCGCCCCCCGCATAAATACGTCCCGAGCCAAAGCCCAACCCCGTGACCCTTAGGGTTGCATCCACCGGTATGGCATCTTTTTCCACAGAAACTTCAGGCTCCAGGTACTCCAGGGCAGGAGACTCCCCGATGGCGGTAAGGATCGTGTCCGGAAAAAGGTCGAACCGGCTTCCTTTGATCCGGACGGGTCGGCGCCGCCCGCTGGTGTCGGGTTCGCCGAGGGCCATCCGTGAGCAGACCAGGCGTGAAACGGCCCCTTCCTCCGTCACATCGATCTGCTCCGGAGCCGCCAGGCAGATAAAGGACACCCCCTCCTTTTCCGCCTCATGGACCTCCTCGGGGTGGGCCGGCATCTCCTTTGAGGTGCGCCGGTACACCACCGTCACGTCGGCGCCTTTCCGAAGGGCGGTCCGCGCCGCGTCGATGGCGGTGTTCCCGCCGCCGATGACCACCACCTTTTTCCCCAGGTCCCCAAGCCGGCCTTCCGCTTCCTTTTTCAGCATGTTAAGCCCGCTTAAAATCCGCGGACTCGCCTCTTCATGGTCCAAATGCAGACGCAGGCTCCGGTGTGCGCCGGTTCCCAGGAAGACGAAGTCGAAGCCGGTTTGAAGATCCTGCAGCGTGATGTCCTTCCCGATCCGAACGCCGGGCCTGAGACAAATCCCCATTGCCGACAGTCCGTCGAATTCGCGATGGACCACTTCCTTGGGCAGCCGGTACCGGGGAATGCCCCCTCTCAGAATCCCCCCCATCACCGCCCCGGCCTCAAAGAGGGTCACCGCATAGCCGAGCAGCGCCCCGAAATAGGCCGCGGACATGCCCGAAGGCCCCGACCCCACCACGGCCAAGGCTTTGTTGTTGGCGTCCGGCAGCCGGGGGTGCCTCGGAATCTTTTCAAAGGCATCCCCGACGAAACATTCCAGGGCGCGGATATTCACGCGCTCATCAAAGGGATTCCGGTTGCAGGCGCTCTGGCAAAAGCTGAAGCAAACCCGTCCCAAAACTGCCGGGAAGGGCTGTTCTTCTTTGAGATGCCAAAAGGCAGCATCTTTGCCCTTTTCCTGCAGCAGCCGGATCCACCCCTCGATATCGCCGCCGGCCGGACACGCATTCTGGCATGCGGGGATCTTGTCCTCGTACAGGGGGCGGACGAAGCGCCATCCTCCTGTCAGGTTGTGGAGCATGGTGCCCATGGAAACGTTCATGGGCGTGATATCCCGCCAGGTTCTGATAAAATAGGGACTGGCCTGGGCGCTTCGCTTTTGATGGCTCATCTGTGCTCCTTGTTCGGCCGGGGATCAGGGTGCCGGGGATCCAATCCGGGTCGATTCGTACGCCCGGCGTGCCGCCTGCCGGTTGGCGGTCTTCTTCGCCGGAACATGGGCTTCAATGGCCTGTTCCACCGACTCGATGCCCACCAGCCCCGTCGCCCGGCAAAAGGCGCCCAAAATCGCTGTGTTCACGATGGGGTTTGATGCCGAACCCAGTCCCAGGGAAACGGCAATGGACCCGGCATCCACCGTGAACACCCGGCAATCGCCTCCCAGGATCGAGCGGTAACCCTCGGGAGATCTCTTCCCGTTGATCAACACGGTCCCGCCGGCTCGAAGCCCCTGGGTTACATCCACGGTTTTGAGCAGGGAAGCGTCGAGGACGATGACATGGCCGGGCGTGTAGATCTGGTTGCGAAGCCAGATGGGTTTCTCGTCGATGCGGCAAAAGGCGGTCACCGGCGCCCCCCTCCGCTCCACGCCGAAAGACGGGAAAGACTGAACGTACTTGTTCTCGATGAAGGCGGCATGGGCAAGCACTTCGGAACCGATGACCGCACCCTGCCCGCCCCTGCCATGAAAACGGATTTCCTGCATGGCCTTTCTCTTCGCGTGTGTCCGCCTACCCGCTTTCGGCTCTGCTCAGCGATCGGCTACCCTTCAGCGCGGTCACCAGCTCCCTGACGTTTTTAGGGGGCGCGGGGTAACCGGGCTTGGCATCCATCCCGATGGCCTGCTCCGGGCACGCGCTGGCGCACAGCGCGCATCCGAAGCACCGGTCGAGGTTCACCTGGGGGACGTCCTCCTCCCCCAAGACCAGCGCCTCGGCAGGGCAGCGCCCGATGCAGACTTCGCAGGCGGTGCAGGCCTCCCGGTCCACCCTGGGCCGGAACCCCGAGTTGAAGACCCGTCCGGGGCTGGGCTGCTTCAGAACGCCCTGAATGACCTCGCAGTGCCATCGATCGCAGTTGCACAGGAAGTCGATTTCGTCCGTCGTATTTCGGCTCATGTGCACCAGCCCGGCTTCTTCGGCCCTGTCCAGGAGCGCCAGGGCCTGGGGTTTGCTAAGCCTTTTTCCCTTCAGCCGCTCGATGGCGTATTCTGCCGCTTTTCCGAACCACATGCACACCTCCATGGGCATCCCATGGGTATCCTCCCCGCGCAAATGGGCGGCGTGACGGCAAAAGCAGGTGCCGACCCCCACCGTGTCGTACCGGTCGATGTAAGTGACCACCTGGTCGTAAGTGTGGATGGCGTTTCCCGCCCGGATGGTCTTTGCGATGGGAATCACCCGCGTCACCGGAAACGAGATCCGCTTCATCCCCCCGGCGGCGTCATGGGCCTTTTTATAGGCCTGGATAAGCAAGGCGATCTTCCGGTCGGAATCGGTGTCCCGGCCCGGCAGGAACTGATATTCGAAGATGCCCGGCATGAAAGGCACGCCCCGGTAAAGGCGGACGCCGTCTTCCACGAAGGTGGCGCAAAGACCCTGATCCGCCATGGATTCCAAAATCCGCTCAACCCGCCCCTTTTCCCAGTGCATCCGGTTCGAAACCTCGGCTGCACTCACAGGCTTGCTGGGCAGGAAGTTGTTGACTTCCGCCTGTTCGGGGGTGAACAGGGCTTCCATCAGGGCATAGAACTCGGGAAGATCCATTCCCGCATAGGGGCCCCGGCGGCTTTGCATCACCTCCAGCATCCGGCGATAGACTTCCTGGGGCATGGGCTTCCTCCTTTTTCAGGGGATCTTTCGGCGGGCATCCTTGCGGATCCCAATCCTCAAGCTCCCTATAACATGGTTTCGGAGATCTTCAAAATTTCATTCCCCTAAATCGCAAAGCAGCGGTCCATCTTTTCCCCAAAACCGCAACTGAGACGGATGACGCCCGGGATTGGAGCTCCCCCACTGCCCGCGAAGCGCTGCCGTCAGGCAAAACCAGCGGGAATGCGCTCGCTGCACCGGTTCAAGGGGTGCGATTCAAAAAGTCCTTGCAAAGGAATAGGACCTGTCTTACAAGGGAAATGTGCGTAAAAATTGCGCATGCTCTTCCGCCTGGAGGATGAATCCTGACCGTGCGGCCGGATAGGGTTGCGGAGGCAGTCACCCGCTTCCCGCAGGCTTTGACTGTCAGGTGGAATTTGCTTTGCAGAAGGGGCCAAGGATGGACCGGCCTGAAGAACCATGCGAATTCAAGGAACCCAGCCCGCCCCATTCTTCCCAAGAACCCCCTTTGCTCGAACATACGGTATCCCGCGTCGCGGAGTACCTCAACCGTTTTACCGATGAGAAGGCCTCTCCTGAAACGCGGCGCGGCATCGCGCTGCTCGCCGGCATCTCCCTGGTCAAGGAACTGGAACGGCAGCGGCTCGATGCGGAAGAGCAGCTGCGCCAATCCCATAAGATGCAGGCCGTCGAAACCCTCGCCGGGGGCATCGCCCACGATTTCAACAACATTCTCGCCATCATCTTGGGCAACGCCGAACTCGGACTGATAAAGACCCCGGAAAAAAAAATCCCTTGGCGAAAAACTTCGAACAAATCTCCGGCGCCTGCCTGAGGGCGAGGGACATGGTCTGTCAGCTGCTCACCTTCAGCCGCAAATCGGAACCTGCCATGGCCCCCCTGGATATCCGTTTGCTGGTCAAGGAGGCCATGAAGCTCTTGCGCGCCTCCATCCCCACCAGCATCGACATCCAGGTGGAGATCGACGACAAGGCGGACTTTATCCTGGGAAATCCCACGCAGATCGATCAGGTGCTTCTCAACCTGTGCACCAACGCCAGAGACGCCATGCCGGAAGGGGGAACCCTGACCGTGCGGCTGAAAAACCGGATGATGGGGAAAAACCCCGCTTCGGGATTTCAGGGTTTGCCTCCAGGAAAATATGTCCAATTGGAAGTCGCGGACACCGGCTGCGGAATTCCCGAAAAGGAAAGGCCCGCATCTTCGAGCCCTACTACACCACGAAGGAGATCGGAAAGGGTACGGGGATGGGGCTGGCACTGGAAATCCAAACGCTCGCAAAGACCGTGCGCCAAGCACTAGATCAAACGGACGCCCCTTGAAGTCGGGGGAAGTGCTTTCGAATTGAACCCAACGACAACGGAACTTCAGGGGGGTTCCCGATGAAAACAGGGCAGATGCAACAGGTCTTGACCCACCCCGAGAAAATCGAAAAGGCCATGGCACGAATCTACGAGCGGTTTTCTCAAAAAAAGCAATTCACAGAACCGGTCAGGGCGTTTTGGGATCAAATGGCCCGGGAGGAGCTTTTTCATGCCGGCGTCTTCAGGGAGATGCACGATAAATTTCTCCAGGAAGCTGGGATTCCGCTTGAAATCGAAATCGATCTTTCGAAGCTGAAAGCTTTTGTCGAAAAAACCCGGACCCTGTTGAAGGAGGCGGCAATCGGCACCTTGACGGAGGATAAGGCCTACACGCTGGGCGCCCTCATGGAGGCCGAACTCAACGAATCGAGGTTTTTGGACAAAATCCGCACACCGGATCCGGACCTTACCGAGAAGATTCGACGGATCCGAAACGACACCCAAAAACACAACCTCATGCTGGTGAACTATTCAAAAGGGATTTTTTGATCCTTCAGGACTCCCCCCCTCCTGGAGCCTGCAAAGAAAGTACTGCCCAAGGGAATCTCCTTTTCCCTTGACATATTGGCCCATCCGGGATAGTCTTTTTTTTAACTTTAAGGCTTCGGCCCGAGCCCGGCTTCTTGTCAGAAGCAAAACTTTCTCCTGACCGGATGCACCCTCTAAAGCTTTCCCGCGGACCCCTTTTTTCTCTTTGAAGCGCCTGGTGGATTCTTCTGGCTGAACCCGTATCTTTCCGCCAAAGCCCTGTTGGAAAAAGCTTCTTGCAAGAAGCCGCTTTCCGTCAAAAAGCCATGGGTTCCAAAACCCTGTCGTGATCCGGACCTTTTTCTTTTTCTTCGTGTCACGGGTAAGCGGGCCGGAATGAGCCTTTACCGCCTGGTACCGTCCATCTCGGTGAAAGGAGGAAACATGAAAACCAATCCCCGTTCTGTAAGCCGGATCATCGAAGATCAAGTCCAAAAGTGGCAAATCCTTCAAACCGAGGTCAAGACAGAGGAAACGGGCGTCAGTGTGATCACGCTGTCCAGGGAACCGGGAAGCGGCGGCAACCTGGTGGCAAAAGGCCTTGCAGAGAGGCTCGGCTTCGACCTGTTTCATCAGGAAGTGATTCATGAGATGGCCAAGAGCGCCAAGGTCAGCAACGCCCTGGTCGAAACTTTGGACAAAAAGGGCCTCTCGCTTCTGGAAGAGTGGATCTCTTCCCTTGTGAATGAAAGGCACCTTTGGCCGGATCAGTATCTGCAGCACCTCATGAAAGTGATCGGCACCATCGGGAAGCACGGCAGGGCCGTGATCGTGGGAAGGGGCGCCAATTTTGTTTTGCCCAAAAGCAAGCGCCTGAGCGTTCGAGTCGTTTCCAACCCTGAAGCCAGGGCCCAAAACGTTTCCAAAGCTTTTGGGGTTTCGCCGGAAGACGCCATGAAACGCCTGATCCGGACGGAATCCAACCGAAGTTCTTTCATTCGGAAATACTATTACGAGGACATCTCAGACCCCGTCAATTACGACCTCGTGGTCAATACGGGGACTTTGAGCATCGAGGACGCGGTTGAGATCGCCTGCGCGGCCCTGGCCCGGAAGACGGCGTGAGCGCCTGCGCTGCAGCCGGACCCCAGCCTCTCGGTCGGCCACCATCCTGTGAAATAGCCCTTTTCAGGATGTCGAACATGCGCTTTCCTCCACCGGTTCTCGAAAAACCGATGCCGCCGAATCTGCCTTGGGCGATGCGTTTCATCAACCCGGCCGGCAAGTCCCAAAGAAGTACAAAGGAGCAAGAAACAGGAGGAACTCATGAGCATCAAAGTTTTGATCACCCGGACGGTCCCGGAGGAGAAGGGACGCGAAATGCTTCAGTTTTTCAGGGAGATGCGGTCCCTGGCCGTCGCCCAGCCCGGCTATATTTCAGGGGAAACCCTGAAAAGCAGCGACCGGCCCGATGTCTTTTTGGTCATCAGCACGTGGGAAAGCGCCGCGGACTGGGAAAAATGGCTCCTCAACAGCAAGCGTCAGGCGATCCAGGAGAAAATGGATGCGCTTTTGGGCGGCCAGACACGCTATGAAATGTTTCAGTACCAATTGAGGGAGTGAGCCTCAGGTTTTAAACCCGTGAGCCTTCAGCCGGTTCAGGACCACCACGCTGGCGAATATCATGAGTCCGCCGACCCAGAAGCGGGCGGACGTGGGATCTCCCAGGAAGGCAATCCCCAAGGCGCCGGTAAATACGACTTCAGCGGACATGAGGACCCCCCCTTCCCATCCCCTGCAGTAAAAAAAACCCTGGTTCATCAACAGCTGGGCCGACAGGGAGACGAAAACAATCCCTGCAACCATGGCCCATGAAGCCGGGGTGGAAGGCCAAACCGGGTCCAGAACAAACCGGGGGAGCGTCACCAGGGCGCCCATGATGCAAAAGTAGAAATAGATGATGACAGGGCCGTTTTTCTCCCTAAGCGCTTTGATCAAAGTCACCGTCACTCCGGCAAAGACCGCGCCCACAAGGGCCATGACCTGCCCAAGGAGCCCGCTGTCAAGCCTGAAATCCAAGAGGATTCCGACGCCGATCATGACCGCGACGATACAGGCGATTCCGTAGGGACCCACTCGTTCCCGGTAGAGAAAAAAGGAAAAAACAGCGGCAAAAGCCGGATACGAATAGAAAAGAACCAGCGCCGTGGATACGGGCAGCAGCCGGATCGCCGTGACGATGCAGATGAAGGCCACCGATCCGGTGCATCCCCGAAGGATCAGGAGGCGGGTGTTCTCACCCTTGAAAGGATTCCGATGGCGCCCGAAGACGGCCCAAAGCACGGTCATCCCCCCGGAAAACCGGAAAAACCCGATATGCCACGCGGAATATTCCGGGCCCATGAACTTGACCAGAAGGTTGAGGCACGTAAAGAGCAGGGCGGCCGAGAGCATGAAGAGCGGGCCGGCCACTGCAGCATCCAACCGGATCTGCCGTCCCGTCGAATTTCCAGATGTCGTCATGATCCTTTCCATCCCTTGCAGCGCTTGCGATTTTCAGGCACCTTAACACCAATGTACGGGGATCCCAACGCTTTTTTCAGCTTGCCGTTTTCCGCCTTTTTTGTCATGATCTCCTTTTCGAAACAGGGCAGCCTCTTTTTTCTTCTCACCGCTTCGCCGGGGTGCCTCAATGAAAGTGGGCAACCAGGAATTCGACCGCCTCGTGAAAAAGGCCATCCGCCGGATTCCCGAAGAGATCCACAGGCATCTGAACAACATCCTCATCACGGTGCGCAACCGGCCGACCCCGGAAATGCTCGCCGAGGCCGGGCTGTCTCCGGACGAAACCCTTCTGGGGATCTACTGGGGGACACCGCTGGAAGAACGGCTGGCCACGGATCCGCCACTTTTTCCGGACACCATTTTCATCTTCAAGGCGCCCCTAGAAGACCTGTGCACCAGCCTCGAAGAGCTGGAAAGCGAGATCGAGATCACGGTGGTACACGAGATCGCCCACTTTGTCGGGATCACCGAGGAACGCCTCGCGCAGCTGGGCTATTCCTGAGAAACACCGCGGGTCCGTCCGGGTTCTTTTCAAACGAAATCCTGCCCGGCCCGGCCTGTTTTGCCGCGAAGCGCAACAAAAGGATTGACAAACCTTTCGCTTTCCTCTAAAAAGGATCCTTTTAAAAAATCAGCCTTTCACCGTCCTTGCTCCGGGCGAAGGTCCCGGGGCTTTATAACCGTAAGGAGGCCACATGAAACGATACGAAACCATCGTCATCGCCGATCCGGAAGTTTCCGAGGAAAACCGAAACGCGCTCTTCGAGAGGTACCAGGGCATCATCTCCCAGGGAGGGGGGATACTGGTGGAGGTGGACACGTGGGGAAACCGGCCGCTTGCCTATGAAATCAAGAAAAAGGGCCGCGGGTTCTATTTCCGCCTCGATTATTGCGGAGTCGGACCCCTGGTGGATGAGATCGAGCGCTTTTCCCGGATCGACGACCGCATCCTCAAGTATCTGACCGTCTTGACCGAGCCGATGGTCGATCCGGAACAGATCAAGGCCGAAATGGCCCAAAAGAAAGAAGCGGAAGAGGCCAAGCAGCGGGAAAAGGCCGCATCGGCCGAAGCGGCTGCCACACCTGAAACGGCCTCGTCCGAGACAACCGAAACCGCCCCTGCCGGAGAGACCCAGGCCTCCGGCGAAACCCCTTCCAAGGAGTAACGACCCATGGCCTACTATCCTTCATCCAGACCCCGATTCACGGGCAGAAGACGGGTTTACCACCGGCGCAAGGTCTGTCGCTTCTGCGCCGATAAGAATCTGACCATCAATTATAAGGATCCGAAAACACTCCGCTACTTTATCACGGAACGCGGAAAGATCATCCCCAAGCGCATCTCCGGGACCTGTGCCAAGCATCAGCGCGCCCTCACTCAGGCCATCAAGCGGGCCCGGACCATCGCCCTGCTGCCATTCGTGGGATCCTTGGATCATTTTTAACCCGGATCCCATCGGGGATCGGGGAAAGGAGACACGGATTGTGACGTCAGCGATTCAGCGGGCAGCCCCCCGGGACATCGCAACCGGAATCGCCGTCACGCTGGCTATTTTCGCCATGGCGTTGAACCTGCCGGTGATCGGCTTTTTTCTGGCCGTATTCATCCCCTTGCCCATTTTGTTCTACCGCACCAAGCTGGGAAGACGCACCGGAACCTGGGTATTAGGCCTCACGGCAGCCGCCATGACCGCAGCCACGGGGCGCATGACGCTGGATGTTCTCTTTTACGTCGAACTGCTGATCCTCGGGTTTGCCCTCGGCGAGACGCTGCTGATGAACCTTTCCGTCGAGAGAACGATCCTTTACGCCGCAACGGCGGTTCTGGGCACCTCCGGCGCGGTCTTGATCCTCTACGGGTTGCTCTCCCAGGTTGGGATCGGCGCCCTGGTCTCCGACTATGTCCTGAAAAGCCTGAAGCTGACGCTGGCTCTTTATGAAAAAATGGGAATCTCACAGGAGGCCATCCAGTTGATATCCGATTCTCTGGAGCAGATCCAGTATGTCCTGGTGCGGATTCTTCCGGCGCTGGCCGTTGCCTCCACCCTCTTCGTGGCCTGGGCCAACCTGCTGATGGCCCGGTCGGTCCTGGTGTCGAAAGGGCTTGTTTTTCCAGATTTCGGCAGACTGAATCTCTGGAGGGTCCCGGAAGTTCTGGTCTGGGGCGTCATCGCCTCCGGCATTTTCCTCCTCTTCCCTTCGCGGGGCATGAAGGTCCTCGGGCTCAACGGACTCATCGTCTTCATGGTGATCTACTTCCTGGAAGGGATCGCCCTCGTTTCTTTTTTCTTTGAAAGGAAACGGTTTCCCCGATTGTTGAGGGTGTTCCTCTATGTCTTCATTTTCATGCAGCAGATCGTAGGCCTGCTGGTCGTCGGGCTGGGCTTTTTCGACACCTGGCTCAACTTCCGCAAGTTAGGTGCGTCTCCAAAAAACGGTGAATAAAACCTACAACACGTCTGACCGACGTTATTTTCGGGAGGATCATTTATGAAAGTCATTTTGAAAGAAACCATCGATGCCCTGGGCGCCGTCGGATCCGAGGTGATGGTGGCGGACGGATACGCCCGCAACTATCTTTTCCCCCGGGAAAAAGCCGTACCCGCCACGGCGCACAACCGGAGGCTGATGGAGAAGCAAAAGGCCAAGTTCGAGCTTCAGGTGGCCAAGGAGAAGGCATTCGCCGAGGAAATGGCCAAGCGACTCGAGGGCGTCAAGTGCACCCTCTCGGCCAAGGTGAGCGAGGAAGACCGCCTGTACGGTTCCATCACGGTTCGAGACATCGTCACCGCGCTGGCCCAGCAGGAGATCGAAATCGAAAAAAAGATGGTCATGCTCGCCGAGCCCATCAAGACCCTCGGAATCCACCGGGTTCCCATCCGGATCTATTCCGACATCGAGCCGGAAATCGAAGTGGAGGTGGTTCCGGAGTAGACGGCCCGCCGCCGGAGGCCGGCCGTTGAGCGAAGGGATCCATGGCCCTTTCCGAAACCGCATTTAAAAAACTTCAGGCGATCACCGGGATCGACCGCTGCACCCGTAGCCCTGAGGAGCGCGCCTGTTACGCCTACGACGCCGCCGCCGACCGATTCCTCCCAGATGCGGTCCTGTTTCCCCAAAGCGCAGAAGAAATCTCCGCGGTCTTGACCTGTGCCAACGCGGAAAGGTTCTTTGTCGTCCCCCGTGGGAGCGGTTCCGGCATGACGGGCGGCTCGGTTCCCGTTCAGGGCGGGGTCGTCCTGGTCATGACCCGGATGAACCGCATTCTGGGTATCGACCAAGAAAACCTGGTGGCCCACGCGGAGCCCGGCGTCGTCACCGGCACCTTCCATGCCGCAGTGGAAAAAGAGGGGCTCTTTTATCCCCCCGACCCTTCCAGCTCCGATTTTTCGACACTGGGCGGGAACCTGGCCGAATGCGCCGGGGGACCCCGGGCTGTCAAGTACGGCGTCACCCGGGACTACGTCCTGGGGCTTGAAGTGGTCCTCCCCACCGGCGAAATCATCCACACCGGGGTCCAGACGGCAAAAGGCGTGGTGGGTTACGACTTGACCCGGCTCCTGGTGGGCTCTGAAGGAACCCTCGGGGTCATCACGCGAATGACGCTGAAACTTCTGCCGCTCCCTGAATCCGTCATGACCCTGATGGCGGTTTTCAATCGACTGGAAGCCGCCAGTGAAACGGTATCCGAAATCATCCGGTGCGGCATCATCCCCAGGACCCTGGAATTCATGGACCGCGCCTCCATCCGATGCGTGGAAAAATACCTGAAGATGGGACTTCCGGTGGAGGCCGGAGCCCTTTTGCTCTTGGAAGCCGACGGAGATTCCCGGGAAGTGGCCGCAACCCTGGAAAAGCTCAAGGCCGTGTGCCGCGCCCACGGGGCGGATGAGATCCGGACGGCGGCGAACCCGGGGGAAGCGGCAGGCCTGTGGAAGGCCCGCAAGGCCATTTCGCCGGCCCTGTTTCAGTTCGCGCCGCACAAGATCAACGAAGACATCGTGGTGCCGAGGAGCCGAATTCCCGAAATGATACGGCGCATCGAGTCGCTTCGGGAAGAGACGGGCTTGTTCATGGCCAGCTTCGGCCATGCGGGGGACGGAAACATCCATTTCAACATCATGCTCGACAAGAACGATCCTAAAGCCCTGAAAAAGGCCAATGATGCGGTGGAACGGATCTTCGACTACACTCTGGAGCTGGGCGGAACGATTTCAGGGGAACACGGGGTGGGCATCACCAAGGCGCCCTATCTCTCCAAGGAGCTCGGGCCTGAGGCGATTTTGCTCATGAAACGGATCAAGAACGCCTTCGACCCCAACGGCATCCTCAATCCGGGTAAGATCTTCCCGGCGCTCCAGGCAAGCCCAGGGGCTGTCCGACCCGGGTCTCGACCCTGAAGGGTTATTCCATCTCCAGGCCGACGTAGGGGAATTCGACGTCCTCGATCTGCCCGAAGCGGTTTTCCCGGTCCCTTTCAATGACGCAGCGCAGCCGGAGGGCGCAGTGTTTCCTGCAGAGGGGGTCCTGGGAATAATAGGTTCCGAAACAATCCAGGCGGTCGCTCATGCGCAACCGGTACGTTTTTCTATTTTGGATTCGGTTCATTTTCGACGTTCAGAAGTGAAAGCATTTCCGCGTGGATATGCCCGTTGGAAACCAAAATCGAGTCTTTTTCCACGCTGAAAGGATGATTGTAAAAATCGGTGACGGCCGCTCCTGCTTCCAGGGCGATCCGAACTCCGGCAGCCGTATCCCAGGGGTTAAGGCCCTGCTCCCAAAAGGCATCGAACCGGCCACAGGCGACATAACAGATGTCCAGCGCCGCGGACCCCAGCCTGCGGACCCCCCGGGAGGCGGTAAGGCACCGGGCGAAGCGGCGGACCAGCGGCTCCACGTTCCCGCGGGTATTGTGGGGAAATCCTGTAACCAGAAGGCTTTCCGAAACCCTGGGCGTTCCCGTCACCCGGACGGGTTTGCCGTTCAGGGTAGCCCCGCCCCCCTTGACGGCGATAAAGATCTCCTTCAAGGGGGGGGAGAGGATCACGCCCACCAGAATCTCGCCGGCGGCGGCAAAAGCCACGGAAACGCAGTAGATCCCAAGGCCGTGGGCGTAATTGGTGGTGCCGTCCAACGGATCGATGATCCACCGGTAAGGAGTGTCTTTTCCGCTTGCGCCGCTTTCCTCAGCCAAAACCGCGTGGTCCGGGAAAGCCCTGTTGAGGGTCTCCACAATAGCCGCCTCCGCGGCGATATCGGCGTCGGTGACAAGGTCGGCGATTCCGCTCTTGGTCGACACCCGGGAAAGGTTTCCGAAACGCCGAGTCAGCTCCGCTCCACCCTTAACGGCGGCGGACATGGCTACCCTCTTGATTTGATCCAAATCCATAAGATGGCGAGATTATCCCCCGTCAATTCTCGCTGTCAACAGGTTTTATCGCCTTTTTTAAAAGACGGTCCTGGATCACCTCGATGAGCCCGTGAAGGGTGGATCGGTCCTTAGCGGAAATCGGGATCCCGTCGAAACGCCGGCGGAATCGCTCCGCATCGGGCTCCGACACAAGATCCTTCTTGTTGAGAACCCGGATGACCGGCGTTTCCAAAAGGTTCAGTTCCTCCAGGATGTCTTCCACGGCCTCCATCTGCTCCGGAAAATGGGGATGGCTGATGTCGATGACGTGAAGCAAAAGATCTGCTTGTTCCAGCTCCTCCAAGGTTGCACGGAAGGCCACCCTGAGGTCCCTGGGGAGGTCCCGGATAAACCCCACCGTATCCGTGAGGATGACCTCCATGTCCCTCGGGAACCGGATCCTCCTGCTGGAAGGGTCCAAGGTGGCGAACAAACGGCTTTCCGCCAGAACCTGGCTGTGGGTCAGGGTGTTGAGAAGGGTCGACTTTCCGGCATTGGTATAGCCGATGATGGAAAGAATGGGGAGACGCTTTTTCCCCCGCCTGGCGCGCTGGACCTTGCGGCGCTTCCGAACCCGAAGCAGCGCCTCTTCCAGACGCAGGATCCGCTCCCGGGCCCGCCTCCTGTTGATTTCCAGCTTGGTTTCTCCGGGTCCCCGACCCCCGATACCTCCCGTCAGGCGGGACATGGCCGTATTCTTTTCGATCAGCCGGGGAAGGAGGTATTTCAGCTGGGCGAGCTCCACCTGGAGCTTGCCTTCCCGGGTCCGGGCGCGCTGGGCGAAGATATCCAGTATCAGCTGGGTCCGATCGATGATCTTCAGCTGAAGCTGGTCCGTGATGGTGCGGATCTGGGACGGATCGAGTTCCTGGTCGAAAACCACCAGCGTGGCCCCTTTCTGAAGGGCGTAAAGGGCGAGCTGCTGAAGCTTTCCCCTCCCGAGGGGAAGCCTCCCGGCGCCGCTTTTCCGGTAGGGTTCCATCCCCGCCACCTCCAACCCGCACGAGCGGGCCAGCGCGGACAATTCCGCTCGGGTCTCCTGGGCCTCGAGTCGGGGTACATTGCTCGCCATCATCAAAATGGCACGCTCGGATCCAGGGTAGGTGCTTCTCGCCCCCTCGGAAAGGGGCAGTTCCGCTTCCAGGGCTTGGATGCGGCCCAGGCAATCCATGTTCATCCGGTCAGGCCGCAAGGGTTTCAAAAAACCGAAACGTTTTTCCTCATGGCTTTTGGGAAGAATATGGGCGACGTGAACGAGGCGTGGATGACCTTCTTCGGAAACCGTCACCACCGCCATGAAGTCGAGGGCCAAAAAACTGAGATCCGTGAGGTCATCGTCGGTCAGCGCCTCATCGGTAAGGTGCGTATGTACGCATCGCAGCCCTTTCAGGCGCCCCGGTGCCAGGCGGTATCCGGACAGGTCGGGAATGAAAATCTTCTGGTAGTCCCCCACGATCACGTGGGTCACCCGCCCTCCCCGGTCGATCAGCACCCCGACCTGCCGCCGCATCTCACGGGAAAGCAGGCTCATTTCCCGGAGAAGCTGGAGGGTGATCAGGTGATCGACGGATATGCGGCGGCGGTACAGGGTTTCGAGCCGGCGGCTTTGCCCGGCCTTGAGCCCGCCGGTATTTCCGAAGAGGCGCTTCATCCCGTATTGACGGGCGACAGGTTTTCAAAGCGCGTATAGGCGGTCAAGAAAGCCAGGGGAACGACCCCCGTGGGCCCATTTCTTTGCTTGGACAACAGCAGTTCGGCTTTCCCTTTGTTGGGGTTGTTTTCTTCTTTGTTGTATACCTCATCGCGATAGATGAAGGCAACCACGTCCGCATCCTGTTCCAGGGCCCCGGATTCCCGGAGGTCGGACAGCTGAGGCCGCTTGTCTCCGCGTTCCTCCAGTTTACGGTTCAACTGGGAAATCGCCAAGACCGGCAAATCCAGCTCCTTGGCCAGGGCTTTGAGGGAGCGGGAGATCTCGGAAATCTCCAGGTCCCGCCGTTCGGCGGTGTAGTGGCTCCTCATGAGCTGGAGGTAGTCGATGATGACCAGCCCCAGATTAACTTCCATCTTGAGCCGGCGCGCCTTGGCCCGGATCTCCAGGACGGAAATATTGGGCGTATCATCGATGTAAATCGGGGCTTCGGAAAGGACCCCGGCGGCATCGGTCAAGCTGACCCAGTCGTCCTTGCTGAAAAAGCCGCTCCTGAGCCGGGAGGAATCGATCCTCGCCTCGGCGCACAGCAGGCGCATGGAAAGCTGTTCCTTGGACATCTCCAGGGAGAAGACGGCACCGGCCACATTGGCGTCCACAGCCGCGTTCCGGGCGATATTCAGGGCCAGCGCCGTCTTTCCCATGCTGGGACGCGCGGCCACAATGATGAGATCCGACTTCTGCAACCCGGACGTGAGGTTGTCAAGGAGCGTGAAGCCGGTGGGGACCCCGGTGATCAGCGCCTTGTTCCCCTGCCGCTCCTCCAGGGCGTCGATGCTCTTGTCGATGAGCGCGCTGATGGGGTAGAAGGACTGCCGATGCCGCTTTTCCGATACCTCGAAAACGGAGCCCTCCGCAAAATCGAGGATTTCGTCGGCGCTCCCGGCGTCTTCCAGGCACCGCTTCGAGATGGCATTGGCCTTTTCAATGAGGCGCCTCAGGACCGCCTTGTCATGAATGATCCTGGCGTAATGGGCGGCATTGACCGCCAGGGGAACCGTATCCACCAGGCGCGCCAGAAAGACCGCGCCCCCCACCTCTTCAAGCTGTCCTTTTTCTTTGAGGCGGTTGGAAAGGGTGACGAGGTCGATGGGTTCATCCTTGTTGAACAGGTCCACAACACCTGAAAAGACCTTCTCGTGGGCGCTCCGATAAAAATCCTTGGGAGCCAGGATTTCCAGGATGTCCAGAAGCGCCGTGTTGTCGATGAGAATGGCGCTGAGGATGGACTCCTCGGCCTCGATGCTGTGGGGGGGGACATGGTAGAGCGCGGGGTCCTTCTTGGGTCTTTTTCGGGGTTCAGCCATCAAATCGCATGCAGGTCCAAAGGGTTAAGGCGAAGCGGACGAGATCAGTATTTTCCCGTCTCCAGTTTCCGGCAAAGATATTCCACCTGTTGCTGAATCTGCCGGTTCTCCTTGATCCCCCGTTCGATGAGGTCCACTGAGTGAATGGCCGTGGCATGGTAACGGTTGAAACTCTTGCCGATCTGGTGGAGGGTCGAGTCGGTATACTTCCGGGCCAGATACATGGCGATCTGTCTCGGCCGCACGACGGCTTGTTTCCGGGAGCGGGAGACCAGTTGATCGGGGGAAACCCGGTATTGTTTGCAAACCAGACGCTTGATGGCATCCAGGGTGATGTTCTGCCGGTGCTGCACCATGTTTTGAACCACGCTTCCGGCCAGGTTCAAATCCAGGGGGGCGCACAGCAGGGAAGCCTTGGCCATCACTCCGGCCAACCCGCTCTCCAGCTGCCTCACGTCTTCGGTCAGTTCACTGGCCAGGTACTGGATGATCTCATCGTCAACCTCGTACCCGTTGGTTTTGGCTTTCACCCTCAAGATCTTGAGCCGGGTCGCATAATCCGGGGCCTCGATGTTGGAGATCAGGCTGGAACACAGCCTCGACTTGAGCTTGTCGTTGATCTTGGGGATATCCGAAGGCAAATGACAGCTTGTAAAAATGACCTTTTTCTCCACTCCCAGCAAATTTTCCAGGATGAAATTCAGCTCGATCTGGGTGCGATTCTTTCCGGTGAGGAAGTGTATGTTCTTCCAAGAGGAGCACATCGCACTGGCTCTTATACTTCTTCTTGAAGGCATCGATGGTTCCGGTCTTGAAGGCATGGACCATTTCCAGGGCGAAATCCTCCGCGGTCATGTAATAAACCCGCTCTCCGGAAAAATGGGACAGGATGTGATGCCCGATGGCTTGGGAAAGGTGGCTCTTCCCCATTCCGGGCTTGGCCATCAACAGCAGGGAATTTTGCTGGGGTTTTCGGGAACAGGCAAGGGCAAGGGATGCGGAATAGGCAAAATCGTTGTTGCCTCCCACCACGAACTGGTCAAAAGTGAAATTCGAACAAAGCATCCCGCCGTTGTGGGGGCTAGGATGGGAAATGGGGAGAGGCATCTGGGGGTCGTCCAAGGGGCCTCCCCTGGCTCTTGGGCAGCCGTCGGATTCCAATACCTCAAAGACGACCTCGTTCTCGGATCCCGCCATCCGCTGAATTTCAGAGATGATCAAGTCTCCGTAATGGGCCATGATTCGCTTTTTGGAAAAAGCATTGGGGCTTTGAAGCACGATCCGGGGACCTTTTTCATCTTTTTGGACCACCGGTTCGATCCACATCCGGTAACAGTGAACCGGAATCCGGTCCTTGATCTTTGCTTTGATTTGGTCCCAGATCGTGTCCAAAAACCCCCCCTGGAATGAAAAACTGCAATGCCTTTGAAGGGTTAAACCCCGTGGGATGGAAAGCCGTATCCGTCGATTGCCGTTCGTATGGGAGATATAATCGAGGTTTTAAATCCTTTCCGACAACAGGGCCTCTTTTATGTCACGGACCCTGGGGTGTCAAATCGGATGTCTCTTGTTTTTCCCAGACTTCTAAACAAATTATTAACAATATTTAACTTGTTGATATGATTAAGTTATAAGACATCAACGGGCCAACTGCCTTGAAACACGGCCATTTTTTCCAAGGAAGTTTCTCCAAGCATTCTGGACACATCCGGGGTTCGAGGAAAAATAGCCCGACCTCTGTTTATTTAAAAACCTTTCAATTCCTCCATTTTTCTTTTATTTTTAAAAAAGTTCTCGATACCCGACACCGAACCCGCCCGGGCAGGTCTTCCTCCGAACGGGCCGGATCCGGTTTTTGTTTGCAAAGGGCGTTCTAATCGCCGTCAGTTCTTCGAATCGATCCGGGCGGCCTTGCATCTGATGGAAAAGGGCCTTATCGTTATCCGTTTGGAACGGTTTTTTAGACTTGGAAGATTGGGATGAAAAAAAAACCCGACACGCGTCCCGTCCTTGCAGTGACCCTGGGAGACCCGGTGGGCATCGGCCCGGAGATCATTGTGAAAGCGCTTCATCGGGGCGGCTGCTACCGTTTTTCCCGGCCTGTCATCCTCGGGGATCCCCTTCGCCTGGAAGTCGCCGGGACAAGCACCGGGCTGTCCCCTGAAATCCGGGTCATTGCGAACCCGAAAGAGGGGCGATATACTCCTGGCCGCATCAACGTCGTTCCTCTAAGCCGCCTCGCCTCTGAAAAGATCCGCTGGGGGCATCCCCTCCGGTCCACGGCCGCCGCAGCCATCCGATACGTCACGAAAGCCGTGGACATGGTACAGAATCGGGAAGCCGATGCCCTGGTGACCTGTCCTCTCCACAAAAGCGCTTTCCGCATGACCCGGCTTCCCTATGCCGGTCACACGGAACTCCTCGCCGAACGCACCGGCGCCTCCGATTTTGTTATGATGATGGCCGGACGGCGGTTGAAAGTCGCCTTGGTCACCATCCATGAACCGCTCCGGGAAGTCCCCGGACTCCTCACGGCGGAAAGAGTCCTCCGCACCCTCCTGTTGACCGCCGAAGGCCTCCGGGAGCGTTTCGGGATCCCCCATCCCCTCCTGGCTGTGGCCGGCCTGAATCCCCACTCCGGAGAAAACGGGCGCTTCGGCAACGAAGAAAAGCAGATCCTTCAACCGGCAATCCGCAGAGCCCTTCGGAAAGGATATCGGATCGCAGGCCCCTTCCCTCCCGATACGGTGTTCCACCAGGCCCTGACTGGAGCCTTCGATGCGGTGGTGGCTCTATATCACGATCAGGGGCTGATCCCTTTCAAGCTGATTCACTTCAAAGACGGTGTGAACACCACCCTGGGGCTTCCCCTGATCCGGACCTCCGTCGATCACGGCACCGCCTATGACATCGCCGGGACCGGAAAGGCGGATCCCGGGAGTCTCGTCGCGGCCATCCGGATGGCCGCCGAGCAGGTGGGTTATCAGCACCTGGCCGTTCGAAGCAGACACGGATCGCGAGTTCAGCCGCCATGTCCAGCAATCACATCCTCATTCGAGGGGCCCGGCAGCAGAACCCTGGAGAACATAGTAGCGTCTCCATTCCCAGAACGCTCGTCGTCATCACGGGGCTCTCGGGTCCGGGAAGTCCACCCTGGCCTTCGACACCCTTTACGCGGAAGGGCAGCGGCGCAGTGTCGAATCCCTTTCCACCTATGCACGTCAGTTTCTGGAACGCATGGAAAAACCGGACGTGGACACCATCGACGGCCTTTCCCCGGCAATCGCCATCGAACAGAAGACGGCCGGTCACAACCCCCGTTCCACGGTGGGAACCGTCACCGAGATCTATGATTATCTCCGCCTGCTTTTCGCTCGGGTCGGCACACCCCTACTGTTACCGATGCCAGCGCCCCATCACTTCCCAGTCCGTGGATCAGATCGGGTGGATCAGGCCTCTCCCGCTGACCGAAGGAACCCGGATCGTGATTCTATCCCCCTTGGTGACGCAACAGAAGGGATCCCACGGAGACTTTTTAGAAAAACTCATCAAGGAAGGTTTCGCCAGGGTCCGGGTTAACGGAAATCGCACGACATCGAAGAGATTCCCGCCCTGCCCAAAAACAAGAAGCACGACATTCAGGTGGTTGTGGATCGCCTCCAGGTCAAGGAGGATCAGGAGCCGGCTGGCCGATTCTCTCGAACTCGCCATGGGCCGATCCGAAGGGGTGGTCCTGGTCGATGTGGATGGAAAGGAGCCGATCCTCTTCAGCGAGAAGGCCGCGTGCATCCCCTGCGGCATCAGCTACCCCGAGTTGACACCGGCCAGCTTCTCCTCCAACTCGGCCCGAAGGCGCCTGTCCAAAATGCGACGGCCTGGGGACCATTACCGAGTTCGATCCCGGGCTGATCACTCCTAACCCGACCCTTTCCATGCGGGAGGGCGCAGTGGCCCCGTGGGCCAACCGCAACTCGGTGTATTTCTCCGAATTCATGGACGCTTTGACGCGGCATTACGGCGTGGATATTTTCACCCCTTTCAAAGATCTCCCGGAATCCTTCCGGCAAGCCCTGTACTATGGATCCGGAGAAGAGGTCGTCACCTTTTATTTCGAGCGGGACCATCGCCGGTACACGTATCAGCGCCCCTTCGAGGGGATCATCCCCAACCTTCAGCGCCGCTACATGGAAACCGACTCGCACCAGATTCGGGAAGAGATCCAGCAGTACATGAATTTCCAGCCCTGCCCGAGTGCCTCGGAACCCGGCTCAAACCCGAAAGCAGGAGCGTCCGGGTGGGAGGAAAAACCATTTTTGAGGCCACCGCGCTCTCCGTCCAGAAGGCCAAGGCTTTTTTCACAAATCTGGCCCTTGCCGGAAAGCAGAAGATCATCGCCGAACGCATCCTCAAGGAGATCGCGGACCGCCTGGGCTTTCTGGAAAACGTGGGCCTGGGGTACCTCACCCTGGACCGTTCGGCCAATACACTCTCGGGGGGGGAAAGCCAGACGGATCCGGCTGGCCACTCAGATCGGCTCCAAACTGACCGGGTTCTGTACGTCCTCGACGGACCCAGCATCGGGCTCGCCAGAAGGACAACCGCCGTCTCTCTGGACACCCTCATGGAGTCGCGGATCTGGGCAATACCGTTCTGGTGGTGGAACATGACGAGGAAACCATCCGCCAGGCGGACCACGTCATCGACATGGGGCCCGGGGCCGGCATCCACGGCGGGGAGGTGGTTTTTTCCGGGGTCACGGAATCCCTCGCCGCGACCCCCGTTCCCTGACCGGGCAAATCTGTCCGGGACAAAAATGATCGAGGCCCCGAACGCGGCGTGACGGAAACGGGAAGCCAGCTCGTCATCGAAGGCGCATCGGAAGACAACCTCAAGAGGCTCACGGTGGCCTTTCCGCTCGGCCGCCTGATCTGCGTCACGGCGTCTCCGGGTCCGGCAAGTCGACCCTCGTCCTGGAACCCTCGTCCGGGCCCTCTCCCAGAGGCTTTACCGGGGGCTCGGATCCCGCGGGGCTTCATGAACGTCGGGCGGCATCAACACGTGAACAAGGTGTCCACATGGACAGTCTCCATCGGCCGCACCCCGTTGATCCGGCACCTATACCGGGGTCTTCACCTTCATGCCGCGAACTCTTTTCCGGGTCCCGATTCCAGGGCCAGAGGGTACCAAAGCCGGCCGGTTCAGCTTCAATGTCAAGGGCGACCGTGTGAGGCCTGCACCGGAGACGGGATCATCAAGATCGAAATGCATTTTTTGCCCGACGTTTACGTTCCTTGCGATTCTGCCGGGGGAACGCTACAACCGGAATCCCTGGAAGTCCGGTACCAAAGGGAAGAAGATATCGCTGATGTGCTGGACATGACGGTTGCCCAGGCACTCAAGTTCTTCGGAGCCCTCGGCGCCGTCCGCGACAAACTGCAGACCCTGATGGACGTGGGCCTGGGCTATATCGTTCGGCCAGCCGGCCACCACCCTCTCCGGGGAGAGGCCCAGAGGAACAAGCTGTCCAGGGAGTTGAGCAAGCGGGGGAACTGGAAAGACGGTCTATTTTCTCGACGAACCCACCACGGGTCTCCACATCGACGACATCCGGAAGCTGTCAGGCGTGCTCGACCGCCTCGTGGAGGCGGGAAACACTCGTCATCGTCATTGAGCACGACCTCGAGTCATCAAGACCGCCGATTACGTCATCGATTTGGGCCTGGAGGGGGGAGATGCCGGGGACACGTGGTGGGATGTGGGACCCCCGAGGAAGTCGCCGCTCTTCCGCACTCCTACACGGGACAGTTCCTCAGAAAGGTCCTTCCGGCCTATCGCCGCTGAAGCGCGAGGCGTCGGGAACACCTACAGGGGAAGAAAAAGGGGCCGACCCCGTTACGGGGGCTGCCCCTTTCTTTCCTTGGAAGGACCTACCCCGCGAAAATTTGGCGATGGCTGCTGCCTGGGGATGCGCATAGATCAGAATCAGCGCGATAACCAGCGCGTAGATACAGAGTGATTCGATCATGGCCAGACCAATCAGCAGGGTGACGGTCACTTTACCGGAAGATTCAGGATTGCGGGCAATCCCTTCAACCGCGGATTTCAGGCCGATACCCTGGCCGATACCACAACCAAAAGCGGCGATGGCAATACCAAAACCAGCGGCGGTCACACAGGCGATAAAAAATTGCAGTGCTTGTCCTTCCATAATCTCAACTACCTCCTTTAAATAAAATTAGATACTCGGCTTCTTCCAAACCCTATACCCTTCTATATAGGGAAATAACCTGACTAAAAACGCTCATCCCCGCAGGGCGGAGACAAGAGCGGATGAAAGTCCCCACAGCGATGTCAGCGAATGGAAGCTTTCAGTATAAAATGATCCTAATGGGCGTGTTCCATGGCACCGGTAAAGTACATGATCGACAGCAGAAAGAATACAAATGCCTGCACCAATGCCACAAAAATACCCAGGGCCATAATGGGCAGCGGTGCGAAAAAGGCGCCGGCCAACATAAAGAGAATGGCCAACACCAGTTCGTGACCCATCATGTTACCAAAAAGACGGAACGACAACGACAAAATGCGGGCCAGATGCCCGATAATTTCAATGGGGAGAATAATGGGGATCATCCACCAGACCGGTCCCAAAAAATGCTTGATATATTTCGCACCATGGTATTTCAAACCGATGACATGGGTAAATACCACTACAATCAGAGCGCAGGCCAAGGTGGTGTTTAAACTGGCCGTGGGCGGGAAAAAGCCCGGCACCAGACCGATCAGGTTGGAAAAGGCGATAAAGAGAAACAGTGTGGCGGCAATGGGCAGCAGCCAGCGCCCTTCTTCACCGGTGACCGTTACCATAAACTCTTCGATACCGGAAACAATCATCTCAAAGAGGTTCTGGATCTTTTGCGGAACCAGGGAAATTCCTCGCGTCGCCAAAAATCCCAGTAGAATCAACAGCGCCATCACCACCCACGTGTAGACCACATGGGGATACTCATGGGCGGAATGGTCCAGGCCCACGGCCTCGAACAGCTTGACGAACGGATGAGGATGCTCTCCACGTTCCGTTGCCTCCTTTGGGGGAAGATGTTCGGCTTCCACAAGGATTCCAGGAAGAAGGAATTCTTCATGACGACCGCGGAAAGGCCCGGGACGAGCCCCAGGGATTCCAGCATGTTTTTGGGAGTTCGACCCAAGAAGGTGACCTGCCGCTGACGGTGAAGAACGAAGGATTCATACTTGGCGAATGACGGCATCAGTGAGTGGAGAGATCGATGCGGAATGAGCACACCTTTCAGGTTCGAATACAGAAGGTCGATTGACGGTCACAATCAGTCCTCCCAACCAAGCCCCAGGGCAAAGCAAGGGGCCGAAATTGCCCGACACCGTCGCAAGCCCGTCAGCGCCCAGTTCGAGCGTTTGACGCAGATTTCAGTACGCTCTTGATCTTCACAGCGTCTCGATGGTTCCGTTGTGCAGGTTTCACCGAGGACCATGACCTCTTC
>CAVOQY010000010.1:0-8420 GCA_963698465.1 uncultured delta proteobacterium
CCGTGGGCGGATACCCCAGCCCCTCCACCAGCAAAAGGGCGTGGTGTTTCAGCAGGTCTTCTTTCTGAACCGACTCCAGGTTGGGGGGAACCAAAGCGATGAGAGTGCCGCCCTTTAGGAGACAGAAGGTGATTCCGTCGGCGCTTTTAAAGGTGATCCCGAAGGGCCCTGCGGATTGGACATGGAACCCCTTTTCAGGCAAGAACGCCTGAAGCTTTTCCGGGGAGATCTCGATTCTTTCTTTCGGGCTGAGGATGAAGTTCCTTTTTCCGTCCCGGGCGCAGCTTTCTTCGATCCATCGATCCGGCAGGACTTCATGGCCCTTCTCGGGCTCGGATCCGCACACGGCACAGGTTTTTCGTGCGGTCAGATCGAGGGTTTCGAACCCCAAATCCCGAAGATCGATCTGCAAAAGCTTGTTCAGCAGGGCCGGTTGTTTCCCGAGGATGAGCCTCACGGCTTCCGAGGTTTGAACCGCCGTGACGATCCCCAAAACGGCGGGATGGACTCCGACGACACCGCATTTGGGCAGGTCTTCATTTTTCAGCCCCGGCATGAAACATTCCAGGCACATGGATTTCCCCGGGACTACAGTGGTGGCGTTTCCGAAAGCTTCGATGGCGGCGCCGAAAACGTACGGGATTTCGAGCCGGTGACAGATGCGGTTGACGCGGTAGCGCGCCTCCGGGCTGTCCAGGCCGTCCAGAACCACGTCCGCTCCCCTGATAATCTCCTCGGCGTTGGACGCATTAAGCGATTCCGCGCAAGGAATGAGTTGGACGTCGGGGTTCAGCCGATTCAGCCTCTTAAAAGCCACCGCCACCTTGGGTTTTCCCAGGGCATCCACGTCGTAAAGATACTGCCGGTGGAGGTCGGAACGTGAAACGATGTCCCGGTCCACCAGGCGAAGGCGGCCGATGCCCATGCCCACCAGTCTGGGGGCGAGCTGGGATCCCAATCCGCCCAGACCCACGAGGCACGCCGTGGCGTTTCTCAATTTGAGCTGTCCTTCATACCCGATATCGGCAAGAACGATCTGTCTTGCGTAGGTGTCCAGTTCTTCATCCGACAGTTCGTTTCTCATAGGCGCCTTCGATGACGGGCTCGATTTCGGGCCACGGTTCCAAAACCCAGTTCTTTGCTTTTTCGGGTCAGGGCATCGTTGCCCTTTGTCCTCCCTGTGCCAAAAGCGACTGCTCGGTCTTTTTCGCTTTCTTAGCCGCATACAGCTCAGCATCGGCCTTTTTGAGCAGGGCCTTGGAGTCGGTGACATCCGCATCCCCCGCCGATGCGATCCCGTAGCTGACGGATACCGAAAGGCCCTGTCCGGAGAAGCGGAAAGGGTGTCGGGCAAAGTGGTCGCAAAGCCTCTCCATGAGGCGTTGTGCGTTCGCCTTCTCGGTTTCCGGCAGCAGAACGAGGAACTCATCCCCGGCAAACCGGGCCACCACGTCAATTTTCCGGAAGAAGCCGGAGAGGTTGTTTGCAACGTATTTCAGGAGATCGTCGCCGAGATCGTGGCCGTGAAGGTCATTGACGGATTTGAAGTCGTCCAAGTCCAAAAAGATCAAAGAAAGAGGCGAGCGGTAGCGTTTCGCCCGCCCGTATTCCCTTTCCATAATGGACTCCATCACGCGTCGGTTGAGCAGGCCGGTCAAGGCGTCGTGAAAGGCAAGGAATCGAAGCTTCTCGTGGGCGGTCACATTGGAAAGACAAATCGAGACCTTGACAGCGAGCTGATCCAGAAGGCTGACGTCGATGCCGGGCCGAAACCGGTCGGGGGAGAGATCTCCCTGGTTCAGGCTGCCGATGAGGTTTCCGTCCAGGGTCAGGGGGGCGATGGCGATGGAACGGACCGGGAGTATTCGGTGTTCCGGGAAGAGGGGGGTGAAGCGTTTCAAGTCTTTGTTGACCAGGATCGACACACGGTGCCGGCCGACCAGTTCCTCGAAAATCCGCTTGTCCACAAGCCTTAGATGTCTTTGGAGCTTTTCGGAGGCAGCGAGATTCTGGATGAAGCCGGTGACATCGCTTTTGCCCACCAGGGAAATCCAGGCGTAGGGGACTTTGAATTGATTGCGGATCTCGGTTAAAAGGACTTCGAAAAGGCCCGCAAAGTCCAGGATGCTCAGAATCCGCTTTTCGATCTCGAAAAATTTCCGGGCGGTTTCTTCGTTTTGCCGGACAATGTCCAGAATCGTTTTCAGATCCGCCATAAAGTTCCTTTACGGGATGTGCCCGGACAGTTCCGGGTCGGGAAAAACCGTCCGAAGAGGCAACCCTATCACCTATTATAGGTTCTTGGGATGGAAAAGGGAAAGCAAAAATCGATTCTTTTATAAAGAAGACGGCCTAATGCAGTCTCTCGACAGTTCGTGCCATGGCGTCAACCTCTCCGACATTTCCCGGAAACACGACGTAAGGCACGTTGGGGAACCGGCTTCCGGCGTCCGGCCGCCAAACCGGCACCCCCGGGAGAATCTGTCCCAGGACACGGGCGCGGCGTATCCCAAGACCCTGTGTCGCGATATCGCTTGCGGTGATTCCACCCTTGGCCACGATGAATCGCGGCGTTTCATGGACCCTGCGCGCGACCTCGACCAGCGCGGAAGAGATGGCCTGCCCGAGGACGGCGGCTTCCTGCGGCGTCCGGGCATTCATTCGGGACCGGCTCGTATAGACCATCCCGGTCTTTCCGGCTAAGACAGCTTCGTTTAGTATCCGGGCGGCGCCTTGGATTTCGGCGCTCCTCGTGCCGGGATCAAAGATGCGGGACACCCTCAGCTCGACGCTGGAGGTGCCGGGAAGCTGCTTGAGGACCTCGATCTGCCTACTCGTTTTCTGCACGAACGAACCCACGAACACGCAGCCGCCTTCCGGCGCGGCGGCGGGTATCATTTCCCGGGACGTCAGCAAGGGACGGTCGTCAATGGCGCCGCGGACCTTGACAAAGGAGGCCGCCGTGCGGAAGAGAAATCGTTTTCCATGCAGGCAGGCTTGAAGAAGACCCCGGACAAAAACCTGCAGATCCCCGTAGCTGGCGCAGTTCACGATGACCGGCGGATTTCCTGTGATCCGGGACAGCTGTCGCGCAACCCATTCCGGGCCTTGGGATCTCAGGTCTTGGAGGGACAGGGAAACGATCTGGTCCAAGGAATACCGCTTGTTGGTTTTTTCCAGGACCCACTGCCGCAGGTCCGATGCGGTATAGGGGAATGCCGGATCCTTGGCATATTCGGTCTGGGCTGCCGGCAAGAGGCGGTCGCCTTCCTGAACCCAGTGCACGTCCCCCACGGTGAAGCGTCCGCCCTCATGAAAAAACGGAATGAGAATGTGACCGTCGAAGCGCCATCCCAATGTGTCCTTCAACGTTTTGGCCAGCGCATCGATTTCCAGGGGATAGTGGCCCCTCAAAGTGGAGTCGCTGCGGCTGACGAGGTCGAACGGGCGCCCGGTTGAAAGGGAGGCCTTTGAAAGGTTTTCTGCGATTTCGACATTGAGGGCTTCGGCCTGATCCGGAGGCAGGGCGCGGGAGTTGGTCAGGATGTAGAACAGGTCTTTTGAGGAAGAAAGCGCCTCGGCAAGGCTTTCCACCGAGGCTTCGGTGAGGATGTCGATGTCGTGGACGGTCTGGGATCCGGTGGGATCATCGTCCAGGACCACCACCTTACGGCCCAGGCGTCGACTGTCGCTCTCGAATGGCGGCACCCAATCGGGGATCGTCCCATTCGGCGGGCAAGGCGGAGAAAAACGTCTTCTTTTCCAACGGTGCGACGCAGGAGCACTTTGGGTTTTCCGCCAGGTCGAAGCGTCGGTACCGCATGGCGAGAAATCAGGATTTATCCTGCATGGCGCTGGCTGCGCACTCGTTTTTCCCCAGGTCCATGATGTCCTGTTCCTCTTCATCCACCTCGATGATTCCGGCGTTGATCTCTCGGATCTTGGCGTACTCTTCGGGTTGCGGTCTCATGTTTTTATTGATGAAATCGTAAAACTGCGAGGCGTCTTTGATCCCGTAAATTTTCGCGTTTTTCTTTTTGACCTGTCCCAGGGGTGCCAAGAAGATGAGGTCCGAGTTGGCCTCTTTCCAATCCATGTAATGTCCCGGGAGGAGGCCGATTTTTTCATCCATGGGGATGAGAATCTCGGTCATGGTTTTGAAGAGCATTTCGGACCATTCCCGGGCCATTCCTCCCAAGTCGGGCCGGCCGATGGACAGGATGAAAGCCGTATCTCCGGAGATGAGGTACCTGCCGTCGATGAGATAAGACGTGCTTCCCGGGGTATGACCCGGGGTGTGAATTGCCTGGACTCGGGGCCCCTTTCCATTGAAGGTGAAAGTATCACCGTCTTTGACTGGAGTGAAAGCAAATTTTGCGACGCTGAAATCCGGATCCGGAGCCACGATTTCAACGCCCGCGGTCTTGTTCAGGGCGGCGCTCCCCGAAATGTAGTCAGCCTGCCGGTGGGTTTCGAAAGTATGGGTGATCCGGCATCCGTGCGCTTCGGCGAATTCCAGGTAGGCGTCGATGTTTTTCGCCGGGTCGAAGACCATCATGCTTGATTCGAAGAGCAAGCCGTAGCTGCAGGAGGCCTTTCCCGGCCGCCGGAATTGAACCAATTCATAGGACGCGCCGGGATTCACGGTGACCGGGGCGAGGAGGTTTCCCCAAGATTTGATTCCCTGGGCAAGGAATCGGAGGTCTTCCCAGCCGTGTTTTTCCAGGATCTCTCCGACATATTTGGCAGAGCCTTCCTTGGCACACACGATGCGGATCTTTTTCCCCCGGGGCACCTTGGAGACACTTTCCTCTTCATGCTCGACGAATTCCATGTAGGGGACGTTGAGCATTTCAAAGGGACGGGGTCCCTCCACCTTGAATCGGCCGAACTCCACGTCGTTTCGCACGTCCAGAAGCAGGAAATCGGGGTTTCCGGTCAACCAGTCGAAAAGGTCCTTTGCGCTGTATGCAGTAACGGCCATCTGTCCTTCCTTTCCTTTCTCGCTGTTAATCGGTTGGTCTTGGCCGGTGTTCGCGGCCCGAGCTTTACACTTAATTTACCAGAATCCTCCTGCCTGTGTCAAAATCGGATCCCGGCACTTTGGGTCATTGGGGCAGGTAGCCACGGGCAAGGTTCGTGTAGTGTTCCACTTGCGTCTTTTGCCATGCCGGGTCTTTTCCCAGGATCTCGGACATCACGCGGGCGACCTTGGGTGCCATCCGGATGCTGGCGGCTGCATCGCGGATGAGCACCCGTCTCCTTCGGGACAGGAAGTCCTCCACGGTTCGCGCCATCTCCTTCTTGACGGCCCATAGGATTTCCCCCGCCAAAACGTCCGACGAAGGATGAATGGGTTTTCCATAGGCGGGGTCTTTGGCAAGGAATTCCCCGAGGGGGATGGCGTCGGAGCCGTAAATGGACAGACTTCCGAATTCCTTCGGATGCTCATGGTACCCGTGAATTTTCAAGCGATGGGTAATACAAGGTCGGGGATCGAGCGGGCGATGACGGCGGCCTGGTCCACGGTCTCTTCAGCCATCTTCCGGTAGGTGGTCCACTTGCCGCCGGTGATGGTGACCAGGCCCGACCGGGAGATGGAAAGAACGTGGTCCCTCGACAAGGCGGCGGTCTCTGCGGATCCCTCGTGTCCCACCAAGGGCCGGATCCCGGCGAAAAGACTCAAGATGTCCTTTTTTCCAGGATCCTTGGCCAGGTAGCGGGAGGCATGGGAGATCAAAAAATCGACTTCGTCCGGAAGGGGTTTGGGTTCGAGGTTCACTTGGCGCAAGGGGGTGTCGGTGGTGCCGACGATGACCCGGTCGTGCCATGGGACGGCAAACAGGACGCGGCCGTCGTCCGTGTGCGGAACCATGATGGCGCTGTCACCGGGAAGAAAAGAGGTATCCAGTACGATATGCACGCCCTGGCTCGGGCGGATCATGCGCGGCGAGGCCGGATCGTCCATGTGCCGGATTCCGTCGCAGAAAGGGCCTGTGGCGTTGACCACCGCCCTGGCTTTGAGGGGATACTCCCTGCCGGTTTCCACAGTCCATGCGCAACCACACCTTCGATGAAGCCGCCTTTTTTGGTGAGGGCCGTTCCGCTTTGCAGGTAGTTGACCAGCACGGCGCCGTTTTCCCAGGCGGTTTGAGCGAGGTTCACGGCAAGGCGTGCGTCGTCGAACTGGCCGTCGTAATAAATCACCCCGCATTTCAGGCCTTGTGCCTCCACCGTCGGGATGTGGGTGAGCGTCTTTTCCCGGGAGAGAATTTCGGATTTGCCGAATCCTTCCTTGCCTGCCAGCACATCGTAAATTTTCAGGCCGATACCGTAGAAGGGACCTTCCCACCAATCGTAGTTGGGCACTACGAAGGGCAGGTTGAAGACCAGATGCGGCGCGTTGCGGCGGCAGCCGCCCCCGCTCCCGGAGCGCCTCCACGATGAGGGCGATGTTCCCCTGCTGAAGGTAGCGGACGCCGCCGTGGATCAGTTTCGTGCTTCGGCTCGACGTTCCCTGGGCGAAATCCCCCTGTTCCAGAAGCAGGGTGTCATAACCGCGGGAGGCGGCGTCCACGGCCGTTCCGAGCCCCGTCGCGCCGCCGCCGATGACGATGAGATCCCAGCGTTTCGACTTGTCTTCAAGCCGCTCCACCGCCGCATCCCGACTCATGCAATCAGGGAGGTTTATGTCTTTTGCCTTCCGCATCCGTCCATTCAACTCCGATTCCGGCCTTTCGCCATGCAAGGCATAGATATCAAATAAGAACGATTTTGAAAACCAAGAGGCTCTGAATCCCCAGGGGCAATCCCCCCTGGATTGAAGCTCCCTGCTTCAAGCAGCGAGGAATTTGCTCGCTGTTGCGGTTCAAAAAAAGCAAAAAAGCATAGACGTCCGCCGTCTTTTTTGGATATATGTTTAAAATTATTGAAAAACGACGATTTCCGTCATGCCACATCTGATCCGGCATCCAGAAGCAATTGAAATGACTGGACCCCGGCTTTCGCCGGGGTGATGAATGTGGATAAAGGTCTCATGTTCACATCAATGACGCCTCGAGGGGAAGGTTCCGAGTTCCTTTGAAAAGGCAAGGAAGCGCTGATGACGTTTGAAGCCGGAAAAAAAATCATCGAAAACATATCCAGGGTCGTGGTGGGCAAAGAAACGTCCCTCGAACTCGTTCTGGTCGCCCTGCTGGCCGAGGGTCACATTTTGCTGGAAGACGTGCCGGGAGTCGGAAAGACCCTGGTCGCCAAAAGTCTGGCAAAAAGCATCAGGGGATCATTCAGCCGGATTCAATTCACTCCCGACCTGCTGCCCGCGGATATTACCGGATTCAATGTCTATGATCCGAAGAGCGGACAGTTCAGGTTTTGTCCGGGGCCGGTTTTGACGAACATCCTTCTGGCGGACGAGATCAACCGTGCGATTCCTCGGACCCAATCGAGCCTTCTCGAGTGCATGGAGGAGCGCCAGGTTACCATTGATGGAAAGACGCATCCGGTTCCAAGTCCTTTTTTGATCCTGGCGACGCAAAATCCAATCGAGCTCGAGGGGACTTTTCCCCTGCCGGAGGCACAGCTGGACCGATTCCTCCTGAAGATCAGCCTGGGCTATCCCAACAAGACAGAGGAGATGACCCTGCTGGAACGGTTTCAGAGAGAAGACCCCCTTCTTGCCTTGGAGCCTGTCGTTGATCCTGAAGAGATCCTTCGAATCCAACGGATGCGCAGGGAAATTCAGCTATCGGCTCCCGTTCGGGAGTATATCACGGACATCGTGGCCGCCACCCGGCGCCACGAAAGCGTGCGGTTCGGATCGAGCCCCAGGGGCTCTTTGGGCTTGATGCGCGCATCCCAGGGCCTTGCGGCCTTGCAGGGACGCGCGTATGTGATTCCCGATGACGTCAAGCGTCTGGTCCGACCTGTCCTGGCGCATCGAATCCTCCTGAAAGAAGAAGACAAGCTCAAGGGAACAGACCCCGGGCAAATCCTGGAAGAAATCCTTTCCCGGATGCCGGTTCCGGTCTGAAAAGCGGGGAAGTATGAGGCCCCCTCTTTTTGAGACGCCCGCCTCGATTTTCCTGGTCGTTCTCGTTCAGGGTTTCCTGTCTCTCTTCCTTTTCTTGGCCCTGATTTACGGTGTCGGAGAACTGGCACTGTTTTGCGTCATCCTTCATGCCACGGGGCTGTTCGCCTTTCTGTGGAGCCGGTTGGGCCTGGAGCATACCTTTTGCGACGTCAGGCTGGATCGAAGCCGGGTCTTTCCAGGCGAAAAAGTGAACATCAGGATTCAGATGACCAATTCAAAACCCATTCCGGCCCTGATTAAGGTCGATCTTTTCCTGCCCGGCTCTGTCGTCGGTGCGCCCCTGGGATATTGGATGCGCGAGGAAAGAGGCCTCCTCTGGTATCAGCAG
>CAVOQY010000011.1:0-10592 GCA_963698465.1 uncultured delta proteobacterium
ATTATTTACTACTTCATTCAGAAATGCTTTCCGACTTCGAAAACACTCTATCGCTGCTCCAGGCAGCTTTATCTGTTCCAAATTTATAATTCGGATCAGATGAAGATCCGTCATGAATAAAGTTTGCTCTTTTCAATCATCAATGTCAGAGGTGTCCTATATACGGTATTCTTAAAGCCTCAACTATATCTTTTATTGCTTCCGGTTCTCCTTTAGTGTTTGCTTTTTTCTTTTCGTCACCCCATCTCATCCCTCTTTCTTTTCAAGTTTGTCTATTAACCTGATCAGCGGCGTGAACAGGTCCATGGGAAAAGGGAAAATAGTGGTCGTGCTCTGCTCGGACGACATCTCGCGCATGGTCTGGAGATACCTGAGCTGCAGCGCCATGGGATGCTCGCTGATAATCGCGGCGGCTTCCGTCAGCTTTGCGGCCGCCTGATACTCACCCTCGGCATTGATCACCTTGGCTCTCCGTTCTCTTTCGGCTTCAGCCTGCTTGGCCATGGCGCGCTGCATCTCCTGCGGCAGGTCGATGTGCTTGAGTTCCACCGTGGCAACCTTTATGCCCCAGGGATCCGTTTGGGCATCTAGAAATTTCCTGAAGCTTGGAATTTGATTTTATCCCTTGCGGATAGCAGTTCATCCAACTCGGCCTGGCCGCAAACGCTTCTCAAGGTGGTCTGGGAGCAGCTGGGACATAGCGAATTGATAATTTTCGACTTCGATGATGGCCTTGACCGCATCGATGACCCGGAAGTAGATAACGGCATTTACTTTCACCGAAACATTGTCGCTGGTGATCACGTCCTGGGGGTCCACATCCTAGTACCAACAGGCGTAAGCTTACCTCTGACCATCTTATCGACCACCGGAATAAGAATGATCAACCCCGGTCCCTTTGCCTTGATAACGCGCCCCAGCCTGAATATAACCCCGCGCTCATACTCGTTTAAAATCCGTATGGACACGGACAGGAATAAGACCAGCAGTACAACAACGGCAATCACAATATACATTTTAAGTTCTCCTTTTTAACCTCACTACAATGCGCAATCCCCGCCGTAAAGATTGATCGAGTATTTTTTTGATTATTATTTCTTGTTCAGATCTTTACTGTTTTCATCCTACTGAAGTTGATATGAAGCAACCAGCCCATAAAAACACCTATTGACATAATCAGGACCATCAACAATGCTCTGGAAATCTGCAACGTCCAGAATAAAAACTTCACCTCTACAATTGTGACATTCTGAATAATGAACAAAACTACCATTCCCGCCAGGGGCTCTCCTAGGTAACAGTTTATAACTCATATTTACTCTCCAATGCCTCACTTCATTCCACTAATCAATGAGCAATGTCATATGGGTCGATTTTGCTGATTCAGATGCTCACCCTGATTTAATTTTCGGTTCCCCGAAGGCGCCTTATTTTCATTTTTGCCAGATTCGAACATCTTTGAGATCATTTCTCTAACTGATCTTTAACAGTTGCGGATCAATTTTGAGCATTTTCTTCTTGTAAGTGCCTATTTTCATTGGAGGCGGAAAATTCTGAGCTTTAAAGGTAGTGCCACAGAAATGGCGTAAAACCATTGACAAATAGGAACCTCAAAGGCACATTTGGGAGTGTCCATAGAGGAGGGCTCCCATGTTCGCGCGAATCAAAAAGTCCGGCAACAATCAGTACCTGCAAATCGTCGAAAATCGCAAGATCGAAGGCAAAGTCGTGCAGCGAGTCATCAGCACCATCGGTCGATTGGACCGGCTGAACGAAAAAGGTGACATCGAAACCCTGGTGCGCTCCCTTTCCAGGTTCTCTGAAAAGGTGCTTCTGGTCTTTCCGGCAAAAGCGAAGTGGCCTGTCAATCGAAGAAGATCGGCCCGGCTTTGATCTTCGAGAGGATCTGGCAAGAACTGGGGATAAACAAGGTCTTGGCCCATGTGTTGGACAAAAGGTTCTTTTCTTTCAACGTGGAACGGGCTCTCTTTTTGACTGTCTTGCACCGGTTTTTGTCGTGGCTCTGACCGGTATTGTGATAAGTGGCGAAGAGATTTGATCATTGAGGGGGTAGAGGATTTGTCGTTGCACCATTTGTATCGCGCCATGGCCTTCCTGGGCGAGGAAGTAGAGGATCAAGTGGATGCTCCCTTTCAGTCCCCGCTGCACCAAGGACCGCATCGAAGAGCTTTTGTTTTTCAGAATCGGGATCTGTTCACCAGTCTTGACCTGGTGTTTTTCGACACCACCTCGATCTACTTTGAGGGAGATGGAGGGGATAGTCTGGGCGGAAGGGGGCCAAAGACCATCGGCCGGATCTCAATCAGATGGTGGTGGGTGTGGTGATTGACAATCACGGAGTGCCCATCTGCTGCGAGATGTGGCCGGGCAACACAACGGATGTCAAAACACTGATCCCGATCGTTGAGCGCATCCGCAAACGGTTTCCGATAGGGCGTTCTGTATGGTGGCCGATCGGGGCATGATCAGCCAGGAGACCTTGGATGTGCTGGAGCAAATCGAAATGGACTATATTCTGGGTGCGAGAATGCGCAAAGTAAATGAGGTCAAGGAGGTCCTTTCTCGGGCAGGAAGGTATCAGGTCGTCGTTGCCGAAGGCTCCAGTTCCAAAGACCCTTCGCCGCTCAAGGTCAAGGAGGTCATGGTAGAAGAGCGGCGCTACGTTTTATGCTTCAATCCCAAACAGGCTCAAAAAGACGCAGCAGACCGGGAAGCCATCATTGAGTCGCTTAGAGAGCAAATCAAACAGGTGCGAAAAGCCTTGTCGGCAACAAGGGTTACCGCAAGTACGTTAAGATCGAACACGGGAGCGTCAGTATCGATTTGGAAAAAGTCGAAGAGGAAGCTCGCTTCGATGGCAAATGGGTACTCCGAACCAACACCAAGCTCCCTGCCGCCCAGGTTGCTCTCAAGTACAAGGAACTGTGGCAGGTCGAACGGGTCTTCAGGGACGTGAAGATCCTTCTTGAAACACGTCCCATCTTCCACCAGCGGGATCAAACCATCAGGGGACATGTGTTTTGCAGCTTTCTGGCCTTGTTGCTTCGAAAGGAGCTGGACCGTCGGCTGGAAAAAGCCGGCCATGTTTTCGAGTGGTCCGATATCAAGCAAGATTTCGAAGCCTTGCAGGAAACGCAGATCGAAGAAAACGACACCCAATTCACCGTTCGTAGCAAGCCAGGGCATCTGCGGCAAGGTGTTCCAGGCGGTCGGCGTTGCGATGCCGCCGACCATTCGCGAAGTTTAATTCATAATTTTTACAAAGTTGGCATGAGGGTAGTGCCAAGACCATTTTTACTCTCTGTAACTCCCTGCTTTTATTAAGAAATAAAAAATCTACTGTCAAAGATCAGCTAGAAGAAAGATGACGGCCTATGATCGGGGAGATACTGGCCACGGGGGAGGAGATCCGCAGCGGCGCCCTCATCGACAGCAATTCCGCCGCCATTGCCCGGAAGCTGGAGGAGGCCGGCATCGCCGTGACACGGCACACCAGCGTGGGAGACGACGAAGCGGTCCTGGCCGCGATTTTTAAAGAGATCGGAGAAAGAGCAGACGTCGCCGTGGTGACCGGCGGCCTGGGTCCCACCGAGGACGACCTCACGTCCATCGCCGCAGCCGCGGCTGCCGGAGTGCCTTGTGAGCTGAACCCCCGGGCTCTCGAGGAAATCGAGCGTTTTTTTGAAAGTCGAAAGCGCCTGACCAGCCCCTCCAACCGGAAGCAGGCCTTTTTCCCCAGGGGCGCCGAGGTGCTTTCCAACCCCATCGGAAGCGCGCCGGGATTTTCCATGACACTAGGCCGGTGCCGTTTCTTCTTTCTCCCCGGTGTGCCGGCAGAAATGGAAAAAATGCTTTCAGAACAGGTCATGCCCCGGCTTCTCGCCGTTTTCCCGGAGCACCGGACGGTCTGCCTCACGCGCACTCTTTGCACCTTCGGGCTTACCGAAGCGGCCACCGGCGAGCGGCTCTCCGGCCTCTCCGCGGCCTTCGGGGGGGTCAAGCTGGGCCTCAGAGCCAAGTTTCCCGAGATCCAGGTCAAGCTTTACGCCTACGGGGAAAAGGATCAAAACCTCGAAAAAATCCTGGAACAGGCTTCCCTCTGGGCGGCCCAGCGGCTCGGGAAGCGGGTGATCTCCATGGACGGAAGCCCCATGGAAGCCGTGGTGGGCAGCCTGCTTCTCAAACGCCAAGCCACCATCGCCGCCGCGGAAAGCTGCACCGGCGGGCTTCTCTCCCACCGCCTCACCAATGTGCCGGGAAGCTCCGGCTATTTTTTGCTTTCGGCCGTGACTTACGGAAACGCCTCCAAAGTTTCCGTGCTGGGGGTTTCGCAAAAAACCCTCGACCGCTTCGGGGCGGTGCACGAGAAGACCGCCGAGGAAATGGCCGAGGGCGTCCGGCGCCTCTCCGGCGCCGATTACGGCCTCTCCACCACCGGCATCGCGGGCCCGGAGGGCGGGTCGCCGGAAAAGCCCGTGGGCACCGTCTGCATCGGCCTGGCCTCCGCTTCGGGCGTTTTTTCCAAAAGGCTTCAATTTTCTTTCGGAAGCCGGCGCATGCACAAAGAAATATTTGTCCAAAGCGCCCTGGACATCCTCCGGCTCACCCTGGTCCAGGGATGGCCTGCCGGGGACAGGCACTGAAGGGCCGTGAAGGGGGAAAGGGCTCTCGCAAGTCCCCGGCGGATAAAAAGGCAAGCGAAAGGACACCATCCTAACGCCGTGCAAGTGAAAAAAGCCCGTGTCGGTTGGCTCATCGACGGGACCGGGGGCCCCCTTTTCCGGGATGCCCTCCTCGAGATCGAAGGCGGCCGGATACGGTCGCTTTCCCGGAAAAAACCCGGCAAAGGCCCTCCCGGAGAGGTCCTTGATTTTTCGAACTGCACCGTCCTTCCCGGCCTCATCGATTGCCATGTGCACCTTTGGATGTCCGGGAGCACGGACCGGACGCTGCGGGAAAGGCAGCTTTCCGCCGGTTTCGAGGAGGCCTCCGGGGCCGTCGCCCGGCACCTGGAGCAGCTTTTTTTTCACGGGGTCGTCGCCGTGAGGGACGCCGGGGACCGCTTCGGTTTTGTTCGTCGCTTCAAGGAACGTCGCGACGGGCCTTTTCCTTTTCCCGTCCGCCTCCAGGTCTCCGGGAAGGCGTGGCACGCCGAGGGCCGTTACGGAAGCCTCATCGGAAAGCCTCCTGAAAAGGGGGAGACCCTTGCGCAGGCCGTGAAAAGGGAAGCAAAAGGCCTGGATTGGGTCAAGATCGTCAATTCGGGCATCAACAGCCTCATGCAGTACGGCCGGCAGACGGCGCCCCAGTTCAGTGCCGAGGCTTTGAAGGAAGCGGCGGCGGCAGCCGCAGCCCATGGGATTCCCGTCATGGTTCATGCCAACGGGATCCTGCCGGTGCAGGAGGCTCTGACCGCCGGAGTCCGGTCCGTCGAACACGGTTATTTCATGGGCAGGGAAAACCTCGGCGCATGCGCGACGCCGGTACCACGTGGATTCCCACGGCCTTTGCCATGAAGGCCTTTACGGACCCCGTGGTCAGCCGGAGCCGGTTTCCAGCCGACAGCGAGGGGAAATCCCCTCCATCGCCGCTAGACGCGCGGGGCCTGGAGGTTGCAAAAAAGACCCTGGCGCACCAGATGGATCAGATTCGCTACGCCAAGGAAATCGGGGTGAAAATCGCCCTGGGAACCGACTCCGGGAGCCTCGGGGTGGACCCCGGCAAATCCATGGCCCAGGAGATCGCCGTGCTGCTCGAGTCGGGCTTTTCGGTCCGGGAGGCGATCCACTGTGCCACCGAGGCGGGTCGGGGCTGTTGGGCCCTCGAAAACCTGGGCGTCCTCGCGCCGGGAAAGGAGGCGACTTTTTGGGTGGTTGCAGGGGGGCCCCACGAGCTTCCCGGAAATCTCTCCCGGATCGTTGAACTCTTTGTGCGGGGGGAAAGGTTCAGTCCGCCTGCGGCTTCTGCTTGAACCCGGGATAGAGCTTCCTGAAGCACTCCGGGCAGACGCTGTGGCTGAACGAGAGTTCGGAATGCGTCTCCAGGTAGCTTTCGATCTGATTCCAGTACCCCTTGTCGTCCCGGATCTTCTTGCAGGAGGCGCAGATGGGGAGCAATCCCTGTAAGGTTTTGACTTTGGCCAGGGCTTCCTGGAGGCCGGCCAGGAGCTGCTCCCGCTCTTCTTCCGCTTTCATCTCTTTGGTGACCACCGTCAGGATCCCCAAAGACAGACAGAGGTGGTCTTCGGGATAGGTCTCGATGACGGCCTGGTCTTTCAGCCAGAGGGGGTCCCCGGTCTTGGGAAGCACCTTGTAAACCGCTTCGATGGCCCCGGTCTTCAGGCTGGTCTTTCTCAATTCGTGCCGGAGCCCGTCCAGGTGGCTGTGGCTGAGCACTTCCTTTCGGACGCCGTCCATCTCGGTGTACCGGTAGGTCCGGCGGTCCACCATGCGGGTCTTGACGGCATCGGCGAGTTCGGAAAATGCACAGCCCATCAGCTCCAGGAAGCGACGGGCGGCGTATTCGTACCAGATGGCCTTTTCCTTTTCCTCCCAGGCGGCGATATACGGAATGGCCGGGGTCCCCGTGTCTTCGAAAAGGGTGAAGATGTCGATGCACTGGGCGACGCGGCTCTTGAGGGGACGGCTGAAATCGCCTCTTAAAATCTTCCCGGGATACCCGGTTTAAAAGGAAGTTTTACGGTTCACGGTATTCATCCTTGGGTTTTTCTCTTTCGGGCTTCGGGCCCGATGTGCGGGAGGGAGCCGGCCGTTTCCGCGAACCATGTGGTTCTTCCTGCAGGAAAACGGCCTGATGCGCCGGATCGCTCATCCGGTGGTCCCCGCCTTTAAGCCGGATGAGCCGCTTGGGCGCTTTGGCCGCTTTCTCGATTTCCAGGGCATTTTTAAAGGGAACGGTCCGGTCGGCCTCTCCGTGGAACACCAGGATGTTCCGGATTCGGGGAAGCCCGGGGGAGAGATCGAAATGCAGGCCTTGTTTTTGCGTCAGGGCGGCCGCCCGCGGGTCGGGGGTTTGTTTGCGCTGGAGGCCCGGATCTGACGGCTGCGGACCGGTGCCGCCACCGTCACCACGGCGGGCACCTCCAGCTTCGAGGCGACGTACAGGCACGCGGCACCCCCCATGCTGCTTCCGAAAAGCCCCAGGAAAGGGCCCGCGCCCTTCCGGGTGACCAGGGCCTTGATGGCTGCCAGGGGACTATCCGCGGCCCTGCCTTCGAGGGAGGTGACCTCCGCGAAGTCCCCCTCGCTTTTCCCGCATCCCCGGTGATCGAAGCGGAAAAAAGCGATTCCTTGCTCCGTAAGCCTTTGGGCCAGGTTCACCTGCTTGGGGGAACGTCCCCGTCGCTGAACAACCCGTGGCTCCCCACGACGAAGGGAGGGCTCGGCTTCCCCGGGACGTGATAAATCCCCCGGAGGTCCAGGCCGTCGGCGCTAAACCGGATTTCGATCTGTCGGGAGCCGTTTTCCGAGTGCATCACCTTATGCCTTGATTTGTCGGCCTGGATTGCATATGCAGCAGGGGCTCGATATTCAGCGCGTCCCGGGAGGAACTCTACCCCGGAGGTCGAACCTTTGTCGCCAAAACCCTGCCAAAAAAACAGGGATTTGCCCAAGTGGCAAAGGGTCCTTTGACTAACCGCAAATCCGTCATTCCGGGCTCGACCCGAAATCCAGAGTCTTTATTAGGGACCATGAAAACAATCGTGGAAATAAAAAAAGGGGAAACCGTCGATCTCGACGTCACGGGCATGGCCTTCGGGGGCCGCGGCGGATCGGCCGCGCCGACGGCCTGGCGGTGTTCGTGGATACTGCGCCCCGGGAGACCGGGCGCGGGTGAAAATCGTCAAGAAGCGGAAAAGCTACGCCGAGGCCCGGCTCGTGGAGCTCCTTTCGGCGTCTCCGTTTCGGGTCGACCCCCCCTGCCCGTACTTCGGCTTCTGCGGAGGCTGCAAGTGGCAGCATCTCCGCTACGAGCAGCAGCTGGAATACAAACGCCAGCACGTGACGGATTCCCTGGAACGCATCGCCGGCCTTTTCCAGGTCCCGGTCCATCCGGTGCTCCCTTCCTCGCGTTTATACGGATACCGCAACAAGATGGAGTTCTCCTGCTCCGACCGCCGATGGCTCCTGCCGCAGGAGATGGGCCTGCCGGGGATCCAGACCGGGTTCGCCCTGGGGACTGCATGTTCCCGGGACTTTCGACCGAATCCTTAATATCGAAGATGCCTTCTTGAGCCTCGGAAGGCGGAAACGCCATCCTGGCGACGGCTAAGACTCTCATCCGGGAATCCGGGGCGCCTCCCTACGGGCTGAAAAGCCACGAAGGCTTCTGGCGCTTCGTGATGCTGCGCCATTCCGATGCCCACAACCGCTGGATGGTCAACCTCGTCACGGCCTCGGAAGATCTCGCCACGGTGGAACCGGTGGCCCGACGCCTGGCCAGGGAACACGGCCAGACTCCCGAGCCTGGTGAACAACGTCACCGCGAGGAAGGCCGCCATCGCCGTGGGAGAACGAGAGATTTCCCTTGCCGGCCCGTCCAAGATCCTGGACCGGCTGGGTCCTTATCAATTCCGGATTTCGGCCAACTCGTTTTTTCAGGTCAACACCCAGGCCGCCTGGGAGCTTTTCCGGGTGGTCAAGGACTTCGCCGGGCTCACCGGCGGGGAAGTTGTTCTGGATCTTTACAGCGGAACCGGCGCCATCGCCATCGCCCTGTCGGATGCCGCCCGCTCCGTCTTGGGAATGGAGATCGTCCCGGCCGCCGTGGAGGATGCCGGGGAAAACTGCCGCCTCAACGGGGTCGGCAATGCCAATTTCCTGTGCGGGGACATCCTGGATTTGATTTCCGGGTGGCAAAGATCGATTCGATGTTCTTGTCATCGACCCGCCCCGGGCGGGAATGCACCCGAAATCCGTGGGCAGGGTTCTGGAGCTGAATCCGGAACGGATGGTTCTACGTGTCGTGTAACCCGGCCACTTTGGCCAGGGACCTGGGCCTGATGAAGGAGAAATACGTGGTGATGGAAATCCAGCCGGTGGACCTCTTTCCACACCCGCATATCGAGGCCGTGGCGAGGTTGCAAAGAAAATGACGCCGGAAGCAAAAGGCAGACCACTCTCGGCATCGCCGGTGCGGTGGGGGCCTTCCTGATCTGGGGCTTGAGCCCCATCTATTTCAAGTGGCTCAAGGCGGTCCCCCCCTTCGAGATCCTGATGCACCGGATGGTTCGTCCAGCTCCTGTTCCTGGAGTCCGCTCATCCTGGTGCGGGGACAGTGGCGTGACTTTCAAGGCGGCTTTAAAAAACCGCAAAACACTGGGGGATTCTTCTGGGGACGACCTTGTTGGTTTCCTTCAACTGGTTTTTATTCATCTGGGCCATCAACAACGACCAGATCCTGCAGACAGTCTGGGCTATTACATCAACCCCCTCATCAACGTCCTGTTGGGAGGTTTTTGAAAGAAAGGCTCAGGCCGGCGCAGGCGCTGGCGGTGGGGCTTGCCGCCGTGGGCGTCGCCTACCTGACCCTCCAGTTCGGACGGGTGCCGTGGATCTCCCTGGCTTTGGCCGTGACCTTCGGGTTTTACGGCCTGATCCGAAAGGTGGCGCCGGTGGGGGCCCTGGTGGGGCTTGCCCTGGAGACGCTGCTCATGACCGGCCCCGCGATGGCCTATCTTTTTTTCTTAAACGCCGAGGGGCGCGGGGCTTTTTTGAAGATGGGCGCAGGCGTCGACCTGCTCCTTGCGGCCTCTGCCCTGGTGACCGCGCTTCCGCTTCTGCTTTTCACCGAGGGCGCCCGCCGGATCCACCTGTCCACTGTCGGGATCCTGCAGTACCTGGCCCCCAGCTGCACCTTCATTCTGGCGATCTTCATCTACGGGGGAACCCTTTTCAACGGCGAAGCTTTGGACCTTCATCCTGATCTGGAGCGCCCTGGTCCTTTACTCCACCGACTCCATCCTGGATTTTCGAAAAACAGGTCCAGCGGTCAGCCCAAGCGGAAAACGCTTTGGGTCACATGCGGGACGCGTTGACGAAAAGGTGCGCCAGGATGCTAGGCGGCATATCCCAGGGCGATCACCGGAGCCCACTTCAGGTGGACGCCGAAAGTGTAGATCCCCCTCGCCGTTCCCAGAAGCCGACGCCGGCGGCGGATCCGATCGCCAGAAGGCTTCCCCGTGCCCGCGGTCAGGGTGATCAAAAGCCACTGCCCTAAGGACATGGAGGGATCCATGGTCAATACGGCATACATCACCGGGATATTGTCCACCACGGCCGAAAGCAATCCTACGATAACATTGGCGACCGTGGGGCCCAGGTCCGTGTACATGAAACCTGAGACCAGCCCCCAGGTACCCGAATTCGGCCAGGCCCCCCACGCACAGGATCACGCCGTAGAAGAAGAGCAGCGTGTCCCACTGGGCCTGGCGATGCGCTTCATCAGGTCGAAATGCTCCGCCATGCGTTTCTGCTCGGTGAAGTCCTGGATGATCTCGATGGCGCCCACGATCTGGCCCTGCTCGTCTTTCAGGGGCGCGGCGGTGAACC
>CAVOQY010000012.1:0-102258 GCA_963698465.1 uncultured delta proteobacterium
CAGGTCCACAACACCTGAAAAGACCTTCTCGTGGGCGCTCCGATAAAAATCCTTGGGAGCCAGGATTTCCAGGATGTCCAGAAGCGCCGTGTTGTCGATGGAGGATCGGCGCTGAGGATGGACTCCTCGGCCTCGATGCTGTGGGGGGGGACATGGTAGAGCGCGGGGTCCTTCTTGGGTCTTTTTCGGGGTTCGCCATCAAATCGCATGCAGGTCCAAAGGGTTAAGGCGAAGCGGACGAGATCAGTATTTTCCCGTCTCCAGTTTCCGGCAAAGATATTCCACCTGTTGCTGAATCTGCCGGTTCTCCTTGATCCCCCGTTCGATGAGGTCCACTCAGTGAATGGCCGTGGCATGGTAACGGTTGAAACTCTTGCCGATCTGGTGGAGGGTCGAGTCGGTATACTTCCGGGCCAGATACATGGCGATCTGTCTGGCCGCACGACGGCTTGTTTCCGGGAGCGGGAGACCAGTTGATCGGGGGAAACCCGGTATTGTTTGCAAACCAGACGCTTGATGGCATCCAGGGTGATGTTCTGCGGTGCTGCACCATGTTTTGAACCACGCTTCCGGCCAGGTTCAAATCCAGGGGGGCGCACAGCAGGGAAGCCTTGGCCATCACTCCGGCCAACCCGCTCTCCAGCTGCCTCACGTCTTCGGTCAGTTCACTGGCCAGGTACTGGATGATCTCATCGTCAACCTCGTACCCGTTGGTTTTGGCTTTCACCCTCAAGATCTTGAGCCGGGTCGCATAATCCGGGGCCTCGATGTTGGAGATCAGGCTGGAACGCGGCCTCGACTTGAGCTTGTCGTTGATCTTGGGGATATCCGAAGGCAAATGACAGCTTGTAAAAATGACCTTTTTTTCTCCACTCCCAGCAAATTTTCCAGGATGAAATTCAGCTCGATCTGGGTGCGATTCTTTCCGGTGAGGAAGTTGTATGTCTTCCAAGAGGACGCATCGCACTGGCTCTTATACTTCTTCTTGAAGGCATCGATGGTTCCGGTCTTGAAGGCATGGACCATTTCCAGGGCGAAATCCTCCGCGGTCATGTAATAAACCCGCTCTCCGGAAAAATGGGACAGGATGTGATGCCCGATGGCTTGGGAAAGGTGGCTCTTCCCCATTCCGGGCTTGGCCATCAACAGCAGGGAATTTTGCTGGGGTTTTCGGGAACAGGCCAGGGCAAGGGATGCGGAATAGGCGAAATCGTTGTTGCCTCCCACCACGAACTGGTCAAAAGTGAAATTCGAACAAAGCATCCCGCCGTTGTGGGGGCTGGATGGGAAATGGGGAGAGGCATCTGGGGGTCGTCCAAGGGGCCTCCCCTGGCTCTTGGGCAGCCGTTGGATTCCAATACCTCAAAGACGACCTCGTTCTCGAATCCCGCCATCCGCTGAATTTCAGAGATGATCAAGTCTCCGTAATGGGCCATGATTCGCTTTTTGGAAAAAGCATTGGGGCTTTGAAGCACGATCCGGGGACCTTTTTCATCTTTTTGGACCACCGGTTCGATCCACATCCGGTAACAGTGAACCGGAATCCGGTCCTTGATCTTTGCTTTGATTTGGTCCCAGATCGTGTCCAAAAACCCCCCCTGGAATGAAAAACTGCAATGCCTTTGAAGGGTTAAACCCCGTGGGATGGAAAGCCGTATCCGTCGATTGCCGTTCGTATGGGAGATATAATCGAGGTTTTAAATCCTTTCCGACAACAGGGCCTCTTTTATGTCACGGACCCTGGGGTGTCAAATCGGATGTCTCTTGTTTTTCCCAGACTTCTAAACAAATTATTAACAATATTTAACTTGTTGATATGATTAAGTTATAAAACATCAACGGGCCAACTGCCTTGAAACACGGCCATTTTTTCCAAGGAAGTTTCTCCAAGCATTCTGGACACATCCGGGGTTCGAGGAAAAATAGCCCGACCTCTGTTTATTTAAAAACCTTTCAATTCCTCCATTTTTCTTTTATTTTTAAAAAAGTTCTCGATACCCGACACCGAACCCGCCCGGGCAGGTCTTCCTCCGAACGGGCCGGATCCGGTTTTTGTTTGCAAAGGGCGTTCTAATCGCCGTCAGTTCTTCGAATCGATCCGGGCGGCCTTGCATCTGATGGAAAAGGGTCTTATCGTTATCCGTTTGGAACGGTTTTTTAGACTTGGAAGATTGGGATGAAAAAAAAACCCGACACGCGTCCCGTCCTTGCAGTGACCCTGGGAGACCCGGTGGGCATCGGCCCGGAGATCATTGTGAAAGCGCTTCATCGGGGCGGCTGCTACCGTTTTTCCCGGCCTGTCATCCTCGGGGATCCCCTTCGCCTGGAAGTCGCCGGGACAAGCACCGGGCTGTCCCCTGAAATCCGGGTCATTGCGAACCCGAAAGAGGGGCGATATACTCCTGGCCGCATCAACGTCGTTCCTCTAAGCCGCCTCGCCTCTGAAAAGATCCGCTGGGGGCATCCCCTCCGGTCCACGGCCGCCGCAGCCATCCGATACGTCACGAAAGCCGTGGACATGGTACAGAATCGGGAAGCCGATGCCCTGGTGACCTGTCCTCTCCACAAAAGCGCTTTCCGCATGACCCGGCTTCCCTATGCCGGTCACACGGAACTCCTCGCCGAACGCACCGGCGCCTCCGATTTTGTTATGATGATGGCCGGACGGCGGTTGAAAGTCGCCTTGGTCACCATCCATGAACCGCTCCGGGAAGTCCCCGGACTCCTCACGGCGGAAAGAGTCCTCCGCACCCTCCTGTTGACCGCCGAAGGCCTCCGGGAGCGTTTCGGGATCCCCCATCCCCTCCTGGCTGTGGCCGGCCTGAATCCCCACTCCGGAGAAAACGGGCGCTTCGGCAACGAAGAAAAGCAGATCCTTCAACCGGCAATCCGCAGAGCCCTTCGGAAAGGATATCGGATCGCAGGCCCCTTCCCTCCCGATACGGTGTTCCACCAGGCCCTGACTGGAGCCTTCGATGCGGTGGTGGCTCTATATCACGATCAGGGGCTGATCCCTTTCAAGCTGATTCACTTCAAAGACGGTGTGAACACCACCCTGGGGCTTCCCCTGATCCGGACCTCCGTCGATCACGGCACCGCCTATGACATCGCCGGGACCGGAAAGGCGGATCCCGGGAGTCTCGTCGCGGCCATCCGGATGGCCGCCGAGCAGGTGGGTTATCAGCACCTGGCCGTTCGAAGCAGACACGGATCGCGAGTTTAGCCCCATGTCCAGCAATCACATCCTCATTCGAGGGGCCCGGCAGCACAACCTGAAAAACATAGACGTCTCCATTCCCAGGAACCGACTCGTGGTCATCACGGGGCTCTCGGGGTCCGGGAAGTCCACCCTGGCCTTCGACACCCTTTACGCGGAAGGGCAGCGGCGCTATGTGGAATCCCTTTCCACCTATGCACGTCAGTTTCTGGAACGGATGGAAAAACCGGACGTGGACACCATCGACGGCCTTTCCCCGGCAATCGCCATCGAACAGAAGACGGCCGGTCACAACCCCCGTTCCACGGTGGGAACCGTCACCGAGATCTATGATTATCTGCGCCTGCTTTTCGCTCGGGTCGGCACACCCCACTGTTACCGATGCCAGCGCCCCATCACTTCCCAGTCCGTGGATCAGATCGTGGATCAGGTCCTCTCCCTGACCGAAGGAACCCGGATCGTGATTCTATCCCCCTTGGTGACGCAACAGAAGGGATCCCACGAGAGACTTTTTAAAAAACTCATCAAGGAAGGTTTCGCCAGGGTCCGGGTTAACGGAAAAATCCACGACATCGAAGAGGTTCCCGCCCTGCCCAAAAACAAGAAGCACGACATTCAGGTGGTTGTGGATCGCCTCCAGGTCAAGGAGGGGATCAGGAGCCGGCTGGCCGATTCTCTCGAACTCGCCATGGGCCGATCCGAAGGGGTGGTCCTGGTCGATGTGGATGGAAAGGAGCCGATCCTCTTCAGCGAGAAGGCCGCGTGCATCCCCTGCGGCATCAGCTACCCCGAGTTGACACCGGCCAGTTTCTCCTTCAACTCGCCCCAAGGCGCCTGTCCAAAATGCGACGGCCTGGGGACCATTACCGAGTTCGATCCCGGGCTGATCATTCCTAACCCGACCCTTTCCATGCGGGAGGGCGCAGTGGCCCCGTGGGCCAACCGCAACTCGGTGTATTTCTCCGAATTCATGGACGCTTTGACGCGGCATTACGGCGTGGATATTTTCACCCCTTTCAAAGATCTCCCGGAATCCTTCCGGCAAGCCCTGTACTATGGATCCGGAGAAGAGGTCGTCACCTTTTATTTCGAGCGGGACCATCGCCGGTACACGTATCAGCGCCCCTTCGAGGGGATCATCCCCAACCTTCAGCGCCGCTACATGGAAACCGACTCGCACCAGATTCGGGAAGAGATCCAGCAGTACATGAATTTCCAGCCCTGCCCCGAGTGCCTCGGAACCCGGCTCAAACCCGAAAGCAGGAGCGTCCGGGTGGGAGGAAAAACCATTTTTGAGGCCACCGCGCTCTCCGTCCAGAAGGCCAAGGCTTTTTTCACAAATCTGGCCCTTGCCGGAAAGCAGAAGATCATCGCCGAACGCATCCTCAAGGAGATCGCGGACCGCCTGGGCTTTCTGGAAAACGTGGGCCTGGGCTACCTCACCCTGGACCGTTCGGCCAATACACTCTCGGGGGGGGAAAGCCAGCGGATCCGGCTGGCCACCCAGATCGGCTCCAAACTGACCGGGGTGCTCTACGTCCTGGACGAACCCAGCATCGGGCTTCACCAGAAGGACAACCGCCGTCTCTTGGACACCCTCATGGAGATGCGGGATCTGGGCAATACCGTTCTGGTGGTGGAACATGACGAGGAAACCATCCGCCGGGCGGACCACGTCATCGACATGGGGCCCGGGGCCGGCATCCACGGCGGGGAGGTCGTTTTTTCCGGGGATCCGGAATCCCTGGCCGCAAACCCCCGTTCCCTGACCGGGCAATATCTGTCCGGGACAAAAATGATCGAGGTTCCCCGAACGCGGCGTGACGGAAACGGAAGCCAGCTGGTCATCGAAGGCGCATCGGAAAACAACCTCAAGAAGCTCACGGTGGCCTTTCCGCTGGGCCGCCTGATCTGCGTCACCGGCGTCTCCGGGTCCGGCAAGTCGACCCTGGTCCTGGAAACCCTCTACCGGGCCCTCTGCCCAGAGGCTTTACCGGGCTCGGATCCCCGCGGGGCTTCATGAACGCATCGGCGGCATCGAACACGTGGACAAGGTGATCCACATCGACCAGTCTCCCATCGGCCGCACCCCCCGTTCCAATCCGGGCACCTATACCGGGGTCTTCACCCTTATCCGCGAGCTCTTTTCCAAGGTTCCCGATTCCAGGTGCCAGAGGGTACAAACCCGGCCGGTTCAGCTTCAATGTCAAGGGGGGCCGGTGCGAGGCCTGCACCGGAGACGGGATCATCAAGATCGAAATGCATTTTCTGCCCGATGTTTACGTTCCTTGCGATGTCTGCCGGGGGAAACGCTACAACCGGGAAACCCTGGAAGTCCGGTACAAAGGGAAAAATATCGCCGATGTGCTGGACATGACGGTTGACCAGGCACTCCAGTTCTTCGGAGCCCTCGGCGCCGTCCGCAACAAACTGCAGACCCTGATGGACGTGGGCCTGGGCTATATCCGTCTCGGCCAGCCGGCCACCACCCTCTCCGGCGGAGAGGCCCAGCGGATCAAGCTGTCCAGGGAGCTGAGCAAGCGGGGAACTGGAAAGACGGTCTATTTTCTGGACGAACCCACCACGGGTCTCCACATGGACGACATCCGGAAGCTCTTAGGCGTGCTCAACCGCCTCGTGGAGGCGGGGAACACCGTCATCGTCATTGAGCACAACCTCGACGTCATCAAGACCGCCGATTACGTCATCGATTTGGGCCTGGAGGGGGGAGATGCCGGGGGACACGTGGTGGGATGTGGGACCCCCGAGGAAATCGCCGCTCTTCCGCACTCCTACACGGGACAGTTCCTCAGAAAGGTCCTTCCGGCCTATCGCGGCTGAAGCGCGAGGCGTCGGGAACACCTACAGGGGAAGAAAAAAAGGGGCCGACCCCGTTACCGGGGGCTGCCCCTTTCTTTCCTTGGAAGGACCTACCCCGCGAAAATCTTGGCGATGGCCGCTGCCTGTGGATGGGCGTAGATGAGGATCAGCGCGATGACGAGTGCGTAGATACAAAGCGACTCGATCATGGCCAGACCGATCAGCATGGTGACGGTCACTTTTCCGGAGGACTCCGGATTCCTCGCGATCCCCTCAACAGCAGACCGAAGGCCGATACCCTGGGCGATGCCGCAGCCGAAAGCCGCGATGGCGATCCCGAAACCCGCCGCGGTCACGCTTGCAATGAAAAATTGTAATGCCTGTGCTTCCATCCGTTCTCTACCTCCTTTTTAATATGGTTTCTGGGCTTCTTCCATAACCCACTTCCGCTGATGAAATCCCGAATCCCCTGCAGCCTCCTGAAATGTGTCAGGCACGCACCTTCGGTGGAAATCTCCGGTTCGAGTCCTGCTTCAGTGCGCGTGCTCCATGGCGCCGGTGAAGTACATGATGGACAGCAGGAAAAAGACAAAGGCCTGGACCAGTGCGACGAAAATCCCCAGCCCCATGATGGGAAGGGGCGCGAAGAAAAGGCCGGCGAGCGCAAATAAAATGCCCAGGACCAGTTCGTGCCCCATCATGTTCCCGAAAAGCCGGAAGCTCAAAGAGAGAATCCTTGCCACATGGCCGATGACCTCAATGGGAAAGATGATGGGGATCATCCACCAGACCGGTCCGAGGAAATGCTTGATGTATTTGGCCCCGTGGTACTTGATGCCGATGACATGGGTGAAGATCACCACCGTGAGGGCGCAGGACAGCGTGGTGTTCAGGCTCGCGGTGGGCGGGAAAAAGCCCGGCACCAGACCGATCAGGTTGCAGGTGAAAATGTAGATGAAGATGGTGGCGATGATGGGGAGCAGCCACCGTCCCTCCTCACCCGTGATGTCCACCATGAAGTCCTCGATCCCGGTCACGATGATCTCGAAGAAATTCTGCCCTTTGGTTGGGATGAGGCTGAGGCCCTTGGCCGCCAAGGCCCCGGAGACGATGAGAATGGCCATCACCACCCAAGAATAGATCACATGGGGATACGCATGGGCGAAATGGTCCAGGCCCACGGCCTCGAACAGCTTGACGAAAAACAGATAAGGATGCTCCACGTTACGTTGCCTCCTTGAAAAGAAGATGTTTCAGCTCCACAAGGGTTGCGAAGAGGATGCTCATGACGACCACGGAAAGGCCCAGGACGAGGCCCAGGGGATCCACATGTTTTTGGGAAATCAGCCAGAAGATAACCAGGCCGCTGACGGTGAAGCGAAGATAATACTTGGCGATGACGGCATGGTGGGTCGAGAGATGAGGGGGAGTGAGCGCGCCTTTCAGGGTCCGATACAAAAGGTGGAAATTGACGGTCACGATGAGTCCTCCCAACAGGAGCCCCAGGGCAAAGCGGAAGGGGGCAAAAAGAATCCCCAACACCGTGGCAAGCCCCAGTAGCACCCAGTTGGAGCGTTTGACGCAGTTCAGAATGCGCTCTTGAATCTTCACGGCATCTCGATGGTTCGTATGCAGGGTTCGCCCAAAACCCGTGGCCTCTTCAACCACCCGAACCCGATGGATGATCTCCCTTCAAGGCCGCCCGCTCTTTTTGATGGCCAATCCGATGTTCCTGAAGGCAGCCGCGATCCCCAGGCCCAGAAAGATCAAAGTCAGCCAAGGGCTGGAATGGAACCGCCGGTCCAGGAAAACCCCGATGGCCAGTCCGATGAAGATGGACAGCGCGATCTGGAACCCCAGGCTGCTGTAGTAAGCCAGCTCTCTGATCCAACGCCGGGTTTCCCGCTTCATCTCAACGAACAGCCTTCGCGCAGGTCGAAACAGGGACCGCACAAGGTTACGGCTACTAACACGGCATCCCTGTCAAGTCAATCCAAAAATGAAAATTTTCACGCCGTTTTTTGACCGCATCCGGGAGCGGAAACCTTCTGCCGATTCCAATTGAGGGCTTCGGCTTGAAAAACCGGACCGTCCGAGCACACATGCAGATACCGATCCATCGAGCTTCCTTCCACGGCGCATCCCAGGCAGGCACCGATGCCGCAGGCCATGAGGGTCTCGACGGAAACCTGGCAGGGGATCCTCATGGCCAGCGCCGTTTCGGCGACGCAGCAAAGCATTTCTTTCGGACCACAGGCGTAAATGAGGTCAGGCGGAGAAGAACCCGCCAGAGCCTGAAAGGGGTGGGTGACCCGGCAATGCTGCCCCTCGCTTCCATCGTCCGTGGTGACATGAACCTTGATCCCCAGGTTCTGCAGTTCCTCCCGGCAAAGGAGCTCCTCCCGTCTCTGCGCCCCGAGGAAAAAATGGCACTGCTTGGGATCCGTTCCTTTTTCCAGGATCGTTTCCGCGAGAAACAGGAGCGGAGCCACCCCGATCCCGCCGGCCACCAGCACCGGACGGGAAAGGCCCGCAGGCAAGGTGAACCCCCGCCCCAGGGGTCCCACCATATCCATCGCGTCTCCTTCTCGGACCCGGGTCATCTTCCGGGTCATCGCGCCCACCACCCGGTAAAGAATCTGTATCTCCGCTTCCCCCCCACGGGTGCGCCCGCGCCGGTGAATGGAAAAAGGGCGGGGGAGCAGGGGGCTGTCGTCCTCCGGCACGTGCAGCATGACGAACTGCCCCGGATCGGCTTTTGCATAGGAAGGCCCGCATTTCAGGGTCAGCCGGCGGTCCGTGGGACTGATCTTTTCGTGACGGATTACCGCTGCTTTCTCCAGGATCATGGTTGCCCCTCCTCAAAGGGCCAAGAGACCGATGGCGCCGGCGAAGCGCCCGGTGACCTTGTCCCTGCGATAGGAAAAAAACAGGTCCTTCCGGCAGCGCGTGCACAGGCCGCTGGAAAACACCTTTTCCCTGTCAAGGCCCGCATCAACGAGCTGGTCCCGGGTGATGGACCAAAAATCAAAATGATTTCCCCCGTCTTTGTAGACCCAAAACGGCCGGGGGATCTCATCCGCATAATGGATGAATTCGGCGCAGCAGGGCCCGAGTGAGGGGCCGATACAGGCGACGAGGTCTTCCGGCCGGCAGCCGAAGGTGTCGCTCATGGACCTCACGGTCCCGCCCAGGATGCCGCCGATGCTCCCCCGCCATCCGGCATGCACGGCGGCGACCGCTCTGCGCACCGGGTCAAACAGGAAAACGGGCTGGCAGTCGGCCACCTGGACGACGAGGATTTTCCCTGCCATATCGGTGATGACGGCATCGGTGCAGGGAAGGGCCGGCGCCTTTGAAGACCCCCCGTCCGCCCCGGCTTTGAGCCTCCAGACCGCGTCTCCGTGGACCTGGTCCATAAAAACCAGCACGCTGGCGGCGGCACAGTCCGAGATCCGTTTCCGGTTCTTCTTGACCTTTTGGGGATCATCCCCCAACCCGAAGCTCATGTTCAGACTGTCGAAGGGGGGTCCGCTGACCCCCCCCCGGCGGGTGAAAACGGCATGGAAGAGGCCCGCATGGGAAACCAGCGCCGGAAATTGAAAGAAAGAAATCCCGTTTTTTTCCCTGAAAATCACGTCGTGTATGCTTTTAAGATCTTTTCGATGAGCCTGGTAGTGGAGACGCCCTCCACGAGTGGGATCCGCACCACGCTTCCCCCCCGGCTTTTCACCCAGTCCGCCCCCACGATCCGGGATTCCTCCCAGTCCGCCCCCTTGACCAGCACATCCGGCGCCGCTTCCCGGATGAGGTTCAAGGGATCCGCTTCGTCAAAGAGGGTGATGTAGTCGACGCAAGCCAGAGCCCCGAGAACTTCGGCCCGATCTTCCTGGGAATTGACGGGCCGGCCGCCTCCCTTGATCCCCCGGACAGAGGCGTCCGAGTTGAGTCCCACCACCAGTACCTGCCCCAGGGATTTTGCGGCACTGAGGTAACGGACATGACCCGCGTGCAGGATATCGAAGCACCCGTTGGTAAAAACGATGCGTTCCCCGCGGCTTCGGTGAACTTCCAGGATCTGCTTCAAGGCGTTTAACCCCATCCTTTTGTCCGGGACAGTCATGCCTCCCTTGCTCCTTTCCGACGCCGATCACGGGGTCCGGGCCAGAGTGAGAACATCCACCCGAAGGGCTCCGGCCTCCCTCAAGGCGGTGGCGCACGCTTCCACCGTGGCTCCGGTGGTGTGGACGTCGTCGACGATGAGGATCCTCTTCCCCCTGACCCGGGAGTCTTTTATCACCGTGAAGGCGCCTTGGATATCGGCTTTCCGTTTTTTCCGGCCCAAACCGGCCTGGGGTCGGCTCCTACGGGTCCTGGACAGGGCTTCTTCCGAAATGTCGAAGAAAAATCCCGGCATCCCCGATTCCCGGCTGTACCGGGTCCAGTTCTTCACCAGAAGACCGGCCTGATTGTATCCCCTGCGCATCAGACGCCAGCGGTGAAGAGGTACGGGGATGACGACATCCACGGGGTCCTCCCCCCAGATGCGGCAAAAGGCGAAAAACATCAGCAACCCCAGCGGGCCGGCCAGTTGGGTTTTTCCGTCATATTTGAGCCGGTGCACCGCCTCGATCCATCCCTGTTCATAAGACCCCACGGCCCTGGCCTTTCCGAAGGCCCTGACCGTGCCGTCGCAGGCCGGGCAAAGGTGGTCCACCCCCTCCCGGCCGGGAAACATCACGCCGCAGACCGGGCACAGGGGGGAGGCTATGGAGACGAATCTCTTCGTGCACGCCGGACAGGCAAACGCGGACAGGATTTGCCGCATTCCCTGATCCCAGGGTCGTTGAAAAAAAGACGCAGCGGCCGAAAGCTTTCCGGAATTTCCGCTTCCCCCTTCTTTTTCCGGGTCGTAAAAAGCCCTGCAGAACAGGCAGCGGGAAGGAAAAAGGGCGTCTGCAAAAGGGGTCATCCACCGGCGGGCGATTTGGGGCAGAAAGGGCGCTTGTCCCTTGGCAACCGAAGCATCGGTTTGGATCGCTGACAGGCTTTCGCTCATGCCGCGCCGCCTTTCAACCTCTGCCGAAAAACCGCATACAGGGCAATCCCGCCCGCCACCGATACGTTCAAGGAATTCAGTTTCCCCTTCTGAGGTATTGAAATCAAGGCGTCGCAGTGGCGTTTCACCAGGGGGCGGATCCCTTTCTCCTCACCTCCCACCACCAGGGCGACGGGGCCGCTCAAGTCCACGGCGAAAAGGGAGGTCTGTGCCGCCGCGTCCAGCCCGTACACCCATACCCCTTTTTCCTTGAGCCTTTTCAGAACGCTCACCAGGTTGGGAACCCGCACCATCCGGACATGCTCAAGGGCCCCTGCAGATGCCCGGGAGACCGCCGGTGTCGGCGGGGCGCACCGGTCCTTGGGAACCACGATCGCCGTGATGCCTGCGCACAGCCCGGTCCGGATCAGCGCGCCCAGATTCCCCGTGTCCGTCACGCCGTCAGCCACCAGGAGAAACGTGGGATCGCCGTCAAAATCCTCTTTTCCGAGGAACCGGGCCGCTTCCAAGACCGGATACGGGCTGACGAGGGCGGCGACGCCCTGCGTGAAACGGCTTTTGGCCATCCGGTTCACCTCGGGAAGGGACGTTTCCGTCAGCGGCACCTCCCGTTTCGCCGCCTGCAGCCGAAGGAAGGCCTCCCAGGCAGCCTTTTTCCCCGGCGCGATAAAGACCTGGAAAACGCGTCGCCTTCCGGCAGCCAGCGCCTCGGTAACGGGATGGATGCCGTAAAGGACTTCCGGTTGCGCCGACCGGAAATCGCCCGCCACCGTGCCCGGGGGCCGAAGGGTTGGAAGCGGCACGCTCAGTCTGTGTTTTTTTTGCATCGGCTGCGGTATCCCTCGATGAGGTTCTCCAGGTCCGAAACGGCGTCTTCGATCCGATCGTTGATCACCACATGTCGGTAGATCTTCATCTGGGGGATCTCCGTCCGGGCATCGGCCAGGCGCTTCTCGAGGGACGCCTCGGTTTCCGATCCCCGCTTCTCGAGCCGCTTTCTGAGAAGATCGAGGGAGGGAGGCACAATGAAGATAGGGATGCACTCCGCGAACCGTTCCAGAATCTGCCGCGTGCCCTGGACATCGATGTCGAGGAGCACGTCGTGACCCAGGCCCAGCTCCCGATGCAAGAATCCGGCGCTCGTCCCGTAATAGTGCCCGTGAACGCAGGCCCATTCGACCCACTCCCCCGATTCGATGCCGGCCTTGAAATCCGCCTCGGTGACGAACCGGTAGTCCCGGCCGTCGGTTTCCCCCGCCCTGGGCTTCCGGGTGGTGGAAGAGACCGAATACACCAGGTCCGGAAAATGCTTCAGCACGGCTTGCCGCAGAGTGGTCTTCCCGCTCCCGGAAGGTCCGGAGAGAATGAAGAGACGCCCGGTGCGCTTCATGGTCGGCTTATCGGAGAGGCTGCGTCTGGACTAATCATCCTGGGTTTCTTTCAGGGTGGCGTACCGCTGGGAAACGGTTTCCGCCTGGATGGCGGACAGGACTACATGGTTGCTGTCCATGATAATGATGGACCGGGTCTTCCGGCCGTGGGTGGCATCCACCAGCCGCCTTTCCTTTTTCGCCTCGTCCTTGAGGCGTTTCATGGGGGCGGAGTTGGGGGAAACGATCGCCACCACCCTCTCGGCCACCACGGTTCCGCCGAAACCGATGTTGAGCAAGGTCTGCTCCATGCCTCTCTCCTTCAACTCTGAACCCGGTTTCTTGAAGAACCGGGAGGCTTCATTCGATGTTCAGGATCTGTTCCCGGATCTTTTCCAGCTCCGCTTTGACCTCCACCACCGCATGGGAGACGGAGACATCCTCCGCCTTAGCGCCCATGGTGTTGAATTCCCGGTTGATCTCCTGGAGGAGGAAGTTGAGCTTTTTCCCGGCAGGCTCCGGAGAAGCCACGATCTCACGGAACTGGTCCAGGTGGCTTCCGGAGCGTGTGATTTCCTCGGAGATGTCCCTTTTGACGGCAAGGACAGCCGCCTCCTGGACGATACGAGCCGGATCGATTTCCATCTCTTTGGTTATCAACGTCGACAACCGCTCCTCCAGCCGGCTCCGGGTTTCGTTCACGTGGTTTCCGGCTCTACTTTCCACCGCTTTCAGGTGGCGCCGAATCTTTTCAAGACGCGCGGTGAAATCGTTTTCGAGAGCCCTTCCCTCCGCACTCCGCATCTGGTCCAAATCCTCGAGCGCTTCTGCCAGACAGGGTTGGAGGGCCTTCCAGCAACGTTCCATGTCTTTTTCGGCCGTCTGCACCCGAATCACACCCGGAGCGCCGGCCACCAGATCCAAGGGGATGTCTCCGGTCATTTTCAAGGCTTCCTTAAGCTGAACCAAGGCGGCATGAAAGGAGCGGGCTTTTGCCGAATCCACGCCGTAGAGGTCCTCCGGCTCATAGGAATCCCGGATGAAAATTGAGACCTCGATGCGTCCCCGGGTCATCCTGCTGGAAACCTCCTTCTTGACACGGTCCTCCAGTCCCGGATAATCGTGGGGCAACCGCAGGGCGATGTCGAGGTACCGGCTGTTGTATGAACGGATTTCGACTCCGATCTCCATGGAATCCTGAACCTGGACGGTCCGGGCAAACGCAGTCATGCTCCGAATCATACAACGCCTCCTTTCAAATTGTCTCCGGGGGCGCACCAGCGGCCCGGAGGTCTTCCACATACTTGTCGCGCACCCGCTTCAGGTAAAGCAGCATGTCCGACCGGCAGTAGTCCGGATAAGTCCATGGGAGTCTCTCAAACGTGCCTTTTCTGTAGATCAGGGTCAGGTCTGCCCAGATGCCCTGCCCGATGTAGATCCGATGGGAAAAGTTCTTGCCGGTGGCAAGGATCACGTTTGCCCGGGTCACGTATCCCGGATCCAGATTCACCCTGCGCTTACCGTCGAGGGCAAAAGCGTCTTCAAGGGCGTTGGTCTTAAGCTTGATGTCGGCCAGAGCCTCCCTTGGGATCAGAGAAACAAAAGCCAGCATCCTCCGAAAGAGCGGAGCCCCCATTTCCTTTTGGTAATAATCGGTCAAATCGAAGGGGAACCACCGGCTGACCATGTCCACAGGCCCGAAGCGGTCCGTGAGCAGGCGCGTCGCCCGAAGAAACTGGGTCTTGTCTTTCAAAAAGAGACCGACAAACAACTTGACCGGTTTCGGTTCTTTGGGCAGGCTCACGGGGCGTTTCGTCCTAAGGTGTGTGGCTCGTCCGGCCGGCCCCGAGCCGCGCGCGGATCGCTTTTCAAGGCAGGGGCTTGGCCTCGTCGATAAGCATGATGGGGATATCCTCCTTGATCTCATACAGCAGCTTGCACCGGTCGCAGATCAGACCGTCTTGGGCGTCGTTGAGATAGATATCTCCTTTGCATTTCGGGCAGGCCAGGATATCCAGAAGCTCCTGACTGATGGCCATTTTTCCTCCTTTTTCCTCAAAGCGCCCGGTGTTGTCCCGAGCATCGAAGTTCCCGGCACCAAGGTTCAGGAAAGGGACTGTCCGATGGCGGTACCCCCCGACTTCCGGAAGGAAGGATAACCTGGTTACGACTCTTTCGATATCGATTTCATTGACTGCCTAAACGGTGACCTCATTATCAAAAAGCTGACTCGTTGTAAAGAAACGAGTTCAGAGGTATTTCCCGGCGGCGCTCAAATAGCCTGTGGAGGGCCCCTCGCGTGCAAAGAACGCCCGCTGATCTTTAACCTTGCCCAATGGGAGCAGCGGTACCACCAGAAGAAAGCGATGGCCTGGGATGTTCAGGCCGAAGAATCGGACCGAAAAGCCGAAGCCATTGCCAGATAGGCGGTCAAATGAAAGAAAAACCTAAACGGATGTTCCTGGAATCCACCTCTTTACGCATGGCTATCCTATCCTCGATTCTGCGGAAACAAAGCGGCCGCGATAATATTCTTTTGAATTTCGGAAGTTCCCTCGTATATCGACAGGATTCTGGCATCCCGGTAGTAGCGTTCGATATGATACTCCTGAAAATAGCCGTATCCGCCGAAGATCTGCATGGCGTCATAGACCACCTGATTCGCGATATCAGCGGCATAATACTTGGCCATGGCCGCACCCATGTGATCGCGTTTGCCCCGGTCGAAATCCGAGGCCGCCTTGTAAACCAGATGTCTGGCATTTGATATCCTGAGGTACATATCCACAAATTTATGCTGGATCGCCTGGAAGCTGGCAATCGGCTTGTTGAACTGTTTCCTCTTTTTCGCGTACGCGAAAGCCATGTCAAACGCGCCCTGGGCAAGACCCACGGCCTGGGCCGCGATTTCGATTTTGCTTTCCTCAAAAAAGCCCATGGCCTGATAAAAGCCTTGGCCTTCCTGACCCAGAAGGTTTTCCGCCGGCACTTTGAGTGCATTGAAAACCAGTTCGGCCGAACTCGTCAGCCGGATCCCCAGCTTTTCGCCAAGCTCGTTAATTTGAAAATGTTTGCCGATCATGCTCCGATCCACGATGAGAATGCTCATCCCCCTGTGCCTGGGCACGGCCTCGGGATCCGTTTGGCAAAGGACCGTGAAAAAATCGGCGATGGTACCGTTGGTGATGAACGTCTTGGTACCGGAAAGGCGATAGTGATCCTCCTCTCGCCAGGCAATGGTATCCAGGCCCGTGATATCGCTGCCATGGTTCGGTTCCGTCAAGGCGATCGCCGCGCTGTATTCCCCGGTGATAATCTTTGACAGGTACTTCTCTTTCTGCGCCCTATTCCCGTAGCGGTACAAAAACTTGCAGGGAAGGGCAGCCAGATCGATGGCAAGCCCGATGCTCGAATCGGCCCGGCAGAATTCTTCCACAATAATCGCATTTTCTAATATGCCCAGACCTTCACCGCCCAGTTCCTCTTCTACATAGGGCGCGACAAAACCGAGTTTTGCTGCCTTACGATACAGAGCTTTCGGGAATTCATGTTTTCGTTCCAGCTCCAATGCCAGCTCTCGGTCAAACTCCTTTCCCGCAAATTCTCTTGCGGCCTTTTGAATGGCTTTTTGTTCTCCCGTCAGCTCAAAATCCATACAGACTCCTCATCGATTTTAATAATCCCCAAACCTGCAACCGCAGGACAATAACGGCACCGGCACAGAAGCTGGGAAAAAAACTTCCGCGCTCTTCAGAGCAAGCCCGTTCCCCGCGTCCACCGTCATTTTGGCCTTCCCAAAACCGGCGACGGCAATTCTTTTCTTCAGAACCTTTCTTCTTAAGGGGTTCACCCGAGACGGTTGTAGATACGAACCAGCTGATCCACGACCTTCTCCCAAGACCGGGTTGCGGCTTTATTTTGGGCCTTCTGGCCCATGGTTTCGCGCAGTCGCGGATTCGACAACCGCTTCAGTGCCTCTCCCAGTTCCCCAGGCTCCGGATCGTCGGAGAGAACGAATCCGTTTCTCCCGTTTTCCACCAGATCCCTTGCGCCGACCTTCCGTGTGATGACCACGGGGAGTCCGGCGGCCATGGCCTCTAAAACCGCCAGGCCGAAGGTGTCCATCCATGAAGGCAGGACGAAGAGGTCGGATGCAAGGAAATAGGGCTCCGCCGGGGTGACCGGACCTGAAAAAACGACCCGATCCCGGATTCCCAGGTCCCTGGCCATGGCCCCGTAGCGACTCTGGTCCCCCTTCCCCGCCACCAGGAGTTTCCAAGAGGTATCGGGCTGGTCCTCGAGGGCGCGGGCCATCCCCTTGATCACCAGCTCCAGGCGCTTGATCTCAAAATTCATTCCCATAAAGAGGATGACCGTATCCGTCAACGCCAGGCCATGCCGGGATCGGACCTCCCTTCGGCATGCCATGCGATCCCTTCCCTCAAATCGTTCCAGGGCGATTCCGGGATTGAGGACCCGGATCCGCGACTCGGGGATTTCGTAGCATCGCTGCAACTCTTCTTTCACCAGGTTCGATACCGGCATGATTCTTTTAAGGCGGGCATTGACGATGCCGCCGTGCTCCACGCGGACGGTGGCCCGGTCAAAGGGGCCCATGGTTTTTTTTCGAACTTCTCGGATCCACGTGCGGTGGGGGATGCCATGGAAGGTCATGAAGTCCATCCCGTGGATCCGTTCGTGGCTGTGAACCAGAACCCCCGGGTGACGCCGGATCCACAGGTCCGCGAAATGGGCAAAACTGATCGGCTGGAAAAGCCTGGGGAATTTCACCACCGGGATATGGTGAAAACGGATGGCGGCGCTTCCGGTCTTCCATCGGTTGGCCAGCACGTGTACCTCAAACGCATCCCTTTGGGCGAGCCGCTCCCCCATCTCGAACGCCACGGACTCCGCGCCGCCCAAGAGCCCGTATTTCGGGATCACCAGAGCGATGCGCTTTTTTTCTTTTTCCCCGGTTGGCTTCACGGATTCCATCGATAACCCCTGATCACCGCGCGGTATTTGAGCCGCTTCTCACGGCGCTGCCCCGTTTTCCCGGGGAAAATAGACGCCGGGCCGCTGCTCATGAGCCGCCAATAGGCCTGGAGCAGCCCCTCCCGGTGGATCCGTCGGCAGGTCCCCTTGGAATAGTGTTTTTCAAAAAAAAGGGTTTCGGCCCGCACCTTCTTTTCCCAGACCGCCCCCCGGTGGTGACCCCGCTCGCTTTCTCCCCCCCAATGCACCACTTCGGCTGAGGGGATAAACCCCACGCCGAAGCCGGCCCGGCGAACGCGCAGGCAGATGTCGGCGTCTTCGCCGTAAAGGAAAAACCGCTCGTCAAACCCGTCGATTTCCATAAGCAGGGACCGCCGGGCCACCATGGAAGCCCCCAGCACCCAGGCGGGGGCTTCCCCGGCCGGATCCGGGATGCCGGGCAATCTTTTCAGCTCTTTTTCGCCGTGGCGTCCTCCGGGGTACCGCCGCTCCACCGAGGATTGGGACGATCCGTCCGGGTTCACGATCCGGGTCCCGGCAATGCCCATCTCCGGATGTTCGGACATGTATTGTTTTATCCGAGCAAAAACGTCGCGCCGGAGTTCGGTATCCGGATTCAAGAAGTAGACGTGTTCTCCGGACGCTTGCCTCAGGGCCTGGTTGTTGGCCTTGGAAAAACCCACGTTTTCCAGGTTTTCGATGAGCCGAGCCTTCGGAAAGCGTTCCCTGACGACCTGCCTGCTGTGGTCCCGGGAGGCGTTGTCCACCACGAAGACCTCGAACCGGACCCCGTCCTGATCAAAGACGGAGTCCAGGCACCGTCCAAGAAAACGTGCGGCGTTGTAATTGACGACGACCACCGAAAGATCCACCGGAGCAACCGGTGGCGCACCTGGCAGGTTTTTCATTTCACCCTAAGGGTCCGGCCGCTCATGGAGTCTTTAACTGGAAAAGAATCATGCGCCCGGTGTCCGGGTGCTTCCATCTGCCGATCTCCTTGAAGTCGGCCTGAGAGGCGCGTTTCAGGAAATCGAATCGGCCCGGAGGCCAGTGCCGCTCTTCCCACAGAAAAAAGTGCGCTCCGTTTTGTCTCAGGTTTCCCAGAAAGGAACCGTAGCTGTTGCCCACCAGGGCGTGAAAGTCATTGTAGGGCTGGGGGCATGGCGCACCCTTACGGGAGAGGTTCGCATAGAAGGAAAACCACCTGAGGGTGTCCATGGAAGCCGCCACCCGGATCTCTTCTCCGTTTCCCGACACTTGAGCCGCCCGCTCGCCGATTTCCTTGAAGACCACCTTGTCCTTTTCCCTGGACTGTAGATTCTTGGGAAGCGTGAACGCCATCAGCACCGCGAAAAGGACCCAGAAGACTGTCCGGTTGGTCAGTCCGTATCGGGATTGCAGGAAAAGCCGGATGCGCTCCATTCCGAGTCCGGCAAAAACGGCGGCGGGAAAGATGACAAGGGCCATGTGCCGGTTGTCCAGGATCCACCAGTGCAGGATGTGGAGATAAAGCAATCCCGCGCCGGCCGCGATCATGAAAAGGAAATACAGCAGCCTGGGGTCTTCCCGAAACCGCCTTTTTCCCTGGAAGGCCCCGATGACAAACACCGCGAAAAGGGGATAAAAGAAAGCCTCCAGGGCCCGGTTGGCGAAGGTTCCCAAGGCGATGAGCCACACGAAGTTCCTGGACTCGGGCAAGAAATGCCTGACGAGGGGGTCCTGGACGCCCTGGACCATGTCCGCCAAATAGATCCGGAGAAGCCGGTAGTGGGACAGGGGCCCGGAGGCCTTTTCGAGGATCTCGTAAGATCGGTACAAGCCGGAAGGCGGCCATCCGTATATCCAGGCCCCGGCGAAAGACAAAAGGGAAACGCCGAAGAAGGGTGTCAGGAAAAGCGCCAGCTTCTTGAGCCGTGCTTCCCGGAGGGTCACCATCAAGAAGACCGCCGAAGCCAGGACGGCCGCCAGGGCCTCCACGCGGGCCCAACTTGCCATCAGCAGCGAAAGGCTTGAATAAATCAGGTTCTTGTTGTCCGTACGGGGTCCCGGGTTGATCAGGAAGTACATCCCGAGCACCAGGAAGAACCAGTACACCGGATCCCGGACCACGTCGACGCTCCTACCCACGAGAACCGGCATGATCGAAAAGACCAGCACGCCCAGCGCGCTGACCGTCTCATCGAAAAACCGACGCAAAAGGAGGTAAAGGGGGACCAGGGTGAGGGACCCGAACAGGATGGACACCGCCCTGGCTGCTTGAATCCAGTCTCCGAAAAAGGGGAAGGCTCCGGCGATGAAAAAGGCGTAGTTGGACAAGAAACCGGTTCCGCAGGGCGTCACCTGGCCCCAGAGCCCATGGTAGAGCGCGCGTGCCTGGTGGATGTAAAGCGTTCCGTCCGGGTTGACCACCCAGGTCTGCTGCCAGGCAAAGAGCCTCAGGGCCGCGCCCAGAAGGATCACCCAGAAACCCTGGCCCGCCAGGATCCTTCGGAAAACCGATGGGGCCGAAGCATTTTCCATGGATCGCATCCGTATCAGATATCCCGGCTCATGTCACGTTCAGCCCCGGAAAACGCATCAGGAAAGAGCCTCGTTCTGCAATTGACGGTTCACCGCCTCCAGGACCTCGACCACGCTCAATTCCACAAGGCACCGGCTCATTCCGCTTCCCTGGCACCCTTTTTCCCGGCAGGGGAGGCAGGGGATCGCCCTGGAAACTGTCAGGTGTCGCTTTCCCCGGGGTGCCCAGGTTACGGCCGAAGACGGACCGAAGAGGGCAACCGTCGGCACCTCGACCGCGGCGGCCACATGCAAAGCCCCGCTGTCCACGCCGACATAAAGCCGACAGGTCTTCAAGAGAGCGGGGAGCAGGCCGATGGGGGTTTTCCCCGCCAGGTTGAAAACGCCATCGGGAAAGCGCCGGGTTAAATCGTTCGCCCTTTCCCGTTCTTCCAAAGAGCCGGTAACGAGAATGGAGACACTTCGGCTTTCCAAAAGACGTGCCATGAGACCCATCCAGGAATCCGCGTTCCATTCCTTGTAGCCCCATTGGGAAAAAGGGGCAACGGCCACCCTCGGCCGTTGGAGCGGGACCCCCTCGCGGTTGAGCAGCGTCCAGGCAGCCGTCTGTTTCTCCCGGGAAATCGGGATGGAGGGAGTCAGCCCGACCGGCGGCACTCCAACGGCTTGAAGGATGTTGAGGTGGTGCTGTACCGCGTGTTGACTCTTTTCCCTTTCGGGGTCGGGTTGCACCAGATGGGTGAAAATCCTTTTCCGCGCCCTCTGCCGGCCGTGATCCAATCTTCCGATCCTAAGCGGGGCGCCGGAAATCCCTGCGATAACGGTGCCCCGGGATCCGGTTCGAAGGTCCACCGCCATGGCAAAACCTCGGCGCCGGAGCTGCCGTGTCCATTGCAGATGATGGACAAGCGCCCTCAAATCCGACCGGCGGACGGATTCCACAGGGATGACCCCGCTCACCGCCGGGTTTTCCTCCAGCAGCCCCGCCGCCTTTTCACGGACACACATCCAGACGCCGGACCCTGCAAAACGCCGCCGCAGCGCGTCAAGGGCCGGCAGGGAGAGCACCACGTCCCCGATGTCGCCCAGCTGGATGAGGAGGATGGGGCCCGTGATCTCCTGAAGTCTGACTTGACCCTTGATAAGCAAGGCTTCACCTGCAGATGGATTTGGGCTTCGGGCACCCGGAGAAGTGCCAGGCGATGAGTTGCAGGTAAACGTTCAGGCGGTGGCGGAGGTTCCGTGCCATGCCCAGGGTCAGCGCAACACCCAGGCCGGTGAGAAGCGCGTTGACCAGCAGCCGGGAAAAAAGGACCGCGTAAATTGGAAACCGTCCCCGGGGATGCCATTTTTGGAAATAGGCGTACCGGGCCAGGTAAAAAAGTTTCCGCGATTCGGCGCCGGGTCCTACGCTTTGGCCCTGCCTGTGGACCACGTGCGCTTTTGGGACGAAAAAGACCTTCCATCCGGCCCGGTGCATGCTCAAGGCCCAGTCCGTCTCTTCGAAAAAGAAAAAATACCGCTCATCCAGCAGCCCCGCCGCATCCATGGCGCTTTTTCGGACCATCATGCAGGCTCCGATGCACGAATCCACTTGCAGAGGGTGCTTGATTGTGCGCCGCTTGCCGGGGAAACGCTTGGGAAACAGGAGGCTTAGGGCCGTCTCGTTGGCCAAGAGAGTGGCCCACGAAGGGAAAGCGGCAATGGAATTCTGACGCCGGCCGTCGGCATGAAAAAGCTGCCCGCAGGCCATTCCCGCCTCCGGGGTCGCTTCCATGAAATCGAACAGGCACCTTGCCGCCCCTTCCTCGAGCAGGGCGTCGGTGTTGAGCAGCAGGGCATATCGGCCTTTCATCCGCGCGAGGGCCTGGTTGCATGCCGCCGCGTAACCGAGGTTTTTCGTATTGACCAGGAGGCGCACCCCCGGCCACCGCTCCCGGATTGCCGCCGCGCTGCCGTCTTCAGAGGCGTTGTCCACCACGAACACCTCCCAGGCAAATCCGGAAAGAGTCCCGAACACCCGGGAAAGACACTCCATCAAGAGCGCTTTCGTGTTCCAGTTCACGATGACCACCGTGATGTCGAACGCTTCATCGCCCGAAGCCGCATCGGTCTTTCCGGTTTCAAGAAGAGGCATGGGAACGCTCCGAGACCTGCATTTCGATGAGGGAGAGAACCTCCTGGACGGAAATGCGGGCCATGCATGGGGCCGTGAAGCCCCCCTCGGTTGAAGTCAGGGTGCAATCTCTCTTGAAACAGGGGCTGCAGGCCGTTTCTCCCCGGATCACCCGATGCTTCTCTCCGTAGGGACCGGTCCTCCACGGCGCCGTGGGGCCGAAAAGGGCGATGACCGGAGTCTTTACAGCGGCCGCCAGATGCATGGGGCCGGTATCCGTGGAAAGGACGAATTTAGCATTTTCGTAAAGGGCCCCCAGCACCTTGAGGCGGGTTTGTCCCGCCAGAACGGCTGCCGATTCCTGCATCCGCGCCCGTATCGCGCGGATCTGGTCGGCATCTTCCCGGCTTCCGGTGAAGACGACCTGAAACGCGTGCCGCCGGATCATCTGGTCCGCCACTTGGGCAAATCCGGCCTCATGCCACAGTTTCGTGTTCCATTTGGCGCCGGGATTGACGGCCGCATAGGCCGAACCGGGCAAAATCCCCTCCGCGGCCAGAAGCCGTTTCGCCTCCTGCCGATCCGCCTGCCCGATGGGCACCTCAAAGGCGATTTTTCCGCAACGGATCCCCAGGGATTCCAAAAGCATGAGCTGGCGCCTCAAGGCATGGTGCTCCATGGAAACGGCCGGAATGCGTTCGTTTAAAAAAAGATGGCTGTGCTCCATATGCGCCATCCCTTTCCCGAACCCGATCTTTCGCTTCCCCCGGGCCAGAAGGATCAAAAGACTGCTTTTCAAGAGCCCGTGAAAATCCAAGATCAGGTCGTAGCGGGTATCCCGAAGGCTTCGGATGAAGGCCGAGGCGGCCCTGACGTGGGCAAAGCCGTCTCTGGACGCCAGGCCGCTCATCCACTCTTTCCTCCGGGAGACCAGCACGCGATTCAAGGCCCGATGCCCGATGACCAGGTCCGAAGCCGCCTCTTCCACCACCCAGGTAATGTGCGCCGAAGGATAATGGGCCCGCAGGGCGTTCAGGGCGGGAAGGGTGTGCACGACGTCCCCGATGGCGCTCAGCTTGATGATGAGGATCTTCATAAATAGGCCTTTGCCGCCTCGAAGACTTTGTCGGCTCCAATCTCCCTCATGCATTGCAGGTGACCCAGGGGACAAACCGATTCAAGGCAGGGACTGCAGGGAATCCCGGATCGGAGAAGGGCCCCCCGGAATCCCCACGGACCCGTGCGCTGAGGATCCGTGGAGCCGAAAATGGCGATCAGGGGCACCTCCAAGGCAGAAGCCACGTGCATGAGGCCGGAGTCGTTGGTGACAAACAGGGTGCATTCCCGGATCAGGGCCATGGCTTCGGCCAGGTCGGTTTCTCCGGCCAGGTTCACCGCCGGATGCTTCATCCTCCTGCAGAGTTCAAACCCCAGGGGCCGGTCATTTGGGCCCCCGAAAACGAGGATCTGCGCCCCGAACGCTTCCGCGATCCGGTCCCCGACAGCGGCGAACCGCTCCAGAGGCCACTGTTTGGCAGGTCCGTAGGCCGCACCGGGATTCATCCCCACCCGTACCTTGTGGTTTTGGATCCCGAATCGGGTCAGGGTGCGCCTGGCCCTTTGCGCCGCCTCCGTTCCGATGGACAAGTGGAGTCTTCGGCATTTAATGGAAACCTCCGTCTCCTCCAGAATCCCCAGGTAGTAATCCACCTGGTGTGTTTTCCGATGGGGCAGCGGGAGCGTCGACCGGTGCGTGAGGAGAAACCCCCTCCCGTCGGTGGGATATCCGACGCGCACGGGAATACCGGACCCGTATGCGATGAGGGCCGCCTCGAAGGCGTTCTGGTATAAAATCGCGGCATCAAAACCAAACGCTCGAAGTTCCCGGGTCAGCCGGAAAAACCCCCGCACGCCCTTGTGACGGCCGTCCTTGTCGTAAACCAAAATGCGGTCCACGTGGGGACTTTCTTCGAAGACAGGGACGACCCAGGGTTTGGCCAGGACAGTGATTTGAGCCCTCGGGAAGCGCCTCCGAAGGGCGCAGAGTGCAGGCGTCATCATGACCGCATCCCCGATCCAGTTCGCGGCACGCAACAGCAGATACGGGGGACGTGGGCCTTTAAACCGGAGCTTCAAAGATCTTTCCTTTTTTTCGGGCCCCCCTCCTGGGCCACGGCTGGCTGGGCCGGGTCTTCCATCGCTGATGCACCCAGAGCCACTGGTCGGGGAAGCGGCGCACGGCCGCTTCCAACGCTTCGGTATAGCGTCGGGTATTTTCTTCCAGGTCTTTCCGCCGATCCCCGGTTCTGACCAGCGGAATCTCCTCGGAAAACTCGGCGATAAAACGATGGCCCTTTCGAACGAGGAAGACCGGGATCACCGGAGCTTGCGTCGTAGAGGCGAGGAGGGCCAAGCCCTGGTTGGTGCACGCGCTTTTCCCGAAAAAGTCCACGAAGACCCCTTCGTACCAATCCACGTTCTGGTCCAGCAGCACCGCCACGGCTTCGCGCCGCCGCAAGGCTTTCAGGATCTTTCTCATGGAGCGGGCATTGGGAATCAGGCGGGCGCCGAAGCGGGATCTGAACCGGTTGAAAAAGAGATCCAGGCTCCCCACGTCCAGGGGTCGGAACAGCACATTGGCCTGTATCTTCGCCAGGGCGGCCACCACCCCCAGAAGCTCCCAGTTGCCCAGGTGCAAGGTCAAGAGCAGGACCCCTTTTTTTCGGGTCACGGCGTTTCGGTAATGGGAAAGCCCTTGGATTAAAACATGCCGACGCATCTGCTCAGAGGTGCGGTTGAGGGACCACCCGATCTCAAAGATCACCCGCGACAGATTCTCAAAGCACGCCCGTGCCAGGCGGCGGATTTCAGCCGGCGCCTTTTCTCCGGAAAAGGCCTCGCCCAGGTTCTTCAGGGCGATTTTCCGGTGGCGCCTGTCGATGGCGAACCAGAGCCTTCCCAGCCATTGTGCAACGGCGTCCAAACGGGAGAGAGGAAAAGCCCCCAGAAGCCGAAGCCCTGCTGTGATAAGGGTGTATGCCAATGGATCCGACATTTGAGTCCTTGCCTTCACGTTCCGGTGACGGAGCCTCTGTCAAGCCCTCGTCAGAGCGCCGGGGATCCGCTCTCCGGATCGTTTTGATCCCGATGCGCCCTCAAGGACCGCTCCCATGCTTTGGCGTGTTTTAAAAAGACGTACCACGAAGAATTGGCGGCGATCACGATTCCGGCGTATCCGTCCAAAAAACCCCGTTTCCAAACATAGCTCTCGAAAAACTTCCCGACCCCGCGCACGAGGCCCCAAAGGAGATATCCACCGTTTTTTGGCCCCTTTTCCGCCGCCACCACATCCGAAAAGCGATTGATGGTGGCCACCTGGTCCGCGATGCTCCGATAGACATGGTGGTGGAGCGCCTGTAAAAGCGGGGTGACGTCCCCCTGCACCATGAGTCGTTCGTGAAGCGCATCCCGACTCCATCGCCCCTTCCCCTGCCGGACCAGGCGAACCTTCCGGTCCGGGTACCACCCGCCGTGACGGATCCAGCGGTTCAAATAGAAAGAAAGCCGGGGCATGGAAAACCCGGCCACCGTCTCGGGGGCTTTGTTGACCGCGGCGACCATTTCCTTTGCCAGGGCCTCCGGCACCGATTCATCCGCATCCAGGTTGAGGATCCAGTCGGAACGGATACACTCCATGGCAAACTGCTTCTGGGTCGCGTAGCCTTCCCAGGGGTGCTCCACCACCCGGGCGCCATACCGCTCGCAGACGGCCCGCGTACCGTCCGTGCTGCCCGAGTCGACCACCACGATCTCAGCGGCAAAGGCCACGCTTTCAAGCAGCCCCGGGACTCGATCGGCCTCGTTCTTGGCGATCACCGCGACCCCGATGGTTTCATTTTTCATCGATGGATTGGGCCTTAAAACCGGCGCTTCCTTCTCCATGCCCTGGCCTCGAAGTCCGCCTGCAATTCGCAACAGATGGAAGCCTGCCCCACCGTAAGCCGCAGGGAAGCTTCACCGCAAGGAATCCGGTAATGCTTTGATGCGCCCGTCAATCCCGCGGCAAAGCGCGGGGTTGCGTCCGCTGTTTCGGTTCAGAAGTGATCCAGCAGCCGCTTGCTCCCGGATCTTAAGACACCTTCAATCCACCTGGAAAACACCGTCGGATCCCCGAGGAGGCGCAGCTGAATCCCCAAAACCACCAGGGGAATTCCCATCGGGACCCGGCCTCGGATTCGGGCATGATCCTTTTCCGTGGTGGCCACAAAAGCAGCCCCTTTCCGTTGCCCCTCCGACCAGATCGCCGCCAGTTCCTTATGGGTGTAAGGATGGTGATCCGGAAACCCGAAGAAACTGGCTATATCACAACCCAGGCTTCTGAGGGAACGCTGAAAATCGTCGTTTCTGGCGATTCCGGAAAAAGCGACGCCCCTTTTCCCCTCCACATGGTGCGGGTCGCATCCCTTCAGCCTTCCCTCTGTCGAATGATAGGTCACAGGAAAATGGGCTGAAAAAAAGACCGGTTTTCCCCATTTGGCCTGCCGGCCGAAAAATCGAGGCATCTTTGCCGACGACCCGGACCCGGGATCGCATCGGGTGAAGACGAACCCGTCTGCCATGCTCAGCGCCGAAACCGGCTCCCGGAGAGTTCCCCTGGGCAGAAGGTGGCCGTTGCCGATGGGATGCCGAGAGTCAAAAAGCACCACGTCGAGGTCTCTTTCGAGGGTCAGGTGCTGAAAACCGTCATCCAGCAGCAGAATCTCCGAGTGATACTGTCGAATGGCCAGGATGCCGGATCGAAAGCGATTGGATCCCACGAGGACGGGGACCGCTTCCAACTGCTCGGCCAGCATGAAGGGTTCGTCCCCTGCAGCTTCGGCTGTCATGAAGCGGGACGTTCCGTCGCTGACCACCCCCCCGTGTTTTTGAGCCTGACCGCCGTATCCTCGGCTCAGGATCGCCGGGTGGTAGCCCAAATCCTGGATCAAACGGGCCAGGTAGGCGACCATGGGCGTCTTTCCCGTTCCGCCTACCGTCAGGTTCCCCACGGAAATGACGGGGCAGGGAAGTCTTTTGCCTTTCAAGATCCTTTTCCGGTAAAAAGATCGGCGCGCCGCCGCCGCGCCGCCATAGACCCACGAAGCCCACACCAGGGCCGTGAAGACCCTCCTCTGCAGGCCTGTTTTTGGAAGTTGCGCGGCGGGCGCAGTCCAGGCTTGGAATTTGCGGGAAATGCCGTTCATGCCCGGGAACCCGGCCTGTTGTCTTTGGATTGGGAAAGCCTTTCCCGGCCGGCGGTACATCCGACCGGGAAAGGCTTTCCTTCCTGCAGAAATCCTTCTACGACGTCCAGAATCTTTTCCAGGGCCCCTCTTCCCTGCTCGGTGACGTGCAGGCCGCTTCGGCCCATCGCTTCTGCGCTTTGGGGGTCTTTCAGGATTCGGATCGCCTTTTCAGCCAAAGAGGTGGCATCGTGAATCCGGACCGCCGCACCGACATCCAGGAGCGTCTGTGCGATGGACGCAAAATCGCTCATATCCGGGCCGAAAAGAACCGGCTTGCCCCAAACTCCCGGTTCCAGAGGGTTGTGCCCCCCCTCGCGAACCAGACTCCCGCCTATGAAGACGACATCCGCCGCCGCGTAAAGCCTATCCATGACCCCCAACCGGTCCACCACCAGGCATGCTTTTCGCGTTGCATCCGGGGTTTTCGTTTCGCTCAGCAGACGGGCCGGGATACCGAACGATTCGGCGAGCCTGCAAACGGCTCCCGCCCGTCTCGGGTCCCGGGGCGCCAGGATGACACCCGCCTCGGAAAACGCTTTCCGGATCATTAAAAAGGCCCTAAGGACGCTCTCCTCTTCCCCTTTGTGGGTACTTCCGGCCACCAGGAGTCTTTGCCCCGGGTCAAAGCCCAGGGCCCGTTTCAGGGCGCCGATTTCAGGGGGCGCCGCCTCAGGGGACCCGCGTTCGTGTTTAAGGTTTCCGGTGATTTGGATCCGATTTTGCTCGACCCCGAGAAGGGCAAAACGGCGGCTGTCGGCAGCGGTGGGGGCGCATACGGCGGAAATCATGGAAAACAGCCGTCGGCTGACTGTTGCGAAACGCTGATACCGGGTGAAGGACCGTTGGGATATCCGGGCGTTGACCAGCAAAAGGGGCACTTTTTTTCTTTGAAGAGCATAAATGAAATTCGGCCACAGATCGGTTTCCAGGACCAAGACGGCGGCGGGAGCGACGCGGCGAACCACCGCTTCGACAGACGGCCACCAGTCGAAAGGGAAGAAAAAAACCGGAGGCTGAATTCCGTCGATGCGTCGCCGGGCCAACTCAAAACCGGTCAGGGTGGTCACCGAAAACAGGATCGTCCGCCCCGGAAACCGTTCCTTGAGGCCCCGGACGAGGGGAACAGCCGCCATCACCTCTCCCACCGACAGGGCGTGAACCCAGACGGGCCGGGGCATCCCGGCGCTTTTTTCCGGAATCGTCGTGATTCCCAGGCGCCGGATCAGCGTTTTCCGCCGTTTTGAAGACAGCAGGGCCAGAGGGAGGATCAAGGGCATGCCCAGGATCGCTCCCAGGTTCATGGCCAGATTATACCCCCAGAACATCAGCATCGGGTTTTCTTCCAATGCGCTCGCTGTTGCGCTTCAATCCACATGCAGCAGGTTGATGACGGCAGCGCAGGCAAAGACAAAGTTGGCCACCCACGGCGCCAGGGCCGGAGGAAGCATCTCCCCGTAACCCAGGGAGAGGCAGAAGCTGTGAAAGATCCAGTAGACGAAGGCCGCTCCGATACCGCAGGCGATTCCGACGGGCAGGGCCTCTTTCACGGCGCGTTTCAGGCCGATTCCAAGACCCAGAAGCCCCATGAGGACGCAAACCAACGGAAAGGCGATCTTTGCGTGAAGGTCCACCCGATACAACGTGGCGTCGTACCCTTCAGCTTCCACCTTGCCGATATATTCATAGAGTTCGAAGAGGCTCATCTCTTCCGATTTTTTGACCACGCGCTGGAGGTCTTCCGGCGAAAGTTCCAAGGCCCCTTGCTTCTCCTTGAACCCGGTGGTCCGGTATTTCCCTGTTTCCGGGTCCAGGACCTGCTCCATCCCCTCCTGAAGGACCCACTGTTTCTTTTGGAAATAGCCTCGCTCGGCGTCGATCCGCCGAACCAGACGAAAGCTTGGATCAAACCCATGCAGGGTGACCCCGTGAAGGGCCTTCTGGGCCGGGTTGTAATAACGGATATGGGTGATGAACCGATTGCTTTTGATCCAGATGTTCTTTTCCCGGGAAGTGATGGCCGACTCCTTCCGGACCTCCACCCGCCAGATGTGGTTGGCCTTTCCCATGGTCATGGGTATCCCGATTTCGGAAACCAGGAACAAGAAAACGGCGAAACCCACACCCACCGTCAGAACCGGAAATAACAGCGCACGGGGCCCGATGCCGCCGCTTTTCAAGGCGATCCATTCGTTGTTTTTGCTCATGAGCCCGAAGGTGACCACCGTCGAGAGCAGGACCCCCACCGGGATGATCTGGGCCAGGATGAACGGGATTTTCAAGAGGAAATAGGCTCCTGACCGGGACAGGGGCAGCCCAACTTCGATGAAATCGTCGATCTTTTCAAAAAAATCGACGGCCAGGTAGATGCCCACGACCATGGAAAGGACGATGAAAAAATACCTGCATCATCTCTTTGAGAAGATATCGATGCAGAATGGACATGGGCTCCGGTGTTTATCCTGTTTTCCGCGAAAGGCGGGCGGCCGCCCTCCTGAATCCGTGGGCAAAGCCATCGAGTCCCAGCGTTCGCTCCCTGGCCGATCGAACCGTGAGCCAAACGCCGATCCCCCCGAAAACAATGTTGGGCGCCCACATTCCGACGACCGGCGGATAGGCGCCGGTTTCCCCGAAAACCCAGCCCATCGACAACATGAGATAATACAGCAGGAAGAAGACGATCCCCAAGAGGATTCCGGAAGACCGTTTCGCGGACTTCGACTGGATCCCCAGGGGCACCCCCAGTATGCCCAGCGCAAAGCAGGCGGCCGGAATCGAGAATTTCTTATGGTACTCCATGAGGGTCAGGTAATACTGGGCATCCTTTTCCCTATCGGTGTCGAGGTACTCCCTGAGTTCCGACAGGGTCATTTCCTCTTCGTCCTTCGGGGCGTCCGAAACCGCCAAGGCCGCCTGTTTCAGGCTGAGAACGACATCGTAAGTGTCAAACCCGATGGCGTTGACCGATCGGTGCTTGAGATCGACCTGGTTGATGGTTCCGTTGAACAGCCGCAGGTGAACGGTGGCCTGTTCGGGGTCGCCGAGGAGCTTTCCTTCCGGCGCCACCACCGTGGAAACGATGCCTTCCTTGCGCTGATCCTCGATGAAGACGTCCACCAGCCGCTGCCGCTTCATATCGGTCTTGTTGACGTACAGCATCACGCCGTCGAAACTGTCGTTGAAGGTCCGTTCCTTGATGGCGATATCCACATTGGCGGCGGCGACCTTCACCGCCAGGGCCTTGAAGGAAAGACGACCCCAGGGCAATCCGTGGATGGCCATGAAAGCGGTCAGAAGGCTCCCCATCAGGCAAAAGAAAAAAACCGGCGGCAGGAGGCCGTAAATGCTGACACCTCCGGCCTTGAGGGCAACGATCTCGTTTTCGCTCGACAGCCTGAGAAAGGTGAGAAGCACCGCCATCATGACCGACATCGGGATGATGAAGACCATGAAAAAAGGCATGGTGTAAACCAGCATCCAAAAAACCGTGCTGACACCCACCCTGTGGTTGACGATGAAGGTGGTGATCTGGAGGATCTGGGTCATCAGGAAGACGAAAGTCAGAAAGAGCATATTGACGGAAAACGGGGCCAGCATCAGGGTAAACAGATACCGGTCGATGATACGGCAGGTTTTCATTCGGTTCAGTCGGGTCGATTCGGTTTAGGAAGGCAAAAAATCAGGGGTTTTGTGCCAAAGCATTTTTCCAGGGGCCATCCGGCAGCCTCGACCCCTCGCCCCTGCCCTGTCCCGTCCTTCTCAAAAGAAAGAATATTATTTTAAATCTTTTGGGATGTCAATAGTTTACCCGCCTGCGGATCCCGGAGGCACACGGCCGCGTCGGTATCGTCTTGACTTTCGCGGCGCCCCCCATTACTGCATCGCCATGGCTGCTGGGGTTAAAAATCGGCATCTCTTTTGGGCCGTGACCTGGATCGGTTTTTTCACGGCGCTTCGGCTTTGGGTCGCCGGGGGGTTCCCGTTGGTTCCGGATGAAACCAACTACTGGCAATGGGGTCGGCATCTGGCCTGGGGATATCACGACCAGGCGCCTCTGATCGCCTGGGCCATCCGCCTGTTCACCGCCCTTTTCGGAAACACCGAAGCGGCGGTGCGGCTCCCATCCATCCTTTCCATGGCGGTGGCCTCCCTTTACCTGATCCGAATTGCCAATCGCTGGGCCGGGGCCGCCGCGGCCTGGCACACGGCCCTTCTGACCCAAGGGGTCCTTTTGTTCAACGTGGGAAGCCTTCTGGCCACTCCGGACGCTCTGCAGGCCGCGGGGTGGGCCGGGGCCAGCTATCATGCGGCCCGGGCCCTCGAAAACGACCGGGGTCTTCAGTGGGCCGCGGCCGGTTTCTGGTTCGGCTTCGGACTGCTCGGAAAATACACCATGGTCCTGTTTCCCGTTTCGGTCTTTCTCTTTGCCCTGCTGCACCGGCCGTTTCGCGGGAAGCTGGCCGGGGTCGGCCCGTGGGCCGCCGTGGCCTTCGGGCTGATGCTGTTTTCACCGGTTTTGTATTGGAACGCGTCCAACCAGTGGAGTTCGGTCCGTCATGTGGCCCACCTCGGCGGCGCCGACAGCCCTTTCACCCTGCATCTCAAATTCTTTTTTGAGTTTCTGGGGACCCAGGTGGGGCTTCTGACCCCCCTCGTCTTCTTTCTGGTCCTTCTGGCCTGGGCCCGTGCCTTCTCGGAAAAAGGTGACGAGGCGTGGATCCACCGGTACCTCCTTCTCACCTCTTTTTGCATCATCCTGGGGTTTTCGCTTTTAAGCCTCCATACGCGGATCTACGGAAACTGGCCGGGAGCCGGCTACCTGACCAGCGCCGTCCTTGTCGCCATCTTTTTCGGGAGCGGCGCCCCGGTAGCCAGGCGCGCCGGATATGGATCCATGGGCCGGAGGCTCTGGCCGTGGGCCATCGGCTCCACCTATTTGTTTTCCCTGCTCATCGTCGCCCATGCCCTGTATCCCGTGCTTCCGCTCCCGCAGCGATGGGACCGGATCTCCGCCGAAATCTCCGGCTGGCCGCAGCTGGGGATCAAGGCCAAGGCCATGCAAACCCGCATGCCGAACCCGGAAAAAACCTTTCTCTTCGGTCTTCACTACCAGGTGGCCAGCGAACTGGCTTTTTACGCTCCCGGCAATCCGGAAACCGTCTCCATCAACCGGTGGGCCCGGCCCAATGTCTACGACTACTGGTGGAAAGACAGGGACCTGATGGGACGCGACGGCATCGGAGTGACGTACGATCCCTTCAGCCACATCCGGCAGCTTCGGGACGTGTTTAAGCGGGTGGATGAACCCGAGGCCCTTGTAATCCCGGCTTCCGGACCTCATTCCAGGCCCGACGCGCCGGTAAAAATCTTCTACCTCTACCGCTGCTACGGGTTCAAAGGGGGGCTTCGATGGGTCCCGCCCCGGGATTCAGACATCCGAAAAAGCGGGTGAGGTCTTGCGGTGAAGTCTTTTGATCCTGAACAGCTCCTGAAAAACAAAAATCGATTTCCTGAGGCTGTCGTAGCGGATCCGGGAAGCGCCCACATGGCTCCAGGAAACCGGAAATTCTCTCGTCACAAGCCCCAGCCTTTTGGCCAGCCATAGAATCTCCGGGTCGAAAATGACGCTTTCCAGTTTTTGTCTGTTAAAAAGCGCCTGGGCGGCCCGGCCGGTGAACAGCTTGAATCCGCACTGGGTATCCGGATAGGAAATGCCCAGGTACCTGTTCTGGATCAGGGTGTAAAGCCTGGCTGAAATCTCCCTTGCCGAATTCTGATGCACCAACACCCGAGACCCGGTCATGGCCCGGGATCCGATGGCGATGTCGCAGCCGTTTTTCAATAACAGAAGCCCTTTTTCCATCTCCGCGATGGGGACGGAATAGTCGGCATCCATGAACAGGCGGACGCGCCCTCTTCCGGAGCGCATCCCCTCTCGAACGGCGAAACCTTTCCCACGATTGGGGTGGTACTCGATGACACGAAGGGCGACCGGCTGTTCTTTTCCGAGGGATTCGGCCACCCGACGGGTCCCGTCCGTGCTTCCGTCGGAAACAACGATCACCTCGCTTGGGTAGGGACGGCCGGAGAGGTAAGAAAAAGTCTCTTTCAGGGTGGTCACGATCCGGTCTTCTTCGTTGTAGGCCGGAATGACAACGGAAAGCTCCATGCGTGTTGAATCCATCCTCTTGAAAAAGGCGCCCTGGATCTTACGGGCGTTCCGGGACGGCGGCCTCACCGAGAGGAACCCTTCCGGCAGGCGCCATGAGCCAGCCCAGAAACCATGCGGTCAGATAAAGAATCATTCCCGAAAAGACCACGTCGGAGAGGAAATGCCCCCCCTGCGCGATGCGCACCAAGCCCACGATCCCGCCCCCGGTCACCGCCGCCCCCGTCCATTTCTTGCGGTGTTTGGGAAACAGAAAGGCAAACGCGAAAAGATAAAATCCCATGGAGGCATGGCCGCTGACAAAGGCGCAGTTTTGTCTGCACTGGTCCGAAAGGACCCAGGCCGGGGTGAAGCGCTTCTCCCCCCCGAACTGCGCAATCTGATCCGGCCTTGCCCGGCCCCAGTTGTCTTTGAAGACGACGTTCACGATGACTCCCGGGCCAAGGGCCAGCACCAGGAGAAGGTAGACGATTTTTTTCCGGTTTAGGGTGAAAATCGGTCTCTTTTTCACCTGAATGAAAAGAAACAAAAGGGGAAGCCCCACCGCCAGGCTAACTGCAAACACTTCGACGCTATGATAGATGAGCCTGCAGATCAGGCGATCCTTGAGGAAGAAATGCTTTACGGGATCAAAAAACAGGGCACTGACGCCCAAATCGATTTGGGGAAAAACAAGAAGCGCAGCACCCGCCGCGGCGAAAAAAACAAGTACCGCCCAGGATCCGCCCGCCGCCTTCATCCTTTCAACCTGCTTTCTTCCTTTGTCAGGGGTGCGTCCTGTCCGGGGGTCCGGAGGCGGCGTTGCGGCGGCGTGACCCGCCGGCCCGTCGCCGTTGCCGGAAAACTGCATCTGATACAGCTTGAAATACTCCCCGTTGAGGGTCATGAGACTTTCGTGATTCCCTTCCTCCACAATCCGGCCGTCGGCAATGACCAGGATACGATGCGCGTAACCGATGGTGGAAAGCCGGTGAGCAATGACGAAGGTGGTGCGCCCCCGCATGAGATTTTCAATGGCCTTTTGCACCAGCATCTCCGACTCCGTATCCAGTGAGGAAGTGGCCTCATCAAGGATCAAAATCGGGGCATCCTTCAGCAACGCCCGCGCGATGCAGATCCGCTGCTTTTCCCCTCCGCTCAGCCGCGCCCCCAGTTCTCCGATCCGGGTGGCATACCCCTGGGGGAGGCGGGAGATGAAGTCATGGGCATAGGCCGCCTCGGCCGCTTCCCGGATCGCGGCTTCCGACGCCCCCGGACGGCCGTAGGCGATGTTGTCCCGTACCGATTCGTTGAACAGGATCGACTCCTGGGTCACGATGGCGATCTGCCGGCGCAACGAGGCCAGTTGAATTTTCCGGATGTCGAAGCCGTCGATGAGGATCGCCCCTTGGGTAACATCAAAAAACCGGGGGAGCAGGTTCACCAGGGTCGTCTTCCCTCCTCCGCTCATTCCCACAATGGCCAGAATTTCCCCGGATTTCACCTCGAGGTTGATGTCGGTCAATACCGGTTCGGTTTCGTAGCCGAAAAAAACGCTTTGAAAGGTCACGGAATGGGGGCCAGGCGGGATTTCCGGTGCGTCCGGATCCTCCACGATGTCCGAATCTCTCTCGATGATGTCAAAGATCCGGTCGGCGGCGGCGAGTCCCTCCTGGATGGAATTGTTGAGGCCGCTCAGTTTCTTGATGGGATCATACAGCATCAGGACGGCGGCCATGAAGGAGAAGAAAGTTCCCGGGGTGGAGGTTCCCGTAATCACCCGGTACCCGCCGTACCAGATGATGAAGGCGATTCCGAGACCGCCGAGAAATTCCATGACCGGAGAAGAAAGAGCCCGGGCCACAACCGCCTTCATCTCCAGGCCGAAAAGGCCTTCGGTCTTTTCAAAAAACCGCTTCTTCTCGTAATCTTCCATCCCGAAAGCTTTGATGATCTTGTTTCCCAAAAAGGTTTCGTGCAGAAAGGAATTCAGGTCGGCCATGGCTTCCTGGCATCCGGTACTGACCCGCCGCACCCTTCGGCCGAATTCCACGATGGGGTAAAACGCCAGGGGCAAAATGATCAGGGCGTACAGGGCAAGTTTCCAGTCCCGGTAGAAGATCACGCCGGTCAGGCCGATGATGGTGAAGCAGTCCCGCAGGGCGGTCGTGAAGGCCGTGGAGACCATGGATTTGAGAATATTCACGTCGTTGGTGATCCGGGACATGAGCGCACCCGTCCGCTCTTTCTGAAAAAAGGAGATGGGCAGGTCCTGGATATGGACATAGAGGCTGTCCCTCAGCCTCTTGATGATGCTCTGGCCGACGTAATTCATCAGATATTCCTGGCCGTACTGGCCGAACCCTCTCAAAAAGTAGATGAAGATGACCACGGCGGGAATGAACTTGAGCATTTGGATGTTTTTGCTGAAGAAGATATCGTCCAGAACCGGCTTGACGAGGTATGCCGAAGCGGCGGTGGATGCCGCCACCACCAGCATGCAGGCCATGGCCGCCAGGAGGCGGAACCAGTGTTCCTGGACGAGCAGCAGGAGCCGTTTATGTCGATCCCTGAAGATCAAGGTGCTGACGTTAATCATGGTTTCAATCCATCCGGATGCCTGGGGTAGCGTTTAAATGACAGTGTGCCCGAACCGCTTGTCCGCCTCCCAGGTGATGCGCCTGAGCTCGTTTTCCAGGCGTTCCAGGCGGTCTTGCAGGGCTTCCGGTTCCGCGTCTCTCGGGACGATCACCGGATCTCCGTACACCACCCTGCAGGACGTGAACGGGAGCGGGAGGAGGAACCGGTCCCAGCTGGCAAATACTTTGACCCTTTCGGCGCTGTAAGTCACCGGCACAATGGGGTACCCGGTTTTTTTGGCCAACAATACGACGCCCGGCTGGGCCCTGAAGCGGGGGCCCTGGGGTCCGTCCGGGACCACGACGCCGGGCGTACCCGGCGTTTCCCGAATGCATCGGATCTGCTCTGCCAGCGCCCTGAGTCCCCCTTTGGAGGTGGACCCCCGTACCGGCAGGTGACCCTGACGTTTTAAAACCCGGGCGATGTACTCCCCGTCTCTGGAGGCGCTCACCAGGATGGCCCCACCCCATCCCTGATACAAGTAGCTGATGAGCAGGATCCGGGAATGCCAGAAAGCGAAGATAAAGCGCCTGGACTCCAAAAGGGTCTGCACCTTGCCCTGTCCCTCGAATTCGATCGTGACAGTGGAAAACCAGGCATCCACGAAGGCTTTGCCGAGCAGCCCGATCAGTTCCCATTTGAGCTCTCCTGCCTTGGTGCCGCCCCGCGTCTTCAAGGCCTTTTCCGAAAAACCCCTCATGAGCCCTGCCGCCCGTCGGAAGCCATCAGGGCCATGGCGATTCCCGCCGTCCGCTCGGAAGCCCCTTTCCCGCCTAAAAGGTCTCGCACCTGGCCGCATTCCCTTTTGATTTGATCCGTGTAATCCGAATCCGTCAGCATGCGATGGCAGAGGTCGGCCAGCCTCTGGGGTGTGGCGTCGTCCTGAATGAGTTCCGGAAGAATCTCCCTTCCCGCGATCAGGTTTGCCAGGCCGATGTGACGGACCTTGACAAGGATCTTTCCCAGCCAAAAGCTCACGGGCGAAACCCGGTAGAGGATGACTCCCGGGATTTGCCAGAGGGCGGATTCGAGGGTCACGGTCCCGGAGGTCGCCATGACGAGCCTCACCCTGGGGAAAATGCGTCCCACGGGGGCTTCGGACACTTCCAGAGAAATGCCGGACCCGAAGGGTTTTAGGATTTCCTCCACTTTTGCCCTTCCCACCGTATGGGCGGCGGAAACGATGAAAATGAGATCCGGGTGCCGCTTTTTCAAAATCCCGGCCGCCTCCAGCATGAGGGGCAAGTGCCTTTCCACCTCCCGCTCCCTGGATCCAGGGAGAAGACCCACGGCCCGAGGCGCTGCGGCGTCCGATTCCGTCTCCATCCCGGCCCAGTATTCTTCGTCATCCAGGAGGGGGTGCCCCACAAAAGTCACCGGGATGTCCCATTTTTCATAAAAGGCAGCCTCAAAGGGAAGAATGACCGCCATGTGGTCCACCAGAGTCTTGAGCCGGGCCGCGCGCCGCGGGCGCCACGCCCACAATTGGGGACTGATATAATAAAGAACCGGAATCCCCTGTTTCTTGGCCGCAGGAGCCACCCGCAGGTTGAAATCGGGAAAATCGACCAGGATGAGGAGATCGGGGTCGAGACTTTTCAGAAGCCTTTTGACAAGGGCCATAGCCCTGGCGAGAACCGGGAGCTTTGCCAGGGATTCGGTGACGCCCACAGCGGTCACGGCCGACGCCTCCATCAGGATCCGGACACCGGCATCCCGCATCGCCTGCCCTCCGATCCCGCAAAAGAAAAGGGTGGGGTCTGTTTTTTTCATCGCCCGAACCAGTCTTGCGGCATGAAGGTCCCCGGAGGCTTCCCCGACGACGATAACGACGCACCGGCGTTTCTCTTTCGGGATGGGATCAGCCTCAGCGCCAGGGTCCTTTAGGATCACGGCGTGCATCGGTACCTTTCGGTCTGTCGTTCGTTACCCGGGGACTTCAAACCGCTGGTCATGCGGATTTGGTCCATGATGTCCAGGGCGATCCGCAAGGCCTCGCGACCCGTCGTTCCTGTGACCAGAGGGGCCTGGCGATTTGCGACGGACGCAATGAAGGCCTTCAGCTCCGCTTCCAGAGCGTCCTTTCTGGGAAAGTCAAGACGCCGTATCCGCATGCCGGGGATGGGGCCGCCGGTTTCTCCCTGCTGCCTGTCGATGACGGTGATCTCCTGGTTGGCGAAATCGACCGAAATGTACTCGTCGCGCTGGAACAGTCTCAGTTTCCTTTCGTTTTTGAGAGAAATTCGGCTGGCGGTGACATTGGCGACGCAACCGTTTTCAAATTCCAGCCGCGCGTTGGCGATGTCCACGTGTTCGGAAACCACCGGTGTCCCGGCCGCTCGGATGGCACTCAGCCCGGCGTTGACGAAGTTCAGGATCAGGTCGATATCGTGGATCATCAGGTCCAGAACCACGCTCACGTCCGTGCACCGGGGTTTATACTGGCTCAACCGGTGCGATTCGATGAACACCGGATCCTTCACCACGCGATCCAGCGCAAGCATTGCAGGATTGAACCGTTCCAGATGGCCCACCTGGATGAATCGGTCCCGGGATCGGGCGATTTCGATGAGTTTGTCCGCCTCGGCCAAGGTGGTGGTAATGGGCTTTTCGATGAGGACGTCCACGCCCTTTTCCAAAAAATCCCTCCCCACGACAAAATGGTCCGAGGTGGGAACGGCGATGCTCACGGCATCCACCAACCCGAAAAGTTCCCGGTGATTCCCATACGCCTGGGTCCCCAACTGCCGGGCGACGCCTTCCGCCCGTTCCCGGTCGACGTCCACGACGCCCACCAGCTCGGCTTCCGGGAGTCCCCGATATTTCTCCGCGTGATAGCGCCCCAGATATCCGACCCCGACCACGCCCACCCGCACTTTTTTCATCATCTCGGCCTGTATCGTTTTTTCAACAGAATCCACTGGCTGCCCTACCCCGCCCGACCGCTTACGGGGTTCCCGTGTCACCTTCCCCGATCCTCTTTTCAAAATCATCGTCTTTTTTTCCGACAATGGCGATCCCCAGACGGTCGGCCAGGGCGATCATCTCCAGACGGTCGAAGACCACCGTCTTTTCCGCTTCCACGGCCAGTGCGCCGATTCCGGCATTCTGCATGGAACGAACCGTCTGGACGCCAACGGCAGGCATGTCGAAGCGGATGTCCTGATTCGGCTTGCACGTCTTGACCGCCACGGCGTTTCCTTTGCCCAGCTGACCCCCTCTGGACAAGGCGGCGTCCGTTCCTTCAATGGCTTCCACGGCCAGAATGGTTCCTCCGCCCACCACGACGCATTGTCCGATATCCAGTCGGCCGATCTCCCGCGCGCATCGCCACCCGAGATCGATGTCTGCGGTCTCGGATCGGCTTGGATGCCTCCGGGTCCAGACCCCCTCAGGCGCCAGAAGCTCCGGGAGCAAAAACGTGGAGGGCCGGATTCGGATGCCCTCCTTCTCCAGGGTCTCGGCGAAAGCCCTCAGCACGCCATCGTCATGGGTGCTGATCATCCGGAGCAAAAGGGCGATGGCTTTGGAGTCGGGCCTGACGTCCGTGAACATCCGGGTCTTTTGGATGGAGCCCATCATGACCGCCTCGGTGACCCGGTTTTTCCTGAAGAACCGGATGAGGCGACGAATCTGCCCGAGGTGCATCCACTCGATGGCATCCACCTGGTGGGCCAGCCGCGGATCCGCCTCGTCGATGTAGGCAGCGGCAACAATCCGGAACCCTTCCTGTCTGGCCCTTTCACAAAAGAGCAGGGGAAACTGCCCTCCCCCGGCAATCAGCCCGACGGGGTCGCCGGCTGTTTTGGGCTTAACGGTTCCAGTTGTTTTCATCTGATATCCAGCGACCCCCACCTCGGGCCGCTATCGGGTGATGCCCCGCTGGGAATGCTTCACGAACTCGACGAAGGTCACTACCTCGGGGATCTGCTCCACCTCGGCCCTCACCCGCTCAATGGCCTCGTTCAAGGTGAGGCCGATGCGGAAGAGAATCCGATAGGCCTTCTTCAACAGGGAAAGGGTCTTCTCCGAAAAGCCCTGCCGTCTCAGGCCGACGCTGTTGAGCCCGTGCAGCTGAGCCCGGTCGCCGGCCGCGATGACGTAGGGAGGCACATCCTTGACCACCGCCGATTTCCCCCCCACGAAGGCGTAATCTCCGATCCGAACGAACTGGTGGATGGCCACCAGGCCGCCGATGGTGGCGTAATTCCCGATGGTGATGTGTCCCGCGAGGGTGGCGTTGTTGGCCATCATCACCCGCCTGCCGGTTTTGCAGTCATGGGCGATGTGGGAGTACGCCATGATGAAATTTTCTTCCCCCACCTCCGTGACCCCGCCTCCGAACCCGGTCCCCCGGTGGATGGTCACGAATTCCCGGATGATGCTCCCGGCCCCGATCTTGACATAGGTTTCCTCTCCGGCGAACTTGACCGATTGCGGCACGGCACCGATGGCGGCGTGCTGAAAAACTTCGCAGTTGGCTCCGAGGGTGACATAAGGGTCGATGACCGTATGGGACCCGATGCGGCTCCCCTTTCCGATGATCACGTTTTCACGGATAACGGCATAAGGCCCGATGACCACGTCCTCTCCGATGTCCGTTTTGGAATCCACTATCGCTGTTGGATGAATCATTCATTTTCTCCGATACTCGCCATGAGCTCCGCCTCGGCGACTCGCTTCCCGTCCACCTTCGCCACACCGGCCATCTTGAGCACTCTGGATCGCAGCTTGAGAATTTGGACTTCAAAAATCAGTTGATCTCCGGGAACCACGGGTTTCCTGAACCGGACCTTGTCGAAGCCCATGAAGTAGATCAACGCCCCTTGCCTGTTTTCGGGTATCGATTCAAAGGCCAATACCCCCCCCGCCTGCCCCATGGCCTCCACGATGAGCACGCCGGGCATGATGGGCACCCGGGGAAAATGCCCCTGGAAGAAGGGCTCATTGATGGTGACGTTCTTCAGGGCGACGGCCCTGTCCCCCGGCACGAGATCGATGATGCGATCGATGAGCAGAAACGGGTACCGGTGGGGCAGGTACCCCATGATCCTCTGGATGTCATACGGTTTTTCCATCTCTTTCCTCGATGCTTTTCATGCGCCTTTCGATATCCGAAACTTTTTTTTTGAGTTCCGGAAGGCTTGGAAGGGTCCGCTGAACTCTAAGCCAGACTCCGTGGGGCATTTCCGGCGAACCGGAAACGGTCTGCCCCTCGGGAACCGACTTTGCCACGCCGGCCTGAGGTCCGATGATGGCGTTGTCCCCGATTTCCAGGTGACCGGCAATCCCGGCCTGGCCTGCGAGAATCGCGTGCTTTCCGACAGTCACGCTCCCGGAAATCCCCACCTGGGCCACCAGGACCGTATTTGCGCCCACGGTAACGTTGTGGGCCACATGGACCAGGTTGTCCGTCTTGACCCCCTGCTGGATCCAGGTTTTCCCAAAGGTCGCCCGGTCGATGGTGTTGTTCGCCCCGATCTCCACGTCGTCGTCGATCTGCACGATACCCAGGTGCGGGATCTTCTGGTAGGTCTCGCCGTCGGGTGCAAAACCGAAGCCGTCGCTTCCGATAACGGTTCCCGCGTGGACGATGACCCGGCTCCCGATACGGCACCCCTCTCCGACGGTCACATTGGGATAAAGCGTCACATCGTCCCCGATGACCACCCTGTTTCCCAAGGCCACGCCGGAATGGAGCACGACCCGGTTGCCCAGAGTCACCCCGTCTCCCACGAAGACAAAGGGGAAAAGCGTGACCTCAAAGCCGTGTGAAAACCCCTCTCCGACAGCGGCCAGCGGGCTGATGCCGGGCGCAGGCCTGGCAGGGGGGCGGATCAGGCTCACCGCCTTGGCAAAGGCCGCCTGGGGATTTTCCACACACACCAGGGTCTTGGAACACGGGGAAGTCCCTCTGGGGACGATCACCGCCCCGGCCCGCGTTTCATGGATCCTTTTGAGAAACCGGGGCGTCGCGGCGCAGGTGAGTTCCTCCGGGCCCGCCGCATCGAAAGGGGCCGCCCCCCGGATGATCCGGTCCGGGTTTCCGAGGATTTCGCCTTCCACCCACCGAGCGATTCTAGACAGTTTGATATCCATGGTCATGGCCCCTCGACGGGACGGCCGGAGTGTTTACTGGGCTTTCGGCTTTGCCGGAGCCTTCGGTTCACCCTGGCTTTTCCCTGCATCTTTTGAATAGCGCTCGTTGTAAATCTGGATCAGGCGATCCGTCATATCCAGGGCGCCGGGAAAATACAGCAGCCCCCCTTCCCGTCGTTCCAGAATCAGGAGATAGCCTTCCTTTTTTCCGATCTCCTCGATCAGGCCGACCACTTCGTTTTGGATCCGGGTGATGAGCCGTTTTTCCATCTCCTTGAAATCCGAGGCGTATTTTTTCTGAAGCGTTTTGAAATCGTTGACCTTGATCCTGAACTCGCGCTCCTTTTCCTCCCGCTTCTCTTTTGCCATCACCAGGGACTCGCGCTCCAGGCGCGTCCGGATTTCTTCGATCTCGTCGCCTTGCTTCTTGAGCTCGGTCTCCATCTGTTTGCCCTGCTTGTTGATCTCGGCCTGCGCCACCTTTCCGGATTCCGAAACCGACAAAATCTTTTGGAAATCCACCACGCCGATCTTGGCAATATCCGCGGCCCAAACGGCAGGTGCGGTCCCCAAAAGCCCCGCCACTGCCCAAAGCAGTATCGCTATGCATTTACCCCTGCCCATTTTCCTTTCCTTTCTATTTTCGGTTTGGGGGTCGCTTTCGGTTTCGAACCCCCGATTCCTATCCGTTTAAAATCCGGTGGACATGGAAAATTCCCAGCGGCCCGAGCCCTCCCCCTCCCGCCGGTCCAGGATGAATCCGTATTCGAGCCGGATCGGCCCGACAGGAGAAAACCACCTGAACCCTAGCCCGGCGCTTTCCCGCATGTTATTGAGATCGATGTCCTCGTCGTTGTTGTATGCGTTTCCCGTGTCGAAAAACGCGACCCCGAAAATCCCCATGTCCGGGAAGAGGGGGACCAGGTATTCGGCGTTGAACTGGATGAACTTGTCCCCTCCGATCTTGACGCCTTCTTCGTTCACCGGACTGATGGACCGCCAATCGAAGCCCCTCAGGGAATTGATGCCTCCCAGATAAAAGCGCTCCCAGTCCGGCAACCGCCCATCCGGGTTTTCCCGCACATGACCGGCCTTGGCATGAAGGAACCCCACGGTGCCCTTGTAGATGGGGAAGTACCATCCCGTTTTGCCGATGTATTTCGTGAAGGCGATGTCGCCTCCGAACCCGGCGTATTCCACGCTGAAGCTGTGCTCGGAGCCTTCCGTGGGGTTGAAAATCCGGTTCCTCGAGTCGTACCGGAGTTCTGCCGATACGGTGCTCTGGGTACTGGTCCCCTCGAAATCCTTGATGCTGGGCGGGGCGTCTTCCTGGATATCTTCGATGTTGGTGATCTCGTAACCGTATCCCACGATGAAGCGCGTGTAGTCCCACCACAGGGGATAGCCTAACCGGAGACCTCCCCCCGTGGCATCCTTGTCGTAGGTTTCATAGTCCTTGATCCAGCGGTACACATCCACCCGCGCGGACAGAGGGACTTCGAAGAGCCAGGGCTCGGTGAAGCTCAGGTTGTACCGGTCGGACCTCCCGCCCACGTTGGCCTGAAGGTTTACGATCTGGCCACGGCCGAAGAGGTTGCGCTGGGTCACCGCGGCCATGGCGAAAAGATCATCCTCGCTGCTGTATCCGGCACCGATACTGAAGGACCCGGTGGACTTTTCCGTGACGTCGATTTTCAAGACCATCTGGTCTTCGGCACTCCCCTTAAGGGTCTGCACCTTGATGTCCTCGAAGTAGTCGAGGCGGTACAGGTTCCGGATGCTGCGCTTCAGGCGCGCTCCGGAAAAAAGCTCCTGCTCATAGACCTTGAGTTCCCGGCGGATGACCTTGTCCCGGGTCTTCCGGTTGCCGGAGATGATGATTTTTTCGAAGGTAACCTGGGGTCCCTTTCGAATGTGATAGTCGATGTCCACGACGCGCTGGTCGGCTTTTTCGTTGATTTTGGTTGAGATATCCGTGTTGGCATACCCCTGGTCCGAATAGAAATCCGTCAGCGCCAGCACGTCTTTTCTCACGGTTTCCCTGCTGAAATAGGCCTCCTGGGTGAGGAAGAGCCTTTTTTTCAGGCCCTCTTCGTCCTCCACGTCACCGGACACCGTGACGGCGCCAACGGTGTAGCGCGGCCCTTCCGAAATCTTGAAGGTCACCTCGATCCAGTCTTGAACATATTTCACCTCCGCATCGCTGACCCGGGCGTTCAAGTAACCGCGGTTCTGATAAAACACAGCCAGCGCGTCTTTGTCCTGGGCCAGTTTGTCCCGATCCAGATCCCCAGAAGAAGTGATGAATGAAAAAAGACCTTTTTCCGAGGTGCTCATGACTTTCTTGAGCGTCTTGGCGTCAAAAATGGTGTTTCCTTCAAACGTGATGGCCTGAATCCTGAGCTTTTGGCCTTCCGAAATGACAAATTCCAGATCCGCCTGGTTGTTTTTCAGATCTTCGATTTCATAGGAGACCTGGACGTTGTGATAGTTTTTCTTCCGGTAAAGGTCTTCAATCCGCTTGAGATTGCTTTTCACCTTGAAAATATTGAGGATGGACCCGGCGCGGATGTCGAGGTTTTCCGAAAGCTCCTTTTCGTCGTAAATTCGGTTCCCCTTGAACCGGATCTTCCGGATGGTGGCCTTTTCCTGGATCCGGAAGACCACCGCTTTTCCGCCGGGTGCGTCTTCGGCTTCGACGCGAACATCCTCGAAATACCCCATCTGGTAGATGCGGTTGAGATCCTCGGACAGAGCCCGGATGCTGTAGGCATCCCCCGCCTGAGTCTTGACGACCTTCAGGATGGCGTCGGCCTCGATCCGTTTGTTCCCGGAAAGGGTCACGCCGACCACTTGGGTGCGCTTCAGAATGCGAAACGCCAGGTCGTCCGCCAATTTCTTCACGGCGCCCAACAGGTTTTCGACCCCCTCCCCGTCGACGGTGAGCACCTTGGGGGAAGCGTCGATAGAAATTTCCATCAACCGAGCGTCGATGCTGAAGCGCTGCCCCGCCTGGGTCAGGCTTCCCCAAACCCCATGGGTCGACCCGTTTTGGGCACCCAGGTTTTGGGCGGTGAGGGTCATCGCCGCGGTATCGGCCCCGGTAACGGCCTCTTCCGGCACCACCACTTCGATGCCTTCCTGGCGCAGGCGTTCCTGGATCATCCGGGCGATCTCCTCTTCCAGGTAGGCATACTGCGTCTGGGCGTTGATGCGAAAGGGGAAAAGCGTGACTTTCGCCAACTCTTTTGCGTCAACAGCGGGAAGGATGGAACAGATCCACCCCATCCCCATCAACAGCCACAGGCCTCGCCCCCACCGGCGCCTTTTCCGGGTGCCTCCGGACTGCTTGCCTGAAGCGTCCGGAACCGGTCCCGGAGCGGATCTTTCAGTTTCGATCTGCATCCACCAATTTCCCTTCCGACAGGGTGACGCGCCTCGATAGGTGTCCGGCCAGGCGCAGGTTGTGCGTGACGACCACCAAGGTCATCCCCAGTTCCCTGTTGAGCGTTTCGAGCAACTCATGAATCTGGAGGCTGTTGGCCTCGTCCAGGTTTCCCGTGGGCTCGTCTGCCAGAAGCAGGCGCGGCTTGAGAATCAGGGCCCGGGCCAGCGCGACGCGCTGCTGCTCCCCCCCGACATCTCGCTGATCTTGTGTTCCAGACGCCCGGAAAGCCCCACCCGTCCGAGCCCTTTTCGAGCCTCATCCCGGGCCTGCTCATTAGGCATCCCCTGAATCAAGGCGGGCATCATCACATTTTCCAGCGCGGAAAATTCCGGAAGCAGGTGATGGAACTGGAACACGAATCCGATGGACTGGTTTCGGAAGCGCGCCAGGGCGTCGTCATCGAATTCGAACACGTCTTTGTCTTCAAAAATCAGTTTCCCCTCGTCGGGCCGCTCCAGCGTCCCCAGGATATGCAGCATGGTGGACTTGCCGATTCCCGAAGGTCCCACGACGGCAAGCGTCTCCCCCTGATTGAGGACCAGGTCTGCGCCCTTGAGGATCTCGATTCTGGCCGAACCGTTGTGAAAGCTTTTGTGCACGCCGCGCATGACGAGCACCGGGATTTTCTCCTTTGCGCCCGAGCTTTCTTTGCCGGTGTTGGGCGCAGGTTTATCCATATCGAATCGCTTCCACAGGATTCAGTCTCGCCGCCTGCCGGGACGGATACAAGGTGGCGACGAAGCAGATCACCAGCGTGGCCGCCACGATCACGCAGACATCTAAAAGCTCGAGTTTGACCGGAAGCGTCGTGGTGAAATAGTAGATATCCCCCGTCAGTTCGACGATCCGGTAACGCTTGAGGATGGCGCACAGGACAAATCCGGAAGCGATGCCCAGCACCGTCCCCACGGTCCCGATCACCATTCCTTTGAACACGAAAATCTTTCGAATGCTCTTGTCCGTAGCCCCCATGGCTTTTAGGATGGCGATATCCCGGGTCTTTTCCATCACCGTCATAATCAAGGTGGAGGCGATATTGAAAGCCGCCACCAGCACGATGAGGGTCAGGATGATAAACATCACCACCTTTTCCAGCTTCAAGGCGGAAAAAAGGTTCCGGTTCATCTGCATCCAATCCCTGGCCCAGAAGGGAAACCCCAGGGACTCGACGAGACGATCAGCCACCGACCTCGCCCCGTAGATGTCCGTCACCCGAACCTCGATGCCGGTCACCGCCCCCGGCATCCGTAAAAGCCTCTGGGCCTCTTCGAGACGGATATAGGCGAACGTGCCGTCGTATTCATACATCCCGGACTCAAAGAAACCGGTGACGGTGAAGCGCCGCATGGCGGGCAGGTGCCCCATGGGGGAGAGCATTCCCTGGGGGGAGATGAGGTGAACGGCCTCTCCTTTTTGGACGCCCAGGCTCTTGGCCAGCTCTTTGCCCAGGACGATGCCGGGAACAACGACTTCTGTTTCGGGTTGTTGGTTTTGTCGATTCGCGCTTTCAAAGGAAACGTCCTTGAGGCTGGGGATGACCCCGCCGACGGTTTCCGCCTGAACCCCTCTCAAGACCGCGCCTGAAATCCCGTCCGCCGACCGGAGCATGATCTGTGTATAGATGAAGGGGGTGGCCGCCTCCACGCCCGGAGTCTGGGCCACCCGGCGCACGACAGCCTCATAATCGGCGAAGGGTCCCCCGTGACGCAGCAGGACCACGTGCGCCTGGCCGCCGAGGATCCGGGATTTCAAGTCCGATTCGAATCCGGACATGACGGCGATCACCACGATGAGGGCCATCACCCCCACCATCACTCCGGCAATGGAAAGCAGGGTGATGAGGGAGATGAAAGTCTGGCGCCGTTTGGCCCGGAGGTACCTGCGGCCGATGAAATACTCGTAACCCAATTACGCCTTTCTTGTTGATTCCGTTTCTCTGGGTGCCGTCACGCGTCGCCTGGTTCGGTTTACGGCTTGATTTTCATGTGCGGGAAAAAGATGACTTCGCGAATGGAGTCGGCATCGGTGAAAAGCATGACCATCCGGTCGATTCCGATTCCCTCCCCCGCAGTGGGAGGCATCCCGTACTCCAAAGCCTCCAGGTAATCCTCGTCCATGGGGTGCGCCTCATCGTCTCCGGCCTGCCGCTCTTTGACTTGCTGGAGAAACCGGTTTCTCTGGTCTTCAGGATCGTTGAGCTCGGAAAAGCCGTTGGCGATCTCCCGCCCTCCTATAAAAAGCTCGAAGCGATCCGTGAGTCCCGGCTGGGCCTCGCATCTCCTGGAAAGGGGCGAGACTTCCACCGGGTAGCCGGTGATGAAAGTGGGTTGAATCAAAAAGGGCTCCACCAGGGCGTCGAAGAGCTTGGTAAGGATCTTTCCGATGCTCCCTTTCTTCTGAACCTGGATCCCACGATCCTCCGCCAGGGCCAGCAGGCGTGTGCGGTCGTAAGTCCATTCGGCTTTCACGTCCCCGAAGGTCTTGAGAGCCTCCAGAAGCGGAATCCGTTTCCATGGCGCCCCCAGATCGATGGCGCTTCCCTGGTAAGTGATGGAAGAGGCCTGGCAGACACTCTGCGCCACATGCCGGAACAGGTCCTCGGTCAAATCCATGAGGTCTTCATAGGTGGCAAAGGCCTGGTAAAACTCCAGCATGGTGAATTCGGGATTGTGCTGGGTGGACACCCCTTCATTCCTGAAATTCCGGTTGATTTCAAAGACCCGCTCCAAGCCGCCGACCACCAGGCGCTTCAGGTACAGTTCCGGCGCGATGCGCAAAAAAAGATCCATTCCCAACGCATTGTGATAGGTTTTGAAGGGGGCCGCCTCCGCCCCGCCGGGCAGGGGTTGCATCATGGGGGTTTCCACTTCCAAAAAGCCTCTCCCGATGAGGAACTCCCGCACGCACTGAACGATCCGGCTTCTCTTGAGGAACAGTTCCTTCACCGAAGGGTTCATAATCAGGTCCAGGTAACGCTGCCGATACCGCTTTTCCGGATCCTTGAGCCCGTGAAACTTTTCCGGAAGGGAACGCAGGGCCTTGCACAAAAGCCTCAAATCCGTTGCCAAAAGCGTCCATTCCCCGGTCCGGGTTACGAATGCGGGACCCTCAAGGCCGATATAATCCCCGGCTTCCAGCTTTTGAAACACCTCGAAAGCTTCCCCGGGCACCTTGTCTTTCCGGATGTAGGCCTGGAACTGACCGGTACGGTCCCTGAACCGGACAAAAGCGCTTTTTCCGAAACGGTTGACGGCCACGATACGGCCCGCCGCCCGGAAAGAAGGTCCTGCTTCCGTGATCTCCCCGGGTCCGGCTTTCTCGACGGCCTCCTGGATTTCCCGGATATCGTGGGACACCCTGAAATCATTGGGATACAGGGGAATGTTCAGGTGCTTGAGCGCTTCAAGTTTCTGTCTGCGCTGCACCAGGATGTCGCTGCTCTCTTCCACAGGGCTTTCGGGGGATTTCAAGGTCGCTGGGTTCCCTATTGCGGGTTTTAAGTTTACGCGCGGCGGTTTAACTGCCGTCGCCCCCTCGTTCATCTTATTAGCATTGCAAAGTAAACTTAATCTTTTATATGAGTCGTCACCGAAGTGTCAAGGTCAACTTCAAAGGCCCGACGCAGGGATTTTCTCTAAAACGCCCTCTACGGGCTTGTGAATCCGCTCAAGTTCAGGTAAGGAGGGAATACGGTTTCTTGATCCCTTTTAAGCCGAAAACCCAGCACGGGAAAAGGCCGAGGAGACAACCCATGCGATGGAATCGAATTTGGATTTTAGTATGCTGTGCCGCCCTTGCCGTACCTGCCTATGCCCAGTTTTACAAGTACAAGGACAGCGAGGGAAACATCCGCTTCACGGACGATTTAAACCAAATCCCTGAACACCTGCGATCCGGTGCAACCCCTTACGAGCAGGCAGCCAGCCCGCCGGAAGCCTCTTCTTTGCCGGAAAAGCCTGAGGAATCTCAATCTCCGACGGCCAAGTCCGGCGAAGAGGCGGACCTGAACCAAGCCAGGCAGGCCCTGGAGGATAAAAAGAAACAGCTGGAAGCCGAGCATAAGGCCCTCATGGAAAAGCGCGCGGCTCTCGAGGGAACCCGAAAGGCCCGGATGACCCGGACGCAAGCGCTCGATTACAACAAGGCCGTGGCGAAGCTCAATGACGAGATGCTGGCTTACGAGAAGCGCAGAAACGCTTTTGAAGCGGAAGTGGAAGTTTTTAACGAACGTCTGAAAGCCAAGACGGCGCCGACGCCGACGCCATGACGCAAAGTCCATGGCCATGAAAAGCCAAGTAAAATCCCCGTTCGTCACGGTTGCAAGCCTGGAAAACGCCATCGAGGCGCAGCTGGTGGAATCCATCCTCACGGAGCGAAGGGTTCCCCACCGCATCCGTTCCTACCACGACACCGCCTATGACGGGCTGTTTCAGATGCAAAAAGGCTGGGGGGAAATTCAGGCGCCTTCTCGTTTTGCCGGGGCGATCCGGGAGGTTCTAAGCGCCGTGCGCGCCCAGGCGGAGAAGGACTCGACGTCTTCAATACGGGAATCAACCCATTAATAAGGAGGATGCTCATGTCGGTTAAACCATCGGAATTTCAAAAGGCAGTTCAAATCGGCCGTCCCCCCAACATCCAGCGGATGTTTCCCCACTCGAGAGGTCTCATCGTCAGCGGCAAGTTCATCGACCGGGCCATGTTGAAAAAAGGCAAAGCCATCGCCATGGCCGCCAACGGGCGCAACACTTTTGTCATCCAGGGCGCCCTGAGGGCAGCCCAGCGCGCCAACGCGGCTCTCATCATCGAAATCGCCAAATCCGAAGGCGGCACCGACGCCTACTGCGCCATCAACTACTGGAACATGGCGCGGATCGTGGACTGTCTGCTCAATGAAAACGGCATCACCGTTCCGGTGGCCCTGCACGCCGACCACTACGGCATCAAATCTGAAAAAGACGTCCAAAAAGCGAAAACCGAAATCCCGACCCTTTTCGAGTTCGGGATGACTTCCATCGCCATCGATGCCTCCCACCTTCCGGACGACCAGAACCTGCTGGCGAACATCGCCCTGCACCCGTGCATCCCGGGCTGGGCGGGTTTGGAGACGGAAGTGGGCGAAATCAAGGGAAAAGAGGGGCTATCCACCGTGGAAGAAGCCCTCTTTTTGATCCAAGGGCTCAACGCCAACAGCATCTTCCCGGACTGGATCGCCCTGAACAACGGCACCACCCACGGCATCGAAGCCAGCGACCAGGGAATCCAGGTGGATTTGACCCGTAAAATTCACGAAGCGCTTTCCCCGTACCGGATTTCCGGCGCCCAGCACGGCACCTCAGGAAACAATTCCGACCGACTCCGGGAGATCGCCGCCAAAACCCGAACCACCAAGGCCAACGTGGCCACCGCCCTCCAGATGATCTCCTGGGGCCTGGAGGTCAACGATTTCGGAAATGCCCTTTTGGATGAAAACGGCGACTTCATCAAGGTGAAGGACCAGGGAGTCACCGAACCCCTTTGGGCCGAAATGACCGCCCATGCCGCCTCCAAGGGCTGGAAGGGCGGGAATTTCAAGAAGCTCAACCTTCCCTTTGAAAACAGGCTTCTTGCCCAGCCCGTGGCGATCCGGGAACGCATGGTCCGCCGGGTGGAGGAGTTTGCCTTTAACATGATGACGACGGTATTCAACGCCCGGGACACGGCGGATCTTTGCATCGAAACCATCCTGGAAAACGGGTCCCACGATCCCGGACCCAAGGGCGAGCGGATCGAGGACCCCGGGAAATGGACGCCGCAGGAAATCGACAGGAAAGCGGCGGCGCTGAATGCGGACAAGGGGCCGTCCGGAAATTTCGACGACTAGCGATGCCGGAAAAAACCCACTGCCCCTTCTGCGGGAAGGCGTTAATCCGGCGATGGACCGAAGGGCACCTTCGCCTGTTTTGCACCGCCTGCAACGCGCCGATCTATGAAAACCCCATCCCCGCCACCTGCCTGGTGGTTCCGGACGAAGGGGACCGGGTCCTTCTGGTGAAACGCAGCGTAGAGCCCAAGAAGGGATGGTGGTGCCTCCCCGGCGGGTTCGTCGAGATCGACGAGACCCCCGAGCAGGGTGCCCTCAGGGAACTTCTCGAAGAGACGGGTCTTTCGGGGAAAATCACAAGACTTCTGGGCGTCAGCGTCAATCCCAGCCCCAGGTACCGCTCCGTCCTCATGATCGGCTATCTGGTCCGCTCCGCCCAGGGAACCCCCTGCCCGGGGGACGATGCCTCTGAGCTGGCCTATTTCGCGCCCGGCGACCTCCCGGAGATCGCCTTTGATACCCACCGGCGCTTCATCCGGATCTTTTATGCCGCCTATTCAGAGGCAAGCCGCGCTTTTTCCTGAAAAACCCTTGGAGTCGGTAAGACCTGCGGAGACCTTAAAAAAGGCAATTTCACTCATGCCGGACTGGATCCGGTATCCGGCGATTCGCCGGGGTGACGCATGTGAGAATTAATCAGAGTCTCCTGCGGTGGGGGCCAGGTAAATCCCATTCCTGGAAGGCAGGGGCTGCATAGGACAGGCAGACGAAAAGGCTTACGGCAGGCGTCACCAGGTTTTTCGGACCTGGATCCCCCGGTTTTCCAGGTAAGCCTTGATCTCGGGGAGGGTGTAGGTGCCGTAATGCACCATGGAGGCGATGAGGGCCGCGTCCGCCTTCCCCCGGGTGAGGACGTCGTAAAGGTGCCCGGGCTCCCCTGCACCGCCCGAGGCGATGACGGGAATCCCCACGTTTTCGGAAATGAGGGCCGTCAGGTTCAGTTCGTAGCCGTCCCGGGTTCCGTCCGCATCGATGGCGTTGAGGCAGATCTCCCCGGCGCCGAGGGCCTCCGCCTCTCTGGCCCACTGGAGTGCATCGATCCCCATGTAGGTCCTTCCGCCGTTGATGACGATCTCATATCCGGAGGGGATGCCCGGCTTCCGATCCACCTTCTTGACGTCCATCCCCAAAACGATGCACTGTTTCCCGAAGGCCTCGGCCCCTTTCGAGATCAGGGAGGGATCCTGAACGGCGGCCGAATTCACGCTCACCTTCTCGGCCCCCGCCAAAAGCACCGACCGCATGTCCTCCACGGTCCGAATCCCCCCGCCCACGGAAAAGGGAATGAAAATGGTTTCCGCCACGCGCCGGACCACGTCGATCATGATGTCCCGTTTTTCGTGGGAGGCGGTGATGTCATAGAACACGATCTCGTCCGCGCCGCTTTCGTAATACAGGCGCGCCATCTCCACCGGGTCTCCGATGTCCACGTTTTCCTTGAAGCGGATTCCTTTGGTGGTCTTTCCGTCCCGGACGTCGAGGCAGGGGATGATCCGTTTGCTCAGCATGGCGCCATATCCTTTCAGCCTTCGGCACTCCCGTCCCAACGGCCGAACCGCTTCAGAATGGAAAGTCCCGGCCTCCCGCTTTTTTCCGGATGAAACTGGGTGGCGAATAGATTTTTCATCCCCATGACCGAGGCGAACGTGAGGCCGTAGTCGGTGAGTCCCAACACCCAGGTCGAATCCTCGGGCTCGGGATAGTATCCATGCACGAAATAAAATTCGTCGGTCTCCCGGACCTCCGCCAGCAAGGGGTGCTTTTTCAAGATGCGGATGCGGTTCCATCCCATATGGGGAACCTTGAGGCGATGTCCGTCCCGGGACCGGAGGTCTGCGCCGAAGGCGCGCACCTTCCCCGGGATGACCCCCAGGCAAGACGTCTCGTTTTCCTCGCTGAACCCCAGGATCACCTGGGTCCCCAGGCAAACCCCCAAGATGGGTTTTCCCGCCTCGAAGGCCTCCATCAGGCACCGATCCAGTCCAAGACGCTTCAAGGAAGCCATGGCTGAGCCGGCGGCGCCGACCCCCGGGAAAATGATGCGGTCGGCCCTCTGGATGGCTTTCGGATCGTTGGTGACGTCACACGAAAAGCCCAGATGGGTAACCGCCCGGGCCACACTCGTCAGATTTCCGGCGTCATAATCGAGGATGGCGATCATTTTTTCAGACAAACCCTGCGCGGCTACGGTTCAAAATCCATGATTTTATCACTTCAGAGTCTGGTCTTGGCTTTTTCCCACAGGGCCTCCTTTTCGGCCTGCGGAACCAAACGGATATCCCTGCCGCTTGCTGCGATCTGCTCTTCCATGAAACGGAAGCGGGATTCAAACTTATGCGTTGCGGCCTGAAGCGCCTTTTCCGGGTCCAGCCTGGCGAACCGCGCCACGTTCACCAGCGTAAATAGAAGATCTCCGAACTCCAGGGCCAGCCTTTCGTTCTTTCCGGAAACCGCCAGGGCTTCCCGCGTCTCGGCTTCGAACTCCCGCCACTCTTCCTGGACCTTTTCCATAACCCCGGCCATGTCGTCCCAGTCAAACTTCGCCCCGGCGGCGCGCTCCGAGATCCGCAACGCACGTAAGAGGGCAGGAAGGCGCTGGGGAACCGTCGCCAAGATGCTGTCTTCAGAGCCTTTGTTCTCCTGGGCTTTGATGCGCTGCCACTGGTTTCGGACGGCCTCGGAGGTTTCCAGGGGTTTTTTCCCGAACACATGGGGGTGTCTCCGGGTCATCTTTTCCGTAATGCCCTGGATGACCTGATCCAGGCCGAAAAGGCCCTTTTCCTCGAAACAGTCAATGATGAACATCAGGTGGAAAAGGACATCCCCCAGTTCTTCGCAAACATCCTGAGCCTTATCGGACTCCACAGCTTCCAAAAGCTCGTAGGCTTCTTCCAGCAGATACCCGGCCATGGACCCAGGGGTTTGCTCCCGGTCCCAGGGGCACCCTTTTTCCCCCCTCAGGGAGCGGATCAATCCCTTCAATCGCTTCACGTGGGCCTTTCTTTCCGGCGCATCCCTATCGATTCGCCGCCAGGCCCTTTTTTACGGCCTTGAGGTTTTCGTTGAACTGCTGGCGCACGGCTTTCGGAACGACCAAAACCATTTTTTCGGTGGTGGAAATCAGGTAGGGAGCCAGGTGGGACCGCGTGAGGAAAGGAGATCCTGCCGGGAGAAAAGCCACCAGCGCGAGCATCAGCACTGCGGCGATGAGGGCTCCCTTGAGGGTTCCGGAAATCGCTCCGAAAACGCGGTCAACCCAGCCCAATATGGTGATCTTGAGAAGGTACTTGATAATGACCCCCAAAACGCTTATGATCAAATAGATAAGCGTGAAAACGACCATGAAAGCGACGAGGGGCAGGTATGCCGGATTGATGATCTCGCCGGAGATGAGGGAAGCGATGCTTCCATAATAGCGCGTCGCGGCGAAAAAACCTGCGAAAACACCGATAATCGAGAAAAATTCCTTAATAAACCCCCTGAACAGCCCCCGGACCATGCAAAATCCGGTAATCACGGCAATGAGGATATCGAAGGAATTCATCATCTGCGGCTTGACGGCTTCAGGTGCGGTCGTCTCTGGGATTGGTCGACAGGGGGTTTTTGCCAAAATTCAACCTGACAGACCCGGTAACGTATCAAAGCCGGGACCATTGTCAAGGACAATTTGGGTAACAGCGTGAGAGAGCCCTTCGCCGATCCATCCCCCCCGGAATCCATTTCCGGCATTAAAACCACCACCTTGACTTTTGAGAGCAACGATTTGGCGCGGCAGCTCTACGGACAGCAGAACAGCCATCTCCAGCGCATCGCCGAGGCCCTCAAAGTGGCCGTGGATGCCAGGGGAAACTCTGTGTTCCTCAAGGGGGACAGCGTCGCGGTGGAATTGGCTCAAAACGTATTGAGCCAGCTTTACGGCCTCTTGGAAAACAAATACCCCGTTTTCCCGGATGATGTCGATTACGCCATCAACGCCCTGAGCGCCGACCACCGCACCCGTCTTAAGGACATCTTTCTGGATACGGTCTTCATTACGGCAAAAAAAAGGTTCATCACGCCCAAGAGTCCCAACCAGAAGGCCTATATCGAAGCCATCCGGAATTTCGACATCGTCTTCGGCATCGGTCCGGCCGGTACGGGAAAGACCTACCTGGCCATGGCCATGGCGGTTTACGCCTTGTCCAAAGGCAGGGTGAACCGGATCATCCTCACCCGGCCGGCGGTGGAAGCCGGGGAAGCCCTGGGATTCCTCCCCGGAGATATTTCGGAAAAGGTTGACCCTTACCTGAGACCCTTGTATGATGCCCTGCATGACATGATGCGTTTCGAGAAAGCCTCCGGCCTCATCGAGAAAGGGGTGATCGAAGTCGCACCCCTGGCGTTCATGCGGGGAAGGACCCTCAATGACGCCTTCATCATCTTGGACGAGGCCCAAAACACCACCTCGGAGCAGATGAAGATGTTCTTAACCCGGATCGGATTCAATTCGAAGGCGGTGATCACGGGGGATATCACTCAAATCGACCTCCCCACCGGCAAGGCCTCCGGCCTGGTCGAATCCAAGGAGATCTTACAGGAAATCGAAGGAATCCGGTTCGTATTCTTCACCAAGCGGGACGTGGTCCGGCACAAGCTGGTCCAGGAAATCATCCGCGCCTATGAGGAACTGGATCTCCGGAAAAGCCAAAATCCGAAATGAGAATCCGAAGACAACTGGAGCCGCTCAGCAGCCGGCTAAGCAATGTCAATTTCATCCCCTGGGCCATCCTGACGGGGCTGATTATCCTTTATCCCATCATCCTTTACCCCAGCCTGGTGGTGACCGACGACCTGGATTACCAGGTGGGGGATGTCGCCAGGCGCGACATCAAATCGGACAGCGATTTTTTCGTGGAGGACACCCGCTCCACGGAGCTTTCCCGCCAAAAGGCTGCGTCGGAAGTCCGGACGGTCTACGATCACGACGTCGACATGGCTTCCCGCATGAAGCGTCGGGTCCTTACGGCCTTCTCCGACCTGCGCAAGGCCACCCAGGAACAAGCCCCCGTCCAGGCCCGAGATGCGGGAGTAAAACCCGCCTCCGGAACCCCGGCGGAATCCCCCCCTGCTAAGGCGCCTGCCCCGGACAAGGCCCGGAAGCTGAACGCCGATTTCGAATCCAAAATCGGGATCCCGGTTTCGGAAGCACACTTCCAGTTCCTGCTGAAAGAGGGGTTTCCTGAAAACATCGCTGTCTCCATCGGCACCCTCCTGGCCCGGATTCTGGAAAACGGTGTCGTCACGAACAAGGACATCTTATTAAAAGAGTCTGAAGCGGGAATCGTCCTGAGGACCGTCGGATCCGACACCGAAAAGAACATCGCCCAGCTCAAATCCTATTATGGCCATGACCAGGCCAAGACCATGGTGACCGTTTTCGGGGAATCACTCCTCAAGGACGCCAACCATGCCGCGAAGACACTGGTCGTGGATTTCACCCAAAAACTCATCCAGCCCAATATTACGTTGAACCGGCACGAAACCGAAGAACGCCGCAAGAAAGTCGCCGAAAGCATCGAACCGACCCTGCACCGGATCAAAGCCGGTGAAATGCTTTTACGGGAAGGGGAGCGGGTCACGCCTTTCCAGTTGATGAAACTGAAGGCCTTCCAGGACCGTTCGAGAAAGGAGCGCCTCCTGGCCACCAGTTTCGGGGCCGCCATGATGATCCTGTCTTTCCTTCTGGCGCTTTATATCCCCATCATCGCACCCCGGGCGGCTTTCCGCCGGCACCTGAACCAAAACCTGCTTTTTGCCGCCGCCATGCTCGTGCTCTTCCTCTTCATCGCCAAGGTCTCCGCCTCCCTCATCGACGTCTTTTCCATGAACAACCCCTTCGATCTTTCCAGGAACACCCTTTACTTCGGGATGCCGCTGGCGGCCGGCACCATGGTGATCTGTCTTTTCCTGGGCATGGAAGTTGCGTTTCCTTTTGCCATGATCCTTTCCATCTCGACAGCCGCCATACTCCAAAACCGCCTGGATCTGTTCATTTATTTCTTCTTAAGCAGCGTCCTGGGAGCTCACTGGGTCCGGCATTGCCGGGAACGAAAGGTTTTCATCAAAGCCGGGATGAAGCTGGGGCTGTTCAACATCCTCCTGGTGACGGCCATCGACATTTATCTTGGATCCTTTTCCGGGGTCGAGGTGCTGTGGGATTTGGGATTCGCCCTCCAGGCAGGAATTGTCGCGGGCATGATCACCACCGGCATCGCTCCCCTCATCGAACTCTCCTTCGGATTCACCACGGACATCACCCTGATGGAGCTGGCCAACTTCGACCAGCCCCTTCTCAGACGCCTGATGATCGAAGCCCCGGGAACCTACCACCATTCGGTGGTCGTGGGCTCCCTGGTGGAGGCCGCCGCCGCCGACATCGGGGCCAACCCGCTTCTGGCAAAGGTTTGCGGTTATTATCATGACATCGGGAAGCTCAAGCAGCCGTTGTATTTTGTGGAAAACCAGCTGGACGGCAAGAACCGCCACGACAAGCTGGCGCCTTCCATGTCCAGCCTGATCTTGATTTCCCACATCAAGGCGGGGGTGGAGCTGGCCCGCAAGAACAAACTGGGCCAGACCCTCATCGACACCATCCAGCAGCACCACGGCACCAGCATCATCAGCTACTTCTACGAAAGGGCCAAACAGCAAAGGGGCGAAGACGCCGTCAAGATTGAAGATTACCGGTATCCGGGACCCAAGCCCCAGACCCGGGAGGCCGGGCTCGTCATGCTGGCCGATGTCGTGGAGGCCGCATCGCGGACCCTCCAGAACCCCACGCCGTCGAGAATCCAAGGGTTGGTCCAGAATCTGATCAACAAAATCTTCTCGGACGGACAGCTCGACAACTGCGAGCTCACCCTCCGGGATCTCCACAGCATCGCCAAGAGCTTCAACAAGATCCTCAGCGGCATCTACCATCACCGGGTGGAATATCCGGAGAGCACGGTGGCCCAGAACGGAAAAGGGAAAAATGGCGGTCCTGATCGACAACCGCTGCGGGCGGTCTCCAATGGCTCCAGCCAAAATAAGGCGGGCGGCGAAGGCCGCCTTAGACGCCTTGGGATCCCCTGACGGGGAGCTCTCGGTCCTGATCCTCGACGACACCGGAATCGCCGCCCTCAACAAGACCTACCTCCGCCGGGTAGGACCCACCAATGTCATCGCCTTTCCCATGCGCGAGGGCCACTTTCCGGACGTCGCCCCCCATCTGTTGGGAGACGTGGTCATCTCGGTCGAGACCGCCGAAAGGGAAGCCGAGCAGGCCGGGATTTCGGCCGAGACGCGCTTTGCGCAGCTTCTCGTCCACGGCATCTTGCATCTTTTCGGCTTCGATCATGAGGGCGATCCGCGGGAGGCCAGGCGCATGGAGAGACAGAGCGTCGAAATCCTGGAAAAAATTCAGATAGAAACCTGACCCGCGGATCCGGCTCCTTTTGCGACGGAAACCGGAAAAAGCATATTGCGTCAAAGACTGTTTCCTGGAAGCCCACGGAAAAGACCCGAGTTTTAAGTTGACTTCAATGAGTTTGCCCACTAAATTTTTCGGCATTCTTTCATCCCCCTTTCTGGATGTGCACCGGAGGTGACCTATGGCAGGATTGGCCGTAAATGTGGATCATGTGGCGACGCTTCGGCAGGCTCGCGGGGCGAGGGTCCCGGAACCCGTGGCGGCGGCCGTCCTGGTGGAGCTGGCGGGCGCGGACGGCGTGGTGGTCCACCTGAGGGAGGACCGGCGCCACATCCAGGACCGGGACGTGCGCCTGATCCGGGAAATCGTTTCCACCAAGATGATCTTCGAGATGGCCGCAACGGCCGAGATGCTCGACATCGCCGTACAAATCAAGCCGGCCTTGGTGACCCTGGTTCCGGAAAAACGGGAGGAGCTCACCACGGAAGGGGGGATGGACCTCACCCGGCACGCCAAGGCCGTCTCCAGGGCCGTTGCAAAACTCCAGAAGAGCGGGATTCCCGTGAGCCTTTTCATCGACCCCGATCCCGTCCAGGTGGAGCTGTCCAAGAAGGCCGGCGCCGACGTCATCGAGATCCACACCGGCGCCTTCTGCGAGGCTCAAACCCCGGAAGAGAAAAACCGGACTTTTTCGGAAATCCTCGAGGCGGCACGGCAGGCCAAGGCCCTCGATCTGGGCGTCAACGCCGGGCATGGCCTGTGCTACCACACCGTGCCCTGGTTCAAGGGGGTTTCGGAAATCGACGAGTTTTCCATCGGCCACAGCATCATTTCCCGCGCGGTCCTGGTGGGGCTGGAGCGGGCAGTTCGGGAGATGGTGGCGCTGGTGAAGGAGCTTTAGAGGAGGCTGCCATGATCCTGGTCACCGCCGACGAAATGCGGGAGATGGATCGATTGACCATCCAGGAACTGGGAATTCCCGGCCGCGTCCTGATGGAAAACGCGGGCCGCGGGGCAGCCGATTTCTTCCTGAAGCGCTTCCCCGAGGCTTTCGGAGCGAGCGTCGGCATCCTGGCGGGCCCGGGAAACAACGGCGGGGACGGATGCGTCATCGCCCGCCTGCTGGCTGGCAGGGGGATCGACGCCACCGTCTTTCTTTTCGCGCACCGGGAAAGGATGAAAGGGGACGCCGCGGCCAACCTCAAGCTCCTTTTTTCCCTCGAAGTCCAGGTGACGGAGCTTCCGGACGAGAAGGCCTTTGGAAGGGCCGCAAGCCGGATGAGGCACATGGACCTCTGGGTGGACGCGCTGCTCGGCACCGGCCTGAAATCGGATGTGGCCGGCTATTTCAAGAAGGTCATCGACTTCGTCAACCGCACCCAAAAGCCGGTTTTTGCCGTGGACATCCCTTCCGGGCTGGACTCGGACACGGGCCACCCGAAAGGGGCCTGCATCCGGGCGGCGGCAACCGCCACCTTCGGACACGGAAAAATCGGGTGCGCCCTTTTCCCGGGGGCCGGGTTCACCGGTGACCTGGAGGTCGTGGACATCGGGATTCCTCCGCAGGTTACGGCGCGGATCGGGCCGAAAGGCCGGCTGCTGACCCCCGAGACCGTCCGGGCCCTGGTACCCAGGCGCCCCACGGACACCCACAAGGGAAAGACCGGGCATGTCCTGGTGGCGGCCGGGTCCGCCGGCAAGACCGGGGCCGCGGCCATGACCGCCCTGTCGGCCATGCGGGCAGGGGCAGGACTGGTAACCCTGGCCATCCCCGGAAGCCTCAATGCCGCGGTGGAACCCCAGGCTCTGGAAGTGATGACCGCCCTGCTCCCGGAAACCGAGCCGGGAATCCTTTCCGATTCGGCGCTGGAAGCCCTCGCGGGACTTTTCCCGGGAAAAACCTGCGTGGCATTAGGGCCCGGGATCGGGACGGCGGAAGGCACCGTCCGCCTGGTCCGCACGCTGGTCAAGACTTGCCCCCTTCCCATGGTCATCGATGCCGACGGCCTCAACTGCCTGTCCGGGTCCGTGGAGGTCCTGAAGCGGCGAAAGGCAGAAATCGTGCTCACCCCGCACCCGGGGGAGATGGGAAGGCTTTTGGAAAAAACGCCTGCGGACATCCAAAAAGACCGGGTCGGTACGGCTCGAAGTCTGGCCGAAGCCTACGGGGTGACGGTGGTGCTCAAAGGGGCCCGGACGGTCATCGCGGACAAAGACTCCAGGGTCTGGGTCAACTCCACCGGCAACCCGGGGATGGCCTCGGGTGGGATGGGGGACGTGCTCACCGGCCTGATCGCCGGGTGGATGGCCCAGGGGCTTTCCCCCGAAAAGGCGGCCCAGGCCGCGGTCTTCCTGCACGGCGCGGCGGCCGATGCCCTCTTCAGGAGCCGGGGACCCTTCGGCTATCTGGCCTCGGAGGTGATGGCCATGATCCCGGCGCAGATCCGGGAAACCGCGTTTCTATGATCCGGGTGTCGACCCGCTCTCCCGAAGAGACGCGGGCTTTGGGAAAAACGCTGGGATCTCTATTGGACAATCCCATGACTTTCTGTCTCACCGGAGACCTGGGAAGCGGAAAAACGGTGTTTGTCCAGGGACTCGCGGCAGGGCTTTCCATTCCGTGGGAAACCGAGGTGACGAGTCCCTCCTTTGCCCTGATTCACGAGCACGTGGGAAGACTTCCCCTTTTTCACGTGGACTTGTACCGCCTGGAGGGGGTGACCGACCTCGAGGACCTGGGCCTGGAGGAGATTTTGGACGGCCAGGCCGTGGTGGCGGTGGAATGGGGCGAAAAACTCTCGGCCCATCTCCTGGGTGACCACCTGCGGGTTCGCTTCGAAATAGCAGCGGATATGAAACGAGTGGTGGAGATGAGCCCCTATGGACAGGGGGCAGCGGAATTGCTGGAGAAAGTAAACAGACGGAGTTAAAAAAATGGCGCTCATCGTAAAAAAATTCGGCGGCACATCGGTTGCTGACCTTGACCGGATCCGCAATGTTTCACGCCGGGTGGTGGGGGAATACGACCGGGGAAACGACGTGGTGATCATCCTTTCGGCCATGGCAGGGGTCACGGACGGTCTGATCCGGATGGCGCAAAATATCAGCGACACACCCGACAAGCGGGAGCTGGACGTGCTTTTGGCCACCGGCGAGCAGACCACGGCGGCCCTTTTGGCCATGCTCCTCAAGTCCATGCGCTACCCGGCCGTTTCCCTGCTCGGTTTCCAGGCGGAGGTACACACCGACAAGGCTTTCGGAAACGCGCGCATCGTGGACATCGGCGCCCACCGCATCCGGGAGGCCCTGCAGAAGCGGCAGATCGTGGTGGTGGCCGGATTCCAGGGGTGCGACGCGGAGGGGAATATCACCACCCTGGGCCGGGGGGGATCGGACACCTCGGCGGTGGCCATCGCCGCGGCCCTCAAGGCGGACGTGTGCGAAATCTTCACGGACGTGGACGGGGTCTACACCGCGGATCCCAACGTCTGCAAGAAGGCCCGGAAACTTTCCCGGATCAGCTATGACGAAATGCTTGAGATGTCCAGCCTGGGAGCCAAGGTCCTGCAGATCCGCTCGGTGGAGTTTGCCAAGAAGTACAACGTACCGGTCCACGTGAGATCTTCTTTCAGCGAAGAGGAGGGAACCATGGTCGTCAATGCGGATGCGGATATGGAAAAAATCGTGGTCACCGGCGTGACGTCGAACAAGAACGAAGCCCGGATCACTCTGAAACAAGTCCCGGACCAGCCGGGGATCGCGGCCAAGATCCTCACCCCCATCGGGGATGCCGGCATCATCGTGGACATGATCATCCAGAACCCCCACTCCGGCGGAAAGACGGATCTGACCTTCACCGTGCCGACGGGCAACTACAAGGAGGCCCTGAACATCGCGGAACAGGTGGCTCAGGAGATCGCCGCCCAGGAGGTCCTCGGAGACGAAAACATCGCCAAGGTTTCCATCATCGGCGTGGGTATGCGCAGCCACTCGGGGGTCGCGGCCAAGATGTTTTCGGCCCTGGCCCGGGAAAACATCAACATCATGATGATCACCACCTCGGAGATCCGGATTTCCTGCGTGATAGAGGAAAAATACACGGAGCTGGCAGTTCGGGCGCTTCACACCGCCTTCGACTTGGACCACAAGTCCTGATTGGGAAGCGCAAGAAAAAGGGACTAAAGACTTTCGCTGATGATCCGCAGTCCCTCCAGCGTTAAGGTGGGCTCCACCGCTTCGATGCTCTCCGCGACGTGGAACATGAGGTGGGCCAGCCCCCCGGTGGCGATCACCTTGGGGTTTGTGCCCATCTCTTTTTTCATTTTTGCGACCACGCCGTCCACGAGGCCCGCGTACCCGAAGATAATCCCGGATTGAATGCTTCCGATGGTGTCCTTGCCGATAACGGTTTCAGGGGCTTTGAAAATTTCCACCCGCGGGAGCTTGGACGCCTCCCGGAACAGGGCTTCCGAGGCAATATGGATGCCGGGGCTGATGGCCCCGCCCAGGTATTCCCCCTTTTCGGAAACGGCGTCGAACGTGGTGGCGGTGCCGAAATCGATGACCACCAGGCTGCTCTTGAACTTACTGTAGGCCGCCACGGCGTTGACGATCCTGTCCGCCCCCACTTCCGTCGGGTTCCGAACCCGCACCGGCATGGCGGGGTAGGATTTTGCGTCCACCCAGTGGGGCGCATGCCCGAGGTATTTCCGGCAAAAGGCGTCCAGGATCGTCACCAAAGGGGGGAAGACGCAGGAGATGATGGTTTTCTGGATATCGGAAAACCGGATACCGTCCCGGCCGAACAGGTTGCGGATGAGGATATTCACCTCGTCTTCCGTGGTGTCTTTTTCCGTGTGCACCCGCCAGTCTCCGATCAGTGCATCCCCCTTGTAGATCCCCATGACCGTGTGCGTGTTTCCCACATCAATGACGAAAAGCATTCCTTTCACCTTGCCCTTTGGGTCTATTGAATTGCGTTCGTGTTACGGATTTCTTCCACCGTTTCTCTATTTAGACTTTTTCTCGTTGTGTGCGCCGTTTCGGTTTTGGCTTTTTTTGAAAAGGGTGACCGTGAAGATCTCGGGCCGGGAAGCCAGGAGCGTGACTTCCGGGGGGAGTTTCAGGGCCGCCCTTCGGGGATAAACCCCCGGTTTGAGGCGGCTCAGGTCCATGTAGACCTCAATGCCCCCCTGCTGCTCGAGGGCGTTTAGCCTGCGAACCGGGCCTTTCAGTTGGATGTCGATGGAAGCCGGCGTGATCCTGTATCGGTGAGAAGTTCCCTTTCCGACCACGACCAATCCCCTCAGATTCCGGACGACAATCTTTTCGCCGATATCGATTCTGGCGGTGACCACCTGTGTCCCGTCCAGGGTGGTCCCTTCGGGAATTTCGAGGGCGACTTCTTTCTGAAAAGAGGAGGCGGCACCGGTCACATCGACAGGCTTCGTGGCCACGCTATTGAGAGCCGCCAGAATCTTTTCCGGGCCTTGAACAATTATAGAGGAAGGTTTTGGATCGGTGCCTTTCACCGTGCACTCCGGAGCCGGTTCTCCCAAAAGAGAGACCGTCACGCGCAGGGCCTTTCGAACCCCTCGGACCAATTCCAGATTCAGGATTTTTGGGTTAAAACCGAGTACCGAAACCCCCCCGGGCAGCGGAATCCGGTCGGGGTCGATGGGAAGAGACTGAACGCCCAGGCGGGTTTCTGCCAGGTTCACGGTATAACGTAGGGGGTTTTCCTGGAGGAGTTTGATGCTGGATTCGGGACCCTTGATCCGCACTTCAATCCCTTTGGGTGGATCTCCCACCAGGCTGGTTCCAGGAGGAACGCCGTCATATTGAAGGGAGATGAAAAGATCCGCCTCGAGGGTCTTGGAACATCCCGTTGCCAGGAAAGCGACAGCTAAAAATACCAGCCGCCACGACCTTTGAACTCGATCTTTCCCACTAGAATCGGGATGGGCCATCTTCGGATAAAACCGGTAAAAAGCAGCCAGTTTCTGGGTTCACGAATCGGAGCCTGCGGTCCAGCCGTCGCCGGAACGCCTTTTCGAGCGGTTGACGGCATCGGCGATGACAGTGGTCTTTCGGGTGTTTTCGACGTCGTGGACCCGGACGATATGCGCGCCGCAAAGAACCGCGGCCGCGACCGCCGCCTGGGTGCCTCTCTCCACCTCCGGGGCATCGGGTCGGAACTCCACACCCCCCTGTCCTTTGATCAGCGCCCGGATGAAGGCTTTTCTAGACGGACCCACCAGGACGGGAACTCCCAGGGGATGAAACTCCCGCAAATGGGCGATGAGGGTCAGGTTATGGTCCACGGTCTTTCCGAATCCGATCCCCGGATCGGCGATGAGAAGCGTCTTGGAGATCCCCTTTTCCACGGCCCGATGGACGGCCTCTTCCAGAAAGGCGAAAACCTCCCGGACCACGTCCTGATAGTGGAGGGCGCTCTGCATGGTCTTGGGGTTTTCCAGCATGTGCATCAGAATCACGGGAACGCCGGATTTTCGGGCCACCCGGGCCATGTCGGGGTCGAAACGCAGGGCGCTCACATCGTTGATCATGCAGGCCCCCGCCTCAACGGCGGCCCGGGCCACTGAAGCCTTGGTGGTGTCCACGGAGATGGGGATTCGGACCCGGCTGGCAAGCTCCCGGATGACCGGAACCACCCGGCGCTTCTCCTCGTCTTCCGGGACGGGATCGGAAAAGGGCCGCGTCGATTCCCCGCCCACATCCAGGATATCCGCGCCGGCGCCTGCCAGGGAAAGTCCCTGGGAGACGGCTGCCTCGAAACTGAAAAATTTCCCTCCGTCCGAAAAGGAGTCCGGCGTGACATTGACAATCCCCATCACCCGGGTGACCGCACCGAAGGTCATCCGGTGGATCCCCCAGGCCATACTGTAACGGGGAATCAAGCCGAACCCTCCGCCGCGTCCCGGGGGCCTCCGGTCTTTTCCGCCGCCTCCCCTGTCGCCTCCCCGTGCTTGAAGGGCAGCCGGATTCCGGGCCTCATGGAAAGGATCATCTGGTCCAGCTCTCCACCCAAAACGGTCTCTTTTTCCAAAAGAATCTCGGCCAGTTTGTGAAGGATATCGAGGTTGTCGCTCAAGACTGCCTTGGCGCGTCCGTAGGCCTCGTCCACCAGTTTCTTGATCTCACCGTCGATCTTGCGTGCCGTCTCTTCGGAGTAATCCCGATGCTGGGCGATCTCCCGGCCCAGGAAGATGTGTTCCTCCCCCTTGGCGTAGGACAAAAGCCCGAGGGCTTCGCTCATCCCCCAGGAACGGACCATCTTCTCGGCCAGGGCGGTGGCTTGCTTGATATCGTTGGCCGCTCCGGTGCTGATTCGGTTGAAGACGATCTCCTCGGCCACGCGGCCCGCCGAAAGCAACGGACAGTTCGCTTTCCAGCTGGTCCTTGTACTTGAAGTCCCTCTCTTCCGGGAGGAACCACGTGATCCCAGCGGCCCGCCCACGGGGAATGATGGTGATCTTGTTCACAGCGTCCGTCTCGGGTAAAAAGCGCGCCACCAGGGCATGTCCGCCCTCGTGGTAGGCGGTGGTCTTGCGGTCTTCCTCCCGGATGACCTTGGACTTCCTCTCGAGGCCCATGTAGACTTTGTCCTTGGCGTCCTCGAAATCGAGCATGTCCACCTTTTCCTTGTTGCGCTTGGCCGCCAGGAGGGCGGCTTCGTTGACGAGGTTTTCCAGGTCGGCACCCGAAAAACCCGGGCGTTCCCTTGGCCAGGATGGTGACATTGACGTCCGCCGCCACCGGCGTCTTTCTCATGTGGACCTGGAGGATTTTCTCCCGGCCTCTGATGTCAGGGAGCGGGACCACCACCTGACGGTCGAACCGGCCGGGCCTCAGCAGGGCCGGGTCCAGGACATCGGGCCGGTTCGTGGCGGAAATCAGGATCACTCCCTCGTTGGACTCGAAGCCGTCCATCTCCACCAGGAGTTGATTGAGGGTCTGTTCCCGTTCGTCGTGTCCCCCGCCGAGACCGGCGCCCCGGTGACGGCCCACGGCATCGATTTCGTCGATGAAGATGATGCAGGGAGCGTTCTTCTTGCCCTGGACGAAGAGATCACGGACCCGGGAGGCGCCCACGCCGACGAACATCTCCACGAAGTCGGAACCGCTGATGCTGAAAAAGGGGACTCCCGCCTCTCCGGCGATGGCCCGGGCCAGAAGCGTCTTCCCGGTCCCCGGGGAACCCATGAGGAGGACCCCCTTGGGGATCCTTCCTCCCAACCGGGTGAACTTCTTGGGATCCTTTAAAAAATCGATGATCTCCTGGAGCTCCTCCTTGGCCTCATCGATGCCGGCCACGTCTTCAAAGGTCACCTTGGCGGACTGATCGGACATGAGCCGCGCCCGGCTCTTTCCGAAAGACAAAGCTTTGCCGCCGCCTGCCTGCATCTGCCGCATAAAGAAAATCCACACCGCGATGAGGACAATCATGGGAAACCAGGACACCAGCACCGAGACGTACCAGGGGGACTCGGAGGGAGGCTTGGCGCTGATGACGATCCCTTTGTCCCGAAGGATTCGGATCAGGTCGGCGTCCTGGGGCGCATAGACCTTGAAACGGTTCCGGGTGTCGTCGGTCACGAAGAGCTCCTGCCCCTGGATGACCACCTCGGTGATGCGGCCCTGCTCCACCTTGGACAACAATTCGGTGTAGCTGATATTGGTTTCGGACAGGTGCTGCTGGTTGAACAGGTTGTACAGCAGGATCATCAGCAGGGTGATGACGATCCACAGGGCCAGATTTTTCTGGAAAGGGTTCAACAGGTCTAACCTCCTGACGGAATTGATATCCCCCCCTGAAGGATGAAGAAAAGAAAAAGCGCCGGACGAACGGACGCAGGCCTTCTCAACCCCTTGGGGGAGTCATGGATAATCTAACCACTCTTGTCGAGTAAAGCAAGGGATAGTTCCGCCCGCAGGACTTCTTTGGTGGATGGCGTCACCCGGGCCCAGTGAGCGATGCGGTGCCCCGCAACCCAGGCGATGCGCCCATTGGAAATCATCACCGGGCATCCCGCACGCTCCTGCCGGGGGACCTTGTGATCGATGAAGTATTTTTTGACTTTCTGGGTTCCGGAAACCCCCAGGGGAGAGAACCGGTCCCCGGCAAGCCAGTTCCTGAAGATCAGGGGGAACGCGAGGACCTTGGCATCGAAAACCGCCGTGTCCTTTCCCAGGCCCCGGAAATCCCCGGCCTGTTCGGCGTTCAGGCGGGAGAGGGTCAGGCGCCTGCGCAGCTCCGGGATCAGAAAGCTTCCCGGACCTTCGAAGCGATATTGATAGGTGGGATTGAATGAGGTTCGTTTCGCAGCAAAAGCACGTTCTCCTGAGCCTGTAACGGCCAGGATGCGGATCTTTAGACGGTCCTTTTCCAGGGCCACGGAAATCCCGCCGGGCAGGCACAGGACCCCGGCCTTGGGATCTTTAAACAGCAGGGCCCGGGCCGATTCCACGTGTTCAAAGGTGATGCGACGGAGACTTCCTGCAGCCCGGCTTACGGCCGTTCGAAGCATCCGCCTCTGGACCGCCAGGGGCGCGGAACGCACCTTTTCCGCGGAAAGAACGCAGACGCCTTGCCCTTCACAGATCAGGGCGGCTTCGAACATGGGTGCGGCAAGGCTCCGCATCCATTCCTCCTCCGCCGCCGTGATTAAGCAGAACCGGTTCAAAGCGGTCTCGATTTTCGGGTTGAACTGTGCCTTCAGCTGGGGGATCAGGCGGTGGCGAACCCGGTTACGCAAAAATCGCAGGGAGCGATTGGTGACATCTTCGACAAAGGGAATCCCCCGTTTTTTGAGATAGGCTTCAATTTCGTCACGGGTGCAGCGGATGAGGGGACGGATGATTTGTCCTTTGCCTCCTGCATCCTTCCGAACCGGGGGAATACCGGAGACTCCGGCCGGACCGCTCCAGGTCATCAGGCGCATCAGGAAAAGCTCCGCGTTGTCCCCCGCATGGTGACCCAGAGCCACTTTTTCGTACCCTTGGGTCCTGGAAACCCGGCCGAAAAAAGCGTACCGGGCCTGCCTTGCGGCCTCCTCAAGGGATATGCCGCCGGCGTCCCAGGCCTCGGGCGCCGCCTTTTCGAGATGGCAGGGGCATCGGAGGGATTCGGCCATGCGGGCCACGAACTCGGCATCCCTGTCCGCTTCCTCCGGTCGAAGGGCATGGTTGAAATGCGCGATCCCCAGACTAATATCAAACCCGTCTGAGAGTCCATGAAGCAGGTGCAGAAGACAGACCGAGTCGGCCCCGCCGGAAACTCCCACCAGAACAGACTCCCCCGGGGCGATCATCCGGAAATCGCCAAGCGTTCGCCGGACTTTTTGGATCAGTGTTTGCCCAGGGGTATCTGTCATGGGATGTGCCTGTCTTCGGCTCTGCTGCCTCGGCCGTAGCAAAAGATCAGCCCGCAGCCGGAAGTTCTTCAAAGGGTAGGCCAGCGCCATAACCAAGTCAACACGAAAGGCTTTCACCGGCGCTCTTTGCCGCAACCTTTGAAGCAGACCCCAGGGGGTTGCTTTTCCCCTTGAAAAAAATCGTCCATCCATTATGATTAAGTCAGGTTGTGCTAGGCGGGGAGTTAGCGGTGCCCTGAACCCGAAATCCGCTTTACGCGGGGCTGAACTCCCTGCTGAGGGTTCGACCCCCGGGAATCCGAGAGCCTCCCGGCCGGACGCCGCGCAACAGCCGGTCACGAACCTCGTCAGGTCCGGAAGGAAGCAGCGATAAGTGATGCGGGTTGTGTCGCGGGTCGATCCCGGCTGAACAACGGCCCTCGGTTTTTTGGGAAGAATTCGAAGCAGGGTGCACAACCCTTTTCTCCCTTCCTTTGGTCCCCTTTTCAGCTTGACAACAGTCCAACCCGACTTACCTTCAGGCAGTGTTTGGGTCCGGAAATACAGACGATTTAGGGTCATTCATGAAAAGACATCATCCCATCAAGAATGAAGACGCTCAAAACGGGGAGTCGGATTCCTCCGGAGCCGTCTCGGAAGAACCGTTGAAGGAGGTGCCCGAAGGCACGGCGGTCCCCGATGAAGGAGGCAAGGCCGGAGTCGAGGAAAGCCCAGAAGCGCTTCTGGATCGCGCGGTGAAGGAAGCCAAGGAAAACTACGACCGGTTTTTAAGGGTCAGCGCAGAATTCGAAAATTTCAAAAAGCGCATGGCACGGGAAAAGGAAGACCACCGGAAATACGCCAACGAAACGCTCCTCAAAGCGCTTCTGCCCGTGGTGGACAATCTGGAACGGGCGATAGAAGCCGCCGGGACCGAAAGCCTGGCGGAGGATCCGTTCGTCAAGGGAGTGAAGCTGACCCTTGCCGAAATTCTGAAAGTCTTTGAGACTTTCTCGGTCAGACCGATTTCGGCCCTGAGGGAACCCTTCGATCCGGTCTATCACCAGGCCGTGATGCAGGAGGCTTCGGATACCCACCCCGACAACACCGTGGTCCAAGAGCTCCAGAAAGGGTACCTGATCCACGACCGTCTCCTTCGGCCGGCCATGGTGGTCGTTTCCAAGGGTTCGGGGAAACCCAACGCACCCAACGATAAAAACACATCTAAGAATATTTAATAATGAGGCACATACAGCAACTACAGGAGGATGGCATATGGGAAAAGTAATTGGAATCGATCTGGGAACCACCAATTCATGCGTGGCAATCATGGAGGGGGGGGAGCCGAAGGTCATCACCAACCCGGAAGGGGGACGGACCACTCCGTCCATCGTCGCCGTATCGGAGAGCGGAGAGCGCATGGTGGGTCAAATCGCCAAACGGCAGGCCATCACCAATCCGGAAAAAACGGTTTTTGCGGTCAAGAGACTCATCGGCCGAAAATATGCATCTCCGGAGGTTCAAAAAGACGTCAAGGTCCTGCCCTATAAGATCGAACAGGCGGACAACGGCGACGTACGCATCAAGATCCGAGACAAGCAGTACAGCCCGGCCGAGATCTCCTCGTTCATCCTTGCCTACATGAAGCGGAGCGCGGAGGAATACCTGGGAGAAAAAGTGACCGATGCCGTCATCACCGTCCCGGCCTACTTCGACGATAACCAGCGGCAGGCCACCAAGGACGCGGGAAAGATTGCGGGGCTCAATGTCCTTCGGATCATCAACGAGCCCACCGCAGCGTCCCTGGCCTATGGCCTGGATAAGAAGAAGGAAGAGAAAATCGCCGTGTTCGACCTGGGCGGCGGCACCTTCGACATCTCCATCCTGGAGATCGGGGAAGGCGTCTTCGAGGTCAAGTCCACCAACGGAGACACCCACCTGGGCGGCGAGGACTTCGATCTGCGGCTCATCGACTACCTGGCCGACGAGTTCCGCAAAGACCAGGGCATCGACCTGCGCAACGACAAGATGGCCCTGCAGCGACTGAAGGAAGCTGCCGAGAAAGCAAAGATGGAACTGTCCACCTCCATGGAAACCGACATCAACCTGCCCTTCATCACCGCCGATGCCAGCGGGCCCAAGCATCTGAACATCAAGTTAACCCGTGCCAAGCTCGAGTCCCTCGTGAGCGACCTGCTGGACAAGCTGGAAGGCCCCTGCAAGATGGCTCTCAAAGATTCCGGGCTGAGCACTAAAGAAATCAACGAGGTCATCCTGGTGGGCGGCATGACCCGCATGCCGGCAGTCCAGGAGCGCGTCAAGCGGATCTTCGGCACCGAACCGCACAAGGGGGTGAACCCGGACGAGGTGGTGGCCGTCGGTGCGGCCATCCAGGCCGGCGTCCTCAAGGGAGACGTCAAGGACGTCCTGCTCCTGGACGTGACGCCCCTTTCCCTGGGAATCGAGACCCTAGGCGGAGTAATGACCAAGCTGATCGAAAAAAACACCACCATCCCCACGCGGAAAAGCCAGATCTTCTCCACGGCGGCCGACAACCAGCCCGCCGTGTCCATCCACGTGCTCCAGGGAGAACGGGAAATGGCCGCCGGAAACAAGACGCTGGGGCGGTTCGAGCTGGTGGGGATTCCGCCGGCTCCCCGGGGTATTCCCCAGGTCGAGGTGACGTTTGACATCGATGCCAACGGCATTGTGCACGTTTCCGCAAAAGACCTGGCTACGGGGAAGGAGCAGTCCATCCAGATCACCGCTTCTTCCGGCCTGTCCAAGGAGGAAATCGACAATCTTGTCAAAGACGCGGAAATGCATGCAGACGAAGACAAGCGGAAAAAAGAGCTGGCCGAGGCCCGAAACCATGCCGACAGCCTCATCTATTCCACGGAAAAATCCATCAAGGAGCTGGGAGACAAGGTGGAGGCCTCCACCAAGTCACAGGTGGAAGAGGTTTCAGGGCGGCTGAGAAAGGCGATGGAAGGCGAGGACGCCGCGGAAATCCGTCGACTCAGCGACGAGCTGATGCAAGCTTCCCATAAACTGGCCGAGGCCATGTACCAGAAAGCCTCCCACGCCGGGCAACAGCAGGCGGGCGAGACGGCAGGCGGTGGTGGTACAGAGGCGGGCGGCCCATCGCAAGCGGACGACGATGTCGTTGACGCGGACTTCGAAGAAGTCAAGGAACAGAAAAAGTAAAGACACATTGCCGAAAACAAATCCCGCGTGGGGATTGTCCCCACGCGGGATTTTTTATGGATCTGTGAACTACCGATTCGGGTTAGTACCAGCAGGCGCCGGGGCCGCCGCCTCCGCGGGGCCCTTTCTTTCCATAGAAACCAGGTCCACGGCGGAAATTCCCGTCCGGGCTGAGCTTTTCCATCTTGATCCGGTGCTCGATCCGCTTCTGGTCGAGCTGGGCGCGCAGGTCGGAGATCTCCTTCTGGATGGAAGCCGCCTTTGCACCGTCGGGATCCTTCTTGGCCAGCTCGCTTTCCAGTTCAAGCCGCTTCTGATGAAGATCTTCCCGCAGGTCCCGGGTGGCCTCTTGAAAAGCGTCTCGTTCTTCCCGGAACTTTTTCACCTCTTCCGCGGACAGGTCTTCATCCCCCGAGCCCCAGCCCCGGTGATGCCATCCCGGACCGGGTCCGTAACCGCAACCCGATCCCTGTCCGCCCGGACCATATCCCATGTGATGGCGGCCGTACCCCATTCCCCAATCGGCAAAGGCAACGGTTCCCATACCGGCCAGAAGAACCACCATCGCCAGGATCCATCCCATCTTCAAGTAATTCCTTTTCATTTTTTGACCTCCTTTTGTTGTTAACAGAAACTTACGCGATATCGGCGTTACGACTCGATAGATTTGCAAGGCGCATGCCAACATGCGTTTCCGGTTCGAGGTCTTTTTATCTTCCTGCTTTTGTTGAATAATCTTATTGAGTATGGAGATTCGGAAAATCGAAGACGCTCCGGTTACCTCCTTGACCCAAGCCGGGTGTAAACAAATTACCCGGATTGAGAAGAAAATCGATCCCGTATGGGTAACAAGTATCCATTTTGACTTTTTATTTGCCACCCGTAACTTGCGTGGTTAATTTATTCAAACAGGACTGAATCAAAAAATTCCAAATTGAAAAAAGGAGATTAAGTCATGGAAGAAAAGCGTTTTTCAGTTCCCAATATAACCTGCGGCCACTGCGTCATGGCCATTCAAAACGAACTGGGTCTTCTTCCCGGTGTGAAATCGGTGGAAGGAGACCCCGCCCAAAAGCACGTCACCGTAAAGTGGGAGGCCCCGGCAAGTCTTAAACAAATCCTTCAAACCCTGAAGGAAATCAACTACCCGGCGAGCAACTGAAATGCCCCCCCGCGCTCTGACATTGCCCGTGACCGGGATGACCTGCGCCAACTGCGCCGCCAACATCGAACGCGCGGTGAAACGGCTTAAAGGGGTCAGTGCCGCGGCCGTTAATTTCGCCTCGGAAGAGGCCACCGTGACTTTCGAAGACAAGACCCTGGGCGCCGCGGATGTGGTGCGCAGCGTCGTCGGTGCCGGATACGGCGTTCCCACCGTGAAAGCGGACTTCCCCGTGACCGGGATGACCTGCGCCAACTGCGCCGCCAACATCGAACGCGCGGTGAAACGGGCCCTTCCAGACTTGGTGGAAACGGCGGTGAACTTCGCCTCTGAACGCCTCTGGGTGGAGTACATTCCGGGCACCCTGGAAGTGACGGACATCGCTGCTGCCGTCAAGCGGGCAGGGTATCAGCTCGTCCTTCCCGACGCATCCACCGAAGAAAAAGACGCCGAGGCCGAGGCGCGCCGGGCCGAAATCCGGGATCAAACCCGAAAATTTGCCGTCGGGCTTGCCCTTTCCATGCCGCTTTTCATTTTGAGCATGGGGCGGGATTTTGGACTCGTGGGCCTGTGGAGTCATGCGCCATGGGTGAATTGGCTCTTTTTCCTGCTGGCAAGTCCGGTGCAGTTTTACACGGGCTGGGACTACTACGTGGGCGGCTTCAAGAGCCTGATGAACCGAAGCGCCAACATGGACGTCCTGGTGGCGATGGGCTCGTCCGTGGCCTATTTCTACTCACTTGGCGTCCTTTTGTTTCCGGTTTTGGGGGAGCACGTTTACTTCGAAACCTCCGCGGTCATCATTACCCTCATCAAGCTCGGTAAGTTGCTGGAGTCGCGCACCAAGGGCAAAACCGGAAACGCCATCCGCAAGCTCATGGGGCTTCGACCCAAGACCGCTTTCGTCATCCGGGATCAGGCCGAAAAGGAAATCCCCCTGTCCCAGGTTCAGATCGGAGACGTCGTGGTGGTAAGACCTGGGGAACGGATTCCGGTGGACGGCCGGATCACCGAGGGGGAATCGGCCGTGGACGAATCCATGCTCACGGGCGAACCGCTCCCGGTGGACAAGAAAGCCGGAGACGCCGTCACGGGCGGAACCCTCAATGCCGAGGGCCTTTTCAAGTTCGTGGCCACCCGGGTGGGCAAGGAGACCGCGCTGGCCCAGATTATCCGCCTCGTGCAACAGGCCCAGGGGAGCAAGGCGCCCATCCAGGCTTTGGCGGACCGCGTGGCCGCCGTCTTCGTCCCCGGCGTGATCGGGACTGCCGTGATCGTCTTTGTCTTCTGGTGGACCGTCAGCGGCGACTGGGTCTTTTCCATGATCCGGCTGGTTGCGGTCCTGGTGATCGCCTGTCCCTGCGCCCTGGGCCTGGCGACCCCCACCGCCATCATGGCGGGAACCGGGAAAGGCGCCGAAAAGGGGATCCTTTTCAAAAACAGCACCGCACTGGAGACTGCATCGGCCCTGACCACCATCGTTCTGGACAAGACCGGAACCCTCACCGCAGGAAAGCCCATGGTCTCTGACATCCTCTCCCTGGCTCCGGGTTTGACCCCCGAAGAAATCCTGCGCTTGGCCGCTTCGGTGGAAAAAGGGTCCGAGCATCCCCTCGGCAAAGCCATCGTAAAAAAGGCCCAGGCCGAAAAAATCCCTCTTTCCGACCCTGGGGAGTTCAAGGCCACGCGTGGCGCCGGCGTTCAGGGAAAAATCGACGGTCACCTGGTCCGGATGGGCAAACCCAAATGGTTTTCGGAAAAAGGCTTTTTTTACGAAGAAGCAAACAAACGCCTTGACCGCTTGCAATCTGAAGGAAAAACGGTCATGGTGCTGGCCCAAGATCAGGAAGTACTGGGCCTGATTGCGGTTTCCGACACCCTGAAACCGGATTCCAGGGAAGCGGTAAAAAATCTCGCGCTGCAACGCCTAAAAGTGGTGATGCTCACCGGAGACAATCGTCGGACCGCCTCCATCATCGCTGAAAAGGCAGGCATCGAAGAAGTCATCTCAGAAGTTTTGCCCGAGGAAAAAGCCAACAAGATTAAGGCGCTTCAGGAGCGGGGAGAGCGGGTGGGGATGGTGGGAGACGGGATCAATGACGCTCCGGCCCTGGCCCAGGCCGATGTGGGATTTGCCATCGGCACGGGAACCGATGTGGCCATGGAAACCGGCGACGTGATTCTGGCGAGCGGGAGCCTGGAGGGTATCTCCAGGTCCATCGCATTGAGCCGGGCCACCCTGCACACCGTTCGACAGAACCTTTTTTTCGCCTTTTTCTACAACGTCGTCCTGATCCCTGTCGCCGCCGGAATCCTGTGGCCTTTTGAAACCATTCCCGGGTTTTTGCGCCAGCTCCACCCCATCCTGGCGGCGCTGGCCATGGCCATGAGCAGCATCTCGGTGGTCAGCAACAGCCTTCGGCTGTACCGGAGAAAATTCGACTAGCGGAAAGCGCCTGCATGGATAACTTCGCGAACTGGTGGCAGACCCTTCCACAGCGTATGGATCCGGTCCTGATCGCCATCGGCCCTTTTCGTCTGCATTACTACGGCTTGATGTACCTGGTGGCCTTTGCCCTCACCTATTGGCTGGTTTTCCGGCGCATCCAAAGGGAAAAACGGTTTTCCATCACGGTGGAACAGGCCAAGGATCTCCTGGTGGCCATGATCGTGGGCCTTCTGGTGGGTGCCCGTCTCGGATATGTCCTGTTCTACAGCCTGTCGTATTACCTGGACCATCCTTTGGAGATCTTCCTCCCCTTCCGGATTGAAAACGGGGTGACCTTCACCGGGTATTCCGGCATGTCCTACCATGGAGGGCTCATCGGAGTGGTAGCAGCCGTTGCTTTGTATGCGAAAAAGAAGAAGATTTCCTTTTTGGAGACAGCCGATCTTTTCGTTCCGGCCATCCCCCTGGGCTACACCTTCGGCCGCCTGGGGAACTTCATCAACGGGGAACTCTACGGACGGGCCACCACGCACCCCATCGGCATGTATTTCCCCATGGCCCCCGATTCCGGGCTGCGCCACCCTTCCCAGCTCTACGAGGCGCTTTTCGAAGGAATCTTCCTGTTTGTCGTGCTCTGGAGCTTTAGAAAAAGAAAGGCGCCTCCCGGCGCCATGCTGGCCTTCTATCTTGCAGGGTACGGCACGGTCCGGTTTTTCGTCGAATACTTCCGGGAGCCCGACGCCCATCTCGGATATGTCTGGGCGGCCTTTTCCATGGGCCAGGTGCTTTGCCTGGGCATGATCGCCGCCGCCGTTCTGCTTTTCGGCCTTCTGAGCGCCCGGGGGAAAAGGGTGTCGGTTGCCCCTTGAAAAAACCCGTCAGGGTTTTTTGCCCGGGTCAGCCCCTGCTTCGGCTTCGCGGCGGTTCTTGTAGACGTCCACCAGCTGCTTGACCGTCTGCCCGGTGGGGGTGGTGTACCCGGGATTGATGCGGATCAGGTCCTCCCAGGCCCGGATGGCGCCGTCGGTGTCGTTGAGATCGTGGAGCAGGACAATCCCCTTGTTGTAGCGGGAAATCTCGTGCTTCGAATCCACCTCCATGGCTCTTTCAAAAGCGGCCACGGCCTTTTCCGGCTGCCCCATCCGCCGATACATCACCCCCATGTCGGTAATGACGTCGGCATTGTCGGGGATCAGCGCCAGGGATTTTTCATAGGCCTGGATGGCTTTATCAGGCTGGCCTGCATCGAAGAAGGCATTCCCCAATTCTGCCCAGACTTCTCCCTTTCCGGGGTTTTTGGCGGTTTCTGCCTCCAGCGTTTTGATCCGCATCAACGCTTCGCCTGAAGGCGCAGCCGGGGCTTGCGCCTCGCGGGACACCCCCGGCTGATTTGCCGGGAGGTTCGGGACCGATTTCAACGCACTGAAGACGATTCCTGCTAAAAAGCCGGCCGCCGCGCAGACCGCGGCGACGCCATAAAGCGTCCCTTTTGGGACATATCCTTCCGGTGACTTTGTCTTTTGAGATTTTTGCATCGCAATCATCTTTCCTGTCGGTTTCTTTGTCCTCTCCCCGCGCCGTGATCTCCACTTGACTTTTCCCGTTAACACGCCCGGATTTAGGGATCAAGACAACGGATTTCGCTTCCCTGGTCTTTTTATCACAGCGCCAGGTCCTTTTTCTTGGCCATGTACTCCATCCGGTCGATTTCTCCGCGGGCATAACGCTCCCTCAAGATCTCCAGAGCGTCCGGGCGTCGATACCCGTCCCGGTCTCCGCGGGTCATCTGGACCAGCCATTTGATCAGCAGGATGAGGCCCAAGAGAACCAGCACCCAGAAAGCGATCATCAGCCAGCCGCCGCCCCATCCCATCACCATGCCGGGGCCCATACCCCAGCCTCCATAGCCCCGCTGGGCAAATGCTTCCTGAACAAAAAAAGGGGTTGCCGAAATGACCGTTACAACTCCGAACACGAGCGTCTGCAATATTCTTGTCTTCATGGCATTCTCCCTGAAACCTTTTTTCCCTGAAAGGGATGCTTTTCCCTATGCTAAAGCAATCCTTGTGCCAGCTTTCAAGGTTCGAGGGGTCCGAAGTCCGTAGGGCCCCATCAAAACAAGCCGGACCGGGTTGTAAGGGGGAATGCCATTGATCAGCGGTTCTGCTCTGGACCTTTTCCCGCTTGCGCACGAACGACCGGAAACAGCCTCTGTGAAACCCTGGACTTGAGGGTTCCCAAAGTCATTATAAGGTCTTCCAAAGCCAGATACCCGCAAGGGATCAGAATCAGGGTAATCCCGGTGGCGAAGAGGACCCCGAAGCCAAGGCTCACCGCCATGGGAATCAGGAACTGCGCCTGGACGCTGCGCTCGAAGATCATGGGCATCAGGCCGGCAAAGGTGGTAAGCGAGGTCAGGATGATCGCCCGGAACCGGAGCCGGCCCGCCTCCACGATGGCCTTGCGGGGATCCAACCCCTGATCCCTCAGGCGGTTGGCCAGGTCGATGAGGACGAGGGAGTCGTTCACCACCACTCCGGATAAGCCCACCATGCCGAACAGACTCAGAAGGCTGAGATTCAGTCCCATTACCAGGTGCCCCGCCAGGGCGCCGACGATGCCGAAGGGAATCGCGGACATCACCACCAAGGGTTGGCTGAAGGATTTGAAAGGAATCGCGAGCAGGGCATAGATGGCGAACAAGGCGATGGTGAAGCCCTTAATGATATCCGCCATGGATTCCTTCTGTTCTTTCCCCTCTCCTTCCATGGAGAAACGGAGAGTTGGAAACCGGTTTTTCAACTCCGGAAAGTACCGTGTTTCCAGGTGCTGCCGTATCTCGTTGGCGTTGATGACCTTCTCGTCCACGTCAGCCATCACCTTGACCACGCGGAGCCGCTGGGCTCTCTCGATGGAGGCATAGCCCCGGGCCAGAGTCACCTCGGCCACCTGACCGAAGGGGACCTCGTGCCCCGAAGGAGTCCGGATCCGCATTTCCTCCAGGAAACCCACCGATCCCCGCTCCTTTTCGGGATACCGGACCAGGACCTTGACCTCGTCCTGGTCTCGCTGAAGACGGAGTGCCTCCGCACCGTAAAAGGCATGCCGGACCTGCCGGGCGAGATCGTTGAGGGTCAGCCCCAAGGAACGGGCGTCCGGCTTGAGCTGAAGCTGCATTTCCTCCTTTCCCGGAAGGAAGCTGTCTTCGATGTCGAAGACCCCGGGGATGCCGCTCAGCTCCGCCTTCAGGGCATCGGCGGCCAAAAGAAGCTGCTCGTGATCGTCCAGGGACAGGTGAACCTCCACCGGGTTTCCTGCCGAAAAGAGGTCGCTCTGGAAGGCAACGGCCTCGGCTTCCGGGACCTGACCCACTTTTTGCCGCCACTTCCGGGCGAGCTCCGTAGCGCTGACGTTGCGCGACTCCCCTTCCAGGAGCTGGACATAGACCTGGGCCAGGTGCCCCCCGGAATCCGGCGCGCCGGCGTGAGGGCCCCGCCCCACGTGCCTGCCCACCAGGGAGGCGGTGTACTGGAGCAGAGGCGGGTCTTTGTCGCTGCGCCCCTGGTCGACCTCCGCTAAGGCCTCCCGGGCGGCCTCCTCCAGGCGCTGAACCGTTTTCAGGGTCTGCTCCAGGGGGGTTCCCACGGGCATGGTCAGGGAGAGGGTCAGCATGTCGCTTTCCACCTTGGGGAAGAAGGTGAACTTGATCCATCCCCCCTTCCAGACACCCCATGTCAGAAACAGGAAGGCCACCCCCACTGCGATGGTGGCGTATCGCCACCGGACGCAAAACGCGACGCTTTGGGCATAGGGATGGTCGATGACCCACTTCAGCCACCGTGCGGAACGCTTTTCCCTGCGGTCCGGATTCCGCAAAATCGCCTTCTTCCTGCTCGATTCCAGGTGCGCGGGGAGGATGAAAAGGGATTCCACGAGAGACCCCAAAAGCACCAGGATGACGACGATGGGGATGTTGCGCATCAGCTTCCCCATGGACCCGGTGCCGATGAGCAGCGGCCAGAAGGCCGCCACCGTGGTGAGGACGGCGAAGATCACGGGACGGCCCACCTCCAGGGTTCCCTCGATGGACGCCGTCTCGGGGTCCGCCCCTTCCTCCTGTTTCCGGTAGATGTTCTCGCCGATCACGATGGCGTCATCCACCACGATGCCCAGCACCATGATGAAGGCGAAGAGCGATACCATGTTGATGGACACGTCGAATTGCGGAAGCACCCAGATTCCGGCCAGAAAGGAGATGGGGATTCCGAGGGTCACCCAGAAGGCAAGCCTCCGGTCCAAGAACCAGCCCAAAAGCAGGCTCACCAGGATCAGACCCCAGGCCATGTTCTTCAGCAGGAGGTTGATGCGGCTTTTCAGAACTTCGGAGCGATCCCGATAGACATCGATCTGAACCCCTTTGGGAAGCCCTTCCCGGATTTCTGACACATACTGCTTCACGGCGCCGGCCACCTTCAGGACGTTCTGATCGGCAACCCGGTACACGTTGATGATGGCCGCCGGCTTCCCCTGGAACCTCGAGACGAGATCTACGTTTTCGAAGCCTTCCTTGAGCGTTGCGATCTGCCCGAGCGTCACCTTGCTCCCGTCCGGCCGGGTTATAACGGCTACGTCCCCGTAATCCTCGGCATGGTACCGCCGCCCCTTGGTCCGGATAAGGATCTCCCCGGTGGCGGTCTTGACGCTCCCCGCCGGAAGGTCGAGGCTGGCGTTTTTCACCGCTTCGGCGACCTGTCCCAGGGTCAGATCGAACCGTCGCAGGGTATTTTCCGAGATTTCGATGTGAATCTCGCCTTCGCGGACCCCGGAGACATCTGCCACGGTGATGCCGGGCAGGTTGGTGATCTCGTCCTTGATCCGCTCTGCCAGGTACTTGAGGGTCGTCTCGGACGCGTCGCCGTAGACCGCCAGGCTGATCACGTGGGTCTGCTGGGTCACCTCCCGGATGACGGGTTTTTCGGCCTCCTTGGGGAAGGTGGTGATGCGGTCCACGTCGGCTTTAACCTCATCCAGGAGCTTCTTGAGATCCCAGTCCTTCATGACCTCGATGATGACCGCGCCGAACCCTTCCCGGGCGATGGAATCGATGCGCTTGATTCCGGCGAGCCCGGCCACCTTCTCCTCGATCCGGCGCATGACCCCCTCCTCCACCTCCGCCGGCGAAGCGCCGGGATAAACCATGGTGATGGAGATGCGGTCCAGGGGGATCTCCGGAAAAACCTCGATCTTCATGGTCAGCCCGGTGACCGCGCCGGCGGCCAAAAGGAAGATCATCAGCAGATTGGCAGCGACGTGGTTTCGGGCGAACCAGGCCACGATCCCTTTCATGACGACTTCTTCTCCTTCGTGTCGAGAACCCGGACCGTCATCCCGTCGGTGACCGCGGCATGCCGGGAAACCACCACGCGGTCCCCGTCATCAAGACCCGAGGTGATCAGGACCGTCTCTCCGTCGATGCGGCCCCTCTCCACCTGCCGGAAACGGAGGACGTTTTCCCCTTCCACGACCCAAACGCGGTCATCCTCCCGGAGCGCCAAGCGAGGAATCACCACGGCGCCGGAAACCTGGATGCCTTCGATCTCCACCTGCACGAAGAGGCCGACCCCCAAAGGGGGTTTTCGATCGTAGGGCCGGTCCACCCGGATCACCACAGGAATCGTGCGTGTCCGCTCATCGATTTCGCCCTCGGTCCGTGTCACCTGCCCCTTCCAGGTCCATTCTCGACCGGCCAGCCGGGCCTTCACCTTTGCCAAAGACCCTTCCTCCCCGCCGGAGGTGAATCCAGGAACATGGAACCAGGAAAGATCCCGGTCTTCAAAAGGGACCACGACTTCTACGGTGTCCGTGGAAAAAAGCGTCGCCAGGGGCTGCCCGGCCACCACATATTGCCCCACATCCACCTTCTCCTGGCTGACGATTCCGTTAAAGGGCGCCCTCAGCTCGGTCCTTTCCAGGTGAAGACCGGCTTTTTTAAGATCCGCCTTCTCGGCTTCCAGCTTCGCCTCGGCGGCTTTCAGCTGGGGTTCCTTGAGCACCAGGGGGGGCGGCTCGGCACTCTGGGGGCTGCCGGGTGGATGCAGGTCGTTCCATTCCTCGAGAGCGACGGCCGCCTCCTCCCGCGCGATCTGGAGCCGGCTTTCCGCGTCTTTCACCTTGGCTTCGGCAAGGGTCACCGCCAGCCGGTAGTCCACAGGGTCGATCCGGAGCAGGACATCCTCTTTCCGGAACCGCCCCCCGTTGACCATGGCCTCGGACACCTGAATCACCTTTCCCCCCACCTGGGGCACGAGGTTGATCTCGCTTTGGGGCCTCACGGTCCCCTCACCCTTCACGACGGCTTTCGAAGGACCGGACTGCACTGTTACCGCCCGGACCACCAGGGTCGGTTGAGGCGCCTTTTCCTTTTTCATTTCGGGTTTTCCCGCGATGAGGCCCTTCATTCCCATAACCCCTAGCGAAAGAAAAACCATCACGAACGCCATCTGAATCACGGAGCGCTTCGTTTTTTGCGTCATGACCTGCCCTCTTTCCGGTTTATCTCCAACCGGTTTATCATCGGTTTTCCGGCCTTCGAGCGGGCATCCGGATGAAAGCTTCCGAAAACCCTTTCCCTCATTTTAGTGCCGCCTGTTGCCTTTGTCCCGGACTTTTGGCTTTCGCAGGCGGGAGGGCCTCCTCCCAACCCCCGCCGATGGCCCGGTAGAGACTGACCCTGTTGGTAAGAAGCGCCAGGTCCACCAGGACGAGGTTTTCTTCGGCCTGGAACCGCGTCTGCTGGGCATCGAGGACAGAAAGGTAATCCGCAAGCCCGCGACGGTAGCGGTTTTCAGCGGCTTTCTGGGTAGCCCTGGCTTCTTCCAAAAAACGCAGTGTCTTTTCCCTGCGGGCCAGTTGCTCCCTGCGCGTCAGCAGCGCCCCTTCCACTTCGGCAAAGGCTGCGAGAACGGTCTTGGCGTAGTCGGCCGCCCCCTGGGCATACCGCGCCTGGGCGGCTTCCTGGTTGGCTTTGAGGGCCCCCGCATCAAAGACAGGCTGGACCAGACCCATGGCCAAGCTCCACAGCTGGCTGGAAGGGCTGAAGAGCCGATCCAGTTCATCGCTTGCATAGCCCAGGTTCCCTGTCAGGCTGATCCTCGGGAAGCGGCTTGCCTCGGCCGCCCCCACCCGGGCGTTGAGAGCCATGAGGCGGGCCTCCGCGGCCTTCACGTCGGGACGCCGCATTAACAGATCGGACGGGAGCCCCGGCGGCACCGGGTCCATCTGCCGGTAATAGTCTTCGGGCTGCCGGCGGGAGGGATGCGTCTCCGGATACCTTCCTGCCAGAACCCCCAGCTTCTGTTGAACGAGCCCCAGTTCCTGGACCAGGGGCGGCAGGAGAGGCTCGGCCCGGGCAAGCTGCCTGCGGGCCTGGCGAACATCCAGGACGCTGGTGAGCCCCCTTCGATACCGGTTTTCCACCAGGGCCAGGGACTGCCGGAAGCTCTCGATGGTTTTTTCGATGATTTGGATGCGGCGCTCTTGGGCTTCCATTTGGAGGTACAGGGTCGCCGCCTCGCCGATGACGGTCTGCGCCAGGGTCCGTCGGCTTTCAACGGCCTGGAGCACCTCGGCCCGTGCCGCTTCCTCCAGCCGGGCCACCCGGCCCCACAAGTCGATTTCGTATGACGCCGGAATCGAAAGGCTGAAGGTATCGACCGTCTGGGTAATGTCCTTTTGAACGATCTTTCCGGATTCCAGCGCCAGCTTGCTCGCAGTTTGCCGCTGCCGCTGAAGCCCCGCTTTCAGATCGATCTTCGGGTGGCGTTCCGCCGAAACAAGCCGGAACTGGCTTTGAACCTCGAGGATCCTTGCCGCCGCCTTTTGAAGATCCAGGTTGTTCGCCAGGGCCTCCTCCACGGTCCGGTTCAGTTCCGGATCGTTAAAAGCCTCCCACCAACGGTCGCCCGTCGGCGCCGGAGATTTCAGGCCCGCTGCATGTTGAAAGGCCGGAGGCGCAGCGGTAGGCAGATCCGGACGGCGGTAATCCGTCCCCATTTTCATGCACCCCGCAAGCACCAACAACGCCATCCATGCGGTCCCGAAATACGCCTGCTTCCGATTCACGGCCTGCCTTCCTCCCGGGCTTCTTTTGCAAAAGGGCCTCCACAGCCCGAAACACCCTCAATCATATACAGCTCGATGTCTTCCTGAACCCCCTTGAGAGGTTTCTTAAACGACCTGCCGACGGTAACCGCTTCTCTTACCTGGGAATAAGCTGGTTCCGATAGAAGGATTTGATCTCCTTCGGCCTCCATTTGGATGCGCTGGGTGATATTTACCACCGTTCCCACGATTCCGTATTTTGCCCGGGCTTCCGATCCGATATTCCCAACAATCACTTCCCCCACATTGATCCCGATCCCCATCTTCAACTCCGGCAACCCTCGGGAACTCATTTCCCGGTTGAAAGAGCCCATGGCGCCTTGCATTTTCGTGGCACAGCATACCGCCCTGAGCACGGTTTCGGGCAAAGGTTCGTCCAGAGGATCGAAAAAAACCAGCACGCCGTCTCCGAAAAAATCCACGATAATCCCATGATAGGCCTGGATCGCCTCTATCATGCGGGCAAAGTAGGTGTTCAATATCTGGATGACCGACTCTGGATCGAGGGGTTCCATCTGGCGGGTAAACCCTCGGATATCCGAAATCAACACCGCAACCTCCCTCTTTTCCCCGCCCAACCGGGTTGCACCGGGCCGACTCAGAAGCGCCTTGGCGATTTCCGGGTCCACATACCTGCCGAAGGTGTTGCGGATGAGATCTTTTTCCTTCAACCCGATGACCATGGAATTGAACCGTTCCTTCAGCAGCCCGATCTCATCCCGGCTCGTCACCCTTAGGGGGGGACCGTAGGTTCCGTTGGAAACGGCATCTGCGGCCTGGGCGATCTCTTTAATGGACGAGACCAGCTTTCCCCCGATCCACCGCATCAGGACCAAAACGGCCGCGATGGTGAAAAGTCCTGCTACGGCGTAGTAGGACCGAAATCGAAGAAGGGTCTCAAGAACCGCTTCTCCCCGCGCCAACAGCACCAGCGTCCATGGGGCCCGGTTCAGACGATAGAAACCTCCCACCCATTCAGGCGGGTGCCCTTTCCCCAAGATCGTCCCATACGGTCTTTCCTCCATGGCGGTAAGGACCGCCAGCTCAAGGGGGTCCCCGTTTGCCCCCAGGCGGGAATGCCCCTCCACCCCAATCGTTTCGGTATGGGCAAGATAGTTTCCGGAATCGTCCACCAATCCCGCGAGGTGGCTTTGCCACCATCCCAGGGTCCTGATATCCTTGAGGAGGTGTTCGAACTGGACCTCCACATCCAGGCTTCCCACCTCCCGGCCGGCGGCGTCCTTGAAACTGGACCTCAGAGAAACCGTATCATACCCGGTGTTGACGTCATGGCGGGGGGGTGTCACCTCCACGAACCGGGCTTTGTGGAAGCGCATCATTCTCCCCGGTTTTTTGCGATGTCTCGGCCCCGCCATTTGATGGTCTTGCTCCTGAGGCTCCGAACCATCTTCTAAAAATTCAAGCCGAACGTTCTTGACGCCTTCCAGGGCCTTCAGCCGCTCCACAATCCGTTCTTGAATGACGAATCCATCTGTGCTGTCCCCGGTGAGATAGAACATCTCGATGAGGTCGACGGGCTTAGCCAGCCGCATGTCGATCTGATGGGCCGCTCGTTGAAGCTTGAGGATGGAAAGTTCCTTCCACTCATTTAAGATTGCATCCCTTGCAAAGACAAAGCCTATGAATCCGACTCCGGCTATGATGAGGGTGGTGGGAAAAAGGAGAAACAGGCCCAGCTTCCATCGGAGGCTTCTCATGAGGTTATTTCTCAAAGGCTGTTTCTCCCATTAAATCCGGCCCTCTCCGCCTGAACAGGGAGAGGGCCGGAAAAATTCGTTCTTGCATGCCCTACCGGGTCATCTTGATGACGAGAAACCCCAGGTTCCTTCTCATGACGAACATCTGGAGGGTTTCGCCGCTTTTGACTTTGCCCAGGGCTTCCTTGAACGCCTTGACCGAGTGGGTGGACTGGTGATTGATCTCCTTGATCACGTCCCCCTCCACGACCCCCGCAGACTCGGCCTTGCTTCCGGAAGCCACTTCCACCACCACGACCCCCTGGGTTTCCGTCAGGTTCAGCCGGCGGGCGATCTCAGGGGTCAGGTCGGCAACCTGGATCCCGAGCTGTTCTTCGGACTCTTTCTGGGGCTTGTCCACGGAGGCCCGGGTGTCATCCCGCTTGGCAATGGTCACCGAAACGGTTTTTTCCTTGCCGTCTCTGAGGAACTTGATCTTGGCTTTTTCCCCGACGCTGATTTCTGCGACGAGCCGGCTCAGCTCCCGGCTGCTTTTGACCTTCTTCCCGTTGACTTCAAGGATGATGTCTTTGGCCTGCAGGCCTGCTTTCTCGGCCGGATCTCCGGGGAACACCTGGGCCACCAGGACCCCCTCCCCGTCCTTGAGGCCGTAATACTCCGCCATCTCGCCCTTGACATCCTGGATCCCCACGCCCAGCCATCCTCGGACCACCTCGCCTTTTTGGCGCAGCTGATCCACGATCCCCAGGGCCAGGTTGACGGGGATCGCGAAACCGATCCCCTGTCCGCTGGCGATGATGGCGGTGTTGATGCCGATCACCTCGCCGGCCAGGTTGATCAGAGGCCCGCCGCTGTTGCCCGGGTTGATGGAGGCGTCGGTCTGGATGAAATCGTCATAGGGACCGGACCCGATGACCCGGCCCTTGGCGCTCACGATCCCCGCCGTCACAGTGTGATCGAGCCCGAAGGGGTTTCCGATGGCCACAACCCATTCCCCCACTTTCACGGCATCCGAGTTCCCCAGCTTGATGACAGGAAGGCTTTTGGGGTCCTTGATCTTGATGAGGGCGATATCGGTGTTGGGATCCCTCCCGACGATCTCCGCGTCGTATTCCTTTTCGTTTTTCAACTGGACGCGGATTTCGTCGGCGTTTTCGATGACGTGGTTGTTGGTGACGATGTACCCTTCCTTGTCGATGATGAACCCCGATCCCAGGCTCCGCTGCTTGAATTCCCGCTGGCGTTCGTCTCCGAAAAAGCGATCGAAAAAGTCATGAAAGGGGTCGTTGGGGCCCAAGGGGGGCCTTGAAAAATGACGAAACACCTGACCGCCGCCCTTGAGGGTCTTGACCGTCCGAATGTTGACCACCGCCGGGCTCGCCTCCTCCGCCAGCCTGCTGAAAGTGTCCGGCACCAGGAAATGCCCCTGTTCCGCAGCCCCCAGCGCTGGAATCGAACCGAAAGCAACAAAGACCCACAGGGAAAAGGCCGCCAGCAAGGCGAAGGACCCTTTTCTTTGTTGTGCATTTGAAATCTTAAAAATCTGCATCGCGCTCATGGTTTCCTCCCGATTTTCAGTCTGTTCATTTCTACGCTTAAATACTTAATCTAATTCCCATTCCGAACCTTGGCAATGCCCCCTGTCTTTAGGCATTGAATTCATATAGGGAAAATTGAAAGGCCAATACAACAAGATTGCGCTCCCGATAGGGATGCGAAAGACATGCCAGCATTCTCAAGCCCCCTTTACTTTTCTGGAGAGGTAACGATTTCCAACCCTGATCCCCTTCCGATTTAATAAATCTTGCTTATTTTTCAAAATGATGGATATAAAGTATCCATTCTGTGGGCCGCCATTTTCAAGAACCGGGTATAATTTATCCAGCCCGGGGACCCTTCACCGCCTGCGGACCTGGCACCTGTTTTGCTACGCTTGAGGAGATATGGATCCCAAGCCCCCAAAGCACAGTTTCCGGACCATGGTACCCCCCTGGGTGTTCATCGGCGCCGTTGCCGTCCTTTTTCCCATCTTCGCCTTCCTGACCTTTGAGAACATCAACCGGGAAAAGGAGAGCAGCTCACGCCTCCTTCTCGAAAAAGGAGCCGCCCTCATCCGCGCCTTCGAGGCCGGGACCCGAACCGGTATGATGGGGATGCACTGGGACGGATTCCAGCTTCAGCGGCTGCTTGCGGAAACCGCCCAGCAGTCGGACATCGCCTATCTGCTGGTCACCGATACCGGCGGAACCATCCTCGCCCATGACGACCCGGCCCGGATCGGGCAAACGCATGGGCGGGAAATCGACCTGAAACGCCTTGCCCAGAGCGAAACCGTGCAATGGCGCGTGGTGACCGCCGCCGGAAACAAAAAGGTCTTCGAAGTCGTCAGCCGCTTTTCACCCTCCGGCCCAGGGATGGGAAGGCATCGCGGCCGCATGATGTTCGACCGTCTCTTCGAATCCCTCCTGGAAGGAAGACCGGAGGTGCGCCTCTCCGGGCTGATCATTTTCGTGGGCCTCGACATGAGCTCCGTGGAAGAAGCCGTACAGGCCGATACCCGGCATACCGTGGTGATGGGGGTGATCCTGCTCCTGATCGGGTTTGCCGGAATCATCCTTTTATTTCTGGCCCAGAACTACCACGCCGCCAGGACGTCCCTTTCCAGGATCAAGGCCTTCTCGGACAGTGTGGTGGACAACATGCCCATCGGCCTGGTGGCCACCGACGGTGCGAAGAAAATCGCCTCCCTCAACCAGGTGGGATCGTCCCTCCTCGCTCTGCCCCGGGCCCAGTCGGTGGGCCGGGACATCCGGGAGGTCCTGCCGCGCGAACTGGCGGCCCTGATCCGGGAGGCGCAATCCGGTACCCCTGTGGACAAGGAAATCGAGTGCACCCTCCAAAGCGGCGATCGGATTCCCCTGGAAGTCATCGCTTCCGGCTTGACAGACGGCGACGGGGATTCGGTGGGGTATGTCCTGCTCTTCAAGGACCTCTCCGAGGTCCGCGCGCTGAAAAAAGAGATCGCCAGGAGCCAGCGCATGGCTTCCGTGGGAAGACTGGCCGCGGGGGTCGCCCACGAAATCCGGAACCCCTTGAGCTCCATTAAGGGTTTCGCCACCTACTTCAAGGAGCGCTACCGGGACAAACCCGAAGACCAGCAGATTTCCGGGATCATGATCCAGGAGGTGGACCGCCTCAACAAGGTCGTGGGACAGCTTCTGGATTTCGCGCGTCCGGTGACGATCCGGAAAAAACGCGTGAAGCTGGAGCCCTTCATCGAAGACTCCATCCGGCTCGTGGAGCGCCAAGCCAAGGAGAAGGGCATCGACCTTGAGGTGCAGGTGCCGCCGGAAATCGAAGCGGACCTCGATACGGACCGGATTTCCCAGGTGCTTCTCAACCTCTATCTTAACGCCCTGGAAGCCATGGATTCGGGGGGGCGCCTCCTCGTCGCCGTTTCCCAAAAAAGCGGTCCGGAAATCGTTTCGATCCAGATCCAGGACACCGGTGCCGGCATCCCCCCCGAAGACCTCGGGCACATCTTCGACCCCTATTTCACCACCAAGGCGGCGGGAACCGGCCTGGGGCTTGCCATTGTTTACAACATCCTGGAAGCCCATGGAGGGGAAATCCGGGTTGACAGTCACCCGGGAAAGGGGACAACCGTAACCGTCCTTTTTCCCGCTTCGGACAGGAAAGAGCCGTGAAAGAATCGAACGCCGTACTGATCGTCGACGACGATGCCGCGCACCGATCCATGCTCAGGGTCCTTTTGACCGGATGGGGCTATGAAATCATGGAAGCGGATGACGGATCCACCGCCGTCGAAGCGGTGGAAAAGCGCCCCTTCGATCTCGTCCTCATGGACATCCGGATGCTCAGGGTCTCCGGCATCGAAGCCCTGGACCGCATCAAGGCCTTCAACCCCGCCATTCCCGTCATCATCATGACCGCCTACTCCTCTGTGGAAACCGCCGTGTCCACCCTCAAGAAAGGGGCCTATGACTACCTGACCAAGCCGCTGGACTTCGACAAGCTGAAACTGACCATGGAACGGGCCATGGAACACCTCCGGCTCAAGGAAGAAAACCGGCTCCTCAAGGAAAGCCTGGGAAAGCATTTCGATCGTCAGAACATCATCGGGCAAAGCACAGAGATGACCCGGCTTCTGGAGACCGTCGCCCAGGTGGCTCCGTCGGAGGCCACCGTACTGATCACCGGGGAATCGGGGACCGGCAAGGAGCTCATCGCCGGCGCCGTCCACTTCAACAGCCACCGGAAAAACGGCCCCTTCGTGAAAATCAACTGCGCCGCCATCACGGAAACGCTCTTGGAATCGGAGCTGTTCGGTCACGAAAAAGGCGCTTTCACCGGTGCCGACCGCCGGAAGGAGGGGCGCTTCGTCCAGGCCCACGGCGGGACCCTCTTTCTGGACGAAATCAGCGAAATGCCCCTTCCCATGCAGGTGAAGCTGCTGCGGGTGCTCCAGGAAAAAGAGGTGACCCGCGTCGGCGGGGAACAGGTCCTTTCGGTGGATGTAAGGCTCATCGCCGCCACCAACCGCAACCTCGAAGCCTGGATCAAGGAAGGCCGATTCCGGGAAGATCTGTACTACCGGCTCAACGTGATCAACCTGGAAGTGCCGCCCCTCAGGCAGAGGCAGGTGGACATCCCGCTTCTGGCACAGCATTTCCTCGAAACGCTCTCCGCCAAGAACCAGAAAGCGGTCAAAGGGTTCACCCCGGCCGCCATGGATCGGCTCGTTCGTCACGACTGGCCCGGCAACGTCCGGGAACTCATGAACGCCGTGGAACGGGCGGTTGTGCTGTCCAAAAGCGAGATCATCGACGATAAAGACCTGCCCCTGTTCCCGGCGTCCGACACCCCGGAAGGGGCTTTCGGGGAGGCCCCGCAGGCATTCCCCGAGGCCATGACGGACCTGCCGCTTGACGAAGTGGAGAAGGTCACTATTTTGAACATGATGCAGGCGACGGGAGGCAACAAGAGCGAAGCAGCCCGAAGGCTCGGGATCACCCGCAAGACCCTGCACAAGAAGCTCAAACTCTACGGCGTCATGCCTTGAGACCTCTGAAGCAAAAGTGAAAGATGCCCGACAACGACGTTTACAAGATCCGCTGCCTGTCCTGCGGGGCTAAAAACCGGATTCCTACGGAAAAAGCCGGCCTTTCCGCCCGGTGCGGCCGGTGTAAACAGGCCCTGGACACGCAGGCCATCCTGATGCCCCAACCCGTGGTCGTCACCGATGCCGACTTCGAAACCCAGGTGATTCGTTCTCCCCTTCCGGCCCTCGTTTTTTTCTGGGCACCCTGGTGTCCCACCTGCCGGTCCATGTTTCCAATCATCGACGAATTCGCAAAAACCGCCAAGGGAAGGATCCGGGTGGGAAAAATCAACGTGGACCAAAGCCCCCGGACCGCTTCTCGCTACGACATCATGAGCGTCCCCAACACCCTCGTCTTCGAAAACGGCCGCCTGCGGGAAAGCTTCGTGGGGCAGATGGGGCGGCATGATCTCATGATGAAAATGGCCGGGTACCTGTGAGATGTCGGACCCCGGCTCTCTCCGGCGAAACCAGGCCTGCAGGAGCCTGGCCGATGCAATCGCCGCCCTTTTTTCGCGGGGCCTTCCCCTCCACGAGAAGGCCGCCCGGTATATCGAGGCCGTCCTCTTTCCCGCCGACCTCCCTTGCGGGCTTTGCGCCGCCCTCACGGATCCCCGCCATCCGGAACGGGAATCCCTGATGGAGCTGGTTTTCTTCCCCGACGAGGCAGCCCGCATCTCCCTGGAGCCGATTCTGGAAGAGGCGGGTTTTAAAATAAATGACGAACAGCAGGTCCTGTCCTTTCTTATGGAATCAAGACCCCGGGCCCTGCTGATTTTTCCGGACCATCAAATTTCCCAGGAGTTTCCCGTGGCCCCCGATGCGGCCGCCCGGTACCTTAAGCGGCTGAACCTCACCGTGCGCCTGGACCCTGGCATCGTCAAGGCGTTGGGGCAGGCTCTTTCCAGCCTTGTGGAGGCGCCCCTTCCCCATCCCTCCGCCGTGCTGCGCGGCCACCGGATCAAGTCCATGATCCGCCACTGCCGGGCCGCCCAAACCCGGTTCGGGATCGACGCCCTTTGCACCTTTTTCAGGCGTTTTCCAGTCGATGCCCCCGATTTTTTCGCCTGCCTGTCCTTTTTCCTTGATTTTTTGGAAACTCCGGGGGATGAGAGCGATCTCGCCACCGCGCTTCTGAACAGACAACGGCTTTACCGGTTGGGGTTGGACAAAGGAGCGATCGCACAGGGGAAGCTGACCCGAAACAACCCGGAAACCCGCATCCTGTCAGGCACGCGGCTGCCTCATGTGGATGCCCGGGCGCTCATGGAAAAGATCGACCTCGTGGACCGCATTTGCTGCCGGCTCTTTGAAGGCACGCCGACCGGCGGGGCCGCTTCGTCGGAAGCGCCCTGCCTCCGGTAAGGGAAAAGGAGAAAGGCGGACATGCATATCCTTCTGATGCGACGTTTCTTGACAGGCCTTCTATTTTTCGTTCTGGCGGGAGGCTGCCCGGCCCTGGCTGCAGCGGCTCAAAAGACCCCCGAAGCTTCCGCCGGCCCCGAATTCCTCGAAACGATCCTGAAGGGAATCGAGGAATGCTACCTGGGAACCGGGTTCACGGCCCGGTTCGACCAGACCTCCAGTCTGGCCGCCATGGGCATCAGCGACACCGCCGTCGGAAAGCTCTTCGTCAAACACCCGAACCGAATGCGCTGGGAATATGAAAAACCCGAAAAGCAGGTCATCCTCACCGACGGAAAGACCCTGTGGATCCACCGTCCCGCGGACAACCAGGTCCTGGTGGGGAAAGCGCCGCCCTACCTGGGGGGAGGACAGGGGGGAAGCTTCCTGTCCGACATCCGAACCTTGCGCGAGCAGTTTCAAGTGACCCTGGCGTCTTACCGGCCGGGCCTTCCCGCCGTATTGAAGCTCGTGCCCAAACGGCCTTCTCCCGAGCTCGCCGACCTCTTCATTTCAGTGGACCCGGATACGTTTCGGGTGATGCGCATCACGACCCATAACGCCTACCGCGACGAAACGCAGATCGTTCTGTCGGACTACCGGTTCGATCTCACCCTCGACGACGCCTTCTTCCGGATGGAGATCCCCAAAAACGCCGAGGTCTTCGATCTGGAAAAAGAAAGATAGCCCCATGACAAATGAGCATCAAGCCCTGCGCCGGCTGCTGAAAGAGAAAAAAGCCATTCTTTTGGCCCACAATTATCAACCCCCGGAAATCCAGGATGTCGCGGATCTTTGCGGCGACTCCCTGGAGCTCAGCCGGAAGGCGGCGGCCACGGACGCAGAGGTCATCGTTTTCTGCGGCGTGCACTTCATGGCGGAGACGGCCTCCATCCTGTCCCCGGAAAAGACCGTCCTGTTGCCCCGACAAGACGCCGGGTGCCTCATGGCGGACATGATCACCGCCGAGGCCCTTAAGGAAAAAATCCGCTCCCTGGGCCCCATCCCGGTGGTCACCTACGTGAACTCCACGGCCGATGTGAAGGCGTTGTCCACCATCTGCTGCACCTCGGCCAACGCCGTCCGGGTGGTGAACAGCCTCGACGCCAAAGAGGTTCTGATGACCCCTGACCGGAACCTGGCCCAGTACACCGCCGCCCGGACCGACAAGATCGTCCACTGGTGGGACGGATTTTGCCCCACCCACGAGCTCCTGAAGCCCGCAGACGTTGAAAAAGCCAGGAAAGCCCACCCGAAGGCCGTCTTCATGGCCCATCCCGAGTGTCGGCCTGAGGTCCTGGCCCTGGCCGACGAGATCTTCAGCACTTCGGGGATGCTGCGATTTGCCAAAAAATCGAACCACGGCGCCTTCATCGTGGGGACCGAAGTGGGCCTGCTTTACCCCTTGGAAAAGGAAAACCCGGGCAAGCGCTTCTACCCGGCCTCGGAAAGGATGGTGTGCAGGAACATGAAGAAGATCAAGCTGCCCGATGTCTTCCGGAGCCTGGAACGCATGGAAGGGGAAGTCAGAGTTTCGGAGGCGGTCCGGAAGCGCGCCTTCAAGGCCGTTCAGCGGATGCTCGACCTCCCCGCATGAGGCTTCGGAACTCCGCCGCCCCCTGGCCGCCTTCCGAAGCTGAGGCTTTTGTCACTCCTCGCCGCCGATGATCTCGTCGGGGATGTCGGCGTTGGTGTAGACCTTCTGGACGTCTTCGCAGTCCTCCAGGGCCTCCATGAGCCGCACCATCTGTTCCGCCTCCTTGCCCGCAAGGTTGGCCGCCGTGCTGGGGAACATGGTGATCTCCCCCACCTCGTATCCGATGGAGGCGTCTTCCAAGGCGGACCTCACCGACTCGAAGTCGTCCGGCGCCGAGATGACCTCGAAGTTCCCGTGGTCTTCCCGGACGTCCTCCGCGCCTGCTTCCAGGGTGATTTCCATGAGCTTTTCCTCGTCCGCCGAGGCTTTCTTCACCGCGAAATATCCTTTCTTGGAAAACATCCAGGAGACGCAGCCGCTCTCCCCGAGGCTGCCGCCGTGCTTGCTGAAAAGATGCCGGATCTCTGACACGGCACGGTTCTTGTTGTCCGTCAGCGACTCCACCAGGATCGCGGCCCCGCCCGGGCCGTAGCCCTCGTAGATGCTCTCCTCGTAGCTGACGCCCTCCAGCTCGCCCGTCCCCTTCTTGACGGCCCGCTCGATGTTTTCCTTGGGCATGTTCTCGCTCTTGGCCGCGATGATGGCCTGGCGCAGGCGGGGGTTTCCCGTCGGGTCTCCGCCCCCCATGCGGGCGGAAACGGTGATCTCCTTGATGAGCTTGGTAAATATCTTTCCCCGGCGGGCGTCCGCCGCCCCCTTCTTATGCTTGATGGTGGACCACTTGCTGTGCCCCGACATCCCTTCCTCCTAGTTCCTGATTTTGTCGATTCCGATGATATAAATTTCCCGGCTCGCCTTTCGGCTGCTCGCCGGTTTGAAAAGCCGAATTTGGGGAAAGGCCATGCGAACGGAATCCGTAAAAGCTTTGACATCCTCACCGAAAAAAATCTTGCACACGAAAGCTCCCCCCGTCGCCAGGCGCTGGCCTGCAATCGAAAAGGCCCGTTCGCACAGCCGCAGGGACCGGGCCGCATCCACGTCTTTGGCCCCCGTGGTGTCCGGGGCCATGTCCGAGAGCACGACATCAAAACCCGGCCCCACCTTCTCCCAGGCGGCGGGCTCCTCCTCAAAAACGTCCATCTCCAGGCCCGCCGCACAGGGGGGCAGGGAGACGGTCACCGGCTTCAGATCGATCCCCACCACCATCCCCCTGTCCCCCACCAGCTCGGAGGCATACAGGAGCCAGGACCCCGGCGCACACCCCAAATCGAGGACGCGGTGTCCTTTCTTGATCAGGCGGTATTTTCTCTGAATCTCCTGGAGCTTGAAGACCGACCGGGCCGGATATCCGCTTTTCCGGGCGCTGCGGGTGTAATGGTCGCTCCAGGGATCTTTTTTAAAGCTTTTGGGGCTCATCGGTGTCTTTCCCTTGCCCTCGTCCTACCGCTGGAAGAGCTCGGCGGCCGCCTCGGAAACAGACTGGACCCCGACCAGCTGGATGCCGTCCGTGTTGGGCATCCGCTTCAGGGTGGTCCGCGGCAGAAGGCAACGGGAAAATCCCATCTTCCGGGCTTCCGCCACGCGGGCTTCCGCCTGGCCGACGGCTCTGACCTCCCCGGTCAGGCCCACCTCGCCTAAAACCACCGTTTCCGCGGGGATGGGCACATCCAAAAAACCCGAAGCCACGGCGGTGACGATTCCCAGGTCCACCGCCGGCTCGTCCACTCGGACGCCGCCGGCCACGTTCATGAAGATGTCCAGGCCCATGAGGGCCATCCCCAGCTTTTTCTCCATCACCGCCACCAAAAGCGCCACCCGGTTGGAGTCGAGCCCCAGGACGGTCCGCCTGGGATTGGCCAGGTAGGATGGGGAGACCAGGGATTGCAGTTCCACCAGGATAGGCCGGGTCCCCTCCAGACTGGCGGTCACCACGGATCCCGGCGACCCGGCCGGGCGTTCGGAAAGAAAGGCCGCGGAGGGGTTGGCCACCTCGGCCAGGCCCTGCTCCTTCATCTCGAAAACGCCGATCTCGTTGGTGGAGCCGAACCGGTTCTTCACCGCCCTCAGGATCCGGTAGACGTGGTTCCGGTCCCCCTCGAAATAAAGGACCGTGTCCACCATGTGCTCCAAAAGCCGCGGCCCGGCGATGGCCCCCTCCTTGGTCACGTGACCCACCACGAAGATCGGGATGCCGGTCCTCTTGGCCGTGAGCATCAGGCGTACGGCGGTCTCACGGACCTGGCTCACACTTCCGGGCGCCGATGCGATCTCAGGGTTGAACATGGTCTGAACGGAATCCACCACCAGCACATCCGGCCTGACCGACTCCGTCATGGACAAAACGGCGTTCATGTCGATCTCCGAGACCACCAGGATCTCCGGGGAGACCGTGCCCAGCCTCCGGCTGCGCAGGCTCATCTGGATGACCGACTCCTCGCCGGACACGTAAAGGACCCGTCTCCTGTCCATGGCCAGTCCGTGAAGGGCCTGCAGCATGAGGGTGGATTTCCCGATGCCCGGGTCACCGCCGATGAGCACCAGGCTCCCCGGGACCAGGCCTCCTCCGAGGACCCGGTCGAATTCGGCGATGCGGGTGGAAAACCGCTCCACGTCATCGGCGGAAACGGAATCGATGGACACAGGCTCCGTCGAAAATGCGGAGATTCCTTCCCGAACCGTCTGCCGGGGGCGCTGGAACTCTTCCGCGAAGGCGTCCCACTGGCCGCACTCCGGGCATTTCCCCATCCACTTCAGGGACTGGTGCCCACACGACTGGCAAACGAATACCGACTTTTCGGTCTTTTTCATTCCGTTCCGCAACCTTTGGTTTCAAAACCCGAACCCATTTGACAAAGCGATCCATACCATGTCAAAAAACCTCTATCAAGAAAAGGAATGGGAAATTAAACCGTTGAAATGATCGACTACCATGTGCATACGGCGCTTTGCCATCACGCAAGAGGATCCATGGAAGGCTGCGTGGTAAAAGCCGTCTCCCTGGGTCTTTCGGAGATCTGCTTCCTGGATCATCTGACGGTGCGTCCCGGAAAAAAGCCGAATTCCATGACGCCGGAAGAAGTGCCGCTTTATTTCGGTGCCGTCAAAGCGCTCAAGGACGCATACGCGGAAAACCTGGAGGTCAAGGTCGGCATCGAGGCCGATTTCAACCCCCTGTCGCTGGCCATGGTGGAACGGATCGTGGACACCTTCGACTTCGATGTGGTGGCCTTTTCCGTTCATTTTCTGAACGATCTCGATATCGTCAGCCACGGTGCGGCCAAAGACCATGCCCACCTGGATCCGGACGACCTCTACGCGCGCTACCTGGACACCCTTGATCATCTGTGCCGCACCGTCTCCTTTGACCTCATCTGCCACCTGGACCTGATCAAGAAATTTGGAAAGCGGTCATCCGGGGACTTTACCGCAGCCATGGACCCCCTCCTCGCGTTGGTACGGGAAAAAGGCCTCGTCGTGGAGGTGAATACCAGCGGTCTCGACCACCCCATCGCCGAGATTTACCCCTCTCAATCCCTCTTGAAGGCCTGCCGGGCAAAAGGGATCCCCGTGACTCTGGGCTCGGACGCCCACGCCCCCGAGGCCGTGGGAGGCCACCTCGCGGAAGGTTTCTCGGCGGTTGTTGCGGCCGGGTACGAATCCCTGACCGGTTTCACCCGGCGCACCGCCTACCCCATCCCCATCAACAAGCAACCCGACAAGGACGACCGACATGCCTGAATCCCCGACGCGCATCTCTTCCCGCTTAAAACGCTGCGCCACGCTCCGTCTCATGCTTTGCGTCGCCGCTTTTTTAACATTGACCACCTCGATCCACGCGGATGCCGGAAAGCCCTTTTCCTATTTAAAGAAAAAACTTGTCGCCGACGGATTCGACGCCAAAGCCGTCGAATCCATTTACACGAGCCCTTCGGTAAAAGAAGACGTGGAGACGGTCCGCCTCTTTTTCAGGCACCGGGAGGCGAAGCTGGACTACAGCCAGTTCACCTCCTGGTGGGCCATCCGCAAGGCCAGGGGCTACCTCGAGGAAAACGCCGAGACGCTGGACAAGGTGGAGAAGCAGTTCGGAGTCGACAAGACCGTCATCACCGCCATCCTTCTGGTTGAAACCCGCCTCGGCGTTTCGGTGGGAAAGCGCTTGGTGCTGAACACTCTCTCGACCTTGGCCTCCCTCTCGGATGCGGTCACCCAAGAGTCTTTTTTCAAGATCGTTTCCGAAAGCGCCAGCGTGGAAAAGGGGGCCTTCCAGTCCTGGGCCAAAAGAAAATCGGAATGGGCCTATGCGGAGCTGACCGCCTACATCAAATACACCTCCAGGGAGAACCTGGATCCGGCCGGCATTCCCGGTTCCTATGCAGGGGCCCTGGGTATCGCCCAGTTCATGCCTTCCAGCATCCTCGCCTATGCCAGCGACGGAAACCTGGACGGACGCATCGATCTGTTCGATCACGCCGATGCCGCCGCCAGCATCGCCTCCTACCTGAAGCACTTCGGCTGGCACCCGGACATCGACAGGGAAAAAGCCTCCAAGGTCATTTTCAGGTACAACCGGAGCCGGTATTATGTGGACACGATCCTCAAGATCAGCGACCTGTTGAAGGAATGACCATGGACCTGGAAACCGTACTGGTTTGGATCAAGATCGGCGCCGTCTTTTTCGTCCTGACGATTCTGGCAGTCTTCGACGTGGCCAGAAAAGATTTCGGAACGCTGGGGAAAAAGGCGCTGTGGGGCCTGGTCGCCCTGATCCCTTTCATCGGCTGGCTGGTCTACCTGGCATTCGGATTCAGGAAGGGGAAGAAGCCCGGCGCCTTGCCGCCCCCGGGCGAGGCCCGAAATAGTGTTTGACAAAAACCGGCTGTTGGCATAGTTTGGCCCCGGCTTTCATCACGGGTCCCATCGTCTAGTGGCCTAGGACGCTGGCCTCTCACGCCGGAAACACGGGTTCGATCCCCGTTGGGACCACCAGCAATAACATCAAGGGGTTACGATAAATTCATAACCCTTTTGTCTTTCCATAAACCCACTTTTCCCATACTCTTTCCCACAAACCATAAGCATGTCAAAGGAACAATAGATTGGTACGGATATGTGTTCCAATCGGCGATAGGAGGTTTTAAAACTGTACCTGCTCAATCTGGAATTTGAAAAGAAAAAGCCAGGCCCCACTGAGGAGTCTGGCTTCGCAAGTTTGTCCCGCTATGCCTTTTCAGGGGCCTTTGGGATGGGTTTCCACTGCTTGGGCGCGGTCGGTATCCACACGGTCACGCCCGGGGGCGGGTCCACGGTCCTGAACCCGGCCTTCTCGAGCCGCTCGGTTGCGAAATCCTGGAGTTCGGGCGAGCGTCGCAAGGTAGCGGGCTTGTTCTGCTTTGCTCGGTCATTTTGCGTGCCCTCCTTTTTTTACCCAAATTTCAGCGGCGTTGAACATTCCTCTGGTCTCAACTGGAGCCTGGTTGCAACACGTCCACCACTTCTTTCCTTGCGCCCTCTGGACCGGTAATACGTGTTCACTGATATATAGGGCGCCGATCGAATTTGATATTCTTCCATAAAAATCTGCTGGGGATTGATATAGGGCCGCACATATGTCCGGACGATGTCCCCGCATTTGAGAAAATGACGGTCCTCCCCCAATACAAGGGCTCCCATCCTGGCTCAGGCTTGGTCCCCTTGCATCTTTCATCTGGGATTTGACAGGCTCTGGGGGAGGAACCTGCTCATAAACCTCACCGTCCACTTCGACATATGCATAATCGGAGGTCAGCTTGGTCCCAAACCCCCATTGTTTTGCACCTTTTTCCTTTCCGGATCGGTCAGGGAATTCCCGGGGCTACCGGTTTGCAGGCCTGAATCAGGGCATCGGCAAGGTTGACAATCTGACCTGCCTTTTCAACTCGACCCTTCCATTTTTGGGGGATGCCAGTTTCGCCCCAGTATGCGCCGAGAATCGCGCCGCACACCGCCCCTGCTGTGTCCCTGTCATAGGAGGTGTTCACCGCGGTCAGAATACCTCCTCAAAGGTCGGCAACTCCCACTGGCAAGAATCCTTTTCACTATAGGAGTTATATGCATGCCTCACGCCCAGACAGTTTTCCATAACCTGCCGCCACATCCAAAGGCCCGTGGTGATCGGCAGGATTGGACTCGGACCCCTGTAGGCCGGCTCGTACTTGACCGTGTAGTCGATCATGTGCGATGCCGGGTGCTGGAGCACTACCTCACCGCAGGCCATCCCCGACATATTGAATGCCGGAACTTTTTTTCGTTATACAGAACCGATACGATCGCCTGCACGCAGGAAACGGCCGGAAATGTCGCCATAGGGTGTCCGTGTGTCAGCCTCGCCACGCGATAGGCCAATGCAAACGTTTCTTGCCTGTTCATCCCTTTGAGAAATGCATAAATCCCGACCGGTGCGATTCTCATCAAGGCACCGTTGGCCCAGGAATTGACATCCGCCTCCCCGTATGTCGCCGCGTGCCTGACGGTTTTACCCGGGTTCCGGCATTCCTGGGAGCAGGCCCGGCCTCGAATGATTCCGGAAAGCCACCTCGAAGGTAGTTCCACCGTTTTCCATGTCGATAAACGCCCTGCAAGTTGCCAGAGTCATCCCGGTGTCATCCGTCCATGAGCCGGCCGGAAACCTCTGAAATGGGTAAAAATCCTCGATCCGACCCCCTAACCGTTCCAATGTTGATTCATCTCACCTGGGGGGACGTGTTCAAATGGAGCGCCCAGGGCATCCCCGATGGCCACACCCAAGAGACATCCCTGAACTCTTTCTTTTGCCTTTTATCGATGCAGGATTTCATTTTTTCTCCTTCAGAAGGACCCTGCACCATGAAATTAGAGGGTCCATTCAGCGCTTTAGCGTGTTTTGATGACGCGGGAGCAAGCTGCTGGATCAAATCGCCCGCAAAGGGATGACGCCGGATGGACGGAGATAGGAGGGGACCGGGGCTGTGCCCTGAAACGCAGAAACCGCCCATCAGGCGGTCTTTTGGATCCGATTTTTGTCATTGCTGACCTCATGGATCCTGGCTTTGGCACCTTGCGGATCAGGTTGCCGGGCGGTCATCGGGCCAGGTCCCTCACGCCACTCTGCATGATCAATTCAGGATTAATTTTATGACAAAATGGATACTGGTGTCGAAGGAATCAAACCAATATGGCAATGGAAACACGATAGGGCATGGGTAGGCTTTTGCGGACTTAATCAGTATTATTACCTTGAAAAAGCTTGACTTGATAACACCATCCTGTTAACAAAAAAACTCTTAAAAACCCAAATAGCTAAGATTCAAATTTGTTTCCAGGGCCTCTACCAAAAGGGTCAGGATGCCATGGTTTGAATTGGAAACCCCATTTCTTGAATGAAGAGGTGGGGTTTTTTGTTTTTGGAAAAGCAGTCTGACGATGGGCATTTCCAGAAATATGGAGAGCCTGCTTGATAGGTGATCCTTAAAAAAAGACGAAATCTGGGCCAATATTTGGATACAAACCTCGGGTTATGAGGATGGTTTTCAAGTCGAGAATACGAAATCAATGACTCTGCAGATTACATGTTAGGCATCGCTTGACGGCATGGGAGGGCCCGATGACAGAAGCGAATTTGTCTTTGGCTGGCGACGCTGATAGTAGCCTTTGCCGTGGTAGGGCATGCGGCCGCGCAGAACTGCTACCAGTCCTCCATTATTAGCCCCTCACCGTTCATGGGAAATAACGGTGAAATCTACAAGCTTGCTGACGGTTCACTATGGGAAGTGAAATATGAATACGAGTATATTTGTATGAGTATTACCCAACGGTGGTCATTTGTCCGAGTCGCGGAAAACTAATTCTTGGCAAAAAGTCGCTAAACGTCGAGCGCGTGTCGGCCGCACAAAGGGGCGGCACAGCTTCGCCAAAGGCGAGGGCAACCCCTGGTGGAAATTGGGAACTCTACGAAGAAACGAATTTGCAGGGAAGCATTAGCGGCACCGTGCAGCAAGGTCGCATCTTTAAAACAACTTCCGGGA
>CAVOQY010000013.1:0-555893 GCA_963698465.1 uncultured delta proteobacterium
TTGTCCCTTGACAGTCCACACCATTTAAAATAGGTAAAAGGCACAAAATCCTCCCTTCACATTTGACAGAAAAGGAGAACCCGTATGCGACGCTTTCAGATAGGAATGGCAGCTGTGGTTTTTTGGGCTGGTATTATTATCTTGGCTTCAGCCGCAAGAGGTGGAGACAAACCCGATTTTTCAGACCCCGACGCCGTGTTGCAGGATATCCGGAGCAAGATTGATGCCTGCAGTGAAGCCAAGAGCCGCAACTGTATGGTCGCCTGTGGCTACGCCATGAAGACGCTTAAAAATTTCATTAAGGCCAACCCGACTGGAGACCCGAGTATTTTCCAGCAACGCTGGCAACCTTGTTTTGAAGCGCATCGCGATGCGAACCTGCCCGAGACTTCGGCCACCGCAGTTCCTTCCGCCACCCCGCCACCCCCCAAAGCCAAAGCGCCTGTTCTGGACCGTAGCAAGTTCGTGGTTGCAGGACTTCAACTGGGCGGCGACATGAATAGCCAGAAGGGGCGCTTTTTCCTTCTGGAGGCACAAGGTTACCACAGCAAGACCAAAATGGAGCACAAAGACATCATTTTCCAGAAAGGCCAAACAAGGCCGGGACCCGACATCATCCAGAACTACTTTGGAACCATTAGAGAGGCGCCGGTTTACGTGCATTTTGAGGCCACCGAGGATGGAACCGTTTACATGATCCAGTTCGAACAGAAAGAGGACATGGAAGTAGAGAAGGTCGAGGCGGCCCTGCTGGAGCGATATGGCCAACCCACTCGACACCAGGGCAGCTATTTAATTTGGGGCTGTGAGAGCGGCCCGGAGGAAGGGTTGTGCGTCAAGGCCAATGTGTCATCCCGCTCCCTGACGATTTGGGCGTCCGACAGCGACATCAGGACTGCGGCTCACAAAGACTATCGCACAAAAGTCCTGAAAGCCAAAGGCACCAAGAGCGGTGCCAAATTCTGATCGTTCGGCACGGCACCGGTAAACGGGAATCATTGCCCCAGAGCCGCCATTGAGACCGTTTCCGCAGTTCTGAACCAAGTGCAAATTTTGGGAGGGTGAAAAACCGAGGATTTTATTAAGCGAATAATATCACGATATCATTTGGTATTTGGAGATTGGAATCGATATTCTTATTCTGGACATTGCTTAACTTTTTTGCCGATCCCAAGAACTTTTCCAGTGCTGTCTACCGCCTTAACCGTTAATTCATGTTTTGGTGAAGCACCCCAACCCGGAGGACAAGGCCCTTCGTAAGTGCCCTTTACAGATCCTTGAGCAATAACCGTCTTTCCCTCAAAGGGAATCGTATCCCCATCATGGCCTCGTCTGTTGGATTGATCATAGAGAGTGATGGAAAGTGATTTAGTCCCTTCTGGAACTTCATTCATGGAGATCTCGGGAGATCGTTTCTCAAGGCATTCTTGCTCCTTCACCCAGGTAAAATCTATATCCAGTTTCTGTATGGATGGATCCACTTCTTCTATTATTCGATTATTGAAACTTTCAGGTGCGATTCTATGGAATGTCCTTCTCAGGATATCCTGAGGTTGCAAAAACAGTACTTCTTTTGCAGGAACAAAACCCCTAGACGGTTGCTGGTTATCACTTTATGGTATCTTCCAAGAATACCCCTTATTTATGACGGGATTACTTTCGTTTGGCTTTGTATTTCTTGCCTATATTCCATGCTTGCGCAATCGGTTCCCCAAGGCACCAATAAGCAGTGTCTGTTTGTGAGAGTATCAAGGGCTTCATTTTTCTAAAATCCAACTTACCATCAGTTAGAAATACCTCGTCTGTGTAGGTCCCCACGATATCGCCGATGAAGATTTCATTCAAACCGCTCTCCACAGTTTCTACCAGCTTGCATTCCATGCATAAAGGGCAAGCCATGATCATCGGGGCTGTTTTCAGCTCACCGTAGAAAAGATCAAAGATTTCGGATTTGTCGGTCTTTTTTCCAGATACAATTCCACAATAATCGGTCACCTCCACCATCTCCTCGGACGGAAGACAAACGCTGAAGGTTTTATTTTCTTTGATTCCGGGATTGGTGTAATGGCCTTTCCCCAGGGTAATTGCTATCCTTAAGGGCTTATAACCGGCCATGGTGAACCATGCCACGGCCAAAAAATTCGGTTTGCCATTCACTTGGGCACCAACAAGGGAAACAGGCATCGGGTAAGCCGGAATCGTTGATCCTAAATTAACCTTTTCCATTTAACCTCCATTTCTTTTTTGTCATAGAAACTATAGTTTGCTTGCAAAAACGATACAACAATTCGAATTTATTTATAAAGATTTGAATCGATAGTCCTCTGAATATCAGGTCAGCGTGAGAAAGTTATTGACCGAATTGCCCCTGCTTGAAGGTTATTTCAGCGGCTGACGAATAAGGTCCGCAATCCTTGATCGATATCGGATCTGCCACACCATCACCTGCTGCTCAAAAATGAGCCTTATATTGTGCAAGGGATTAATACCAATTCATTATGTACGGTCGTTACCCCGCAGTTTTATTTCCTTTACCGCGGCCATGATTCCTTCGATAAAAACCTCGGCTGCCGAAGTTCCCTCAGGAAGGTTTTTTTCATCCATAATGGCGATCTTCGGGAGGAGTCGCTGCATTGGGACTTGGGTGCGGAGTTTCTCCAACCGATCCTTTGACATCCGGACTAAGCCCTTTCGGTTCCACTCGTCATAATAAATGCCAAAATGGCGCATCAGGTAGTCTTCGTTCTGTTTATGAGCCCATTCGTAACCGTTCCTGAAGGCTTTGGAACCAACCACGGCGCTGCAAAAACAGACTGCATTGACCTCGTTCTCAAAACCCCAGCTGATTAAAAGTTCTTGTATCCGCTTTGAATCGCCGTTCCATTGTTCCTTGATGGCAACGTAATTGGCCAGTTCCATTGCGATGCTGCATTCCAAACGGTGGTCTGGCTGCAGTACCAATGCAGGGTTGATGTAAACAAGGAATTTCAGAGGTTGATCAAAGTGGAAGCAATGTCCACAAACATCGGGAAAGGTGGCATTGGACATAATTTGAAAGCCCTCATTATTGAGGAGTTCCTCGCGAAGGTTTTCGGGTAACCGCGAAAATACCTTGTTTAAATAAGGATATAGCCACGTGTCGCAAAATGTGAATCGACTTAATCTTTCGTCCATCAAGCTCCTCCTATCCCAGAATCTGCGGGTTGAGTTGCCATAATGAATAGTTTAGAACAGAAGCGAAAGTAACCCAAACGAGGTAGGGGACAAGCAAGGCACTCGCCAATGGCCTTATGCGGTAAAATGCAACCAATGTGGCCACGATACCTACCCACAGTAAAAGAATATCCAAAAACGCCAATCCGCCGTGGTGCCAGCCAAAGAAAACCCAGCTCCAGAGTGCATTTAGAGCGAGTTGAATGAGAAACAGCATGAGCGCGACTCGAGCGGACCGGAATCCATCCACCCGCCAGATAAGCCAAGCGGCGATGCCCATGAGCGCGTAAAGTACCGTCCAAACCGGACCAAAGATTGACGGTGGGGGCGCCCAATCCGGGCGGGCAAGCTGGGTGTAGAACGACCCGGCTTGCAGCGAGGCAACAGCACCAATTGCAGATGCGAGGAAACTAACAGCCAGCCACCCAATCAACCCGGCGATCTGTATTCCTTTGGAGTAGGGAGACATTTACCCCCAGTCGTTGGATCATGTGTATTTAATCAGAGGCACGGGCTTGCGATATCCCCAAGCCGTGGCTCTCTTCTTTTGATCTAATGGATTCGATTGATATTGTTTAAGTTCTAGCGGCAGCCTTTGGTTACGATTGGGATAAGTTGTTAACTGTTTCGAAATAGTACCGTCATGCCGGACCTGATCCGGGATCCAAAAAGCCTCTGGATTCCGGCTTTCGCCGGAATGACAATGTAAGGACTATTATGGGAAGATTAATATGTCTTGAAGTTATTTTGGCCCCAAGGACCATAATCCTTACCTAACCGGATGAACCTTATTTATTCATTTAGAGCTTGTAATCAGTATGTCTCTGGATATCAAGTCGCGGTAAGAATGTCAAAGTATCCGAAGTGCTCGATTTTAACTTTTTCACAGATTTTGCAGTTTGAATTCGCCAAACCTTTGATTTGGAGAGTCGAGTAAACCGGGGAGGAGATGCCGTCGGGGTGGATTTTCCGAAAATCCGCATTATTGTTTCCTATATGGGTGGGATTTTGTGCTTTAAACCCACGACTCCCATACGGATCGAAAAGAACGCCGGTTTTTGAAGATGAACAGGTAAAGGACAAAGATGCGACCGCTTTGTTTGTTTCTCCTTTCCCTTTTCCCATTGCTGCAGCTGACGGCACCGCCGACCCTGGCCGGTTTGGTGCATAACTTGACCGTCCGGCTTGAGCCGGAAAAACACCTGCTTGTGGGAAAGGACGAGATCGCGGTGTCGGGAAAGGCAGCGTCGCAAGTTTGGTTTTTTCTGTCTCCCGATTCCAAGATCCTGCGCCTGAACTTGAACGGGAAACCGGCCGAGTACCGGTTTCAAGGCGGCTGGTTGTCGGTGACCACGCCGGATACGGCCTCGGAGGAAACGGTTCACCTTCGGATAGACTACGCGGCCGTGTTTGACGATCCGTTTCCCGAAACCCCGGCCAACACCGACAACCCGGGTTTCGGGGTGACCGGCATCGTGGGGGAAAAGGGCGTCTTCATTCTTTCCGGCGCCGGCTGGTATCCGGTTTTTTCGGCGGCCGATGCCCGGTTTTCGATCACCATCGACGCCCCGGCAGGAATGATCGCGGTTACTGCCGGGCGATCTGCCGGGCGCAAGACCGAAGGCGGGCGCACCCTTTCATTTTGGGAGGTGGAGCGGCCTGTCGAAGAACTGGCCCTTTCCGCCGGTCCCTACATCGTGACCGAAGTCGATGTCGGCGGGATTCAGGTGGCAACCTATTTCACGCCTGAAACCCAGCCGTTGGCGGACCGCTACGTCGCGGCGGCAAGAAAATATCTGGACCTGTACTCCGGCCTGTTCGGTCCGTATCCTTTTGAAAAGTTCGCCGTGGTAGAAAATTTCTTTCCAACCGGTTACGGATTTCCCTCCTACACCCTGATGGGCGGGGTGGTCCTCAGGCTGCCCTTCATCATTGATGTCAGTCTCGGCCACGAGATAGCCCATTGCTGGTGGGGAAACGGTGTCCTGGTCGACCCTGGCTCCGGCAACTGGAGCGAGGGGCTTACCACGTACGTGGCCGATTATCTGTACAAGGAACGGGAATCGGCCGAGGCCGCCGAGGAAACACGGCGCCAGTGGCTCCGCAACTATGCCACACTGGTGGATGAACGAAGCGACTTTTCCCTGTCCGCGTTCGTCGGCCGGAAAGACCGTGTGACCAAAGTGGTAGGGTACGACAAATCGGCGATGGTCTTTCACATGCTCCGGCAAATTCTTGGGGATGAGATTTTCTGGGGTGCATTGCGCGACGTTTTCGCAGAGCGGCGGTTTCAACGAACCTCATGGGAGGACTTACGAGCCGCATTCGAGCGGCGTGCCGGACACGTCCCTTCCAGCACGTTGGAAGACTTCTTCGACCAATGGGTGTACCGCTCCGGCGCGCCAGAGCTGTCACTGGAGAACGTCACCCGAAAAAAAAGAGACGGTGGATGGCAGGTGTCCGGCACCGTCGTCCAGCATCAGAGCCGGTTGTTCGATCTTCCGGCAGCCGCAGCGGTGGAAACTGAAAAAGGTACGCTGATCCAGGTTGTACCATTGCACGGGAAACAAACGCCGTTTACCTTGAATGTCACGGCCATGCCCACGGCCGTTGAACTCGATCCGGATGCGAACGTATTCCGGCGCCTGTTCCCGCAGGAGATCCCGGCTTCGGTCAACGCGGTAAAAGGGGCGGAGTCGGTGTCGGTGATTGTTTCCGCAGAAGCCGGAAGTGCCGGTCGACAGGCCGCGCAGATGCTGATCCGGTCCCTTGGCCTTTCCCGGGCACGGATCGTCAACGAGGCGGTGTTTCCGCCGGCCGCTTTCGGGGGCGGCAGCCGGGTTTACATCGGTTTCCCCGCAGACGCCTCAGTGCTTCCCGAAACGTATGGACCCGTGACCCTGTATCCCGACCGGTTTTCGGTGGCGGGGCAATCATTTGACGAACCGACCGACACCTTGTTCAGCGTCTTCGGGGATCCGAACACCCCGGGTGCGTTGGTGGCGGTCCTGTATCCGGTGCATCCTCGGTTCGGCCCCCTGGTGGCTCGTAAGGTGACCCACTACGGAAAATACAGCTATCTGGCGTTTTCAGCCGGCCAAAACGTGGTAAAAGGCGCTTGGCCTGTTGTCGAATCTCCAATGATTGTGCGATGGAAATAGTGGATAGGATGATGAAAAAAACATCTTCATGGCTTGTTGCAGGGATCCTGATGGCGGTGACTGCCCTTTCATCGGCGGGAGGCGTAGAATACAGGCTCTTCGATATCGAAAAACAACAGCCGGTTTCGCTGATAAAGGCCGTGTCGGCCCTGAAACAGAAAAGGATCGTCCTGGTCGGAGAGCAGCACAACAGCCGGACGCACCACGAAAAGCAGCTGGCCGTGATCCGGGCGCTTCACGAGGCCGGGGCCAAGGTCGCCGTCGGCATGGAGATGTTTCGAAGCGACAGCCAAAGGAGCCTTGACCTCTGGATCGCCGGGAAGATATCCGAAGGCGAATTTGTCCAGGCTTATTACGACAACTGGAACTATGACTGGAACCTGTATGCGCCGATTTTGCGCTATGCCCGGGATCAGCGGATTCCGGTCAAAGGCCTGAACGTGTCCCGGGAGATCACCACCCAGGTAGCCCGACAGGGGTTTCAATCCCTGACCGAAGAACAGCGGGGCAAGTTAAAAGACGTGGCCTGCCGGGTGGATCGGACCTACATGGAGTTTATCAAGCGGGCCTACGGCGCCCATGCCCACGGCAACCTGAATTTTACTTATTTTTGTGAGGCGCAGCTGGTCTGGGACAATATCATGGGGATTCACGCTCTGGATTTCATCCGGGAAAACCCGACGTATGCGATGGTGATCGTCACCGGCAATGGTCATGCATGGAAGGGCGGCATCCCCGCCCAGATCGCCGCGCGCTCCGATGCGCCGGTCTCCGTCATTCTGCCCGAAATCCCGGAAGTCATCGAGCCGGGATTGGTCGACACCGACGATGCGGATTACCTGTTTCTGCGGTAGGCGCCGCTCGCACCTTTGATCCATCCGCACACAGAAAAGCGGATTCAATCCTTTTCATGGTTTTCCCTTGTTATTAAGTTCTCCCTGGATCAATTGAGGCAGATCTCCCGGATTCCTGACGCGCTTACCGTTCAGGAATACCGTCGGTGTACCCCTTACTCCCACTTTTTCTCCGTTTGCGATGTCTTCCTGGATGATCCTGTGCAACACGGGTGAAACGCGGTCCTGATTGAATTTTTCCAGATTCAGTCCCAGGTTGCCGGCAATTTCCAGAATTTTCTGTTGACTGAGCTGGTTGTAGCTTTCCAGCAGTCGGCTGTGAAATTCCCAGAATTTACCCTGGTTGCCGGCAGCCAGGACCGCCATGGCGGCTTCCGTTGCCAATTTATGGCTGGAAAGCGGAAAGTGTTTGACCACATATTTCAATTCATTCGGGTACTGTTCCAGCAACTGCTGGATAAAGCGCTCCAGGCGCGCACAGTATGGTCACTGATAATCATCGAACACCGCGAGGGTTATCTTGGCTTCTGGAGGCCCCCTGAACGCTCTTCCTTTAAGGTCGATATTGTAGATCCGGTTTAACCGGATGACGTTGATCCGAGAGGAGCTTTTAGCGGTGAGTACCAGGCGGTCATCGGCTAAGTAAGCTATCCGATCAAAATCCTTCTCGACAGGTATGCGGTCAAGCACGGTTTGTTCGTCCGTTGAGTAAATCACTATTTCGCCCGGGATGAGTACGAAGGCCAAATCTTCTTGCGGATGGGTTACCACATCCACAATCGGCCCGCTAATCTTTGCCTCGATGAGCCTTTCGTATTCGAAGCCGGCATGCAATCCGGCTGGAACGAACAGCAGCACGACGACCATGACCCATTTCACGATATGCGACACAGACACCCTCCTTTATGTGGATTGCCGGGCAATATATTTGATCAAGCGCTGAACGTCAAGCGGGTGTGCCAGATTCAAGAAATATTGGGAAGAGGTGCACATTTTTTGGCTGAATAGTTTATGTAGGCAGGAGGAACGGAGTATAAAGTGAGGACTTTACATAAATTTGCTTGAACCACAACAGCGAGCGCGAACTCTGCAGCTTGGTGCTTGGAGCTTCAATCCGCTTTACAAGCAATAATCGACCGGGATAGACGTCTGACATCAAAAATGCCTGGATAAATTCGGCAGCTCGTAAGCAAATTCTCGGGGAAAATGCTCATTGTAAATGCCAATTTTATTGGATAGACCCTTGATCAGTCTGATGGATAGAATTTTTTTCGCTCTCTTTTTATTTAGCGTATTATTTATCATTGCCATCATGCTATCAGCGATCTTGGGAGGGCATCCTTTAACCTTGATGGCATTTTCATTTCCGCGGTTGGCTCGAATCACGCAATCTCCGATTAAAATCACTTATTTTGAATCTTCTTTCGCCTGAACCTCTTCCCCAAAGCAAATTTCGACCGGATCCAATTTGACCCCGGGGTTATCTTTGCAGTCGGCGGTTCCCGTGCTAAACCCTCATTACGAGGCCAGTCGAATCCGGCTCACTGGTGATGTGCCATCTCCTCTGAACCCGTCATCAGGCTGCTATTTTCACCCTCGACGCCGCTACGCTGAGAAGGTATGTAAAAGCCAAACTCCGATCCAGCAAGAGATGGGTAAAGAGCATTACGTAATATGCCATCTTGCTGAGTCGCTGAGTCTTCAGCCAAGGTGTACAGGATAGGGCATGGAATACTACCGACAAATTTCGCTTGACATCTTATGTTCGCTCAGGTTATCCAGTATTTAAGCGCACTAGAAGCCGAATATACACATAACTTGGGTGTACAAAATGGCGAGACACAATTCATACCCGCGCTTAATCCGTCTTTAAAAAATTGACTTCTTGTCAATATGCCCGCGCTTAACCCATCCGCAAAATATCGAGAAATATGTGGAGAAAGCGACATAAGAATATAAAGCAAAGGTCAAAACAGAATCGATCCGGATATCGAGCTTGAATTCGTTTCGCAAGAGGGAGAACACCATGGCTAAAAAAGAAAAATGTCTGTGCAAGTGGAAGGAGGTTGAACTATCCGAAAAATTTGATAAATTTGCATCCATCGTCAGCGATCCAAAATTTGTATGCAAAAAATGCGGTCGAGTGGCGAATAAAAAAAAGTGGCTGCACAAACCCGCATCATTGCAATAGGGTCCCTTTAGCAATTTCAATTGAAAATGGCTATTAGGCAAAGTGTCATAATTGAAAGCTGAAGCAGAAAGGAGATTCGAATGGTAGAAGATAAAAAGGTTGAGCAGGAGGATCTTGAAAAAGAAGCTAAAAATGAGAAAGTGGATAAGGATTTAAAGGTGAAAATTAAAAAAGCGGAAAAGAAAAAAAAGAAAGAAAAGAAAAAAACAAAAGCCAAAAAAGCGGATAAAAAAAGTAAAAAGAAAGAGATAAATAAAAAAGCAAAAAAAAAGGAAAAGAAAAAAGAAAAGGCCAAGAAAGCGGATAAAAAGGGTAAAAAGAAAAAAAAAGAAAAGAAAAAATAATATCGATTCACCATCAAAATTGATTGAGACACCCGGGCGCTGGCTGCATCAAGATTCCCTTTGAAAAATCGGGCGGTCGATTTCATCATATTATTTAATAGGATCGAACGATAAGTTCGGGACCGACTATGAAGACGATTAAGGAAGACCCACAAAAAGAACCGAAAGAAAAAGACGAAATCATCAACGGCGCACTGGAAAAATATTACCAGGCCGAGGAATTGAAACCGTATCAGGCCCAACTCATCAAACTGCAGCGACATCTCGAAAATACCGGGAAAAAAATGGTCATTCTGTTCGACGGCCGTGATGCGTCCGGAAAAGGCGGGACCATTCGCCGAATTATCCGTTATATGAACACAAAAAGATATCGAGTCGTCGCATTGGGCAAACCGAGCGAGCAGCAAAAATCAGAACTCCATATCAAGCGGTATATCGAGCACTTCCCCCATGCCGGCGAGATCGTTTTATTTGACAGAAGCTGGTATAACCGGGCGTTGGTCGAACCGGTAATGGGGTTCTGTACAAAGGCCCAGTATAAGCGATTCATGAAGAAAGTTATCACTTATGAACAGAATTTTCTCGAAGATGCCGGCAATACGATACTGGTAAAGCTCTATTTTTCGGTCACAAAGGAGGAACAGAAAAGAAGATTTGACCGGAGAAAAAACGACCCGCTTCGACAATGGAAATTATCAGAAGTAGATCTTCAAGCCCAGGAATTATGGGATGAGTTTACTGAAAAGAAGTTCATGCTATTGAAAAAAACCCACACCAAACAATCGCCATGGTGGGTGATACGGTCCGACAATAAACACCTGGCCCGCAGAGAAACCATGAAGCTGATTCTCAATTCAGTGGGCTATAAAGGAAGAAGCCGAAAAGTTGATTTTAAAATGGACCCGAAGATTGTTATCCCGGGAACAAAGAATTAAAAGAAATGAAAAAGCAGCGGAAAAAGTTCGGCAGGTTGATGGGCTGATTCCAAATATTTTCAGACCTGAAAGTCCCTGATACAAAAAAAGAGGGTAAGATGGCCAAAAAAAAGGCGGAAAAAAACAATGAGAAAGCCAAAACGGTAAAATCTAAAACGGCTTCGAAAACTCCAGAAAAGACCCCCAAAGCCAATAAGAACGCCAAGGAAAAAGGTAAAAAAGAAAAAAAACTGAAGAAAGATTTAAGTGAGCACACCAGCTTTAAAAATGCCAATAAGAAAAAATCAAAGAAACGACAGGCGGTTTGGGTGAAAAAATTCACCCTTGTATATGAAGAGGAACTGAACCGGCTGCAGATTGAGCTCTTGAAATGGCAAAAGCATGTCATCGCCAACGAGCAGCGCGTCCTGCTGCTGTTTGAAGGACGGGATGCCGCTGGGAAAGGCGGTACGATCAAGCGGATTATCGAACATATGAATCCACGGGGTGCACGGGTTGTCGCACTTTTAAAACCCAGTGACCGGGAACGCACCCAGTGGTATTTTCAAAGGTATATTCAACACCTCCCCTCCGCTGGCGAAATTGTCCTGTTCGACCGCAGCTGGTACAACCGTGCCATGGTAGAACCGACAATGGGTTTTTGCACGGATGAAGAGAATAAGCGTTTTTTGAAAGATGTACCGATGCTTGAATCCATGCTGGTAAAAAACGGAATTCTTTTATTCAAGTTTTTTTTCTCGGTTTCCAAAGAGGAACAATTGCGCCGGTTTAACGCCCGAGAGACGGATCCGTTGAAGCAGTATAGATCTCTCCGGTCGACCGAGAAGCCCAGGAAAGGTGGGATGACTATACCGTAAGAAAGTTCCAGATGCTCAATGAAACCAACCGATCCATTTCTCCCTGGACCATCATCCGTTCCGACAATAAAAAAAAGGCACGACTTAACTGTATAAAACATATCCTGTCCAAAGTCGACTATGAACGTAAGATATCCGATGATTTGCTTCAGATCGATCCGGAAATCGTGATATCCGGCATTGATGAAATCAGATTTATGGAAGATCATCTAATGACCGGTGTTGAATTGCCCGGATGATAGAAGGCACCGTTCATGTTGGGTTTCACCACTTGATGCGGAGCAATCCAACTCACGAAAGGTTCCATCTGAAACTTTGCTGTATGTGGCCTTTTTATCGGTTAATGTTCCCTGAAATGTCAAGGAGGGACAAATGCCTGTCCAAGTTATGATCAAACGCAAATTGAAAATCAATAAGCCGGAAGCGCTTTTGCCGCTTCTAAAAGATTTGCACGCCCGCGCAACCAAGCAACCCGGATATATTTCCGGCGAGACGTTAAGAAGCCTTGAAGATCCCGAAGATTTCCTGGTTGTCAGCAAATGGGAAACGGCCGATGACTGGAAAAAATGGCTGCAGAGCAAAGAAAGGAGAGAGATTCAGGGCAGAGTCGATTCTATGATCGGAGAAAAAACCTTTTATGATATCTATGAAACCCTAAAAGGCTGAATTAGGAATTTTCGGATGATTAAATAGGTTGAAAACCACCCTCTTGATTTCAATAAGAACAATCGCGGTTAATTCAATTTCCTTCCGGTAAGGTACATTTTTGCATAAATATCCGGCAGGCGGTTTTGTTTCAGTCCCAGAATCACCTTTTCCACCGGATAGGGGATGCGATAATGTACCACGTCAATTTCTTCGGAACAAATATCAAGGACTGCGAAGGATGCTCTCGGATCCCCATCAAACATGCGCCCCACACTCCCGGGATTGATAAAATGAACCCCCCCGACGCTTTTATAAAAAGGCGTATGGGAGTGACCCATTATATGAACCCGGTAGGGCGCGTCTTTCGCCAGCTTGCGAAAGCGTCTTTCCGGGCTGTCCGGAAACAGCATTTCGTCATCGTCATCATAGGTTCCGTGAAATAGGCCGATACGGATAGTGCCGATGGTCATATCGGCTTGCCGGGGCAAGGATTTCAAATATTCGCAATTATCCGGAAGCAGGCGATGCGAGGTCCAGAAATACATGACCCGCTTTTCTTCTTTCCCGGGTCTTTTCAATTTCTTTCCCTTTAATATTCTCAATACACGCCTGTCCGTATTTCCAAGTATGCATACGCTTTGTTTTTTATTGCGGAACCATTGGATCGTTTCATTGGGAAAGGTACTGTATACGGTGAAATCGCCCGTGTTAAAAATTCGATCGAACCGGCATCCGCGGACAAAATTTTGTATCGCTTGCAATGCCGGATAATTTGCATGAATGTCCCCAAGCACAAGTATTTTTTCTCGACCCGGGGGTTTCCTATCTGCAGCTGTCGAATCAGAATTCATTATTTATAAGCCTTGATAAAAGTCGCATCGGCTGGCGCGTGGATCCGACAATCTTAATTCCGCCTGAGTTCGTGGCCGGGGAAAGTCAAACGGGTGCGGAGTTGGCGGGCGGGTAAAAAAGGCTGAATAGACAGAGTCAAGGGATATCAACATTCAAGAGAGATTATCTCGCAGGAAACGGGAAAACGACTGAATTTCAGCGGTCGATTTTCTGTATTTCCCCTTTTTTGGCTTCTTCCCGATTTTTTTCAAGGTTATAACCAGTGTATCCGCCTTTTCGAGAATCGCCATTTTATCTTTTTCGGAAAGGTTTTTTTTAATTTGACAGATTGAACTGAGGCGGGCTTTAAGTTTTTTGAAATTCTTTTTAAAATCAATATACAATAACAAATACTTTTTTTCCCACCGGGGCTTTAAATTTTCGTTCACCCTGTTTAAGTTCTTGTAAAGCCTTTTAATGCTTTTTTCGAAATCCTTGTTGATCCTCCGGGTGTCTCTTCCACCGGCAGATGCGGTCTTGCCCGGCAGCTCTTCGTGTTTTTCCCGGTAATAATCGGAAACGGAATTTTTGATCAGCTTTGCATAATGCTTCCCAATCGATCGGGTGTCAGCCAATTTTTGGAGCGGTGTTTCATGCAGCTGTTTGATGGTCTTGATTCCCATATCGTTCAGCAATCTCATGCGGGCGAGACCGACATATTTTACCAGGGTTAGATCTTCCTGTTTCATTATCACGTCCTTCCGGATTCTCCCTTCTATCCCTCATGATTGATGAAGTTTATCGTGCATCACTTTATGAGCACTTGAAATCGTATGGGTCTCCGCAAATCTTGTCAAGTGATATTATGCGGACAGTTTTAGCCGTAAAGCAGTCCCTTTAACGTTTGCGGTTTCCCCCACCCCTCCTTGATTACTGTATATGGCCACTGTTGTCATGGAGCCTTCTCTTTCGGTTCTGAGGCGAAAAGCTTCCTAAACGCTTTTTGATTGGGAGGTGATGCATACTTTGCAAACTTTTTTGAAATGGGATCTATAAGAAGCTGCTTTTCATTATTCAGAATTCCGATCAGGCTGCCGATCGCCACGAGGGTTTTATTATGTTTCCGCTCGGTTGCGGGAATTTCTTCGGCAATTTTCAGCAGGGATATTTCCTGAACATACAGGTCATTAAAATTTCCTAAATCATCCTGCAATCTCCTTAATTGAGAGATCAACATTTTAATTTTTTTGCGTGGAAACAGACTGGAGAAAAACTCCAACATGTACCGCAATTTTTTACATTCAATCCGCAAGATGTGCAATTTCCGGTCATCGATGTTCTCGAGGATATGACGACCGTCTTTAACAATGCGCAGGTATTGCTTGAAAATTTTTTTTTTCGCCAGGGTAATAATGGGCAAATCGGCATCAGATGCAGGCGGAAGATCCTGCAGTGGCTGATCCAGGAAGACTTCCCAGTCCTTCATGATCTTCCGATATCTATCTGATTTCAGACCTCTGATGACATCCCTGAGTGCCTTTGATCGCTTTTTTTTCAAGTCAGAAAACAAGGGATCGATTTCGTTACGCAAAACATCGGGAAGCATCGATCGATATGCATCCTCCTTCAGGAGATAAACATCGATGTCGCGCAGCCTGTTGGAGAGTTTGCCCATAAAAGAAAAGTCTTTTTTAAATTGGTCGGTCATATTTTTCGGAAAGACTGATTTTATCTGGCCCAAGGCAGAGCGGGTGCGCCGGATCGCGACTCGAAAATCATGTAAAAATTCAGTATCCAGGTTTTTTTCAAGGTGGGCTTCATTAATCTTCATTATCTGCAGCAAATAGCGCAAAATGATTTTGGTGGCCGCATCAGAGCGCATTGCAGGCTCGAGTTCTATTGTCAGTTTTGAAGAATAATCCCCCGGGCTTTTGCCGGCGGCCGTCATTGCGTTAAAATAGATATCCTCTTTTTTAGGAACAGAAAATCCGGCTTCTTCGAGATGTTTGACAATGTCCCGGCAGATCTTCGTGTACCCCCGAACCGGTTGCAGCCATAAATAGCTTGCCAGAATCGGAACGGTTTTTCCTTGTGCGGGTCGAATTTCCTCCAAAGCCAGGTGGGCGACTGTTTTTTTATCCTGATTTAAAATGCGATAAGGCGTCCATCGTGAATGAAGTTCGATAAGTTTTAATAGGGCGCGCTGTTTTAAAATCGATGACAACCGCTCCTTTAAATCACCCGCAGGAAAATCCCGAATAAAAACAGGCGGCGATGTAATTTCAGCGCTGTAAACAATGTCGTTTTTGAAAAGCTTGCGTAAAAAGAGTGTCTTTTCGGATAGGTGCAAAACAAGTGATTTGTTAAATAAGCGCCAATCAAACGTATCGTAAATCGTCGTTTTCCTCCGCAAGGACCGCTCTTTTATGATCACATAAGGGTCAGCGAAAGCGCCGCTCAGCTGTTGTGGGTTGTAACCGTCAGGCAAACTGAATTTTATAGGACTTGTCATTCCTTCATCCTTGAAAGAGCTTTACGTAGCCCGGTATCGCCTGGGATAATCGTAAAAGACGGATTTGCCTTTCCCCTGCTGCACTTTTTTCCATTTGTCCACATCAATTCGAATGCAGTATACACCGGTGGTAACGATATTTGGGACCCGATTTTCGTTTAGCAGGAGGTTGGCCAGGTTATTAAGGTCAGGGTTATGTCCAAAAAGCATGACCGTTTCATGCTTATCATCCAAATTTCGTAACATTTCGTAAAGATACGTAGCATTGGCATGGTAGAAGTTGTCGTCAAAGACAATCTCTTTTTTGGGATAACCAAGGACCTTGGCAATTGCAATGGCTGTTTTTCTGGCCCTTTTTGCAGGACTTGACAGAACAAGGTCAGGAATTATTTGTCGCTCTTTTAACTTTTCCCCCATCAGTGGCGCATTCTTTTTGCCTCTTTTGTTCAAAGGTCTGTCAAAGTCATCCATGCCGAGATCCTTCCAACTGGATTTGGCGTGTCTGACCAGAATTATTATTTTCATTAAGAACATCCTCCTTTGAGGGAATCAAAAAGGTCGAACAGGCATGCGATAATCGTTCACCGGACCCGTGTAAAGGTTTTTAGGTCGACAACAATCTGATTCGGCCCGGCAATGGATGACAGCCTGGCCGCGAAGTTAACCGTATCCCTGAAAACGGCGTCAAAACTCAGATCTGGATCGCTATCGTAAAAAAAAGGCTCAACCTGGACCCAAGCCTCTACACAATTTTTCAGACTTTGAGCGGGACTCTTTTTAAGAAAATGCCGATCCAGGCAAGCGCTTACAGAGACCCAATACACAAATGAAATTACTATCCTCCATATTCAATTGAAATTAATCGAAAAATTAACCGGACCCCCCTGAGTTTTTTAAGCCATCAATATGACAGATTCGTTGGAGCTTTTCAATCTTTTCGGTAAAAACCTTGCTCTGGTATGGTATACAAACAATTTCAAGATTCAGGAACCATTTCCACATCGTGCTGCAAAACACGATAAGTCTGGATGGGATAGTGGAACCCTTTCACCTCGATGGTACCGACCTCCTCGCAAGGTATCTCTTCCTTTATTAGAGCCCAAGTCGATGCAGATAGATAGATTTCACCGGGTTGACAGGCATGTTCAAGGCGCGAAGCAAGATTGGTATTTAAACCGATGGCCGAGTATTCCATAAACCCTTCGGAACCGTAATTGCCTACATTTGCCATGCCCGAATTGATTCCACATCGGATTTCGAAAGGAAATTGTACGCCCTGGTTCCACCACTTCTCTCGAAGAGTTTTCATCTTATTTTGCATTTCCAGCGCCATATGCAGACACGCTATCGCATCTTCCCGCTCCCCTTTCGAATCCGGCGCTCCAAAGATGGCATAGATGCTATCCCCGGTAAACTGGGGTATGGTCCCCCCCCATTTCCGCACGATCTGCGCCATTTCTCCTAAATATTCATTGAGCAGCCTGGCCACGTCTTCAGGATCGGATGCATCGGTAAATTGGGTGAAATCTTTGATATCGGAAAAGAACATCGTCAACTTGGTTCGCTTGTGAGACAGTTCCGCCTTAAATTCTCCCCTGAAAATTTTTTCAGTCACGTTCGGGTCAAGGTATTTGGAAATTTGTTCTTGTGCTTTTTCAAGCCTTTTGTTGACTTCTTCCAAGGCGCTTGACTTGATGGTAAGCTCCTCTTCACGTTTCTTCATTTCCGTGATATCGGAGTAAACGGCTACGACTCCGCCATCCCCGGTTTTTCGCTCACTAATGAGAATCCACTGGCCGCCCCTGCGCTGTTGGATTCTCGGTTCGCCGGGTTCTTGATGCAGCGCAAGGCGCTCCGCAACCCATTCGTCTATACGGCCCTCTGCTTCAACAATGTGCCCATTCTCGGCAGATTTCCGAATGATTGTCTCGAAGGCAGTCCCGGGATCGATATCGATGTCTGTATCCGGGTAAAGCAATTTCGTATATCGGGAATTGCAAAGTACCAAACGGTCGTCCGGGTCGTAGAAAGCAAAACCTTCGGAAGAGTTTTCAATGGCATCGATCAATCTCCGACGTGCCGTTTCAATGTCGCGTAAATTGTTTTCTTCAACTTCAATCGCTGTGTCGCGAAAAACCGCCAGCGCTTCCGCCATGCGGCCGATCTCGTCACCGCTTCCAGGTTTTGGCAAAGACGCCCTGAGGTTGCCTCCGGCAATCGCAAGCATGCTGTCGCTGAGTCCTGTCAGTCTTGCAATCAGGTTGCGTCCGACATAGAGCCACACGATGAGAACAGAACTCACGAGGCTCAGTAGCAACGATGCCGATCAAGATATTTCTGTTGAGCAACTGGATCGCCGCAGCCTGGAGGTTCGATTTCTCTATATCCGATTTCGCTTATTCACCAAAAAGTCTACTTTGTAGGTCAGAAATTTTGAAAGGCGCACGTTGACAGCCAGGAGCTCTTCGGCCTGGGCAATGACGGCCAATTCATTCTTTCTGATTACCACCAGGCTGTTCGGTCCCATTGTCAGGCCTTCGAGTTCCGCGATCTGTTGTGCAAGACGTCTTCTTGCGCCCTTTGAAACGACCAGGGAGGTCTCATAGAGTTCCTCTAAGGATTTTTTCAGCGGAAAGGTCAAGACGTCGATACGTTCAGCGGAATCAGCGTTTGAGATTTTTAGGAGGTCGTTGTGAATCGAGTCCACCAGAAGCGCTGCTCTTTGCTGTGGAATCAAGTTGATTATCGAACTCACCAGTTCCGATTTTTCGTTTGTCAGTTGGTTCGCCTGGGCCGCTTCCTGGTTCCTTTTCCAATCCGCCATCTGGGCACCGAGGATCCGCTCGCCGGGAGACAGCAGTCGTTTGGCGATACTATTGGCAATGGATAGGTCGCGAATGCGTTTTTCTATGCTATCGACAATGGAAAGTCTTTGCTTCACGAGCTCATCCAGGCTCGTGAGGTTTTCCTTCATGTCGGCGAACAGTTTGACGACTTCTTCTGTTGCCGTTTCCTCCTCTTTCGTCACATAGCTTCTGCTTCGCTGCAGAAACGGTTCAAGGTGAGCGATTTGCGAGGCGATCTCGGCGGAGACCTCCGTCCTTGCACTATCGGTTTTCACCACCAGCAAGGCCGGTGCCGCTCGGACGATACTTTCCACACGCCGTGACAGTTCCAGCCAGGAAAGCGCTTCGGGCACGCGTTGCCCGGTGATCTTGTTGAGCGAGCCGCCAACCTGCGATAGGGAATACAAACCAGAGGCCGCAGCGACCAGTGAGAACATACAAATTCCCAGAAACGAAAGCAGCAGCCGTCCGCGAACGCCCATCGATTTAGGTTTCATTCGCTCATCCACTCGCTGTCAATTCCACTGATAATCGCTCGAAAGACTCAACGCTGTTCCGTGTAACCTGCTGATGGATTGACCGGCCAGTTCATTTGGCCATTGAATAATTTTCCTTACCGAAGACATACCAGATGAAGTTGCTGATACCGGTAACGTCGCCCTTCGCATCGAAGCCGATTTTCCCTATCACGGTGTCAAAACTGCCTGTTCTCAGGGCGCTGATCACAGCCTCAGATTTCAGGGAACCCGCTTTTTTAACGGCTTGCGCCCAAGCCTGGACCGCAGCATAGCTATACAACGTATAGCCGTCCAGGCTCATAGGCGTCCTCTTCGCGAATGGCGGCGATGACGTTCCGGGCCTCGGGCTTCAGGCGCATATCAGGGCCGAAGGTAAAATAGGTTCCAACGCCTGCATCGCCCGCGACGAAGAGGAACTGGACATTCACCAGTGCGTCACCGGAAAACAGGCGAAGATTGGGAAGCTCTTTTTTGGCCTGACGAATAATAATCCCAATATCTTGTAAGTAGCCGCCGGCATAGAGAACGTCTATTTTTTTTTGAACCAGTTTGTCTACAATCGGCTTGTAATCCTTCTGATCCGCTGTGTAGCTATCGAACAAAACCTCGGTTATCCCGCGTTTATTGAGCTGGCGTTTCGTAAACTCGGCCAAGCCTAAGCCGTAGGCTTGACCGTCGTGGATGATCGCGATTTTGTTTTTGCTGTGATGATCGGCCAGGTAGTCGCCGGCAATGATGCCTTGCTGGTCGTCGCGGCCGATCACCCGAAATACGTTGGGACCCCCTTCTTCGGTGACCTTGGGATTGGTCGAAGCCGGGGTGATCATAATAATCCCTGCTTTTTCATAGATCTTGATTACGGCAAGGGAACAAGCAGAACATAGATGTCCGATGACGACAACAACCCCCTCGCTCACCAGTTGCCGGGCAACCGCCTCGGCCTGCCGTGCCTCACACGCATCATCCACTGAAGTGACGACAATTCTCTTCCCGAGAATGCCGCCTTTCTTGTTCAGGTGTTCAAATGCCTTTTGAGCGCCGATGTCCTGCTGTTCGCCAGCATCGAGGGAGCTTCCTGACAAAGGCCCGGCGATGCCAACTTTGATCTCGGACCGGGCCGCCGTAATCCCCAAGCCGATCGATATGAATGCAACGATTAAACTGCTAAAAAGGATTCTTTTCATGACGGCCTCCTCTCTTATTCCTCGGATCATTGAAGGGTGACTCATGCCGAAAATATTTGGTCAATAAGTGAGAAAGCAGATTCAATGGCTTTTTAAGGGTTTCGATCGCTTTATCGTATTAGGCGGTCAGGTGGCACCTATTAAACGACCCCGGTGCTGTTTGATCAGGGGGAACATGACCTGCTGTAGGTTTCAAGGATATTGCCGTGGGCGCTTCGTCTTCACCCACGAGGCGGCCGTAGCCCGCGACATCGGCAATGAAGACGGCGGTCAGCTTGCGCTTGTAACCTTCGTCAGCCACGGGGACCTCCGGCAGGTTGAAATCATCTCAGCCTGAGGAGAGATCAGGCGGAAAGGAGGCGCGGTCGAATCGCCGGAAAACAGCTGAATGAGAAATGGATTAATTATCTAATTAATACGATATGTTATAATTGTCAAGAACTAATGAGCCAACCATAAAATAGTTTTTAATATAAGTGACTTAGCCGGGGGTAGTCAGGCCTAAAAGGGTAAAGCTTTGGCTTGTAGGGTGAGTTCAGGATTTATACGGGCTTTGACGTTGAGCTTTGGGAAGAAACCGCTTAGGACCTGACGCTGCAATTTAACTTCGGATATCGCTTTCTCATGCATGTCCATCATCTATAAGGCTGAAGAGACCAAACTCGCTTGCCGGGTCCGGATGCGATTTTAGGCTATAGAAACCGAAGAAGGGTATTGACCCGTGCGGTTTGATCTCAAACCTTAATGGAGGGATCTCTCCGTTCGTCTGCCGAATCGCTCAAGCAGTTTCCACATGACGCTGGGGATTTGAGAAAGCGGTTCACCGGAAATCGAATAACAAACAGAATCTGCCACCGTTTCGAAACGAAACAAGGAGGAGGGCTTGTTGTCAAGGATCGAGTCTTCAAAGCAGAAGTCACCAGGATTGAGGCGCTCGGACGCTTTCCCTCTCTTTGTGAGATTCGCTTTTCCTTTGAACAGAAGGTAGAGTTTGGGTCCCTTTCTGCACGCGTGCTTCACATGCTTTTCAAGCGCCTTGACTTCAATATGCCGCGCCAATTGAGTTACGATAGGGGAAAATGCGATATCGCTGAACAGCCAAGTGGATCTCAGGAATCCGACGTAGGCTTGAATCTTCATGATCTCATCCGTTAGTGCATTTCTTTCCACAAAATCCCTGAAGATATCGACAGGAATCTTCATCGCCCACACATAATTGAGCGTCACGTATGTTTCGCGGACTGGCACGTTACGGAGGCAGCTGTGTTCTCCGATAAGGGTTCCGGCCGGCAGCAATCGATACACATCGCGCCGGGTGTGGATCATTTCTGTCGTGCCAGTCAAGGTTAAGATGAGATACCGGGTTTTTTCCCCGGATTTGAGAATCATCTCTCCAGGGTTGTAACTGACAATTGAGCAGTTGATTAAATCCCTCAGGTCTGCAAAATCGACCGAAGGATAGTAAGCATTCAAATAGCGTTTTGCATACCGGGCCACCTGTTCTGAATTCGACGGGATGAGCACATCGAGGGTGCCAAAGGAGGCCCTCGAGCCGATCTCCTTTTCCTCGTTGGTGAGTTCCTTTTCCCTATGGGATAGGAGAATCTTCTTGGACTTGTCCGCTGCAAAAGCCGCTGCATTTCCGTGGATCAATCCGCCTCCCGCATCAATCTTTTTGACATCAACGGGCCTGAGATAACCCTTTTTTACCTTTTTTAGGAGGCGCTTAGAAATCGCAGGGATGCCGGATGTTTTTCGAGCCATCTTTTTCAAGACATCAAATGAGCTGATATCGGAAAGATGGGCATATTCTTTGTATCCTCCCTCAGCGATCACCTTGAAAGTGAAGTTTACCGTTTCCACCGGATGCGGAGAAAACGTCGGTCTGACCAGCATGCCTTCAACTTCGTTCCACTGATCGAGGTCCAGATCGTGGACATCGAAATACCGTTTCAAAAGATCCCCTTTCACGGACATCAGCGCGCTGAGCTTCCTTGAAACGGATTGACGGACGAACCCGGTGGAAAAATACTTGATTCGATGATCGGCCTGAAGCAGGGCAGTCAACCCTGAAAAATGATCGTCATGACAATGGGTATGGAAAATCCCTCGGATTTCGCTCACACTGATTCCCAATGCATTGAGTGTATGGAGCAGATTCGGGCCGACATCGATCAGATAAATAAAGCCACTGAAAACCAGGATACTGCTCATACAGGGACGGTCGATATTCCATCCGTCGCCTTCTCCGGAGTGGATCACCGCAAAATACTCTCTGGGGATTCTGTAAAAACCCAGCTGATAGGGCGGGATATACGTTTTGCCGGAAGGGAGGTTGAGATCGACGGTCGCCAGCTCGCCGTCGTATTCAATGACGAAACGATTCAATCCGATTCTTCGGATGAAAACACCGTTTCGCACCTCCACTTTCTTCTTTTCGACTATCCGTGTCTCAATAAAATCGGAAGCCGGCTTGATATGACCGAAGGCAAACCATTGCTTGATTTTGAAGATCTCTTGGGCCAATACCGGATCCACTCCGGTTCCCAGGATTTCCTCCAGGCTTACGAGGCCGTAGTTGCCTCGATGGATGTATTCCAGCTGGGCACGAATTTGAGCTTTGTTCCCGATGAGCAGTGGCTTCATGCCGTTATTGTTGGGATGCCCCGGCAGGATCATCCCCTGGCGATACAGCATCTGCAGAATTGGGAATTCCGCCAAGTTGGTGAACTGCCCTTTCTGGATGGGGATATCGTTGATAAGAATGCAATTCGGTCCGGTCTCATATATGACGCCTTTCCGCTCTTTCTGCTGGATGAGACCGGCCCGAAGAAGATGTTTGACGACGTCCGAAGGACAGCCACAAAGAATGTTGCAGTCCGCCGATGGAATCGCAACCCAGTCAACGCCGTTGGTGACTTTTACCTTCTGGATCATAGGACCTCCTGATCGTCTTCGGATGCCTCATGACCGGTCACAACCGCCTTGTCCGGCCCGATCCCGCGGTGGTGCTTTCGTGAATCGGTTGGGTTCAGATGCAAGAATGTTACCGACGCGGGGACAACGATGTAAGAAGCTTTTTTAGATCCCGTTTTGCGCGATACCTTTTTTACCTTTTGAAAGGCTCGGCCGTTTCAAGGGTTTCTTTTGCAAATTCCAGTGTCGTTGGGAATGGCTATAATTTACAGCTCACCGCAATGGCGCCGAACGGTGCTGGATCTTGATCGACGGTTCCAATCCGGTTACCGCTTTCATCTTCGAGTCTGAGCTCTCCAGCAAAAGCATATCCGGCGTACAGATCAAAAGCCCAGCTGCGGTTCAATCGAAGCGTCACCCTTCCCCATGCCGGAACGAGACGGACTTCACCGATTCCTTTCGGTGCCGGGGCCTTATCGTCGAGCCGAAACCGGAAGGACCGAAAAGAAGCGCCGGCAGCCAGCGACCAATTCTCATTCAGAGCGTAGGTCAGCTCAAGGCCGGCGGGCCCGGTGGGCCCCGGACGAAATGGGTTGGCAAGCAGCAGCTGCTCGCTGATCTGCCAGCGGACCGTCAAAAAAGGGAAGCCTTGCGTTTCTTCAAGGCCTGTGTAAATTGCAGCACCGATCCCCAGGGTAAAATCATCCGAGAACCGGTAGGATGCCGCCAATATACCCCCTATCTTAATGCTGTCGCTCAAGTCAGCGTTGCTTTCCTGAGAGGCCGGTATTCCCGTGAGGAAAAGTATCGTCCAGTCTTTCATGCCGGCATATAGAAATTTTACATCCATTCCGGCGGTGTGGATCTTTTCCCAGGGAATGCCCTTAAAACCGGTCGCTCCCTCGAAATCCCATTCATCGAAGTCATAGGAAAGCCCGAAGCCGGCACGGATATCGTCTGTCATCGAACGATTCCCATCGAAGCGCAGAGAAAAACGCCGTACGCTGCAGCTGCCCGCGTCTTCAAGGTCTGTGTCGAATTGATAAAAAGGAATCGCTGAAAAGGAAAGCTCCTTGTTTTCGCTCTTGAATTGAGTTCGGTCATGCTGGGCGGCGACGGGGTGAAGCATAAAGACCGTAATAAATAGAAAAGCCAGCGCAGCGATAAGGTATTTTCCCATCAGCCTCAATCATTCACCCCTTTATCGAAACATGTGTGCCTGGCATTTCATGGACTGATGCGTGAGTGCCACGCAAGAAGCGTCTCAGACTGTTCCCCTTTCGCTTACGCTATCTTTGAGCATGATGTCAATCGCCGATCATGGCAATTTGGGGCCCACATAGGCAAACGACCCATGGGAAATGACAAACGGACGTCCTCGGATCGTTTCAGGAGGCTCATCAAATCGTCAATCGTTATTTGCTGAGGGCATCGGAAGTAAACCACCGCGCACGTGTCGAAAGTGCGCGGTGGCGTCAAAACCGGGAAGATGATATTGTCCCGGGTGGAGACTGAAGGATGACTGCCGACCGTCAAGGCGGTGTCCGGCATCTAGTTGGCATGTCCTTGACTCGGGCTCTTGCGTTGAACTGCGTGAACCTGTGACTTTCGACAATTACCCTATCGACATTTTTTCAGATCCATAGACCCGAATGAGGACCGATTCGTCGGGATCAGGCAAGGTCGAAGCGGTCAAGGTTCATGACCTTGTTCCACGCCGCTACAAAGTCGTGCACGAACTTTTCCTGCGAGTCCTCGCAGCCGTAGACTTCAGCGATGGCACGAAGCTGGGAGTTCGAGCCGAAGATGAGGTCGACACGGGTGCCGGTCCACTTGAGTTCGCCGCTCCCGCGATCGCGACCTTCGAACACATCTGCGTCTTCCGAGGTTGCCTTCCACTCCGTTCTCATGTCGAGAAGGTTCACGAAGAAATCATTGGTAAGCGCCTCCAGCCGTTTGGTGAAGACGCCGTGACCGGACTGTTCGAAATTGGCATTCAAAACGCGCATGCCGCCAATCAGAACCGTCATCTCAGGAGCGGTCAACGTCAGCAGCTGCGCCCGATCCGCCATAAGTTCTTCTGCCGATATACTGTATCTGGTTTTGAGGTAGTTGCGGAATCCGTCTGCCTTCGGTTCGAGAACGGCGAATGAGGCCGCGTCGGTTTGCTCCTGCGACGCATCCGTGCGTCCCGGCGTGAAGGGGACGGTCACATCGTGGCCGGCATTCTTTGCAGCTTGTTGGACACCGGCGCATCCGCCTAAGACAATCAAGTCGGCGAGTGACACCTTCTTGCCGCCGGACTGTGTGCTGTTGAACGCCTTTTGGATGCCCTCAAGGGTCTGCAGCACCGTCTTCAGTTGGGCCGGCTGGTTAACCTCCCAGTCCTTCTGCGGAGCGAGGCGAATGCGCGCCCCGTTGGCCCCGCCGCGCTTGTCGGAACCACGGAAAGTGGAGGCCGATGCCCAGGCGGTGGAGACCAGTTGGGAGACAGACAGTCCCGAAGCAAGGATCTTGCTCTTGAGGTCGGCGATGTCCTTCGCGTTGATCAGCTCATGATCGACGGCAGGAACCGGGTCCTGCCAGATCAGTTCCTCCGCCGGGACCTCCGGGCCGAGATAGCGGGAGCGGGGACCCATGTCCCGGTGGGTCAGCTTGAACCACGCGCGGGCGAAGGCGTCCGCGAATTCCTCGGGATTTTTCAGGTAGCGCCGCGCGATCGGCTCGTAGATGGGGTCAAAACGAAGGGAGAGGTCCGCCGTGGTCATCATCGGACGGTTTTTCTTCGACGGGTCGTGCGCGTCGACCACCATGTCCTCTTCCTCCACATCCTTTGCCAGCCACTGATGCGCGCCGGCCGGGCTCTTGAGCAGTTCCCATTCGTATTTGAACAATACCTTCAGATAGCCCATGTCCCATTGGGTCGGATTGGGCTTCCAGGCGCCCTCGATGCCGCTGCTGATGGTATCGCCGCCTTTGCCGCTGCCGAAGCTGCTCTTCCAGCCGAGCCCCATCTCTTCGATGGGGGCGGCTTCGGGCTCGGGCCCCACATGGGCGGCATCGCCTGCACCATGGCATTTGCCGAAGGTGTGCCCGCCTGCGACGAGGGCGACGGTCTCTTCGTCGTTCATGGCCATGCGCGCGAAGGTTTCGCGCACGTCACGGCCGGAGGCGACCGGGTCCGGGTTGCCGTCCGGGCCTTCCGGGTTCACGTAGATCAGCCCCATCTGCACGGCGGCCAGGGGATTTTCGAGATCACGGTCACCGCTGTAGCGACTCTTGGGCTTGTCGCTCGTAGCCAGCCATTCCTCTTCGGACCCCCAGTAGACATCCTCCTCCGGCTCCCAGATGTCCTCGCGCCCACCGCCGAAGCCGAAGGTCTTGAATCCCATCGACTCGAGGGCGCAGTTGCCGGCCAGGATCATCAGGTCGGCCCAGGAGATTTTCCGGCCGTATTTCTGCTTGATCGGCCAGAGCAGCCGGCGCGCCTTGTCGAGGTTCACGTTGTCGGGCCAGCTGTTGAGGGGCGCAAAACGCTGGTTGCCGGATCCCCCGCCCCCGCGGCCGTCGCCCATGCGGTAGGTACCTGCGCTGTGCCAGGCCATGCGGATGAAGAGTCCGCCATAGTGGCCCCAGTCGGCCGGCCACCAGTCCTGGGAGTCGGTCATCAGCGCATAGAGATCCTTCTTCACGGCCTGCAAGTCGAGTTTCTTAAATTCTTCGGTGTAGTTGAATGCTTCACCCATCGGATTGCTCATGGCCGAGTGTTGGTGAAGAATCCTGAGATTCAACTGGTTGGGCCACCAGTCCCGGTTCGACGTGCCGCCGCCGGCGATGGGTCTGCTTGTTCTGCCCGTTACCGGGCACTTGCTATTTTCACTCATAAAGCTTCCTCCTTTCGTTGTCTGAAATTATGCACTGCGTTGCCATAGGTATCGAGCTTTGGTGTCCATGTGTGTGATTCATTTTGCTCGAAGAAATAAAATGTCAGATGATAACAACTATCAATTGGTCGAAAAAATATATCAAACTTCCTCTGCTCTGCAATGGGTGCATATGCCGAAAAAATCTAATCTATGATTCAGGATTTTAAAATTAGTCTCTAATGCGACTTCTTTTTTCATTTTATCCAGGCTATCGAGGTCCGGGTCGACAATCGTTTTACATTTAATACAGATAACGTGCGGATGCGGGGTAGGGTTGTTTCCATCATACCGGTTGCTCCCATCCGGGAACCCCAATTCAAGGACTTCACCAAGCAACTTAATTAATAGGATATTTCTGTATACAGTGGCAAGACTCATGGTCGGAAAGTCTTTTTTTATCTGGTTATGAATATTTTCAACGCTGGGATGGCCTTTGCTTTTAGCCAGAAGCTTAACGATGGCCAGTCGCTGAGGCGTTATCTTGTGGCCATTATCCCTTAATTTTTGGATGATGATTTCAAATCGTTTTTTAGGGTTTGCCAATGGAGGCCTCATTGTGCTAAATAATAATAATTTCCAACTAACATTAAATATCTATTAGGTCAATTCTTTTTTCGATCTTTCGCACATGATAGCTTCAGTGATGAAAAGCGGGGGAGGGGGGTTTTAAAAGCAGATCTGAAACGCATTCGGATTTTTCATTTCCATGCAGGTTTTTCACGCTTGTCAAAACCGGATCTGAAGTCCAGCCCCGAACCCGTATTCGGAATGCCATTTTCCGGCCAGTGAAACCTGGCGGGTCATCGTGTAGGCGATGCCCACGGCACCCTCCCAGAGATCTCGGGTATCGTATTCCACCTCGCCGGTCACGGTGATCCGAGGTGTCAGGTGCAACTCTTTTTCCAGGGTGAACCGCGCATCGCCGTCCGTATCAACCCAAAAGGCGGCATTCAGATTCAATGGCAGCAGGTATGTCAAGCCTAATACTCCACGGGTCTCTTCTTCCTCAGCCCCCGCGCCCGAAATGTCTACACCCGCGAAAAAAGAGGCAAAACGGTTCCAATGCCGCCTGGCGGTGAGTACGGTCTCCCATTCGGTCTCTTCCACGTCCTGCCAGCCCGCTTCCCAGTCGGCCGTAAACACATGCCGGGAATTGCCCAGGGTCAGGAGCCCCGTGGTCATGTGGGTCAGAACCTCTGCATCCGCGAAAAGATACCACGGATCCCGATACAAGGAGGGCCGGACCTTCTGCACTTCCGAATCCGGAGAAAAGCCGTCGTAATGAACCAGCCGGGCCATGCCGGATTTCATGTGGTAAAGGAGGTGACAATGGAAGAACCAGTCGCCTGTCTCGCCGGTGTAGAATTCGATGACGGTGGTTCCCATCGGCGCCACGTCGACGGTGTGCTTGAGGGGTGCATGGTCGCCTTGCCCATTGACGACCCTGAAGAAATGACCGTGCAGGTGCATGGGATGGTGCATCATGGTGCGGTTGATCAGGATGAAGCGCACGACCGTTCCTTCCCGTACGCGGAGGTGATCCGTTTCTGCCAGGATCTTGTTGTTCATCATCCAGACGTATCGTTCCATATCTCCGTCGAGGGTCAGGCGGAATTCCTCAACCGGTTTCCCCTCGGAAAACGCCGTGGGTATCGGCGACCGCAGCTGGGCATATGGGGTTCCCGGCCGTTCTTTACCCCCTTCCTTGGCCCGGTTCGGGCGGGATGCGATATCCGCCTCTAAAAAGCCGAATCGGGAGCCAAAGCCGCGCCCGGAGACGGGTTCCTGCAATTTTCCCGCATGGGCCATATGCGAGCGGGAAAGATCGAAAGCATCGGCATGCGGTATAAAGCGTTTCGCATGGGGCACGGTTTTATGCTCCATTGCGTGTGCTTCTTCCATACCGTGCATCCCTCCCATGCCCGGCTTATCCAGCATTCCTGATTCCACCAGGGCGTCGGCCATCCCCATGGCACCGGCCGGGGTAAGAGCGAATAGACTGCCCCATGACGCCGGATGCATGGCATCATACAGTTCGGCCTTTGGAACGTCGGGTGCTGCCTTTCGCATTCCAGAACCGATCATGACGGAAGCATACCCGGACCCGTCGTGGGCAGTGGCCCGAAGTTCATAAGATCCTTCGTCAGGGATCCTGACGATTACATCGTAGGTTTCGGCCACGCCGATGAGAAACCGCTGTTTTTCGACAGGATCCACGGCAAGACCGTCGGCCGCCACGAGGGTCATGGGACCGCCGGTGAATTCGAGGTGAAAATAGGTGGTGGCCGAACCGTCGATGATCCGGAGCCGGACCCTTTCTCCGGGTGCGGCCGGCAGCGCAATCTCCGGGTTTCCGTTTGCCAGGAAGCGATCGTAAGCCACGTCGGCCAAATCCATCGGCGGCATGCGCTGGAGTTCACGTTTGAGGTAATCCTGGAATCGCCGGGCCTTCACGGCGCCCACAAGGCTCTGGGAGGCTCCCTTTTCCAGGGCGTACCACTCGGTGCCCCGCTTGAGCCAGTGCAATACCGTGTGCGGGTCTTCGACGGTCCAGTCGGAAAAGAGCACCACGTAATCCCTGTCCACTGCAAGAGACTCCCTTTGGGATAAGATGACGATCCCTCCATAGAGCCCGCGCTGTTCCTGGAGTTCCGAATGGGAGTGGTACCAATAGGTTCCGCTCTGCCGGATGGGAAATTCATAGGTGAACGTGGATCCGGGTGCAATCGACGGGAAACTGATATTGGGCACTCCGTCCATGTCCGGCGGCACCAGCAACCCGTGCCAGTGGATGGAGGTGGGCACGGTCATCCGGTTGTGTACATGGATGCGAGCCCTGTCGCCTTCCCGAAAGTGCAGGGTTGGGCCGGGAATGCCCCCATTGAGGGTCATGGCGGAGACAGAAGTCCCGGCCACGGTGACCGGCTTTTCGGCAAGGGTCAGATCGTACACCACTGTTTCGGCATGGGATTGATCCGTTGCAATCCATAAAGCAACGATCAGGGCCGCCAGCCAGACGATCGGATTTCGGCATTCATGGATTTTCGGCGTTTCCATGGTTTGCATGCGCCTCTTTCTATACCCGGAAGCAACCTGGTCAACCGGTTCAATGGCAGCAGGGCGGTTTGCCGCCGGTGGCTTTGTTGACCCGGTCCAGATACCGACCCCAGAGCCCTTTCCGCTTTGGGGTTTTGTTCGTCAGATACTTTTCCGGATCGGAAACAAAGGCTTTGCGGCAGCTGGCCGTGCAGAAATGGTAGGTCACCGAATCAAGGGTGAAAGGCGTCACCGGACCGTCGGCAGAAACCTTCATCCGGCATACCGGATCGATGAACTGGGTGTTTATATCGGCAGCCTTCATGGTGCACCTCCTGTTTTTGTCGTACCGTTTGCTGACGGATGAAGTTGCGCATCATCCCCGTATCCTCGTGTTCCAGAAGTACCCCCCTCTGGAATTTTAAGCGTGAGTTTATTTTCACTTTCGCATAATTACCTTTTCTGCAAATGATATACCAATTGCGACTTCAAGTTAAAGATAGGACATAACTATCGGTTAGCAATACGATTGTTTAAATTCGATGCCGTTGACGATCAAGCGTGGCTCTGAACTGGAAGTACCACAAGGTAGGAAAATAAGACCCACTTTAAGGTCAGGCCTTTCTCGGTGGGTAATTAATACCCAGTTGTAAACTTCATTTTTCAGGATGTGATTTTTTTTGAAATGGGTTTATAGAGAAATTATTGATGAGGACTCATCAATAAGGCAACATAAAAAACCTCTTGGGCTTAAAGAGATTGAAGCCGATATGCCTCTCAGTATTAGGCTGGGGTAGGGATTCAAAACAGACAGATCGCTTCAGATCACGAAGAACTGTAGATCACTCACTTCTGTTTACAGCAACATCACTCGTACCTATTTTGATTTCCATAAGCTGTATCTTCATTAAGTCGCAACCCGCAATCTAGGTACCCGGGAATGCTAAAGGAGGTTGTTATGAAATATCTTGTCGCTTTCGCCTTTGTTCTGTCCATTGTATCAACAGCTGGTGCGGCCGGCACGCCGGTAACATATCAAGTCGACGGAAAACCCTACGAAGGCTATTATGTCAGCCCTTCCACCAAGGCGCCCTTTATTTTGCTGATCCATGACTGGGACGGACTGACCGATTACGAGGTCAAGCGAGCCGATATGCTGGCCGACCTCGGATTTGCGGTGTTCGCTGCCGATCTGTTCGGTGCCGGCATCCGCCCCACTGAACTAGAGGATAAAAAGCGATGCACCGGTGAGCTCTACCAGGACCGGGCCAAAATGCGAGTCTTGATCCAGGGTGCCCTGGATGCCGCCAAATCCAAAGGCGTGAATGTGGAGAATGCCGTGGCCATGGGGTACTGCTTTGGCGGGACTGCGGTGCTGGAGTTTGCCCGGTCGGGTGCAGGAATGAAAGGATTTGTAACTTTCCACGGCGGATTGAGAACCCCCGAGGGGCAAAGTTATTCCAAAACAAAGGGGAAACTGCTCATTTTGCATGGATCGGCGGATACCAGCGTCACCATGGATGATTTTGCCTCCCTAACCAAGGAATTAGAGCGTTTTAGTGTGCCCCACGAGATGGTTGCGTTTGGCGGTGCGCCGCATGCTTTTACCGTGTTCGGTACCGACCGCTATCGCCAAGATGCCGACCAGAAATCGTGGCAGCGGTTCACCGGGTTTCTCAACGATAATTTGAGGTGACCGGTTACAGACCTTTATTTGGCGAATGCCATTGAGTGAAAAGGCCGTGCCATCTTAGGAATCCTGGCCTGGCGGGAAACGTGAAGCTGACTTGGAACAGGCAAGAGTATTGACCAGAATTACTCAAAGGCGCACCTCGAATCCTCGGTGAAGGGGCAGTCATTGAACGGCTCCGCCGGAACAGCGCTTTTGAACTCGATCCCCATATCATGAATTCCGGGTTCATATACGAGGAAAATAGACGAACCGCATTGGAGGATATCTATAGCTGATCTTTGACAGTAGATTTTTTATTTCTTAATAAAAGCAGGGAGTTACAGAGAGTAAAAATGGTCTTGGCACTACCCTCATGCCAACTTTGTAAAAATTATGAATTAAATTTCGCGGATGGTCGGCGGCATCGCCATGCCGATCGCCTGGAACACTTTGCCGCATACGCCCTCTGTCTTGCTACGGATGGCCAATTGGGTGCCGTTTTCCTCGATGTGGGTTTCCTGCAGCGCCTGCAAGTCCTGTTTGATATGCGACCACTCGAACACATGCCCTGTTTTTTCCAGGTGACGCTCGAGTTCCTTGCGAAGGACCAGGGCCAGGAAGCTGCAGAAGACATGTCCGCGGATGGTATCGTCCCGCTGATGGAAGATGGGACGGGTTTCAAGGACGGATTTCACATCCCTAAACACCCGTTCGACCTGCCACAGTTCCTTGTACTTCAGGGCCACCTGGTCGGCGGGAAGGTCCGTGGTGGTACGAAGCACCCACTTGCCGTCAAATTGGGCTTCTTTTTTGACTTTTTCAAAATCGATGGAGGCGCTGTCCTTTTCGATTTTGACATACTTCCGGTATCCCTTGTTTCCCACCAGGGCCTTGGGGCCTTTGGGGATTTTTTCTTCCAAGGCCTGGAGGATGGCTTCCCGGGTTTTCCGGTCTTTTTCGGCCTGTCGGTCATTGACGCAAACGATATACCGCCGGTCCATGTGGCGGACCTCCTTGACCTTGAGCGGGGAGGGATCCTTGGCTTTGGATCCGATGGGATGCACTTCCCGATACCGGCCGCCGCAGGTGAGTACGAAGTCTTGCACTTCCTTGTCTTTTCGCATCCGGGTCCCCAGGATATAGAGGATATCGTTTTCCTCCAGATATCGAAGGTTCTCGGCACTGATCATGCCCCGATCGGCCACGATACAAAACCGCCGGATATGAAAACGTTGCCGCATCTGTTCGGTAATGGTGATCAGGGTTTTGACGTCGGTAGTGTTGCCGGGCCACATCTCGCAGCAGATGGGGCGTCCTTCATCATCGATAACCACCCCCACAATCATCTGCTTGAGATCCGGCCGATGGTCTTTGGAAAACCCCCTTTCACCGAGGGTCTCGCCACCTTCTCCCTCGAAGTAAATCGAGGTGGTGTCGAAAAAGACCAGCTCAAGACCGCTGAACAGATCCCGCCGGATCCGGAACATGTCCTCTTCGATCAAATCCTTGTTGCAACGTGGGGCAAAATCGGAAGCGCCGGCTTGATCCGCCAGGGGTTGACCCAAAAACGCCATGGCCCGATAAAGATGATGCAGATCAATATCGTTTGTACCGGGAACGGCGTAATCTCTCCGCCAGCGATCGCAATACCGGTCGGACCCAGAGGTCATCAACCGATGCAGCACTGTCAGGAAAATCGCGCGTTCCACATCGAATTCGAACTTTCGATCCTTCAGCAAAGCTCTTATCGCCTTCTTGATTCCGGTTTGCTCCCACAACCGCTCGAAGACCAATCCCGGCCCGATTTTGATCGTGACTGCCTCAGGGTCACTGTGCCCGGTCAAGATCAGCATGGCTTTCTCACAATACCGGGAAAGAGACCGGATCAACGTCTCCACGCGGCCTTTTTCCTGAAGATGGTCCAGCCGTCCCACCGTGGCAATGACCCGCTGTTTGACCTTGCCTTTGACCTTGTTGTTCTCGACGATCTGCAAGTATTGATACTTGCCGGACTTTTTCACTCTTGCGAACATGGGAGCCTCCTTTTTGGACACCCCCATTTGTATCGATTAGATCCTTATTTGTCAATATATTTATGCCACTTCTGTGGCACTACCGTTTGGCGCTCAAAAAATTTCACCTTTAATGAAAACAGGCACTTAAAGAAAGAAACAGGCTAAAATTGCTTCTCAACTGTTAAAGAAAAGTTTAGCACAATGCCCGATATGCAGGGGCAAAAGATCGGTCAAGGTCAAGCGGTGTCCATGCGGTGAGGACTTAGACAAGGCTAAACGCTCCGGCCGGATCAAATACTGGATCACCTACCGGCTCCCAGGTGGAAGGCAACGGGCGGAATATGTCGGAACGTCGGTTGAGGATGCTCGGACAGCCGAAGGGAAACGAAAGACCCAAAAAAAGGAAGGTCGGATATTTGAGATGTTGCCGGAAAGTAAGATCACTTTTTCCGAGCTTGCCGCATGGTATCTGAACCTTGAGCGGGTCAAGGGGCTGGCTTCCTATGGCACAATAAAAATAAGTATAAGGAAATTCAACAAAGTCTTTGGCGATAAAATGGTTTCCGATATCAAACCGGCGGATCTTGAAAATTATCAAACGAACAGGCTGAAAGAGGGTGTTGCGCCGGGAACCGTTGACCACGAGATCGGAAAAACCAAAACCATGATAATCAAGGCTTTTGATAACGACATGGTTAGCGGGAACGTTTTGAGAACCTTTAAACGGGTAAAGAAAACGCTTAAGGCGGGTTCGGATATCAGGGACCGGGTGCTATCCCGTGACGAATTTAACCGGATCGTGTCTAATGCGGGAGGTCACTTAAAACCGATCCTCATGACCGCATATTATACGGGGATGCGCCGGAATGAAATCATGGGTCTGACTTGGGAACGGGTTGACCTTCGAAATCGGATAATTCGTCTTGAGGCAAAGAACACAAAGGATCGAGAAGCGCGAAATATCCCGATAGGCGATGAACTTTACAATGTGTTGAGGGCGCTGCCTAATCGAATCCAGAAGGCCGAAAAATCGAATCGTGTTTTTCAATATAAAGGGCAGGGGATCAAGGGCGACATTCGGGACTCATTGAAACAGGCTTGCAAAAGGGCAGGTATCCCATATGGCCGTTTTAAAAAAGGGGGCTTCATCTTCCACGACCTGAGGCACACTTTCAACACGAATATGCGTAAGGCCGGGGTACCGGAATCGGTCATTATGGCAATAACCGGTCATTCGACGCGGGAAATGTTTGATCGGTACAACCGGGTTGACGATGAGGACACAAAAGAGGCCATTAAAAAGCTTGAGGTATTTTCCGCAAATGTTGACCAAAACGTTGACCAAGCGGGTCAAAAAAATGGCATAACGGAGAAGCAAGCCTCTAAAACCCTTGACAGATGATCATTTACGAGATTGATCTTTATAGATATCATAAAAATAAAGCCTTCGCAGCGTCAATCTCTGCAAAGGCTTATTGTTTCTATGGTGCCGAAGGCCGGACTTGAACCGGCACGGGTCTCCCCACTACCCCCTCAAGATAGCGTGTCTACCAGGTTCCACCACTTCGGCACGGGGGCTATCATTTGGGTTGAGCACTTTCCGCAGCGCCTTCCTGGGGCGGGGCGGCAGGCGGGTTGTCGGTTGCAGCGGGTGGGTCCGGCGCCGCGGGCAAGCTTTGCTCGACGGGCGCTTTATCCTGGGTCATAATGGAAACGCCGCTCGAGGGTTTTGCCTTGATGTAGGCGAGCGCCAGGGACGTGATCATGAAAACCACGGCGGCAATGGTGGTCGCCTTGCTCAGGAATGTGGAGGCGCCGGTGCTCCCGAACAGGGTCTGGCTGGCTCCCCCGCCGAACGCGGCGCCCATATCCGCGCCCTTTCCCGTCTGAAGCAGCACAATGAGGATCAGCGCCACACAAACGATCACGTGCAGCACGATGATGACGGTCGTCATAGGTTCAACTCCGACTTTAGTACCTGATGATTTTTATAAACGAATCCGGGTTCAGGCTTGCCCCTCCCACGAGGGCGCCGTCCACATCGGGCATGGCCATGAGTTCCGCGGCGTTGTCCGGCTTTACGCTTCCCCCGTAAAGGATGCGCAGGCTTCCGGCGGTTTCAGCGCCCACGCGTTTTTCGATCCAGCCTCTAAGGAAAGCATGCACCTCTTGCGCTTGATCGCTTGTGGCGGTCCTGCCGGTACCGATGGCCCACACCGGTTCATAAGCCACGACCCATGCACCCGGATCATTTAGAACCAAATCTTTTAACCCATCCGATAGCTGTTTGTCAAGTACGGAAAACGTTTCATCGGCCTCGCGTTGGGATTCGGTTTCACCGATGCAAAACACCGGGATCAATCCGGCCTTGAAGGCGGCCTTAAGTTTCTTGTTAACGGTTTCATCGGTTTCACCGAAATGCTGGCGGCGTTCGGAATGACCGACGATGACGAAGCGGCAGCCGGCTGAGACGAGCATGGAACCCGACACCTCGCCGGTATAGGCGCCTTCTTTTTCCCAGAACAGGTTCTGGGCGCCCAATGCTACAGGGCTTTTCGCCAGAACCCGGGAAACGGCATGCAACGCGGTGAAGGGAGGGGCGACCATCACCTGGACATCGCGATCCGAGCCCTCGAGCTGTTTTACCAGTTCACCGGCTGCCTCCACCCCTTCGGGTACGGTCTTGAACATCTTCCAATTTCCGGCGATGAGTGGAATTCGAGTCTCCATACGGGTTCCCCTGTCCTTTGAAACTGGTTTTTAAGGCTATAGCTGTTCGCCGATCATGGCCGCCAGGTCCACCATTCTCGTGGCATAACCGTTTTCGTTGTCGTACCAGGAAAGCACCTTGACCATGTTCTGGACCACGTAGGTGGTGCCTGCATCCACGATGGACGAGAAGGTGGACCCATTGAAGTCGGAGGAAACCAGGGGAAGGTCACAATAGCCCAGAATCCCGGCAAGTTCCCCCTCGGAGGCACTTTTAAGGGCGTCGTTGACCTCAGAGACGGTGACCCCGGGCTTTTCGATGGTGGTGACCAGGTCCACGATGGAGACGTTGGGGGTCGGAACGCGGATGGCCAGCCCGTTGAGCTTACCGTCGAGTTCCGGCAGAACCAACGCCACCGCTCGGGCGGCCCCAGTAGTGGTGGGAACCATGGAAAGAGCGGCGGCCCTGGCCCGGCGAAGGTCCTTGTGGGCGAAATCGAGGAGCCGCTGATCTCCGGTGTAAGCATGGACGGTGGTCATGAGTCCGCACTTGATACCGAAGTTTTCCATAAGGACTTTTGCTACCGGCGCGAGGCAGTTGGTGGTGCACGAAGCATTGGAAAGAATATGGTGGTTTTTCGGATCGTACCGGTTGGAGTTGACGCCCATGACGATGGTGATGTCCGGATCTTTGGCGGGGGCGGAGATGATCACCTTCCGGGCCCCGGCGGTTAGGTGCTTGGAGGCGTTTTCCCGGTCTCTGAAGATCCCTGTGCACTCGGCGACGATGTCGACCCCCAGTGATTTCCACTTCAACTGTGAGGGATCTTTGATGGAGGTCACGGTAATGGGTTTTTTGTCCACGACGATGGCGTTTTCCTCAACGGTGACTTTCCGGTTAAGTTTTCCGTGGACAGAGTCATAGGTGAGCAGGTGCGCCATTGTCGGCGCATCGGTAAGGTCGTTGACTGCTGCTACCTCGACGTTGGGATGTTTCAGGGCTGCCCTGAGAACGAGACGTCCAATTCTTCCAAACCCGTTGATTCCCAATCGGATTGCCATGTTTCCTCCTTGTCCGTATCTGTTTTTCTAAATGCGATTCGGGAGAACCGACAGATGTCCGGGGCTTCCTTTTAATAAGCCGGAAGCGCCTTTTAGAATTTTTAAAAAGAGAAAGCGGGCAGGAAATCACAAGTCATCCGCGCTTGTTTCCCTTCAAGATCCCACTGGCCAAAGAAATGCTCTTTTTGCCGAACTCTTCGAGGTATTCCCCCAGCTTGCCGAGGGTCATCTGTTTGCGGGCGTCCACGGCTTTGATGACGATGGGCAAGTTAACCCCGGCCAGAACTTCCACGCGCCCTTCCTCCAGAAAGGAATAGCTGAGGTTGGACGGAGAGCCGCCGAACATGTCTGTCAGGATCAGAATCCCTTTTTTACCATCGACTTGCTTCATCCCCTCGGCGATTTTTGTCCTGAGGGTGTCTGTTTTTTGATTGAGGTTAATGGAGACCGCCGCGACGGATTCGGGCGGACTGCCCAGAATAAAAGCAGCTGCTTCAATGAGGGCCTCCCCGAGTTGGCCATGGGTGACGATGACGATGCCGATCATGATCTTTCTGCTTTGTCCTTTTAAGGTTCACTAAAGAGGAAACGACTGAACGCGCCGAGACTGTTTTACCGCCCCAATTCAGTCGCTTCATCGATCCAGGTCGCGGTGCGTGATCTTTAGCTTTCTTTTGTGCTTTCCGATGTGTTCGCCGATGGCGCACGCCAGGGTCACCGAGCGATGGCGGCCTCCGGTGCACCCCACGGCCAGAGTTAAATAGGACCTTCCGTCCTTTTCGTACAATGGGATCAAATAGTCAAGCAGATCGAGAAACCTTTTTAAAAAATCCTGGGTTATGGGCGATCCCAGGATGTAACGCTTAACCGGCTCGGACTGGCCGTCTAGAGGTTTGAGCTCGGGAACGAAATACGGGTTGGGGATGAAGCGGACGTCGATGACCAGATCCGCCTCGGGGGGCACACCGTACTTGTAGCCGAAGGATTCCAAATGGATCTGAACCGGCGGAAGGTTGTCCGGGCTTTCCAGAAAGGCAAACAGGGTCGACTTGAGCTGGTGAAGATTGAGTTTCGAGGTGTCGATGACCTGGTGAGCTTCTCTTTTCAGGGGTTCCAGCTGGGCTTTCTCGGCCCGTATGCTTTCCAAAAGGTTCTTGTCACGGGCGAGAGGATGTTGGCGGCGGGTCAGGCTGTACCGCTGCAGGAGGACGCTTTCAGAGGCTTCCAGGAAGATAATTTCGAATTTGTACCCTTTTTCTTTCAGGGAGTCCAGGATAGAAGCGTAGGTCGGAAGGAATCGCCGTTCCCGGATATCCATCCCGAAGGCAAGACCGGCGATGTCGGTTTCGCTTTCAATGGGAAGTTCCAAGAACTTGGGAAGCAGGGCGATGGGAAGATTGTCCACGCAAAAAAAGCCCGCATCTTCGAAAGCATTCAATGCGGTGCTTTTTCCCGAGCCGGAAAGGCCGGTGATGATGAATATCTTGAGACGCGTCATCGCCTTCTCTCAGGAAAAAGGACTTGGAACCGGGGGAGGAGAGGGGAAGCGAGCTTAAAACTCTTCATCGTGTTCCTGGATGACGCCCATCACTTCCTGTCGGTTGGAGGCGCTGGTAAGCCGTACCTTGAAGGATTCGTCTTTGAGCAGCTTGGAGATCCGGGCCAGGAGTTTGAGGTGCACGCCCGTGGAATTTTCAGGGGTGAGCAGCAGGAAGAAGATATGTGCGGGGCGGTTGTCCATGGATTCGAAATCGACCCCTTGTCTGCTCAGGCCGAAGCCGAGGATTAGGGTATCGAGACCTTTCATTTTCCCATGGGGGATGGCGATCCCCCCGCCGATGCCGGTGCTTCCCAGCCGCTCTCGGTCCATGAGGACCTTCACGAGTTCGCTGGATTCGATGCGGGCGACTCCCGAAATGGGTTTCACCAGTTCCTCCAAGACTCCCTTCTTGTCGGCGGCATTCAGGTCCACGAGCACCGCTTCTTCAACGAGAACATCCAGAATTTTCATGGCGGAAAAACCTATATCAAATCCTATTGCGTAAAATCAACGGCGCGGTTGGACCAGGCCGAGATGTCCGTCGTTGCGTCGGTAGAGCACGTTGATCTGCTCGGTGCGGGCGTTGGTAAAGACGAAAAAGCTGTTGCGGGTCAGCTCCATCTGCATCACCGCCTCTTCCACGTCCATGGGTTTGTAATCGAGATACTGAACTTTGATGAGCCTTTCCCCGGCTTCGGCTTCCGACGGAAGTTCCTCACTGCCGAAGGTTTTGGGTTTGTTTTTTAATTTTCCTTTTCTTTCCCGGATTTTTTCCTTGCTCTTTTTAATCTGCTTTTCCAGCTTGTCCAAGGTCATGTCGATGGCGGAGTACATGTCGCTGGTTTCTTCTTTGCCGTTGATGTTCAGGCGATCGCCGAAGATGCTGATTTCAGCGATATGCCTGAATTTCTCAACGGAAAGCACCACGGTGGCTTCCGCCGGGTTGTCCAAGAATTTGTCGAGGCGTTCGAGCTTTTCCGATGTGTAGGACTTCAGGTTTTCGGAAGGATCGATGTTCTTGAAAGTAACGGAAGTCTGCATGTTCAAACCTCCTCAAGTCTGTTTTCGTTTGTTGGATGGCAAAATTTTCATTATATCTCGATATTTGGCGACGGTTCTTCGGGCGATATCGATATTGGTCTCCTTGAGAATTCCGACGATCTTGCTGTCGCTCAAGGGTTTTTTCGGGTTTTCGTTTTCGATGATCTGCCGGATTTTCTCCTGGACGCTGGCAGAGGCCAATGGCTTCCCCGTGGAAGCGGTTGATGGAGCTGTTAAAGAAGAATTTCAGCTCGAAAAGGCCCTGCGGCGTGTAAGCGTATTTATTGGTGGTCACCCGGCTGATGGTGGACTCGTGCATGCCGATGTCCTGGGCCACGTCCCGGAGCACCATGGGTTTCAGATGCGCGATCCCTTTTTCGAAAAAGGGCTTCTGAAAGCCGAGGATGCTCTTCATGACCCGGTAGATGGTTTTCTGGCGCTGATGGATGCTTCGGATCAGCCACGTGGCAGACCGGATCTTCTCCTGAAGGTATTCCCTTTCCTTTTCTCCAATGGTCTCCCCCCGGCTGAGGGCGTGGCGGTAATAGGAGTTGATTCTGAGTCGCGGCATTCCGTCGTCGTTGAGTACGATGATGAATTCCCCGTCCATTTTGTAGACGAAGATGTCGGGGATGATGTATCGGGGTTCTTCCTCGCTGAACTGGCGACCCGGCTTGGGTTCCAGACCCTGGATGATCCTGACCGCAGAAAGGACGTCCTCCAGTTCCACTTTCAGGGCCTTGGCGATGATCTTGTAATTCTTGTTTTCCAGGTGGGTGAGATGCTCCCGAATAACGGCCGGGACGATGGTGTCTTCCAGCCCCAGGTGAGAGGTTTGGATGAGCAGGGATTCCTGGAGGTCTCTGGCGCAGACGCCCGTCGGATCGAAGGTCTGCATGCGGGCAAGGACTTCCGCGACTTTTTCTTCGGTCGCACCGCTCATCCGAACCAGGTCTTCCAGGCTGACGTCAAGGTAGCCGTCCCGGTTCAGGTTGCCGATGATGAGGCTGCCGATCTCGTTCGTCTTCCCGGGAAGGAGAAGTCATTAACAGTTGCCACAGGAGGTGGTCTTTCAGGGAGCTCTTTTGGGCGGCGAAGGCTTCGAAATTGGGCCTCTCCTTTTTTTCTCCTTCGAAATGAAACCTGACCGGGGCTGTTGTATTCATCGATGTAGTTGCTCCAGTCGATGTCTTCCCGGATTTGTTCTTCGATGGTGATCTCTTTGGCTTCCGGAACTGGTTCGGGCTCGGATGACTTCCTGCTCCGGTGCCGCCGCCGAGGTCGAGGTTTCCTGAGACTTCCTCCAGGGCGGGGTTTTCCACCATCTCCTGGTGGATGACGTCCATCAGTTCGAGGCGGGAAAGCTGCAACAGCTTGATGGCCATCTGGAGCTGGGGCGTCATCACCAGTTGCTGGGTCAATTTCAGCTGTTGACTGAGCTTGAGTGCCATATCAGAGCCTGAATTCGTCTCCCAGGTACAGCCTTCGGGCAATTTCGCTGCAGGCGATTTTATCCGGGTTCCCGGACTCGATCACCTCTCCGTTGTTAAGAATGAAGGCCTGGTCGCAGATGCACAGTGTCTCCCGGACGTTGTGGTCGGTGATCAGGATTCCGATCCCCCGCTCTTTCAGGTGGGAGATGATCTTCTTGATGTCGATGACCGCCAGAGGGTCGATTCCCGAGAAGGGCTCGTCCAAAAGGATGAAGGAGGGATTCGAAGCCAGGGATCGGGTGATCTCCAGGCGGCGGCGCTCCCCCCCGGAGAGGGATCCCGCTTTTTGGCCGGAAAGATGACGGATTCCCAGTTCGTCCAAGAGCCCATCGGCCCGCTCCTCTTGCTGGGCCCGATTGAGGGGCTGCGCTTCCAGGACCACCAGGATGTTTTCCTTCACAGAAAGTTTTCGAAAGGCGGAAGCCTCCTGGGGGAGATAACCCACCCCTTTCCGGGCACGCACATACATGGGGTCTTCGGTAATTTCCTCTTCGTCCAGAAAGACGTGCCCCCGGTCCGGCTTGATCATCCCCACCGTCATGTAAAAAGTCGTGGTTTTCCCGGCGCCGTTGGGACCCAGAAGACCCACCACGCTCCCGCTTTCCACCTCAAGGTTCACCTCCTTGACCACCTGGCGGCCGAAGTAGGATTTACCTAAACGATTCAGCGCCAGGACAGGCACCGCCGTCCTCCGTCAAGTCAGATATCGGTTCCCGAAAAACCATCAATTAAGTCCTTTTCCCTTGGGATGAAACACGGCTTCCACCCGGCCTTTTTTGCCGCTTTCCACCTGGATCCTGCCGTCCTCCCGGTAAAGGGTAATCTTCTCTCCGGTCACGGTGTCCTTGCCGCTGGTGATGCTGGATTTGGGGCCGGTGAGGATCAGAATCCTCGATTCAGTAATGTATATGGCCTTTTCCGCCTTTGCAACCCTGTTGTCGAATTCGATCACCACGTTCCCGGTGGACTCCAGCTTGTGAATTGATTCTTCCCCGGGTCCTTGGGATTCGATGCTGGAGAGATCGCTTTTGTAAAATACCTTTAATCGGTCCGCCGTGATCACGGTGGTGCCCTGAGTGGCACGGACGTTTCCGATGAATTCTGCAAACCGGGCGTTGGCATCCGAAAAGAGCTGGTCCGAGGTGATGCGGATCACGTCTTCCGGTTTTGCAGAACCCGCGGCGGGAACATTGCCGGCCAGGACGGCGGTCTTCAAAAGAAGGAAGACCGCGGCGCACAAAGCCAAGGGGAGGGCGGCTTGGGAAACCCTGCTTTTAAAGAGAACGATTGTCATGGATTGTGCCTTCGACCCTTCCTGTTAAGGTGGACATCCGGGTGTTCAGGTCATAAGACATCTGATCGGCGTTCAGGGAAATCGTGCTTCCCTGGATGGCGATCGGCATCTCGGCGAAGAGGAGCTGTTTCTTGTGATCGTAACGCAGGCGTTCGGTCTTCAGGACATACGCCTCGCTGGTCACCGTCACGTCCCCGATGGCCTCCAGATCGTTGGATTCGTTGAGCAGGACTCCCTGCTTCGCGGTCAGCCGGACTTCTTTGCCGTCGCTGAGAAAAAAGACGACGGTGGGGTTTTCGATGACGGTTTTATTCGGCTCTCCCATGAACCGGGCGGATTTTGCGGTCAGCGTCCATTCGTCCCTGCCGTTCCGCGTCGCCGTGTGACGGATTTCTTGGAGGGCGATATCTGCGGAGGTTCCGCTCAGAATTGCCGCGTTGTCTTCCGGTTTGACATCTAGGCGTCGATAGCCGATGAAAACCGTCACAAGGGCGATGCAGGTGGCCAGGATGATTCCGGCCAGCGTCCAGCGGAGCACCCCAGGCTTCTTGAATCGCCCCTTTTTTTTTACCGGAGCGTTCATGAGGATAACCATCGGTTTTTCAGCCATAGCCCCTTGGCCTTCAAGATGGCTTCGCAGACTTCCCTCACGGCTCCTTTTCCGCCACCGGCCGCCGTCACCCAGTCGGCTTTTTCCCGAAGCGCCTCATGGGCGTCAGCCACCGCAACGAACAGGCCCACCGCTTCTTTCATCGCCAGATCAGGCAGATCGTCTCCCACGAACGCGATGCTTTCGGGGGCGGCCCCGGTTTCCGCACAAAGACGAGCCAGAACGCTCTTTTTATCGTCGATTCCGTCATAAACAAGAGAAATGCCAAGATTTTCACAACGATGACGCAGCGCCCTGGAGCGCCTTCCGGTGATGAGGGCGACTGGAATCCCAGCTTCGAGGAGGAGCCGGATGCCGAGCCCGTCCTTGACGTTGAAAGTCTTGATTTCCTCCCCGGAGTCCGAATAGGTGATGGAGCCGTCCGTGAGGACCCCGTCCACGTCCAGTGCCAGGACGTGTAACGAAGCAAGCCGATCCGAAGGCGGCGTTCGCGGGATTTGAGGGTTCGGGGCGGTGCTGAAAGCGTTGGAAGCCGTCATGCCGCCGGTCTTCCCAGGGCTTCCCGGATTCGTTTGAGCTCCATCAGAAGGGGCTCCAGGGAATCCAGGGGCAGGGAGTTAGGTCCATCGCACAAGGCTCGGTCCGGATCAGGATGCACTTCCATAAAAAGGCCGTCTGCACCCGCGGCGACCGCCGCCCTGGCCAGAACCGGGGCAAATTGCCGCTCTCCCCCTGACCGGATGCCTTCCCCGCCCGGGAGCTGCACGCTATGGGTGGCGTCGAAGATCACCGGATAGCCGATCTCCTGCATGATCGGTATCCCCCGGAAATCCACCACGAGGTTGTTGTACCCGAAGGCGCTGCCCCGCTCGGTGATCAGAATCCGAGTATTCCCGGAAAAAACGGCTTTTTTCACCACATTGGCCATGTCTCTTGGGGCGAGGAACTGCCCTTTCTTGATGTTGACGGGTTTTCCCGTGGCCGCCGCTTCTTTGATGAGGTCCGTCTGGCGGCAGAGAAAGGCCGGGATTTGGATGACATCCAAAGCTGCGGCGCAGGCGTCGACTTGGGAGATGCGGTGAACATCGGAAAGGATGCAGATGTCGAGTTTCGTCTTGATCCGTTGAAGGATTTCCAGCCCCTCGGCGACCCCTGGACCCCGGAAGGAATCGATGGAACTCCGGTTGGCTTTGTCGAAAGAGGCTTTGAAGACAAACGGAATTCCCAGGCGATGGGTCAATTCCTTGAGAAACGCGGCGGTTTTGTAAGTTATCTCTTCTTCTTCAACGACGCACGGACCGGCAATAAGGGCCAGGGGGGCGTCACCCCCGATGGAAAGCCCTTCCCGGATGGAAATCGAATTTCGGCTCATCAATCCTGGTTTCCTTGGCTGAAGTTCCCGGGTCAATGATAAATTTCATACCGCTTAAGCGGGGAAAAGTCAAGAAACGAAAAGAAGCCTTGATCGGTTCGGGCATAATTGATATGGTCAGGTCCCATTCGGATTATTGGAGAATTAAACAATTGAAATCAAAAGAAAAAAAGACAAAATGGCGCTGGGTTGGACCCCTGTTCGGAGCCCTGGCGCTTGTGGGCGGCGCCCTCTTGTGGATGAAGCTGGAAGGGGAGACGCCCGGCATTCGGGTCTCACCGGAAACCCTTGCTTTGGGGGTGCGTTCCGAGATCACCGTTTCAGTAACCGATGCAAAGAGCGGGGTTTCATCGATAAGGGTGGGGATCGTCAAGGACGGCAAAGAGCAGATTCTTCTGGAGGAGCGTTTCCCGTCTGCCGGATTCTTTTCCACCCGGGGCGTCCGGGAGAAGACCTTTACGGTTGCCATCGAACCCAAGAAACTGGGGTTTTCCGACGGAACTGCCACGCTCCGGTTCACGGCGCGGGATCATTCCTGGCGGCATTGGTTTCACGGTAATCCCGCGTATCTCGAAAAAGAGGTGACTGTCGACACCCGGCCACCCCAGATCATCGTAATGAGCCGGTTTCACTATCTGAACCAGGGCGGGACCGGCCTGGTGGTTTATCGCCTGACAGAGCCGTGCCCGGAAACCGGGGTCAGGGTTGCCGAACGGTTCTTCCCCGGGTATGGCGGGTATTCCGACGATCCCGGGGTTCATGTGGCCTTTTTCGCCCTGGGCCATGAGCAAGGTCCAGGAACGGCGATTTCAATTCAGGCGGTCGATGCGGCCGGGAACTCCACGCGTTCCGGCTTTCCCTACCAAATCAAACCCCGGCGATTCAGGAAGGACGCGATTGCTGTTTCTGATGCCTTCCTGACCCAGATCCTCCCCAAGTTTGAAGCCGAAATCGGGGGTGGGGGTGAAAAACCGCTCATCGAACGGTTCCTTCAGGTCAATCGGGATCTGCGGAAGAAAAACTATGAAGCGATCGTGAACGTGACGTCCCGGTCGGAAAAAATGCTCTTGTGGGACGGTGCTTTTTTGAGGCTTCCCAATTCGGAAAACCGGGCGGGATTCGCCGACAGCCGGGATTATATCTACCTCGGGAAAAAGGTGGACGAACAGGTGCACCTGGGTGTCGATCTTGCCGCCACGGCCCACGCCCCGGTGCCTTCGGCCAACCGGGGAAAGGTGGTTTTTTCAGGAAATTTGGGCATTTACGGTCTTACGCTGATCGTGGACCACGGATTCGGAGTTTTCAGTATGTATTCCCACCTGAGCGATTACACCGTAAGCCCGGAACAGACGGTGGAAAAAGGCGAGATCATCGGGCACACCGGAGACACAGGGCTTGCCGGAGGAGATCATCTCCATTTCGGCATGGTGATCCACGATACCTTCGTGCACCCGGTGGAGTGGTGGGACCCTCTCTGGATCGAAAAAAGGATTACGGCCAAACTCAAAGGAACGGAAAACGGATAAGCCAAGTCCGGAGGATGGTGTTGAAAAAGTACCGCGTCAGCAAGAGCATCGAGGAGATCAACCGGAAAATCCGGGAAGGCAAGGCCGTAGTCCTCACGGCCGAGGAGATCATTTCTGTCGTCAAGTCCGAAGGCCCCGTGGAAGCCGCGAGGCAGGTGGACGTGGTGACCACCGGAACCTTTGCCCCCATGTGTTCTTCGGGCGCGTTCATCAACTTCGGTCACTCGATTCCTCCCATCAAAGCCTCCCGAGTCTGGATGAACAAAGTCCCCGCCTACGCGGGGGTGGCAGCCGTGGATTGCTTTATCGGCGCCACGGAACCTTGCGAGGACGACCCTCTCAACAAGGTTTACCCCGGGGAATTCAGTTACGGCGGAGGGCATGTTATTGAGGACCTGTTGGCAAAAAAGACGGTCTTTCTCAGGGCCGAAGCCTACGGGACCGATTGCTATCCGAACCGCGCCATCGAAAAGGAGGTCACCCTCGCGACGCTTCCCCAGGCCCTTTTGTGCAATCCCAGGAACGGCTACCAGAATTACAACTGCGCTGTGAACACCCTCAACAGGACCGTCTACACCTACATGGGGACCCTCAAACCCCGTATGGGCAATGCCAACTACTGCTCGGCAGGGGAACTGAGCCCTCTGCTCAACGACCCGTATTATCGGACCATCGGGCTGGGGACCCGGATTTTTCTGGGTGGGGGCGTGGGCTATGTCACTTGGCACGGCACCCAGCATAATCCTTCGGTAAAACGGTCCCGAAAGGGGGTCCCCGTGAAGCCGGCCGGGACGCTGTGGGTCATGGGGGATCTGAAGCAGATGAGTCCCCGTTGGCTGATGGGGGCCAGTATCCAGGGTTACGGATGTTCGCTTTCCGTTGGGCTGGGGGTTCCGATCCCCCTGTTGAACGAAGAAATCGCCGAATGCACCGGCGTGTCCGACGAAGACCTCGTCACGCAGGTGGTGGACTATGGACAAGACTACCCCGCCGGCATTTCCAGGAGCTTGGCTCAGGTCAGCTATGCGGAGTTGAAGAGCGGCACGATAAAGGTTGACGGGAATACGATACCCACCGTTCCCCTTTCGAGCGTCGTGAGAGCCAGGGAAATCGCTGAAACGCTGAAGAAGTGGATTCTTGGCAAAAAGTTTTTTCTGGGAACGCCCCAGTTTACCCTGCCGACGAAGTGAAGGTGCCCCCGACAGGGGTTGGAAAGGCGGTTTTGACGCCATCGGATGCAGCCATGGAACCGGAAGAAGGGATACGCGCCTTTATCGCTTTGGAACTGCCCGAACACATTGTCGGTGTCTTGGAACGTCTTCAGGCAGGCATGCGCTCTTTGGGGTTGGTTGCCCGCTGGGTCCGGCCCGAAAATCTGCATGTGACGCTCAAATTCCTGGGGCAGACTCTTATGCCGCAGGCCGAAGCCGTCGGAAAGTGCCTGCCTCAAGTCGTCACAGGCAGCGGGCCCCTCTCTCTGAGGGCAAAAGGGGTTGGCGTTTTCCCGGGAATCCGAAGGCCCCGGGTGATTTGGGTCGGCTTGGCAGATCTCGAGGGCGGTTTGCTCCGCCTTCACCGCAAACTTGAAGAGCATTTGGCTCCCCTGGGCTTTTCGGAAGAGAACCGGCCTTTCAGGGGACACCTCACCCTCGGCAGGTTTAAAGGGGACCCTCAGGGCCGGATCCTGGCGAACGTACTGGAGGCGTTTCGGGAGTTTGAGACCGAATCCTTTTTTCTTGAGTCCCTTATCCTGTTTCGGAGTGACCTGACGCCCAAGGGGCCGGTTTATTCGAAATTCGTCGGTTTAACCCTTTAATTTAAGAAGAGGAGGGGCCATGGCCGTATCGTCAGAAAAAGGAAAGGTGGTGGAAAGCGCCATCAGCCAGATCGAGCGGCAGTTTGGCAAGGGGGCCATCATGAAGCTGGGGGGGGATACCCTCATCGAGGTTCCGATCATCCCCAGCGGGTCGCTGGCTCTGGATTCCGCCTTGGGTATTGGGGGTCTGCCGAGGGGGAGGGTCATCGAAATCTTCGGCCCCGAATCCTCCGGGAAGACGACTCTCGCGCTGCACGCGGTGGCCGAGGCACAGAGGCAGGGGGGGATCGCGGCCTTTATCGACGCGGAGCATGCCCTGGACATTTTGTATGCCAAGAAACTGGGAGTCAACAGCGACGAGCTTCTGGTGTCTCAGCCCGACACCGGCGAACAGGCTCTGGAAATTACAGAGATGCTGGTGAGAAGCGGCGCCATCGACATCGTGGTTATCGATTCCGTGGCCGCCCTGGTTCCCCGAGCCGAGATCGAAGGAGAGATGGGGGATGCCCATATGGGGCTACAGGCCAGGCTCATGTCACAGGCTCTTCGCAAATTGACCGGTACCATTGGAAAAACGATGACGTCGGTGATCTTCATCAATCAGATCCGCATGAAGATCGGGGTCTTTTTCGGCAATCCGGAAACCACCACGGGCGGAAACGCCCTTAAATTCTACGCATCCCTGCGCCTGGATATCCGCCGGATCAATGCCATCAAGGAAGGTCAAAACATCATCGGAAACCGAACCAAGGTCCGGGTGGTTAAAAACAAGATGGCGCCTCCCTTCAAGGAGGCGGAGTTTGACATCCTTTACGGCGAGGGTATTTCCCGGGCCGGAGATCTTCTCGACACGGCCGCCTCGTGCAACGTCATCGAAAAGAGCGGGGCGTGGTATGCATACGGAGGGGAACGGATCGGCCAGGGTCGGGAAAATGCAAAGCGGTTCTTGATGGAAAACAAAGACATTTTAGAATCTGTCATGACCAAGACCCAGGAGGCCCTGGGTATCAGCAAGAAAAAGCCCGGGAAGCCGGGTACGGAGTGATCCATGACTGGAGAAGAAGTCCGAAGACAATTTCTGGAATATTTCAAAAAAAACGGTCATCGCGTGGTGCGCAGTTCCTCTTTGGTCCCCGCCGACGACCCAACCCTGTTGTTCACCAACGCGGGAATGGTGCAGTTCAAGCGTGTCTTTTTAGGGGAGGAGAACCGGGGATACCTGAGAGCCGCCACTTCCCAGAAATGTGTTCGTGCCGGAGGGAAACACAACGATCTGGAAAACGTGGGCTATACGGCAAGGCACCACACCTTCTTCGAGATGCTGGGAAATTTTTCCTTCGGGGATTATTTCAAAGAGGGCGCCATCGAATTCGCCTGGGACTTGCTCACCCACGGATACGGATTTCCTCCTGAAAAGCTGTGGGCCACCATTTACCTGGACGACGACGAAGCCGGGGCGCTGTGGCAGAAGGTGACCGGAATCCCCGAAAGCCGCATCGCTCGTTTCGGAGAGGCGGACAACTTCTGGGCCATGGGGGATACCGGCCCCTGTGGCCCGTGCAGCGAAATCATCATCGACCGCGGAGAGGCTTACGGATGCGGGAAGCCGGATTGCCGGATCGGGTGCGAATGCGACCGGTACCTGGAGATTTGGAACCTGGTGTTCATGCAGTTCAACCGAGACGCTGCCGGAAAGATGACGCCTCTGCCCAAACCCAGCATCGACACCGGCATGGGACTGGAACGCGTCGTTTCAGTTATCCAGAACACCGCCACCAACTTCGACACGGACCTCCTCATGCCCATCATCCGGAAAGTGGAGGCGCTCTCCGAACAATCTTTCGGCGCCTCGGAGGCCGGGGATGTCGCCATGAAGGTGATTGCCGACCATTCCAGGGCCGCCGCTTTCCTCATCGGAGACGGCGTCCTGCCTTCCAACGAGGGGCGGGGCTATGTGCTGAGGCGGATTATGAGACGGGCCATCCGATACGGGCGCAAGCTCGGACTCAAGCGGCCGTTTTTGTTCAGGACCGCGGAGGTGGTCTTCGAGGTGATGAAAAAGGCTTATCCTGAACTGTCCGCTGCCCGCGCTTTCATCGGGAATGTCATTGAAAACGAGGAAATCCGGTTCATGGAGACCCTCGACCACGGACTCAGGCTCCTGAACGACACCCTGCAAGAGATGAAAGAGTCGGGGAACACCCAGGTTCCCGGGGATGTGGTTTTCAAGCTCTACGACACCTATGGCTTCCCGGTGGACATCGTGAGGGATGTGGTCCGGGACGAGCAGTTGACCCTGGATATGGAGGGCTTTGAACGGTCCATGGAGGCGCAGAGAGAGAAATCCCGCTCCACCGCCGCTTTCGTGGAAATTGCGGACGCTTATAAGTCCCTGTCCGCAAGCGGATTTCATCCCGAGTTTGTGGGGTACGAGCAGCTTACGGCAGAGGGCAGGATCGCTCTTTTGGTGAAAGACGGACAGGAGGCCCAGGAAGCAGAAGCCGGGGATACCGTGGAAATCGTCACGGACGTGACGCCTTTTTATGCGGAATCCGGCGGGCAGGTGGGGGACACCGGAAGCCTCAGCGCTCCCGGGGTAAAAGGGGAAATTTTAGACACTTTCAAGGACCCCACCGGTGTCATCATCCACAAGGGAAGGCTTCTGGAGGGCAGCATCGCCAAGGGAAAGACAGTGACGCTTCACGTCGACGCGGAAAAACGGCGCGCCACCGCCCTCAATCATACCGCCACCCACATTCTCCATGCCGTTTTACGACAGACGCTGGGAGACCATGTCAAGCAGGCAGGTTCCCTCGTGGCCCCGGACCGGCTGCGTTTCGATTTCACGCATTTTTCCCCCATCGCTTCGGAGCAGCTTTATCGGATCGAGGCGGATGTGAACGAAAAAATCCGGGAGGCGGTCGATGTCCGCAGCGAAGAGATGATCGCCGACGAGGCCTTTAAAACCGGCGCCGTGGCCCTTTTCGAAGAAAAATATGGGGACCGCGTGAGGGTCATCTCCCTTTCCTCCTTCAGCAAGGAGCTTTGCGGGGGGACCCATACCGACAACACCGGAAGGATCGGTTTCTTCAAGATCACCGGAGAAGCGAGCGTGGCCTCCGGTGTCCGGCGGATCGAGGCGCTTACCGGCCGCGAGGCGGTTGCCCAGTCTCAAAAGGATGCACACCTCCTTCGGCAGGCTGCGGAGTTGTTGCGGGATAAACCAGAGGCGGTCCCTTCGCGAATCGAAGCTCTCCTTTCGCGGTCGAAGTCCCTGGAAAAGGAGCTGGGACAGCACAAGGTTCAACTGGCGGCAAGGTCGACGGATAAAGCAGAAGAGGAGGTCCGGATCGTCAACGGGGTGAGAGTGCTGTCCAAAAAGGTTTCCGCAGGCACGCCTGCGGCTTTGAGGGACCTGGCCGATCGATTCAAGGACCGCATCGGTTCTGGAATCGTCGTTTTGGGCAGCATCGCCGACCGACGGATTTTGCTGGTGGTCGTCGTTACCAAGGACCTGACGGACCGCTTTCATGCCGGCAAGATCATCCAGGAAATTTCAGCGATCGTGGGCGGCTCTGGCGGGGGCAGACCGGACATGGCCCAGGCCGGCGGAAATCGGATCGAAAAACTGGACCAGGCCCTTGAGCATGCCTACACGGTGCCCGTGTAACGGCTCCCATTTGGGGTTGATCGGATTCGGATTTCAAGATATGCTGAGATGCTATGCTTGAGAAGCGATCCCTACGGCATCTGCAACGTTTTCAAGCGGAAAATTTCGTTTCAAACCTGATCCCTTTCGTTCAAGCGGACCGCCGGTGACGGCTTGGCGTTTTTGCATCAACAGCAAACTCGGAAAAGGAGGGACTGCCCATGCCGGTCAAATTCAACCAATACTGGACGGTGGATCACGAAAAAGTCAGAGATTACGAAAAGTTCATGATCAACAAATTCATCCCGGAAATCAACCGGCTGGGGATTCACACCGTGGCCGGATGGGCTGTGCTCATCGGCGCCTATTCCGAAGTCATCTTTGAAGGGATCACCAACGACTTGGACCTTCTTGAGAAGGCCCTGACAGACAAACGGTACAAGGCCATCGTCGAAGAACTGCAAAACTACATCAAGAAGTACAAAACCAAGGTCCTGGTCACCACCGGAAAGAAGGAGGCTTATTCCACGGACATCAAGGAAAACACGGTCAAGTTCAACCAGATGTGGGATGTCGTCAACGCGAAAAAAGCCAGCTATGAAAAATTTGTTATAGAGACTTATTATCCGCGCATGCAAGAGCTGGGGATTACCGTTGCAGGTGAGTGGGAAGTTCTCATCGGCGAAGGTCCGCATATCATCTGCGAAGGTCGGGCTCAGGAAATCGACAAGCTCGTTGGGAACCTCCAGAGCCGAAGATTCCGGGAAGCCCGGAGCGAGCTGAAGCGCTATGTGGAAAACTACGAAAGCCGGATCCTGGTTTTTCACATCCAGAAGGTGCTCGGCTACAAGTCCATCACCTACCACGTCGTGACGGGTAGCAAATAGCCTTTCAGGCAATCCTAAATTTCTTTAAGCTTCCGGTTTTCCGGAGAACGGCGAACGGCCTCTGAGAAGGCGGCCAGCGCCTCGCGAAAGCGCCGGGTTTCAGGCGTTTCGGGAAGCGGAAGCTCCCTGCCTCCTTGTTGATCCAAACGCTTTAGAATGAAACCGATGGTGAGGTCGTCGGTGTCGCGGCCGGGCTGGTAAGCCGAATCGACGTCATCGTCTTCGGTGCGCATCTCGGACAGGATGCCGGCGTCACAAAGGCGATCCAACGTTTTTTTCAACAGGGCCGGGGGATATTGAAGCCGGGTAAAGAGCTCGGATCCGTTGGAGGGTCTCCCTTTCCTGAAATCCCGGATGACGGCGTGCGTGACCTGGAGGGCCGCGATCTTGAGGGATTCAAGGCTGAGTTCGGCACTTTGGAGATCGGCGTCATTCCTTCCCCGGCGATGCAGGCTGAACGACAGTTCCGCGCCGAACAGGACGATGATCCAACTGATCTGGAGCCAGACCAGAAACAGGGGAAGAGCGGCGAAGCTGCCGTAGATGGCGTTGTACTTGGCCACGCCCACCTGCAGCGTGATGTAAGCCCACTGAACAACCTGGTAGAGGGTGCCCGCCACCATACCGGCAGCCAGGCCGGAGCGGTAGGGGATTTTCCGGTTGGGCATGAAGAGGTAGATGAATGCAAAAAACACCCAGAGGATGAAATAGGGCAGCAGTTTCAGCAGGGATAGAAGCAGGAAGCTCACAAAGCCCAACAGGGCCGTCTTTTCGGAGAGGACGGCGGCCTGGGCGGAGAGATACACGGTGATGCTCCCGGAGAGGATCATCGCTACGGGACAGATGAGCATCAGGGAGAGGTAATCGCTGAATTTTCGCCCGAGACTTCTTCCTTTTTTAATGTTCCAGACCTGATTCAAGGCGTTTTCGATCTGGCCGAAGATGTTGACGACGGACCACAGGAGAACCACAACGCCCACGCCTGCGATCACCCCCCCTTTGGCGGTCTCCAGGAGATTTTGGGCAAAGAGGATGATCTCCTTGAGGACGGCCTCCTGTTCCGGAAGCTGCAGGAGGATCTGCTCCTTGAGATGTCTTTCGAAGCCGAATCCTTTGGCGATCCCGAAGGCCAACGCCAGCACAGGGACCACCGAAAGGAGCGTATAAAGCGTCAGAGCCGTGGCCCTCAGGGTGCACTGATCCCTGTGGAAGCCGCGGAAGGTCAAAAGGAGCAACTTCAACGAAGAGAGCGCGACGCGCCTGGGAAGAGGAAGGTCCGCCGTCGTAAGATTCCAAAGATCGCCCTGAAAGAACTTAAAGAACTTTTCCTTGGTCATGGAATCCCCCTTGTAAAGGGCTATCGGGAAGCCTCTATCGAGACCGAGTCGTATTGAATTTCCGGTTCTTTACGGGGAAGCGGCAGCCCGGTTTTTTCGGCGTCGAAAAGATCGGCGGCTGAATCCGGATCCGTCCACCAGTACCAATAGGCGCTGCTCTCGTCGCCGAATTTGGACAGAACGGCAGGCGGGGTCCCGAACTTGTTCCAGTAAAGCAGACGCGTGTAATTGATGTTCCAGAGAAGGACATAAGGAAAGGCGTCAAAGAGAATCCGGTCGATCCGGCGGCAGATGACGTTTCGTTCTTGCAGATCGAAAAGCGGTTTCTGCGCCTCGATGAGGGTGTCCACCCGAGCATCCTTGAAGCCGGTGATGTTGCTGCTTCCTTTTCGGTCCGCCTCCTTGGACGCCCACATCCCCTCGGGATCCTTGAAGATGCCGGCACCCCAGGCCGCCCAGGTCATCTGATAGTTGAACTCGTCCATATCCCTTGCCCAGGCCGCCCAATCCTTCTTGTCGATGATAAGTTCGATGCCTGCATCTTTGAGGTCTTCGGCGTAAATCGATAGAAATTTTTCGGATGAGGCGTCCCGGGTGAGGAACTTAAAGGAAAATCGTTTGCCGTTTTTCATTAAAAATCCTGTGGCCGGATCGGCGCTCCAGCCTGCCTGCGCCAGCAGGTCCCTGGCCTGGTTTCGAGCGAAGCGAATCTCCGGGTTAGGCCAGGGGTGCGACGGGCCGTATAGGTCTTCGAAATAGGACCGATGCATGAAGTATTGGTTGTACATCAACGTGGCGTTCATCTTTTCCCGATCAAGAAGAAGCGCCATGGCTTTTCGGGCCCGGACGTCGTCAAAAGGGGGCTGGCGCATGTTCATGGCAAAGCCTTGGAAACCCACAGGATTGTAATTGTAGATTTTTTGTTTGACGATCCAGTTACGGGCAAATTTTTCCCCTCGGGTTTCGTTTACCCAGAGGCGGGAGGTATAGACGGGAAAAAGATCGATCTCTTTTTTCTTGAAGGACTCGAAGGCGTTTTCCCTCTCTGCGAAGAATTTGAAGTGAATGCGCTGGAAATTCCCCAAACCCCTCCATCGGATGTCTGAGCGGTTCCACCAGTCCGAACGACGCAGGAGGGTCACCGAAATCCCTTCTCTAACCGCTCCGATGCCATAAGGGCCTGAGACCACCGGGAATTCGAAGTTGATCTTGTTGAAGTCCTTTTTCCCGTATGCGCTGCGGCTGAGAATGAAAAAGCCTCCGGCCGCGCCCAAATTTTTCCAATGGACATCCTTCGCCCGAAACCGGATGGTGCGGCTGTCAAGCACCGTAGGGGGCTCGAAGCGCTCCATGTCTATCTTGTGGGGCCCGGTGAGATTTTTGGGATTCATGATGGCATCGTAGGTCCATCGCACGTCCTGGGCCGTGACGGGAGTCCCGTCGCTCCATCGGGCCTGCGGGTTTAAAAAAAAGGTGAACGTGCGCCGATCCGACGAAAGGGTCCACTTTTCGGCCAGGCCCGGCTCGTATTCGAGGGTCACCGGATTCATGGATAAAAGGGTTTCGAACACGGCGCCAAAAATCTGGGCGCTCTGGGTGCTGGCATCCAGATAGTAGTTGAGGCTTTTGGGATACTGGGCCAGGAAGACCGAGATATCGCCCCCTACACGGGCATGGGGGCTGGCCAGCGGGTTGGGGACCGGTTCCCACCCGGATTTCGGGTAAAGGGTTTCGGATCGGGCGGAGCCGGAAAAGAAGAAAAGGCAAAACGCAACCGCGACGGCTTTTTTCATCGTTTATCGCCTGCAGGGATTCGGACGGTCAGGGGAAACCGATAACTGTGTCAGGTTCCTTGGAGCACATCGACCATGGAAAAAACTTTCCCCTTTGCGCCGGATAAAGCTTTCCGGTTAAGGTAAAGGACCGCGTCCAGGGTTCCCAGGGCATAGATCTCCCGGCCGTTGACATTGTGGGTGAACTCAAAATGCACCGTACGATCCGGGGAGGTCAGGGAATACGTATGCCATCCATGTCCCGCCAGATGCTCGCTGGGGATGCCCCAGGCCGTTTCCTGAATTTTGGGTTCCCGTTCCTTCTGGATCCGGTCCTCGGAAAAGGGGACCCCGAGTTGGTTGAAATAGGCCACCATCGCTTTGGCGGTACCCGAGGTGTCCGCCTTCCCCTTCTGATGGCTTTCCCGGATTTCGAGGGTATATCCTTTGAAAAGCATGGGAAAATGGGTGGCGCCATATTCCATCATGGACTGAAAGGCGACGATCTGTTTGGCCATGTTGGGGGCGATTACGGCCGAGACCGAGGAGGCGCGCACCGTCTCTTCCAGTTTTTGACGGTCTCCGCCTGTGGTTCCCATCACGAAATGGATTCCGTTTTCACAGTACCACACGGCGTTGGCATTCAGTGCGTTCGGGTGGGTATAGTCCACGGCGACGGCAGGTTTTTCCCCTTTATCGGTGGCGCTTTTCCGGTCTTCAGGGTGGACGAGTCGGATGGAAAAGCCATCGACGGTGCAGGTGTCTGCCTGGATTTCCGGGCCGGTAAGGGAACGCGGCGCCAGCTCGAAACGCCCGTCCCTGAGAAGGTGTCGGGCCACCATGAAGGCCATGTTTCCAGGCAATCCGTTGACCATGACATAGATCTTTTGCATCGTCTGCCTCCTTTTGAATGTTCCGATATTCTATCAGAAACCGGGAGTGGCCGCAATTCTTTCTGCCAGCTTGAGAAGCCGGGGAAAAGGGGTGCCGGGCAGGGCTTTGACAAGCCGGCGCAAGGTCCTGACGGCAGGTGGGATGTAGGATTTAAAGGCGGTCTTTTTCTTCACGCGGCTCAAATGTGCAAAGGCCCCCAGCGCCTGGAGGGTCCTGCACACCGAGCAGAACCGATATCCTAGCCGGAACCGTTCGGGATCGAAGGTCCGCTTTTCGGTCAGGCGATGGACGGCGAGATCGAGGAGGGTGTCCTGAAGAGAGGACGAAAGATCGACGTAGGGATCGATGATCAGGGAAGCCAAATCGTACTGGATCGGACCGATCCGGGCTCCCTGGAAATCGATACAGTAGATCCGGCCCTTGAAGACCATGAGATTTCTGGATTGGAAGTCGCGGTGCATGAGACCCAAGACGGCGTGTTCCATCGCCTGGTGGGCCAGGAGTGAGAACTCATCCCGAAGCGTGTCCAGGGGAACCCCGAGGTTCAGATATCCGTTGACGAAGGCGTCCAGGAAGTAACGGCATTCCTTCTCATAAATGAGATCGGAGTCGTAGACAGGGGTTTGTGAGGTCCATGTTAGATCGAAGCCCCGGGTCCCTGAAACGGAAAACTCGATGAGGCAGTCGATGGCGTCCCGGTAAAGGGCGATTTGTTCGAGCGGATGCCTCGCGCATCGCACGGCCTGCTGAAGACAGACTTCCCCAAGGTCTTCCATGACTGCCCAACCTGAATGGTCATCGAAGGCGTATACGGACGGGACCCGAATCCCTTTGGACCTCAAGAAACGCCCGATGGAAAGCCACGCGTGCATCTCTTTGGAGGGGGGGCCTTCCTGGATGCCGTGATCGGCGGCGATTAGGGTATTTCCGTTGCGGTGAAGGCGGAACCAGAGACGATCCGATCCGTCTCCCGCCAAAAGGGTTTTTCGAGTGGGCCGCAGGTTTTTTTCAATCTGAGGCCAGACCCGGGGAAAGGCCTCGGCTGCGAGGGCGTCCAGGGATGCCTCCCGGTAACGATGGGGGGTTCCGATGTCCTTCCAGTATGCAGCCTTTTCGACGAAAGCGCCCAGGAACAAGCCGTCGCGGAGCATGCGCCGGTAGGCGTCGATGCTGGAGGAAAAGCCGGTCTCCGGGAGGTAGCGAAATACCGTCCGATCGAGGACCTGGATGCCGGCGAAGGTCAGGTTCCGAAACCCCGGGGATGGGGGATTTGGGTCTTTTTCCGCAAAAGATGTGATGCGCCCGTCCGGGCCGACGGTCACACTGTTGAATTCGGGGTCGTCGACCAGTACCAGAGTCGCCGGGCCGCCGTGGACGCGGTGGTGCGCGTAGACGGCGGCGAAGTCGATGTCCGTGAGGAGATCCCCGTTGACGACGAAGAAAGGATCGTCGCCCATGGCCTTGGCATTGGCGGCGATGGCGCCGCCCGTGCCCAGGATGGACGGCTCATGGGACAGGCGCACCGGCAGGGGAAAACGCGTCTTTTGGACATGGGCATGGATCTGTTCAGCAAGGTGATGGGTGTTCAGGATCACGGATTGAACGCCTGCTTTATACAAGGCACGGATGAGCCGGTCGAGGAGAGGCTCCCGGGAGAGGGTGAAAAGGGGTTTCGGACGCATTTTTGTATAGGGAAGCAGGCGCGTGCCCATGCCTGCGGAAAGGATTAAAGCGTTCATCAGAATGCAATTACAGGTATGATCGGTATCGTTTGATCATGTCCGAAAAGTGGGCGATCTTTTCCCCGTCTTCCCGGCTTTTGATCCCCTGAGAGAGAAAAAAATCCACAGCGTTTTGGAAATAGATCTTGGAAAGGGACTCCTTGCGCTCGATCTGCTTGAGCTTGTACATCCGGTTTCCCCTGGCCTGGATCTTGCGGAGTCGGTCTTTCGGGTTGTTGGGGATCTGCGGGGACGTTTCGAAATAATCGAGAGCCACGGCGTATGACTCGAAAAAGGTCTTCAAGAAGCAAGAGAAGCGTTTGAGTTTCCGGAACCCGGACGAAGTGAGATTATAGGTGTCCGGGAGGGTGGGGTGGGGCATGAGAACGGCATCATCGATAAAGGCCTTGAGTGTCTTTCGGACCAGATATTCCGGAGGGCGGTCGTCGGTGAATGCGAATTCGAATCTGAAGAAGTCCTGGAGCTGCGCGTAGGAGGCGTGAAGGTCGGGTGCGCTGAACTGAAAGGCGTCCTTTTCCAGGATGGAAAGAGCGGTGAAAGCCGCCGGAATGAAAAAGGCGATATTGTTGTTCTTGTAATATTCGAGGTTGGGACGCTGGTTTTCCTTGACTTGGTATTCGGCTTCAGGGCCCACCTCTTCGTTTGGAGTGGACACGGTTTCGATGAATTTGCGCTGCAGATAGTCTCCGAGCGCATTTTCAATGGCCATTTGAGTGTCGATGAGGAGGGAGCCGGCCAAGGTGGCCTGCTGGAAATCCAGGTAGGATAGGTAGGTTTCGATGTCAGAGCACATCCGTCGCCGGGAAAAGACCGGCTTTGGAGTGTTGAGAATGGCGCTGGCCACAAGAGCATGAGGGGTTACAACGGAAACGGCATCGATGGCGCAGGTCAGGCGATACCCGAGATCCCGGACCAGCGCGTTGAAAGCCTTCTGAGAGGGCTTTGAACCGAACGGGAAAGCCTCGGCGTAAAGCGATCTGGCTGAAACCGGTTCACCCAGCTTGATGTAAATCCGCCCATAGCGTTTCTTTAAAAACTTCCTGGCCTTGATGACTTGAATCAGGCTTTCCTTTTCTTTCTGTCCCCCTTCGATTTCGTTCAAGTAGGCGCTCTCTTCCAGGACCCGGTCGTAGCCGATGAAAATGGGAATAAAAGTAAGATCCTCGCATGCACCGTTTTTGAAGGCGTTGAGGAGGATGGATAAAAAGCCGAGCTTGGGCATGATGAGCTTTCCGGTCCGGCTTCTCCCCCCCTCGATGAAGATCTTGATATTGAATCCTTCCTTTAATAGCTTGTAAACGTATTCGGAAAAGACCCGGGCATAAAGTACGGCGCCACGAAAGGTCCGGCGGATAAAAAAAGCCCCGCCCATCCTGAACAGCGGTCCCAAAGGCCAGAAAGAAAGGTTGTTCCCGGCGACGATATAGGGGGTGGGCATGTTGTGGGTGTACAAGACGTAAGGCAGGGCGAGGTAGTCCACATGGCTTTTGTGGCAGGGAACGAAAATCAGGGGGCCTTTCTTGGATAGGCTCTTGACTCGAGTCATGGCATCAGAGTCGACACTCACCCCTTCGAACATGGATTCGATCATCCACTTCACGCAGACGGCTGCAAAGCGGATGAAGGAAGGGTTGGCGTTCGCCGCGATTTCGTCGAGATAGCCACGGGCTTCGCTGCGGACTTTTGGCAGGGGAATGCTCCGCGCGTTGGCGAAGTGGGCCAGAAAATCGTTGAGGGGATCATTGGTAAGAATTTCCTCTTTGATCTCATCCAGGGATTTGATGGTGGGGCCCGTAATGCTTTGGCGGTGCCGATTGATTTGATGGATGAGATGCCGGCGAAGCAGAAGGGCCCGAGCTGAGGGATTTTCCGGAAGGGTTTTCGATTGAGAAAGAAAGGTTCCTAATTCGACGGGGTCGGATACCTCCACAAAAACTTTTCCGGGATTTTTAAAAAGAGTCACCATCCGCCGGATCTTTCCCGGATTTTCTTCCGTCCCGAAAAATATGTCCAGGAAGGTGGGGATGCTGTGCTGGGGCGTCCTGCTGAAAAACATGAGCTGGGGGACGATGTAGATCGGACGCCCGGTTTTATTTTGAACTTCGACAAGGAATTCCAGGGGATCTTTCTTGTTTTTTTTGAAACCGAAGGGACTCCCCCCTTTTTCGATGAGGGCAACGTAGGCGGCGTGTCCACTCGTGAGCGCCCTTTCGAAGAACCCCGTGCGGAAGGGATCCTGGAACGACCCGAATCTGAAAAAGTGGTCCAGATGCGCCAGAAGGATCTTGAAAAGCCGGCTCACCGGCTGAAAGAAGACCGTCCGGAAACCAAAGGCGATTTCCGGACAGGGAAGGCCCAACCTGGCGAGGCGGTTGTGATAAAAAGGAACTCGAAACGGCTCCGGTACTTGCAGGCGTAAACGATGACGGCATCTTTGGGCAGCGCAGAAAGGGCTGCAGATTCCGTTTTTTCAAAACGGATGCCGGCATAAAACAGATTCAAGACCGCCGGGATCAAAGTGCCGGCTTTACCCGGGAAATAAAAGGCAAAGTGGTCGTGGGTGCCTTCCAGCGCGGTATCAATCTGCTTGCGGAGCCAGCTCTTCATCCGCCTTCCCAGAGATTTCAGGTTCGACGCCATCAATCGCCTTGGATTCTTTTTTGAACCGAAAAAGCCTGCATGAAAACAGGCTGCGGTGGGTGCAATATAATTAAAGTTACCAGATCGGCAATTTATTGCAACCCAGAAGATGGCTGCCGGCTCCAGGCATCGATCCGAGACCCTCGCCGGGGAACTGTTTTTTTAAAATTATGCTTGCGCAGGCCCTCGCGTTGTGGTATCGGCGTCAGGTACAGGATTTGGTAAGGATCTATCCGAAAAGGCCATTCTGCCGAGTGGCTTTTGAAAAATCGGGAATCCATCCCGGGGCGAACCCGCCGCCCCCAGAAAAAAGAGCTGGGCGGGCGGGGACGGGCGATTAAATCGCACAGAGGATTGAGGACAGGGTGCTGTAACCTTTTCATCTAACTTCAAAGGAGGACGATTTTCAATGAAGACGTTAATTGGCGGAGCGATTGGGGCGGTTTTGGGCATCATCGGTCTTTCGGTCTGGTGGAAACCTTTTCTGCAGCTGCTCGCCGGAGCGATTCCGGTCATGTTGCTGCTCGGAGGCGGTTTGGCGCTTTACCTGGGATTTGATGAATTGAAGGACACCTGGAAAAAGGATGAGCCGGCCCCCGAACCCGCTTTCAAAAGCGATGAGACGGAAAAATACAAGCAGGAAATCGATGATCTCAAACAAGAGATAGAAACTCTGAAGAAAGAAAAGCCGGCGGAGTAAAACGCCACTCCATCCAAACCGCTAGAGCCCGGCGTTTTTGCGGAGGCTAGGCTCTAGCGTCACTTTCCCCGGCTTTTTGAAGCCAAGACGGCCAACCGGTTCGCGCGTTCGTTTCCTGCATCCCCTGCGTGCCCCTTTACGTGAAGGATCCTCAAGTCTTTAAACTTTGCCATCAACAGCCTGACGGAACGGATCAAATCCTGGTTCTTTTTTGCCTTCCATCCCCCGGAAAGGACCCCTTGAGCGTAACGGCTGTCCGTGAAGAGTCTTACCGGCAAATCTGCGCTTTTCAGTTCCAAAAGCCCCGTCCGGATGGCCTCAAGTTCGGCGACGTTGTTGGTGGTGATGCCGATGAACCGGGAAATCTCCCTTTCCCGTCCCTTGTGTCGCAGGAGAATCCCGATTCCGGAGGGACCTGGGTTTCCGGAGGAGGCCCCGTCTGCGAAGATCACCACGGTGTTGTCTCCGAAAGCGCCGGTAGTGCCCTCCGCCAGGACGCCTTTCTCTTTTCCACGGAAAGAAACCTGGCCTGATGCAAGTTTGGCGGGTCCGGCGACAGGAGGGGAGGAATCGGCCTGATGGATATTTTTTTCGTGGACCCAGTATTGGTGGTCCTGGTGAAGCTGGTACTTGATCAGGACTTTGCCGTTTTGAACAGCAGGCCGGCCCTGGGCATCCAGGGCGATCCAAACCTTGTGGGACTTAAAACGCATCCGTTTCCAGTTTTTCGGATCTGGGTCCACGGTCTTTTCAATCGGTTAGGGTTTGGGATACATGAGGATAAAGGAGAAAGGGCTCGGAGTGATGCCTGAAGGACTCCACATCGCTTCTCCATGAGACCGAAAGATCTTTTACCGTTTCCGCCTCTTCCAAATGTCTTCTGAGGGTTTTGTTCCCAAGGATGAGGTCTATGGGCAGCCTCTGGTATTCGTACTCGTAAGGAGGGGCTTTCCATTGAAAAGAGTCGGGATAAAGGCGCATCACCGCATGAAGGATTTCCAGAGAGACGGCGTACGGACGAAACCGGGACCGGTCGATGACGTGCATCTGAAATCCGCGGCAGAGGACACCCCGCCACTTGTTCCAGGTGGGTTCGAAGGCGACAGGCCTCAGGAAGACGCCGGGGAGACGGTTTCCCCCCAGCTGTCGAAGGAGAGCTTCGGGGTCGAGAAAGGGGGCGCCGAAGATTTCAAAAGGGCGGGTGGTTCCTCTTCCCTCGGAGACATTGGTTCCCTCCCACAGGACCTGGCCCGGATATACGAGGGCCGACTCCGGCGTGGGGAGATTCGGGGAAGGAAGCACCCACGGCAGCCCGGTGTCTGAGAAATACAGATCCCGCTTCCAGTGTTTCATGGGGATGACCGTCAGGTCGCATCCGATATGAAAATGCGTGTTGAAGAGGCGGGCGATTTCGCCGAGGGTAAGTCCATGCCGCATGGGGATGGGGTAGCGGCCCACGAAGGAGGCGCAATCAGGGGAAAGCAGATTCCCCTCCACCACCTCGCCTCCCAGAGGATTGGGGCGGTCTAAAATCAAAATTTTCTTTCCCGCTGCCGCTGCCGCTTCCATACAGTAGGAGAGGGTATAAATGAAGGTGTACACCCGGCACCCCACATCCTGTAGGTCCACCACAAGGACGTCGATACGCTTCATGGATTCCTCCTGCGGAATCCGTGAGCGACCATACAGGCTGCAGACAGGGATGCCGAAAAAGGGATCTCGGGTGTCGTCGGACTCCATCATGTTGTCCTGTTTTTCGGCAAAAAAACCGTGCTGGGGGGAAAAAATCACAACGGGATTTCCGGGAAACGCTTCCCGGGTTCGCGCAACGGCGTGATTCAGGGACCGGTCCACCGAGGCCGGGTTGCACAGCAGCCCCATCCGCAATCCCCGAAGCCAGTCCGGAGGTGCGCGCAGCAGTTCTTCGAGTCCTGTCGAGACGGAATGCATCAACCCTCCGATGCGGTGATGGGTAAAAGCTATCACACGCCGACCCCAGCGAAAAGGAAAATATGCGGCAACTCTGGGAGTATTTAAAGAACAGTTCTGGGAAAAGCCTTGACAAGAAAGGTCCCGGCTCATAAAAAAGTCTGTTTCAGATTTATAAAACAGGGAGAACGAAAGGAAAATCCCGGAAGCGGTTTCGGGGCGACTTGATGAGGACACGCAACGGGAACGGGGACTTCCCCCGGCTGAAAGGGATCGTGGTGATTGTCGGCGCCTATGGAAGCGGAAAGACCGAGGTCGCCATCAATCTGGCGCTGGGTTCCCGGCGGTTCGGGCTCCAGGTATGGATCGCGGACCTGGACCTGGTGAACCCGTATTTCAGAACCCGAGAAGCCAGAATCCCGCTGACGGAGAAAGGGATCGGGGTCGTGCTTCCGCCGGATGCGTACCTGAAGGCCGACCTCCCCATCCTGAGTCCGCAGGTGGCAGGGGTGATTCGACGTTCTGACGACCTGGTTCTCTTGGACGTGGGCGGAAATGACGCGGGCGCCACTGTTCTGGCGGCGCTGGCCGATGCCTTTCGCGACGCAAACGATAAGGGTCGGCCTCTGAAGGTCCTGCTGGTGGTCAACCCCTTCCGGCCTTTTACAGAAACTCTTTCTGGATGTCAGAAGATGCGGGATTCGATTGAAAAGGCGTCGAAGCTGACCGTCACCGGGGTCATCGGAAACGCCAACCTCATGGAAGAGACCCGGACCAAGGATATTGAAGACGGGTATCGATTCGCCCGGGCGCTTTCCGTAAAAACAAGCCTGCCCCTGGAAATGATCACCGTTCCTCTCCCGCTTCTCGGGCATATTGAAAAAAACCAGTTTTCCTGTCCGGTCCTTCCCATCGACAGGCATTTGGCCTTTCCCTGGAAAAGTGCCGGCGACACGGGTTACGATTCCGGTTTTGATCCTTTTCCCGAAGATGAAGGCTGCTTGCGGGAAGATCGGGCTGGAAAACCCCAAAGGTAAGAGGAGCAAAAGTTGATGGCGTATAAACATCGAATCGAAAAAAACCGGTGCAAGGGGTGCGGTCTGTGCCTCACGGTCTGTCCCAAGAACGTGCTGGAACTGTCCGACCAAGTGAACCTCAAGGGATATTTTCCCGCGTACCAGGCTCGTCCGGAAGACTGCATCTTCTGTACGACCTGCTGCATCATGTGCCCGGATGTGGCGATCAGCATCGTCAAAGAAAAAGAAGACGCCGCCCAGCCGTCGGAACATTAGGAGGGGAGAAAGATGAGCAAGGTCTTGATGAAAGGGAATGAAGCCATCGGAGAGGCGGCCATCCGGGCCGGTTGCCTGAATTACTTTGCCTATCCGATCACACCCCAGTCCGAGGTGGCGGAATACCTGGCCCGACGCATGCCGGAAGTCGGAGGCGTCTTCCTCCAGGGCGAGAGCGAAGTGGCCGTATCCTACATGATATTCGGAGCAGCCGCCTGCGGGGAGAGGGTATTCACCACGTCTTCCAGCCCCGGCATCAGCCTCATGAGCGAGGGGATCAGCTACATCGCGGGAGCCGAGTGTCCAGCGGTTTTCGTGAACATCATGCGGGGGGGGCCGGGACTCGGCGGAATTCTGCCTTCCCAGGCGGACTACCTCCAGGCGACCAAAGGAATCGGACACGGGGACTGCCGGATGCTGGTTCTGGCCCCGGCCTCGGTCCAGGAGGCGGTGGAGATGGTCATGAAGGCCTTCCCCCTGGCTGAGAAGTACCGGAACCCGGTGATGATTCTGGGAGACGGGCTAATCGGCCAGATGATGGAGCCTGTGACCTTTCCGGACCAGCTCAAGACTCCGGTGACGAACAAGGACGATTGGGCCACCAACGGAATGGACACCCGAAAGAGCCGTCGCCGAAACCTGGTGAGGTCCCTTTACCTGGACCCGGAAGCGCTGAATTCCCACAATTTGAAGTTGAAGGCCAAATATGACCGCATGAGGCAGGAAGAGGTCTCCTATGAAACCTACAACACCGACGGCGAATACCGGCTGTTGATCGTCAGCTACGGAACCATGAGCCGCGTCTGCCGAAGCGCCATCGATGCCCTCAAGGAAAAGAATCTGGAGGTGGCGCTGGTGAGACCCCGATCTTTGTTCCCTTTTCCCGAACAGGCTGTTTTCGAGGCCGCCTCGAAACCGAAATGCAGTCATGTGCTGAGCGTGGAAATGAGCATGGGCCAGATGATCGAAGATGTCCAAAGAAGCGTCCAGGGGAAACGGCCGGTTTCGTGGTATGGAAAATGCGGGGGTGAAGTGCCGACCCCGGAGGAAGTCATGGAGGCGGTGGAGGCGTTGGTGCGGTTGTGACCGTCAGCGCTCTGTGATGTCGTCGTCAAAGAAGGAGTCAAGCTGTGGCAAAAACATTTACAAAACCGACATGTCTATCAGAACAGGAGACCCATTATTGTCCAGGGTGCACCCACGGCGTCATCCACCGGCTGGTCGCTGAGGCTATCGACGCGCTTCAAGTCAGTGGAAGAACCGTGGGGATCGCGCCGGTGGGCTGTGCGGTCATCTGTTACAATTACTTCACTTTTGATTTCCAGGAAGCGGCCCACGGCCGCGCTCCCGCCATGGCCACAGGAATCAAGCGGGTTCGCCCGGATCTCATCGTCTTTACCTATCAGGGGGACGGAGACCTGGCCAGCATCGGGATGGGCGAGATCATCCACGCCGCCAACCGCGGGGAGAAATTCACCACGATCTTCGTCAACAACGCGGTTTACGGCATGACCGGAGGACAGATGGCGCCCACCACCATGCCCAACCAGAAGACCACCACTTCTCCTTTCGGAAGAAATGTCGAAGAGGTGGGAATGCCGATCCGGGTGGCCGAGCTGATCTCGGCCCTGAGCACACCCGCCTATGTCACGCGACAGGCTGTTCTGGCCCCGAAGTATATCGTGAAAGCGAAAAAGGCGATTCGTCAAGCCTTTCAGTACCAAATGGAGAACCGGTGCTTCAGCCTGGTGGAAGTAATCTCGACCTGCCCCACCAACTGGGGGATGACACCCGCCGATGCGGTTCAGTGGGCCGAGAAGACCATGATTCCCTACTATCCGCTCGGGGACCTTAAAACACCTGAACCCATCAAGGAGGACTGATGCAAACCGAAGTGATGTTTGCCGGTTTCGGAGGACAGGGGATCCTGCTTTCGGGAAAGATCCTCGCCGAGGCGGCCATGGAAAAAAAGCTGGAGGTAGCCTGGGTCCCCTCCTACGGCCCCGAGATGCGGGGAGGGACGGCCTACTGCACGGTGGTCGTCAGCGACAGGCCCATCGGATCGCCCATCATCCGAAACCCCATGCATCTGGTGGCCATGAACCGTCCCTCTTTGGACAAATTCGCCAAGATGGTCAAGCCGGGCGGCGTCATCCTCATCAACACGTCCCTGATCCCCGTCGTCTCCGGGCGAAAGGATGTGGACGAGCTTTGTGTTCCGGTCACGGATATCGCCAACCGGCTGGGGAGCGTCAAGGCGGCCAACATCGTCGCCCTGGGGGCCTTTGTGGCGCGAAGCCGGATCCTTGACTTTGAAACCCTCATCGAGACGGTGAAAAAGGAATTTAAAAAGAAAAAGAAGTTCATCGAGATGAATCTTGCCGCCCTGGAGGAGGGCCGAAAGGCCGCCGCTTGAAAAAGGTTCCGTCCACCCCTCTCAAAAGGAGAAGAACTGCGGGAAAAACTCCGCCCGCGGGGCCGATGGGCGTCCGGGTCCCAAGGCACATCGCCGCCGTCCCGGCGTATGTTCCAGGCAGGCCCATCGAGGAAGTGGAGAGGGATTACGGGGTGACGGGAGCGGTGAAACTTGCTTCCAACGAGAACCCCATGGGTCCGTCGCCTGCGGCCCTGGAGGCCGTTCGACGGGGCGCCGATGCAATCCATCGGTACCCGGATGGCAGCGGGAAGGCTCTCATCGCGGCGCTTGCTGAAACTTTGGATCTTCCTGCCGAGCGATTCGTCCTGGGAAACGGTTCCGATGAGATCATCACTTTGCTCACGCGAGCCCTGCTTTCCGACGGCGATTCGGCCCTCATGCCCAAACCGGCTTTCCTCATGTACGAGATCGCCGTGAAAAGCGTGGGGGCGATTCCGGTGGAAGTCCCGCTGAAAGGGCTTGCCGTCGACCTGGAAGCCATGGCTTCCCGAGTCCGTCCCGATACCCGACTGCTCTTCTTGAACAACCCGCACAACCCCACGGGATCCCTCATCGCCCATGAGGACTTCAACCGATTTCTCTTACGGCTTCCCGCAGGGATCGTGGTGGTGGTGGACGAGGCTTACATCGAATTTGTCCGGGACCCGTCCTGCCTGGATTCTCTGGCTTTTTCGAAGACCAAAAATCCGGTGGTGACGCTGCGGACGTTTTCCAAGGCTTATGGGCTTGCAGGCTTGCGGATCGGTTACGGCATCATGCCTGTAGGACTCGTCGAGATCCTCAACCGGATCCGAGCCCCGTTCAACACGAATTCCCTGGCCCAGATCGCCGCGGAAGCGGCCCTGAAGGATCCTTCCTTTGTCAAAAAAACGGTTGGACTGGTGCACACGGAACTCGATTTCCTTTCCGCCTCCCTGAAGGGCCTCGGGCTGACGGTTTTCCCGAGTCACGCCAATTTCTTTCTGGTGGATGTGAAGCAGGACGCAGATGCTTTTTTTCACCGCCTGCTCCAGGAAGGGGTCATCATCCGTTCCATGACCGCTTATGGATATCCGGAATACATCAGAATCAGCGTCGGGTTGCACTCCGAGAACGTGCGCTTGGTAGAGGCGATGAAGCGGTGCCTGTAAAACAGGAAAACAGCGCCTTGGTCCAGAAAGGAAGCGCCATCCCGAGGCGGCTCTTGATCACCATCGATGGGCCGGCAGGAGCCGGAAAGACGACGGTGAGCCGACGTCTGGCCGCCTGTTTGGGATACCGCTATATCGACACCGGCGCCCTCTACCGGGCGGTGGCCCACGAGGCCCTGCGGGCAGGGATTAGCCCCGATGACGACTCGAAACTGGGTCGCCTGTGCGCCGGGTTGATGTTTGAAGTCGAACACAGCGATCAGGGAATGCGGCTTCTGGTGAACGGGAAAGACATCACCGGCGCCCTCAGGACTCCCGAGATCGCCATGGCGGCTTCTAAGGTCTCGGCCCTGCCGACGGTTCGAGCGTATCTGCTGACCGTTCAACGGCGCCTGGGAAAGGACCGGAAGGCTGTCTTCGAGGGGCGGGACATGGGCACCGTTGTCTTTCCGGATGCCGATATCAAATTCTTTCTGGACGCCGAGGCGCACGTACGGGCCCTGAGGCGGTTCCGAGAACGGAAACACCCCCCTCACATGACCTTGGAAGATCTGGAAAAGGAGATCCTCCAACGGGATCGAGCGGACAGCACCCGAGCCCTTGCCCCTTTAATGGCTGCACCCGATGCCATACGTATCGATTCCAGCCTCCTGTCTGAAAACGAGGTGGTCGAATGGATGCTCGAACAGCTTTTGCGGAAAGAAACGGAACCGGGACAAGTATTTCCCCAAGACACCGGCACGGAAGCCCCGGCGCAAAAATAATCATTGTTTTCTCAGCTCGGAGCTGATAGGAAAGCAAGTTTATATAGGCGATGGCATAAACGACTCATCTTAAAACCAGGCAAGGGAGAATCGCGTTTCATGGAAAATTTGGAAAAAAACCAAACAACCCAACCCACCGACCCGGAAGACGGCCCGAACATCGCTTCGGACCCCGCTTCCCAGGCACCCGAGTCCCAAACGACAGCTTCCCAGGACCCCCAACCTTCCGAAAACGATGCCGTTCCTGCGGAAAACCTGACCCCGGAAGAGCAAAAGGAAGCGGAACTCAAGAAAATGTACGAGGAAAGCTTCAAGCGCTTCGAGGAAGGGGAAATTGTCACCGGCAAAGTCATTTCCGTCGATAAGGACAACGTCCTGGTAGACATCGGCTATAAATCCGAAGGGCAGATTCCCATCGGTGAATTCGCCGACGACCAAGGGCAGATGAATGTGAACATCGACGACCCCGTGGAAGTCATGGTCGAATGGTGGGACGACGAGCAGGAGATGGTGGTCCTTTCCAAGGAAAAAGCCGAAAAGGTCAAGGTCTGGGAGGAGATTAAACAGGCCTATGACAAGGACGGAACGGTCAAAGGTGTCATTGTGGGCCGAGTGAAAGGCGGCTTCACGGTGGATGTAGGGGTCCAGGCCTTTCTGCCGGGCTCCCAAGCGGACCTGCGACCCATACACAATCTGGACGACATGGTGGGAAAGACCTTTTCCTTCAAAGTCCTGAAATACAACCGTAAACGAAGCAATGTGGTTCTTTCCAGGAGGGTGATCCTGGAAAAGGAAGCCATCGCCAAACGGGCAGCCACTCTGGCATCCATCCATGAGGGGAAGGTTATGCCCGGAATCGTTAAAAACATCACCGAATACGGGGTGTTCGTGGATTTGGGAGGCGTGGACGGGTTGCTCCACATCACGGATATCTCCTGGGGCCGGGTGAAGCATCCGTCGGAATTATTCACCATCGGCGACAATATCTCGGTGAAGGTGCTCAATCTGGATCTGGAACGGGAGCGGGTCTCCCTGGGGATGAAGCAGCTGACCCCGGACCCGTGGCTCAACGCCGCGGAAAAATATCCCGTGGGATCGAGGATCTCAGGCAAAGTGGTGAGCCTTACGGACTACGGGGCTTTCGTCGAACTGGAGGAAGGGATTGAGGGCCTCATCCATATCTCTGAGATGTCCTGGACCCGGAAGATCCGGCACCCGTCCAAAGTGGTTTCCGTGGGGGAGAGGGTGGATGCCGTTGTTTTGGACATCAAGCCTGACAACCGAAGGATCTCGCTGGGGATGAAACAGGTGGTCCCCAATCCTTGGGACGTGATCAGCGAAAAATATCCCGTGGGGACCGTCATCGAAGGGAAGATTAAAAACATCACCGATTTCGGAATCTTCATCGGTATCGACGAGGGGATCGACGGTCTGGTCCACATTTCAGACCTTTCCTGGACCAAACGCATCAAACACCCTTCCGAACTCTATAAGAAAGGGGAAACGGTCCAGGCGAAGGTGTTGGACATCGAAAAGGATAACGAGCGGTTTTCCCTGGGCATCAAGCAGCTGCATCCGGATCCCTGGTCCACCGTGGAAGAACGCTATCAGGTGGGCAAGGAGATCACGGGGACCATTACGAACCTGACCGACTTCGGGATCTTCGTGGAGCTCGAGGAAGGCGTGGAGGGTTTGGTTCACGTTTCGGAAATCAGCAAGGAGAAAATCAAGACCCCGGTGGGAAAATACGCCGTGGGGGATGCCATCACCGCAAAGGTCATGAATATCAACAGCGACGAGAGAAGGATCGGCCTTTCCATCAAGCGCCTGGAGATGGAAAGCGACCAGAACCTGCTCAGCGAATACGTCAACCAGATGCGGACTCCCACTTCCACCTTCGGAGAGATTCTCCGGAACAATCTCAAGGACAAACTGAAGGGAGAATAGGCGGATTCTCCGGCGCCCACCATGTTTTCAAGAAGGCATCCGTACCTTTTTTTCATCCTGATCTTCAGCGGGATCGTGGGCGCCGTGATTCTGGGCACCTCCCTGCTCGTCGCCGTCGCTCGCCGGGGGCCGGACTTCGATTTTAAGGAAAAAGTGGGCGTCATCGAGATCACGGGCGTCATCGCAGACGCACGTGATGTGATCGAGGCTCTCAAGCGATTCCGGGAGGATGATGCCATCAAGGCCATCGTGGTGCGCATCGATTCTCCCGGGGGGGGCGTCGGGCCCTCCCAGGAGATTTTCAGGGAAATCCAGAAAACCGTCACGGCTAAAAAAGTGGTTGCCTCCATGGGAGGCATCGCAGCCTCTGGGGGGTATTACATCGCCGCCGGTACGGATGCCATTTTCGCCAACCCCGGGACCATCACCGGGAGCATCGGCGTCATCATGGGATTTACCAATTTCCAGACTCTGCTGGAGAAAATCGGCCTGGTTCCCGTGGTGATCAAAAGCGGGGAATACAAAGATACGGGATCCCCCGTCAGGAAGATGACCGATACCGAAAAGAAGATGTTGCAGGGACTCGTGGAAAGGATTCACGAGCAGTTCGTCCGGGATGTCGCACAAGGAAGAAAACGGGAGCGCTCCCAGATCCAGGCCATTGCCGATGGAAGGATTTTCACCGGCGAGGAAGCCCAGACCTTGGGGCTGGTGGACCAACTGGGAAACCTGGAGGATGCCGTCGAATGGGCGGGCCGCCAATCCGGTATTGAAGGGGAAGTGGGAACCGTCTACGCCGCCGAAAAAAGGTTTTCTATTTTCCGCTACCTCTTCGAATCTTCTCTCGATTCTCTTTTGAATCGGACCCTGGGCACGCGGATCCAAGGCGGTTACCTGTATCAACCGTGAACGACCGACCCGTCGGCATGCCCACCAAGGTGCCTCTTTTCATTCGAAGAGGCTCACGTCCCCCAATCCTTTGCGGATGACTTCCGGCATATCGCCGATGAGCGAAATGACGCTCGAAGGTTGACCGGTTACCGGTCCGCCGTCGATGACCGTGTCGATGCGGGACCGGAAGAGGTCATGGATCAGGGACGGATCGTGCAAAACGGAACCGTCCGGCGTGGTGGCACTGGTGGTGATGATGGGGTTTCCCAGCGTTTTCACGAGGGCAAGACAGATGGCATGGTCCGGAACCCGGATACCGGCGGTCTTTCTCCGGGTGAGCATGATTTCAGGAACCAGCCGGGACCCTTCCAGGATAAAGGTATAAGGCCCCGGAAGGAGGCGCCTCATGGTTTTGTAGGCGTAGTTGGAGACCTTGGCATAGTGGCTGATGTTTTTCAGATCGCTGCAAATAAAGCTGAAGGGTTTGCTTTTGGACCTCTGTTTGAGCTGATAAACCCGCTGGATGGCCTTCTTGTTGAGGATGTCGCATCCGATGCCGTAGTAGGTGTCCGTGGGATAGGCGATGATTCCCCCTTCCTTCAGGAGATCGGCCACTTTCCGGATGTGGCGCATCTGGGGGTTTTGGGGATTGATTTCGATCAGCATGGTTTCGGGGCCCTTTGAGTGCGGTATTGCAGGAGATTTTTTCCTCGAGACCTTTTTTATGACGGAAAACGCGCGTGTGTCAAGGTTTACCGGTTGGGCATTGCCTACCCCGTGCGGTTTTGGTATGCACTCTGAACGGCCGGAAGCGTTCGATTGCCGGACGACGGATTTCGAAAATCCGTTTCCGTTGTCACGATTCACGGATCCTTAAACAGCATCTTGGAGAAACTCAATGGCCAAAATCACCTTCGAGGAGGCTTTTTCTTTTGACGATGTGCTCCTGATCCCCAACTACTCCGATGTCCTGCCCAAGGAAGTCAACGTCTCGACGCGCCTGACACGGAACATCGCGCTGAATATCCCCATCGTCAGCGCGGCCATGGATACGGTGACGGAGCACGCCACCGCCATCACCATGGCCCGGGAGGGGGGGATCGGTTTCATCCACCGGAACATGAAAATCGAAAGCCAGGTCAAGGAGGTGGACAAGGTCAAGAAATCCGAAAGCGGAATGATCATCGATCCGGTAACCATCCACCCGGATCAGCCTGTGCACGAAGTCTTGAAATTGATGGAGCAGTACCGCATTTCCGGACTTCCGGTCATCAAGGGAGAAAAGCTGGTGGGGATCGTCACCAACCGGGATCTGCGATTCGAGACCGACCTTGAAAAAACCGTTTCCCAGGTGATGACCAAGGAAAACCTGATCACCGTTCAGGAAGGGATCACCCTGGAGGAGTCGAAAAAGCTTTTACACCAGCACCGAATCGAAAAGCTTCTGGTGGTGGATTTCAACGGAAGGCTCAAAGGGATGATCACCATCAAGGACATCGAGAAGATCAAGAGGTATCCGAATGCCTGCAAGGACCGGATGGGTCGGCTGCGGGTAGGAGCGGCGGTGGGTGTCGGGGCGGATATGGTTTTGCGGACCGAGGCCCTTCTGGGTGCCGGCGCGGATGTCATCCTCATCGACACGTCCCACGGACACACCAAAAACGTGCTGGATGCTGTCAAACGCCTGAAAGAAACCTTCGACGGGATCGAACTGATTGCCGGGAACGTGGCGACGGCCAAAGGCGCCGAGGACCTCATCGATGCAGGGGTGGACGGGGTCAAGGTCGGAATCGGTCCCGGGTCCATCTGCACCACGCGGATCGTCGCCGGTGCCGGGGTTCCCCAGATCACGGCCATCATGAACTGCCGTCCGGTCTCTGGCAAGCGGGGCGTACCCCTTATCGCCGACGGCGGAATCAAATTCTCCGGTGACATCACCAAGGCCGTGGCGTCGGGGGCTCACACCGTCATGCTGGGGGGGCTCTTTGCCGGAACCGAGGAAAGCCCCGGGGAACTCATCCTCTACCAGGGGCGCAGCTACAAGGTCTACCGGGGCATGGGGTCCTTGGAAGCCATGAAGCAGGGAAGCGGGGATCGCTACTACCAGTGCGAGACGGAAGAGGCGGACAAGCTCGTCCCCGAAGGCATTGTGGGAAAGGTGCCTTACCGCGGTTCTCTGTCTTCGAATATCTTCCAGCTCATCGGCGGCCTGAAGGCCGGAATGGGATATTTGGGATGCCGGACCCTGGAGGAGCTGCGGGAGAAGGCCCGTTTCATCCGGATCTCGGCGGCTGGCCTCAAGGAAAGCCATGTCCATGACGTGATCATCACCAAAGAAGCCCCCAACTATCGTTTGGAGTAAAGAGGGGTTGACTGCTGTGAGCGTTTCCCCGCCGGATTTTGTCCATCTGCACGTACACACCCAGTACAGTCTTCTCGACGGCGCCATTCGAATCGACGCGCTGTTGAAGCGATGCCTGGACTTTGGGATGAAAGCGGTGGCCGTCACCGACCACGGCACCCTGTTCGGCGTCGTGGAGTTCTTCGAAAAGGCGAAAGCCTGCGGAATCAAGCCCATCATCGGATGCGAATGCTACGTCGCCCCCCGCCGCCTGTCCGATAAGACGCCTTCGGACAGCAAGGGATTGTCCCACCTCGTCCTTTTGGCGGAAAATGAAACCGGGTATCGAAACCTGTGCCGGCTCTGCAGCATCGCCCAGCTGGAAGGGTTTTATTACAAACCGCGCATCGACAAAGTACTTCTGGAAAAATATCACGAAGGCCTCATCGCAATGTCGTCGTGCCTGCATGGCGAGATTTCCATGCGTCTCGAGGAGGGCAGGCCGGAACAGGCGGCAGAGGTTGCCAAGGCGTATGTCCGTCTCATGGGGGAGGGCAATTTCTTTTTGGAACTTCAGGACAACGGTCTTGAGGAGCAGCAACGGGTCAACCAGGGTCTGGTCACCCTGAGCCGGGAGATGTCCATCCCTCTGGTGGCCACCAACGACTGCCATTATCTTGACCAGGAGGACGCAGCGGCCCATGATGTGCTTCTGTGTGTCCAGACGGGGAAGACCGTCCATGAAACCGAGCGCCTTAAATTCCGGACCGACGGGCTCTACTTCAAGTCCCCGGCCGCGATGGCGGATGCCTTCGCGGATTATCCCGAAGCCATCGCCAATACCTTCTCCATTGCCGAGCGGTGCAACCTGGATTTCGATCTCGAGAGCTACCATTTCCCCCGGTACCCCGTGGAGGATAACGGTTCCGAAGCGATGTTGTTTCAGAAACGGACGCTCGAAGGATATGACCGGGTCATCGCCAGGCTCAAGAAGACCGATCCGCATCTGGACACCGGACTTTACCGGAAGCGCCTGGAAACAGAGATGGACGTCATCGTCAAGATGGGCTTTTCAGGGTATTTCCTTATTGTCGCCGACATCATTCAGTTCGCCAAGGCCAGGATGATCCCGGTGGGGCCCGGCAGGGGAAGCGCGGCCGGTAGCCTGGTGGCTTATTGCCTCGGGATCACGGATCTCGACCCCCTTGCACACGGACTGATTTTCGAACGCTTCTTGAACCCGGCCCGGAAGAGCATGCCGGATATCGACGTGGATTTTTGCATCAACGGACGGGAGGAGGTTTTCCGGTATGTGGTCGATCGTTACGGCGGCGGTGAATTCGTGGCGCAGATCATCACCTTCGGAAAGCTCAAGACGCGGGCAGTCATCCGGGACGTGGGAAGGGCCCTGGCCATTCCGTTGAACGAGGTGGATGCCATCGCCAAGCTGGTCCCCGATGTCCTCAATATCACCCTCGACGATGCCTTGCTCATGGAACCCCGGCTGTCGGAGCTCGCGGAAAAGAAAAAGGAATACGCAGACCTGCTCAAGATCTGCCGCGTATTAGAAGGACTTCCCCGGCACGCATCCACCCATGCGGCGGGGGTCGTCATTTCAGACCGCCCCCTTGTGGACTACATGCCGCTGTATCGGGGTAAAAAAGGGGAAGTCGTCACCCAGTTCGACATGAAGGCCGTGGAGAGAATCGGGCTGGTGAAGTTTGATCTCTTGGGGCTGAAAAACCTGACCGTCATCGCCAGTACGATTTCCCTCATCGAAGGACAGGGCAAACCCCCCCCGGACTTGGCCGTCCTGAAGCTCGACGATCCGAAAACCTACCAGCTCCTCTCCTCGGGGAATACGACCGGCGTTTTTCAGTTGGAAAGCGCCGGGATGCGGGATCTTCTCATGCGGCTGCAGCCCGGCCGCTTCGAAGACGTTGTCGCCCTGGTTGCGCTTTACCGTCCCGGGCCCCTTGGGGGGATGTCCGAGGATTTCGTGCAGCGGAAGACCGGTAAAAAGGCGGTGGAGTATCTCCTGCCGGATCTGGAGCCCATTTTGCGGGAGACTTACGGTGTCATCATCTACCAGGAGCAGGTGATGAAGATCGCCGGGGCTCTTGCCGATTACTCCATGTCGGAAGCCGACGATCTTCGCAAGGCCATGGGAAAGAAGATTCCCTCGATCATGGAACAGCACAGGACCCGGTTCATGGAGGGAGCTCGAAAAAAAGGAATCCCCGTTTCCCAGGCCGAAAAGATCTTCGACCTCATGGAAAAATTCGGGGGTTACGGGTTCAACAAGTCCCACAGCGCCGCCTATTCGCTCATTGCTTACCAGACCGCCTATCTGAAGGCCCATTTCCCGGTGGAGTTTATGGCTTCCCTTCTTTCCAACGAAATGACTTCCTCAGATGACGTGGAGAAGCATGTCAGCGAGTGCCGGTCGCACAAGATTCCGGTCCTTCCGCCGGACATCAATTTGAGCGAAAAGGCCTTCACCGTTTCGAAAGGGCATATCCGTTTCGGATTGATGGCCATCAAGAACGTCGGAGAGGGCGCCATCGAATCGATTCTTGAGACCCGCAGAGAAGAACCTTTTTCGTCCATCTTCGATTTTTGCGAGCGCGTGGACCTGAGAAGGATCAACAAGCGGGTCATCGAGAGCCTTATCAAATCCGGGGCCTTCGACAGCACGGGAGAATTCAGGTCCAGGATGGCTTCCGTGCTGGAAGAAGCCATGGAATTCGGACACTCGGCGAAACGGCGGAAAGCGGATCCCCAGATGGAACTTTTCGAAACCGAAGAAGGCGGCGAGCCGCCCGGTTATCCCACCTATCCCCAGATCGACGAATGGGATGAAAAGGAGCGACTGGCCTATGAAAAAGAATCCCTGGGGTTTTACATCAGCGGACATCCTTTGGCTGCTTCTGCTCCGAGGCTGGAAAAATTCGTCAACGCGACCACGATCGCCCTGAAGGATAAGACGGATGGAGAGGCAGTGCGTCTCGGGGGTTTGGTGTCCCACATTAAAATCATCAACACCAAAAAGAGCGGCCCCATGGCCTTCATCGTCCTGGAGGATCTCCATGGAACCGTGGAAATCGTACTGTTTCCAAGCGTTTATGCCAATTGCATCGGTTGGATCAAGGGGGAGAACCCAGTGCTCGTGGAGGGACGCCTTCAAAAGGACGAAAGCGCCATTAAAGTCATTGCCGATACGGTGATAACGCTGGAACAGGCCGACGAGGTGCTCACAGACAGCATCCATCTGCATCTCGACATCCAGCGAAACGATGCGGCAACCCTTGGAACCCTTCAGGAGATCCTTAAACGGTACCCCGGGACCTGTACGGCTTATCTGCACCTGGAGGATCCCGGCCGGACGGAAACGGTCATCGCTTTTCCGGAAACGCATCGTTTTGCCGCCTCCGAAGGGCTTTTCCGGGAGATCGCCGCTTGCATCGGATCCGACGGCATCCGGACCACCTGCCGCGCCGCAACCAATTCCCACGGGCCTACCCCTAACAACGCAAAAGGCCGGAAATGGCCGGAGAATCAGCGTCATGCCTGAACAGTCGGCATCCGGAATTCACGCCGTGCTTCTGGCCGGCGGAATGGGGGCCAGGCTATGGCCCATTTCCCGGGAACTGTTTCCAAAACAACTTGTCCGTTTCTTCGGAAACCGATCCCTCATCCAGCACACCTTGCAGCGGCTGCATCCGGTGATCCCCAGGGACCGACTGACCGTGGTCTGCGGGAAGGTCCACTTCCATGAGATTTACAAGCAGATCCAGGATATGGGCATCGATCCCAGGGGAAAAATCCTCTGCGAACCCTGCGGCAGGAATACGGCCCCGGCCATACTGCTGGCTCTTTTGGACGTGGTCAAAAATGGCGAGGATCCCGTGCTGTGCGTGTTTCCCTCTGATCATGTCATCCGTGACGAGAACCGATTCCACGAAAAGGTAGCCGCGGCGATACGTCTGGCCGAAAGGGGGAATATCGTCACTTTCGGCATCACCCCCCATTATCCGGAAACCGGCTATGGATACATCGAAGGGGGAAAGAAAACAGCGGAAGGGGCCCGGCATATCCGCCGCTTCGTGGAAAAACCGGACGCGCGTCGAGCCCGAGGCTATCTCGAATCCGGCAGATTCTACTGGAACAGCGGTATGTTCGCATTCCAGGCATCCGTGATGCTAAAAGAGTACCAGGCATTCCAACCCGAAATGTGGCGCCAGATGAGACGCTGCTTGCGAGAAGGAGCCCCGGCCTCGACGGCTTTGTATGCGGACCTGGAAAAAATCTCCATCGATTTTGCAGTCATGGAGCACACCCGAAGAGGGGTGGTTCTTCCCTCTGATTTCGGCTGGAGCGACATCGGTTCGTGGAAATCCTTGTTCGATTTCATGGAAAAGGATCCCAACGGCAACATCTTCAACGGCGATGTCCTGGCCCGGGAGACGCGCGGATGCCTCGTCATGGGTGCCGAGCGTCTCGTGGTGACCAATCACCTCACGGATACCGTGGTCATCGAAACGCCCGATTCCATCTTCGTCTCGGACATGGAAAACAGTCGGGACGTCAAATTCATCGTCAAGCAGCTTCAAGAGAGAGGCCGAAAGGAATCCCGCCAGCACCGCACCCAACTGCACGCCTGGGGAAGAGTTACGGTGCTGGAGGAAACCCCGGACAGCCGCGTCTTGAGGGTCGATGTGGATCCTCGAAAAACCTACAGACTTGTCACAAAGAAGGGATGGCACCAGTGTCTCACCCTCATCTCCGGCGACGGCTGCATCCGTCAGAAATCCGGGCCCGAGGTACGGCTCCGGGATCCGGAGGCACCTTTCGCCAGCGTCACGGGTCGGGCCTCCGTCAAGAATACTTCGGAAACGACTCTGCGCCTCGTGCAGACCGAAACGGCGAATCTCGGAAAAGGAGGCGTTAAATGAAGGTACCGCTGCTGGACCTGACCGGGCAATACGAGCAGATCCAGGAAGAAATTCTTCAAACGCTTCATGAGATCTGTAGGGAGCAGCAGTTCATTCTGGGCCCTCGCGTGAAGGCCTTGGAGACGGAACTGGCGAAGTACTGCCGTACCGCTTTCGCCGTGGGTGTGTCTTCCGGAACCGACGCCCTCCTGATCTCCCTCATGGCCGCCGGTGTCGGTCCCGGGGATGTCGTGCTCACCTCGCCCTACAGTTTTTTCGCCACTGCGGGAACCGTCCATCGTGTAGGGGCGAGGCCGGTGTTTGCCGATATCGACCCGGAAACCTATAATCTCTCCCCGTCTCGTCTGATGGAAGCCATCGACCGCCTCAAGGGTGCCGGCAAGGGCCGTCTCAAGGCGGTGATCCCGGTCCATCTCTTCGGGCAGTGCGCCGACATGGATCCGATCCTGGAAGCGGCCTTGCAGCAAAACCTCACGGTGATCGAAGACGCCGCCCAGGCCATCGGCGCGGAATACAAGGACAGGCGGGCCGGGGCCATGGGGGATTTGGGGTGCTTCTCCTTTTTCCCCTCCAAGAACCTGGGCGCTTTCGGGGACGGCGGCTGCGTGACCACCCGATCGGAGGCGCTGGCCGAGCGGCTGAGGATCCTGAGGGTCCACGGTTCCGAACCCAAATACTATCATCCCCTCATCGGCGGTAATTTCCGGCTCGACGCGCTTCAGGCAGGAATCGTTTCCGTCAAGCTGAGACATCTCGACGGGTGGACCAAGAAACGCCGGGAAAACGCCGCCCGCTACCGGCGGTATTTTGAGTCGGCGAAACTCCAAGATCGGGTGACAGTCCCTTTGGAAAGGGAAAGCCGGCACATCTACAACCAGTTCGTGATCCGGGTGCCGAAAAACCGGGATGCTCTCAGGGCCTTTTTATCCGATTCCGGGATCGGGACGGAAATCTATTATCCCGTACCGTTACACCTTCAACCTTGTTTTTCCTATCTTGTCCATCGAAAAGGAGATTTCCCCGAGGCCGAGCGCGCTGCCGAGGAAACTCTGGCCCTTCCCATCTATCCCGAACTCTCCGATGCCAAGGCCGCGTATGTGGTGGAGCGGATCCAGGCTTTTTTCGAAGGGAGGTCGCGCCCCGCGTCTTGATCTTTTATCGGCCTGACGGAGGTTCTTTACATCCGGCAACGGAAAGCGCCTCATCCCCTGGGGTGATACCGCTTGTGGACCTCCCGGAGACGATCCCGGGTGACGTGGGTGTAGATCTGGGTAGTGGAGATGTCGGCGTGGCCGAGCATGGTCTGCACCGAGCGAAGGTCTGCTCCCCCCTCCAGGAGGTGGCTGGCGAAGGAGTGGCGGAAGGTGTGGGGCTTGATGGACTTGAAGATCCCGGCTTTTTGGGCGTAACGTTTTAGGTTCTTCCAGAACCCCTGCCGGGTGAGGGGCCTGCCTCCCGGCCCCAGGAAGAGAAAAGGGCTCATGCGCCCTCTGATCAAAAAGGATCGTGCGCGGGTGACGTAGAGATCCACCTTTTCCCGGGCATAGCGGCCGACAGGAACCAGGCGCTCCCGGGATCCCTTCCCCAGGACTCGGACCAGGCCCACCTCCGTGTTCACGTCCCCCATTTTCAAAGCCACCAATTCCGAAACGCGCAGGCCGGCCGCGTAGAGCAATTCCAACATTGCCGCATCCCGACAGCCTCTCGGCGTTTTGGAATCCGGTGCTTCCAGGATCCGTTTGACTTCATCGGCCGACAGCACATCCGGCAGCTTCAAGGTGCTCTTTGGCAGATCCACTGTCTTGGATGGATCGGAGGCGATTCGGTTTTCCTGGAGGGCGAAACGGAACCAACCCCTGAGCGCGACCAGGTTTCTGGCCCGGGATCTGGCGGAAAGCCCGGCATCCCGAAGGGAGATGAGGTGTTTTAAAATCATCGGGGTATCGATGTCGATCAGGGCGGATGCCCCGGATTTCATCGCAAAGGCCAGAAACCGCCCGATATCCCGGCTGTAAGCCTCGACGGTCTTTTTTGCAAGCCCCTTTTCCACGATGAGAAAATGGAGGTAACGATCCAGATCTTCATCCAGCGGCGTCACGGGATTTTTTCTCTGTGGAGAGGGTTTCAAGAAAATCCAAGCTAAAAAAGAACCCGGTCTGTTTCTTCATCCGGAAGCAGGCAGGCGCATGTCCGTCGGCAGACGGTTCAGTATTTCCACCCTGTCCTTCTTGACCACCACCATATTTTCGAGGCGGACACCGCCCCATTCCGGAAGATAGATCCCCGGCTCTAAGGTGAACACCATACCTGGAGCCAGCTCGGCATCGCTGGAAGGGCCGATTCTCGGGGATTCGTGAATGGAAAGACCGACCCCATGACCCAGGCCATGCCCAAAGAAGTCTTTGAATCCTCTCCGATGGATCAGGGAGCGGGCGATCCGGTCGATGTCCCGGGTGCTCGCCCCGGGGCGTATGGCTTCGGCTGCTTTTTCCTGGGCATCGCGAACCGCGCGGAAAACTTTTCGAAAGCGTGCGTCCGGACGGCCGATATAAAAGCTCCGGGAGATGTCGGAGCAGTAACCGTCCAGTCGGAGCCCCCAGTCGAAAAGAAGGGGTTCCCCGGATTTTAAGCGTCGCGATCCGGGGACGGCGTGGGGCAGGGCGCTGTTTTTTCCGAATGCCGCAATGACGGGAAAAGAGAGGCCGTCCGCACCGGCGTTTCGCATTTCCTTTTCCAGGGCCCATGCCGCTTCTTTTTCGGTGATACCCGGCTTGAGGTCTTTTGCGATGCTCAGGAAGGCTTGCTCTGCCAGCCCTAGTGCCTTTTGAATGGCCCGTATCTCCGAGGCGCTTTTGATCCGGCGGCTGTTTTCCACCAGGTCTTCCGAAGGCACCAGCTCGACCCGCGGCTTTTCTTTTTTCAAAAGGGACTGGATCTTCTGAAACTCCCGCACGCAGAGGCGGACGCTTTCAAATCCAAGCCTTTCGGTTTTTAAAAGATTCAGGATTTCCGGAAGCGCTTTCGCCAATCCTTCACGGTAGCAGAACACCTCAAAAAGGGGAGCCTCGAACCGGGCCTGGGTTTCGTATCGGGAATCGGTGGCCAGGATGAGGCGGTCTTCGGCGATGAAAAGGGCCCCGGCCGTCTCGTCGAACTGGGTGTCCTCACCGGTAAACCCGCTGAGATAGCGCCGGTTTTCCTGGATGCTCACCATCAAGGTGTCGAGGCCGGCCTGACGCATCGCTTTTCTGAGGCGCCGGATGCGCGGCAGGCAGGTCACGTTATGAGGCTTGTCCATTTTGAGTTTTCTTCTGGCTTTAAAGGCGTTTCCGGACTTCCAGGAAGCGATCTTCCACCGTCGCCAACGATCCGGCATCCGGGTAGTTCGGAAGCTTCAAACGGCAACGTCGGATGCGTTCCTGCAGGGGCGGATGGGTGGAAAACCAGGTTCCCTTTTTTTCTGCCCCCGATTCCTTTTGCTTCAAGATCTCCAGGACCTTAATGAAACCGGCCGGTTGATAGCCGGTTCGATAGGCGATTTCCATACCGTAGCGATCCGCCTCGAACTCCATGCTCTGATCGAGCCCTTGGTCGAACAGAACCGTTTGGAGGTCCGAGATCATCGTTCGGTATTGCTCCTTTTTTTCCACTTTGGCGGTTGCCACTGTGATCTTCCCGATGCCCTTGAAAAATTGCGCCCTGCGGATGGATTGGAGAGCATGCTTGAGGTTCACGTGGGCCACTTCATGGGCCAGGACTCCTGCCAGTTGGGATTCGTCCTGGAGATTTTTGATCAGGGCGGAGGTGATGAAAATGATGCCCCCGGGACACGAAAAGGCGTTGAACAGATCGCTGTTGACGGCAACAAAATTGTAGGCCCTTTCAGGAGGTTTGAAATTGCGAGCCACGGCCTGCCCCACCAGATTCACATAGGTTTGAACCGCTTCATCGTCGAAAGGGAGGCCGTATCTTTTAAAGCCTTCCAGGGCGATGCTTTTTCCGATGACTCTTTCGGATTCGTAGTCGAGCTCGACGCTGCTGCCCACGATATCGGTGGCTCCCTGGAAAATTTCCAGAGCCTTTTCCAGGTCGCTGGGTCCTTCCTTGCCGTTTGAATCCTTTTTGGGTTCAAAAAGCTTCAAGAGATCGACGGCGGCAGCTGGGCGTGCCGACATAAGGAGCAGCACCCCCAGCATCTTGACCAGATGGCGCCGCTTTCCAGAAGCGGCCCGGTCTCCACGAAAGGGGATGCTTCTGCAGGGTTCGGACGAAAAGCATTTTCTACTTTGCATATTCCCCGATCTCGCCTTTTTCCAGGAAACGCTCCAGATGCACCTCGGTCACCCGCCTCGACAGAACGGATTCCAGGGCATCCTCGTAAGCTTGGTCGGGCCCGGAACTTTTTTTCTTCTCCTTATTTTCCACGGAGAGCATACGCATACTCCTGGAAGTATCGACTTCACCGGATCCGATACGGCTCCCGGTGAGGCCCGTCAGAAGCTTGGCCACTGAATCGTCGCCACTTTTTTCTCCTGAAGGTCCGGGGGGTTCTGTCGAGACTTTTCCCCGGTAGATCCAGCCCGTCTTCCCGCCGGTGGCGGTGACGCGCAACCAGCGGCCATCCTCGCCGTTTACCGTCAGTTCCGCGCCCACCGCGAGAACGGCGAGGGTTTCCGAAACAGCACTCCCTTCGGCCTTGAGCTTGGCGTCGAAGGAAGAAACCCAAACCCGCTCCGCCGACAGGCCGGAGGAGACACCCAGCAGTACCATGAGACCAAAGGCCGTTGCGAGGAGCTGATGCTTGCGCATGTCTGTTCCCTTGAAGCCTACTGATAATCTCCGACCAGCGTGAATGCTCCCCAGTATCCCGGATGCGGATAGCGGTTTTTCACGTGCTGGGCGGCGCGTCGCAGACTCTCTGCCTTGTCGTCGTTTACATAACGCCGGTAGAATTCCTTGATCAGCATCGCGGTGGAAATGTCGCTGACTCTCCACAGGCTGGAAATGAGAGCGTGAGTTCCGGCGTAAAGAAACGCCCGGGTGAGCCCGATCACCTCGTCGCCGGCGGAGACCTTTCCCAGTCCGGTCTGGCAGGCGCTCAACACCACGAGGTCCGCCGAAAGATCCAAAGCGAAGATTTCGGCGGCTTCCAGATTTCCGTCCCTGTCTTCCCCTCTGGACAACTTAACCGAGGAAAGAAGCGGGTTAAGGGGGTCGAATTCGCCGTGGGACGCCAGATGAATTATTCCAAAGCGTGCGATGTTGTCAACCACCCATTTCTCCGTGGCCCTCTCGCGGGTCATGATGGTGATCCTCGGAAAGTTCCATCGGATGGAATCCACCTCATACTCCGAAAAGGGAAGATCCAGTGCGGGGTTTCCGAGGTCGGGGTTCCCGATGGCAAGGACCTTGAGATTTTTTTCAGGGGTCCGCTTGTTCTGTGTGTACGGGTAGACGCTGGCGCTGGGGAGATAAAAGACGGGAAAACGGTCAAGGAGGTAATCCGTTCCGTCCGTCAAGGTGGAAAAGGAGAGATAGTGGAGGACCCCGTGGGGGATCACGCCCAGGCGTTTGATGCCGGACAGGCCGTCGAGAATGGGCCGGACCAAAATCTCGAACAGCTGCCCTGAGGGTTTTTCAAAAGGCTCCAGGTTCTGGATGCGGCGCCGGTAATCCAGAATCGTTTCCTCCAAGCGGCTTCGGTCTATTCTTTTTCTGAAGAGCCGGATGTCGTCCGGCAGGATGCGCCAGCAGAAGATTTCCTCTTTCAGTAGAAAATAAGAGAGAAAAGCGACTCCCGGTTCGATCCGCTTTTGAAGTTCTACGGCACGTATCGGTTCCACGGTGACCAGGGATGCCAGCCTGGGGCTTGTGGACTGAATTTCCATCACGACGGTGTCGAGCTCCGATATCGCCTTTTCCAGCTCAGTCGAGCGTCCCTCTTTTGCTCCGTTCGAAGATTCCGAAGATGCTCTTTGTCGCAGGGATTCAATTCGTTCCTTGACCCGGTGGTATCGGTCGTAAAGGCCGCGGTCGACCGTTGGGTCCAAGGAGATGCTTTGACTTCCCAGCAGATCGATGAAGTTGCGGGAGCGGGAACGCTCGGCGATCTCCAGGGCTTCGACGGGTTTCCCGGAATCGGCCAAAAGCAGGCAAAGGGTTTCGTAAACCATCAGCTTGTTGGACAAAAAGCCGTCTTTGAGCCGGTTGATGCGGATGTTGGATCGGATGGATTCGATGACTTCCATTGCCTCCTGAAGCAGGCGGATGGCCCTTCCAGGCTGGGTCGTCCGGTAAAGCCGTGCCAGGCCGAATAGGGCGCGCCAACGGATTTCCTCGAGGGACAAGGAACCGGAAAGGGACAGCGCCTCCTGATAAAAGGGGTCGGCTTGAGAGGCATCCGATGCGGCGGCGTGAGCGTCCGCAAGGTCAAGGAGCGCTTTGGCCTCATGGATTCGGTTTCCCAGAGCCCGGGCTTCCTTGAGCGCGGTGGAAAGAAGGGGGATCGCTTTGTCGGGAAATCCCCTCTTCAAGTGGGTGACGCCGATATGCCGGTAATCATAGGCCAGGGCCCATCTGGACTTCAGCCGTTTGTCGATTTCCAACGCCTGCTCGAAAGAGGCCAGGGCTTCCGCATAACGGCCCGTCTCCCTGAAAACCATACCTGTGTTGTTCAGGGTCGTGGCGACTTCGTCTTCCCGAAAAGGGATGCGCTTGGCGAGTTCCAGCGCCTGCGCCAGTTCCCCCAGGGCTTTGACATTGTCCCCAAGCGCCCACCACAGCAAGCCGGACGTGTTCAAGGAGACGACCTGCAGATGGGTGAGCTCGTGCTGCTCTGCAAGGGACCAGGCCTGCCGCTGGAGGTGAAACGCCTCCTGATACCGGGCTTGGTACCAGGCGTTGTTGGCTTGTTCGATAAGAATCTTGCCCCGCAGAAGATGGGCACCCGGCAACCCCGAGACCCGTTGCAGCGCCGCCTCGTAGTGAAGCGCGGCCTCGGAGAGATTGCCCATGAGGCGGTGGCATCGTCCGATGTCCAATTGGGCCTGGGCGATGCGGGAGGCGGAGTCAGGCGTTTGTTCCCCTTCCCTGTAGAGGGAAGCGGCCCTCTGGTAATTTTTGATGGCTTCCGCATAGCGGCTCAGGCGCAGGTCGAAGATGCGTCCGATGCTGCGGAAGCGGTCCCCCAGGACCCAGCGTTTCTCGGTCTTTCCGGAAACGGAAACCGAGGACTCGAAATAGTGTAAGGCTCGCTCGTAGTCCGTGGCCTGTTCGGCCAGCCGGCCCAGTTCGGAAAGCGTCTCCGACTGCTCAACGGTCAGTTGAAGGCCCTGGTAGATCTTCAGGGCCAGCCCCATGTTTTCAGCGGCAGCTTCATAACTTTCCTGGTGCGCTTCGAGGAGACCCAACCGCAACTGGGATTCGGCAAGAGCAGCGGTGCCCGGGCTTTCGACTTCCAGAATTCTGACCAGCCGCCGAGCGAAATCCAGGGATTTTTCCCGGGCTCCGGAGAGATAGGCGCTTTCCCTGGCAAAAGCGTAAAGGGCAGGCAGGTGCATGCGGTGCTCGTCTGATTCCGAAGCGGTTTCGATAGCGTTTTCAAAAAGAACCAGGGCGTCGGAAAACCGCTTTCCATCGAAGCCTTGCCGGGCCCGGAACACATCGGATTCAAAGGACTTTCGGGCAAAGGCCTTCGCTTCCTCAGGGGACAGGCCCGCATGTCCCAGCAAAGCCCAATTGTTGCCTTCAGATAATTCTCCGCGGATCCGGTCCAAAGATTCTCGTGCGGAACGGGTCCGGTAAGCGTCCAGGAACGCTTCGGCGAAACGCCCTGCATTTTCCGGGCGGGTCGGGAGAAGAATCGTCGGACAGCCGTAGAGAGTAAAAAGATGTCCGATCCAAAAGGCATCTTCAAAGGAAGCTTTTTCCAAGACAGCGCACGACGTATGGCCGAGCCGGTTTAAAAGGGACAAAAGCGGAAACCTCTGGCGGTTTTCCAGGCCGAGCGCCGCATAGGCGGCTGAGTGTTCTCCGGGGCGCGTCGGAACCCGATGGGTCAGGAAGACATCGCCTCGAAGCACCAGGACGTGAAAGCCGGAGGCGTCTTTTTCCAAATCAGATTTTGCGGCTTCTTCCGCCGCCGCATGGGACCCGATTTCGCCGGGGTGGAGGGACGGGATTCGGAGAACGGTTCGCTTGAAAGGTTTGAGATGGCCTACCGCACGCAGGAAATGGCCGGCGTTCAGGACGAAACCGACCACGCCTTTCAACCCGGAAAGCATCGGTGCGATTTCTTCGGGATGGTCGAAGGCCAGATACGCGGCAGGGGAAGCAGGTTCCAGCAGGGTTTTGAATGCCGCATCCACGGAGGGAAGTGAAACCGCTGAGATACGATCCGGGGAAAGAACGAAGGCAAGAACGGGACCGGAAAAAGATCCGGTTGGGGCTGTTGTTTTGAAGAGGCGGACGTAGCGGCCGTTTTCCGGAAGGTTTTCCATAACGTCGACGGCTTCGTATGTTTCGGGTCCGAACAGGGAAAGAGCATCGGAAGGCGCTTGCGTATTGCCACGGGTGCGGACCTGTTTTCTCAGCACGCGGTACCGCTTAACCGTTTCCATATAACGGCGCCGGAGATCTGTCTTGTCGGGATTGCGGACGGCGTCGTCGGCGACGGATTCGGCAAGGGCGGCAAGACCTGCCAGGCGGAGGGCCAGCATCCGGGTCGGCGGGTCCGGGATCAGCCGAATCGGGTCCGGGAGGTTTAGGCCGTCTTTTCCCAATCGGGCGTTCAGGCGTTTTTTTTCGCTTTCCAGGTCCGCACGGAGGTCGTTTTTTAAAAGAGGGTCGGCCCTGTCGATGCTCATTTCGATTTCCCCGATGCGATCCAGAAGAGACAGGATTTCGGCCAGAAGGCGCCGTTCAGGATCGGAAAATCTTAAAACCATCGGTGCCAGTCGGTTGAATCGCTCCATTTCTGAAGCTTTTTCCAACAGGTTGAAGGCTTTTTCCGTCTGACCTTTTTCCAGGAGGGACGATACCGGAAGGAAAAAACCGTCCAGGATTTCCCCTTTGGAGCACCCGGCTCGAAGCAGGGTCAAGGAATCCAGGATCTCAAGCGCTTCATCCGGCCTTCCAAGGGAGATTAAGGCACGCCACTGGATGTCGGGAAGGATCCCTTTTTCAGACAAAAAAACCGCCCTCTCGAAGGCTTGGCGGGCGGCGGAGGTCTCTCCGAGACGAAGGGCGGTCCTTCCCAGGTTCAGATGCAAAGCGGCCTGTAAAGAAAAAGCCTCCCGCTCCGGGGATGCAGCACCCGGGTCTTCCAGGACACGGATTCCTGCGGAGAAATGAAACGCGGCGTCTTGTAGCCGGCGGAAAGCTTCCACGGTATCCAGAAGACCGTCCTTCCGGTATTCCGGGATCGAAGCGAGATAAACGCCCATGACATTGTGATATCCGGCCACAAGCTTCGAATTTGCCGTTTCCCTGAAAATAAGGTCCATGGCCTTTCGGTCGAGGGATCGAAGCACGATGATCCTCGTGCGGCCGTCGGGATCTTCGGGCGACAGGCGGGAAAAGGCTTTGGCGAGGTTGGCGGCGTTGGAGAGGGTCCCTGTCAGGTTCCGGTTGCGAAAGGTCAACTCTCCGGAACGCCTGAAATGATCGAAGGCCGTCTTCCAATTCCCCTCGGCCGCCGAGAGATGTCCGGCGCGGTGGTAGAGAAGGGAGACGCCGTAAGCGTCGGAATCCGAAACGCTTTTGCCCTCAGGATAGAAGGCCGTCTGCCGATTGAGGGCTTCTTCTGCAGAAGCCAGTTCGCCCAATTCCACGGAAATCCTCGCGATGAAGGTTTCCGCCAGCCGCTTTTCCTGGAGACCCGAAAAGCCCTTGCCCCCCCGCGTTGCGCCGGGTGCATCGAGAGCTGTCTGTACGTCGATGCGGATCAGGGCGTCCCTGGAGGCCTGGGCAGGTCCCGAAACGCCGTGGATATCCACCAGCTCGATCACCCGGGCGAATTCGGCTGCCGCTGTTTGAAGGGTTTGGATGCGGGCCGACCCGGATTGCTCATCGGCCAGAAGGTAGCGGTTGAAGGCTACGGATCTCAAGTTCCGGGGAAGGTTTTTCCTTTGCCCGAGTTTCTCGTTGAGGGAGAAAGCCTGTTGAAAAGCCTCTACCGCTTTTTTAAATTCGCCTGATTCCTGGAAGGCGAGTCCAAGCCTGTCCAGCATCTCGGCTTTCAGGCCGATGAGCTGTTCCGGAATCGAAACGGCGTCTTTGGCTTTCGACAGCATCAGGGAAAGGGCGCGGTGGAAGGCCTCCGGGTCCTCCCCCGGGTGCAGCCCGGTCTTCATGGAAGCCTTGACCAGAGAAAGGGCTCTCTCGTTGAGTTTTTCCTGACGATGGACCTGCGTCAGGATTTGTCGGCGGTGGACGTTCCAGGCCTCCCCCACCGGTTGCGGCTGTTTAACCTCGATTTCGGACAGGGCCCGGTTCGCCTCCGATTGGGCGTCCGAAAGGGCGGTGGCTTCCTTTTTCAGAGCCTGGACGCGCAGCGCGGGGGCGATGATGCGGTCCATGACGTACCGATGGTTCCGGTTCAAAAAAGCTAAGGGATCCTGGGCGTCGATTCCGGAATCGATGCGCCTGGACGCCTCGGAATAGGCCGAAAGCGTCTGTTCCAGATTGCGGATCTGGAAAGCGCAAATCCCCAGCCTCTGATAAAAAAGAATCGCGGCTTTGAAGTGGCCTATCGGTTTTTTTGAAGACAGGCGCAGAAAATAGTAATGAAACGCCTTGGCATATTGACCGAGCAGGAAGTGGACATTTCCGAGATTCAGGCACAGCTCTGCGTAACTTGTCGGATCGCCCTTGGCATCGGTCAGATAGAAGGCCTTCTGGTAAGATTCCAGTGCACCCTCGAGCCCACCCTTTTCGCCATGAACCGTTTCCAGGACCTCCAGGGTGTATCCCAGGGTTCGATGGAAATGCCCGATCTGACCATTGAGCAGAACCGCGCGCTTAAGGAGCGCCTTTGCCTCTTGCAGACTCTTTCGATCCGTCCGGTAGGTCGAAGAAAGCCCTGCGGCATAGACCGCCACCGGATCCAGCGGATGCAGTTTCTGCAACCGGTGGTATGCCGCCTGAACGGGCTTCAAAGCGTTTTGGGCGGCCGCACACTTGATGTAACCTCGGTGGGCTTCGATCACGTTCCTGTCGAAATCGAGGATCTCCTTGAACAGGCTTCGCGCCGAATCGATCTCCCCGAGTTCGAAGAGGTACTCGGCGCCTTCAATGGATTTCCGGATAAACCCCCGCCGGGCCAGTTCCCGGATGCGGTCTTCTTTTTCCCTTAGCCGGATTTCGTGCTCGTAAAGCGACAGGGCTTCTCGAAACCGCTGCTCCCGGTACAGGATCTCGGCCAGTGCGAAGCGCGCTGCTGCAGTCTGGGTGGTTTGGACCGGGAACTGATCGATCACCTGGCGATAAACCGACTTGGCATGCGACCCCTCTCCGGCGGCATACAGGAGGTCTCCGGCCCTGTTGAGCGCCCCCATGGCCAATTTCGGGGTGTCGGTTTGGTGCTGATCGGCAAGGCGTTTCAGCAGTTGGATCCGATCCTGGGTTTCCAGGGAGCCTTTCTGGCTTAGAATAAGGTCCAAAAGACGTTCAAGGGCCGCATCGGCCCATTGGGGAGTGTCGGCAGCCTGTTGAACGACGGTAAGGTAGACCGGATACACGGCCTCGAGGTTTCCGATCTTTCGGAAGATATCGCCCTTCAGGACCCTGGCTTCCGCGCGACGTTCGGGAGATGCGTCAGGACGGGCGATGAGGGCGTCTAGGATGCGGACCGCCCGGAGTTTGTCGGCGCCCGAACTTTCGTCCGTGCTCAAGACCCGCGCCCGTTCGATTTCGGTAAACAGGCGGATGTCCGCGTCCTGCCCTTCGCCGATTTTTTCAAGCTCCCGCTCCGTTTCGTCGATGATTTGACGGTGCAGTCGTACGTCTGCGGACTGCCTGAGCGCCTCTTCGGTTTTCAGGAGGACCCGGTGGATGCGGGCAAAGGGCGCCTGGGGGTTTTGATCCGGATACCTGAGAAGGATTTTTTCAAAGGCGCGGTCCGCCTGTTCAGGCATGCGGATTTCCTGAAAGATCCGCCCCATGGCGCCCAGGGCGTCGGCGGCGAGGTCTTTCAGGTGGGGATAACGCTCGATAACCTTGAAATGCGCTAAAAGCGCCAGGTAGGGATCGTCGGGGAGGGCCTGCATCAGGTTGCGGGCGAACTTCATCTGGGTTTTTGGATCGGGAAAATGGGGAATCTGTCCGTCCGCAGGGATGCGCCAGCAGTTGGATGTCCCTTGGGTGTCGGACAGAAAATAGAGGCTGTTTTCCGCCGGCAAGGGACGGGTCGAGGAAAAGCGCGCAGAGGTCAGGGGATACGGATCACCCCCATGGACGCCCACCCGGTAGAGGACGGCGTTGTCCCGGGCATCGGTCCTCCCATCGTCATTGGTATCCCACGGTTCGCGCGAAAAAAAAAGGTATCTGCCGTCCGGGGACCAGCACGGAAACAGGTCCGCAAAAGGGCCTGAGGTGAGCTGTCGGAGTTCCTCGGATTCGAGATTCAAGACATAAACATCCGAAAAAGCGGCATTGCGATGGGAGACAAAAGCGATCTGGGATCCGTCCGGAGAGAGAGACGGGTAGGCGGCATCTCCCAAGGTGGGAAGGACTTCTGCCTGAACGTTCATGGAAAATGCCCGGGAAGTGACGTCCAAACGGATGCGGACCAGTTCGCGGCTCAGCTGCCCCGGGGCCTTCCGGTGGAAGTAGAGTGTATTTTTTGGCCCGAAACAGGGCGCCCCGTCCTCGGTGTCGTTTTCGGTGAGACGGACCGGTTCCGGGTTGTCGCGTTTCAAATCGATGACGTAAACGTCTCCCTTGGCGTCCCGTGCCGTGCTCACATACGCAAGGAAACGGCCGTCTTGGGAAAAGGCAGGGTCCGATTCCAAAGCCGGGTCAGACGTCAACTGTCTCATGGCGTCGGCGGAGAGGACGTCCAGGGTTCGCAGCCACAGATCGGGAAACCGGTTTCTTTTCGAAACGAAGGCCAGGTATTTTCCGTCTCGCGAAACGGAAAAAGACAACACAGGGTCCGCCTCTGCGGTAACGGGCTCCGGAAAATGGGCGCTTGTCAGCTCCAGGTCCTTTCCCATTGCACTTGAGTGGCAGGAAAAAAGCACCCAAGCGGCAAAAGCCAGCGCCCTGAGGGTTTTTAAGGCGAGAAAAGGCCTCAGGATTTGGTTTTCCATGTTCCGTCCTCGTTTTGAACCTTCTCCCCGGGAAGCGCGTTTTCAGCGTTGATTTTCCCGAAAATGGCCCAGACGCTGTTTCGATCCGCGTCGGTCAAGTTTTCGTTCAGGTCGATCACCCGCTGCATGAGGATTTTTCTGGAATCATTGACCTGGGAGATAACCGATTCGAGTTCGTCCTGGGTGTAGCGCGCGGCGAAGGCTTTCAGGTCTTCCGGGACCTTCTCCTTTTGCATGGGAAAAGCGGTCAAGAGTCCCTGGTTGTTTTCGCCCGTCCATTGGAGACGCTTGAAGGCCAACAGATCGTCGGCGTGAAAGGCCATCACCTGAAGGGCGGTGATCGCGTCCTGTCGTTCACGGCTTTTCGGCGGCGGCTCCTGGACGGCTCCAGAGGCGTCCACCGCCCTTACGGAGGCCAGAAGGAGCATCTCGTCGTCCAAGGTATTGTAGGTGCCGAGGATTTGATTTTCAAGGGCCGTCCGCTCACTTAAAACTTCCACATTCACCTGGGCCAGCGTGCATCCTGAAAGCAGGAGCATCAGCAGGGCGAGAGGGGCATTGCGCATCAGCGTTTCCTTTCTGGGTTTTTCCCGATTGCCAGCGGCGGCGACGGACTCGAGACGAGGTCGAGGAACCGGGCCAAAAGCTCCAGGGTCTTTAGACGCCTTTCATATACGTTCAAGCCGGAAATGGCGGCCACATTCAACCTTTCCAAGGGGGGGATCTTCACGGAAATACCTTTGACTGCAACTTCTCCGTCCAAAGAGAGGATGCCGTTTTGCACGTCGAGGTCGATCCATCGAGGGGTTCCGTTTCGCAGCAGGCGGCGCTGGGAGACAATGGTCTCGTTGCTTTCATAAGGATCCAGGAGATAGAGGATACGTCCGAAAGCCTCGGGACCGATGCGGTTGAACTGGAGATCCAGCCGTAGGTTTTCCAACAGCCGGTTGGGGTTCGACACCAGGGGAAATGCGATTTTCAGCTGGCCGCTTACCGCCGAATCTTCTTTCCCAAGGCCCGTTTTCTGTTTGCGCCAGACCTGGCCGAGATCGATATCCGAAAAAACCAGCTGGGTTTGTAGATTGAAATGCCCATCGTGCCGGAGCAACTTTGCGGAGCCGAGGCAGGATCCTCCCAGCAGGTGCGCTTCCATATGCCTGAAATGCGGCAGGCCCTCTTCGAAATGAAGGTCTGCCGCAACGTGGCGGACCGGGATTTCATGAGGGGACAGATGAAACCGCGCCGGGCCGAAAAAGAAAGAGGGTTTTCCAGCAAGCTGCGCCTGCACCCTGGCCGTCAAGGTTGAGAGGGTGTCGGATTCAGGTTTTTTCGGTTTCCGGAAGCCGCCTTCTTGGATCACCGAATCGGAGAGCAGTTCTGTAGCCGGTTTTTCCGCTTTAAGAGTTGTCCGGGTCCGGTAGCGTTTCTCAAGGGACAAAGCCGCATGGAGATTTTGAATGAAAAACGCTTTTTCTTTTTCAATGTCCAGATGTTCCGTATTGGCCCACAGTCGGAGATGTATCCCTTGGTCAGGGGATGTCTTGATCTCGGTTCCGGCCTCAAAACCTCCTTGTACGCTCGTTTCCGGCCCCAGCCGTAACCGGCTGCTTTCCGGGAGCGTGATCTTGAGTCTGGCGGTGCCTCCCGGCAGCCGGTCCCAGGTTTCCGGACTCTTCCATGCGGCGGATTTGACAAGGGCTTCGATTCCATCGAAAAAGAACTCTGCTTCCCCCCGGACCGCCGGGAGAGTCATATCGAGTACGGTGGAGAGGGAAACGGATTTGAGCCCATCGTGCTGTCCGGAAACGGTCAGGTGGAAGGCTGAGGGTGCGGCAGGATGGGCCGGGTCCTTTCCCTGGAATGCCTTCGGCAGAATCGTTTCGAAACGCAAATCGCCTTTGAAGCTTCCGAGGTTTTTGTCGCCTTCCAAGACATAGGCCAAGGGCTTTGGCGTCGTCACACCTTCCAGGCTCAGCAGGGTCCCGTTGCCAAGAGGCCAGGTCAAGCCTGCGCGCGCCAGTTCCAGGGAAAGCTGCACCGAGTCGAGAATCAATCTTTCCGGGAAAAGGGAGGACGGGATAGGGGATCGCTTCGCTTCACCGGTTTCGGAGAGGCGGCCGGACAGGCGGCACTTCCCGAAGGCCTTTCCGTGAAGCTGCCGCGGTTCATTCAGCAGAACAGGGAACAGGTCCCGCAGCTGCCCCAAATCCGCGTCAAAGGACGCCTCGGCGTTAAAGCCGCCCCGGCCCGAATCCGCGGCGTCGGCCTTTAGCATCATTTGAAGTCCGGGCCCAGAAAACAGATGCAGCCGAAGCCGGTCGAAATCGCCGCGCAGAGGGCTCAAACTCCGGATGCGGAGGTGCGGCGCGTCGGCTTCCAATTCGAGATCCGCACGGATCTTGCCTCCCTGGCTTTTATTCCAGGAAAAACCGGGAATTTTAAGGTGAATCCCTTTCAGCGCGCCTTCAAACAGATTCTGAGACGCGAAGCTTCCCTTCATTTCCAGGGCGTCCACGGCCAGCCGGGAAGGCTCGAGGTCCAGGGCTTTGATGTCGGTTGCGGACAGCGAGGCGGTAAGAAAAAAGGGGAGGGTGAAACCGAAAGGGGCTTTCGGGTTAACTTGAGGTTTATGGGTATCCAGACGGAAGGAGGGAATCCTGAGGGAGCCGATGGAGAGGATGTTGTTTCCAAGCTTAAGGTTCCTGAGGTCCACGGAACCGTCGGAGGAAAGCGCGACGGGGAAAAAGTCTTTGATCCTTCCTTCCAGGCGAGGGATGAAGAACTTCAACGTTGAAGCGGCGGCATGCGAGGAAGCCTCCGGCATAAAGAACCGGAAACGCTCCAGGACGCAGGTCAGTCCCTTGAGGTTCAGGGATAAAAGGCCCGCAAGGGGATGCCCCCAAAGGACCGCTTCCTCGATTTCAAGGGATGAGGGTGAAGATGAATCCTCAAACTCCAAAACCCGCGGAAAAGCCTGCAGGGAGGACCCTGTATCCACCAGTTCAGGAAGGATGAGGCGCGAAGGTCCGAAGGTAAGCCGCATTTCCGGGTTCGAGGACCTGAGGCCGGCCAGATCTCCTTTCCAGGCAATTCGGCTGGAATTCAGCGACAGGACCGCCTGTTCCAGAGAAAGATCGCCTTTGGCAATGGACACCGTTCCTTTTTGAGTCAGGGCGAGGGTCAGCGGTCCCATGGGTTTGCTGGGAAAGGGCGGGGACAGCTCGACCTTCTCGACTTCGAGGGCCATTTGGAAGGCGGATCGCTGGGCATCGATCTGAGAGGCGGAAAGGGAAAGCTCGAGACGGCCGGAGCGGATCTCTGGAAATCGGGTTTCCGGAAACAGGGAAAACAGCGGCGGCAGGAGCTTTCCCAAATCCGCTCGGCAGGTGCCCCGAAGGTTTTTTTGGGAAAGGGCCCCTTTCAGCTCGACCTGAATCCCGGGGGCGAAAACTTCCAGGTCCACGGAGAGGTTCTCAGGCCGAAGGCTTCCCGAGGCGTCGAAAAGGTCTTTGACCTTCAGGGAGGCGCTAAGCGGGGGGAAGGCGTTTTGACCCGATTGAATCCGGGCAGAGGCGCTAAACTCCAAAGGCTTGTGGAACAACGAGGGGGCATGGAGATTCAGGAAGGCTTGGTGCAGGCGTGCGTCCCGATTCCGGTTCCGGTCCAGGTAGTGGATCTCCAGGTTGCGGATACGGCAGTGGATGCCGTAATCGGAAATCGGGATTGCCGGAAGGGCTCGCTTTCCAACCGGGTCATCGAATGGAGCATTTTTTCCGGAAGGCCGCTCGGCGAAAAGGTGCTCAAAGTTGGTTTTGCCTTTTTCTTCCCGGACGACTCGAACCTTTACCGTGTCCAGGGTGACGTCGGCGTCGAACCGGCTTTTTAAGAAAAGTTTTTTAAAGTCGAGCGTAATCCTCAAAGCGCCGATGGAAGCCATCGGCTCCCCATTCACAGCGGGGTCGTCCATGAGCCGGATCGATTTTATCCGGAGCCCCTCTTCCCAGTCAAAAGACATCGTTTCGATAAAGAGGCTTCGCTGGAAAGCGCGGGAGGCATAGGATTCGACGAAGGAGCGAAACCAAGGGGCGGAAAGGGCGTAAGGCACCAAAAGAAACACTGCGGTTGCCAGGAGCGCCGATGCCGCCGCGATGCCCGACACCACCCAGGCCGTCCGGCGAAGGATTTTGGCGAGACGTCCGTTTTTGCCTTGGGCCTCGTTGCGGGCCATTAAGTTTTATCCTAAGATATGAAAAGAAACACTGCCTTCCCGGGATTCCGACTCAGCGGCCATTCCAGGTGGCACAGGGTTTGGAGAAGGCGAAATCGGGTAAGGCGCCGTGGGGGGCTTTTCAGGCCCCGCTTTGCGCGATGCGATCCGGTACGGCCCCCGCAAGATCGACGTTGACCCGGAGGGCCCTGAGACCCTGGACTCCCGGGAGATCCCCGAGCTCAAGGGTCTCCGTCTCTCCGGTCAGGTACCCCTCCGCTTTTAAAAAACTCGATATGCCGTCGGGCCTCCCGGCCTTCCTCCGGATTGCTGTAAACCACGGCGATCTTCCCCGGCTGAGTCAGGCGTTCGTTTCTTCCTTTCACCAGGGCTTTGTCGAGCCTCGATTTGATGATGACATGGCGCACGTCGTAGGCATCATCCACATCGAAGCGTTTTTCGTCGAAACGGAACCGGATGGACAGGGGTGCATCCTGGACCAGAATCAGATGCGCGGTATCCAGGGGAATTTTCAATTCCTTTTTCAACGCTTCGGTGAGGCGGGCGAATCCCGCCGAGAGTTTGAGTTGCCAGAGGCGGAGATTCTTAAGGTACAGGGGACTGAACCGGTTTTTTTCGGTGAGGGTTTCCCCCACATAAATCAGGTAATCGATGCCGTCGGTCCGGTGTTTTTCGAAGTAATGAGGGAAAAGGGGCTGAAGATGCGCTTCTTCCGTATCCAGAAGGTCGGCCAGACGCCCGGTGAGAAGGGACACGCTTTCTTCGAAATCCCGCCGTAGACGATAGACTGTCCCCGTCTTGGCATCGATGGACGACTCGTAACGCTCGATGGACCGAAGCACCTTGGGACCGAATCCGCGAAGATGCTCGAAAAGCGGTTCCACTTCTTTTTTCAGAAACTGCACCAGGGAGATTTCGTCCCCGCTCTTGAGCCCGGATCGGATTGATCCCATGCGCATGTCGATCTGGGCGACGAGCTCTTTCAAAACGAAAAGATCCTTGTTTTCCAGCGCCGTGTTGAGGATGTTGAGAGCGAGGGACAAGTGTTCCTCAAGGTCCTTGCAGATGGCCCGGTTGCGCTCCTCGGCGCTGCCCCGGATGTCACAAACGCCGTAAAGGGGAAAGACCTTCTGGAAAACGATGGGTTCCATCTCCGACGGAATTCCCCGCCGCGTTTGGTCCAGATGACGCACGGCGGCCTTCCGGAACCGCCACTCCACGGACGGGTGCACGGCCGTGCATTTCTCCTTGATGACCGCCTGGATTTGGTTTTCCAGGTCGTCCAGGGCCTTGTTGATGGCCATGGAAAAAAGAGGTTGAATGGGGGCCATGGACAGGGCATCCAGAGGGGTCAAGTCACCCGGCTTCGGGGAACCCAGGACCAGCATTCCGATGGTCCGCCCCTTGTAACTCAGCGGCGTGATCATGATCGAGCGAATACCCTGATCGATGAAACCCTTCTTTCTTTCCTCGGGCATGGGGTATTCCACCACGTCCGGGATCCGGAGGGTCTGCTGGGTGAGGACCGCTTTCTCATAAACCGTCCCCTTAAATTCGGAAACGGGGACGTGATGCGAATCGGCCCAGATGCAGTTCCGGGCCATCTCCATGCCGGAATTGAGAAACAGGACTTGATCCTCGTGAATGGCGGACAGGTCGGCCACCAGTTCAGGCCTGCGGAAGTAGGTGCGGAGGCGCTGCTGGAGCCTGAGAAACCCCTCCTGGGAGATGATCGAGCTCTGATCGATCATGTCTTTCCCCAGTGCGGAGAGGACCTCGGATTCGGTGACGTCTGTTGCCTGCAGCAGGGTGAACCCGCACAATTCGAAGTCCTCGGGTGGCAACACCTTTTTCAGTACGGCCGGCTCGGTCAGGTGTTCCGCAAGGACCGTCCGCTCTTCTTCGGAAAGGGGTTTCGGGGGTTTCAGCGCCCGGACATCCACGAAACGAAAGTCGAATTTGATGTAAAAATACCGCTCCAGGCCCGTGTCGGGATCTTCGATGATCCGGATGACCGGGTAGTCGATGTTCTGGGAGATGCCGTAGAACTTTTTCAGGATAAAGAGATAGGCGCGGATCACCCGACCCATCTGGAAATGCTCTTTGTCCACATTCATCCGCCCCGTGTATTCGCCATTCTCGTTGAGAAACAGAAGCCGTCTGAATGTGGGGGAGACGAAGATGGGTTTTACCGTGAAAGGGATCACGGCCGCGACTGCTTCGGTCTCCCAGAAAACGGGGGGAAAGACGAGGCTGATGAGTCGGCGGATCCAGGGGCCGTAATCCTCCAGCTGTTTCAAATCCGGGATGGGCTCATTTAACCCGGGGGCTTCGGCAAGAATCTGTTCCACGGAAAACCCGGCACAGGGCGTGGATCCGTTCAGCAGCTCCGGGCGGGTTTTCAGATAGTCCAGAAGGGGCCTGAAGCTCAGGGTGCACCGGAAGGGGTAGGTCTGGTTGAGATTTTCCATGGCTGACTCCTTGAACCGCGACAGCGAGCGCATTCCCCGCAGGTTCTGCCTGACGGCAGCGCTTTGCATGCTGCAGGGTTGGCGAGCTGATTTTTCTATTTGCAAAATTCTTTACGGTGCTGCCAAGCACTGCCGAAAGGCAGAACATTCCCGGCTGCTTGCAGCGGGAAGCTTCAAATTGCCCTCCAGTATAACCCGGGAAAAGGAAAATTCCAAGGCCTTGCTCCAGGCTTTACAGCGGGTGTCCTGTCTGATAACAAATCGCTTTCAGCAGACCGGGGAGGGAAAACCGTTGTCGAAAAGATCCAAACTCTTGCTCATGGACCTGTTGCTGCTCATGGTGGCGTTTTTCTGGGGATCCACTTTCATCCTCGTCAAGAATGCCGTGGCCGTGGTGGATGCTTTTTCCTTTTTGGCCGTACGCTTTACGTTGTCGTTTCTGCTCATGGTGGCTCTCTTTCCGAAAAGCCTGGTTCCCTTGAGAAAGGAAGTGGCTAAAGCAGGGTTGCTTCTGGGCGCGGTCCTGTTTACCTCATTTGCCTTCCAGACCTTGGGGCTTACCGCCACCAGCGCCACCAACGGCGCCTTCATCACCGGGTTGAACGTGGTGCTGGTGCCTTTGTTCTCGGTTCTTTTCTTGAGAAAAGTTCCCGCGCCTTCGGCCATGGCGGGGGTGGCGGCCGCTTTCCTCGGTCTCTATTTTCTCTTGGGGGGAGCACCCTCACAGTGGAATCAGGGGGATCTCCTGGTGCTCATCTGCTCGGTGGCGGTCGCCTTCCACATCCTTTTGACCGGCTACTACGCCCCGATGTATGACGCCTTTGCCCTGGTGACGTGGCAGTTGGGGGCGGGTGCGGCGCTCGGGGTGGGTCTTTCGCTTTTCAACGGGGGAATCACTCTGGCCATGCCCAAAGAAGCCTGGACCGCCATCCTGATTACCGTGATCTTTTGTACGGTGTTCGCCTTTGTCATCCAGACCTACGCCCAGCGGCTCACCACGCCCACCCGGGCCGCCCTGATTTTCACCGCAGAACCGGTTTTCGGGGCTTTGTTCGCCCATGTTTACGGTGGCGAACCGCTCTTCACCCATCATCTTGCCGGAGGGGGGCTTATCTTCCTCGGGATGGTTCTCGCGGAGATCCGTCCCGGCACCTGGGGCCGTGTGATTCTGGAAAATGCGCTTCTGAAAAGCGCCAGGGCAAAACTCGATTCCTGAGAGATGGCTCGTCTTTTCATTTCCGGGAAGGGAACAGGGATCGAAAGAAGTTGCATCTTGACTCTTTTAAGCGGTTTCGCTATAAATAAACGGGTGCTTTCCCGCTCTTTAAAGGAGATACCGCGATGAGTGAAACTCCTCGACAGGAACCCTTTGATGTTTTAGGCCGATTGACAAGCCTGATCCACCAGATGACCCCTGAAGAGCGACTGACGCTGCTCCATCAGCTGGAGGAGCGCCTCTTGAGTCCGGAGAGCTGCCTGGAGGAGCGCGTATTCGAGCGGAGAACATGCACCCTCGCCGTGGACTACACCGATATCGAACGCGCTTATACCGATTACATCCGAGACATCAGCTCAAGCGGGGTTTTCATGCTTTCCACCCGGTCTTTTCAGATGGGAGAAGAAGTCTTCTTGCGCATCAATTTTCCCGAAGAGAGCAATCCATTTAAGATCCCCGCTGAAGTCGTCCGGACCACTGCGGAAGGGGTTGGGTTGAAGTTTAAATTCAAAAGCCAGGTTCAAAAGGCGATCATCGCCTCGTTGATCAAAAACCTGAAGGATCCGTCGACAAAACGCAGGGACGGGAGTGTGTCCTGAGAAGCCCCTTCGGATGCCGAAACCCCCAAACTCTGAGGAAGGTTCCATGGGAAAGGTCGTCCATACGTCGCATATCACCATCACGCGCGAAAAGGGCCCGACGCGAAAAGCCGTCATCAAAGGGTTTAAGGACCCCGTTTATTACGGTGTCCACGGTGGAATCAAGAAGTTCTACCGGGTGGAGCCCGAGGAGGAACACGCAGCCACCCTGGATCATATGGTGGGCGCGGTGGGCGGCTGAATGATGGGGACGCTGGCCGGGGTTCTGGCCGGGAAGAAGATACGGACTTTTCAAGACCGTTTTCAAGCCGTGGTCACCGGAGACATCGAAGAGGTCGACGGCGTCCTCAAAATCACCCGGATCCACGTCCGCTACTTCCTCAAACTCCCCGCGGAACAGGAGGGGGCTGCACGGGAGGGGCTTGCAACCTACCTGGTCCGTTGCCCCGCGGCGCAAAGCGTCATCGGGTGCATTGATATTTCCCATGAACTGACGGTGGAAGCCGATTCTATTTAGGAGGCTGAACTTCCCTCTTCGAGGCTTTAGAGCCGGCAGGTCTCGAGGTCAGGCCTTGAATCCAAAAACGCGTAAAGCCGGGATTCGAACCGCAACAGCGAGCGCATTCCCCGCTGCTTGCAGCGGGGGAACTTCAATTCATCTCCGAGAAAGGCGCTAAAAGGAGGAGATAGATGACCAATAAACCTATTGTCGTCGGACTCATCAGCCTGCTTGCCGCCTTCCTCATCTGGGGCTATCAGGCCCTTGGAACGCTCATGGAAAAGCAGGAGGCTTCCGAGGCCCTTTTCCTGTCGGATCTTTTCGATACCCATTTTCTGGAAGGCAGCGCCTATTTTGCCTTTTTAGCCACCACTCCCCTTTACCTCCTTCTGGTCGGGGTCGGGGTACTTTTCCTGATCATCGGCGCGGTGGTTCAGAAGTAGGCTTTTTCCTTACCGCTTCACACAAAGTTCAGGATTTGGATCAGGTCGGTGACCACGAGGTCCGGTTTCACGCCTCGGCATCGGGGGTCTTCCTTTCTCAGGCGCAAGGATCGCGCATCGCCGGCAAAAAGGGCGGTCTTAAAACCCACTTTCCGGGCCGGAAGGATATCGTTGAGCATGTCGTTGCCGACATAAAGGACCTGTTTTGCGGCGATGCCCTCGGCCCTGAGCCGGGCTTCGGCTTTTTCGTACAGAAAAAGAGAAGGTTTGGCCCAGCCGAATTGAAAAGAAAAAAAGATCAGGTCTTTCCGGAAACCGAGGTCCTTGAGCCCGGATCCTAAATATTTCTTGAAAAGGGCGGGGGTGTAAAACTGGGCGTTGGAGAGGATCCCCATAAGGATTTTTCGGTCTTTCAATCCTGCGAGAAACTCCCGGAGGCGGGGCATGGGATGAACCGGGTTGGCGACACTTTCGAATTCGGCTGCAAAGGCCTTCGAGCGCCTGGGCTCGTCGAACCGGAGAAGGGAGTTCCAGAGCCGCTCGATCCGGACTTCGGGAAAGTCCACCCCGCGTGCCTTGAGACGGGTATGGCTGGCTTGAATCGCCGTAAGCAGCTGCTTCACGAGGATCTCGGGCGTACCGGGAACCCTCCATCTTTCAAGAAGCACCCGGAGGGTTTCGCGTTTGGCCGGATCGATTTCGAAGGAATGAAGATCCCCCGATGCGCTGATGAACAGGGTCCCGTAGACATCCAGAAGAACGCAGGCCGCCGGGGGATGGAGGGACCCGGAGGGTTTCAGCCCGGTGGGAATCGGGGAAAGAGGCGCATTCCGGAAAATGAGAGGGTTTTCAGCGCGGGTCATGGCCCCATTTCAGCAGGCTGAACCGTTTCAGGTTAAAAAAACGACTCAAGAGCACGTCCTTTCGAACAGAGTGGAACACGGGTTTTTCCATCACCGTGTTATAAGCATCTAAAAGGCGCTTTCGATAAGCAGACTTTCCGTAATAGGCCAGGACGGCCTCCCGGTTGGCATAAAGAACTGTGGAATCGGGCGGAGATATCCTGCAGGAATGCAGGTGGGGGTTCATTTTTTCCAGTTGCCGGGCATTCTCCGGGCTTGAAAGAAGCTGCAGGAGAACCGTTTCCTGGAATCCTTCGTCGAGGATTCCGAAATCCACCTGCCCCGCTTCCGTGATTTCACGGAACGCCTCGTGGATCCGAACGGCCTCCACGGAATGCTCAAAGGCGGCCGCGGCTCTCTGGATTCCCGCCTTCCATCTCTTTAAAAAAAGCGATGCATCGATCCAGGGAAGGGGAATGTGGATCCGATCGTAGAGGGAATCGAACGCGATGCCGTTTTGCTCGAAATCCGTGCAGACATCCCGGATTCTCCGGCCAATGAGGGGTTTCGGGACGGTCCAGGGCTCCAAGAAGGCGAAGCCGAATCCTTCGGCGATGCTGGTGGTCATGAAAGCAGCGGCGGATGCGGCCTGGCGGGCAAGGCTTTCTTTGACCCCGGTGTCAAAGGCGGCTTTCAGGCCTTTGGAAGCCGCGAAACGCATCCAAAGTTGGTGGCTGTGCCGGTCTTTCGGACTGTGGGGGGGAAGCGAGATGCGCAGGGCGACTCCTTTAGGGAAAAAGAGGGAAAGCAGGAAGGCTTCCCCGATGTTTTTCCGCCTAAGGGCTCGAACCGGATAAAGGAAAAAAGGCTTCGGGGAAACCGGCCCGCCCGGCTTCGGAATGGGGATGACGGCGTTGGGAATCAGGTGCAGGCCGTCGTCCTCGAGTCCTGCATTCCGGAGCGCCTGGTGGTCCCTCGTGTTGAGAACTGCCCAGTGGCAGCCGGAAGGGTAGGGATGGGATGAATAGACATCCGGGCGTCCGTCCTCTGCAAAATCATGAACCTGCAAAAAAAGCCGCAGGCCTCTGTCTTTCAAGCGGTGAAGCGTGTCCAGCAGATGATCGTTCTTGGCAAGGGTGGGGTTGTGGACGTGGAGAAGGTCGCACCCCCGGGGCCACCGGGAACGGATGGCGTCCAAGATGGACTGGGCGACGGTTTTGGAATCCTGTTCCCCGCCGGAACCCTTCGCATACCCCAGTCCGTCCACCTGCACGGCAGGTGCGGGAAATGTGGCGTCGGGCAACTCCCCCGTGAGGACGATCAGATCACAATCGTCCTGGAGGGCTTCGACTTGCTGCCGGATCACCGTGGTCACCCCTCCCACCCTCAGATGAAAATGGACGAGGGCCACCTTCAGTTTACGGGCTTGCATAGGGTATGGGATCGGTCAGACCCGCCGCTTCAAATCCTTTGCGTCTCAGGGCGCAGCTGTCACATCGTCCGCAGGCCAGACCCTTCGGGAAAGGGTCGTAGCAGCTGTGGGTAATGGAAAAATCGACGCCAAGCGCCTTTCCTTTCTGGATGATTTGAGCCTTGGACATTCGGACCAAGGGGGCAAGGATGCGGATCGGTTTCTTTTTTTCCACTGCGGCCCGGGTTGCCAGATTCGCCATTTTTTCAAAGGCCTCTATGTATTCCGGGCGGCAGTCGGGATAACCGCTGAAGTCCACGGCGTTGACTCCGATGAAAATCGTTTCGGCCCCGATCACCTCCGCCCACGCCAGGGCAAAGGCCAGGAAAATGGTGTTTCTGGCAGGAACATAGGTGACCGGAATATTCTCCGGCTTCTGTTCTTTCAGCCGATCCTTGGGAACCGGAAGACGGTCCGTCAAGGCGCTTCCTCCGATTTTCCCCAGGTCAATGGCCAGCACCAGATGCTTTGCCGCTCCAAGGGCTTCAGCCACACGACCGGCAGCCCGGACCTCGACCGCATGGCGCTGACCATAGGAAAAACTCAGGGCATAGGGAATATGCTTTTCAGACTTGGCGACGGCCAGGGTCACGGCGGAGTCGAGACCTCCACTTAAGAGAACCACGGCTTTGGGATTTCTCATTTTCCTTCAACTGAAATCTAGATAATTATATACAATATATTGGTATTAATCATAATATTTATTTCATCGACCCCGGGGGATATCCGGCCACAGGATCTTGTGGAGCTGGAGTTGCAATCGAACCCGAAGGTTGTCTTGCAGGATCCATTCGGCCAGATCGCGGGGCAAAAGAGCGTCTTGAACCGGGGAAAAGAGTCGATGGTCATCCGGAATCCGGGAACCGATTTTTTCCAGCGATGTTTTTGCAAAAAGATAGTCCGAGCGATCCTGGATGACGAACTTCACCTGGTCTCGGGGGGACAGGCGGTCGAGGTTTTTCCAGCAGATCCGCTGATGTTCACCGCTGGAAGGACACTTGAAATCGACGATGCGGATGCATTTCGGATCGACGGCGGCGATGTCGAGGCTTCCGTTGGTTTCCAAAAGGACCCGATAGCCTTCCGAAAGCAGGGCCCGTACCAAGGCCGGGGTTTCCTCCTGGATCAGCGGTTCACCCCCCGTGACTTCCACCCACAGGGGGTTCATTGTTTTTAAGACAGTCAGAATCGCCTCCACCGGCATCCGATCCCCCTGATCGTAGGCGTAGGCCGTGTCGCAATAGGTACACCTCAAATTACACCCGGCAAGCCTGACAAAGGCGCACGGCAGGCCGGCGAAAGTGGACTCCCCCTGGATGCTGAGAAAGATTTCGTTGATGCGAAGCGCCATCGATGCGTCCGGTTTTTGATCTGAACCCTTAGATATGATAGATATCCCAGTTAGGGATACGATGCAAGGCCGCGACCGAAACGGGGGAATGCCATGGCTGAAAAAGTGATCATCATGGGGGCTGCAGGGCGGGATTTTCATAATTTCAACATCTACTTCAAGGATAACCCCAGATACCGGGTCGTGGCCTTCACCGCCGCCCAAATCCCGGAGATCGACAGGCGCCTGTATCCGGTTCAGCTGGCCGGGCCTGCGTACCCGGACGGGATCCCGATCTACCCGGAAGAACAATTGGTGAGACTGATCGCCGAACATCAGGTGGACCTGGTGGCTTTCTCCTACAGCGATGTCTCCCACGAAACGGTGATGCACAAAGCCTCCGCCGTGATGGCCGCCGGTGCCGATTTCATCCTCATCGGCGCCACGTACACCATGCTGACCTCCCGAAAGCCGGTCATTTCCGTATGCGCCGTGCGGACAGGGTGCGGAAAATCCCAGACCACTCGGAAGGTGGCCGGAATCCTGAGAAAACAGGGCAAGCGGGTGGTGGTGGTGCGCCACCCAATGCCCTATGGGGACCTTCTGCAGCAGGTGGTGCAGCGTTTTTCCCACTACCGGGATTTTGAACGACACCGGTGCACTCTGGAAGAACGCGAAGAGTACGAACCCCTGGTGGACATGGGGATCGTGGTCTACGCCGGGGTGGATTACCGGGCCATCCTGGAAGCGGCCCAAGAGGAAGCCGATGTTCTCGTCTGGGACGGAGGCAACAACGACACCCCTTTTTTCAGGCCGGACATCCATATCGTGCTGCTGGACCCCCACCGGGCCGGGCACGAATTGGCCTATTACCCCGGGGAGACCAACCTGCTCATGGCGGATGTGGCGGTCATCAACAAGGTGGACACCGCCGACCCCTCTCAAGTCTCTCGGGTGGAAGCCAATGTCCGGCGGCACGCTCCCCAGGCCCGGATCGTACTGGCAGAATCCTCCCTGCTCATCAGTAGGCCCGAGCAGATCGGGGGGAAAAAGGTTTTGGTGGTGGAAGACGGCCCCACCCTGACCCACGGCGGTATGGCGCACGGTGCGGGCCATCTTGCCGCCAACGTTTATCATGCCGCGTCGGTGGTGGATCCGCGTCCCTACGCGGTGGGGAGCATCGAAAAAGCCTTCCGGGAGTACCCGCACATCGGGCCTGTCCTTCCTGCCATGGGCTATGGCCGCCGGCAGATCGAAGACCTGCAGGAAACCATCAACCGGGTCCCCTGCGACCTGGTCCTTTTCGCCACCCCCATCCACCTCACCCGGGTTCTTTCCCTGAAGAAAAAGGCCCTGCGGATCCGCTACGAGTACAAGGATCACGCCACGCCGACCCTGGAAGAAGTCCTCGTTTCCCTCATGGATCGGCCGGGTTTTTACAAAGTGGCGACGGCAGCGACGCCTTAGCGCTTTGAAGCCGGGCGTTCAAAGCGGTCGAGCGCAACAGGCTCGGAAAGAACAGAGTTTAAGGCTTCCGCCGTGCATCCATGCGCTGCAATAAGGACAGGATCGCGTCCCGAGACTTCAGCTGGGCGATCCACCGTCGGGGAAGGGCGACTTCCCCCAGAAAAGCCCCAAGGAGCATTCCGGCGATAAGCCCCCGGGCCGCCGAATCCCCGCCGGCCATCACATTTTCCACTAAAGCCGCTTCCAAGTCGTTTTCATAGCGGGCAACCAGGTGGATGACGGCCGGAAAAGCCCTGTCAATCTCACAGACAAGGCCGAAGGCGGCGAGGGCGTTCCGGGTATCAAGAGAAGCACTGTCGAGGCCTTTTTGAAGCCAGTTTTTTAAAGGGCTTTCAGCGGGAAGCCTCGCGGAGGCCGATTCGAGCGCTTGCACTGGCGAGCGCCCGGCCAGAATGGTCGCGGCTGCATCTGCAAAAAATACGGCGCTTTCGACCACCAAAGGGTGGTTGTGGGTCATGGCCGTCTGAACGCGCGCATCGGCGATGAGCCGCTGCGGATCGCGGCGGTGCCAATAGACCAGCGGAGGGATCCTCGAGGCCCCTCCCAGATCCGTAGAGGCGGACCCGGAGGCGCTCCAGTGCTTCCCTTCGTTGAGGTTTCGAAGGGTTTGCCGCGTGGCCTGATCCACGTATCCTTCGTAAAGATCGAAAAAGGATTGCCAAGCCTTCAGGAAGCGCTGGGGATTAAATCCACCTTCATCGGAGATAAGGCGGAGCAAAACCATCGCCTGGTCTCCGTAGTGTGTCAGGTCTCCCAGGGTTTTGGTGGGATGAAACGAATCCTTGGGCGGCGACCGGAAATCCGTCAGGCGTCCCAGTTCCCGTTCGATCCGGTCCTGATCGTAGATCCAGTGGGCTCCCAATGCCAGGGCATCGGCAGCAAATGCGGCCAGAATCATTGCGGTTGCATTTTCTTTCATTTTCGACTCCTTGTTTGAACTCATAAGACGAGCGCATTTTCCGTTTCAGGCAGTGGGGTGAGCGGGTGGATCCTCAATGGAGCGCTTCCTTGCGGTTGAGGATTCACTCCGGTTTGCTGCAGAAAGCTTCAAACCCTGCTATCCGGCGGCGGTGCGGAAGCGCATCCGTCTTTCGATGCGGGCCACTGCTAGGGAACAGGCCAGCGTCAGAATGAGATACATGGCCGTGATGGTGATCCAGATTTCAAAAGTCATGTAGGTGGCCGCCATCAATTCCAGGCCCTGGAAAGTCAGTTCCTGGATGGAGACCACCGACACGATGGCCGAATCCTTGATGGTGGAGACGAATTGTCCTGCCAGGGGAGGGAGGATCCGGGTCAGAGCCTGGGGCAGGATCACATGGCGCAGCTGTTGTGCGCGGTTGAGTCCCAGTGCGCAGGAGGCTTCCCACTGGCCCTCTTCGATGGATTGCACCCCTGCACGTACGATCTCGGTGATGTACGATCCTTCGAACAGCGCGAGGGCGAGCAGTCCGGAAAGGAACGGGAAAAGCAGGGAGGGCGGCGCGAAGAAGAAAGACAGGGTTCTGAGAACCTTTTCTCCAGCTCCGTCGATGACCGCCTGGACTCCCAGGGCCGGAAGGATCCGGTCGGCGGCGAAATAGTAGAAGATAAAGATCAGAACCAGTGGAGGCAGGTTTCTGACCGACTGAACGTACAAGGCTCCCACCATCCGGCGGAAGAAGCTCCGGCTCACACGGAAGAGTCCCATGATGGCACCGATCAAGGTCGCGAGGAAGGTGGCCCAAAGACTCAGTTTCAAAGTTGTGAAAAGGCCCTGGAGAAGGAAATTCGGAATCCAGCGCCGGGTCGAAGGGTCGAACCGGAGAAGATACTGGGGTACGGCCTCCCAGTTCCAGCGGTAATGGAGCCGGGTGTGGACCTGTAAGACGACATAAACGCCGACACCAGCGATCAGGATCCCCATCGCCACGTCCAGGGGTGTGATTTTGGATCGAAAAGGCATTGGCGGTTCCGGGTTGTCGTCCCTTTACGAAAGTTCGAAAGACCCGCTTTGAACCGGGCGTTTGTTCAGGCGGGTCTTCTCAAAAGCGCTTTATTGAACCAGGGGTTCCCACTCCTTGGTTTCGAACCAGTAGTGTTTCCGTTCTTTCAGCCATCCTTCTGCGGCGACGAACGTGATCCAGTTGTTAAAGAAGTTCAACGTGTCGAAATCGCCTTTTCGTACCGCAAATCCGATGGGTTCTTTGGTAAAGGTGTCCGAAAGGGGTAAAAAGAGCCTGTCCGGGTACTTCAGGGCATAAAAGGCGGGTGTGGGGGCCGACCCAACAACAGCGTGAACGCGCCCGTTGATCAATTCCTGATAGGCCTGGGCCTCGTCGTCAAACATGCGGAGCTTGGCATTGGGCATGTGCTTTTGTGCCGCGGTGACCGCTGTTGAACCCAGCCTCGCGGCGAGGGTGATTTCGGTTCTGTTGAAGGCGTCGATTCCTGAAAAACCCTTGGCCAGCTCCTTGTGGGCCACCATCGACATGCCGGTATGGTCGTAGGGGATGCTGAAATTGACCTTCAGGTTTCGCTGGGGCAAAATACCCATCCCGCCGATGATCACGTCGAACTTCCCGGTCATGAGCGCGGGGATGATCCCGGCCCATTTCGTGGGAATGAATTCCGCCTTGACGCCCATGTCCTGGGCCAATCGTGTGGCCACGTCGATCTCGAATCCGATGAGTTTCCCGGTCTTATCCTTCATGGCCCAGGGGACGAAGGTGGACATGCCGATCCGCAGGACCCCCCGCTGCAGGACCCGCTCAACCGTGCTTTCTTGAGTGAGTTGCTGCTGCAATTCAGAGGCGGCAAGGGGTGGAGCGGCGGCGATACACAACAAGATCCCTAAAACCGTTTTGAAACCCATTTTGTTTTTCATTTGGCCTCCTCTTTTCGTGTCGGTTCATGAAACACCTTGTAAAGGGGTACCGGGCCTTCATCGGCCCTTGCTGAAACCCAAAAGGCCTTCGGCTTTTCTAAAAGCCTTTCAGGCGTTTTTCCAGGATGAAAACGCCCGCAGACAGGGCCAGGGTCAGCAGGAGATACACTGCTGCCACGGTGAACCAGATCTCAAAGGCAAGATAAGTTTCAGAAATGATTGCCTGGGCCTGCAAGGTCAAGTCGTAAACGGCGATGGTGCTCACCAGCGCCGAGTCCTTGACCAGGGACACGGCTTGCCCGGTGAGCGGGGGCAGCATTTTCCGGATTCCCTGGGGCAGGATCACGTGGCGGTAGCTCTGGAAGCGGTTCAATCCCAAGCTGTAGGCGGCTTCCCACTGCCCCTTTCCGATGGAAAGGATCCCGGCCCGGAAGATTTCGGATGCATAGGCCCCTTCGAACAGACTCAACGTGAGTACCGCGGAAACGAAACGGTCGATGTCGAAGATGGGCGCGAGCACGAAATACATAAAAAAAAGCTGAACCAAAAGCGGGGTGTTTCGGATGACTTCGAGGTAAGACCGTGCCACCGCCCTGCCGACAAAAGATCGGGAGAGCCTCAGAAGGGCCGCAGACAGGCCGAAGGCCAGTGCGGCGGCGAGGCTCACCAGGGTGATCTGAAGGGTTACGGACAGCCCTTTAAGGATCGGACCGGGGATAAAACCGGCGTCCTGAAAGGTTCCGAAATATCGAGGGATGCGGTACCATTGCCAGGGGTATCCGCCTTGGGTTGCACCCTTGGAGAGCCAATAAAGGCCCAGGGCGCATAGAAGAAAAAGCCCGACGGCCTCATAAAGCCGGGGTCTGGGAAAGGCGGTTTTTTTGCAGGTGGTCGTTTGACGATTCACGGAAAACCCATGATTGAAAACCTTGGCATTTTCATTTAAAATTCCTGCTTGCGCCGAAATATCTTAGGGCTTTCCCCCATCAAGTCAAGGTGTAAGAACATGAAAGAGCACGTGCCGTCCCTCCGAAACATCGAACATGCCGCTGCCCTCCTCAAAGACCAGGTCCTGCACACCCCTTTGGTTTTTTCTCCGTATCTTTCACGCCTATTTGATGCCAAGATCTACCTCAAACTGGAAAATCTCCAGAATACCGGTTCTTTCAAGGTCCGGGGTGCGGCCTACAAGCTGCTTTGTTCGGGGATAGCAGCCGGTGCCCGGGAAGTGGTGACCGCCTCGGCCGGAAACCATGCCCAAGGAGTGGCCCTGGCCGCCCGGCTGGCAGGACTTCGAGCCACGGTGGTCATGCCCGAAGGGGCTTCCATCAGCAAACAAGAGGCCACTCGCGCTTACGGGGGAACGGTCCTTCTCTCTGGAAAAAACGTGAGCGAGAGCCTCAAGGAAGCCCGGCGGCTTGCCGGGAAGGGCGCCCTGTTCATCCACCCGTTTGACGATCCCAGGATCATTGCCGGCCAGGGGACCGTGGGCCTGGAGATTCTTGAGGACCTCAACGCGCCGCACAAGATTCTCGTGCCGGTCGGGGGCGGTGGGCTTGCAGCGGGCGTCGGCATCGCGGTCAAGGCCAAAAGCCCGCGGACCCGGGTGATCGGAGTCCAGGCCGCGGCGTGTCCCTCCGCCCTGCGTTCCCGGCGCCTGGGAAAACGGATCCGCGTCCATGACGAACCGACCCTGGCCGACGGCATCGCGGTCCGCCAGCTGGGAAAGATCACCTTTAAGGCTTTGGAAGAACACGTGGATACTCTGGTATCGGTAAAAGAGGAAAGCATCGCCTCGGCGGTTCTCATGCTCCTGGAAAAAAAGAAGGTGCTTGCCGAAGGTGCGGGCGCAGTTCCGCTGGCGGCACTCTTGGAGAAGGCCGTTCGCCCCAAATCCGGGGAGAGGGTCGTCCTGGTGATCAGCGGAGGAAACATCGACAGTCCGCTCATCGGCCGTATCCTGAATCAGGGCCTGATCCGAAACGCCCGGGTGATCCGGATGACCGTCACCCTTGAGGACGTCCCGGGATCCCTGGCCGCGCTGCTTTCCCTGGTGGCAAAGCTGAAAGCCAATGTGCTTCACATCCGTCACGACCGAAACGTGGGCGATCTTCCCATCAACGTGAGCCGGGTGGCTCTGGAAATGGAAACCCGAAGCCGAGAGCATGTCGAGGAACTCCTCAAGCGGTTGAAAAAAGCAGGCTACGACACACGGCCTTAAGCCTTTTTCTGTGTCCCCCCTTCGCTTTTTCATCCGGCCTTGACCGATTTCTGATACGGCTACCGGCACCCTTCGGGGCCGAACCCTCGACCGTTTACAGCTGTATCGGGGAGGAAAAAAGGGGCAGGCGGACCATGGGAGTTGGGTGAGGTTTTTTGCCCGCAGGGAAATGGCGCAGGGATCGTCGATCACCTTGAAGTTCAACTTGCCTCCTGTCAGGGCCCATCCATAAAGGCCGATGTCGTGGATGCAGACCGGATCATTGGTCACCAGGAAACGGTTGCCTGAAACCCAAAAGGTTCCGATGCTCTTCCATTTGCTTTCCGGGTGGAAGATCCTGAAAACGCCCCTGCTCAGGTGCAGTTTCCAAAGGCCTCCCTCCGGCGCGTAATCCGGGCAGCGCAGGCAGTGGATCCGGGCGGCAGGGGAATGCACCCGCTTGACATACAGACCGTCGACAGGGCTTTCCCGGGGTTCCGGAAGCGGGATCAGATGCGGGTAGGGTTTCCGTTTAAGAAAATCTTGCCAGATCGGATCCTGTCCCGCGGAAAAGCTTCCCGGGCCCGATGAGCCGGATTCCGGTGCCTGGGAAAAACCGGAATCCGCAGGGAGCAACAGCCCCAGAGAAAACAAGACCGCACAAGCAAAAGCGTTTCTTTTCATGGCGTTTTCCCGTTGCAACCCATTGGGTCCGGGGCCTCCGGAAAAACCGAACAAACCGCCTTGACATAGAAGCGCGCGTGGATTTCCTGGTGGTGGACGAACCCCAGATCGAAGGAAACATACCAGGAATGGGTGAAGGTGCTCCGGTCGATGCTCCAAAGCCACCGGAGGCGGGTATCGAAGATGGATTCCATGCAGAAATCCGCCCCATGGGGAGTTGGGGTCAGAAGAGAGATCAGTTCCTCCACGGTGGGAAGACGCCAGCGATCGAACCCTCCGAACCGGTCCCGGTTCAGGGCCGACACGTATTGCCGGGCTTCTTTCCAGGGCATGGGATACTCGGAACCGCTCTGCTGCCAGAGCCTCTCGGTTGCACGGTCATAAATGACAGACGGTTTTCGTACGACGAAATCGTTTGCCGCAAACCGCTTCGGCCGCCAGAGAAGGTCGACTCCGAATATGCGGCGGGCTTTCTGGGGAGAGGCCTTGATTCCTTCTACCCTTAAATGGGCTCGTCCCTCCCGTTTGTTTTTTTTTAAAGAAGGAATCGGATTCAGATCGCAGGTGCGCTTCCTTCGATCTTCCCAGTCCTTCGCCAGCCGGTTCAGGTCCTGAAGCATGGACGCGGCGTCCGGATAGCGGTCTTCGGGCGCTTCCGCCAGGGCCCGTGTTAAAAAGGCGTCCCATGCGGCATCGAGATCCGGGTTGATGCGGCTGGGCCTGAGGGTCGTCTGCCTCCTGTTTTCGGGTGGTTGCGGCAGCCGCCCCGTGAGCATCCGGTACAACAGGATGCCAACCGAGAAAAGGTCCGCGGAAAACCCGACACCGTCCGGATCCGCTTCCTGCTCCGGGGCGGCGTAAAATGGAGATCCGACCTTGAGATGGTCGGGCCCGCCGAAGATTTCACCCCGGTTCCTGGAAAGCCCAAAATCGCAGATTCTAACCCGATCGTCCTCGGCCAACAGGAGGTTGAAGGGTTTGATGTCCCGATGGATGATTCCGCTGTGGTGCAGGCAACGGAGGCCTTCCAAAATCTGCCGGGAGTAACAAATCGCCCTGTCGATCCGGAGGATTCGGGAAGGTTTTTCCACCTGATAGGTTTCCCCTATCATCACCCCGAGATTGTTGGCGTGATAGTCCATGACGTAAAAAAGGGTTCCGAGGGCTTCGTCGAAATCCAGGACATCCACGATGTTGGGGTGCCGGATCCTGGAAAGGGTCCTGGCTTCGGAAAGGAACAGGGAGCGGAGGCTTTCTTTTCCCAAAAGATCAACGAGATGCGGGTGAGGCGCCAACAGCTTCAGCGCAGCAACCCGTTCGATGGCAGGCAGCACCACGGCGTAGACCCTGCTCATCCCGCCTTTTCCCAACAGCGCCAGAATCCGGTAGCGGCCGATGGACCTCATCTCGGGAAAAGCCTCTCGGCGTGTATCCTGGGCAGGCCTGCAGCCAGGATCTTCTCCGCTGCGGCTGCATAGTCATAAGGGACGCAGCGGAGTTCGACCAAATTTTCTTCGGAATCCCACAGGACGTATTTGGCCTCGGCGCTGCCGTCCCTGGGCTGGCCGACACTGCCGATGTTGAGGATGTACTGGTTTGATGCGCGAAGCACCGTCTTTCCCTCGCGCAGCGGGGAGCGGGAAATGCGGTTGTCCCGCCAGGATACGACCTCGAGATCGTGGGTATGTCCCAGAAAGCAGATCCGGAAATCATTTTCTAAAAAAGTCCGCGCCAGCGCCTTTTCGGAAACCTGGAAAAGGTACGTTAGAGGGGAATCCGGTGGAAAGCCGTGGACGAAATGACAGCCTTCGATGCACAGAAAAGGCTTGAGATTCCGGATGAATGACAGGGAGTCCAGACGGAGCATCCCTAAAGTTTGGACGAGGGATCTTCGGGCCGGCGGGTTGAACCAGTCGAGGCAGGTTCTGTCGGTGACCGCCAGTTCGTGATTCCCCAGAATGGCCTGGATGTTGCGGCGCCGGATTTCGGCAATGACCTCCTCCGGCTGGGGTCCGTATCCGATCATGTCCCCCAGACACAAGACCCGGTCTGCTTTCAGGGCCTGGAGATCCAGCAGCACCTTTTCAAGGGCGTCGAGATTCCCGTGGATGTCGGATAAGACGGCATATTTCATATAAATATCGCCTTCCTGGCGGATCCTTTCAGCGGACGAGGCGGAAATACCAAGAAATCATCTCGGGGCCCATGTGAACAAAAGCGATGGCCCCGATGGAAAGAAACGGGCCGAAGGGAAGGGCTGTCTTGAGCCCTTTTTTCGAACGGAGCATCACAAGGACCCCCACCAGGGAACCGGTAACCGACGCGACGAAGAGCGTGAAAACGACGCCCTGCCACCCCGTTACCGAGCCGATCATGGCCAGAAGCTTGATGTCCCCGCCTCCCATGCCTTCTTTCTTGGCCAAAGCATGATAGAAAAGGGCGATGACCAAAAGGATCCCGCCCCCGACGACGATGCCGATCATGGAGTCCAAAACCCCCATGCCGGAGATGAAAAGCGACGCCACAAACCCCAGGCCGATCCCCGGAAGGGTGATGATGTCCGGGAGGATCCGATGGTCGATATCGATGAAGGCGAGGGTCAACAGGGCACAGGCGAAGAGAAAAAAAACAAGGCCCTGGGGGGACAATCCGTAGCGAAGGGTGATGGAAAAGGCCAAAAGACCGGTTAGAAGCTCCACCAGCGGATATCGAAGGGGAATGGGTGTCCTGCAAAACCGGCAGCGCCCCCCCAGCAGGAAGTAACTGACCAAGGGGATGTTGTCGCTGGCGCGGATGGCTTTTTTGCAGGCCGGGCACATGGACCGGGGGCGCAGGATGGATCGGTGTTCCGGGATCCGATGAATACAGACGTTTAAAAAACTTCCGATACAGGTTCCCAGGATGAAAATCGTCCCATGAACCAGGATCCGTTCCGGCATATCTTTCCTTTCCCGGCAAAAGGTCCTTGACACCGTGAATGGACGGACCTTAAGGAGATTTGCCCGAAAAAGCAAGAAGCAGATTGCCAGGGCAAAAACCGGTCTTATTTTAAGAGTTTGACAAAAGTTCAGGTAACCGGTGTTATAGGAACTGTTCAAACCACGATCCAGGAGAGGGCATGGCCGAAGCGGACAAAGACGACATCATCAGCATACTGGAGGAACCCGAAAAAGGCGGGGAAGTGCCCACTGCCCTGCCGCTTTTGCCCGTGAGGGACGCCGTGATCTTCACGGACATGGTCCTTCCTCTTTTCGTCAGCAGGGAAAAATCGGTTCAAGCGGTGGACGAGGCTGTCTCCAGGGACGGGTTTTTATTTTTGGCCACCCAGAAGGACCCCGGCGTCGAAAACCCGAAACCGGACGATATCTATCCCACCGGCACGGTGGGCAGGATCCTGCGCACGCTCAAGCTCCCGGACGGCAGCGTCAAGGTCCTGACTCAAGGGCTCGTCCGGGGCAGGATTCTTGGCTACGAGAGCACCACGCCGCTGTTCCGCGTCAAGATCGAGGTTCTCCATGAACAGACCGGGAAAGAAGTCGGCATGGAAGTCGAAGCCCTCATGCGAAACGTCCGGGAGCAGTCTGAAAAAGTCCTTGCGCTTCGGGGGGAGCTGACCTCGGAAGTCAAGGCGATCCTGAGCAGCATTGAAGATCCGGGAAAATTGGCTGACATCGCCGCTTCGAATCTCAAACTGAAAATCGGAGAGTCCCAGCTCATCCTGGAGATCATTGATCCCGTGGACCGCCTCCGGAAAATCAACGATCTCCTGTCCCGGGAAGTGGAACTGTCTGCCATGCAGGCCAAGATTCAGTCCGATGTCCGCGATGAAATCTCCAAGTCCCAGAGGGACTATTTCCTGAGGGAGCAGGTTCGGGCGATACACAGGGAGCTCGGCGACTACGACGAGCGGGCGGCCGAAGCCAAAGAGTACCGGCGAAAGATCCAAAGGGCTCGGATGCCCCGGGAAGCGGACCGGGAAGCCAAGAAACAGCTCAAACGCCTTGAGCAGATGTATCCCGACTCTGCGGAAGCCGGGATTGTTCGGACATATTTGGACTGGCTGACCGACCTGCCGTGGAACAAATCCACGCGGGACCTCATCGACATCAAGGCCGCCAAGACGGTACTGGACACCGATCACTACGGGCTGGAAACCATAAAGGAGCGGGTCCTTGAGTACCTGAGCGTCCGGAAGCTGAACCCGAAAATGAAGGGGCCGATCCTGTGTTTCGTGGGTCCCCCCGGGGTGGGGAAGACCTCCCTGGGACAGGCCATCGCCCGGGCCTTGAACCGGAAATTCGTCCGCGTTTCCCTGGGAGGCATTCGGGATGAAGCGGAAATCCGGGGGCATCGCCGCACTTACATCGGCGCCTTGCCGGGCCGGATTCTTCAGGGATTGAAACAATGCGGCAGCAACAATCCGGTATTCATGATGGACGAGATCGACAAGCTCGGCTCCGATTTCCGGGGCGATCCCTCCGCGGCGCTTCTGGAGGCGCTGGATCCGGAGCAAAACAACGCCTTCAGCGATCATTACCTGAATTTGCCCTTCGACCTTTCAAAGGTGGTCTTCATCCTGACCGCCAACGTGACCGATTCCATCCCCTTCGCCCTCTTGGACAGGATGGAAATCCTTTTGCTTTCAGGATATTCCGAGGAGGAAAAGAAGGTCATCGCCCTTCGGCACTTGATTCCCAGGCAGCTTAGAGAAAACGGGCTGTCGGAGGGATCGGTCACCATCAGCCCCGCTGCCCTGACCCAGATCATCCGCGAATACACCTCGGAAGCCGGGCTGCGCAACCTGGAGCGCGAGATACAGGCCATCTGCCGAAAGGTGGCCCGGAAAATCGCAGAAGGAAAGAAGAGTCCCTTCAGGATCACCAGGGGAAACCTCGGCCGTTATCTTGGAGTCCCCAAATTCATCCCCGAGATGGAAGACGAGCCGGCACAGGTGGGCCTGGCCACCGGCTTGGCCTGGACCCAGGTGGGGGAGAGGTGCTTTACGTGGAAGCCTCGCTGATCCCGGGGAAAGGGGAGCTCATCCTCACCGGTCAGCTGGGAGAAGTGATGCAGGAATCGGCCAAGGCGGCCGTGACCTATGCCAGGAAAAATCTGAAATCCTTTGGACTCAAAGAGGGATATCTGGAGAATCTCGATATCCATATCCACGTTCCGGCCGGGGCGACGCCCAAGGATGGACCGTCAGCCGGGATTGCCATGGCCACCGCCTTGGTCTCCGCCATTCGAAAAAAACCCACCGACAACACCGTAGCCATGACCGGCGAGATCACGCTTCTGGGACGTGTCCTGCCGGTGGGCGGCCTCAGGGAAAAAGCACTGGGGGCTCTCCGGACGGGGATTCGAACCATCATCATCCCGGAAAAAAACCGCAGGGAGCTTTCGGAGATGCCGGCCGGCGTCCGACGCAAAATCCGTTTCGTGCCGGTCACCCACATGGACGAGGTGCTTTCCATCGCAATCGAAAAAGAAAGTAAAGACCGACTTTCCAAAAGATCCTGAACCTGTTCAAGCGGAAAAGCCCATGCCTCTTTTGGCTTTCGATTCGGCGGCAAGCCACTGCAGCGTCGCCGTCGTGAGTTCGCGCAACGTCCTTGGCGAAGTGTCGGCCAAAGACACGCAAACCCACTCCCGGCATCTCATGGACCGGATTCACCGGGTCCTTTCCGAATGCCGGCTGAAGCTCTCGGACATGGACGCATTCGCCGTTACCCGGGGGCCGGGAAGCTTCACGGGGCTGAGGATCGCCTTGAGTACGGCCAAAGGACTGGCCGTGGCCATGGGCAAACCGGTGGTCACCGTATCCACCCTCGACGCGTTGGCCTTCCAGGCTGCCGATGCCCGGACCCTGATCTGTCCCATGCTGGATGCACGAAAGGGGGAGGTTTATTTTTCGCGGTGTCGATTTGAGGGGGGGGAGCTGGTCCGGTTGACAGAGGCCTCGGTGGGGCCTCCGGAGGCGGCGGTTTCGGGAATCGATTCCCCCTGCCTCTGCATAGGGGAAGGGGCGCTGCGTTATCAAGAGGCGATCTCCCGGAAGCTTGGGAGCCTCGCCCGTTTTCCGGCGCGGCAGGATCACGCCATTTGCGCCTCGGCCGTAGGGTTTTTGGGATTCATCCGGCTGAAACAAAAGAAAGGGGCGGATCCGGGTCAGGTCACGCCGGTGTATCTCCGGGGCGCCGATGTCCGGAAAACGACGAATCCTCCAGATTTTTACAAGAAGTTTTCCTGAAAAAAAGAATTGAATTTATCAAGAAAACGCATTATAAGATCTTTAAAAGAATGAAGAACAGCCAAACAGGCAACCAAATTCGAAACAACCGCATCCCCATCGCCCGCTCAGGTTACCCATTCATTCTGGCTTCGGCATCGGCGACGGTGGTGTTTGTTTTTTTGGGTTTCGGGGTTACGGCCGCATTGGGTGCGGCGGCGACCGTCTTCATTGTCTTTTTTTTCAGGGATCCTGAACGTGAAGTTCCCAGAGACCCGGGAGCGGTGGTGGCGCCCGCGGACGGGCGTGTGGTCTCCGTGGAGACCGTCTCCGAAAGCCCTTTTTCCCAGGGGTCCTGTAGGAAGATCGGCATTTTCATGTCGGTCTTCAACGTGCATGTGAATCGGATGCCTTATGCCGGGTGCATTAAAGCCGTCCGATACTCCAAGGGATCTTTCTTGGCGGCGGATCGGGAACGGGCTTCCCTGATCAACGAGCAAAATGCGATTCTGCTGGAGGTCGAACCGGCACACAGGATCACCGTGGTCCAGGTGGCCGGACTCATCGCCCGGCGCATCGTCTGCAAGGTGCGGGAAAACGAGGCGGTTTCGAAAGGCCAGCGTTTCGGACTGATCCGGTTCGGGTCCAGGGTTGATCTTTATCTTCCCGAAGCGGTGCCCCTTCGGGTGTGCGCCGGAGACCGAGTCCAAGCCGGAGTCTCAATTATGGGATACTTGAAATGAAACGAAAAAGGCGAATCAAGAAAGACAAGTCCAAGCGGGGTCGGGGGATTTATGTCCTTCCCAACCTCTTGACCTCCTTCAATCTCTTTTTCGGCTTTTACGCAACCGTTGCCGCAGTCAATCAGAAGTATGTCGCCGCGGCAGTGGCCATCCTCCTGGGCGTGGTTTTTGACATCCTAGACGGAAAAGTGGCCAGAGCCACCAGCACCACCAGCAAATTCGGGGTGGAGTACGACTCCCTGTCGGATTTGATGACCTTCGGTCTCGCACCGGGATTGATGATCTACTTGTGGGCGCTGAAGCCCCTGGGAAGGGTGGGGTGGCTGGGCGGATTCCTGTTTTTAGCCTGCGGCGCCTTGAGGCTGGCCCGTTTCAACGCCCAGGGCCAGAGCGGCGCTTCCCACTTCACCGGGTTACCCATTCCGGCTGCCGCGGGGATGTGCGCGTCCACCGTGTTGCTGTTTCACCGGATCGGTTCTTCGCCCAATCCGGTGGCCATGTTGATCTTTCTTTACTCCCTGTCCTTTTTGATGGTGAGCACCCTCCCGTTTAAAAGCTTCAAGCAGGTCGAACTTTTTCGCAAGATGAAATTCAACGTGCTCGTTGCAGCCATCCTGCTGATGATGTTCATCGCTGCGCTGCCCTCCATCGCTCTGTTTACCATCGGGGCCGTGTATATTTTGTCCGGTCTCGTCAATGCCTTCCGCCTTTACTCCAAACGCAGATCCGTGCCCTCGGAGCTCCCGGAGGAAGAAGAAGAAAAGGCGCTTCCCGCTCCTTAAAAGTAAAATCGGCGCTGCAGTTTCTTTGTTATCCCATGCGAAGCGATGAAATTAAAAAAACAGAACCTGAAAGTCTGATGTGCAAGACCTCAGGCCGGACCCGGTAAGACGGGCCTTTGATAGACGTTTAAGAAAGGTCAAAGCGTATGGCAGATAAAGCGTTTCATGTTGCGGTCGCCGGGGCGACCGGGGCCGTCGGGGATCAGATGATCCGATGCCTGGAAGAAAGGCGATTCCCGGTCAAATCCATGAAAGCACTGGCCTCCAAGCGGTCAGTGGGGAGAACCGTCCGCTTTCTGGGGGAGACGCTCCCCGTGGAAGAGCTCAAGGAAGATTCCTTCAAAGGCATCGACATCGCCTTGTTTTCGGCGGGCGGCGGCACCAGTACGCGTTTCGCCCCCCATGCCGCCCAGGCCGGGTGCGTGGTCATCGACAACTCCAGTGCGTGGCGCATGGATCCGGAAGTGCCGCTGGTGGTCCCCGAAGTCAACCCCCATGCCGTGGCGGACTACCGCCGAAAGGGAATCATCGCCAACCCAAACTGCTCCACCATCCAGATGGTGGTGGTCCTGAACCCGATTCACAAGCACTTTGGCATCAAACGGATCGTGGTTTCCACCTATCAGGCGGTTTCCGGCACCGGGAAAAAGGCGATTCACGAGCTTTTCGATCAAACCCGTGCCATGATCCACTTTCTGGAAACCCGTCAGGAGGTTTACCCCCACCGCATCGCCTTCAATTGCCTTCCGCACATCGATGTTTTTTTGGAAAACGGCTATACCAAAGAAGAAATGAAGATGGTTCACGAAACGCGGAAAATCATGGAAGACGACAGGATCGGTGTCACGGCGACCACCGTCCGCGTTCCGGTTTTTTTCGGTCACAGTGAATCCATCAACATCGAGACGGTTAAATCCATATCCCCCGATGCGGTCAGGTCGATTTTGAAGGACGCTCCGGGGGTTTCCCTGGTGGACGATCCTTCTCGAAACCAGTATCCCATGCCCATCGATGCCGCCGGAAAGGACCTGACGCTGGTGGGGCGCATTCGGAAGGACGAATCCGTTGAAAACGGGATCAACATGTGGGTGGTGGCCGATAATATCCGGAAGGGTGCGGCCACCAATGCGGTCCAGATCGCGGAAATCCTGGCCGACCGGTATTTGTGAAGAGGTGCGTCTTGGAACGGATTCCCATTACCCACAACGGATACCAGACCCTGAAAAAAGAGTTGGAGCATCTGCTTTCCGTGGAGCGACCGAAAAACATCCAGGCCATCGAGGAAGCCCGAGGGCATGGTGACTTGTCCGAAAACGCGGAGTACGAAGCCGCCAAGGATCGGCAGGCCTTCATTGAGCGTCGAATCGGAGAATTGCAGTTCAAGCTGGCCCACGCGGACATCATCGAACCGGTGAACCTTCCGAAAGACCGCGCTGTTTTCGGAAGCACCGTGCTGCTGGAGAACATCGACACCGGGGAACAGGTTTCCTACCAACTGGTGGGACCCGACGAATCGAACGTGGAAAACGGGCAGATCTCCATCCTTTCTCCATTGGGCAAGGCGCTGGTGGGAAAGCATCCGGGCAGCGAGATCGAGGTGGTGACCCCCGGGGGGCGTCGCCTGTACGATTTTGTGGATATTTTATAATGTCATAAATAAAAACGGAGGGAAGAACGTTGGCAAGAATAACCATCGAAGATTGTTTGAAACGGGTCAAGAACCGGTTCCTCCTGGTGCATTTGGCTGCAAAGCGGGTTCGACAGATCCGTGAGGGTTCGGAGTACCTGGTCAGTTCTCCGAAAAACGAAGATATCGTCGTGGCCCTCCGGGAGATTGCGGCCGGAAAGGTGGTCCATAAGGAAAGCGGTAAGGAGGGTCAGACCTAACCGTCGGCATTTCGATCCCAAACCTGTGCCCCGTCGAAGCTATACATATCAGACGCTCAACCGATTTGCCGGAAAGGCGCTGCATCGATACCGGATGATCCAGGAGGGGGACCGGATTGCGGTGGGGCTTTCCGGAGGAAAAGACAGCCTCTGTTTGATGCGGCTGTTACGGGATCGGCAGCAGCGGGTGCCGATCCGATACGAAATGATCGGCGTTCATGTGGATCCCGGGTTCGAGGGGGGCTTTGCGGAAGCCCTCGAAGCGTATTGCCGCCAGCAGGAATATCCCTTTCACCTCGACCGGTCGGATCACGGTCTCGTGGGGCAAAGCCCTGAAAACCGGGAAAACCCATGCTTTCTGTGCGCACGTCTGCGAAGGAAGCGACTCTTCGAGCTGGCCGACGCTCTGGGGTGCAACAAAATCGCCCTGGGACACACCAAGGACGACATCATCGCAACGCTGCTCCTGAACATGTTCTATGCCGGCGAGATAAGCACCATGCTTCCTTATCAGTCTTTTTTCGGGGGCAAGCTGATCGTGATCCGCCCCTTGGCCTATGTGGATGAGGCTGTCATCCGTCGGTTTGCCCGGGAGGCGTCTTTCCCGGTGTTCCAAAACCCCTGCCCCACGGCAGGGCATTCGAAGCGCAGCGAGATCAAATCCATGCTGGATCAGATGTGCCGTAAAAATCGTAAGATCAAGGGAAACCTCTTTCATGCCCTGCACCGGGTTCGCCAGGATTATCTTTTGGGGTCAAAAAGATGATCGACATTCAAAACCAAAGGGATGACCGGAATATCCCCATCGACAAGGTGGGGATCAAGAACCTGCGCTATCCCGTCACCGTGCGGGACCGCAGGGACGGATATCAGCACACGGTGGCCACCATCAACATGTACGTGGATCTTCCCCACCGGATCCGCGGGACCCACATGAGCCGTTTCGTGGAAATTTTGCACACGCTTCACCCCGAGGTTTCCCTGCGCACCTTCTCGGAGACCTTGGAGAAGATGAAAGAGCACTTGAACGCCGCCTCCGCGCACATCGAGATGACTTTTCCCTATTTCATCGAAAAGCGGGCGCCGGTGAGCCGTTCCCCGGGACTGATGGACTACACCTGTCGGATCCTCGGCTCCAGCGATTCCGATGGAAAGGTGGACCTGGTTTCCGAGGTGGTCGTTCCCATCAGTTCCGTCTGTCCCTGTTCCAAAGAAATCAGCAAGGTGGGCGCTCACAACCAGAGGGGGGAAGTCTGCCTGAAGACTCGGTTCAGGAAATTCATCTGGCTGGAGGACATGATCGAACTGGTGGAGGCGGCCTCCTCTTGCGACGTTTATTCGGTGTTGAAGCGGGTGGACGAGAAGGAGGTCACGGAGCGGGGGTTTACCAATGCCAAGTTCGTGGAAGATATCGTCCGGGACATCGCCAAGAGGCTCCTCTCCGACAGCAATATCACGTGGTTTTCCGTGAGCGCGGAAAATTTTGAATCCATCCACAACCACAGCGCCTACGCCCACATCGTCCGAAACAAGAAAGGCAGCACTTAGGGAAGGCGGGCCTGGATCGCGGATAGGATGCGGTCTGCCGTTTTCCCGGGGGTATTGATCAAGATCACAAACGGGAAGACTTTTCCCGGGCCCCTTTCGATGTACCCCGCCATGGCGCGCACCCCTTTCAGGGTCCCCGTCTTGAAAGCCGCGTTTTGTTTTTGAGGCAAGAGGTGGCGATACGGCATGAAGCGGGACAGGATCTGGTGCATGGCCCGGGCCGTCACCCGATTTTGCCTTGAGATCCCGGAACCTTCTGCAATGCGGATTCCCCTGATCTTCAAATCCTGCTCCACATAGCGCCTGGCGGCGCGGACGCCCTTTTCCAGGGTTCCCGGAGCGCCGAACGCCTTTGCACCCACGGTCACCAGCAGTTGGTTGGCGATGAAATTACTGGAATGCTCCATGAGCCTTTCCAGGATTTCCTGGAGACGGTAATTTGAGACGTGCGTGAAGACAAGACGGTCCGAGGCCGGATTGACCCGCCCCAGCGTCACCGGGCCGGACACGGTGATTTTTTCTTTTTCCAAAAAGAAGCGCAGCAGGTGGCCCGCATACCGGGTGGCTTCTCCCTCCTTGTTGGAAAGCACGATACGTCCCTTGTCCAGGCCCGATTCCCGAATCCGACGCATCACCGTCGGAAGGAGAGGTGTCTGGGATTCAGCGCTGATGAACCCGGAGTCGGTGCGCTGGAAGGAAACGGTGTTGAAGTTCACGCACAGCGCCCCGTTGGGGGCATCGTAGGGTTCGAAGGAGTCCGTGATTCCGGGGATTTCAATGGGCTTGTCGAAATGCGAATCGTCCAGGAGGATGCCGTTGACGGAACGAAGCCTGTGTTTCAGGGCCTTGGCGATGACGGACAGGGATTCGGACACCAGAAACGGATCGCCGAACCCTTGGACCTTGAGCCGGTTCTCGGGGTCGAGATAAAATTGGGTCAGATAACGGTGGTCCGGTCCCAAATGGTGAAGCGCCAAGAGGGAGGTGAGGATTTTCAAGGTGGAGGCCGGAATCAGGAGGGCGTCTTCGTGCCTGGCAAACAAAAAAGTTCCGGAGGCATCGGCCAACAGGACCGCGTCGTGTTTTCCGATCAGGGGGTTGAGCATCGACGGGGACAGGGCAAGGCCCTGGCCCGGCAACAAGAGCCAAAAAAACAACAGAAAAAATTTCCGGCAGTCGGTCCTTAAGGGAAAAAACGCCGTTGGATTCCGGAGGCGTCGGCTCATTTTTTAGCTTTCGAGGATGAGGGTGACCGGGCCGTCGTTGACCAGGACGATTTCCATCTTTTCCTGAAACCGGCCGGTTTCAGGCGCTACCCCGGTTTCCCGGACTTCCCGCACAAATCGGGAGTAGAGCGGTTCGGCCAGATCCGGGGCTTCGGCGGAAATGAAAGATGGCCGCCTCCCTTTTCGGCAATCGCCGTAAAGGGTGAATTGAGAGACCACGAGCATCCGTCCGGCGGTTTCCAGAAGGGATCGATTCATTTTTCCGGCATCGTCCTCGAAGATCCTCAGATGGCATATTTTTTGTGCCAGGTAAGCCGCGTCGGTTTCCCGGTCTCCTCTGCGGATCCCAAGAAAAACCAAAAGGCCTTGGCCGATGCGGGCCACCGTTTCCCCCTGGACTTTCACCGAGCAGCTTTTAACCCGCTGAACCACTGCTTTCATGCGGCCTCCGGTTTCGAGGTTGTCCCCTGTTGCCGATCCATGCCATCACAGGAGCTTGCGGACGTGGCCGGCCGCCACCAGATACAGCAGGGCGGCATCCGGATCGAGTGCCAACAGACGCTTAGCTTCCCCGTCGTAGAATGCGCCGATGCCGCAGCAACCCAGATCCAGGGCGGTGCACGCGAGGTAGACGGCTTGTCCCAGGCGGCCCGCGGCGACCATGGCGTATCGGTATCCTCTGGGCCCCCAGGTCCGGTCGAGAGATTTGAGGTTGGACATGAAGAGAAAGTGAACCGAGGCATTTTCAAGCCACATCTGATCGAGGCATATCGATGCCATGGAAGGGGCGAACGCACCCGAACGGACTTGTGCCGTGGCGTGTCCGGCTGCGTCCATGAGGTAAAAACCGGGATCGAAGCCCTCCACCGCGTTGACCAGAAGTCCACAGGAGATGACGTCTCCGAAAGAAGGATTCGACCGATAAGCAGAAGCGGCCGCGGACACCAGATGAAAAAGGCGGCAAAAGGCCCCCTTTTCCAAGGGCTTTGGGACAAAATTGCGATGGGAGCGTCTGCGCAGGGCCGATTGGGCAAAGGAGAGGGTTTCAGGTGCCGCCTCGTGAAGCGGAAAAGGCACCCAGGCTTTGGCGGAAAGACCGAGCGCTTCTTCCATGGAGCCTTCCGCCTGCGCCCCGGGTTTGACAGCGTATCCCGAACGGTGGATGTCGATGATTTCCGGAAACAGGCTTTCCTTTGCAGAGACGCAACTGGCGGCAGCGATTTCGGGGGTTAGAGGGGAAAGGGGCGGCCTCTTGCGTCTTTTGCCTGGGCTTGGACTTTCAATGGTGATTTGCGCCAGACACGCTTCCTTTAAAGGATCGACCCCTGTCAACAGGAGGGCCTTCTCATCGTCGAAGTCGAGCATGACCTCGGGGGTGCGCCCAGAGGCTTTCAGGGACAGGACCAGGTTTTCGATGAGGTGCCCGGCATCCATCAGGACATAGCGGTAGGCCCGTTCCCGGTACTTCCAGCTGCTCCGGAAAAAGATGCCGGACACCCACAACACGGCCTGTGCCTCGGAAATTTGCAGCGGCGATCCCTGGGGGACTCGAAAATCCGGCAGCACCCCTTTGCGAAGGGGAACGAGGGCATGCTGAATCGTGTCAAAATGGTAAAGCCCGTCGGGGATTCCGTCGACCGTCATGGCGCTCAGGTAGATTTCCGAAGGGTAGAGGGCACCGGCGGAAGGGACGCTCCGGAAAAAGAAATCCTCACCCAGTGCCTGCCGGCGCGCGGTGAGTCCGTAAGCGAGAAAAAGGATTCGGGACAAGTCCTTTTCAGAAAGATTTTCAGACGCGGTTTTGAACCCCTGCTCCTGAAAAGCGTAGAGGTCCTGGAGGGGGATTTCCGGAAACCGGCGATCCCGGGGCAGGGGAACGGGATCAATTCCAGGGTAGACTTTGTAAGGACGCGGCGGGTTGGCCCAGTCCAGACCGCCTCCCTTCATGCGCGCTCTCTCGTAACAGGTCAGACCGTGATAGCCTGCGGCCGTCCGCGGATCCATGAACGTCTCCTTTTCATCGGGGATGCGGCAAATCGCCGTCGGGTCACAGGCCCTTCAACGCGATACGGTACTTTCGGATGAAGTCCACGGGATGATAGGAAAGTTTGGCTTTCCTGAGGCCCGGATTGTCCAGATCCTGTTCCCGGTTCACGAATTTCAGATCGCCTGCATGATGCTCGAGAAAAAGCTGGTTGATGGCCTGATAGATGCCGGGATACCCGGGATCCCCTTTCTCGAAGTGGATCAGAAGCGTCTCCTCGTCAAGACGTTCCCCGAGGGTGTAGGCCACCATTTTCCCGTCGCAGAGAATCCCTCCACCGAAGAGGTGCCTGAACCGAGAAAAGGCATCAAAGACCCTGGAGATGGCTCTGTTTTCGGCATCCAAGACTTCGACGGACTCGCAGTCCCGCCAGGTGCACCAGTTTTCCTGCATGGAAAGGGCTTCTCCCGCCCGCCGGGCATCCAGGGCGACATACTGAAAGTCGTGTTTATTGACAAACTGGTTGACCAGGTTTTTTTTCTTGTGGAAGCGATTTCCTTTGAGGGTTGCAAGCTCTTGCACCAGGTAGAGATAGTCCCAGTTCCCCCGCTCTTCTTCGATTTGCAGACGCCCGGGCAGGGCGGTTTTCCATCGCTCCAGAAGCTTTTCCGGAACCCGGGTAAAATAGGTGCCGGAGCCGACCAGGGCCTGAAACAGCGGATTCCAATCGATGTCCTCCCAGGGACCCACGGGCGCCCACAAACTCGGTTCAGGACGGCCCTGACGGATCCACACCAGAGAATCGTCCCAGGCCCACTGGAGTTCGTAGGCCTCTTTCCACCCCCACAGGTTGACCATGCTGTAATCGGATCCTTTCTGGGGAGTTGCCGAAAAACGTTCCAGGTAAGCTTCCCTTTTCTCCAGGGAAACAGGTTCGAAATGAAAAGTTTTCATGGCCGGCCTTTCTTTGTGTGGGCTGCCTTCAGGGTACGATCAGAATCCTCAAATCCATCACGTTGGTGTCCGTGGGACCGGTTATCACGAGGTCGTCCAGGGACTTGAAAAAGGGATAGGCGTCGTTTTCCTCCAGATGCTTCAGGGGGTCCTTCCCCGCCGCCCGGGCCCTGGAGACGGTGATGTCGTCGGCCAGGGCGCCGGCTGCGTCCGTAGGGCCGTCGGTACCGTCGGTGCCGGCCGAAAGAACAACGACCGGGCCCCGGCCTGCCAGCTGCAGGGCGGCTTCCAGCACGAATTCCTGATTCCGGCCGCCGGTGCCCTTGCCGGTGACCACCACCGTGGTTTCCCCTCCGGAGATGAGGCAGGCGGGGCGGGGAACCGGATTGGCCGAGCGCCGGATCTCTTCGGCGATGGAGGCGTGAAAACGGGCGGCTTCCCGGGTGCTTCCCTGAAAAATGGAGGAGAGGATCAGGGGGTGGTATCCAAGGCGCCGTGCCGCATCCCGTGCCGCCGAAAGGGCTTGAATATTGCTTCCGATCACAAGCGTTTCCGTTTTTTTGAAAATCGGGTCTCCGGGTTTCGGGGATTCCGGAATTGTCCCGGAAACCCCTTTTTTCAACAGCGCCATAACAGAGGAAGGAAGGACATCGGTCAGGGCATACCTGGAAACGATGTCCAGGCAATCCACGAAAGTGCTGGGATCGGGCACCGTCGGTCCGGAAGCGATGACATCGAGGTCGTCCCCCACCACATCGGAGAGGACCAAGGCGAAGAGCCGGGCAGGGTAGGCCGCCTGCGCAAGCCGCCCCCCTTTGATTCCGGAGAGGTGTTTCCGGAGGGTGTTGATCTCGTGGATGGATGCGCCGCAGTTTAAAAGCGCCGAAACGGTTTTTTGCTTGTCCTCGAGGGAGATCCCCTCAAGAGGCAAGGGGAGCAAAGCCGATCCGCCCCCGGAAAAAAGGGCGATGACCAGGTCGTCGGTGCCGGCGCTTTGGAGAAGATCGAGAACGGCAGCGGTTCCAATAACGCCCTGGTTGTCCGGGAGGGGATGTCCGGCTTCGGTGAGGCGAATCCGCTTGAGGGGATGGACATGGCCGTATTTTACGGTGAGGTGTCCCGTGTCGAGGCGTTCACCCAAAATCTCCTCCAGCGCCTTTCCCATGGCGGCACAAGCTTTCCCGGCCCCCACGGCGATACAGCGGCGGAAACGGGAGAGCGGAAATCCTCGGCTTTTCAGGAAAAGGCGGTTCTTTTCGATCCGGAGGTGTTTTCGTAGGGATTGTCCGGCTTCCACGGATTGGATCGCCCGCGTGAAGATCTCCAGGGCATGCTTTCGCGCCAGATGGCGCCTGCGGAAGTCGTCTGGCATAGGGACCCTCGAAAGAAGCGGTAAGCCGGGATCGGGCTCAAAAAGTCTCTTCCTGCCCGGTGCTGATGCATGGACTTTACCTTTCCGTTGCAAGGACTGTCAAGGCGCAAACCGATGACAGTTCTTATCAAAAAGGCAAAGGGGCTTTGGAGCCCATGGATCCAATAGGCTTGACTTTATCCCATCACCCGGTATGATGCCTCCTCGAGAAGATCCTTCCCGAAACGAGCCGGTACAACGGAGGAGTCATGTATTATCCTAGAAATCTACGAGAAGTTCACGGAACAGTACCCCGATATCTTCGAAGCCTTCGAAGCGCTGGGGCGGCAGTGCCGGAACGCAGGACCGGTGCCTGAAAAATATCAGAACCTCATCAAACTCGGCATCGCCATCGGGGCCGATTCCCGAGGCGCCGTCATGTCCGCAACCCGGAAAGCCCTGGAGGCGGACGCAACGCCGGAGGAGATCGTGCACACGGTCCTTTTGTCTCTGACCACCACCGGGTTCCCCAATATGATGGCCGCCATGTCTCTGGTTAACGAGGTCTTGGGGAGCACTTCCAAGAAGCGGGTGAAGAAAAGCCGGTAGGGCGTTTGTCCCGGCCGTGTGCATGGAGGGTTCTCTGCAAGAATCGAAGGCCGCTTTTCTGAAGCACCAGTTCCTCATGGCCATGCCCAACCTGACGGACCCCAACTTCGCCCGCACGGTGACCTGCATCTGCGAGCATTCATCCATGGGGGCCTTCGGGCTGATCGTCAACCGTTTGCACCCGTTCTTGACGGCAAAGGCGGTCTTTAAGGAACTCGGGCTGCAATACCGTAAGGAGATCGCATCCCTCCCGGTTTTTTTCGGAGGTCCTGTCCACGAAGGGGAATTGTTTATTCTTCACGGCCCCCCGCTGGCGTGGGAAGGGTCGATTCTCCTTTCCCGGACGCTTTCCATGAGCAATACCCTGGATGTTCTCACTGCCATCGCCATGGGGCAGGGACCGTCCTCTTATATGATCGTGCTGGGCTGCGCCGGCTGGGGACCGGGACAGTTGGAATCCGAAATCAAGGCGAACGCCTGGTTGACCGGCCCTCTTATGGAAGAGGTCGTCTTCGAAACGCCGGTGGAAAAAAGGTGGGAAGAGGCTTTGCGAAAAATCGGAATCGATCCTTCCCTGTTAACCGACAGGGCCGGCCATGCCTGAAAAGCAAAAGCAGATGGATTCCGCCAGCCTTTGACACGATGAGTGGACCTGAGCGAAAAGGAATCATTGGGGAAAATCCTTGGGGCGAACTTAGAGGATTTCAAGGGGGAAGGGGCGGCATCAGGCTTCGGACAGTGGTTGCGGTCGGGGTTTGGATTTTTGTTTCGGCTTTCGTTTCTTAAGGCAAGCCTTGTCTTTCCGGACAAAGGCGCACAGTTTGGGGTTGTAGTATTCTTTACAGTTTAACGGATTATAAAGCGGGCACTCGGGATGCTTATCAGACATAAACCTGCCTCTTTAGGGTTGAACCCTCCAGTTCACGGGAATGGGTTTCTGCATCATTTATTTATCACGGATCGGGCTTTGGATCAAGCCCTCCCGGCGTTTCCCCTCGAAAGGGCATCCGACGGCTCTTTTTTTTCAGGGAAAATCGCACCTCAGGGTTCCGACACCCGCCGGGCGAACGGGTGCGGTTGGACCAATCGGGTCCTCATTTCAGGGGCATGCCCCGGAAGGAGCCGCTGACGCATTATGGAATCCCTCGGCACACTCCGCAAAGAACTCATCGGCGTCGGCGGGGAACTCCTCCAGCTGCTTGACGGCTTGAAATCGATTCCCGATGTGGAACCGGGCGCCTTCCGGAAGTGGGAAGCCCTGTGCACCGCCGTTGAAAAGCAGTTGAACGAAGAGGTGATCCGTGTGGCCGTGGTCGGAGCCATCAAGTCCGGGAAAAGCACCCTCGTCAACGCGCTTTTTAAGGGCGACTACGTCAAGCGCGGGGCAGGAGTGGTCACCTCCATTGTCACCCGGATCCGGGCGGGTCGCCGGTTGCGCGCCAGGCTTTTTTTCAAGACCTGGGAAGAAGTGAATGACGATGTCCGTCAGGCCCTCATTCTCTTTCCCCACCCGGCACGCTTTCCCGAAGGGGAAGCCTTCGATCTGAGACAAAAAGAAATCCGGACCCGTCTGCAAAAGGCGCTGGACGCCCTGGACTCGGAACAGCTGGTCACCGCTGAAACCCGGAATGTCCACAGCGTCGTCATTTCGTCCTATCTCAAGGGGTATGACAGGGTTTCCGGCTTGCTGACTTCCTCTGCAACCGTTCGGGAATTCGAAGAGGATGAAATCGAGAAGCACCGGGCTTTTGTGGGCGACGAGTCCCTCGCTGTCTACCTGAAGGACGTTTCCCTGGAGATTCTCACGGATCGCTTCGAAAGCCACGTGGAGCTCGCCGACTGCCAGGGCTCCGACGCGCCGAACCCCCTCCATTTGAGCATGATCCAAGATTACCTCGCGTCCACCCACCTGATCGTCTATGTCGTCAGCACTCGAACCGGGATCCGGCAAGCGGATATCAAGTTTCTTTCCATGATCAAGAAGATGGGGATCCTCGACACGACGCTTTTTGTGGCCAACTGCGATTTCAACGAACACGACACCCTGGCCAATTTGAAGGAGGTCGTTGAAAAAATCAGAAACGACATCGCGGTCCTCCGTCCGGATCCGCCGCTTTTCGTCCTGTCGGCCCTGTTCAACCTCTTTTCATCGAATGCGGCTGTTCTTTCCGAAAGGGATCGCATGCGAATGAACCAGTGGAGTCAGGAGAAGGGCCTCGTCTCTTTTTCCGAAGGCGAAACCCGACGCTTCGAATCGGCCCTTTTCGACCTGATTCATCAGGACCGGAGCCGGCTTCTCTTGAAGAATCATGTGGAAAGGCTCTGGCTGGCGTCTTCCGGTATTTTTGGGTGGATGAAGATTTTTGAAAAAGGGGCCACTCAAAGCGCCGCTGACGTCCAGCGGCTCATCGAGAAACTCGAAAAACACCAGGAGCGGGTGGAACAGATCAAATCCGTGATCAAGACCACCCTTGACGGCGCCGTGTCGAAGCTGAAGGGAGAATTGCGGTCGGAGATCGACCGCTTCTTCGACCGAAGCGGGTCAGGGATGGCCAACCGGACCGTAAAATTCATCCGGGACTATGAACCGCCCTATGACCGCTACGGAAACCTGATGGTCAACAACGGCTTTTCCCAGGCGCTGTATCGGGTCTTTTCGGATTTCAAGCAAAGTCTCGATACCTTCATCGCCGAGGCTGTCAATCCCGAGGTGATCCGGTTCATGAAAGAGGCAGAGGCCAAAATGGCCCTTCGCTTTACCGACATGGCGGCCCCTTACGAAGCCATGGTCAGGGATGCCCTCGACGAATACAACCGAAACATGGAGGCCTTGGGCATTTCGTCTTCCGTGGAGGTCCCGGCGGGGGCGGTTCAGGTGGACATGGACTGGATCCGAGGGGTATCCGCCATTCGAATGCCTCAAAACGAGCTCGCCCTGCGCTATTCCGCCAAAATCCGGTCCGAGGCCATCCTGCATTTCGGGTTCTTTTCAACAACCCGCTGGATCGCGAAACTGTTGAAACGACCGGTTCCAGACGATAAAACCCAGGGGATGAAAGCGCTCCGGAAGGGGGTCTCCCGGATGAAACGGGAGCTGGAGCAGTCGATTTTTCTGCATTTCAAAGACTATCGGGAGAACCTCAAATTTCAATACCTGTTCAAACTTTCAGAAGCGGCGGCCCGGTATCTTTTGGACATGCTCGTCAGTCGGCTTCAGGATTACGCTTCCACGCTGACCCTTTTGGGACGGACCATCGACGGCAGGCAGTCCGACCGGTCGCGGTCGCTGGAAATGATTCAATCTTCCAAAGAAGCCGCCCTGGCGGTCCAGAAACGAATTCTCAGCATCCGGGAGACCGTCGAAGGGATTTCGCCTTGAGAGGAGGACGCATGGAACGGGTGAAGGACTGCCGGACGATCGCCATCGCCAACGAGAAAGGGGGAGTGGGGAAGACGGTGATGACTCTCAACCTGGGAGCCGCGCTTTCACTGAAAGGGGAAAAGGTGCTCATCGTGGATGCCGATCCTCAGTCCAATGCGACTCGTGGGTTGGGTGTCGAACCGGGCAGCGGGGCGACCACCGTTTACGACCTCATGAAAAACCCGGAAATCCGGTCAACGGGGAACAGGATCCTGAAAACCCGGTGGGACCGCCTGGACTTGATACCCTCCACGGTGGACCTCGCCGGTGCGGAAGTGGAACTGGTGGCGGTGGAAGGACGGGAATACCGATTGAAGGAAGGCCTGGAAGGTCTGTCGGAGGCCTATGATTTCATTCTCATCGACACCCCTCCGAGCCTTTCTCTTTTGACGGTGAACGTCTTCGCCTGTGCTCGGGAGATTTTGGTCCCCTGCCAGACCCATCCGTATTCCTTCGAAGCCTTGGAGGAGCTTTTCGACACGGTTTACGCCATTCAAGAGGAGATCAACCCGGGGCTTAGGATCACCGGTATCGTGCCCACTTTCTTTGATGCCCGGACGCGGGTGAGCCATACGATTGTCGAAAGATTGAAAACGGATCCCCGCTACAGTGACCTGCTTTTTGACACGCCGATTCGGGTCAACACCACCATTGCGGACAGCGCCCTCTCCGGCAAACCCGTCGTTTTTTACCGGCGGGCCAGCTTCGGTGCAGTCGATTTCAAACGTTTGGCCGAGGAACTGCTGGAGAAAAAAACCGCCTGATGGAAATCGAGGGCAAGACTCCCTTCAGCTGGCCTGTTCTGGCCCGCTTGTGTCCGACTTGAGCTTCTTGAGGTTTTCCCGGGCGAACTCGATGGAGGGGTCCAGTTCGAGCGCCAGCTCGTAATAGCGGATGGCCTTTTCTTCGTCTTTCAGGTCCCGATAGTTGGACGCGATGTTGGCGTAGTCGATGGCCGACGTGGGATCCAGCCTCAGGACTTCTTTGAAGTGTGAAATCGATGTCTCGTGCTCCTTGAGCTTGAAGTGGCAGTATCCTAACAGATTGTGGAGATCCGTTCGATCGGCGTCCAGGCGCAGGCCTTCCTCAAGAACGCCGATGGCTTCCCGGATCCGCCCCAAGTCTTTGAGGCAGACCCCCATGTAGGCATAGATGCTCGGTAGATCTTCCGGACCCGGCGCTATGGAGAGCGCGCTTTGGAAATGGTGCAGCGCCTTTTCCGGATCCTTTATCGACAGGCGGCAGGATCCCAGATAGAACTCCAGGTAATGCTTTCCGGGAAGCAGCCGGGCCATCCGGTTCAACTCCGGTATCGCCTTTTCAGGGGGATGGTTTTCAGCAATGAGCTTTGCGCAGAACATCCCAACGCTGCTTCGTGCCGCCCGCTCCCGGAAATGGGCTCCCGGGATGACCGTGTAAAAAGCCGGAATTCCAAGGAGAGGATGGGTGGTGTCGAGAACGAACACTTCCATCTGCTTCCGGGACAAGGCCTCCACGCATCGCATCACCTCGATCTTCATGTTGGAATCCGAGAGGTCCGGCAGTCGGGACATGTCCACCGTGTCTTGTGATCGGGTCAGGTACTCCACCTCCTGGAGGTTCTTGGGCTTGGGGAGTCCGCTGGCGACATAGTTGGAAGAGGTGTTGAAATCCCCGGCCAGCTGTGCGACTTCAGTGAGCGCCCGGCTCAAGGCCTTTTGGGGGTGGGGCGTCGTTCCGGCGGTCCAGACGATTTCGCTGCTTTTCGGAAACGTCGCGGGATCCCAGGCCAGAACTCCTACGGAAGGGATTCCCATGTCAAGGGTGAAATCGGAAAGAAACAGGCGGACACCGATCCGGCTGTATTTTTTGAGCATCTCCAAAACCTTCGGGTCCGTTATGCCGTTCGTGGAAAGGACGGGAACCGGAACCTTCTTTCTGCTGACTTGGGCCGAGACATGACGCTCCACGACCTCGCAGATGCCCTGGCAGAGCGCTTCTTCTGCACAGTTTCCTGCGGAGGGCCCGTTGAACGCGTTGATGGCGTAAAACCAGTCGAAGGGGATCAGGCAGGTTTCCTCCCGGGTGAGGTTGAAAGCCCGGGCCCATTTCATGGGGAGGGTCTTGAAAATCCTAAGCCCGATGTCCAGTTCATTGCTTTCATCGTGAACGCTGCGTGCGATAAGGTCAAAGGGGAGGGTTTTTTCACCGATGGCCGAGAGGGGGGCTTCCGTAAAGTTGGAAGCGTTTTTCGCGAAGCTGAAAAAGCTGAAGCGCTCCACGAGTTCCATAACCGCACTCGCCTCCGCCTGTTCGGGGGTGGCCCCTTTGCCCATCTGCTTTTGGGTACCGGTCACCCGGGCGGCATCATGACCGCAGATACTGAAAAAAACCGGTATATCCAGACGGCCTTTGTCGATCCGGACCGTTTGCTCCAATAGGTTCAGCCCGATGGTTTTCAGCTTGTCTTTGATTCGCCGGACGGTTTCTTCGGGAGGCATGAGCTTGTCCTGGTCCAAAGTAAACCCCTTGATGGCGTCTTTAAGAAAGTGGTCTTTTAATTGCATGAAGATCTCCTTGAAAGGGATCCGAACACCCCGGCTCTTGTGCCGCGTGCCTGGATGGGTTCATGAGGTATTATATTCCCGCAGTATGAAATTCAAGGTTTTTTTCGTTGACCGGTCGGCGTTCACATGGTATAGGAGCCGCCTGCCATGGGGATGTAGCTCAGCCGGGAGAGCGCGGCGTTCGCAACGCCGAGGTCAGGGGTTCGATCCCCCTCATCTCCACTTCTTCGTTTACAACCCTCCATAAGGCGGCGGGTACATTGGGAACAGGACCGCCGCCGGGAGCAAGCCGAGACGTGAAACGATCCGCCGAAATCCACCGCAAGACCGGAGAAACCCAAATCCGGGTTCAGATCGACTTGGACGGAAGCGGCAAAGCCGACATCCACACTTCCATCCCTTTTTTCGACCATATGCTTTCGCTTTTTACGGCTCACGGTTTCTTCGATCTATCGTTGAAGGCCACAGGGGATATCGGGGTGGATTTCCATCACACCGTGGAGGATGCAGGTCTGGTCCTCGGCGATGCCCTCCGGGAGGCTTTAGGCGATCGAAAAGGGATCCGCCGGTTCGGCCATGCCGTCACGCCCATGGATGATGCGCTGAGCGAAGTGACCGTGGACCTTTCCAATCGCCCCTTTTTGGTTTACAACGTGACCCACCCCCTGTCCTGGAGGAGCGGATTCGACGCCTCTTTGGCCAAGGAATTCTTCAGGGCGCTCGCCACCCGGACCGGGATGAACCTCCATATTCAAGTGCCCTATGGAGAAAACGATCACCATATCCTCGAGGCCGTTTTCAAGGGAGCGGGGCGTGCCTTGAGAATGGCGACGTCCCTCGACGAACGCATCCGCGATGTCCGCTCTACCAAAGGACTCCTGTAGCCGCTTAAGGAAAAACCCGGAGATCCGAGACGATGATCGTCATTCCCGCCATTGATATCAGGGGGGGAAAGTGCGTCCGCCTGCGGCAGGGCCGCCCGGAATTCGAAACTGTTTTTTCAGACGACCCCGTTCAGATGGCCCAAAAATGGGTTGCAGAAGGAGCCCGGTTTCTCCACGTCGTGGACCTCGACGGTGCTTTTGAGAAGCGTCCCGTGAACGTTTCAGCGGTGAAAAGCATCGTGGAAAAGGCGGGTGTTCCGGTTCAGGTCGGGGGAGGGATCCGGAACGCGGAACATATCCGGATGCTTCTGGACATGGGGGCGGAGCGGGTCATCCTCGGGACCGAGGCCCTGGTCCATCCCGATCGGGTGGGGGAGGCCTCGGCTCGACATCCCGGGAGAATCGCCGTCGGAATCGACGCCAGAAAGGGATGGGTGGCGGTGGAGGGGTGGGTCAAAACCACCCGTGTCCGAGCGGTGGATCTCGCCGCCCGATTCGAAGGGGCACAGCTGTCGGCCCTTATTTTCACCGATATTCTTCGGGACGGCATGCAATCCGGGCCCAACATCGAGGCGATTCAAGCCTTTGCACGCGCCACGTCGACCCCGGTCATCGCTTCAGGGGGTGTTTCTTCCCTGGAGGATATCCGAAGCCTGCTTTCCCTTGGGCCGGACGGCGTGACCGGGGTGATCACCGGAAAAGCCCTTTACAGCAATAGCCTGAACCTCAAGGAGGCCATTCGACTCGCGGGAGGGTCCTCCTTTTCCCCGACACCCCCGCCCAACGCGCGCTAACGGAAAGCGATAAAAAAACATTGACAAAAAGGTTTTCGACCTATATTTTTATAAGGTTTTTATATTGATCGCGAAAACCCGGGTTATCGAGCCGTGGCGTGCAGAACCGGAACGTGGACGATTCAAACCAATTCTAAACGGTCCTTCCCATAAGCGTCTCAGCCCTTGCAGAAACGTGGAGGGTTCCCTTCTTGGCCGGATGGATCCCAGACGAGAAGCTCTCGGAGATCAGAAATGCATCCGACATCGTTGAGGTGATTTCAGAAGTGGTGCTTCTGAAAAAGGCGGGAAGGAATTATCTGGGTCTTTGCCCGTTTCACACCGAAAAAACCCCTTCTTTCACGGTCAGCCCCGAAAAGCAGATTTTTTATTGTTTCGGCTGCGGCGCGGGAGGCAACCTCTTCGGGTTTCTGATGCAGCATCAGGGACTGTCTTTTCCAGAAGCGGTCAAGACTCTGGCCGAGCGCTGCGGGGTCACCCTTCCGGAAGCGTCGGAACTTCGGGGCCGCCCTCACGGGAAGACGGACCGGGAACGCATCCTGGAAATCAACCGGCTTGCCATGGACTACTATCACCGGAACCTGGTCGCCGGTCCGGAAGGAAAGCAAGCCAGGACCTATCTTCTCGGGCGAGGAATCCCGGAGGCCCTCATGGAAACCTTCCGCCTCGGCTACGCACCCGGCGGATGGGAGCATTTTTTCGGTCATTTGAAAAGAAAACGGATTCCGCAGAAAGCGGCTTTTGATTCGGGGCTGGTCGTTCCACGGAAAAATGGAAGTGGGGGCTATGACCGGTTCAGGAACCGGATCGTCTTCCCTATTCTGGACCTCGGCGGTCAGGCAATCGGTTTCGGCGGAAGAGTCCTGGACGACTCCCTCCCCAAATATATCAACTCCTCCGAAACGCCGGTATTCCAGAAAGGCCGATCCCTGTACGGGTTGGATCGGGCCAGGACCGCATGCCGGAAGTCTGATTCGGTCTTCATCGTGGAAGGTTACTTCGACGTCATCACGCTTCACCAGCACGGCCTGGAGAACGTCGTGGCGCCCCTGGGCACCGGATTGACCCCGGAGCACATCCTGCTCTTGAAGGGGTTTGCGCAACAATTCTTCCTGGTGTTCGATCCCGATGAGGCGGGCATCAAAGCCGTCGAGAGAATCATCCCCAACCTCATCCGCGAAAACGTCAAGACGAGAGTCGTTGCGCTTCCGGAAGGCAAGGATCCCGATGCATTCGTGCTTGAAAAAGGAGGGGAGGCTTTCCTGGGGCTGGCAGGCCGGTCTCTGCCGGTCATGGACTTCCTCCTTGAACTTGCAAAAAACAGGCATGGACTTTCCGCCCAGGGAAAAAGCCGCATCGTTTCCGACCTGGAAGGCGTACTGGCCTCCATTGACGACGGGGTAAACCGGTCTATCTTCGTCAAGGATGTCGCGGAAAAAATCAGGATTGAAGAGGCGGTTTTACTCGAAAGGATCCGTCGGCGGCGGCTCAAAGACACGACCAGGCACCCTGCAGCGGACGGCCTTAAAACTTCAGAGGAGGATTCAGAATCCTTTTCGGGCCCCCGACAGGAACGCTTTGAGAACAAAATCCTTTCCATGATGCTGCAGTATCCCGTCATGATCCCGGAAATCAAAAGGCGAAGGATCGTCGAACGGTTTGCGGCCAAAAACCTCAAGGAGATCGGGGAAGCGATTTTGGCCTACCGGGGAGCATCCGAAGTCCTCGTTCCGGAACTCATCACCCAGGCCGGGGACCCTGAAACCGGGACCCGGATCGCCCAACTGGCCTCGGGAGAAGAGTCGTGGAATGTTCATGGATGCCAGAAGCTGCTCGAACAATTCGAGTCACAGGTTGACCGTGCCGAAAAGCTCTCCTTGAACGTCCGGATTCGGGCGGCCCAGGAGAAAAACGACCACGCCTTGTTGGCGGCCCTTTTAAAGGAAAAACAAAAAACAATCCATAACCGGAAATAAACCCCCAAGGGAGGTCACCAAGAATGCCCACAAAGAAAACCGTTGGGAAGAAACCCCCGAAACCCGTCACGAAAACGGAAATTCCCGACACCCACGAAGCCGAGGACCTCGATGCCGCTTCGGCAGACAACAAAGGGTTTCGAACGCTGTTGGCCAAAGGTCAGAAACGGGGTTACGTGACGGTGGGGGAAGTTCAAAAAGCGCTTCCCAAGAGCCGCGTCACCCGGGAGCAGCTGGAAGAGCACCTCGAGGCGCTCAACGATCTCGGAATCGAACTCGTGAGCAAGGAAGAACCCAAGGCGGTGGAAACTTCTCCGACCGTCAAAGAAAAAAGCATAGCCAGTACCGGGACGGTCTCGGACATGGGAGGGGTCACGGATCCGGTCAAGATGTATTTGCGAGAAATGGGCCTGGTGACCCTTTTGACCCGGGAAGGAGAGGTGGAGATCGCGAAAAAAATCGAGCTGGGGGAGCAGGAAGTGATGAGATGCCTCCTGGAAGCCCAGATCGGGGTGGATCGGGTTCTCCATCTCGGGGAACAGATCGAAAACGGCCTGATCCGTCCCAAGCATGTACTCAGAGATATTGACGAGGGCGATGCCTATGTGGACGAGGCCGTCAAAATCGAAGGGTTTGTCAAAACCATCCACGCCATCAAACAACTCAACGACGAAAATTTGGACTTCAGGAAACGGCTTTTTCTGCCTCAAACCTCCCCGGCCGAAAAACGGGTGATCCGAAAAAATATCAGTCGACGCAATTTGAAAATCCTCAACGTCCTCAAAGAGTGGCGTCTCGAGGGGTCCGTGATGGAGGGCATCGAAGAAGACATCCGGAAAGAGATCGACCGTTTCTGCGATTTAAATGATGCGCTGGCGGCCCGTGCCGCATCCATGGGGATTCCGGTCACCCGTTTCCGCGACACACTCAAGTCGAAAACGGCCTTCCTGAAATGGTCCAGGGGCAAAAAGGCGATGAAAGTTGTGGAACTGACCCGCTTTTATACTGAGACCAAGGCGATTTTGGAGGATATCCAGCAGCGGGAAACGGCCAACTGGGCTGATGTGCATGCCCTGCGACGCATCATTTCCAAGGTTGAAGAAGGGCATCGAAGAGTGAAGCTGGCCAAGAGCGAACTGACCCGTGCCAATTTGAGGCTGGTGGTCAGCATCGCCAAGAAATACACCAACCGCGGCCTTGCAATTTCTGGACCTGATCCAGGAGGGCAATATCGGCCTCATGAAAGCCGTGGATAAATTCGAATACCGGCGGGGATATAAGTTTTCCACCTATGCCACCTGGTGGATCCGGCAGGCCATTACCCGGGCCATTGCGGATCAGGCCAGAACCATCCGGATTCCTGTTCACATGATCGAAACCATCAACAAGCTGATCCGAACTTCCCGATACCTGGTTCAGGAACTGGGACGGGAACCCACGCCGGAGGAGATCGCCGAGAAGATGGAAATCCCTCTGGACAAGGTCCGCAAGGTTCTCAAGATCGCCAGGGAACCGATTTCCCTGGAAACACCCATCGGGGAAGAAGAAGACAGCCATCTGGGTGATTTTATCGAAGACAAGAAATTCATCCTTCCTTCGGATGCGGCCGTAAACCTGAATCTGGCCGAACAGACGCGGAAAGTGCTGGCCACGCTGACCCCGCGCGAGGAGAAGGTGCTGCGGATGCGTTTCGGAATCGGAGAAAAGGCCGATCACACCCTGGAGGAAGTGGGACAGGATTTTGCGGTGACCCGGGAGCGGATCCGCCAGATCGAAGCCAAAGCGCTTCGCAAACTCCGGCATCCGACCCGAAGCCGGAGACTCAAAGGATTCATCGAAAACTGATCGTGCGCTTTAAGACTGTAGGGATCATTGACAAGCGGCGCCACTCGAGGGTAATAACCGGTTGAACAAAGGGCGGGCCCATAGCTCAGCTGGTAGAGCCACCGGCTCATAACCGGTCGGTCCCTGGTTCGAATCCAGGTGGGCCCATTCCACGTCTCAATTGATCCAAAAGAAAAAGAATCGTGAAAAGCCTGGTGAATCTGGTGGATCGAAGGTCGCCGCTGAAACGGACATGAGGATCGCAACCGTCCATGACATTGTCCGGATAATGGAAGTGGATGTCCCCGTCCATTTGGCGGAAGCGTGGGATAACGTGGGACTCCAGGTCGGTCACGGAGACTGGACGGTCCACAGGATCTGGGTGGCCCTGGATGCCGCACGGGCTGTTGTCGAGGGTGCCGTGAAGCATGGCGTCGACATGCTCATCACCCACCATCCGCTTCTTTTCAAACCGCTTCAAGTTCTCGATCTCGCCACCCCCGCGGGACATCTTCTCGATCAAGCCATCCGAAACCGCCTGGCCGTTTATTCGGCCCATACCAACCTCGACCGCGTCAAAGGCGGTGTCAACGACATCCTGGCGGAACAACTCGGACTGCCCGAACCGCTCGTTATGGACGGCCTGGAAACGGAAAAGGTCGGATTTCTCCGCATGGGCTCCTTAGCGTCTCCCCTTACCCTCGGCGCCTATGCTGAGAGGCTCAAGAAAAACCTGGGACTGTCCCATGTCCGTTTTGTCGGAAATCCGGACATGCGGGTCCAAAAGGTGGCCCTGTGCGCCGGAAGCGGATCCGGTTTCGTCGATGCATTTCTTTCGGCCGATACCGACGTTTTCGTAAGCGGGGACTTCCGTTACCACGATGCACGGAAGGCCGAGGACCATGAAAAGGGCCTCATCGACATCGGCCACTTTGGTTCCGAGCAGATCTTTTTGGAATCGTGGGCAAAGCGTATCGGAAGAGCTATGAGACAAAACAACTTCGACGTGGAAGTGGAACGCTGCCCCTTGGAAACCGACCCTTTTGCCGTCTTGTGAACGAGGCGAACATGGACCCGAATCCAAAAGAAGGACCGGACTTTTTATGAACGAACAGCTTCACGCTCTTGTAGCGCTTCAGGACCTTGAGATTCAACTCGATACAATCCGGCAGGAAATAATAAGGCTGATCCGGGAGTCCGACCGTTTGGAGGCGGAGGCGGCCGCTTTTGAGCAAGAAACGGAAGGATCGCGCGCGGTGCTGGCAGAGACGCGTAAAAATTACCGGTCAATGGAATCGGATGTTCAGGCCGCCCAAGCACGGGTCCAAAAAAGCGAGACGTCCCTGAGGTCGGTCAAGACCAATCGAGAGTACCAAACCCTGCTCAAAGAGATCGAGGACCAGAAAAAGAAAATCTGGGACCTGGAAGAGGCCATGCTCGAGCACCTGGAGGGCATCGAAACGGAAGAGGCGCGGCTTAAGGAAAGAGTCGAAGAGGGCCGGCGGATCAGGGGAGGGGCAGAGGTGCGGAAAAAAGAGCTGGAAGCGGAAAGGGAAAAAGCGCAACGGAATCTGGATTTGCGTTCCCGGGACCGGAATCGAATGGCCGAAGGCATTCCCCGGGAGTTGGTCGGCAAATACCGGCTGATCCAGGGCAAAGTGGGGCCCCTGGCGGTGGTTTCGGTGAAAAACGCCGTGTGTTCAGGCTGCCACATGAATATCCCCCCCCAGATGTACAACGAGCTGCAGCAGAAAAACGACATCGTCTATTGCCCCCACTGCCAGAGAATGATATACTGGAAACGTTGCGAAACCGACAATTAGAACGGCCGGAGCCGGACGGGCGGCCGCCGGATCGGTCACGATCCGGAGGAAAGTCCGAACACCAAAGGGCAGGGTGCTCCATAACGTGGAGTCGCGGCGACGCGAAGGAAAGTGCAACAGAAAGCATACCGCCCCGCTTCTGGCGGGGTAAGGGTGAAACGGTGCGGTAAGAGCGCACCAGTTCCCCGGGTGACCGGGGAAGCTCGGCAAACCCCACCCGGTGCAAGACCAAATAGGGGAACGACTGAGGGCGGCCCGCCCGAGTTCCCGGGTAGGTCGCAAAAGGATCCGGGCAACCGGTTCTTCCAGAGGAATGGCCGCCTCCCGGACCGGCGCAAACCGGGCCGGGAACAGAATTCGGCTTATGGACGGCTCCGGCCGTTTTTCTGTCCTGTGGGCGTTGCCCGGCTCGTCCGGGCTGTTTTCGAAATCGGTTTGCATCCGAGGGGTTTTCAATCCCGCATGCAAACGCCGTTTACCTGGAATGCCCTTTTTGATTTGACGCGCCATGCTCGAAAAGATTCAAGCCGGAAAAAAGACCTGCGATATCTCCTTCAGTGAAAAGGTCCGGATCTTTTCCCATGACTACCTGAAGTGCTGCCTGTATCTCCGACCGCTATCCCCTTCAGCCCCTGTTTTCACGAAAAAACTCTATGCCACGTTGATTTCCTCCTCCCAGCTTTTGGAGGATTTCCTCGATTTCCACGGGGCCAAGAACAGCAGCAATTGGTATTTCTACCGTGAGCTTTCCGCCTCCGTTCGACACCTCGCCCTGAGCGGCTACTCCCAGCAGCACATCTCCAACCGGATTCGATTTTACGATCTGCCCGACACAGAGGAATTCGACCGGGAACGGCACCTGACCCACCAGTTCATCAAGGAATCGCTTTTGAGGCTGCCTCCGGTTATCCTGACGGAAGCGAAACGGTTAGGGGTTCCCCTGCCGGCTGTCGGGTTCGACGCCTCGGATTTTCCGGGAGTCGCCACCAGCGAGCTTTTGACTTTCGACATCGACGACCTCGACAAGGACCAGCAGAAACGAAACATCATCAAGATCGCCAGCGAATTTCTCCGGGTGGCGGATACGGTGGATCAGTTGGGGATCTTCAGGCCTTACAAGGCCGAAGAGGTCCGGCAGATCGTTCCAGAGAAGGTGAACGAAGTCGAGATTCGACGCTTCGAGATGCAGGTGCACAACCTCCAGTCTTCCTTCGACACCTATGTGATCCACGGGGGCTACCGATTTGGAAACCGGAAACTCAAACAGCTCCGGGGGTATTTTTCACTGGTCTTTCATCTGCTTCAAACCACGGGAAGGCTGCTGCATTTTTATGAGAGGCATCTCTTTGACGCGGGATATAAAAATGTCTACAAACAGGTCCGTGAACGCCTGGTGGAACTGATCCCTCCGGACATCCTTCTGGATCGGATCATCAACTGCTGCCTGTTTTACACCTGTCATTTCCTCACCGGCGGAAAGACGCTTGCCAAGGAGATCCTCAACGAAAACATCGAAAAAAACGTCATCAACGTCGGGATTCCGGTCAATCTGGGGTTTCATGCCCGACCCAGCCTCCTGGTGGCCAAAATCGTGCAGTATTATGGGGGGCATGTGGAAATGTGCGTCGGCGACGACCGATTCGACGCCAGCAGCGTTCTCGATATCCAGTGGGCCGGGGGAAAGATCCAGAAGGAACACATCCAAACGGTTCGTTTCGAAGGGGATAGCCGTGCGCTGAGAGACATCCAGATTCTGGCTGGTGTCAATTACGGTGAAGACACCATGGGCAAAGGCATCCCCCTTCCCAGGGAACTCAGGTACCTCGTTTGACCCGGACTTCATCGGAATTCAAACAAGAGATGCGAACCACCGGAATCATCGTGGCAGCCGGAAGAGGCGTCCGGATGCAGAGCCGGGTCCGCAAGCAGTATCTGCTCCTGGATGGAATTCCATTGCTGTGCCATGCATTGCGGGCTTTCGACGGCTGCCCGGAAATCGAAAGGATCTTTCTGGTCATCCCAAAAGAAGATTTCGTCTTCTGCAGGAAGACCCTGCTCAAAGCGATTTCACTGGCGCACCCCGTGGATTTGATACCCGGAGGGCGGGAGCGACAGGATTCGGTATACCATGCTCTTGCAGCTTCCGAAGGTGCGGCTCCCCTGGTGGCGATTCATGACGGCGTCCGCCCGTTTGTCCTGCCCGGCCACATCAGCGAAACGATCCGATGCGCCGCCTCGGCGGGTGCCGCCGTCTTGGCCGTTCCAGCCGCCGATACCCTCAAGCGGGGAGACGAAACCTTATGCGTGAAGGAAACGCTGCCGCGTGAAGGGATCTGGATCGTACAAACCCCCCAATGTTTCAGATATGAAATCATACGGGAGGCCCACGAGAAGGCAAAACAGGAAGGGGTCTACGCTACGGACGACGCCCACCTGGTGGAGCAGGCCGGGTTTCCCGTAAAACTGGTTCCTGGAAGCCGATTCAATTTCAAGATCACCACGTCCGAGGACCTGGCCCTGGCGAGAGCCGTTCAGGCCAGCCGGGGGCTGATCGAAAACCCATCCACCCCAGATGCATTCCTGTAACGGGAGGTTTATGGAAACCCAAAAGGATTCAAAGGGCGACGGCATGCTTTCCGAGGAGGCTGCACTTTACCGCCAACTCCGGGAAGTCTTTGAAAAGATACCCCGAGAGATCCCCCTTTTCCTGTTCACGCAAGAGGGAAAAGACGACGTCTATTCCAGGGCGATCCGGGAGACCGTCCGGGCCTTCCGGGCGCTCACCGATAAAATCCGGTTTCAGGAATTTCCTCTGGATCATGAACAGGCCAAAAAGTGGGAGGTCGACAGCGCCCCTACGCTTCTCATCGATCCGAAGCGGTACCGGATCCGTTGGCTCGGCGCCCCCATGGGCGAAGAAGGCCGGACCTTTCTCGAGACGCTCATCCTGGTGGGGATGGGGAAAAGCCATTTGAGCGATTCGTCCGTCAAGATGGTGCGGCGGATGGAAGGGGAACGTAAGATCAAGGTCTTTGTCAGCGCCACGTGTCCCTACTGCCCACAGCAGGCCGTCAATGCCGTCAAGGCGGTGGTGGAGCGCCCAGAAACCCTTTCCCTGGACATCGTCGACATCCAGGTCCGACCGGAACTGGCGGAAGCTTACGGCGCCCACAGCGTGCCCATGGCTTTTGCAAACGACATCCTCATCGGGCACGGAGCCCAACCCGAGGAGGTCTTCTTTTCGTCCCTGGAAAAGATGGAGCCCCAGACCCTCTTCATCCCCGAGATCGATGCCGAATGGATCGAAACCGATCTGGTCATCGTGGGCGGGGGTCCTGCCGGGCTGACGGCCGGCATCTATGCAGAGCGAAGCGGCCTGAAGTCGGTGATCATCGAAAAAGGGGCTTTGGGGGGACAGGTGGCCACGACTCCCGTGGTGGAAAACTATCCCGGGTTCACCCAGGTGGGGGAAAGACCTTGGTGGACATCCTGGTGAGCCATGCCCTGCAGTACGTCAGGATCTTTCCAGGGGAAGAGGTTGTGGAGATCCAGCCGGGCATGCCCCTGGAAATCAAGACCGGGAGGCGCCGGTTCAGCGCCCGGGCGCTCCTTTTGGCCACGGGGGCCACCCACAAACGCTTGGGGGTTGTCGGGGAAAGTCGCCTGTCCGGCCGGGGGGTCAGCTACTGCAGCACCTGCGATGGCCCCCTGTTCAAAGGGAAGCGGGTGGTCATGGTGGGGGGCGGCAACAGTGCCGTGACTGAAGCCCTTCATCTCCACCACATGGACGTGTCCGTGACGCTGGTCCACCGGAGAAGCGACCTGCGTGCCCAGGAATTTTTGGCGCAGAAACTTTCCGAAAGCAAAATCCCGGTGCTGTGGGAGACGGAGATCCGGGAAATCAGAGGGGAAAAACGGGTGGAGGCGGTTTTGACCGAGAACAACAGGATCCAGAAAACGGAAACGCTTCCGGTCGACGGGGTGTTCATCGCCATCGGATACGCGCCTTCCGTCGATCTGGCGAAAAAGATCGGGATCCAGCTCACCCAAGACGGATATATCGAGCACGATACGCGGCACCGGACCAGCATTCCGGGCATCTATTCGGCCGGGGATGTGGAAGGCGGATACAAGCAGATCGTTACCGCCGCCGGCCAGGGCGCCGAGGCGGCAATGGCCATCTTCGAGGACCTCATCCATCCTTACTGGCAACGGGATCAGCGACACCCAGGATAACGCCCGGTCAATATTTTAAAAAGAAGAATATAAAAACGGAGGGCCTGCAAGTGCAGGCCCTCCGTGCATTTTAAGAGCGGAGTGACCTAGAAAAGTCCGCTCACCTTTCCGGTCTTGACATCCACGTCCACCCGCCTGAACGCCGGGTTGGAGCTGGTGCCGGGCATCAGGCTGATGGTGCCTGCGCACGGGCAGAGAAACTTGGCACCCGAGTAGATGAGCACGTCCCGGATGGGAAGTCGCCACCCCTTGGGCACACCCTTGACACTGGGGTCATGGGACAGGCTCAGGTGGGTTTTCACCATCATGGTGGTGTAATCGCTGTATTTGGGGTCGTTTTCCAACATCTTCGCCTTGGCCTCGGCATCCGGGGTCCAATCGACGCCGTCGGCCCCGTAGACTTCCTTGGCGACGGTGGCCACGCGTTCGCGGAGCTTCATTTCGAGGGGATAGAGGAATTTGAAATTGGACTTGTCGTTGCAGGCGTCGATGACCGCATCGGCGAATTCCAGGGCGCCGTCACCGCCTTTCAGCCAGTGGTTGGACTCGGCGCAGCGGGCTCCGGCCGCCTCGGCCGCCTTCTTGGCAAGCGCCACTTCCGCGTCGGTGTCGGTGTAGAACCGGTTGATGCAGACCACCGGGTTCATCCCCGATTTCCGGATGACGTTGATCATATGAACCATGTTCTCGCATCCTTTTTCCACAAGGGCCAGGTTCTCCTTGGTGTACGCATCGGGCAGGGCGATTCCGGCCACCACCTTGGGTCCGCCGCCGTGCATCTTGAGAGCGCGAATGGTGGAAGTGAGCACGGAGACATGAGGCTTGAGCCCGCTGTAGCGGCACTTCACGTTCCAGAATTTTTCAAAACCGATGTCGGCCGCGAAGCCCGATTCCGTCACATGATAGTCGAAGAGCTTCAGGCCGATGCGGTCGGCGATGATGGAGCTCTGGCCCACCGCGATGTTGGCAAACGGCCCGGCGTGTACGAAGCAGGGGTTGTACTCAGCGGTGCACATGAGGGTCGGATTGATGGTGTTGCGCATCCAGGCGGTCATGGCGTTGCCGACTTCCAGGTCCCCGGTGGTGACGGGTTTTCCGCTCTTGTCAAAGGCCACCGTGATGTTGTTCAGGCGCTCCTTGAGGTCGGCGAGATCCCGGACGACGGCCAAAATCGCCATACACTCCGAACTCACCGCGATGCCGAATTTGGACTGCATCATGAAACCGTCCATCCTGCCGCCCATGCCGATGACGATGTTGCGCAGCGCCTGGACGCAGTAGTCGATGATCCAGCCCATCTCCACGCGGGTGGGATCAATGTCGAGCCGGCGCATGCCGGTGAGTCTCTTCAGCTGCTCGTCGTTGTAGTTTCGCTCGTGCTGCATGCGGGCCGTCAATGCCACCATGGCCAGGTTGTGGGCGTTCATGATATCATTGATATCCCCGGTCAGGCCCAGGGAAAACTCGGTCATGGGGATCAGGAGGGAGTTGCCTCCACCCGCTGCCGTCCCCTTGACGTTCATGGTGGGGCCGCCCGAAGGCTGACGAAGAGCCCCGCCCACATTGACGCCCCGCTTTCCGAGACCTTCCATCAAACCGCAGGACGTGGTGCTCTTTCCTTCTCCCAGCGGCGTCGGGGTGATCGCCGTGACCTCTATGTATTTGCCGTCCGGCTTATCCTTGAGCCGATCGATGACCTTGAGAAAATCAATTTTGGCCAGCCGCCCCATTGGGAGCATTTCCTCTTTTTGCAGACCGAGTTTCTCCCGCCATTCGTCCGGGGTCGGCATGTTCGGTTCCGCGGCTTCGGAAATCTGCCAATCCGCCATCTTTGTCGCATCGTACGCCATCTTGTTTACCTCCTTACCGTGATAGGTTTTTGCTAAAAGGACCGGACGGCCCGTCGGATGAACGCCCAGATCCCCGCACCGGGGACCTTCCCTCAAAAGATATTACGGCTATCATGTCAAAAGGCCTTTTGCAAGCAATTATTAAGCCCGCGGGTTAAGCGGGAAACGGGTCTTAAGCCAAGGGGTTTTTCGATGAAAAAAAGAGCCTGACTCCTTAAGGCGCTAAATTTCCGCGCCGTTACGGGAAGGGGGAGGCGCCTCGCCATGGCGCAGGGAGATAAGCCGGAAATAGGCCCCTTTGTTTTGCATCAGCGCCTCGTGCGTGCCGCACTCCGCCACCCGGCCTCGGATCAGGACGAGGATTCGGTCGGCCCGGCGTGCGGTGGAAAGACGGTGGGCGATGAGAATGCACATTTTTTCCTCGATGAGGGTGAACAGGGCTTTTTGAATCCGCGATTCGGTCTCCGAATCCACGTAAGACGTGGCTTCGTCGAGAATGACCAGGTCGGGATACCGGGCGAAGGCTCGGGCGATGGAAACCAGCTGCCGTTCTCCGCTCGAAAGCGATTTTCCCCCCTCGGAAATCCGGGTGCGGATTCCTTCAGGGAGGCGCTGGACCATGGGCAGGCAGCCGGATCGCTCCAGGATGTCCGGAACCTTTTGTTCCACGATTTTTCCGGCGCCCCGGAAAATGTTGTCGTAAAGGGTGCCTGAAAAGAGGAAAGGGTCCTGGGTCACCAGGGCCATGCGCTTGCGTAACAAGATCGGGTCCCAAAGCCTCGAATCCGTGCCGTTGAGGGTGATCTTCCCGGATACCGGGTCGTAGAAACGGGGGATCAAATTCACCAGAGAAGTTTTTCCGGAACCCGTGGGGCCGACAATGGCCAAGGTTTCCCCCGAGGAGACGGAAAAGGAGACACGGTCCAAAACGGTTTCTCCTTTCACGTAATGGAAAAAAACTTCCTGAAAGGCGAGGCTTTGAATAACCGGAAAGGGCCGAGAGGGGACCGGGGCATCCACGGGGGGCTTTTCCAGGGTCTCATGGGTGTCAAGGATTAAAAAGAGACGTTCCGCCGAGGCCATGGCGTTTTGCATGACGGTGTATTTTTCCGCCAGGTCTCGGATCGGATTGAAGAACATCCGCATATAAGACAAAAAGGCCACCAGGGATCCCAGACTGATGCGGCCGGAGACCGTCGCGCCGCCGCCGTAATAGATGATGACGGCAATGGCGACAGCCCCGAGGAGTTCGATGACGGGCATGAAGGAGGCAAAGACTCGGATCTGGCGCATCCCCGCCTGATAATTTTCGTGGTTGAGCGCTTCGAACCGTCGGCGGTTTTCGGCTTCGTGCCTGAAGAGCTGGATCACACGGATGCCTGAAAGGGTTTCGCCGAAATGGGTGTTGATTTCGGCGAGCTTGACCCTCAGGGTCCTGAATACGTCCCGGGCCAGATCAGCGAACCAGAAAGAGGCGATGACGACAAAGGGGAGAACGGAAAAAGAGAGCAAGGCCAGTTTCCAGTCGATCACCAGGAGCACGGCGGCGATGCCGAACAGCAGGAAAAGATCCTTGAAAACCACCACGATCACCGAAGTGAAGAGTTCATGCATGTTCTGGACGTCGTTGGTGACCCGGGTGACCAGCCGCCCAACCGGATTCCGGGTGAAAAAGTCCATCGCCTGTTTTTCGACATGGGTGAAAAGGGCGAGTCTCAGGTCATGCATGATTCCTTGGCCGGCATATTCCAGGACCATCACCTGGAAAAAATTGAGGGCGAAACTGGCGACCACCAGCAGCAGAAGGACGCCGGCGGCGATTCCAACACCTTTCAGGTCCTGCCGGCGCAACGTCTTGAGGTTCTCTGGATCCAATTTCTGGAGCCGATCGTAGGAAATCGATGCGGTTTCCTGGTCCACGACGAACAGCTCCGGATTCCGCTCGACGATTTTTTGAAGGTCAGGATCCATGAGATCGACCTCGTAGCGGCGGGGCGAAGCCCCGGAAGCCGTGGCCGCCTGAGGGGCGGAGGCATCCGGCATGGGCACGATGTAGCGGTCGATGGCCACTTTGGTCACATAGGGAATGGCGAGGTCCAGGAGCGTGAGCATCAAAATCAGCGTGATGGCGAGGCAAAAAAGCCACCGGTAAGGTTTCGTATAAGGATAGAGGCGTCCGGCGAGTTTCAGGTTGTCGGGTTTTCCCAGCGGGTCTTCTTCGAAATACCCGAAGTCACCGTGCATCGTACTCCTCCTCGAGGGCCTGCAGCTGATGGGTCTGCCGATAATAGGGGTGGGCTTGCACGAGGTCGGCGTGGGTTCCGGAGGCCGTAATCTGACCTTGTTCCAACACGAGGATACGGTTCGCAAAGCGCACCGCCGACAGCCGGTGGGAAACAACGATCACGGTTTTTTTCCCGGCCAGGGAATACAGGTTTTGAAGAATCCGTTGACTCGTGGCCGTGTCTAACTGGCTGATGGGATCGTCCAGGATGAAAAGGGAAGCGTCCCAAAGAAAGGCGCGGGCCAGGGCGACCCGCTGTTTCTGCCCTCCGGAAAGGACGACGCCCCGCTCGCCCACCAGGGTTTTCAGCCCGTCGGGAAAGGCGCGAACCGTTTCCCCCAGGGCCGCTTGTTCGATGGCTTCCCAGAGCGTCTTTTCCGGGATTCCGGGTCGGCCGAGTGTGATGTTCCGCTCGAGGGTGTCGGCAAAAAGAAAAGCCTCCTGGGGCATGAAGGCGATGCGTCTTCTGAGGGATCCCAGGTCCAGATCCCGGACATCCGTCCCGCCGAGGGTGAGGACCCCCTGTGCCACGTCGTACAGCCTGGGGATCAGGCTGATCAAGGTCGTTTTCCCGGAACCCGGCGGCCCCACGATCCCCAGGGTGCTGCCCTCGGGAACCTCCAGGTCGATGTGTTTAAGGACGTGGCCGACGTTTCTTTTTTTCCCGGGGGTCGCATAGGAAAAAAAGGCCCCCTTAAACGACACGGCGGCGCCTGAAGGGGTCCGGGATTTTCCGGGAGAGGGTGGCACCACTTCAGGGAAGGTGTTCAGGATCGATTCGATTCGTTCCAAGGATGCCCCTCCCCGCTGGATGAGGTTGGTGACCCACCCCAGGGCCATCATGGGCCAGGTCAGAAGTCCCAGATAGCTGATGAAAGCGACGAAGTCGCCGGGGGTGATGGCAAATAAAATGGTCTGTCTCCCCCCCAGGAAGAGCACGAGGACAAGGCTCAAATTGGCGAAGAAAAACATCAGGGGGAAAAAGGTCTGGATCAGACGCGCCAGGGCGAGATTCGCACGAACGTAGCGCCGGGAAACCGCTTCCACGTCCCGGGCATCTTCCGCCTCCAGGGTGTAAGCCTTGACGATGCGGATTCCGGCGAAACGCTCCCTCACCGTTTCCGTCAGTTCGGAAAAGACCTGCTGGGTCTTTTGATAGAGGCGGTGCATCCGCTTGCTGAAAAATTTGGTGGAAAACACGATGAGGGGCATGGGGATGAGGACGAAGACGGTGAGGCGCAGGTGGATGAACGCCATGAAGCCGATGGCCGCAGCACCCAACACGACGGCGTCCGTCAGGGCCACCAGGCCCATACCGGCGGCCATGCGCACGTTCTGAATGTCGTTGGTGGCATGCGCCATCAGATCCCCGGCGGCGGTCCGGTCGAAATAGGTGGCGCTGAGGCCCTGGACATGGGCGAAAAGACGGTTTCTCAGTCCCTCTTCCACCCGCCGGGAAAGGCCCATCAGCCGCAGCCGCCACCCGTAGCGGAGAAGGGCGATCCCCAGGGCGATGCCGATCACGGCCCAGGCATACCCTAAAAGCGCGTCCGGGTCAGCCTTCAGGGAAGTCATGTCATCAACAGCTCGCTTCAAGACCCTGGGAATGAAAAGCTGCAGGATGTCCACGACGACAAGGCAGATGAGACCCACCGTGATGTCGAAACGGTTTTCTTGAAAATAGGGTCGAATGAGGTAAAACGTCCGCATCGTCTCCAAAACCACGCATGCAGGCACCGTTTGTCGGCGCCGGGATGCCGGGAGCTATAACAAAATCCCCTGCTGGGGACAACTTCGGTTTTTCTTGGCATAAGGGGAAATCCGGACGCGGGTTTTCCCCCATCCTTCATTGACTTTGATCGGTCCTGTTGTTAAGGTACCTCCATGAAAATTGGCACCGTCGTCGAGTTCATCGACCGTCAAAAAATCATCTGTGCCGTGGTCGTGGAACTCAAGGGCGACCGGTTGCATTTGATCACCGAAGGAAACCGGGAGATCAACCTCTCCCCCAAACGCCTTTTCCACGCCAGCCATGGACTTCTGGATGCTTCCGCCGGCCGCGATAAGCTGGTCGACGCCCTCAAGGAGATCGCGGCCCGTCGAAACACCCTCATGGAAGAAATCGATGTCCGGGAACTGTGGGAAGTCCTCAATCCTGAACAGGACTGGATAGAACTTTCCACCCTGACAGGGCTCTGTTTCCCCGATTTCCACGAAGACGATCATGAAGCGGCGGTGATCCGCGCCCTCTTCGGCCAGAGGCTGTATTTCAAATTCGACCACGGCCGTTTTTTCCCCCATTCCCAGGAAAAGGTACAGCAGATGCTGGTCGAAGCCGAAGAAGCCGAACGACGGCAACACACCATCGAGTCCGGGAGGCGGTGGTTGAAAAGCCTCATGGAAAAGCCCCGGGCGCAATTGGGAGAAGAAGACTCTTTCTGGGTCGAATTGCTCAAGGCGCACTACCTGTTGGAAAAGGAAAGCCCCACGCATGACCTGGCCCGGGCCGTTTTGGCGGATACCGGCATCGACACACCGGACAAAGTGTTCCGGCTCTTGGTCAAAGCAGGGGTCTGGTCTCCGGACGAAAACTTCGACCTGATCCGGCTGGAAATTGCCACGCGGTTCTCGCCGGAGATCGACGCCTCCGCTGATAGCCTGGTTCAAGAGCGCAAATTTGTGGTTTTCCACCCCTCTCCCGGGATCCGGCGGGATCTGACACACCTGGAGATCTTGACCATCGACGGCCAGGCAACACTGGATTTCGACGATGCGCTGAGCATCGAAAACCTCAACGGCCGCATGAGGCTGGGGATCCACATCGCCGATGTCGGTGAGGTGATCCGAAAAGAAAGCCCACTGGATCTGGAGGCCCGGTCCAGGGGTAGCTCCATCTATCTGCCCGATCAGCGGATCCCCATGATGCCGCCGGGCCTCTCCGAGGACCTCTGCAGCCTCCGCAGCGGGGAGGTGAGGCCGGCCATCAGCATGTTGGCGGAGTTGGACGCGGGCGGGGAGATGCTTTCCAAAGAAATTTTTCCCAGCGTGATCCGGGTGAAAGACCAGTTGACGTACCAGGAGGCCAATCTCCGATCCGGAGAGGACCCGAGGCTTCAGGCCCTGGTGGACACGGCACGGCTCTACCGCAGGAAGCGTCTGGCGCAGGGAGCGCTGCAGATTACGCTTCCGGAAATCCATGTCCGCCTGGATGAGACCGGGGGCGTCAACCTTACCCGAATCAACCGGGAAAGTCCCAGCCGTCTCGCGGTGGCCGAAATCATGATCATGGCCAACTGGATGATGGCTTCTTTTCTGAAAGAGAAGGGCATCCCCGCTGTCTTTCGGTCTCAGCCCCAGCCCAAGGAAAGGCTCTATGGCGAGGACGGGGGGACGCTTTTTCAGAACTGGATGCAACGGAAGCTGCTCAGCCGCTTCGTGCTGGACACGGAACCTGAAAACCACAGCGGTCTGGGCTTGGACGCCTACGTCACTGGAACCTCCCCCATCCGGAAATATTACGATCTCTTGACCCAACGGCAGATCCGTTCCGCCTTCGGCCTCGAACCGCCCTACTCACAAGCGGAGATGGAGGAGATCATCACCGCCCTGGAACCGGTCATGGTGAACGTGGCCGCCGTCCAGGCGCGGCGACACCGCTACTGGCTCTTGAAATACCTGGAAAAGCGGGTGGGAACGAAGGAGGAGGCGATCTTCCTGGGAAAGGCCAAAAACGCCTTTCAGGTCCTGATTCCGGAATACATGCTGGAATGCCGGGTTCCCTCCTCCGGAGGGACAGCCCTGAAACCGGAGGACGTCATCCAGGTCACCATCCAGCACGTAAGCGCCCGAAACGACGTGCTCAACGTCTTCATGGGCTGAACGGAGGTTTTTCTTTCAAAAGGGCGCCGGCAGCCAGAACCGCCTCGTAGACCACCCTCAAAGGAATGTCCCGCTTCAAGGCCGCCGCCCTGCAGACCTCGTACTCCGGCACGATGCGCCATTTTCCATCCAAACCCCTGACGCGCTTGGCCGCAAGGCGCCCGAATTCCGTTTTTACCTCGACGGATTCCCGCGGAAGCGTCCACCGCAGGGCTTCGGAATAGCGGACTCCGATGGAGGTGGTCTCGGTGAGGAGGCGGCTCAGGATCGCCTCCCGGCGGCTTTCCGGGCAAAGGACCTGGACCAGGGTTCCCGGACGGTTTTTCTTCATGAAGATGGGAATCCAGTAGACGTCCAGGGCTCCGTCTTTAAAAAGGCGTTCCATCACGTGTCCGAAGTATTCGGGGTTCATGTCGTCGATGGCGCACTCAGCCACCACGACCCGGTCGCCGGTGCCCGGCTTCGGGGACAGACGCCGACCCAAGAGGATCCTCAGGATGTTCGGGATCGCCTCGAGGTCCCGCGCTCCGGCGCCATACCCGATTTTTTCAACGATCATTTCCGGGAACCCTTGGAAACTGCGGGAAAGGGCGGCTAGGATGGCGGCACCGGTGGGTGTCGTCAGCTCGTGCGGGATCTCCGTCTGGAAGACCGTCGCCCCTTTCAGGATCTCAAGGGTGGCCGGTGCCGGTACCGGAAGCCTCCCGTGGGCGCAGTCCACCCACCCGGTCCCCAGGGGGATTTTGGAAGCACAGATTTCCCGGACCCCTAAAAATTCCAGCGCCAGGCAGGTTCCCACAACATCCACCAGGGAATCGACCGCTCCGATTTCATGGAAGTGCACCTCTTCCCTGGGACAGCCGTGGAGCATCGCCTCGGCATCGGCGATGCGGTGGAAGATCTTCAGACTGGACGCCCGGACGCCGGGAGAAAAGGGGCTTTGATCGATGAGGGCGCAGATCTCGGTGAAATTCCGACGGAAAGCATTGTCCGCCGCGATGACTTCGAGTCGGGTCGCCCGGATCCCCCGGCGGAGCGTCTGGGTCGTGCGAAGGGAGAACCCGGACCCAAAAAGGGAATTCAGCTGTGCCTCGAGCCACGCTCCCGGAACGCCCATGTCCACGAGCGCACCGAGGGTCATGTCCCCGCTCACCCCGGCAAAGCAGTCGAAATAGGCAAGCATGTCCCGGTCTTTCCTACCGGGAAACGGATGCCGATTCGGCGTGCAGGGTGAGGATTTTCACCAGGAGTTCCCCTGCCCGGACCATGTCGTTAAGACGGATCCACTCGGATACCGTGTGCATATCCCGCATCCCGGTCCCCAGTACGCCTGCGACGATTCCTCTTTCGAAGAAGATGTTGGCGTCCGAGCCTCCTCCCGAGGCCTTGCAGGCCATTTTTCGCCCCAGCGCTTCCGCCGCGCTTTTCGCCAGAAGAACCACGGGATGATTTTCCGGAACATGGGTTTTGGAAAACGACCGGTTGACCCGGGTCTCCAGACGGGGGAGCCCGTTTCCGGACGCCGGACCGGAAGGCTTCCCGACCGCAGTTTCGAAAGCGCCGACGATGGCCGCGGTCACCGCCGTTAATTTGGCCTCATCGTGGCTTCGGGCCTCTCCAATGACCGTGACCCGGCTGGGGACGATGTTGGTGGCGAACCCTCCCTGGATGACCCCGATGTTACAGGTGGTTTCCCGGTCGATTCTGCCCAGGTCGAGGGATGCGATGGCCCGGCAGGCCAACTGGATGGCATTGATGCCTTTCTCCGGCGCCGCGCCGGCATGGGCTTCCTTTCCGAAGACGTCGAAAGTGAGGCGGTCGGACGCCGGTGCCCGGGTGACAATCCCCTCGGTGTCGGTGGCATCCAGGACATATCCATACCGGGCCGAGATCCGGCCGAAGTCGAGGTGCTTCGCGCCGGCAAGGGCGTCCTCCTCGCAGACGGTGAAGACCAGCTCCAGGGGACCGCAGGGAAGTTCTTTTTCCTGAATCACGCGGATGGATTCCAGTAAAACGGCGATGGCGCTCTTGTCGTCGGCTCCCAGAATGCTCGTTCCGTCGCTTCTGAAAACACCGTCTTGGAAAACCGGATGCACCGCCTCCCCGGGCTGCACCGTATCCATGTGGGCGCTCAGAAGCAAAGGGGCGACGGCGCGGTTCCCGGGAAGCGTGGCCACGAGGTTTCCGGTGTCGCTTCCCGTGGCTTTTCCCGCCGCATCCACCTGGGTCCGGGCTCCCAGGCGTTCCAGCAGCTCCTTGAGCTTGCGGGCGAAGACCCCCTCTTTTTTACTGACGCTGCCTGTTTTGACGAGGTCGAGAAATGTTTTCTTGAGGCGCTGCGCATCGATCATAAAAGGCTCCTTTTTCATCCGTCTTGACAGGAAGAAAAGCCGCGTAGTATAGGTTCCGGCGTTTGCGGAAGTGCGCAGCTCACTGGTGGGGCTCCCGGACTTCAAATCCGGTGTGGGGCGCTAAAACCGTCCCGGGTGGGTTCGATTCCCATGCACTTCCGCCACGTGTTTTTCAAAGACGGCTTCCTGCCCCACCGCAACGCTTCCATCCAAAGGCGGTTGCCTTCATCTTGCATAGTGGGGATCTGTGAAGGCCACCGCGATTCCTTCGGGCTGGATTCGAGCGATCTTGCCGCTGCGTGTCACCTGGACGCTTGCGTGGGTCACGTAGGTCAGCTTTATGGAATTTCCGAGGAAGAATTTCCCTGAAACCTCTACGAAAACACCGCCGCGCCCCTCATCCGTAATGCGGCCTTGGTATATCCGCCCGCCAGTGGCCAGCTCCACGGGCCTGGAGACCTTGAGCCTCAGGTATTTTCTCCCGCCTGGCTTTTCCATGACGTTGGGTTTGATCCCCTTTCCTGCTGTTTCGCCCGAGGCGCCGAATCCCTTGAGTAGTACAGGGGCCGGCTTCGGGTCAAGAGTTTAAAACAGGGTTGCCCCCGGTCCTCGGGATGTGGTAGGAACTCTTCCTATCCGAATCGTGGTTTTTTTGATTTTTCGAAAAGGAGCGCCTCCATGCCCGAGACGGAACCGGTTTTTCGCGTGCTCACCGTAGACGACGAAGAGACGATCCTGGATCTTTACTTTCAGATTCTTTCTTCCAGCAGGGATCTGGTGGAAGGGGCCGAAGAAATGCCGGCCTTCGACGTGGCTCAGAGCCGGCAGGGCGACCAGGCCGTGGCGCTGGCCCGGGAGGGGATCCAGGAGGGCCGGCCCTTTTCCGTCGTTTTTCTCGACATCAACATGCCGCCGGGGCCGGACGGAATCTGGACCGCCAAAGAGATCCGCAAGATCGACCCGGATGCCGGCATCGTCCTGGTGACAGGGCAGGCCCGGGTCAACATCCTGGAAACCGCCCGCTCTGTTTTGCCTGCAGATAAACTCCTTTATCTTCAGAAACCGTTTTATCCCCAGGAGATTCTCCAGTTCGCCTCCGCCCTGAGCGAAAAGTGGCGGGTGGAGCGTGAATACCGCTCCGTTTTGGCCAACCTGGAGCAAAGGGTGAAGGACCGGACGCTTTCCCTTTTGGAGGCCAACCAGAAACTCTCCGAGGAGGTCCGGGCCCGAACCCGGGTGGAAGCCGCCCTCAAGACGAGCGAGAAAAATTTCCGGGAAATGATCGTCAACAACTCGGACGGCATCGTCATCCTTGACCAGGGAGGCACCACCCGTTTCGTAAACCCGGCGGCGCTGCAGCTTTTTGGAAAGCCCCAAGACCGGTTCGTGGGTCAGCCTTTCGTCTACCCGATCCGGGTCGGCGAGACTTCGGAAATCGAGGTGCGAGCCGATAGCAAGCCCCTCGTCATTGCCGAGATGCAGGCTGTGGAAACCGAATGGGAGGGGAAGAAGGCCCTTCTAGCTTCCATCCGGGATATCAGCGAGCGCAAACGGATGGAGCAGGCCGTCACGGAAAGTTTCGACAAACTCCAAAACGCCATGGTGGGAACCATCCAGGCCATGGCGGGCATCGTGGAGCGCCGGGATCCCTATACGGCCGGGCACCAGCAGCGGGTGGCCAAACTCTGCCGGGCCATCGCCTCGGAAATGGCGCTTTCCGAAGACCGCGTCGAGGGGATTTTCATGGCGGCGCTCATCCACGATATCGGAAAAATCGCCGTTCCCGCAGAAATCTTGAGCAAGCCCGGCCGGCTGTCTGAAACGGAATTCCAGCTCATCAAGATCCATCCCCAGTCGGGGTACGATATCCTGAAAGGGATTGCGTTTCCCTGGCCCATCGCCGAGATCACCTTTCAGCATCATGAACGAATGGACGGATCGGGGTATCCGCGCAAGCTGCTCGGGGACGAAACCCTTCTGGAGGCCCGCATCATGTCGGTGGCCGACACGGTGGAGGCCATGGCCACGCACCGCCCCTACCGTCCGGCGCTGGGTGTCGACGCGGCATTGGAAGAGGTCAGCCAAAACGCCGGACGTTTGTACGATGCAGGCGTGGTGCAGGCCTGCTGCAGGCTCTTTTCGGAAAAAGAGTTCGGCTTCTGAGGCGGCGGATTCGGACCGCGTCGAATCGAAGGGAAAGGCCCCAAGCTTCCCCCGGAGCCGCGAGGCAGAACTTCGGGAGGCACACATGGAGATTCGGACCCACCAGAAGATCGACCGGGAATTGTGCGGAGAGCCCGCGGTCGTGGAGCCGGGATTCAGCCGGGTGACCCTGACTGCCACCCCGAGGATGGCGGCGGACGCACGGGGATTGGTCCACGGCGGTTTCCTCTTCGGACTGGCGGATTACGCCGCCATGATCGCGGTGAACCATCCCAACGTCGTTTTGGGTGGGGCTACCGTCAAATTCCTCAGGCCCGTCCGAATCCATGAAGCCGTGACCGCGGAGGCAAGGGTGGATTCGGTGCAGGGAAAAAAGCATCGGGTGTCGGTTCGGGTGACCTGCAGAAAGGAGACCGTTTTCGAGGGCGAGTTCGCCTGTTTCGTCCTGGAACGGCACGTCCTTTCCGGCAAAGAGGAATAAGAGGAGAACGGACATGGGAAAGAAGGTGGGCGTCCTGCTGGCGGGTTGCGGGGTCTACGACGGAACGGAGATTCACGAGGCGGTTCTCACCCTCCTGGCGCTGGATCGCGCCGGCGCGGAAGTCGTGTGCATGGCCCCGGACATGGAACAGTTTCATGTGGTCAATCATCTGACCCGGGAGGAGAGAGGGGGAAGCGGAACGTGCTGGTGGAATCGGCGCGCATCGCCCGGGGGGAGATCGAGAACCTTGAAAAGGTGAGAGAATCCGACCTCGACGCTCTGATCCTCCCCGGGGGCTATGGGGCGGCCAAGAATCTGAGCGACTTCGCCGTGAAAGGCCCGGACGCCCGGGTGCACCCAGAGGTGCATCGTCTCCTGGCGGAGATGGTAAAGGCCCGGAAGCCCATCGGCGCCATCTGCATCGCTCCCGCGACGCTGACCCGAGCCCTTGCGGATCGAAATCCCGAAGTCACCATCGGCAACGATCCCGGGACTGCCGCGGCCATCGAGACCATGGGGGGGGTCCATCACGCCTGCGCGGTGGACAGGATCCATGTGGACGAGGCCAACCGCATCGTTTCCACGCCGGCCTATATGCTGGGGCCGGGCATCAAAGAGGTTGCCGCGGGGATCGAAAAACTCGTGGATCAGGTGATGGCCATGATCCCATGATTTTCTTTCCGGGTTTTTCATGGCCCTGACCCTCATCACCGGAAACCGGCTCGAACACCTCGTCGAACGGCTGGCGCAGATCCTGGCACAACCCGCTCCTGCCCCTCTTGCCGGGGATTGTATCGTGGTCCAGAGCAAAGGGATGGAACGCTGGGCCCGGATGGCGCTGGCCCGGATCAACGGCATCTGTGCCAACACGACGTTTCCTTTCCCAAAGGCGTTTCTGGAAGATCTGTGCCGGAAATGCTTTCCCGACTTTTCGCGCCCGAAAGCCTTCGAACCGGAAGTTCTGACTTTCCGCATCCTGGACGCCCTTTCGCACCGGATCCGGGAGCCGGCCTTCGAATCGCTTGCCGCCTATCTTCGTGAAGGGGACGATCCCCTGAAGCACTTCGAAATTTCGCGGAAAATCGCCCATCTCTTCGACCAGTATGTGGTTTTCCGTCCCGAGTGGCTTTTCAGCTGGGAGTCCGGCAAGGAGGCCCACTGGCAAGCGATTCTGTGGCGGGACGTGAGGGCCGGGGACCCCAATTGTCATCAGGCGTTTTGGCTGAAGCGTTTCGCGGATAGTCTCCGGGAAGAAAGCCTCCGGATTGAGACGTCCCTCCACCAGGTCTGCGTCTTCGGTATCTCCTATCTCCCGCCGGTCTACCTGCAGGTCCTTTCCGAGATCGCCCGTCGCGTGCCGGTCTATTTCTTCCTGATGAACCCGTGCCGGGAGTACTGGTCGGACCTCGTGTCGGATTTCGAAAAGCGTCGAATCCACGGCGGTTACTCCAAAGCCGGGGACCCAGGAAAAGACCTGCATCTGGAGCAGGGCAACCGACTTCTGTCGGCCTGGGGCACCCAGGGCCGGCAATTTTTTTCCGCCGTGAGCGCCCTGGAGGCCCACGGTGAAGAGCGGTTCCAGGAGCCTGCCGGAGACACGGTGCTCTCCCGGATTCAAAAAGACATTTTCACCCTGTTAGATCCGGCGGAATCCAGAGATAAAAAGCGGATGCAGCCGGATTCTTCCCTTCGCATCCACGCCTGCCACAGTCCCATGCGGGAGATGGAGGTCCTCCGGGACGCTCTCCTGGACCTTTTCCAGGGGGACGCGAAGCTGGTCCCCCAGGACATCCTCGTGATGGCCCCGGAGATCGAAACCTATGCGCCTTTTATCCAGGCCGTTTTCGGGGCGGACGCCCCGGATGCCCCGGTGATTCCTTTTTGCATCGCCGACCGGGGAATCGGGATGGAGGACGAGGCGGCGGCGGGGTTTTTCTCCCTCCTGTCCCTTCACGAGACGCGACTGGGCGTCTCCCGGGTGCTGGAGCTTCTCGACCACGACCCCATCCGCCGTCGTTTTCAGCTCACCGATTCAGAAATCCGGGACATCCAAAGATGGGTCCGGGAAACCCGGATCCGTTGGGGGGCGGATGCCAAGGATCGGGCCCGATGGGGCGTCCCGGCTTTTTACGAAAACACCTGGGAGGCCGGACTCGAGAGGCTTCTTTTGGGATATGCCACGGGAAGCTTGGGGAAAAGCGACGTGGCCGGCGTCCTTCCCCACGAGGCCGTGGAAGGGGAATCCGTAGCGGCCTTGGGTCGTTTTTATGAGTTTTTCGACAGGCTGATCTTCTATTTTAATCAATTTAATTTATTAAAAAAAACAGAGGACTGGGCTTCTTTATTAAATCAATTGCTTGATGATTTTATCCTTGCCGAAGAGCCCGGGTCCTCCGGGGTTTTCCTCCTGCGCGACGGGATCCGAAGCCTGGAGCAGGCGGGGGCGTACGCCGGTTACCCGGAACCGCTGTCCTTTCCGGTGATCCGCGCCTTTCTCGAGGAGTATCTGAACCGGAAAACCACGGAACACCGGTTTGCCTCGGGAGGGGTGACGTTTTGTACGTTTCTCCCCATGCGCAGCATTCCGTCAAAGGTCATCTGTCTCGTGGGCATGAACGACGGTGCGTTCCCCCGACAGGATTTGGCTCTTTCTTTTAACCGGATGGCTTTGAATCCCAGGGCCGGGGACCGCTCCCGCCGCCGGGACGATAAATACCTTTTCCTGGAAGCGGTGCTGTCCGCAAGGTCCAGGCTTCACATCAGCTACGTGGGTCTCAGCCTGCAGGACAACACCGCCATCCCGCCGTCGGTCCTGGTGACGCAGCTGGTGGAATACCTCCGGGAGGGTTACGGGATTGCGGAAAACGATGTGGTTTTTCGGCACCGGCTTCATCCTTTTTCGCCGTCTTATTTCCGGGATCATCCGGTTTTTTTCAGTTACTCCCGGGATGATTTCATTGCGGCCCGGCAGGAGGGATCGGGAAGTCCTTTGCCGCCCTTTTTCCCCGGACCCCTTGGAGAGCCCCCCCCATATTTTGATTCCCCGGATCTGGAAAGACTTTGTCGTTTCGTGGCGAACCCGTCGGCTTTTTTCTTCCGGGAACGGCTCGGCGTCTTTTTTTTTGAAGAAGAAGCACTCCTGGAGGATCGGGAACCCTTTCACCTCGATGCGCTGGAAACCTATCGGTTGATCCAAGAGCTTATCGGTGCCCATCTTTTCAAATCGCCTGACTCCGAACTGCTGCGCCGCGTGTGGCGCCTGCAGGGACGCTTGCCTCACGGAAACGTGGGGTCGAGCCTCTTCGATCGGCTGAATCTGCAGGCCGGGGCCTTCGCCCGGAAGGTGGCCAAGATCCGCGGCGAAAGGGACATTGAAACGGTGGAAGGAGAAATCCGGACAGACGGTCTGACCCTGTCCGGCCGTTTGGACACCGTATTCGGGAGCCGGTTGATCCGGCACCGTTTTGCAAGGATTCAAGGTCAAGACCTCCTGGACACCTGGGTTAGGCATCTGTTTCTTGCGGCCGTTCGCCCGGAAAAACCCGGAGAGGCCTTTTTTCTTTGCAATGAGGCTGCCTTCCGGTTCCGACCCGTCAAGGATGCGCCTTTGCTTTTGAAGCCGGTCCTTAATCTGTACAAAAACGGTCTGGTGATGCCTGCCCGCCTTTTTCCCCGGGCTTCCTTTGAGTACGCCTGGCAGCGTTTCAAGCTGGGAAAGACCAGGAAAGAGGCGCTGGACCGGGCGAAAAAGAAATGGGAAAAAAGCGAATTTTTCAAAGGGGACCTTGACGATCCTTACATCGAACGGTGCTTCCGGGGGATCGACGCCCTGGATGAGTCCTTCGAGCGCTGCGCGGAATCTTTGTTTCCGCCCATGCTGGGGCATCTGGAAAAAGAGGGGACCCTGCCATGAAGGAGCTGGATCTCCTCTCCGTTCCCCTGGAGGGAACCACCCTCATCGAGGCCAGTGCAGGGACCGGGAAGACCTGGTCCATCACGGGGCTGTATCTGCGGCTTCTTCTGGAAAAGAAGCTGGGGGTGGAGCGGATCCTGGCGGTCACTTTCACCAATGCCGCCACCGAAGAGCTTCGGATTAGGCTTCGCAACCGGCTCCGGCAGGCCAGGCAGGCCGTCTCCGGCAGCCCGGTCAGGGACGACGATGCGCTCATGCAGTCCGTGGCGCGTCGGTACTTCCGGGACGGCGAAGCCCTCGGGATTCTCGACGGCGCCCTCCAGGAATTCGACCGGGCCGCCGTATTCACCATACACGGGTTCTGCAACCGGTTGCTCCAGGAGTGGGCCTTTGAAACCGGTTCCGCCTTCGACTTGGACCTCTCCGCGGATCCGATCCCCCTGATGCGGGAGGTCTGCGAGGACTTCTGGCGGATCCACCTGTACGGTGCTCCCAACGAGTTCATCGATTACTGCGCCGGCCGCCTGGACGGGCCCGACGCCCTCCTCCCCCTGCTGACCACTTGCCGCCATCCGGGAGCGAGGGTGCTTCCCCGCATCGCAAAAGCCCCTCTTTCGGGACTCGACGCGTTTTGCACCCTTTGGGGCCGGGTCCGAAAACAGTGGCCCGAATCCCGGGAAGCCGTCGCCGGGTGCCTGGGACTTCCTTCCCTGAGCAAGCGCTTCTATGGGGAAAGACGCATCTTTGAGATGATGGAAGCCATGGATGCGCTGGCGGCGGCCCATAGGGCCGTCTTTCCGCTCAGTGAAAAATTCGAGCGTTTCACGCCGAAAGTCCTGGCGCATGCCGCCAAAAAGGGGGCGCAACCCCCTGCCCACGCCTTCTTTGACCTGTGCGGTTCCCTTTGGGAAGCCGCGCGCACCCTGGAAGGCCAGATGCAGAGACGTCTGCTGTTCCTGAAGCTTGAATTTTTTAAGTATGCCGGTACGGAAATGGACAAAAGGAAAAACCGTTACCGGATCCAGTTCTATGAAGACCTTCTCCTGTCCGTTCAGAGGGCCCTTTGCAGTGACGGTGCAACCCGGTTGGTTCGCTCCGTCGCCTCCAGATACCGCGCGGCCCTGGTGGATGAGTTCCAGGACACCGATCCGGTCCAGTATGAGATCTTTTCCCGACTCTTCTCCGGCTCCGGGCAGGCCCTTTTCATGATCGGTGACCCCAAGCAGGCTATCTACGGGTTCAGGGGCGCGGATGTCTTTTCCTACCTGAAAGCAGCCCAAAACGCCCGGGCCCGCCACACCCTTACCCGGAACTTTCGATCGGTACCGGGTTTGGTTCGAGCGGTCAATACGCTGTTTTCCAACGTTTCCCGGCCCTTTCTCATCGAGGAAATCCCCTTTTACTTGGGAAGCGCCGCCGCAAAACCGGAGGCGGGCGACCCAGCACCCTTGAAAATCTGGTTTTTACCGGGGCGGGACGGCAAGCCCCTGACCAAGACCGAGGCCGTGTCAACCATTTCCGAAGCCGTGGGGGAGGAGATCGCTTCGCTGGTGCAAAACCGCGTCTTTGAAAAGAGGGAGATCGCCGTTCTGGTGCGCACCCACCGGCAGGCGCGCATCGTCAAACAGGCGCTGACCCGGAAGGGCCTTTCCGCAGTTCTGTTCAGCGACGAAAACGTTTTCGATTCCCATGAAGCGCTTGAGCTGGAACGACTCCTTTTGGGGATCCAGGATCCCCTGAACCCGTCCAGGGCCAAGGCCGCCCTGGCCACGGATCTGCTGGGATTCACCGCCCAGGACCTCTATTCCTCCCAAGAGGAAGCCCGCACCCTGGAGGAAGCGCTTGCCCGCTTCCGGGAGTACCACGATCTTTGGCGAAGCCGGGGTTTCATCCCCATGTTCACCCGGCTGCTGAGGCGGGAAGAGGTAAAAGCGCGCCTCATCCGGTATCCGGACGGCGAGAGGCGGATGACCAACCTGATGCACCTCGCGGAACTTTTTCATGAAGCGTCCCAAAGGCATCCCTTCGCCATCGAGCGACTCGTGAAGTGGATTCGTGAACGGCGGGATCCGCGCTCGCCCCGGTCGGAGACTCATCAGCTGCGCCTCGAAAGCGACGAGGACGCGGTGACCCTCGTCACCATGCACCGGAGCAAAGGGCTCGAATACCCCGTGGTTTTCTGCCCCTTCGCGTGGGAGGGTCCAGCGAAAGACGAGGACGCCCTTATTTTTCATGACCCGGATTCGGGTTTTCCCCTCGTGGTGGATTTCGACCCGGAGTCGAACCCGAAAGGGCGAGCTTGGGCCCGAAAAGAACGCCTGGCCGAAAACCTGCGTCTGCTGTACGTGGCGCTGACTCGGGCCAAGAAACGGTGCTATTTGGTGTGGGGAAAGATCCGAACGGCCGAGGCGTCCGCCATGGTCTACTTGTTTCATCATCGTTTCCAAGGGAACCTGGACGATCCCGGGAAAGACCCCGAGGCGGTGTTGTCGGAAACCTTTTCAAGGAGAAGCGAAGCCGATTGGCTCTCCGACCTACAGGCTCTCGTCGAAGACTCCGGAGGATGTATCGCCGTTTCCGGGCTTCCGGAAAAACCCGCGGGAAAACCGGTCCGGGAAAAGAGGGGATCCAGGGACCTTTCCCTCAGGCGGTTTTCGGGGAGCATCCCGGACGGATGGAAGGTTTCGAGCTACTCATCCCTGGCGGGGAGCGCTTCCGAACTTCTCGAGGTTCAAGACCGCGATGCCGCCCCGGAAATCCGGGCCCCGGAGATCGCCGACCCAAAGGAACTTTCGTCTTTTCCGGCCGGATCGAGGGCGGGAAGGTTTTTCCACGCCCTCTTCGAATCCCTCGATTTCACCGTTTCGCCCTTGAAACAAACCGACCTTGCGGCGGCGATCCTTTCCGGCCACGGTTTCGACACGGGTTGGAAAGAAGCCGTGTGCGCCGGGGCCCAGCGGGTCCTTTCCACGCGTCTTCCGGGGGCCGAGGGCACCCTGATGCTTTCAGACCTGACGCCCGCTGACCGCGTCCACGAAATGGAATTCGATTTTCCGGTGAAGCGGATCTCCCCCCAAACACTGGCATGGGCCTTTTCCTGCGCCGAGGTAAGGGGAAAAGGAGACGGGATTGCACAGCGGATAGAAAGGCTTTTCTTTTCTCCGCGGGAGGGATTCATGAGGGGATTCGTGGACCTGGTGGTCCATCAAGGGGGCCGATACTACCTTTTCGACTGGAAGTCCAACCTTCTGGGAACCGGCCCCAGCGCCTATTCCAGGGAACGCCTCGCCCGCACCATGGAACAAGAATACTACTTTCTCCAGTACCACCTCTATGTCCTGGCTCTGTGCAGACACTTGAAGCTGAAAATCCCGGGCTTTTCCTACGAGAAAAATTTCGGCGGGGTCTTTTACCTGTTTATCCGGGGAATGGTCCCGGATCCGGCCTCCGGCGTCTCCGAAACCGGGGTCTTCTATGACCTGCCCGATGTCAAGAGGATCCAACGCCTTGAAAAGGCCCTCCTGCCGTGATCCGGCAAGGAAAAAGCACGATGAATCCTGAAACGGCGGCGGTAGCCGAACGTCTTTTGGAAGAAGGAATCCTGTCGACCCTGGATGTGCGCTTCGGGCGGCTCATCCTCCGCCTGGCCGGATCCGGCGGACTCCCCCTTTTCCTCGCGGCGGCCTTGACCCGCCGCGCTGTCGGGAGGGGGCATGTCTGTCTGGACCTTGCCGAGATCGGGGAACAGCGCCTCATGGAAGGGGAGGGGGGCTTCCTGGAACGGGTTTGCCCCGACGCCGATTCCTTAAGGAAAACCCTGATGCAAAACCCGATGGTGGGAGACGGGAGCGGGATTGCCCCCCTGGTCCTGGATTCGGCGGGCCGTCTCTATCTGCATCGCCTCTGGGAGTGCGAGACCTTCCTGGCCCGTGCACTCCTTCACCGCTCCGGTCGTTTCGTCCCCCCGGCCGATCTCCTCGTCATCAAAGCCGCCGTGGACCTTCTTTTTCCCCGACCGCATGGGGGCCTTCCGGATCCCCAGGCCGCAGCCGCCTACCTCGCCGCCACCGGCCGCTTCTGCATCATTTCCGGAGGGCCGGGGACCGGAAAGACCACGACGGCGGGTAAACTCCTCGCCCTGCTGGTTTCCCTCCAAATGCAGCCGATTCGGATTGCTCTGGCCGCCCCCACCGGAAAAGCGGCAGCCAGGCTCAAGGAATCGATTCGTTGGGTCAAAGGGTCGCTTTCTGTCGGCGAGGCCGTGAAGTCCGTTATCCCTGAGGAAGCCGCCACCCTCCACCGCCTGCTGGGAAGCACCCCCGGAAAAGCCGGTTTCAGGTACACCCCGGAAAACCCTCTGCCTGTCGATTGGGTGCTGGTGGATGAAGCGTCCATGGTGGATCTGACGCTGATGGCAGGGCTGTTCCGGGCGGTTCCTTCCCATGCCGGAATCGTGCTTTTGGGGGACAGGGATCAGCTGGCTTCCGTGGAAACGGGCACGGTCTTCGGGGACATTTGCAGCCGCGAGCGTTCTCCGGGGATCGCCCCGGAAGTGGCCCGGGGGCTGGAAGCGACCTTCGGGCTGGAAAAAGGGAGCGTTTTAACCCGGGCGGCGGGAAAAAAAGGCCTTTCCGACTGCATCGTCACTCTGGATACGCCTCACCGGTTTTCAGCGGCGAGCGGGATCGCCCGGCTGAGCCAAGCCGTCAGGGACGGGGATGCGGACGGTACTCTTAGAACTGCTGCGATCCGGAGGCTTTGGGGACGTGCAATGGATCTTCGAAACCGGATCTAAAAGATACGAGACGGTTCTCGGAGAGGCGATTCTGAGAGGGTATGCGTCGTGTTTGACGGCCGTGAACGCGGAGGCGGCACTGGAGGAGATCAAACGCTTCAGGATCCTTTGTGCCGTAAACCGGGGGCCTTTCGGAGTGATGGACGTCAACGCCTTTGCCGAGAGACGGCTTCGGTCGAAGGGCCTGATCGACAGCGGGGCGGCACGTCTGGCTTCCGGCTATCGGGGGTTGCCGATTTTGATCACGCAAAATCTTTATACTCTCAACCTCTTCAACGGAGATACCGGCCTGCTGTGGTTTGCCCCGGGAAAAGGGCTGGTGGCGGTCTTCCCCGGACTCCAGGGGCCCTCCAAAACCCTGGCGGTTTCCAGGCTCCCCCACTTCGAAACGGCCTATGCCATGACCGTTCACAAAAGCCAGGGTTCGGAATTCGACGAGGTGCTCCTCATCCTTCCGGAGCGAGACCTGCCGATCCTCACCAGGGAGCTCCTTTATACCGGGATCACGCGGGCGCGGCGACGGCTGGTCCTCTGGGCAAGCGAGGAAGTGATCCGGCAGGCCGTGTCGCGGAGAATAGAGCGAAGCTCCGGTCTCAGGGACGCCCTATGGGGACGCGGAAACGCTTAATCCTGCAACCCGCCGTCTTTGGGCAAAATCACGTATTCCGTAGTTATCTGTGCCACTCCGCGAAGGGTTGCGGCCACCGAGCAGTATTTTTCATGGGAAAGGGAAATGGCTTGCTCGACGGCTTTGGCCGTCAGGCCGTCACCGGAAAGGTGGTAGACCAGGTGGATCTTGCGGAACGTCCAGGGCGGCTCGGGGTCCTGTTCGCCGGTGGCCGAGACTTCCATGAAGGAAAGGGTCAGCCGCTTTTTTTCCAGAATCTCCACCACGTCCACCGAGGAACAGGCGGAAAGGGCGACGAGAAGCATCTCGGAAGGTTTAACGCCGATCCCGTCTTTCTGCCCAGACAGGACCACCGAATGGCGGCTGGAGTCGATGCCGACGAAATGCCTGCCGCTCATCCATCGTAAAGTCGTTCTTGCAGCCATGGACTGCCTCCTGTTTTTGCTTTTCAAGAGATGGGGTTTGAATTAAACTGACGGCGCCTCCACTCGATAACGGAAGGTTAAGGGATTGTCAAATCCGACAAAGACAGCCGAAAGAACGTTGAGCACCGGTCCCAAAACGGTCATGGATATTTTCCGGCATTTGGACAAATCCAACTGCCGGAAGTGCGGAGAAAAAACCTGCCTGGCCTTTGCCGGGGCGGTCTTCCATGGGCGTCAATCCATCCGGGCGTGCCCGAAACTGGACGCCGAAACCCTTGAGCGCCTCCATTTCGATCCACCCTCCCGGGATGCCCGTGAAGGGGAAGGGGAAGCCTGCCTGAAGCGGTTGAGAACGGCGGTAGCCTCTCTGGATCTTTCGGAGGCTGCGGCGCGGACTGGAGGCGAAGCTACGGGCGACCGGTTGACCCTCAAGGTGATGGGCAGGCCCTTCGGTGTCGATGCTCAGGGGGATTTTCACGGGGACCTCCACGTCAACCCGTGGATCGCCGTCCCTTTCCTCAATCACGTGCTCTTCGGCGAGGGGGCGGTTCCGTCGGGGGAATGGCTTCCCTTCCGGGAGCTTTCCGGTGGGAGGGAGCGGTACCCGCTTTTTCAGAAACGGTGCGAGGCGGCCATGAAGCAGGTGGCCGACGCCTATCCCGGCCTCTTCGACGCTCTCGTCCACCTTTTTGACGCTAAAGCCGTGGCGCCGCGGTTTCGATCCGACATTTCCGTGGTTCTGTATCCGTTGCCGAGGATCCCGCTGATGCTCTGTTGCTGGCTTCCCGAAGAAGGCCTGGATTCCAGCCTCCATCTTTTCTTCGACAAGACCGTCGAAAGGAACCTGGACATCGACTCCCTGTTCACCCTCGGCGTCGGGCTGGCCCGGATGTTCGAAAAGCTTGCCCTCCGGCACGGATTCCGGGAGGAATCCCTGAACCCTTTGCAAAAGGATTGATCCGGCAGAGCATCTCTGCTAACAGCGCACAGGCGCTTTGAAGAAAGTGCGCGACAAGGAAGCGGTGGAGATTTAGGCATGAAAATCCTGACCCGAAAGTCGGTTGCCCAAGACATCCTGAAGCGTCCCGTTCTTTATCAGATCCGATGGGCCCTTCTACTTTTGTGGGTCCTGCTTGGCTTTTTTGTCTTTTACAGGATCTATGGGGACACAAGGCAAAGGGCCTTTCAGGATCTCACGGCCGTTCAGGGCATTCACGCCCGGCAGGCGGCGAAAGGGATGGAAGAATACATCGGCCGGTGGACCACCCTGCTTCTGGCTGCTGCCGAAAGCCACGGTGTCGTCGACCTGGATCAAACCGGGAAGAACCGGCTGGCCTTCATCCTCGCCGCCTATGGCAGCGATGTCCGTGCCGTCACCCGGGTGGACCTAAGCGGAAGGATCATTTATACCCTGCCGGAAAATCCGGACGCCGTGGGCGCCGACATCTCGTCCCAGGACCATGTCCGGCGAATTCTGAAGACGCGCGCTCCCGTGATGAGCGACGTCTTCACCGCGGTTCAGGGGTATCCGGCCGTCGCCGTGCACGTGCCGGTCTTTGATCGAAAAGCGTTCCGGGGAACCCTCGCAGTTCTCTTGGATTTCCGGGAGATCGCAAAACGGTATCTCGACGTGATCCGAGTCGGTGAAAGCACAACCGCGCACCTTATCACCGCCAGGGGCGTCCAGATCTATTCTCCCTTCCCGGATCATGTGGGGAAACCGGCTCCCGAAACCGCACCAGGCTCTCCCGGTTTCTCGGCGATGGTCCACGAAATGGTTCAGGGCAGGCAGGGGTCTGCGGCCTATTCCCTGGATCCGTCGCCTGAAAAGGGGAAAGGCCCCGCCGAGTACCGAGCCATGTACCTGCCTGTTCGCCTCGCCGACACGTTCTGGTCTCTGGCGGTGGCTTCAGAGTCCCGGGAAGTCCTCAAGCCCCTGGAAAGCCTGAGGATGCGTCTCATCGCCGTCATCGGGATCCTGTTTGCAGGCATCGCCGTGTTTACCTATTTCGCCATCCGGGCCTGGGGGATCGTCAAGGAAGAAGAGCAGCGGAAGAAAGCCGAGGAGACGCTGCGTTTCGAGCGGTCGCAGCTGCTTTCCATTCTCGACAGCATCGACGCCACCATTTACGTCGCGGACCTGAAGACTTACGAGGTCCTGTTCTTAAACAGGCACATGAAGCTTCTTTTCGGGGAAAAGGCCGTGGGCGAGCCGTGTTTCAGCGCTTTCAGGGGGGAGACTTCGCCCTGCGCCCACTGCACCAACGACCGGCTTCTGGACGCCGAGGGGAATCCCACGGGCGTAATTGTCTGGGAAGGGCAAAACCCCATCACCCGGAAGTGGTATCTCAACTACGACCGTGCCATCCGCTGGATCGACGGCCGAATGGTCCGCCTGCAGATCGCCTCCGATATCACCGAGCGCAAGGAGATGGAAGAGACCCTGAGGGCCAGCGAGGCCAAATACCGTTCCGTCCTGGAAGCCAACCCGGATCCGGTGGTGGTCTACGACATGGAGGGCAAGGTCGTCTATTTCAACCCGGCTTTCACCCGGGTCTTCGGATGGTCTCTCGACGAGCGGATCGGAAAAAAGCTCGACGATTTCGTCCCGGAAGAAGCCTGGCCCGAAACCCGCGCCATGATCCAGAAGGTGCTCGCCGGGGAACGCTTCTCGGGCGTGGAAACCTTGCGGTTCAATAACAATGGGGAGAAGATCCCGGTCAGCATCAGCGGCGCCTTCGGAAAAGACAAAGAGGGTAAAATCGTCAACAGCATCATCAACCTCAGGGATATCACCGAAGAGAAAAAGATGAAGGCCCAGCTCCAGCAGGCCATGAAGATGGAAGCCATCGGGACCCTGTCCGGGGGAATCGCCCATGAATTCAACAACATCCTCGCCATCATCCTGGGGAATACCGAACTGGCCGTCGAAAGCGTTCCGGAATGGAGCCCGGCGCGGCACCATCTGGAAGAAACCCGATCCGCCTGCCTCCGGGCAAGGGATGTGGTCCGTCAGCTCTTGTCTTTCAGCCGAAAGTCGGAGGTCAAAAAGACCGCGGTGGCCATGGCACCCCTGGTGAAGGAGTCCCTTCGCCTCTTGAGGGCTTCCATCCCGTCGCTGATCGAAATCCGGACCCGGATCGACGATGATGCCGGGGCGGTTTTGGGGGATCCGACCCAGATCCATCAGGTGCTCATCAACCTGTGCACCAATGCCAGAGATGCCATGGCGGAAAACGGCGGGATCCTGGAAATCGGGCTGAAGAGGGTCGATGTGGACGAGCAGCCCAAGGAGTCGTTATCCCAGCTGAGCCGGGGGCGGTACGTGGAACTTTCCGTCAGGGACACCGGGAATGGCATCGATCCCCGGGATATCGATCGGATCTTCGACCCGTTTTTCACCACCAAGGAGGTGGGCCAGGGAACCGGAATGGGGCTGGCGGTGGTGCACGGGATCGTCAAAGCACACGAGGGGATCGTGGTCGTCCGCAGCGAGAAGGGAAAAGGGACGGTTTTCACCCTGCACCTTCCGGCCACCGACGCCTCTTCCGAACCGCTCCCCAAACCCGTGGAAACCCTCATCAAGGGAAACGAAAGCATCCTGTTTGTCGATGACGAAGACCTGGTGGTGGAGTTGAGTCACCAGATCCTGGAAAGGCTTGGATACCGGGTGAAAAGCACTCAGGACCCGCTGGAAGCCCTAAAATGGTTTCGATCCGACCCCGGCGCATTCGACCTGGTCATCACCGACATGACCATGCCCAAAATATCGGGAGACCGTCTGGCCAAGACGCTCATGGAGATCCGGCCCGACATCCGGGTGATCCTCAGTACCGGCTACAGCGAACGGATTTCCGAAGAAAAGGCCAGGGAGATGGGGATCCGGGCCCTGATCATGAAACCCATCGAGATCGTGAAGCTGTCAGCGGCCGTCCGCGCCGCCCTGGACGGAAGGGCCTCCGAAACTCAAAAGGCGTGATTCCCGCTTCGGCGATTCTTTTTTTCCGGTCTGCCTCAAGTCTTTCGATGGAACCTTTTCTTGTTTCCGTTTCACTTCTTTGTTAAAATAAAAACTTTACAATGAATCCGGCACCGTAGAGGGGAGGCGGCGCATGCGCGTGGGAATGGGCTATGATGTCCATCGGCTGGTTAAAGGAAGGCGGCTGGTCCTGGGAGGCGTTTTCATCCCTTTTGAAAAGGGGCTTTCGGGGCACAGCGATGCCGATGTCCTTCTCCATGCTCTCTGTGATGCCCTGTTGGGGGGCGCCGGGCTCGGGGATATCGGCATGCATTTTCCGGACACGGATCCCCATTTCAAGGACGTTTCCAGTCTTGTGCTGCTGGCCAGCGTCCTGGACCGGATCCGAGAAGCCGGTTTCCGTGTTTTGAATGTGGACGCGGTGGTGGCAGCCCAGGAACCCCGGCTTTCCCCCTTCAGGGAAAAGATGGAGGAAGCCATCGCCGGGGCCCTCTCCCTGGAGCCTGAGCGGGTCAACGTCAAGTTCACCACCACCGAAAAGCTGGGATTCATCGGCAAGGGGGAAGGAATCGGCGCCATGTGCGTGGCGCTTCTGGAGGAAACCGGCCCGGCGATATCCAGCGGCATTTAAGAACCCTGCGCCGAAACCGCGGCGTTTTTGAAAGGGATCATGAGCATTCGCATCTACAACACCCTCAGCGGAACCAAAGAGGACCTCGTTCCCATGCAGCCCGGAAGCGTACGCATGTACGTCTGCGGGCCCACGGTCTACGACTCCTGTCACATCGGGCACGCCCGTTCCGCCGTGATCTTCGATGTCATCGCCCGATATCTCCGGGCCCGGGGATTCCAAGTGACCTATGTGCGCAACTTCACGGACATCGACGATAAAATCATCCGGCGGGCGGCGGAGCAGGGGGTCGATCCGAAAGCCCTTGCGGAAAAATACATCCGGGAATTCCACGAGGACATGGACGCCCTGAAAGTGGAATCGGCCACGGTGGAGCCCAAGGCCACCGACCACATCCCCCAAATCCTTGAGGTCATCCGGCGCCTCATGGAAAAAGGATTCGCCTATGCCGCAGAAGGGGAAGTCTTCTTTTCCGTGGACGCATTTGAAAGATACGGGAGACTGTCGGGGCGGAAGCTGGAAGAGATGGAGGCCGGCGCGCGGGTGGATGTCGATCCTCGGAAGCGCAACCCTTTCGATTTTGTCCTCTGGAAACCTGCCAAGCCCGGAGAACCCGCCTGGGAAAGCCCCTGGGGACCGGGGCGGCCGGGATGGCACATCGAATGCTCGGCCATGAGCAGCGCGTACCTGGGGGAAACCTTCGATATCCACGGCGGAGGAAAGGACCTCATCTTCCCCCACCATGAAAACGAAATCGCCCAGTCCGAGGCGGCCTTCGGCCGTCCTTTCGTAAAGTACTGGGTCCACAACGGCTTCGTGAACATCAACCAGGAGAAGATGTCCAAGTCCCTCGGAAATTTCCTGCTCATCCGGGACCTGCTCAAGGAGTTTCATCCGGAGGCGCTCAGGCTCTTCCTCCTCTCCAGCCACTACCGAAGCCCTGTCGATTTCACCCCGCAGTCCATGGAAGAAGCGAGCGCCGGTCTCGACAAGATCTACGCCCTCCTGCAGCGCGCTGTCGCCGCTTTTGAACGCCTCCCGTGGCGCAGATCCCGTCCCGGATGAGGCTGGAAACGACTGGGGGCGCTTCTGCGAGGCCATGGACAACGACTTCAACACCGCTCAGGGGATCGGCGTCCTGTTCGAGGCCGTGCGGGGCATCAATCGGCTGCTGGACGAGTCGGCGGGGGTCCCGGAAGACGCGCTCCGGCAGGCCCTGGCGAAACCGGTTCAAGACATCCGTCGCATGGGGGGCGTTCTGGGGATTCTCACGGAACTCCCTGAAGATTATTTCGAAGCCCGACAAAGTCGGCTGAGAAGGGAAAAAGGGGTCGATGCGGCTGCCGTGGATGCGCTGGTGGCCGAACGCACCGCCGCCCGTAAAGCCAAAGACTGGTCCAGGGCCGACGCCATCCGCCGGCAACTGGAAGCCATGAACGTCCTGGTGGAAGATCGGCCCGAAGGGACGCTCTGGAAAATAAAATAGGCACCCATCGGCATGCCTGAATTCAGACTGACCTCCCATTTCACCCCCAAAGGGGACCAGCCCGGCGCCATTGACGCCCTCTGCCGTTCCATCGCTTCGGGACGGCGGCACCAGGTCCTGCTGGGCGTCACCGGGTCCGGCAAGACCTTCACCATGGCCCATGTCATCGCCCGGATCCAGAGGCCCACCCTCGTCATCGCCCCCAACAAGACCCTGGCGGCCCAGCTGTATCACGAATTCAAGAGCTTTTTCCCGGAAAACGCGGTGGAATACTTCGTCAGCTATTACGATTACTACCAGCCCGAGGCCTACATTCCTTCCACGGACACCTACATCCAGAAGGACTCCTCCATCAACGAGATGATCGACAAGCTGCGGCATTCGGCCACCCGGTCCGTTCTGACCCGGCGCGACGTCATCGTGGTGGCCAGCGTCTCGTGCATCTTCGGTCTGGGGGCGCCGGAAGATTACCTCTCCATGCGGGTGGAACTGGAAACGGGGATGGCGTTGTCCCGGGACCGCCTCCTGTCGGATCTGGTAACCATTCACTACTGAGCGCAACGACATCGATTTCCACCGGGGCGTGTTCCGGGTGAGGGGGGACCGGGTGGAGATCTTTCCGGCCTATGAGGAAGACCGGGCCGTCCGGGTCGAGTTCTTCGGAGACCGGATCGACGGCATCGCCGAAATCGATCCCTTGCGGGGCGTGTTCAAAAAGCGCCTCGAACGGACCGCTCTGTTTCCCGCCAGCCATTACGTCACTGAGAAGAACCGGGCCCTCAGAGCCATGGAAGCCATCAAAGCGGAACTAAAGGGCGTATCGACGCGTTCAACCAAGAAAGGAAGCTTATCGAGGCCCAGCGTATCGAGGAGCGGACCCACTACGATCTGGAGATGATCGCCGAACTGGGATACTGCACCGGCATCGAAAACTACTCCCGTCACTTCACCGGAAGAGCGCCCGGCGAACCTCCGCCCACGCTTTTCGACTATTTCCCCAAGGATTTTTTGCTGTTCATCGACGAAAGCCATATCGCCGTCCCCCAGTTCCACGGCATGTACCGCGGCGACCGGTCCCGCAAAGAGACCCTGGTCGACTATGGATTCAGGCTCCCCTCCGCCCTCGACAACCGGCCTCTCACTTTCGAAGAGTTCGACGCCCGGGTCGCCCAGATGGTTTTCGTTTCCGCCACCCCGGCCGACTATGAGTTTCAACAGGCGAATGGGGCCGTGGCCGAGCAGATCGTGCGTCCCACGGGTCTCGTGGACCCGGAGATCGAAGTCAGAAGCGCACGCAACCAGGTGGACGACCTGTTCCAGGAGATCCTGCTGCGGAAAAGCCAGGAGACGCGCATCCTGGTGACCACGCTGACCAAGCGTATGGCCGAAGACCTGACGGAATACCTGTGCGGATCTTGGGATCCGGGTTCGCTATCTTCATTCCGACATCGACACCCTGGAACGCATGGAAATCATCCGGGAGCTTAGGATGGGGAAGTTCGACGTCCTGGTGGGGATCAATCTGCTCCGGGAAGGCCTCGACATCCCGGAGGTCTCCCTGGTGGCCATCCTGGATGCGGACAAGGAAGGCTTCCTGCGCTCCCGCAGGTCCCTCATCCAGACTTTCGGCAGGGCCGCCCGAAACGTGCGCGGGAAGGTCATCCTGTACGCGGACGGCATGACCCAATCCATGAAGGAAGCCATCGAGGAAACGGCGCGGCGCCGCGCCATCCAGGTGGAATACAACCGCGCGCACGGCATTACCCCGGAAAGCGTGGAAAAAGAGATCCTCAACCTCTTCGAGTCCGTCTACGAGTCCGACTACGTGACGGTGGACACCCTGCAGGAGCCGGCGGCCGACTTCGGAAATCCGGAAGATCTGGAAACCCACATCCGCACCCTTGAAACCGAGATGAAGCAGGCAGCCTCCGAACTGGCCTTCGAAAGGGCTGCAGAGCTGAGGGACCGGATCCGGGATCTCAAGAAGCGCCTGGTATTCCAATGGTAGCGGAAAAACGGAATTCGAAGCGGAAAAGCAACCCCGTTTTCGAGGCGCAGGTTTCGCGGCTTCCGGAATCGCCGGGCGTCTACCTCATGAAAGGGGAAAGCGGTGAAATCCTCTACGTGGGAAAAGCCCGCAGCCTCAGGAAACGGGTCTTTACCTACTTCTCCGCCTCCCCGCGCTTCGATCCCAAGACCGACGCGCTGGTGAAACAGATCCAGTCCTTTGAAACCATCCTCACCCATACGGAACAGGAAGCCCTCATCCTCGAGGCCAACCTCATCAAGCGTCACCGGCCCCGGTACAACATCTTCCACAAGGACGACAAGCGTTACCCCTCGCTGCGGCTGGACCCTTCGGAACCCTTCCCGACCCTGGAGGGGGTGCGCCGGATCCGGAAGGACGGGGCCCTGTATTTCGGGCCGTACGCCTCCGCGCAATCGATGCGGGAGACCCTGAAGATCCTCTATCGAACCTTCAAGCTCCGGAAATGCAAGACCCGCCCCCTCAAGGCAAGATCCAGGCCCTGTCTGAACCATCAGATGGGCCTGTGTCTCGGACCCTGCGCCAGAACCGTCCCGGAAAGCGATTACCGGAGGATCGTGGAGGAAGTGGTGCTGTTTTTAAAGGGGCGCACCCCCCGGCTCATCGCCAAGGTTGAACAAGAGATGCATCAGGCGTCGGAAGGCCTCCGGTATGAAGAGGCCGCCGTCCTGAGGGACAAGGCGGCGGCCCTGAAGCGCACCCTGGAAAAGCAGGTTTCCGTCTGTACCGACTTCAAGGACCGGGATGTGTTTGCCATCGCCCGGCTCCCGGATCTGACCGTGGTGACCCGGCTTCACATCCGGGGCGGCTTCCTGCTGGGCACCCAGCATTTCGAGTTTTCCGGCACCCTTGCAACCGACGCGGAAGCCCTCGGCGCTTTGATCCGGGGGTACTACGAAAAGGGACATCCCGTCCCGGAGGAAGTTCTGACGGCGATACCCCTGGAAGATTCCGGCTTCATCACGGACACCCTGTCGTCAGCCAGGGGAAAGCGGGTGCGCGTCCTGGCCCCGCGTCGCGGGGAAAAGGCGCGCCTGACCGCCATGGCGACTCAAAACGCTCAAAGCCGCCTGAAGGCCGTCGCGGCCTCGGCCGCCCAGGACCTGGAACGGCTCCAGCGGCTCCAGCGGAGGCTGGGGATGCAGCGTCTCCCTTCCCGGATCGAATGCATTGACAATTCCACCACCTTCGGCGTGGAGCCGGTGGCCAGTCTGGTGGTCTTTGAAAACGGGACACCCAAGCGGACCGACTACCGTCACTACCGGATCCGTTCCGTCGAAAATCCCGACGACTATGCCTTCATGGAGGAAGTCCTCCGCCGTCGATTCGCAGGAGGCGCAGGGAAGCCTCTCCCGGATCTGCTCATGTTGGACGGCGGGAAAGGTCAGCTCAACGTTGCCTTCGCCGTTTCCCGTTCCCTGGATCTGGAAAAGGCTTTCCACCTGGTCGCCATCGCCAAGAAAGACCGGAAAAAAGGGGAAAAGGAGGACAAGGTCTACATCCTTCAACGGGCCGATCCGGTGCGTTTCGGACGGGAAACGGATCTTCTGCGCCTTCTCGAGCGCATCCGTGACGAAGCCCACCGTTTCGCTGTTTCCTTTCACCGGAAAAAGAGGCAAGCCCGGGCGCTGCGTTCAGAGCTGGACGCCGTTGTCGGGATCGGGGAGAAACGCAAAAGGCTTCTCCTTTCCCATTTCGGGGGCATCGACAGGGTACGGGAAGCTTCCATGGAAGCGCTTGCGGCTATCCCAGGGATGTCGTTGAGAAGCGCCCGGGCCGTCTTCGAAGCTTTCCGAAAAACGTCTTCTAAAGCTTTTTAAGGACCTCCACCAGCTCCGCAACCGCGGCGGCGGATTTTTCAAGGGCGGCCTGCTCGTCTTTGGTCAGCCGGATCTGGATGACTTCTTCGATACCCTTGGCGCCTATCTTGACCGGAACGCCGATAAACAGCCCCTGAATGCCGTACTCCCCTTCGAGGTAGGCGGCGCAGGGGAGGATTTTTTTCTTGTCCTTGAGGATGGATTCCGCCATCTCCACCGCCGCCGAAGCCGGGGCGTAGTAGGCGCTTCCGGTCTTCAGGAGGCTTACGATTTCCGCCCCGCCGTTGGCCGTCCGTTTCACCAGGGCGTCGATGCGTTCCTTGGGAAGCAATTCCGTTAGGGGAATCCCGGCCACCGTGGAGTAACGGGGAAGCGGCACCATGGTATCCCCGTGGCCCCCCAGGACGAAGGCATGAGTGCTTTCCACGGAAACGTTCAGTTCCATGGAAATGAAAGCCCTGAAGCGGGCCGAGTCCAGGACGCCGGCCATTCCCAGGACCCGGCTTTTCGGAAGGCCGCTGGCTTCGAAAGCGACATGGCACATGGCGTCCAGGGGGTTGCTGACGATGATGAGGATGGTCCCGGGAGAATGCTTGAGCACCTCCCGGGTGACGTTTTTCACGATGCCGGCGTTGGTGCTGATGAGATCGTCCCGGCTCATTCCCGGTTTCCTGGGGATCCCCGCGGTGATGATGACGATGTCGGAACCTGCTGAGGCCTCGTATCCGTTGGAACCGGTGAGGCGGGCGTCATGCTTCTCGATGGGCGCCGCCTCGGCAAGATCAAGGGCTTTGCCCTGGGGGACCCCCTCGACGATATCGATCAAAACAACGTCGCAAAGCTCTTTCTCCGCCAGACGCTGGGCCGCCGTGGCCCCCACATTCCCGGCTCCGATGACTGTAACCTTCTTGTCCATGGGCTTCTCCTTGACTGATAAAGTTCGGTTCGTGTTTGATCAAATATCCCCTGTCCTTTTGCGTTTGTCAACCACCCGGTGCCTCATTTCCAATGGCATTGCGGGTTGACAACGGGGTTGGAATCGGGATAAGTGCAGCCCTTGAAAGGGAGGGGTCATGATCATCGGGGTCATCTCGGACACCCACCTGCGGGAGGCCGACGAGGCGCTGTCCGACCTTGTCCGGACCGTGTTCAAAGAAGCGGACCTGGTGCTTCATGCCGGGGACCTGACCAGCCTGGGGATCTTGGACGCCTTTTCCGGAAAAGACGTGGTGGCCGTGTGCGGGAACATGGACAGGCCGGATGTCGCCAACCGCCTGAAAGACCGGGAGATCGTCGAGGTGGGAGGCTTCAGGATCGGGTTGACCCACGGCTGGGGCTCCGGCGGCGGGTTGGAAGAGCGCGTGCGGGACCGGTTCGACCGGGTCGACGCCATCGTCTACGGTCACAGCCACCAGGCGGCCAACCACGTCAAAGAGGGCGTGTTGATGTTCAACCCCGGAGCCTATTCCGGAGGGCTCTTTTTTCGCCGCGGGCGGTCCGTTGGGCTCCTCGAACTCAACGACGGTATCACGGGAAAGATTGTTCCCCTGTAATTGCTTTCCACACAGGGTCAAGAGGCTTTCGGCCTTTGCAGGCCATGAAAAGCGCTGAAGGAAAAAACCATGGAACCCACCGTATTCGAAACCGATTTCCAGGATTTGAGACTTGTGAAAAAAGGCAAGGTCAGGGATCTCTACGACCTGGGCGATGCGTTGCTCATGGTGGCCACCGATCGGATTTCAGCCTTCGATGTCATCATGCCGGACCCCATACCCGACAAGGGAAAGATCCTCACCCAGATCTCCCTGTTCTGGTTCAAAACCCTGGCATCCATCGTGGGCAACCACCTCATCAGTGCGGATGTGGCGGATTTCCCTTCCTCCTGCCGCCCCTACGAAAAGATGCTGAAGGGCCGGAGCCTGCTCGTGAAAAAGGCCGATCCCCTGCCCATCGAGTGCGTGGTGAGAGGCTATCTCAGCGGGTCCGGATGGAAGGCGTACCGGGAAACCGGAGCCGTCTGCGGCATCCGACTCGGGAAAAGGTCTCAAAGAATCGGACCGCCTCCCAGAGCCCATCTTCACCCCGTCCACCAAGGAGGAGATCGGGCTGCACGACCTCAATATCGATTTCGAGGAAGCCGCCCGGCGCATCGGGAATCCCGCGGCCCACAGAGTCCGGGAGCTAACCCTCGCCCTTTACCAGAAAGGGGCGTCATTGGCGGAGGAAAAGGGGATTCTCATCGCGGACACCAAGTTCGAATTCGGCTTCGCCGGTGACCAATTGATCCTCATCGACGAGGTGCTCACCCCGGATTCCTCGAGGTTCTGGCCCAAGGCGTCTTTCCGCCCCGGCGGTCCCCAACAAAGCTTTGACAAGCAATATCTGAGGGACTACCTCACCTCCATCCGCTTCAACAAGAAGCCGCCGGGCCCTTCGCTGCCCGAAGAAGTGATCCGAAACACCCGGGCCAAATACCTCGAAGCCCTCGAGCAGCTCACCGGGGAAACCCTTGCCGCCTGAGCCGGGAGCTTCCATGCCCGAAACCGGCATCCGGCGGGAAGCCGAGGTCCCCCTGGATCGCATCGATCTCCAGGAGAACACCTACCGGATCACCACCCGGCCCTGCACCGATGATCTGACGGCCTCCGTCCGGCTTTCGGGCCTGATCAACCTTCCCATCTTAAAGAAAAACAATTCCGGTTTTTCCATCGTCTCCGGTTTCCGGAGGGTGGAGGCCTGCCGCCGATGCGGCTTTACCCGTATCCGTTCCCGGATTTTTCCCCAAGACGCCGGAGAGATCCAATGCATCCGGACGGCCGTGGCGGAAAACGCGCTCCAGCGGCCCCTGAACCCCGTGGAGGCCTCAAGGGTGGTGGCCCTTTTTTCGCGGATCCACCCGGATCCTGAAAAGATAGAGAAAGCCTTGGGCCTGGCCGGCTTTCCCTTGCACCGGGCCTTCATCGAAAAGCTCATCCTTTTAAACGGGCTTCCGGATCCGGTAAGAAAAGCCGTGGCCGGCGGGCTTTTAACCCTCACGGTGGCCTTGGATCTGGCGGGTTTGGAAGCGGACGCGGCGGTGGGCTTGACGCTGCTTTTCGACCGGCTCAAGATGGGTTTCAGCCTGCAGCGGGAAATGATCGGGCTGTTGACAGAAATCGCCCGGCGCGACGGTCTTTCGCCCTCGGATCTTCTGAAAGATCCCGCCGTGGAAACCCTCTTGGCGGACGAAAAATCGGATCGGGTTCAAAAAACCCGGCGGATCCGGTGGTATTTCAAGAAGCGACGCTTTCCCAGCCTTACGGAGAAGGAGGAGGCGTTTCGCCGGTGCATCCGGAAACTCAAGCTGGGCCCCGGCGTTTCCCTCTCCCCCCCGAGGGATTTCGAGGGCCCCGGCTATGCCCTGACCCTGCAGTTCGATACGCTGGAGTCCCTGGCCGACCGAAAAAACGCCGTCGAGCGGATCCTGAGGGATCCGGAATTCAAGGCCTTCGTCAAGGAATAGCCGCCGCCTGACGCCGAAGGCGTCCGTCGCCGGAGTCGCGATGCCTTTTTTTCTATTTCCGGAAGAGGGGATCCACGATCATCTCGATGAAGAAATAGGTGACGAGGGTCAGGGCCGCGGCAAGCATGGCCAGCCCGTAGAGGGACTGGATCCGGTGTCTTCGGCGCTCCTTCTCGTCGTAGAACACGTATTTCCCGCATTTGATGCACATCAGTTTTGCCAGAGTCAGGGTGGTCGTGTGCCCGCACCTGCAGGTGACATTCTTGGGGGGAAGGGGCATGGGATTTCCTTTTTCTTAACTTACCCGCCGGCCGACTCCGGCGTCTGTGGGGACGGGTTTTTTTCGTCAAAATAACGCGCCGTTTCTTTTTTCAATAAAAAATAGGTGGATCCGGCAAAAAGGAGCGGCGGTGGCGCCGGTGATCAGGGCGATATCGTTATTCTGGCTTGCAAAGGCACGGAAGCTCGCCGCGCCGTGGATGGCGAAAATTCCCAAATTGAAAAACAGGCTCAGCATCCGAGCCCACTTCTTAACGATGGCCACGAAATAGCAGATGCCGATCCCCACCCCGATCTGCAGGTACATCTCCCGCGGAGACAAGTCGGTAAAATGCTTGAGGTAAAAGAAGAAATAAAAGCAGAAATGAAGCGCCCAGCCGCCCCATAACAGTAAAACCCCGTTTCGCACGCTGGCGGGAAAGCTTTTGAAATCAGGCCACTTAAATTGCACCGCAGTCGACTCCCTTCCTTTCAACAGAACATCCCTGCCGTAAGGTGCACCACCTTAGACCGTTTCCGTGGGCTTGGCAAGGTCAAAATCATGCATTTTTTTCTTGACTAAAGAAAAAACAGGGAATACAAGATCATCAAACAAATAAATCCGATTCAGTATCTTATGGGAATACAGGAACGGAAAGAGCGGGAAAGGGAAAGGCGCCGCCAGCAGATCATGGTGGCCGCCCGGCGGGTCTTCAGCGTTAAAGGATTCAACAGAAGCACCATGGAAGACATCGCCAAAGAGGCCGAGCTCAGCCCAGGGACCCTTTATCTTTATTTCAGGAACAAGGATGAGCTCTTCGCCTCGCTGTCGCTTCGGATGCTGCAGTTTTTAAACATTCGGCTGGAAGCGCTGGCCCGGAAACCCAAACTGGCGATCCCCAAGAAGTTCCAGATTCTCAAGCAAGCTCTGTATGATGTCTACGATTTCGACCCCCTGGTTCTCATCAACATGTTCCATCTCCAATCCAGCGAAACGCTCAAGGATCTTTCCGAAGAATTGATATCCGAGATCAAGGCTCTGTCGCGGAAGTCGCTGCGTTCCATGGCCGACGTGTTCGAAGAAGGAATCCGGCAGGGGCTTCTCGTAAATCGTCATCCCACGGCCATGGCCGATGCGCTCTGGTCGTTCTTTTCCGGGATCGTCCTGTGGGAAGAAAGCAAAAAGATCATCGACGACGGGAAAGACTATTTGAAACCGACCCTGGAACTGGCTTTTGAAATCTTCTGGCGCGGCATTTGCGCCTAAAAGGGTTTAAATCGGAGTCGACCGCGGCGAGGAAACCGGCGCCGGCCCTGCGCCGCTTCACCGCCTCGGTCTGCAGAAAGGGGGTGTCTAACTCGCCATCGGAAAAAACACGCTAAACGGGTAGTCAACAATCAACCAAGGAGGGTGTGATTCATGGCAGAAAAAGACGTGGAAAAAGAAGTGGTGGAAACTTCCGAGGCTCAAATCGCCGTGCACTGGGGGGAGGAAGCCTACTACTACCCATCGACGAAATTCATCGCCCAGGCCAACATGACCGACGAAACGGTTTACGACCGGTTCAGCTTGGAGAATTTTCCCAACTGTTTCAAGGAATATGCGGATCTTTTGACCTGGTATCAGTACTGGGATGAGATCCTCGATACCTCCGACGCGCCCTGCTACAAGTGGTTCAAAGGCGGAAAGATCAATGCCAGCTACAACTGTGTGGACCGCCATCTGGCCAAATACAAGAACAAGACGGCCATCCACTTCGTGCCGGAACCCATCGAAGAAGGTTACCAGCACATCACCTACCGGGAGCTCTATGTCAAGGTCAACGAGTTCGCGGCCCTGTTGAGGGATTTCGCCGGCCTGAAAAGAGGCGACCGGGTGACGCTGCACATGCCCATGATCGCGGAACTGCCCATCACCATGCTGGCCTGCGCCCGTCTGGGGGTCATCCACAGTCAGGTCTTCGGCGGATTCAGCGGCCGGGCCTGCGCCGACCGGATCATCGACTCCGGAAGCCGCGTGCTGATCACGGCGGACGCCTACTGGCGCAGCGGATCGCTTCTGGATCACAAGCAGAACGCGGATATTGCCGTGGACCTGGCGGGGAAGGGCGGCCAGAAGGTGGACAAGGTCCTCGTGTGGCAACGCTATCCGGGCAAATACAGCGCCAAGACCCCCCTTGTCGAGGGGCGCGATTTCGTTGTCAACGAGGTTCTTAAGAAATTTTACGGCGCCAGGGTGGAGCCCGAGAAAATGAACGCCGAGGATCCGCTGTTTTTGATGTACACCAGCGGGACCACCGGAAAACCCAAGGGATGCCAGCACGGTACCGGAGGATTTCTCGCGTACACCGCCGGAACCTCCAAGTACGTCCAGGACATCCATCCCACCGATGTCTATTGGTGCATGGCCGACATCGGTTGGATCACCGGACATTCCTATATCGTATACGGCCCCCTGGCCATCGCCGCGTCCTCCGTGGTCTACGAGGGCGTGCCCACTTTCCCGGATGCCGGAAGGGCCTGGCGGATCGCCCAGGATCTCGACGTGAACATCTTCCATACCGCGCCCACCGCCATCCGGGCGCTGCGCAAGATCGGTCCCGATGAACCGGCCAAGTACAACTATGAATTCAAGCACATGACCACCGTGGGGGAGCCCATCGAGCCGGAAGTGTGGAAATGGTACCATGAAGTAGTGGGGAAAGGGAAAGCCGCCATCGTGGACACCTGGTGGCAGACCGAAACCGGTGGATTCCTCTGCAGCACCCTGCCGGCCCTCAGGCCCATGAAGCCCGGGAGCGCCGGGCCGGGGATGCCGGGCATCCACCCCATCCTCTACGACGACGAAGGCAACGAGGTGCCGGGGGGAACCGGCAAGGCCGCCAACATCTGCATCCAGAACCCGTGGCCGGGCATGTTCCAGACCATCTGGGGCGACCGCCAGCGTTTTGTCGACACCTACTTCGCCCGGTACTGTAAAAATCCAAAGAGTAAGGACTGGCGGGACTGGCCGTACATGACGGGGGATGCCGCCGTGATCGCGGAGGACGGCTACGTCCGGATCCTCGGGCGGATCGACGACGTGATCAATGTTTCGGGTCACCGGCTGGGCACCAAGGAAATCGAATCCGCCGCCCTCGTGGTGGAAGAAGTGGCCGAAGCCGCGGTCATCCCCGTGGCCCACGAAATCAAGGGAAGGGAACCGGATCTGTACGTCGCCCTCAAGCCCGGTATCCAGGCCAGTGACGCCCTGGCCAAGAAGATCTCCGATACCATCTGCACCGAGATCGGAAAAATCGCCAAGCCGCGCAAGGTCTGGATCGTCAAAGACATGCCCAAGACCCGTTCCGGGAAGATCATGCGCCGGGTGCTGGCCTCCATATCCAACAAGCAGGATGAAGGAGACGTCACCACTCTGGCGAACCCGGAAATCGTCGCAGAGATCAAGAAAATGGTGCAAGGGTAAACGCAAACTGGTTCCGGGAGGGCTGAAAAGTCCCCCCGGAGCCTCCTGGTCGCAAGAAAACAGGATTGACCAACCCAAAGGGATTCAATTTATCGGAAAGGAGGTGGGAAGAAGGACTTTATCCGGCAGGTGATACCCAGTTCGACAAACTCCATCATCGGAAATTATAGGAGGTCACTATGGGTCATACCACGTGGGTCTACATCTTTTTGGGCATTTACATCATCTACTGCTTTTACTGGGGGCTGAAGGGGTACTTCACCGAGAAGACGGCCTCCGGCTACGCCATTGCGGGCCGGTCCATCCCCTTCATCGCCTTTCTCATGGCGGCCACGGCCGCTTCGTTTTCCGGGTGGACCTTTATCGGGCACCCGGGACTCATCTGGCGCGACGGTCTGGCTTACGCCTTCGCGTCTTTTTACGTTCTCACCATCCCCATCACCGGAACCTTTTTTGCAAAAAGAAACTGGCTCATGGGGAAGCGTTACGGATTCGTGACGCCGGGGGACATGTTCGCCTACTATTATAATTCGGAGTTCGCCCGGTGGCTCACGGTGTTCACCGCCTTCTTGTATTCCATGTTCTATTCCGCGGTGCAGCTCATGGCCTCGGCCGCCCTGTTCCACTTCGTCGCGGGCGTGCCGGTGATCTTCGGCGCCATCTTCATGGCGTTCATCGTGTGGTTTTACGTCTGCGCCGGCGGCTTGCGGGCCTCCACCTGGGTCGGCGTCATCCAGTTCGTCCTTTTGGTGGGAGGCATCATCCTGCTGGGGTACTACGTCATCACCTCGGATGCCATCGGCGGATGGGCGGCCTTTTCCCAGCACATGAATGAACTGCCCACGGATGTCAACGGCATGAACCTGAAGGCGCGGATGCTGGACGTCCCTGCGGTGGGATGGTGGGTCCTGGATGCGGCGAAATTCGCCAAGGCCAACAAGACCACCGTGTGGACCGCCGTCATGGCGCTCACCTACATGTTCGCCCTGATGGGGATCCAGTCCTCCCCGGCCTTCACCCTGTGGAACTTCGGGATCAAGTCCCCGAAACCCCTGGCCTGGCAGCAGACCTTCATGTCCACCTTCGTGGTGGGTTTCGCCCTGTTCTATTTCACCGCCTTCCAGGGCATGGGCGCCCGTGTCCTCGAGCTGGCCGGCTTCACCATGGCCGACGGCACACTGATGAAATTTGCAAAAGACAGCGACGTGGTGCCCATCCTCATGCGGGAATTCCTCCCGCCCATAGTCCTGGGCCTGGTCTTCATGGGGGCCATCGCGGCCATCCACTCCACGGCGGCGCCCTACATCGGAACCGGCGGGACCATCCTGCTCAGAGACGTCTACTGGAGATACATCCGCAAGCAGGAAGCCGGGCACTCCGAGCAGATCTGGGTCAACCGGATCCTGGCCACCGTGGTCACCGTAGCGGCCCTGTGGGTGGGGCTCACCTCCACGGCGGCCCTGGTCATCCTGGGGGCCCTGGCCACTGCCTTCGGGTTCGTCATGTACGTCTACCTCATGGGGGTTCACTGGGGGTTCCGCTTCCCCGCCATCGGCGCCAACCTGGGCGTTTTGGCCGGGATGATCGCGGTCTTTTTGACCTATTACGTCTGGGTCTATCCTCTGTCCATGCACTGCGCCTTCTGGGGAACCTTCATCGGCCTGGTGGTGGCCTACGTTTTCAGAGGTCTGGGCGTGAAGGACGACGAAGAGACGATCAAGCGGCAAAACGAGGTGCGGACCTTCCTTGACAGCATCGACTCGCCCTCGGAATCCGGGCGCAAGTGGCGAAACGCCATGAAGATCGTGGTCCCTGTCTGGTATTTCTTCGCCATCGGACCGGCCTGTATCCTGGGCAACAGCGCCTTCTCCTTTGCCGGGTTCCCGCCCCTGTGGTCCTGGCAGATCTTCTGGTGGATCCTGGGCATCATCATGATGTGGGCGCTGACCTTCAAAGCCGAAATGTCCACCACTTCGGCGACCCAGATCGAGCGCGCTGAAAAGGAAACCATGATCGTGGTCAAGGAAGCCTAAAACCCCTTGCCTTGAAGGAGGTATTTGCATGAAAGCAGAAGACCTGTGGATGATCGGCATCGTTGCCTTTTGCATCCTTTTTACTGCATCCTTTGGAATGGGATTGTGGGGATAACCTGATTCCATGAGGATCACGGCGGCCGGAAGGAAACCCTTCCGGCCGCCATAACCGTGCATGTCATTTTAAAAGGCCGGAGTTTCCCGCTGTCCGGCACTCTTGCCCGCTGTCAAGGAGCGGGCGAATCCGTCTGCCCGTTTCACCCTCTCGGACGTCGCCTGGCTCGAGGCCGCTTCTATGCCCAAAAAAATCCTCATCGTCGATGACGAACCCAATATCGTGGTTCCTTTGCAGTTCCTGATGGAACAAAACGGCTATGAAGTGGAGGTGGCCTACAGCGGCGAGGAGGCCCTGGAAGCTGTCTCCCGCTCCCGCCCGGACCTGATCCTTCTCGATATCATGCTTCCGGGCATTGACGGCTACGAGGTGTGTCAAATCCTTCGCCTCAACGAGTTGTGGCGGGACGCCAAAATCGTTTTCTTGACCGCAAAGGGGCGGGAGGTGGATGTCGCGAAAGGAATGGTCCTGGGCGCCGACGCCTACATCATCAAGCCTTTTTCCAACGCGGAAATCATCGCCAAGGTCAAAGCCCTTCTGGACGACGGTGCATGAGGACCAAGAACCCATTCTGGTGGTTCTCCGCCGCGGCCCTGGGGCTCACTTTCGCCACGGCAGGGTTCATCGCCTTTTTGTTCTGGAACCAGCTCGCCCTGGACGAAAAAGCAATCTTTCTCGAAATCATCCAGGGGCGCTTCATCTATTTTTTCGGCGCGGGATTCGTTTTGTTTCTCGGCTTCGGGCTCATTCTGGATGGGATCTTCCATCTTTACATCCTTCCCATCAAGCGCTTGAACGAGGAACTTCAGGTCATGCAATCGGTTCACCCCGGACATCGGATCAAAGGGAAGGGGGAAGGGTGGTTCGGAGACATTTCCCGGCGCCTGAATACATGGGCCGACCGAACGGAAACCATGCAGAAAGAAGTCGAAAAACAGATCGGACTCGCCCGGGCGGAGATTGAGGAGGAGCGCAACATCTTCGCCGCCATCCTGTCGGAACTCCCCCAGGGGGTGCTCATCTGCAATGCGGAAGGACGGATCCTGCTTTACGACCAGCAATCCCGGGCCTATCTCGAGACCGAGCCCCTGGCTTCCAACGGCGCGGACCTTTCCAAAGGGGCCGGGCACTTCATCGGCCTCGGACGTTCCATTTTCGGAGTCATGGATAAATACCGACTCGTCCATGCCCTCGATGAAATCGCCCTCAAGCTGGAACGAAAGGATCCCGGCGTTTCTTCCCGTTTCATCATGGTGGGCCCCAAGGGGAACCTGCTCCAGGTGGAAGTCGTCCCCGTCCTGGATCCCTGTGACCGGTTGTGCACCGGTTTCGCCCTCATCCTGGAGGACATCACCAAAAGAATGGCTGAAGAGGCAAAAATCGACGGGCTTCTTCAGGAACTGACCACGGGGATCCGAACCTCTGTGGCGGCGATTCGATCCGCCGCAGAAGCCATGATCGCCTATCCGGAAATGGAAAGCGCCAAAAGAAACCGCTTCCAGGAGATTATCCTCGAGGAGTCCCTGGCCATCGGACAACGCGTCAACCTCACCGCATCCGATTATCCTTCGCGTCTCTTCGGCCGGTGGCCCCTGGTGAGGACCACTGCCTCCGATTTCGCGGAAGCCGTCAGGCGGCAGGCCCAATCGAAGCTCGGGATCGCGGTAGAAATCCATGGGGAAAGCCGCAAAGAGTGGATCGGCCTGGACAGCTATTCCGCCCTGCTGGCCATGCTTTTTCTCTTGAACCGGCTGAAACCCCGTGCACAACCTCCTGTCTTCACTATGGAGCTTGAAAAGGAGGAGACTTTTATATGCCTGGATCTTCACTGGAACGGGGAAGGCGTCAGCATGGAGACGCTCCGGACATGGGATGCGGAAATCCTGAGCGTCGGCGGTGAGGCCATCCCCCTTCCTCTGGGCGAGATCATCCGGCACCATGGCGCCGAAATCTTTCCTCTTAAGGGAAGGAAAGGTCGCAAACGGCATCCCTGCGGATCCTGATTCCCGCTGTTAAGACCTTTGAGGAAGAAAGGCCGCGCATGCCCATGACCCTTCTTCCCGGCAGCCGGCCCGAGTTTTTCGATTTCGATCTCTTCCATCACTACGGACAGGCGTCGGAGCTGGATGAACGCCCGCTTTCCGAGATTACGTTCACGGCCTTTGACACCGAAACCACGGGTCTGGACCTGAGGGGCGGCGACGAGATCATCTCCATCGGAGGGGTGCGCATCGTCAACGGCCGGCTTCTCAGGGAAGAGATCTTCGACCGGCTCGTGGACCCCGGACGGCCCGTTTCTCCCGAGTCGGTCCGGATTCATGGCATCTCCTCCGAGATGCTGAAAGGTCAGCCCTCTCTGCAGCAGGTGCTTCCCCTTTTCCATCGGTTTGCCCGCGGCACGGTCCTGGTGGCCCACAACGCCGCCTTCGACATGCAGATGATAAAACTGAAGGAAAGCGTTTCCGGGGTCCGCTTCACCAACCCGGTCCTCGACACCCTTCTTTTGTCCGCCGCCATGCACCCCTCCCAGGAAAACCACAACCTGGAGACCGTCGCCCGGCGCCTCGGGGTCAGCGTCATGGGCCGGCACACGGCCCTCGGGGACGCCATCGTGGCCGGAGAAATCTTTCTCAAGCTGATGCAGCTGCTGGAGCAGGCCGGAATCCGTACTCTGAAGGAAGCCAGGGCCCTTTCCAAGAAGACCTTTTACGCCCGGAAACGGTATTGATCATGAGCGAAAGCGCATTCGCCTTTCTTTCAGAATTGCCCCTTTTCAAGCCGTTGCCGGAAGAAGAGATCCGACGCATCGCGGGGAAGGTGGAGGTGAAAAGCTACCGCAGGGGAAGCACCCTGTTCACCCAGAAGATCTCTCGGGTGGAGGCGGTTCTGATCGTCAAGGAAGGGGCCCTGGAAGTTTATTACGATGCCGATCAAGGGGAGAAGGTCCTCACCAGCGTGCTGAACCGGGGGGAGATCTTCGGAGGCATTTCCATTCTGATGAACGCCGGAAATGCCATCCGGACGGTCAGGGCCAAGGAGGATACCCAGTGCTATGCGTTGGCCAGAGAGGATTTCGTCGACCTGTGCAGACGTTTCAACGTGCTGTATGAATATTTCGCGGAACTCTTCACCCGCCGCATGACGGATGCCTCTTACGCCGCCGTGGTGGCGGCCAACCAGGCGTTCCAGTTTCTGTCCGGGCTGGCCCCTTTCTCGTTTTTGCCTGAAGACGCACTGGAAGGCGTGGCCCGGAGCGTCTCCCTCGTGAGGTATCCGCCCGGAGAAAAGGTCTTCATCCAGGGTCTTTCCCGGGTGGACCACCTTCACATCATTCAGAAAGGGGCTGCCGAGCGGTATTACGAGCAGAACCAGCAGAAAGTCCTCAGGGGAGTCCTCGGTGAAGGATCCCTTTTCGGGGGGATTTCCATCCTCATCAACGACGGCGTGGCGGTGCGCTCCCTGCAAACCCTGGAGGAAACCTTTTTTTATGTCCTGGGAAAAAAGGAATTCACCAAACTTTGCGCGCGTTTTGCCTCGTTTTCGGAATATTTCACCGATGCCTTTGGAAAGCGGATGCTGGACCAATCCTATGCCGCCATCATCAAGAAGTCCTTCCAGCCCAGGGATGAAGGGCAGTTCTTCAACCAGCCGGTTTCTTCCTATATGAGCCGGGATCTGGTGGTCTGCGGGGAGGGGGTCTCCATCCGTGAAGCCGCCGGCGTCATGAGCCGGGAAAAATGCAGTTCCATCTTCGTGAAAAACCTTTCCGGCGATTTCATCGGCCTGGTCACCGACAACGATTTCAGGAAGAAGGTCATTGCCGGGGGCATGGACACGGGGCTTCCGGTGTCTAAAATCATGTCGACCCCGCTGGTCACCCTCCCCTCCGAGAGCCTGGTGTTCGAAGCCCTCAACACCATGATGCAGAAAAACGTCAAGCACCTGGCGGTAACCGACGCGGCGCAGACGGTGTTGGGCGTGGTGACCAACAGCGATCTTTTGTCCGCCCAGGGACATTCGCCCCTGATCATGATCCGGGAAATCAGCGCCGCCGACCGCTTGGAGGAGATCTTCGAGGCCCACCGGCGCCTTCCGTGGCTGATCCGGAACCTCATCAACAGCGGGGCAAAATCCAAGATCGTCAACCGCCTGGTCACCACCCTGTCGGACGCCATTTTACGCAAGCTCATCGACTTTGCCCTGGAGGCGTCGGGAAAACCCCCGTGCCCCTTCGTCTTCATGATCCTGGGAAGCGAAGGGAGAAAGGAACAGACCCTCAAGACCGATCAGGACAACGCCATCGTCTACCGGGACGTCTCCAAGGGTGACCGGGCAAAAACCCAGGCCTACTTCGAAGCCCTCGGGGAAAAAGTCTGCACCTGGCTCGACCAGGCAGGATATGCCTTTTGCGAAGGCGGCGTCATGGCCAAGAACCCGAAATGGTGTCAGCCGCTGGGGGTCTGGAAGAAGTACTTCTCGCAATGGATCCACACGGCGGAAGCCGAAGACCTGCTCAGATCCAGTATTTTTTTCGATTTCCGGGGCGCTTTCGGGGACATGTCCCTGGTGACGGAATTGAGGAAACATCTCTTCGACTCCCTGCAGGGATGGGCCGGCTTTTTCCGACACCTCACGGAAAATGCGATTTTCTTCAAGCCGCCCTTGGGGTTTTTCCGCAATTTCGTGGTGGAGTCCAAGGGGGTGCACCGGGATGCCTTCAACATCAAAAACGCCATGATGCCCATCGTGGATTTTGCGCGGATCTACGCCCTGCGAAACCGGGTGGAAGAGACCAACACCCAGGACCGCCTCCACCAGGTCTTCCTGAAAGGCGTGTTGTCCAGGGACGATTACCATGAGCTGGATCAGGCTTACAGCTTTCTGATGCAACTGCGCTTCGTCCGTCAGGTGACCGCCATCATCGAGGAAAATGAAAAACCGGACAACTACATCAACCCCAAGAAACTCTCCCACGTCGAACAGACCCTCCTCAAGGAGATCTTCAAGAGAATCGAGAAGTTTCAGACCAAGCTTGATTTTGATTTCACCGGGCTGGCCTGAAGCCTTCCAAGCCGGGACGTTTCCGGCGCCGCGTTTTCCCCTTGACGCCCGCCTCATTTTTTCGTTAGGTTCCCCCCGCATCCGATCCAAGCCCTCGACGTTGCAGCCGGAAAGAAAACCCGACATCCCGATATGAAGCAGAAACCGAACACTCGCATTTCGACCCTTTACGTCAGCGCCTCGGTGCAAGACCTCCCCCTGGTCCGCCGCTGGGCGTCGCAGTTGGACCTTGTTCCTAAAATCATCGAGGATGTGCGGGAAGCCTATAGCGGAGTGATGCAAAGCCCGGACCCTGCTGCAACGGGAAAGACCGTCCTTGTCCTGACGCGAAACAAAGGAGCGTTTCTCAAACCCTGCCCGGGCACCCGGGGATACCGCTGCTGCGGCTACCGGATCCTGCACGTGGGGACCTACTGCACCCTGGACTGCTCCTACTGCATCCTGCAGGCCTATTTCCGGCCCCCGGTGCTTCAGTTTTTCGTCAACCTCCAGGACCTGCTGGCCCAGCTCAAGACCGCGTTTGCTTCGCCCGGCCTTCAGCGCATCGGGACCGGCGAGTTCACGGACAGTCTCATCTGGGACCGGTGGACGGGTCTTTCCCGAATCCTGGTTGAAGGCTTTTCGAAACAGTCCGCCTGCGTCCTGGAACTCAAGACCAAGACCGCCGACGTCTCCGCCCTCCGGGGACTCCAGCACAACCGAAAGACCCTCGTGGCCTGGTCCCTCAACACCCCCCGGGTCATCGAAAGCGAAGAAAGGGGAAGCGCGAGCCTTTCGGAGAGGCTTGCGGCCGCCGCCTCGTGCCAGGCCGAAGGATACCCCCTGGCGTTTCACTTCGACCCCCTGGTGATCTATGAAGGGTGCGAAAAGGAGTACCTCGCCGTGGTGGACCGGCTCTTTGCGTCGGTGTCTCCGGAATCCATCGTCTGGATCAGCCTCGGCGCGTTTCGGTTCGCCCCTGAACTGAAAACACTCATCCAGAATCGGCATCCGGATTCCAGGATAATCTACGGGGAATTCGTCCGGGGACGAGACGGGAAGATGCGGTATTTCAAGCCGCTGCGCATCCGGCTCTACCGGGAGATGGCCCGCCGGATCCGGGAATCGGCTCCCGAAACCGCTCTTTATCTGTGCATGGAAGACGACGAGGTGTGGGAAAAAGCCCTGGGAGGTGCGCCTCCAGGAGGCTTGGGGGAAATGCTGGACGCGGCCGCCGTCAGGTTCTGCGGCCTCAGGAAAGGGAAGGGGAAAGGGTAGGGGAGAAAAGAAAAACCCCCTCCGTTTTACGGGAGGGGGTTGAAAGCGACTGACAGCCGGATTGTCGGTTGAAGTTTCGGGTTGCTGGCCCCTGAATCATGGACTCTTGGACAGGGGGGAAGCTTCGGCCTATTCCGTTTCCTTTTTGGCCTGTTCCACGATCTTTTGAGCCAGCTGGGACGGGACCTCGTCGTAGTGGGAAAATTTCATCGTGTAGGTCCCCCGCCCGCCTGTCATGGAATTGAGATCCGGTGCATAGGTCTGGAACTCCGCCATGGGGACGTTGGCTCGGATCACCTGGTTTTTCCCTTTGGAATCCATCCCCAGGACCCTGCCGCGGCGGCCGTTCAAGTTCCCCATGATGTCCCCCATGAATTCATCCGGGGCGATGATGGTGACTTCCATGATCGGCTCGAGGAGGACCGGCTGGGCCTGTTCGGCGGCCTTCCGGAAGGCGAGGGATCCGGCGATCTTGAAGGCCATCTCCGAGGAGTCCACGGCGTGATAGGACCCGTCGTCCAGCGTCACCCTGAAATCGATGCAGGGAAAACCGGCTAAAACCCCTCTCTGGCAGGATTCCACGATCCCCTTTTCCACCGCGGGAATGTACTGTCTGGGAATTGAACCGCCGACGATGGCATCCACGAATTCGAATCCGCCGCCCCGGGGAAGGGGTTCCAGCTGGATCCAGCAGTCCCCGAACTGGCCGTGCCCGCCCGTCTGTTTCTTGTGCCTACCCTGAACCCGGATCTTCTTTTTGATGGTCTCCCGGTACGGGATCTTGGGCAGATCCAGCACGACCTCCACCCCGAATTTTCGCTTTATCTTATCCACCGTGGCTTCGATGTGGACCTGGCCCGCGCCTGACAGCAGAATCTCTTTGGTCTCCGCGTTGCGGGTCAGTTGAAGCCCCACGTCCTCTTCGGTGAGCCGCACCAGGGAGCTGTAGACTTTGTCTTCATCCCCGGTGGACTTGGGTTTGACCGCAAACGAGGTGAGCGGCGTCGGCGGCTCCACACTGGGAAACTTGACTTTCCGGCTCTCGATGCAAAGGGTGTCTCCGGTGCCTGTCTCCTTGAGCTTGGCGACGGCGACGATGGCGCCGGGGCCTGCTCCGCCGATGGGGTTTTGTTCCCGGCCCGCCAGTTGGAGCAACTGGGTATAGCGCTCCTTGACCCCCTTGTTGACATTGTAGAAAGAGCCGTCGCCGCCGATGGTTCCCGAGACCACGCGGAAGATGGAAAGACGACCGTAATACGGATCGGTGACGGTCTTGAAGACAAGTCCAGAAAAAGGAGCCTCAGGGTCGGGAGCGCAGGAGGCGGATTCTTGGCCTTCCGGGTCGGTCCCTTCCCAGGGGCCCCGGTCCGCCGGCGTCGGGAAATATTCCGCGATCATGTCCATCAACAGATCGATGCCGACCCGCTTCGTGGCGCTTCCGCAGAAGACCGGCACGAGGTTTCTGGAGGTCAACCCCTTCTTCAGGGCCTTCCGGATTTCATCGTCCGTGGGCATCTCGCCCTCCAGGTAGCGTTCCAACAAGGCGTCGTCGGCTTCTGCAATGGTTTCGATCAGGTTTTCCCGGGCCTTTTCCGCCTGCTCCTTCAATTCTTCCGGGATGTCGGTCTCTTTCCTTTTCCCGTCAGGATCATAGAAAAAAGCCTTCATCCGGACGAGGTCCACGACGCCTTTGAACTGCGTTTCCGATCCGATGGGAAGCTGGAAGGCGATGGGTTTGGGGGAAAAAGCGTCGACGACGCCCTCAAAGGCCCGTCCGAAATCGGCCCGTTCCCGATCCAGTTTGTTGATGAAAATCGCGCAAGGGAGGTGGAATTCCACGGTCAGGTCCCAGGCCAGCTCGGTCTGGACCTTTACGCCGTCCACCGCGTCGACGACCAGGAGGGCGGCATCGGCCGCCTGGATGCAGTTGCGCGTATCCGCAAAAAAATTCTGGTCCCCGGGCGTATCGATGATGTTGACTTTGCTTTTGGCCCAGGGGAACTGATGAAACGCGCTGCTCATGCTGGAGCGGCGCTTCAATTCCTCGGGTTCGAAGTCCATCGCCGTGTTACCATCTTCCACGCGGCCCAGTCGCGACAGTACGCCCGCGGTGAAAAGCAAGATCTCCGCAAGGGAAGTTTTACCGGATCCGCCGTGACCTACCAACGCGATGTTTCTCAAGTTTTCAGTCATGCTCTGTCCTTCCTGTTCGGTAAAATTGAAAAATCAGCGGCCTTTCTATCGACATCCGGGATAAAAAGCAAGCCGTGTTTGGGCGAAAAAACTTAAAAAGACCCCCCCTGCCCGGGCATGGGGTCAGGACCCGGAGGACGCCAAATCCAGGTGCATGAAAAATTCACGGTTCCCTTTAGGTCCTAAAAGCGGAGAGACTGCCGTCGCCTTGTGTGACAGCCCCTGTCCTGAAAAAAAACCGGACAGATCCCGGAGAACAGACTCGTGGAGTCCGGGATCCCGGACCACCCCTCCTTTACCCACTTGAGATCTCCCCACCTCGAACTGGGGTTTCACGAGGACGACCAGGGAAGCGTCCGCCTTCATGAACTTGAAGACGGCGGGAACCACGATTTTCAAGGAAATGAAAGAAACGTCCACCGTCACGATGTCCACGGGTTCCGGGAGCGCGGATTCGGGAAGATGTCGGATGTTGGCGCGCTCGATGACCCTGACCCTGGGATCGGTCCTGAGTTTCCAGGCCAGCTGGCCGTAGCCCACGTCCACCGCATAAACCCTTGCGGCCCCCCTCTGGAGAAGGCAATCGGAAAAGCCGCCCGTGGAAGCCCCCACGTCCAGACACACGCATCCGGTCACTTCCAGGGAAAAGGCGTCCAGTGCGCCGGCCAGCTTGTCTCCACCCCGGCTGACATATTGGTCTGCCTCACGGAGAAGGGAGATCCGGGCGTGGGCCGGAAAAAGAACCCCCGGCTTGTCCGACACGCGGCCGTCCACGGAGACGTTTCCGGACAGGATCAAACGTTTGGCGCGTTCCCGGCTTTGCGCCAATCCCTGTTCGATCACGAGTTGATCCAGGCGCTTTTTGGTCATGGGAGCGCTTGAGATGTTTTAGAAGTATTAATGGATAAAAGAGGAGGGGAAGGGATCAGTCTCTGTCTGCGAGGCGCTTGGCGGCGTCCACGACGGCTTGCGCGTTGATGCGGTACTTGGCTCTCAGGGTATGCTGGGAGCCGTGCTCCACGAAGACGTCCGGGATGCCGATGCGGGTGACGCGGCACCGATGCAGGATGTCCCGATCGGAAAGAGCTTCTAGAACCGCGCTTCCGAATCCTCCTTGAAGGACGTTTTCCTCCACGGTCACAACCGCTCCGATGCGCTCGGCCAGGGAACAGATGAGGTCGGCATCCAGGGGTTTGACGAACCGGCCGTTGACCAGGGTGGCCTTGAGGCCTTCTTTTTTCAACAGCGCGCATGCCTTCAGAGCGTCCTGGACCGGGCGGCCCACGGCGAGGATGAGGACATCGTTTCCCTCCTGCAGCACTTCGGCCTTGCCCATGGGCAGGAGGGGGTAGCGTTCGTCGATGGGGACCCCGACCCCGCTTCCCCTCGGATACCGAAGGGCGACGGGCCCGTCCTGCTGAAGGGCGGTGGCCAGCATCCGGCCGAGTTCGTTTTCGTCTTTCGGGGCCATCACGGTCATGTTGGGAAGGCTGCGCAGGTAAGAAAGATCGAAAAGCCCGTGATGGGTCATGCCGTCTTCCCCGACGATTCCCCCCCGGTCGAGGGCAAAGATCACGGGCAAAGACTCGATGCAGACGTCGTGAAGGATTTGGTCGTAGGCACGCTGCAGGAACGTGGAATAAATCGCCACCACGGGCCGGAAACCCTCCGTGGCCAGTCCGGCGGCGAAGGTCACGCTGTGCGGCTCGGCGATCCCCACGTCGAAGAATCGCTCCGGAAAAGCCTTGGAAAAGGGCACGAGGCCGGTCCCTTCCGGCATGGCGGCGGTCACGGCGACGATCCTGTCGTCGATTTCGGCCAGCGCTTTCATGGCCTCCCCGAAAACATGGGTATAGGTGGGAGCAGGGCTGGGCCGATCGATGCAGTTGCCGGTTTCCACTTCGAAACACCCCACCCCGTGGAAATAAACCGGGTTCGATTCGGCGGGCAGGTAACCCATCCCTTTTTTCGTTAAAACATGCAAAAGCACCGGCTCTTCCAGGTGCTTGATATTGCTTAGGATGTCGATGAGATGGCCGAGATTGTGGCCGTCGATGGGCCCGAAGTAATTGAAATTGAAGGCCTCGAAAAGCATGCCGGGGGTGATGAAGGACTTGAGGGCGTCCTCCCAGCGCTTGGCGAGCTGGTAGAGGTCGTCCCCGTACCGGGGCAAAGATTTCAGGAATTCCCCGAGGTCCTTGCGCAACTCCAAGAGTCGCTTTTTGGAAAAGGTTCGGCTCAGGAAGGAGGAGAGCGCCCCCACATTTTTCGAGATGGACATCTCGTTATCGTTGAGGATGACGATGATGTCCTTCTGGAGGTCGCCGGCCTGATTCAAGCCTTCATAGGCCAGCCCGGCGGTCATGGATCCGTCGCCGATGACCGCCACCACCTTGGAGGGATCCCCTTTCAGCCGCTTTCCGCAGGACATCCCCAGCCCTGCCGAGATGGACGTGCTGCTGTGCCCCGCGGAAAAGGCGTCGTGGGGACTCTCGGTTCTCTTGGTGAAACCGGACAGCCCTCCATGCCGACGCAGTGTTTCAAACCGGTTCCGGCGCCCGGTGAGGAGCTTGTGGGCATAGGCCTGGTGCCCCACATCCCAGATGATCCGGTCCTTCGGGCTGTCGAAGACATAATGGACGGCAATGGCCAGCTCCACGGCTCCCAGGCTGGATGCCAGATGGCCTCCGCTCTTGGAGACCACCTCCACGATCCGATCCCGGATCTCCCCTGCCAGAGCAGGCAGCTCCGACTTGGAAAGCCGCTTGAGATCGTCGGGGGAATCGATGTGCTCCAACATGCCCAAAACGAGAAGTCAGTCTCCTTTCAGCGCTTTCTTTCGATGACGTAGGCGGCGATGGCCCGCAGGGGATCCGCCTTGTTATCAAAATCGGAAAGGGCTTGCAAGGCGGTATCGACACATTTTCCGGCAAATTCCTTGGATGCCGAAATCCCCATGAGGGCAGGGTAGGTGCTTTTCTTTTTGAGGCGGTCTGTTCCGGCGGCTTTTCCCATCACCGCGGGATCCCCTTCCACGTTCAACACGTCGTCGATCACCTGGAAGGCCAGTCCAAGGTTCCCGGCGTACGCTTTCAGCTGCCGGACCTGGCGGCCGGAACCTCCACCCAGAATCGCTCCCATGGCCGCAGCCCCCTGAATGAGGGCCCCGGTCTTGAGTGCGTGCAGGCGGCGAAGCCTTAAAAGATCGAGATCTGCGCCCTCGGCCGCGATATCTTCCATCTGCCCCTGGATCATCCCGGAGGGTCCTGCGGCCCGGGCAAGCACCCTCACAGCCTCCATTACCGCCGCAAGTGGCCTGTCCCGGGAATTTCCCTCTTCAACCAGGACTTCGAAAGCCAGGGTGAGAAGGGCGTCTCCGGCGAGGATGGCGGTGGCGTCGCCGAAGGCCACGTGGCAGGTGGGCTTTCCCCGGCGCAGGGCGTCGTCGTCCATGGCGGGCAGGTCGTCATGAATCAAAGAATAGGTGTGGACCATTTCGATGGCGCACGCCGGAGCCAGGGCATCGGATTCCGTGCTCCCCACGGCCTCGGCCGCCGCCAGGCATAAGATGGGCCGGAGCCGCTTTCCGCCGGCCATAAGGGAGTAGGTCATGGCCTCTTTGAGGCGGCTTTTTTTCGGAACCGCCCGGTGCACCCGGTCATAAAGGGCGGCGTCGATGACGCTCCGCTTCTGCTTCAGATAGGCCGCAAGGTCAAAGGGCGTCTTCGCCAAGGTCGGTTTCCTCTTCCAGGAAAGGCTTTTCCAGGATCTGCCCCTGATGGTCCTTGAGCAGCAGCGTCACTTTCTTTTCAATCTCATCCAGCTTCGAGGCGCAGTATTTGGAAAGCTTCATTCCCTCCTCGAAACGCGCGATCGCCTTTTCCAGGGGCAGTTCCCCGGCCTCAAGGTCCCTGACGACCTCTTCCAGCTGCTTCAAGGCATTTTCAAAGGTCTGTTTGGCCATTTTTCGCCTTCCTTTCTACGCGGCACAGGAGGCTTCCCCTGGCCACCAAGAGATCGATTCCGTCACCCAGTCGCACCTGATCCGGGTCTCGGATGATGTTTCCCTGGGGGAGGGTGCGGGCGATGCTGTACCCCCGGTTGAGGACTTCCAGGGGACTCAGGGCCAGGAGCCTCGCTTCGATGCCTTGAAATAATCCCTGAGTTTTAATTTTATATATATTAAACGATTTCAATAAATTAATATTTATTTTATCAATTTTTTCTTTAAAACTTTTTGCCTGATGCAAGGGGCTTTTGAAACGAAGATTTTCCGCCTGCAAGGCCAGTTTCTCTTGGAAATGGCGGACGCGATAGTGGGCCGACAGAACAAGGCGTTGAGACAAATCATCAAGGCGCAGACGCTGGTCCGCCATCATTTTTTGCGGGTCTTTCAGGCGAGCCGAGGTTTCAATGACCTGCCGCCTTCGTTCCTTGAAAAGCTTTTGGATGCGCCTTGCCAGGGCGAGTTCAAATTCCCGGATCTTCAAAGCCAGCTCTGTTTTCACCGGAACGACGATTTCGGCGGCGGCAGACGGTGTGGGCGCCCGCAGGTCGGCGGCAAAATCGGCGATGGTGAAATCCGTTTCATGTCCCACGCCGGAAACAATGGGAACCCGGGAGGCAAAGATGGCCCTTGCCACCGATTCGGAATTGAAGGCCTGCAGGTCCTCCAGAGAACCCCCTCCGCGGGCCAAAATCGCAACTTCGGCCACGGGCCCTGCGTCGCGACCGCCTTTATTCAGCAGTTCTATCGCCGACACGATTTGGGTTTCGGCGGCGTTTCCCTGGACCGCAGTGGGAAGCACCAGGATCCGGACATTGTCGAAGCGTCGCCTGGCCACCTTGAGAATGTCGTGAATCACCGAACCGGTTGGCGAGGTGATCACGGCAATTTTTCCGGGAAGATAGGGGATCGGTTTCTTGAATCTTGGATCGAAAATCCCTTCCTCGGAGAGCCGGCGCTTGAGCTGCTCAAAGGCGACCTGCAGGGCGCCGATCCCTTTGGGCTCCAGGATTTCGAAAAGGATCTGGTAGGTCCCCCGGGGTTCGTAAACGCTGACCCGGCCAAGCCCCACCACGCTCATGCCGTCTTCGGGCCGAAAGGCCAGATTCCGGTTTTGCCCCTTGAACATGACGGCCTGAATCCGGGACTTTTCGTCTTTGAGCGTGAAGTAGAAGTGTCCTGATGCCGGAATTCTAAAATCCGATATTTCTCCTGATATCCAAATGAAACTGAACTCATCTTCAAGTATCGCCTTAATTTGAGAGGTGAGTTCGGAGACCGTCAGGATCCGGCGGCCAGAGCCCGGGGGACCAACAGGAGGAACACGATCTGAAAAAAGGGTCACGATGTCATTAACGTCTGATAAGATATATTATGTCAACTTTTATCCGGCTTGAAGGTTTGAGCCGGGACTTTGGCTTCGAAATCGGCATCGAGTTCGGGTCCATCCCCTTTTCCGTCTGCAAGAACCGTTTTGAGGTGCTGCCGGAGGGCCGGGACGATGTAGATGTTTTCCGTGGGCAACGTGGCCAGATGCGCGGAAAGCATCTCGATCTTTTCGAAGGTGCCCATCTGCTTGTCGATGAGAAACATCGGCTTTCCCTTGACGATGCAATACCCGCCCTTGGCCCTAACCCCCAAACGACGAAAGTTTTGCTCCAACACCGAGATCCCAAGCTTTTGGGCAAGGTCTTTCAGCCCTTCGAAAATTGCTTCCGACTTCATCCGATTTCACTTGAAATGCATACGGAAATCATTATCATGGAAAGAAAAACAGATTCAACGACTTTAAGGAGGACTTTTATGGATTCCATTTCGGCAAGAAGAACACAAACCCAGGTATGGGTCAACGAGTTTGTGCGCAGCGTATACAACTGGATGGCCGTGGGCCTCGCCCTCACCGGCGCCATCGCTTACGGGGTCGCCGGCAGTCCCTCCATGATCCGGCTGATTTTCGGCAACCAAATCCTTTTCTTCGGGCTCATCATCGCGGAATTGGCCCTGGTTTTTTACCTCAGCGCCCGGATCCAGCGGATTCAATCCGGCACGGCCACGGCTCTCTTCGTGCTTTACGCCGGGCTCAACGGGGTAACCCTTTCGTTTATTTTTCTTGTATTTACAAAGACTTCCATTGCATCCACCTTTTTCATCTGCGCCGGCACCTTCATCGCCGCCAGCCTCTACGGCATGACCACCCAAAGGGACCTGACCTCCATGGGGAGCTTCATGGCCATGGGGCTCATCGGGATCATCATCGCCTCGGTGGTAAACCTTTTCCTGCGCAGCACCGGGATGCAGTTGATCATCAGCTACATCGGCGTCATCGTCTTTGTGGGGCTTACGGCCTTCGATACCCAGAAAATCAAGGGGATGGCGCTCTCCCAGCCTGCGGGTCTGGAGGCGGGTGTCGTCCGGAAAGGGGCCATTCTCGGCGCACTTTCGCTGTATCTGGATTTCATCAACCTTTTCCTGATGCTTTTAAGGATCTTGGGGAACCGGGAGTAATCGCCGGGGCTTTCAGCGCCTCCCGGATCACCGAAGTAATCCGTTCGCAGTGCACACGGGTCTCCTGATCTCGTGGGCCCTTCCACCATGACACGACAAAGGGGCTGGGTTCCTGAATATCGAACCAGAACCCTCCCCTTTTCCCCCAGCGCCGTTTCCGCATCCCGTATGGCCTCCCGGATCCGGTCAACGGAGTCGATTTCGGGTTTTTTGCTCACCGGAACATTCATCAGGATCTGGGGGAAGAGGGTAACGGAGTCCGCAAGTTCCGACAGCGGCTTCGATTCCAAGAGCATCGCCTCGATGAGCTTGAGGGCCGTGAGGATACCGTCCCCCGTGGTGTGATGTCTTAAAAATATCATGTGCCCCGAGTCCTCTCCTCCGATCACCGCGCCGCTTTTCAGCATCTCCTCCAGGACATACCGGTCTCCCACCGGCGCCATGAGGTGCCTGATGCCCATCTTTTTCAGCGCGAGCCTGAGACCGATATTGCTCATCACCGTGGTCACCACCGTGTCCTTTTCCAGCAGGCCCTGTTTTTTCATCGCCCCTGCGCAGATGGCGATGATCTGATCCCCGGTGATCACCCTTCCCTTCTCGTCCACGGCAATGAGGCGGTCTCCGTCACCGTCAAAAGCCAGGCCGATGTCGGCCCCCCATTTTTTCACCTGCTTGGACACCGCTTCCGGGTGCTGGGACCCGCACCGGTCGTTGATGTTTTTCCCGTCGGGATGAACGGCGATGCATTTCAGCGCTGCGCCCAGCCGTTTCAGGACCCGCGGCGCCACCTGGAACGTGGCGCCGTTGGAGCAATCCAGGACCACCTTCATCCCGGCAAGAATCAGCCCCCCGGGAAAAGCGTCGATGAGAAAATCCGCGTAACGCCGGCCGGCATCTTTCATTGGAAAAACTTTCCCCACCTCCGGGTTCGAAAAGCGATCGGTCGCGCCGGCCGGAGGGTCCCTGGAAAGAAAGGCCTCGATTTCGTCTTCCTGGGCGTCGGTGGGTTTGTATCCGTCGGACTTGAAGAGCTTGATCCCGTTGTCGTAAAAAGGATTGTGGGAGGCGGAGACCATGATCCCGAAGCGGGCTTTCATGGACGCGGTCAAAAAGGCCACACCGGGGGTGGGAAAAACGCCTGCAAGAAAAACGTCGACTCCCTGGGAGAGGATGCCGGACACCAAAGCCTGTTCGAGCATATCCCCGGAAATCCGGGTGTCTTTTCCGATGACAACGGCCTTGTTTTCACTTTCCGTCCAGAGGCGCGGTAACGCCTGTCCTAAAGCCAGGGCCATTTCGGGTGTCACGGGGTGCACGTTCGCTCTTCCCCGGATCCCGTCGGTCCCGAAAAGTTTTCCCATGCCCTTTGTCCTTTTCTAAGGGTGCAGCAGACAGCCGCTCATGCGCCGGGTGGCAGCCTCGACGATGTCTTCAAGCCACGCCGTTCCCTCTGTGCGCGCCTCGTGACCCAGTCCCTTAATGACCGCCACGTATTCCGTTGTCTGCCGCGCCCTTGAAGCCTCGATTCCTTCCAGAAAGAGATCCCGGCGCCTGGGCTCACCCGAAAAGGAGCGGAGCTCTTGCACGGCCTCTTCAAAGGAGGCCCACCGGGAAGCGCCCCCTTTTTTCGAAGTTTTTGTAAAATAGGCTCCTATTCGCCGGACCCTTTCCGTCAATGCCGCTTCCGCTTGCTGCACAAGCCCCGCGTGAAGCGCCTTTGAATAAGAATCCTGAACGAACAGGATCCGGACTTCCCGTACCACCGGGACAGGGCCAGGAGATTGGCGATGTAGGCGATATTGTTGGCGAGGATCCGGCCGGACTGAAGAAACCGCTCACTGCTGAACTCGACATTGAAGGTTCTCGAGGATCCGACATAAAGGAGCCGGTTGGACCTCAGTTCGTCTTTCCGGCAGATGGACCCAGCAGCGACAACCGTCCCGAAGGCCAGTCGGCAGGGGCCCACGAGCCCCCCCTGCCCTCCCAGGAAAATGGGCTTCTGGTTGAGCATGACGCCGTGCGGCACATCCCCCAGCAAGGAAGGGGTCGCCTTGTCCTGGTAAGGGGTGAAGTTGAAATGGATGTAACTGCTCCCCACCTCGCTGTGATCCTTCCGGCTGGTTCCACCTGCCATAAAGCAATCGCAGAAATTGATGAGACTTCCAAGTGTTACGAATGGAAACAGAATCGTTTGCTTTAAACCCACGGCATGGGCGCCGCTCGATTCCTCCTCCAGGATGGTCCCTTCGCGCACATGGGCGCCGGAACCCATGGACGCCCCTCTGAGAAATACGGCCTTGTTGAAAAACCCGCCTTTCAATCTCACCCCGGGTCCCAGTTGGCAATCCATCACGGTCACCGGGGCTTCTTCTCCCAAGACGACCTTTTCCGATATGCAGGTAGTCTCTCCGCCGATTTTGGATCCCCCGTGAATCACCACCCCTTCTCCCGCGATGCGACGGATATCCACTTCAGGGCCGATTTCCACGGTTTCTGGATTCGGAAATCGAACCCCTTTTTTAATCAAAGCCTCGATTTTTTCGTTCATGGGTTGTCCCTGGCCTGCGCTTGATAAACGGATAAGGGCCTACGATAAAGACCCGCATAGGCCTCGGCGATTTTTTGGATGGAAAACTGACGTTCGATGCGGTTCCTGGCTTTCCGACCCAGGGAGCGTCTTTTTCCATCCGGCAGCCCCAATATCTGCAGAAGGGCCTGGGCCAGACTTTCCGGATTCTGCGGCGGGACCGCTTTTCCGGTGTCCCCAACGACCCGGGCGGAGTCCCCGACGTCCGTCACCACGCACGGTACGCCGGCGGCCATGGCCTCACCGATGACATTGGAAAATCCTTCGCTTCGGGAACACGAAATCACCGTGTCCATGGCCGCCATGAGCTTCGGCACGTCCTTTCGGTACCCCAAAAAGTGCACCGAAGAGTCCAAATCCAGTTGAGAAACAAGGCGGCCAAGCGCTGCATTGCCGTCGCCCACCCCGGCGCCTGCAAAAAAGAAATGCGCCTTTACTCCCTTTCCCTTGACGTGGCGAGCGGCCAGAAGCGCGGCGGCATGGTCTTTCACCGGATGGTAGCGGGCAAACATGCCCACGCAGGGGGTTTGGTCTTCAACCCCCAGGGACCGCCTCACCTGCCTGCGGTTCTCTTCAGAAAGGGGAACAAAGAGCGAAAGATCGAACCCGTTGGGGATGCAGTGAAGACTTTTCTTCCGATACCCCATCCGTCGGTGGTCCGCCGCGCCCTTTTGAGAATTGACGATCACGGCTTCGGGCACCCTCGAAAACCAGCGCCCGGAACCAATCACGATCCGGGTAAGAGGCTTGAACCCGGAGGGATCGCGTTCGGAGGCCTGGATATTCCAGAAGAGCCGGATCCGAGGGGAAACCAGGGGTGCCGAAAGCGAAAGGAGATTGGCATGGTACATCCAGGACTGAAGGACGTCCGGACGGTGGCGGCGCAAAAGGGATAACCACCGGAGGGTCCCGGAAAAGGAGACCCTTCCCAAACGGAACCCCAGGTAGGAAACCGGTATTCCCGATGCGGCGATCTGGCGCCCGATTTCGCCGGGGCCGGCCATGCAGACGACCCGGCTCGTGAAAAGATCCGGGTCCAGAGCGGAGAGGAGGCGGCTCAGCATAACCTCTGCGCCTCCTGCCTCCAGGGTGGTGATGAGGTGCAAAATTTTAAGCGGCGGGGTTGAAGCCTTTCCCGGGAAGGCGGAGGAGGAAGGAGGGTGAATCATCCCGGCAACTGAGGTCAAACGGGGCCTCTGCGGAACCATCGAAGGGGTTTGAGCGCCCTGTTTTTCAGGTTGCGCCAGAAAAGGGTGTCAGGGTGGATCCGATAGGCGGCTTTTTTGAGATGCTCTTTTACCCGGAAGCGCTTTGGAAGTGCTTCCGAAGGCATGTAGCTTTGTAAAAACCGCTTTTTACGCAGCATCGCCCGACAGTCGTGGCGCTGGGAAGCGATCTTGAACAGGAGCATCCATTTGGTCATATGGTGCTTCCAGGTCCATTTCCGGATCCCCTGGAGGTTTTCACGGGAGAGCGCCGTCAGGACCGACCGGTTTTCAGCCAAGTGCAAAAGCGCCCGGGCCATTGCATCCACCGACCGTTCGGGCAGGATGTGGAGCTTCTGCAAGGGTCCGAACAGCTGAGGGACGATCCCTACGTCCGTTGAGACGATGGGAACGCCGCAGGCCATGGCTTCCAGGACCGGGTTGGGGGTTCCCTCGATGGATGAAGCGCAGACCAGCACGTCGAGTTTGTTGTAAAATCCCGGCATTTCGGACCTGGGCCGGATCTTTTCGGACACGTCGGCATACCGCCCTTCCACGGGGATCCCTTTTTCCCGGAGGCGTTGGATCGCCGGCTTCAAAAGGGTGTGAAGCCCCTTGGGATCCTGGGTTTCGGTGAGGTGCCACCGGCTGTTTCCAGCCCAGCCCACCACCAGGGGCCTCCCGGGTTCCTCGAACCGGTCCAGGTTTTCGGGGATGAAAAGGTCCAGGTCCACGCCGTCTTCGAGAATCACGTCCGGACCCACCTGAAAACGGCTCGAGTAGAGATCGAAAAGGCGCTGGGAGCAGACGCTGTAGGCATCCGTCACGGCGAAAAGGGCCTGCCTTTCTTCGATTTCGATGTCGCTCAGATAAAGGTGGTCGTAAATGGAAAGCGTGACGGCCTTTTCGCAGAACCGGTCCAGGGCCTGGTTCAAAGGGATTTGCGCATCGATCTTTTTCCCGGAAATGCCGCTGAGCATGGCAAACAGGTATTCCCGCCAGAAGAAATGGACATGATCGGTGGGATGGAAACAGAAAAGATCCAAAAACGCGGCGTCGAAATCCGGGTAATCAACCACGTGCACGATCCGGATGTCAAAGACATCGCTTAAATATTTTTTGATGTTCTGGCTGATGTTGTCGTAGGCCCAACCGGGGGTGTCCGCCACGAGGGTGATTTTTTTCTTCGGTCCGGAAACGTCCATTCCGCGGGACCGCAGGTGATCCAGGGGAAACCGCTTTTCCGGGTGCATGGGCGTGACGGTAAAGGCGGGATCAGGGGGAGCCGGGCCCCAGGCACCTGCGAAATAAAGGGCGTGGGCCTCATCCACGGCCATCTTGTCCCCCGGCGGAATCAGCGTGGACGGCACCCGTTGCAATCGATCCAAGGCACGGGTCATGTCCAAGGGAGACTGCGGATCGGCTTGCGCGGGAACCACCGCAAAACCGCTGGCCTTTGTCCCCAAATAAAACTGTTTCGCCGTACCCAGAATCCTTTCCGTGAGCGCTTTAAAACGGGTGAAGGAGTAGCTTTGAAGGTGATAAGGGTTTTTAGACGCCCCGGGCCCGTAAAACCAACTGTCGTTGGGACAGGAAATCAGGATCAGGGTTTCCGGGCGTGCGAGGCGGGAAATGGCACCGAGAAACGCTTCAGGATCGTCGAGGTGCTCCAGGGTTTCGATGCTGACCACCACGTCGAAGGGGACATTGAAATCGGAGGGATCAAGACGCCCTGCGTCCATTACGGACCATTGAATATTGGGGTGGCAAAACCGTTCTTTAGCCGTCGCAATGGCCGAAGGGGACCGGTCCATGGCATGAACGAACGCAGCGCCCCAGTGTTTGGCCATCAGGAAGCTCCCCCACCCTTCCCCGCAGGCAATGTCCAGGATCCGCCGCCCGGGGACGTGCGGGGCCGCAAGGAGATACCGGGCGACATGATTGCTCAGCTCCATGGGATTATAGGGGCTTTTTTCGAACTCCAGTCGTTCCATGGGGCCGCTTGCCCTGCTATCCTGCTTCACGATTTTTTATCCCTGGAAAGACCACTTGCGTTTCAGATCCACGATCCCCACGGATCTGAAATCGTCCACGACCCGGAAAGGACACACCGGATTGGCCTGTGCGAAAACCATCATGCCCCCTGCATCGTTGACGGCCACCCGCCACTGGTAGCTTCCCGCCGTGAGGGGAAGGTTCTCGAAACGGATTTCCACCGCCTCCCGGTCCTTGGCCGGTGCGGGGGGAATTTTTTCCATCAAAGTGGTCGCCCCGCAGATGTAGCTGCCGTCGAGGCGGTACAAATTGAAAACAAAGGAGACCGGATCAACAAACGCTTTGTCCATCCTTTCGTATCCGAAACGAAGGACCAGTGTTTCTCCGCTATGGATCTGCTCCACCGCCTGCCCTCTGGCGTTTTCGAGGCGGACTTTGGAAATGCGCAGGGGTTTCACCGTATTTTTTGCTTCAGGGGAGGCCTCGGGTTCGGTCGTTTCCTTCTGCAGGTCTTCCACATAGCGGTCCACAACCTCCTGGGCGTCGCCGAAGGCAACCGGTCGACCTTTGGATAGATAGAGACCCTTCCGGCAGATGGCTTTTACCTGATAGGCATCGTGGGAGACAAAACAGAGGGTGCAGCCCCTGCTTCTAAGTTCATAGAAACGCTGGACGCACTTCCGCTGAAAAGCCGCATCCCCCACGGCCAGTATTTCGTCCACGATCAGAATCCGGGGATCCGTATGGATCGCAACGGCAAAAGCCAGGCGCACGTACATGCCGCTGGAATAGGTCTTCACGGGGCGGTGAATAAACTCGCCGATGTCGGCAAATGCCAAAATCGACTCCAGTTTAGCTTCGATTTCTTCGGTGTCCATCCCCAGGATCGCGCCGTTGACATAGACATTTTCAAGCCCGCTGTATTCCGGATTGAAGCCGGATCCCAACTCCAAAAGCGGGGCAAGGCGGCCGGAAACTTCAACGGAGCCGAAAGTGGGCGTGAGCATGCCGCACAACAGCTGCAACAAGGTAGTCTTGCCGGACCCGTTCCGGCCGACGATGCCCAGGGTTTCCCCGGGCCGGACGGAGAAAGTGACCTCCTTGAGGGCCCAGAATTCCGAATAAAACCGTTTCCGGGTGAAATTGAACATCTGAAAGAGGCGGTCCCGGGGCTGGTTGTAGATGCGGTATTTCTTCGAAAGTCGATCCGCCCGAATGGCAAAAGCCCTTTCCGGCTCTTTGGAAACCCCCGGAGCTTCCCCTTTTTGCGGGTCTTCAAAGAACATCGGGAAACCCTCTTTTCATCTTTTCGAACAACGCGAATCCCGCAGACGCGGCAAGGCAGGCCGCGCCCACGGCAAACACCATGTGCCACGGGTCCGGGAAACGATTGTCCATGAGGATGCTGCGGTTTTGCTCGATGAAAAAGGTGAGCGGATTGAAATAGATCCACTTCTGCATTTTTGGGGGAAGCGCGGTGACCGGGTAGAAAATGGGGCTCATGAAAAGCAGGATGGTCAGCCCCGTGGAGACGATATGCCTTAAATCCCGCAGGTAGACGCCGAGTCCGGCCAGAAACCACCCGATCCCCCACGTGAAAAGGACAAGGCAGACCCACACGGGGACGAGCATAATAACGGAAAGGCCGATCCCCTTTCCCATGACGAGGAGCCCGATAACCAGAACCAGCATGGACGTCAGCGTGTTGAAGAGCACCGAGAGGGTTCCGGTGACCGGAAGGATCTCCAGGGGAAAGACCACCTTTTTGACGAAAGAAGCATTTTCCAAAATGAGGTTGGGGGCCCGGTTGGTGTTTTCTGAAAAAAAATTAAAAACGATAAGCCCGGAAAAAAGCCTCAACGCGAATTCCCCCGTCCCCTGTTCCAGAGTGCCCCAGCGGATCTTAAACACCTCGCTGAAGACGAAGGTGTAAACGCCCAGCATCACCAGCGGCGTGATCACCGACCACGCCAGGCCGAGGAAAGAGCCCCGGTAGCGGGAGGAAACCTCTCTTTTTGCCAGCCTCAGGATGAGAGGGGCATGTTGCAGGGGAGAAAGAAAAGAAAACAGCCTCAGGACGGGATGCATGTTAGATTCAGAAAGGCTCACGGGCGGACGAGGTCAAGATAAAGGGCCTCCATGTCTTTCAAAAGCCGCTTCTGATCGAAGCGTTCCCGAACAAAGGCTCGGGCGTTCGAGACGCGAGGGTGTTCGCCGGCTGGGCGGCTGTTCAAAAGGAAATCGAGGCCTTTTGTAAATCCGAACACATCCTTGTTCCGGCACAAGATCCCCCGCTCGCACAGCATGAATCCGTCGGATTGCGCGGAATCTTCGGGTGTTCCAAGGAGATCCCGAACGCCCCCGACATCGGTGGCGATGACCGGCACCGAGGAAGCCATGGCCTCGATGATGGAGACCGGTGTCCCTTCGTTGATGGATGTCAGGGCCAGGATATCCAGGTCGGCGTATACCCGGGAAACCTCACGGACCCATCCGCAGAACCGCACCTGTCCTTCCAGACCCTGTTCCCGGCAGAAGCGTTCCAGCGTCCCCCGCAGTTCACCGTCCCCGATGACGACAAAAAAAAGCTTGTCTTTCGGGTAGCGCTCCGAAAGGATTTTTGCGGCCTTTAAAAACATCAGATGATTTTTGATGGGAACGAGCCTTCCGATGATCCCGACAAGGATCGAATCTTGTGCAACCCCCAGGGACTTTCTGAATTTTCCATTCAAGTGATCGGAATTGAAAAAAGGTTCGAGGTCGAATCCCAATTCGATGGTCCTGATTTTTTCGGCAGGGGCGATGCGGTATTTTTCGCCAAGGTCCTCTTTCTGGGTCTTGCTGATGGCAATAACGGCATCGGTGATCTTTGCCAGCAGGCGCTCGATCAAGACGAAGAACATCGATTTGCCTTTGGTGAAATAGCCTTCGAAAATGTGGCCGTGAAAGGTATGCACCACCCGGAGGCTGTTTCCCGTGATGAAATTGTAGGCCAGGGCGGCCAGGCGGGCGCTGGTCCCGGCCTTGGCCGTATGGGTGTGGACGATGTCCGGGCGCTCGACCATGAGCACCCTGAAGATCTTGGCAATGGTTTTCAGGTCCATCTTGAAGCTGATTTCCCGCTGAAGTTCCGGGATGACGATGGTTTTCATGTTTTCCGATTCCAGGAGATAACTCATGTCGCCCTCGAGGGGTGAGATGATGCCGGTCACCAGGGTGGAGTCGAATCTTCCTTTGTCGAGCCCTTTGGTCAGCAGATGCACATGGATGGCGGGTCCGCCGATATTCAGACGGGCGATCATGCGCAAGACGCGTATCCGGCGTGTCAAAGAAACCGCAACGACTTCGGCCTCTCGAACGGCCGGGACTTGGTGTCGCCGAACAAAAATAGTGATGCCGCTGGACAGGATGACAAAACAGAACCGGAAATACAGGCCGGCGATGATCAACAGCTTCATCATCAACGAGGAAGGCCGGCTGTACTTGTCGAAGAGAAGGAAAACGCTCTTGTGAAACTCGTAAAGCGATCGCACGACCAGCTGATCGCTGCTCACCCCAACATAATGCATGACGCAGGCGCGGGGGAAGTAGACGACTTTCCACCCCGACTGCCACATTCTCCTGCACCAGTCCGCGTCTTCCCAATAGATGAAAAAACGTTCATCGAGCAAGCCAACCGTTTCGACGGCCTGTCGGTTCACGACCATGCACGCCCCGGACACCCAATCCACCTCCATGGGGGTCACCCCGTCGCTTCGCGTCGTGAGCACGTTGGAGATGGTGATGGGGTTGTTCGGGAAAAGTCTCGTAAAAAGGGATTTGCGACCGAAAAAAGCCGTCAGGGGCGTGGGGAAGGATCGAGCGGATCCCTGCACTTTTCCGTCGTTGTCCAGGATCTTGGGGCCGAGGATGCCTATGGACGGATTTTCCAGGAAATGGTTCAGTACCGCTTCAAAAAAGCCTTTCCTGATCAGGGAGTCCGGGTTCAGCAAAACGACGTACCGGGACCTGCTCATGCGGAGGGCCTGGTTGACTGCCGAAGCGAAGCCGAGGTTGGTCTTGTTTTTCGTGAGGATGACTTTCGGGAAAAAATTGGAAACTCGATCCACGTTGTCGCTGGACGCGTTGTCCTGGACATAAACGTCTCCGGGAATGGGACCAAGAGCCCGGTAGAGGGATTCAAGGCATTGCAACAGACAGTCGGTGCTGTTGTAATTCACGATAACGGTGTCGACGGATGCGCCTTCATTTTTCATGTCAAGGTGCCCTGTTCTACACCGGGTTTCATCTGGCCCGGTTTTTCTTTCATCCTCCGGAAAAGACGTCTCACATAGCATTCGGGCTCCATCAATTCCCAGAGATAACGGTCGTCAACGGTTTTTCTTCTTTGAGTCTTTCCACGTTTTAAAACCGCTGATTTCAGGCCTTTGAATGCGTCGATTTTTCCGCGGCAAAAAGCCCTTCCCCTCCCCTTGGACACAAAAAACAGAAATGCCAAAAGATCATAAAGCAGGTGTGGAAAAAAGGTTTTCAAAATTAGCCCGTCGGGCATATTCTGGATATAGGTCCATTCCAAATTCCGATGGGCATAGTAGACGGAATTGTCCGAATCGTATCCCATGCTTTCACTGGCCAGGTGATAGACAAAGGCTTCTGGAACAAAGATGCACCGGTATCCCCTGAGCTGAGCCCTGAAGCTCAGATCGACATCCTCGTAAAGCAAAAAGAAATCTTCGTCAAGCAAGCCGATGTCCTGCAGCATGGAGCACCGGTACATGGCGGCGCCGGCGCAGGCTCCGAACACCCATTGTCTCCGGCTGTATTTGGAAGCGTCTTCCCCCCTTCCCCTGAGCTTGCCCGCTCCTGCCCGGGTGTAGCCGTCTCCGGCCCTGTCGATAATCTGCGGACGGTCGGAGAAAAGCATCTTCGATGCGGCAAAGCCCGCATCGGGGAGATCGTCCATAGCCTTTACAAGCTTTTCAAGCCACTGCGGGTCTGGAACTGCATCGGCGTTCAGAAGGGCCGCATACTCTCCCGTTAGAGACCTGAGCACTCGATTGTTCGCAGCTGAAAAACCGACGTTCTGGGTCAGCAGGACCCGATGAAATTGCGGATAGTTTTTCTTGAAATAGTCTGCTGAACCGTCGGAAGAGCCATTGTCTACCACCCAGACTGAAAAGTCCTCAAACGTCTGTTCGATAAGGCCGTCCAGGCACCTGCCGACATACTGCTTTCCGTTGTAGTTGACGACAATGACCGTGACCCGGCTCAATGACCGTCTGCTCCGCCCAAAGGCCTGAACAACAGGGCAGAAAGGGACGCTGCAAACGGAAAAGCGTCCGTATCCTCCAAATAATGAGGCATCAGGCTTTTTCCCTGTGCTCCTGCGACAGGGTTTTGCGAAAATTGCCGGGTTTTCGATAAAAGGGCTTCGGCGATCCGGTCCGGCGTCAGGGTGTCGATGGAAAAAATATTCTCGTGACAACGCGAAAGGTTCTTGTTGGCATAGGTGTTGGTAAGGGTCAAAAGGCCGAAATGCGCCATTTCCAGGGGCGGATAGCTGGGGTGCGGGGAAACCATCAGGGAGAGGCCCACGGCGCTTTGGGACAGCAGACTTGCGTAAGATTCCAGGCTGAGCTTCCCTAAAGATTTCATTTGTTTTCCTTTTCCCAGGGAGACGGTCTTGTGATTCTCTCCGATGGATATCGGTTCCCATGCCTGGATGTCGGGTTCTGATCCCGACCAGATCCTGAGCGCCTCGACAATCAACGGAAAGCAGTTCCGCGCGACGGAAGGCCTTCCATATATCAAAATGATTTTCTTCCGTTGGATCGCGTCCTTTGAGTGGAGGTGTTTTTTCAGCAAGGCGTTCAGCCGGGGTTCGAAAACGAACTCCGCTTCGAACCGATACCCCTTGCTGTGGAAATAGTCTCTTAAAAAACCTGTATTGAAGACAGGCACCGTTGAAACATCGGATCGATAGGTAGCTTCAGCAAGGGCGAAATGAGAGGACCAGTTGTAGAAACCGGGTTCGTAGTCCTGGATCAAATAAGCCATCTTGTTGCACACTCGCCCCAACTCCCCGGCCTGTTGTCGGACCATCTGGATCGTGCAATAGGCGGTCCACCAGGAAGTGGGCAGAAACCGATCCTCCGCGGTGACAAAAATCTTCCGCTGGTGTTTGTAGACGATTGGCAGAATCTGGTTTTCTTCATCCGTATCTATTTCAGAGGACACCAGCCGGTACTCCGGAAACCTTTCCAGGTCTTCTTTCCCGGGAGTGGCATCCGTCAGGCAGATCCGGGTCCGGATTTTATTCCCATCGGGCTCTGAAAGGGCTTTGAAGAGGTCAAGCGCTGTGGAGACCCCTCCGAAATGGTGTTCCCGGTTGATGGAGGGGATCACTAGGTTGATCCTTTTGAAATTGAAACGGCTTTTTCGGATTGAAATCGGCGTGATCTGAGGAATGGAAAACGAAAAGTCGATCCTCTTGACCACTCGGTACACCTGTCTTGCGAAGTTGTATCTCCTTAAAAATTCAGCGATGCTTTCAATCATGAGGCGAGCTTCAGGCTGGGGCTGGTGGTGCTCAAGGAAAGATTGGCATTGAAGAAGGGATCTCCCCCGACTCTTCGGTAATGCTTGTAATGCCGGTCTGACATTCGGAAATCACATTCAGGAATATCATGGGGGGAGCGAGTCTTGGATTCAAAATGGTGGAGCTTGACGAAAGGGTCGAAAATATTGAAAAGCCCGGCTTCATGAGCCCGGATGCAGATTTCCACGTCGCTCCCGCAGACCAGGAAAGATTCGTCGAAGCCCCCGATTTTTTCGATGGTCTTTCGGGACATGGCCATGCACGATCCCGTCACCGCCAGGACATTCCGTTTTACCAGGGGGGAGACATAGGGGGAGCCGAAGTGGACGGTTGCCATTCCTTTGTAGAGATGATCGGCCCATCCGCCGAGTCCCACCACGACCCCGGCGTGCTGGATAGTGCCGTCCTCGTACAACAGCAAGGGGCCGACGGCTCCCGCGTCGTCCCGCAGCGCCTGACCTCCCAGACGCTCCATCCAGTCTTCGGAGATTACCCGCGTGTCATTATTCAGGAAGATAAAAACCTCTCCCCTGGCCTCTCGGATGCCGTGGTTGTTGAGCTTGGACCAGCAGAAAGGGTAGTCGGCTTCGACAACCCGGACGCGGCTGTTTTTTCTTTGGACATCTGAAAACCAGGACAAGCTTTCGGGCCCGCTGGACCGGTTGTTCAATACCAAAATTTCGAACCGGCGGTGGGTGGAATTTTCCAGGATGCTTCCGACACAGGCATCCAAGTAACCGATATTGTCACGGGTCGGAATGATGATGCTCACCTTGACGCCTTCGGAAAGTTCGAAACGGCTGTCATAAACAAAGAGATGTTCCGACTCTCCGGCCTGTGCCTGGCTTCCGTAGCGCCGCCGGAGATGATCCGACACGGCCTGCAGGCCGTTTTTTTGCGCCTTGGGCTTTGAAAAGGGGTTTCCGGCGGTGGATGAATCGATCTCCCTCCAGCTGTAGAGCACTTTGGGGATGTGCACGATCCGGTCCGTCGCTTCGGAAACTCTCAGGAACAGGTCGTGGTCCTGGGCGCCTTCAAGTCCCTCCCGGAACCCACCGACTTTATCTAAAATCGATTTCCGGATGACGGCAAGGTGGCAGATGTAATTTTGAGATCTCAGCAGATCCGGCGACCAATCAGGCTTGAAGAAGGGGTTTCTCCGCTTCCCGATTTCATCGATCTTGTCCTCGTCGGAGTAAATGAAGTCCGGTTCGCGGCTGTTGATGGCTTTTGCGGTTTCAAAAAGCGCATCCTCGGTAAGGACGTCGTCGTGATCCAAAAAGGAGATGAATTCCCCCCCAGCCATTTTCAAGGCGCTGTTGGATGCGAAGGAGATTCCTCTGTTTTTTTCCAGGAACTGAACCTTGATGCGCGGTTCACGGATTTTTTTTAAAAAGCGGATCGTTTCAGGATTCGAGGATCCGTCATCGGAGATGCAGAGTTCCCAGTTGGGGTAAATCTGTTTTTCGACCGATCGAATGGCGGCGGACAGCCATTTTACCTCGATATCGAACACCGGCATGATGATGCTGATCTTGGGTTTGATCCGAAGCTTTTCTATTTCCCCAACGAGGATTTCCCTGTCGCAGGGATTCTGATTCAGCCACCGGGCATAATCCGTCGCCTCTCCATGAAGAGGGATGAGATCACGGTTCTGTTTCAGGTAGGAAGAGGCTTTGCGGAAAGTGTTGACCGCCCCTTGGCTCCGGATCGACGCGATTGTTTTTTTTAAAAGGGAAAGGGTTTTCATGCTTTGGCTTCTGGGATCTCGATGTATTCCTTGATGGAATAAGCCTCGTCGATGGTCTTTTCGAAGTATATTTTCAAGACGATGTCTGCCAGCAGACCGAAGATGAACAGTTGAATTCCGGACGTGATAAAGAAGACGGCCAGCAGCGGGAAAACGGTGTCGGAGAGGTCCTGGCCCTGGAAAAACAGGACCCCCGTGTAGATGGAAATCAAGACCCCGAGGAGCAGGATGAAAAGCCCCCCGCCTCCCAGGAGATGGAGCGGCCTGACGGCGTACTTGTTCCAGAACCATACCGAGATGATGTCCACGAAACCCTTAACGGTCCGTTTCCAGTTGTATTTGGTTTCTCCGGAGATTCTAGGCCGGTGGTGGACCGGGATCTCGCCGACCTTGAACCCTTTGATCTTGAGGACCGCAGGAACGAATCGGTGCATCTCTCCATAAAGCCTTACGTGCTCGAAGCACTCTTTCCGGTAAATCTTCAGCGAACATCCGCTGTCGTGGATGCCGTCCTTTAAAAGAATCTTCCGGAGCAGGTTCGCCCCTCTGGAGGCAAAGCGCTTGGACACCCGGTCCTTTCTCTGGTCCCGCCAGCCTGAAACCACGTCGAGCCGGTTTTCTTCGAGGTAACGCACCAGATTCGGGATGTCCCTCGGGTCATTTTGAAGGTCCCCGTCCATGGTGATGAGGTAATCGTTTTTTGCGAGCTTGATCCCGGCGTCCATGGCAGCGGTTTGACCGAAATTCTTCCTCATCCGAATAATCTTGATCGGGGACAGCTGCTTCAGCTTCTCGGTCGTCCCGTCCGTCGAGCCGTCGTCGACAAAAATGACCTCGTATTCGTACCCGTTGGAGTCGCAGACATCGGCGATCTCCCCGAATACTTTCTCCACATTTCCCGCTTCATTGAATACGGGGATTACAATGGAAAGTTTTTTCATGGCTTCTTCAAACCTTTGGATAAGTCCTTTTCGGTCATGGCTTTGTTGCAGGAGCTTCGGACCGGCTCCGGCCTGCAGCAGCTCACCCTCGGAAACCGACGATGCAACAGGGCAAGGGCTACGATGGACAACAACGATACACTCATCCCCAAGCCCAAGTAAGGGGGGGAGAATCTTAACTCGACATGATGTTCGCCTGGATCCAGAAGCAGGCCCATGAATGCGATGTTGATCAAGTCCAGGTTCTGAGCCCTGCCGTCGACCAATGCCTTCCACCCTTTATGGTAGGGAATCGCAAAAAAAAGCATGCCCGGCTCATCGAGAAAAGCCTTTCCCTGTATGTGGTCCTCCTTGAACGATTGAACTTGGAAAGTGGTCCTTGACAGAACGTCACTGCCGTTGGACTCCTGGGCAGCTCCAGACTGTGCAGGCCCGACCCGTTTCAAGGAGCCGTACTCCGAGGCGTACACGAAGGCTTTCAACATGACCGCTTCCTTCTTTTCGAGGGGAAGCGGCTCGAAATCGGCGCGCGTCATATACTGGCTGTAGGTGAAACCCAAAGGGACGAAGTTTTGGTTTTGAAACACGTGAACGGCGCCGTGCGAGCGCACCGGCATGAAACCCGCCGGCCTGTCCGACGGGTCTTTGCTGAGAAAATACTTGACGCCCAGCAGCGATTGAAGCTTGTCGCGCTTGGAAAGCCCGTATCGATAAGACGCGATCCTCGGGGATTGGGGCGAAATTCTCAAAGACCTGTGAAAATCCACGACACCGTTTAATGAAAAGCCGTAATAGGCGCTTGTTCCGTAGTAGCCCTGAACCACCGCATCATTGAGGTAGTCCGAAATGTATCCTTTCTCTACACGGTAAAACGAGTCATCCGAGACGCGGATGGTTTCGATCGCCTGCAAGGTTTCTTGATCAAAATAACGCTCCCCTCTTTCCATGAATCCTTGAGTCAGCACCCCGCTGCTTCTCGACAGCGTCGTACGAGCAAAGACCGACACCTCGAACACAATGAGTGCGAGAAGCGCATATTTTGCGAATTCACGGAGCCTGGGAAATTGGAAAAGAATGAACAAACTCGCATAAAATAGAAAAAACGTCACGACGGTTCTGAAAATCTTTGGATCCAAAGCGATTTCAGGAGCGGTCCAGCTTAAAAGGAGCACCCCGGTGAAAAAAGACAGCGACAGGAAAAGAAAGCCGTTTGGTTCCAGTTTTCGACGGAACAAGAAGTCCAGGGAATAGCTTGCCGAAAAGATTAAAAAGATTGAATTGTACATGACAGTATGTTTGTAGGTCCCGCTTGCAAAAGCATTTCCAATAACCCTGAAGTAGGGAAAAAGGAGGTAGGAAAGACAACAGACGGCAAGAAGTGAAAAGGCAGCTTTTTGTCTTCTGCCTTTCTGGACAAAAACCAGGGGAGCCGCAAAGACCGAAATTAAGCCCGCATACGCGGCTGGAGCTTCCAGGTAGTTGGCTACGCCCCTGAACCTTTCGAAGGATCCTGTCAGGTCGTTGGAAAGCAATCGGAGCAGGAAGGTCCTGACGCTTAAGGGGTCTGAAACCGTCAAGGCGTCCTTGATCCACTGGGCCAGCGCAAACTTGTGGACGGACTCCCCTCCCCTGGCAGAGCTGACGGCCTGGTACAGCTCGGGAAACAGGTAAAATGCCCCCACGCCGATCCCGATGCCGTAGAAAAACGAGAACTTGGACCAAAAGAGCAGTGTCTCCTTGACCTGGAAACCTCTCTCGTGGACGATCCTAAACAGCCCGTACAGGGAAAGGAAAAAAAAGAACTGGTAGATCTGCAAAACCCCTTTGAGGTGCGCCAGCCCGATGGCCAGGACCATGAGAATCCATTTTCCATCCTGAAACCACCGCTCAAAGAGCAGGAGAATCAGAGACGCAAAGACCGCGTAATCGAGGTAATGGTACCAATGCCCGTTTACGGTCATGTACCCACAGTACGCAAAGGATACAGAACCGACGATTGCCGCATGACTGCCGATGCCGACCTTCCTGAGAAACGCGAAAAAGAGCAGTCCGGCGGTGATGATTTTGAGCAACATGACATAGCCGATGGCATCGGCCAGGCCTTCTTCCCCCGACAGGAGGATGAGCAGGTCGAACGGGCTCAGCTTGGCGATGAGGGGATAAACGTCCATTCCGAGGTCGTGCCGAAACGACCAAAACGAAAAGTTCGCAGAAAAAAGGCGCTGGGCCCGGAAATAGTAATCCGCATAGAATTGATGAACGGTGTCGGATGCAAAACCTGAAAAAACAAAAAGTTTTCCCGAAAAAAAATAATCCCTGAAAACATATATGCCGATACCGGAAAGCAGGCAAAAGAGAAGAATATAGGCCCACCCGGTAGAGGATATGCCGATCCGTTTCGAAAAACGTCCCATCGCCCTAAATCCGCTTTGCCTTTGTCGACAGGCTTTCATCTGAAAATAACGGTCTCATCCCGCCTGCAATTTGATTCTCCATCCCACCGGCCATATCTTGGGTTTGTAAGAAGGGTCCGCCCTCCATATTTCCACTTCTTTTTTCCAATTCGGGTTCGTTGAATCCCCGAGTTTTTCCAAGTAAAAATGGGATATCCCGTTGATCATTGAAAAGACAAAAAGAGCCAGGAGGATGCCCTGAAAAAGACGCTCTTTTGCCTTGAGGGCGTTTAGGTTGAGGGACGAAAAAAGCATCATGAGCGCAAGAACACTAGGGGCGTAAAAATATCGGTTTCCGACATTGGGATCGAGCAGCGCGATGTTTTCCTTCCCTCCGATGGCGAAAAAGGCCGGAAAAAACGAAAGCAGTAAAAAAGTTCCGACCAAGTAAAGAGCCGAGGGATGGACGATTCTTTTTTTAAAAAGCCACAGGATTCCTGCCATCAACAAGAGCGCCAGCACCCCCACCAGAGCGAACGCCTCGCTTCCGTACAGCTGGTGTTTCACGAAATGCGAAAAGCGGGCTGTCAGCGGCACATGGATCGATTCAAAAAAACCTCTTGCCACAACGATCAACCCCATGGAAGGGATCCCGGGATAACCGGCTCGATCGCTGTTTGGGGGCGCCGCAAACACCGCCAGTGTTTGAACCGCCGAACACAAGATAAGGATCAAGAAGTGGACCAAATCTTCCTTTTTCCTTGTTTTCCAAACCTTTGCAAAAAAAAGGGGGGTCAGGACGCAAGACAGCAGCCCGGTCAACCCGGCAAGCATCAACAGGATGCGATAGCCGTGTTTCCTGATTTTCGAGGAGACGTTCCCGTCGACTATCAAAATCAAAGCCGCAATTAGGCTCAGATAGTATTGGCTCCCGTTTGTATTTAACCATATCTCTCCGCTCTTGGGAGCGAACAGGATAACAGCCGTGATAGCCATTTTTTTCAGGAGCGTGTTCCACAGTGTGGAATCGTCGAAGGCGATGATCAGCAAAAGAACGATCTGTATGCCTAAAGCCATGAGGGTGGTAATCAGAGGGGCGTATTCCAAAGGCACGGTTCGCGAGGCGATAAGAGTGGAAAAAATGGGATAGAAGTTATAGTAGCCGCACAGCGATTCAAACAGGGCTGTTTTCCAGTCCTGAAGGAAAGCATAGGAAAACCAGAAGGCTCCCTCTTCAGCCCAGAAGCGGGGTTCCGCAAATAGGGTGAAGTTTCTGGAGAAAATGATCCACAACGCCGAAATAAAGAGAACCCACCGGAAAACCGGTTTCACAGGGCAACTCCTCAAATCAAGGAAGCCGAAGGGACCGTATCCCCTGGTCCCTTTCCAAAACGATTGCGATTGCCCTTGTTTCCCCCTCTTTGGAGTCATTGATGAGATAACGAGGGCCCACGGGAAGGTCGCATATGATCTGGTCGAATTCGATCCCGGCTTCCTTGAGTATCTTCAAAACGCCGAATATCTTGTGCTGAGGTCTCGAGGTCGTCAGCACCAGAAAATAGCCAGCCTCCCTGAATTCTTGAAGCTTTTCCGCCGAGCCTTCGAGTACCTGGATTTCCTGACCGGTGACGGATGGGACCGGGACGTGCCTGATGAGCGTACCGTCCAGATCGCAGAAAACGGTTCCCTTTCTTCGTGGTACTGGGACTGGATGCTGGATCGGAACCGGAATGGAATGGACTTCATTAAGTTCGGGGCATCGCCCCAAAAAGCCGTCGGAATCGCAGCATGCGATTTTATCCGGATAATTCTCGAAGATCTCCTTTAAAAAAATGTTCTCGCTGTAGGTCGTGATCAGGTACCTGGAAAGAATTTCGCTCAAGCTTCTCCTTCCCGTGTCCTTTTTGATGATCCGCTGAAGACAGACAGGGTCAGGCGTATTCAACAAGATGATAATATCGATGGCCGCCAGATGTTCGATCCCGCCGAGGACGCAGTTTTCGTAACAGACGACCCCTTTCTCAGTGCCCCGGATCTCCACCGTGGCATCTTTCTTTCCGGTCAACCTGTTGTAGGCCTGCGGGATGGTAATGGTTTCCCCCCTCGCCAGCACGGAAAGGTCGTTGAAGATGCCGTCGAAATCCCACCACTGGTACTGGTTGATGGCATACAGATATTCGTTGATGCCTGTTTGCCATTTTTCCTCGAGCCAGCGCTTCCGCTCCTTCGAATCCCAATGAAATCTCCAGTCGCCCGAATACGCCACGCAGTCGATTCCCATTTCCTTCACCCGGTCGGAGATCTTGTTCGTGAGTGTGGTTTTTCCGGACCCGGCTCTCCCGGTGATCCCGATCAAAAGCGCGTTGCGATTCCCCGTCTGACTGCTGAATCTGCCGGCGATGACGTCAATGATGTTCATTCAAGATTTCCCTCGTGCACGTCAGGGTGTGCTCGGTCCCGAATTCAAAAAGTTTGGAAAGATGACACGCCTGCATCCGGATTCTCTTTAGGTAGGGTCGGACAACGTCCATCGCATAGTCGACAACGAGACCTTTTTCCCCCGAAGAAGCCCTTCCGTAAACGATGGATTTGAGCAGCTTGGTGTCGTGAAAGATGCCGATCCCCGTAAAACCATCCTCTTTTTTATTTTCGATATCTTCGTTGAGAACCAGGTCCATGACGACCCCTTCTTCGACACGAGCCCTTGTGGCATAGGTTCCGTAAACATAATCGCCGTCGGCCGGCCGGCAAAGGCCCAGACAGTCGAAGTCCACAGAAAATTGATCCAAAACGATGTAGTCGCAGAACGTGACCAGGGTCGGGTTTTTCGATGAAGCTTGATCCAGAGCGTAAAGAAGAGACCATCCCGGCCCTTTAAGCGCCGAGACCTCTTCATGGCTGAAGGAGATCTTCAGGAGTGGGTACCTGCCTTTGACGTAGTTTTCAAGCAGATCGGAACAGTATCCGGCAGCGACGATGAACATCCCTGCCAGGTGCTGATATTTCATGATTAGGTAATCGATGGCCCTCAGGTTGCCGAGCTCGATCAGCGCCTTGGGGATGTGATCCGTCACCGGCTTCAACCGGCTCCCCATGCCAGCCGCGAGGATGACGATGTTAAACTTATGGTTGGCGACACTGAATAACGGAGACGAGTGGTTCATCAGGATTCCATCCTTTCATGGATCTGGGGATTGGATTTTTTAAGGCTTTTCGTTTTGGATGCAAAAGCAAAGAATTTATGCAGCAACATCAGGGTTGTGCGAACCACCGACAGAATGTTTTTGGGCTTGAAGATTTTAGTGGTTCCTCCGCCGGGTCTTTCCCGGTGGCGGTAGGGAACTTCGATGTAGCTCAATCCCTGTTTGAGCGCCTTGACGACGATTTCGGCCATGAAGCCGAACCCGTCGCTGGAGAGATCGAGGTTTCTCAGCCACCTCGTGGAATGGATCTGGATTCCGTTGAAATATCTCAGGTCGAGTCCGAAAAGGCGGTTCATGGCTTTGGTGTACAAAAAGGAAATCACCCTGCGGGTTTTGTTTCTCGACCCGGGATTCTCGATAAACCCCAGGATTACGTCGGCCTTTCCGGCATGGGAAAAGAAAAAAGAAAGGTTTTCTCTCTCGAAAACGTCATCCCCATGCACCATGACCGTGTAGTGCATCTTCGCTTCCTTCCTGCCGGTGTTGAAGCTTGCCCCGAACCCGCGGGGCACGGGGTGAGAGATAACTCTGATGTTCGGGTTAGCCTTCATGTTCTTTTCTACGATGCGAAGGGTGTCGTCGGTGCTGCCGTCGTTGACCACGATGATTTCATAGGTTGTGAAGTTTCGCTCTGCCGCGTACACAGAGGCGTCCAGGGAACCCTGGATATTTTCAGCTTCATTCCTGGCAGGAACGATGATGCTGATGGAGGAATGTTCAGGAAGCGCGATCGGCATGTCGAAACTCTCTATTTTCGTTAGTTCAGGCCGGCAGGGAAAAAACGGGATGCTGTTTTTTCAGGTTGAATCGTTTTCAGTAGCACCTTCCCGCATTCGAATCACTTTTGCCGGAATGCCTCCGGCAATGGAATTAGGGGGCAGATTTCCGTTGACCACGGCCCCGGCCGCAACGATGTTTCCACCCTCCAGGACCGACCCGTCGAGGATGCATACCCCGGCTCCGATCCACACATCGTCTTTGATGGCCACGCCGCCTTTGGAAACCGATTGTTGAAGGATCATGGGCTTTTCGGAGCTTTCGAAGCCGTGGCTTCCCCCGGCGACCACGTAGCAGGAGGCGGCGATCAGGACGTAATTTCCGACCGTCAGGGAGGTCTCCGAATGCAGGACGCAATTGGTTCCGATGCTGGAGTCGTGGCCGATGGTGATGTCCCCGCCCTTGCATCCGATCACGGTATTCCTGCTGATGAAAACGTTATCGCCGATGAAAATCCCCTCGTTGTCCTCGCCTTTGGCATCGAGGACACAATAGTCGTCGATGACCACATTGTCTCCAATGGCTATTTTTTGGGGATGCCTGAGAGTAATGCTTTTCCCGAAGACCACGTTTTTGCCCGTCTTCTTGAGTAGGAGCGGGAAAAATCTCCTCCTCAGGTACAGACCCATCACTCCCGGCAGGGATCCCAGAAGCGTTGTCGTCATTTCATAAAGTAAAAGAAACGACAGGCTGGATGCCCCCAAGACAAAGGCCTTGTACTTATTGAAGGATGAAGCGCCGGGATTCAAAATCCTTCTCCTGAGATCCTTCGGTTTTGCTTGAAAACGGCGAACTTCCCGCATCACGGATATCGACCTCTATACCATTTTAAAATTCTATTCAGGGTTTTCGCGCCCAGATCATGATATGCGCTCCCAGCGGCCGAATCAACGCCCGGGGAAGAATGTCGAATAAGGGAACCATGATGCGGTTGTACAAGACGGCTTTGATCCCCGAGTACTTAGGAGTTTTGTACGGAAACCGTTCCACCAGGAGCCGAACATCGGTGAAGTTCGAAAACAAATGCCGCACTTCTTTGCAGCTGTAGAAAAAAATTACAGGGGCCTCTTTTGCCTCGTGCTCTACGTAGACGCCTTTGATAAAAGTTAAAAGGTGCATCCAGGAGTATTTTTTATAAAGCATGATGACGGCTTCTCCCCCGGGCTTGAGAACCCGGTACACCTCGTCGACAGCTTTTTGGGGCCTTGGAGTATGATGCAAAACACCGTGTGAATAGACTGCATCAAAATGGTCATCCGGAAGATCCAAGGATTCCGCATTTGCGTTGATGAACGTCGCATGCAAACCGTGAAGCTCGATATTTCTTTTTGCAAAGAGGATGGCGTTGGGTGTCAAGTCAACAGCCGTCAGTTCTGCTCCCGCACGCGCAAATTGCAGGGAATCAATGCCCACTCCGCATCCGATCTCAAGGACCTTTTTCCCTTTGTAGCTTGAAAAAGGGACCACTTTCGGAAGGTAGGATAGCTTTTGATACCGATAGGCTTCCAGTTCGTCGAAAAATTCCAGGGTTCCTATTCGGTTTTCAGCAATCTCGATATCATTGATATATTCGTTCCAGTAGTGTTGAACTTCTTCCAAGTCCGAAGGCAACGTCAATGTTTTCATCTCATACCTATTAAGGATTAAGGGTTCACTCTCAGACAGACTCAGCCGGTCCTCCTGTCGAAGGGCTTATTCGGCTGATGGCAAAGTAAACGATAAAAGCGATACTGTAAATTCCCAGGGCGCAAAAGAGCACCGCCCTGAAACCGATCCAAATCGAAATGAGCAGCCCGACGTAACCTCCGAACACCGTGAAAAAACCGTTCATTCCCCAGGCCCAGGGAATTCCTTTCGGTTCCACTTTCCCCAGGCTCAGCATCCCCAGGGGGAAAGGCATTCCCAGAAAAAATCCCAGGGGAAACATCAAGGCAGAGGCCGCCGTGATCCGGAGCGGAAGCGGGAGGCCCAGCAACCTGCCGAACAGGGTGGGATAAACCCCGACCAGGAAAAGCCCGTAGAGCAGGATCCCCGTAAAAATGAGAAACCACCGTTTCCCGACATGCCAGTTTTTTCTCCTTGAAGTCATGCTCCCGATTCCGGCGGCAAACAGCAGGGTAAAAATGACGGTGGCAAAGGTGTGTGTCGGAAAACCGATGAGTTTTGTGAAGATCTGGATAAATGTCAGCTCGATGATAATGAACCCGGCCCCGAGGCACGAGAAGTATACCAGATATACGGGCATCCCTTCCCATCGCGTGCGTCCCAGAGGTGTGCTGGTGAAAGGGATGAGGATGAAAATAAAAGAAAAAAGAATAGACATCCCGCCCACGACGAAGAGGCTGATCCAGTCATAGGGGAGAAATTGTCTGAGCTGGTTGTTGAGAAAATACGCGGTCCCCCCATCGAGGTATTTTGACGTTCCGACGGAGAGGCTGCTGTTGGACTTTCGGATCATGTTGAAATGCGGCTTGTCGTCGGTTGCCGGCCGAATGACGTAATCGGCCTGGGCAGCGGTTTCTTCGGGAAATGGATGCGCGAGGAATTCTGCCGGAATCAGGTTGTCTTCAGGGCGCAGCGGATTAAATGCAATTTGATAGGCGGGCATGGGCGGTCTCGGAGAGGTGAGCATCGCCGGGGTCCCGTTTCGGGTGAGCCACACGGAAAACCCTTTTTCCGGGTGTGGGTTATCCGAGGAAATTTCGATTTCGAAATTCCGGCCCATTGTTCCGGTGACCGTCTCGAATTTAAATTCAACAGTGTTGTTGTCGCCGATTCCCTCTCCGGGTAAAGAGCCCGACCCGACCAGCGCTCCATTGGAGTCGAATATTTTCAAGGTAATCGGGTAATCCAGTTTTTCTTGGTGGTAGGTCCCGATGATCAGGGAAACGCCGTTGATTTCATTTGCGTCGGCTATAAAACCGGCCCTGAAGGGGTTGTTTTTGACCACTTTTCTCGAGGGCTTTGCCGCCGGGGGGCGCTCCTGGAGACGCCCCGTTTTTTCCCGGTTCATGTACTGGTAAAGCCGTTCCACCTCTTCCTGAGTCCAGGGCGTCATTTTAATCAAAAGCGTCGGGAGGTTGTCCGGAATAAAGCGTTCGAAAACCAGCACGTGCCGCGCAAAGTGGGTGCGCCCGAGTTTGTGCCATCCAAGGCCCGCCGTGGTGATCATCCGCGGATAAAGGTGATGGTTGATCTGAAGTACGCCGTCTTCCTTCAGGTGCTCGAAATATTCCATATAGGCTTCCGCGGTCTGGAGATAGACAGAGCTCAAGACCCCTGAACCGCTTGCCAGACTGCAGCTGGTGTGGTTGCTGAACATCTGGATGATGTCATATCTTTTTGGGGAGGAGCGCAGGAAGGTCCTTCCTTCTCCCACGGGGTAATTCACCTTCGGGTGAACAAAAACCCCCCCGGAAAACTCAACGTATCTCGTTTTCACCGCTTCCACCATCGCTCCCACAAGATCGATGGCATCCACGTGCGATGCACCGAAGATCAGCGCGGTTTTGGTTTCGCTTCCCACCGCAGCCCCGATGATCAGGACTTCCGCATCCTTTCCCTGCTTGAGATAATGGACCGCGGAGCTAATCCCGTAGAAATAGTCCTCGGGCTGTTCCCGGATCTGCCTGGTGAAAACTTCGTAATTTCCGTCAAATTTCTGAAGCCAGGACCCCTGCTGGCCCCCGTCGAGAGAAAAATTCTTGGAGTTCGGGCCGGCACTGATCACGTCGAGCTTGGACACCGGATCCCATCGGACATATTCCCTAAACCCCATCTGGATGAGATCGTCCACCCCCCTTTTGTTTCCATGGCCCCTGAAATCCATGTAGTCATTCAAGGACAGCGGATAGAGGACAAGAGCTAAAAACACCGGAACCAGGAAATAAAGCCTCTTGATTTTCCACGAGGTAAACAAATAGCCTGCAATGAGGAGAAGCCCCGAAATCAGAAACAGCAGACCCCCCGGCCCATAGTGGGGAATGAGCGGGACTAGAATCAGGCATCCCATGCCCGCGCCGGTGAGGTCGAAAAAATACAGTCCGTGACTCTCCGAGGAGAAATTTGAAAACAGGATGGAGATGATGATGCCTCCGATGAAAAACGGGGCGGTCAGGACGAGATACATCCCTGCCCACGACAGCAGTTGAAGGATCAGGGAGGTTCCCCCGAAATCGAGGTTGAACGGCAGCCAATTGAAAGCGGGCAGGATCGAGAGCGCCAGCAGGGCATACAAGCAAGCCAAAGCGGGAAGCGAGCGGACTTCGTATCCCGTTTTGCTCTTGAAAACGAACAGGTAGATGCCGCCCAGGCCCAGGGCAAACATGGAAACAGTGATCACCATGTATCCCATGACCGGGTTGAGAATCACGTCGAGCGTCCGGATCAGGCTCAATTGAAGCAGAAGGGTCGACATCGTGACAAGCCCCAATCCAAATTTGATCCTCAAAAGATGCGGGCGGTTGGCACCGGCAACCTCCGGCTGGTCTTGTTTCGTCTCTAACGAATTCATCTGTAAAGGATTCCTTTCGTTGTATTTTCAGACAGGCCGAGCATGGCGGATAGATTTTGCTGCATTTTCCCACGCTATTTCAGCCCGTGCGCGCCTTATATATGGACCCCGCCCGGGCGGCAATAATAAAACTAAGCCAGAAAGCTCTTGGGGTAGCTTTTTCCGCGTAAAGCGAACCCTCCAAATTGAGCCCGGCGCCTTTCGCCCTTCTCCCGGTTCCCGCACACATTTCTGCAGGCGCTGTTTCTCTGCATCGCTTTGTTCAATTGAACGTGGTGCGTGACAACAACTATCTACAATTATTTCATGATGTTCTTTTTCATTTCCGCATATTCAAGTTGAAGTCCGTTCGGAAAAATGTATTTCAGGATGTCAGTCCGGACATAACCGGCATGTGAAAAAAAGTTGACCATGTCTAATGTGGTAAACAGCTGTAGCTCTTCGATTCTGTTTTCAAGGGCGATTTGTTCGAGAAACGCCAAAATCTTCGTCTTGGTCTGTCCGGCCAGCACTGGTGTCGCCACGTGGAATGAATCAATCGCTCCCTTTTGGAGGTCGATCTGGCCGAAACCGATGATCACGCCGTTGAGTTCGGCCACGACCATTTCCCTTTCGAAAATCAGCTTGTCGTAGGTTCTCGGCGAAAGAGTTTCCATCCAGGTGTCGATGACCGCTTCCGAGTAAAAGGGGTTCTGGCTAAGCTTTTCCACCGACAGAGAGTGAACATCGTAAATCCCGATCTTGTCCCCCACCGTCGCCCGCCTTAGGAAAATCTGTCCGCTGCTCGGAGCAGGAGGGAATTCTCGTTTCGTTGGGTCCAAAGGCCCGCGCTCAGCAGCGAGGAACTTCGGAATGTCTTCGGCCAAAACGCGCGACATGGCCCTTGCCGAATCCGGCAAGAGATGGGATTGATCGGTGGCGAGGCTGCCAGTCCTGGGATCCGAATCATAGTCGATGAAGGGTACCTGGAGGGCGCTTGCGATTTTTTCGGGATGCATATCGTGAGGGAGCCTGGATTCGATATTCCTCATTTCAGACCCGATGGGCAGGCGGATGAGAACGACCTCCCAGCCCAGCATCCGGGCCTCGCGGAGAACCTGGAGGAGCTTCTCCTTCTGTCCCTCATAGTGCTCGCTGTGCTCACCGATTTTATTTAAAACCGCCGTATAGTACCCGGCATCGGGGATGTTCACGGTTCCATCGTTGTTTCCACCTTTAGCGTTGAAAAAGCCTTCCTCGAAATGCGTTCTGGAAAACCATCCGAACCGTAAGGTGTACCCGTTTTCCCGATAGTGCTGGAAATGGAGGAATAGATTTTTCAAACCGCGGCCGTAAGTGTAGAATTTTTCGACGGCCCAGTTGGCGATCCGGTGGTCAAGGTAGTCCTGGAGTTTGATGCCCGGGACAGGCGATCCTGGGGATGTATTGAAGTGGTAGAACCCGGCAGAACTGAAATTGATCACCAGAATGCCGGGGATTTTACGGGGATGATTCTCCAGGAGAAACTCCGCAATCTTCCTTGCGGATCCGGCCGAAAGCCCCGCATTGACTACCTTCACATCCAGCCCCTTCTCGTCCTGAATCAACGAGGTGACCAGTTTGTCTCCGAATCCCCAATCGACCCGGCTGTCCCCCACCACGTAGACAACCTTCTCGGCATCGGCGTTTTGGATTTTCCACTGGAACTCGAAAGCGGTCTTGCCTGGAACAACGGCGGGCATTCCGCCGGTGCGTCTAAAGCCGAACTCGACCCCTCCAATGATCAGGGTTACGAGTATGAGCGATGACCAGAGAAAGCGCAGGTTAGGGTTCGAGGGTGTCATTTTCGGTTCCCTTCCGGAACCGAGGCTTCTTTATAAGAATTCGTCATCCGGGTGCCTGTTAGAACTGGAAATAGATGAAGTCGCTTCTTTCGCCGCCAAGATAATACAGGGATAGAAGGACTCCGCAGGTCACCGCGAAACGTAGCCCTTCATGTTTTTCGATTAGAGCGAAGACATCGTGCTTTCGGGTCATGCCATGCAAAAGAAATACGGACAGGATCACCGCGTAATCCGAAGCCCACTCTTCGTAAACCTTTAAATCACCGAAAAAAAGACCACTCAGCATCCCGATTCCCTGTTCAAGAGTTTGGGATCGGAACGGGATCCATGCCATGGAAACCATGAGATAAGTGAAAACGATCGCTCCCGCCACGGCCAAGTTTCTGCTCCAACCGTTTTTGAAGCGGATTTTCTCCATGCGCTCTTTCAGGAGGCGTTCCGCGCACAGATAGATGCCGTGCAGGGCTCCCCATAGGATAAACAGAAAGCTTGCGCCATGCCAAAGCCCTCCCAGCAGCATGGTGGCCATGAGGTTCAGATAAGTTCGGCCCGGGCCTTTCCGATTCCCTCCCAGTGGAATGTAAAGGTAGTCTCTCAGCCAGGTGGAAAGGGAAATGTGCCATCTGCGCCAGAAATCGGAAAACCCGGCCGCCGTATAGGGGGAATTGAAATTCCGATGAATATGAAACCCCATCATCCTCGCAATTCCTATGGCGATGAGGGAATAACCGCTGAAATCCCCGTAAATTTGAACGCCGAAGAGCATGGCCGCTGCCCAGTTTTCAAGGATACCGTTGAACTCCCACCTGAAAAACAGGAGATTTACTCTCGGGGCAACGTTGTCGGCCAGGACGACCTTGAGAAAAAGCCCGATCAGGACGAAAGCAATGCCGCCGGCGATGTGCCCGTTTGAAATAATGCGCCTGCCCGACAGCTGGGGAAGGAAGTCTTTCGCCCGGACAATGGGCCCGGCCACCAATTGTGGAAAGAAAGCCACAAAGAAGGCGATGTCCAGCAGTCTCCGCTCTGCCTTGATTTTCCCGCGATAAACATCGATGGTGTAGCTCATGGTCTGAAACGTGTAAAAGGAGATTCCAACGGGCAAGGCCACCTGTATCAAAATCGGAGGCCAGTCGATCCCAACCCATTGGAGCATGGCGGAAGCGCTCGCGTTGAAAAAATTGAAGTACTTAAAAAAGCCTAAAACTCCCAGGTTGACGGACAGACTCCCTATGAGCAGCGCCTTCTTTCGTTTCGGGTACCCCTCCATTAATCTCGCTGCCGTGAAGTCCACAAGCGTCGATAAAATCAAAAGCGATAAAAAGGCAGGGTTCCACACGGCATAGAAAAAATAGCTGTAAAGAAGCGTCCAGACCTTCACGATACGGAGGTCGGCACTCCTTAGGATGAAATAAATTGCCAAGAAGAAGATGAACGTTAATAGGAAAAAGACGGAATTGAAGACCATAATTCAGGATGCGGCTAAAAATTTTTTTCCAAAGACGATGGGGGCGTCAATTCGGACAGCGGCGTTTTGTTTCATCCGGTTTCACCGGCCCTGATGATTCTTAAGATACAATATAAAGATATGGATCGCGGCAGATACGTCGGAAAAAAGGAAGTGCACACGGACTTGAAATGGCTCTGGGCTGCAGCCAAGATCTGACGATGGTCGGAAACGTGTTCTTCGTCAAGCTTCGCGTCGGGCAAAAGGAGATAAGCCAGCTTCAGAATGAGGTCGGTCGCCGCGTTTTTCACGGGAAACCCCAGGATGAGGGTTGCGTCCTTTCGGCAGACTCTTTGGAGCTCTCGGAATGCTCCATCTAAGTCCCTGACATGCTCGATGACACTCATGGAAACAACGCAGTTGAAGGTTTTAGATGCAAACGGGATGTGCGTCAGGATCCCTCCACCAGGGATGCCCGGATGTTCTCTTTTCAACCATCGACTTGACGAAATCCATTTTCCGGTGGATGTCGATGGCAAACAGACGGTCGCACTTCGTTTCGAGTTCCTTTAGAAAAATCCCCGAACCGCACCCGATATCCAGCAGGGACTCGGCTCTACCCTTCCCAAGCATCGAAGAAACGACGGCCAGCCGCCTGGTGTAAAACCCCCTGGAAAAAGGAAGATAGTAAAATTTCAGGGGGTCCGCGACTTCAGTGGGCCGGATATTTTCTCTTTCAGGGAGCAGTATTTTAGCGGACGGGCGCATTGTCTTTCGGGATCTCGATCAATCTCACCGGAAGGTTTTTGATGGGGAAAGTTTTAAGCAGTACGGCCTTTTCCATGATTTTCGGGTATGCACTCTGAAAAAAGCGCAATTCCTCCTTGCTGTTCCCGTCCCAAAGAAACAGATGGGTGACGGGGAACCGGTTGAAAGTGTCCTTAAAATTAAACCAGTTGTTTCCGACGTAAAGGCAGCGGTGTTTGTTTTCGATGGTGCCCAGCGGCGACCACAGCCCCGCGATGAAAGCCTGATCTAGACTTCTGCCGAGTTCCCGGGAGGTTTCCACGACGGTGTATTGTGGCTGCCTGAGCCATGCCGTGTAAAATCTGCCGTTGATAAGGAAACTGACGGCAACGATGGATGCAACCAAGGCCCGGGAGGCCCCTCGAACGGTTCTTCCCCAGTCTATTTTATCCCTGCGTTTGAATTTCTGGAATAAGAATAAACTCATGGAAAGTACCAGGGCAGTGCCCAGGATGGGGTAGCCGCTTTTGGAAATCGTCTCAAGGCTGATGCATTTTTTAAAAAACAGCCTGAGCCAAAACAGAAGTGCGGGGGTCAGCAGCAGCGCCCCGAGAAGAAGAGCCCTCATCTCCGGAAACTCGGGCTTCAAATCCGCTTCCCAATTCCATAGCCGGTTTAAAATCAGGGCGGCCAGAAGGCACATTGCGGGGATCAGCGGGACGAAATACCTTAGCGGCCGGTAGTTCAGGCCGCTGAGGGCAAAGTATCCGCCGACGAGCCATAGGAAGGCAAAGAGCTCCAGAGGATTCACTTTTTTCCAGTGTCGAATCCCCGAAAAAAGGAAGAAAGGGACATAGACCCAGCAGAGGAGTAGCTCCACTGGGGTATTGGTCATGTATTTCGTGAAGGTGAAAAAGGAAAGGTTGTACATGGCCCTTGCCAAAGTCCCCGGCATGGCAAGCCTGAGCCAGCTCTCCCCTACCCTGCCGAATTCCTCCTGGAGCGGCGTGAAGAAAAGGAGATACCATAGGATATAGGAAACGAAGAGGCCTCCGACAAAAAGAGCTATGGACAAGGCAGCGCTTTTAAACCTTTCTCCAGGGTTCTCCCGTTGGAACGATGCGAATGCGAGGGAGAAAAAGCACGCGAGGACGAAGTACAGGGCCGAGGCCTTGGTGATGTAGCAGGCAAAGGCGCTGATTCCGGATAGAATGAGATAGGGTCGCTGAACGAGCCCTTTGCTCCAGAAATAAAGCGTCATGGCCATGGGAAGAAAGAGAAAGGTGTCGTTCAGGCCCAGCCTGTTGTACATGGCGAAAACATAATTGAATCCCAGAATAAAAATGGCAAAAGACGCCGCGCGAAGTCCGTGGCTTGTTTGCACGACCCTGAATAGGAGGAAAAAACCGATGGAAACGGCAGTCACGTTGACCAGCCGAAGTGGAATAAGTCCCACCCCGAGGAGCGTAAAGGACAGGTATTCCAAGACGGACAGAATCGGGTTGTAGACAAGGGGGTTAAACTCGTCGGTGATCCAGTTTCCGAAAAGCGCCTTGTTTCTCGCGTTGTGTGCAAGGGCCGCTTCATCCCCGAAAAGCCCCCCGCTGGAGCTCAGATAAACCGGGGGATCCGCATCCAGGTAGATGGCCCGGCTGCCTATGAGGACCAGAAACATCAAAATGACGAGGCCGTAATTTCTCAAAAAGAGTTTCACTTATCGCCTCGCCGCATAGAGGACTCCGCCAATAACGGCATAAGCCAAAACCATCGCGAATGAGATCAGGGCCAGGGCGATGGACTCTGCGGAATCGACGCCGATTTTGGCCAAAAAGAAGATGAACGCGTTCTCCCTCACCCCGATGCCGTTGATGGAGACCGGAAACATCAGGACGACATGAATCAGCGGAACGATCAGGAGGAAGTAATAGAAAGGAGCGCTGATTTTCAAGGCGCATGAAATGATGAAAAAAAAGACAATGACGTTGAGCTGCAGGAGGAAAGCCAGCAGGATCGCCTGGGAAAGTCTTTCCTTGTGGTCCTTGTAGAAATAGAAGGTGTTCAAAATGCGGTGGATTTTAATTTTTGCTTTTTCGAGCAGACTCGGGCTCGACGGCTCAAGGTGTATCCCCTGGAAATTCTTGATCAAAAAAGCGGCGGCGGCGAGGAATATGAAGAAGATTCCCCCCGCGTACCACACCATGGGAACGTTGCCGAATTTGGAATACCCGAGAACCAGGCCGGAAAAGGAATAGCAGATGAGCGCAAAGACTCCCGTAAGCCGCTCCACGACGATAACGGCCAAGGATTGTCCCAGGGACCGCGTCTTTTTGGAGACATCATACGTGCGAACGATGTCCCCTCCGATGGTGGTCGGCATGAAATTGTTGAAGAAGGTGCCGATGAGATACATTCGGACCAGCTCTTTGAGGGGGATGACCGCTCCGTGCGCTTTCAAAAGAACCTGCCAACGCAGCGCGCTGATGAGAAACCCTCCGGCGATCAACAGAAAGGCGGCGGCCAAAAAGAAAAAATCCGCTGATCTAACGGCTTCCCATATCTCAAAAAGATTGGTGGAACGCAGCGCAAAAATCATGAGCCCGGCGCTGAGACCCACCTTCCCGGTTATGATGAGGGTTTTTTTCATCAACGCTTCAAAACCACCCGTTTTTTTCATACCACCGGGAAGTCTTCACCAAACCCTGCCAAAGTGGCGTTTCCGGACGGTACCCGATTTCCCTTTTTGCCTTGGAAATGTCAAATGCCTGGTTCTTGGTGAAAAAAAGCAGCCTTCTCCGCGACAGGGGCGGAACCCTGCCGATGGGTTCATAAAACCGCTCCAAGATTCGAGCCGCGGGCATGGCCAGGAAGAGCGGGAGGCGCACCCGCGCGATCCTGCAGCCCAGGCATTGCGCGATCATCCGCGTCAGATTCTGCAGCGTCGTTACCTCTTCTCCTGCCGCGATGTAAGTTTTTCCGGCGGCGTTTGGGTGGAAAGCGCACCGGATCAGCGCCTGGACGACATCCTGGACGTAAACCGGGTGAATGAGCGTCCGGCCGCTTCCAATCATCACAAAGCGTTTCTTCTTTATCGCTTCGAACAATTTGAAGGTGCGCCTGTCCCCCGGGCCGTAGCCCCAGCTTGGCCTCAGGATCGCGTATGGAATTTTTAACTTTGTGCATTCGGAGCGGACCACCTTTTCAGCTTCATGTTTTGTTTTCTCGTAGGCATTCTGTGGCCTGCAGTCTTGATCCTCGTCTGCCGGCATCTTTTCCAGGGGCCCCAGGACGCCGACGCTGCTGCAGTATACGAACCTCCTGATTTTATGCTTGTTCAGGGACTTCAGGAGGTTATAGGTGCCCAGGACATTGCTTTTCCAGTAGGTTTCATAGGCTTCTGGAACGGCGTTGATGATGGAGGCCAGGTGGAACACAATTTCGACATCGTCTGCGATGCTTCTCAGAGAGTCGGGGTTGGCCAGGTCGCCCATCGTTGCCTGGATCAAAGGCGATTCCCGAATCGATCCTGTTTTTTCGTTTCTCACCAAAACCCGGTTGGGAAGCCCGTTTTCGACGAGTGTATTCAAAAGGTGGCTTCCGATAAATCCAGTGGCGCCGGTGAGCAGGATCATGGCATGCAGTGTCTCAAGTTGTCCGCGTCATCTGTTAAACAGCATCAGTTTCTGGAAACTGTTTGGCGGGTTCCTGGAATTTGGTTGCCGCCAGAATGCATGCATAGCCTCTGGTAAACGGAATCAGCCGGTCCATCCCGGCAATGATTTTCAAAACAGGATGGATTTTTCCGTAGAGCCTGAAAGCATCGGAGTGCTCGTTGAAATCATTTTGGTTCGATGGTGCAATGCTACCCTTGATTCCCTCCTGTTTTTTCCCCCTGTTCAGAATGAAGATATAGGAAAAGTTGATCAGCAACTCGATGAATTCCGTGAAAAATCTTGAAAAATATTCGAATTTTTCAATTCGAAAACCGGTCTTGGACAGCTTTTCACGCAAGCCTTTCCGGGTATACCCGGTTCTCTTGTGTCCGTAGTATTCAAGCGTCATGCCGGCTTTTTGCGCAAGGGTGTTTAAAAACAGGACCTTGTCGCTGCAGGGCACGGAAACGTAGAGCGTCCCGTCTGGCTTCAGGATCCGGCCCACATCCTTGAGAAAGGTTTCGTCGTCATCGATGTGCTCAAGGGTGTCGATGGCGATGATCAAATCGAAGGCTTGTTTCTTGAATGGAAGGGCGTTTTCGCCGAAATACAAAACCCGATCATGGACGAGCTTCCGGGTCGTAAGGGCGTTGTTCCAATCGATGTCGGCGCTGATCCAGACTCCACCGGTTTGTCTCAAAAAAAAACTCGTCACGCCTTTTTCGCATCCGATTTCAAGGCATTTTCTGCCTTCGGCAGGATGTAAAAAGTTGAGAATCGTTTTGACCTTCTCTTTTTCTTCAAGGCTTTTTCGAATATTTGAAGCTGCCATGGCCTCTTTCCCGTATCCTGGCTCGAAGAACTTCCCTTTGCTTTTGAATGAATGCTTCTTCTTTCGATAGGAGTCATTTCAAAACCTCCTGACAAGCCGTGCTTGGGATCTTTTGATAAAAGCGCTTGACGAAGCGTAGCGTTTGAAACTTGAATTGTTTGAGGGCGTTACGCTCGAGTTTTCAAGATTCAGCGAAGCGAGTTTAGCGCTATTAAATAGGCCCAACAGGCGGGGAAGGAGGGTTTCGAAACCGCTTCTACCCTTTTTCATTTGAAAGCCTTGCCGATTTCCATGCGGGAAGATACAAGATGAGCATGCCGAGGATGCCGAGAGAGTATTCGAACATCTGGGTGACCAAGTGAACTCCGAAACCGGAAACAATGGCGATCTGAGTATCGAAATGCCCTAAGAACCGAAACGTCAGAGCCCATGCCGATTCCCATGTCCCGATTCCGGCGAGGCCCTGAATGGGAAAAAGGGCCGAAAGTTCGGCTCCTAGAATTCCTAGAAACACCTTCCAGAAATTAAGATCTTCTATTGAGAAGTTGAGGTTCGCCACTACTGCATGCAACAGAAAATAGAGCGATCCGTATTTGAAGGCCCGAACGAGAAAAGAGCTTGCAACGACTTTGAGATATCTTCCTTTTTGTGCCTGTATGCGTTCGATGTCTTTGGCGGTCAGAAAGAGTTTGTCCAATGCGACGCCCGCCCTTGGAAAATTGCTCTTGTAACGCTTCAGCAACATCGCCAGTAAATTTCCCGCAACCTTCAAAAGGGTGCTCAGCCAGATAAGAATGGATGCCACGACGGCAAAGAGGATGGCGGAAAGGGTCAAAAAGATTGGGAGGGGAAAGATCGCCGAATCGATCCGTGTGAACAGGATGGCCAGGAAAAAAATGGGAAAAAGAACGACCAGGTCGAAGACAAAAGCAAGCAGAAACGAGGAAGCCGCGGTTTCTAAAGGAACGCCCAGCCGCCTGTTGGTCAAATAGACATAAGAGAGGGACCCGATCTTGGCTGGAAGAAGGTCGACAAAAAGGTTCCTCACCACGGTGACCAGCATCAACGGATAGAAACCCAGTTTATCGGAAGCGACAAGCAGCTGGTAGCGGTAGGTGCGCGCGAGTATACCCAGCGATGCCAGAAAAAAATAGATAAAAAGTGAAGTCAGGTGAAGACTGGAAAACGTTTTTAGAATAAGGGCGGGTTCGATATGGGACAAGAGATAGCCGGCAAGAAGAACGGAGGTGCAGACGCTCAACCCGAAATACAGATATTTCTTGGGTTTCCTCTCCCGCCGAGGATCAAAGGCGTTCATCGCTTCCCCTGTTCAGTGCCAATCCGGGTACATATCCTGGGCAGGATGGTTCGTAATCTGCTTGGAGGCGCCTGTCTCGACGTGTATTATCCAGAGTTCCCAGTTCCCTCTTTCTTTATGGGAGGTCTTGGAATAGACGATCCATTGCCCGTCGGAAGACCACGACGGGAAATAGTCGTAGTTTGCCGAGTCCGTGGTGAGCCTTTTCTTGTCCGAGCCGTCCCGCTTCATGACCCACACGTCTCCCTTGTTGTCCGCCTTTTGAGAGACATAGGCGATTTTCGAACCGTCCTTTTTCCATTTCGGCCTGCAGCTCCCACCCTCCGTGTCCAGGGCCTGAATGTTGGAACCATCATGTCCCATGATGTAGACGCCCCATCCCAGGAGCTTGTTGGCCGTGAACGCGATGGATCTCCCGTCAGGCGCCCAACTCGGTAGGCCGCTCTTGTGCCAGGTGCGGGTGACGCTCCGCTCCTTTTTGCTTTCTATGTCCATGGCGTAAATCTGCAGGCCGTTGTCTCTTTTTGATTGGTACGCGACGTGCTTCCCATCCGGGGACCAGGAAGGAAATCTGTTTTCGAAGGGACCTTCCGTGATTCGCACGGGATTGGCCCCGTCGCTGCCCATCACGTAAATCTGAAAAAACCCTCCCCGATTGGATTCGAAGGCGATCTTGGTTCCGTCCGGGGACCATGCAGGATAGCCGTCGTAGGAGGCATTTCGAGTCAGCCTGAGAAGTCCGGTTCCGTCCGGGTTGATCACGTAAATCTCGTTGTTCCCGTCCCTGTCCGTCTGGAAAACGATTTTTCCTGTGGCCCGGCTGAAATCGGGTGTAGTCGTTGCGCCCCTTTTCTCGGGCGCCGCTGCGACGTCGTCCGAACGGTTTCGTGAATACCCTATCCAGACTGCCGCAAGGGCCACCGTCGCCGCCAGGAGCATTGCCGCAATCTTCCTTTTTAGGATCTTTCTCAATGGGATTCCAATTTTTTGGGGCTGGCTGGGTTCAGCGGCTAAAACCCTTTTTTTGGGTGATCGCTTCCGCCCAGTTTTCGGCCATGATACGGTAGCCTTCTTCCGTCGGATGGACATCCGGGATCAGTTCCATTCGGCCGTAAAAAAGGCCGTGGTTGTCCACCAACGTCAGGGCGTATTTCTTTGCGATGGTTTTAATCGCAGGATTGATCTCTTCCTTGACTCTCCGGATGGAGTCTTTATTAAAAGTGGGCAGGAGGGCGTCTCCGTTGATAGGAGGAATCGTGGCGATCATAAACCTGAAATGCGGCCTGTCGGCAAACGCCTGGGCCTGTATTTCCACAACGATTTGTTCCATATTTTCGATGAAACGTTTTGCGGGGGTTCGATCGGCGTCGATTCGGACATCGTTGGTCCCAAGCATCAGGAGTACTGCGTCCGGCGTGACGTCCTTCAGGAAGTCTGATCGTTTCAAGAAATGAAGATACTCCCCAGAAGTGTGCCCGTTTATCCCTTTGTTGAGGACCCTGGCCCTGATCCCTTTTCCCTTGAGCACTGTCTGTAGATGGTCGGGATACCCCGACGCTGTAAGGCTGTCTCCCAGGCAGAGGATGACCTGCCCGCTCCTAAACCCCCAAAAAGATCCAGCAAGACCTGCTGCTCCCAACGCGATAAGCAAGGTGAAAATCAGGGTTTTTCTCTGGAGGCCCTTGAATGTTCGCTGTTCCGGCATGTGCCATTCGTTGAAGTAAAATGTCTTGATCGGCTCCTATAGGATCTGCAGAAGTTCCCTCAAAAACGGCTTCAGTTCCCGTACGGGAATCCCGAGATGCCCTTTTCTTCCAGGCCTGTCGCACTTGGAGCACGGGGGACTCAGGTTTCCTCTTTTCAGTTTTCTGCGCAATTCGACCTGCACGGAACTGTTCCATAGGTGGCTCAGGGTGCTGTCGCTGACATTTCCCATGACCGTCCGGCCGAAAAAGTCCTGAGGACAGGCCGCGGCGGAACCATCCCACAGGAGCGTGAGCGCGTACCATGGAAAGGTGCAGGCCGGCCAGAGGGACAGGAAACGTCTGCGGTCTTTCTCCCCGCCTCCTGGATCATAGCCCCCTCCCCAGTTGTGAGCCGGCTTTAAAACCCATCGGTCCGGCTGGAGCTTTTGGACCTGCTCCCGGATTTTTTCCATTTGGTCGTGATCGCCCTGGAAGAAATCGATGGTTTCCAGTACCGTATACGGTTTTTTCCTGCTCATTTTTCTCCGCATTTCAAGGAAGATTCGAATATTTTCCATTGTCTCTTCAAAAACGGCACCGACACGGATTGCTTCATAAGACGCTTTGTCGAAACCATCCACGGAAAACGAGATGAAATCGAGACCCGATTCGATAATTTCACGGGATTTGGCCTCGGTCAGGAGCGTGGCATTGGTGTGGATCTGGGTGTAAATCCCCCGATGCCTGCAATACCGGATCATTCGGGGAAGCTCTTCATGCAGCAGAGGCTCCCCCCTGTGGTGCAGATTGATGCTTCGCGTCCAGCCTGAGGCCTCGTCGACGATCTTTTGAAACAGATCGTAGGCCATGAACCCCTTCCTGGTATTTCCAGTTCGATTCAGGCACATGACGCACCGAAGGTTGCAGCAATTCGTGGTTTCGACCCAAAGTTTCACCGGACCTGCAGGCAGCCTGGATTTTCCCAGCCAGTAGCCGCCCAGATTCCGGGCGAGTTCGCGGTGAAGGCGGATAGCAGACATGGTTCAGATGTCAGGCCCCAACCGCCCCAACTCAGCTTCCCACTCCCCTTCATCAAACGAAAAAAGATCACGGATCATGGGAACGAGGGTGGCAAGCCGCTTCCTGTTCTCCCCCAGGCTGGTCCTTCTGTAAATCAGGTCGTCGACGTGAACGACGGACTCCTCTTCGAGGATGCGTTTCAGGGGCGCTTTCCACCCGTCATCTTTTTCATCGGGGATCCAATCGAAGGGATACGTGGCGCGCAGGCTGTTCGCCTCTTCTGGCGGTTTCTTCATCCAGCTTTGCGTTTCCCGGGCTGAAGGAAAAACCGAGTCCAGCGTCTTTTGGGCGACCCGGTGCGATGTGGTGAATTTAACCCCGGAAACGCTGAAGAACCCCTGGGGCCCGCCCATGCGTCCATGATCGAGGATGACTTCCCGCTTCGTCAGTTCTCCTGTGGGCGTGGCCGGCAGCAGGCCGTGATAGACATGTTCGATTTCGTTTTTTTTAAGAGACAAGCCTGGAACGGCCATGCCGAGGTCATCTAAAAACGCAGCCACGTCGGCCTCGCAGGGACTTCCTCTCTTGTCCATGCCGTCCGCCAGCGTTTCCCCGGTGCCGACCAGCATCCGGTTTTTCCAGTTGTGGATGAAATAAGTATGTCCCTTGCCTTTTTGCGGGGAAACGGCCAGGGAATACTCCGACAGCGCTTCCCTGTCGAAAAGGACGTTGAACAAAAGGAGGTGAGCCGGGAAGAGAGGGGGAAAATCCCGGTGGAACTGTTCGGCAAGATTTCTGCTCCATGGCCCCGCGGCATTGATCACCAAAGGCGCCCTGAAGACTTTTTCTGCGCCGGATCTCGAATCTGTGGCCCGAACCCCTTCGACCCGGTTTTTTGTCACAATCAGTTGGTTCGCCCTGACGTAGTTTAAAAAGCAGCCTCCCATCGCACACGACCACAGGATCAGCTCCATGAGAAGCCTTTCGGGCTCCATGATCATCCCGTCGTGCCAGAGGGCGCCTCCGGTCATCCCTGAGGCGTCTATCACAGGAAAAAGCACCCTCACCGCGCCCGGAGAAAGAATTTTACCTTTTCCCAGGTGCTTTTCCGGGATCACATCATTGTTCCTCGAAAAGGACAAACTGTCGTTGAGGTTCAAGGCGATTTTTAAAAACGATTTTCTCCGAACGCCCTTGTCGTACAGAGGCATCAGGCAGGGGAGGACTTTGATCAGCCTGGGAAAATGGACGAAAAACCACTGCCGCTCCCTCACCGACTCGAAGAAGCGAGGAAGATCCAGAGTCTGAAGATACCTCAGGCCCCCATGCAATGTCCTGAGGTGATTCCAACTTGTGGCCGAACCGAAATCATTTTGTTCCAACAAAAGCGCCCGTTTCCCGCGAAATCCGGCTTCGAGGGAAAGCATGATGCCGTATATCCCTCCCCCGATGACGACGAGGTCGAAAGGTTCACCCGAGAAGCGCTCAACATCTCTGACCAGGGACGCCATTCAAATCCACCCAAGCTTGCCGAACCATTTCCTGACACGGTGCTTCACAAACACCAGGAAGAAGATGAAATGGATCCACAGTTCTTTCAAGCTCTTCAGGTTCAGGACCGATTTTTTTATTTTTTGCCCGGATATCTTTTTTTCGCTCGCAGACGACCATCCCATCACGAGCTCGGCGATTTGCCACCATGTCAGTCTGTCTTTGAACAAAGGAACATGCCCCTGGGCGGCGGGAAGAGCGAAAACGCGCCGCATGTCTTTCTCCCTCGCCCATGAAAAGTCTTTCGGAAGAATTCCCTCCTCTTTGGCGATGATTTCCAACCGGGTTCCCGGGTAAATGTGCAAAATGGCGCTTGATATATCCGCAAGCGGATTGATGGATTTGACTTTTTCTATGATCTCCAAAGTTTCCTGGGCTTCTTTCCACGTCTCGGAATGATGGGAAAAGATAAAAAAGGGACCGGGAATGAAATCAAGCTCTTTGGACCATTTCAGGAATTGGAAGGCCCGGTCGATGTCGAATTTCTTCCGGACGACATCCTGCCTGATCCTCGAGTTTCCCGCCTCGATGCCGAAGGAACCGAGTTCGAGGCCGGCGCGTTTCATTTTCTCGAGAAGCGGTTTGTCGATGATGTCGATCCTCAGTTCGCAGGTGAACTTGATGTCCAAACGCCGTTCGAGGATCATGTCCATGATCTTGTGGAGACGGGCAGGCTGGTAGTTCAGGGTGTCGTCGTAAAACCAGATGTACTCCGCTCCGTAACGGTCCATCAGGAGCTCGATCTCCTGGAGCACGCGCTCGGGGGAGTGCCCCCTCATCCTCCTGCCCCAGTTCACCGGCGTGGAACAGAAGTAGCAGTTGAAAGGGCATCCCCTGGAGGTGATTATATTCTGGGCTTTTCGTTTCTTTCCGTCCCTTGTGGTGATTTCAAAGTTGTACTTCTCCATGGGAATCAGGTGCCTCGCCGGAAAAGGAAGCGTATCCAGGTCCTCTATGGCTTCCCGGTTGCCTGTAAAAACAGCGGTCCCGGAATCTTCCCTGTAAAAAATCCCCTTCACGTCCGAAAGGCTTTTTCCGCCCTCCAGGGCCGCAACCAGGTCGAGAAGCGTCTTTTCCCCTTCTCCTATGCAAAGAATGTCGACATCAGGGACATGATCTAGGGTGTCCTCCTTGGCCATGGAGATATGGGGACCCCCCAAAACCGTGACGATTTCACGGTTGATTTGCTTGGCGATCCGGACAAGCTCGAAGCTTCCGAATCGGTTTTCGGTGGTGGTCGTTACTCCGACGATATCGGGTTTGAAAGTTTCAATCCGCTTTGCAATATCTCCAGATCCGTATCTCAGAATATCCGCAGGCACCACCTCAACATCGATTCCCGATCTCTCGAGTACGCCGGCCAGGTACAAGATGCCGAGGGAAGGCATCATGTTCCCCTCTGCCCAGCGCTGGGCGACATATCCCTGCGGCGGAACAAACAGCTGGATTTTCATTTGGGTTGGACCTTTCTAAAGTTTGGCAGTAGGGTGGCAACAGACACGCTGCCCCTAATCTGCCGGGCCGGTCTTGCTGGACTTAACCCGCGTTTTATAACGGGGCCTTTTTAAAGTGAGACCTTTAAAAACGGCAATTTCCGTCATGCCGGACTTGATCCGGCATCCAGAAGTGATTGAAATTACTGGATCCCGGCTTTTGCCTGGATGACGAATATGGAATTCTTCAAAGATCTCAGAGTCTCAAACATTTTACCCGATGCGGTTTTACGGAAACGGAGGATCAGGTTGATTTCTTTAAGATACGAGGTTGATTTGACGATGCGAATCCGAAAGCATCAAAGGGAAGCGGGACTCGACCGGTATCTCTTATTCTTAAGGTATTCTTTGAATATTCGAAGAAAAAATTGAGTGCCGTGCTGAATGATTTTGGCTTTCGCTTCTCCGGCAAGCCGCGCCCTTTCGTGACTGGCAACCTCCCGGACTTTGAAACCCCTTCGCATCGTGTTCGCGATGAGTTCGATCTCCAGATCGAAGGAATAGGAATCGAACTCGGACAGGTCGAAGATCTCCCTTCTGAAGGCTTTGAAGCCGTTGATCGCATCGGAGAGATACCGCTTCAAGAAAAGACCGGTGAAATAGGTTAAAAAAACGTTTCCGAGGGCCTTGATCGGAGTGTACTCATCGCTTCCCCCCATGATCCTGGATGCGATGACCAATCCCACTTCCGAATCCTCTTTTAATACTTCCAAAAGTTTCGGGGCGTCCTTCGCTCTGTGGGAGCCATCGCCGTCCATCATGACCAAATATTTCCCATGGCTTTTCGAAAAGCCATAAAGAAGGCTCGACCCCTTTCCCTTTCGATTCGGGTTGATTAAAACGCGGGCTCCTTTTTCCGCAGCAATTTCCCGGGTTTTATCTTCAGAACGGTCATCAACGACGATGACTTCCATGTGATGCTCTGACCTGAGCGCATTGACTTCATCCAGAACGATGCCGATGGTTTGTTCTTCCCGATAGGTGGGGATCACAACGCTGAAATCCAATTGACTGCTCGTCATCAAAACCTCGAATTCATTAAAGTTTAAAACAGGAGAAAGGTTTCACCGGCGGGCAATTTCTTTCTCGATCCATGCATACGTTTGGGTCAGCCCGTCCTTAAAGGTCGTCCTGGGAGACCATTGAAGTATTTTCTTGGCTTTCGTCCAATCCGCGGCCCTGTCTTTGTCGCCTTCCCGTTTCGTTGTGTCGTAAACGATGGGAATCGCTTTTCCGGAGATCTCCACGACGGTCTCGGCGATCTTTCTGATGGAAGTGCTGTGATCCGGACCTATCTGGATAGGGCCTCGGCCCATCCCTTTCTCAGCCGAAAGAAGCAGCGCTTCGACGACATCCCCGACATAGACGAAAGCCCTTCTCTGCTCGCCGGATCCCCAGACGATGAATTCCTCAGAGGGATGGTTCACGGCCTTGCGGATCAGGGATGGAATGACCTGGGATCTTTCCGTGGAGAAATCGGTCTTCGGACCGTAGACGTTGTGTAAGCGCAATATCCCGACATCGATCAGGTGTTCCTCTTCAGCCAGGCAGCACTCGTATTCCCCCATCAGCTTGCTCCATCCGTAAGAGGATTCGGGATTTGCAGGGTAGGCGTCTTCTTCTTTTAAAAGCGGCAGGTTCAGCCTGTCCTGCTTTTCCTTCGGATAGCTGCAGGCCGTCCCGACATAGACATATCGTTTCACACCAGCCTCGATGGAAGCTTTAAGCATATTCGTATTGATCAAAAGGTTCGAATTGAACAGCGAAAGCTCGTTTCCAAAGACATAATTGATCCCCGCCACGACGTCCGCGAGGTGGAAGACCAGGTCTATCCCTTCGGCAGCCCTGCGGCAGTTCTCGTATCGGGTCAGGTCCGTTTCGAAGAAGGCCTCCTGTAGGTCGATAATCCCGTGCCCGTCATCGCGTTTCAGGTTTTCGATCCTTCCCCTCCACAGGTTATCGGCGACCGTGACTGTCGCGCCTTTTACTGCAAGGGATTCCACCAGGTGCGAGCCGATGAAACCGGCACCGCCCGTGACCAGTATGTGTTTGTTTTTCCAATTCATGATTTTATAAGTCGGTCCTCCCTACAGGATGGGTGGAGCCTTGTCAAGGATCGATGCTCCGGTCTTCAGCCCGCGGAGAGATATTTCTCTTTCCAGATTTCGAACACCATCAGCGCCCAGAGTCTGTGGCTGTGATTGTGGCTCCCGTTTAGGTGTTCGGATTTCAGGCGCTCGACATAGCCGGAGTTGAAAAAACCGCCCCCTCTGATCTGCTCCGGAGAGAGCACGTCCATCATCATCGGTTTCAGCTCTTTCTGCAGCCAGTTTTTAATCGGGATGCTGAAGCCTTCCTTGCCTCTTGCCAAGATTTCCCTGGGGATGAGGTCTTTGAGAGCTTGCTTCAGGATCCATTTCGTTTTCATCCCTTTCAACTTGAAACGGCCCGGCAGGGATGCGATCAGCTCCACGAACCGGTAGTCCAGGTAAGGCGCCCTGGCCTCGAGCGACTCTGCCATGCTCATTCGATCCACTTTGACGAGGATGTCATCCACAAGGTAGGTTTTTAGATCCACGAAGAGTTGCTGATTCAGCGCGTCTTCGGGGTCATAGCGTCTTGCGTCATCGAAATAGTTGAATAGAAATCTGTACGAATCCGACCCGGACAGGGATTCCTTCAAGCCTTCGCCATAAAGAAGATCCTTTTCATTCGGCTGCAGGAACACCATCCAACGTGCGTGTCTCAGCTGTTTCGGCAGTAAGGTGCCCTCGATGAAACGCTTGGAACGGTTCACCAGTCCCTTTTTCTTTGTTGACGGGGGAAGCCTGTCGACAACATTGCCGATCACGCCCTTTCGAATGAAACCCGGTACCCGCTCGAATCCGGTAGCGATTCTATCGGCAATGTAGGTGTCGTATCCGGCAAACAGTTCGTCGCCGCCGTCTCCGGACAGAGCGACAGTCACGTACTCCCGCGCCATCTTTGAAACCAGATAGGTCGGGAAAATGGAGAAGTCCCCCATGGGCTCGTCCATGAAGCCCAGCAACTTTTCGGTCAGGGCAACCGCATCGGGCTTGATGATGAATTCGTGGTGATCTGTGTTGAACCGCTTTGCAACGATTCGCGTGTAGTCCAGTTCATTGTACGTAGATTCCTCAAAGCCGATTGAAAACGTTTTCACGGGCCTGTCCATGACCTGAGCCATGAGAGCGACGATAATGCTCGAATCGATTCCTCCGGAAAGAAAAGCTCCCAAAGGAACGTCGCTCATCAGCCGGATCCTGACGGCGTCCTGAAGCAGGTCCCGGATCCTTTCCTTCAATTCGGGCAAAGCAAGATCCTCGTCGTTCCTTTTCAGCGACCAGTAAGGCCGGATCCGGATGCTCCCTTTTTCCAGAACGAGAGTATGACCGGGCAGCACTTTCTTGATATCTTTAAAGATTGTCAGGGGTCCGGGGATGTACTCAAAAGTCAAAAAATGATCCAGCGCATTGAAATCGATCCGCCTGGGAACCCGGCTTGCCTGGAGGAGGGTCTTGAGTTCGGAACCCCACAGGAACTGATTGTCGTCGGCAAAATAATACAGCGGTTTCTTCCCCATCCTGTCCCGTGAAAGAACCAGGAGTTTTTTGTTCGAATCCCACAAAGCGAAGGCGAACATGCCGTTGAGAAGCCTCGAGCATTCCGCCCCGTATTCCTCGTAGGCGTGAAGGATGGATTCAACGTCCGAACGGGTGCGAAAAACGTGACCCCGATCCTCGAGGTCTCTTCGAAGCTCTTCATGGTTGTAAATCTCCCCGTTGCACACGATCCAAATCGATCCGTCCTCATTGGCAATGGGCTGATTTCCGGTCACCAGGTCGATGATGCTCAAACGGCGCATCCCTAACCCGACGTTTCCATTAATCCAAGTCCCTTCGTCATCGGGCCCGCGATGGATCATGGCGCGGCACATTCTCTGAATCTCTTCGAGTGCCACAGGACGGTCTTTATCCGAATTGACGATGCCGCAGATTCCGCACATTCGCTTCAGGTTCCCGATCGGTTCTCGAGGGTTGCGTAGATCTTTTCCGTTTTTTGAAGGTAGCTTTCCAGGCTGTATTTGGTCTCCGCAACGCCGACGGCGTTCTTCACTATCTTTATTCTGAGAGAATCATCGCGGAGCAACCTTATAATGCCTTCCGCAAAGGCTTGAGGGGTAGCCTCCGTCAGCACGGCGATGTCCTCATCAAGCACCTGGGTGTGGGTGGGATGCCGTGTTGCCACGATCGGTCTTCCGGAACGCAAATACGAATAGATCTTCAACGGGGTATTGGTTCCGTGGATCCGTGGCGAAACCAGCATGTCCGACAGCTCGACAAACAGAGGGATCAGGTTCGGCCAAACTTGCCCTGTAAATACGAAATGGTCCCTCAAGCCCAGTCCCTCAGTCTGTTTGCGGTAGGATTCGATCTGTTCCGGGCTACCCCCCACGAGAATGAAAATTGCCTCGGGATGCTCCTGAAGCACGAGCCCGGCCGATTCGACAAGGAGCCCTATGCCTTGATAGGACTCGAAGGTCCCCGTATAGAGGATCTTAATCTTACCGTCGATTCCGAATTTTTTCACCAGATCTGCAGCTGTTTCGCTGGCGGGGTCCAGCACCCAGGTATTGTCCACCACGTTTTCGATGAGCACCTGATTTTTCCCGGGTATTAATTTCTTCACGTGGTCAAGAAGCGCGGGGCAGATGGTGATTACCGCGTCGGCCTCCTTCAAGGTCTTTCTTTCAAGGCGCTCAAAAGCGCGAATGAGAAATCTGGAGGTCGTGAATTTGAAATTTTCCAGCTGCTGGGGAAGGGAGGAGTGCATGTCGTAAAGATGCTTCACTTTGAAGATTTTCGACAATCCTGTCGAAAAGAACCCGGCTTCCTCGTGGGAGTGAATAACGTCGTACCGGTTTTTCAATAAGAGCTGGATGGTCTTCAGGAGGACGAAGAAATCAAGCACCACCTTTGTCTTGGAAGGCCCAATGTCGATGCGGCGGACAAAAGGAATCCTTGGGGTACGTACGATGGACACGTTTTTGATGGCGACATCCTCTCCGAGCGGATAAGTGACCAGATCCACCTCGTGACCCAATCTTGACAAGGCGTACAGGCGGTAAAGGACGCTGAAGGGTGTTCCTCTGGGTGAAAAAAAGGGCTGGGGCGCGATCATCAGGACCTTCATGTCTTCAGGCCTCTTTCCGTATCCAATGCCGCATGTACGCCATCGAAAAAAACGGCTTCGACGAAAGTTTCCGTTTGGATACCCAGGGCAAGGCTTATTCCATGACGTTTCTCCCCGTTCACAATCCAGTGGGAAAAATTTTCCTCGTTCGGGGTTTCAAGACGGATATCCACCTGCTGGCCTTCGAAATACCAGCCCTGGTATCCGGCCTTTTCGGGATAGCCGTCAATCACAAATTCAACGCCGGACGGACCCGTCACCGAACACTTCAAGCTTTTTCCCACCGGGTTCGGCTGTCCATAAAACTGTTCGAGTTCATTCCGAAGGTGGCCCGGCCTTTTTTTGAAAAATTCGCGGACTGTTTTCCCGTTGAAGTAAGGAACCTGGCCGAACATTTCGCGGGAGAGCGCTTCGTAGTGATCGACTCTGGAATCCAGCCAGGAGGCGTTGATACCGTGATTCAGCATATCGGTGAACAGGCGGAGGAAATATCGATGATATTCAGGAGATTCCGTCATCAACCGCTTGAACAGTTCCATCCGGAAGAAAGGCTGGAATGTCAGCGGAAAACCCCGCTGCTGCCACAATTCTCCGGGAAAACCCCATCCTGGGTAGTCAATGAAGGAGACATCAAGATCCCAGAGGATCCAGGACCATTTGGGCTTCGTTTCCCGGTGGTCGAGAAGCGCTGCCCCCTGCTCGTTGTCCCAGTTTCCCAAAAAGACCGTCGCGATAATGAAGCGGGAAAAATTTTCGATATCGATCCACCGGTTGACTTCTTCCCAGGAGAGCTTTTCCATCTTTTTGAAGCGCTCCTCCAATCGGTCGTAGCGCTGTTGGTCTTCAACTGCGTTGTTGGTGTTGTTGAGACGTACGAACGAAAAATCCCTGTGCCTAAGGCGGTATTCCCACTGTTGTTTGTCAAGATGTTCTGCAGCAAAATAGGCGCTGTCGGAGGGCGGTTTGCCGTTGAGCAGAAAGATCACCGGCCGGATTTCCGGGGTGATGCACCCGATCTTTCTCGCGATGTCAAAAGCAAGCAGGTTGTTAAAGCCATGGTTTGCCCTGTCGGCCTCAAGCACGATTTTCTTGACGGGCGTTTTTCCCGAATCAAAGAGCACCCCCGGAGCGGTCTCCCTGAACCCGTACTTTCTTCGAAAGCAAAGCCGGAAGCTTTCCCTCAGGTGCCGGGTGCTCGACCCCTGGAGCCTCAGGCCAGCGCTGCTCGAAAATTGCAGTGCCCCGTTTTCGAAATACGAGACATATGCCAACCTTTCCCATCTTTGCCCCCGCTGCCACCAGTTGTGGGCGATGCCCCAATTTTCGTGATCCAAGGCGTCCTTATCGATCGCCACCGAAAGGGTCGGAACTTTTTTTAAAAGATATTCCTTTGTAACGATGGTGCTGCTGGGAAAGGCTGCGGTGCCACCGGGATTGGCGGCATAGGCGTATTCCGAAACTCCCCGTTTCCTGGGAAAAAGCGGCTCGGAGATATATCTTTTCTCGACGACGGCCGATTTTGCGGCTTCAACAGGCATTTCCAATTGAGAGTCGTCTCCAGATGTCCGCAGAAGAATGCCTTCGGGGCCGGATTCCATCTTAAGGATCCCGTTTTTCGGAGCGATCTTTTTCAGGGATTTTTCGTCTTCCATCCGGATCGTCTCATATCCCGCCTGCTCGATTCGGATGCCCTTGAGCGTCATCTCGGAAGGTCTGTCCGAAGGATCGATCCTCAGCCATCGAATGGCGTTCAATCCGGAAAGGATGAAATAATAGATTTCCTGTTCGGGCCTGGTCAACACGATGTACGAACGCGATTCGGAATAGCTGCGGTCGTCTCCCGCCCAGTAGACCTGGATCTTTCCCTCGCCCCGGGTGTGCAGCTTAACCTGCATCAGGGCGCTTTGTTGGATTATCCTCGATGGTTCGTCTCCCGGAATGACGTGAATCACGGACAGGTCCTTCAAGAGACTTCCCAGGGCCCCGTAATCGAAAATCCCCATCGGGACGGTCTGTTCTCTGAACCGATCCAGCATCGCGCTGAAATGGGGCGAATGCTCCAGGACTCCTCCTGCAATGATGAAAAAAAGGAGACCGGCAAGGGTCCACAGAAAAACGGAGCGTTTACCGAGGGTTTTCACGCCTCATAATTCCCCGGGGTTGCTGGAAAACAGATTCACCCTGGAATTGTTCACGATACCCTTGAGCTTCTTTTCAAGCTCCAAATAGAGATCCACATTGATCTTGGAAAGGGAGCAAGACAGAATCGTCTCCGAGTCATTCACCGTGATCCCGTCGATTTTTCCCTTCGGCAAAAGCGACCGGATCGCCGCCACGAGCTGTGGGCTTTTTGCTTCATATTCCGAAGTGGGGACCTTGATGATCAACATCCCCTTATCCGATTTTCCGGCCAGAAGGCTGCTGCTGAAGTGAATCAGACAAATGGCGGCAACCGCAACGAGAAGGATGATCGACAGAAAAAGGATATTGAAAATGGCGCAGCTGATGGATGACGCGATGATGAGCATGATAAAACCGATTTCCTCGGGTTCTTTAACCGGGGTTCTGAACCTCACGATGGACAGTGCGCCAAGAAGGCCCAGGGAAAGGGGAAGCGAGAACTGGATGCAGATAAAGATGGCCGTGATGGAAACGGAAAGCAGCGGAAAGCTTCGATGGATCTTGCTCCCGGTGGCCCCCGCCCTTGAAAAATGAACGTAAAGAAAGGAAATAAAAAAAGCGCAAAGCAGCGATATCAATAACACGAAAAAGAACGGAAAAAAACCGATGTCGGCCATTTTGGGATTCGAAAAACTGTTCAGCAGTTTCGACAGATCAATCTTTTCCATTGATTTTTCCTAATGTCGGCAGGTTTGGAGAAGAAGCCCGAAGCTCCTTGAAAGGGCTCAGCCTCTTTTCATCCGTTCGAAGCAGGTTTTGTACTTTGAAAACGACTCTTTCCTGCAGCCCAGGCCCAAGACCGGGGTGAGAGCCCGTGGAAGTTCGTCGAATGGCCCTTTGATCTCGAAGACTCCGTTTTCCAGAAAAAGGGATGGGGGCTGCGCAAAGAAGAGTGTATTTGCCTTCGGCGCCGAGATGTCGCAGTCCACGCAAATACGAGCGCCGGAAACCGGTTCGACAAACCGCCACCGCTTGTAGGTGATCTGGATCGTGGGGAAAAGGCTCTCCCCGAAAAGCTCCCCTTCTGCCCTTAAAAGAAGCGAAATTTCAAAAAAAGCGTCCGCGGTCAGCTCCGCCCGATCCAGGAACCATCCCGGAATTTCGCATTTTTTCTTTCTCTTTTTCCGAGCGGTGCCTGTTTTTCGCTTGACCTCGAGAAATGAAACCTCTCCATGCCCCTCGAGCTCGCTTTCAGAGTACCACCGGATCCTGTATTTCGACTTGAGGTGATCGCTGTTGACCTTTTCATTGAGCGACCGCAGGTCCACCGTATCGAAATAAATGCTGGAAACGACATTGTACGGAAAAAGAGGGTCCGGCAGGCAGCAGTATTGGACATAGCCCAAAACACTGGGAAGACGTCCATTTGAAAAGACGTACTTCTGTTCATAGTCCAATGATTCTATGAGGCCTTTGAATAATTCCATATTCGTCATCCCGGCAAAAGCCGGGATCCAGTCATTTCAAATAGTTCTGGATGCCGGATCAAGCCCGGCATGACGGAAATTGCCGTTTTCAAAGGTCTCTCTGTCTTCGGTTTGCTTTCGGAATTCTTTTCCATGGGAAAGGTGCTCTCATTGCTGAAAGCGTAAAAGCCGTTGAGTCGATCATCTTCGTGATGCCGGATTCAATCCGGCATCACGAACCTATTGAAATCGCAGAATTAGCGCTGAAGTTTCACTGCGCTTCGGGATTTTACCTAACGCAAAGAGGATCTAACGGCCTTTCGTTTTTCTTGCTCTCAGGAAAGCGGCAACCAGGAGAAGCGGCACAAAGAGAAAGATTCCCACGATCGAGGCGGCACTCCAAAGGCCGGCACTGACGGCGAGGCCACAGACCCATGCCACCGGGTAAAGGGCGCTCCGGACGACCGATTTGAGCGCATCGCTGTTCGCTATCTGTCGAGCAAGGGCGGGCGAATGGTGATAGTACCATCGAACGAGCTTTTTTCCTATTGCATTTTCAACTAAAAAACGATCCCGGAACTTCCGAAGTGTGACCACATGTCCTTCAAGAGGCGACCCGAAAGCCGCCGTGGCGATAAAGCAGCCTTTGGAAGGACTTTCCAGGGTTTTCAAGGCGAGGACATTCCCCTTTACAGTGAGATAATTATTGGAGGCCACCAGTCGAAAGTAGTAGGTGCTGTTTTCTGAAAGGTCGTCTTTGCCGATGCTGACCGGGATTTCCGCGTTCCCCGGTCTCACCTCCACCACCGTTGTCTTCCCCCCGAAGTTCGTGTCATATCCGAATTCGAAGAAACATCGTACGGGATAACCCCGGGGTTTCACGCGACCGTTAAACACGACCGAACTTTCGGCTACATCCGTGGCATCGAGCGTCACGGCTGAAAGCTCCGGGAGCGCCTTGAACCACGTAGATGCCATCACTTTGTAGCCGTCCATGTTGGGGTGGATGCCATCGTAGTTCAAAGCATACCATGAGGGCGACATGGCGGCATATTGATCCGCCAGCGGGATCTTCTCCTGGGAGGCAAGATTTACAATTTCGGGATAATAGGCCGCGATGTTTTTTTCCGGGCTCTTCGTATCCGGCGTGAGCGTTGCGATAACCGGGATGGCGTTGTAGAACCGGCTCCAGTTGATCATGGCGCGAAGATTGTAAATGGTGGAAGGCAGCGAAATCCCGAAATAGAGAAAATCGTTGGTTCCCTCCAGGATGAGAACGTACTTGGACCTGTGCCTTGCCAGGACGCTGCTGATCCTGCTGACACCGACTCGCGTCGACTCTCCCCCAACCCCGTAATTTAGGACCTGGATCGGCCAACCGGTCCCCTTGCCAAGGGCCTCGAGAAATGGCTCATATCCGCCGATGCGTCTCCCTTCCCCGCTGAAACTGACATAAGGTTCGCCCACGGTGATGCTGTCCCCGAAGCCGATGATAACGTTTTGCCCCACCTGATCGGGAGATGTCGACAATTGCAACGGTGATCCAGATTCTCCTCGGGTCGCCTCCATCGTCTCTTGAATGCGAAATGCCCATTTCTTATCATCCATTTTCACGTGCATCGAAGCCAGAGTCGGATTTTTCACAAATTCAGGAAGGTTTGGAGACACTTGGGCAACCTGTTCCATGAGTGAACGGTAATCCTTCCCACCCAGCTCCCCCTCTTGCGACCATCCGGTTCCGGACCAAAATGCCCCATAATCGAGGTATTCGGCTTCTTGATAGCTTGACCATTTGACCCGAATGGACCCGTCGGCGCTCACCCACAATACGGGGAGGATATCGGGTTCACCGTCATTTCTGTTGACCCTCGCAGGGGTTTCCCAGTCTGAACCGTTCCATCGGGAGAAAAAGATATCGTCGTCCTGGCCGTCGAAACCGGCCCAAACGACCCACGGGAGGTTCTCCCCGTCCACCAGGATCGAGGGCGAGGTGTTTGACAAAAGAGGGCTTTGGATCTGCTTGGGTCTGGACCACCCTCTTTCGTCGAAAACGCAATAATACAGGTGGCTGGACTTGCCTGAGGCTGAGGACCACACCGCCCAGATCACCCCGTCGGTTCCGGCGTCGATAACCGGCATGGTGTTCATCTGGCCCCCGCCTTCCGTCAAAGCCTGCCTCGCCGTCCATCCGTCTCCATCGAAGCTGCTGTGGTAGATGGGAAAATTGTACCCATCAGGCTCCGCCCACACGATTTCCGCCGTCACAGCGCCTCCCGCAGTTGCCGCCTGGGCGCTTGCCACATGAAACCCGGCCAAAATGAGGGCCATGAGAACAAATAGGATCTTCTGCATCTTCAGTCGGTAGTTGGTCATCTGTTTCATTGTTTCCAATTCTCCTTTTTCGTCAAAACAGGAAAAATCGCGCTTAAATCTTAAAGGGCCTGTCGATCTTTCCCCTCAAGGTACCCGATTCACTTTGAGCGAGAAATCTTCGTGTTCTAGCGTCAAGTTCGGGTTGTAACAAGGATCTCCTTGGGCAAGGACTTTGTTCCATTGTCTTTGGAAGTGCCTGATTTCTTTTTGAAACCGAAATTTTTGTTCAGGGGTTTCTTCGTATCCTCTCGACGCGGACTCGTGATGAACCGCTTCGCAATAAGGTGTAAAAATATTAAAAAGGTCTTTTTGCCGCAAACGCAAACAAAAATCAATATCATTTAATGAAACGGCCAGGTTGTCCTCGTCGAGCCCCCCCGTTTCGAGGAAGGCTTTTCTCTTCACCATCATCATGGCCCCTGAAACCGCACTGACATTTTGAATGCACATCAACCGGTTCCCATAGCCCTTGTCGTCCCCTGGTGCATGCCGATGGGAATGGCCGGCAAAGCCGGCGATACCGACAATGACCCCGGCATGCTGAATCGTCCGGTTTGGGTAATAGAGTTTTCCTCCAACCGCGCCAACCTCTTCCCGTTGGGCGTGTTCGAGGAGCGCCTCTATCCAGTCGCAACTGAGGATCTCTACATCATTGTTCAGCAGGAGAAGCATCTCCCCCGAAGCCAAGGAAACCCCGTAGTTGTTGATTTTCGAGTAATTAAAGGGCACAGGGTACTCGAAAAAGCGGACCCGTGAATCGGCCCCTTCCAACTGCTTCATCAGCCCGAGCGTTTCCGGCATCCGGCTCCCGTTGTCGATCCCGAGGATTTCGAAGTGGGTCCAGGTCGACTTGGACAAGATGGCCTCGACGCACTTTTTCAGGAAAACGGGCTGGTCTTTAAAAGGCACAACGATGCTGACCTTCGGGTTCCCCGAAATTTTCCTTTTGACCCGATAGAAAAAGGGCATGTTCGCCTTTTCCACCGATCCTGGGATGCTCCGCCGACCAAGAGCGGCTTCCAGCGCCCGTTTCCCGGATTCGTGGGCGTAGCTCTTGTTGGCGGGGTTAAAACTCGTGGAGGATGCGCTTTTTCGCCAGAAATACGTCACTTTGGGGATATGATGGATTTTAGGTGTTTTTTCGGAAAGCTTCAATATCAGGTCGTAGTCCTGCGCTCCGTCGCATCCCGGATCAAACCCTCCTATCGCATCGAAGAGCGTTCTTTTGAATACCAGGAAGTGGGTGATGTAATTGTGCGACAGAAGCAAGTCCGGAGAAAAATCAGGCTTGAAAATTGAATCGTGGGCCCTTCCAGCTTCATCGATGAGGGCCTCGTCCGAGTAAATGACATCCGGGTCTTTTTCGTTGATGGCTTTCACCACTTCGATCAGCGCATCCATCGTCAACAGGTCGTCGTGGTCCAGAAGCGCGAGGTATTCGCCTGTCGCCATGGCGGCCGCTTCGTTGGTGGCCTGGGAGATGCCTCGGTTTCCATCCAGCAGCCTTGTTTTTATCTTTTCGGAATGCATCGCGCATTTCTTTAAAATCTCGCGCACGTGTTTCGTTTCGCTTCCGTCGTCGACAAGGCAAAGCTCCCAGTTTTTATAGATCTGCCGCCGGACGGACAGGATCATTTCTTCCAGATGTTTTTCGCCGGTGTTGTACACGGGCACAAGGATGCTGATTTTTGGTTTTTTATTAAGGGCTTCTAAGAACAGATTAGGCTCCCTTTCCTCGAAAATACCGAATTCGAGATAGTGCCCTAAAGGATCCACGCCCGAGCGCGCTACATCGGAATATTTTCCAAGATAATAGCCGCCGTCGAAAAGGGGGCTCGTCGCTTTTTTTGTCCTCACCCCTCGGATCAGATAGTGCTCAAGAAGGGTTCTGTCCCAGCGTTTTGCGTCCGGGTGTTGCGCCGTATAGAAGCTGTACGTAAAAAGCGGGTTAGGGTCCCGTCCCTCCTTTGAACCGGACTGGACGTAGTGCTCCAGGGCGTTTATTCCTGCAGCATGCACGTCCGGGTTGCTTCTCCAATAATAGTAGGTGTCGAACAAGGGGTGAGGGTTGAAGCCCTCCCGGGCTCCCCGGGTAAGGTAATGTATTAAAGGATTCGTTTGGGTTTCCCGGGCCTGCCGGCAGTATTTAAGATAATAAACGGGATCAAACAGTAAGTGCGGGGTACAACCGTTTTTCCACCCGGTTTCCAGGTAGTGCGCAAGGGGGTTCACATCGCTCTCAGCCGCCTCAGGGTTTTGACTTTTATAGTACGCCGTGTCGAAAAGCGGATGCGGATCAAAGCCTTGCTCTGCGCCCTTCTCCATGTAATGCCTCAGGGGGTTCATCCCGCTCTGGGACACTTCCGGGTTGCGCATCGCGTAATAGTTCGTGCTGAACAAAGGGTGCGGATTAAGACCTTCCGCAGCCCCCGCACGTAAAAAGTGCACCAGGGGATTCACACCGCTCTCAGCCGCCCCCGGGTTCTGACTTTTATAGTACGCCGTGTCGAAAAGCGGATGCGGATCAAAGCCTTGCTCTGCGCCCTTCTCCATGTAATGCCTCAGGGGGTTCATCCCGCTCTGGGACACTTCCGGGTTGCGCATCGCGTAATAGTTCGTGCTGAACAAAGGGTGCGGATTAAGACCTTCCGCAGCCCCCGCACGTAAAAAGTGCACCAGGGGATTCACACCGCTCTCAGCCGCCCCCGGGTTCTGACTTTTATAATACGCCATGTCGAACAGGGGATGCGGGTCCCGACCCTCCGCCGCGCCGCTTGTAAGGTAGTGCGTGATGGGATCGATCCTCATCGCTTTGACGTCCGGGTTTCTGTTCAGGTAATCAGCCTCGTCGAAAAGGCCTGATTGACGGATGAGCGGGTACTCCCCCCGGACTCTGAACACCGCGGTTTTCCAGCGGCTCGAATGAACCCTTGCGCCCTTTGAAAATTTCCTCACCGGCGCCGTCAATTTCCACGATGACGATTCCAGCAGGCTTTCCCTGATCCTTCGTTCAGCCTCAAGCGTTTCTTTCAGAAATATCGTCTCGCGCCCAAGCTTCTCCAGTTCGGCTTTGATCCCCTGGACCGTTTTTTCGAGTGCCTCCCCTTTTTCGGCGCCGCGGTCAATCTTTCCGATATATTCCAAAACTTTCTCTCGGTAATCCGTCTGAGTTTCTTGACAAGCCTTCCAAAGATACGGAATGGTTTCCTTGCCGACAGCTTCGAACCGTGTCCAGAACGTGACACTCTCGATGGGGGCGTTGAAGACGTGAACGTAAATCTCGGGGGAATCTGTTGCAAAAATGAGGCGGCGGTCTTGCCTGAACATGGCGTTACTGCTGAAATTGCCGACCTCGAAAACGTGGCCTCCTGGGTTCTGAATTTCGATCTTCATCAGATCCAACACCAGGTAATCTTCCGCAGGCCGCAGACAAAGGCTTCGGATGAGCTGTCCTTCTTTGCCCGGTATGAAGGTTATTCTTTCCTCTTTTCGGACAATTTCCACCACCAGGTTTCCTTTTTCGGAAAAACCGGAACCCGTGTCCAAAAGAAGTCTGGCGTTGGCAAGCGGCATTAATAAACCCTATCGAAAAGCTTCATCGAAAGGCGCGGAAATTTTCCGTGAAAACTTGTGCGGATGCAATTCAGCAGGAAATCGAAATCCCAGGGTCCCGTGTGTTCTCTTTTCAATCCGCCGACACGATCTGCGACCGCCTTTCTGAAAAGAATGAACGGCCCTACCTCGTGGTTGACCTCGAGCATCGGTTCGGCGAAAAGGCTATCCTCCACGCGCACCCCCTCGACACCTGGAATTTGCTGGTCACAGAAAAGCAGATCTACATCGGGATATCGATTTACCAGACGTACATATTCGAACAGGGCCTCCATACGGGGTGCAACCTGCTTCAAGAAAAGAAGGAACTCGCCCGAAGCAGTGGAAAGGGCCCTGTTCAGCGCCTCGGGCAGCGGTTCACCTTTTTCTGCGGGGCATCCTCGTATGCGTGCATCCTTCTCTTGAGCGCTTTCCGCGACCGGTCCCAGTTCCTCACGGTCCTCTGCATCAAATACCAGGATTGACTCCCAGTTCCGGTAAATCTGAAGGCAAAGGGAGTCCAGGAATTCCTGCGCCTGGGCTCTGGAAAGTCCGCGGAAATCAACGATCAGGGTGATCAGTGGCTGGTGGATGAATCGATCCAGCAAGGGATTCGGCTTCTTCTTGGCCGGGATGCCATATTGAAGATAGTGGGCCAGGGGATTGCTCGGGGGACTCGCGGCTTCCGGGTTTTGACTCATATAATATAAGGTGTCGAAGAAGGAACAAGGGTTTTTCCCCTGCCCTGCCCCGACTTCGATAAAATGGACAAGGGGGTTTTGCCCTTCCATCAGCGCCTCCAGGGCTTCCCTCAGGTAATAGTCACTTCGAAATGCCGGGTTGGGGTCCCTGGCTTCTTTCCAGCCGTGTTCCAGGTAGTGCGCCAGAGGGTTGACGCCTGATTCGCGCACGTCGGGGTTTTGCCGGAGGTAGTACCGGGTGTCGAAAAGGGGGCCGGGGTTGAGCCCTTCTGCCTCGCCTTTCTCCAGGTAATGCACCAGGGGGTTTTCCCCGGCTTGGAGCGCTTCAGGGCTTTGCGCCAGATAATAGGCCGTGTCGAACACCGGGTTGGGGTTTTTCCCCTCCCGCGCCCCTTCGGTAAGGTAGTGCACCAGGGGGTTTTGCGCCGACGCCGCTACCTCCGGGTTGCTCCGGAGGTAATAGGCCGCATCGAACACCGGACTGGGGCTCTTGCCTTCCCTTCCCCCCTTTTCCAGGTAGTGAACCAAAGGGTTCTGCCCTGACCTTGAAACCTCTGGATTTTTTGAAAAATAATAGGAGGAATCGAAAAGGGAACACGGGTTGCGTCCCTCCCTCCCTCCAGCTTGGAGGAAGTGCGCCAGGGGGTTGACGCCCGACTCCGCCACGTCGGGGTTTTGCCGGAGGTAGTACCGGGTGCCGAAAAGGGGGCCGGGGTTGAGCCCTTCTGCCTCGCCTTTCTCCAGGTAGTGCACCAGGGGGTTGGCGCCAGATTCCAGCGTCCCGGAGCATTGCGCCAGGTAATAGGCCGTGTCGAACACCGGGTTGGGGTTTTTCCCCTCCCGCGCCCCTTCGGTAAGGTAGTGCACCAGGGGGTTTTGCGCCGACGCCGCTACCTCCGGGTTGCTCCGGAGGTAATAGGCCGCATCGAACACCGGACTGGGGCTCTTGCCTTCCCTTCCCCCCTTTTCCAGGTAGTGAACCAAAGGGTTCTGCCCCGCCTCGAGGCTTTCCGGACCGTTGGAAAGGTACCAGGACGTTTCAAACAGGGGATGCGGGTTTCTCTCTTCTAAGGCACCTGTCTCCAAAAAGTGAACGAGGGGGTTGATTCCCGACAGGGCGACATCCGGGTTTTTCTCCCGATAGTACCGGGGATCGAAGAGCGGGTTCGGGCGAAACCCTCCGGGTGCGCCTTTTTGCAGGAAATGCTCCAGGGAATTTTCCTTCTCTCCCATCTGCTCCCCGACGGCGGACCGGTAATAGCGGGGGTCGAACAGCGGGCTGGGCTTCCGGTTTTCACGGTCCCCATTTTCCAGGAAGTGCTGGAGAGGATCGATGCCGGACTCTTTCACGTCGCTGTTGTGCTGAAGGTAATAACTTGCATCGAACAGGGGGTGCGTATTCCTCCCCTCCGTTGCACCGTGCCTGATATAGTCCCAGAGAGGGTCCTTTTTCAAAAAGCCCACTTCCGGGTACCGCAGCCGGTAATAGGAGGGATCGAACAGGGGGCTTTTTTTCAATTTACGGTAGGCCCGGCAACCGGGGATCGCGCCGGTGAACCCCGCAACCGCAAGGAGATGCAACACGGCAAGCATGCCCTTCCTGAAAGCCCTGAGCCCCCTCCACCATGGATGGGTTTTGAGGCTTTCCAGTGTCTCTGCCAGTTTCTGGTTTTCGGCTTCCAGGCGAATTATATGGCTTTCTTCCTGAAATACCTGGGCCTGAAACTGGTGCAGTATCTGATCTTTTACCTGGATTTTTTTGGCTTCCTTTACGATTTCCGAGGCCTCTTCCTGAATGAGATCTTCCTTTTCCTTCAGGGTTGACAGGTATTTTTCCCTTTCGCGGCTGAAGGCATCCAGGGACTGCGCCAGCGCCTTTTGGGCCAGAATAAAATCCGGCGTTTTCGGCCAGTCCATTTCAGCTTCCAGGATGAAAAATCCTTCGAGACTCGGCCTGGAAATTGTTTCCGTCACCTTGAACAGGAGATAGGGCTCGGGATTTAGCGCCGAAAAGATCTCTCCCTGGTCATTTCGGGTAAAAAGAACGTTTTCAAGGATTGCAGAGTCGGCGATCTGCTTGGGGTTTTCCAGTCGCAGGAGGGTTTCTTCTACGATCCCCGTTTCGGGGACTCTTTTCACCGTGAGCGAGTAAAGCGTGAAAAACCCCAGTCGGTTTGCCGGCTTCAGTTTCAGCCACGCGAGGGGAGCCCCATGCACGTTGAAGGGAAAAGCGAGGACCTGCCTGGAAACCCCGGTCTGTCCCGAGACGTAAACGCTTCTTTCCTCCGAAAAATCTTTTCGGCTCCCGGACCAGAAGAGCTGGGCGGAAAAGGATGCGGCAGCTGCGCCGGCGTCCGGAAAGAAAAGGGACGCTTCCACCATTTTTCGGATGTTGTTCAGGCCCCTCTGAAAATTGATACCGGATTGCAGCCTCTCTTCTCTTTCTATGAAATCCTCCATGTCGAGTCGGTGCTCCAGGGACAGCGTCCTGAAACCATAAGCGACAAACCCCCTGAGATTTGTTATTCCCTTCAGGTCGAAAATTGGCTTCAGCAGCTTTTCGCTGCTCTTGCCGAACCACAGCAAAGCCCGGAAGAGAAGAAATTCCGGTGATACCGGTTCTTCGAGGATCCATTCGTCATCGATGACGCGCCAGTTCCCGTCTTCTCCAACGACGATGTTGAAGGGCAACAGATCGACGTTTTTGCCGCCTCCGTTCGAACGGACCAACCCGGCGACGAAATCATGGTAGCTTTTCAGTTGAACTTCGAAAGGGGCCGACTCGCGGCACTGAAAAACGGCCTCCAGCCATTTTTCCGAAAGAAGGATTCCCCGGTAGTACGGCTTTTCGTGAAGGGAGTGCTTCAAGCCCGACCCCTTGCACTGGAAGACAGCCTGGGGGACCGTGGCCTGCTTGACCACCCTGTCTAAGCCCGACGGCTTCCGGGTCAGAGTCCGGTAAGCCGGCCTCCTTCCCGAATCCGAGAAAAAGACGAAATCGTCCTGGATTACTTTACCGAGGATCTCATCGGAGGCCCCGGCTGCGATGAGAAATGAATTGGCGTAATGTGCCAGCCGACCCGAACGGTGAAGGGCCTTCCACACGAAAAATTCATAAGCGTCCGTGCTCCAGGGACCGAGATAGTCCCTGGATTCCACCCGGTAAAGCATCGAATAGGCGAAGGGGTCGCTCTCGAGAAAGGCATCGGACAGTATGGCCTTGGGGAGGCAGTAGTCTGGAAAAGGAAAAAGGAAGCGGCGTTTTTGAAATCCGGCTTTTTTCAAAATGCTGCCCCATTGGTCCAGGTCAAACGTTTCGCGGCCTTCTTTCTTGGGGTAGCCGTAAAGACCCGTGTAAGGGGTCCCGGAGTGCCCTTCAGCAGCTCCAAGCCAGAACTTGAGACCGAAGCGGTTGTCTGCGGCGACGACCAGCAGACCTTTCTCCTCGAGCGCCGGTCTCACCCTGGAGAAAAATTCTACCGCAGCCGTCTCCGCATCGCCCAGGCGAAGGAAACGCCGGTTGAGGTCGTCCGCAAGGCCGAGAACAAAAATTGCACGGTAGGCCTTTTCGGGCATTTCCAGTTCCGGAAAGGGAATGCTGACGACATTCACGTTTTCAAGGCCCCGGCACCGAAGCGCCGCGAGCCCCGCCTTGCGCGGGCAGTCCTCCACCGCGTCCACTTGGAACCCCGCCTCCCCCAGATACCGGGTCACCGCTCCGCATCCGCAACCCAGCTCCAGGACCGCACCCGCCCCCTTTAGATTGAGCCCCCTCACAATATTGGCTCGGCGGGGATCGAGCTGCAATCGAAGTACGGTTTCATGCTCCGGGATCCTTCTTTCCATCTCCACGGAGGAAGAACTCAGGTCCTGGACGGATTCGAGGATCTCCCGTATTTTTTCATAAGGAAAAGCTCCGTCAGCGACCTTTTCTTCCCGTCTTTCCTCGGACATCCAGACACCGGATTCGTTTTTCACCAGGCGATGGGTTTTTAGAAGCGGAAACGTCACGCAACCATCCTTCCGGTCTTTCCCGCCATCCCGTCAAATACGCCCTTGAGGATGACTTGCGTCACGTCGAGGCGGTTTTGGAGAAGCGTCGACAGCGCATGCCTGAAGTGGCGGTAAACCCAGACCGGGTAAAGCAGCAGTCTTAAGCCCTTGTAAAATTTTCTCACATAGAGGTACCGGTTCCGGATGGTGTAGTAGGCATAGAGTTTTTCCCGGTCCTTGGACGGGTTGTGCAGATGATGCGCCGCTTTTGATAGAGGGTCGATGACGACACGCGAGTTTCTTTTCCCGTCCGTATTTTCCGACCGGATTCTCTTGCAGAAATCGGCGATTTCCCCGCTGAAAAAATACCGCTCGTCGAGCATCCCTACGCTGCTGAAAACATCGGACTTGACCAGCATCGCCGTCCCCGAAACATAGTCCACATCATAGATTTCCTGAGGGTCCTGGGGCTCCTGCAAATGGGTATGGTAATGCCAGGCGATATCCCTGCCGCCGGCATTCACGAGCCGGCCGGTGTCCCCGTCGTAAAGCAGAGGCCCGATGACGGCAATGTCCGGGTTATCTGCAAGGCTTCCGGTCATCTGCGAGACGTCTTTTTCCTCGATGACGGCGTCGTTGTTCAAAAGCAAAACCGCCTCCGCCTTTTTCTTCAAGGCCGCCCGGATGCCGACGTTGCTTCCCCCGGAAAAACCGAGGTTTTCACCATTTTGAATCAGTAAAACCTCGCCTGGAAGGCTTCTCAATTTGCGCCGCTCCTCTTCCCTGGAGTTGTTGTCCACCACCACGAGGATCGGCTGAAGGCCGGACCACCGGCGTAGATTCGCGACGCAGGAGAGGGTCTCCTCCGAAGCGTTCCAGTTGAGGATGACGACGGCAAGCTTCATGCCTTCTCCAGGATAAGGATGTCCTGGCCATGAATTTCCGAAGCCCGGGTGCTCCAGTTCCCGAAATGGATGGGACCCGCGATCCTGAGACGTGCCTGTCCGATCATTTCTTTCAGATAGGCTTCCTCGTAGGCGATGGCCGCTTCGGGGTTTTCCTCCACCATGACGCCGTACCTGTCGTCGGTTTTCTTGAAATCAAACGCTCCGTTTGCCATGTTCTTCCGCGAATCCTCGTTGAGCACGAAAGCCGACACCAAAGCCCTGCCGGTCCCGTTTTTAAGAACCCGGCGGATTTCATGCAGGTAGTTGAGGCAGGCTTCGGGCAGCATGTGGGTGAACACGGAGGTGGCGAAGGCAACGTCGAACGCTTCGTCGGGATAGGGAAACTTGAAATCCACGGCCAAGAGGGTTCCCTTGGGGTTGTATTCCTTACTGTAGATGTCTGCGTGTTTGAAGGTGAAACTGGGGTGAAGCCTGGATATCTTGTGGCGGCACCACCGGATTCCTTTGTTCACGATGTCGAATCCCTCGTACCGGCCCTTTCCTTTTATAAAGCCCGTGAAATGGATGGCCACCCTCCCGATCCCGCAGCCGATATCGAGCAGCGCCTCGTCGCCCTTGAGTATGCAGAACCGGAGAATGAGGTCGTGATACATTTTACCGGTTGCAAAAAATTCGGCGCTTCCCACAAAATTGAAGCGCGGCGGCGGGACCAGGCTCTTCTTGGCATAACAGTGGTAGAGAAACAGGAGCTCGTTAAGCATGCTGGACTCCTGGTTTCTCAGGACCGCGGCCGAGGTCCGGTTCATCCGGCCGAATACCCACCTCAGGGGATAGGAGAGTTTCCATGACGTGGAGCGGACGACCTCTTCGTACCTCGCTTCGCTCTTTTCGAGGTCTCTGCGAAGCCCGGCGAGCTGCTGCTCTGCAAGGCGAATCCTCCCGATTTCATTTTTCAATCGCTCGAGCTCTCCCCTGTTCCGGGCGATCGCTTCTGCCTGAAAATCGAGGATCCGCTCGAAAGCGTTTTTCCCAATGGCGATGTAATCGAGGTCCACGCAAAGGCCCTGAATCTCGCCTTCCGGAACCTCCAGATGAATCTGGGGGTCACGCGTGGAAAAGATGAAATCCGGCCCTTCCCGGTGGATGGCATTGTCGCCCAGGGGTTTCACCCGGACCCTGGACCCGTCCCGAAGCGTCGCTTCGATGCGGCCGATGCGCACCAGGCAGGCGTCGTTGATGGGGTCGAACCTCAGGCCTCTAATTTGTTCGAAGTCGGAAACATCGAACTCCACGCGCTTTTCTTCCCTGAACACGACCCGGGATATCACCTGCCTGTCGTTGAATCCCGAACCGGTGTCCACATAAAGCTGGGACACTTTCGGGACGATATAGATTTCCGCGCAGTCCCTGAACAGGGACCTGTGGTTGAAAATGACGTTTTTGATCATGAAAAACTGGTTTTCTTCCGAGATGGTGCTGAGCATGGAGGCCTTCCGGATCCGGTAGAAAAAAAGGGTCTTGGGGATCCGGTGGACCTTCAGCCCCATTTCGAGCAGGGAAAGCCAGAAATCCCAGTCCTCCAGGCCGTAGACCATGTTTTCGTTGTACCCGCCGACCTGCTCCCAGTGCTTTTTTCGAAACAGGGCCGAACAGAAGATGATGTTTTTTTTCAGGATGCGCTCCATGGAAAAAACCGGCAGATCCACGAGCCCGTCCCGTTCCCCGAAGTAAGCGGCCTGGCAGTAGACGACGCCGATCCCGGCGTTTCTGTCCAGGATGGGGACGGCTTCTTCCAGATACTCCTTCCCGATCTTGTCGTCCGCGTCCAGGGGAAGAATGTATTCCCCCGCCGACGCCCGGATCCCGTTGTTTCTGGCACTGGCGAGCCCGGCGTTTTCGGTGTGGATGACTTTCGTTTTTGGCCTGTCGAGTTGCGCCAGGAGGTTTTTCGTTTCCGGATCGTCGGAGCCGTCGTCGACAATGACGATTTCAAAGTCCGCGAAGGTCTGGTTCAAGACGGAATCCACCGCCTCTCCAAGGTACTTTCCGTGGTTGTAGCAGGGAATGACGACGCTGACTTTCGGCATTCGGAAGCCCTACCCTTTCAAGGCCCGATCTCTTTCGGTAGAAACCGTTTCGCAGGCCCGTAAATCGGCAAGAATTTCGTCCAGAGCCTTTTTGTGGGGAATGAACTTCAGGTCGATCTCCACTCGGATTTCAGCCGGCAGCGAGTGGGAGCCATCGATTTGGACGAGTGGGACCAGGATCTGCGGGTCGGCTCCCGTGGATTCGATTGCAAAAAAGCGCCCCGCATGGATTGCCGAGGCGGTACCGCCGGAGGTCAGCCCGTTCCATCCCGAATCCGGGCCGAACCGGGCGAGCGCCCGCTCATGGGAGCCATCGGCGACCTCGATCCGCCCCACGAAGACGACTCCGTCCCACATGCACGGGTCCACGCGCAGATGCAGGCTCCCCGCATCGGCGTGCAGTTTGACACCAATGGAAACCCACTCGCCGCTTCGGTATTCGTTTTTCAGGGACTTTGCTTCCGAATAACCGTCTCCCTGGTGCCAGTAAACCTGGCAGCTTTGCAGAGTGGGTGCGTTTTCCATTTCGAAGAAAAGCCGGATGTCGTTTTCGCAATTTCGGTAAAGATAAGCCGAGGCCTCCGAGAGGTAGGCGCGGTTCGGCCATCGGCGTCCTTTGATCTTTCGAAGAGCTTTTTCGAACCGGTCCGATGCGCGGTCCCAGTCCGGCCATCCGGACGCGGTGGCCCTGGCCCCTTCTTTGAGGCGCTCCAGGATGTCCGGGCTGCGCTTGAGCAGGTTCAGGTGATGCACCACCCCCGCCTCGTCCCCGGCGGGCAGAACGAAGCTGTTGACGTTGTGACGGATGTACTCTTCGTGGCCGGTGACGTCGTAAACGATGGCCGTCCCGCCGCAGTGAAACATCTCCAGCGGGGGCCCGAACATCCCCTCCACGGTGCTCAGTTTCAGGAGCACGTCGCAGGAACGGTAGACAGGCGCCGTCTCGCGAATGGGAACCCTTGAAAAAATCCGGCTGACGCCTTCGATGGGGCCGGTCTCGGTCGGCGTGAGGAGCCACACGTCGTCTGCCTCGGACTCCCTGGCCAGGGCTAACGCCTTTTCCACGTTCTTGAAGGGAACTCCCATCGGGCCTTCCACAAGGACCCTGAGCTTCCCCTTTTCCCTGGGCCTGATCGCGTCCCCAGCTTCCGTGTAAAGATCCTTCCGGACCCCATTTCGGACGACGAAAGGCTCGATGCCGAATTTTTCGTTGAGGTAATCCCGGATCCATCCGGCCTCGGTGATCACCGGAAGCGGCAAGAGATAAGTGCTTTCCACCAGGCGGCGGTAGGCCCTTTCCTCGGCAGTGGCGGTTTCTTGGCCGGGAAAAAACCGGGACTCGACGCTCTGGACGAAATAGAGATAGGTCTGCGCCCGCACCCGGTTCAGCAGAAGGGCACTCTGCCACCAAGTGGCGATAGCGAAGTCAAAACGCTCCTGAACCGCTTCGTCCAGGGTAAGCCACTCGAGGGTGCCGGCTTCCGGGTGCCATGAATAGCGTTCAGGCTGGACCTGCTCCCGGGTCAAGATGAAAACCTTGTAACCCTTTTTATTCAGCCGCACGGCATGTTCGAAGATCACGTAGGTCCCGCCGCTGATTTCGGGCACCCCCAGGAAAAAGGCGATTTTAATGCCTCTTTTGAAATTCAACCGGCTCAGCGCCCTGAAAAGCCTTTCCCCCGTGAAACGGAATACGGGCGGGCTTTCGGGAAACGCCTTTCGGTGGCGGTTTTCCCCGAAGAAACGCGCCGCGAACCCGATGCCGAGCCTATCCAGGAGGACCGGGTGCCAGATTCCTTTTTCCGATAACAACTTGGGCTCCTGGAGGACCTGCTTAAAATGGCTCCATCGCCTTTCTAGGGAAAGCGGATTGCGGCCCTCGAACCGCGTGAACTCGAAGACCCCGAAATTTTCCCGATGGTAAAGCCCCTTGAAAAACAGGGTTTCCCCGCGCGTCGGGCGGAACACCATCCGCGCGTGCTGCTGGGCATACCAACGGTCATCGGGCTCGAGGCACTGCGTTACGCACGCCATGCGGTTGATTTCTCCGAAGACCTCTGCGATACGGGCCTGGACAGGCTGAATCTTTTCCCGGTAAAGCGCCCTTTCCTCGGGGGTATCCGAAAGCAGGACCCTCACCTCACTGCCCGCCCGGCCGTCTCCTGCCCCCTCCTCGTAGCCGTCCGCGCTTCCGTGGGTAGCGCCGAGGAGCATCTCGAAAAGGGACGTGTTGCTCCTGTAAACCTCGAAAAAGGGCGTCGGCCGCGGCGCGTTGGCAAACAGGATTCCCTTCTTGCTGTTGAGCGGCGTTACGGATGTCGGGTTGAGAAGTCCGATGTAGTATCCCCGGATCCTCACCTTTCCGTCCAGAATGTGAAAAAGGTTGTCCTGGATGGACCCCTTCCATCCCACGTCCACAATGGTGAGGCATTTTTCATAAAAATCCGTGCCGAAGGATTCCAGGTATCTCAAAAAAACATTCTTCTGCCGGGTCCGCTTCGACTCGTAAAGGCGCCGGAAGGGTCCGTATTCGAGGAGGGATTGGAACTGAGGGCTGTTTTGAAAATCCGGTACCCTGTCGCCTGGCCCGATGGAAAGTCCCCCGCAGATGCCCTCGGCCTCTTCATCGGTGAAACTGAGGCTTAGCATGAATTCCCGGGGGGATATGTGCCGGTACTGCTGAAAGATCCCGTTGAAGCTTTCTTGGGCAAGCGGCTTCAATGAGCAAAGATAGGTGGATTTCCGGGAAACCAGAAGATAATGGGACGCGATGACGCTTTTGCCAAACCTTTCTTCCTGGAACCGGTCGAACAGGGCCTTTAAAAACTCCCCTTCCTTGGAAAAAAAACAGATCCGGTCAATTTTCTCGCGGGCAAGTTCCCGAAACAGGAGAAAGACGAACCGGTAAAGGGTGAGCCCCATTTCGGGGAAAATGCTTCCGCCCAGCCTGGAGGCAAAGGAAGACATTTTCTCGGCGATTTCTTGAGGCGAAAGCGGTTCTACCTTTCGTGCGGGTGCATCGGTGCCGCGGGTTTCCACCCGTTTCGGGGGGACCTGAAAGGTCAGGATCCCTTTTTCCCGGGCCATCCGGATATCCGAGTGCGCGTTGTCCCCTACCATGAGCATCTTCTCGGGCGGACACCCGTAATGCTCTATCATCTTGTCGTAGAGCCGCCCCGATGATTTTTTCAGCCCAAAGTCCGCGGAAATGAAGAGCTGTTCCACATGGCCCGACATCCCGTGACAATCCAAAAATGAACCGAAATGGGCTGCAGGAACGTAGAAATCCGAAACAACCGCGATGCGGGCCTTGTTTTGGGATACAAAGACCAGCAGGTTTTTCACCTCCGGGTTGACCCGCTGAAGCAGTTTCTCGGTTGCAAGCTCTATGTCCAAGATCCGTCTGGAAAAATCATTTTCCTGAAGGTCCCCTGGGAAATGGGGATATTCTTCCTTCATAAGGGCATGAAAGGCTAAAGCAAATTCCAGGAAGTTGAATTCCGGGTCGTTTCCTTTTTCGGCGTTTTCACGGCAAAGTTTTGCTTCCAGGTCCCTTCTGAGTTGGTAAATCATCTCCCCCGCGATTTCCCGGCCCAGAAGCGTCCCGAGCTGCCTGGAGGCGATCTTTTTGGTGGTCTCGGGTTCTACGGTCCGGGTCACCAGGGTGTCGAAAAAATCGAAGCAAAAAACTTCGATTCCCGGATATGCACTGACGAACCGGGAAAAGGCGTCTATGAGTTTTGAGGAATCGATGGGGCTATCTGTTTCCAAAGATTCGGTTGAAGTGCTTTTTCAGGCAAAACACCGGGGAAGACTCGTAGCGGCGAATCGCTTCCGCCGCAGTTTCGTTTGTCCGTTGAAGCGATTCGACGGTTTTTTTCAGCGAATCGATCTCGTTTTCTTTTTCGGCGACGGCCATTTTTTCGCCCGCCGTGATTTTTTTCAAAATATCGATCCTGACCAGCGCGTAGTCCAGCTCGGACCGGTACTCGTAAAGTTTCAGCTTGTCTTCGAAGTTGCAGTTTTTCATCTGCCTGAAGTAAAGGTCCCCCTTGGGAAACAGCACGCCCAGGCCCCACGAGTGGGGAAAAGAAAATCCGGGCGCCTTTGCGGAGATCTCTTTCCAGAAGCGCACCGACTCATATTCCACCCCGTCGGCCACGTCATGAAACAGGACCACCCCGTTTTCTGCAAGCTTCGGGAGCCAGGAGAGGTAATCGCTTCTGACGGCCTGGTACTCGTGGCATCCGTCGATGTGAAGGATGTCCACGGATCCTTCCTCCACGAGCGGGAGCGCTTTTTCGAATGTCGTCTTCAGCACACGGACACGGAGGCCGGCGAAAACCTCCCGGACCACCCTCTCGAAGGTCTCGAAGGCGTCTTTCTCGTAGGGCCCGGTGTGTTCGTCGCCTTCCCAGGTGTCGACAGCGATGCATTCCGGTTGAATCCCGAAGTCCTTGACCGCCTGGCAGAAGGCAAAAAAAGAGGTGCCCCAGTAGGCGCCCAGCTCGACGAACCGCTTCGGGCGCACAAGGCGCACCAAATCGTAGGCGAACCTTCGGTGGCCGTTCCACGGCCAGATCCGGTAGTTCGGGCAGACCCCGTCTGCTTCGAACGCGGGATCGCTGACGACCCACTTGCCCCGGTCCAACTACGCCTGTCCCTTCAGGGTTTGCGAAACGTACCAGTCCAGGGTTTTCCGGATCCCTTTCTCAAGCGGCGTCTTCGGCCGCCACCCCAACGCGTTGATGCGGGAGCTGTCCAGAAGCTTTTTGGGCGTGCCCTCTGGCTTGGAAACGTCGAAACGGATCTGACCTTCGTACCCTACGATTCCTCGGGTGGTTTCTGCCAGATCCTTTATCCGGATGTCTTTCCCTGCTCCGATGTTGATAAGTTCTCCGATGTCAGCGTAGCCGAAGCGTTCCATGAGGAACATACAGGCGTCCGCAAGGTCGTCCACATACAAAAACTCCCGAAAAACCTCTCCGCGCCCCCAAAGGGTCACGGCCTCGGCGGTGACGCCGATTTCCCCCAAGGCCCTCTCGACGGATTCGACGTCGCGGGGTTCCCGATCGAAATTAATGTTATACCCTAGTTTATTTATTTTAATATCTTGAATTAACTTGTTATTATTTAACTTGTTTTCCCGGATCTCTCTGAGGAGGCGGGCAAGGTAAAATTTCCGAATCAGGGCGGGGAGCACATGGGAGGTTTCTAGGTTGAAGTTGTCGCCGGGGCCGTAAAGGTTGGTCGGCATGGCTGAGATGAAGTCGGTCCGGTACTGCTGGTTGAAGTAGCGACACAGCTTGATGGCAGAGATTTTAGCAACAGCGTAGGCTTCGTTGGTGGGTTCAAGGGCGCCCGTCAAGAGGGATTCCTCTTTTATCGGCTGGGCGGCAAATTTCGGATAGATGCACGAAGAACCCAGGTTGAGAAGTTTCTTCACGCGGTGCTCGAAGGCCGCCCGGATGACGTTGGCCGCTATCATCATGTTTTCGTAGATGAAATCGGCCGGATAGGTGCTGTTGGCCAATATTCCCCCGACCTTTGCAGCCGCCAAAAAGACATACTCGGGCTTTTCTTCTTCAAAAAAAGCGCTCACCACCCCCTGACGCGTCAGGTCGATTTCGACCCGGCGGATGGACCCGAAGCCGTAACCGTCTTCCAAATCGGGCCTGCGCGTGTGGATGCTTCCAGTGATATTCAGATACCCGGCATCCGTCAGCTTCCGGCAGATGGCGCTTCCCACCATGCCGGCGGCGCCTGCCACAAATATTTTGGAGGCCTTATCCATGTCTTTCTCTAAGCATCGTTTCTTGAAAACGTCCGGAACCCTTCCATCTTGCAGAAACGGTCCCTTTCGGCTTCCCGGATGTCTTCGCTTACCATTTCGGACACCAGGGCATCGAAGGAGATGCGCGGCTCCCAGCCCAGTTTCTTCTTCGCTTTCCCGGCGTCTCCCAAAAGGGTGTCCACCTCGGTGGGCCGGTGGTATTTCGGGTCGATCTCCACCACGGTGTCTCCGTTTTTCAGGCCCGACTCCTTTCCGCCCGAAAACGAAGCGACGATCCCTTTTTCGTGGATGCCCTTCCCTTCCCATCGGATTTCCACCCCGATTTGGGCAAACGCTTTTTCTGCGAACTGCCGCACCGAGTACTGCTTCCCGGTAGCGATAACGTAATCGTCGGGCTCATCCTGCTGGAGCATCAGCCACATGGCCTCCACGTAGTCCTTGGCATGACCCCAGTCCCTTTTGGCGTCGAGGTTGCCGAGAAAAAGCTCTTTCTGGAGCCCCAGGTGGATCCGGGCCACAGACCGGGTGATCTTCCGGCTCACGAAGGTCTCCCCCCGTATGGGGGACTCGTGGTTGAAAAGAATCCCGTTGCAGGCAAAAAGGCCATAGGCCTCCCGGTAATTGACCGTGATCCAAAAGGCGTAAAGCTTGGCCGCCCCGTAAGGACTGCGGGGGTAAAAGGGCGTTTTTTCCGTCTGTGGGATCTCCTGGGCCTTGCCGTAAAGCTCCGACGTCGAGGCCTGGTAGAACCGGACCCGGTCTCCCATGTTCAGTATCCGCATCGCCTCCAGGATCCGCAGGGTCCCTAATGCGTCCGAGTTCGCCGTGTACTCCGCCGTCTCGAAGGAAACCGCCACGTGGGACTGGGCCCCCAGGTTATAGATCTCGTCGGGCTGCACCTCCTGGATGACCCGGATCAGGTTCGTGCTGTCCGTCAGGTCTCCGTAATGCAGGAAAAACCGGCGCTGTTTCTCGTGGGGATCCTGGTACAGGTGGTCGATCCGGTCTGTGTTGAAAAGCGAACTCCGCCTCTTGATGCCATGGACTTTGTACCCCTTGTTCAAGAGAAACTCTGCGAGATATGCCCCGTCCTGGCCGGTGATGCCTGTGATCAGTGCAGTTTTGTTTTCCATCAACTGTCGCTCCATCTGTTTATGATTTGTTTCCGATTCATGGCCGAAATGATGAATAGCGGGATCGCCTGGACCGTCAGCCGGTTCCATGACGCGCCGAACTGTTGCGCAGTGTGCCCATAGTACCCCAAATTGACGAGCAGGTACCCTATCAGCAGCCCTATCGGAAGCATCATGTCGATCTTACGGAACCTGTCCCCCTTGAAGAGATCCCACAAAACAGCCGCCGCAAGAAAGAACAAAACGATATTCCACTGCCGGATGTCTATCCACATCCTGCCGATTGCTACCAGAGCCTCCGGGAGGCGTCCCAGCATGAGTGAAACCATGTTCGCATCCCAGGACATCCCCGCTAGTGCATCCGACCCCAGGTTCAAAACGACTTTAGTCCAGTAAAACCATGGGGCATAGAGGGCAGCAAAAGGGACGGCAAAAAGAAAGACCGCATCCTTCCACCTTCTGCAATTGGAGGCTAACAGCCACAGAAAGCACAAACAAGCGAAAAGGATCCCCTCGTTTTTTGTATACGCTGCCGCAGCGGCAAAAACGGCCGCGGCCAGCAAGTGGCTTCCTTTCTGACCGGTTCTCCACCGTATCATGGCCCCGAAACAGCAGGTGATCATCAGCCACAAGGGGGCTTCTGCGTAGCTCCAGGAGGCGATCAAGGGCACCATGGGAACCGAGAGAAAGACGGCAGCGGCCAGGAGCGCCTTTTCGTGGGTCCCGCCGTTTTCTTTCAAAATCGTGCAGATCTGCCAGGCAGCAAGCAGCATGAAGATCGGTCCCCACCCCCTGCTCCAGTGTTCTTCCCATCCCCCGGCCAACCAGCCGGAAAATGCCCACACGGCCGGCCACAGGAGGGGATAATCCGGATGCCCGAAACGGGTGACGTCTTCCAGGGGACCGTGACCAAGGGCCATTACCTTCGCCTTAGCACCCCAAATCGCCCAAGCGTCCCAGTCATCCGGCACGACGACTACAGACATGGCCATCGACCAGATGAAAACCGAAACCAAAACCAAGCCGAGCAACGCCGGACTGATATGAACTGTAATTGCTTCCAATCTTCGAACAATTCCACGCCCGTCATTCCGGCAAAAACCGGAATCCAAAAATTTCAAGAAGTTTTGAATGGCACTTCCATTCCACCATGCCCTAAAATGTCCTTTTCTAAAATTGAGTACAGCAACGCTTAATCTCACAGGCCAACCCAAAGAACCTGCAATGGAAAACAATAGAAACCCCTTTCGGGGATTGCCATTCCAAAAAACAGAAAGAATCGCGCATGCCATCAGCAGGAAAGAAGAAACGGCTACAAGTTCGGGGATACTTGCCTGCGACCCACGAAGAAGCGTCCCCACCAGTATCCCGACCCCCAAAATGCATGCGAGCGAAAAAAATAAACCTTGTAACCTGGGCGAGTCTGGATAGTTGCGTTTGACGTCAACGGAAGTAGGTTTCCCATGAAATTCTAACTGATCCCCTTTGGCTTCAATCCAATAGCTGCTTTCTTCGGAAGGAATTCTGGGAATCAGCAAATATTTGAGATAGGAAAGTAGGTTATGGTCCCCGGAATGACGGTAATACGAACCCAAAGGCCATTTGGATTCGATCTTTTCGTATGCGAAAAGAACCGATCTGGGTATTCCTGCCCTCCTGAATACCTCCTCCCTCTGAGTTTGGACCTCTTTGCCCAGGTACAAGGCCCGCTCCCTTTCCCACCAGAGGCGGTACATCATGGCAATCGACGCGACCGTGACCAAACCCCATGCCGCAATCGCAACCCAGGTGATGTCCATTATCTTCTTCTTGGCCAACTTTAGTAAGCAGCCGGAACTCTGAAAATGATGATGCCGTCGTTTTCGAAAACCTTTTCGAAACGGGAATCGGAACGCAGATCTTTAACAAAATAGGTGGGATACACGCCGAGGTTGAGGATTTCCGGATAAACTTCTGCGATGAGGTGCTTCTTAACCACCACTGCACCAATCCCGAATTCGTTGAGCATCCGGATCCGGTCGTCATTGTCAGCGTGCCAGAATTCCCTGAGTTTGTAACCGAGGTACCAATTGTGGGGAACCGGGAAAAGCCGGTAATTGCCCTCAGGGTACATGAACACCGTTTTTGGCGTTGTTCGGTTCTCTTTCAGGAATGATATTGCTTCCTGCGTTTCCGGAGTTACCCTCCTTAGATGGTATGTTTTTGCAAAAACATAACCCGCCTGTAGCACTGCAAGAGCTGCCAGGACGGCGATGATCATTTTCGCCCTGGGAAGCCGCACGGTTTGTTCGGCAAAAGGTAAGATCAAAAAAGGTAAACCCGGAAGAAAGAACCTCGCATCCGGCGCGGTACGCAAGAAAAGCGCAGCAATGACAGTATACGACAGCCCGACGAAAAAAAGCCACGGGCTCGAAGAAGCCGAAATCGCTGAGCGTAGGATTTTCAGCCGGATGAAAACATAAGAAATAGCTCCCGCCAAAACGAGCAACCAGAGAACGAGTCCTCCGTAAATGAACCAATTTTCAGCGATCCTGAGATCCCCCGGGTGGTTTGCGATGATTTCGACTTCGTAAGGTGTCACCGCTTTTGGCTCTTTGGAGATATTCAGATCGTATTCAGGTCTTGATTTTTTAGAAAGTCGGCTTGCCGTCAAAAGCTCTTTTTCTTCGTGCTTTGTGAAAGCTGCCAGTATTTCCCTCGCCTTTTGAACTGGATAAAATTCGGCTTCTGCATGCTTCTTGAGGATTTGTTCCATAGACAGCAGAAAGGTAAAAAGGATAACCACCGCACAGGAAATCCGAAAGGCACCTTTAAACCGTTGTTTCGCTTTCAGCTCGGTAATGGCGAACAGGAAAAAAAAGGCGGGTAGAAACAACAATGCAGTTATTTTGAACCCCACGGCAAAACATAGGAACAAAGTGCTTACGAGCCACCTCCTCTTTTGTAAAAAATAAAACGCTGTCACCGCCTGCGCAGTCATCGGGACGTCTTGGTAGAAGGTAACCGAAAAAATGATCCCCAGGGGGAGAGAAGCGATGACCATCAAAAATAAGAGGGCGGACCTGTCCTGGACACCTCCTCTGGATTTCGAAAGAAGATAGCAAAACGTGAGCAACTGTGCCCAGAAGATAGACTGGTAGAGCTGAACCGCTGAAAACCGTTCCCCTGAAACCCGGTAGAAGAGAGCCCCTAAGTAATGCCAGATGAAAGGATGCGGGTACCGACGAATTTCAGTTTCCCCATATTCCGTGGGCACGGCGGCGTAGAAGTTGGGTTTGGAGAGGTACGCCGCCTGTTTTTTCAGCATGAAAAAATGGGTGACCTCATCGCCCACCATCGGTTCCGGCGTTTTCAGCCCGACATAGAGCACCGCAATGACGGAAAGCGGAATTAAAAAATATGCGGTGGCCTGTGATCCTCTGACTTTACGGGATGCGAGAACTGAAGTATTTTGTCTTTTTTCGCTTTCCAGAGTGTGCGAGTTTCTGAAAACGGCAACGCTTTTATCAATTTCAACCGGCTCTTTTGGTCTTTCTAAATGCTTGGCCAATCGTTCGATTCTTTGTTCCAGCAAAACGATGCGCTGTGCGATCTGGGTTTGGTTCTTCCGAAAGGTTGAAAACGATATGGAAAAATGGAACGCAATAAGAAGCAAAAAGGTAAAGAGGATCCCGACGACTGCGGTATCGTAGTCCGTCCCGAGAAGCGCCTTGAAAATGCTCAAGATTCCGGGGAAAAAAGCTGCTGTCAGAATGATGACGCCGGTTGCAATCCACAAGATTGCGTAACGTTCCTGGAGGTGGGACCGCCTGATCGCTTCCAGGGCGATCACCATAACGATGAAGCTCAAAAGGATCATCAGGATTCGGACGCGCGCGAGGTAGCTGGTATTTGCTAAATAGTGCGCGATTGCCGGGTCGAGGGCAACGATTACCATCAAAATCCCTGCAGACAGCCCAAGAGCGCCGGTCAGCGCCCGTATTCGGCGTTCCCACAACCCGGCTGCCGAAACAATGGATATCAAAAGGCCTAGAAAGGCTGCGACAACCCGCGGGACCGTCACCCCAACCCATTTGGCGATAAACAGCAATATTGAATCGTAAAGGGTCATGAAATCACTGATGAATTTCGATCTGAAGCATGTTTAGAGTCTTTTAAAATTATCAATCTTTCATTTCTATGAGAATCTGTGACCTTTAGTAATTCGACGTCCGTCACCCCGGCGAAAGCTGGGGTCCAGGAATTTCAACTGCTTCTGGATGCAGGATCAAGGCCGGCATGACTGAAATAGCCGTTTTTAAATGATCTCTCTTTCTTTGATATCCTTCAATCTTTCTTTAACGAACCGGGCATTCAGTGGCCGGATTCGATCAATCAACAGAGCCAATCCTACCTTTAGCATGTAGTAAATCGCACCGAATCCATGAATTGTCGATTTTCCCCGCGTTCGGGGACGGAAAATAACCGGAACCTCGACATACCGGAAACCGTGTCTTCTCAGAAGTGCGATCGCTTCCGGTTCAGGGTATTCTGAGGGATAGTCGTTGGAAAAATAATACAGAAGTTTTCGGTTGACGGCCCAGAAACCGGATGTCGGATCCGTCACCTTGCTCCTGCAAATCGTCGAAAGAAAAAACGCCAGAACTTTGATCCCGATTGATCGAAGGGCCGTGTTTTCGTAGGATCTTCTGCCGACATAACGTGATCCGATGACAAGATCAGCATCCGCGCTTTGAATCTTTTCAACCAAGATGGGAATCTCTGATGGTGGGTGCTGTCCGTCCCCGTCGACACGAATGACTATGCTATACCCATTCTCGTATGCGTATTTGAACCCCGCCTGAACGGCACATCCAACGCCGAGATTGCATGGCAGATCCAATACGACCACGTTTTTAGAATGCGCGATATTTGAGGTATCATCTTTCGAGCCATCATTGACGACGATGATCTGCCCGATTTGCTCGACGACTTTGACTTCATCAATGATTGCTCCGATACTTTCCTCTTCATTGTATGCGGGAATTATAACCGCAATTTTCTCTTTGCACATCATTGCATCTGATCTTTATTAAATGATTCTCTAAGACAGGGATTATTCAACGACAAGTGTCGAATGGCTTTAGATACAACCACGGGGTGGGATAACTTCTTTCCAGAATAAGCTGCAGCTTCCATTTGTCAGGCACCATCCTGCCGCCTATTTTATTTCTACGATAATAGTCAATATCTCGAGCCTGATTGGCTATGATCGCGTGGGAATGCGTATTTTGAAATCTTTGGATTATTTGTTCGAGCAAATTTCTTCGATCATTGTTGTGAATCTCGACGATACAGGTGACGTACTTCAACGGAGGTATTTTTTCCACATCCAGAAGCTCACTTTCGTATCCTTCCACATCGATCAATAATAATTTCTTGCCATTATGTGTCTCCAAATCCCGCTTGAAAATCAATGGATCGCACTTCCCTCTAATCTGAATTCTACTGTTAATCTTATTAATTTTCGCCAGTTCTTTGATTTGTTTTGAATAGGATTCATTCATTTCATAGGCCAAGATTTCAATATTCGGGTTTATAAATGCTGCTCCTATTGCATAGTAACCTTCCGCTGCACCTATATTCATAAAGCATTTAATACCGCTCTTGATTTCCGAGGAGAATACGCCGGCTATTTCCTTTTCATACGAGCCCAATATTTTCGGATAAAAAGCGCTGCCGACATCGATCGACCAGATGTATTTTAAGCCCTTAAAAAGGCCATCGACGACTCGAGGCGTTAAAATTCCAAAAAAGCAGAACAGCACCAATCTGCGCTTTAACTCTATTGGCAATCTGCTAAGCATGTAAGCATTTAAGGTGATGATAAACAATTCCGCTGTGGGCGTTTTCTCAAGAATTGTTTAAAAGTTATCTTAAGAAGTGTTTAAGATTCATAAATTCATCATTTGCCTCTAGTTCTTGATTATCTAACACGTATCTTGCGTGAGGAACATTTTTTTTAAAATAAATGTCTTTTGTCCAATTTTCTTCATTTTTAATTGCCAGATCTTTTAATAGATGATTTAATCTTTGAGTGGATTTTTCGTAACCGGTATTCTTAATCGCCCAGTTTCGAGGATTGAATTGATTCAAATTTTCAAGCATATATATCATGACCTGTGCCAGTTCTTTATCGCTTGATAACATGCCGGTTTCTTTATTGATATGGTCACGATTCACACCGCGGTTCTCTTTGGTCATAATAACGGGGATGTTTGAAAAAAAGCATTCATAGATTCCACGGTTTGCCCCTTCTTCTTTGCTCAGCAGGATGCCTATTTTTGATTTCTTCAATATTCGACTCACTTCGCAATATGGAATGCTTTCGTATATATCGATTTTATTTTCAATGCCAAACTTCCGGCTTATTTTCTTGATATTCTCTATAGTCGCCCCTTCAGTCGGATACCCTATTAAAGCAACTTTATTTATTTGAGATTCAATTTCTGATATGGCCTTGAATAGTAATAAATGGCGTTTCCATGGGAGCCAGTTTGCAATCATAACACAATCATATTGTTTTTCGATATTTTCATCAGGATAAAATAGTCGAGGATCAATCCAATCTCCGGCACCCACGCGTATGGGAATGAAATTCATCCCCAAGTTTCTAATATATTGAAAATCAGGTTTAAATTGAGATTGAAATACAATTTCGGTATTTAACCCGTATAACAAAAAAAACATCGGATTCTGATAATCGCATGTGCTCGGTTCAACTACTATCCTGTATGAACTTGAAATCATCTCGACATCATATATCGAGACGAACTTTTTAATCCCTTCATTATATTGGATGAACAACACTCCTTTTTCTACATTGTTGATTTTCGGTTTAAGAACTAGAAGATCTCCCTGCCTTCTTGGATCATCATTTCTTCTGGGATATTTCATCCTGACCAGAAAAGAATACCCGTAATCTGAAAATATTTTTCGATACGACTTAGCTTCCTCTGAAAGAATAAAACTCGTTAATAAAGATTTTTTATTGACAATAAATTGTACTACAAATTTACGAAAAATATTATAGTATAAACTCGGGATTTTATTTTTTTGTGAAAATGGTTCTATATCACGCCTAAATCGTAGAAGCGACTTTAATGCCATATAATGGTTGTTTAAAAGTTTAAGATAATAAAAATAGAAAATTATCATGACCCAAAAAAAAATAATTCTTATGACATAAATTTTAAGGAATACCTTCTTTCTTTCAAAGATAAAATATCTGAATTTTTCAAAAGCCATTGAAAGGTTCATAAATCTGCTATTCTTTCGCTTTTATACCTCTAATTTGGCAATCAGATATCTTATAAATTCCGGGGACGTTTCCTGGATCGAATCGAATTTGGCCTATAACTTCGTCCGTCGGCAGGAAAAAATATAACTCATTTATGCCTTTTTTGATCCTTTTTTTAATGCTCGTTTTTTCATTAAAATAAGAAGCATCTTTTGTTTTGTAAAAAAGTTGTGCCGTCGTCTCAACGGGACTAGAAAGCACAACTTTCAAAATACTCGAAGAAAAATTTCCAACTTCAAGTTTTGGAAATAGGAGTTGCGGATCCTCACCGAAAACTGCAAGTGTTAACAAATTATTATTAAAAGACATTACAATATGGTTGGAAGGCGTTACTTCTTTGGATGCGCTTAATGACATAAGTATCTTATCGGACGAATCAAAGTGCCATTTTAAATTTCGATGAAATATGTGGCGGTTTCCGCCTGAAAGCCATTGTTTATCAGGCTCTGGGACATGCTCATAAACACCTTCACAGGCATAAATCATACAAGGCCAATTCAAGTTTTGAAAATTCGTATTATAAATTGGTTTTCCGAGATTTTGTTTTGTATAACGCAAATGTCGAAATCGTTTTCCAGACATCATCAGGCGCCAAGTCAATGGATATTCAGGACTATCTCCTCCCATGATTAGCCCTATCCGATTACAATTTAGCTCCTTAGCTTTGTCTATGAACGAGTCGTGTATGTCTTTCAGCCCGGCATTATTGTAATATTCTGGTATACGACTCGGTATCTCTCCCCAGAAATAATGAGGAATTAGAGTCCTTGCGGGCACTTTGCAGGCGATAAGGGCAGCATAGGCAAGTGATGGAAAAGCGGTGCATGCCAGTCCGATAGTCAATGTGCGTTTAAATGCCCGTCGATATCGGGACAGCACAGCGGCAAATGAAAAACTAAAGGGTAGAATATAGAAAAGCGGTATGTTGAGCCGCGTGATCCACCCTTGGTCTTTAACCACAATTCCAAAAAGTGCCCAGGCCGCAACCGGCGTCAGCGATAGCAGGAAATGGGGCCATGCCGCCGGAAATAAAAACAGAAAAATTGAAGACAAGAGGGATAAGAAAGCAAGAGCCAGAAAGGCTAAAACCTGATAAGGGTTTCCAATCATGTCTTCTTGGAGATGAAATATATCTTTGGTGATGAGGCTGCCTTTGTAGCCGATGATTTTCAAGACTTCCCGGAGTTGATCCGGGAAGGGAATATTATGGGCGAGTATCCTAACCGGATTCCACATTCGGTCTGTTTCGTATCTTGAAAAAAGTGGATAGGTGACCTGCGTGTTGAAATGATGCGCGTGTTTTCGATATACATCTGGCCCTGCTGTTATCCCGAAGGCGGTAAAAACGCACAATGAGCCGGCAGCGAGCTTTTTCGGGACTCTGGTTTTCAGAATGGACTTCAGCTGAAAAAGCGCTCCGGAAAAAAGAATCGGCGCTGAAACAATCAAAGACGTCGGCTTGACTAAAAATCCACTGGCAACGCATATACCTATCAGGACGAATTCCGACAACTTCATCCTCCTGAAACTTCCGGAATAGAGCCGAGCGCCAGCAATCAATATGGCGGAGGTCATCAAAGCTGCCACCAGATCGTTTTTTGTGTTGGATGCCTCCATGACGGCTATCGGAGCTGTCGATGCAATAACGGCAATGAAAGGGATCCAGGGTCTAGGAAGCCTTAAAATCCTGCCGATATATGCCGTGGAAACAATTAAGGCGATATAGGCACTGAATTGGATAAAGTTGGCACATGAGTCCGATTGCGTCATGATTTGGAAAAAAAGGATAAGGTATTCCGCGCCTGGGCCCATGACATTCTGACGGTCGATAGGCGTCGGATAGTATTCAATGCTTTTGTTTTGCATCCAATGAACAATCCTCGCCATATGGTACGTCAGACTGTCGTAATTATTCGGCGGATAGATCCAAGCAGCCAAACCGATGAGAATCAATAGCGGCAGGAAAAGGTTGAGCCTCGGATTCTTCAAACCTTTTTTAATAAGACGATATAATTTTCTTAAATGATTGCCGATCGAGACCGGATTGGAAATCAATATCCATAGCATCCACAAGATCAGGAGGCTAACATGACATCGAATCAGCCAATTTTTCTCTACCGCACCAAAAAGGCTCAAAATGTTTAACAATACAGCCTCAACCGCAATCCATGCCGCAAAGGCAACAGCTACCGCGCCGCTCAGCGGAATTGGGCGTATCCGGATGATCATCTCCGAAAGTGCAAAAATAATGGCCCCGGACAGGATGAGCGCTAAAAGGACTTCCAATTCTTCTCTTCCATTCGCTTTACGGGGCAGGATCCCGAACAAGGGAATGCCAGACGCCAAATTGAAAACAGCATTTGGCAATGAATATCATCGGGATAAACAGCAAAAATTTCATAACCGAATCTCTTTGCTCGATCATCTGTAAAAAGGATACTGCAAAAGCATAGAAGGGAATGAGAAGCCAGTATCGCCATGGAGAGCCCATCTTCACGGAGATCTTTGCCAGGAATGACAGCCGCTCAAAGTGGGCTCTTTGGACAGCCAGACTGCTATAAAACCCAGATCGATAGGCTTGTTTTAAAATGCCCTGGATCGATCCCCTCCGATGATCGTGCAACACTTCTACATCGGGATTAAAGGCGCATTTCCATCCGTTTCGTTGAAGCCGAAAATTAAAATCCCAGTCTTCCGATGCAAATAAAACCTCATTGAAACCGCCGGACCCCTCGAATGCCTTTCGTCGAATAACCAGTGCCGCCGATCCGATGTCTCGATAGGAAAACCTGCTATGCTGGTACGTTCCGAACAACGCATAGTCGGCGCATCGATGCCAGAAGCCGGGATTTGCGCTGACCACCCGGCATCCGACAGCGCCTATCGCCTCCTCGTAATAGAACACCTCGAGAGCCTTTTCCATCCATTTTACAGGAGGCAGGCAATCATCATCAATGAAAAACAGGAATTCCCCCCGGCTCTCTCCTGCTCCGATATTCCGCATTTTTCCGGGAGGAAACACTTTTTTTGTTGGAACGACTTTAAGAGGTATCAGCGGATATATATTGAAATCATCAAACTCCGGTGTGACTAATATTATTTCATAATGCTTTAGGTCTAAGGTTTGTAAAGCCAAAGAGGAAATCGTACGATATACACAGTCTTTCCTTGCTGATGGAATAACAATACTGGCAAGAATTCTTTCATTCTCATTTTTCATCGGCCATCCTTGCGGTTCATTGACCAATAAAAAAACCCCGATAAAAATCCAATAACATAGCACCAGTATATCCTTCCACGGATGATCTTGTCTTTATTTGACGCTATGCCAAATGCATCGATCACATTACGGATCATGCGTTCTGTCATGCCATACTCACTGTATTGGACGGCTTGCTCCCTTCTGTTTCTTTTGCGGTTCGGACGGTTTTTCAGGGCACTGCGTTTTTGTATATAGTCTGAGACCCCTCCCCAAAAATAACGCCTAAAAAACCAGGCCGGCTGGTTTCGTTCCCGAGGAACAAAATGACGGATAGCTGCGTGAGGATTGTAATATAAGCTATATCCTTTAGCTTCAGCCCGCTGTTTAAGTTCCGTTTCCTCACCGGAGAGTAGAAAATCCTTACGCCCTAGTTGTTCATTGAATCCTTTCATTTCAGATAAAAAAGCCTTCGTGAAAAAACAATTTGCGCCGACCACTCGTTCGGATCCAGATATGAATCTTGGAGTATCCCCCAGATACAGCCTTCCTAAAGGTTTTGTAAGTTCTTCGTTCATCCATGAAGCAGGTTCTGACTCCCATTCCAAATGGATCGCCCCAGCTATCCATACCGGTTGCGGATGCACATTCGTAAAACAATCAAGGGCAATTTCAAGCCACTCTGGGGCAGCTGTGGCATCATCGTCAATATACCCTAAATAATCTGTTCGAACATTCTTCCACGCCAAGTTTCTAGAACGGGATAACCCAGTAACCGGTTCATGAAGCCAGTTAATTACATATTTTGTCTGATATTCCAATAGAATATCTTTAGTTTTGTCGGTGGATCCGTTGTCGATGACCAATATCTCATAATCTTTCCTCGGAAGCGACTGGTTCAAGAGACTGTCTAAGCATTTAGTAAGAAATCGGTCCCTGTTTCGGGTACAGACAATCGCCGTGATGCTTGGTAACATGATGGTCTTAGCTGAGTTATTAACTATTGTTTGGGGAAGGTTGTTTTTTCTGTTTAAAGTTTAAGTGTGGATTGTTCAGATTTCTTCCAATCCAGCACATGAGCTTCTAAAGCACCCGCCCCTTTCCAGTAGACGGCGTTTCCACAACAAAGGCATTCGGGAACGATTTCCTCTCTTTCCCGACCACTGTTAGTGCGGCGAAGGGCCTGCCAGAAAGAATTATTCCAGAATTCCATCACCGGCTGTTCCAGTATATTTCCGCTTATGTACTGGCACGAGTTTATTTTGTTCATAAATTGAATTTCGCTTGCCGGACAAGGATACACATCCCCATTGAAGTTGATGAAAAGCGAACGCCATGGCTCGATGCAGTCTCGATTAAAAGATTTTGAATCTGAAAAAAGAGGGCTATGTTTAAATTCAATTCCAAGCCTCTGTGATAGAACTTTGGCTTCCTTCAGAATTTGATCGCTATGCTCCTGACAATAAAACAAGGAGTCTTCGCGTTGTATCTGGGCTGCGACGTTCGACCGCCTACGATAAGCATCCGGATAAATGCGAACATACAAGGCCTTAACGCCATCAATCCCTACCTTCGAGGCTAGTTTTATAAAATCACTAAGCTCATCAATGTTTTGACGCATCAAAATCATGGATATGGAAATGTTGACAGTGGCTCTCACCCTCTTTCTTAGCCGAACAATAAGCCGCAGGTTATCCATAACCTGTTCAAAACGATTCATGCCTGATATGACCCGAAATGTCTCCGGAAATGCTGCATTTATTGAACATAGAAAATGAGATCGAGATTTGAGTAGTCTCATATAGGTTGTTTCATCGCCATGGAGAGCGTTGGTGATAACGGTATGCTGAATGATTGGATCCAGAGCCCTGGTGTATTCGGAAATTTCAGCCAACTCTGGATTCATAAAAGGCTCCCCGCCACCTCCGTAAATTACATCCACGACCTCATGGATATTCAAGTGGTCATAGATTGTTTTAACTTTCTCGAGGGTTAGCATATCGCATGAGCCTTTGGCCTTGTAATCATGACCGCACATGATGCATTGGGAATTGCAGGTATCAGCCATCATTAAATTGAGGGAACTCGGACCAAAAGACAAATTCGTCTCGCCATTCATAGCCGCTTTTTTTACTCGCGTGTAGTTTTTACGCAACCGCATTAGAGAGGCTATGCGAACATAATAATCTTTAAGCATGTTTATCATGATAGCATATTTTTTTATGCCGCAGCATATGCCAGATTATACTGAGAAGCCAGCGACGGTACTCATCCAAAGCTGGGACGTATCCTTTTGAAAGAGGTGATTTTCTCCAGGCATGCCATATCTCTATTCCCAAGTTGCTGCTGTTTCGGCAAAGCCTAAACCATACCATGCCAGCGGCTAGAGCCATACCTTTTAGGCAATATATCCCAGAATCAATGCCTGCTTTGACAACAGTTTTAATCCAGATTTCGGCGTGATTAATTTCATTCAGACAACGCATACGTCGGCCACGTCCTATATGATGATGAAAGCGAGTTCCCTCATCATTGACTAAAATTCCGATACGTTTCAAATGGCCTTTCAATATTTCTAAGGTCTGACGGGTCATGGTCTCTTGTTTCGTTGTGGTTATGCTTCCGCCATGAATACGCATATTCAGCAAAACTATCGGAAGGTTGTCTATCCTGCAGCATTCCGCCGCTCGACTCCAAAGCTCATAGTCTTCTGCCCTGTCGAATGCCGTGTCATACCGGAGACTATTTCTTTCCAGTACGGATTTTCTCAGCATGACCGTGGGATGAAACAAGGTGTTATCAAAAACAAGACCTGCCCTCACGGCTTCATGTCCCACAGGCTTACGTTCGATTACGCCAGGCTGGTCACCAAAGAGGCGAATCCATGTTCCAAGAATGCCGGTTTCCGTGTTTTTTTCTAAATAAGCTACCTGCTTGGCCAATCTCTCTGGGTGGGCTTTATCATCAGCATCCATACGTGCGATGTACGTTCCCCTAGCTATTTCTAACCCTCGATTCAAGGTTAGAGCAACGCCTAGATGATGTGGATTATGTATTAAGCGAATGCGTTGATCAAAGAAACTTTTAACTATTTCAACACTGTTATCGTTAGAACCATCATTAATAATGAGCAGTTCATAATCCCTAAATCCCTGTTCTAAAATGCTTTGAATACTTCGCGTTAAAAATTCTGCAGAATTTCGAACCGGCATAAGAACTGTCACTTTGGGCATGCAATCATCCTACAGAAAGAAACAGAATCTCTAAATAAGTTCTTAGCCATTTCATACACTTTTTAACGGATTATTTTGCTCTTCTTCTAACAATTTATTAAAAACATCTTTATGCCTAATAAGCCATTTATCAACACCAAAAAACCTTACCGCTCTCTTCCTGGCAGCCTCTATAAAGAATTCCTTTCTCTGTAGGACCGTACCTACTGCATTTGCCATGGCTTCTGGATCTGGTGGAAAGATTTTATCCCAATCAGAGGCATTCGGAATGCCGATGCCTCCGTCCTCACCGACAAGTTCTTTTGTCCCTCCGCTGTCGGAGTAGACCACGGGGAGGCCACATGCCATGGCTTCGATGACAACTGATGGACAAACGTCGTTGCTTTGAGTATGTATTAAGATATCAGCTTGATGATATAAACCGACAGCATCTTCCTGCGAATAGGGCCCTTTGATTTCAAGGGCCTTTTCATCCAGATTGAGGGCTTGACATTCCTCGTGAATATCTTTTAGCATTTGATTGCTTTCCCTGCCCCAGCGTAGAACACCAGCTAATACAAGTCGAGCATTGTCCCATCGACGTTTCACGAGCGATAGAATTTTTAGTGCGGTTTCCACACGATAATACTCGCTATGGTAACCTGCTAACAATAGAACAGGCAAGCTGTCATTTCTTTTCTGATTCGCGGGTTTATACCGACGAGTGTCTACAGCATTATAGAGAATCTCATAGTTTTTATCTCTAGCAATTAGAAATCTATCTGCACTTATTTTTGCAAATCGACTCTGATAGAATACGTAATCTGCCAAAGACAGGACTTCAGATAATCTATCGTTGTGCTTTTGCCACCCATTAGGAAGCCAGGCTGGATAGCCAACACCATTCTGATTTAGCACTATCTTTATGCCTGCTCTTGTAGCCTCTTTTGCCAAAATTGTCGCATGGAATGGCAGTGCGCTGCTGATCAGATAGAGGATATTAGCACTGGCGGGGTTGTTCGGGTAACGTTCGTGCAGTAACTGAGTTTTAACGAGTCCGCCTGAAACTGTTTCAATATTTTTTGGTATAGTACTGAACCCATAACTAAGGCGAGGAAAGTCGTAAATTGTTTGTGAATTCACATAAAAACGGCGCTGATTATACCATACAATTATTCCTATGAATTTTTGACATATACTATAAATAAAACTTTTTATAAGATATAATTTTTCGGATTTTTTAAAAGCGTCTTGAAATTGGTATTTCATGTAAACTAAATGTATTTTGTCTATTTTATAAGGGCTACCACAACTATAACTACTTGAAATTTATCGGCTTTAAAGACACATTGACATGATATAGCATCATCTCTCTTAAAATTGGAATATATCGCAATAATTTTAAACTCATAAAGTAAATGTACCTTTCATAGCTAATATCGAATTTACTCATTTCAATAATACGATTAAATTTTTTTAATGACATAAAATTAAGTCCACCTTTGACTTCTATGTATTTTATAGCCCTGTCAGATGTAAATAAAGATCGAACTTTCATAACGGTGCTTTCTCTAAAAAATAAATGAATCCAAGGAACTTTGCAAAACATTCCGGTATGCGCGCCATAAAATGAATACCAAGGCGGTCCAAAGGAAATATATACTGTTCCATTTTTATCGATTAAATCGTAAAAAGTTTGTAAAATTGACTCAGGTTCTGCAAAATGTTCGAAACTATTATGAGAAATAATGATATCGAATTTATTATAAATCAGCTTTTCGATATTAGAACAAAAACTGACATTGTTAATCCCCAACCTGTTAGATTCACTCTTAGCTTTGGCAATCTGATCCTTATCAATATCAATACCAACCACATGCTTACTACCGCTTTTAGCCAAGGCTATTGCCTGAAAACCTTCACCACAGCCATAATCTAAAACATTTTTATCATGAATATTAACAAGAAAATTTGGATAAAAATCAATTAACTGTGATAACGATTCATCAATATTTCTAGCGATATTAATTCTACCTATATCTGTATATCTGCCTAATTCTGGTTTACGAGAAATCCTTTTTAAAATGTTATATCCAATTGATGTCATTCGCTAAACATTTCAAGAAATCAATTTTTGTGGTTCATCCGGTTTTAGCGTACTTTTAGGTTTGAAAAAAAGTGGACAATCCGGTTTCCTTCTTGGTGAACGCCAATTCAATCAAGGAGGAAAACCCTCATGTCCACGAGTCTTTTGTATCATGCTTTCGGGATTCACGGCTACCAGTATGTTCGAACGTACTATGAGAAGGGCGCAGTGATCTTCAAGATTCGCCAAGAAATCAGCAGGATGCGCTGCCCTGAATGCAACTCCAGGTATTTGATTCGGAAAGGCTATGTCTGGCGACGTTTTCGTACCACTCCCATCGGGAAAAAGACGGTTTGGATCCTTCTGGCCGTGCAGCGGGTCTATTGCCGGGCTTGTGCCACGTTGCGGCAGGTTCCCATCGGATTCGCCGACCCGCGTCGTACGTATACCCAGGCTTTCGAGCGTTATGCTTTGGAACTCTCCCGGCACATGACCATCCTGGATACGGCCAAGCATCTGAATGTGAGCTGGGATGTGATCAAAGAGATCCAAAAACGAAACCTCCAAAAGCGATTTTCAAGGCCCTGCCTGAAAAACCTCAGGCAAATCGCCATCGATGAAATCACCATCGGCAAGGGCCATCGTTACCTCACTGTGGTCTTGGACCTGATCAGCGGCGCTGTGTCTTTGTCGGTGAAGGAAGGGGCGTGAAGATGCTGTTGCCCTTCTTTAAACGGCTTCGCCGGTTCAAGTGCCAAATCGAAGCCGTGGCCATGGACATGTCCCCCGCCTATATCAGTGCGGTTCTGGAGTATCTTCCTGATGCCAAAATCGTTTTTGACCATTTCCATGTGATCAAGCTGTTCAATGACCGAATCTCGGATTTCAGGCGTAAACTCTACCATTTGGCTGAGACCCAACAGGAAAAAGAGGTGCTCAAAGGCACCCGTTGGCTGCTTTTGAAAAACCCGGACAATTTGGATGAACAACGAAACGAACGTCAACGGCTTCAGGAAGCCCTGGAGTTAAACCAGCCATTGGCTCTTGTCTATTACATGAAAGAAGACCTGCGCCGTCTTTGGTCGTTTCCCCATAAAAAAGACGCAGCCCGGTTCCTTCAAGACTGGGTAAACCGAGCGCATGCCTCCGACATTCCCATGCTCAAGCGATTCGCCAATACCCTTTCGGCACACCGGATCGGCATCCTGGCTTATTACGACTTCCCCATCTCTACAGCGCCCCTGGAAGGTACCAATAACAAGATCAAAACCATGAAACGCCAAGCCTACGGGTTCCGCGATATGGAATTCTTCAAACTCAAAATCCTGGCACTCCATGAACAAAAGTACGCTTTAGTCGGATGAACCTTTTTTATATTATCTCTACTGATGAAGAATATAAATAAATTCAGCCAGTCGGAAACGGAACCACTTCAATTCACAAAACCCTTAAAAAAATTCGCCCATAAAGGCAACTGGGCCTCGTAGGTATTTTGTTTCGCAGTTATTAGGCCGTTATCGACAATCCTCTCTCTTTCTTCACGGTGTTTGAGGCAATGGAGCGCCCATGAAGCTAACCCCTCAGCATCATCCACATCAACCATCCATCCGTTTTTTCCGTGATGCACCATGTCTTGTGCTTGACCGACCCTCGTCGTCACTAAAGGCACCCGGCTCGCCATACTCTCCAAAACAGCTTTTGGACCTCCTTCTTCACGCGAAGCAACGATATATAGGTCCAAACAATGATACAATTCGATGATTTTTGGATATTGACGTACAAAGCAATGCTGGTAAGGCACTCCAAGCTTTTTCAATCCTTCTTTAACAAATCCTCTTGCCGGACCGCTTAACAAGACAAATAGGTTAGAAATATTCTCTTTTAGGAGCGCAATTGTGCGAATAAACACTTCCGGCCCCTTGGGCCATTTTGGTATCATCCCTTCTTCCCAACCAATTCCATCTTTCTGAAACGAACCGATAACAATCGCGTTTTCTGGAACCATATATTTTCTTCTGGCTTGCTTTTTCAGTACTTCGGTTTGCGGAGTAAAATAATTTAAATTTATTCCGATAGGTATGAGGAATATTTTTTTTGCGGCAATGCCAGAACTTATGACCACATCATACATAGCTTTATTAGAAACCTGGAGACGCCAGATATGGTTATGGTACTTTTTTAAATTTTCGTAGCAGGTATCGAATTCTGCAATTCCCTGCCCGGGTTTCCCATGAAAATACGCAGATGCATATCGGCAATCACGTTTGAACCATTTTTCATTTAAAAACAAATCAAAATAACTTCCAAAAAATACACTTTGTTTGTCCGTGAAAGGCAGCAACCATGTAGGCGCGATCTTTTTATCCAATTTTCTTGCTATCGATCGCACTTCGTGCATTTCTCTGGAAATAACCCAAAAACTGATATCGCTAGCTAAAAACAACCTGCTGTAAGGCCGCCAAAGAGCGGTTGCTTTGGAAAACGCATTTCTTGCAAGATTTCTAAATATTTCCACAAGCTCATTGAATCATGCTGACTGCTGATTCAAACCTATCGGGGGAAAGTGGATGCAAGATGTTTTGAAAGTTTCTGAACATGATTTGCATGGACGATAACTATAAAACTTTCGTCGATACATATCATTTTTGAATGCTAAATATTTTTGGCTTTTCCAAATGCTCATTAGAGAATCATTTATCACGTTACCGAAAAGGACCTCTTTGTCATTTTTAATTTCAGGAATAACGCAACAAGGAACAACCTCTCCAGTGTGTAACACTTGTAAATAATAACGAATATGCTCACATCGAATACGATGTTTCCGACATATGCGAATATGACTGGGGATTTTATCTATCCAAAAGGTTGAATTGGTCTTGTTTGCTGATGTATCTATCCTCCCACTCCAATTGATCATCGGTTTGATCGGTAGCCGAATTCCTATACGGTCACAAAGCGGTTCCCAAAACTGTTTATACTTCTCATAGCTGTTTACTTCTGAAATTGGAAGAAACCACATATTCAATTCCATAGAACTTTTTGTTTCATGCCACTTAATCAAAAGGTAGCGGATGTTTTCTACTGTTTGATCAAATGTATCGGTACCGGTATAATTTCGATGCTCTGCTTCTGTTGCACTATATATGCTAATATTGAAACGATCCATGCCAATTTTTAGTATGTCGTCGGTTTTTTCAGGAGTCAATAAACTGCAATTGGATGTGATCGAAACCCAGAGACCGAGACTTTTAGCCCGCTCAAGTAAATCAAAATAGTGTTTATGAAGCAATGGTTCACCGGTAGCACCAAGTGCAACGTTGGAAATTCCGATTTCATGGCACTCATACAAGATGCGATAGACAAGATCGATAGGCATGAAACCTCGCCTCTGTGACAGCTTTGGATTGAAACACATGACACAACGATAATTACACACATTTGTTAAACTGATTTTGATCTGTTCCGGTTTTTCAAGAAAGTAATTTTGCTTATTCATCTGAAATCAGTAGTGTCCGGTTAAAATTTTCAAAAAGTCTGTAACGTATTAAAGTTCTTTGACAATTTGAACAAAATAGGCGAAATCGATTTGAAATTGATTTGAGCGAACTGGTAATCCTTCTGATTCAAATGTCCCATCAGGAGGATTGCCCACATGAATCAAGGATCCACCATTTTTTCCCAAATCATGGATTTCTTGCCGCTCCACCAATTTCGCCAATGCGTCAATCGCTACAATGGAAATCACCGTGTCCGTTCATTCAGCTGCCTGGACCAGTTCCTGTGCATGGCCTTTGCCCAGCTGACTTATCGGGAGAGTCTGCGGGATATTGAATGTTGTCTGCGGGCACTCCAGAAGAAGCTCTACCACATGGGCATCCGAGGCAAGATCGCGCGGAGCACTCTGGCCGATGCCAATGAGAAGCGGGACTGGCGGATCTACGCGGATTTTGCCCAGATATTGATCCATGAGGCAAAGGCCCTTTACGCCAATGAAGACTTCGGTCTGCAACTCAAAGAAACGGTTTATGCCCTGGATGCCACCATCATCGATTTGTGTCTTTCGGTCTTTCCATGGGCAAAGTTTCGAAAGACCAAAGCCGGCATCAAGATGCACACCCTCTTGGACCTCAGGGGCAGTATCCCTTCCTTCATCCGGATTACGCCTGCGAAGACCCACGAAGTCCGCATCCTCGATGAACTCGTGACGGAGATCGGCGCCATCTACGTCATGGATCGCGGGTACCTGGATTTTGGACGGCTTTATGAACTGCATCAATCGTCTTGCTTTTTCGTGGTGCGTGCCAGATCCAATACCAAGCTTCGACGCCGGTATTCGGCGCCTGTGGACCGATCTCTCGGATTGCGGTGTGATCAGGTGGTCACCCCTTCAACCTTTAATGCCCATAAAGACTATCCGGAAAAGCTTCGTCTGGTGAAATTCTATGATTCTGAAAACAAACAGCATCTAAGGCTGTTGACAAACCAGTTTACGCTGCCGGCATTGACCATTGCCAATTTGTACCGCCTGAGATGGCAGGTTGAGCTGTTTTTCAAATGGATCAAGGAGCATCTCCGTATCAAGGCGTTTTATGGCACCTCCGAAAATGCCGTAAAAACCCAAATCTGGATTGCGGTGGGAGTGTATACGCTGATTGCCATCCTTAAAAAACGCCTTAAAATCGAGTGGAGCCTCTACACAATTTTACAAATTCTAAGCTTGACTCTTTTTGAGAAAATGCCCATCCAGCAAGCGTTTACAGAGATCCAATACAAAAATGAAATTGCTAGCCCCTATATCCAATTGAAATTATTCGAAAGTTAACCGGACACTACTGATTTGAAATACGTTATTCTTTTTGAAAAACCATTAAATAATTAACCGGCAATTCCGGAAACAGAAACATCTTGTCAATACGCTGAAAAAGATGGAATATTAATTGTCCGGTTCTATGCAATATAGCTTTGTATCGAGCAGTGAATTGCCTGTTTCCTGTATTGAATAAAAAGTAATGAAGGATAAAACCGACCGTAGTCCAACCACCGCCCATTGGCACAACGAGGTCGACTGCCAAGCGATGTTGATTGCATAAATAACAGATTGCATGTTCCGTGTACCGATAATAATCATGGGGTAATTCATGAAGTGGATTGACTAGGGGAAAAGTGATAATTCCTTTTCCTTGTGGCTTCAATACTCGGGATACTTCTTTAAAAAAATCGGTTGGTTCAGGTATATGCTCAATGACCTGAGTCGATAAAATCGCGTCAAAGGTACCATTTTTAAAGGGAAGGATTTCGATGGATCCTATGATTAAAGCAGCGTTTGATGGTTTAGCTGAATTGAATCGGATCTCACGGTCAATTCCCACATACTCTGACACATGTGAAAATAAATCACGATAGGGGAGATTACCACATCCGATATCCAACAATCTTCCCCTGATTTTTTCGGCATGGCGGCCTAGATAATTTCTAATAACTGGACTAAGTAATCCCATATCTCGATCCCGAAGAACTAGCGACCATGTCAAGAAGAGTTTTCCATTGCATCATCACAACGTTTTCTGAAAACCGTTCATGAAATATAGCTGTGGCTTGTTTTTTTGACATGTCGCGACGCACTTTATCCCATCCTGAAATATCTATCATGGCTTCGGTTAGCGCTTGCGTATCATTGCATGAAACGATTAGACCATTAACATTATGTTTGACCCCTTCCAACGGAGGTGCTCCGGCAACAGAGCAAATAATTGGAACCCCCATACGCAAAGCATCAACCATTGTCCGATGCAGCCCTTCCTGCCAACGGCCCGGGATGAGCAGAGCCAAGGCATTTTCAAGCAATGACATCAGCATGGACTGAGAAACAGAAGGTTCATCGACAACACCGGATATTTGTTCATTGAGAATTTTTCCGCGTCCGACCATAAGAAGCTGACAGGTCAGTCCTCGATCCCGAGCTATTTTTACGGATTGTACAGCCAGATCGGCTCCCTTGCCATATGTTTTTCTGCCGGCAAACAGAAAATAGTTTCCGGGAACCAAGCCTCTACATGAAAGGAAAGTTTCGATTTCCTTTTTATTAAGAGATTCGGCAGCTGTCGGAAGATTACGGATTGTGGTGATCTGTTTTTCCGGATATTTGGGAATGGCTTTTCTTAGCTGGCTATTTAAACTGTCGCTAATGGTCACCAAATGTACAAACTGTTGTGCTGCATTTCGCAATGAAATCCTTCTGTGATGCATGGCCATGCCCTTCAAAAACCAAGCCGGCCAAGGCTTCAAACCCATTTGCCCGCGAACTCTATGAAATTGAATATTACAAAATCCTGAGCCTAAATAACCCTCACATGCCCGTGCACTCATTGCGAAAGTGTTATCCATGCAGGTTCCGGATTCGCATAGCATTTGCGTGTCCCTCACGATGCCTATCGCAGGAATCCCTGATTCTTTGGATAAGATTGCCGACGCTTCATAACTCTGTGCATTGTTGGCGATAATAATATCGGGTCGAATGGAAAAGTCAAATAAAGTGGATCTGACATTATAAATGTAGTTTTTCGATCTTAGGTAGGAAATGTCCGGAATCTCTTGGCCGGGTGGTACACGCCTGGAGAGCGGCAACCATTGAACCATATATCCATCACGCATTTCAGGTCCGGCTTCCCCATTGAGATTGATTGCTGAAACACTAACTTTCCAGCCTTCCATTGCGAAACAGCGGCAGAGTTGTTCCAAGCTGTATTCCGCACCTCCCGGCGCCCATGGGGCAAAAAATGGATTTACAAAGAAAACATGCATTTTTGATCATATATCCGATCTTTAATGACAGCTTTTTGTTTATTTCTACGCCGTGAATACTTTAATTCATTCTAATAGATAACATTAGCCATTGTTTTCTTGTTTTCATTAATGCAAATTACATTTCACTGCCATTGGCTTATTTTTCATCTGATCTTTTCCATTCGTGCTATTTTTATATCAATTTGCCGGCAAATTAATATCCGGAATTACCCTGCAACCGATAAGCTCACCTATTCTACGATAAATATTATTTTTTTTCTTGTCATTATGGCCATAAATAAATTTAGTGAAATTAACTCCAGGACCATTACAGTTCACCACAGGAAGTTGTACGCATCTAAATATATTGCAATATTTTTCGGGATGCTTTGATGCAATGTGAAGAATATATACATGAGTTAGTGCATGATCTTTATTCCAAGACAAGTATAAAGTCGAAAAACCACGACTTGCAAACTCATTAATTAATGACATTGGCGTATATCTCCAATAATCACTATATCCAACTATCCTGCCATGAAACATTTGAATAAACGGAACTACCGTAATGATAACATCACTGGAAATTTTGCATAAATTATCAATAGCCAATGGAACAGAGTTGATATGCTCTATTACCGTGTGATTTAAAACAACATCAATTTTTCCTAACGAACCATCATAATGTTTTGTCAGATCGAGAATATACTCCTCTTGAGATCCACTCCCATCTTCGCCAAAACCATAATTAGTGATGGAATAACTTGACGCGTTTGGAAAATAATTCCTGTAGAATTTTCCGCATTTATCACTATCAGCAGCAGCACTAATATTGACTACATGTCCATTAAAATATTTTCCATAACGAAAAATTTCCTTATTTGACCAGGCTCTAGGATTCCATTCAGGGTGGGACGTCACCAAAAAACCGACAGCAAAATCGAGCAGACAGTTGCAAATTGAAGTTAGTATGAATCGAATCATAGAAATCAACCGATTTACTATTGCTAATCTACCCATGATCAATATTTACCAGAATATATATCCGGGGCGGTTTTGCCATCACGATATCCGACCTTTACTGCAGGCACGCCTGCGATTATTTTCTTACACGGCGAAAATGTAATGAAAATTTATCGTGTTAAATGCGGCCTTATGGATTTTGACACCTCTTGAACTTTTCCTTCTAGAGGGCGATTGGAAATCGCAAGAAGCTAACGGGTTCATTAGATATTTTCTCAAAAAAAACTCTTTACGGCCAGTGATGTGAAAAATCAATAAATTAACCTTTTTCTAATTTTTACTTTTTTGCATAATAACTTCTTCAATTTTATTAATTAACCTCTCAGATGCTTTTCCATCACAATTTGATGAATATTTTTGCAAATATTTCTCTCGTTCTTTAATATCCATTTTGATATTATCTAAATTTGTTTTTTTGAAATATCTAACAGCATCAGTTGCATTTAAGGAAGTTACAACACCGGGCCAGTTACAAGTCACTTCGGTAGCAGGCGTTGAAAATTCAATAACATATTTTTTAGGGAGAAATGGCAGCTCAATATCGATGTACGGTGTTTTTGCTGCCACACACTCCAAAGCGCCTGTTGAAGTGTAACCAATAACTATATTGGAAGTCTTATATAGCTCAAGCGCTGTATGTGGATAATAACCGTCTTCTCCAATTATAATGTCTGCAAGCTTTAATAAATATTTTTTTGGTTGTCTTGAATGACGCAACTTTGCTACCAATAATGCGTTATTTTTCGTGCAAAATTTCTTTATGGCTTTAACCAAATTGATATCCCTTGGATTTTTGGTGATAAATTTTAAATATTTTAATTGTTTGTATTTAACCAATACGTATATTGCTTTTAAATATGATTTTGCCATGTTATAATCCCCCCAGAAATATCCAAGAGGCATATCCCATGGAGTCGGCAAATATCCAACTATGTTTTTTGATGAACTTACCCCCCATTTTCTTCTGACGTTATCCGGGTCAATTATATCTAATTCATCTAGCGATGGTGTTCCTGTAACAGTGCTGTGCTCTCTATAGTATGATATTTCATTTTCATTCCATTCGTGGGTGTATAACCGTTTCCATTCCTCAATAATTTTATTTCCTTTTTTACCGATTAAATCATTTGCCCTTGAAATTTCTTTCAAGTGATTTCGAGTCCTGATTTTAATAGTTGAATCAATATGCCAGACAGATGGTGTTGCATATAAATCGAATTGAGGGTATTTTCTTCCATCCTGTTGTAACCGCGAGCTAGATATCCCATCTATAAGTACACATTTCAGATCGACTTGTAGTTTTTCAGAAAATATTTTTATCGGTTCTAATGTTAATGGGTCTGCATCTATGACTGCCTGTACATTTTTGCTCCTTATAAGTGAATTGAGTCCCTCATTTCCATCATACTCACTAATTTCAGGTTGACCGTATTTAAATAGTGGGACCCTGTTTTTATCTGGCTGATTTTCTTTTAATTTTTGATTTTTTTCCGTATTATGCCAACATTGAACATTCCATTTCCTTTTCATGGCCTCGTTTATTGGTGAAGAAAGAACTCGATACCAATTCATTCTGGGGATGTGGAAAGCGATACTTATGGCCATGAATCAAATACTATAATGTTTTAAATTAAACTTTGGTAAAACTATTTAATTTGACACCAAATTATCTTGTTTTCGATTTGCTATTCGTAATGAATTTATTTTATCTTTTCTTTATAATCTTTGCGTGGCTTCCATTATATTTGAGATAGACCTATCTATTTGCATTCATTCAAAACTTTGAGCCAATACCGGCAAAGGTGGCGATATAATCCTGGATTTAAAATATGTTTTTATTCAGTGCTGTCCAAAATAATTTCGATTTAGCGTATTGGTATCAGTAATATCAACGGGTTAGGTTTCGAAAACGGCTCATTTCAAAAGCAGGTTCCTTTTTTTCATGGAAGTAAATGCTGTCCAATACCGGGGAAAGGGAGTGGGTATTGGACAGATTTTGGTATCAAGGGTAATGTTTCGAAGGGGCTGTCGATCCATTCCCATAAATTGCGGTAGGTAAAGAGGTTCCAGCGTAAAAAGGCCACCAGGTTGGACAAGGACCAGCGGAAGCGGGATTTGAATTGAAGGAACTTGATCAGGAGCATGGCAATCAATGCTGTCCAAATTTGGATGTAAAGGGCGTTCTCGGTGGTTCCCACAAAGGTTTTGATTTTCAGGTTTTGTTTAAGGGCCTTAAAAAAGATTTCGATTTGCCATCGGTCTTTGTAAATGGCGGCAATGGTGCTGGCGCCAAAATCGAGATGATTGGTCAAAAAGACCCATTGTTCTCCGGTTTCAGGATCCCTGCGGACAATGCGCCGGAGGGTGTGGGGACAATGCTTTTTCGCATAAAAGCCGGAAAAGCGGATCGTTTCATCGGATACGATGTTGCGATGGACGGGAGGTTGTCTTTTTTCCACGACGACAAAATCGGCATTGTCTTTAAGGCGCGTGACGAAAAAGACGCCCTGTCGAGTCCACTGGTCGAAGAGGCGGTAATCGGTGTACCCTCGATCGATGGCCACGACGGAGCCAGGGGCAAAAGAAACCTGACGAGCGATCCGGATATCGTGTTTCTTGCCGTCGGTGAGACAGGCAAAGGTGGGAAGATACCCATCATGATCCAAAAGCAGATGTAGCTTGACCGCACCTTTTGTCCGTCGGTAACTGGCCCATGGGAAAAGGGATAAACAAAGAGAGATGAGGGTGCTGTCCAGCGTCAACAACTTGTTTTTGAACCGAAAGCGCTTGGGTTTATGGGGTGCCGCTTTCTGACAGAACTCAAGTGTTTGATAAAACAGATCCTGGAAGAGTTGCCACGGACGATGGGCATTGGCATAGGACAGGGTCGATTTGTTCGGGGACGTCTTGACTCCCAAATGCTTGAGTTTCCCCAAACAGCTGGCCAATCCCCCGCTGATCTCTCTCAGGCTCTTGGCCTGGGCAAGCTGGCAAAACAGCATGGCAATAAAATGATCCCAGGAATGAAAACGTTTGGCATAGCGCTCGGATCCATGTCGAAAAACCAACTCATGAAACCGTTGACGATTGAACACAGCAAGCAGTTGACTGAACAGACTGGCATGACGTATCATTGTCCATCCTCCTTTTTGGGCCTTTCCGGTTACTGTTTTGAGCAACATAACCCTGCCCTAAAAGGAGGATTTTTTTCAACTGCTAATTCCCGTTAATTTCAAAAAGCGTTTTTGGACAAGTCTGGTTTTTATTTTCTTCTTCGTTTTCAACGAATCCTTTTCCTATAATGATATACTGATCATCATTGGTATTAGGTTCTTTTGAGGGCGTGACAATAAAATTACATCGTTCGATTTTTTCCAGGGCCACCTTCGGATCTGCAGCTTTTCTCATTTCCGATATAATATCTACTTTTGGTTTGTATTCCCAGTCACTATTCCTGAGCCAAAATATGGGACTTCTATGTTGGTTAATTAAAAATTCAAATCCATTTTTTGTAATGCCTATCCAACTTAGATATTGCTCTAAAGTTTTGGGTTTAACATCTATATGTTTTTGAATTAATTCGACCCCCTCTTCGTGAGTTAACCGTTTCAATCGCAATTCCCTTGTCGCATGATCTACAACTTTTCCGTATCCGTATTTGAGATATTTTATGTAATCATGAATATCTGAGTAATGAAAGCAATCGACATCATTGTAAGTATCAAATGTACGTGTTTGGTAGGTGGTTTCATAACCATATTTTTGTATCATTTTTTCATGCTGAGCCTTTGAATCCCATCGAATGTAGTTATTGAGATAAATTCCTCTTACGCCTACACGTTCAAGATGCTTATCATTCGGGTAAATATATTGAACGAGTTCCTCTTCTTTGATTTCGTCAATTTTTCCAATTAAATCTTCCGCTTCTATGCCCATTAAATCATGTTCTTTTCTGTATTTTCTGGTCATTTCAACTTCATCGAGATGGGAAAACATTCCTACCTGATCAATACCTTGATGAGCGCCCCAAATGATAAGGGGAATCTTAAATTTAACTGCGATTTGCACCGGGAAAACTGTTTGTCCTGCGATACAGTGCCAGTATATACTTCCCAATTTATTTAGAGTTGCTTTTGTAATTTTTTTTACTGTTTTTGGGTTAACGATACATGTCATCATGTCGCAGTCAAAATGTATACGTAAATAAGCTAAATTTCGAATTCCTATTCTCGTATTATACTGTTTGTTGTATGTTACTAATAAAGGATTCATCCCATAATTATTTTTAATAATATCGACAATAAAATAAGAATCTCGCGCTCCGCTTACAGGAATGATGCAATCATAATTATTTCCGCTTTTATTTCTATAGCTATTTAATATTTTAGTAAGAAGCTTCCCTCTTTCGATCCAATCAAGATAATCCTTCTCTTCATGCACTCTGCAGCCACTGCAAACACCCTCCTTATCAAATGTTAAATTTAGCGGGTGAGCAGAAGAATAAAAGCATCTTTTACAGTATTTAACGTTTTCGTCCATTCTGATTATGGTTATATAACTTCTTTTTCAATTCTAATGTAGAGTAACTTTTCAAGATATTCGTCACCTTTTTTTAAAAGTCTATTATTTTTATCCATTGCATTTTCTGAATAATTAGCAGCAGTATCTAATCTTACATCAATTTTTTTCATAAGTTCTGCTTTTAGTGTAATCACGGAATGTTCGGTAAAATGAAACAAATTAGCAGCGGAGGCAGCGCTTACTGATGTATGAGTGAATACTTGTACAAAATGTTCAGCATTTTTTGCACCGCCAGATGCAATTACGGGAATTTTAATATTTTCTGATACTCTTTTCATTAATTCAATATCGTATCCCAAATATGAACCGTCACGGTCAACCGATGTTAAAAATATTTCCCCTGCGCCCAATAATTCAGCCTTTTTACTCCATTCGACTACATCCCTATCTATAGTCTTTCTATTCGTAGAATCGAATACCCTGTAAAATCCATTTTCATTTTTTGCATCTATAGAAACAACCACGCATTGGTTTCCAAAAATATTTGCGGCGTTTATAATTATATCTGGCTCATAAATTGCGGAATGATTGATTGCAACTTTATCAGCCCCGCAATCCATCAGTTTTTTGATTTGGTCGACTGTTTGAATGCCGCCCCCAACAGTCAGGGGAACATAGCATTTATTTGAAAGATCTCTGACCATATCATAATCCGGGCCAGTTTTATTTTTGACCGCATCAATATTAACTAGTATGATTTCATCAATTCCCCAATAGTTCAAAAACTCTACCGCAATTTTAGGTTTTCCTACAGGTAAATATTTCTCAAATCCGACACTTTGAACGACAATGCCTTCATGCACCACCAAACATGCGATAACCCTTTTCATTAACATATTGTTATATCGATTCTATAATACCCCGAAAAAGTTTAAGTCCGTTATTCTGGCTCTTTTCCGGGTGAAATTGTACGCCCCAGATATGATTTTTTTTGATTGCCGCTGTAATTTCGATACCGTAGCAAGTTGTTGCCAATATATTTATTTTTTCTTTACAAACACAATGATAACTGTGATCAAAATAGAAATAGGGGTCTTCAGGCAATTTATTGTAAATTGGTAGTCTTTCAGTAAATTTTACATTGTTCCACCCGACATGGGGAACTCTAAAATCATCCGAAAGATTAAATTTTACAACATCTCCTTTAATCCAGCCTAACCCTTTATGAAAACCTTTTTCCTGAGATGTGTCAGCCATTACCTGCATTCCAAGACAAATACCCAATATTGGCTTTTTCAATATCAAGACCAGTTCGTCCAATATATTTTTTAAGCTATAATTTATTAAATTACTCATTGCCTCTTCAAAAGCACCGACTCCAGGCAAAATCATTAGATCGGCTTTCTTCAAATATTTTTCTTCCCGTGTTATCCTAACGTTATACCCTAGAAATGTTATCGCGTTTTGAACTGACAATACATTTCCAATACCGTAATCAATAACTACAATTTGTTTTTTCAAAATCCAATCCCGATTTTAAATAATCGTTCATATTTTCCTTTGGATATTTTTTTGAACAATTTTTTATTAACAAACTGGTCAACATGATCCCAAAATTCATCAATACTTATTCCAATATAATTGCAAAAGCTCCGAATATACTGATCGCCTACAAGGCCGTCATATTTTTCTGCAAGTTTTACCGCTTCGTCTCTTGAAATGCGCCCAAGCCTTATTTCTTCGTTCATGTAATCACTCATCCGTCCAAAACCGAACTTTAAATACTTTATCATCTGATTTACCCCAACCCAATCTTCATCAAGTGAAGTTATTCCATATGTATCGCCTAATTCTTGGGGAGGTTCGTTACGGACATCCAAACCGCGCAAAATTGAATAGATACCATTATTAACAAGAGACCAATCTTTGATAAAGTATCCAAGATATACTATCTGAAGATTAGCTTTTACCATTTCTTCGTCAGAAGGATACCTGTACTGCAGAATATGCTTACCTTGAATTCCTTCCCCCATCATCCAAGAAGCATCTCCCCCTCCTAATGTATTTGTGTGCTTTATTTTATTACCGTCGCTTCCATCTTTTCCGAATGTGGCCAAATCCCCGAGTTGCAAGGCTGGATTTTCGCCCCACCAAATGAGGGGTATCTGATAAGCGACGGCAAGACGCGGAACAGAACTGAACAATGCCATCTCTGTAGATTTGCACCAATTACAGTACATCAGAAAAGACTTCCTCATAAGGTTTTTCCAGATTATGGGGGATAAATTAATGGAAATTGTATCAAACCCCAAAGATATGAGGTTCGAAATATTATTTGCTCCTCGGGTTGTTATCTGTTCTGGCGGATACGAAAGGCAAACAAGTAAGGGGTTCATCCTCAATTTTTCTCTAACAAACATAGACTGACGCACAGAGTCTTTGCCTCCACTCACTCCTATAATACAATCATATCCCGAATGATTATTTGCCTTTCCAAATTCAACGATTTCATACAATTGTTTTTCTCTTTCTTCCCAATCAACCTCTTTTGCCTTGATGTAATACTCGCAGGCAGGGCAGATTCCATCTCCGTTGAATCTAATACCTGGCCTTGTATCAACTTGTATACAGATCTTACAATATTTCATTTAGAATGATTCATTCGCTTATTCATAAAAATTAAATATTTTCTATGTTATCTTTTTAACAAAACATATTTTCAAGTCTGTAGATATCGTTGAATATTTGCATTAATAAGTATCCAAATAAAATCGATATTTTGCATATTTTGCTTAAAGGGCATCGATCATCTATGATGATGGCAATCGATATTCTATTCTCGGGTTAAAGCCCCATTAATTAGATATAGAATTATGGTAAGCTACTTCCACTTATATTTGCTGACATTTTCTCCTTATTCTTCCTTGTTTGCTTTTAAGAATATCGAGCACTTTCATCACAATTTCATGCTCTTTAATGCCGTCTCTCCTTACAAAATCGCATTGCTGACAATTTGGTATTTTTTTAAAATCCAAGTTTTTATGTATTTTTCTATACTCTCTCATTTTACTATTATTCCAACATTCAGACAGTGTTGATTCATTTAGGTTTCCATATAATAGCTTTTCCTCAAAATCAGAACAACAAATTGTTAGCTTTCCATCCCATGTCACAACAAATCTGTTCCATAAAAGATTACATGGATGCGGTTCAATATTAAAAACCGTATCTATTGTATTAGAGATCTTCTCATTTGCATTTGGAAATAGTATATTAATATCAGGAACCAATCCGCCTTGTGTTGCAACAATCGAATAAAGCGTTTCATCAATTCTGTTGTTGAAAATATCATCAAAAATGATCAAATCCATTAAATTTCTTTTTTGTAAAGTAAACGAAGCAAATATTTTGATATTGGAATTCCTTTTATTTCTCAACTCATTCAACAGATCGATGTTTTCAATTAATTTCTTCCATTTGGCGCCAATTCTAATTTTTTCATATGTTTCCTGACTTGAAGCATCTATAGAAAACTTTATTGAATCTAGACCGCTATCGAATATTTTATTTATTTTCTCTTTATTTAAGAGTTGGCCGTTCGTTGTAACATACACATATTTTACTCCTTTGTTCTTTGCGTAAACGATAAATTCGAATATTTCTGAATTCATAAAAGGCTCGCCTACGGTATATAATCCAGCATTCTCAATTCCGTATTCAGCAATTTCGTCAATTATTCGTTTAAATAAACCAAAATGCATAGCGCCCTTCTTGATTTTAATATCCTTATTGGGGCACATTATACATTTTAAATTACAAGCATTCGTAATATCGATTTGAATATTATTGGGAATAGGTGCATTAATCGGAAAATTATCAGGCGCTTTATTCATGATTAACACATTTTTAACTACAGATGTTTCCATGTTTATCCCATTTATCATTTATGCCTCCTAGTACTTAGTCCTTAAAAACAAGATTGAAAAAGTGCTTAAAAAAATCTTGGAATAAGTGTCCAGGGAATTCTTTTCGGTTGGTCATTTCATAAACTCGGATTCAAGAAGTCCGAATTCAATTATGTCAATGAAATTCCCTTCTTTGAACGCGGCTTTCCTTCTCAAACCCTCCCGTCTCATTCCTAAAGCTTCTGCCAGCTTCCTCATGCCGGTATTGGATTCGTATGTCCCGCAATAAATACGATTGAGATTCAACGCCTTGAACCCATGCTCCATGATCAATTTCGAGGCTTCCAGGGCATGTCCCTTGCCCCAATAGCTTTTCTCGCCTATAAGAATTGCAAATTCAGCCGAGCGATGCAGGAGATTGATATTCTGAAGAGCGATATTGCCAATGTGGATATGGTCTTTCCTGACGATTACTGCGAGAATCAAAGCTTCCCTATCGGCCTGGGAACGGCGGATATATTCCAGGGCCATTTCTTTGGTATACGGGTATATGTGGTGCGAGTTGCCGGCGCAAACTTCTTTGGAATTTAGCCAGTGGATGTATTTTCCATCCGCATCCGATTCGAGGAGCGGCCGAAGATAAACCCTTTTGCCATAGAGAAAAAAGATTGGCTTCGAGCCCATATCGATCACTTCTTTGTTTGTTTTTTTCATCTGATTTCCCGCATTAAACCATTATGTTAAACATCTCCGGTCCTTGATTCCAAATTGATGTTTTGGATCACCTTGGCAACAGCCAGGACAATGTCATCGATGTCCATATTGCTGATTCCATCGTGGCACCAATCGCCATACAGCAGGTCTTTTTCGTGCAGTCTCTCCGTTTCCGGACAAATGCCTTTTTGATACCTCGGATGTCCACCATACCATGGACACTGGAACGGGCATTTCATTCCGCCGTATAACTCCTGTTTCTGATACAACGGTTGAAGATAAATAGGCTGGACATATCCCTCGGCAACGGGAATCCCCTCCGCACGCAGGGATTGCGACGCTCTTTTTCGAGCGAACCGTCCTTTCTGAATGCCTTTCAACTGAAAAGGATAGACATAAAACGCATGAACGATTTCCGGAGTCAATGCCGTTGTCTGGATACCCTCTATTCGACACAATTCTTCAGTCAGTCGTCCGCCCTTGTCAAACCTCCTTTGGATCAGGCCGGGCAGCTTCTTAAGCTGCTCCCGTGCGATAGCAGCGTGGAGTTCGGATAACCTGTAGTTGAACCCCAGCATGTTGACCAGGTCTGGAGAGCCTTTCTGGGCAATGACCACCTCAGCGTGGTTGCGGATAAGACAAAGCCGTTCCGCAAAACGATCGTTATCCGTTACAACAATCCCGCCCTCTCCACAGTGGATGATCTTATGATAATTGAGGCTGAACACGCCGATATCCGCCAGCGTCCCAGCCAGCCTGCCATTGCGGTGCGCTCCGGCGGCCTGGGCGGCGTCCTCTATGACGATCCATCCTTGCGATTTCGCCAGATCCATGATCGGATCAAAATTCGCTGGATATCCGAAAAGGTCGACGACAACGACGGCGCGGGTGCGTTCAGTGGCCGCCGCCCGGATGGTCTCCGCGGTCAGGCAGTAACTCTCCGGATCAATGTCAGCAAATACAGGTATCGCATTGTATGCAAGCACGCACGCCGCCGAAGCGCTCATGGTGTATGGAGAGACGATCACCTCATCACCCGGCCCTACCCCCGATGCTCCTATTGCTGCAAACAATCCGGATGTCGCTGAATTCATGCTTATCGCGTGCTTGACCTGGAAAAAAGTTTCCCATTCCCGCTCCAGTTCCTGCACCTGCTCACCGCCGTAAAAATCCGGTGTCCATGCCGCAAGAAACTGGCTCAACACCCCGTTTTCCATGACATCCAGTACCGCCTTCCGTTCTTCTGCGCCAATGGTCCGATAGGATGGGAATGGCTTTGTACGTAGAGGCGTTCCCCCGTTGATCGCCAAGGTATCCATGTCAGCCTTTCTAATTCTTTTCCCCGATATGATTGACGAGGCGGACCAGCCTGTCTCCGGCGCCAAAGTGCATATTCACAGGAGTCTTTCCGGAGCGTTTCCATGCATTGAAGTCACCCTCGAGGGCGGATTCCATCAAGTTGAAATATTGTGACGGATTCTCAGCCACCTGGGCATGGGTAAAAAACAAAGCCTTGGCAGTCGGAGTTAGATTTGCAATCCAATCGAGCGAAATAACGGGTTTTCCAACAGAAGCAGCTTCAATCAAGAGCATGGAATCCAGACCGACCACGATATCCGACGCCTCGATCCATTCTAAAGGGTTTCCCATTTCAATCAGATGCAGAAAAACCTGACCACCCTTCAGTTCTTGAAAGGCCGTCCCCGTTTCCCTGGGGTGCGGCCGTATGAAAAGATGCACTTTTTTGGCGCGTGTTTGCGCATACTGATCCAGATGAGACAAAACGTCGCGAACCAATAGTAAAAGCGAGTGGGAACACCCTGATGCGCCAGCGGAGTAGTCTTCGGAGCTGAGCGGGGTGGAAACGAAAAGCACACAAAAATCTTCTTCGCCGATGGCGTTTTTCCTGCGCAATTGATATCTACATTCACCACTCATTCGGCGATAAGCATCGATGCTTTGTTCGATCCCGGGAGATCCTGTTATCACCATCCGGTCTCCGGGTATCCCGATATGCTTCAATTCCTTAAACATCTGCTCATCCACAACAGCTATCCGATCCGGGATGCACATTACACCATCGTCATCAACGAACCGTTCAAGATAATTGCTCCAGAAGTCCAGATAGGCAATTGAAAGAGCATTGGTCGATCTTGCTGCTCGCATAAAGCGTTTCTCCACATGACGCGACGCATCGGTGCCGAGAAGAAGAACATCGGCTTTTTTCTTTAAAATAAGTTCCGTGGCAGCCTCCAAAGACAAGTTCTCCGCCACCATCTCGCAGGGGATTTGAGTATCATCAAACCATTGACCAGCCTCCCCGTAAGTCAAAACACTGGTGAACCACCCTACCTGCCTCCCCTTGCAGACAACCGGGGCAAGTCCTGCTGCTGCTCCGCGCTGCCCGCAGACACATAATACGCGCAAGCGGTCACCTACCTTCTTCAACCCTTGAAAATCGATGACGGATATCTTCCGCCAGTTTTAAAGCCGCCAGGCCGTCACCGCCGGTACATCCATGGCCGCTTTGTCTTCCCGTTTGAATATCGGAAACAACTTGATCGACGACGTGTTGCATCATGTCTTGAAGGCCGTTTTCGAATTGCGTTTTTTCGGGAATGAAATCCGGATAGCTCTTAAAAAAGGAATGTTCTCCGGATCGGTAGAATTGCATACAATTCCCGTTTTCCGTGAGACGAAGGCGGCCTGTGCTCCCGATCAGGTCCAATTCAAACAGGCTGCAGTCTTCACTCTTGAGACAGTATACAGCCACCTTGCCACCGTTTTCGGTGATTAGCTCAGCGTCGATAAATTCACTCGAGGTCGTCCACGCCGGAGATGACACGCCGTTCACGGTGAGTCTCCCCAGCCAGAAATGCAGCAGGTCGAGAAGATGCGATCCATTGTGCAGTATCCCCTTGGTATAAAGGCCGATTCCGAGCCGTATCTCACCTAGATCCCCCGTCTGAATTCGGCTTCGAACGGCCTGGAAGGCGGGGAGAAATCGCCGTCCGTGATTCACATAGAGCATGACATCCCTGGAGCGGCTTTCTTCAACCATTGCCCTGCCCTCTCGCAGGCTTCCGGCCAGCGGTTTTTCGCAAATCACCGCTCTTGGAACCCCATGTTCCAAAACTAAATCAAGTACCGCCGCATGTGTGTTCGTGTCGGTCGCGATGCTGATCACTTCCGGCTTTTCATCGAGCATCAGCTTTCGGATATCGGTATATACGCCCGGCACTCGATAGGCGTCCGCACACGCTTTCGCCCTTTCCCGATTTGCGTCGCACACCGCTTTGAAAACAACACCTGGGTGCCGATGATACGCGGATGCGTGGGACTGAATACCCAATGGATGGTCCGGCCAGTCGCATGAAAAACCGATGGCCCCGCAACCGATAAGAGCGGCTTTCAGCATGAACCCCTCGTCTTCACTTCAGAAGTCACCCTGACTGTTCAAGGTCAGCCAGTCCGGATTGCTTTCGAGAAGTTCTACGATATCCATCAGGTTAAAAGCGGGTTTTACGGGATAAAGCGCCTGAAAAACCCTGGAAATAAGTTCAAAGTCCTCGGTAGTATCCACAACCAGGCGCCATTCCGCCAGCCGTGGCGATAGTCCGCTCTCCACGTTATGGAGGCTGAAAACCTCGGGATGGGTGTAAATATAGAGCGAAACATGCTCACGATCGGATGGATTCTGCGTCAAGGCGCTGACTCGCTCCAATACCGGGTAACTGAAAACCTGAGCATCCATGCCAGCGGGATAGGTTCGATGCAGCACATTGGCGCAATAGTCGGCTCCGCTTTCAAAATAGGCGGTCACAATGGTGTCGATCACCTCGGGATCGATCAGCGGGCAGTCACCCGTAAGCTCTACGATTACATCGGCATCCACGGAAGCGGCTGCCTTCAAAACCCGATCCAGCACATCTTCCTCGCTACCACGACAGCAGGCAACGTCGAGTCGCCTCGCAAGAGCCTCGATGCCGTCGCAAGACGGGTGAACCGCCGTAGCAACGACCAGATCATCCAATCCCTTGCAGCGCTTGACTCTTTCTATCATCAGCTCGAGCATCGGCTTGCCGCAAATTTCCTTGAGCACCTTCCCGGGAAGCCTTGTCGAACGCATGCGGGCCTCGATGGTGGCAACGGTTTTCATGTCGTTTTGCTCTTTTTAAAATTGGCAAAATTACCAACCCGAAGCATTTCACAGCGATTACTACCCTATGAGATCCCATCGCATGGGTGTTCCCATTGGCACATCGCGATTGACTCTTTTACCCAAGAATATTTCCTGGTATTTCGGAGCCAGTCCGTTACCCGGCCGGAGGGCCCGCAGATTCTCTCGCGTGAAGGTATCTCCGGCCTTCATGTCTTTTACCACATAGAGTGAACGCCTGAATGACATCGATTGTTTTTCAGCGCCGGTTAGACCATAACTGATCCGGCCAATGGAACGCCATGCACTCTCAGTTTCAACGACCAATTCCTTCATCTCTTTTGGCTCCAGAGAAAAAGCCGAATCCACACCGCCGTCGTCCCGACTCAAGGTGAAGTGTTTTTCAATTACACTGGCTCCAAAAGCCACTGAGGCAATAGCAGCACCAATGCCCAGGGTATGGTCGGACAGGCCCACCTCGCAGCCGAATAAATCCCGCATATGCGGGATGGTCAGAAGATTGGAGTTATCCGGAGTTGCCGGATAGGCGCTAGAACACTTGAGCAGGATGATATCCTTGCAACCGTGTTCCTTGGCAGTTTGCACGGTTTTATCAAGCTCGGCTATGGTGGCCATGCCTGTTGAGATGATCATTGGCTTGCTCGTGGCGCCCAGCTTGCATATAAGCGGTATATCGGTGTTTTCAAAGGATGCGATTTTATAGCAGGGCACGTCAAGGCCCTCCAGGAAATCGACGGCCGATTCATCGAAAGGGGTGCTGAAGGCGATCATGCCCAGCTCCCTAGCCCGTTTGAAGATCGGTTCATGCCATTCCCAGGGGGTATGCGCCTCTTCGTATAGTTCGTACAAGGAACGCCCCTTCCACAGGCTGTTGGGATCTGAAATGAAAAATTCTCCTCGGCTCAGGTTCAGCGTCATGGTATCCGGTGTGTAGGTCTGAAGCTTTAGCGCATGAGCTCCGGATTTGGCTGCGGCTTCTACAATTTCCAAAGCACGGTCCAGAGACTGGTTGTGGTTGCCTGACATTTCCGCGACAATAAAAGGAGGGAAGTCAAGACCGATTGCCCTTCCGGATATGCGTATCATTTTTCACCCCTCGATTTATGTATCAGCAGTTATTTCCTCGAGACTGAGCTGATACGTCAAAACATCTTCCATGCCACTTTCCTCAAAATTGAAGTTGAGTTTTTCAAATATTTTGTTTGACGCGATATTGTTCTTCTTGACCCGTCCAAAAATTCTTGCACTCACTCCCTCCCTTTTTAATCGAAATAGAGCATTTTTCAGCATCGTGCTTCCCAATCCGTATCTCCGGAATTCCGGAGCAATGGAATAGTGCACTTCCCAGCCCTGTACCTGCCGCTCGAAACGCACCTGCCCGACAGGAAGCCCCTCCATGGTTTCTGCGACATAAAGACGACACCCTTCCAGGTCCCGCAGGCGTTTATAAAACCAATTGTGGTGCGTTTCAGGCGCAATTGCTCCAGGTGAAAATGCGTTTCGCCGCGTTACCGGATCGTTGGCCCATTCTAAAAGCAAGGCCTCATCAGCAACGCGGGCATATCTGAATCGCAAAGGCGTCCGGGGGTCGGCACTCATTGCAGTGGCGACCCGAAACGCACCCCTGCCGTCGACGATTTTCCGGCAGTTTTGGGACCAAGCCCCGTCCAAACCCCTTTTCTAGAATCCCGTTCAAGGCCTGACACATCTTTTGAACATCCACCTCGTCATGATGTCCAATCCAGCGGATCAGACCCATTTCATGCAATCCGGCCGCAACAGGTCTCTGATTGTCAGCAATTGTAACCACAATAGCGGGCAGTCCTAGACACAAACGTTCCCAGCTTGTAACGCCCACAGCCCCGATGGCCAGATCGGCGCTGACCATGATCGAAGCTAAATTTGACAGGCTTTTATGCAAATGTATTTGAGCGTTTCCACGCAAACACTCCTGAATCTCCTGAACATGAAGATGGCCGCTTGAAACAACAACATCCACGGTAATGTCCGGGCGGTTCAACCCCAAGATACATTCCAAAGTGCGTTCCGTCATGTTGGGCTGATCCGAACCTCCAAAAGAGACCAGGATCCGCCTTACAGGACCTTCCCGAGGAGGGACTCGATCATGCAGCTGGGCATATATCGGCTGCAGCAACGCGTATTCGGGACCGAGCATCAGATTGCAGCGCTTCGTAACTAAACCGTCATAGCGGCCACGCATACCGGAAACCAGGTTTTGATCCACGAGCAAATCGCATTCATGCGCTCTAGCAAGGTCATCAATAGCCAGCAGTCTGCCAGCAGCCGGCCGTATGGATATTTCCCAGTCGCGGCCCAGCCCGTAATGATCTACCACAAGCCAGTCCGGGCTAACATGCGCAAGGGCAGCCAAGGTTTCTCCGGCATCCTGGGGTTCCGTGACTCCCAGCCATGAGGAATACAACGATGCGGTATTGCGTATGGGATGATCCGGCGCGGGCAGTCTGTATACCGTAAATCCCCGACCTGTTATTTCATCACACAGATGTCCTTCCAGTTCTCGACACACAAAAAGTATCTCAAAGCCTTTTGAGGTCAGAGCTTCAGCCAGCGTCAGACTCCTCATAACGTGACCGGTTCCGATGGAGTTGGAAGCGTCAGTTCGAAAGACTGCCAGCACCAGAGGAAATCCTTAATTCAATCGCTTAAAACCGGCATGGCATACCGGTCCTTTGAGTAATTTAAAAACATCCCTGCCATCCTCGCATTGGCGGATCAGATCAAATACCGGGGTGAGGGCATCGAAATATCCATCGAGGATTTCAGGGGTATGCGCAACGCTGGCATACACGCAATTGCCTGCAAGATATCCTTTGACCAGCATCTCCTGGGTGATCAATGATTTATAGGCCAGGGCGTTGGAGCTTCTAACGGTAAACCCTGCCAGGGCAGGAAGGCCCCAGATATCCAGACTGAGGCCGTACTTTTGCCCCAGCAGCTTCCAACGCTCCTTGATGGCTGTTCCTGTCGCCGTAATGGTTTCCCAAGTCTTGTCCCGTTCCATAACATCCAGCGTCTTCAGGGCAGCACTGGGTCCAATCCGTTCCGTCCAGAAGGTACTGCTGATGAAGGTGCTTTGAGCCGCTTCCATGATCTCCCTGCGGCCGATGATCGCAGTGATGGCATATCCGTTTCCCAGAGCTTTGCCGAATATCGCCATATCCGGTTCAACACCATAGAGCTTGTGCAATCCGCCGAAGGTTTGCCGAAAGCCGGATGTGCATTCGTCAAAAATCAGTACCATGTTTCGTTTTGTCGCCAGCTCCCGCGCTTTTTGCAGGAAATCGTTTTCAGGCCCCTGGTTACGGGAAACCTCCATTTTAATGACGCCGATGGGATACTTATTGACGAGAGCTTCCAGTTCGTCGATGCTGTTGTAGTTAAAAGGATGGACGGTGTCGCGCAGGTTTGACGGCACCCCCTTGGGATCAAGGCCGGGCAAAAGGTGCCCGGCAAGGTTTTTTTCATCGCCTAGGTTTGCCGCGAGATACCAGTCATGCCATCCGTGGTAGCCGCAGAAAGCAACCTTTTCCCTCCCGCTGGCCGCCCGGGCGATGCGAATCGCAATGGCATTGGCCTCTCCTCCGGAGCGCGCGAAACGGGCCATTTCAGCCCATGGATGTATTTCGACCAGCCGTTCCGCCAGATAAACCTCCTCCGGGCAGTTGAAGGTGGACATATTTCCGGCTTCGATGGTCCTCAGTACCGCTTCATCGACTTCCACATGGCCGTATCCCAGGATATTGGTCCCAACACCCATGATACTTGTGTCGATGTATTCCCGGCCATCCAGATCCCAGACACGGCATCCTCTGGCTTTGCTGAAATAAGCAGGCCACCGCTCCGGCAAAAACATTTCGGCCCGCTTGGAAAGCAGCATGCTGCCTCCGGGGATGACTCTCTTGGCGCGTTTCCAGAGTTTCTGACCGCTACCCGCTTGTGCTCCCTCATTGCGGGCATATTTTCGGTTAGCTGAAAACCACTCCGGGTGCCCCTTCTCCAGGGACAGAACTTCAAGCCATTGGAAGTCGCGGCGGGGATGGAAGTGTTCGAATACCTTTTTGATGACCTGAAAATCCTCCGGTTCGTCCACGGTCCAACGAAGGTGCGAGCAGTCCGTGTCATGCGCAAAATTCAATACGGAAAAGCGGCCCGGAACCCGGATGTATGGAGTGACATGCTCTCGATGATGCACCTCTCCGGCCTGGTTCCAGGCGGTTTCCAAGGCCTTGAACGTGAACACCTCCGTGTCCAAGCCATCCGGATAGGTAGGGGGCATCGTATTGGTGGCATAATCGACGCCGGTTTTTAAAAACCGTTCAATGACCTCATCCACCAGTCCGGGATCGATCAGCGGGCAGTCCGCGGTTATGCGGGCCACCGTATCGGCCCCAGCAACTTTGGCCGCTTGATAGTACCGATCCAGAACGTCATTTTCACTCCCGCGATAGACCGAATAACCAAGCTTTTCCACGTAGTCGGTCAAGGGATCGTTGGCAGGGTCAATTGAAGTTGCGACGAGTATTCGGCTTATTTTCCTGGATTGCGACAGCCTTTCCAATTGGAGCCCGATCATGGGGAAACCGCAAATCGGTCGCATCACCTTTCCGGGAAAGCGCGTCGAACCCATGCGGGCCTGGACTATGGCGACAACAATCAAGACGCGCCTCCTTTTGGAATGCTGCATGATGAAAATCTTTTTTGCCAATCTGAACGCAGCAATCCCATTAGAATGACATCGGAAGGAGTTCCCTGGTCCAATACCTGCTTCATACGCATCCCTTCGAGGACAAATCCATTTTTTAAAAAAGCCTTTTCCGAGGCGATATTGGCGCTGTAGCATCCGGCGGTAAGTTTGCGTACTGAAAAATGGTTGAAGGCATACTCCGCGGCGAGAGCGATGGTTTCCGTGGCATAACCTCTTCCCCAGTGGTCCTGGTTTCCAATCATCAGCCCGATCTCAGCCGTTTCGTGCACAGGAACGCGCGGACCGATTTTCAATGTGCCGATGTGTTTTCCGGTTTCGATCTGCTCTATGGCTAAAAAAGCAACATCCGGATTTTTACGTTGTAAAAGGATGTAGTCGGTCAGATCTTTCTCAGTGTATTTCCGGAATCGGCTTTCCAAAAAACGTGTGATGACAGGGTCATTCATCCAGCGTTTGTAATCTCCCCGCGCATCGGAGGGCCGCATCGGGCGCAGGCGCAGCCTGGGACCGGCCGCCAGCGGCTTTGGGTCATCCCAAAGGTCAGGACGGATAAATTCAAGGGGCACATCATGATTCAGAGCTTCAAGGTTTGTCAGGTTCTTTTCGGTAAATATTGCGATTTTCCATGCGTCCACATTTTCTTTCACCTGGGAGGCTCGTTCTGCGCCGAAGACCACCAGGCATCTAGGCCATCGTTCTCGAACGAAGTTCAGGCAAAGAGTTCGCACGTTAACTTTCATCCGTCGGGCCGAATCGAAAACAGACTGAACATATGGCGCAAATCTTGCGATCTTCTCGGGCAGGTTATGGGGGCTGAGCAGAAGGGCGCCCTGCAGGAAGACGCTGCGGATCATGATGGTCTTGTTCAGGCTGTCTGCCAAGGCCATGCCCCCAGCATCCTCAAGCCGGCGGTCCAGAACATTGGCGGGCACCTGGACAATTGTGATGCCTTCGGTTTCCAGTGCTTTGATTGCGAGAGAAGACTCGTAAACTGAAATTCCTATTGAACGAAACATCCCCTGATCTCTGCAGTGCCTCAGTGTTTTCCCTATACCATTCGACCAGTGTTCAAGAAAATCCTCTCTGTGAAGCATGATACAGGAAAGCGCCGGACCGAACAGAGTGGCGCTTCGCTCCACGGCTTTTCGGAATTGTTGGCTGTCACTGTGGTCAATTTCCGGGTCTATCTTAGAAAAAACCTGAGCATCTTGGATCACTCCGAGCTCCTTAAGACATTTCGCCAGGCGCTCTTCACTTTCGCCGTACCCTTGCGCAGTGTCGAAAATCCTGATTCCGGATTCCCATGCCGTTCGGATGATCCGCAAGGTTTGGTCCCTGTCGGGTTTGCCGGTTCGGTTGGCGATGCCGTACCGCATACCCAATTGAGCCGTTCCCAGGACAAGCCGGTCTCTACCGGCATCAAGTGATGGTGGCCATGCTTTCATGCACCCAGGGCCGATTTATCCAGACTTCCTATCATGACGCGCAAATCATCAGCTTTAAGCCATTGAGTATTTGTTTTAGAATTATATTCGAAGGCATCGGGGACAGGCTTGGCATCATTATTGGAGAAACGGCGTTCAAAGAACCAGAACTGGGGCTTGATAATATAATGGTTTTCTAATTCCAGAGTATTTCTTGCATCATCCTTGGATATCATGGATTCATGCAGTTTCTCCCCGGGCCGGATTCCCACGATTTCGGTCCTGCATTCCGGACCGATAGCCTTGGCTAGATCCATAATGTTCATGCTGGGGATTTTCGGAACAAAAAGCTCTCCGCCTACCATCTGCTCTAAGCAATTGAGCACAAAATTAACCCCTTGTTCCAAGGTAATCCAAAAGCGCGTCATTTTAGGATCCGTAATCGGCAGAACCCCGTCATCTTTTTTCTTAAGAAAAAAAGGGATCACTGAACCCCGGCTTCCGACTACGTTGCCGTAACGGACAACGGAAAAACGGGTCTCTTCTATCCCGACATAAGCGTTTCCCGCTACGAATAGTTTGTCCGAGCAGAGTTTGGTCGCCCCGTATAGGTTGATGGGATTACAGGCTTTATCTGTAGAAAGAGCGATCACTCTCTTGACACCGTGATCGATCGATACGTTGATAATATTTTGGGCACCAATAATATTGGTCTTTACCGCCTCGAAAGGATTATATTCCACAGCAGGAACCTGTTTCAATGCTGCGGAGTGAATAACATAATCAACACCACTCATGGCGCGGTGTAGTCTTTCTTTGTCCCGAACGTCGCCAATAAAATAGCGCATGCAGGGATACTTGGCGACATTAAAAACTTGAGCCATTTCATACTGTTTCAACTCGTCCCTTGAAAAAATGAGAATTTTTTTCGGCTTATAGGCATTCAGGATCATTTCGGTGCATTTTTTTCCGAAAGATCCGGTTCCACCGGTGATCAGGATTGTTTTATCATTTAGCATTGCATTTCCTTATCGTTTTCTTTGGAAATTTCATCCTGTTCTTTGTATAGCATCTGATAGGTTTCACTGTTATTGAGAAGCGTGTGATGGGAACCGACAGCTTCGATCTTTCCCTCTTTAACGACAACGATCCGATCGGCATTTTTGATGGTAGACAACCGGTGGGCAATGACGATTGCCGTTCTGCCTTTAATAACTTTGTCAGTGGCGTTCTGAACCACGCGCTCCGATTGGTTGTCCAATGAACTGGTCGCTTCATCCAGTACTAATATTGCGGGATTGCCGTAAACGGCCCTGGCAATGGCAATCCTCTGCCTTTGTCCTCCGGACAAGGTTGATCCGCGTTCTCCTAAAACGGTATCCATCCCATTGGACAGGGAATCGAGAAATTCATCCGCATTGGCCACGTGAATGGAAAGAGACAGTTGCTTTTCGTTTTCTTTTCTTCCATATATGATGTTTTCTCGAACTGAACTGTTGAACAACAGAGATTCCTGGGGTACAACACCGAACTGCTTTCGATAGCTCTCCTGCTTGAATTTTCGGATATCCTGGCCGTCCATTGTTATGCTTCCCGACTGTGGATCATAAAGGCGTAAAATGAGATCAATAAGTGTTGATTTTCCACCTCCGCTCGGCCCAACAATCGCGATTGTTTCCCCTTTTTTGATTTTTAAGTTGATTCCCTGCAGCACTTTCCCTTTTCCATTATAGCTGAAATGGATATTGTTCATTTCGATGGAATTCTGAAAAGGACCTGCCGCTATTTCGCCATCGAGAAGCGTGGTCTTTGTATTGAAAATCTCCATTACTCTTCTGGACGAGCCTAGCATTCCGGAAGCTGCCAGCATGTTGGTGGACAGCATGGAAATGGGTGCGATCACCTGGCGGGCAAGCACAATGAACAGCCCGAAACCTTCCAGGGACAGACGACCGGAACGCAAGGCTTGAAACGTCAGTAATAAAATAATGGAAACCGCTACGGCATCGGCAATGAACCGCATCGGTTCTTCGGTGTGTTTGGTAAATACAAAACGCATCATCCATCTTCGGTGATTCTCGGCTTCAACTCTGAAGCGCGCCATTTCAAATTTTTCGGCAGCAAAAGACTTGATGATTCGAATGGACAGAAGCGCTTCCTGCAAAACGGCGCTCAGTTTTCCCAATGCCGTGTTCTGCGCCAGCATTCTTTGTTTCAATTGATTGCCCAACAACCTTGTGATACCGAAATGTCCGGATCCGAGAACGATAGCAGCGACACACAGCATCGGTTCCGTTTTGAAAAGAATCAAGATACTGACGAGGATCTGAATTCCAGACTGGAGCAAGCCCCGGACCACCGAATCCAACGCATAGGAGGTCCCCCTGGCGTCCTCGACGAAACGGCTGATCAGGTCTCCTGTTCTGTGCTTATTGAAAAACGCAATCGGTAGAGTCAGAATGTGCTCATTTAGATCGACCGTAAGATCACGGGAGATTTGCGTACGCAAATGCATGGCCATCATGTATGCCCCGAAATTCATCAGGGAATAGACGACGGATGTCAAAACATAGGCAATGGTTACAACAATGATGATATTCCACGTGCTGGAAGCATCCATTCCTAAAATGGACAGCAGGGTGGATCCGAGATTGTTGAGTGACAGCTCCGATAGTCTTTCAGCGGGTTGAGAAGAAGAAGAGCTGATGACATGAAGGGCGGGTGCCAAAACCAGGGCGGTCATCGGAAGCATAAAGGCGGCGATAACGCTCAAAATAACCAGAATGGCTATCTTTTTGCCATAGGGCTTGGCATATTTTCCCAGCAGGAAAAATAGGGCCTTACGGTCGCTTCGGGATGCCGAGGCCGAGTTCATGCCCTTTCGGTCGTTTCCTTTAAAGAATTGAGGACTTCTTTGATGTTATTATCGCTCATTCCCGGCCATAGCGGCAGGGTCAGAATCCTTTGGTAAGCCTCTTCCGATGTCGGACAAGGCCTTATTCTCGTATCGAATCGGCTTCTGTAAAAAGGATGTAAATGCACAGGGATATAATGAACGTTTACGCCAATTCCGGCTTTTCTCATTTCAGTGTATACTTTTGATCGATCAAGGGTTTTATCCAGTTTGACGACAAACAGATGCCAAGCGTGCCGGATGTTTTTTCTTCTTTTAAGTGGGGCGACATATTTGTAGAAGGCCAGTGCATCGTTATAGGCATCTGCGATTTCCTCACGGCGCATGATAAAATGCTCCAAGCGTCTCAATTGCGAAATTCCAAGGGCGCATTGAATATCGGTAAGGCGATAATTAAACCCTAAGTCTACCATCTCATAGTACCAGGAACCCTTTGTCTCTCGCTCTTTGAAATCTGTATCGATCCCTTGGTTTCGAAAGCGTCGCATTCTCGAGGCAAATTTTTCATCATGGGTAACCGCCATTCCCCCTTCCCCGGTGGTGATATGCTTAACCGGGTGAAAGCTGAAAAGCGTGATGTCCGCCAGTGAACCCACGAGGTGACCATTGTATTCGGCGCCCAAGGCATGACATGCGTCTGCGATCAGAAAAAGGTTATATTTTTTTGCGATTTCTTTGAACGTGTCGTAATCTGCGGGATGTCCTGAAAAATCTACGGTTACGATGGCTCTGGTTTTTTCCGTTATGGCCGCTTCGGCTTTTTCCGGATCGATGAGCAACGTGTCCGGATCGACGTCAACAATGACAGGGTTCCCTCCCTGGTAAATTACGCAATTGGCGGTGGCTGCAAAGGTTATTGCCGGAACGATGACCTCATCGCCAGGTCGGATATCGATTGCATACATGGCACAATGCAGTGCCGCGGTTCCACTGGATACGCTAACCGCGTATTTTGCACCTACAAATGCGGCGACGGCTTTTTCAAATTCAGCCACTTTGGGCCCTGTGGTAAGCCAATCGGAATGCAATACTTCGATCACGGCATCAATGTCGTTATCGTCTATTAACTGCCTGCCGTATGGAATCATAAACCCGGTTTCACTTTTCCTTAGTGTTCGTATTCATTAAGTTCTGATTCAACCATTTTATTCACCACATCCTTCATCTTAAAGGATGCAGACCACCTAAGTATTTTTCTTGCTTTGTTTGGATTTGCACACCCGGTAGAAATATCTGTGTTTCGATACAAGGATGATCTTTCCTCAACATGCTCTTTCCAATTCATTCCGAGGGTTTCGAAGGCCGTGGAGATAAAATCGATAAGACTCTTCGTTTCACCGGTCGCGATGACAAAATCTTCGGCTGTAGGTTGTTGCAGCATACGCCACATGGCCTGAACATACTCCGGAGCCCATCCCCAATCACGCTTGATATTAATATTACCAAGGGACAATTTTTCAGGGCTCCCTTTAGATATACGACATGCAGTTTTTACGATTTTTTGGGTAACGAAGCGCTCCGGCCTCAAGGGGGATTCATGGTTGAACAGAATTCCGTTGCTGGCGAAAAGATCATAGGCTTCCCTGTAATTGGCGACGATCCAATGTGCAGATGCTTTTGCAACTGCATACGGGCTGCGTGGACGGAAGGGTGTAGCTTCGTCGGCAGGAACACCATTTGTGTCTCCAAAACACTCGCTTGAGGAAGCATTATAAAATTTAATCGGAATGCCGAGGAATCGGATGGATTCCAGTATATTGATCGTGCCGATTGTTATGCTTTCGATGGTTTCTACCGGCTGATTAAAAGAAAGGCCGACAGAACTCTGCCCGGCCAAGTTATAGATCTCATCCGGTTTTACATGGCTTATGGCTTGATAAACGGATCGAAAGTCCGTTAGTGCCATCGATAGAGTTTGAATTTGATCTAGTATGCCTAATTTCTTAAGATTTATGAACGTATTCACTTGCGCATCACGCGATGAACCATAAACCTTATAGCCTTTTTCAAGCAGAAATTGTGTGAGATAAGCACCATCCTGACCTGAAATCCCACAAATCAGTGCTTTTTTATTGGAATTCATCGTCAATGGAATTTTCCCTTATTTTTACAACTTCAATATTGATTTTACTTTATCGAGAATTTTTTTGGCGTGTTCGATGCAAGAATCGGCGTCTTTATCCGTAAAAGCGATATCAGGGGTCATTTCCGGCAATCCTTTTGGATAGTGCATTGGGATATAAAACCGATCCAACACGCCTCCAATATATTCAATCGCTTTCATTTTCTCGAAAAGCCTTTGATCTTCATCTTTCAAACCGTGAATCAACATTTTTATCGAATGCCCCCAGGGGTCAGAGCCGATAAAATACCATAATGCCTTTATGGCTTTTTCGCCGGCTGGCTGTGAATGAAAACAAGAATGGGCATTCTTTTTGTTGGCGTTGAGAATTTTTGCCGTATCAAGATCATCTGTTGCGGTGATGAACCAACGCTTGGCCTCTTTCAAAGATTTCTCAGCGCTCATAGATGGTTTTGCCTTCGCTAACTATTGTTTTAATAAACCTCCGATGGGAAATTTCTTTGAATTCTTTTGGCGTATAGATGAGGAGATCGACGTTTCTATCCCTGATTAAATCATGAATCTCGTTGAAATCGTCGTATCTGTCAAAAAACCGCTTTTTTGTATTTAGGATAATGATAAGATCTAGATCGCTTTTTTTAGTCTGTGAACCTCTCGCATAAGATCCAAATAATATGGCTTTTTCGACGCCTCTTTTTTTGAATAGAGGCATCAGTTGTCTGCTTATCTTATTAATATTCATAGAATCTTTGGCCCAGATGCCAGCACTGTATGAGCCAGAGCTCGAACCGTCATCTCCGCTGTCTTTTCCCATGAAAAACTTCGCGCCCAGTCTTTCGCCCGGGCTATAAAATTGGCTCGAAAGGAGGGGTCCCAGTTGATCACTTCGAGAATTTTTTCCGCAAAAGCATCCGACGCAGATTCATCCACGTAAACAGCGTAGTCCCCCCCACTTCGGGAATGGCGCCCATTTTTGTAGTGATTACAGGAATTTCACACATCATGGCTTCCAGTATCGGAAGCCCGAACCCCTCGTATAGGGATGGGAGCACAAAAAGATCTGCACAACGATATAGTGAAAAAAGATCTGATCTGGGGACTCCGTGAATCCGGATCACCCGTTCAGGGTTGGAAATTCTCGATAGACTTTCTATCAGATGCCTTTCTCCAAGCCTGGGTTTTCCGACAATTACAAGCCGGTGCGGAATCCGGTTCTCTAATTGGCTGAAGGATTCGACCAAGGTATGAAGATTTTTATGAGGATAGCTGTTTGCAACAGCCAATATGTAGGGCTTCGAAGATTTCATCCATTTTGAAGTGTCCCCAAAAAGTTCGGCCTTGGTTTTTTGACTATTATTTTCATTTTCAGTTGCTAGCGGTGTAACATGGATTTTATCTTGCGGTATGGTGGTGAAATGGATGATCTCGGACTTGGAAAACTGTGAAATTGTGATGAATTGCTGGACGCATCTTTCAGCGCATTTTATTAATAGATCCGTCACTGTTCGGGCAATCCGGGTCAGGTCCTCTGGATACCGACGATACTGCATGTCAAGGATGGACAAAACCTGCGGGCATGGGGCCAAAACAGGTGCAGTGTATCCAGGACTCCAGAGAACGTCTATGCCGGCTTTCCGAGCCCGAACCGGCAGTTCCGTCTGCTCGCGCAGGATTCGGAAGAAGCGGTTGCCCGCCTTGAAATTCAACAGAGACATACTGGCATTCGGGTACCTCGAAAGCAGAGAGAAAAGCATGGAATGGTTTTCGATATTGGTAAAAACAGTCATCTTGATGGCCGAAAAACGCCGGCAAATGGCCTCCAAGGTCTTGCAAAGATAGGTTTCCGACCCGCCGACTTCTCCCGGAATCAGGAAAAGCGCGTTGACGCCGATATGCATGCCCGAAAAGTTTGACTTCATTGCCCACGGTTGGATACGGTCTGAGCACGACGAAGGTTCATCAGGAAATAGATGCCGACGATGCCCCAGCGCACGCATTCGTGGATCAGGGCCTGGGGGGCCAGGTTTCCGGCGTGGGCTTTTGCGGCAGAGGCTTCTTCTTTGAACTGGACGAGGAAACTGCGGCCGCTGATGGAGCCCTCATGCCAGCGGAAATCGGCGATGGGCAAAGGGTCCTTGAGGCAGTTTGCCCCGCCGTTTTTCCACAGCCGAAGAACGAAATCGTAATCCCATGCGGCAACGAGGTCTTCCCTCAGAGGTCCGGCAGCCTCGAAAGCCTTTCTCGTAAAAAAAAGGGTGGGCTGAGAGACGAAGTTGAGGCACTGGATGGCAAACCAGGACGAAAGGGGAAAAAAGGCCTCCTTGAACCGGGTGATCCAGCGCCGGATCTCCCTGCCCTCTTCGTCGACGATCCGGCAGCGCCCGAAACAAAGCCCTTTTTCCGGTTGTTCGGCGATGGCTCGGGAAACCCGCTTCAAAGCCGACGGGTGGTACCGGTCGTCGGCGTTGAGCCAGGCCAATATGTCGCCCGTTGCCATCCGAAGCCCCTTGTTGATGGCATCCACCGGCCCTTTGTCCGGCTCGGAGACAAGGATCGAGATCCCGGAGCGGTAGCGGTCGATGATATCCAGGGAAGCGTCAGTGCTGGCACCGTCGACAAGGATGTACTCCAGGTCGATCCCCTCTTCCTTCTGGGCCAGAACGCTTTGGATGCATTCTTCGAGGAACCGTTCGCCATTTCTGTTGGGAGTGACGACAGAAAATTTCATTCGATAAAACGATGCCAAGCGCTAGCCATGCTCTCGTAAATGGCTTTTTCGGTCAAAGCGATGTTCCTGGCGGACGGGAAAAGGTCCTTGGGGTCGAACCGGTTTTTTGTCTTGAAGATAAAGTCGGTTGGCGCCGGAACGGGGGAGGTTCCGTGTGCGCGAAAGATTTCTACGGCCCGGGGCATGTGGGCGGCGGAGGTTACCAGAAAAAAAGGCATGCTTCCGACGCGGGGCCGGATCACGCCAGCTTCTTCTTCGGTGTTTCGGGGCGAAGCCTCGATGACCATTTCTTGCAGGGGCACACCCATTTCAGAGGCAACGGAAGCCATTATCTCGGCATTGGGAATGCGGTCGAACCCAGGGCCACCGGATAAAATGAGATTGCTTCCGGGCAAACGCCGTTGCAATCGAATTCCTTCCACGAGTCTGGCAAGAGAATCGGCGTTGATCTGTGCAGTGACAGGCAGCTGCGGGTCGCTGACGTGCCCCGATCCCAACACCACGACATGAGAAACAGGATTCTGGGACAAAACTGAAGGATCGGTCAGGGGGGGGAACCGTTTTTCGACCTCCCGCAGCCGGCCATTCAGGACCCCATATCCGCTCAGACAGATCACCATCAATCCCAGAAACAGAGCGGTAAGACCTCTTTTTTGCTTATTCAAAAGAACCAGAAAGAAGCCAATCAAGAAAAGTCCGGTAGCAACGGTCAGTGGAGAAAGGACGGCGAGTGTGAATTGTTTAAGAAGCAGCATGTTCACAGGTAACGGGATTTCTTGCAAGGAATTTGAAGCGCTCTTTGAGGTCTGCGATCATCAAGGGAATCAGGAAATAAGACGAAAATACGGCAAAATAGTAATACCTCCAGTTCAGCGCGTAGATTGTCAAGAGCGCCGCTATCTGGATAAGGACAAAAAAGCTGAAAATCGCCGACAGGGGAAATACCCAAAACAGCAAGAGCGCAAGAAGGAAGAGTCCAAGCATGTAATACAGGTTCCAGGTCAAAAAAACCCAGGGCGAATCGTAGGTCTTCCAGTATATACGCATTGCCATTCGAGCAAGCCAGTTCGAGAGGTTCCGATCCGGTCCCAAGTAAGAGTACACATCATTCCATCCGACAGGTTTTAAAAAATGGTTGTAGGCATACCGGTCACGAAGATAAAAATGCCAAAGATCCCACTTGGATTCGGTCTGGTTAATGTTGAGGATCTGGAAATATTTTGAGGCCGCCTTTTTGACAATTTCTTCAACAGGTGCGGCGACGAGGTGGTTCAAGAAATATTTTCCGCGATTGGCAAGATAGGCGGCATCGGCAATGCCCAGTTTCGAGCGCGCCAGAAAAATTCCGACCGTGCATAAAATTGTCAGGGCCAAGGCGCCCAGTACAAGCTTCTTTAAGGACACGATTCCGAGAAGGGCCATCAGGATCGGGACGACCGCAATATAAATGACCCCGTTGTGGCGGAAGAGCGCCAAGGCAAGATAGAGCAGGCCCAGGACGGCCCATTGTTCCTTCGAAAGAAATAGCCTTCCGTTTCTTTTTCGATGATGCATTTCAGCCAGTAAAAACCCCCAGAAAGCAACGAGCAGGGCAAAGGGGATGTCCTTCCACAGAACGAGGTTATAAAGTCCGACGGGCACGGAAAAGATAAAAAGGAAATAAAACGGCAGAAGGATGGAAAGGCGAACCCCATTTCGAAACAGCGTGTAAAATATCCATGCACCGAGGATGCTCGAAAGGAGGGTCTGCGCAAGAGGGACCACCGCGATATTGTCCCAGATCTGCATCAGGTACATGTAAAAAACCACGTTGAGGATGGGGTGATCGTTTAAGAAATAACCGGGGATTTTTGCCGCACGCCATACTTTTAAAGAATCGATGGACATCACTCCCGGCCAAAACGCCGCGAGCCACAGCGAAAAAACCGCTGCAGCGCCCAAAGCCATCGCCCAGAAGACCCATCGGGAATCTCCGAAAAACAGGTCTTTTGGACTTTCATACTTTTGTGCCTGCCGCCAAAGGCCGGATAAAATCCACACGCTCAAGGATGCAAACATGACCTGGAAGAGTATTCGGATAGGATGAAAATAGCGCCTCCGTCCCTGATCGAAATTTCTCAGAACCACAGTGTTTTCGGCCGCCTGTCCTGAGAACATTTCTCTTTCCCCATCCGGCGAAACCAAGACGACCCTGTCGAAAACAATGGAACCGTCGTCGTATTCGCTCTCTATAACCATCGTGCGGATCGGGTACCGGGGAATGGGAAAGGTGACCTGAAAGGAACCATCCGGAGCGACGACCCAGTAATCGATTGCTCTGGCAGGGATATCCTCATAGCGGGTGTAGAGGTCGTATTCCCGTTTGTCACCATTGATGCCGATTTCGGCCCTGCCGGAGGCATTGCTCGTGACCAGTTCGATCCGAACGTGGTGCTTTGCAGCAACCGGCAACCGTGCTTCGGCACCGTCTTTTTCCAATCTTAGGGTGCCGTTTTCATCCACGGAAGTGGAGTCCGCTGTGATGCCCCTAAGATTCGCCTGGATGTTCCCGTCAAGGGTAATGGCCTTCACCCGGACTTCCGAATCCAGAGACCCTCCGTGCTTGAGGCCGACACGCCTGATCGTTACCAGGTGCTCGGGTTTGCCGTCAGGCCAGGCTGTATTCAGCTGGAATTCTTGCCTTTCATAGGCATTGAATCCCTCCCCGGATTCCCAACGGACCGCAAGGGATGCGCCGGGTTTTAGCGTCCGTCCCGAAATCAGGAGCGTGGACTGCGGATACCAGGGTGAGCCGAACATAAAAAACAGCAACAGCCCGAAAAACATTACAGCCACACATAACAGGGTGTAGCGACAGGGCATTTCCGCCGGTTCCCGCCCGGGTTCAATTGGCCGACGCAGGATTTTTCACCTCATGGATCTCCATGTGGGTGATAGGGTTGTTGAAAAGGGCGTGGATGAACCTTCCCGGGCTTATGGCGGACACGGCCGCCACGTTGTGGGCCCAGCACTGGATGACATGGTGAGCGGCATGGTTACCCTCGCCGATCCCGAAAGTGAGCGTGTATTCGCCGGGATAGATCTCGGGCCACTGAAACCCGAGTTGAACCCAGTGTCTTCCCGTTTCAACGTTCACAGGCCCCTTGGGGCACTCCACGGTGTTTTCTCCGAAAATGGCGTTTCCCAGCCGGTCCTTGACCAGGTATCCGAATATGAGCTCCCGCTTGGGGCTTGCCGAAAAGACAAGCAGGTGCAAAAGGACGTAATCCCCTGCCTTGACGACCTTAATCGGGGCGAACTCCTTCGAGGAAATCTTGACTTTTTCGATGACGACTTCGCAGGCCCCTGCAATGGAGTCTTCGGATATGGAGATCCAATCTTTCAGATCGGAAAGGTCTTCGCCTGAAACCTTCCGGATGGACGGCTCGATGCGGCAGGCGGACTGGAATAGCTCGTTGTGCATGGACTTGGTGTAATACTCGATCCCCTTGAGTGGGGAACCCTCGAAAACACATTTTCCTTTTTCCAAAACGATCACCCGATCGCACAGGTTCGCGATGACCTGCATGTCGTGGGTGGCGATGATTTTGGTACAGCCTCTCATGGTTTCGCGCATGTGCTGGGTGCACTTCTGCTGGAAAAAGATATCCCCCACCGCGAGCGCCTCGTCCACAATGAGAATGTCGGGCTGCACGTGGATGGCAATGGCGAATGCGAGACGGATATACATCCCGCTGGAGTAGGTTTTGACAGGCTGGTGGATGAAGTCGCCGATGTCCGCAAAAGCCGCGATGGTGTCGAACCGACTACTGGTCTCCTCCGTGCTGAGACCCAGTATGGACGAGTTCAAATAGACATTCTGGACGCCGGTGAACTCCGGGTTGAACCCTGCACCCAGTTCCAAAAGAGCCGAAATCTTGCCTGAGACGGCAACGGTTCCCAATGAAGGTTTGATGATTCCACAGATGATCTGCAGCAGGGTCGATTTTCCGCTGCCGTTTCGCCCGATGATCCCCAGGGTTTCCCCTGGTTCGACCTGAAACGAAATGTCTTCCAGTGCGTTGAAGGGGTGGCTGTATTTTTTCCGGAATGGGTGGAACGACTCTTTAACCCGGTCCGAGTGGGATCGGTAGAGCTTGTAGGTCTTTTGGACACGGTCAATGAGGACGGCCGGTTCGTTCATTTCAAGCCCGCTGCAGGAAAATCGTTCGGTGGAAAATTACAGGGCATCCGCGAACTGCCCTTTCAACCTCTGGAAGATGAATGCGCCGCTTCCAAAAATTATCCCCGCAAAAGCCCAGAAATAAAGGGTTTGGAGCGGATGGTGCCAGAACGGCAGAAAATAGATGAAGGACTCTCGGTATCCTTGAACGATATAAAACATCGGGTTGAGCTTGAAAAAGACCTGGAGGTGTTCCGGCATGATGCGGATATCCCAGAAGATGGGAGTCGCCCAGAACCCGATCTGTAGGACGACTCCGACGATCTGGCCTACATCCCGGATGAAGACATTGAGCGCAGAGAGGGTCCACCCGAATCCCAGCCCCAAAACAGTCATGCAAAACAGATAATATAGAGACTGCAGGTAGAACGGGCTCCAGGGCATCTTTTGAAAAAGGATCAGCCCCAATAAGACGAGAAGGAAAACGGAGTGCATGATCAGGGCGGAAGCGATTTTAACCACCGGTAGAATCTGGGTGTGAAAAAGGGTTTTTTTGATCAGGTGCGCGTTCCCCACGATGGCATGGGCGGATCGGCTAACGATGTCCGAAAAAGCGAACCATGCGGCCATCCCCGCTGTCAGCCAGACAACGAAAGGCACGTTGTTCACCGGCTGGACACGAAAACCGATACTGAAAACCACCCAGAACACGAAGATCATCGCCGCGGGGTGGATGAAGGTCCAGATAAACCCCAGGAGGGAGCCCACGTACTGTGTCGCCACCTCCCTCTTGGCCATGGAAAAGATCAGGTCCCGCTGCAGGATGATCAGGCGCAGGAAAAAGATAAAGCGGGTGAGCAGGCTGGGATGTTCGGTCGAAAAACTCAAGGTAGAGGATTCTTTGCGTGAAAATCGTTTCCGGGAAAAGCCGGCATTTTCTTTCGTGCGGGGACGATCATTTTTTCTTCCAGAAGGGAGACAACTGCCGATGCCGACTCCAGGGGGGTCTTTTCGTGGGATCGAAGCGTCAGGTCCGGCTGATCCGGCACCTCATAGGGGGAGGAAATCCCGGTAAAATCCTTAACGATTCCCTTTTTTGCCTTCCGATAAATCCCTTTTGGGTCGCGTTTTTCGCAGACTTCGATGGGGCAGTCTACGAAAATTTCTATGAATTGATCTTTTGGATAAAGATCGCGGATTTTTTTGCGATCCTCTCGGAAAGGGGAGATGAAGGCTGTGATGGCGATGACTCCCGCATCTACGAAAAGGCGGGTCATCTCGCCGATGCGCCGGATGTTTTCACTGCGGTCTGCTTCCGAAAATCCCAGGTCCGAGCAGAGCCCGTGCCTCACGTTGTCCCCGTCGAAGACGTATGTGGAACATCCCCGTTCGTGCAGAAGCTTTTCCAGGTTGTGGGCGATGGTGGATTTTCCAGATGCGGAAAGGCCCGTGAACCAGATCACGGCTCCCTTGTGGCCGTGGAGCCTCTCGCGGTCATTGCAGGTGACGTAGCCGTTGAACCAGGTGCAGTTGTTGGAGTTGGATTTTTTCAAAGAGTACACCATTATAGGATTTCGCGGAAATAAGCGATGGTCTTCTTCAGGCCTTCCTCCACGCCGACACGAGGCTCCCAGCTGAGTTTTTCACGGGCAAGGCGGATATCGGGACGACGCTGGACCGGATCATCCTCTGGAAGGTCTTTTAAGACGATTTTCGATTGGGATCCTGTAAGCGCGATGATCTTTTCGGCAAGCCCCAGAATTGTGTATTCATCGGGGTTCCCCAGGTTGACCGGGCCGGTGAAGTCGTCGGGCCCGTTCATCATGCGGATCATGCCTTCGATCATGTCGTCGACGAAACAAAAGGATCGGGTATGGGAACCGTCTCCGAAGACGGTCACGTCTCTGTTCTTGAGGGCCTGGACGATGAAATTGCTCACCACCCGACCGTCGTTGGGGTGCATCCGGGGTCCGTAGGTGTTGAAGATTCGAACCACCCGGATGTTCACCCGGTTTTGACGGTAATAGTCGAAAAACAGTGTCTCCGCGCAGCGCTTGCCTTCGTCGTAGCAGGATCTCAGGCCGATGGGGTTCACGTTTCCCCAGTAGGATTCGCCCTGGGGGTGCACCGTGGGGTTTCCGTACACTTCGCTGGTGGAAGCCTGAAGGATCTTGGCCCTTACCCGTTTGGCCAACCCCAGCATGTGCACGGCGCCCATGACCGAAGTTTTAACAGTCTTGACAGGGTTGTACTGGTAGTGCACCGGGGAGGCCGGGCAGGCCAGATTGTAGATTTCGTCGGTTTCGATGAAGACGGGGTGTGCCAGATCGTGCCGGATCAATTCAAAATTCGGCTTTCCCAAGAGACGGGCGATATTTTTCTTGGTGCCCGTGAAAAAATTGTCCAGGCACAGCACGTCGTGCCCTTCGGAAACGAGCCGGTCGCAAAGGTGCGAACCCAAAAAACCGGCCCCGCCGGTGACTAGAATCCTCTTTTGCCTGTGCATACTCCTGCTGCCTTTTGAAATTTTCAAAAAGATTTTTTCGGTCAATGACTAAAAAGGGACGTCGAATATCAAACAGCGCAAGATCAATTTTTTGATTGCATTTGTTTTTCTATCAACCGGCTTACAAGATGTTCCACCTGTTGCTCAAAACTGAACTCAACAGTCCTTTTTTCTATGCCAGAGGATTTCCAAAAAGGTCCCTGATTGATCATGAGTGCAACAACTTTATGCCGTCCAGCCAAAAGAGTATTTTCTTTTTCGTAAATCGCCAATATTTTTTCGTAAAACTCGCGAGAAAACAATGTCAATTTATATGCTTCAGTCTGACCAGTGGAAAAATTTGACGTATGACGTAAAACCTTTTTTAACAATTCCAAAACGGTTTCGTCATATCCGAGTTGGATAGCTTTTTTCATTGCCGCAGAGGCTATTGGCGTCAACCTGATGTTTTTGTATTCGATATGATCATTGGGTTTTGCGCTTATTTCTTCTTGGCGAATTCCAACAACCGAACAAAAATCGTTTATGATCTCGAAACCGTTTTCAAGATAGGTCCTTACGATGACATTTTTCGGGCCAAAATGTTCTTCCCACATACGGACGCAGGTGTCATAATGAAGATAAATTTTAGGAGGAATCAGTTCTTCTTCAGAAGGAATCTTGAAGCCATGTTTAAGCTGTTCATTGAAAAATGAATCGAACCAGTAATCTTGTCTTCTCAAGTAAACAATTATTTTTACAGGGCTGAAATGATCCAGATGGACTTTGCATAGCTTTACAAAATCCTCGAGGAAGCTCCTGTTCTCCTCATTGTCAAGATGGTGATCCAATCCAGCCTGCATGGCGGGTGCAGCCCAGAAATATTCGGAGCTGAGTATAACAGAATCGCATCTGTTCAAACGGCAGGTAGAAATAAGGGCTTTTAGATAATTGTCTACATCAAATGACCCGATTCTATCATTGAATTTGGCCCAGTTAAAAACAGGGGCAACCATGCTTTTAACCAATGAAACATGCTGATATGTAGGAACGGCCCCTTCAGGATAAAAAAAGCCATGCGTGCGCATCAAATCATCCCTGCTGGCATCGAGGAAATGCTGAAGAGCCGTGGTTCCGGTTTTCGGCATGCCGATATGCAGGTATAAGCTTATGCCTTCAGACCCAAGCATAATCCCCTTTAAACATGCGTCAAAGCCGGCTTGCCGATGGGATGCACGTTGAAGCCGATTTCAAACAGCGCCTGGTGATCGAGAATGTTCCTGCCGTCGAAGATGAAGGCGGGCTTGACCATGTTCTTGAAGATCCTCTCGTAATCGAGGGTCCTGTACAGGTCCCATTCGGTCATCACAGCGATGGCATGGGCGCCGGAGGCCGCCTCGTAGGGGTCTTCCATGTACCGGACCCCGCGGTCGATACCCTTCAGATCGATCCTGGCGTTATCCAGCGCCTTCGGGTCACTGACAACAAGCTCGGCTTTTTCTTCCAGAAGCCGCTTGGAGATAAAGATCGCCGGGCTTTCCCGAGTATCGCCCGTGTTCGCCTTGAAGGCAAACCCGAAGAGGCAGATTTTTTTCCCGGCCAGCGTGTTGAACATGGCATCGAGCATGGAAAGAACGAAACGCTCCTTCTGGTGGTCGTTGATCTTCACAACCCCTTCCCAGTAGTCGGCCACTTCTTTTAGGCCGTAGTGACGGCAAAGATACACCAGATTGAGGATGTCCTTCTGGAAGCACGACCCTCCGAATCCGATGCTGGCATTGAGAAAGCGGTTTCCGATCCGGCTGTCCATGCCGACGGCTTTTGCCACCTGGACCACGTCGGCATCGGTTTTTTCGCAGAGCGCCGAGATGGCGTTGATGGAGGATATCCTCTGGGCCAGAAAGGCGTTGGAGACCAGCTTGGAAAGCTCGCTGCTCCAGATGTCGCAGGTCAGGATCCGGTCCCTGGGGACCCAGCGGGAGTAGATGTCAGCCAAAACTTCCTGGGCCTTTTTCCCTTCAGGAGTCTGGTGGGCCCCGATCAGGACACGGTCCGGGCTTTCCAGGTCTTTCATGGCCGTGCCTTCGGCCAGAAACTCCGGGTTGGAAAGGACATCGAACCGGAGATTCTTGTTGTTGGTCGTGAGGATTCGCTCCATGGCCTGGGCGGTCTTCACGGGCAGGGTGCTTTTTTCGACGATGATCTTGGGGGAGGTGGAATGCTCCAGGATCTGCCGGGCCGTCTTTTCCCAGTACTGCAGGTCGGCAGCCATGCCGGTTCCTGCACCGAAGGTCTTGGTCGGGGTGTTGACACTGACGAAGATGATGTCGTTTTCCCGGATCCCCTTGACGATGTCGGTGTCAAAGTGCAGGTTCTTCCCCCGGGAGGCTTTCACAACCGAATCCAGTCCCGGCTCGAAAATGGGGAGCCGGTCCGAATTCCACTGGGTTATCTTCTCGGCATTGATGTCCACAACCGTGACCTGGTAGTCGGGACATTTGTGGGCGATCATGGCCATGGTAGGTCCGCCCACGTAACCGGCGCCGATGCAAAGGATTCTATTTTTAGACTTCATCTGCTTTTCCCGATTGTTTTTTTAAAGTGAGATCTTTGAATAATTCCATATTCGTCACCCCGCGAATCCCGGATCGCGTCCGGGACAGGCGCCGGGGTCCAGTAATTTCAACCACTTCTGGATTCCGGATCAAGTCCGGCATGACGGAATGAGCAATTCTTCTAACCCACATCAAAAGGGCCGTTCTATTCCATCATGGCGATCTTTTGCCTTGGAATTCCCTTGGAAAGCAGCGTCTCCAGCTTCTGGCTTCCGGTTTCCATATCCGTGATGACCACCTTGTCAAAAGAATAATCCCTAACAGCGCCCACGTCCTTGAGGGTCAGCCCGAGGAACGGCTCCCCTGCCCTGTCGTCGTCCAGCACCGCCACCAGGTGGATGGCGGTTTCCTGCAGCGAGATGAAGGCGATTTCCGCAAGCTCCCCGGCCCCGTAGAAAACCACGCTGTCGCCGCCGTTTTCTTCAAGATTTTCAAAGATCGCCTTGAGGGTAGCCCTGGCTTTTCGGTAGAACTGGAACGAAAAATGGATGTAGTCGCAGGTCAGCCGGGTCTTTTCCGCCATGCCCTTTGGGGTGAGGATGTACATGACTCGGTTCTTGGGGATGGTGGTAACCTTGAAGAACCCCTTTTGGGCCAGGCGCTTTACAAAGGCGTTGACCAGTCCTAGGGAAATGTTGAGCTTTTTTGCCAGGTCCCGCTGGCTGGGGGCGTGGTTGTTCTCGATTTCTTCGAGAAGTTTTAAGGTGCGGAGGTCTCGATGATCCATGTTGTTTTAGTTTTTAAAACCTTGTGGAAACCCAATTGGTCATTCCGGACTTGATCCGGAATCCAGAAGCAATTGAAATTGCTGGTCCCCGGCTTTCGCCGGGGTGATGAATGTGGAATTATTCAAAGGTCAAGGCTGGTAGGTTGAAAAAATTGGTGAAGCTGAAAACTGAGGATTTTGATTGGGTCCGTTCGAGAGGATACGCGGAAAAGCTCCGCCTGGTGGGTTACACCGGATGGACGGCACATCCATCCGATAAAACTCGAAAAATGAAGCGTTCATTTTTTGTACGTTCGGAAATTGAACACATCTTTTCCACCTTGTCAAGAAAATTATTTTAAAGCGGGCATGAATCGCACTTCGAAGAGTTTGGGCCACAGCTTGCCGGTGACGAAAACTCGGCCGTTTTTTTCGTCGAAAGCGATCCCATTGAGGACACCCTGGGGATCCTTCGGTCCGTCTTCATGTAAAAGCCCGCTCAAGTCGTAGCGGGCAAGAATCTTGCCCGAATCAGGGGCGATTTGGACGATGTGGTCGGTGTTCCAGATGTTGGCAAAGATATGCCCCAGGACGAACTCGAGCTCATTGAGGTTTGAGACCTCTCCGGAAGCGTCATGGACCCGGATGCGGCGCACCTCCTTGAACCTTGAAGGCTCGAGAAACCGGATAACGGACGACCCGTCGCTTAAGATCAGGTGGCTGCCGTCGTCCGTCAGCCCCCACCCTTCCCCCGGGTATCGGAATGTGCCGACTTTTCTTAGATTCTTCTGATCGTAAATGAAGCCGATTCCGGATTTCCACGTCAGCTGGTAGATCCGGCCTTTCATGGCGGTTATCCCTTCCCCGAAAAATTCCCGTGGCAGCTCAACCTTCTTCAGCAGGGCCCCTGTTTTAAGGTCGACCTTTCTCAGGGAGGATTCCCCGTTTCTCCCGGTCCCTTCATACAGAAACTCGTCTTCGAAGATCAGACCCTGGGTGAAAGCGCCCGGGTCGTGGGGAAAGACTCGAACGACTGCAATCCCTTTGAGCTCCGCTGCCCCCGCTGCGCCGGGAAAAAGGATCAGGCTGTGAAGGGCAAGCCAGAGGCCGACAAAGCGGAACCTGCATCGGATAGAGACCGGTATTTGGGGGTGTGGCGGATTTCCACAGCATCGGGCTTGAAAAACCGCCTTTTTCATTTTGAGGGCCCGTCGTCCGGGGCATCCAGCAGCACCTGCCCGTCCCCGGGGTAGACCGCCCTCTCGCTTCCGGGCGTGGGCCGGATTACCGGAGGCCACTTCCCGGGAACCGGGTCAGAACCTTCCTTGGCCGCCTCGGTGGGGGAGCGGTCCCTCATTTTAGGCTTTTTTCTCAAATCGACATCGGGAACCGGTGCGCTGAACTCGATGGGGATGTGGTTGGGGTCGAAGGTATAGATGGAGTGGATGAACCCATGGTCGATGACCTCGGAAACCCATTCCCCGGCTGCTTCGATGCGGTCTTTGAGCTCCCACAGATCGGCGTCGCTTTCCACCTCGAAGGAAACGTGATCGAAGGCAAAAGGACCCGAAACCGGGACCCCGTGGTCCTTTTCCGAGATTTTTTCAACCTTGTCCCACTCGAAAAAGGCGATCATGTCGTGGGCGCTGATCTCGAAAAAGTAGTGCCGATACCCGGGCTTTCCCATTCCGGCCACCAGGCGCATGCCGAGGAGGTCTCTCCAGAACCGGATGGTGGCATCCATATCGGGGGTGGCCATAGCCAGGTGGTGGATTCCCGTGAATTTCGCCATGCGCTGCTGTCTTTCGTAAAAAACCCGGATCTTTTTCCGATTCAGATTCTACGGGTCTGGAACAGAGGCTTTGTAGAGCAGGCCTTCTCCCTGGATGCGGTATCCCGAAACGGCAGCCGGGATCAGGAAGGATTGCCCTTTCCGAAACGGCATTTTTTTGCCCTCTTTTTCCTTCTCGATCCAACCGGACCCTTCCAGGCAAAGCAAAATTTCCGCGCCGGTATTATCCCGCCTATACGATTTACTTTTCGAAACATCTATCCGTGAAAGACAAAAGGCTTTTGAGGGGGTTTGATAAAGCGCTTCGCAGGGGCCTGCCGGCACAGGCGCGATCCTTTTTGGATCGTAGGGTTCGAAGTCGAGAACGTCCAAAAGCGCAGGCAGATCCACGTGTTTTGTCGTGAGCCCCCCCCTGAGGACGTTGTCGGAGTTGGCCATCAGTTCCAAGCCCGCCCCTTCCAGGTAAGCATGGAGGATGCCGGCGGGAAGGAAGATCCCGGACCCGGGGTGAATCTTTATGAGATTTAAAAAAAGAGGTGAAAGGACCCCGGTATCTTCCGGGTATTCCCGGTAAAGGGCTGAAATCCATCTGGAAACAGGGTCTTTTTCCCCGCAGGCGCGCGCCGCTGACACCGCCTCGTCTATAGCGCTTTTGCGCTTCCCGCCATCCAGCGTCATGACTTGAGTGAAAAAGCTTTTAAGGCCGGCGGCATCCGGCCGCCTCTTCAGGTCGCCAAGCGCCTCTTTCAAGCTTTTAGATGCAAAGCGGCTTCCTGTCTCAAGAATTTCCTGGATTTTTCGAAACCCGCAAAGCGCCCAAAAAGGGGTCAGGGCACACAGGAGCTCGGGTTTGGGGTTGGGGTCCCGGTAGTTCCGGTGGGGGGCATCCAAAGGAATTCCCATTTGGTTTTCCCGCAAAAAACCCTCTTTGGCCCTGATTGCATCCGGGTGGGCCTGGATGGAGAGGGGCTTTTCGGCGGCAAGTATTTTGAAAAGAAAAGGCAGCCGGCCGTTAAATTTTTCCGCATCTGCTTCACCCAGAACGAGCTTCGGGTTTTGTGCAATCCGGTCGGCCAGCGGCACCCATGCTCCCTCCACCCAAACCTCGGACGGGGCCTTGGGGTGAGCGCCCATCCAGAGCTCCGCCTGGGGTTGGTCGGAAGGCACCCTCTCGCCCAGGAGGGCTGCGATGGTGGTGTGCGACCCCCACGTATAGTTCAGGATGGGGTTTCGCATGCGCCAAGGCAAATCCAAGGGCTTTCTTCCGGGCCCTGCGCGGGCTTAATTTCCGCGGACTTGCAGCTTCTGACCGGGAAAGATCTGCTCCCCGGACAGTTTGTTGAGCTGCTTGAGTTCGTCGGGCTTCAGGTTGTACTGCCGGCTGATGCTGTAAAGCGTGTCCCCGGGCTGGACGATGTGGAAGGCGGCTTTTTCCGCCGATGGGGAGGCAGCCTTTTTTTCGACACCTTCCTTGGATGGGGCCTCCCTTTTAGCCGGGGTCTTTATCGCGGCCAACTTTTCCTCCATTTGCTTGGTGACCATGGAAAGGGAGGCTTCCACCCGGTCAAGCCGGTTGTTGATGGGATCTGTCTTCTGGTTCAGGATTTCCTGGGACAGGACGCCCTTCCCCATTTCTTCCAGCTGGCCGACGCGCTCGACGAGGCGATCGACCTTCTCCTGGAGAAAGGCGATCTTTTTTTCCGTTTCGGCTTTCTTGGAGTTGGGGATGAAAAGGATGAACAATACCACCAGTGCGAGCACCACCACGGCGATGAGACCGCCCGGCATCTCCTCGGGAAGTTTGAACCACCTGGGCTTGCTTTTTTCTTTTCTGGAAAAAAGCGGGTCGCTGTCCTTGGGGGGTTCCTTCTTTTCGGGTTCGATACGGATCTGGCTCATGCGCTCTTCTTCATCCCAGGGCATTGAAACACCTCCGCGGTTTTGTTACGGTTTTTAAAAGCGGCCGGACCGTTGTCACTCTTTCATAGTGGAAAATCATTCCGGTTTCAAGGCCTATCCGATTCCGGATGCAAATCCAGATAAAAAGGAAAAACGCATGCCACTGCGATCGCACGAATTCATCGAAACCTATGACGGGCTGGTGGGTTTCGGGCTGGATCGAAAAACCGACGAGCACACCCTGGCCTACTTTCTGCAGGCCTTTTCCGACGACGGCCTCCTTCAGGTCCTCATCCCCAGAATGAGCGACGCGGAACTCGACAGCCTTTTTTCAATGCTGTCGGCCCTGCTGAAAAAACACCTCGATGAGGCGGAGTACCACGAGCTGTTTTTGAAACAGCCGGATTCTGACGGGGAAAATGGGGAGTCGAACCCGTAAGTAACGGGCGTTGAAAAATCGAGCCGCTGAACGGCTTCAGGCGGCAGGTCTCGATGCGTCCCTGAACAGGCGCAGGTTGGCTTCCAGCATCTTCCCGGCCATGAGATCCCCCAGGGCCGACTCGTAGTGCTTTGCTTCGACTTTCGGAATCAGCCGGCCTGCGCACAGGGCCCCCAGGACCGCCATGTTTTGCATCCGGGTATCCGGCAGGTCAGGCCTGTGGACCCGGATTTCCCGGATTCCCCTGCTTTTGCAGGCTTGGGATAGGGTATCCAGATCAACCTCCGGCGCCCGGTCGAGCCGCACCTCCAGGGGCTGCCAGACGGCGTCGTAATACACCAGCGTTTCGCCGTCCTTGAGAACGGCCTGCATCGCCCTGAGGGCCTCGTGGCGCTCCAGGGCCGCCACCAGGTCCGCGCGCCCGGCGGGGATCAAGGGCGAGAAGACTTCCTTTCCCATGCGCAGCTGGGAAATCACCACGCCGCCCCTCTGGGCCAGTCCGTGGGTGTCCACGCTGAGAACCTGAAGTCCCGCACGGTCCGCCGCGCGGATCAGGACTTCGCTGAGAAGCCCGATCCCCTGCCCCCCCACGCCGGTGAGATAAACGTTGAATTCGTCCATGTCAGGCCGTCTCCTTTTCAGGCGAAATGGCTTTGGCCGGGCAGGTCTGGATGCAGGATCCGTCCCCGATGCAAAGGTCCGGGTTGACTTCCACGGACCCGTCCTGCATTCGGGTGAACGTGGGGCAGCCGAACTTGGCCACGCAGTCGTAGATCCGCCGGCAGGTGTCCTTGTCGACGGTAACCCGCCGTGCCTCGTAAGTAGGCTTTTTCCGCTGTTCCCGGTTGAACTTGAGCATGCAGGGGTGCCGTGCGATGACCGCGCTGAACCCGTCTGCAGCCATGGCCTGCTTTACCAGGTCCGTGAGCTTTTCCTGCTGGTAAGTATCCGCCTCGAAGATGTGTTTCACGCCGATCCCCTCCAGCACGCTTCGCACCGGAATCCGGTCTGTGGGGCTGTTCACGTTTTTACCCACTCCGGGGTGATCCTGGTGGCCGGTCATGGCGGTGGTTCCGTTTTCCATGACGATGAGGGTGATATTGTGCCGGTTGAAAACAGCGTTGATGACCCCCGGAAGCCCGGCATGAAAAAAAGTGGAATCTCCCAAAAAGACCACCACTTTGCGGGTGTCGTTGAAAAGGGCCATTCCCGATCCGATGGCTGTCGAGGCGCCCATGCACATGAGAAGTTCCCCCACCTCGTAGGGGGGGAGGAAGCCCAGGGTATGACAGCCGATGTCGGCCACGGTGATGTCGGCCTCCGCCAGCGCTTTCTTGATGGCGAAAAAGGCGCTGCGGTGACCGCAGCCTGGGCACATCTGCGCGGGCCGTGCCGGAACGTTGAGACCGTTTGCCGAAACTTGTTTTTGGCCGGGGAAAAGGTCGGGCCAGGTCTTTTTAAGGGCTGAAAGGACCTTGTCCGGGGTGTACTCCCCGAGCCACTCCTCACGGTCCGCCTTTCCGAGGATCTTGGCGGAAACCCTTTCGTCAAAGGCCAGGCTCTTGATTTCTTTTTCAAGGACGTCGTCGAGCTCCTCGAGCACCTTTATCTCTTCGTGGGTTTTCAGGAATTCAAGGACTTTTTTCCTCGGCAGCGGGTTGACGAAGCCAAGTTTCAGGATGTCCGGCTTTTCAGGGGTCTGCTTTAGAGCCTCTCTTACGGACAGATAGGGAAGCCCTGCGGTGACGATCCCCCGGGTCTTGTTGCCGTTTTCCAGGACGGTGTTGAGGGGCGAACCGTCGGCCTCGGTCTCCACGGCATCGAGGCGCTCCAGCGCCCTTCGTTTCAAGGGGAAGACCTCGGTGGTCAGGGGGATGTACGGACCGTTTTTCCGGTCGAACCGGGGCGTGCGATCCATTTTCTGCGGCTTCCATGCACCAAAGGCGATCCGCTGCTTGGCGTGGCAGACGTGGGTGGTCATGCGGACGATGACCGGCATCCGGTGTTTTTTGGAAAGCTCGGCTGCCGCCAGATAGAACCGGTAGGCTTCTTCCGGCGAAGCGGGTTCCAGGACCGGCGTGTAACTCATGCGGGCAAAGTGCCGGTTGTCCTGCTCGTTTTGCGAGGAGTTGGCGCCCGGATCGTCTCCCAGAATCAAAACCATGCCGCCGATGATGTTCATGAGAGAAAGCTGCACGAAGGTGTCCGAGGCCACGTTGAGTCCCACGCTCTTGAAAAACGCCGTGGACAGGTGTCCGTTCACCGCCGCACCGTAGGCGATTTCGGTGGCCACTTTTTCATTGGTGGAAAATTCGAAGTAAAAGGGGCGGCTTTTTGCAGGGATCGCCGTGATGGCCTGGGCGATCTCGGGCGTGGGCGAACCGGGATACGAAGCCACCACACGGGTCCCGGCTTCCACCATGGCCCTCACCAGGGCGTGGTTTCCCATCAGGATTTCGGAAAAAGGCTCTTGCGAAACCAGAAGTTCCCCCAATCGTCTCATGGCGTTACCCTCGTCTGTGCGTTTACGTTAGATTTTGCCGGACCGCCCGTCGTCGCACGGTTCCCCCGTTTCATCCAAGCGTGCATGCTCGGGGGTGCTGGAAACCCTGCACGAATCCATCTCCGGCATCTTTTCCATGGGGGTATCGCAGCATTCCGGAACCCCGTCAGCCGCTGCATCGGCCGTTTTCTTGCCCCCGCACGAGCGGCACGAATAGGTTTCTTTTGAAGCCATGGATTTCCTCCTTTTTTCAGGCGTTTTTTTCAGGGTTCAATCTGTGGAACGAGTTAAGGGTTGGGGTTAAAAATCGAAGACGCAGAGCGTTGATGAAATGCGGATCCCCCAATCTGACGAGGCTTTTCCCCGATTGTCCGGGGCACCCCGGCATGGTCTGACAATAAGCTCGATCCCATTTCATGTCAACCGAACCGCGACAGCACGGAAAAAAATGAAGTTGCCTAAGCTATTTTATTGCGTTAAGGAAACGGCAACTGTTGGAAGCAGTCCGGCTTGAATCTGAGTAGACTCTAAAGGAAACTTATATGCGCGTCTTGATCACCGGCGGCGCCGGTTTTATCGGTTCCCACCTGGCGGAAGCCTGTCTGGATAGCGGGGACGACGTTTATATCATCGACGACCTGTCCACCGGTTCCCTCGGCAACATCCGCAGGCTTGAAAACAACCCCCGATTTTTCCCCTGCATCGACACCATCTTGAACCGGGACGCCCTGCTGGAACTCACCGGAACCTGCGACGTCGTCTTCCACCTGGCTGCCGCCGTGGGGGTGCGCTATATCCTCGAACACCCCCTCGAGTCGATCCGGACCAACATCCAGGGGACGGAGACGGTTTTGGACATGTGCGCCAAGTTCAAGAAGAAGGTCCTCATCGCTTCCTCTTCGGAGGTTTACGGGAAGCACCTGCACGCGCCCCTGGTGGAGTCGGACAACATCATCTACGGCCCCACCAGCAAGTTCCGGTGGAGCTACGCCGCCACCAAGCTCATGGACGAGTTCACCGCCCTTGCCTATCAGCGCACCAAGGGGCTTCCCGTCGTGGTCGCCCGGCTCTTCAACACGGTGGGTCCCCGTCAGACCGGTGCCTACGGGATGGTCATTCCCCGCTTCGTCTCCCAGGCGCTGAAAAACGAACCGCTTACCGTTTACGGGGATGGAAAGCAGTCCCGCACGTTCACCTACGTCAAGGATGTCGTTCAGGCCCTGAGGGCTCTCATGGACTGCAGGGAGGCGGAAGGGGACGTCTTCAACATCGGGGGCACCGAAGAGATCACCATCTTAGACCTGGCGAATAAGATCATCCGGGCCACCGGATCGCGTTCCTCCGTGGTCCTGATCCCTTATGAAGACGCCTTTGAAAAGGACTTCGAGGACATGCAGCGCCGGGTCCCGGGCATCGAAAAAATCAAAAGCCTGGTGGGTTTCGAACCCAAGACCCGCCTCGACACCATCTTGGAACAGGTCATCGGGTTCATGCGCTCGGAGGATGCCCCAAGGGAACCGGAGGGCCCGATGGCGCCCGTTTCCGTGGTTTGACGCGCCGCCGGGGATCCGGATCAGACTTTGTACTTGCCGAAGTCCTCAGGAGAGAGCTTTTCCAGGTACTCGGCCCATTTTTTCCCTTCTTCGCTTTTGTCCAGGATTTCTCCTTCCGCAAACCCTTTTTTGGATTTTTCGATCACCTGATCGTCCACAAAGATGGGGGCTTTGAAGCGAAGCGCCACCGCGATGGCGTCGCTGGGCCGCGCGTCCATGACAAACGTCTTTGCCGGCGAAGTAAAGTAGATCTTGGCAAAAAAGGTGTTGTCCTTGAGATCGCACACCTCCACCTTGGAAACGTCGATCTCCTGAACTTCCAGAACGTTTTTGAAAAGGTCGTGGGTCATGGGCCTTTCGAACTTGATGTTCTGAAGCACCGCTGCGATGGCCGTGGCTTCCAGAAGCCCGATCCAGATGGGGATGGCCTGGTCTCCTTCTTCGGCCTTCAGGATGAGGATGGGTGTGTTGGATGCTGGGTCAAGCGTCAGACCCGCTATGTTCACTCGATGCAGCATGAGCCCTTTCTCCTTTTCTTTCTTCCAGCCTCTCCGGCATGCCGGTCACTTCCCCGGAAAGAGAGTTGGCATAAGCCTGCTTGACGGTCACGTTCACCAGCGCCCCCGGAAAGACGAAATCCCGCAAATTCGTCCCTTTCCGAACGCGGAAGTTGACGATGGCATTCCCGGAAGTCCGGCCCGACCACTGTTCACCCTTCGATTCCTCCTTCGGGGCCTGCTTGAGAGCCTTTTTGCTGTATCCGTCCACCAGGATCTGCTGGGATATGCCCACGAGGGAGCGGTTTTTTTCAAGGGTAAACCGTTTCTGCCTGGTCAAAAGCCTCTCGAGCCTTTGAGTCTTCACGCTTTCTTGCACCTTATCCGTCAAGGCGGCAGCGCGGGTCCCCTTCCGGTCTGAATACTTGAAAGCAAAAAGTCTGTCAAACGCCACCGCGTCCATCAAGGCGAGAGTCTCCTGAAAATCCGCTTCCTCTTCCCCGGGAAACCCCACGATGAAATCCGTGGTGATTGCGATTTCCGGGCATGCCTTTCGAAGGGCTTCTATCCGCTCCAAGTAGTGTGCCCGGGTATAGCGTCGGTTCATGCGCTCCAGGATCCGGTCCGATCCGCTTTGCACCGGAAGATGGATGTGCCGGCACAGCTTGCCGAGTTTCCTGAAGCTTTCCACCAGTTCGTCGGACAGGTCCTTCGGGTGCGAGGTGGTGAACCGGATCCGGTGCAACGCTTCTATTTCGTTGATTTCAGAAAGCAACCGGGCGAAAGAGGTGCCTCCCTCCTTCCTCCCGTAGCTGTTGACGTTCTGACCCAAGAGGGTCACCTCGCGCACACCTGCGGCCGCTAAGCCCCTGATCTCTGAAACGATCTCCTGGGGATTCCGACTTATCTCACGGCCCCGGACAAAAGGGACCACGCAATAGGCGCAGAAGTTGTCGCAACCCTGCATGACGGTGACAAAGCGGGTGATCCCGAGTCCTTCTTTCGCCGGAGGCTGCAGGAAAAAGGCACGGTCTTCTTCCGCGTTTTTTCCGGGATCCACATCCACGATGCGGCGCCTTTTTCGATCAAGGCCATCGAGGATATCCGGAAGGCGCCCGTAGGCCCGGGTTCCCAGGACCAGATCCACGTGGGCCATTCTTTCCAGGATCCGGGGACCCTCCTGCTGGGCCACGCACCCCCCGGCGGCGATGATGAGGTTGGGATTTCTCCTCTTGAGGTCCGCCAGCCTTCCCAGAAAGCTGTAGGCCTTCTGCTGAGCCTTTTCCCGGATGGCGCAGGTGTTTAAAAAGATGAAATCCGCACCTTCCGGGAAAGGGGTCGGGCTAAACCCGCACCCCTGCATCAGCGCCGCGATCTTCTCGGAGTCATGGACGTTCATCTGGCAGCCGATGGTGTGGATGTAAACCGTCTTATTCTTCATGAAATAAGGTAATCTCGGATTGAAGACTTTGCAACAGGGCCGACACGTCCGCCTCCCATCCCGGGGCGACGTGAAGGCATACGATGCCGCGCGCCGGATCGAGGGTCCGCATCAGGGCGATGCCGTCATGGCCTTCCATGATGAATTTCAAATAGGCGATTTCGGAAGGCTTTATCCTCAGCCGCAACAGGATGCTTTTCAGCCTAAACCCCCCCTCGACCGGGTCCCGTAAATCCCTCGGGTACTATTGAAAAATCGACCGGCGTTTCCATCCTAAGGCAAGGATTTTCCCCCAAAATCCAAAGACATTAGAACTCGAGGCTACCATCCCCCTGATCTTCTTATCAACACCTTTCTCTTTGAAAGCCGCATCAGGCGTCCGGCTTCCCCCTTGTCCCAAGGGTCGATATCCGCTATACCGCCCTTATGGACAAGCTCTGGGAAATCCGGAAGCCCGACCCTGCCGATGTCCGGCGCATCGCGGATGGGGTCGGGGTCGATCCCGTCCTTGCCTGCCTTCTGGTCAATCGGGGGATCCGGGAGGTGTCCGAGGCGGAGGCTTTTCTGTCGCCCGGCTTGGACCAGCTGCGCCCCCCCTTTTCCCTTAAAGACGCCTCGAAGGCCGCCGCACGCATCGCTCAGGCCCTTTTGAAGCATGAAAAGATCCTGATTTTCGGGGATTACGATGTGGACGGGGTTACGGGGGCCCTCGTGGTTTACGATTTTCTCAAGCCTCTTCATCGGGAGGTTTCTGTATATCTTCCCCACCGGGTCAAAGAAGGATACGGGTTCAAGGTAGAGCACGTGGCCCGTCATATCGCCCCGGGAAAATACGACCTGGTCATCACCGTCGACTGCGGATCCGGAAGCCGGGAGGCCGTCAAGGCCGCCTCTCAAGCCGGCATCGACGTTATCGTCACCGATCATCACAAGATCGACCCGCCCCTTCCCGAAGCCGTCGCGGTGGTCAACCCGAATCGCCCGGACTGCCCGTCGGGCTTCGGTCATCTCGCCGGAGTCGGGGTGGCTTATTATCTCGTCATCGTCTTGAGGCGCCACCTGCGGGAAACAGGCTTCTGGGAGAGCCGCCCGGAGCCCAACCTCCGGGAGTTTTGCGACCTGGTGGCCCTGGGCACCGTGGCGGACATGGCCCCTTTGATCCGGGAAAACCGGATCCTGGTCAGAGAGGGCCTGGGCCTGATCCAGTCCGGGCGGCGCGCCGCCGTTCGCGCCCTGTCGGAAGCGTCAGGAATCGGCCTTGAATCCGTGGACGCCATGGACATCGCCTTCCGGCTCTCCCCCCGCATCAACGCCGCTGGACGCGTCGACCATGCCGGGTTGGCGTTCGACCTGCTTCAGGAACAGAACCTGGACGCGGCGCGCCGGAAAGCCGCACGGCTCTCCGAGATGAATACCCACCGGCAGCGCCTCGAAAAACAGATCCTGGACGACATCGACCGCCGCCTTGCCGAGCGTCCGGAGATGCTGAAAAAAAGGACCTGGGTCCTCTGGGACCCTGGCTGGCACGAAGGGGTCCTCGGGATCGTTGCCTCGAAAGTGGTGGAAAAGTACCGCCGGATGGCGGTCCTCATGTCCACCAAAAACGGCGTCGGAAAAGGGTCGGCCCGGGGGGTTCCCGGCCTTGATCTTTACCGCTTCCTGAACCTGTGCAGCGGTTTGCTGGAAGATTTCGGCGGGCACGAAGCGGCGGCGGGGCTGAAAATCCGGCAGGAGCAAATCGAGGCCTTCAGCCAGGCCTTCGAGGAGGTGGTTTGTCGCGAAACGGGCCCCGAGGACTTCATCCCCAAAGTCGTCGTCGACGGAGAGCTTTCCTTCGACCGGATCACCGCCGATTTCGTCGACGCTCTGGAAAGACTCGCGCCGCACGGGGCGGCCAACCCCGCCCCTCTTTTCTTGGCACGAAACGTCCGGGTGGTTTCCCACAAGGAGGTGGGCACCTTCCACCGGAAGCTTCGGCTTGCCCAGTCTGAAAATGGCCCGAATCCGGCAGTGGAGGCGATCCAGTTCAACGTCGATCCGGGTGCGCCCTTGAAAACGGCTTTTTCCCGGATCGCCTACCGCCTCTCCTGGAACCGCTGGCAGGGGCGGAAAACCCTCCAAGTCGTGGTCGAGGAAGCGGACTGATCCTTTGCGTTTTTGACCGCGGCAAAGCGGACACCTTACAAATTCAGGTAAACGGTATGCGGCCCACGTTTCACCCCAGACTCGTCAATGGTCCCTATGACGATCCCGGTCTCTTTGTTCCTTTCTCGTTTCAAAAGCGCGCGCTTCTTTTCGACCTGGGCGATCTCTCGCCTCTCTCGCCGCGGGACCTGCTCAAGACCAGTCATGTCTTTGTCACCCATGCCCACATGGATCACTTCATGGGTTTCGACAGGATGCTGCGCCTTTTCCTGGGGCGCCGGAAAACGCTCCATCTCTTCGGGCCGGAAGGGTTTTTGGGCCATGTGGAAGGGCGGCTATCCGGCTACTCCTGGGATCTGGTGAAAAATTACGAAAACCCCTTGGTCCTCAGGGTCACGGAAATCAGCGGGGTCAACCGCTTGACCCGAACCTTCGCCTGCAGGGACGGATTTTCACCCGGGAATACGGACACCGGGTCCTTCACCGGGCTTCTTCTGAAAGAGCCCGCCTTGTCCGTTTCCGCGGCCGTGCTGAAACACAGCATCCCCTGTCTCGGCTTTTCCGTGGAGGAGCGGTTCCACGTCAACATCAGGAAAGATGCCGTCCTGGCCATGGGGCTCGACATCGGCCCCTGGCTCAGGGACTTCAAGGAGGCGCTATTCGCCTCCAGAGACCCTTCCGCGCCATTTACGGTCCGATCCGGGGCCAAAACCTTGTCGATGAGCCTCGGGGAGCTTGCAAGGCGCATCGCGACCCTCACGCCCGGCCAGAAGGTGGCTTACATCACCGACATCGGGTATTCCCCCTCAAATGAAGCCCGGGCCGTAGCGCTGGCCAGGGGAGCGGATCAGCTCTTCATCGAAGCTTCCTTTTTGGACGCCCAAAAAGAGGCCGCCCTGACAAAATGCCATCTCACCGCCCGGCAGGCGGGAACCCTCGCCGGGAAAGCCCGGGTGAAACAATTCACCCTGTTCCACTTTTCCCCCCGTTACACCGGACGCTTCGGGGAATTTGAACGCGAGGCGCAAACGGCTTATCGCGAGGCCATCAAGCTTGAACCCCCAAACTCCTCTTTTCCGGACGTTTTTGCTTGAAATGGGATTATTATGCAATTATGATGCCCCAAAAACAAGTCGGGGCAGGGGAAGGCTTTGCCCCTGAAAAGGATTGAAAGATGGGGAAAGTATTTCGAAAAGGCACACGGGAATCGAGCATTTTATCCAAAATCGAATCCTCCAAGGAGCACGCCCGCCGGATGGCTATCAACAGCGTGAAGGACTGCACGGAGGCTTTGAGCAACGCCATCGCCATGAAGCTGGTGGAAAAAGGCCTGGTGGAGACCACCAGCAAGAACAGCCTCGAGGATCAGATCAAGGGGACCCTCGTCAAGATGACGCGGGCCGAGGACTTTGACATCGACTATCAGGTGGCGCCCTTGAGAAACCTCGTTCCCCAGCCCCACGTGGTCAGCCTGTACGTGACGGCATTCGTCATCGAACACCTGGTCAACCACAAGGATATCGTCGACATCTTCGGTGACGACCTGGAAATCTATTCCTGCATCAATAAGCAGGTCGTCAAATATCTCTCCAGGGAAAAGCTTGTCGAAGACTTGTCCTAGTCGGCCTTTCCCGGGGGACCTTTCAGGCGGAAATCCCACCCGACGGGAACGCGGACGGTGTTTCCCTGTTTGTTCTTGAACAGCAGGTAGCCGTTTTCGATTCCGAAGCGCAGAAGATCCCGGGTGATCTCCACGTCACGGCGGCAATACGCGAGGATTTCCTCCACACGGCCCTCTTTCCACCAGGCAAGGGCCTGGAGCCCGTCGGCGCTCTTTTTCTTCCCCAAGGTGACCTCGGCCAGATGATCGAGGGAAAGCCGATATCCCAGATGTCGGTGAATCTCCTCAAGGATGTCCAGCGTGGGAAGCGATTCAAAATCAAATTTCGAATACCCGCCCAAGACCCCGTAGTCGAAACGCTTGATATTAAACCCCACGATCAAATCCAGACGCCTGAGCGCTTCGATGAGGTCCGAAATTTGGTCTTCCAGGTAGGCCGTGAACATGTCTTTCTTGGAGTCGTAAAGGATCGCGCAGCTGACTCGCATGAGATCCCTGCGGTGCCACCCCCCTACCTCTTCGGCGGAAAGCTGGGTTTCCAGGTCCAGCACGCCGAGGTGCAAAGGCCCTCCGGGCTTGTTGTCCGCGGGGCGGGACTGGGTTGCCAAGGGTTTCGGCGCGCGTTTTCCCGCCGCCGGTTCGGAGGCAGAGGCAAGAAGTGAATCGAGGATGAAAAGGGCGCTGCCCTTGTCGATGGGCCGATTCCCGGACCCGCACTTGGGAGAGTGAACGCAGGAAGGGCATCCGTTTTCACAGGGACAAGTGGCGATGGCCTTGCGGGTGAGTTGCAGCAATTCCTCGGCTTGAGTAAACGCCTGGCGGCAGAGGCCGGCGCCTCCCGGAACCCCGTCGTAGATGAACACGGCCGGGCCCCCGACCTGGGGGTGGAACGGCATGGCGATCCCCCCGAGATCGTTTCGATCCGTCATCACCAGCAAAGGGAAGATCCCGATGCCCGCATGCTCGACGGCGTGGATCCCCCCCATGAAGTGCAAAAAAGCCTGGTCGGCACGGCTTTGTACCTCAGGTGGGATGCGGTACCACATCCCTTCCGTCTCGAAGATGAGTGGAGGAAGATCCAGGGAAACGATACCGAGCCGCTTTCCGCCGTGAATCCGCCATTTTTCGTAACCCGTGACCTGGTCCGTCACCTTCAAACGACCCAGATAGGCCCGCGTCCCCCGGATTCTTTTTTCATCTGAAATCTCCAGGATTTCAGTGTCCTTGTGCCCCCTCACCCGGGTGTAATAGTCGACTTTTTTCTGCCTCGCGTGGGCGGTTTTCGTTCCCAGGTCCAGGCTTTGGATCAAAAACGTCTCCCCCCGATGAAGGTAGACCGCCCCCGGATGAGTCTCCTTGAAGGCCCTGAACCCGTCCACTTCCCCGATGCTGACGCCGTTTTCCCCCGAAATGACGAAGCGGTCCCCTGCCCCTCGCAGATCCACATCCCGGTGGGGGCTTCGCCGTTTCGAATAGAGGGTTTTGCCGTCCTCGCTTCGCAGCAGCTCTCCGGTTTCTTCAAGGCGGTCCGCGACGGCCTTAACCGGCGCTTCGGACAAAAAAGGTTCTCCGGCTTTTAAGGGGAGTTCGGCCGCCGCACAGATCAGGTGCTTCGACACCATGGCCGGGTTGTGCGGGTTGATAACCGCCGCCTCCGGGTCCCGGTTCACGAAATCCTCCGGGTTTCTCATGAAGTACTGATCCAGGGCATCTTCACCGGCGATGAGGATGCAGGCGCTGTCCTGACCGGCACGGCCCACCCTCCCTCCGCGCTGCCAAGTGGCGATGACGGAGCCCGGGTAGCCTACAAGGATGCAAAGATCCAGGTCCCCGATATCGATGCCCAGCTCCAAGGCGCTGGTGGAGACCACCGCCAAGAGGTCCCCGGTTGAAAGCCGGCGTTCGATTTCCCGGCGTTCCTCGGGTAAAAACCCGGCCCGATAGGCGCTGATCTTTTCGGAATAGGGTCCGGCCTGGGTGGATGCCCAGAGGGCGATCAGCTCGGTGAGCTTGCGGGATTGGGTATAGACGATGGTCCTGAGACCCCGGCTCAAGGCGGCTTTCAGGAGCAAAATGGCCATCTGGGCCGCGCCTTCCATGGGGTTGACGAACAACAGGTGCCGTTTTCCCCGGCCTGCGCCGCTTCGGGTGATTGCTTCCACCTGCCGTCCGGTCAGCTGTCCCGACAGCTGGGAGGGATTGGAAATGGTGGCGGAGCTGAACAGATAGGCGGGACAGGCCCCGTAAAAACCGCAGACCCGGTCGAACCGGCGAAAGACCTGGGCCATGTGGGACCCCAGGATCCCCCGATAGGTATGAACCTCGTCCACCACCACCATTTCAAGGTGTTTTAAAAACCCGGACCATTTCGGATGGTGGGGAAGGATGGACAGATGCAGCATTTCCGGGTTCGTCATAAGGATGTTAGGAGGGCGTTCCCGGATCTTTTTGCGACGCCACGCCGTGGTGTCCCCGTCATAGATGGCCGCAGTGGGAAGGACGCCGTCCAGAAGGGCAACGGTTTCCTGGAACACTCTGAGTTGATCCTGCGCCAGCGCCTTAAGGGGAAACAGGTAAAGGGCCTTGGACTGAGGATCGCGGAAAAAGCTTTCCAGCACAGGGAGCGTGTAAACCAGCGTCTTTCCGCTGGCAGTGGGCGTGGCGACCACCGCCGATCGACCGGATCTGAGGCTTTCCATCGCCCGGGCCTGGTGGTCATACAGCCGGCGGATTCCCGAAGCCTCCAGTATTCGCCTGACGGGAGCCGGCCCGGGTGCTTCCGGTGGAGCCCATCGAGGCGCTTTGGCCGGAAAAACCTTGTGATAGACCACCTCTCCCCCCAGTCTGGGCGAGGATTTCAGGGACTTCACATATTCGTCAACAGGCGACAGAGTGCAGTCTTTCATGCAAACGACTTGAATTTTTTAATTGTTGCTGTATGATGATCGATTATAAGGTGTTGTTACAATACGGCATTCAAGGATGCAAGCACCCATCGAAAAGGCGCGAAAACCTTTCCAGGCGGACGACGCAGGGTCGAGGGTCGAAGACTTGGGTCCATCGCGGAAGCCGAAAAGAAATGATTCCGGTTTGAAAAAGAAAGACTCTTGAAAAGCGATAATTTCCGTCATGCCGGACCTGATCCGGCATCCAGAAGTCGCTAAAATTAATGGATCCCGGCTTTCGCCGGGATGACGACTGTAGATCTCAAAGTATAAAAGAAGGGCATGTCAGGGTGGAAGACCCGCTCAGTAAGATCGTTTATTCTCCCCGGTTTTTTCTTCAATCACCACGAATGACAAACCGATCCAGAGGAAAGGCTTTTTCCCGGCTCAAGGTCAAAAAGGAGCAGGAGAAAAGACGTTACGGCTGCGGCTTCGGAAGCCCGACCTTTCCTGAGGTCGGTTTTCGTTTTTCACCCGGGCAGGTCAGAATGGCTGTGGACCCGCGGAAAGCAGGGTGTCGATGATCCCTGAAATTGCCATTTTGGTCATCCTTGTTCTGCTTTCCGGTTTTTTCTCCTCGGCGGAAACCGCCCTGTTTTCCATCAGCCGGACCCGGGCGCGCTATCTGGCCCAAAAAGGGGGAAAGCCCTTTGTACTCATCCAGCAAATGAAGGAGAATCCCCACAAGCTTTTGAGCACCATTTTGGTGGGAAACAACATTGTTAACATCGCGGCGGCCGCCATCGCCACTGCCCTCACGCTGGAAGTCTTTTCCAGTTACGCCGTGGGCGCGGCCACCGGCATCATGACATTTCTCATCCTGGTGTTCGGAGAGGTAATTCCCAAGTCGGTGGCCAATCGGAACAACGTCCTCATCGCGCGGTTGACCATCTATCCCATCTACTGGTTTTCCATCCTCTTCTTCCCCATATTGCTCTTTTTGAATTTCATCCCCAAGCTCACCGGAAAAATCACGAAATCGCCGGGTCTCACCGAAGAGGAACTGATCACTTTTGTCGAAGCCGTGGAAGAGGAAGGGCGGATCAAGGAGCAGGAAAAGGAGCTGATCCACAACATCTTCGAGCTCGACGACACCAAGGCCTCGGAGATCATGACCCCCCGGGCCGACATGTTCGTCATCGATGCCGACAAACCTGTTAACCTGGAGGAGATCCTCCGGTCCGGGTATACCCGGATCCCGGTCATCGAGGGCTCCATCGATCTGGTGGTCGGCATTCTCAACATCAAGGACCTGTTTCTCCAGCAGGCACGATGCGAGGCGCCCATCGATATCCGGAAGCTCATGCGGTCTCCTTATTTCGTTCCTGAAAACAAGAAGCTGGATCGGCTGCTGCAGCAATTCAGGAAGCGCAAAGACCATATGGCCATCGTCGTGGATGAACACGGAGGGGTATCCGGGCTCATCACCCTGGAGGACGCCCTGGAAGAGCTGGTGGGGGAGATCAGCGACGAAACCGACAAGGAAGACCCCCACATCCTGAGGCTCAGCGAAAACGAGTGGATCGTCATGGGCAAAACCGAGATCGACGAGGTCAACGATGAAATCGGCGTTGGAATTTTGGATTCCAGCGAATACGATACCTTCTCCGGGTTCATCCTGGATCTCATCGGCAGGATCCCCAAAGAAAAAGACGATATCGCTTTCAGGGGGTTCCACATCATCGTCAGGAAAATGGCCGGAAACCGGATCAAGGAACTCAGCGTCGTCAAGACTCTGCCCTCAGACCCGGTGCCGGCAGGTCTGGCTGAAACAGTGAAATCCTCCCATGCCGGTTAAAGACGGGAAGGCTTTCCGGCCGATCCTCTTTCTGCTCGCAATCCTTTTTCTCCCGGGAACGCTTCCGCAGGCCGGTGCGAAGGAAGTCTGGGTCGTCGGAGACTTTTCGAACACTCCAGCTGAAAACAGGCTTCCTGAAGGCTGGGAGCCGCTGACCTTCAAAAAGATCGAGCGACATACCCAATACTCCCTTTTCCCGGATGAGGGAAGGCGTGTGATTCGGGCCGTCAGCCGTGCCTCTGCTTCGGGACTGATCCGAAGGATTACCTTCGATCCCCACTCTTTTCCCATCCTGCAGTGGCGCTGGAAAATCACCTCTGTCTTCAAGGGCGGAGATGTGCGCCGCAAGGAGGGCGACGACTATCCCGCCCGCGTTTATATCAACTTCGCCTACGACCTCCAAAAAGCCGGGTTTTTCGAAAGCGCCAAGTACGAGACCGCCCGCCTCATCTACGGTGAGTATCCCCCTGCTGGAGCCATCAACTACATCTGGGCGAGCAAGGCGCCCGTGGGCACCCTTGTGGACAACCCTTACACGGATCGAGCGAAAATGGTGGTGGTGGAAAGCGGGGATGCAAAGCTTAATACCTGGATCGAGGTGCAGCGAAACATCGTTGAAGATTACCGGAGAGCCTTCGGGGGCGATCCTCCCATGATCTCCGGAATCGCCCTCATGACCGATACGGACAACACCGGGGATTCCACCGTTTCTTTTTTCGGCGATATTGTGTTGAAGGCTGTGAAATAAAGGCTTTGCCGCCTGAAGGCATGCAGGTTCCTTCATATCTCTTTTCGGGGCTTCGTATTTTTGTTATGGTCCTTATAAGCTCAATAGCCAAGAACGCTTTCAGAGGAAGAAACGATGGAACTGACCGACCTTCTGCCAGTCGAAAAATGGATTGAAATCGAAAAGGAAATCCAGCGCCGCAGCGGCCTGGATGCCTCTGTTTTCGACGTCAAGGGCTACCGCATCACCGGGTACAAACAATGGGCCAATCCCCTTTGCCCCACGATCAAGGCCAACGACAAGGGTCAAAGCTTCATCTGCGCGGTGGCCCATATGAACGTGTCCTCCCAGGCCCAGCAGAACCAGGGTCCGGTGATCGAGGAATGTGACGCCGGCATGGTGAAGGCCCTCGTCCCCATCTTCGTGAACGGAACGTACATCGGGGCCCTTTGCGGCTGCGGCATGACCCGGAACGAGGGGGAAGTGGAAACTTTTTTGATCAACAAGATCACCGAAATCGATGAACAGCGCCTCGAAACCCTCGCCGCAGAGGTCCAGAGCCTTCCCTCGGAAGAGCTTGAAGCGACCGTGCAATACATGGCTGATACGATTCATGGCATCGTGACCGCCTTCGAAAAACAGGGAAAGTAAAACCTATGAAGCTGTCCACTCGAAGCCGATACGGCGCACGGATACTCCTGGAGCTGGCGAAACAGGTCGAAGAAGGGCCGATCAAAGTCGGGAAGATCTCCGATGTGCAGAAAATCACCGTGAAATACCTCGAGCAACTCATCCGCCCTTTGAAAAAGGCCGGACTGGTAAAAAGCGTGAGGGGGCCCAAGGGCGGGCATCTTCTGGCGAAATCGCCCCGGGAAATCACGCTGGGCCAAGTGGTTCGGATCCTGGAAGGGAAAAGCGACCTGGTGGAATGCATCCCCCGGCCTGAAATCTGCACCCTGTCTGAGAACTGCCGGGTGCGTCTTGCCTGGAAGGAGGCCTCGGACGCCCTTTACGAAAAGCTGGATGCCATTTCAATCGCCGACTTGATGAAAGACGGCGCACCCTTCCCTTGCGCCGACTCTTCCTCCGCTGCTTTAAAGCGTTCCTGAGAAACGACGAGGCAACTGACGCCATGCAGAAAGTGATTCTCTCCGTGCTTGGTTGCGACCGGCCGGGTATCATCGCCGCCATCACGCGCATCCTTTTCGAGCAGGACTGCAACATCGAAAACGTCAGCCAGACCCTCTTACAATCTCAATTTGCAGGTACCTTCATCGCCTCCGTTCCTCCGGATTTTACGGCTGAAAAACTTCACCGGAAACTCCAGAAGGAAATGGGGACCATGGGGCTCCAGGTGCATCTCATGCCTTTTACAGCCGCAACGCCCTTTGCGGACGCCGTCAAATCCCAGCCCTACGTCATTACCACCCAGGGTCCGGACAGAAAAGGCCTCGTGGCCGGAATCACGGAGGTCATCGCCCGCCACGGCGCCAATGTCAGCAACCTCCAGGCGGTTTTCAAGGGCGGTGAGATTCCCGGAGACAATATCATGATCTACGAAGTGGATGTCCCCGACACCACGGACTGGCAGGCGTTCAACCATGAACTTCGGGAACGTGCGGCTTCCCTGGACCTTCAGATCAGCATCCAGCACCGGAACATTTTCGAAGCCATCAACCGGATTTAGGCAAAAGCCCATGCTCACGGACCGAGAAATTCTATCCACCCTCGAGATGCTCAAAAGCGAACACCTGGACGTACGGACGGTGACGTTGGGAATCAATCTCTTCGACTGCGCGTCCCACGACCTGAAAAGGCTCGTTTCAACCCTCCGCCAAAAGGTGCTGGGCCAGGCCGGGAACCTGGTGTCCCTGTGCAACGCGGTGGGAGACAAGTACGGCATCCCGGTGGTCAACAAGCGTATTGCTGTCAGTCCCATTGCAGCCGTGGGTGCCCCCTTTGATCCTGACGGCATGGTGGAGATCGCCAGGACGTTGGACGTGGCAGCCGTTGAAGTCGGCGTCGATTTCATCGGCGGATTCAGTGCCCTGGTGGAAAAAGGGATGTCCGCCGGTGACCGTTCCCTCATCCAGTCCATTCCGAGAGCGCTTTCGGAAACCGAACGCGTTTGCGCCTCGGTGAATGTGGCCTCTTCCCGTGCAGGCATCAACATCGATGCTGTTCTGATGATGGGAGAAGTGATCCGCCGAACCGCCGAGCTCACCGCCACCAGGGACGGGATCGGATGCGCCAAGCTGTGCGTTTTTGCGAACATTCCCCAGGACATTCCCTTCATGGCGGGCGCCTACCTGGGTATCGGAGAAGCCGAAGCGGTCATCAACGTGGGGGTCAGCGGCCCGGGTGTGATTAAAAAAGCCGTTGACCGGGCCCTGGAGTCGAATCCAAACCTGGATCTGGGACAACTTTCGGATCTGATTAAAAAAACCGCCTATAAAGTCACGCGGGTGGGAGAGCTCATCGGCCGGGAGGTCGCGGAAAAACTGGGGGTACCCTTCGGCGTTGTGGACCTTTCCCTGGCGCCCACTCCCAACGTCGGGGACAGCGTGGGGGAAATTTTCCAGAGCCTGGGTCTGGGCTCCATCGGGGTCCCGGGAAGTACTGCCGCCCTGGCTCTTGTCACCGATGCGGTCAAAAAGGGAGGTGCCTTCGCGAGCTCGAAGGTCGGCGGGTTGAGCGGTGCCTTCATCCCGGTGAGCGAGGACCTCAATATTGCGGAGGCGGCCGGTTCCGGTTTCTTGAACATCGAAAAACTCGAAGCCATGACCAGCGTCTGCTCCGTGGGGTTGGATATGGTCGCCATCCCCGGCGACACACCTTCGGCTTGCATCGCTGCCATCATTGCCGATGAAATGGCCATCGGCGTGATCAATAAAAAAACGACCGCCGCCAGGCTGATCCCGGTCCCCGGGAAGAAAGCCGGAGACCGAGCCCGGTTCGGGGGGCTCTTGGGCGAGGCGGTCATCCTCCCTGTCAACCATGCCGGGATACCCAACCGGTTCATTTTGCGCGGAGGGCTCATCCCCGCTCCCATTCACAGCCTGACGAACTGAAACAAAGGAGCCAGCCATGAGTTACCAGCACCTGATCGTTTCCATGGGCGAAGATCACGTGGCCACCCTCACCCTCAATAGGCCGAATCACCTCAACACCTTCAATACACCGATGGCTTTGGAGCTCAGCCTGGCCCTCGAAGCCCTGGATGCCGACGACGAGGTCCGCGTCATTGTCCTCAAGGGAGCCGGAAAGGTTTTCTGCGCCGGCATCGACGTCAAGGAGCTTTCCGGAAAGACCACCCTCGAGTACCGGGACTGGGTGGAGCGCATGGAAAGGCCGCTTTTGAAGATGGGACTTCTGAAAAAGCCGGTCATCGCCCAGGTGCATGGGGTCGCTGCAGCCAACGGTGCCGGTCTGGTGGCAGCGGCCGATTTGGCGACGGCAGCCGAAAACGCCCGTATGGGACTGACCGCCATCAACGTGGGGCTCAACTGCGTCGGCCCCGTGCTTCCGACGCGCCGCTCCGTGGGAAGAAAACGGGCCCTGGAGATGCTCTTTTTCGGAGACTTGATTCCGGCTCCCAAGGCTTTGGAATGGGGGCTCGTGAACCGGGTTTTCCCGGCAGCCGATCTGGAAAAGGAAACCTTAAGCTGGGCCAAAACCCTGGCCCGGAAAAGCCCCATCGCCCTCCAGATCGCCAAGAAGGCTTTTTACACCGCCGAGGATTTGGAATACCGGAGAGCCTTCGACTATATGAACGAGGCCTTTGCCCGCTTGTGCTCCACGGAAGACGCCAAGGAGGGGGTCAGCGCCTTTTTTGAAAAACGCCACCCCAACTGGAAACTTCGCTGAGCACCTTCAAGTCCCGGGAAAGCCGTTATCGAGGCCCGGGAAAGCCGTTTTATTTGACGGTTACCACGGGACAGTGGGCTTTCAAGATGACGTGCTGGGCAGTGGAACCGAACATGAGCTTTCCCACCTTCGACTTCCGCCTCACGCCGATGACGATCTCTTCAATTCCCTGTTCTTTCGCGAATTGAACCAGGTCTTCGCCGGGGGCCAGACCCCGGATCAGCAGGTGAGTCTTGCATCGAACTCCCTCCTTTTCGACCCTGTTTTTGCGCTCCTCCAAAATCGCCTCGGCTTTTCGAATGGCTTCCTGTTCGCTTTCCTCCCCTTTTTCCATGGAAAGGGTGAGCTCCAGTTCACCCTTGAAGGCTTTTGCATGCCGGATGGCCAGATCCAAGACTTTTGCAGAAACCTCGGAATCATCCAGTCCCACCAGAATCTTCATTCCAGATCTCCTTTGATTTTTGCTGTGTTTATCGGTTATGGGTCCTCTTCGGCTTTATCGATTCATTCCACCGGAAAAAGCCATTTTTCGAATCGTCGGTCTTCGCCCTCCACGATGCCTTGCATGGAAGAAGAAAGGGCCTGGGTGACAGGCCCGGGAACCCTCGGCAGTCTTCGATCTTCGATGCGCTCCAAGGGAAGGACTTTAAAGGGAGTGCAGGAAAGAAACGCTTCGTCGGCCTCCAGAAGCTGCCGAGGCGAAATCCGAATCTCCTTGGCTTCGATTCCTTCGACCGCCGCCAGTTCCAAAATGGACTTCCGGGTGATGCTTTGAAGGATGGTCCCGCGTGCGGGGGTCATCAGCGTATTTCCTTTGACCATGAAGACCGATTCCGTACCCCCTTCGGCCACAAACCCTTGGGTATCCAGCAGGATCGCCTGGCCGAACCCTCTCCGTGCGGCTTCCAGGCGCGCCATCATGCCGTTGAGGTAGTTGGCGGAAGCCTTGGCTTCCACGGGAACGGTCTGAGGATCGAGCTTTCTCCAGGTGGAAATGCATGCCGTGGTTTCCTCCGCCCCAGGAGCCTGGAAGCCGGGAAGATCCGATTCAGGATCCAATGCGAAGATGACCATGGAAGGGTCATCAGGCGGCGGGAGGATGTCCAGGGCGATCTGGGGGTAATGGCAGAGGATCTTGATGACCCCTTTGCGCAGGCCGTTTTTTCTGACGGTCTCCCTGACTTTATCGCTGACAGCGTCGGGTGAGGCCGGGATCTTCATCGCCAAGAACTCGGCGCTTTTAAAAAGCCTCCGGACGTGTTCGTCCAACCTGAAGATCACCGGTCCGCCGGGCAGAGCGTGCAGGCTCAACACTTCGAAGATGGCAGATCCCCGCGCGAAACTGTGGCTGGCCACGTGAACCGTGGCCTGTTCCCACGCAATCCATTGATCTTTAAAATAGATCCATCGGTCCTTCAGCATTTCCGATATCCTCCTGAATCCGCGTCCGTTTCTGCTGGTTTTTTTTCCGTGTTTCCTTTTAAGCGCAGTTTCAGCGCAGGGCCGAAATGACGGCTCTCATGAAAGCTGGAAGATCTTCGGGGGTGCGGCTGGTAATGAGGTTTCCATCCACCACCACTTCCTCGTCCACCCAATGGGCCCCTGCATGGATGAGATCGTCCTTGATGGCAAAAAAGGAGGTCACGGTTTTGCCTTTTAAAATACCTGCCGATGCCAGCATCCATCCGGCATGGCAAATGGCGGCAAGCGGCTTCCCTGCCGAAAAAACATCCCGGACCAGGGACACCATCTCCGGGTGCCGCCGCATGTGGTCGGGCGCATAGCCTCCCGGGATGATAAGGCCGTCGAAATCCTCTTCCGAAACCTCCGCGGCCGAGACGTCGGCCTTGGCGACGGTCCCGTCTTTTCCGCGATAACGCTCGGCGCTTCCGGACCCCACGACGCGCACAAGGGCGCCGGCCTCCTTCAGCCGGTAATAGGGATACCAGAATTCGAAAACGTTGAACATATCCTCCACCAAAATCGCAGCACTTTTCCCTTCCAGTTCCATTGCTCTTTGCCTTTCCTTTTCTTCCTTTGTCCTGAATCCTTGACAATCATAGCGGAACCCTGTTAGTTCTTGCAACCGGTTCTTGCTGATATTCTTTGATCTGCCGGCCGCCGCATCCCCATGAGCACATCCCTTGAAAACCCCAGGAACGATCGGCCCACCCCAGAACCCGAGGAAGGGCAGGTCGAGATTTCGGCAGGACAGATCGCCTATCTGGACTGGAAAGGCCCCGGACCCCAAATTCATTTCCTCCACGCCAATGGATTCTGTGCCGGAACCTATGCGCCTTTCCTGAAGCCCTTTTTCGGTTCATTCAGGGTGGTGGCCAGCGACGTGCGCGGGCACGGGAAGTCGGTGATGCTTCAGGCCGCCCCCATCCGCCACTGGAAACTTTTCGCACAGGACCTGAAGGTTCTCATCGAAAGACGCATGGCCCCCCCGGTCATCGGCATCGGGCATTCCCTGGGTGCGGTGACCACCTATATCGCAGCAGCAACCTACCCTCACCTGTTTTCGTGCATCGTTCTCATCGATCCGGTTATCCTTCCCCGGCCCCTTCTCTGGATGCTTAGAATCATGAGGCTTTTGGGACTGATTCCCTGGGTTCCCCTTGCCAGGAAAGCGCGCCGACGGAAGAAAATTTTTAAAAACAAGCAGGAGGCGTTTCAACGGTTTGCTTCCGGAAGAGGGATATTTCGGTCCTGGTCGGAAGAATTCGTCGGGGCCTACCTCGAGTGCGGCCTCTTGGAAAAAAGTCCGGAAAGCGCCATCCTGACGTGCGACCCGGAACTGGAGGCCCAGATCTTCGAATCGATCCCTTTGAATATCTGGAGCTATGCCGCGTCCGTCCAATGCCCGGTCCTGGCCCTGCGCGGCGAGCATTCCGACACCTTTCTGCCTGGCGCCGCCGCGCGCTTTCAACGGATCCTGCCCGATGCAAAACTGTGGACCGTGCCCGGAACCGGTCACTTCCTCCCCATGGAAAAACCCGGTGACTGCGCCCGGCTCATCCTGCAGTTTATTAGAAGTCATTTCAAAACCTCCTGACAAGCCGTTTTTGGGACCTTTTGAAAAAAGCGCTTAACGAAGCGGAGCGTATGAATAAGGAAGGTTTTGAAACCGCTTCTAGGGAAAAAACGAATCCCTGAATTCTGCAGCAGGGCTTCTTTTCTCAAGGGGCATCGACAAAGGGGACGCGTTCAGTCCCGAAACCGAATGACGAGGTCCCTCTTCTCGCCGTCCTTCAGATGGACAAGCCCTTCCTCGCAGATCCGGAAATACGGCACAGCGGCCCCGGTGAGGGTCACCAGGGTCAGCAGGGGATCCGGAAAGGGGACGCCCAGGGCCGATACGGCCCTGCGGATGGAAGTCAGTTTCCGCTGAAGGGGCTTCAACGGCAGGTCGCTGACCAGTCCGAAGACGGGAAGCGCCAGCTCCGCCTTGATCTTTCCTTGACGGCAAACGACCGCGCCGCCGTGCAGTTGGGCGATGCGATTTACCGCCAGGGCCATATCGGAGTCGTCGGCACCCACCACAATAATATCGGAGGTGTCCCATGCCGCACTGGAGGCAAAGGCCCCCTTTTTCATGGAAAAGCCCTTGATGAAGCCGACGAACCGTTTCCCCGGGCGCCTCGTCCGCTCAAAAGCCGCCACCTTGATGATGTCCTGCGCCGGGTCCGGCAGAATGCTTCCCGTCTTCACCTCAAGGGTGGCTTCCGTTTCCCGGGTCACCAGGTCCGTGACCTGTTCGATGACCCGAACATCGGCGAAACGCGCCCCTTTCCGGGCCAAAATGACGAAATCTTCAGGAGTCACCGGCCGCTTCAGGTGCACGCTGTGAAGGCTTTTGGCCGAAAAGACATGGGTTCTGGGCTTGGCCAGGTCCTTTCCTCTTTCGGCGATCACCCGCCCGTTGCTGATCACGACTTCCGGTCGGATGGTTCTTTCATCCGGGACGATCAGCAGGTCGGCAAACCGGCCCGGCGCGATCCCGCCCACAAAGGCGTCCAGCGAGAAATGTTCCGCAACGTTCAAGGTGGCCATCTGAACGGCGGTAACGGGGTCGAATCCCATGTCGATGGCCTTTTGAACCACGTACTCCATGTGCCCTTTTTCCAGAAGGTCTTTGGGGGTGATCCCGTCCGTTACCAGGATGAGCCGCCTGGTATCGATTCCCAGGTCCTTGACCTTGGAAACGGCCTCCAGGTCACGGCGGATGCTTCCCTCCCGGATCATGATCCAGAGTCCCAGCCTCAGCCGATCCAGCGCTTCTTCGGCGCTGATGGGTTCGTGGCAGGAGGAAACGCCCAGGGCGGCGTAAGCGTGAAGTTTTTTCCCCCGTGCCCCTGCCGTGTGCCCTTCAACGGCTTTTTGAAACCGACGCGTCTGCTCAAAGGCCGGAAGAAAAGCCTCGGGATCCTGAAGCACCCCCTGCCAGTAGGATTCGCCAAGCCCGACCACCGACGGATGGGAAAGAAGCTTTTTCAAGGCCTTTTCGGATATCCCCCTCGACTTCTTGCTGATGGAACCCATGGCCGGAGCCGTGGCAAAAATCTTGACCGGCTGGTTCTCCAGGGAGGCCACAAAGTCCATCACCCCTTCTACTCCCGCCACGGGAAACGGTTCCATGGTCTCTGTGACCAGCGTCGTGGTGCCGCCTTTCATACCGGCCCTCACAAATTCGGGGATGCTCAAAAGCCAGGCCAGATGAGCGTGCCCATCGATAAGCCCCGGGATCACCGTTTTTCCGCCTGCATCGATGATCTCGGTTGTTTTTCCCAGGGTATGCTCCAGGTCTTTTCCCACGCAGGATATTTTTTTCCCCAGCACGGCCACGGACCACCCGTCCAGGATTTCCCCGGTATAGACATTCAAGAGGCGGCCGTTTCTGACCGCCAAGCTGGCCTTTTTTTCCCCCAGCGCCACCTGCATCAGGTCCCGGGAAGTTACACCCGTTAAATGCGCTTCGAAACCGGTGATTTTCAGGCGTCTTTTGGCGGTTTCTTTCTTTTTCTGCACAGGCACCTTTTCCTTTGCCGCTACAAGGTGATGACCTTTCCCAGTTTCTTGACCCTTGCCGCCTCCAAAACCGCGGCGGCGGCGGCGGCATCCTGGACCGCCAATCCTACGGATTTGAAGAAGGTGATTTCTTCTTCTGTTTGTCTTCCGGGCTTTTCCCCATTGACAATCTCCCCGATCTCCGCATCAACGGCTGCCCCGGGGATGATAAGATCTCCTGCTTCGGCCAGACAGGCCTCCCGCGAGTCCACTACGATCCTGGCCTTCAAAACGGTCTTTGCATCGATTTCCTGCATCTGGGGCGTGAAGGATCCGACACCCGTGACATGGGTCCCGGGTTGAAGACGGTCCCCGTCAAAAACCGGCGACGTGGAGGTGGTGGCGGCTACCACGATGTCCGCGCCGGACACGGCTTCCTCGGAAGACCGGGCGACTTCCACGCCGGCAACGACACCCGCGATGTCTTCGGCCAGCTTCTCCGCGGAAGCCTGCGTCCTGCTGAAGATCTTCACCCGGCTTACAGATCTTACGGCCAAGACGGCCTCCAGCTGCGCTTTTGCCTGGACCCCGGCGCCGAAAAGAGCAACGGATTTCGATGTCTTTCTCGACAGCAGGTCGGCGGCCAGGCCTCCGCCGGCGCCCGTACGGAGAGCGGTGAGGCTTTCTCCGTCCAGGATGGCCAAAGGGATCCCGGTTTTGGAGTCCAGCACCACCATCAGTGCGGAAACTACTGGAAGCCCCAAAGAGGCATTTCCTTCAAATACCGATACCACCTTGATCCCCATGGCAGGAATCGAAGGCAAAAAGGCCGGCATGGTCAACGTCACCCCGTCGGGGACGCAAAACCGGGAGCGCAGCGGCATCACCGCCCTTCCCCCTGAAAACGAGGCGAAGGCCGTCCGCATCACCTTGATGGCCTCCTTCATGCTCAGCGATTCCCGCACCTCTTTTCCCGAAATCACCCGGATTTTCATTTCAGATTCCTCTGCCAAATACTTTTTAAAGTTCCTTTCTTATAGCAGATTTCCTTTTGCCATCAAATAGCTTGACTTTCTTCACAAATTTGAATAGCCTAACTTCGATTGAGCGCTCCTGCTTTTCTACGGAATTCTAGATCTCGATCGGCGGTTTAATCTCTTCTTCCTCGACACATCTCTTTCTACGTTGCGACCTGTAAAGAGACCTTTGAAAAACGGCAATTTTCGCCATCCCGGTCCTGATCCGGCATCCAAGAGTCGTTAAAATTACTGGACCCCGGCTTCCGCCGGGGTGACGAACGTGGAAATATCCAAAGGTCTCGTAAAAGGAGGACATCGATCCGGCCTGTTTTCACCCTTGCAAAGGAGGGAAATCATGCGGCATCCAAAGAAAGTATTGGTTTGTTTTGCGTCACTTTTATTCTTTTCGGGTATCGGATACTCTCCAAAACTGCTTCATGCTGAGGCTTCGATGGACAATTTCGATCCAAGATATTCCAAATGCGGGGTCGGTGTTTTCCGGCCAGGTAACAGCATTTGGTACTACGACGCCTACCACGATGGCAATACGGACAATTATTACGGGCCATGGGGATCGGCTACAGATCTTCCATTTTCGGGCGATTTCAATAGCGATCACGGGGACATGATATTTGACGATGTTGCTGTGTACAGACCCTCCACTGGGGTTTTTTACTACGACTTTCACCATAATGGGAACACCGATACGCGAAGTCCAAGTTGGTGGGGCATGGAAGGAGATCTTCCCTTTGGTGGAGATTTCGATTGCGACGGCCATAATGACGATGTCGGGGTTTTCAGGCAATCCAATCGGACCTGGTATTATGACTATAATCATGATTGCACCACCAATGCAACCATAGGCCCATGGGGCCTTGAAGGAGATAAAGCCATCGTCGGCGACTTCGACCGAGACGGCTGCACCGACGATGTCGGGGTTTTCAGGCCTTCCAACCACGTGTGGTATTATGATTACAATCATGACGGAACTACGGACGAAATTCGGGGTCCTTGGGGGTTTGCTGAAGACATCCCTCTCGCCTGCGACTTCGACGGAGATGGCTATATGGATGATGTCGCCGTTTTCCGGCCTTCAAACCGAATGTGGTACTTCGACTACAACCACAACGGCACAACGGATACATCAATGGGGCCTTGGGGCAACCCTGGAGATGTCCCAATTGCGATCATGCATCTGCCCAGGTAAGAAAATCAGTCCGACTCCGGAGGCGCCTCGCCCCATCGCTGGAACAGCTGGTGCGGGATTCCCAGATAGTCGAAAACTTTTCCGATGGTCTGGAAAATGATGTCGTCGAGTGTCTTGGGCTTGTGATAGAAGGAGGGAATCGGCGGCAGGATGTGAGCCCCCAGATCCGCGGCCATGGACATGAGCCTCAGGTGCCCTTTGTGCAGCGGCGTTTCTCGGACCACTAGCACTAGTTTCCGTTTTTCCTTGAGGGTCACGTCAGCGGCGCGCACCAGGAGGTTGCTGTCGTAGGAATTGGCGATGGCCGACAGCGTCTTGACCGTACACGGGACCACCACCATCCCTTCGGTCAGGAAGGAGCCGCTGGCCAGGGGTGCGGTCATGTCGCGGTCGTCATGGACGAATTGGGCCATGGAGGCCACCTCTTCGCCCGAGAGCCCGGTTTCGATGCGGATGTTTATTTTTCCCGCCTCCGATAAAACGAGGTGCGTCTCGTAATCGGTTTCCTGGAGCAGGGAAAGCATCTTCACCCCGTATATGACGCCGGAGGCCCCCGAGATCCCGATGACGATGCGTTTGGGCATCTTCTATCCTTTCGTGTTTCGTCTTCTTCTTTTTTCCGGATTCCCGGTGCGTCTCAACTGTTTGATTTTTTTTAAAATCTGTTTTACCAGAACGTCTCCGTTTTTCAAGACATGGGAGATTCCCTCGGCGGAAAGGTTGTCCCAATGGATCCCGGCGGTCACCACCACGCGGGCATTGAGGGCCGCCGCCAGGATTTCGGACACGGTTTTGACCATCCCGTCTTCCTTGTGTCCGACCACGCAAAACACGGAAGCCGTGGCACTGACGGTTTCGGGGTCCTTCAGACTCGGCCTCGGCTGGGCAAGGGCCACCGCCCCCACATGGGGCACATCGCCCCCCCAGATGGAAACCACGAAATCCTCCCCGATCTGCCTGACGCTCGCCTCAAGATCGTAAGATCTGCTCCGGGTCCTGAGGGTGAAAACGACGGGGTTCTTTCCTGTTACGCTCACAAGTGCCATCCGCTTTTCCAGGCCCTTTCTTGAAAGCATATTCCAGCGCCTTTGCAGGCTGCACTTTAAAAAAGAGCCTTTGCCTCTTCGAGGACCGCGTCGGCGAACTGCGGGTCCTCCAGGTTCACCTGGACTTCCTGAACTTGGATCCCGGGTTTGAGGAGAGCCTTGAGGGCTTCCGAAAAGAAGCGGTCCGCCTCGGGGTCATGGGTGGGGCTTCCCGGGGCGTCCACCGCAGACCAGCCCCGTTTTGGAATCAAAATGGCCACGGGGCCTTGGGCCTTGTTCAGTTTTTCAGCAAATGCACCGGCGACTTGGGCCAGCTCCTCCCTGGAAAGCCGTATCCATGTCCGGTGCCGGTCCAGGTCATACTTGGGGCGTTTCAGATACTCGGGTTTGTATTTGGATTTGGCCGGCGTCATGTGATTGACGCTGCAAAAGGAGATGATCTGCGGGATGCCGGCTGCCCCCGCCGACTCCATTCGGTCGGGACCTGCATCCCTCATGAACCCGAAAAGATGCTCTCCGACGCCTCCTGGCGCCAGATCCACGACGCCGTGGAAAAAGCCCTCTCGAATCATCGCCTCCATGGCCCGGTCGCCGATTCCGGCGGCCGAAAACCCGATCACCTGAAACCCGGCCGCCTCCAGCCCTTTCCGGACGGCACTGGCGCATTTCTCGCAGGGTCCGAGCATGGTCAGCGCGATCTTCTTCCCCTTCCCCGATTTCGCAGGGAAAACGGCATCCGTCACCATTCCGGCCATGGCGCAGGCTGCACGGTCGATGACGTTTTTCAATAGGTCCGTCACGCCCGATATCTCGATGACGGAGTGGAACAGGGCGATGTCCCCGGTTCCGATATACCGGGTTGAAAGGCCGGGAAGCGCCGCCGTGGAACTGATCATGAGCTTGGGGATGCCGAACGGGAGCGTTCTCATGACGTCGGTGGCCATGAGGGATCCCGTCGAACCCCCGATTCCCATCACGCCCTGGATCTGCCGTTTCCCGGCCAAATCCCTGGCGATGACGGAAGCCCCGGTGGTGACGATCTTGGTGATTCGGGAACGGTCCCGGGATTTTCGAATGGCTTCGATGTTCCAGCCGCCGGCCTCGGCCACCTTTTCCGCTGAAATTTCAGCCGAAAATTCCCCTCCCCCGCCCATGGAAAGATCCATGACGCAGGGGACCAGGCCCAGCTTCGACAGCTTGTCTTTGAGGTACTGCGTCTCCTCCCCTTTGGTGTCCAGGGTGGAAAGGATCAGGATCGTCTTGTTAAGGGTCATTTCCCCTTCACTTTTTCTGCGATTTCTTTTTTCAGGGCCTCTTTGTTTACTTTCCCGGAATCCCCGACGGTGGGGAAGGCGTCCACGACTTCGAGCCGCTCAGGCAGCTTGAACATGGCCAGTTTCTGGGATTTCAGAAAATCGACCATCTCTTTAAAGGTGAGCGTCTGACCCTGTTTCGGGATCACATAGGCGCAGGCCCGTTCGCCCATCTCCCTGTCCGGATACCCGACGATGGCCACGGAGGCCACTTTCGGGTTTTCGTTGAGCAGCCCCTCGATCTCCGCGGGATAAATGTTCTGGCCGCCCCGGATGATCATGTCCTTGGCCCGGCCGAGGATCCAGAGGCATCCCTGATCGAACTTCACGATGTCACCGGTGGTGGTCCACCCGTCGGGGTCGAACACCGTTTTCGTCAGCGCTTCGTCCCGGTAATACCCGGAAGGCGCATGCGGCCCCCTGAAATACAGGATTCCGGGCTGGCCTTCAGGCACTTCCTTTCCTTCCTTATCCAGGAGCCGAACCTTGTTTCCCGGAAGCATCCGGCCGACGCTTCTGCGCCGCAGTTCCTTGGAATCGTCGATGCGGCATCCCGATACGGAGCCCATATCCTGGGTGCCCAGATCGCTGGTGATCACGGCCTGGAAGGCCTGCTCGGCCTCTTCGGCAATCTGGGGGGAAAGATACCCGCCGGCGGAGCGGATGAAGCGCAGGGAGCTCAGATCGTATTTGGAATGGTCGGCCTCCAGCATGCGCACCAGGTGCGTGGGAACGACCCCGATGGCGGTCGCCCGTTCCTTCTCGATGAGCGCCAGGGCCCCGTCGGGTGTGAATTCCTCGAGCATGACGGTCTTGGCCCCCACCAGAGGGGCGGCAAAGTAGGTCAGCGTCCCGGCAGCCCCCCCGGCATGGGGGGCGATGGCCATGGTGATATCGTCTTTGGTCAGGTCCCACAGCCCGATCCGGCCTTTGGAAGTGCAGACTCGTGGTGCGGTGGGCCACTCCACCAGCTTGGGAATCCCGGTGGTCCCCGACGTTGTGGTGAGGAGTGCCACATTCCTCAGGGGATCGAGCCGTCGTGCCGTCAAGAACGCGATTCGTCCACCGGCTTTTTCGCACGTTCAAAAGCTGTTTTCGTCAGGGAATGGGTCCCCTCCGGGGCAGCCGAAGGAACCTGATCTTCGAAAAGAAAGATCTTTTTCAGGTGCGGAAACTCCTTCTGGAGTTCCCTGTACATCTCCAGATAATCGAACTTATTGTAGACATGCGGGATGACCACGGCGGAGGCTTCGGTCCGCTCCACCATATAATGCAGTTCGCGCTGGCGCAGGTAGGGATACACCGTCAGGGATATGAGACCCGCGCGTTCGCAGGCGATGCGCGACAGGAACCCGAAGACGCTGTTGGGGGATTGGATGATGACCCGGGAGGATTTTTCGATGCCCATTTCCACCCAGGTTGCGGCGATGGCATTGACCAGACGAACGGCCTCCGCCCAGGTCAGCCGGTATTTGGAGTCCACCAGGGCCTCCCGGTCCCCCAGTTCCCTTGCGTTTTTTTCGTAAAAATCAAAAAAAGTCTCCCGGGTCCAGTGCCCGTCCTTCACGAATTCGTCGACCATCTTTTCCGTGTACCTGATCGGTTTCAAACCTGACCTCCTTGTTTGATTCGGGGTGGGTAAGCTTTGCTGTAAGAAAAGGAACCGCTGCCGGCGCTCCCGGTCATGCGCCGGGTTTGTCCTTTTCCTTGCGGGATCGAACGCTGGACCTGAAGGTGTCCCAGAAATCCCGATCCTTGTCTTTCCACGCAGCGCCGAAGCGTCTCTCGAAATAGGAGCTCGGGAGCTTTTCTTCCCAGCTTTTCCAGGGGTTGGTCCCTTCTTTCCTGGCCGCGAGGACATCGGTCAGAAAGGATTCGATGTTGTTGAGCTCCTCCTTGGGCACATAGGAAGCGGCTCCCTCTTTGATGGATTTCACGATGCTGCCGGGTGTCAAGGCGTGAGCCGTCAGCATCACCGCAGGGATTCCCTTCTTCTTGGCGATCTCGAGCAGCCCGTAACCGCCCACGCCCATGATGTCCAAAATGGCGATATCGAACTCACGGGTTTCCAGAAGGCGCTTGGCCTGTTCGAAGGAAGAAGCCTTGACCAACTCACACATGGGCAAAAGATCTTCCAGGGTCTCCAGGATGTCCGGCTCGTCGTCGACGGCGAGAACCCGTTTCCCATCCAAGGGGCTTTTCGGCATGGTGCGCACTCCTTGTCCCGGCCTGCCGGCGAGAATCGTCTGAAAATGCCTTCTGCCGGAGGGGCCGTGTTTAAGGTGAGTGGGTCACGCCGGATCCGCGTGAAACCGGCGTGACCGAAGGTTTAAAGACCCAGTTCAGACCACTTCGACTGCACTTTTTGCACCATCTTGGGATCCAGCTCGATGGGAATCGGCTTTTTCTTCCAGTCATAGGGGATGGTGGCATCCATGAGGAGCCTGCCGGTGATCTCTCGGGCTTCGATGGGAAGCGAGGGATCCAGCGGCGTGGATCGGCCCCGCTTGATGACCTGGCATCGGTTGGGCTGGAAACGGAAACTCAAGGCATACATGACCCTGGGAATATCCCAGGGATCGATGTCCTCGTCCACCACGATGACGGTTTTCAGCCCGTAGGCCCCCATCTCCGTGGAAATGGCTGCAGTCAGCACCTGGTCCGCGTGTCCCGGATACATCTGCTTCATGGAAATGATGGCCAGGAACCGGCCGGACCCTTCGGGCGGGCAGTAGACGGCCTTGAGTCCCGGGATCTTCATGGCCAGAAGCTGCTGCCACAAGGTGGCGCCGTAGGACAGGGCCATGGTCATGTGCGTGTCGGTCACGGCCCGGCCCACCGTGGTTCCCCAGAGAATGGGGTTGTTCCGGTGGGTGACGCATTTGACGTCGATGAAATTTCTGCGGATCGGTGCCTACGCCGGAGTAATAGCCGGTGTACTCGCCGAAGGGTCCTTCGTCCATGAACTTTTCCGCATCCACCTCGCCTTCGACGACGATCTCCGCATGGGCCGGGATGGGCAGGTCCACGGTTTCCCCCTTGACCACTTCCACCGGCTCGCCGCGGAGCGCGCCTGCCACATCATATTCGGACACGAAGGCCGAAACCCGGGCCGCCCCCAGGATGAACAGCAGCGGATCACATCCGATCACGGAGGCCACCGGCATGGGCTTTCCCATGGCCTGGTATTTCTTGAGCATGATGTCGGCGTGCTTTCCCTTGATGAACTGGGTGCCGATCTTGTTTTTCCCCAAGAGCTGGCTCCGGTAGGTCCCCAGGTTGACCCAGCCGGTTTCGGGGTCCTTGCTGATGATGAAGTGGGCCGTACCGATAGAAGCGTCCTCCGTCCAGGGGGTAGAATTTGGGAACCGGGAACTTGAAGAGATCGATATCGTCGCCCATGAGGATGTTTTCCTTGCACGGCGCCTGCGGATTTGTCCACTTCCTTGGGCGGGACCAGGTGTTCCCCCAGTTTGGCCCACGCCACATAAAGGTCAACCAGCGTGGAATCGAGGGGCTGACCCATGATCAAGGCGAGCCTTTCGGTGGTCGTGCAGACGCTGGTGATGACCGGCGTCTTGTAGTCTTTAACGTTTTCAAAAAGAAGCGCGGGTCCGCTCTTTTCCTCATTGAGCTTGGCGATATGGGAAAGCTCCAGGTTCCAGTCCACCTCGGCGGTGATCCGCTTCAGCAATCCCTCGGTTTTCGGCTTTGGCCACAAAATCTCTCATGCTTTTCATTAAAAACAAACCTCCTTTATTCCGATATTGTTATTAAAAGTATCCCGGCCATTTCGGGTTACGACTCCTGATTTCCACGGCATCCCAAAACGGCTCCCGTTTCGATCAATGGGGGATCTTGATCCGCTTCATGGCCTGTTCCATGAGCAGCTGATATCCGCTTTTGGCGCCGATCACGGATTTGGCTTCCTTCCGGCTCCATACCGTCTCGGGCCTGGCCTGGACGATGAAGATATTGTCCGGAAAAGCCACATCCGCGTCGATGGCCCACTCGATGTCCATGGGTTTGCCGTAGTGCTTCTCGATGTATTTGGCGATCTTGACCAGTTCCTTGATCTCCTGGTCTTCCAAACAGCAACAGCCGCTGCCTTTCCGGGGCCACATCGGCGTTTACGACGCATCCCTTCTCCGGATCGAAGACGCACTCGATATGCTTGGCGGAGATGGTCTTTGATCCCAGCTTCCAGAATCACTTTATCCACCACAAAGTTGTCCGGGTTCACCGACCCTGAAACCACGGTCTCGCCGAGGCCCCAGCTTCCTTCGATGACGACCTTGGAAGGATCGCCGTCGGTGGGGTTGATGGTGAACATGACGCCGGCTGCTTTGGAATTGACCATTTTCTGAACCCCCACGCTGATGAAGACCTTTTCGTGGGGAAATTGGTTTTGAACCCGGTAGGCGATGGCGCGGGCGTGAACAGGCTGGCCCAGCAGCGCTGGACATGTTCGGTGACGCGGCTGCCGCCCCGCACCCAAAGGTAGGTGTCCTGCTGTCCCGCGAAGCTTGCGGTGGGCAGGTCTTCGGCAGTGGCACTGGACCGCACGGCCACAGGCAGGTCCCTCTCACCGCAGTTTTCGCACAGCCGGTCGTAGCCTTCCTCAACGGCTGCTTGGATGTCCACAGTCAGACGCGTCTTTTGAATCAGGTTTTGAATGGTGTTGCTGACCCGATCCAGGGACGCCACGTCCTCCACGTTCAAGCCGGATAAGGACGCTTGAATGTCATCCTGGATCCCGGCCTGGTCAATGAAGTGGATGTAGGCCTCCGTCGTAACGGCAAACCCTGGCGGAACGCGGATGCCGGCCTTGATCATTTCGCCCAGACTCGCGTTTTTTCCGCCCACCTGCAGGCAAGGAATCGCTTGTCCAACTCGCTGAAATTCCCTGACGAATTGCACCCCTTCCTCCCCTTTCCGTCCCCACCCCCTCCCCTTTCTTTTTCCGTAAAGGGGAAGGGGTTTTGGACTGCGTTTCGTGAGCGGGTGAGACCCGGGGCCTTCGAGTCCCACCCGGAAAAACGGTTTACGAGGCTTTTTTGACTATGGTGACCACGCCAGTGTCGCCGTCCACCCGGAGAATGTCTCCGGTCTTGATGACGGAGGTGGAAACGCCCGTTCCGGTCACCGACGGGACGCCGTATTCCCGGCACACAATGGCGGCATGGCTGGTGAGGCCGCCGATGTCGGTCACCGCCGCCTTGATCTGGGTGAAAACCGGCGCCCAGGACGGATTGGTGGACGGGCACACCAGGATTTCCCCGGGCTGGAGGTTCACGATATCCTTGAGGAGCTTCAGGACCCTTGCCGGTCCTTCCGCAACGCCTGCAGAGGCAGCGAAGCCCTTGATCTCGTTGACATCCTCTGCCTGCAACGGTATCCACACCCTTGAGCCACTCCTTGACCTTGTCGGTGGTGATGCCCCAGAGCATGATGGTGAAAGGCTCGGCGACTTCTTCCGGAGGCACGCCCAGGGCCGGGGTGGGGTTCCATTTCCGGGCCGCTTCCAGGATCGCTTTTCGTTTTTTCACCTTGTCTTTGTAGTACGAACCCCGTGAGCGGATGTTTTCTCCCAGGGCCCACCAGGTGGAAAGCTCCGTCAGGAGTTGCGGGATCTCGTACCGGTTGAACATGAAGATGTCATCCGCCTCCTCGGTCATGCCGTATTTAGCCAAGAGCTTTCCGATCTGCCGGATTTTCCGGAACCAGATGGTGTGAAACCAGTGCTCCACCCAGAACAGGTGGTCTTCGGCATACCGGTAAATGGTCCGAATGGTGTTGTAAGCGCCGTCGAAGGACTTCCGGTCTTCATCGGTCTTGATAAGGCCGCGGTACTCGGAGACGATTGCATCCCTCTGCTTCTCGATGTTGTCCAGGGACCGCTCGATGGTTTCCCCTTTTTCGAGCCGTTCCACGTACCTTTTGATGTATCCGTAGGGAATCTCGGGGATGGGTGATCCAGCTGCCCTCGTAGTGAAACCATCCGCTTCCGCAGGAGACAAAAAACCACGGGTCTTTGGCCTTTTCGTATTCTTCCAGCCACTGCCTCCCATCGGGAGTCTTATTGAGTTCTTCAATTTTTTCTTTGACTGAACGGCCGTCCTTGATGACCTCCGCCACTCCCCGCAGGGACACCGCCAACCGCGCCAGTCGGCAAAGCTCTTCTTCGGGGCGGAACATGGACACGTAGGCGCCGGCCACCATCTTCCCGATGGCGCTCTCGCTGATGCCGGGAAAAAGCTTTCTGACCACGTCGGCAAACATGAGGTAGGCGAGATACGTCAGGTTGAGCATCTCGAAATGGTACTGCCACCCCTTGAACATCTGGTTCACCAGGGTGTCGAAGGCGGCGATGATATCATAAGAGACATAGCATCCGGTGGGTGCGGGGAGCACCTGGTCGTCGGGCACAAATTTGGGAAGTTCGTCGGGAATTTTCACGGCCTCCATTTCCCTGCCGAGCGCCTTGAATTTGGCCAGCCACTTATCCCACAGTTCGTCATAGTGTTCGAAAACGTAAAAGACCCGCTTTTCAAAATGTCCGGCCTTTTCCTGGATGGTCTCCGGCGGAGGAGGTGCAATGGCGCAGATGTAGAGGTAACAGCCCATCAGCCGCTGGGCGATGCCTTGCGCGGGGGGGATGCAGAACACCCGAGTCGTATACTGGGAAAGGGCGATTTGCCACGCCTCTTGGAAAATGAGGTCCAGGGGGGGCAAGGGGTCTGGGGCGTGGATCTTGTCCTGATACCAGAACTGCTGTTTTTCCCATTGGGCCCTGTCTGCGGAAAAGAGATGATGCGAAGGGTACATCTCCTCCCAGCCTTCGAGCTCCTTGGGCACTTGGAAGTCATGAGGGTCCGGGAATCTTCCTGCTTTTTCCTCTGCCATTTTTCCTCTCCTTTGTTAGGGTTGCAGCACATATGGATGGAGCGGCCATTCCCGCATGCGGGCGGAAAAAACGGGCACGGGCAAAAACAGGAATCACAACGAAGCTTGCATTTCACGGTCCATCCGGTTCACCGGCGAACGCTGTCACTGTGAATGTTTTTTTTTGTTCCTATTTTCATTAAAAGTCAATTTGATAATTTTTATGTTTAATATAAATTTAACTTATAATATTTAACCCAATCATAAAAACCCTTTACGATACCCCTTTAACCGGCTAATGTACCTGCAACAGGACAGAAAGGGTCATGATCAACTTCAATCATCTTCGCATTTTCTTTCACGCAGCCAGGAACCAGAACTTCACCCGGGCTGCAAAGGAGCTTTTCATCACGCAGCCCGCGGTATCGGCACAGATCAAGGGGCTTGAGGAAGCCTGCGACCTGGTTTTATTTAAAAAAAGGGGAAGAAAAGTCTACCTGACCGAGGAAGGAAAGATCCTTTTCAAGTACGTCAGGCGCCTCTTCGAGTACGAGCAGGAAATCGAAAACGTCATCGAGGACATGCACCACCTCAAAATGGGAGTGCTTCGCCTGGGGACCACCAAAACCTATGCCCGATATTTCATGCCTCTCATGATCAGCACCTTCCATGAAAACCACCCCAACATCAAGATCCAGCTCAACGAGGGAAGCTCCCTGGAGATGACCTACAGCCTCCTGGAATTCAAGAACGAAGTGGCGGTCATCGCGAAAGCCGAAGATCATCCGGATGTCCGGTTCGTTCCCTTCAGCCGGGAAGAGGTGGTCGCCATCGCGTCCACAGATCACCCGCTGGTTCAAAAAAAAAGCATCTCGGTCCTGGATCTGGCGCAAGAACCCATCATCATGAAAGAAATCGGTTCTGGGACCCGGAAACTCGTGACGCAGCTGTTTTCCGAAGCCGGGATCACTCCCAACGCCCTCATGGAAACCGGCAACACCGAATTCATCAAGCAGCTCGTCCAGCGCGGAGACGGAATCTCTTTTCTGGTCAAGGAAGCTGCATGGGCCGAGGTTCAGGACCATAAGCTCTCCATTCTGCCCATCCAGGGCAAACCCCTCTTTTTAGATGTCAGCGTGGCCTATCTCAAGAACCAGAGTCTCTCCCCGCCGGCCAAGGCTTTCGTCCAGATTCTGGACCAGATCACCCCCGGGGACCTCACCCTCAAAGGGATCGGTTCCCTCATGGCCAAGATGCTGGCTCACCGGAATAAAAAAGGACAGCAACCCCTGAATCAAGAACCCAGCGATCCTCCTCACTAAAAGGAGCCCTATGATCTTCGAAATCGACGGGAGACGCCCGAAAATCGGCGGCAAGGTCTTCATCGCGCCCACGGCGGTGATCATTGGAAACGTGGAGATCCAAGACGGGGCCAGCATCTGGTTCGGCGCGGTTTTGAGGGGGGATATGGAAGCCATCGTCGTCGGGGAGGGAACGAATCTCCAGGACAACTGCACGGTCCACACGGATTACGGAAAACCCGCTGTCCTCGGAAATCGCGTCACCGTCGGGCACAATGCCGTGATCCATGGATGCATCGTCGAGGATGAATGCCTCATCGGCATCGGCGCCGTCGTTTTGACCGGCGCCACGGTTAAAAAAAGCACGGTGGTGGCCGCCGGGGCTCTGGTTCTCGAAAATCAGACGGTGGGCCCCCGCCAGTTGGTTGCCGGCACCCCTGCTTCCGTCAAGCGGGCCCTTTCAGAAGAAGAAATGAGGCTTTTGAAAAAGCCGGTGGAAAATTACCGCCACCTTGCAAGGCTGCACGCCGGAATCCGGAGAGTCGACTGAGCCGAAGCCCGTCAGGATAGGGTTTCAAGAAGAGCGGCCAACCGATCCCTGCTGACCCCCAGATAGCGCCGGTCCGACGAGAAAATCTCCAGGGTGAACGTATCCTCGTATCCGGCTTTCTTGAGGGCCCGGATCGTTTTGGCAAAATCGACGGCCCCGGCGCCCACGGGGAGATGATCGTCGGCCTTTCCCAGGTTGTCGCTTACATGGACATGGCCTATCCGGTGCCCGAACGCCTCGATGAACGCCAGGATCCGATCCCCTTTCTTGCTCCCGATGTTGGCGTGACCGATGTCCAGGGTGAGCTTCAGGGACGGGAACCTTTCGAACACAGGGATAAAGTCTTCGGGCTCGATCCATCCCGGATATTTGGGAAACATGTTCTCGATGCACAAAGGCAGTGATAGCCGATCCGCTTCCGCGACGAGGGTCTCGAGGCTTTCCATGGCGAGTTCCATGGACCGGTCCATCACCAGAGAACCCAGCCCTCCGATATAGGCAGGGTGCAAGACGGCTTTTAGAGGACGAAGCGCGGCGGCGGCATGAAGGGCATCCTGCATCTCGAGCAGCGAGGCCTTCCGAATGCGCGGCGTCAGATCCGCCAGATACAAAAACGTGGGCAGGTGACAAACCAAACCCAAGCCGTGATGAGCAAGAGCGCTTCGGATTTCGTTTTTCCGGCCCAGGATCTTTTCATGATGCGCCTCGGGTGGATCCAGGGTCAGTTCCAGGTAGTCGAACCCCTGTTGCGCCACAACTCGGATTTCATCCATCACCGGCAAAATCGGAAAATTCATGGCGCCGTATTGCATGGTTTCGTCCTCCGTTCATCTGATGCCGACTCTTACCATTTGCACCGTCCGAAAAAAAGCCGGATTTTTTCGCCGCCCGGCCGATCCTTCGGATTTCTGTGTCCCTGCATCCTTCATGTCGCTTAACTTTATCCGGGCCTCCCCGGGGAGTGCAACCCAATCTCCGGGGCCCTCGGCCCTTGCGCCTCCCGGCTTGACCCATAAACAATTTATTTACATTTAAATTTACATTGACATTTACATTTTTGCGTGCCATCCTGGAAAAAAGAAACGTCACACGGGAGGCGGGTTTCCATGTTCACGGCGCTCACCGAAAAGCAGCAGCGGTTTTTGGACTATCTTGCGGGCGAAATATCCAGGACCGGACAGGCGCCCAGCCTGCGCCGGGCGGCGGACCGCCTGGGGGTCAGCCACGCCGCCGTCTCCCAGATGATCCGGGCGCTCGAAAAAAAGGGGGTCCTCCGCCGGGAGGGGCGATACGGCCGTGCCGTGCACATCCTCACCCGCGCCGGACAGACGACGGGTGTCATGCGCTGGCGGGAAATCCCCGTCGTGGGAAACATCGCCGCTGGACTGCCGCTTTACGCCCAGCAGGAATGGGGGGGGAACCTGGTGGTGGACGCGGATCTGTACCGCGGACCGGCGCTTTTCGCCCTTGCGGTCCGGGGGGATTCCATGAAGGATGCCGGGATCCTGGACGGGGACCTGGCGGTTTGCGAACCCCGTCAGTTCGCCGAAAACGGGGAGATCGTGGCGGTCCTCATCCGGCAGGAAGAAGCCACCATCAAGCGTTTTTTCCTTCGAAAAAAGCACATTGAGCTGCGGCCGGAAAATACGGCCCATCGTCCCTTGATCTGCGGATTCGACGAAGTCCTGGTTCAGGGGAAGGTCATCGGGATCCAGCGGGGGCCCCAGGTCATGAAACGGCTGTGAGGATCCGCCATGTCCGAATGCACGCTTTTTGTCGGTACCAGCGGCTATTCCTACACCGAGTGGGTGGAAGCGGGCTTCTACCCGCAAGGCACCCCGTCCGGGCGGATGCTCCCTCTGTATGCCCGGGAGTTTCCCGTCACCGAACTCAACTACACCTGGTACCAGATGCCCAAGGCGGAAGCCGTGGAACGCCAGCGGCTGCTGACACCGCCCGGATTCCTGTTTGCCGCCAAACTCACGCGCACCCTCACCCACGAAATCGACCCGGAAACCTGGAAAAAAGAGGCCGCATCTTACCGGGACGGCATCGCCCCGCTTCTCGCGGCCGGTCAGCTCGCCGCCGTCCTGATCCAGCTTCCCCCCTCCTTCACCCGCACGCCCGGAAACCGGAAATACCTGGCCGCCCTCACCGCCGAGCTGGAGGGGCTTCCCCTGGCCGTGGAATTCCGCCACAAGTCCTGGGCCGACAGCCGCGTCTTTTCGCAACTGGCCCAGCACGGGATCGTCCTGGTGAACATCGACGCACCGGATCTTCCCGGCCTTTTCCCGGCCCTGGATGTGGTCACGCATTCCGGCCTGTTTTATGTCCGGTTCCACGGCCGCAACGCCAAAGGGTGGCGGTCGGGGAAGATGCACCTTCAGTTCGATTACGGTTACCGCGACGACGAGCTCGTCGACTGGATTGAAAACCGGATCGCGCCCATGGCCGGGAAGGCGCGTCGCGGCATCCTCTTTTTCAACAACCATGTCCGGGCCCAGGCTCCGCAAAATGCGAAACAGCTCATCCGTCTTCTCAAGGCGCACGGGTTTTCCACGGCGTAACATGCAAGAAAGGTTCATCATTCATCTGAACGTGGCCGATTTCGCCGCGGCGGTGGAGCGGGTCATGCAACCCCGGCTCCGGGGCCGGCCCCTCGTCATCGCACCGGAAGGAATCCCCCGGGCCGTAGTGTACGATATGAGTGAAGAGGCTTACCGGCAGGGCGTCCGAAAGGAAATGTCCCTCCGGAAAGCCTTGCGGCGCTGCCCCGGCGCCGCGGTCCTTTCCCCGCATCCGGACCGGTACGAACGGGCCATGCGCCATCTCCTCGAATGCGCCCTCCCCTACTCCCCGCTCGTCGAGGCTTCGGATTCCCGGGGGCATCTCTTTCTCGACGTGACCGGAACCGGAAGGCTCTTCGGCCCTCCGCCGGACGTGGCCTGGCGGATCCGGAAAAGCGTGCGCTCCGCCATGGGGCTGGATCCCATCTGGTCCGTGGCCCCCAACAAATTAACGGCCAAAGTGGCGACCCGGATCGTAAAACCCACAGGCGAGTACATCATCGGCGCCGGCGAAGAAGAGGCTTTTTTGGCCCCTTTGCCGCTGCATCTGATCCCCGGAATCGAATCCGACGACCTGAAACGTTTTTCCGATTTCAACCTGACCCTTGTTCGTGAGGCGGCCCGGCTTTCCGAAGAGCAGCTCCTCCTGCTGTTCGAGGGGCGGGGAATCTCCCTGTACGAGGCCCTTCACGGCATCGATCCGTCGCCCGTGCGTCCTTTCACCCAAAAGCCTCCCGTGGTGGCCCTGGGTCACGTTTTCGACACGGATGCCCAAGCCCCCGTATCCGTCGAAGGGACGTTGTCTCGGCTCGTGGGGCAGGCCGGGAGCCGCCTGCGCAAACAAAGACTGGCCGCAGCCCGGATCCGCGTGGCCCTCGACTATTCCGACGGAATCCGGTCGGGCCGTCAGGCCGCTGTCGCCCCGGCTTCCGCCAACGACTTCCGGCTCTTTCCGGCTGCCGAAGCCCTTCTCCACCAGGCCTGGAAACGCCGGGTCCGGGTCCGCCGTCTGATACTCGTCTGCGACCGGCTTACCGATCCGCCGCCGGTCCAGCAGGATCTTTTTTCCGGAAACGTCCGGGAAAAAATCGTGCAGGAACATCTCCTTTCCGCCATGGATGCCGTTCGAGACCGATTCGGGAACGACGCCCTGTGCATCGGGCGCATGCTGGCGGCTTGACCGTGGTGCCTTTTTCCGTCCATTCCCACTTTTCCCTGATGCAGGGGACCGCCGCGCCGAAGCGCCTGTGCCGGAAGGCACGAAAACAAGGATATCGCCGCCTGGCCCTCACGGATACGGACGCCCTGTACGGCCTGTGGCCTTTTCTCGAAGGATGCCGGGAAGAAGGGATAACGCCCATCATCGGCGCTGTCCTAACCGATCCGGCATCCAAAGGCCGGGCCGTGTGCCTCGTGGAAAACGATTTCGGGATACCGCAACCTCTGCCGTCTCATCACACGACGCCGATGCCATCAGGCCTTTGACCTGAAAGCCGCCCTTCCCGGTTTCGGTGAAGGGCTCGTTGTCCTGACATCGTTCCCGGAATGGATTTCCTTCTGGCACGAGGCCGGCGTGACCGTTGCGGCGGCCCTGGGCCGCGGCTTTGATGCCGCAGGATCGGCATTGCGCGATCTTTCCCGGCGTATCGGCATTCCCCTTGTGGCCGTCCCCGAAACGTTTTTCTGCGAACCGGAGGATTTTGCCGTCCACCGGCTGCTTCGGGCCATTGCCGCCAATTCCTCTCTTTTCCGGCTGACCGACGCCGATACGGCCCCAAGCGATGCCTTCCTGGCCCCGCCGCCTCTTTATACCGAACGGTTTCACCTGTGGCCCGAAACTTTGGCCGCCTCCGACACCCTGGCCGAACGCCTGACCTTTGCAGGCCCTGCTTTCGGTTCGGTTCTGCCCCCCTGGTCCGATCCCCAGGGGCGGTCCGCCCCTCAGGTCCTCAAAAAATCGGCGTATGAGGGGGCCCGGAAGCGCTACGGCGACGACCTTCCGGAAAGTGTTGTGGAGCGTCTCGAACAGGAACTCCCCGTCATCGAACGGATGGGGTTTTCCGACTATTTTCTGGTGGTGCAGGACATCGTGAAAAAAAGCCCCCGCATCTGCGGCCGGGGAAGCGGCGCCGCATCCCTGGTTGCCTATTGCCTGGAAATCACCAATGTCTGCCCCATCAAGCACAATCTCTACTTTGAACGGTTTCTGAACCCGGGACGGAAAGACCCTCCGGACATCGACATCGACTTTGCCTGGGACGAACGGGACACCGTCCTTGAAGCGGTTTTGACGCAATACCCCGGACACAGCGCCAGGGTGTGCAACCATGTGGCCTTTCAGCCGCGGATGGCCGTCCGGGAAACCGCCAAGGTCTTCGGCTTGACAGGGACGCGAGATCGGCCGGGTCTCCAAGCGTCTTCCCTGGTTCTGGCACATGGATGAGGCCGGGCCCGATCTCTTGGCGCAAATCCGAAACATGCCCGAGCTTCGGGAGCTTCGATTTTCCGGATCCCTGGCCGGAGATCCTGTCCCTTGCACAAAAGATCATCGGCATTCCGAGACATCTTTCGGTACATTCCGGCGGCGTGGTGATCACGCCGAATCCCATCGACGATTACGTTCCTGTGGAAATCGCGCCCAAAGGGGTCCCCGTCATCCAGTGGGACAAAGACGGGACCGAAACCAGCGGCATGGTCAAGATCGATCTTCTGGGAAACCGAAGCCTGGGCGTGATCCGGGATGCCATCGCGAATCTGTCTGAAAACGGAATCCCTTTGGATGAAGCCCGCTGGAATCCGGAGGAGGATCCGGATACCCAAGAAAACGTGGCCGAGGGAAAGACCATGGGCTGCTTTTACATCGAAAGCCCGGCCATGCGCCTGCTCCAGAAAAAAGCCGGAAAGGGGGATTTCGACCACCTGGTGATTCACAGCAGCATCATCCGGCCGGCGGCCAACGATTTCATCCGCGCATACCTCCACCGGCTCCACGGCGCCCCTTGGAAACCGCTTCACCCCCTCCTGGAAGACGTTCTCGATGAAACCTTCGGGATTATGGTGTACCAGGAAGACGTCTCCAAAACCGCCGTCGCTTTGGCCGGCTTCTCCCACGCGGAAGCGGACGGGCTGCGCAAAATCCTGTCCAAGAAAGACAAGGCGAAACGCCTAAAAGACTACCGCATGCGCTTTTTCGAAGGGGCGCTGGGCCTGGGGGTCTCCCGGGACTGCATCGAAGCGGTCTGGGAAATGATGACCAGTTTCGACGGCTATTCCTTCTGCAAGCCCCACAGCGCAAGCTACGCCCGGGTCTCTTTCCAGGCCGCGCACCTGAAAACCCACTTTCCGGCCGAATTCATGGCCGCCGTCATCAGCAACCAGGGTGGGTTTTACAGCTCTTTTGCCTATGTCTCGGAAGCCCTCCGCATGGGATTGACCCTCCTTCCCCCGGATGTCAACGAAAGCGAAATCCGTTGGAAAGGAAAAGGAAAGGCCCTGCGGGTTGGGCTTTTGTCCCTTTCAGGACTCAGCCGGGCCACACAGGACAGGATCGTGGAAAGGCGGAAGGCAGGGACCTACCGGAGCCTCGCCGATTTCCTGAACCGGGTCCGACCGGAATCGCCCGAAGCGCGAAGCCTGATTCATTCCGGCGCCCTGGATGCCCTCCATCCCGGCGAAACCCGCGCCTCTTTGCTCTGGGAGCTGGCCGCATGGCAAAAGGCCCGATTTGGGCCTGCAAATCTGCTTTCAGGCAGCGGGCCGATCCGGAAACCGGACTTCCCCCCTGACGAGGAAAAACGCCGGCTCAGAAACACATACGCCGTCCTGGGATTCCTTTGCGACCGGCATCCTCTGTCTCTTTTTCAACCCGCGCTCCGACGCAAAGGGATCGTCCAGGCAAAAGACCTGCATCACTTCGCCGGGAGACGAGTGCAGGTCGCCGGGCTGCTGATCACCGGAAAGGTCGTTCATACCCGTCACGGCGACCCCATGGAATTTTTGACGTTCGAGGACGAAACCGGCCTCGTGGAAACCACTTTCTTTCCACAAGCCTACCGCCGTTTCTGCGGCATCCTGGACAAATCCAGGCCTTTCGTGCTTTTCGGGAAAGTCGAAGAAGAGTTCCGGACGGCAACCCTCACGGTCTGTCGCGTGACGCCGCTTGCCAAAGGCGGATAAGGCAATGCCCCTTGCCGCAAAAACAGGGCAAAGCGCCTTTACCTTTCGCCGGCAGTCCCGGTGCCGAGAAAACCCGGTTCGCCCATGTTGACAAAAACTCGCGAATCCTATAGCACAAATTCCGCTCTTTGAATCCGAGACCCGGTTTTTAAAGCCTCAAGCGGCGAGGTTTTTTTCACCCGAAGAAAAGGAGGATGAACACGATGGTGCGCAACAGATGGCTATTCTTTTCGTCTCTGTTCCTGGCGATCGGCCTTCTCATGGCTCCGGGACAGATCCGGGGGGCTTCACTCCCCCAAGTCATGATCATCCTGGACGGCTCGGGGAGCATGTGGGGAAAGGTCAAAGGCCAGGTCAAGATCGATGGGGCCAAGCAGGTTTTTGCCAAGGTCCTTCCCTCCATCGCGCCGGATGCCGAGGTGGGCCTGACGCTTTACGGGCATCGCCGAAAAGGCGACTGCGCCGACATCGAAGTGGTCGGCGCCCCGGGGAAGTTGCCGAGGGAGTCTCTGTTGCAGGCCGTGCAGTCCCTCCAGCCCAAGGGAATGACCCCCATCGCAAAAAGCCTCCAATTGACGGCGGACCTGCTGAAATCCCATGAGGCCGAAACCACCATCGTGCTCATCAGCGACGGCGAGGAGACCTGCCACGACGACCCCTGCGCGGCGGTGAAGGCCCTCAAGTCCACGGGCATCAAGTTCATCTTGCATGTCATCGGTTTCGGAGTCGACGATAAACAGCGCACGCAGTTGACCTGTCTGGCCCAGGCCGGAGGCGGCCGGTACTTTTCCGCCGACGATGTCGAGGGGCTGCTCAGCGCCATGGAAACCGTCAAGGTAGAAGTGGCTCAAAAGGTGGAACAGGCCAAAACCGTGACCCAGAAAGCCAGGACGGGCCTGGGAAAGCTCCGCATTTCCATGCCGCCATCGGCTGCTGTCAGCCTGGGTGAAATCGTTCTTCAACGCGTATCGGACGGCTACCGCATCAAATCGGTGAAATCCCCGGAAGCGGATACCCTCCACCCCCTGCCCGCAGGAACCTATGAGGTCATCCTGGGATTTGCCAACCCGAATTACAAGCCTCCGACAGAGGTGACTGCTGGGCGTTTCGATGTCACCGGAGGGGAAACGACCCATGTCTCCCTGGGGGCGCTGGCGTTTAACATCGCCGAAAGCCTGCACAAGATTCCGGTGAACGCCGTTCAACTCAAGGGCATGGAGGGTCAGTTCTCCCTGGAGCTCCTGTACCACGGCAATGCTTACTACTTTTTCAAGCCCAAGCCCCTTCCGGCGGGAAGTTACGACTTCTCCGTGACCTATTCCAACAGCCCTGCAAGCTCGATCATTGCCCGCGGCATCCCTGTGAACGCCGGAAAGGAAAGCGTGATCACCCTCGACTCGGGAATTCAATTGTTGAAGCCGGCGGGACAATCCGTTTCGGGATGGAACCTCAAGGCATCGGGGGACAAGGTTCCGCTGCTCATGATCAAGCGCCGTTGGGACAACGAACATCCTCTTTGGGAGCCTTTTGCAGTGCCTCCCGGCAAGTATTCCCTCGAGGTCCTCATGAAAGGGATGAAGGAACCTCTCCCGGTTGCCGACGAGATCGCCATTTCCGCAGGCCAACTCCTGCAATTCGACACCGGCCTTTGAAAAGAAAATCCCCGTTGCCTGCCAAAACAACTAAGATGGGCCCTGTTTTGGCAGGCAACTTTCCACATTCCATCGCTTACATTCTTTCGAAAGCCTCCTGAGACGTTTGCGGCCCGATCCGCCAGGCATTTGCATCGTTCCACGTCCACGGCCTGGGTTGCAATGACAGGGATTTCGTCTTATCATTGGCGATAGGTCCAAGTTGAATCGACCCGATCAAGGAGAGACCCCTATGGGAAATCAGATCCGCACCCTGTTGCTTCTTTCGGTTTTGACCGTTTTAATCGTGCTGGTCGGCAATTTGCTGGGCGGGCGCCAGGGGATGGTCATCGCGTTCCTGTTGGCAGCCGGAATGAACTTCTTCAGTTACTGGTTCTCCGATAAGCTCGTCTTGAGGATGTACGGCGCCCATGAGGTGGACGCCCGACAAGCGCCTGAAATCCATGAAATCGTAGCAACCCTTACCCGGCGGGCCGGACTTCCCATGCCCCGGATCTACGTCATCCCCAAGGATTCACCCAATGCCTTTGCCACCGGAAGGAACCCGGAGCACGCGGCCGTTGCCGTGACGGAGGGGCTGTTGAAGATCATGAACCGGGATGAAATCATGGGGGTTCTCGCCCACGAACTGGCCCATGTGAACAACCGGGACATCCTCATCGGAACCGTGGCGGCTACCCTGGCCGGGGCCGTAATGATCCTGGCCAACATGGCCCGTTGGTCGGCCCTGTTCGGCGGAGCAAGAAACGAAGAAAACAATGGCCTGGGGGGGCTTGGAATGATCCTGATGTCCATCATCGCACCGCTGGCCGCCATGCTCATCCAGATGGCCATTTCCCGTTCCAGGGAATATCAGGCAGACGCCGTTGGCGCCCGATTCGCGCAAAACCCGGAAGGCCTCGCCCGGGCCCTGGAAAAACTCCAGGCTTACTCCAAGAAAATCCCCATGAATGCCAGCCCGTCCACCGCGCACCTGTTCATCGTGAATCCCCTTTCAGGAAAAAGTCTTTTGTCCCTTTTTTCGACCCACCCCCCCGTGGAGGAGCGGATCGCCCGCCTCCGGGGCGGAGGTCCTTTTACATCGAAACGGGCGCAAAATCCCGCTGCCGATGGGCCTTTAACTTCCGGGAAGGCTTTTTGGGACCGCCTGTCCCGTTAGGTACAAGGAACATGAGCCGCCCCACCTTTATGCAGCAAACCCGGTATTCCAATCGCCATGCCGAATGATCGGGCCCTGAAAAGACTCCGGTCTTTGCAACAAAACATCGTCGCTTTGGCAGGCGCTTTGGATGAAGGCCCTTTAATCGAAGAGTGGGCCCGAGCACTGGAGCTCAAGCTCTTTCCCCGGGTGGATCCGGATTTTCCTCTGATCGCCGCCATCTGCGGGGGAGGATCTTCGGGCAAATCGACCCTGTTCAACGCCCTGGTCGGCTCCAAGGTTTCCCCCACCGGCGGCCGCGCCGGAATGAACCGGCGGATCCTGATCGCCCTGCATGATAAGGCGGCGTCCCGAAAAGACTTCCTCCTTTCCCTCTATGAGCCCTTCGGCGCCGAACCGGAACCGCTGCTCCACCCGTCGGACTTGGAAGCGCCGGGCGCGCCCCTTTACCTGGCAAGCCGGACGATTCCAAAGAACCTGATCCTTTTGGATACCCCGGATTTCGACACCGGCTCCAAAGGCGTCTACACGAATCGGCAGTGGGCCCGAAAGGCTCTCGAAACAGCCGACTTCTTCCTATATATTTTCACCAATTCAAATTACAACAACCGGGACAATACCGACTTTGTCGCCCGCATGCTCACCGGGATCGGAACGCGAAAAGCCTTTTTAGTCTATCGGGCCTATCCCAGCTTCACCGATGCAGAAGTCGGCGATCATGCCATGACCGTGGCCAGGAACCTTTACGGAACGCAGGCGGAAGATCAGGTCCTGGGTATATACCGCATCGACGAAGACAATGCGGTTGCGTCCGGAAAACGCTTTCCCTCGCTGAGTCCGATCCAACCCGAATCCCCCCCGTTTTCAGAGGCACTTGATGCCGTGGATCCGCGGAAACTTCGTAAGTCCATGCTGGAATCCGTCCTTGCCGACGCCGTCCTTCAGGCCCAATCCCTGTCCGCCGATCTCAGGCTTTCACGGGAAAAGCTGTTGCGATGCAAAGACCGCCTGATAGCCGTTCAGGATGCCCAGGTTCGTCGTGCCCTTACGTGTTTCCCGGCGGATCGGATCACGAAGCGCTTTGTAAAAATTTGGACCGCCTCGGATCCGATGCATATCCGAAGCTTAAGAAAAACCGGTCAAATCCTGGAAACCCCTTTCAGGCTCCTGGTAAAAGTTTTTGGGCGGTTTCGTGGAACTGCGGCCTCGGAGATCTCCCAGGGAAGACCGGCGGACTTCGAATCCCAGCTGGAATCCGATCTCCTGCATGCCGCCCACGAACTCTTCTCCGCCGCTCTGGAGGGCCGGGATTTATCTTCCATGCCCCCCGCCTCTCCGGAAGAAGAAAGCAAGGTCGACCTCCATGGAAAACCGGAAAAGCCCCTGCGGGCGCAGCGGGCGCCGGGCCATCCCGTGATTCAAAACCAACAGGACGTCCTTGCCCGAACCGGTTGGCCGGCCACCCGGGATGCCCTCCTGGCGCAAAAAGAATGGATCACCGGGATCTCGGAGTCAATGGACAGGGAACTTTGGGACATCGCCAATGGCTTCCGCAGGCGCATGCGTCCTGCCGACCGGATCCGTCAATCCCTCTCGGCCGCCCTCAACGTTCTTCCCGCCACCATCGCCGTGACCTATATCCTGCACACCGGAGATCCCGTGGGCGCGGTGGGGATCAAAGTAAAACTGGCAAGCCTTCTGGGAGCCAAGGATTTGTACGCCCTTTTGGCCATTCCCGCCACCGCGGGGCTTAAATCGGCGGATGTAAAGCAGCTCCAGGAAATGCTGGAACCTCTGGCCCAAGTCTGGTTTGAATCCCAATACAAAAAAATCGAAACGCTTTTCGAGGCCCATATCACAGGAAAAATCCTCGGCCGCGCCGGTGAAGCGCTGACCCGATCACAGCCTTTGGGGAAAAGGGTCCTCGAAGACCTTCGCACCCTCGGGTCGATGGCTTTGGAAAGCGGGTCGGGTCGCACGCCGGATGCCTAGAAAAGAGATATCACGCGTCCAGGCCGCCGGATGCATCGAAGGGTATTTGTCCGAAATCCGGCGGATCGAAGAGACCCTGGGCCGCGCCCCCCGCTGGATCCCCGGCGCAGCGCTGACCCGGGAATGCCGGGAAACCTCCCGCCTGATCGCCTCCCTGAAGGAACGCTTTGAAAAAAAACTCATCGTCACCCTCATCGGCCCTTCGGGTTCGGGAAAATCGACTCTTTTCAATGCCCTTGCAGGGATCGACAACCTTTCGGAAACCGGAATCCGGCGCCCCACCACCCGGAAAATTTTGGCCGCCTGCTCCAACCCATCGGACGCCGACAGCCTGCTCCGGGAACTGGGAGCGGAACCCGTCGAGGTGGTTGACAGCACAAAGACGTCTCTTCCCCGGGACGTGGTCCTCGTCGACACGCCCGACACCGACAGCATGGAGCTTGCGCGGCATCGGGATCTCCTGAATCGGGTCATCGCTCAATCCGATGTCCTGATCTGCCTTTTTGACGCCGAAAATCCGAAAAGAAAGGACCATACCGACTATCTCGCCCCGTATACGCGGAGATTCGACGGGCAGTCCCTCGTGGCCGTTTTGAACAAATGCGACCGCTTATCCCGGGAAGAACTCGTCCATACGATCATCCCCGAATTCACACAGTATATCCAGGGCTCCTGGGAGAAACCGGCGGAAGCCCTGTTCTGCCTGTCGGCTCGGAGCCACCTGAAAAACCCCCGGTGGGATGCGGGCGCATCCCCCCGGCACCCTTTCGACCAGTTCGACGCGTTGAAGGAAAAGATCGAGGCTGCCTTTTCCTTGGAAGGATCCCGCATCGACCGGCGCCTGGAAAATGCCCGGGAGCTTTTCCAATATCTTCAAAGCCGGATTCAAGGCGAAGCCTTAAAAGACCGGCAATTTCTGTCCGACGCCCTGGAACGGATCCGGATTCTCGAAAAGGAAGCGGCCCAGCATGCCCTGAAAGCCTTGCAGTCTTCCAACTTCCGGACGCAGTCCTCCGTCTCCGCCCGCATCTATCGGGAGCTGGTTTCGCACTGGACAGGCCCCGTCGGATGGCTTGTCGTCGTCTGGTACCGCCTCATCGCACTTGTCGGCGGAATCGCTTCCCTGCTTCGCTTTGAAAATCCGTTCCGACGCAAAAAGGACCCTGCGACCTCCGGGCCGAGGAAAGCGGACGGCTCAGAAACCGCCTTTGAAAGAGCGGGACAGGAAACAAGTGGGATTGCGATGTGGAACTACCGGCTGGTAACGGTAAACCTTTGGGGGGATGTGGCGGAGGTTCTGATCCGCGCCCGATTCGATGCGGCGGTTCGGAAGATCGACACGCTTTTCGAAGGAAGAGAGGCGCTGGATCAGAACTTCGTGCAGATCTGGGATACAGCCCTTTCCGAGGCCGTCCGATCCACGGCTGAAAAACTCAGTGGTTTTCTCCTCCAGTTTCTTTTCAATCTCCCGGTTCTCGGGTTGTTGGTCTACACGGGATGGGTCACCCTCAAAGATTTCATCGGGGGCACCGTGCTTCCCTTCGCTTTTTTCATTCACGCGTTTTGGGCGCTGGCATTCACCCTTTTCCTGAGTTTTTTCATGTTCCAGATCCTGGTGCGCCTGGCAACAGGAAAGCGCCGGATCGAAGCCCGGGCCTTGAAGGCAGCAAGCCTTCTGATTGGATCCGAAGGATGGATCGGGGAAAGCGGCATTGCAACCCAGGCTTCGGCGGTCCTTTCCCTGAACGACGGACCCGGGCCGCAGAGCCCCCCTGCTTTCTAAGCCGCAATTGAAGATGCCCTGCAGCGTTCCTTCGCCCCTCACCGGGCTCCCAGTTCCGTCACGGCAGCGCCCGCGCATGATCCACGGTTTTCGGGACCCCCTCATAGGGTGTCCTTCTTTTAGATTTCAGCGCCCTCGGATCGCGCATTCCCTTGAGGATTTCAATGCTGGCCTTCAACCCCTTGGCGTGACGGCAATTTTCGATGGCCATGCCGGCGATCTGGGCCACGGCCTGGACGAAGTTGACATCCTCCAGCGTAAATTCCCATCGCTCGGAAGTGTAAATCCTGAGCGCCCCGATCACGTTGTTGTGGATCACGATGGGTGTGGACATGATGGAGGCGATCCCTTCCTTCTTCGCCGCTTCGGGATATTGGATTCTCGGGTCGTCGGCGACATCGTAGATGGCCACTGGGCCTTCGCTGAGGGCGGCGGCGATGGACTTCAGTGCGCTGACGGGCCCTTTGTCCAGGTACTCTTCGCTGAGTCCGTGGGAACCGGCCAGCATCAACTCGTCGCTTTTTTTGTCGACCAGAAACAGGGCACACCCTTTGACCCCCATGGCTGTCTTGATTCCTTCCACCGTGAGCATGACCACATCCTCGGCGTCCATGGTCAGGGATAAAGAGCGGGTGATCTTCAGTATGGTCTCATAATTGATCTGATACCTTTTCATCCCTTAACCTCCTTTCAAGCCTCTCCGTTCAGGATTTTACTGCCTTTTCGCAGTCGGTCTTTTCCGAGTGAAAAAGAGGCGACCGTCTCTTGCCTCGATTCGACACTCCCGGCAAAAAATGCGCCGGGAGGGACCTATGCAAAATTTGAGGCGCTTTCTCATCCAGTTGAACTCCGGGTCTTGAAGCTGATGAAGCGGAAGCTGTTCGCGATCAAACGCGGTGGAAACAGGGGAAATCCAGAATCCGGCTCAAGGCTTAATTGGAAATCGGACCGGTGCGTTTTCGGTTGAAAGGGAGACGCTTCTCATTCGCGAACGACTATATATTACCCGAAAACCCGGGCCGTGTCAAACAGGACTTTTTCTTGGGGAAGGCCTCCGGCTTTGCACCGATTATTTCAAAGCCGACAGTCGATGCTGCTGGTCAAGGATCCGGTCTTCCCATGACGGATCTTTCTTGAGATACGTCTCTGCCATGCGGTGAAAGGCAGAGGCTCTCCCGAAATCCTTCTTGGCGATCCAGGCTTCGGCCAGCAGATAGTAATTTTCCCCGTTGTACGGATGCAAGGTTACCGAGCGCTCCAGAACCCGGATGGCCGATTCCACGTTTCCGGATTCCAGGAATTGCCGCGCCTGCTGGGTCAATGCGACGGAAGCCAATTCCCCAGGGCGTCTGGGCTCCTCAGGGGCTTTCGGTCTTTCGGGGCGCTCGTCCGCAGGCGCTTCGGTCGTCGAGGGCGAACCCTGCCGGTAAACTTCCCGTGTGGAAACCCCTTGAATTCTCCGACGCGAGCAGGAAGCGGTCAGCAGGGAAAGTGCGCACAGGAAACAAAGCGGGCCCACCCAGAAGTTAAGGCCCCGCATTTTCTTTTTGAAAGCGGGATCCGAAGCCCGGCGAATGGATGGAACACAGCTGCTCCGGCGTATTGTCGACAAGAAACACCTCCTCCCGAACTTCTGGACAGACCCCGGATACGGCAAGCTCGCCGCTGTCGACACACACCTTGCGCGTGACCACGCCGTCGGGAATCTTAAACTCGGTTTCAGAAATCCGGTGCCTGATGGCCTTCATGACATCCGCCCAAATGGGAAGCGCCGCCTCGGCACCGGTGAGCCCGGTTGACTCATTGTTGTCAAAGCCTACCCAAACAAGCGCCAGGATCTCCGGGGTGTATCCCACGAACCAGGCATCCCGATACGCGTTGGTGGTGCCCGTTTTTCCAGCCACGGGAAAAGAAATCCCCTGTGCTCTCAGGTTTCGCCCCGTTCCGTGGTTTACGGCATACTCCAGCATGGAAGTCATGAGATAAGCCCGGGAAGGTGTGACCACCGGGGACAGGGTCATGTATTTGCGCCTGAGCATCTTCCCCTTTTCATCATAGACTTCTTTCAGGGAAAGGGGAAAGGGTTGCACGCCGTCCGAGGCAAAAACACAATAGGCCCTGGCAAGCTCCAGGGGCACGACCTCGAACGCGCCCAGGGACAGGGCCGGGTAGGGATGTACAGGCGTCGAAAAACCGAATTTTCCAATGGTCTCCGCCACACGGTCCATGCCGATGGTCATGGCCAGGTCCACGGTGGCGACATTCACCGACTGCGCCAACGCCTCTTTCAATGAAATGCGCCTCATCAGAATCGGCTTGTAGTTTTTCGGCTGCCAATCCCGGCCGTCAAGGGTATAGGTTCGGGGCTCGTTGGACAAAAGCGATGCGGCCGTGAAGGTGTCGAGAGCCCCAAGATAGACGAGGGGTTTGATGGTGCTTCCGGGTTGTCGTCGGGCCTGGGAAATCCGGTTGAACTGACTCGTGGCGTAGTCTCTTCCTCCCACCATGGCAAGAATCGCCCCGGTTTTCGGATGCATCACGATCACCCCCCCTTGGAGACGACCTGCCGGATGGGATCGTTCCAGCTTGGGATGGGCCTCCTCCAGGCGTTTCAACCCGCGATCCAGCGCCCTTTCCGCGGCGGCTTGAACCTGGGTGTCCAAAGTGGTAAAAACGGAAAGCCCCAGCCCTGAAAGGACTTTTTCGGGATAAAACATCGTGAGCTGTTCCGAAACGTAATCCATGAAAAAGGGGGCTTTTTTCCCGTATCGTGTGAAACTGGCCGTTTTGACCGGCAGCGATTCTGTTTGTTGCAGCTGCTGCTTCGAGATCCACCCCTCCTTGAACATGATCCGCAGCACCTGGTTTCTCCGGCTCCGGGCCGATTCCGGGTGGGCGTGGGGGGAGAAACGGTTGGGAGCCTTGATGAGCCCGGCCAGCAGCGCGGATTCATCGAGAGACAGGCGCTCGGCCGATTTTCCGAAGTAAAAATCAGCTGCTTCCCCTATTCCGTTTATCGACACGGATCCTTTCTGCCCGAAGTAGATTTCATTGAGGTAGATTTCCAAAAGGGTCTTTTTCTCGTAAAGCGCCTCCAGGGTCATGGCGAATAAAAGTTCCTTGATTTTCCTGGAAAAGGTCCGTTCAGGCGTCAGGAAATAATTCTTGGCCAGCTGCTGGGTGATGGTGGATCCTCCCTGCCGGAGGCCTCCGGACCGAAGATTGGCCAGGAGGGCTCGAGCCATCCCGATGGGGTCGAATCCCGGATGCCGGAAGAAACGGTTGTCTTCGATGGCCAGGACGGCATGGATGAGGTGTTCCGGAACTTCATCGATGGACACCAGGCGCCTTTGCTCCCGCTCGGCCCCGAAAAAAAACATCAGCTCTTCAGGCTCGATTTCAAGAAGCGGAAGCGATTCCTGGGTATCCTCGCGCACGATGGAATCGATTTGATCGGCCTCAAACCGGATAAGGACCAAAAAGCCTTCTCTTTTACTCGGGGCGATCTGAATATCTCTTAAAAAAAGTCGCAAGGCCGAAGGATGGAGGTTCATCTCTCCGGGGGATCCTGGTTTTCGAGACACCCTTTGATAACCCAGATGCTTCAGCTTTTCAAAAAAAAGCGCTTTGTTGATCCGCTGTCCCGGATAAAGGAGCGTACTGTCTGAAAAGACCTTTGAAGGGATTTGCCAACGTCGTCCTGAAAAGCGCTTGTCAATCTCAAAAGACAGAAAAAAACAGTAAAGCACCGCTGCGATGCAGGTCAAAAACAGGATCGATACCCCTAAAAGCACTGCGGTTCTCAGGCGCCGGGGCCTTTTCGCCGCCATGACAAGTCCGCCTTTCTGCAAGGATCATGAAAACGCCGACGGCTTGGTCCTGCAAATCCTTTCAGGGCCTGCAGTCGGCGGGTTGATCCCGGATCCGTTTTAATTTACCCGATCCTCCGGTCAGACGCAATCGATTCTGTTTCAAAACCACAGGCTTCGAATCCTCACTCCCAGGTTAACAGAAATTTCAGCCCTCAGGCACCTGGGTGGAAGCCTTCTTACTTAATAAAATGAAGCGGCAGGAGGCCCAATAGGCCGCCCGCCGCCCTTGCCTTCTTTTCTTCAGCCCATTGGGCCGATGCCTAACAGCCTGGGATCACCTTTCCTGGTCGCAATGACGCCCTTCCAACCATCCGCCCGGTGCAATCAGCCGTTTCTCCCAGTGTCCCGGAACCCAGCATCCCCTTCGGCCGTAGTGGCCCGGTATCCAGACCCAGTCGTATCGCGGGGGAACCCATTCCCGTCTCCCCTCCCAGCGACCGCAATCCGGCTTTGGCGGGTGAGGCGGATGCCGGTAAAAAGGCGGGGGATCAGGCCGGTAGGGGTAGGGATGGCGCAGGAGCGCACTTCCCAAAAGAGCCGCGCCGACTCCGATGGCCGCTCCCTCCCACCGGTACCGCTGGGGGCTTTTGGCGTAGGCAGGAGATGCACTGAAAAGTGCAAAACAGACCACGGCGATCACGGCACCCATTCCTAACGTCTTGGTTTTCATCGGAGACCTCCTTTTCTTTCCGTTTAACCCTAAAGACGCCCGAGGTAAGGTTTTCGTCTACAATTTTTCACGCCGAGGCTTCGTTCGTTTGCGTATCAAGGCTTTACGGATGCGCATCGGGTCCCTATTATTCGTGATGAAAGGAAGGGTTCTTGAAAAATGCATTTCCTTAACAATCGCTGGAAAGGGCCTTTTTATGCACGAACCGGGATCTTTGTCCTCGTTTTTTGCGCCGTCTTCCCCCTTTCGGTGTATGGATTTCGCTGCGGCTCGCGTCTGGTTTCCCCCGGGGACAGGGCTGTGGACGTTTTAGAAAAGTGCGGGAGTCCCGACGAAATTCAGGACTGGGTTGAAGAACGGGTCCTCAGGGACTATGGATCCTACGATGACGAACGGTTTCCCCACCGGTCGCCGTTTTGGGTGAAAATCCAGGTCAAAGTCGAAGAATGGGTTTATAACCTGGGACCGACCCGGTTTATGAGGATCCTCCGGTTTGAAAACGGAAAGCTGGTCGAAATCATGACCGGAAAACGCGGCCATCCAAAATAGCTTTCCACCGAATCCCGGCCGTCCGAAGACCGGGAGGATCGAAGACAAAACGGAAAAAGCATGAAAAAGCATCTGATCCTTGCAGGAGGGGGACATGCCCACCTGCTGACCCTTTCCAAGATCCACCAATTTGTTCGAAAGGGACACGCGGTTACCGTGGTGGGTCCTTCCCCGTATCACTACTATTCCGGAATGGGACCCGGGATGCTGGGAGGGATGTACCGTCCCGAAGAAATCCGCTTTGACACCTGGTCGACCGTGGAAAGTCAGGGGGGGCGCTTTCTCCTGGACCGCGTCGTTCGGTTGGATGCACCCGAAAAACAAATTGGGCTGGCATCCGGAAAAACGTTGTCCTACGATGTGATCTCCTTCAACATCGGGAGCCGCATCATCGGCGACCGCCCGTCTTTTGAAGGGGCGGATTCTCTTTTTGCCGTCAAGCCCATCGAAAACCTCATCGCCGCGCAAAGACGCATCCTCCGTCTTTGTTCCGAGGAGGGCGGGGCCATCGGCATCGTCGGGGGCGGCGCTTCCGCCGTGGAAACCTCAGGAAACGTCCGGCGTTTCTGCACCGATCGCGGGAAAAGGCCCGTGGGAATCCAGATTCTTGCAGGACGGGGCTTCCTGCCCCATGCCCCGGAAAGGGTCCGGAAAATGGCGCGCCGGTCCCTCGAGCGGCGGGGAATCGACATCGTCGAAAAAGGCTACGCCGACCGGATTCGGCCCAAAGAAGTGGTTTTAGACTCCGGGGAGCGCTTCCGCTTCGACCTGGTGTTTTTAGCCCACGGCATCCGCACGCCGCCGCTTTTCATCGAATCCAAAGTCCCCACGGGGCCTGACGGAGGCCTCAGGGTCAATGCCTTCCTGCAGAGCACCGGATATCCGGAAATTTTTGGAGGCGGGGACTGCATCCATTTCCAGGACCAGCCGTTGCAGAAAGTGGGCGTCTATGCGGTCCGTCAGAACCCCGTGCTGTTTGAAAACCTCATGGCCGCTTTGGAAGAAAGGCAGTTGAGGGCTTTCAATCCCGGAGGGGATTTCCTGCTGATTTTCAATCTGGGAGATGGAACCGGGATCTTTTCCAAAAAAGGGGTCGCCTTTGAGGGCCGTCTGGCGTTTCGCCTCAAAGACTTCATCGACCGCCGATTCATGAGGCGGTTCCGGTACCCCAATTAGCGTTACGGGGAGTCTGGGCCTTTTTTCGTTTCGAAAAGATCTTCTCTCCCGGAAACTTTTCGCACCAGGTCCCGGTAATCCTCGGCTCCGTGGGAACCCGGCGCAAACTCGAAAATCGACTGCCCGAAGGCCGGGGCCTCCGACAGCCGAACATTGTAGCGGATGGCCTTGCACAGGAGGTTCCCGTAGAGCTTCTCAAGCTTTTCCAATATATTTCCGGGCTGCTTGATCCGCAGATCCAAGAACGTGGGAACGATGTACTTCAACGACAACTGCTCGTGATATTTCTGGATGGAGGCAACGCTTTTTAAAAATTCCAGAAGCCCATGCAGCGTCATGACTTCCAAGGATACCGGAGTCAAAATTTCGGTGACGTAGAAAAGAACATTGACGGTGAGCGGATCCCAACCCGGGGAGGTGTCGACCACGACGAAATCATAGGCGCTTTCGATGGGCTTGAGCGCTTCGGAAAGGGTCATCTCCCCGCCGAAATCCTTTCTGCTGATGAGTCGCTTGACGCCGGCTAAAGATTTTCCGCCAGCCAGAAGCCATAATTTCTCCCGAACCTGGCACAACGCTTCCTGGGCTGACAGCTCGCGGGTCACCAGTTCGGTGAGTCCGGCTTTGGGCTTCGCCCCCAGCATATAGGCGTCCTGTCCCTGGGTATCGGTATCCACGAGGAGCACATTAAACCCCGCGTGGGCCAGTCCTGCGGCGAGATTGACCGAGGTCGTGGTCTTGCCGACCCCTCCTTTGCTGAGCGCCACTCCGATGGTCCGGGGCCTTTTTTGTTCTTCGACGGCGTCTTTCTTCGGTGCTTCCGATGCCAACGCGCCGATGGTGAGGGGAAAACGGGAGCCGCAGGCACGACATTTGGCCACTCTCACGTTGGGCGGAATCCGATTTTCGTCAATGTGATGCTCTTTCCGGCAATCCGGGCAAATCACGACCATACGAAGCCTCCTTTTCGTCACTCTCTTTCCGGACTACGCTTCAAAATTATTTGGACAAGCCGGCTCTCTTCTCCCTTTTCCTCGAACTCTTTGAGGATCATCTCCAGGGCCTGGTTGACGATCCTTGACTTCGAAATGCGCATCGTCGGCGTTTCCGCAAGCATGCCGATCAGCTTTTCCCGGGTGTCCCCGAGGGTATCGAAGATATCTTCGGAAAGGTAATGTGTGGTCTTCTTTTTCAGCTTCTTGGGCCTGGCAGCCCTGAGCTTCGTCTTTTCCGAATCCTGCAGCTTGGTTTCAAGCGGGATCGCCCGGTAAATGAGTTCGGCAAGCGCCTCAATTCCCGGAATAGGCTCTTCAGGCAACCCCGAGAGAATATCTGTTAAGATGTCTTTTTTCTTTTCGCTTTTTGACATCCGCCTTCTTGTCCTTCGGTGCCTATTTTCGCGGTGGCTGGAGTTCGTTTCGTCTCTACTGCGGCTCTTGTTCTTTTCTTGAAAAAAGCGCCAGTCGATTGCGTTCGAGATACGCCTCAAACTGGAGTTGGGACTTCTCGTCGGCATGGATGAACTCGATACCGCAGAGATATCTTCCCGTCTCGCTCGGGGAAATATGGACCACCCGGCCCTTGAGGGGGATGCGCGTTTTTCCGCAAATGACCGTGACGGGATCGAGGATCTCTTCGAGTTGAAACGCATCAGGCCCGGGGACGATAAAACCGATTCCCCGCCTGGCCACGTTGACGGCGTCAAAGCGATCTTTCCGGATCTGGACCTGAACCGGCTGGGAGGAATCCACCGGCGCCCGGTAGGTCTCCCGGGTGATCACCAGAAGCTCCAGACTGTTTCCTCTTTCCCCCTTAGACCCGGCCCCTTTGGAATCTGAAAACGAACCGGTCTGTTTGCCTTTTTTTTCTTCGTCTCCGTCATTGAAAAGCCCTCCGCCTCAAATCGCGTGGAAACGGTTTCAAGATCGGATCCATTTTTCCAAAACCCGGGAGATGCTTTGCACCGCCCATCGGATCACGATGCTGTTGCCGAAATATCCCTGATCTTTTCGGACGGTTAGATATTTATTTGACATCCTGCTTTTTGTCAACGAAAATAGATCCAATGAAACGGGATCACTCGAATCCGGGGAAGATTTCTGCCGCCCGCCTGCCGAATTTGCCGGATTCCTGTTCGGTGGAAAAGCCGGTGGAACCCTGCATCTTCATCATTTTGGGGGTCACCGGAGATCTTTCCAAGCGAAAGCTTCTGCCGGCTCTTTTCAATCTGCACAAAAATCACGGCCTTCCCGATACCTTTGCCGTCTTGGGTTGCGGTCGTAAGGCGATGAGCACCGAGGCATTTCGGGACCTGACAAAAGTCGCTTTGAAAAAGGAAAACACTTTCGACTTAAAAAACTGGAGATCTTTTTCAAAAGCCCTTCATTACCAAAGGCTTGCCCTGGACGACCCCGAATCGGCCATGGCGCTGTCTCAAACCCTCGATCTTCTCGACGGAAAAAGAAAAAGCGCAGGCAACCGGATTTTTTATCTGGCGCTTCCCCCCGACCTGTATGCTCCGGCCGTGGGCATCCTCGGAAAAGCAGGCCTTGGGATCGAGGGCTCTAAAGGCAGGGTCGGATCCCGGCTGGTGGTGGAGAAACCCTTCGGATACGATCTGAAAAGCGCAACGGCGCTGGATCGTCAGATCCACTCCCATTTCAGGGAACACCAGGTCTTCAGAATCGACCACTACCTTGCCAAGGAGACCGTTCAAAACATTCTGATTTTCCGGTTCTCCAACGCGGTGTTTGAACCCCTGTGGAACCGCAGGTATATCGAATCCATCCATATCGTCGCCGCAGAAACGCTGGGCGTGGAACACCGCGCCGGATACTACGATAAAGCGGGGGTCATCCGGGACATGTTCCAAAACCATATGATGCAGCTTTTGGCCCTGACGACCATGGAACCCCCTTCCCGGTTCGAATCCGAAGCCGTGCGGGACGAAAAGATCAAGGTCTTCCGGGCGCTTCGCCCTTTTCCCGTGAACGACTTGGATACCTCTCTCATTCTGGGGCAGTATGTACGCGGCGCGTCCGGCAGGAACCTTCTTCCGGCCTACGTGGAAGAACGCGGGGTCTCCCCGGGATCCCCCACGCCCACCTACGCGCTGATGAAGGTCTTCCTGGACAACTGGCGCTGGCAGGGGGTGCCGATCTTCATGGAATCCGGGAAGCGTCTTCCGGAAAAAATCACCGAGATCGTCATCACCTTCAGGGATGTACCCCACTGCATGTTCCGTAAGACCCTGAACGAGTCCATTCCCCCCAACCGGCTGGTTCTCGGGATCTTCCCGGAAGAGCATATCCAGTTGACCTTCCAGACCAAAAATCCCGGCCCGAGGATGTGCCTCAGGAGAGCCATGCTTGACTTCAAATACGATGAAGGTCTCAAAAGCCCTGCCTTGAATGCCTATGAAAAGGTGCTCATCGATTGCATGACGGGGGACCAGATACTCTTCTGGCGGCAGGACGGCGTCGAGGCGTGCTGGTCTTTCCTGACTCCGATTTTAAACGCCTGCGAACGCTGCGCCTCCCGAACGGACATCCTCCATCCGTATCCCGCCGGAGGACCCAGGCCCGCGGCGGCACAGGTTTTGTTGGAGAAGTGAAATGGCTTCGGGACCTGAATCTTTTCCAAGGCGCGGCGTAAAAATTGTCGTGGCTGCCGACAGGTCCGAGTTTTCGGAAACAGGCGCCGCCCTCTTCAGTGAGGCCGCCCGAAACAGCATAGACGAAAAAGGCTGGTTTGCCGTGGCCCTTTCGGGGGGAAGCACCCCCCGCCCCGTCCATCGAAGGTTGGGAAGGGATCCTTACCGCTCCACGCTCCCCTGGGATTGCATCCACCTGTTCTGGGCGGATGAACGGATGGTGGCTCCTACGGATCCCTTAAGCAACTACGGCGCCCTGAAGCAGGACCTTTTGCGGCATATCCCCATTCCTACTGATCAGGTTCATCCCATGCCGACCACCGGACCCCTGGAAGTGCGGGCCAGGTTTTACGAATCCGAACTTTGCCGCTTTTTCGGATCCTACAGCAAAAAAGGACCGCTTTTTGACCTCATCCTCCTGGGTCTGGGCGCCGACGGCCATGTGGCTTCCTTGTTTCCGGAAACGCCCCTTACGTCGGGGAAAACGCGCTTGACCACCCTGGTTCACGGGGGAAATCCCGATACCTGGCGGCTCAGTTTGACTCTTGAAGCCATCAATGCCACCCGTCGGCTTATTTTTCTCGTTTCGGGCCTCCAAAAAGCCTCCATCGTTTCTCGGGTGATCCTGGATCGGAATGGGGATCTTCCTGCCCAAAAGGTTTTTCCTTTAAACGGAGAGATGTTGTATCTGCTGGATGCCGAAGCCGCCGTCAGGCTTCCCCCCGCGCTTTGCAATACGAAAACTCACTGTGTCAAATCGTCTTTGAAACCGAAAAAAAACGGGAGTCTGTCATGAAAAGTACCCCCAGGTTTGAAGAAGGAGGGCTGACCGCCTGGCTGGGTTCCCTTACCGACGCCATCGACTCAGCCTTCGGTCGGTTCGAAAAAAATCGGATTTTAGATCGGATCTGGAAGGGTGATCACCGGGTTTGGAAAGAAACACCCTCGGAAATCGCCAACCGACTGGGTTGGATTCAGAGCCCTTTGAAAATGGCTCCCCGCGTCTCTGAAATCCGGGATTTTGCGGAAAGCGTGCGTGCCAAAGGATACGACACGGCGATCCTGCTGGGGATGGGCGGCTCCAGTCTGGCACCGGAAGTCTTCCGTCTGATTTACGGGACGAAGAAAGACTTCCTGGATCTCATCGTTTTGGACAGCACGGATCCCGATGCCGTTTCCGACCTGGCCGCCCGTCTCCAGCCCACCCGTACGCTTTTCATCGTCGCCACCAAGTCCGGCTCCACGGTGGAAACGCTTTCCTTCATGAAGTACTTCTACGCTTTGATCTCCCGTGAACTGGGAAGCGAAACGGCCGGGCGCCATTTCACGGCCATCACCGATCCGGGAAGCCGCCTGGAAAAGCTTGCGGACGAACTCGGTTTTCTGAAGGTTTTTTTGAATGACCCCGACATCGGGGGGCGGTATTCGGCCCTCTCCTGCTTCGGCCTGGTTCCCGCCGCCCTGATCGGCCTTGATATTGAGTCTGTCCTTTCCCATGCCATATCCCTGGCCAATCCCCGGGATCGGACTTCGTCTTACCTCGGCGTCGCACTGGGAGAAGCGGCTTCCCTGGGAAAAGACAAACTCACCCTGATCCTTTCCCCCTCCATCGAACCGTTCGGGGCATGGGTCGAGCAACTGATCGCTGAAAGCCTGGGCAAGGAGGGAAAAGGCGTTCTTCCGGTGGTGGGGGAACCGCTGGTTTCACCCTCGGCCTATGGAGACGACCGGCTGTTCGTGCACGTCAGGCTCCGGGGGATGGACCCGTACGATTCACGACTCGCGGCGCTCACCGACGCCGGTCATCCGGTGTTGAGAATCGACCTTCAAAGCCTCGAAGCGCTTTCCGGTGAATTCTTCCGCTGGATGATGGCAACAGCCGCCGCCGGGGCGCACATGGGAATCAATCCTTTTGATCAGCCCAACGTGGAAGCGGCCAAAATCCTCGCCCGAAAAATGATCTCCTCTTATCTGGAAACCGGAAAACTGCCCTCGCCTTCTCCGGATTTCGAAGAAGAAGGGATTCAAGTCTATTTCCAAAAGGGATTTGGGCGCATCCGGGAGGCTTTCGAGCGCTTTTTTGGCGACATCCGGAAAACCGGCAAAGAAACCGGGTACGTCGCGATCCACGCCTATGTCAAACCCGGCCCCGAAACCGATGGGGCCCTTGGACGACTGCGCCTTCGAATCCGGGAACGGTATCGGGTTGCGGTGACTGCAGGCTACGGTCCCCGGTTTCTGCACTCCACAGGCCAGCTGCACAAGGGGGATTCGGGCCACGGCCTTTTCATTCAGCTGACCTCGGATTCGAGAAACGACCAGACGATCCCCGACGAGACGGACACGGCTTCAGGGGCCGTCACCTTCGGCATCCTCAAATCGGCCCAGGCACTGGGAGACCGCCAAGCGCTGCTCGACGCGGGCCGGAGCGTGATCCGATTTCACCTGGCCCGCCGTGTCGACGAGGGCATTTCCCGTTTGATCGAAGCGATCTGAGCGCACGGGCCGTGCGTGCCGCCGGTTTGTCCCGTGCAAAGGCGCTTCAAACCAAGGAGGCGACACAATGACTCCAGGGTCCTGCACCAAAAACCGACGCGTGGGGTTCGTTTCCACACGGCTTGCCGGCACCGACGGGGTCTCCCTGGAAACCGAGAAATGGGCCAAGGTCTTTCAAAAAGAAGGATTCGAATGCTTCTTCTGTGCCGGAGAGCTCGACTGGCCCCGTGACCGCTCCTTCAAGATCGAAAAGGCCAATTTCCGTCACCCGGCCATCCGGGAAATCCACGTCGAATGTTTCGGGAAAGTCAAACGGGATCAGGCGGTCACGCAGAAAATCCATGTCCTGACCCGGTTTCTCAAGGAGCGGATTTACCGCTTCATCCAGAAATTTGATATCCGGCTTCTGGTCATCGAAAACGCCGTTACCATCCCCGTGAACCTTCCCCTTGGCATGGCCCTCACCGAGGTCATCGCGGAAACCGGGATTCTCACCATAGCCCATCACCATGATTTCTTCTGGGAGAGACAGCGATTTAAAACCAACGCCGTCTGGGACTTTCTCAACATGGCCTTCCCGCCGAATTTCCCTTCGATCCGGCATGTCGTCATCAATTCCTCTGCAGCCCATCAACTGGCCTTAAGGACCGGGATCTCCTCCAAGGTGATCCCCAACGTCATGGATTTCGAAACCCCTCCGAAAAAACCGGATACCTACACGGCGGACGTCCGAATGAGCTTGGGGATAAAACCGGACGATCTGTTCGTGCTTCAGCCGACCCGCATCGTGAAGCGCAAACGCATCGAGCATGCCATCGAACTCGTCCACCGGCTGAAGATGAAGGCCAAGCTCGTCATCTCCCATGCCTCCGGAGACGAAGGGTACGACTACGAAAAGAGGATTCGGGAGTATTCGAACGTTCTGGGCGTGGACACGATTTTCATATCAAACCGCATACAGGAGAAGCGCGGGCGGACCCCCAACGGGGAAAAAGTCTACGCGCTTTACGATGTCTACCCCCATGCCGATCTGATCACTTATCCCTCCACCTTCGAGGGGTTCGGAAACGCCTTTTTGGAGGCTGTCTATTTTCGGAAACCCATCGTGGTGAATGCCTATTCCATTTATGTCATGGACATCAAGCCCAAAGGGTTCAGGGCCATCGAACTGGACGGCTACGTGTCAAAGGCCGCCCTCAAGGAAGTGCGGCGCGTCCTTGAAGATTCAAGGTACCGGAAAGCCATGGTGGATCACAATTTCGAGGTGGCCCGGCGCCATTACTCCTACGCGGTCCTCGAGGAGATGCTCACCGGGTTCATCAAGGAATGCATTCAAAGCCCTTAAGAGTCGACGGGTCGCTCGAATTTCTGCTCCTTAAGCGCGGCACCCCAGTGGCGCAAGTTTTTTTCTTCCGCAAGCCGAAACCCCTTCCGCTCGTAGAGCCTTCTTGCCGTATCGAGTCCGCTGAATGTCCACAGAAAGATTTTCCGGATCTCCTTTTGGAGACTGCACCAGGCTATGGCCTGCCTGAGCAGAAAACTCCCGAGACCCCGGCCCTGGCACCTTGGATCGACGATGAACCACCGGATTCGGGCCCCTTCGCTTTTCGCCAACCGGGCGTCCAGGGCGATGCAGCCGGCAAAGGTGTCCCCGAACCGGGCTGCCCAGAACCCATCCCTTTCTTCCCGGAAATGCTCCATGAAATCGGCCAATTCCCGTCCTACCTGGATCTCGAAGGAACGATCGAATCCCCAGTTCCGGTGGTAATAGACGCCGTGAAGTTCAGTCACTTTCCCGATAACGCCCGGGAAATAACCTGACACGTCAAACCCTTCCGGTTTTTTCATGCCCGGTTCCTCCCCTGGTCATTCCTCCGGGTTGTCTCCGGTCGCATCCCGCTCGGAATGGATGCGTTCGATGAAGGTTTCCAGTCTTTCCAAAAGCGCCGGAATGCTGGACAAAAATACATGCTCCTGACTGCTGTGGGCGCTGTGCTCCCCATCCGCCCCCCAGACCACCCCGGGAATCCCGAATTCGACAAGAAATCGGGCATCACTTGCGCCGTGCTCAAAGGCGAGCCGGCTTCCCGGAGCCGATTCCTGCAGAAGCTCGATGTAGGAAGAGGACCCGCTGAAAAAAAGCGGTTCCCTTTCCATCACTTCAAGGTCGCCGGTGACCGCTTTTTGCATTTGGTTAACCAGAGTTTCGACATCATCCTTTTCCGTGTAGCGGATATCGAAGACACCCTCTGCCGCTTCGGGAACTTGATTGAAGGCCTTTCCGGCGCTAACGACGTTGAAACTCAGGGTCCTGTGCCAGCAATCCCCGGTGGGGGGAGGAAAAAAAGATTTAAGGTTTGAGTAGTCGTCGATAAGGGCTTCGATGGCGTTTACTCCGAGCCAAGGGCGGGATCCGTGGGCGGCTTTTCCCTTAGCCGAAAGCTTCAGGGTCAAAATGCCCTTTTCCTTGACCACGATTTCACCGACATTCCCGCCGTCCAGGGCGATGCAAAAATCCGCCTTGATCTTTTCCAGAGCCGCTTTTGCGCCATGATGCCCCCCGACTTCTTCGTCTCCGGTGACGAGAATGCCCACCGAAGCATGCGCCAAGTTGCATCCCCGTTTTTTCAGCCGTAAAACGTGGCGGTGCATGAGGACCAGGGAGAGGGCCACGGCGTACTTGTCGTCGATGCTCCCCCTTCCGTAGAGCTTCCCTTCGCGAACGACCGGCTCGAAGAGCTCGTCGGGAGCGTCCACCACGTCGAGGTGGCTCATCAGCAGGACCGGAACCTTCCGATCCGGGGGTGCCACCCAGAGGGAAGGAACGCCTTCCCGATCCAGACGCTCATAGGACAGCCCGTGCTCTTTGAGCCATCCCTCGAGAAAAGCGGCACACCGTTGAATCTCATCCGGACGGGATTGGACTGTCTTGAACCGGATGAGGGTTTTCGTCAATTCCACAATTTCTTCCATCATCTCTTGCATGCATCCGACTCCTGAAATGAACGATTGCCGTACAACCCATTTTTCGATAATGGGGTTGCCGGCGGATTTCAAGCTTAAAATGCTTCCGCTTTGCGTTGCCGTGCTTTTTTTTAAAAAAAGGAAACCCCTATGTTGACCGACATTGAACTGGAACGCTATGCCGACGTGCTTTTGTGGGGGCTGAAGAAGGCCCGGGGAAGGGATTATGAAAAAAACGATGTGGTCAGCATCCGCTATTCCCTCCCGGCGATTCTTCTGGCGGAAAAGATCTTCGAGCGACTGCTTAGGATGGGGCTTAACCCGGTGGTCAGGGCGGACCTCACCAGCGCCATGGAAAAAAGCTTTTTTCAAATCGGGAACGCGGATCAACTCGCTTTCATCGCGGCCGGGGAAAAAGCGCTTTACCGCCGACTCAACGGCAGCATCGCGATTCATGCGCCTCAATCCCTGACCCACCTGGCAGACGTTGACCCGGGTCAAATCGGAAAGGCCGCCCTGGCCCGGAAGCCGCTGCGCGACATTCTGGACCGCAGGGACGACAAGGGTCTTTTCGGCTGGACTTTGTGCACCTATCCCACCCCGGCTTTGGCGGATCACGCAGGACTCACGATGAAAGAGTATGTTTCCCAAGTGAAAAGAGCCTGTTATCTCCATCGCCGTTTCCCGGTGTCCCGGTGGGAAGAAATCTACCAAAACGCCCATGCCCTCAAGAAATGGCTCAACAGCCTGGAGGCGACCTTTTATCACATCGAATCAAAACAGATCGACCTGAAGATTTTCCCCGGACAGAAACGGCAGTGGGTAGGGCTTTCTGGACACAACATCCCGAGTTTCGAACTCTTTTTCTCTCCGGACTGGCGGGGAACGGAAGGCGTGTATTTCGCCGACCAGCCTTCCTATCGCAGCGGAACCCTGGTTGAAGGGATCCGCCTGGAATTCAAAAAGGGATCCGCAGTTCGGATGTCCGCCGAGAAAGGGGAAGGCTTTTTAAAAAAGCAGCTTTCCATCGATATCGGCGCCAACAAGGTCGGCGAGTTTTCGTTGACCGACAAGCGCTTTTCAAAAATCACCCGTTTCATGGCCAACACGCTCTTTGACGAAAACTTCGGCGGAAAGTTCGGAAACTGCCACCTGGCGCTGGGTGCGTCCTACTCGGACACCTTTGCCGGGGACCCGAAGGTATTGACGCGGGCATTGAAAAGGCGGCTGGGATTCAACGACTCGGCTTTGCACTGGGACCTGGTGAACACGGAGAAAAAACGCGTTTCTGCACACCTCAAAGGCGGGAAAAAAATCACGATATACGAAAACGGGCTTTTTCGGCACTGACCCGATTCCAAGAGATCTTCCCGGTGTCTGGATCCTCCTGGATTTTAGGCCGGCGACAGTTCCTGGACCGACCGGACGAGGGAGGCAATGGAAAAAGGCTTGGGCAAAACCGAATCGAAACCACCTTCTTCCAGGAGCCAAGGGGTACCCGATATCCCGATGACCGGAGTGCGGCCATACCGGGATTTTCGGATACGACGAACCACCCCGTTCCCGTCCACTCCCGGCATCACCATGTCGGTGATCACCACGTCGAAACGGGCTTCATCGAACTTCCTCAGCCCCTCTTCGCCGCTGGCGGCAACCTCCACCCGGTGACCGTAGGCTTCCAGTGCCATCTGAAGCATCTTTAAGGTCATTTTCTCGTCATCGATCACCAAAATCGTGCTCATGGCTGCCCCTTCAGGTGGGTTCAAAGCGGTATTACAATCTCATGGGCACACTTAAGGGATCCGGAGGCCTTTGTCAACAAGATATTGTATGGATCTTGAATCAAACACCTATATGGTGTGGGTTACCGCATGGCAAACGGGGCGCCCGTGGCATATTTGAACAGGAACGGGTCACCGGCGGCAAGGGTCACGTCCGCAAACGCCGTGTTTCCCCCGGTGCCTGTGAGCCAAACGGAATCAATCCCTCCGGTGAGTTTGTTCAGGTTTAAAATTTTTAACCGGTCGACTCCCGAAGGGGCCTGGGAAAAATCAAAAGCAATGCGGATGGTGCCGGGATCCTCCCGGTTGATGGGGATGTCCCCATGGGTGTGACGGACGTTTTGGACCATGACATAAAATTCGCCGGAATCGTCACGAAAAAAACCCGAAAGGATTTCGAGGTATTTGTGTCCCGGTGCAGGAGCGATGTCCATAACATAAGGGTCGCCTCCGGCGCCCCGCGACCATGGCACCGCGCCGGGGGGGATGTAATATTTCGTGGAAGGAACGTAACGGACATCGGTGCTGGTCATCTGGGTGACGGCCCTTCCCAGGCGGGACATCTCCGCGTTGATCTTTGAGGTATGACGCCAGAGATCTGTCTTGGGCGCGTTGAAATCGGCCTGACGGGTGAAAAAGGCCGGGTCGAGGACCGTGTTTTGCGTGATCTGATAGATGAACCAGGTGTGCCCGGTATATCCGTAGACCAGCCCCATGAAAGCCTCCCACCGAAGGTCTGACTCCGAGATCACGTCCTCCCGGTCCGAATAGTGGGAAAAAAGATAGCGCCAGTAGGGTTTGCCGTACCTCAGGCCTGCGCGGCGGAACTTGGCCAGGTGCTGGTAGACGCTGCTGGTCCAAGTATAAACGTCATGGCTGATGATATCGCCGTCCATATGCTGGCCGTAGTGTTCCAGCATCCGATTGACTTCCGGAGCCTTGAACGAAAAATTCAGGATCAGGAGGGCCTCGGGGTCATGGGCCCGAATTGCGTTCACGCCCGTTTGGCACTTCAGAAATTCGGCCCAGGTCATGGGTTCATCTCCGATTTGGTAACCGATCCTGCCGGCGGGGTTGGCCGGGTACCCCCCCACCAGCCTCCCATTGGCTCTGCTGGTTCCGTCCCGCTGCACCCAGGACACAAACCGAAAACGGGGGTTCTCGGCCGCAGCCCATCCGCCCATCTCGACCGGGAGGGCATCTTCCCATAAGTGAGCCCCATTGGCCTGAAACCCGTTGAAATAATCGTTGACGAAGCTCGCCGGCGGCGGCCCCATGGAAACGGTGAGGGCGCTGATGAACATGGGATTGTTCCGCACCCACCGAAGCCCGCGGGTCAGGGTAGGCGGAGACCACGGGTCATTTTGCGGCGGGTCGAAGTCCGTGTCGATGCATCCCATAACGGTCACGACGGCCATCAGGGCCGTCGCCTTTGTCAAAAACTTTCGAAGCATTCCTTCTCCTCATCTCTCCCCAGACAGATTCCGGGGAGGCTCTTTTCCAAGAAGATGCCAGAGGGCCCGTTTTTCGTCAAGGGATTCCGACCTTGCCCGAAAGAAAAAAAAACGTTATGTACGGGCTTTCCTGTCGGCTTTTAAAAAACCCAATTTTTTCCCGTTGCGATCTGACTATGGCGCTGTGGCCTGTCCTTGCTGAAATTTTGTTTCTGGTCTGCCTGGCTTTTGCTTTAGGGATTCTTATGAAAAAGCTCAGGCAGAGTCCCATCATCGGCTATCTGGCCGCCGGTGCGGTGGCCGGCCCCCTCCTTTTCAACAAGGAGGCCGTCACCACCATTGCAGAACTCGGGGTCGACCTGATGCTTTTTTCCATCGGGCTCGAGTTTTCCCTCAAGCGCCTCAAGGCCATGGGAAGCCGGATCTTCGGCGCCGGCGTCCTTCAGATCGTCTTCACGGCCCTGGTCTTTTTCCCACTGGTCCTCACCGCGCATTCTGTAGGCCAAGCCCTGACGCTTTGCATCCTGGTGGCATTCAGCTCCACGGCCGTGGTGCTGAGAGTTTTGATCGAAAAAACAATGCTCGACTCGGTGCGGGGCCGGGTCTCCCTGGGCATCCTGCTGGTTCAGGATCTCGCCGTGGTGCCGTTTCTGCTGGCGCTTTCCCTTTTCAGCCCCGCATCCGAAAACACCTTTTCCCTGGTTCCGGTGGTCACCACCCTGGCCGGAACGGCTGGGCTCATCCTCGTGTTTTACGTCCTTTTTTACAAGCTGATCCCGAAGCTTCTTTTGAGCCGCGGTCTTTTCGCGGATCGGGAGCTCGTGGTGCTGTCGGCGATTCTATCGGCACTGGGGGCCATCTGGGTTGCGCATACCTTGAACCTGTCCCCGGCCCTCGGGGCGTTCATCGCCGGCATGCTCCTGGGGGAATCGCCTTTCGCCTCCCAGATCCGAGCCGATATCGGCTCCATCCGGATCCTGTTTCTCACCTTGTTTTTCACCTCCATCGGGATGCTTTTCGCTCCGCGCTGGATGCTGGCCAACCTGCCCCTGGTGCTGATATCCACCTTCGTCGTCTTGTTTGGTAAGGCAGCGGTCGCGGCCGGGAGCGCGCGGGTCACGGGCCTGCCCCGGCGCCAGGCGCTGGCTGTGGGGATCACCCTGGCCCAGATCGGGGAATTTTCACTGGTGGCCGCTTCCACCGCTGCCCAGAATAGGATCATCGGGGAGGAAATCCTGGCCCTGGTGGTTTCCGTCACGATCCTTTCCCTGTTTCTTACCCCGTACCTGGTGATTCACGCCGAGGCCATTGCCGAGTTTTTGGAACGGCGCTTCGCCCGTCGGACAACGCCTACGGGTGTGGTGTCCGCTGAAAAGCCTTCAAGCCTTCCCTGCGGCGTCTGCATTGTCGGTTTCGGACCCGCCGGCCGCCGGATCGCAGAAGCGCTTTTGAAAAGAAATTTTCCCCCGGAGATCATTGAGCTCAATCCCGTCAGTGCGAAAAAAGCGGAAGCGATGGGGTTGACCGTCCATCGGGGTGATGCCACCTCCCTCGAATTCCTTGCGCACTGCGGCATCGAAGGATTCAGGGTCGTGGTCATCGCCATCCCCGATCCCTCCGCATCCCAAACCCTCATCCGGCACATCAGGTCCCTGTCCGCCGAATGCACCCTCGTGGTGCGTGCCCGTTACGACATGGCCTGCCAGGCCCTGAGGGCAGCCGGGGCCGATATTTTGATCAATGAAGAAGACCTCGTGGGGAAGAAACTGGCGGAAGCCCTCTTGGCCGCCATGGAGAAAGACGGCATGTGGAAGCTGGCCTGCGGGATCGCAGGCGCGAGAGAGGATCAGGCCCCCTACCCGGAAGGCTGAAGTGGATTTTGTGTTGCAGCCTGTCACATCCCGGAGAGGTGATCCTCGATGTTTCCCATCCCCTCCAGGCGAAACCCCTTCTTGCGGCTGTAGGTCTTGACGATTTCTGAAGCGATCCGGTTTTTCTCCAGGTGCTCCTGTTCCAGTTCGGCCCTGAACCCCACGTAAAAGGGCCCCAGGTGGATGGGCTTTCCATGGTAGGCCTCATGAATCGGGGTGAATGGATGGGCAAAGAGCCAGCGCACCTGCATCGCCTCAACGGAACCCTGGGGCATTTTCTTAAAAAATATTTCCAATTCCTTTAGATCGCCGTCCGTGAGATTGTTCCAGCCCAGGATGAAGTTCCCGTTGACCCGGATTCCCCGGGAAGCGCACAGATGAAGGGTTTCGAGCATTTCTTCCGTATCAAACCCCTTTCCGACGTGGCTGAGCATGCGGTTGGACGGGAATTCGATGCCCACGCCGAGCATCATATTGGGATGCGGGCCCTCCCACCGGTTAAAAACTTCCTTCAGCGCTGTGCTTTCGGGCCGCGCAGGCCTCATGAACATCCGGTACTCCAGATCCTCTCTCGCCGGAAGGCTTGGAATGAGGGTGCGGATGTGGGCGGGCGTCAGAGAACCGGTGTTGAGCCGAATGATCTTCTTCCCTGCGTGGGAAAGGTCCTTGAATTCAAATCCGAAGGTCCGTCTTTTCCGCTCCAGGGTACTGTCATGACGGGCGATGTTGCAGTAGATGCACTTGCGCCAGAAGCACCGGTTGTCCAGGGTGTAGGACAGATAGATGGGGCTTTGGGGAGGGACGGCCTCGGGGACTTCGAGACGCCACTTTCCGGAAAAATTGGGAACCCCGAACCAGTCCTCCACGCTTTTTCCCGTGAAGGTGAGGTTGGAAGGAAAAGAAATTCCGGGAAGCAGCTGAAAGTAGACCGGGTTCCACCCGTTTCCCCCGCCGCACTGTTCGGCGGCCACTGGACCCCCCACCACGAAGCGGATCTCCGGATGGTCTTTGGCCCACACGTAGGCCTGGTACAGGTGGTTCAGGTAAACGGCCGAAAGATAGACCGTCCCTTCCTTGATTGGGAGATCCCTCCCGGCATAGACCGCCTGGTCGTACCATTTTTCGCTGTCGCTCTCATGGGTGAGCCAGGCCAGGGACCCCCGGTCCCTGCATAGATCGTAGGTATCCGAAAAACCGTTGCAAAGATCGTAGTACGACTCTTTGACCGGGTTGAAAAATTGTATGAAAAGCGCTTCTTTCATCTGTTGATTTGATTCCCTCCGAATGTGTTTTATTTTACAATTTAAGGCTTTTAATCCCATGATCAAGTGCAACGCAAGAGACAACGGAAAGGAAACACATTGAAACCCTCATTTTCGATCCGTACGGAATTAACCCTGGACTGGTCCGAAACGGATGCCGAGCACCGGGATCGGCTTTTCATCCCCCGGATCAACCTATGGAGAGATCTGTTACCGGAAGCGACCCTGAACGCCCTCAAGACAGCCGGCCAAAATCAAACCATAAAAATAGGTTTTGACCCAGGAACCCTTACCCCTGCCTTTGACAAAACGGCGCTGTTTAAAGTTCCGAACACCGCCTTGGGCCGCCTTGGGACCGCTTCCGGGGGCGCACCCCGCGTGGGGCGCTTTTATCCCAGGGGCGTCTTCGCGTCCGCTTTGGGATGCTTTCCGCAGGATATCCGTCCGTCGAGGGTCACGGGAAGGGAGGACGGACTGTTCACGGTGGATCTCAATCACCCCCTTTCCCGTTTCCCGCTATCCCTGGAGATGACCGTCCTTAAAAGCACGGTCACGGCAGACGAACGCGGCGGAAGCGTGAACGTTGTCGCGGAATTGGTGACGGAAAACGGCCCGGGCATGCAGGGCCGCTTCGACGGAGCACCCACCGACTTTTTCCACGAATACCCTTTCAAACGCAGCGTGGAGGAAAGTGATGCCGCCTTCTACGAAAAGCCGCGATGGGTGTACCACATCGACGCGACGGCCGCAGACCATGTCCGCGCCCTCTACGGAAGGCTGCTTTCTCCCGGGATCAGGGTTCTGGACCTCATGAGCAGCTGGGTTTCCCACCTTCCGGAAAAGCTTTCCGGCTGCGACGTGACCGGGTTGGGAATGAACGCCGAGGAGCTTTCGGCCAACCCTGCCCTGTCCCGCTTCGTGGTCCACGACCTGAACTGGCATCCAAAACTCCCCTTCGAGGACGGCGCTTTCGATGCCGTCATCTGCACCTCCTCCGTGGAATACCTGACCCGCCCCGTGGAGGTCTTTTCGGATGTCGCCAGAATCCTGAAACCGGGCGGGCTTTTCGTGAACACCTTCTCCGACCGGTGGTTTCCCCCCAAGGTGATCACGCTCTGGGAAGCGCTGCACCCCTTCGAACGGGTGGGGTTCGTGCTCGAGTGCATGAGGCAGAGCGGACGCTACCGGGCGCTTCACTCGGAGTCGATCCGGGGAGACACCCGGCCTGCCGACGATAAATACGCCGCCCTCAAAAAAGATTCCGACCCCGTCTTTGCCGTATGGGGAATGCGGCTGTAAGGCGCCGGCTCCGAATGGTTCAGAGCTTGACATCGATTCTTGAATCAAATACTTAATTTTTGAGTAGAGGCGCCAGAAGTGTTTCGCTGAATTTTCAGAAAGCAACGAGAGAGGCGGCTGTGATTAAGCGCATCCTGGTGGGGTTGGGTGGAACTCCTTTTACGACGGTAGCTATACGGCGAGCGATTGAACTGGCTCAATTGCATCAATCCACGGTCACGGGCGTAACCATCGTTGACCCGCGCCAATTGTCAAGGATCGGTCCAGTCCCTTTGGGAGGGGATGCATACGCGAGATATAGTCAAATGTTGTGTATGGAATTAGGCGGCGATCCGGTTAGGTATGACTTGCCATAGATGAAGCCCTTCGAACCCATGATTTCCGGTAGTATGCGAAAAAAGCCTAAACAGATAAAATCCTCCCTTGCCTACTTCGACCGGAAGTGACCAGCAAGCAGCAGACCTGTCGCCCCTGCCACGACGGCCGAAATAATGTCTTCTTCCGATAAAATTCTGATTTAAAGCTCACCCACCTCTGGACATTGAAGATTCACAAGCCATGACTACCGACAAGTTTCATCTGTTTATGTCTTTCCCGCATGCCGGTTCAGCCAGAAAAGGAGGTCTTGGATCACCTCGTTCCGGTTGATTTCGTTCAAAAGCTCGTGCCGCGAACCGGGGTAGAGTTTCAGGGTCACCTCGCGCATACCGGCCTTCTCGTAGCCCACGGCCGTCTTCCGGACCCCGCTTCCCATGCCTCCGCAGGGATCCCTTTCGCCGGATATGAAGAGAAGCGGCAGGGTTTTGGGGATGCGCCGCACCGCCGCCGGGTCGGACAGGCTGTTTATCCCGCTCAAAAGGTCGACAAAGAAGCCGGCCGAAAACACGCCCCCGCAGTAAGGGTCAGCCACGTATTTGTCCACCTCGGCCTCGTCGCAGCTGAGCCAGTCGAACTCGGTGCGGTTGGGTTTGAAGGGCTGGTTGAACTTGCCGAAGGACATCCGGTTCAATAGCCTGCTGGGGGCGCGGCGCCCCTTTAGGAAGGATACGAACCGCGCGACGATCAGTCCCAGGCGGCCCACGATCCCCGGGTCGGCAGGCGTAGCGCACAAAATGACCCCGTTGATCTCGTCTCCATGACGGGCCATGTAGCTTCTGGAAAGCAGCGACCCCATGCTGTGGCCGAAAAGAAAAAGCGGCAGCCCTGGGTGATTGCTCCGGATAATGCCGGAAAGCGCGTGCATGTCGCCGACTACCCGGGACCACCCGTCGGCGTCGGCGAAATAGCCCACGTTTTCGAGCGCCCCTGCAGTCCGGCCGTGGCCGCGGTGGTCGTTGGCATAGACGGCTAAGCCGGCATGGCACAAGGCGCCGGCGAACCGAGCGTATCGCGCCGCGTGTTCGGCCATCCCGTGAACGATCTGGACTGCGGCGCGGGCCGGGGAGTCGCCTTCAGGCAGCCACCGATAGTAGACGATCCGAGCGCCGTCGCCGGATTGAAAGGAAAGATCGGCCATGGCCCCTCCGAGTCGCATCATACCTTGAAATCCATGCCCTTTGTCAACCGTGGGCGCATTTGGTGCTGGTCGCAGAAAATTTTTTGTGGCATAAATGGGCCGCCTGATCCCGACGGGGTCCCGCCCTCGGAATGAGGCGCGCTGCCCTGCAAGGCAGAAAGCCATGCATCGACCGAACCGAAAGCGAAAGGATGAAAAAAATGAATTTCCTGCTGCAGCCGAAAAAATACCGGGGACTGTCCTTAGACACAGGCTCGCGGGCCATCATGGAAAAGACGGTCGCCTTCTTCGAGACCATGGGCAAGACCCGGCTCACCGAGGACTTCAACAAGAAAGTGTGGTACCGGGAGTTCGTCGATTTCATCGGCCAAGAGCGGATCTTTTCCAAGCTGCTCACACCGAAAGCCTATGCCGGAGGCGATGCCGACTGCCGCTGGGACACGGCCCGCAATTGCGAGTACAGCGAGCTTCTGGCCTTCTACGGGCTGGGCTACTGGTACTGCTTCCAGGTGACCATCCTAGGCCTCGGGCCTATCTGGATGAGCGAAAACGAAGCGGCCAAGCAGAAGGCGGCCGACCTGCTCAGGCGGGGCGCAATTTTCGCCTTCGGACTTTCCGAGCGAGCGCACGGCGCGGACATCTACGCCACTGAGACGAGCCTCACACCGAGCGGCGAGGGCGCCTGGAAAGCGAACGGCGAGAAATACTACATCGGAAACGGCAACGAGGCCGAGATGGTCTCCACCCTGGGCAAAATCAAGGACGGCACCGACGACTACACCTTTTTCGTCACCAACTACCGCCACAAGGCCTACGAGCTGAAGAAGAACGTCATCTCCCACCAGGAGTACGTGTCCAACTTCGCCTTGCACGACTACCCCATCACTGCAGAGGACCTGCTCTGCCGGGGGCCGGCGGCCTGGGACGCGGCGCTCAACACGGTCAACATCGGCAAGTTCAACATCGGCCCGGCCTCCATCGGGGTGGCCGAGCACTGCTTCTACGAGGCCATCGACCACGCGGCGAACCGCACCCTCTATGGCATGCGGGTGACCGACATGCCGCATGTCCGCAAGAACTTCATGGACGCCTGGCTGCGCCTGGTGGGGATGAAGCTCTACCAGCGCCGGGCCACCGACTATTTCCGCTGCGCCTCTGAGGCCGACCGGCGCTACCTGCTTTACAACCCCACGAGCAAGATGAAGGTCACGCTTCAGGCCGAGGAGGTGATCAACCTGCTCTGGGACGTCATCGCGGCCAAGGGATTCGAGAAGGACACCTTCTTCGCCATGGGTTCGGTTGACATCCGGGGGCCTTCCAAGCTCGAGGGCACTGTGCACGTGAACGTCCAGCTCATCCGCAAGTTCATGAAGAACTTCTTCTTCAATCCGGCCGACTATCCTTCGGTGCCCCCCGAGCTCACGGACAAGGACGACGACTTCCTCTTCCGCCAGGGACCGACCAAGGGCCTGGGGGCCATCCGCTTCCACGACTACGCACCGGTCTTCGCCTCCTTCGCGCACCTGCCCAACGTCGAGGCCTTCATTCGCCAGATCGAGCTCTTCAAGGAGATGCTCGCCAAAGCCGGCCCCGACAAGGCCCAGGACATGGACCCCTCCTTTTCCCTTCCGCTTGGCGAGATGTTCTCCATCGTGGTCTACGGGCAGCTCATCCTCGAGCAGGCAAGCCTCGAGAAGGTCGACACCGAGATCGTCAACCAGGTCTACGACTTCATGGTGCGCGACTTCGCCCTCTTCGCTCTTCAGATCTACGGCATGCACGCGACCCGCGAGGAGCAGCGCGGCTTCTGCCGCGAGATCATGCTCATCAAAGCCGTGGCTGCCCCCGAGCAGGTCCAGCGGATCTGGAAGGAACGCGTGCTCACCCTGAAGGGCGAATACCGCATGAACGACTGAGGACGGGAGTCCCATAAAATCCTCCCCTGCCTGCAACCGAAAATGACCGATGCGCAGTTTACGAAAAACTGGGCACAGATGATCCAAAAGATCTACAAAGTCGGATCTCTGGCTTGTCTAAAGAGTCAAAGAAGGATGGCGTTCGAGATCACACAAATCCATCCCTTTCGGGGATCCACAGTGACAGCTACATTGGGGAATCCGGCATCCTGGAGGGTGTCTTCGAACTCCTGTACAGAGAAGCACCTCATGCCACCAACTCTGATCAGTTTCATGTTTCGCTTGTCAAACTTCGATCCAAGGTACATACCAGCGATGATCACCAGCTGACCATTCGGTTTCATCACACGCCGTACTTCGGCAAGGTCTGCGGCAATATCAGGCCAGAAGTAGTAGGTCTCCACTGCTGTAACACAGTCGAATGTTGCATCCGAGAATGGCATCGATGATACCGACCCATGGAGAACTTCAACGCGACCGCTGACAATCAGTTTTTGGTTCCTTTTCCGTGCGACGGCAACAGAGTCCTCTGAGTAGTCAATGCCGACTGCTTTGCCAAGTCTAACTAGGGATGCGAGATACTCGAGGGTTCGACCGCCACCGCACCCGATATCGAGTACGTTCGCGTGTTCAGGAATCTCCACCTTCGAAAGACCCCAACGCGTTAAACCATAATGCCCTAAGTTCATACCACGAACAAGGGTCCGGCCAAACCATCCGCGAGGCCTTCCGCTTTGTGAGAGTAGTCTGCCAAGCAAATTCACTTTTCCTCCTCAGCTAAAGATCCAATCGTTTGTGAGTCTAACGTCCGAGCTTAGCCGCCGCGATTGGCGGTCGGCTAGAGCGACTTGATGTTTAGCAGCATGACTACCATAACTCTGGATCGCTCAGCGGAGCTATACAAGATATTACTACTGCTGTATCTGCAATAACACCTTCATTAAGGGCGATTGCCTGCCACCCAAAAGGATAACGAAGTTCGTAAGGTGGAGAATATCTTGAGGCAACTTCAGGGTTGAATCCGAACTTGCCGTAATATTTGGGATCACCATAAACGAAAACGACATTTACGCTCATTTTTGATAACCGCTCCATGCCGCTTTCGATCAGTTTTGAACCAATCTGTAGGTTTTGATGCTCGGGCTTAACGCCAAGCGGTGCAAGGATATAGCCGATCCAGTTCTTATTGTTATGAATGGTTACAGGACTGAACGCTATGTGGCCAACCACTGCGCCATCGACTTCAGCAACCAAGGAGATCGTTTCGGGATTCGTCTTTTCAGTCAGCAGATTCGCTGCGAGCGTCGAGACCTTATACTTTTCGCCTTCCGAGAAAGCGTACAAATGGACTTCCCGAATATCTTCATTATCCAAACTCGTTGCTATTCGAATACGTAACATAAGCTGCTAACAATGATTGTACGGTTTCTCTCTAAGCCCTTTAGGCATCCAATCTCCTGCATATTAACACAGAGGTGTGATTGATATAAGTCCACCTAAAACAGGGAAAAGGCTTACCGACAAAATATCCGAATCCCCGTCTTCGCTGCGCAGGAAATACGACGGCAAAAACCCCATTTTCGGGTCTCGCCCGCTGCACCGGCCTTCTAACGTGAAACGCCTCTAAACCCCGGAGCACCAAGGCTCCTTTCCAGCCGGCCAAAGGCCCTCTCCAGGATCTCCTCGGCCGCACCGAGGGCTTCCGAAGTGTCAAATGCCGATCCCAGGGACTCCAGGAGGGCATTGAAGCGGGAGGAGAATCGCCCCAGTTTTTCGTAATTGATGGGAATCGGCGGATAGGCCGCATCGTTGAAAAAATAGGTCCCCGGCCCCTTCCACCCGGGGGCCCGGAACGGCCAGTGGACCTTGAGGTTGAAAACAGCCGTCAGGGCACTTAAGGCACTGGGGTTTTCCAGGATCCCTTTTTCATCAAGCGTTGTGCCCGTTCGGAGCTCGACCTCGGAAAAGACCGAGCTTACGAAACCGGCATCGGTGATCACTAGGCCGTAGAGGTGCCAATTCCGGCATGTTGCCTTGACGATTTTTTTTTCCCTGGAGGAAAGACTTTGGTGGGAGGGACAAAAATAGTCCCGGCAGGCCAGGCCGCCGTAAAAGCTTAGGCCCCTGAGATCGACGCCCTGGTTGCCCTCGGATAGGGGGTGTAGGAGGCATCCCACCCTCATGCGCTTTTTTCCGACAAGCCCCAGGAAGGGACAGCGGTGAAAATCCGGATAAGGACCCGGTTCTGCCTCCAGATGCTCCTCCTGGACCCTGAAGGCGTCGATGGCTTCTGCGGTGCGGGGCACCTTTGCGAACCTTAGCGTCCGGGAAGCAAGGGTCCCGAAAAGAAAACGGCGGGAAGTGTCCGGGCGGTTGTAGAGGCCGCAGCAGGCTCCGCAGGCCACGCGTTGGGACACCTGGCAAAGGTAGACACCGCCGGGAACCTTTGTTTCGCAAAGCCCAGATGAACCCTCAAGGATTTCCAAGGCGCCTGGACCATTCGTAAAGGGCTACAGCCACGGATGCGGCCGCGTTCAGGGATTCGACTCCGGGCCTGATCGGAATGGATACGGCACGCTCCCGCCAGGCCGACGGGAGTCCCGGGCCTTCCATTCCCGCCAGAAGTCCGAAAGCCCGGGGAAAGCGGATTTTCTGCAAATCCCGCCCTTCGCCTGAGAGGGCGATGACGGGGATGTCCAGCGGGAGGTCCTCCAATGCGGGACCCTGCACCAGCGGCAGCGTAAGCGCCGCACCTCCCGAGGCCCGAAGCGCCTTGGGGTGAAAGGGGTGCGCGCTCTCCTGAAGCAGAATCCCCCGACAGGCCCCGAAAGCCGCGGCCGACCGGATGGCGGCACCGATGTTCTCGGGGTCCTGGAAGGGGAGAATCACGCTGCATCCATCGGGAAAGCCTTCTCCGGGATGCCAGGCAGGGATCCTGGGGATCCGGATCACCAGAAGCGGGCTTCGGGTCCCATAGGCGTCCAGGGTGTCGAACAGGTCCGGGGCCAGACGATACCAGGCCAGGGAAGGCGGCGCTTCCTGAGGCGGGGGGTTCCGATCTTCCCGGCTGATCCATGCCACACACCGGTCCGGGTGCTTTTCAAGGACTTCTTTGACCTGCCGGCTGCCGCATACCAGGGCCTTTTCCTCCTTCCGGACCCCCCGGCTTCCCAACAGTTTCTTGAGGTCGATAAAAAGCGGGTTTTTCGCGCTGGAAACGGTTCGAAGCGCATTTTTTGCTGCGGCGCTTTCCCGCAGTGTATAAACAGGGCTGTCTAGCCTGCAAAATACCAGCAGACGCCGCCGGTGCTTCGTGCCGGGGATGGCGTACGCCCGATCGAGAACGAGCGCATAGCGGTCTTTGAAACGCGCCAGCGCCTGAGCCACCTCGTCATCGCAGCCTGGGCCCTTCATGAAAACCGCCTTTCCCCCCTTGCCCAAGGAGCCCCGGATACGCTCCAGCGTCTCTCCCACAGGCTCCACCGCCCTCGTGATCACGCCCTGAACCCGTATTTCGGTGTGCGCCGATACGCTTCCGGCGTGCACCTGGATTCCGTCCAGCCGGAGCGCCTCCAAGGCCTGCTGCAAAAACTGTACGCGGTTTCCCCGGCTTTCCGCCAAAACGACTTCAAGATCTGGGCGCAGGATCTTCAGGGGGATTCCCGGCATCCCAGGCCCGGTGCCGAGATCCAAAAGCGGGGACGGAAGCTCCATCAGGGTTCCGGGCAACAGGGAGTCCACATACAATTTCAACACCATGTTGGCGAAATTGCGGATGCGGGTGAGGTTCAATTCGGAATTGCGCTCCCTCAGCAGGGTATGATAGGTCCACAACTGCTGGATCTGAAACGCGGAAAGCGCAATCCCACACTCTTTGAGGAGGGCCTCCATGCGTTCCATGGAGACCCCCTGCCGGAGGTCGGCAAACGAGCGACGCATCTCAGCCATGGCACGATCTCCGGTTCGGATGGATATCCGATTCGCCGTGGAAATCTTCCTGCAAAAAGCGCAACCTGTGAGCTCGACCCACTTTTTTCATCGACGATGGCCCGTGTTTTTCGAAGACAACCACGTCCTTTCCCTTTACAAACCGGCCGGGCTCCTCATGCAAGGGGACAGGACCGGCGCACCCTGTCTCCTCGATCTCGCCCGCTCTTGGATTAAAGAGCGTTATGCAAAACCGGGCCGGGTATTTCTCGGGTTAGTCCACCGGCTGGACCGTCCGGTAGCGGGCATCGTGCTGTTCGCCCGCACTTCCAAGGCCGCCTCCCGTCTCAGCGCCCAGATCCGGGAAGGCCGGGTCCGGAAAATGTATCTTGCCGTACTGGAGGGAAGCCCCGACGCGGCATCCGGGGATTTGCTGCATTTCATCGAGCCCGGAAAACGAGCAAGCCGCATCGTGGACCATCCCCGGGGGGATGCCAGGAAAGCCCGCCTGGCCTTTGAGGTTCTGGAAAACGCCTGCGGGCATACCCTGGTGAAGATCGACCTTCAAACCGGACGCAAGCACCAGATTCGCCTTCAGTTCGCCGAAATCGGCTGTCCTGTCCTGGGAGATGTGCGCTATGGCGCCTCGGCTCCCCTCGGCTCCCGACAGATCGCCCTTTTTTCCAGAGAAGTCTCTTTTCTTCATCCAACCCGTCAGGAGAAGATCACCCTTTCCGCCCCTCTCCCAAAGGGGTGGCCCTGGCATAGAGCAACGCCTGAAGGGGAGGCGCCGTATTGGAGCTGGAAGGATTTTCCCTCCCCGGCTACCTTCGGGTAAGCTGTCGGTACCGGATGCGGCGCGGTGTCTCTGCCGCCGCCCCCAGCCGTCTGCGCCGGTCGGCTTCATAATCCGTGTAGTTCCCCTCGTACCAAACCACCTGACTGTCGCCTTCGAAGGCCAGGATATGCGTGGCGATCCGGTCGAGAAACCAGCGGTCGTGGCTGATAACCACGGCGCAGCCTGCAAAGTTTTCGAGCGCTTCCTCGAGAGCACGCAGAGTGTTCACGTCCAAGTCGTTGGTGGGTTCGTCAAGTAGCAGCAGGTTGGCTCCGGATTTGAGCATCCGGGCCAGATGGACCCGGTTGCGTTCACCGCCCGAGAGCACGCCGACTTTCTTTTGCTGGTCGCTTCCGGAAAAGGCGAATCGTGCAACGTATGCTCTGGATTTGACCGGCACCCTCCCTAGTTCGAAGATGTCCGCACCATCCGAGATCACTTCCCAAACGGTCTTCTCGGAATCCAGGCTTTCCCGGCTCTGATCCACATAAGCCATTTTCACGGTATCCCCGATCCGGATGCTTCCCGAATCCGGCGTCTCCTTGCCGGTGATCATTTTAAAAAGGGTCGTTTTTCCGGCGCCGTTGGGCCCGATCACCCCGACAATGCCTCCCGGGGGAAGGCGGAAGGACACTCCCTCCATGAGCAGGCGCTCCGGATACCCCTTGGTCACCTTCTCGGCCTCCACCACCAGATTTCCCAGGCGTGGGCCGGGCGGAATGAAGATCTCCAGGTCTTCCTGGCGCTGAGTGCCGTCCTGGGAAAGAAGCTTTTCATAGGCGCCTATCCTGGCCTTGGATTTGGCATGCCGCGCCTTGGGGCTCATCCGGATCCATTCCAGCTCTCTTTCCAAGGTTTTCTGTCGCTTGCTTTCCGTCTTCTCCTCTGTTGCCAGGCGGTTCTTCTTCTGGTCGAGCCAGGAAGAATAGTTTCCCTTCCATGGGATGCCGCGGCCTCGATCCAGTTCCAGGATCCACCCCGCCACGTTGTCCAGAAAATAGCGGTCATGGGTTACGGCGATAACGGTGCCGGGATAGTTTTTGAGGTGGTGCTCCAGCCACGCGACGGTCTCCGCGTCCAGGTGGTTCGTCGGTTCGTCCAGCAGCAGGATGTCGGGTTTCTGCAGCAGCAGCCGGCACAGGGCCACGCGACGGCGCTCTCCCCCGGAAATCACCCTGACCGGCGTGCCGCTTTCGGGACACCGCAGGGCGTCCATGGCCATTTCCAGGCGGGAATCGATGTCCCAGGCATCAAGAGCGTCCAGTTTTTCCTGCAAGGCTCCCTGGCGTTCGATGAGACGGTTCATTTCGTCCTCTGAAACGTTCCCGGCCAGGGCCTCGCTGATCCGGTTGAACTCCTTCATGAGGTCCACGGGCTCCCTGACCCCGTCCTCCACGATCTCCCGAACGGTGCTGTTTTCGTTCAAGATCGGCTCCTGCTCCAAAAAACCGATCCTGTGGCCGGGCGAAAGGACCGTCTTTCCCGAAAACTCGGTATCCATCCCGGCCAATATCCGCAAAAGGGAGCTCTTACCGGAACCATTGAGACCCAGGACCCCGATCTTGGCGCCGTAAAAATAGGAAAGGGAAATGTCCTGGAGAATCGGGCGCTTGTCATAATATTTGCTGACTCCGATCATGGAATAGATGATCTTGTCCGGAGGACCGCCCATGGACTGACTTCTCCTTTTTAAGGGGTGATGGAAAATGGACCGTTTCTCTGTTACACCATGTCACCTCTCCGATCAACAGCCGGGTTTTGAACTTAAAAGCTTCGTTGACAAGGCTTTGAGTTTGAAATAAACCTCTTTTCGTTTTGTTAAAGACCCTTTTTGCAAATCCAAAAGACGCATCCAACATGATGGAAAATTTTAAAAGCGACGCCCTAACTTCTCATGCGGTAGAAGGCCTCATCGCGCGCAGCGGAATCATCAGCAGGCAGATTCTAAAATTCTACCGGTTCATGCGGGCAAGCGGGCCGGGCAAAAACCCGGCGCCTGAGGCTTCGGTCACGCAACGCGTGCATTACAAGCTCCGACGAAGCCTCTCGGCGGTTAAAATCAACGTCTTGGCCGACCTGCTTTACACTTACTACCTGGGAGGATCTCTCACCCGCCAGGACCAGATCACCTTTGCGAAAATCCACGGCATGCAATCGCGGGCCTATTTCCTGACCGCCTTCAACGCCCTCTTTTGCGGGATCCCCACGGCGGCGGTCTATTTCCTCGTCGGGGAAGGGTTTCAGATCCTTTCCCGGGTTCACTCCGTGACGGAACTGCCCGCCCTGCTTGCCGGAAATGTTTCCCTGGGTCTTGGCGCAGTCAGCCTGGCCGTGGACCTGTTCCGGGCTGTGGATGCCTTTGTGAACAAAAGGTGCTGGGCTCCTTTCGGTCTTCTTCCGGCAGTCATCAATTTTCCCACGTATTTGAAAATCGGTATCAAGAAAATCAAGGCCGGTCGGTCGGCGAAACCGGTTAAGGCCAAAACGCAGGCCGGGCCCCGATTGAAGGGTGTCGCCGCGGGCACGGGCCTTTCCAGGGCCGGGAGATCCTTATGAGCAATTTGACCTTCGGCTTGACGTTGATTCTCGTCGGGATGGGGGGGACGCTGCTGACCCTCGCCTTTTTCAGCGTGCTGATGACGTTGTTGAAAAAGCTGTTCCCCGTCCCTAAAGAAACATCCGAAGAACAATCGATGAAAGCGGAATAAAACCGATGTTGCAGGCCATGTTTGAAGGACTGTTGGGGCTCACGAGCGGATTCACCAGCGTGCATTGGTCCAACCTCGTGATGATCGCCGTGGGCGGCCTTTTCCTCTTTTTGGCGATTAAAAAAGACATCGAACCGCTCCTTCTGCTTCCCATCGGTTTCGGCGCCATCCTCATCAATATCCCGTCCGCCGGGCTCATGGAGGAAGAAGGCTTTTTAAGGGTGATCTACAACATGGGGATCGCCACCGAGCTTTTTCCGCTTCTGATCTTCATCGGCATCGGCTCCATGACCGATTTCGGGCCCCTTCTGGAAAACCCGAAAATCTTCCTTTTGGGCGCCGCCGGGCAGTTCGGCATCTTCCTCACCATCGGGCTGGCCCTGTTTTTCGGGTTTTCGAAACTGGATGCGGTGGCCATCGGGATCATCGGGGCCTGCGACGGCCCCACGGCAATCTACGTCACCTCCAAGTACGCCCCCCATCTCCTGGGGGCCGTTTCCGTGGCCGCTTATTCCTACATGAGCCTGGTGCCCATCATCCAGCCCCCCATCATGCGGGCCTTGACCACGAAAAAAGAGCGCACCGTATACATGGATGCCGAAACCAAGCCGGCGTCCAAAACCGCAAAGATCCTCTTTCCCATCGCCGTTACCATCTTCGGCGGTCTCATTGCACCCCAGGGGCTGCCGCTTCTGGGGACCATCATGCTGGGCAACCTCATGAAGGAATCCGGGGTCGTGGCGCGGCTGACCAAAGCCTCGGAGAACGAAATCGCCAACGTGGTGACGCTTCTCCTCGGCATCTCCATCGGCGCCACCATGGAGGGAAAAGCCTTTTTGAAGTTCCAGACCCTGCTCATCCTGGCCTTCGGTTTTTTGGCCATCTGCCTCGATACGGTTTGCGGCGTTTTGTTCGGAAAGCTCATGTGCGCCATGACGCGGGGGAAAGTCAACCCGCTCATCGGCGCCGCCGGCATCTCCGCCTACCCCATGGCCGCCCGGGTCGTTCAAAGGGAAGGGATCAAGTACGACAAATACAATTTTCTTCTCATGCATGCCGTCGGAGCCAACACAGGGGGGCAGGTAGGGTCGGTCATGGCGGCTGCCATCATGCTGTCGGTATTGAAGGGAATGGGTATTATTTAGGCTGTCCAAAAGCTTTCCGTCGCCTGAGGGTGCCCCGGAAATCTCATCCGACAGAACCTCTTGAATTTTCATAAAAATCTTATTGACACGCTTTTGGGTTTAATCCATAGTACGGGCGTTTTCAGCCTTGTAAAACAGGACCAATCAAAGGGGAGGATTTTATGAAAAAGAGTTGGATAGGGACAGCGCTTCTTCTGGTTTCGATGCTTCTTTTTGTTTCGTCGCCCATGGCGCAGGACAAGGCCGGCTGGCCCAAATCGGTGACCATCGGAGCGGCTCCGGTGGGAGGAACGTATTACATCTGGGCGGGCGGCTTTTCGAAATTGCTCCACGACAAAATGGGAATCCCGGGAAACGTTGAAGTCACCGGCGGCCCGGTGCACAATACCCAGCTGGTGGATGCCAAGAAACTGGACTTCGGCATGGTCACCGCAGGACCGGTCTGGGAAGGCGTTCACGGCGAAGGGTGGACCAAAGGGAAGAAGTATCCCAACCCGAGGGTGATCTTCCCCATGTACACCACCTATTTCCAGATGTATTCTTTGAACAAAAGCGGAATCAAGAGCATCATGGACCTCAACGGCAAAAGCGTAGGGGTCGGACCGGTGGGAGGAACGCCGGCGACCTATTGGCCGCTCATTTTCGAGGCGGGCGCCATCAAGCCTGGACGGATCGTCAACGCGGGTTCCGCCGACCTCAACTCCCAGCTCAAGGACGGGATGCTGGATGCCAACGGGCAGTCCGTGGGCCTTCCCTGGGTGACGGTCACGGAGGTTGAAACCACCCACGATGTCAACGTCTACGGCGTGCCCGGAAACGTGGCGGGAACTTTTCTGAAAAAATTCCCTTATTTTGCAAAGGGGATCATTCCCAAAGGGACCTATAAAAGCAACAAGGACAACGACATCGAGACGCTGAGCGTGTGGAATTTCATGACCGTTCACAAGGACACCCCGGACGATTTCGTCTACGAGGTGCTGAAGGCGACCTTTGCCAACGTGGACATCCTGATTGCCACCCACAAGTCGGCCAAAGAGGTGGTGCCGGAAAACATTCTCTACAGCCCGATTCCGCTCCATCCGGGTGCCGTGAAGTATTACCAGGAGAAGGGGATCAAGCTGCCCGATTCGCTGCTTCCCAAATAGGCTGAACGTTAAAGCCGAGGACAAGCAGACCGCGCGGATGCCCCTTCTTCCAAAAGGGGCATCCGTTTCTTTTTCCCGGCAGACCCGGGGCAGCTTGATCATGCACATCTTAAGTCCATTAAAAGGAGGCCATCCATGGCTGCCGACCAACCGGTAGATATCAAGGAGGTCGAAAAAAAACTCGAGGAACTGCACATCAAGGACCTCGAAATCGGAGGGAAAAGGGACCTCAAGCGCCCCTTCGGGACCGTCGTGTTCATCATCGGCATCCTCATGAGCCTGTTTCACATCTATGTTCTCACCATCCGGCCCATCGATCCCTGGTACTTCCGCTCCATGCACGTGGTCTTTGCCGGCCTGCTGATCTTCGCCCTCGTGCCGGGTTGGAAAGGGGCTCCGAGCGACAAGCCGCATGTTCTTGATTACGTGCTGATTCTCATGCTCCTTGCCCCGGTCGCCTACATCTACATCGACTTCGACGACTGGATTTACCGCGTGGGGGTCGTCCCGACCTCATGGGACTTCTTTTTCTCCACACTCTTTGTGATCGCTGTCTGGGAAATGGCCAGAAGAACCACAGGATGGGCTCTGGCAACCTTATCCGCCGTTTTCATCCTCTACGGTCATTTCGGAAATTACATGCCCGGCCTTTTTTATCACAAGGGCTATGCGTGGGACCGGATGATGACCTATCTCTTCAGCCTGGACGGCATCTTCAGCCTTCCCGTACTGGCCTCCGCCCACTATATCTTCCTCTTCGTCCTTTTCGGCGCCTTCGTGGAAGCGTCGGGCGCGGGGAAATTTTTCGTGGATTTCGCCCGCTGCGCCGCCGGTCGCCTCCGGGGAGGGCCTGCCAAGGTGTCCATCATTTCCAGTGCCATGATCGGCACCGCTTCCGGTTCTTCCGTTGCCAATGTGGTGGTGGACGGCGTATTCAACATCCCCCTCATGAAAGCCAGCGGTTTCAAGCCAGAGGTTGCCGGCGCCGTGGAGGCCATGAATTCCAGCGGCGGGCAGATCGTGCCTCCGGTCATGGGGGCCGGCGCCTTCCTCATGGCCGAAATCCTCGGGATTCCCTATTCCCAGGTGGCACTGGCCGCCATCATCCCGGCGCTCCTTTACTTCACGTCCGCCTACTGGATGATCGATTTTTATGCGGCATCGCAAGGCTTGGTGGGACTGAGCCGCGAGGAACTGCCGGTTTTTCGGAAAATTATGGCAGACAAAGGGTACCTTCTGGCACCCATCGTGGTCTTGCTGGTCTGCCTCATGGTGCTGATGTACTCCCCCTACCGGAGCGCGCTTTACGGAATCCTTTCCCTCATTGTCGCAAGTTGGATCCGGAAAAGCACCCGGATGAATCTCAAGGACATCATCAATACCCTTTCCAACGGTGCCAAAGGCTCCATGGAAATCGCGGCGACCTGCGCCACCGCCGGGATCATCGTCGGGGTGCTGACCCAAACCGGGCTGGGTCAGAAGTTCGCCATGATCATTTTCAACTACTCCGGCGGTTACCTCCTGCTGGCCCTGGTTTTTACCATGATCATCGCCATCGTCCTCGGGATGGGAATGCCCACCACCGCCGCCTACGCTATCTCAGCCTCGGTTCTGGCTCCTGCGCTGATCCGGGAATTCAACATCCCTCCCATGGCCGCCCACCTGTTCATTTTTTATTTCGCCTGTCTTTCCGCCCTGACCCCTCCCGTGGCGCTGGCCTCCTTTGCCGCGGCGGCCATCGCTTCCGCCAAGCCCTGGGACGTGGGGTGGGCGGGAATGAAGTTTGCCCTGGCGGGTTTCCTGATTCCTTACATGTTCATATACGGCCCGGCCATGGTCCTGGTGGGTACGGGAACCGAGATCACACTGACCATCATCACCGGATTAATGGGAACCGCCGCTCTCGCAGCGGCCGTGCAGGGCTGGTTTTTTAAGAGAGCGACGGGAGCCGAGCGGCTGCTTCTTCTCATCGCCGCCCTGTCCCTCATCAAGCCGGGATGGATCACCGATATCGTCGGTGCGGGACTTTTAATCGGGGTAGCCCTTTTCCAATGGATAAAATTTAAAAAGGCGCATTAAGAGGCATATGGCAACAACCTACCGGATCGCGGTTCTCCCCGGAGACGGGATCGGAAAAGAAGTCACCGCTGTCGGCATCGACTGTCTCAATGCCGTCAAGGAGGTTTTTGGAAACTTCCAGTTCGAGTTCGTCCATCTCCCGTGGGGGAGCGATTTTTTTCTGAAACACGGCAAAATGATGCCGGACGACGGGCTTAAAATTTTAAGCGGCTTTCAAGCCATCTATCTGGGCGCGGTGGGGGACCCGCGGGTTCAGGATCACATCACCCTCCACGGTCTCCTGGTCCCCATCAAGATGGGCTTCGATCTCTACGTCGGTCTCAGGCCCGCCTATCTCTTTCCCGGCGTGGAAAGCCCTTTGGCCCGGCCCCCTGAAAACGGCATCGACATCGTGGTGATCAGGGAAAACAGCGAAGGGGAATATTGTCCCATCGGCGGCAGGTTCGGATTTGAAAAACGTCATCTGGCGGTCCAGACCGCCCTTTTTACGAGGACCGGCATCGAGCGCATCGTCACCTACGCGTTCCAGTACGCCAGGGAAAAAAAGCGGAAAAAGGTGACTTCAGTCACCAAGAGCAATGCCCAAATCCATTCCATGGTCCTTTGGGATGAAGTCTTCAAGGAGGTCGCTTCCAGATATCCGGAGATCGCCACGGAATCGAAACTGGTGGATGCCGCCTGTCACGATGTGGTCCGAAACCCGGGAGGCTTCGACGTCATCGTCGCCTCCAACCTGTTTGCCGACATCCTTTCCGACCTCACCGCGGCGATTACGGGAGGACTGGGGCTTGCGCCCGGCGGAAGCTTCAACCCCGAAAATCGAAGCCTTCCCGGCCTCTTCGACCCGGTACACGGCTCCGCTCCGGACATCGCCGGAAAGTGGATCGCAAATCCCATCGGGGCGGTTTTAACCGCTTCCATGATGCTGGAGTATTTGGGAAAACCGGAGGCCGCCAAACTCATTTTCAAAGCCGTGAACCTCAACTTGAGCCGGAAAGAAGTGAGGACCCGGGATCTCGGTGGAAAGTCGGGAACCAAAGCGGTCGGTGAGGACCTCGTCGCCATCCTGAAATCCTTTTGATCCTCCCCCTCGCGGCCAAGGTGTGAAAATGGCCCTTATATACACCCTGGCCGTCGATCAGGGCACCCATGCCACGCGGGCGATGCTTGTCGACAACCGGGGCGCCGTCGCGGCTTCCCGTTTCGTGCCCGTATCCCTGAGGCGCCGCGGGCGCGACCGGGTGGAACAGGACCCGGAGGAAATCGCCGATTCCCTCCACACCGTCGTCCAGGACCTGCTGTCTTGCCGCAGAGTTCGTTCCCGGGAGATCACGGCAGCCGGTCTGGCCACCCAGCGGTCCAGCATCGTGGCCTGGGACAAAAGAAACGGAAAGGCCCTTTCGCCGGTTTTGAGCTGGCAGGATCACCGCCGCGCCGCGTGGCTCCATCGGCTTCGCCCCCATGCTGAAAAAATCAAGGTTCTCAACGGCCTTACCCTGACGCCTTATTATGGGGCCAGCAAGATGCGCTGGTGTTTGGAACGCCTTCCGGAGGTCCGCCGGGCCCTCAAGGGAGGCTACTTGGTCATGGGCCCCCTCTCCAGCTTCCTGATTTTCCGTCTCCTCAAGGCCAATCCCGTGGTGGTCGACCATGCCAATGCCCAGCGTACCCAGCTTTTTTCCCTCAAACGGCTGGACTGGGATCCCTGGCTTTGCTCTCTTTTTGGGGTCCCTCCGGAAGTCCTTCCCCGATGCCTTCCCGTTTGCCAGGATTACGGAACGCTTAAAGCCGCCGGGATACCGCTTGCCGCCGTCAACGGCGACCAGGCCGCCGCTTTCTTTTCCCTCGGCAGTCCCGCACGCAAGACAGCAGTCGTCAACATCGGGAGCGGGGCTTTTGTCCTGAGGTCCACAGGATACCGGTTGATCATGGAGGCGCTGCTTCTTTCCGGCATTGCCGACAGCTCCGCCTCAACGACCCGATACGTCCTGGAGGGTACCGTCAACGGTGCGGGTTCCGCCCTGGTATGGGCGCAAAAACAATGGAGCCTGCCGGATCTTGAAAAACATCTTCCTTCATGGCTGGGGCAATCCGGAGAAATCCCGATTTTCCTTAATACCATCGGAGGGCTGGGTTCCCCGTGGTGGCGGACCGGAGTGCCGGCGGAAATCATCGGTCCCGACGCCCCTTGGCAGATTGCCGTGGGGGTGGTGGAAAGCATCCTGTTCATGCTCATGGCCAACCTGGAAAGGATGGCGCTGACCGGAGGGACCTTTGAGCGGATTCAGGTGAGCGGGGGGCTTTCCCGGTATGACGGCGTGTGCCAGCGCCTGGCCGATCTGACCCAACTTTCGGTCTACCGCCCTGCGGAAACCGAGGCTACAGTTCGGGGAATCGCCTGGCTGGCTCTGGCGCGGCCGACCAGGTGGCCGAAACCGGGCCGGGGGAAAAGGTTTCAACCCCGCTCCAACGCCGGGCTGCGGGAGCGCTACCGGAAATTCCGGTCCCTGATGGATGCGCTTTAATCTACAACGAACCGATTCGTTTCCGGGTGTCGCTGTCGAACAGATGGATGTTCTCCAGGCCGACGGAAAAAGGCAACACTTCGCCCTTTTTTACGTTTTTCGTCTCGGAGATCCTGACGGTCATGGGGGCATCGGCCCCTATCAGCCGCCCGTGCACCAACGTGTCCGCACCGAGGATTTCCGCGTGTTCCACGCGGGAACGGAGGGCCGTGGCGGCGTCGGAGGCCGCCTTAAAATGCTCCGGGCGGATCCCCAGGATCACCGGTTTCCCCCGGTGCTCCGGGACCCCGTTTTGAGGCAGGGGCAACGACAGGCCTTCGTTTAAGGCCAGCGCCTTTCCGTCTTCCGTCACCCTTGCCTCGAAAAAGTTCATGGCCGGCGAACCGATGAACCCCGCCACGAAGGTGTTGGCCGGTCTGCTGTAGACTTCCAGCGGGGATCCGATCTGTTCGGCATATCCGTTTTCCATGATCAAGAGTCGATCTCCCAAGGTCATGGCCTCCACCTGGTCGTGGGTGACGAAGACGCTGGTGATGCGCAGATCTTCATGGAGCCTGCGTATCTCCAGGCGCATCTGAGCCCTTAATTTGGCATCCAGGTTGCTCAGCGGCTCGTCGAAGAGAAATGCCTTGGGCTCCCTGACAATGCAGCGTCCCATGGCTACCCGCTGTCTCTGCCCGCCGGACAGCTCCCTCGGTTTCCTTTCCAGCAATTCTTTCAGCTCCAGGATTTTAGCCGCGTTAAGGACCCTTCTGCGGATTTCGTCTTTGGGCATGCGCCGGATTTTAAGCCCATAGGCCATGTTGTTGAACACGGTCATATGGGGATAGAGGGCATAGTTCTGAAAAACCATGGCGATGTCACGGGCGGCCGGCTCCAGGTCGTTGACCAGTTTCTCGTCGATGAAAATCTCCCCGGAGGTGATGACCTCCAGCCCGGCGATCATTCTCAGCACCGTGGATTTACCGCAGCCGGAGGGCCCGAGGATCACCAGGAATTCACCGTCGCCGATATCGCAGGAGATCCCGTGAATGATTTCGCTTTTTCCGAAGGATTTATGAATGTCTTTCAGCTGGATCCGGGCCATGGCATGGGCTCACTTTTCCGTTTCGGTCATGCCCTTGACAAACTGCTTCTGCATGAAAACGACGACGAGCACCGGCGGCAGCATGGCGAGCATGGTGGAAGCCATGATGATGTGCCACTCCGCCTGCCCCTCCCCGACGTCCAGCATGCGCTTGATGCCGATCAGAAGGGTGTAGTATTTCTGGTCGCTTGTGATCAGAAGCGGCCAGAGGTATTGGTTCCATCCGTAAATAAAGAGGATCACGAAGAGCGCCGCGATCGAAGTGCGCGACATTGGAAGCAGGATGTCGAAAAAAAACCGCATGGGCCCTCCGCCGTCGATTCGGTGCGCCTCGCAGAGCTCGTCCGGCACGGTCATGAAGAACTGGCGGAAGAGAAAGGTGGCCGTAGCCGAGGCGATCAGGGGGAAAATGAGCCCGCCGTAGGAGTCGAGCAGCTTCAAGTCGGCTGCGATTTTGTAGGTGGGCAGGATGCGGACTTCGACCGGCAGCATGAGCGTTATGAAGATCATCCAGAAAAAGACCAGGCGTAACCGGAATCGAAAATAGACGATGGCAAATGCCGCAAGAAGCGAGATCGTGATCTTCCCAAAGGTGATCCCGAGCGCCATGATGAGGCTGTTCAGCATCATGGCACCGACGGTTGCCCCCACGTCCCGCGGGCCCACGGTGAGTGCGCGCAGGTAGTTCTCGACCAGGTGGCTGCCGGGTAAAAGGGGAAAGGAGCGGGTGATCTCCTCGAGGGAGTGCGTTGAGGCGACGAAGGTGATGTAGATCGGAAAGGCGATCACCACCGTGCCGAGCACGAGCAGGGCGTGGGTTACAAACGTCTTGAAGGGTCGGTGTTCAACCATGGCAGACGGCCGAGCTCAGTAATGCACTTTGCGTTCGATGTAGCGGAACTGGACGACGGTAAGCATGATCACCACGATCATCAGAACAGCCGATTGGGCGGCCGAGCCCCCCAAATCCAGATTGATGAACCCATCGTTGAACACCTTGTACACCAGGATGTTGGTGGCATAATTGGGCCCGCCGCGGGTGATGGCGTGGATCACGCCGAAGGTGTCGAAAAATGCGTAAACGATGTTCACCACGATAAGGAAGAACAGCGTAGGCGAGAGAAGCGGAAAGACGATGGTCCGGAAACGCCGCCATGGGCTCGCCCCGTCGATGGCTGCAGCCTCGATGAACGAGTGGGGGATCGCCTGGAGACCGGCCAGGAAAAACAGGAAATTGTAGGCGATCTCGCGCCAGGCCGCGGCGATGATGACGAGGATCATGGCCTGGGTTCCGTTCAGGGTGTGGTTCCAGTTGACGCCCGCGGACCTCAAAAAGAAGGAGACCATGCCGACCGTCGGGTTGAAAAGAAAGAACCAGAGCACCGCCGCCACCACGGGCGCGACGGCATAGGGCCAGATGATGAGTGTCTTGTAGACGGTGGCTCCCCGCACGGCCCGGTCGGCCAGCACGGCAAGGCCGAGGGCGACGCTCATGGCGATGCCACCGACCGCCAGACTGAAAACGAGGGTCACGCGGAAGGAGCCAAGGTATTCCGCGCTCGTGAATAGGTACGCAAAATTTTCAAACCAGACGAAGACGGACGAGGTCCCGAAGGCGTCCTCCCTCAGAAGAGACTGGAACAGGGCCTGGGAGGCGGGCCAGATGAAGAACACCAGGGTAATGAGGATCTGGGGTGCCACGAGAATGTAAGGCAGGACCCGGTTTTTAAAGACGACCCTTTTTCCCATGCGCCCTCCGCGGAGCCCTCCAGCATCCTGTGTCGGTTGGCACGAAATCCGAGTTCCTCTATTTGGGGTCGAGGGCCTTTGCTTGGCCCCTCGACCCCTTGGTCCCTCGAACCCGGCTTTTTACTTGTTCGCCTTTTCGAATTTTCTCAACAGCTCGTTGCTTGCCTTGACCGCGTCATCGAGACCCTGCTTGGCAGTCTTTTGGCCCGCAAAAATGGCCTCGAATTCGTTGTCCATGATATCGCGGGTCTTGGCGTGGTCGCCGAACCGCAGGCCCTTGGAGTTCTCGGTCGGCTTGTTCAGGGTCATCTGCTTGAGGGCAGTCTCGGTTCCCGGGTTCTTCTCGTAAAACCCCTGTTTCTTGGTCAGCTCGTAGGCCGCAAGCGTGATGGGCAGGTAGCCGGTCCCCTGGTGCCATTCGGCCTGGATTTCAGGCTTGGAGAGGTAGTTGAAGAAGGCGGCAACCCCCTTGTACTCTTCCGGTTTGTGTCCCCTGAGGACCCAAAGGCTCGCTCCGCCGATGATCGTGTTCTGGGGGGCGCCTTTGACATCCGGCCAGTAGGGCAGCATGGAAGTCATAAACTCGAACTGGGCGGTCTTCTTGAAGCCAGCGTACCCGGCAGAGGATTCGGTGTACATGGCCACCTCGCCCGATGAGAACTTCGCGTTGCCGGTATTGGTGCGCCCGCCGTAGACAAACACCTTGTCCTTCTGCCAGTCGGCGAGCTGCTGGAAGTGCTTGATCTGCAGGGGGCCATTGAACATGTACTCGGCGTCCAGGCCGCCGAAGCCATTGGCCTTGGTGCCGAGTGGGACATTGTGCCAGGCACTCAAGTTCTCGATGTGGATCCAGCCGTTCCAGGCCGATGAAAACCCGGCCTGGCAGACTCCGGCCTTAACCAGTTTTTTTGCGGCTTCTCCCACCTCAGGCCAAGTCTTGGGTGGATTGTTGGGGTCGAGCCCCGCCTTCTTGAACATATCAATGTTGAAATACAGGACCGGGGTCGAGCTGTTGAAGGGCATGGAGATCATTTTGCCGTCTCCGGTGGTGTAATAGCCGGTCACGGTTGGCAGGTAAGCGTTCGGGTCAAAGGGAAGCCCGGATTCTGCCATGACCTCGTATACCGGCTTTACAGCCCCTTTGGCAGCCATCATGGTAGCGGTCCCCACTTCGAAAACCTGCAGGATGTGCGGTGGGGTCTTAGCCCGGAACGCGGCAATACCGGCGTTCATCGTGTCGGAGTAATTGCCTTTGTAGGTCGGTACCACCTGGTGCTTGTCCTGGCTCTTGTTGAACCCCTCGCAGATGGCGTTCACCCGCTCTCCGAGGGCGCCGCCGTGGGCGTGCCACCAGTTGATGGTGACGGGCTCGGCCAAGGCCGAAAGTGGATAGAGCATCATCACCGCGACGATCAAAATCACCTTGCATTTCTTGCTTGCGATCATAGAGCCTCCTTTCCTGTTGTCCGTATGTTTTTCCAATTCAGGGTTTCTGACCCCCCCTGCAAAGACAAGACAAACAAACCAGCGCCAATCGGAGAAACGATCGGGTCCGCCTGGATTCCGTCGACCCTTTTCCGACCCGTAAAAAAGCAGGCCTTTGTTGCGTACCAAAAAGACGGCCATGGGTCAATAAAAGCCTCTTCTTTTTAACCCGTCTCATCATTGTCTTTACCTCGTCATTCCGGCATGCTTTAAGCCGGAATCCAGTGAACCGCAACTTTTTCTGGATGCCGGATCAAGTCCGGTACGACGGTACTCTTTCGCGACGGTTAACAATTTGGCACCCCGGGGTCAGGACCTGCCTACACCTTGACTCGAAAGGGGAAGTTTTTTATTGTGCTCCAACGGTTATTGAAAGGGAGTTTTGATGCTGTACCCAGAGCGATTTTCCGCAGCCAAAAAACTGCTTGTTATAATCCTGATCGGCCCGTGTCTCATCGGGCTGGCCTCAGGCTGCATAAAAAGCGGAAAAGCGCTTCAGAACCCAACTTTCAACAAGGAGAGGGAAAACATGGTGCTCGTCGGCCATCGCGGCGCGGCAGGGCTTGCCCCTGAGAACACGCTTGCCGCATTTCGAAAAGCCATGGAGTTTCGTGTGGATGGACTGGAATTGGATGTCTTCGTTTCCGCCGACGGGGAAGTGGTGGTGCATCACGATTTCATGCTGAAGCCGGAAATCACCCGGACGATAGATGGGCACTGGCTTTCGGATCAGGATCGAAAGGCCATCAAGGATCTGACGCTTGACCAGCTGAAAAGCTACGACGTGGGGCGGCTGAAGACCTCCACGGTTTATGCCAGGCGATACCCCCATCAGCAGCCCGTGGACGGGGAACGGATCCCAATACTCCGGGAGGTCATCGGGCTTTTAAAAGAACGGAACGACACCCAGACCGGTCTTTGGGTAGAAATTAAGACCTCCCCGGAGACGCCGGAACTCACCCCCGGGCCCGACCAGGTCGTGGAGGCGGTCATCGCGGTGTTGAAGAGCGAAAGCGTCTTGAATCGATCGCGTATCCTTTCCTTCGATTGGCGGCCCCTGTTATACTGCCAAAAGCGATATCCAGAAGTCCCGCTGGTTTTTCTTTCCTATTCCGGGACAAATCTCGACAACATCAAACCGGGACATCCCGGCCCTTCCCCATGGACCGCCGGCATCGATGTGGACGACTTCGGCGGCTCCATCCCCCGGGCGATCCACCATTTGGGAGGGAGGAACTGGGGGCCCCATTTCCGGTCGCTGAGAGCCGATGCCGTCGCCGAGGCCCATCGCCTCGGCATCAAAGTCTTCCCTTGGACGCCGGACGACAAAGACGACATGGACCGGCTGGTCCGCCTGGGGGTCAATGGCATCATCACCAATCGGCCCGACGTGTTCCGCTCCCTGATGCCCGTTCCATGACGGATTTTCATCTGACCCGGAGACGCGCCTCCATCCCCGGGTCCTAAGATTTAGGCCGGGGTTTAATAAAACCGCTCCCTCAGAACTTGCCTCGAATCTTTAGAGGCGATGCCTAAAGAGCTTTTTTTTATGTCTGTTTCAGATCCCAAAGCCGAGGGAAAGACAGCGGTCACGACGACCTGCTCCTTCGACTGCGGTGCGCGCTGTCTCCTGAAGGTCCGTGTTCAAAACGGAAAGGTTTCCCGCATCGCCGCGGATCCTCGGGGCGGTTTTCACCTCCGGCCGTGCCTGCGGGGATTGTCCCAAAAAGAGGTGGTGCACGCTCGCGATCGACTCACGCGCCCCCTCAAGCGGCTCGGCAAAAGGGGAAGCGGAGAGTTCATGCCCGTCTCCTGGGACGAGGCCCTGGACACGGTGGCTTCTCAGCTGAGAACGGTCCGGGATTCCTGGGGCCCGGAATCCATTTTCCTGATGGATTACTACGGTAACGAAGGCGCGCTGCATGACACCCGCAGGACCGCACACCGGTTTTTTCATCTGTTCGGCGGCTGCACCAGCGCCTGGGGCAGCACTTCCATGGAAGCAGCGGTTTTTGCCTCCGACGCCACCTTGGGGAGTCAGTACACCGCCAACAGCCGCGAAAACCTGCTGAAATCAAAGTTGATCATCCTCTGGGGTTGGGATCCGCTCATATCCCGGTTCAGGCCGGACACGTGGCACTTTCTGAAAAAAGCCAAGGACCGCGGAATTCGCATCCTTTGCGTGGACCCCCGCCGCAATCGTACGGCAAAAGCCTTGTCCTGTCCCTGGATCCCGGTGAAGCCCGGAACCGACACCGCCCTGCTCCTCGCCATGGCCTATGTGATCCTCGTCGAGGACCTTTTCGACGCGCTTTTCGTGAATCGATACACCCACGGCTTCGACGCCTTCAAGGCCTATGTCCTGGGGGGCAGCAACCGAACCCCCAAGTCTCCTCGTTGGGCAGCTCCGATAACGGGTGTCGAACCCGAGGTCATCCAAAGCCTTGCGCGGGCCTACGCCACCCATAAACCGGCAGCGCTTTGCACCGGATGGGCTCCGGGCCGGACGGCCTTCGGAGAACAGTTTCACCGGGCGGCCATGGTCCTGGCGGCCCTGACGGGAAACATCGGCGTCCCCGGGGGCCATGTGGCCGGGGGCACGGATCGGATGCCTCTGGGGCTGTTGAGCCGGTCATTTCCGGTGCCTTCCGAACGCTTTCCCCGTGTGCACGTGAGCCGGGTTTACGATGCCATTTTGGAGGGGAAATCAGGAGGGTTTTCCAGCGACATCCATGTCCTTTATGTCGTCGGATGCAACCTCTTGAACCAGTTCCTCAACCTCAACAAAGGCGTCCGTGCACTGAATCAGGTCGGTTTTACCGTGGTGCACGATCTTTTCCTAACCCCCACGGCCCGGTATGCGGACATCGTCCTGCCTGTGACTCACTATCTGGAAAAAGAGGATATCGGCTCTCCATGGCTGGGTGGCCCGTACCTGATCCACATGCCCCCTGCAGTCGAACCGCCTTCCGGGGTCCGCTCCGACCTTGACATCTTTTCTTTGCTTGCCGAACGGCTCCAGGTACCGGGTTACAATCCGAAAACAGAAAGGCAGTGGCTTGAAGAATTCTTCGGGAAGACGGCGGGCCTGCCTGACTTCGAATCCTTCAGAAAAAAAGGATTCCACTTTTTTGATAAAACGACGCCCTGGGTTGCCTTCAGGAAGCAGATTGAAGACCCCAAAAGGCATCCCTTCTCCACCCCTTCTGGAAAGATCGAGCTCTTCAGTGAAAAGATCGCCGCCCTACAGGATCCGAGGCTTTCACCGATACCCACCCACACGGATTCCTGGGAAGGCCCGCAGGACCCCCTCTTCGATCGATACCCCCTCCAACTGATCAGCCCTCACGCCAGGACCCGCGTCAACTCCCAATTCGACAACATTCCTTTTCTCAAGGAAAAGGCGGACGACCGCATCTGGCTGAATCCGGCCGACGCCCGCCTTCGGGGCATTTCCGATGGAGACCCAGTGGTGGTTTACAACGGACGCGGCCGCCTCCGCGTGCCCGCAAGAGTCACCCCGGACATCATGCCCGGCGTGGCGAGCCTGGATGCCGGCGCCTGGTATCGGCCCGACGCCTCCGGGACAGACACCGGGGGGTGCGTGAACGTACTGACCCTCGACCGCGCTTCGCCGGGGGGCGCATTCCCTTGCAACAGCTGCCTGGTGGAAATCGCAAAGGACCCTTTGCCGACCTCCTGAGGGTGGCCATCGGCCACGAGCCCCGAATTCCGTTGACATCTTCAAAAACTTGAGCTTATCTCTCCGTCTTCCAAGGGAAGGTCCTTTTCCCTTTTGGAGTGGTTCCAACGAGAAAAACCGTGAATTCGAGTCGCCCTTAACTTCAACGTGTCAAAGGAGAGAAAATGAAGAACCGGCTAAAAAATTGGGTGGTGGGGATTTGCGCGCTCGGATGTCTGTTAAGCTGGATCGCTTGCGATTCGAAACCGGGAGGCCAGTCTCCGATGAAGTCCAAGACCCCGGACTTCGGAGCCATCTCCAGCGTTGACGGAGGAGGCGAAGAGGAGCCGAAGAAAGCCGAGGCCCCTGCCCTGCAGCCGGCTGACGCTCCCGCCGCAGGAGGTTCAGTATCCAAGGGGGCTGCCGATGTTTCGGCCTCTCAGGCAGGCGCCGCCGCGAGCCCTCAGAAATAACAGGGGGCTTTTCACCAATCCGCGCGGCTACGACAGCTCCCGGGAAGCCTCGGCCATCAATTTGGCGATGGCCATTTTTTGGGGGCAGCGCTTCTCGGCTTCCGAATAGTCGACGCGTTCCAGGCGCGCACGAACCGTTTCCGGGATTTGCCTGTAAAGGCGGGCGGCCGTTCCGGGATTCCGATAGCTTCGGCGGTACATCAGATATCTCATGATGTCGCCCACGGGAACCGCTTCCGAAAGCGCCGATTCGCAAAGAACGGTACACCCCGCGCAGTATTCGGATGCGGTTTCCCGTGCGTGTCGGTCCATGAGTCGCCGATCCGCCGAAGAGAGCCGTGTTTTTTTCACGGCTGCCTGGACGTTGGCCATCAGCAGCGTCAATGTCGGCATCTGGGAACAGATGCTGGCGATCCGGGGGTCTTCCCACACCGCCATGAGTTTGGCCTGGCCGTCGGTAAACCCCCTCTCCAGAAAGCGGCCGGCAAGGGCCATCTCCGTTTCCGTGTTGGTCTGCACCGCTCCACCCCCTTGGGTTTTCATGGCGGTGAGTCCGATCCCGGCCTGGGTGCAGGCCTCCACAGCCCGGCGCATGGCATCCGTTTTCATCAGCCGGTAGTTGTAAGTCATCATGATCCCGTCGATCCACCCCAATTTCGGAGCCCCCGACAGGCACGCCTCCATGTTGCTGTGGGTGCTGAAACCGAACAGCCGGATTTTGCCTGAGGATTTGGCCTTTTCCGCCCATTCCCGAGTGTCTTTCATGGATTCAATATCCCGGATCGCGTGCACGAAGAACAGGTCGACATGATCGGTTTGCATCCGCTCCAGGGAAAGGTCGAGATGCCGGCTCATCCCGTTTTGGGTCCAAGATCCTGATTTGGTGACCAGAAAGACCCGCTTTCGATCCTCGGGGTACCGGGAAAAGTATCTCCCGATCCCTTCCTCGCTGCGCCCCCCGCCGTAGGAATTGGCCGTGTCCCAGTAGGTCACACCCCATTTCAGAGCCTGCTTAAGCAGGAGCTGGTTGCTGGGGATGTCGAACATGCCCCCCAGGGAAAGTACGGAGACGGAAACTCCGGTTTTTCCAAAGGGTCGTTGGGAGATGGCCAGGGTTTCTTTTTCCTTCCCGGGTGTAGGATTTTCCGGGGTTGAAGCCTTGGTAAGGGAGGCGCCTGTGGCGGTACAGGCGATTATCCCTGCTGTTTTCAAAAAAGATCTTCTTGTGAGTTTCTTTGGACTTGATGCCATTTCCTTCCCTTCCTCTTGTTTTTTTAGGGTGTGGGCAAAAGGTTTTTCGACCGCCGGCCATCAACAGCTTTTAGCCTGAAAAGCGACGGGCTCCATCAAGGGGTTAAGGTTTTGAATCCAGACGGAGTCAGGGCGTGCTTCCTGTGACGGGTTTCATTTTCCGCCGTCACGCGGATGGCTCTCAGCCCGGACACCGGACATTCATGCTCGCAGATTCCGCATCCGATGCATCGATCGATGTCCACCCATGGCTGCTGAAGTCGGATTTTGACGAAAAGCCGGCTCCCCGGCGCCGGGGGCACTGTCCAGGGAAATTCCGGATGAATCTCGATCCGATCGGCCCGGTTTTTAAGGATACGCCGGGGGACGGCATCCCCTGTCCTTTCGGCGATGGCGTAGTAATCGCCTGTTTCATACCGGCCGGGGATCAACGGAGCTGTATGGAGGACCGCATGAAGCCGGCCGGATTCCCGGACCACCGGAGGATCCAAAAACCGTGGATCCGCAAAATGCTCCCGGGTGAAGATGGCCTTGGGGCTGACGGGACAGTTTTCCTGGCAGACGATGCAGGGTCTGTCCATGGCCCACGGGAGACATCGACCCCTGTCGATAAAGGCGGTCCCGATACGCACGGGCCCGATGCCTTCAAAGGCTTTACGCCCGAGGCGCTCATCCAGGCTCAGGGAGCGGATGGCCGAGGTGGGGCACAGGTGCCCGCAGGCGATGCAGTTGTGCCGGCATCCGCTGCTTCCCATGCGGAAATCGAGAATGGGCGTCCACAATCCTTCCAGGCCCCCCTCCAGTCCCGCCGGCTGGATGACCTGGGTGGGACAGATACGCATGCACTGGCCGCACTTGATGCAACGGCTTAAGAATTCGCGCTCCGGCAGGGATCCCGGGGGTCGAACCCGTGACGGGTTCCAATTGGCGGCAAGCCCTCCGCCCGCGCGCACCAGAGGGACCGCCATCACGCCGGAAAGAAGCGACAGCACGAATCCCCTCCGGGACCAATCGGGCAGGTGGGTCTCCCCCCCTTCGGAGGGATTCGTTCGGTAGGCGATCTGCCGGGTTCGGCAGGCCTTGACGCAGTTGAGACAGAGTACGCACTCCCCCCAGACGATGCTGGATGAAGGGGCGCAGGCGCCCTCGCAATCGGTTTCGCAGTCCCTGCAGTCGGCACAGGGGTGTTCCGTCTTTCCCACGCGCCACAAGGAATGTCGCGCCAACAGGCCAAAAAGAGCCCCAAGCGGACAGACATACCGGCAATAGAACCTCGGGATCCAAAGGTTCAGAAAGACCGCGGCGAAAAAAATCGTTCCGATGAGCCAGGCGCCCTGGTAGGGATGCGAGGCGGCCGACAGCCTCAGGAGGCTCTGATCCAGGGCGGGCAGGAGGATCAAGTTCACGGATCTTTGAAAAAGAGGGATGGGGTCCAGGAGGCCGGATTGCAGGGAACCCTGAAACACCTGGGTGTCCTTGAAGACGAGAATCAGCGCGGCCGCGGCCATGACAGGAAGGATCCAGGCGCTTTTTCTCCGGCGCTTCCGGTAAAGCGCGTGAAGGGTCGCCCCCAATAGGAGCAACAGGAGAGCGCCGGCGGCCGCCGCCCACGGCAGCCGGGGATCGTTTAAGGGAACATTGGCGAAAAATGCAGGCAACTCCGCCGCAGCCGCGCCGAGCATGAAAAAAAGGATCCAGTACTTGGCCGCCTGCCATCGGCTGTACCCGTTGACTTCACGCTTCCGGGATCCGGGCTTCCGTCGTCTTCCCAGATAGCCGACGAACTGGTGCAGGGTGCCGAACGGACAGGCCCATCCGCAAAAAAATCGTCCCAGAAGGATCGTCAGCACCACAGGAATCAGACCCAGGATCAATCCCTGATAAAGCGTCTGAGTGCTCAAAAGGGTCCCGATCCCCACCAGGGGGTCGAACTCGAGAAAGGCGTTGACCGGCCATCCCCTAAGCTGCCACCAGTTTTCTCCCAGGGAGGTCACAGCGCAGAAGCCCAAAAAAAGAACCAGGAAAAAAACCTGGCTGATCCGCCTGACGATGAGGATGCTCATAATCGCTTGAAATCCAGCTTCCGGTAATCGGCCCTTCCTGCGCCGGCCGCTTCGGCCTTTCCAATATAGGGAAGATCCTGCGCGGTCTTTCCCAAGAGCTCGGCGCCGCAGGCATCGGCCGCAACCGGGTCCGTGCTCACAATGAGGGTGTGGGTGACTTTGAGGTCGGAAAGGGAGCCCCCGGTGGGTCCGTTGGAAACCATGGTGGTGGTGCCGTCCAGGATCACCAGGGTCGGCCGGATCATCATGGCCAGTTCCGCGATGATGTCGTGGATCTCCTGATGGAAAAGGTTCCTCCGCCCCCCCAGCAGGCCGTACCAGTTCTTCAGGGTCATGGATGCGCCGCTTCGATGGTGGTCTTTCACAGGGGTGAGGCCGATCACTTTGTCGATCCCTCTCAACGGCTCCGAAAGCACCGGCCAGTTTCGGATGAGCCGGGCACCGGGAACGCTCAAAGGTCTGAACAGGGCCTGCCGGGGGAGAACGACGCGGGCACCCGAGTCTTCGGCGGCCTTTCCGATGCCGGTGAGGGAGAAGCAGCTGACGGGATCGTTGATGGGATTGTCCGTCACGATGACTTCCCTGGCCCCTGCCTGGAAACTGAGCCGGGTCATGGCTTCCACCAGAAGCGGGTGCGTGGTTGCCGAAAGGATTGAAGGAGACGCAAAGGCGGCGTTGACTTTTAACAGCACCCTGTCGTTCTTCCGGATAAAGGTTTCAACCCCACCCATGGCCGCCAGGGCCAAGTCTAATGCCCGGACCCGATCCTTTTCCCGAACCAGTCGGATACGGCCCTCGGTCCCGGATACGGAAAAATCCGGAAACGGCGGGACTTCCGATGCCGGAAGAAGGGTTTGAGGGCCCTTGGGATCCTGAAATCCGTACCCCAGAGCGCAAGCGGCGGCGATGGAAACACCGGCTTTCAACGAACGGGCCACAAAATCCCGTCTATTATATTTTTTTCCTTTTAAATCAATTGTTTTCATTCAATTTGATCAAGTAGTTATTTAGCCGATTGGCCAGGTCCAGGGCCCTTTTTTTATCCGGGGCCTGATGAACGCCGGCCAAGAAAAATCCTTGAGAAAAAATCACCTCCGTTTCCCCCATGACGGAAAGCACCCATACATCATTTTCCGGGAAAGCATCTGTTTTCAGGAGTTGGGCATCAAAGCGCAGAAGAAACGCATGGTAGGTCTCGGCCAGGGCCTGCGCTTCCCGGGCATCAGCTCTCCTCGAAACAAACGCCGTGAATCGGCTTCCGTCGACCTGATATTCGGCGGTGAACACCTTGTCCAGTTTCTCGAAGCCGAAGGCATCGGCTGCGATGAGAACGATGCTTCCAGGGTCAAGGCCTTCTTTGGGGAAAAGATGCGTTTCGGGGGCTGTTTTTTCCGCTTCCGGAAAAGCCGCCGTCAGGACCTTCCCCAGATCATAAAGCGCCGACTGCAAACCGGGGTTTTCAGAAGATGCGACAAGTTCCATGTAATATCGGCCCAGGGCGATGAAAAGCGCATTGGACGTTTGGTAGGCAGCCTTCCCCAGATCCACCGGCAGCGCACCGTCTCTTTTTTGCTGGCTGTAAACGGAAAAAGCCCCCTGGGGCTCGTCCATTTCATAGAGGAAAGCCTCCAACCAGTCGCCTGCATCCCCTCGATATCGAAACCGGCAAGTCTCCAGTCGGACAAATCCCGCACCCAGATAAAGCTCCGCCTTCCCGTCGATTTTATCCGAGAGCGTTGCTTCGCTGAAGACTTCCGCATCCGATAAAAATTCGAGATTCTCCGGAAGCGGAAGGCGGGAAAAGACGGAGCCGTCCCGGGTTTCAGACCGCGTTTCCGGAGCCGGGAATCCGCCGCTCTCCAGGGGGAGGGCCTGTTCCCTCAACAGGGGAAAAAAGCGATACTGCTCGAAAAAAACCCAAAGTGCGATGGCGGTCAAAACGCTCAGCAGAAAGACCCCCAGCAGGGTTTCCTTGATTTCGGCGCTTCTCTTGACTGCCGGCATATCGGATCTTTTTTCTCGAGGATTCCGGTGAAGTTCAGCACGACTGGATATCTAAGAACAATTCCTAATAACTATAAAGAAACGCCCGCTGGATGTCAAACTTCCAAGCGCCACTATCCAAGGGTGCGAGGGTCCGTGGTTTTCCGGAGCGCATGCCTGGCCCACAAGGCATAGCCTATCCCCGCGGTTATGAAAAAAAGAGGGAAATAGATCATGGACTTCATGAAAACGGCATTTTTCAAGGCTTCCTCGTGGAGGAATAACCCGCTTTCCTGGATCGTTTCACGCAACCCGGAAAGGAGGAAGGCATAAAGGAGCCCAACGCAACCGTAGGCCAGGTTGAATGCAAGCCCCTTGAAACTCAGGACCGTTGCCCTATGGCGGGACGGGGTGATGCGATTGAGGTAGTGGCTCACGAAAAAGCTGGTCATGAAGAGGGCCGAAAAGAGCGCGGCGACAGGGATAAGCCCGGCATAGGGCAGAAACAGGGGCATGGCGGCCAGGCCCAGCAGGATGACCCCCGCCGTGAGGACCATGTTGAATTCAGGGGTCCTGCCCCGGGTCAGACGCAGGGCGATTGCCGGGATGAAAAGACCCAGGAGGCTGAGGAAGGATCCGATGAGGCCGAAGGAGGCCTCGGGAAACCGGATGAGCCGGAAATACTGGCTTGTCAGGGTGACGAGGGTGCGAAGCAGGCTGTCGAAAAGGAACCCGGCGGCGATGACCGCCATTGCAAAAGGGGTTTTTAGAATCCACTTCCCCGCCCCCAGGGTCAACCGCAGGGCATCCAGAATGGACCTTGCGCAGCCTTTCCCCTCCCTGCATTCCGCATCCGCCGCCTCGGGGGGGGGTGCCTCCCGCATCCGAAGGGTCGTGAAAAGGGCCAGGAGGGCCATGACAAAAGTCAGTGCCACCGGGAAGCGGAGCGTCGTGGCCTGGGTGACGGTAAAGGGCAGATTCAGGGCCTCAAGGAGCCATCCCATCATCTCCGGGTCATAGACCGCCGCTCCGAGGGTCATGGTCACCATGAACCCGGTGGACTGGGTTCGCATTGCGGCCTGGAGGACCCGGCCCCATTCTTCTTCCTCTCCCTGCGCCCTGAGGGAGTCGAAGGCGAGGGCCTCGTCGGCCCCGCTGGCGGCGGCCTCCGCCGCTCCGCTTAAGACCCGGTTGGCCACGAAAAAGGCAAAAAGAAGGCCGGGATTCCCCCTGGGGGCCAGCAAAAGGACCCCCATCTCCAGAGTCATGAGTGCTGAGGATGCGACCAGAAGCTTCTTGCGTCCGAGAGTGTCGGCAAGGGCTCCGGAAGGGACCTCCAACATCACGATGGTAACGGCCCAGACAGCGTTGAGGACGGCAAATTGCGGGAGGGTCAGCCCGAAATCAAGGAAAAGGATCGTAAAAACAGGATAATAAAATCGGGCGTTGAAAAAGAGCCTGAAGAAAAGGAAATAGCGGACGTTTGGGATGGAAAAAGGGCCCCGGAAAACAAAGCGCCGCTCTCCGGTCCTGCGCCGCATCACAGGGCCCGGCCTATTACGGCGCCATCCCCTTCGAAGACAAAGGAGGTCGGGTCAAGCATGATGTCCCGGTTGTTGAGTCGGAGATGCTTGCGGATAAAGGCCGAAAAGAGCTGCTGCATGTATCGTACGCATTTTGTCATGGCTGGGGAGCACTCGGAAAGACGCCTTGGGCCTGCGCGCAGGGGGCGAACTTTCCGTCCTTTAAACACGGCGCCTTCTTCATCCAGCGGCAAGGCATAGATGCCATCCGCAGACGATATTTTTTATAATCCATGCTCCTTTTTTTTTCAACACTCAGTGCCCCCTCTTTCTTTGGGTCCGAATGGTTTTGACTTTATCTGACCGTTCCTTTATCTTCTTTCATGCTTTAGCGGGTCTCAGTTCCCCCATGCCTGAAATAAAGAAGCTGCAAGGAGAAATGCCGCCATGCCCTCGTTGACTGTACTCCTCGAAGCCCGACCGTTTTGTGTTTTTGACGACACCCCCATGAAGGAACTCAGTGCTGCAGGGCTCTCCCTGACCGATTGGAGAGGGTCCGGGATGGGCGACCCCGGTTTCCTGAAGGCCCTGGAAACCGCGGACATCATCTTGTGCGGAAACGACCTCAGGATCGACGAAACCCTCCTGGAACGGTGCCCCAGGATGAAAGCGGCGGCCAAGCTGGGGGTGGGTCTTGACACCATCGACATCCAGGCCGCAACCCGCAGGAACGTCCTGGTTTTCAACACGCCGGGAACCAATACCCAGGCCGTGGCCGACCACACCTTTGCGCTCCTTTTGTCTGTCGCCAGGAAGATTCTCTACTGCGACAAATCACTGAGGGAGAGGCGATGGGAGCACACCAAGATCATGGGATTTGAAATCTGGGGAAAGACCCTGGGGTTGATCGGGCTGGGCGCCATCGGCCAGGGGGTGGCCAAAAGGGCGAAAGGGTTCGATATGAAAGTGGTGGCCTATGACCCCTACTGGCCCGAATCTTTCGCCGGAGAGCAGGGCATCGAAAAAATGGAGGTGGAGGAACTTCTGAAGGTATCGGATATCGTGAGCATCCATTCCCCCCTCACCCCAGAAAACAAGGGTATGATCAATTCAAAGACCCTGGCCCTCATGAAGCCGGGCGCCTTTCTCATCAACACGGCTCGAGGGGAAATCGTCCGGGAACCGGACCTGTACCAGGCTCTCAAGAAGAAAACCCTGGCCGGGGCGGGCATCGACGTCTTCGAGAACGAACCTCCCTCGGACTCGCCTCTTTTGACGCTGGAAAACGTGGTCCTGACCCCGCACACGGCCGCTTTTACCCAAGACGCCTTGAAGAACATGAGTCAAAGCATCGCCGAACAGGTCATCGCCTACGCCGGGGGGACCTTGCCCCGGCACGCAGTCAATGCCCAAGCCTGGAAGAAAAACCCGTGAGCGCCCTAACCCGCGATGAGGCCGTCCGACGGTTTTATCTAAAGCATCTGCCAGGATGTCGCATTGAAGAACGCCGCCTGGAAGCCCCCTGCCCTTTTTGTGCCTCGGTTAAATCCGGGGCCTCCGGTCTCCTGACGGTGGACCTGGATCCGGGCAGCGGGTTTTTCGGATATTTTCGATGTACCCAACGCTGTTCTCCAGGGGGATTTCCGGCTTTTTTCGCTAAAAGAAGCGGCATCGACCCCGCAAGCGTTCCGGGATTCGATCCGGACCGAGAGCCTTTTGTCCGCGATACGGTTCTCCCCACTAAAAACCTCAATCTCGAAGTCACCCGCTTCCAGGCGCTTCTGGGCGAAAGCCAGGATGCTTTTTTCGGTCGTCTCAACATCTCCCACGCCGTCGTCCGGGAGATGGGGATCGGGTACAACGGAAGATATCTGGTGTTTCCCTACCTCCTGGAAGATGGAAATTGCTATGCCGCCCACTGCATCTTGCCGGAACGGGAAGAGGACAGTTTCTGGCAGGGTGACTCGACGTACACAACGGGCGATTTCAGAATCTACAATGTCCAGGAAATCGAAAGATGCGAAGGCGGGGCCCTCTGCATCACGGAGGGGGAAATCAACCTGCTGGCGCTCAAGCAGCTCGGCTACCCAGGGATCGCCGTCCCCCATGTCGACGATTTAAAAATCCTGACTCCGGAAAGGCTGGGGAAGGTCAAACGCATCTATTTGATCGTCAACCACTCTCCTGAGGCCGATGTGGCCGCCCGATCCCTGGCCGTCCGCCTCGGGCATAAATCCCGAATTCTCAAATGGCCTTTTCATCTGAGGCGGGGATACCACCTGAGGGATCTGGCACAGGACACAGGGGATGCGTTCGAGACGGCCTTTTCCCGCATGCTTTTTGCTTCCAAAGCTTTCTCCCCGTTTTCACCCCCGGAAAGGGAACACCGCCTGCTCTTGCAGAGCCTGGAGCGCGAAAAAGGGAAAACACTTCTCGGGATGCCCACCGGGTTTAAAAAATTGGACCTGGCCCTAAACGGCCTTCGTGGCCTCAACATCCTGGGAGGACCGCCCAAGGCAGGGAAGTCCTGTTTCTTCATGCAGGTCTCCACCGAGATGGCCAAGAACCGCATTCCCGTGATCTATTACGATTTCGAAAACGGCCGCCAGAAGATCTACGAAAGGACGCTGTGCCGCTTCAGCCGGCTCTCTGAAAAAAAGATCCGTATCGGCGGCCTGGACCCAACCCTCAGGGATCGCCTCGACGCCGCCACCTATGCGATCCGGGAGATCCTCCCCTTTTTTCGGGTGGTGACAGACCGCCAACTCAGCCCGGAGATCATGAAAAGAAAGATCGATTTCCTGCAGCATGAAACCGGCACCGATTTCACCCTGGTGGTCATCGACAGCCTCCACAAGCTCCCCTTCAAGAACCTCTCCGAACGCAGGACCGGCATCGACGAATGGCTTCGGAACATGGAATCCATCCGGGACGAACAGAACGTGACCTTCCTGGTGACCTCGGAATTGTCGAGAGGCGCGGGAGGGCGTTACGACCGCACGCCGGACATGGCCTCTTTCAAAGAGTCCGGGGATATCGAGTACAGTGCAGACAACGCCATGATTCTGATGCCGGATTGGGACCCCCTGGATCCCATTTCCGAAAAGCAGCGAAAAAACGTCTTGTTCTTGGTGGCAAGCAGGGAAAACAGCCCGGGGAAAGTGGCGGAATACGCCCTGGAATATCCCTTCTGGGCTTTCCGGGAGCTTTAAGGGCCAAGCCGGATTTTGCGCAGCAAACGGACCGCCAAGAAGGTCATTTCCTCATCATTAAAGCCATCATTTCCGCGGCCAGGTCCGCAAAGGCCGCTTCGTTGATATGCCAATCCGCCTCCCGCACCTCGATGCGGGGATCCAGCCTTTTCTTGACTCGTCGGACAAAGGCGGAAGCGATTTTAGGATCGTGGAGCGGCCCCCCGGGGATATCGGCCTCCGACCACCCCCTGTTGGGGATCAACAACTTCGTCCCATCCGGATCCAAGTTCATCTTTTCCGAAAGCTGATCGGCGATCAAAAGCGATTCCTCCTGACTGAGACGGATGGCGCTGCGAAAATCGTAGTAAAAAATCTTGCGATCCTGAAAGGCCTCCGGAACCGTATCCCGGGTGAATTCCAGCACCGCGCAATCGAGTCCGCCCGGGACCACAAGCCGGGGCACAGGCTTTGCGAGCGGGGGTTTGAGCCTTTCAGGGCCGATTCCCCGGCAGTAACCGCCTTTCAGCGCATCTGCCAGTTCATGGGTGGCAAGGTCCAGGATACCGTCGAAAAAACCCTCCCCGGCCAACTCTTCCATGGCCATGCCCCCGGTACCGTTGGCGTGGAAAGGGATCACTTCGTACCCGAAGGTTTCCAGCCGCTTCCTGAGGTGCTCCGCTGCCTCCGTGATGAAGCCGAAGAAGGTCAGGGCGACGCGTTTTCGAAAGCCTTCCGGTTTCCACCGGCTCCGGGCCATGCCGCAAACCGCTCCGGCCGCCCGGTCCAGGATCATGCCTGAGAGGCTGTTGACCCCCAAGATGTCGACCACGCTGTGGATCATGGTGATGTCCTTGGTTCCCACCACCGGACCCATGTCCTTGGCCGCCACGGTGGAAACCATCACTTTGGGTACACCCAGGGGGAGCGCCTTCATGACGCCCGTCCCCAGGTGGGTTCCCGTCCCGCCGCCCGCAGAGATCACGCCGTCGATTTGCCCTTCCCGGTAAAGGGCCTTGATGGTTTTTTGCGCAAGGGATCGAACGGCTGCAATGGCCGCATCCCGCCGCTTCAAGGAGGAGGGATCCGTCCTTTCGAGTTCCCGATACATATCCCTGTCGGCAGGAAACGGCGAGGGGCGACGGGTCCCAACGTGAAGGGTCAGCGTTTCAAACCCGTGCTCCCCGATTCTTTCTTTGAGAAAGAGATGTTCTTCCCCCTTGGTGTCGAAGGTCCCTACGATTGCAATGGCCATGTGCTTTTTTGCCTCGATTCCGACTCAATTTGCGCCTTAAAGCGCCCATTTGTCCTTTGGAAGCGGGATGGCGAACGAAAAAATGGACCCTTTTCCCAGTTCGCTTTCCACCCAGATCCGGCCATGGTGATAGTCGATGATCCGTTTCGCGATGGACAGCCCCAGCCCGCTGCCAGGCGGCCGTCCCCTTGAAGTGTCACGGACCTGCTGGAAGGTTTCGAAGATGACTTCCTGGTTGTCCGGGCTGATGCCGATCCCGTTGTCCTGGACTTCCACCCGGATCCGGTCTTCTTCCGCCGTGAGGCCAATGGTGATTTTTCCCGTATCCGGTTCACAGAATTTAACCGCGTTGGAGATGAGATTGACCATCACCTGGACCAGGCGGTCCTGGTCTCCCTCCACGAGCGGGACTTGGTCGGGAACCCGGACCTCCACCGACAAATGCTTATTCTTGATCATCTGATCGGTGGCGATGAGGGCCTCGTCGATGACATTGCCCACATCCACATTCGTAATCTGCCACTCCACCTTCCCAGACTCGATTTTCTGGAAATCCAGGACCTGACTGATGAGCCGGGTCAGCCGCTCGCTTTCATGGATGACGATCCCGGAAAAATGCTTACGCTTCAGGATATCGATGTCCGGATTGTCATAAAGGATTTCGGCCAGAGACCGGATGGAGGTGATGGGGGTTCGAAGTTCATGGGTAACGGTGGAGATGAAATCGTCCTTGAGACGGTCCAGTTCTTTCAGGCGCTCGTTGGCCGTCTTGAGCTCGCGGGTTGCTCTTTCCAATTCCCGACTGTACATGATCACCTGCCGGGTTTCATCCAGGATGTCCATCACTTCGTCGATGCCCAGGGCCTCTTCCTTGACAACGGAGGCCACCATCACGCGCGCCGAAGACGAACCAATGGCCCCGGCGAGAAGTTTTTCCGCATAGCCGACGAATCCGGCTTCCGCCTCCACTGAGCGCTCCCAGTCTTTGTCCTGCCCCTTGGCATAATCCGCAATGGCTTCGTCCGCACGCTGTTTTCCCAAGACCGCTTCCAAAAGGGAGCGTAAATCCGGAATGGTAGCGGTCCCCCTCCAGAAAGCGGGCCTGTCGACCTGCCCGGAATAGCGAAAAATATCCACGAACAAAGCGGCCTGGGAGTGCTCCATGGCGGTGGGTTGACCGAAAAGGGAAACCCCGACATAAAAACCGGTATTCAAGAGGAGGCTCCAGAAAATCGCATGGGAAATGTGATCGAAATTTTGAAGGCCGAAGAGTTGAAACGGCTTCAACAAGGTGATCCCGAAAGGCCCTTCGGAAACGAATTCGGGGGGAGGATGCCCGCCTGGACCAGCGACGGCAGCACGAGGGTATAGAGCCACACCACAAATCCGGCCACAAGACCGGTCAGCGTCCCCAGGCGGGTTCCCCGCTTCCAAAAAATGCCGCCCAAGATGGCCGGCGCGAATTGGGCCACGGCCGCAAATGAAATCAAACCTAAAGAAACCAGCGGATAGAACTCTCCGATGAGATGGAAATGCGTGTAACCGAAGAGCAAAACCAGAATGATGCTGAAGCGGCGTATGACGATGAGGATATTGCTGATGTCACTCCTCTTGGCGAGTCGGCGAGAAAATCTTCTCAGCAGAATCGGCATGATCAAGTCATTGCAGATCATGGTGGAAAGGGCCACGGTCTCCACGATGACCATCCCCGTCGCCGCAGACATGCCTCCGATGAAAACCAACAGCGCCAGCCATTGCCGGTGCTCGGCCATGGGCAGCGTCAGGACGAAGGTGTCCGCATCCACGGCGGATCCCATGAAATGCATCAGCCCTCCGATGGCCACGGGCAGCACAAAAATATTGATGGCCAGCAGATAAAGCGGAAAGAGCCAGATGGCCTTGTTGAGATGCTCTTCGTTGACGTTTTCCACCACCGTCACCTGGAACTGTCTGGGAAGAAACATGACCGCCAGCATGGAAAGCAGGATGTACATCCCCCAGTCGGTGTAGGCACCGGGATTATCTTCGAACATGAAGAGTCTTCTGAGTTCTTCCGATTCGCCGGCTTTCCGGACGATGTCCCCGAAACCGTCGTAGACCCAGTAGGTGACGAACACGCCCAGGGCGATGAAAGCCGCAAGCTTCACCACCGATTCGAAAGCGATGGCGGCCACGAGCCCCTCGTGCCTCTCGGTGGCCTCCAGGTGCCGCGTCCCGAACAAGATGGCGAAAAGGGCCAGCAAAAGCGCGATGTAAAAGGCCGTGTCCTTCAAGAAGGGAATCTGGCCGAAATCCACATCCATGGTAATCTGGGGGTATTGCTTGATGAGAAGATAACTGGTGGAAATGGCCTTCAGCTGGAGGGAGATGTAGGGGATGATCCCCAACACGGCAATGACGGTGACCACACCCCCCAGGGTCATGCTCTTGCCGTAGCGGGAGGCGATGAAATCGGCGATGGAAGTGATGCGGTGCACCTTGCTGATCCGAATGATTTTTCTTAGAACCAGCAGGCCCAAGGCTGCCGTGAGGGTGGGTCCGATGTAGATGGGCAGGAAACCGAGGCCCGACTTCGCGGCACGCCCCACGCTCCCGTAGAAGGTCCATGCCGTGCAGTAGACCGCCAGGGAAAGGGCGTAGATGTAAGGGTTGCTGATGATGCTTTTCCCCATGTCCGCCCGCTTGTCTCCGTAATAGGCGATGGCGAACAGGAGGGCCACGTATCCGAAAGCAAAAAGGAGGATGACGCCGGTGACAAGCACTTCAGGCCTCAGCCGGGAAACCGGTTCCCGCCGGATCGGGGTCCCTGTCGGGTTGCCAGGGCGATCGAAAGGATCAGCACGATCCACGTCACAAAGACATAAAGGTACAGCAGGGGAATCCCAAAAAACAGGACCCGCTGGTTGAACAGGGAGATGACGGGGTAGCTGAAGAGAATGCCCCCGAGAAGGAACAGGGCCGTGAGGCGCCGGGCCTTTTCTTTATCGCCGGTCATGGGATCTTTCCTCGCCGGGGGTATCGACGGCCGGACGAAATGGAAAACCGGGCGGTATCATCAGGCTCAATCCGATGGCCAATCCCGCCGATTTTTCTACAAGGGGCCTATACGGCTTTTCAACAAGGGTGTCAAGCAGGAAGCCGATTCGGCGTTTCCGCCCTCCACTCAAAAACTTAAAGACCCGGGCAGGGAATCACGCGGCTTGATTTTGTAAGGGCAGACTCACCCCCCCGTGCGTCAGGACGCCGACGCAGGCCTTTTGCCTTTTTCCCCTCAGCGCGACGGCCAGGGCTTCTTCAATCGACGCATAATAGGCAAATCCCATCCGGCCGGCATCTTTTGCACTGAGGCCGAATGAAACCAGGCCGATCTTGATACGCTTTTTCATTCGAGCCAGGGGAACCGCCAGTGCGCACGCCACCGGATCTTCCGCCTTCCCGGATTCCAGCAGGGAAAGAAGACGGTTTGGATCTTCACCGAGATAATCTGCGAAGCGCGGATGCGTTCGATTCCCCTCCCTGCAATGCGTCAACAGGATCAGCGTCCCCCCGTCGCGCGTCATCAATTCGCCGCTTGCGATGGCCTTGGTGCTTTGCCAAAAATCGATTTGCGCAGGAAACGCGTTGGAGATGACCACCGGATAGCGCGTCGCAAACGGACATCCATAGACTTCGACGGCGAACTTGACGCCGGCCCGGTGGGCTTTGATGAAGTCTCCGGCAACGCATCGATACAAGGATCCGTCGCCGTTCAGGACGGCATTCAAGATAAAATCGAGTCCGATTCGCTCGCCTACGAAGGCTTCCAGGTCCATCCGCAAAGGCGCATGGACCACCCCGAGCTGGTTTCCGGGTATGGCCGCCTGTCGGGAATGGAAAGCATCAACCGTACGACGGCTGCAGACTCCCGGCAAAAGGTTTTTGGCACCGCCGCTGAAGCCGGTATCCATATGGGGCGTAATCATGCCGACGCCGATGCGAACGTCGGCATCCGCAACCGCACGGTTGACATAACCCGGAATCCCTTTTGAGGAGGTGCCCATGTAGACCATTTCCGGATCATGGCTGGAGGGAATGTTCGTCACCTGGAATGCATCCCTAATGGAGGACCCGATCTTGGTCAGGATCTCGGATTCCGTCATGGGCCGATGGGTCCCAAGGGCAAAGACGATGCGGATATCTTCTTGAAATACCCCTGCCTTGAATAATTCGGCGATAAGAGGCGGCAGCATCAACTGCGTGGGTGTGCCCCGGGAAATGTCATCGATGACCAGCGCAACTTTTTGTCCAGGGCTGACGATTTGGGACAAAGGGGGGGAATCAATAGGGTGGGCCAACGCCGATTGAATGACGGCCTCGGCATCGCCTCCTCCTTCAAACGTCCGGGGGCAGATCACCTCCCCCAATTTTTTGGGTGAAATCTCCAACAGGAGAGAGTCGTCGCCATAAGGGAATTCGACGGTTGCCATCACTTAAGCCTTTTCCGCACCCGCAATTCAATAAACCGCCTTGAGTCTTGAACCCCAGGATCCAGAGCTGAAAAAAACCCACAAAAAGTTTTTCATCCGCGTTTTGGAGGATCGTTCATGCCCGTGTCGCCTCGAATCCCGGAAGGCTCAACCGCTTTTCAGCAAAGTTGAGAATCCAGGTTGCTATGGATACCAGCATCAGGTAAATAGCCCCGGCGATGAAGAACATTTCGGTGTACTTAAAATACAAGGAAGCCAGGATCTTGGCCTCCCCCGTGAGTTCGATGCAGGTCACCATATAAGCCAATGAGGAATATTTGATCAGGTAGATAATTTCATTGCCGCTTCCGGGAAGCGCTCTGCGGACGGCTTGGGGCAGAAGGATCGAGAAGAGCGCCTGCATCTTGCTGAAACCCAGGGATTGAGCCCCAAGCATTTGGCCTTTTTTAATCGAAAGAAGAGCCCCGCGCACGTACTCCGAATGATAGGCGCCGCTGCACAGGGAAAACCCGATCACTGCGGCCGCGTAGGGCGTGAGATAGATGCCGAAGCGCGCCAGTCCGAAATACCAGAGATAAAGCTGGATCAGCAGCGGAAATCCTCGAAAAAACAGGACATAGGTATCTGCCAGGCGTTTCAGCATTGGGTGGCCGTAGAGTCGGAGCACCCCCGAGAGCACGCCGAGGATCAGGCCGAAAACCGCCGAAGGCACGATCAATTGAATACTGATCCAAAGCCCCCTCAGCATCGCTGGAGCCACTTCCTGGCGTATAAACACGAATTCGTCCATAACCGATTCGGCTTCCTTATCCGTTTTTCTTGATCTTCGAGCAGAATTCACGGGTTCGGCTGCACTCGGCATCCGATAAAATCTTTTCCGGCGGCCCCTGCTCCAAAATAAGGCCTTCATTCATGAAGAAAATTTCATGGGCCAAGTAACGGGCGAATCCAAGCTCGTGGGTAACCAGCATCATGGTCATCCCTCCTGCGGCAAGGTCCTGAATCACCGCATGCACTTCACCGATCAGTTCGGGATCCAGGGCAGAAGTCGGCTCGTCCAGCAGCATCACTTTGGGATCCATCGCCAGTGCCCGGGCGATGGAAACCCTTTGTTTTTGGCCTCCGGAAAGCTCTGCCGGATATTTCATCAGGTGTTCTTCGAGCCCGACGCGCTTCAATTCAGCGGTCGCTCTTTGTCTGGCTTCCTTTTGGCTCAGCCCCTTGACTCGAACGAGGCCGATTTGAACATTCTGGAGCGCATTGAGGTGGTCGAACAGATTAAACTCCTGAAAGATCATTCCCACCTTCTGCCGGTAGGCATAAAGCGCACGTTTGTTGGAAGGATCGACTTCTATTTCATTTAACCAGATGCGTCCCTCGTCAAATTTGACTAAAAAATTCATGCAATGCAAAAGGGTGCTTTTCCCGCTTCCGGAGGGCCCGATCATCACCTTGATGTCGCCCTCGCGGAGTTTAAAAGAAATTCCCCTCAAGATCTCATGGTTGCCATATCGCTTTTTGATGCCCTGTCCTCTCAGGACGATTTTCTTCTCAGCCATGAAAAGCATCTTTCCTAATGTGCATAACCCTTGATGGCCGTTTTGCATTGGATGAAATGAAACAGTCGGGTCCCCAGGTAGGTCAAAGCCAGGAAAACAAATCCGGCAAACAAATAAAGCCAAAAATGCTGATAGGTTCTGGAAGCCACATGATTGGCTCTGGCCATGATTTCAGCGACACCGAGGGCATAGGTCACCGCAGAATCTTTCATGATGATGGTATATTCGTTGGTCCAGCCGGGGATGGCCAGTCGAAGTGCCTGCGGCATAATCACAAAAACGATTGCCTTGGTATCGCTCATTCCGATGGCGCGTGCCGCCTTCAGCTGGCCGTCAGGCAAGGAAAGAATCGCCCCTCTCAAGATCTGCGACTGGTATGCGGAGCTGATGAGCCCCAAAACGATGATGGAGACGGTGAAAGCGGAAAGATCCACATCGAGTGCCGTCAACAGCCCGAAATAAAACAGGAAAAGCAAAACCAAAAGGGGAACGCCTCGAAAGAACCAGACGTAGAGGCCCACCAGCCGCCGCAAAAGACGGTTGCCGTAGACTTGCGCCACCGATAAGAAAAGCCCCAGTATCAAGCCCATCGTCAGGGCTCCGGCGACCACGGTCAGGGTCACCCAGACGCCTTTAAGAATATAGGGAAACCCCTCTGCAATCGCATTTAATCCCGGCGACACGCCCATGACGGTATCCTCCGGCTCTTGTCGGCATCAAGGCTTTCAAACGACGATGTCAGACGGTTAAACTTTACTCGGAAACAAGGACCGGCAATCCCCGGAAGCGGATGTTGAGGGTTTCCGGTGTGCCGGTAAGGAACACGGTCTGCAAAGAGGTAGAAAATCAGACAAGGGGCTGCGCGAAGTAAAATCGGATAAGGTCGGAACTCCCGCGAAGCGGGAGCCCCGACCCTGACCTGCCCTCTTATTTCATTTTCCACTTTTTCACGAGTTCATTCCAATAGGGAGAGGCCTTGAGGCGTTTCAGGCCTTCGTTTAACAGGTCGTGCAGCTTGGCATCCTCTTTCCGAACGGCGTAGCCGTATTCGACATCGGGCTGCCCGTAGCTGCCGATGGATTTGACCGCCAAACCCTTGGTTTGCGCTTCTTTCAACGCGGTGTTTGAAACCGTCGCCGCATCTACGCGGCCATTGCCCACCTCTTCAATGGCCAGTTCCGTGGTATCGTAATTCAACAATTCAAATTTATAGCCTTTTTTAAGCAAGTTATCCGTAATCCACTTGGATTCGGCGCTTCCGCGCAGCAGGCCGATTTTTCGGCCCGGCTTCAGAGCTTCCTCGACGGTCAAATTGGAATCCTTTCGAACGACCAGCAACTGCTTGACCACCCAATACGGTTCGCAGAAATCTACCGCCGCTTTTCGTTCGGGGGTAATACTCATTCCCGAGGCGATCAAATCAATTTTTTTAGATTGAAGCGAGGGGACAATGGCTGCCCATTCGGTGGGCTGATGCTTGACCTTGAAACCCATCTCCTTTGCAATCCAATCGATGGCGTCCACATCGAAGCCCGCCGGTTTCCCGTTTTTATCGATAAAGGTAAAGGGCGGATAGGCGGCATCGAATCCGTTGATGTAGGCCTCTTCCGCCGCCATTGCTGAAGTCAATCCAAAGCCAATCACCAACGATGCAACCAGCGCCATCACCCAGTTCCGGTTTTTCATCACCTGTTCTCCTTTTTTGTTTTATCCGGTTGATAAAAGACAGCGCCTCACCTCCTGACCCGACGATTTTTTCCTTTTAAGTCCGGCCCGGCGGAAAGCGTCAGTTTCAGGTCCAGTTTTGGGAAGCTCCTGGAACTAAACCGCTTCCCAGTGACACAAGTTGCGGAAGCTGTCAATGGCAATTGGCCGCCGGCTGAAAAACGTGCCTTGGCGCCTGCCCTGTTAGATGCTATGATAAATATCTCTGCCCTGCAATGCTCCGGGGCCGACGCCGGCTTTGGACTTCAAAGGGATCTACGGCAAGGAGGAATCCCCCATGAGCGGCCTATTCAAGGAAGCGTTGATCCAAAAGCTTGAAATCGGCTCCGGCCGTCCGAGAAGCGTGAAGTCGCCGGTGGGAAACCTGCTGCACTGCAAAGGCTGGCAGCAGGAGGCGGCCCTTCGCATGCTGTGCAACAATCTCGACCCGGAATGCGGCGAGCAACCCATGGAGCTCATCGTCTACGGAGGCACCGGAAAAGCCGCCCGCAACTGGCCCTGTTTCGACGCCATCGTGTTGTCCCTTCTGGATCTCGAAAACGACGAAACCCTGCTGGTCCAGTCCGGAAAACCGGTGGGAATCCTGAAAACCCACCCTTACGCCCCCAGGGTCCTCATCGCCAACGCGAACCTCGTCCCCCGATGGGCTACCTGGGAGCACTTCCACGAGCTGGATCGGAAAGGGCTCATCATGTACGGCCAGATGACTGCAGGTTCCTGGATCTACATCGGCACGCAGGGGATTCTCCAGGGGACCTACGAGACGTTTGCCGTTTTGTCTGAAAAGCATTTTGCCGGCCCTCTCTCCGGCCGTACGGTGGTCACCGCCGGCCTGGGCGGCATGGGCGGCGCCCAGCCCCTGGCCGTGACGCTCAACGGCGGTGTCGCTCTATGCGCGGAAGTGGATCGACTGCGCATCCAGAGGCGCCTGGATACCGGATACCTGGATGCCATGACCGAAAACACCGACGATGCCATCGCCATGGCAAGGAAAGCCTCAAGGGAGAAAAAGCCGCTTTCCGTCGGAATCCTCGGGAACGCCGCCGAAATTCTCCCGGACCTGATTCAGAAGGGATTCATCCCCGACGTGGTCACGGATCAGACCAGCGCCCATGACGAATTAAACGGCTATGTCCCTGCCAAGATTCCCTATGAAGACGCTCTCCGGCTGCGCAAAACGGATCCCAAGCGTTATATCGACATGGCCCTCGATTCAATGGCCGTGCACTGCCGTGCGATACTGGAGATGAAGCGGCAAGGCGCCGTGGCCTTTGACTACGGCAACGCCCTGCGCACCCAGGCCTTGAAACGGGGGGTTAAAGAAGCCATGAGCTACCCCGGGTTCGTCCCCGCCTATATCCGAGATCTTTTCTGCCGGGGCGAAGGGCCCTTCCGCTGGGCCGCTCTATCGGGAAACCCCAAAGACATCGAAACGACGGACGAAGCGTTGATCCAGACTTTTCCCGATAAAAAGCGGATGGTACGCTGGCTCGAAACGGCCGGACGGAAAGTCACCCACATGGGGCTTCCGGCCCGCATCTGCTGGCTGGGCTACGGGGAGCGGGACAAGGCTGGAAAACTCTTCAACGATCTGGTGGCGCACGGCCGCGTCTCGGCACCCCTGGTCATCGGGAGAGATCACCTGGACTGCGGCTCCGTCGCGTCTCCGTACCGGGAAACGGAGGGGATGAAAGACGGCTCCGATGCGGTGGCGGACTGGGCCCTGCTCAACTGCATGGTCAACGTCGCCTCCGGAGCAAGCTGGGTCTCCTTCCATGACGGCGGCGGCGTCGGGATCGGCTACTCCCTTCATGCGGGACAGGTCACCGTGGTGGACGGTACGCCGGAAGCGGAGCTCAAAGCCACCACGGTCTTGAGAAACGATCCCGGGACGGGGATCCTGCGCCATGCGGACGCCGGATATGACCTTGCCCTGGACATGGCCCGATCCCGGGGGATCAAAATTCCTATGCCTGCAGGCTGACCCTTGAAATGAAGGAGAACCGGATGCCGACGCCTTTGGTCGAATGCGTTCCCAATTTCAGCGAAGGCCGCGACCCTCGGGTTATCGAAGCCATCGTGAGGCCTTTCCAAACCACGAAAGGGTGTGTGCTTCTGGATCACCGAGCCGATTATGATCACAACCGCCTGGTGGTGAGTCTTGCCGGGCCTCCCGGCCCTGTCGAGGAAGCCGTCCTGGAGGCCTCAAGGATCGCCATAGAAAAGATCGATCTCGAGAGTCACCGGGGCGGACATCCCCGCATCGGAGCCGTGGATGTGATCCCCTTCACTCCCATCCAGGACATTCAAATGGAAGACTGCGTCCGTATCGCCCGGGATTTCGGCCGCCGCTTCCACGAAGAGACGTCCGTCCCGGTCTATTTCTACGAAGAAGCCGCTTTGAAACCCGAACGGCGTCGGCTCGAAACCCTGCGGAAAGGGCAATACGAAACCCTCAAGACTGAGGTCGTCCTTCCAGAACGCCACCCCGACATCGGTCCGCCCAAACTGCACCCCACCGCCGGGGCCACGGTCATCGGCGCCCGAAAGTTCCTCATCGCCTTCAACGTCAACCTGGCGACCCGAGATGTTCAGGTGGCCCGGAGCATCGCACAGGCGGTGCGGGCCTCGGGCGGCGGGCTCTGCCACGTCAAGGGGATCGGACTGTCCCTTGAAAAGCAGGGATCGACCCAGGTGAGCCTGAACATCGTCGACTATGAAAAAAATGCCCTGTACCGCGTGTTGGAACTCATCCGGATGGAAGCCAAACGGTGGGGCGTTTCCGTGGCTGAAACCGAGGTTTATGGCATGGTCCCCGCCGCCGCGCTTCTGGACAGCGTCGCCTATTACATGCAGCTGTCCGGATTCCAGAGGACCCAAGTCATCGAGCTGGCCATGCTGGCCCTGAAAGAAAATGCCGAATAGCCCTGCACGCTTCTTACGGCGAACCTTTCCAGGCCGCGGCAGGCGACGCCGGGAAAAAAGGAAAGCGTAGATCACCCATGAAAACCAGAGAAACCGCCATCGGCGAATTCCTCGAAAGGCTCGCCGGAGGCTCGGCAACACCTGGGGGCGGCAGCGTCGCCGCCCTGGCAGGGGCATTGGGCGCAGCCCTTTGTGCCATGGTCGGACGGCTGACCGTAGACCGCCCCAAGTTCCAGGAGGTCGCCTCCGAAATGCGCCAGATGCTTGAGGCCGCCGACCGCCTGTCTTTGGATCTGCTGGATCTCGCGGATAAGGACATCGAAGCCTACACCCGCGTCATGACGGCTTATAAAATGCCCAGAGAAACCCAGGATCAAAAGACGCTCCGCCAGGAAGCGATCCAGAACGCCTTCAAGCAGGCATCTGCGATTCCGATTCAAATCTTGCAGACGATGGAAGCGGTGGTCGGCCTCGTGGAAAAAGCGATGTCCGAGGGCAACCCCAATTGCATCACCGATGCCGCTGTCGCCGCCGAGCTGGTCCGGGCCGCCTCCAAGGGGGCCGCCTACAACGTAAAGATCAACCTGACCGCGGTGAAAGACCCGGATTTCGTCCAGCAGGCCCGCTCCGAACTCTCGCAACGGCTTCCGAAAATACTGTCGGTTTGCGATAAACTCCAGCAGACCATCGACGCGCGCCTCGGGTGACATGCACTTAAAGTCGACCTTGTGGGTGAACCTCCATCTGGCCACCATGACCCGGGACCGCCCTTACGGGGCCATCGAAAACGGTGCCCTGGCTACTTCGGGCCCCAAGATCGCCTGGGTCGGCAGGGAAAGGGATCTTCCGCCCCCGCTGAGGGACCCCTCGCTGCCCGTGCACGACGGCAGGGGGGCATGGGTGACTCCAGGCCTCGTGGATTGCCATACCCATCTGGTGTATGCAGGCAACCGCGCCCGGGAGTTCGAACTCAGGCTCCAAGGCGCCTCCTATGAATCCATCGCGCGAAGCGGAGGCGGCATCCTTTCCACGGTCTTGGCCACCAGAGCCGCCGGGGAATCGGAGCTGTTTTGCCAAAGCGCGTCGCGCTTGAAATCCATGCTGGCCCAGGGCGTGACCACCGTCGAAATCAAGTCAGGGTATGGTCTCGACCTGGTTACCGAACTGAAGATGCTCCGCGTGGCGCGCCTCTTGGGGAAACGGTTCCCCGTCACCGTGCTCCCCACGTTTCTGGGCGCCCACGCCGTCCCCCCCGAATTCAAAGGCGACGGCGACGCCTATATCGATTTCGTTTGCCGGGAAGTGCTTCCGGAAGCGGCGGATCAGGGCCTTGCCGTTGCCGCGGACGCCTTCTGTGAAGGCATCGGATTCACCCGGAACCAGACGGAAAAAGTGTTCCGGGCGGCCCGAAAACACGGCCTGGGGATCCATCTTCATGCGGAACAGTTTACGAACCAGGCCGGAGCCGAACTGGCCGCCCGCTTCAAGGCGCTTTCCGCCGGCCACCTGGAGCATCTTTCGGCAAAAGGGGCCGAGGCAATGGGCCAAAGCGACACCGTGGCGGTTTTGCTTCCCGGAGCCTTTTACTTCCTCCGTGAAAAAAAGCTTCCTCCCGTCGACCTGCTCCGCCGGTACGCCGTCCCCATGGCGGTCTCCACGGACTGCAACCCCGGCTCCAGCCCTACGGTTTCCCTGCTTCTCATGCTCAACATGGCCTGTACCCTCTTCGGGTTGACCCCGGAGGAAGCCCTTTCGGGAACGACCCGAAACGCCGCCAAGGCGTTGGGCCTGGAAAAACGCCTGGGCACCCTGGAAGCCGGAAAGGATGCCGACTTCGTCCTGTGGGATGTCGCCTCGCCGGGGGAACTCGCCTATACTTTTGGAGCCAACCCCTGCCGAGGGGTCGTCCGGCAGGGGAAAAACGTCGGCTCCGGTTGACGCGCCTTGCGCTCAAGCACGTCCCACCTTATTTTCTGGATGTAACGCCAACAAAAGGAGGTCAACGATGCGAGAAACCAAGTCCCAGGAAATTTTAAAAAACGCGATCCTTCTGGAAAAACGGGGAAAGGCTTTTTACGAAAAAGTCGCCAAGCAGGCGTCGGACAAATCGACAAAGGCCTTTTTTCAGAAAATGGCGAAGGAGGAAAAATCCCACATCGAAATCTTGTCCGAGCAATTCAGGGCCTACCAGGGGAAAGGCAAATTCGACACCGGCTGTCTTGCCGGAAGGCCCTCGGCAAAAATCGCCTCCGCGGTCTTCACTCCGGCGCTGTCCCGGAAGATCGATGCCGCATCGTTTGAGGCGGCCGCCATTTCCGCGGCCATGGCCATGGAGGAAGCCGCCATTCGGCTTTACGCCGATCGCGCCAAGAAGGCCCGAGACCGCCACGAGAAGGCCCTGTACCGTTGGCTTGTCGAATGGGAAACCTCCCATCTCGAGATGCTCTCCAAAATCGATCAGGATCTCAAGGAGAGCATCTGGCACGACAACGCCTTCTGGCCGTTTTAAGGAAAGCTGTCACGGTTACCCCAAATCGGCGATCTTGAACTGGATGACCTGGAAAGAGGCCAAGGGCTGCCCGAACTGCCTGCGGCCCTTGGCGTGAGAAATCTTTACGGGCCACTTTCCTGATTTCCGAAACAGCCTCTTTGAACCTTTGGCAAGGTAATGGAGACCCTTTTCAAGCAAAGGCGTGCCTTAAAAAGAGTGTTGTAAAGGTCCATTTATCCAGAAAGCTCATCCCAACAAAGGTCATAGCTTGTGCTCCTACCACCGCCTGGATTGGGTCGAAGGATGCCCTTTTGAACAAGATCTGCCAGTTCTCTCTGAGCCGTTGCCCTGCTGACATGGGTCATGCCGGCATATTTTCGATTTGTCATACCCCCTTCAAAACCACCGGGACCAGCATCAAGCAAGCGGTTAAGAATTTTACTCTGACGCTCTTTAATGTTGACCTGTGCGTAGTGTTTCCAGAACCGAGGCTTTAACATTACATTGTCCAGGAGTTTGTTTGAGCTTAAAATAGCTCTGGACATAGACCCCAAAAACCATTCCATCCACGCGGTCAAATCGCCTTCACCTTTGTTGGTAAGCTCGAGGATCCCATAGTAGTTCTCTCGTTCTGCCATGATCTGTGAAGAGAGGCTATAGTACCTTGTTGACAGATTTTCATCCTGAGCAAGGGCCATCTCCGTTAATGCCCGGGCAACTCTTCCGTTTCCATCCTCAAAAGGATGCACCGCTACGAACCACAGATGGGCTATGCCAGCCCGAAGAAATCCGTCCAGTTCTTTAGGGCTTTTTTCCCACCAGGAAAAGAAACGGTCCATTTCTCTTTCCAAGCCTTCTGCCGGCGGCGCTTGGTAATGGATTATTTCCCGTCCAATAGGACCCGATACAACTTTCATCGGTCCATTACGATCATCGCGCCAGGATGCGACTTTAATCTTGTGCATACCTGAATAACCTCCGGGGAACAGAGCGGCATGCCAGCCGAACAGCCTTTCAGGACTCAGCGCCTGCCTGAAGTTCTGCGTAGCATCCAGCAATATTTGAACGACCCCATCGGCCTGCTGATTTTTTTTCGAAACCATACCGGCTGTCGGCAGGCCAAGCCGTTGGGCCACTGAAGACCGAACTGCCTTGGGGTCCAGACGTTCACCTTCAATTTCACATGTTTTCAGGGCCTCTTCGATCAACACTTCGGCTCTTGCCTGCTGCTTGACGTCGAACCCCAGATCCTTCATTTGAGTCAACAAGGAACCTTGCTGGAATCGGCAAATACCTATTTGCTTGAGAAGAATTGCATTGTCCCAACGAAAATGAGGCCATGACGGCTGCTGCCAAATGTATTGCAATTTTCGAGTCATTTCACACTTTTATTCGGCTCATTTTTTGAGGCGATAATAGACCATAATTGACTCATTGGCAATGATTTTCTTAACGGTTATCCTCAGGTAAAAATATTCGAAAGTTACCCGGACACCTATGACCTTTAGTTCCTTCTGAAACTCTTGTTGGGCGATGATAGCCGAATTGCACCGCCGGTATCATGTCGAGGACGTTCCATCGAACAAACAAATTTTCGCTCTATCGGCCAAATTTTGGAATTCCGCCATCATGATATAGGGAACCTCTCGGTACCTTAACCCAACATATTGGTTCGGCACGGATATTGCTGTTGAAGTTCCTCCATCGGGAATCGAGGGGGAATATCCGTGCCCGCAGCCGTTTACCGTCCCCGAAAACCTCAGAACTCGCCGTATTACCAAAAAACCTGGTCGCGGCTGATCCAAAAGATCTGCGAAGTCGATCCCTTAACCTGCCCCAAATGCCAGGGGAAAATGCGGGTGATCGCGTTTATTGAAGATCCGGAGGTGATCAAATGTGTATCGATTCATCCGAAGTGCACGGCAACGAAACGTTCCCATATCTTGGGGTGTAGACAGGGTCGGAACAGAATTCGTTTTCACACTCTATCCGCACCTAAAAAAGCGCTTTCTTATCATTTAGCATCCGTTTCGAATCCGGCATTAATGGCGTGCCGGTTTTGTCCGGTCATTGAAGCACTTTGACTCACGCAACTTCCTCTACTTTCCTATATCGCGATTCAATGATATATTATTGATAAAAATCACTTCTTCCCTAAAATCTTATGGCGGTCGATGTGAAACAGGTTCAGTGAAAGGTCGGCGATTTCAGGTGCTTCGTTGAGCCAATGCCGTAAGTTTCCCAAAAGATTGGCGGCATAAGGATTCTGGCGGCCGTCGGCGAGCAGATAGTTGACCCACAACCCTTTTTTACGGGAAACCACCAGGCCGGCTTCTTCCAGGATCTTCAAATGTTTGCTGGCGGTGGATTGCGCCGTTCCCAGGGCTGTATGAATCTCGCACACGCACATCTCCCGCTTTTCCAGCATCTTCAAGATCTTGACCCGGGTCGGATCGGACGCGGCCTTCATGACTTTTAAAAACAGTTTCACCCTAACCTCAATATCGTGTTTATGGAATATATTAAACCGATCCGCCTTGTCAAGGTAAAATTTTTTCACAGCAGCCGGGGGCCCAATGCGAATGTTTTCTACCCAAGCCCAGCACCCTGCATTCTTTGATGACGGCGATTCGGCATCCTGAAAGCCGTCGGCCTTGATCATGATAGCGCCGGATTCGAACTTGCGGCTGACCCGGTTTGTGGGTTAGAAGAAAAGGAGATCATCATTTGCCAGGGAGGGTGTTATGCCCGATTCCAAAACCCGTATCGTTCGGACCACCACCTGGTCGCCCGGTCCCGGGTGCCATGGCGGCTGCGGGGTGCTGGCCCACGTCAAAGACGGAAAGCTCGTCAAGGTCGAGGGGGATCCCGATCATCCCTGGAACCGGGGCCGTCTGTGCGCCCGGGTCCTGGCCATGACCCAGTATGTCAACCACCCGGATCGACTCCGCCATCCCCTAAAGCGTATCGGAAAACGCGGGGAAGGGAAATGGGAGCGCATATCCTGGGAAGAAGCCCTCGACTCCATCGAAAAAAAGATGAAGGCCATCCGGAAAAAGTTCGGGCCGGAAAGCATGGTCTTCAACGTGGGCACCGGAAGGGATATCTACCCCTGGGTCTGCATGCTGGCCTATGCCTACGGAAGCCCCAACGTGATGTTCGGCCTTTCCGGACAGGCGTGCTACGGACCCCGCGTGTCCGCCGTGGTCACCGTGCAGGGGGATTACGCGGTCTTCGATGCGGGCCAGTGGTTTCCCGCGCGCTATGAAGACCCCCGGCATCAAATCCCCGAATGCATGATCATCTGGGGTTACAACATCCACGCCACGTGTCCGGACAACCTGTTCGGGCACTGGATCATCGACATGATGAAGCGCGGCACCCGCATCATCTGCATCGACCCCCGGCTCTCCTGGTTCGCCTCCCGCGCCAGGCACTGGCTGCGGCTTCGACCGGGAACCGATTCCGCACTGGTCATGGGATTTTTGAACGTGATCATCAAGGAAAACCGATACGATCAGCGATTTCTCAAAAACTGGACCAACGCCGCCCACCTGGTTCGCACGGATACCGGAAAGCTTTTACGGGAAAGCGACCTTTTAAAAAGCGGGGCAAATATCCATTTCGTCGCCTGGGATGCCAAAGCCCGAAAGCCTCTCATCTGGGACACCGCCCAAGTTGCATATCGTCAAAAGAACGCCAGACCCATGCTTTCCGGGTCCTGCGAAGTGAAACTGGCAAACGGAAAAACCGTCTCGTGCCATACGGCATGGGACGCCTTTTGCAGTCAAGTGGAAGCATATCCGTTGGACAAGGTTGAATCCATCACCGGCGTTCCAGCAGCCGATATCCGGGAAGCCGCACGTCTCTACGCCGATAGCAAACCGGCGGCCGTTCACTGGGGCGTCGCCGTGGACATGACGCCGGCGCTCACCCCGCTGGTCACGGGGATCACCGCACTGTGGGCGCTGACCGGGAACCTGGACGTTCCCGGGGGAAACGTGATCGCCCGATTCGCCTTCGATGTCACCTCCTATGCCCTCCCCGGAACCAAAGGTCCCATCCGCCTAAAAAGCCCGGAACTCGACAAGCCCCGAATCGGCGCCGATCGATGCATGCCCCTCAACAAATTCTACTGGCGATGCCAGACCGACATGACCCTCGAGCAGATCTTTACGGAAAAGCCCTACCCCATCAAGGGAATGTGGATCCAGACCGCCGGTATTTTGCAGGGGCTGGGCATGGATCCCAAACGCTGGCGCGAGGCATTGAAAAAACTCGATTTTATCGTGGCCGTCGACTTGTTTCATACTCCGACGACCCAGTACGCGGACGTGGTTCTCCCTGCCGCCAGCTTCCTGGAAAAAGACGGTTTCCGGAGCTGGTGGACCCCCCTTCAGAGCATCAACAGGGCCATAAAGGTCAAGGAATGCCGGCCCGATGTGGAAATCAATTTCGAGCTGGCAAAACGCTTCGACCCCGACTACAAATTCGAAACGATCTACGATCTTTTTGACGACATCCTCAAACCCGCGGGAATGACATTCGAAGAGCTCCAGGAGCAGGGTTGGGCATACCCTCCGGAAGGAAGCTCCAGCTGCCCTTACCTGCGACACGAAAAAGGGCTGCTTCGTCCGGATAAAAAGCCGGGATTCAGGACGCCCACCGGCCTGTTCGAGATTTACTCCACCCTCCGGGAGGAATGGGGGCTGGCGCCGGTTCCCCATCATGAGGAGCCCCCCTTTACTCCGGTGAGCCGACCGGATCTGGCCCGACAATATCCCTTGATCCTGTCGACAGGGAGACGCTCCCCCGCCTTTTTCCATTCCGAACATCGGAACATCCCCTGGCTGCGGGCATTGGATCCGGATCCCCTTGTGGAAATCCATCCCGATACCGCTCAAAACCACGGCATCGGCAACGGGGAGTGGGTGTGGGTGGAAAATTGGATGGGCCGGGTCAAGCTGAAGGCCAAAGTGACGCCGGTGGTGCCTCCATGGATGGTCATGGCCACCCACGGCTGGTGGTTCCCGGAAAAAGCCCCGGCCGAGCCTTCCCTTTTCGGCGTATGGGAGTCCAACATCAATCAATTGATTCCCATGGACCATCAGGGCAAGGACGGTCAGGGCGCCCCCATCAAACACAGCATGTGCAGAATTTACCGGGTCGGCGTGGAGGAAAAAAACGATGGCGAAAAAGCCTGAATACGGCCTGTTGATCGACTACGAATATTGCACGGGCTGCCTTGCCTGCCAGGTGGCCTGCACCCAGGAATATGGATGGGAGCCCGGCATGTCCGGCATGCGGGTCAACGAAATCGTCCAGCCCCTGCCACACAACAAGCACTATCTAACCTATCTGCCGTTTCCAACCGAGCTTTGCGTGCTGTGTCGTCCTCGGACCCGAAAAGGCCTTGAACCGGCCTGCGTCAAGCACTGCATGGCCGACGTCATCAAATGGGGACGCCTCGAGGACCTGTCCAGGGAACTGGGCACCAAGCCGCGGCTGGTCCTCTGGTCGCCCCGATAAAGCGAAGCGACCTTAAGGGCCGGTCACTCGTTTAACAGGGTTCCGGGGAGGATGCTCTTATCCCCGAACTTTTCGTGCAGCGTGTCCAGGGTGACATTCAACTTCTTTCTTTTTTCCAGGGTCTTGTCTATGGTGAAAAGGTCCAGCTGGATCCCGGTGGCAAGATGGCTGAGGTGGGACATCGACACGCCCAACAACCGAACCGGCTTTTTGCCCAGTGCGGTTTTATTCGAGAGCCTGCAGACGATTTCGTAGAGGACACTGCCGTCATCCGTGGGATGCCCCAGAGTCTCGGACCGGGTGGCCATGACAAAGTCGGCATACTTGACCTTCAAGGTCACGGTCTTTCCTAAAACCCCGTATCTTCTTGCCCGCCGGGCGACCCGGTTTGAAAGCGACAGGAGTTCCCTCTTGGCGGTTTCAAGGTCTATGATGTCATGTTCGAAGGTCTCCTCGTGGCCGATGGATTTCATGTCATAATCGGCCACCACGTCCCGTTCATCCATGCCGGAGGCCAGCCGGTGCATCCGGGCGCCGTGTTTGCCGAATTTTCGCTCCAGAAATCCGACGGACGTGCGGCGCAAATCCGCAAATGTCCGGATGCCGAGCTGTTTCAGGGCGGCCTGGGTCACCTTTCCCGCGCTCCACATTTTGTCGATGGGAAGGGGATCCAGGAAGGCCTGCTCTTCCCCGGGCGCCACCACGGTCAGCCCGTCGGGCTTATCCATGTCCGAGGCGATCTTCGCCACGAACTTGGAAGCCGCCGCACCGGCGGAAACCGTCAGCCCGCATTCGCTGACGATCGCCTTTTTTATTTTTTGGGCGATTTCCGTCGGCACCCCGAAAAGCCGCACCGAGGCGGTGACATCCAAAAACGCCTCGTCGATGGAGAGGGGCTCCACCAGGGGAGTGAATCGATAAAAAACCTCGAATATCCGGTTCGATACTTCCTTGTACCGCTGCATCCTCACCGGCAGCACCACGGCTTCGGGGCAAAGGCGCATCGCCGTTACCATGGGCTGGGCCGAGTGCACGCCGAACTTCCGCGCTTCATAGGATGCCGAGGAAACCACACCCCGCTTCCGGCTCCCGCCCACGATGACCGGCTTCCCCTTCAAGGCCGGGTCGTCCAACACCTCAACAGCCGGATAGAAGGCGTCCATATCCAGGTGAAGGATGCTTTTATAAAGGTTTGGATGTTCCACCAGACAAATAGCAAGGAACGGTCAGGATTTCTGCAAAACGATTAGGCTGAACCCATCAAGCGGGCGGCATGACCTGGGCTTCCCCTGAAAATACAATCTTCTGATCCTGATTGACGAAGACGGTTTCCATACGAACCCGATTCTTCTCTTTGAAGACTTCCAAGACTTTCAGTGTCAACGTGAGGGTATCTCCGATAAAAACCGGGCGGAGAAACTTCATGGTCTGGGAGAGATAGATGGTTCCTTCTCCCGGAAATTGCATTCCGATCACCCCGGAGAGAATTCCTGCTGAAAGCATCCCATGGGCGACACGCTGCTTGAACAGGCTGTTTTTCGCATCACATCGAAATTTTGTCCGAGCAATTCAGGGCCTACCAGGGGAAAGGCAAATTCGACGCCGGCTGTCTTGCCGGAAGGCCCTCGGCAAAAATCGCCTCCGCGGTCTTCACTCCGGCGCTGTCCCGGAAGATCGATGCCGCGTCGTTTGAGGCGGCCGCCATTTCCGCGGCCATGGCCATGGAGGAAGCCGCCATCCGGCTTTACGCCGATCGCGCCAAGAAGACCCGAGACCGCCACGAGAAGGCCCTGTACCGTTGGCTTGTCGAATGGGAAACCTCCCATCTCGAGATGCTCTCCAAAATCGATCAGGATCTCAAGGAGAGCATCTGGCACGACAACGCCTTCTGGCCGTTTTAGGAAAGCTGTCGCGGTTACCCCAAAAGGGACCTGGCGACGATCACTTTCTCCATTTCCCGGGTACCTTCGTATATCTCCAGGATCTTGGCGTCCCGGTACAGGCGCTGGACCTTGTACTCGTCGATATAGCCGTACCCGCCGTGCATCTGAAGGGCCTCGTCGGCGCACCGGACCGCCATCCGCGCACTGTACCACTTGGCCATGGCCACCAGGGCATGATCGATCTTTCCCCGGTCGGCCTTCCAGGCCGCTTCGTAATAAAGGTTCCGGGCCGCCCGGATCCACGTGGCCATTTCGGCGATCTTGAACTGGATGGCCTGGAAAGAGGCCAAGGGCTGTCCGAACTGCCTGCGGCCCTTGGCGTGTCGGATGGACTCTTCGAGGGCGGCTCTTGCGAGTCCCACGGCCTGGGCGCAGATGTGCAGGCGCGTCCGGTTGAAAAAAGCCATGAGCTGATGAAATCCATCTCCCCGCTTTCCCACCAGGTTTTCAGAAGGCACCCGGACCCCCTTGAGGACGACTTCGGCCGTGTCCGAGGCCCGGATCCCCAACTTGCCTCGGATCTTGACGGCCTTGAAACCCGGCGCATCGGTTTGAACGAGGAAAAAGCTGTGCCGGTGGTGGCGAGAGGGGTTTTCCGGGTCGGTCAGGCAAAAAACCAGCAGGTGCCGGGCCAGGGTTCCGTTGGTAATGAACATCTTGGAACCATCGATGACCCACTGGTCGCCGTCCTCTACGGCGGAGGTGACAGCGGAACTGACGTCGCTTCCCGCATCCGGCTCCGTGATGGCGGTCCCAATGATGGCTTCCCCGGAAACGAGCCCGGGAAGGACCGTTTCCTTTTGTTTTTCGGTGCCGTAGAGAAGGAGCAGTTCGGAACCGAAAGTCGCCGACAAGATGGCGGCTCCGATCCCCGGATCCGCGGCCCAGAACTCTTCGGCGATGAGACAGTGCTCAAAAAACCCGTATCCAGCCCCGCCGTATTTCTCATCGATGTAGACGCCCACGAATCCTAAATCGCAGGCCTTTTTCCAAATCGACAAGTCAAACCGTTCCTCCCTGTCAAACACCGGGGCCATTTCCGTGAATTCCTTGACGGCGAACTCCCGGGCCGCTTTTTGAATCTCCTTCTGTTCACGTGTCAATTCAAAATCCATCAGATCGCACTCCTTCTTTTTTCCTCGCTGCGGATTTCCCGTCGGAGCAGTTTCCCGACTTTCGATTTCGGGAGCATGTCTCTGAATTCGATGTAGTGCGGCACCTTATAAGAAACCAGGCTTTTCCTGCACCACTTGATGAGATCCTGTCCGGTGATTCCTTTGACGTCTTCTTTGAGCACCACGTAGGCCTTGATCCTCTCCCCCACCCGCTCGTCGGGGACGCCTACCACGCAGGAAGCCATCACCGCCGAATGCTCCTGCAGGGTGGTCTCGATTTCCGAGGCCGATACACGGTAGCCCTTGTGTTTGATGGTGTCGACGGTGCGGTCCACGAAGTAAAGGTATCCCTTTTCGTCCATGGACATGATGTCTGCGGTACGGTACCACATTTTTCCGTCTTTCTCGACAAACGCAGAGGCGGTTTCTTCGGGTTTGTTGAGGTAGGCCTTCACCATGTGCTCCGAAGAAACCCAGAGCTCTCCGGGCGCTCCGACTGCCACCGGGTCCAAAGTGGAAGGTTCCACGATGCAAATCGTCTTGCTGGGTACCACCCGCCCCACGCTTTTTGGGGGGTTCTCGCGGTCTGTCGGACACATGGCCACCCCCCCGCAGGTCTCCGTGGCGCCGTAACCCTGGTGGATGACCCGGTTGAATCGCTCTTTCCATCGTTTTCCGATCTCCACGGGCAGGACATCCCCCCCGCTGAAGCAGTAGTCGATGGAACTCAAGTCGTATTGATCGAGCCGGGGATGCTCCAGGATCATCCGGTAGAGCATGGGGACCCCGATCATGCTTTTCGCCTTGAACCTTTCGATGGCATCGAAAGCCGCATCCAGGTTGACCCGGGGCTGGATGATGAGGGTGCCTCCAAACAGAAGGGTGGACAAACTGCAGGTCTGGCCAAGGATGTGAAACAGGGGGGCGTTTCCCATGATCACATTGTCTTTTGCCGGAAACATCGCATCGCTGATATGGATCTGCTCCTCGGCGGACGTTAAAAAAAGCGCGTGGGACAAGGGAACGCCTTTGGGAAACTTGGTGGTTCCGCCGGTGTAAAGGATCTCCGCGGTTTGGGTCCCGCCCCTGCCGGGATCCGGCAGGGCAGACAAATCGGACAAACCCTGCGACAGCAGTTTCCGAAGAAAATGGACGGAGTTGAGCCTTTGGACCCTGCCCCTGGGCACTACGTCAAAGAGAAAGCCGAAGGCGCGCTTCCAGGCGGGCAACAGGTCCGCGAGGTTGGACACGATGACCGACCGAATGGCGGTTTCCGGAAGGACCTGCATCACATACCCGAAATTGGTGTCCATGCAGACGATGCACTCGGCGCCGCTGTCGTTGGCGATGTATTTCAGGTCGTGAGGCGTGTAGATGGGCGTTATGGGGACGGGGACGGCACCGAGGCGCTGAATGCCCAGCCACGACACCACCCACTGGATGCTGTTGGGAAGATAAAGCACCACCTTGCATCCCGGCCCGACCCCGAGACGGGAAAGGGCAGAGGCAAACCGTGTCGCAAGCTCGATGACCCGGCCGTAGGAAAAGGAAGTCCCCAGATAGATGACTGCGGTCTTTTCGGTCCGCTTCGCGGCGGCGGCAAAGAAAACCGAAGCGATACTGTTAGGGTTTGAACCGGTCATAAGCGATTTCTAAAGGCCGAAATAAGCCGACTTGATTTCCGGGTTATCCATGAGTTGCTGCCCGGTTCCCTGAAGGGTCAGCATCCCGTTTTCCACCACGTATCCCCGGTCGATCACCGGGAGCACGGGTCGCGCGAACTGTTCGCTGAGTAGCACACTGATGCCGGTGTCCTCCTTCAACTTCACGACGGCGTCCACCAGGGTCCGCTGCATCAAGGGGCTCAACCCCAAGAGGGGTTCGTCCAACAACAGAAGTCTCGGCCCCACGACGAGGGCCATCCCGATGGCGAGCATCTGCTGCTCCCCCCCGCTCAAAAAGCCCGCCTTCCGGTGCCTGAGGTCCGACAGGGGTGGAAAAAGGGCATAGGCCCTTTCAACCCCCTGGGCGATCTGGGACCGGGAGCGCAGGTAGCCGGCGATCTTCAGATTTTCCAGGACGCTGCTTTCCGGAAAAACCGGGTGCCGCTCCCGGGAAAGAACGATACCCTTTCGGACACGCCGGCTCGGGGGTGTCTCGGTGATGTCTTCTCCGTCGAAAAAAATCTTTCCGTAAAGCGTGATGCGCTCCCCTCCCCGGCGCTTCTCCTTGACGCGCATGTGGATGATCAATCCGGACAGGGCGTTCATCAACGTCGTCTTCCCCGCGCTGTTGGACCCGATGACCCCCACCCGCTCTCCTTCGTTCACATGCAGGCTGAGATCGTTGATGGCCAAGGCGTTTTCGAAAAAGACCATCAGGTTTTTCACTTCCAGCAACATGGAGGTCATTCCGCTCCCAGGTAGGCTTTTTTCACTTCCGCACTTTCCATCACCTCGGAGGCGTTCCCTTCGGCGATCTTGTGCCCGTAATTGAGAACGAGGACCCGGTCGGCGATGCGGAAAAGCTCTTTCAGCCGATGCTCGATCATGATGATCGTCTTTCCTTGATGGCGAAGCTTTTCAATGACGGGGACGATCCCCGCCACCTCGGCGAGGCTGAGTCCCGAAAAGAGCTCGTCCAAGATCATCAGTTCCGGATTCAGGGCGATGGATTTGGCCAGTTCGAGGCGCTTAAGGTATCCCTGGGGGAGCGCTCCGGCACTTTTGTAGGCCACCATGGAATCCCGTTCGAAGCCGACTTCTTCCAAAAGGTCCAGGGCCACGGCATCCCTGTCCCCGTACTTCCCTCCCAGCATTCCTTTGACCCGGGGGGAATACAAGGGGATGATCATGTTCTTGAACGCCGGCAACTGGTAGAACGGTTTGACCATTTGAAAGGTCCGGCTGATGCCCAGCCGGACGATCCGGTGAACGGACATGCCGGTGATGTCTTTGCCCTTAAAGGAGATTTCCCCCTCGGTGGGCTTCACGAAACCGGTGATCAGGTTCACGGCCGTCGTTTTTCCGGACCCGTTGGGGCCGATGAGGCCCAAAAGCTCCCCCCGGTCCAGGGAGAAGCTCAAATCGCTGATGGCCTGGACCCCGCCGAAGTTTTTGTAGAGCCCCGAGACCTTGAGAATAGGCTCCGAGCCCATCACTCGACCTCCACCCATCGCTCGAACTGGTGGTATTTTCGCTGGATGTAATGAAAGAGCCCTTCCGGAAGCCCGACGATGAAGACCACCAGAAACAGCCCGTACAAAACGATGCGCAGCCCCCCGATGCCCCTGAGGATCTCCGAGAGCGGCACGAGAATGCATGCCCCCAGGGTGGCACCGGCCAGGGTTCCGGGTCCTCCCACCACCGCGGCGGCGATGGGCAGAATCGAATAATCCAGGGCGAATACGGGCATTCCCACGAACATGTACACATGGGTCATGAACGCGCCCGAAAAGGCGCCGATGCTGCTTGCAATAAAAAGCGCCTGGGCCTTGAAGCCATAGATGTTGATCCCGGCGTTCATGACGGAACGGTCATTGTCGGCGATCCCCTTGAGGACCAGTCCGTAATCGGAATCCATCATCCGCCTAAACCCGAAAAGCGCCCCCAAAAGGACGAAAGCCACCAGATAAATCTCCATCCAGCCCGACGCCAGGGGCTCGATGCCGCTGAGACCCTCGGTGCCGCCGAAAACCTTGGTGGCTTCCACGATGCGTACCAGCATCAGGGGGATGATCAGCGTGACCATGGAGAAGTAGACCCCCCGGAGCCTGAGAACCGGCAGGAGAAAAACGGTGCAGGCGAGCCCGCCGATCCCCGTGGCCGCCGGAATGGCGATCAAAGGGTGCCACTCGAAATAGTGGTTCAGGATACCGGAAGCATACGCGCCGGTACCGAAAAACAGGGCCTGGCCCAGGGAGATCATCCCGGCCTGGGCGAGGATGTCCCAGCTGATGGCCAAAAGCGCAAAAACGGCCACCGACAAGAAGACCTTCTGCCAGTAGGCATTGAAAAACAGAGGCAAAAACAAGAAAAGCAAAACCGGAAACAGGCGGGGCGCGGAGAGATAAAGCATTTCGCGCCAGGAAGTCACGGCGAAAACATCGTTCGCCCGGACCTTGATCCCCCGGTCCAGCCGTTCTTTACGCTTGGGCAAGCGTTTAAATCCTTTCTTCCAGTTCTTTCTGTTTCCCGAAAAGGCCCGAGGGCTTCACGACGAGTACCACCAGGATCGCCGCCAGGGAGATGATCATGGTCCAGTGGGATCCGACATACGTGTCCGTGAAGCGCTCGGCGAAACCGACGATGAAACTGGCCACGATGACGCCCCCTGTGCTTCCCAGTCCTCCGATGATGCAAACGGCCAGCGCCTTGATGAGCACTTCGTATCCCTCCCCCGGCGAGATGCTGCCCAGAGGGATGATGATGACGGCGGCGACGGCGGCCAGACCACACCCCATGGCCACGCTGAGCATCCCGATCCAGTCCGAATCGATCCCCAGGGTGAGGGCGGTGCGCTCGTCCTGGGCGATGCCTCGAAAGGCAAGCCCCAGGGCGGTGTGATGGGTAAAGATCCAAAGACCGGCCACAATGAGGATGCCGGCAAAGACGATGACCAACCGCTGGGCGTCGACATAGGTTCCCGCGATGATGTAACTCTTATCGATGAAGACCGGGAGCGTATATTCGAACCCGATGAACCCGAGGTGCCGGAAAAGCTCCAGGATGGCCAGTCCGATCCCGAAGGTCGCAATGACTTCCGAGAGAGCCTGACCGCGGACCCGCAGCAAAACGAACCGGTACATGAGGGCCCCCAAAGCCGCGGAAAATACGATGGAAGCCAGGATGGAAACGAAAAGCGGGACGTGCACGAGGTTGATGAGAATCCAGCACGTGTACGCCGCAAAGATATACATGGCGCCGTAGGCAAAGTTGGCCACGCCGCTGATGCCGAAGGTCAGGTTGAACCCCACGGCCATCAGAGCAAGAATGACGCTGTTGATCAAGGCATAAACAACGGTGCCCAAAAACATGCGGACTTAACTCCAGATATCACAACTGTAGCACCGGATGGGCTCACTCGGTCTCTAAAAGGGTGACCGTTTTTCATGAGAATCGGAAGAAGATCGGGGGGCAAAGGAGACGCTCCCTTGCCCCCGCAATTTTCTATTTCAGTGACTTCAGCCCTTTGGGAAGCAAAATCTTGGCATCGGCGACGGACTGGGGAAAGACGATCTGGCGCTTTCCGTCCTCCGTCCACTGGAACACGGCGGCGACCGCCGTCTCCTTGGGATCGAACCCGTACACGACCTGATGCCCCTCGTCGTATTTGATGCGCCCCATGACCCCCATCCGATCCGTTTTTTTCAGCTGGGCCACGATGGCGTCCGCATCGAGGCTTCCCGCCCGCTCGATGGCCTCCGCCAGGACATAGACCGACTCATAAGATGGAGCAGGGCCGTGGCCGGCTTGAAGCGCCTTGCCGTAAGCCTTTTCATACCTGCCGAAGAACTCCACGGACTGCGGAATCTTGTCCGAGGCGATGGCGCTTCCCATCTCGAAAATGGAGTTGATGGCACCCCCGATTTTTCCGTCGAAGGTCTTCCAGGCTTCGGATCCGGCAAGGGGAGAGATGAATCCCGCCATCAGGGCGGGTACCTGCATGGATTTCCACTGCTTGACGAGGGTGCCGCTCTGGGGCATGTCGAAGATGGGCATGATCACCTGGGCCCCTTTGGCTCTGGCCTTCATGAGGCCCGAGGAGAAATCCGAGGTTCCGGTGGGATAGGCCTCTTCCTCCAGCACCTCCCATCCGGCCTTCTCGAAGTACATCTTCTTCACGAAATCGGCGGTGGCTCTTGCCCACGCCACGTCCTGGAACATGACGTACACTTTGGTGAACCCGAACTGCTCGTTGATGAGGCCCATGGTCCCGGCCAGGTATTTGACCAGGTGTACGGCGTTGAGGCAGGTCCGGAAGACATATTTGTACTTCTCCGGATCTTCCTTGATCTTGCTTCTCGGATCCGGGGCTCATGGCGATGGTTCCCAGCATGGGGACCTTGTACTTGGCCATGATGTCCATCCCGGCGATCAGGGCCTCGGAACGGAACGGGCCCACCACGATGGCGGCCGGTTTTTTCTCGAGAATGATCTTTTCCAGTCCCAGCAGCGCTTCCGGGTACCGGAACGCCCGGGGGCCGCATCCCGAATATCAAGGGCTTCCACCTTGAGCAGGCGTTTTTCGCTTCCCACTTTGACGCCGCCTTTGGCGTTGATCTCGCTCGACCGCCATCTCGACGGCCTTGTGGGACTCGGTCCCTTCCAGAAAACCGAGGGAAGTCGGAACGCCGATGACGATCGGTTCCGCGGCGTCCGCCGGGCAGGGAAGTCGTCCACACAGGCAGACGGTCCGGACACTGGATGTCAACAGTTTCGTCGGCAGGAGACCACCATCCGGGGGCACTTCCGTTCGAGCAAGGACGGCGGCTCCGAACGTGAACAGGTTTTGGGCCGGTGAAAAGGGTGCATTGGATGACCTTACGGATTCCAGGGCCTCGTCTACTTCTTCACTCGAAATCGGGATCGTTTCATTCGAACACCTATCCGACTGACCAGCGAGGCGCCGCCGGTGTCGCCCGCGGCGCACCCGGCAAAGAGCACGTATCCGCCGCCCTTGAAGGACCGTCTCCTCGATGCCCTCGATGATCAGCCGCCCGGCCGTGGGTGCCTGGGGATGGCCGAAGACCAGGGAGCTGCCGTAGTTGTTGAATCCGTTGACATCGATTCCGATCTGCTTGGCAAGGTAAATGTCGTTGGCGGCAAAGGGATTGTGGGTCTTGATGACCTTGACGTCGTCTATGGAGATGCCCGCTTTTTCCAGGGCCATGTGGGCGGCCGGCACCACGGCCATGGCCATGAAGCCCTTTTTGGCCCGGGCGTAGCCGTAGGAGACGACCTGGATCTCCGTTGCCGGGTCCGGGCTGAGTTCCTTGGCCTTTTCCCGGGTGGTGACCATCGAGGCCGCAGTTGCCGTCGGCCGGATGGGTCTGGGACCCGAAGGTGTGGACGCCTCCGGGAATCACCGGCTCTGAGGCCCGCCAGCCCCTCGGCGGTGGTGGGCATGATCCCCTCGTCGGCCTCCAGGGTGATGGTTTTCTTCTTGGACACCTGCACCTCCACGGGAAACATGTAGCGCTTCTGGAAGGCCCGGTCGTCGGCCAAGCGCGTCCTTGTACTGCTCGTAGCGCCTGAGGGCCACGGCGTCGCATTGCTCCCGGGTGATCCCGGCTTCCTGGACCACGTTCTCGGCGGTTTGGATCATGGCGTTTCTGGCCCAGGGGTCGCGGCCGAAATGGTCCATGATCCAGTTTTCGCAGAGCACCTGCCCGCCCGGGACCGTTGGGATTGGGCCATACCGTGTGGGGGCCGTTGGAACACCGGTCGGCTGGCCAGGGCCCAGGCAGTTGCGGTACATCCCGGTTTCCACGCCCACGGCCGCCTGGAAGATGCAGGTGGTCGAGGTGGTGCAGGCCTGGCTGATGATCATTCCCGGGGTGTTCCGCGCACCGATGAGGGCCGAAGCCCAGGGGCTGCCGTAGAACCATCTGGGGCTGGCCGATGGTCATCCCGAGAAACACGTAGTCGATGGTGGTGGGGTCCCACCCCTTTTCGGCGAAAAACCGTTTGGAGGTCTCGGCCCCCAGGATCACGGCGTTGTCGTTGGCCAGGGTGCCCTGCCACCGGGCGAACGGGGTGCTGTAATAGCCTCTGTAGGGAATGAACGCTTGGGTCAACATGTACGGTTCTCCTGTTGGTGTTGAGGTTGGATTAAAAACCTCGCGGTTACGGGCAGCCCAGCTGCTCGATTCTGTCTTTTTCAGCTTGCGATGCAGAGAATCATTCCCGTAGGCGTCCTGGGCTTTCGTCGGCGTTTTGAGGAAGATCACCTCGTTGGGTCGGTTTATAACCCGGCCATCTTTCCGTTCGGCAGCTCCAGGATCGTCCTCGTCGATCAGATTTCCTCCGGCCTTGTAGCCGCCGGGTTTCGGCACCACAACTCGGCGATGACCTTTTCCCCCCCACTTTTCGGTCGGGAAGGCCGATCACAGGCGCAGTCGAAGACCGCATTCGTGGCTGCCCACCACCTCCTCGACCTCGCTGGGATAGACGTGTTCCCCGCCGGTGATGATCATGTTGTCCTTTCGGTCGACGATCTCGTAGATATCCGTCCGGATCTCTCCGGGCCATGTCGCCGGCGGAAAACCACTCCCCCGGAAAGAAGTCGGCCGTCTTTTCCGGCAGCTTGTAGTACCCGTCGAACAGCATGGGCCCCTTGGAGTAGAGCTCGCCGACCTCGCCGGCGGGCACGTCGTTTCCCTGGTTGTCGAGAATCTTCACGAAGTCCGTTCCCAGAGATCTCGTAGCCGATGGAGCCGAGCTTGCGCATCTGATCCCGGGCTTGAGAATGGTGACGATGCCGGCCTCGGTGGAACCGTAGCCTTCGTAGAGCTCCACGCCCGGGAAGAAAGTCCATGATGGCCAGCTTCATGCTCTTTCGCACCGGCGCCGACGAACACAGCAGCTTGTTGATGGAACCCACGTCCCGTTTCCGGGCCGCCTTCGGAGACGTTCGAGAATGAGGTTGTAATGGGTGGGGATCAGGGAGATGAAGGTGATCTTTTCCGCGCTCGATGATTTCCAGGATCTCCTCCGCCCGGAACGACTGGGCCGGGTGAATGTACACGGTGGCGCCGATGTAGGTGAAGGTAAAGGTGAAAAGGTGGAATTGATGTGGCAAAGGGGCATGACGTTGAGACAGATGTCGTGCTCGGTGAAGCCGAAATCGACGGCATTGATCAGGTAGAACGCGATATGGGAGCGTGGGAACGGATAACGCCCTTGGGCCTTCCCGTGGTGCCGGAGGTATAGATCAGGATCCAGGTGTCTTCAGGATTCGACCTCGGCTTCCGGTTCGTCCTCCGGATCGTCGGCAATCGAGGTCCTCGTAGGACCGGTATCCCGGCTTTGCCTCCCCCACGACCCATACGCTCCGGCGGGATGGCGGGAAGCTGCTCCTTCAGCGGTTCCACCGTGTGGACGAACTCGTCGTGGACGATGAGGGCCGTGGCATCCGAGTTGTTCCAGGATGTAGGCCACTTCCTGGCCCACCAAGCGGAAGTTGATGGGGACGATGATCAGTCCCGGTCTTGGCGCGGGCCAGGTAGACTTCCACGATCTCGATGCTGTTTTCCATCAGGACAGCCACCTTGTCCCCCTTGGAAAGCCCCATCCCGAAAAGAGCGTGGGCCAGCCGGTTCACCCGGTTGTTGACCATGGGATAGGTGAGGCTCCGGTGGGCGTCTTTGAGGGCGACGGTGCCGGGATATTTTTTGGCATTGAGTTTTAAATGCTGTCCCAGGTTCATCCAAGGCGCCATATCGTACCCCCCTTTACTTCACGCGGATCCGCGCATCGGCGACGGCGAACGCCCCGTCTTCATAGGCGATAATCGGATTCAGGTCCATCTCGAGGATCCCGGGCGCATCCGACACCAGCCTGGAAACCCTAAGAAGCAGGTCTTCTAGGGCCTTCCGGTCGACGCCCTTCTGCCCCCTGACCCCTGTCAGCAGCGTCTTCCCTTGATGGAGGAAAGCATTTCCCCGGCCTCCGCTGTGGTCAAGGGGGTCAGATTGAAGACCACATCCTTCATGACCTCCACATAGATGCCTCCGAGCCCGAACATGACAATGTGGCCCAACCCCTCTTCGGCCTTGGCGCCCACGATCACCTCCAAGCCCTCGGGCAGATGTTTCTGGATGAAAAAGCGCAGATCCTTTGCCTTGAGGCGCTGTTGCATGTCAGTGACCGCCGCACGGACGGCCTCTGCGTCTTTGAGGTCCAGCTTGACTCCGCCCATGTCGCTCTTGTGGATGACGGACGGGGCGTCCGCCTTCACCACCACCGGATATCCGATGGCGTCGGCGGCCTTCACCGCCTCCCCGGCATCGCCCGCCACGCGCCAAGGTGCCACGGGGATGTTATACGCCTCCAGGATGCGGTAGACGTCGTCGGAGGCCGAAAAACGCGTCCGCCGCTGTCTTGCGCAGGATATCGCCGGCGGTCTTGGCGTCGATATCCGAAAAGGACGGAATTTGTCCTGGATCCCTTTTTCTCAAGGCATCGTACCGCACCAGGGCCGTCATGGCCCGGGCCGCGGCACCCGGAAGGCTGAAGCAAGGCACCCCACCTTCCTGGAGGATCCGGACCACTTCCGTCCACTGCCGGCGATCCGTCATGAGGTTGCAGACGATGGGCTTCTTCTGCTTCGCGCTGACGGCCACGATTTCCCTGGCAATGCTTTCGTTGTCCACGAAGAAGGGGGTGACGAAATTGACGAAGATGCAGTCGAAATTATCGTCATCCAACATGGCGTCCATACACGCACGGTAATGGCCTGCAGTGGCCGTGGCAAGGACATCCACGGGATTTCGAACCGAGGCTTCCGGATACAGCTTTTCCTTGAGGATTGCCTCCGTCTTGGGGGAAAGCGGCGGAAGTTCCAGGCCGGCCCCCACCAGGACGTCCGTAGCGATGACGGCCGGGCCGCCGGTATTGGTGATGATTCCCACGCGGTTTCCCTTGGGAATCGGCTGGGAGGCAAAGGCTACGGCACCCTGAATCAGTTCCCCCTCATCCCTGAAATCCACGACCCCGGCCTTCTTGAAGATCAGGTCGGTGGCGATGTCCTCCTTGGCCAGTCCCCCCGTGTGGGAGGCGGCGGCTTTAGCACCTTCCTTGGTCCGTCCGGCCTTCATGGCGAGGATCGGCTTTTTGGCGGAAACTTCCTGAACCACCTGCATGAAGTTGGCCGGGTCCCGGAGCCCTTCCACATAGGTCACGATGACCCGGGTCCCCTCGTCCTGCCCGAGATACCGGATGATTTCCGGGATGGTGACATCGCACGCGTTTCCATTGGAAGCGTAGATCCGGGTGCCCACCCCCATCTCGGAAAATCCCTGATGGATCACTTCGGCCACCCCGCCGCTCAAAGCCACGATGGAGATGAATCCCGGGTCGGGTTTGGTGAAGGTGAAGTTGCAGTAGGCCCGGATTTCAGGATCCGAATTGATGACCCCCTGACAGTTCGGACCGAAGATCCGGATGCCGAACTTTCCGGCGCGTGCAAGGAAGTCTTTTTCGATGGCCTCCCCTTCCGGTCCGGTCTCCGAAAAGCCGCCCGAATTGATGATGATGTGCTTGACCCCCTTTTTCCCGCAGTCTTCCACCGCCTGGGGAACAAACTTGGCCGGGATGACCATATGGACCACATCCACATCCCCCGGGCAGTCGAGGATGCTGGGATAGGCCTTGAGGCCTCGGATCTCATCGGCTTTCGGATTGATGGGGTAGATGGCCCCCTTGAAACCGAAATCGATGAGGTTCTTGATGACCCGGTTCCCGATGGACAGTTCCTTGCTGGAAGCCCCGATGACGGCCACCGCCTTCGGTCGAAACAACGCGTCTAACATGGCTTTCCCCCTTTTTCTATCAAGAATGGCGTTCTTCGAGCTGCTCGATGAAGGCCTCCACGTTGGTCTTGGTCTGTTCGTCTGAAAGCAGCCGAAGGTCGTTGAGGTCGCCGTTGATTATCAGGCTCGGGATTCCGGTCTTCTTCTCCAACCTCTGCGGCATCCCGTACCGGCAGTTGGTGTTGTTCGGGCAGGTCTTGGCGTCATGATAGATGATGCCGTCGCACTTGAAGAAATCCAGCTTGTCAGCGATGTATTTTTCCTTGTACTCATCGGACCGGACGATGAAAAGCTCAGTATAGGCCCGGGCCATGCTCTCGAAGGGTTCTTTCGGGTCGAGGGCGGTGAAGATCCAGCTGCTGCAGTAAGTGGAGGCGATGACGTTGGCATCCAGGCCGGCAAAGAGCTTTGAGTGCATGCTCAAACGACCCCAGACGGGCATGCCGTCCCAGTAGAGCCGGTGCCGCTCTTCGCCGATGGCTCCGATGCCCTGGGCCACCCGTTCCTCCAGCTCTTCCAACAGCAGGTTGTAGGCGTCGATGGCCTTCTGGGTGCCGCGGCCCACCACGGCGGGTCCCATGAGGGTGGTTCCATCGAAAAAAGTCAGCGGGGCAGGAACCGCAGCGGCCGAGGCAAGGCATTTTTCCCAAAGGTCCGAGCATTGTCTGGAAAGGGCAACGGCCTGCCTGAACGCATCCATGTCGAGCTTTCGGCCGGCCACCTTTTCCAGAGGCCCCACGATGTTTTCCATCTGTTTCGCGATGGAGGTGACATGGGCAGGCGAAACTTCCGGGACATTCCGGTAGGTCTCCACGCCCACCAGGGGTACGCCGTAACGGTCCGCATACCAGGCAAACCAGTCCTGGACGTCCCTGCACTGGTTCGTGTTGTAGACCAGCACATCCGGCTTGGGAACGCCTTCGATGCCGGGAAAGGCCCGAGACAGAGGGGTGGCGTTTTCCAGATACGCGCCGATATCGGCCGTCAGGTAGGAGCAGATGTCAGGGGAATAGCCCAGCGCGTTGGCCTTGGGGATCAGGTCGACGGCCATTCGAGTGGTCCCCAGCATGGCGGAATGGGTCTCCGGAAAGTAGGTGAGAAATCCCATTCCCCTCAGGATTTCAGCCGGGCCCACGCTGGTGCACCAAGCGACCTTCTTCTTTGCCGACTTGGAAGCCTCGTCCAGTTCATAGTAATAATCGGCCATGAACTTGCCGAGATCTTTTGCCGTTTTCAAACGCCGAATCACGATCTCTTTTTCCTGTTCCATTTATGCTACCTCCCTGAAGTATTGGTGTTGCCTCAAATGCTTTCAACCCCGACTGACCGGCTGCTTCCCAGGATCCCGTCTGTATTGCAACCGGCCCTCGGTCCTCCCGGCGCCACCGATGGATCCGACTCGTCGATGACAGGAGGCAAGCGTCCGGGCAATCAGGTTTTCTGCTCCGACTCCAAAGCATACAGGGCGGCGCCGACGGCGCCGGTCAACTGGGGGTGCGGAGGAACCAGAACCGATCTTGCGATCTGATCTTCCGTCATCTGAACCAGATAAGGATTGTGGGCCACCACCCCGCCGGTCATGACGACTCTTTCCGTCAAGGAATCCATCTCCAGGATCCTTTTGACCACCGAATAGAACAGCCCCTTGACGATGTCTTCGATCTTCTTGCCGCCGCGGATGTTTTCCAGGACTTCGGTGGCCGAAAAAACCGTGCAGAAACTGCCGAGCTTCACCATGTCCCCGGACTTGCGGGCCAGCCCGTCCATCTCCTCCAGCGGGATGTCCAGACGGGCGGACATCTCTTCCAGAAATGCGCCGGTGCCGGCGGCGCACTTGCGGTTCATCTTGAAGCTGAGCCGGCGCCCCGCGTCATCCAGTTTGATGATTTTATTGTCCTGTCCGCCGATGTCGATGATGGTGATCGCTTCCGGGAAATAATGGTAACATCCCTTTCCATGGCACCCGATTTCGGTCCGGGTATCCATGGAAAAGGCGACGTTCTTGCGGCCGTACCCGGTGGAGACCGTATAGGAGACGTCTTCTGAATTACGCCCGGCCATGCGAAGGGAAGCCTTGAGGCAGGCATCCGCGGTGGCTTCAAAGTCGGTTCCGGATTTCAGGACCTCCCAGCCGAGCAGATTCAAACCCGCATCCAGAAGCGCCACCTTGGTTCTGGAGGAGCCGACATCCACCCCGGCAAAGAGCCGCCCCGGCTTCGATCCCTGGGTCTGTTGGCTTCTTGTAGATTTCTTTGTCTCGGCTGCCAAGCCCTCTCCGATAAAGCCGGGTCCCGTTTAAAATTTGGATTCCAATCCTTTGACCAGGGAACGCAGCGTGGTGTTGTAAGGGGTGGGTACCCCTGCCCGTTCCCCGTATTTTACGAACTTCCCGTTGATGAAATCGATTTCCGTGAGGCGCCGGTTCTCGATGTCCATCAGCATGGACGGCTTATGATCGCCGGCATGGCTCATGTAATCCATCGCATGGGTGTAGTAATCCCACCCTAAGGAAATTTCGTTGGCCCGGGCCACCTGGATGCATTCCTTGACCAGGGAATCCACGATCTTGAAGACGATGGGGTCATTCATGGCCTGCGCCATGGTCAGACCGGTGACGGCGCACACCGGGTTCATGGAGGCGTTCATGATGCTCTTCCTCCAGACCATGGAAACAATCTGGTCCGTATGCCGGGTTTCCAGCCCCCCACGGGTCAGGGCATCGGCGATTTTGACGGCGGGCGCCTTCGAGTCGGGGTCGAGTTCCTGAAGGAAATGGGGGGGATGGTGAAACGGCATCTTGACATGGGCCGGACCCAGAAGGCCGCAGCCGTAATTGACCACGGCGCGCATGGAAGCCTTCTTTCCCAGGACCTTGGCGATTTCAAGCTCCGTATCGATCCCGTTCTGCCAGCTCACGACCACCAGGCCGTCCCGGTGGAAATCCTCGATGGCAGAGACGATCAGGGGCAGGACATTGGCCTTCACGGTGATGAAAATGACATCGGGATTGATGTCCGCGAGTTCATCGACGCTGGTACAGGTGGCGCTTACGGTTTGCGTGAGGCTCTCCGCCCCTTCAATGATGATGCCTCTTCCCACCGCCGGTGCCACGAGGTCCGGGATCACATCGCATAACACGACTTCATAACCGCCCTTGGCTAAAAAAGCCGCCACGATGCATCCCACCGGCCCCGCCCCGATGACGGCAAAGGAACGGGGACCAACTGTCGGCTTCTTTTTCATCGCTCATCCTCTTTCCCCAAAGGGCATTCCCCTGTCCCCGGCATTAAGCCCGCATTCCGAAATGCGGATGCCAGGCTCAAAGATCATCCCTTCAGCTTTCGGTTTCCAGCATTCCGAACGCTTTGGCATCCAAAACACGGATTCCCTTTTTTTTGAGGATCTCCACGGCTCTTTCGTTGTCGCTGAAACGGAAGATCATCACTGCTTTTTTTGAGGAAAATCCGGTAAATGCATAAGTATAAAGGGCGTGCACCTTGGCATCCAACAAATATTTCAGCATCTTGGCAAGGCTTCCAGGCTTATCCTCGATTTGAGCCGCCACCACCTCGTTGATCTGGGCGGGCAGGTGTTTTTTCATCAGGATCCGTCGGGTCGTGGCCACATCCGAAACGAGAAGGCGAAGCAGACCGAAGCCCCCTCCCGTTTCCACCAGATTCAGCGCCCGCAGGTTGATCCCGGCGTCTCCCAGGGCCTTGGTGACCTCATAGAGGCGCGCGGGAGAGTTTTCGATGGAAATGGATACTTGTTTGAGCTTCATGGGCCACCTTCCTTTTCTTCGGCACCCGGCGGGGATTCAAGCCTTTCGGGAATCCGGCCGCGTACTCCGGAATCGAGCGGCGCCTGGAAAACCCGTTGCGGGCGCCGTCGCCTTATCCTCCGGCTCCCCCGGAGGCCGCTGGAATTATATTTTCAATAAATTTAATGCGTTGGATAATCTTTGGGATTTAACAGTTAATCACATTCTAACTATAATGTGACTACACAGGGGAGCCGGTGAAGTCAAGAAAAAATCGATCCAGGGGATCCGATTCCTCAGGGTCCCTCCTTGGGTGTCAGGGTTTCCCTGATGAACAGGCTGGAAAGCGTGGCGACAACGGCACAGGCAAAAAGGATGGAAAAAGCCGCCTGATAGGCTTCAACGGGAAACACCCCCTCTCCCCGGCCGTATCGTTCCAGGGTGTACCCCAAAACCGGCTGGAATACCGCTCCCCCTGCAAAAGGGAACAGGTTGACCAGGCCGGTGGCTGTTCCGGCGATTTTCACAGGGAAAAGCTCTTTGTTTGCCGTAAATCCAATCACCACGATGGCGCTGGAAAAGACTCCCAACATCAGGCAGACCCCATAAAGTCCTACAACGGGAATTCGGTCCGGGAAAAAAGCCAGGAAGAAAGTGGTGGCCAGCATCAGGGCGCTGGAAAGGACAATGACGGGTTTTCGGGCCTTGACGACGGAACTGGAGACAAAGCTGAGAAAAGGGCTTCCCACGATCATCCCCACCGCCAGCATGGAAAGGATCTGTCCCGCCTGGTCCCGGCTCATGCCGTAGACGTGCATCAGGTAGGGTCCTCCCCAAAGACCCCCGAAGGAAAAAAAGACGGCGCAGTCAAAAAAGAACCAGACCGCAAGCGGCCAAAAAGCCGGGGTCTTCAGAACATGCCGGACCCCTTCCATGAGGTTCGAAAAGTCCTGTCCTGAAGGTCCCTTCCTCTCGGGTGACGTGTCCTTTGCAGGTTCCGGGCGATCCTGAACAAAACCCCAAACCAGGACAGCCAAAACCAGCGTGAAAACCCCCACCGTGGCAAAGGACATCCGCCATCCGATCTTCGCGCTCAGCAGGGCCAAGGGGGTGGCTGCCGTCAGGGATCCGATTCCGCCCATGGCCATCAGGATACCGGTCATGAAGGCGAATTCTTTCTGGGTAAACCACTCGGCCAAGATTTTCATGGCAGGGACGAAGAGCATGGCCACCCCGAAACCCACCAGGGTACGCCCTGCGATGGCCCAAAAAACGGAGGGCGCCGCACCCAGCAGGACGGAGCCCAGAAAGGCCACGATGAAAAAGACGGTGATGGTTTTACGGGGTCCCCAGGAGTCGGACAGAAGCCCTGCAGGAAGCTGCATCACGGCGTAAGGGTAAAAATACGCGGCCCCTAAAAATCCCGTCAGCGCGCCGCCGGCCTTCAAGTCCCGCATCATGTCCACCGCCACGACGGCAGGGCAAAGCCGATGAAAATAAACCAAAACGTACCCAAAGGCGATGATCCAGAAAATGAGCCACCGGTATCCCGCAGACTGTCGGTTCATTTTTGGGCTCCCCTGCTTCTTTGTTCGCTTTCAGGAATCGCTTCCGGCCCCCACCGGTTGGCGTCTTTTTTGAAGGATATGCAGGAAAGACCTGGAAAAGTCAACAGGCTCTAAGAAGGCTTTTTCAGCCAGACAGCGCCGCTTTTGGAAAAGAGAGGCTCTGCGCCCGCGGCCAGAAATCGATTCGGATTGATTTCACCACCGATCGAGGCTATATTTTTCAAATTCGGGCGCATTTTTCAAACCGATACTGTAAAGGAAACCGCATTCATGGGAACTCAGATTCTGATGAACGTTCTGGATCCGGAGGAATACCGGATCGCCAAGGTCACGGGCGGAAGGCTGGAAGATTTTTACATCGAAAGCGCTTCCCGGGCGACCATCCAGGGCAACATTTATAAAGGCGTCGTTTCCCGCATCGTTCCGAGCCTCCAGGCCGTGTTCGTGGAGTTGGGCGTCGAGAGGCACGGTTTTTTACAAAAGCATGAAATCCACAGCGATTATTTCCAGGACATCGATGCAGGGGACCGCTCCATTTCCAACCTTCTCAAGCGCGGCCAGGAGCTTTTGGTCCAGGTGAACAAGGAACCCTCGGCCCAGAAAGGGGCTCTTCTGACCACCTACATTTCCCTGCCGGGCAGGCACCTGGTCCTGATGCCCGGAAGCAAGACCCGGGGCATCTCTCGAAAGATCGAAGAAGAGGCGGAGCGCAACCGGATCCGGGATCTGGTGGACAAGCTCAAGGTTCCCGAGAGCTTCGGACTCATCGTCAGGACCGCCGGCAGCGATTGCATCAAAACCGTGCTCCACAAGGACTTGGGATATCTGTTGCGCCTGTGGAAAAACATCAAGAAGAAAGGGATCAAGAGCAAGGCGCCGGCCCTTTTATACAAAGAGCGCAACCTGGTCTACCGCTCCATCCGGGACTATTTCACCCCCGAAGTCACCGAGATCCTCGTGGATGACGAAACGGCATTCAACGAGGTCAAAGATTTCTTCAAAATGGTCTCCACGCGCCAGGGGGAGATCGTTAAACTGCACCAGGGTCCGGAACCCATTTTGGCTCGGGACGACCTGGAAGAGCAGATCGCCTCCATCTTCGAAAGCCGCGTGAAACTGAAATCCGGAGGTTCCATCGTCATCAGCCAGACCGAGGCGCTGGTCGCCATCGATGTGAATTCCGGAAAGGCGACCCAGAGAAAAAGCATCGAGCAGACCGCCCTGCAGACCAACCTGGAAGCCGCGGAGGAAATCGCACGGCAGCTCAGGCTCAGGGACTTGGGGGGATTGATCGTCATCGATTTCATCGACATGCGGGACACCAAGCACAAGCTCGAGGTGGAAAAAAGGCTGAAAACCCAGCTGAAAACCGACCGTGCCCGGACCAACCTGGGCCGGATATCCAAGTTCGGGCTCTTGGAGATGACCCGGCAGCGGATTCGACCGTCCATTGAATATACGAGTTATGAACCCTGCAGGCATTGCCGCGGCAGGGGGATCACCCCTTCGGTGGAAACGCTTGCGCTCCGGTTTCTGCGGCAGCTGCAGATGGACACCTTGAAGGAAAAAAGCGCCTACGTCCGGGCCCTTCTCCCCCCGGACGTGGCTTCCTATCTGCTTAACAAGAAGCGAAAAGAAATCTCCGACATCGAGTCCAAGAGAGAGTGCGGCATTCACATCGAACCCCAGCCCTCCATGGTTCCCGGGGACAGCGAGCTCCTTTTCGAATGAGCATCGGGCGGTTGACACCCGAACCCGTTTCGGATATCCAAGCTTCCATTTAGAAAGCAGGAATGTCATGATTCCAAGATATACCCGAAAAGTCATGGGGGACCTCTGGTCCGACGAGAACAAGTACCGGACCTGGCTCAAGGTGGAAATCTTCGCCTGCGAGGCCATGGCCAAGATGGGGAAGATCCCCGAAGAGGCCCTGAGAATCCTTCAAAAAAAAGCCGCGTTCTCGGTGGAGCGGATCGCGGAGATCGAGGAGAAGACCAAGCACGACGTCATCGCCTTCACCACCAGCGTCGCGGAACACGTGGGCCCGGCCGCCCGGTACCTCCACATGGGGCTGACCTCGTCGGATGTCCTGGATACCAGCATGGCGGTCCTGTTGAAAGAGGCCGGAAAAATCATCCTGAAAGGCCTCGACGGGCTCATGGAAGCCATCAAGGAACGGGCGCTGGAACATCAAAACACGCCCATGATCGGCCGCTCCCATGGAATCCATGCGGAGCCGATCACCTTCGGCCTCAAGCTGTCGGTGTGGTACGATGAAATGCGCCGCAACAAGAAGCGGTTCCAAAGCGCGGTGAAAACCATCGCTTACGGAAAGATCTCCGGCGCCGTCGGGACGTTTGCCAACACTTCCCCCGAAATCGAAGCCTATGTGTGCAGGAAACTGGGGCTGAAACCGGCCCCGGCATCCACCCAAATCATCCAGCGGGACCGGTACGCCGAATACTTTGCCGCCCTGGCCATCATGGGGGCTTCCATCGAAAAGATCGCCGTGGAAATCCGGCACCTGCAGCGCACGGAAGTCCTCGAGGCCGAAGAATCCTTCGCCAAAGGCCAGAAAGGTTCATCGGCCATGCCCCATAAACGAAACCCGGTGGGTTCGGAGAACCTGTCGGGCCTGGCGCGTCTTCTGAGAACCAACGCTTTGGCGGCGATGGAAAACATCTGCCTGTGGCATGAACGGGACATCAGCCACTCCTCCGTAGAACGCGTCATCGCACCCGACAGCACCATTCTGATGGACTACATCCTCCACCGCATGACCGCGATCCTTTCAAATCTTAAGGTGTATCCCGAAAACATGAAGTCCAATCTCCACCGGCTCAAGGGCCTGATCTTTTCCCAGCAGGTGCTTCTGGCGCTGGTGGACGTCGGGGTGTCGAGGGAAGAGGCTTACGGCTGGGTTCAGGAAAACGCGATGATCGCCTGGCGACGAAAAAAAGATTTCAAGCAATTGATCTCAAAGGACAAACGGATCCTTCGGCACCTGTCACGGAAAAAAATCGAGGAACTGTTTGACGTCAATTACCATTTAAAGTATATCCCGGCCATTTTTGAGCGCGTTTTCGGCAAGAGGAGACCGCGTGAAAATTAGCGGCAAGGCCTTCGGGATACCCGGTCGCACGGCATTGGCCCTTTCCGCTTTGCTGCTGCTGGCAGCGGGCTGCACCTCGCCCGGATCCGCCAGGCGGTTCGTGGGATGGGAGGGCCCCTATGCCGGAGGAAGTTATCCCCGGGCCGTCGAGCAGTGGACCCGGGAAGGAAGGATCTACCGTGGGCTTGAACTCGAACTGCTGGGACATGCCACCTACAAGTCGGATGACTTCAGAAGGGCGTTCGTGAAAGAATACGCAAGAGCCTATCAATTGAGCGAAGACGGAATCCGTGCCCTTGAACGGGAGGAAGCCCAAGCGGCCCAAGGCGCTTACGAATTCCTATTCGCCGCTTATGTCCCTGAGACGCCGCTGAACGATTTCGACCAAAAAAATCCGTCCTGGAAGTTCTATCTTTTCCTGGGGGATGACCAGGCCATACAACCGGAAGCCATTGAAAAAACGAAGGTGGACCCAACGATCCGGCATTTTTTCCCTTACCTGAACCCCTGGAAAACCTTTTACACGGTCCGTTTCCCGAAAACATCCACTGCGCAGGGAGATGCACCGGTTCGGCTGAGGGTCACCGGCGTCCGCGGTCGTATCGACATGACCTGGAAGCCGGTTTCACCGGGCAAGGGAGCTGTTTTGCCTTGAAGTCAAGGCTTTTTCTTCATCAAGAACATCTTCTTCCCGTCGATCCGGCGGGAGACCTATTTCATCATCTAAAGGAGGCGTAAATTTTGACCAGTTTAGCGTATGCCATGGGCCAGGGAGGAGCTGCGGGACAGGGGGCCGGAGGCGGATTCACCGCCTTTATTCCACTGATCCTCATGTTCGTCATTTTTTATTTTCTCTTGATCCGTCCCCAGCAGAAAAAGAACAAGGATCACCGGGCGATGATCGGGAACCTGAAAAAAGGAGACCGCATCATCACTTCGGGCGGGATTCACGGAAGAATCACCGGAGCCGACGAAAACACCCTCACAGTAGAGATCGCCGAAAAGGTCCGCGTCAAGCTCAACCGTGGGAATGTGGCCGCGATGCTGCAGGCCGCCGCCAGCCCTCCGGCCCAGAAAGAACCTGAAAAAAAATAGGCCTGAAACCCTTTTCAAGCCCCGGGTCGCGCGCGACGCCGCCTTCCCCGCCCCCACAATTGGGCGGAGGATTCTTAAGGCCGTAAGATTGATAGAGACCGCAGGCCGGGGCTTTTCTCATGCCGGAGGCTCCCCTCCGATGAAAGGGAAGAACCATTGAAAACGCTTTCTTGGAAAACGCTGGCCACCGTCGTGGTGATGGCTGTCGCCGTCGTCTATATGCTCCCCAGTCTCAAACCCGGTTTGTGGCCGAAAAAGCGCATCAATTTAGGGCTCGACCTCCAGGGCGGCATGCACCTGGTGCTGGAAGTGGATGCCCAAAAAGCCGTCGAGAGCACGATGGAAAGAATCCTCCAGGAGCTTCGGGAGCTTCTGAGGAAAGAGGGCATCCGCCAAGTTTTCATCGAACGGGTGGAAAGCGACAAGGTCACCGCCCGCATCGAGGACAAGGAAAGCATCGCGGGCTTTGAAAAGCTCTTGGACAAGGAATTCAGGGAGCTTCGCATCCTGGAAAAGACGACCCAGGAAACCGCCCTTTTCGTGAAAATGGATCTGCCGGATGACGAAAAGGAAAATATCCGGAAGCTGGCCGTGGGACAGGCGCTGGAGACCATCCGAAACCGCATCGACCAATTCGGTGTCAACGAACCCGATATCCGCCGCCAGGGCGAAACACGGATCCTCATCCAGCTGCCGGGAATCAAAGACACCCAGCGCGCCAAGGACCTCATCGGAAAAACCGCCCTTTTGGAATTCAAGCTCCTCGATGAAACCTTTCCCGTCGAAGACGCCCTCAAGGGCTCCCTGCCGCCCGGAACCGAGATCCTGTACCAAACCCAGACAGACCCCAAGACCCAGCGCACGACCAAGACCCCCTATTTGATCAAGAAGCGATCCCTGCTGACCGGCGCCTATCTCACCGAGGCCCGGGTGGAAATCGACTCCCAGTACAGCGAACCCTATGTCTCCCTCTCCTTCGACAAGAAGGGAGCCCGGATCTTTGAGCGGATCACCGAGGAAAACGTCAAGAGGCGCCTGGCCATCGTCCTGGACGACCACGTCTACAGCGCCCCGGTGATCCAGGAAAAAATCGGCGGAGGCCAGGCCCGCATCACCGGAAACTTCACGCTGGAGGAAGCCCGCGATCTCGCCATCGTTCTGCGGGCCGGCGCCCTTCCCGCACCGGTAGAGATTATCGAGGAACGGACCGTCGGACCCTCCCTGGGCACAGACTCCATCCGGAAGGGGATCTTTTCCATGGCCATCGGAGGGCTTTTTGTGGTCCTCTTCATGGCCGTCTACTACAAGGTGTCCGGCCTGATCGCCAATCTGGCCCTTGCTGGCGAACATTATGCTCATCGCCGCCGGGCTGGCCGGGTTCCAGGCCACCCTCACCCTGCCCGGAATCGCCGGGATCATTTTGACCATCGGCATGGCGGTGGACGCCAACGTGCTCATTTTCGAGCGCATCCGGGAAGAGCTTGGTCTCGGTAAAAGCGCCCGGGCTTCAGTGGAGGCCGGGTACGATCGGGCCACCCTGACCATCCTCGACGCCAACGTCACGACCCTCATCGCCGCCCTGGTGCTTTTCCAGTTCGGCACCGGGCCGGTCAAGGGGTTTGCGGTCACCTTGAGCCTCGGCGTCTGCGCCAGCCTGTTCACCGCCCTGATCCTGACCCGGACCATCTTCGACTTTCTTCTCGTCAACCGGAAACTGAAGCGGGTCAGCATATAGACGGTTCACCGCCTTAGACAACGAAAATCGCCTCTATTTTTAAGGCGTTCAAAGGACATAGAAGATGCAATTCATCAAGCCCGACATCAACATCGACTTCATCGGCAAGAAAAAGATCGCCTTCCTGTTTTCTGCGGCGATGATCCTTGTCAGCATCTCTTCTTTGGTGGTGCACGGGGGACCGAAGTACGGCATCGATTTCGCGGGGGGCACCGTCATCCAGGTCAAATTCCAGGAGCCGGTTACCATCGCGGAAACCAAGGCCGGCCTTCGCAACCTCGGCCTCGAAGGCACCACAGTTCAATCCTTCGGCGAACCGGAAGACCATGAATACCTGATCCGGATCGACAAGGCCGTTATCGCATCGGAAGGCTTTTCCGGGGAAATTCAAAAGGCCCTTACTAACACCACGGGCAAAGCAACGGAAATCCGTCGCGTGGAAATGGTCGGGCCCCAGGTGGGGAAGGACCTCAGGGAGAAGGCGCTTTTCGCCATTTTCTACTCTCTGCTTTTCATCGCTATCTACATCTCGGGCCGGTTCGAATTCAAGTGGATCTTAAGTGGGGTCATGGCAGGCGCCCTGATCGCTGCTGTTTATCTCCTCAATCTGCTGGCGATGAGCATTCCGATCCTGATCTTGGCCGCCATGCTCGTGACCCTGGCGCTTTTCTGGATCTTGAATCTGAAATACGCCATGGGCGCCATTGTTGCCCTGGTCCACGATGTCATGATCACCGTGGGATTCTTTTCCCTTTTTGACAAGGAGTTCTCTCTTCCCATCATCGCCGCCATCCTGACCATCATCGGGTACTCCCTCAACGACACCATCATCGTCTTCGACCGGATCCGGGAAAACATCCGCAAACACCCTAAAAAGCCCCTCGAATTCGTCATCAACAGAAGCGTCAATGAAACGTTGAGCCGTACCCTCCTCACGGCCCTGACGACCCTCATCGTCGTGGTGGCCCTGTTTGTCTTCGGGGGCGGCATCATCCACGATTTCGCCTTTGCCATGATCGTTGGCATCATCGTCGGAACTTACTCCTCCGTCTACATCGCAAGCCCGTTCCTGTTAACCTTTCAGGCGCGCCCCAAGAAGAGATGAGGAATGGAACGGCTCCTTCCCTGGCTGGCCCTGAAAGGCGTACCGGGACTCGGGGACCTGCTGTGCAAGCGTCTGGTGGACCGCTTCGGGGCTCCGGAGCAGATTTTCCTGGCACACCGGGACGCCCTTCTGGAGGTGCCGGGGATGACACCGAAGCTGGTTTCCGCCCTTTCGATGAATCGAGTATCGGACCAATCCAGACGTGACCTCGATCTTGCGGCAAAGAAAAACTACCGGATCTTCACCCTCGCAGACGAAGAGTATCCGGCCCTGTTGCGCGAAATCCCCGACCCCCCGCTTTTGCTGTACTGCTGCGGCACGCTCGACGGTCGGGCAGGATGCATCTCGGTGGTGGGATCCCGAAAACCCACCTCCTATGGGCTTTCGGCGACACGGTCGCTTTGCTCGGAACTGGCCTCTTGCGGCGTGACCATCGTGAGCGGCATGGCCAGGGGGATCGATACCGCCGCCCACCAAGGCGCACTGTCCGGGGGCGGGAAAACAATCGCTGTTTTGGGATCGGGCCTGGAGCGGATCTACCCCCCGGAAAATCGCAGGCTCTTTCACGACATCGCACAAAACGGAGCCGTGATTTCGGAATTTCCCCTGGAAGAAAAACCGTTGCCCCACAACTTTCCCAAGAGAAACCGGATCATCGCCGGCATGAGCCTGGGCACCGTGATCGTCGAAGCGGCGCATAAAAGCGGGTCCCTCATCACCGCCCGCCTCGCCGCGGAACAGGGCCGGGAGGTTTTCGCTGTCCCCGGAAGCATCCAGTCCCCAAAGAGCGCCGGTGCCCACACCCTGATCAAACAGGGAGCCAAACTCGTGGAACATGCCGGAGACATCCTGGAGGAAATCGGCCCCCTCATCGCCGCCGTTCCCCGGGAAGATGCAAAAGCGGCGGATAGCCCTCCCCCCGAGGCCTGTCCAACCCTGTCGCCGGACGCGTCTCAGATCCTTCAGGTCCTGGAACCCTACCCGACCCACATCGACGATCTGGTCCGCAAACTGTCCATGGATCCCGGGCAGCTGGCGGGGATTCTGTTGAGACTGGAAGTGGAGGGACGGGTTCAACAATTGCCCGGGAAATTCTTCATCCGGAAAAGTCCATAGAAGAATCTTAAAATCGGAGGTATCGGAAGTTTTGAAAAAAAGCCTTGTCGTCGTCGAATCGCCCACGAAAGTCAGAACCCTGAAAAAATACCTCGGCAGCGCCTATGCGGTGGCCGCCACGGTCGGCCATATCAAGGATCTCCCCAAAAAGGAGATGGGCATCGATATCGAGAGCGGTTTCAAGCCCGTGTATCAGGTCATCCCAGGGAAAGAACGCGTGATTCGATCCCTCAAACAGGTGGCCGGCGACATCACCGATGTCTTTCTGGCACCCGACCCGGATCGCGAAGGGGAGGCCATCGCGTGGCATACGGCGGAGGTTCTAGGAAAAAAAGGAAGGCGCTTCCACAGGGTGTTGTTCCACGAGCTCACCGAAAACGCCATCCTGGGCGCGATCCGCACTCCCGAAACCTTGAACCCCCACAAGTTCGAAGCTCAGCAGGCCCGGAGAGTCCTCGACCGCCTCGTGGGGTATAACCTCTCGCCCCTGCTGTGGCGGAAGGTGAAACAGGGACTCAGCGCAGGCCGTGTGCAGTCCGTAGCCGTCCGGATCATCTGTGAAAGGGAACGGGCCATCCAGGCCTTCGTCCCCGAGGAGTATTGGTCCATCACCGCACACCTGGAGGGGGATGCCCCGTCGCCCTTCACGGCGAAGCTGGTGAAAAAAGCGGGTAAAAAGATCCCCATTCCGGATGAAGCGTCCTGCAAAAGGGTCCTCGAAGATCTGGCCGGCCGGCCGTTTACGGTCGAAGATGTCGTAAAGAAAACGGTCAGTCAGTCCCCGCTGCCGCCCTTCATCACCAGCAAGCTGCAGCAGGACGCCATCCGCAGGCTGCGCTTTTCCGCCAAAAAGACCATGACCGTAGCGCAGCAGCTCTACGAAGGGATCGAACTGGGCCCGGGAGAACCGTTGGGCCTCATCACCTACATGCGCACGGATTCGGTCCGCATCAACAAGGAAGCGGCCGAAGAAGCCATCGCCCACATCCGGGAACGCTTCGGCGGCGATTTCGCCATGGAACAACCCCGTTTTTTCAAAAACCGGAAAAAGGCCCAGGACGCCCACGAGGCCATCCGGCCCACCTCCGTGGTCAACACCCCGGACAAAATGGCTCCTTTTTTGGACAAGAACCAGCTCGCCCTTTATGAAATGATCTGGAAACGCTTCGTGGCCTCTCAGATGAAGCCCGCGCTTATCGACAAAGTGGCGGCATCCATCAGCGCAGGACCCTATCGATTCTCCGCCGGCGGCTCCACTGTCGCGTTTCCGGGTTTCATGGCCCTGTACCAATCCGTGGAAGACGAATTGAAAGCAAAGGAGGCAAAGGACAAGCTTCCGCCTCTTTCCAAGGGGATGCGGCTTGCGCTGGAGAAACTCGAGCAGAAACAGCATTTCACTCAGCCCCCGCCCCGTTTCTCCGAAGCGTCCCTCGTCAAAGAACTGGAAGAGAACGGCATCGGGAGGCCCAGCACTTACGCCGCCATCCTCTCCACCATCCGAGAAAAAGGATATGTGGACCTGGTCAAGGGATACTTCCGACCCAGCGAACTCGGTTTCATCGTCAACGACCTCGTCGTCGGAAGCTTTCCGGAACTGGTCAACGTGGAATTCACGGCGAAGATGGAGGACCATCTGGACCAAATCGAAGCGGCGGAAATGGATTACCTGAAAATGATCACGGATTTTTACGGCGATTTTCAGACGGCCTTCCAGAAAGCCGCCAGCGGGATGTTGAGCCTGAAAGGCGTCGGTCTGCCCACCGGCCTGGAATGCCCCTCCTGTCGAGAGGGGATTTTGCATATCAAAGTGGGCAAAAATGGGCACTTTTTGGCATGCAATCGATATCCCGAATGCACCTTTTCGGCCAACTACACCCGTGACGAAAAAGGGGGCCTCCACATCAACGGCCAGGATCCTGGAGAACCCTCGGATGAAACCTGTGAAAAATGCGGCCGTCCCATGCGCATCAAGAAGGGGAAATACGGCCCTTTCCTGGCTTGCAGCGGGTATCCGGATTGCAAGAACGCAAGGTCCCTATGCGCCGGTCCGCCCTGAAACGGAAACCGGAGTCAAGTGTCCCGAAACGGGTTGCGAAGGCGACTTGGTCCAGAAGACGTCAAAGCGCGGAAAAAACTTTTACGGGTGCAATCGCTACCCGAAATGTGCTTTTGCCATCTGGGAAAAGCCCGTGCCCAAACCCTGCCCGGACTGCGGCGCGAAGTTTTTGGTGGAAAAAAGCACCAAACGCGAAGGATCCTTCCTCAGCTGCCGGACCGAGGGCTGCACCCACCGGGAAAAATTTTCCCTTGACACGGAGAGATAGCGCTGCTACGAGTGCTTCAGCATTACTTTTTCGTTAAGGAATTCTTTGTGGATTTGCGAGTTACCATTATCAACCTTATCGCTATTCTCCTCCTTCCGGTAATCCTCGTCGGCAGCCGGAAGGAAAAGGGGTTGGTAATGGCCTGACATTAAATCAGAAACAGTTTGAATCCGTTATCAGCCCCAAGCTGGTAACGGATTTTTTTTTGAAAAAACCCAAGGAGAAACCGACCATGAAAAGCGACCGGGTCAAAAAGGGGATCGAACGTGCCCCCCACCGCAGCCTCTTCAAAGCCATGGGATATACACCCGAGGAGATGAAACGCCCCCTGGTGGGTATTGCCAACTCCTTCAACACGCTCATCCCCGGCCATATCCATCTTGATAAGGTGGTGGAGGCCGTGAAGGCCGGTATCTACATGGCGGGCGGCACCCCCGTGGAGTTCGGCACCATCGGCGTCTGCGACGGCATTGCCATGAACCATGTGGGCATGCACTATTCCCTGGCCAGCCGGGAGCTCATCGCCGACAGCATCGAGGTGATGGCCGTTGCCCATGCCTTGGATGCGCTGGTGCTGGTTCCCAACTGCGACAAGATCGTCCCCGGGATGCTCATGGCCGCCGCCCGCCTCGACCTCCCGGCCATCGTCGTGAGCGGAGGTCCCATGCTGGCCGGAATCCATCCGGAAACCGGCGAGAAGATCAGCCTGGTCACCGTCTTCGAATCGGTGGGTGCCGTAAGGGCCGGAACGATCCCCGAGACCCAGCTCGAGGACTTGGAAGACGCCGCATGCCCCACCTGCGGTTCGTGTGCCGGCATGTTCACGGCCAACTCCATGAATTGCCTGACGGAGGCCGTCGGCATGGCTCTTCCCGGAAACGGAACCATTCCAGCGGTCATGGCCTCCCGGATCCGCCTGGCCAAAGCCTCCGGCATGCGCATCGTCCATCTGATCCAGGAAGGAATCCGTCCCAAAGACATCTTGACGGAAAACGCCTTTAAAAACGCCCTCGCCGTAGATATGGCTCTGGGGTGCTCCACCAACACGGTGCTCCATCTCATGGCCATCGCCCACGAGGCCGGCGTGACCCTCGGCCTCAATGAGATCAACACCATCAGCGGAAAAACTCCGCACCTGTGCTCCATGAGCCCCGCCGGAAAACACCACCTGGAGGACCTGGACCGGGCCGGTGGGATCCCTGCCGTCATGAAAACGCTCATGGCGCTCAATGGAATTGATCCGGGCGCACTCACGGTCACGGGAAAGCCTGTGGGCGAAAACCTGGCTTCGGCCCGGGTTCGGGACCCGGAGGTCATCCGGCCCCACACCCGCCCCTATCACCCGAAAGGCGGCCTTGCCGTCCTGTTTGGAAACCTCGCCCCCGGGGGCTGCGTGGTCAAGCAGTCCGCCGTCTGCGAAACCATGCTCGTGCATGAGGGCCCCGCCCGGGTTTTCGACTCCGAAGAAGAAGCCACCCGGGCCATCATGAGCGGGAAAATCAAAAAAAAGGACGTCGTGGTCATCCGATACGAAGGCCCCGTGGGCGGCCCCGGAATGCGGGAGATGCTGACGCCCACGTCAGCCATCGCCGGGATGAAGCTGGACGCCCACGTGGCGCTTCTCACGGATGGCCGTTTCTCGGGCGCCACTCGCGGGGCGGCCGTCGGGCACATTTCACCCGAAGCCATGCAAGGGGGCCCCATCGCCGGGGTGGAAGAAGGCGATCTTGTCCGCATCGACATTCCGGGAAAAAGGATCGACCTGAAGATATCGGAAGAAACGCTGCAACAGCGGCTTTCCCGCTGGAAACCTCCGAAGCCCAAAATCGAAAACGGGTATCTTTCCCGTTATGCAAAAACGGTTTCATCGGCCGGAGAAGGCGCCATCGTTCGGTGACGGCCAATTTCAGAAAGGAAACCATCATGAAGCTCACCGGAGCGCAAATTTTGATGCAGGTCCTCAAAGAGGAAAAAGTCGACACGATCTTCGGCTTTCCCGGGGGGACGGTCATCGATATCTACGATGAACTGATGAACACGGATATCCGGCACATCCTCGTACGTCACGAACAGGGGGCCGTACATGCCGCCGACGGTTATGCGAGGGCCTCTGGAAAAGTCGGGGTCTGCCTGGTCACCTCCGGGCCCGGAGCCACCAACACGGTCACCGGCGTGGCGACGGCCTATATGGACTCCATTCCACTGGTGGTGCTGACCGGGCAGGTTCCCACCCACCTGATCGGCAACGACGCCTTTCAGGAGGTGGATATCGTCGGCATCACCCGTCCCTGCACCAAACACAACTACCTGGTCTCCAGGGTCGAGGACTTGGCGCAGATCCTCAAAGAGGCTTTCCTGATCGCCCGTTCGGGAAGACCCGGGCCGGTCTTGGTGGACATCCCTAAAAACGTCTCCGTTGCAAAGACCGCCTACGAACCGATCCCAAAAATAAGGATCAAATCTTACAATCCCACCTACGAACCCAACCCGAAACAGCTTCAAAAAGTCGTCAAGCTGATCGAGGAAGCCAAACGGCCCATGATCTTCGCCGGAGGGGGCGTGATTCTTTCCAAGGCCTCGGGAGAACTGACGGCCTTCGCCCGAAAAACCCGCATCCCCGTGACCATGTCCCTGATGGGGCTGGGCGCCTTTCCCGGAAACGACCCGTTGAGCCTTGGGATGATCGGGATGCACGGGACCTACCGGGCCAACATGTGCACCTCGGCCTGCGACCTTTTGATCGGAATCGGGGTCCGCTTCGACGACCGGGTCACGGGCAAGACCGACTGCTTCGCCTCCCAGGCGCGCATCGTCCATATTGACATCGACCCCACCAGCATTCGTAAAAATGTGACGGTGGCGGTTCCGGTGGTGGGGGACTGCAGGATCAGCCTGCAGCGCCTCAACCACCTCATCGACGAAAAACCGCTCAAAGGCCTTGGCGCCAAGCGCCGGGACTGGCTCGCGCAGATCGACGAGTGGCGAAAAGCCCACAAGCTCGCCTATCGGCAGGATCCCGAGGGGGCCATCAAGCCCCAGTTCGTCATCGACCACCTGTTCCGGCTCACCAACGGCAAGGCCATCATCACCACGGAGGTGGGGCAAAACCAGATGTGGACGGCCCAGTACTATCATTTCGAAAAACCGGGGCATTTTCTCTCCTCGGGCGGCCTCGGGACCATGGGTTTCGGCCTTCCTGCGGCCATCGGGGCCCAGGCTGCGTTCCCGGACACGCTGGTGGTGGATGTGGCCGGAGACGGCAGCATTCAGATGAACATCCAGGAAATGGCCACCGCGGTGGAGCACGAACTGCCGGTGAAGGTGGTCATCCTCAACAACGGCTGCCTGGGGATGGTGCGGCAGTGGCAGCAGCTTTTTTACGGGAAACGCTATGCCGCCACCTGCATGAACTGCGCGCCGGATTTTGTTCTCTTGGCGCAGGCCTACGGGGCGACAGGCCTGCGGGCCCAGCGGCCTTCCGAAGTGGAGCCGGTTTTGCGTCAGGGGCTTGAAACTCCCGGTCCGGTGATCATGGATTTCCGTGTCGAAAGGGAAGAGTGCGTTTATCCGATGGTGCCCGCCGGCGCCCCCATCACCGAAATGCTTCTGGCTTGAGGCATGCGAGGATAACCCGTCATGATGGAAAACGAAGACAAACACATTTTCACCATGCTTGTGGACAACAAGCCCGGCGTCCTTTCCCGGGTCGTCGGGCTTTTCAGCGGCAAAGGCTTCAACATCGACAGCTTGTGCGTTGCCGAAACCATCGACCCTGCGGTCTCCCGGATCACCATCGTCACCCGGGCCGACGCCCCTGTTTTGGAACAGATCGAAAAACAGCTGCGCAAACTCATCAATGTGATCAAGCTTCGGGACATGACCGGTTCCCGGGCGGTGAAGCGGGAAATGGCTTTGATCTGCATCAAGGCCAAAAAGGAAAACCGGGACGAAATTTTGCGCTTGGTGGACATCTTCCGGTGCAAAATCGTGGACGTGGGTCCCAAGTACTACATCATCGAGGCCACCGGAGACCGGGAAAAGATGGCGGCGCTCATCAGCCTGCTCAAACCGATGGGGATCAAAAAAATCGCCCGGACCGGAACCATCGCCTTGTACCGAGAACCGGACTGATTGAAACAGAAAGGCCGACCGGAAGGGAAGCGTCGGCGCATGCTCTTTTGTGAAAGGAGAAACCCATGGCAAAAATCGATTTCGGCGGAGTGCTGGAAGAAGTCACCACCGCAGAAGAGTTTTCGATGGAAAAGGCCCGGACGGTCCTGAAGGACGAAACCGTCGCCGTTCTCGGTTACGGCGTTCAAGGCCCGGGACAGGCCCTCAACCTGCGCGACAACGGGGTCCGGGTGGTGGTGGGGCAGCGGGAAGGAACCGCCTCCTGGGACAAGGCGGTCTCCGACGGTTTCGTTCCCGGAAAGACCCTTTTTCCTCTTGAAGACGCCGCCCGAAAAGGAACGGTCGTCCAGTACCTGCTCTCCGACGCAGGACAGATGGCCCTGTGGCCCAAGGTCAAGCCCTGCCTCACTCCGGGCAATGCCCTTTACTTCTCCCACGGCTTTTCCATCACCTACCGGGATCAGACCGGTGTGGTGCCTCCCCCGGATGTGGACGTCATCCTGGTGGCGCCCAAGGGCTCCGGCCGCACCGTGCGCACCAATTTCCTGGACGGGAGCGGAATCAACTCCAGCTACGCCGTTTTCCAGGACTTTACGGGCAGGGCCGAAGAACGGACGCTCGCCCTGGGGATCGCCATCGGTTCAGGGTACCTCTTCCCCACGACCTTTGAAAGGGAAGTCTACAGCGACCTGACCGGCGAGCGAGGCGTGCTGATGGGCTGCCTGGCCGGCGTCATGGAGGCCCAATACACCGTGTTGAGAAAGAATGGACATAGCCCCAGCGAGGCGTTCAACGAAACCGTGGAAGAGCTCACCCAGAGCCTGATCCGCCTGGTCGCGGAAAACGGCATGGACTGGATGTTCGCCAACACCAGCACTACCGCCCAGCGGGGAGCGCTCGACTGGTCCCCGCGCTTTAGAGATGCCGTGCTGCCGCTTTTCGAAACCCTTTATAAAAGTGTGATCGCCGGGAAAGAAACCCGCCGGGTCCTGGAAGCCAACAGCCACCCCGACTACCGGAAACACCTGGACAAGGAACTGGAAGCAATCCGAAAATCAGAGATGTGGAAGGCCGGAACCGCCGTAAGGGCCCTGAGGCCCGAAAACCGAAGTGTCCGGGGAAAATAAAGCGCCTTGGACCGGACGCCTGTTTGAAGCCCCGGCATCAGGAGAAACCGACCATGAAATCGATCCTTTTGTACGACACCACCCTCAGAGACGGGACCCAGGGGGAGAACATCAATTTCAGCGCCAAGGACAAAGTGGCCGTCGCCAAACGCCTTGACCGCTTCGGGATCCATTATATCGAAGGCGGGTGGCCCGGCTCCAACCCCAAAGACAAGCAGTTTTTCGAGATGGCCCGGGATATTGCCTTCCAGCAGGCCAAGCTTACGGCCTTCGGCGCCACACGCCGGGCGGGAGTTGCCGCAGAAGACGACGAGAACCTCCGGGCGATCCTGGAAAGCAGTACGCCTGCGGTGACGGTTTTCGGAAAGAGCTGGACGCTGCATGTGAAAGAAGTGATGGAAAACAGCCTTGAGGAAAACCTCGCGATGATCCGGGACACGGTCCAATATCTTTCGAACGAGGGCCGAGAGGTGATCTATGACGCCGAACATTTCTTCGACGGATACAAGAAAGATGCACCCTATGCCCTGGAAACGCTTTCCGCCGCCATTCAAGGGGGGGCAAAAAGCCTGGTTTTGTGCGACACCAACGGCGGCACGCTCCCCCACGAAATCGAGACCGCCGTCCAGGAGGTACGAAACCGCATCTTTGGAAAAGACGCCTCCGGAAAGACCAAGGAATCCCTCGTCGTGGGCATCCATGCCCACAACGACTGCGGTCTTGCCGTGGCCAATTCCCTGGCGGCGGTGCGGGCCGGCGCCGCCCTGGTGCAGGGAACCGTCAACGGTTACGGGGAACGGTGCGGGAACGCCGATCTCATTTCCCTTATCCCTGTGCTGACCCTCAAGCTCAATCGCCCCTGCATCCCGCCGGAAAACCTTTCGCAGATCAAAAGGCTTTCCCGCTTCGTGAGCGAAACCGCCAACATCGTTCCCCTGAACAGCCGGCCCTTCGTGGGGAAAAGCGCCTTTGCGCACAAAGGGGGCATCCACGTGAGCGCCATCATGAAGGTCCCCCGGGCTTACGAGCACATAGACCCCCAGCTCGTGGGCAACCACCGGCGGGTCCTCGTTTCGGATCTTGCCGGGAAAAGCAACATCGAATACAAGGCACGGGAACTTGGCATCGCGTTGGGGGGAAACGGCCACGACAGCCGCGAGATCGTCTCCAGGATCAAGGACCTCGAGCAGGACGGCTATCAGTTTGACGCAGCCGAGGGCTCGTTCCGGATCCTGGTCCAAAAGCTCACCGATCAGTTCCGTCCCCTCTTCGAGCTCGAATCCTTCCGGGTGACCATCGAAAAAAACCGCGACGAACCGTGCAGCGCCCACGCCACCATCAAGATCTCCGTGGGTGGGAAACAGGAAATCACCGCTGCGGAAGGCGACGGGCCGGTCAGCGCCCTGGACAACGCCCTGAGAAAGGCGCTTCAGACCTTCTTTCCGGAAATCCACGACATGCATCTGGTCGACTTCAAGGTCCGCGTCATCGACGGGCGGGAAGGGACCGCATCGAAAGTGCGCGTGCTCATCGACTCCCGGGATCAGGATCATATCTGGAGCACCATCGGCGTTTCCAAGGATATCATCGAGGCGAGCTGGAAAGCCCTGGAGGACAGCTTCCAGTACAAACTTTCCACGAATACATCCGATGACGAGGGATTCTAAGATCCCCAAGGAGGTACAGGCATGAAGGAGAGAGTCTTTATTTTCGATACCACCCTGCGCGACGGAGAACAGTCTCCCGGTGCCAGCATGAATACAGGCGAAAAACTGCGCTTGGCCATCCAGCTGGAAAAGCTGGGGGTCGATGTCATTGAGGCTGGGTTCCCTGCGGCCTCTGAAGGGGATTTCGAGGCGGTCTCGGAAATCGCCAAAAAGCTCAAACGCACCGAAGTGGCCGGGCTTGCCCGGACATCCAAAAGCGACATCGACCGCGCCTGGGGGGCCATCCGGCATGCGGCCAAGCCGAGGATCCACACCTTCATCGCCACCTCGGACATCCACCTGGCCCACAAGCTGAAGATGAGCCGGGAGGAAGTGCTTGAAGCCGCCGTGGAAGCGGTGCGCTATTGCAGGACCTTGACGGACAACGTGGAATTCTCCGCCGAAGACGCCTCCAGGAGCGACCGGGATTTCCTCTGCAAGGTCTTCGAAGCCGCCATCGAATCCGGGGCTAACGTTGTCAATCTTCCGGACACCGTGGGGTACGCTATTCCCGAGGAATTTTCCGAGCTCGTGAAGTACGTTGTTTCCCGCGTTCCGAATCTCGGGAAAGCGGTGCTCAGCGTCCACTGCCACAACGACCTGGGTCTCGCCACCTCCAACACCCTGGCTGCCCTGAGCGCAGGCGCCCGGCAGGCCGAGGTCACCGTCAACGGGATCGGGGAACGGGCGGGGAACACCTCTCTGGAAGAAGTGGTCATGGCGCTGCACACCCGGCCCAACTTCCTGCCCATGACCACGGGGATCCGGACCGAACAGATCTATCCCGCCAGCCGTCTCGTGAGCATGATCACAGGCATCATCATCCAGCCCAACAAAGCCATCGTGGGGGCCAACGCCTTTGCCCACGAGGCCGGCATCCACCAGGACGGGGTCCTGAAAAACCCCATGACCTACGAAATCATGAAGCCGGAAACCATCGGGTTGAGCGCCAGCCGTCTCATCCTGGGAAAACACAGCGGCCGCCACGCCCTGAGAACCCATCTTAAAGACATGGGCTACGACCTGTCCGATGAAGAGCTCCAGCTCGTCTTCACCCAGTTCAAAGAGCTTGCGGACAAAAAAAAACACGTGGTGGACGAGGATCTGGAAGTCCTCGTGACGGAGGGAATCCTCAGGACGGCGGACATCTTCAAGCTCGAGTACCTCCACGTCACCTGCGGCACCACCGTGCTCCCCATGGCCAGCGTCCAGCTCACCGTCAACGGCCGGTCCGTACGCGGCGCGGGATACGGAAACGGCCCCATCGACGCCGCCTTTGAAAGCATCTCCAAGCTCACCGGCGTTCAGGCCGAACTCCTCCGTTTTTCCGTCAGCGCCATCACGGGGGGAACGGACGCCCTGGGGGAAGTCACCGTGCGGTTGAGGGAAAACGGGCTCATCGCCTTAGGGAAAGGGGCTGACCCGGACATCATCACCGCCAGCGCCAAGGCCTATGTCAACGGGCTCAACCGCCTCGAATACCTCAAGCGCCACCCGGTGGACCGCTCCGAAATCCTGTAAAAAGCCGAACCGGCAACCCCGGCTTCCTGTGAAATTGTCGAAAGAACCCGGGGGTCTTTGAAAAAAGCCCTTGACTTCCCTTAAACATGAATATAAATTCATGATTATTATTTCATTTTAAATTTTCCTGAGGCCAGGATATCCTCAAAGGAGGATCGTCATGTTTAAGACCATTTTATACCCCACGGATTTCTCTGAGGTCGCCGCCAAGGCCCTGGATTACATCAAACAGCTCAAGGAAGCAGGTTCCCAGAAAGTCATCGTTTTGCATGTATTCGATGAAAGGGGGCTTCAGGCCGTCAAGGGCTATTTTCCCACCCAGTTTCCAGAGTTGATCCAAAATCGAATCGAAGACATAACAAAACAGCTCAAAAAGGTGGAAAAAGAGCTGGCCGATAGCGGCTTTTCCGTCGAGGCAAGGATCCAAAAAGGGATACCCTTCAGGGAGATATTGCAGGCCGAGGAAAAAGAGAGTATTTCCGTCATTGTCATCGGATCCCACGGCAGAAGCAACCTCGAGGAGGTGTTTCTCGGATCCGTATCCGACAAAGTCGCCAGGAAAAGCAAAAGCCCGGTCCTGATCATCAAGAGGTAAATTTTTCCGGACGTACTCGATGTCTCACAGGCTCTTTTCCTGAGGATCTGTTCATGGGTTCAAATGCCTTCATTGCCATCGCCGTTTTCGCTGTTGTCTATTTACTCATTTCGCTTGAGTGGCTGAACAAGGCGGTAGCCGCTGTTCTGGGCGTCATCGTCCTGATTGCCCTTCGTGTTACGGATGTCCATTCCGCAGCCGCCCACATCGATTTTGAAACCCTCATGCTCTTGATCGGGATGATGGGGATCGTCAGCGTTTTGAAAAAATCGGGATTTTTCACCCTCACAACGGTCAGAATCGCGAAACTCACTCGAGGGCAACCCCTTAGAGTCATGATCCTGTTCTGTGCCACCACCGCGGTGCTTTCCGCTTTTCTCGACAATGTGACCACGGTCCTCATCATGGTCCCCATTATCATCGAGCTCACCCTGGGCATGGGTCTTGATCCAAAAATCTACGTCATCGCCGTGGCCATGGCCTCAAACTTGGGCGGCACGGCCACCCTCGTGGGAGACCCGCCCAACATCATCATCGGTTCAAAGGTCGGTCTGAGCTTCAATCAGTTTTTGGCCTACCTCCCCTTACCGGTCATCGTGAGCACGGTGGGCGTGATGGCCTATTTCTGGGCGACGAACCGAAAAAGCTTCAAGTCCATCGATGACAACCTGCCCCAGCTGTTTTCCGTTCAGCTGCTGATCGAAAAGATCGAGTTCGATTTCCTGTCTGTCCGGATCGACCGCAGGTTTCTGATAAAAAGCCTGGCGTGCCTGGGAATTGCCATGCTCCTCTTCGTGACACAGACCCTCACCCGGCTGTCCCCCGGGGTGGTGTCCCTCGGTGTCGCGATGGTGCTTTTCATGATCACCCGGATGGAAATCGAGCAGGTCCTCATGGAGATCGAATGGAGCACCCTTCTCTTTTTCGCCGGACTTTTTATCCTGGTCGGAACCCTGGAGGAAAACGGCGTCATCGAATGGGTCGCCCGCAACATCTTCCTTCAGGTGGGCAGCAATCCTTATCTCATGACGCTGATGGTTTTGTGGGTTTCAGGTATCGCCTCCGGATTCATCGACAACATACCGTTTACCATCACCATGATCCCCATCATCCAAATGATGCTGGCCACGAATCCTGTCCCTCACCATATTTTATGGTGGGCCCTTTCCCTGGGCGCCTGTTTCGGGGGGAATCTTACCCTGATCGGTGCCTCTGCAAATATCGTATCCGTGGGCATGATGAAAAAATACGGGCAGCATATCACCTTTGCGGAATACACGCGAAAAAGCGCCCCAGGGACAGTCCTCTCCCTGCTCTTTGCTTCTGTCGTTCTGGTCCTCTACTTGTGGATTTTCCTATGAACGAGGTTAAAAACCAAGCCCTGTACCGCCTGATCCGGGAATATTTGTATGCCATGGGCACCTCCCGTACCACCGTCGTTGCAATCCAATCCTACATCGACGCGATCCGGAGGCTCCGATGTACGCCTGGCGCTTTCAAAGGTAACCTTCTGGAGCTCGGTGAGATTATCAAAAGGACCGAGCCCCAGGTAACCCCGCTGGTTCTCCTGATTGAACAGTTTAATGCTGAAATTCAACGGCAGCCAAACGGGGATTTGGAATCCGCCAAGGTCAAATCGGTCGAAATCCTCTCGAGCTTGTTGAAGCGGTTCGAAGACGACACGGAAAAACTCTCCCGAAACTGCATGAACTGTATCGAATCCGGCGATTTCATCGTCGCCCATTCTTCCACCGCTTACATACGAAACGCTTTTGCCCGCGCCTTTTCCGAATTGAACCGCAAATTCAAAGTTCTGGTCCTAAAACAGGACTTCCTGCGCACCAAGGACCTGATCAACATCCTTGAAAGCCATAGAGTCGACCACCTCCTGATTCCCGAATACAATCTGAGCCACTTTCTAAAAGACACAAACAAGCTTTTCATCGGGGCGGTGTCGGTGACCGCTGATCACAAAGCCGTGGCAGGAATCGGAACCGCCAATGTGGTCAGTCTGTGCCATTCCCATAACGTGCCGGTGTACCTATTCGTCGAAACGATCAAGTTTTCTCACACGACCCTGCCGGAGCACCACATTTACAAAGAAGAAAAAGAGAAGATCGAATCCGATTATCCCTTTCGCATCACCACTTTTTCACATGATTTCATTGACTTGGGCATGGTCGATCACCTCATCACCGAAAACGGGGAAATGGCAGAAAAACCGGGTTCATGAACCCGGGAAAGCACCGCGCGGCTGCCTGGAGTCAAGAGGTGTTCAGGGCGGTCTTATCCAAGGTATTGCCGGGAGGATCAGCGGTGATTTTTTCATATGAAACATACCCTTTTACGACGCCTTTCCCCGGAACGGCTTTTCATCTTGAGCTTCATTGCCCTCATCCTGACGGGAGCCGTTCTGCTGCGGATGCCCGCCGCGGCATCAAACCAACCCCTGTCCTTTCTTGACGCCGTATTCACTTCGGCGTCGGCCGTGTGCGTCACCGGGCTGGCGGTGATCGGGGTCGGACAAGACCTTTCAGCCTATGGTCAGGGGGTGACACTGGCCCTGTTCCAGTTGGGGGGGCTGGGAATCATCACCTACTCCGCAATGTTCTTCGTCATGATCGGCCGGGGACTGGCTACCCGGGAACGGGACATCCTCCAGTCCGTATTCCTGGGGGAACCGCGCCGCGATATTACCGCCATTCTCAAATTCGTGCTGGTCTCCACCGCCTGTTTCGAGGCGGCCGGTACCCTGCTTCTCTGGGTGCGCTTCTGCAGGGACTTGTCGCCCGGCCAGGCGCTCTTCAGGGCGGTCTATCACTCCGTTTCGGCTTTCAATAACTGCGGATACGCGCTGTTTCCGGACAGTCTCATGTCTTTTCAGGGGGACCTCCTGGTCAACGCCACGGTGATGACGCTTATCGTCGCAGGCGGCATCGGTTTCATCGTGCACTTTGAACTTGTCATGCGCCTTCGGGGTCGCCAGCGGCATCTTTCTGTGCATACCAAGATCGTCCTGATCGCCACAGCGGCTTTAATCGTTTCCGGAGCCCTCCTCTTCTTTGCCTTCGAGCACAAGGGAATCCTGAAAGGATTGCCGTTTCAGAGCCAGGTCCTGGCTTCCCTGTTCCAATCCATAACCGCACGCACCGCCGGATTCAACACAGTGGAAATCGCACAGTTAGGCAACCCCACCCTCCTGATGATTCTGCTGATGATGTTTATCGGCGCCTCGCCGGGGTCAACCGCCGGGGGCGAAAACCACCAGTGCGGCCCTGCTCTTCCTGCTGTTGTGGAGCCGCGCCAAGGGCCGGGAAGAGGTAACCGTATTCAACCGCACCATTCCCCGGGAATTGCTGAACCGAATGGTTTCCATCCTTCTGGCATCTACCCTGTCCATCGTTTTGATCACGTCGGTGGTCCTGGTCGTGGCCGACGATATCCCCCTGCCGGGTCAAAGTCGTCATCTGTTCGTTGAATACTTTTTTGAGACGGTTTCGGCTTTCGGCACCGTGGGGCTGTCCATGAACGTGACCCCGGGTCTCAATGCGCCGCAGAAGGTTTCAATCATGCTGATGATGATTGCCGGCCGGGTGGGGCCTCTGACGCTGGCGTTTTCGCTTGCTCGAACCGCGCGCCGGAAACAACTCATTTACGCGGAAGAAGGGGTCATCGTGGGTTAAGGAGGGCTCATCATGAAGCGTATCATCGTCTTCGGACTCGGCATCTTCGGCTTTGAGCTGGCCGTTGAGCTGTCCGGAAAGGGTATCGAAGTCATCGCAATCGACAAAAACAAGGACGCCGTCCAAAGAATCAAGGACACCTGCGCCAAAGCCATCGTGGCCGACGCTACGGAAAAGGGGCTCCTGGAGTCCATCGGCATGGATAAGAACGACATCGCCGTCATTTCCTTTGGCGAGGACCTTTCGGCCAGCACCCTTCTCACGCTGCATCTCAAGGAACTGGGCGTCCAGACGGTCATTGTCAAGGTCCCCAACGACGATCACCGGCGCGTCTTGAAAAGCTAGGGGCGAGCGAAGCCATCATCCCCGAGCGGGAGATGGCCGCAAAAATCGCCCGCAGTATCGTTTCCCCCAATGTGCTGGATTACCTGCCCATCTCCGAGGATTACACCATCTGTGAGCTGGCGCCCCCTTCGGCCTTTGTCGGCAAAAGCCTTGCCGACTTGGACTTGCGAAAAAAGCACCAGATTCAGGTTATCGCTGTTCGAGACGTCCTCTCAGACAAACTGCAACTGGTACCGCGGGCAAGCACGGTGATCAAGGACAGTGATGTGCTGGTGATCATCGGCCGGGAGAAGGATATCAACCGGATCAAATGACAGCCAAGAAAACGAACGCAACTTCCCTTTTCCTGCAAATCGGCGAAGCCTTTTGGAAGCTTCGCGACATCGGATTCGGGTTTTCCTCGCCTGATCTATTTTCTCCCCAGCCGCAATCCGATGAGTCCGATTTCAAACAGCAGATAAAGGGGAAGTCCCATCAGAATCATGTTCAGGGCGTCCGGGGTCGGCGTCAAAATTGCCGCAATGATCGCTGCAGCCAGAACCGCGTAGCGACGGTGGGAAGCCAGAAATTGCGCCTTCACCAGGCCGATTCTACCCAGCAGAGTCATTGCGATGGGCAACTCAAAAATAATCCCGAAACCGAATAAAAAAGCCAGACAGAAAGAGACGAACTTTTTCACGGATATCAGGGCTTCGAGGCGCTCACTTTCATAGCCCAGCAAGAACTGGGCACCGTAGGGCAGCGAGACGGTCAGACAGAAGAGCATGCCGGCATAGAAAAACAAGATGGATGCAAACCAGTATCCGATCATGCTTTTTCGGGAAAAAGAAGGGAAAAGTGGCGGCAAAGCGGCCAGCACCGCGTAGAGAATATACGGAATGCTGGCAAAGACACCGATTCCCAGCCCCAGAAGCAAAAACGAAAAGAAGGCCTCTGGAATGCCGAAGGCCACCAACTTGACGCCGGTGATCTGCTGAACGTATTTCAGGATCGGTTCGGCAACACAGTAGCCACCGATTGAAAAGCCAAAAACGACGATGCCGATTCGAATCAAAGAGGCCCGAAAAGACTCGAGGAAGGCCAGAATTCGCTTGGGCTCCTGAAGGGATTTGTCCGAAATGTTCATCTTTTGACGCTTCTTTGTCTGTTCAAGCCCGCTTCAGTTTGGTTTTTTCACTCGTTAGAACCTTCAACAAGTTGCCCACCAATTTATCGCGCTGACTCAAGTGCCGAAGCGGCATAGACAACTCGATGCTGTATCGGATCCTTCTGCCGTCCTTTTGCTTGCGGATATACCCCGCAACCTCCAGATCCCTGATGATTTTTCGGACCGCGCGTTCGGTGATGCCTACGTTCAAGGCAAGGTCTCGAGCGGTGATATTGGGGTGCGTGGACATAAAACTGAGGACCACGGCATGATTGGTAACAAAAGTCCATTCGGCCATCGGACACCTCTCTGATGCCTATTTTGACGACTGGATTAATTTCCCCTTCACTTTTTCACTTCAAAGGCCACTATAGGTCTTCCTGACAGCACTTTTCAAGCAAAAGAGCCCCCTTCCATTCAAGGGATTAAAAACATCTTGACAGGGCATCCTAATTGGAATTATTACATGAAATATTATTCATGTAAATAATTACATGATTATCTTTTCATTTTTTATAAAATTTCTGTTTTTAGGAGCCTATAACCTGCGGAAGCTCAAGCCGTCTTGATACAAAGGCGGGGGATCGCAGGGGTTCTGAAGGAGGATGAGCATCTTGGATCTGAGCGTGATCATCATCCTGTTGGTGCTGCTCGGAGCGATGGCGGCCTATATCCCCGTTTACATCTGTCTTTTTTTCACGGGCGCAATTGGCTTTGTCCTCTTCGCTCCGGAAACTCAAACCCTGATGCTCGTGGAGAGTTTTTTCAAGAGCATGGACAACTTCGCGCTGGTGGTGGTGCTGTTCTTCATTCTTTGCGGCAATATCATGACCGCCGGCAGCATCGTGGACAAGCTGATCAAAATGGTCAACACGCTGGTCAGCTGGCTTCCCGGCGGGCTGGGAATGGCCGGCTGCCTGGGCTGCGGCCTGTTCGGGGCGATTTCCGGTTCTACGGTGGCCACCGTGGTCGCCCTGGGCGGTTTTATGATCCCCGCACTGATTAAAAACGGCTATCCCATGAAATACACCCTCGGCCTGATGACCACGTCCCCGAATCTGGGAATCATCATCCCGCCGAGCATCAGCATGATTCTTTATTGCATGATCACCAATGTCTCGCTTCAGGGGCTTTTTCTGACGGGTTTCGTCCCTGGGATTCTAGTCATGCTGCTGGTATGCCTCTATTCGTATTTCATGTTCCGGACCGACGAGGGCATTGTACGCCTTCCGGTACCGAACTTAAAGGAATTCCTGGCTGTCTTCAAAGAGGGCTTCTGGTCGCTGATGCTGCCTGTGATCATTTTTGCAGGAACGTTCTCAGGGATGTTCACGGCCGACGAAGCGGCCGTGGTGGCCTGCATCTACGCTTTCATCGTGGAGCTGTTCATCCATCGAACCATGAAAATCAAGGATGTGAAGAAAGTCATCGTCAGTTCGGCTGTCACCTCGGCCACGCTTCTGATCATCGTGGCAGGCGCCACCTGCTTCGGCCGCTACCTGACCTTCGAGAATGTGCCCTCAAGGATCGCCGAGTCCGTCATCGAAAACATCCATTCCCCCTTGATGTTTCTCCTGGCGATCAACTGCTTCCTGCTGGTGGTCGGCATGTTCATGGACGTGATTTCGGCAACGCTGATCATCGGGCCGGTGTTGATCCCCTTGCTTCCCACCTTCAATGTGGACTTCATGCACTTCGGGTTGCTGATGACGGTGAACCTCGCCATCGGCTACTGCACGCCGCCGGTGGGGGTCAGCATGTATATCACGGGCGCGATGGCCAACAAGGACATCCTCTACGTCACCCGGGCCGTGCTCCCTTTCTTGATCATCCAGATCGCCGTGTTGCTTTTCATGACCTATCTGCCGGATGTGGTGCTGTGGCTGCCCAAGCTGATGGGGTTTTGGGAGGCCACTGAGGGCGGCACACCGGCGCTTTAGATCCCAGCACCACGGTAAAAATCTGCAAGGCTTTCAACCAGGCGGGCCATGAAATCGAAATCCAGGATTTCTAAAGTGTCCGTGGCACGGTGATAATGGGGGTTGCGGAAAAACGCCGAGTCGGTGACCATCACGGCCGGAAATCCCATGTCCCAAAACGAGGCATGATCGCTGAGCCGCACGGAAGGCATTATCCAGCCGTTAAAAGGAACCCAGAGAGAAACCACCGGGAGACGCCGGCTGCGGTGAAAGCTGCGTTCCAGTTGTTGTGCAAAATCACGGGAGCCGAAATTGCCGACAATGCCGATGAAATCCCCCGTCTTGGGATACCCGAAAAACCCCAACGGAAAGGGGTAACGCTGACATCCGGGTTCATGACAGGTGTATCCGACCATTTCCAGGCAGATCATGCCGTCGATGGCCGCCTTTTCCCTGCGGGCGGCGGCGGCGTGCACCCGGCTTCCCATGAAACGGGTTCCGAAAACCGGCGGTTCTTCAAGGGCAAAGCCGACGAAGGTCACCGAAACCTCCGAAGGCTCCCTTTCCGCCAAAACCCTGGCCGTCTCCAGCATGACGGCCACCGCACTGGCGTTGTCGTCCGCGCCGACGGTGCCGGCCACCGAGTCATAATGAGCCCCCAGGAGGTAATGAACCTGCGGCTCCCCTCTTCCCTTCAGTTTTGCCACCACGTTGCTCACCGTGTGGCTGCCGTATGTATAGGGCTCCAAGTGTACAGGGATGCCGATCTCTTCAAAAAAGGACCTGAGGTAAATGGCTGTTTGTTTCAGGTTTTCAGGCAGGGCCACACTGCGTTCGCCGATGGTCCGGGTCAAGGTGTGGACATGAGCCCTAAGGCGTTCCACGACAATGGGTAAAGGGTCGGTCATGGCCTCTCCATCCGCAGCCGATGCGGCCGCAATTCGATTCAGCGGGGCTGTCGCGGCAGCCGACAGCAAACCTGCCGAAACGACCGCGAAGACCCACATTCGGACCTTTGAAAAAAAAGGCATCGTTCAAGACAGGGCGGGGTTACGGGACCATCGGGCGTCCGGTTTCCATCTTGAGATACAACTCCCGAGGCAAAAACGCCCTTTTCCCGGAAAGGATCGAAAATCAAGACGGATGAACTTCGAAATAGGCCTCCTTGCCGCCGCCGAAGGCAACCATCGTATCCGATGCAAGGCGAAGGCCCTGCGCGATGTGCCGCGCCTCAATCCCGGGTACGGCATATCCGTAAAACAGGACGTCTTTCGTATCCTCCCCCACCCGGGTTTTTTCATCCGCACCCTGGCAGAGAATGCAGACAATCTCTTTTTCATCCCTGAGGACGATCTCCCCCTGCCGGGTCTTCAGGTCTTGTCCGCCCATGCCCCTGCAGGGTTCACCCTCCCGGACGATGTCGAGGGTCAATGCGCCGTCAAAGCGGTTGAAGTCCGTCACGGCCACCAGGATACCGGCGCACATCTCGGCCATGAAATGGGCGTCCACCATGAGGTCGTACCGGGGAAATCCGCTTTGGACGGTCCTTTTCAGGTGCTTGGGAAGGGGGCAGTCGAAACCGAAGCAGTGGAAAAACCGATCATAGGTTTCAATCCTTTGGGTGATCGCCTCCAAGGTCTCTCGTCTTCTCATCTGTCTGAGGTGCTTTCTTTTATACAGGTCAAAGCCTTCGGGATTGGCGGGATTCAGGCATCCGGTGATCAGGGTGAGGCCGAAAGATACACCCGGAAACCTTTTTCGGTAAGCGGGGGTAATGGAAAAATGCACCATCTGTTCTTCCTCTTTGCGGTTTTTCCCAGCGTTGATGCTATACCCGTTTTTGCGTCACTGTGCAATTCCGGCCGCCTTCAGCCGGCAGAAGCGTTGCAGCGGCAAACTGCCGGCAGCCAGACCCCCAGGTTGCGCTGTGATCCCTTTTTTGATCATCCAGATCGCCGTCTTACTTCACATGGCCTGCCTGACGGATGTGGTGCTGTGGCTGTCCGAATATTTTCGCATTCACCGGACGGTGCCTCCTGGTCTATAAATTGCGCGCCGGCGGGTTTTTTGATAGATACCGCAAAAATCATGGATTGGACCTTTCATGCAGACTGAAACGACCCCTAAATGGCGCCATCGACTTCATGACATCATCTTCGAGGCCGATACCCCTGCGGGGAAGGCCTTCGACGTGGCCCTGATCCTTTGTATCATCTTCAGCGTGGCCGTGGTGATGCTGGACAGCATTTCGGCCGTCAGGTTCCGGTATGGAAGCGTGCTGCTCGCCCTGGAATGGCTGTTTACGATCCTTTTCAGCATCGAATACGTTTTAAGGCTCCTGACCGTTTACAGGCCCCTCAGTTACGCGGTCAGCTTTTTCGGCGTCATCGACCTCCTGGCGGTGCTCCCCACCTATCTCAGCCTTTTTTTCCCGGGAAGCCAGGTCCTGATCGTCATTCGTCTGCTCCGGGTGCTGCGGATATTCCGGGTATTGAAGCTCGCCCATTACCTGGGGGAATCCATGCAGCTGATGCGGGCCCTGAAAGCCAGCCGGCGGAAGATTACCGTATTTCTATTTTTCCTCCTGACCATCGTCTCCATCATGGGGTCGGTCATGTACCTCGTGGAAGGTCCGGAGAGGGGGTACACCAGCATTCCGATAAGTATTTACTGGGCCATCGTGACCCTCACCACCGTGGGGTACGGGGACATCTCTCCCCAGACGCCCCTGGGTCAGGCTGTTGCCTCAGTCATCATGATCCTGGGGTATGCCATCATTGCGGTTCCCACCGGCATCGTCACCACGGAGATGACCAAGATTTCCCGAAGCGTCGACAACCGTGCTTGTCCCGCCTGCAGCGCCGAGGGGCACGACAACAGCGCCAAGCACTGCAAGTTCTGCGGGGCCGAGCTCTGAAACGCTTTGCGAGAAGCGGAGAAACTTCATGACTTTGGAAAAAGCCCTTGTTCTGACGGTTTTCGTCGCCTGTTACGGACTGGCGCTCAGCCGGAAGATCAAAATCGCCTATGCCTCCCTGGGAGGGGCCGCCATCCTGCTGCTCACCGGGGTGCTGCACCCGTCCGACGCCCTTTTCAAGGCCGTCAAGTGGGATGTGCTGGGCATCTACTGGGGCTTCATGATGGTCTCCTTCCTCTTCATGAAAAGCCGCATGCCCGAGCTCATCGCCAACCGGATCCTGATGCGGGTGAAGCAGGAGAGATACGCTGTCTTCGCCCTTTGTGCCCTGACCGCTTTTTTATCGGCCTTCATGGAGAACGTTGGGGTGGTGCTCATGATGGCCCCCGTGGCCATCGCTGTCAGCCGGCGAATGGGGTCCGATCTTTTTCACTACATGATAGCCATTGCCATCAGTTCCAACGTGGTCACCACCCTGACCATGGTGGCCGATCCGCCTTCCATCATCCTGGCCATGGAAACCGGCATGAAGCCGCTCGATTTCTATTTCTTTCAGAGCCGCCCCGGACTGGGAACCCTCACCTTTATCGGGGTGCTGACGGCACTGGCCGTTCTGCTGTTCCAGTTCCGGCGCAGGATTAAAAAGGTCGAGGTCCAACACGAGCCCATTCCCGTAACCCATGGGGCGTCGGTGCTCTTTGTGCTGGGCGTCGCCGCCCTGGTCATCGGGCCTGAATACGGCCTGCGCCCGGGGCTGGTGGGGCTCGGCGTCGGGGTGGTTTCGCTCTTCATGGGACGGGCCGATCTCAGGGAAATGGTGATGGATTTTGACTGGAATTCCCTGCTCTTCATCCTGGGCGTCTTCGTGGTGATCTATGCCCTCAACGACTCGGGCCTGCTGAAGGATTTCGCCGACCTCGTGGTGGCCGCCGGCATCGACAGACCCGCTTTCCTGCTGGCCTTTCTAACCTGGATCTCGGTAGGGCTTTCTTCCTTCATGGACAACGTCCCTTACACCATCCTGATGATCCCCGTGTGCCAGAACCTGGCGGCTTCCCTCGGCATGGACGCCTGGCCCTTGCTGTACGGCATGCTCATCGGTACGGGTATCGGGGGGAATGTGACGCCCGTCGGCGCCACCGCCAACGTCTTCGCCTGCGGGATCCTCGAAAAGCACGGGCACAAGGTCCGGCTCGGACCCTACCTGAAGCTCAGCGTCCCCTTTTCGGTTGCGGCCGTGGCAGTTGCTCATCTTCTCCTTCAGCTTTTCTGGATGTGAGCCCGCCGCTACCGGCACTGATCCCGGTGCTGGCGTTAAGGATCCTGATCCAAAGCAGGGAGCCTTCCCGCTTCCGGTCGAGGAAGCGAAATGAGGGGCCCGGCAAAAAGCCCGGAAGTCTACTTTCCGAGCATTCCCGCCTTGAGGCCTGAGTCCGCGGGCTTTTCCCCCAACCAGATGCCGAAGAGCGCCTTTTTGAAATCGAGGCCCGGAACGGTCCCTGTGCTCTTTTCGTTGATATACAGGGTGACGCCTGCTTCCGGCAGGTAGACCAGGTCGTACCGGTCCCCTTTTCGGGCTTTCTCCTTGAAAAGGGCATTGAAGGCCGAGATCCGGTCCTGGAGGGGCGCCGTCTGACCGCCGGTGGCAGCGGAAAATCCCTCGTTCCAGGTTTCCACCAGCTGCTCGGAGGTCACCCCGTCATAGATGAAATGCATCCGGATGGCCATGGGCTGGTCTTTCTGGATGACGGCCGCCGGATCGCTCTGCTTTTCCTTGAGGTAGAGGCCTGCCGCATAGACTTTGATGAACAGTTTCTTGCGCAGCCCGGTGCCGTTCAAAACCAGCTGGGTCTCTCCGGCGGACAGGGTGTCGGGGAGGCTGACACCGCCCACTTCCCCACCTTCCGCAGGACCAGCAACCAGCATCAAAACCGCCAGTATGACCTGAACCAAGATCCGCATGTCGCCTCCTTTGTTGCTTTTGTGTCCTTTGGGTTTCTCAAGTCTTTAGGGATCCGATGACTTCTCTGATGCTTTTTATCCCCTTCTGCGCCATGAAGGCCTCGATGCCCTCCAGGATGTCGAGGGTGGCCCGCGGGTTGATGAAATTGGCGGTCCCGATCTGGACCGCACTGGCGCCGACCACCAGAAATTCAAGGGCGTCCTGGGCCGTCATGATGCCGCCGATTCCCACCACCGGTACCGACACGCTCTTCACCGTCTGCCACACCATTCGCAAGGCAATGGGCCTGATGGCAGGTCCGGAAAGGCCCCCGGTGATATTGGCCAGCTTCGGGCGCCTGGCTTCGACGTCCACCGCCATTCCCGTGACGGTGTTGATGAGGGAGACCGCGTCGGCACCGGCGTCTTCCACGCTCCGTGCGATCTCGGTGATATCGGTGACGTTGGGAGAAAGCTTGGCGATGAGCGGTTTTTGGGTGGCCTTTCGGACCGCCGTGACGACTTCATGGGCGCTTTTAGGGTGAACCCCGAAAGCCACCCCTCCTTTTTTGATGTTGGGGCAGGAGATGTTGACCTCCACGCCGTCGATCCCCGTCTGGCCGTCGACGACGCCGGCGATTTCGGCGTATTCCTCGACGGTGTGACCGTAGATATTGACGATGACCGGAACCCCGACGGCGGCAAGATACGGAAGTTTTTCCCGGATGAAGGCCTGGATGCCGACATTTTCCAGGCCGATGGCATTGAGCATGCCGCCGGGTGTTTCCACGATCCGGGGGGGCGGGTTGCCTTTGGCGGGATGGAGGTGCAGCCCCTTCACGACCACGGCCCCCAGCCGACTCAAGTCCACCATATCGGCGTATTCCCGGCCGTATCCGAAAGTCCCTGAAGCCGTCATCACGGGGTTTTTCAGGGCAATTCCCCCAATTGTCACGCCGAGATCTGGCATTTTTTCCATGATCTCCTTTTATCCGCATCGGGCCTTTCAGATCAAGGGGATTTCCTTGAAACCGCTCTTCTTTTTTGGCCTTGACTCGGCCGATTTTGTCGTTCAGGATCGGAATCTCGTAAAACCATCCACACCAAAGGGAGCAACCCGCACCATGAAGACCGTTCTCGGCATCATCGGTTCACCCAGGAAACTCGGCAACAGCGAAATCGCCGTCAAAGCCGTCAGCCGGTTTATCCCGGAATCTCACGAACTCAAGATTTTACGCATTTCAGATTTCGACCTCCGTCCCTGCAGAGGCTGCTACACCTGCCTTTTCAAGGAAGGGAAGTGCGTCATCGGAGACGACCTCTCCCGGATCTGGGAAGCCCTTTTCCAAGCCGACGCGCTGGTGGTCGCGGCACCCACGTATTTTCTGGGTCCGAACGCTTCCTTGAAACTCCTTTTGGACCGGGGGCTTTCCCTCCTTCCCAACGTCGAAAAACTGTGGGGAAAACCCGCCGTGGGCATCGGCATCGCCGGGATCCCGGAAAAGGAGGGGTACACCCTTTTGGGAATCCAGAGTTTTTTAAAGCTTTTCATGACCGACATCAAAGGCTGCGAAATCCTTTACGGCGCCCTGCCCGGCGAAATTTTTTTCAACAGCACCAACGAAAAAATCCTGTCGAACCTTGCGGCCAGTCTTTTCGGCGATCCTTTTGCTCCCAAAAAACCGGCCTGCCCGGTGTGCGGCGGAGATACGTTTCGTTTCCTGGAAGGCGGGCGTATCCGATGCATGCTCTGCAGCAACCCGGGGACCTTCCGGGCCCAGGGGGACACCGTTGTTTTCGACATCCCGCCCAGCAGCCATGAGATGTTTCTTTCCAAGGAATCGGCCGTTCGACATCGGGAATGGCTCAAAGGGATGAAGGCCCGGTTCCTGGAAAAAAAAGATCAGCTGAAAAAAATCGGCGTGGACTTTTTAAAAGACGGGTCGTGGGTCCGGCCCCCCTCGGACGCGGACACTTCCGGAGGGAGCGGGTCGTGAAGGACACCATCAAAAGCCTGAGAAAAAAGCTCGAAGCGCTCAAAGAACAGATCAAGGAAACGGAAGCGCGCCTTCCGGCACACTCCGTCAAACCTCCCATCATGCACGAGCTTTTCGCACTTGAAGACGAGCGGGACCGCGTCCTCGAACTGCTCCGCGATCACCCCGGTCAAGCGCCGCCTTCTATCCGAAAAACCGAAAAGAAGTTACCGGAATGACCGCCTGGACAGGCGAAAGGTCTGGTTTTGCACGGCTTGGGATCGAGGCCGGCGGATCCCTTTCTCCTTTCTTGAGATATTGACTTTTCGTCCGGGATTCGTTACGAAGGCAGCAGTCTCAGTCTGCTTCGGTCGGCACCCATTTTATACTTGGGCCAAGGATTCCCGGGCCTGCCGGGTAGTCTGTTTTACGGTTTCGACAAAGGAGGTCTTAATGGAAGCAGCGCTCGCCCTGAAGGGCAAAAGGATCCTGGTGGTCGATGACGAACCGGATATTCTGGAGACCCTCACCGACCTTCTGGACATGTGCCTCGTCGAAACCGCAATGGACTTCAAAACAGGGGAAAAGTCCATGCGCAGGGGAACCTACGACGCCGTTATCTTGGACATCATGGGCGTGGACGGGTACCGCCTCCTCAAAATCGCCAATGAAATGAACATCCCCGCCGTCATGCTCACCGCCCATGCATTGAGCCCCGACTCCCTGGTGAAATCCATCAGGGAGGGCGCCTACGCCTACCTGCCCAAGGATAAGATGATCGACATCGCCGACTACCTGGCCGACCTGTTTGTCGCCCGCCAGAAAGGGAAAAAGACAGGCGCCTGGTTCGCCCGTCTCAAACCCCTGTTCGATGACAAATTTGGCCCGGGCTGGAGAGAAAAGGACAGGGCGTTCTGGAAGGATTTCGAGCAGAAAGCGGTTCCCTCCAAGGAAGAACTCAAGCAGATGCTGTAATTTTCTCTTGAACGCCTCGACGGCTTTTAGATCCGCAGGACATACCCCACCTGGTTGAGGCGGACCCGATCCTTGAAGGCCCCGTAAAGGGCCAGGATGGCGGGAAACCCCGTGCAGTGACCCGGCACGAGCAGCTCAGGGGAAAAACGGCCGAGGGCTTCGAGAGTCCGCTTCAAAACCGCTTCCGATACACCCCCCAGATGAAGCCCCCCCGCCAGAGCAAGAAGTCTCCTCTTCCCGCTGATGCTTTGGACCTGCGTCAGGATGTTGATCACCCCCCGGTGCGCGCAGCCCAACAACACGGCAACACCGTTTGGGGCGTTAAGGATCAGGGACAGGTCGTCTTTCACGGGATCGGGCACGAGAGTCTCTCCCTGCCGGGTGAAAAGGGCGGGGTCGACGACTTCAAAATCGGTGACGCCGGGAATCTCTCCCGAGGTCGTGACGCCCGGGACGATCTCAAGGGGGCCGGGCTCCAGGACCATCCGGATGCCTTTCGCTTCGAGGGCCTGCCGGGAAATGGGAGGCCCGATGGAACGCACCTGCCCGTTTCTTTTCGAAAACTTTTCGTCAAAGGCGCCCGGATGCGCATAAAGGGTGAATTCCCGGTTAACCTCCAGCAGGGCATTGAGGCCTCCGGAGTGGTCATAATGACCATGACTGAGGACCACAGCCTCCACCGAGGACAGATCGACTCCCAGTGCCTCGGCGTTTTGCACCAGGGCAAACCCCTGACCCGTATCGAACACGACTCTTCTTCCGCCGGCCTCGATGAAAAAAGACAAACCGTGCTCGGCGATCACTCCTCTTGCCTTGGGTACGCTGTTTTCCACGAGGGTCGTTAGGGTAAAGGCCACCGTCCTCTCCTAACCCAGGGCTGCCATTTTTTCCGCGATCCCCGCAAAAGCCAGGGACACCTCGGAGCTTCCGTGGCGCTCCTGGTAGGAAATGCCGGAATCTCCGCAGACGACCATGCCGGGGTCAAAAGGAATTTTGCCCAGAAGCGTCAAACCCATGTCGCAGGCCACCCGTTCTCCACCCCCCGAGCCGAAAAGGGGAACCGGTTCTCCGCAGTGGGGGCAGCTGAAGGCGCTCATGTTTTCGACGATCCCGAAAATTTCCATCTTTACGGTCCTGCAGAAATGGATGGATTTGCGCACATCCGCCAGGGCGATTTCCTGGGGGGTGGTGACGATGATGGCTCTGGCGTCCGGAACGAGCTGGGCGACGGTGAGAGGCTCGTCTCCGGTTCCCGGGGGGGAATCGATGATCAGGAAGTCGAGGGGACCCCAATCCACCTCGCTGATGAACTGCTGGATGGCCGAATGCTTCAAAGGACCCCTCCAGATGATGGCATCGTCTCTGTTGCGGATGAAGGATTCCACGGACACGGCCCTGAGGTGGCTGTTGTAGTTTTTAGGGATGAGCTTCCGGTCGGCGCTGACGCCCAGTTCCCCCTTGAGCCCCAGCATCCTCAGCACGTCGGGTCCATGCAGGTCCACATCGATGAGACCCACCTGGAGCCCCTTCTTGGAGAGCGCCACGGCGAGGTTCACCGAAACGGACGTTTTTCCGACGCCGCCTTTCCCGCTCATGACAATAAATTTTTTCCTGATCACGGCCAGGGCCGACTTCAGGTTGGCTTCCTGCCGTTGCCGTTGAGCCTTCCGCTCGTCCGCTTCCGGCATTTTCTGCATGATGGTCATCATGTTCCCTTTCCTTGTGTCGGTTCCTTTACACTTCAAGGGCTCCCCTGTCCCCTGACCCGATCCTCCTGTTCCGGCTGAAAAGCCGCTTCTACGCGGCGTCGTCTTTTTTCCTTCGGGTCACGGGCCTCCTCAGCAACGTTCGAAGCCGATCTTCGGGCACCCGCCTCGGATCTGAAAGATAAATCTCGTGGTGAAGCCCGTCAAACCGAAATCCTTTTTCCTTTGCAAAAAGCCGCATCTTGTCCACGCTTTCTTTCTCATTTCCATAGGAACCCCTGTGGAGCATCTGCACACAGACGCCTTCGTGAATCCGTTCCAGTTTCACGCTTTTGACCTCGGGCCCCTTTTTCAGCTGCAAAAGCGGCGAGGCGGCCTCCTGGAGGCGATCCGAGACGATGAAATCGGGTGTACGGATCATGAGTTTCCAGTTCAAGAGCTTTTCCACGGCCCACGCATCCCCATCCTGGGATTCGGCCGCCCACCAGAGTCCCTCAAGCTTGCAGACCGCATAATCCTCGCCCCTGGCCCGGGAAGCCGTCTTGACGGCGAAGGCGACGGAGTAAAGGGCCTCCAGTGAGGCGATGAACTCGGTCTGTCCCGGTTCCCCTCTCCCGGTGATGCTGAGATAACCGGCCGGAAGGGTCTCGATCAGCACCGGATCCTGGGACGCCCGGTATTCCCGGGCGTGTAAACGGAAAAGGTCGAGCTTCTCCCCCATGTCAGCGTAGATCCTCCGGAAAATTGCATTTTTGGATGGTAAAATTAGTCACGCCGTACTATGTTTGTCAATTAGCTGTTTTGAAGCTCCCCGCTGCAAGCAGCGGGGAATGTTCCGCCCTTCGGCAGTGCTTCGCAGCACCGTAAGGAGTTTTTTTATTCTAAGATTCGTTCCCTAACCCCGCAGCAAGTTGCGGGGAATGCGCTCTCTTTAGCGGTTCAAAACGGTTCCACAGAGGCGGTGTCCAAATGTATCTGACTTCCAAACTCCCCGACGTCGGAGTGACGATCTTTTCCATCATGACGCGGCTTGCCGTGGAAAGCGGCGCCATCAATCTGTCCCAGGGCTTTCCGGACTTCGATGTTCCCGCGGAGCTCGTGGACCGCGTGGCCCACCATATGCGCCAGGGCAGCAACCAGTACGCCCCCATGCAGGGGGTGCTTCACCTGAGGGAACGGATTTCGGAAAAGGTCCAAGCCCTTTACGGCGCCCGGTTCGACCCCGCCGACGAAATCACCGTCACGGCGGGGGCCACCGAAGCCGTATTCGCCGCCATCACCGCCGTCGTTGGCAGGGGCGAGGAAGTCATCTACTTCGAGCCTGCCTATGACGCTTACGTCCCAGCCATCCGGCTCAGCGGCGGAATTCCGATCCCCATAAAGCTTCGGTATCCTGGCTACCGGATCGACTGGAACGAGGTCGAAGACCGGGTGTCGTCCAAGACACGGGCCATCATTCTCAATTCCCCTCACAATCCCACGGGATCCGTCTTGGAGGCGGCGGACCTTGACGCCCTTATCGCCGTCGTGCGGGATACGGACGTGCTCCTGATCAGCGATGAAGTTTACGAACACATCGTATTCGACGGACACCGCCATGAAAGCCTGTGCCGCTACCCGGAACTGGCCCAAAGAAGCCTCGTCATCAGTTCCTTCGGGAAGACGTACCATGCCACAGGCTGGAAGGTGGGCTACTGCGTGGCCCCCCGTCCGCTTTCCGAGGAATTCCAGAAAATCCACCAGTACCTGACCTTTGCCGTCAACACCCCGGTTCAACTGGCATACGCGGACTACCTCTCCCGGAAGCATGCCTACCTGGCACTGGGGGCTTTTTACCAGGAAAAGCGGGACGTCTTCCTTGCCTCCCTCGGGGGGTCCCGGTTCAAGGCCATCTCGTGTCTTGGGACTTATTTCCAGATGCTCGACTACCGCGACGTCTCCGACGAACCGGACGTGGCCTTCGCCAGGCGGTTGACCACCCGCCACGGTGTGGCCGCCATCCCCCCGTCGGTTTTCTATCACGACAACGAGGACCATCGGGTGCTGCGCTTTTGTTTTGCAAAAAAAGACGACACCCTTAAAGAGGCGGGAGAGCGGCTATGCAGGATTTGACTCTCACCCTCGTTCAAGCCGATCCAATCTGGGAAAATATTGATACCAACCTGGCCGGGTTCGACGAGGCACTGGAGGCCGTTTCCAAACCCACGGATCTGATCCTTCTCCCCGAGATGTTCACCACCGGATTCACCATGAACGCCGCAAAACTCGCCCAGGGCATGGACGGCTCCGGCGTGCGTTGGATCCGGGACAAGGCAAAACAGAAAAAAGCGGACGTGGCCGGAAGTCTCATCATCCGGGAAAACGGGCGGTTCTTTAACCGCCTCGTCTGGGCGAAGCCGGATGAAACCCTGTTCACCTACGACAAGCGGCATCTGTTTCGGATGGCGGGGGAGGACCGGACTTACGCCGCCGGAAAAACCCGTCTCACCGTTTCCCTGAAGGGCTGGCGCCTTAGGCCTTTCATCTGCTACGATCTTCGGTTTCCGGTCTGGTGCAGAAACGGCCCGAACAGCTACGACCTCCTCGTGTTCGTGGCCAACTGGCCCCAGGCCCGGTCGGCCCACTGGAAGACGCTCCTCGCCGCCAGGGCCGTGGAAAACCAGTGCTACGTCGTCGGCGTCAACCGTGTGGGAAAAGACGGGAACGGCCTTTCTTATTCCGGGGATTCTTCCATCATCGATCCCCAGGGCAACGTCCTGCTGGAAATCGCCCAAAAACCTTTCACCGTCACCCAAGCCCTCTCCCGTCAAGCTCTGACGGACTACCGGGCCGCCTTTCCCGTCTGGATGGATGCCGACGACGCGGGCTGAAATTCTTTAAAAAGACGCCTCAACTCTGACCCGTTGCGTGTCCGGCTTCCAAAGCCTACGGGCAAAGGGCTTTCTCGCGGATATGAGCGCCTGCCACCTGGTTGGCGGCAATCCGGGATGCCGTCCGAGCCGCCGCCGGCACCTCTGCTTTTCCGAATCGCCGACAGGCCACGTATGCAGCAAAAAATACATCCCCGGCGCCCGTGGAGTCTGAGGGGTGCGCCACCGGAATCGGGTCGAAGGGATAAGGTCCGCCCCCCTGCTCCTGGATAAAACCGCCCCGATGCCCCTCCGTCACCACCGCCTCGTCTATGTGGAAATCAGAAAGGAGGCGTCGGAGGCTGCACTTGAAAAAATCCAAAGCCAGTGCCATTTCCTCTCGGTCCGCCTTGAGGATCTTTGCCAAACCCAGGGCTATAGGCAGGTTTCCGGAAACGCCGGGACGGATCCAGTCTTTTTTCCTCCGGCGCACATACCCCTGGATGTCCAGGACAATGAAATGCCCATGGGGGCCCAAGGCGCACAGGGCGGCAGGGTCGATATCCCGGGGATGTAGAGGACCGAGATGGATGGTGTCTATCCCGGTGACGGCATGCAGGAGCTGGTCCTTTGAGATGGCATCGGCCGCCGAAAGCATCTTTTGCAGGCGCTTTTCCCCTTCCAGGACATTGACGAACACGGTGGTGGCGCCGCCGAATTCGACACATGGAGAAATCCCCTCCCGCCGAAGGTTTTGGATCATCCACGCCTCCTTTTTCCCGACGCGGGTGACCACGCGCACGGGTATCTTGAAGTGCGCGTAGGTCAATCCGGCGTAGGCGGTCACGCCTCCCATCTTGAAAACGCGCCGGTCGGCGATCCGAACCTCGTCGAGGGTGGTGGACCCGACGACGGCAACTCCGGTTGACGCGAGTGGGTGTCGGGAATTTTCGAGGCTTTTTTCCTGCATAGGCTCTTGCGTTCTTGCGCCCGGTTCCATGGCCCGCTGTCGCGGGAGATCACCGGGAGATCTTTCCAAGACTCCCGTTGCAAAGGCCGATCAGGTCATCGGGTCTCAGTTCGACTTGGAGGCCCCGCTTTCCCGCGCTGACATAGACGGTCTCGAGATGACGCACCGTTTCGTCCAAGGCCACCGGCAAGGGCTTTCGGTGCCCCAATGGACTGATCCCGCCCACCACGCAGCCTGTGGTCTTTTCGGCGGTTTCAGGAGGAGCCATTTCGGCGCTTTTGGCTTCAAAGACCGATGCCACGGCTTTGAGGTCGAGATGCTTGGAAGCAGGCACCAGGGCCACGGCTTCTTTTCGGCCGTCGAGCAGGATCACCAGCGTTTTGAAAATCCGGTGCGGGGAGATGCCAAGGGCCTCAGCCGCTTCCATGCCGTAATGGCCTGCACGCGGATCATGCCGATACCGGTGGACGGCAAAAGGAACGCCTTTCTTTTCAAGTATCCGTATGGCCCGCGTCATCGCCCGTCGGTTTCCCGGATTCGGATCTCACGCAAAAAACAGGCCGACAGCCATGAGCACCGGCGTGACGATGTTGAGAATCACGTTCAGTCCCAACGCAGGAAGGAGTCTGGGAATGTTTTCCGCGTGCCGGAAAGCTCCCAGCGCTGCGGGAAGTGCGATAACGGCGCTCATGAGCCCCAGAAGGGTCAGGCTCGGGAGAAGATTCAAGAAGACGCCGAAAATCATGGACAGGTAGGCGGCTAGGAGAAACGCCGCATAGATCAGGCTGCTGCGCTGCCTCCCGATGAGAATGGGGAAATGCCGACGCCCCACGCTCCGATCGGCCTCCACGTCAGGAAACTGGTTGAGGAGCAGCAGGTCACAGACGAGAAAAAAAGGGGCCAGCGAAGCGACGAAGGGTGTCCATTGGTAGCTCCCCGTGAGGGCGAAATGAGTTCCCATCACCATCAAAGGACCGAACCCCAGACCCGGAGCGACGAGGCACCCGAGGGCATGATGCGCGATCCAAGGCGTATAGGCAAACAGGAGAAGCAGGCCGGGAATCCCGGTCAGAAGGAGGCCCCAACCCCGGACTGAGACAAAAAAAAGTCCCACCGCAACCGTGAGCCCGAAAAAGAGTACGGCGGTGGCAAGGGCCTGCTTTGCCGCCGCCGGATGGGCGGGCAGCGTCCCGCTCCCGCCGCTGAAAGGCGTCCGCTGGGTCTTGAAATCCAGGCCGCTTTTGAAATCGAAATATTCGTTGAACGCGTTGACGCTGACATGCGCCGAAAGGGCGCCCAGAAAAATAAAAAGAGCATGAATCACCGACACGCGTCCCCCGGACCAAACCGCGGTTGCCATCCCCAGAAGGACGCAGGCCGGGGTGAGGATGAGAAACGGCACCCGCATGGGCCCAAGCAGTTCTTTCAGCATCTCCCGCCTTGTGTTTTTCCGGTCCTCTGGATTCACCGAAAAGCTTTTCCTGTAACGTCTTCTGGAAGAAATTATCCCTTTGTATCCTCCAATTTTAACCCGCTGTCAATGTCGAGCTCCACCCGGTGCCAAATGGAGTTGATACCGGAGCGCATCGGTGATACGGTGAGCCTGCAGGTCTGAAACCCTGGTTCAGGCCTGATCCAGTACGCCAGCCGCCGTAGCTGAATCCACGGGGGGAATTGAACATGGAAAAGCCGGTCAAAATCGTTGTCGCCCTTTTTCTTCTTTGTCTCATCGGCTTTTTTGCCTACACCCAATTCAAATCCTGGTACCGGGATGAAATGGAGGCTGCCGTCGAAAAAGAGAGAAAGGAATGGGTAGGAAAAGTCGAGGAACTGGGAAAGGAAGTAGACGATCTCAAGGAAAGAGTCCCCCTCGGCAAAGAGCTGGCCGCCGTCGAACCCGGAGCGTCTGCTAAAAGTGAAAAGGAGGCCCAGGTTCCCCCTGTCTCCGCTGCCCCGAAGCCGACCTGCGAACAGCTGGAGCGGCAGGTATCCTCCTTTTTCGAGTACCTGGACCAGCGGGAATACATGGCTGCCCATGAGCTGGAAGGGAGTGCCCAAGACTTTTTTCTCCTCATCGTTGAAGAACTGAGCCAGAACCCGCCGGTGATCACGGGAGAGATGGACGACCTGTCCGCACTGATCCGGAACGTGACCCATTTTTACAGGGTGCTGGGAAGAAAGCGCATCGGGTTGATCATCGACATCTTGAAAAACGAGTCGAACCGGCTCGAACCCATCATGGAAACTTTCCACCATTGGGTCCTCATGGGCGCCCAGTGCAAAGCAAGCCTGATCCCACCGCCCCCCCTTGAAATTGTGTACCGATACGCCGGCTTTTTCTTGAACACCCTGGGCGGGCGGAGCTACCTGTTGAGGAGGGATTCCAGGACGCGGGTCCTGACGAGTTACTACAGCATCCTTCTTTTAGACCGCTCCAATGACAAGATGAAAAACACTTACGGAATCGACATCCGGCCCTACATCGACTTTTCTTTTTATGACATCCGGAGTCAGAAAAGCCTGACCTACCAGGATCGATACCTGACGAAATTAAAGGAACTCAAGAAGAAATACCGGATGTAGGCCTTCTCAGACGCCCAGCCAGGCCGCCCCGAAGACCCCCGCCGAATCTCCCAGCCGGTTTTTCAAAATGGGGGTCCGTATGCCTCTGTGAAACGCATAACGCTTCACGTAGGCCAGCCCCTGGGTATACAGCTCGTCGATGAGGGAAAGCCCGCCGCCGATGACCACCGCGTCTGGATCCAACAGGGAGATAAGCCCTCCCATGCAGCGCCCGAAATCGTCCAGGAACCGAAGGAAGGCTTCCGTGCACCGGGGATCCTTCTTCCGATACCCCGACACGATCTGTCTCATGGACAAGCGGAGCTGGTGGCGGGTGAAAAAGGAGCGCTCCACGCCCGACCCGCTGATCTTGGTCTCGATGCATCCCCGGTTCCCGCAGTAGCAGTCCTCCCCGGATGGATCGACGGAAAAATGCCCCCATTCGCCCCCGATCCCGTTCATCCCCCTGTGGAGCTTTCCGTCAACGCAAAGACCCCCGCCGCAGCCGGTCCCTAAGATGACCCCGAAAACCCAGGAATATCCATTGGCCGCACCTTCCCGGCTTTCCGCCAAGACGAAGCAGTTGGCGTCGTTTTCTACGCAGACAGAACGCCCCAGGCGCTTTTCCAGGTCCTTCTGAAAAGGGTTTCCGATGAGAACGGTTGTGTTGGCGTTTTGTACCCGCCGGGTTTTTGCGTCGATGGCCCCGGGGATGCCGATGCCGATGGTACACCTTTTCGGATCCGGAGCATGGGCACGCGCTTCTTCGATGAAACGATGGACAAAAGACAGGAGGGCCTCGTAGGAACGGGTCCCCTGGGTCGGAACCCGTTTCCGGTAAACCTCTCGATTCCGGTCGTCCAAAACGACCGCTTCGGTCTTGGTCCCGCCCAGGTCGATACCGATTCGAAAGGGACCGGGGGTCATCGAACCCCCCGGTCTTCCGGCCTGTCGTCCTCCAGGGCCGTTTTTCGAAAATAGGTTTGGATGCCCTTGCGGCACAGGGTTTTCGCGAGGAAGGCCCCCACCATCGCCAGGCACTCCGGATCCAAAAACTGGGGTGCGCTGCTGTTAAAAAGGACGCTGCACCGGGCGGTAAATTCGGAGTCGGCGTCGTTGAAAAGCATCAGGAGGCGGATTTCAGGCAGCGCCTGAAATTCCATCTTCAGGTCGAAGGGAAATGTTTCCTCTGACGGTTTTCCCTGGAGGGCAAGCGCGGCCTTTTGAAGCGAATCCAGTTTCCCTGAAAAAGCATCCGAGATCAAACGCTCCACATCATGCACGAAATAGCCGGTCAAGGGTCCGGCGCCCGGGATTTCCCTATAAGCAATCCAGCCCCTGTCTCTGGCCGGGGTGGCGGGGTACAGGAGAAGATATTTCATCAAGACGACGCAGACTTCGAAGGGCGGCCGGCGGTTTCGCGGATCCGAAACGCCCTTCTTTCCAACCCGATAGGTCGTGCCGAAGTATGGCGTCCAGACCTCTCCCTTATCCATGCGGGCGCCGGGCGCGGCACCCGTGGATTGCAGCTTGCCGGCGCCAAGCTGGTCCAGGTAGGACCGATAGGTTTTTTCGAACACCGGTGACCATTCTTCGGTCATGATTCCCCCTAAAATTGACATTTTCAAAAAAACATAGCATACTTTCACAGCGATGCCTAACCGGGAAAAAATGGATTTTCAGGAGCGCCGATGAAAAACAGGACCCTGAAGACAACTCATGAAAGCGGGGAAAAAAGGGGGGACATCCGGCATACGGTCCCCCGGCCTGTGGAGTTTTTCGCCAGGGGCAAGCCCTTCATCGGGACCATCGTCAATCAGAGTCGGGGAGGACTGTTCATCGAGACCCGGGGAAAGTTCCAGGTGGGCGATTCCATTTTTCTGCTCGACAACGCCTTTTCCGCCGGCCAGAAAAAAAGAAAAGCCACCATCGTCCGGGTGGCTGCTGAAGGAATCGGGATTGTCTTTCAAAAGCCGGGGTATTACTGAGCATCCACGAACCCACCGGCCACCGTTGACGTCGGCCGGATTCGGGCGGGGCAAACCCTTCTACCCTTTCACGCGTTCCACGTAAAGCCCGCTTCGGGTGTCGATGCGCACCCATTCCCCTTCTTCGATGAACGGGGGGACCTGGACCACGTACCCTGTCTCCAGGGTGGCCGGTTTGGTGCTTCCGGATGCCGTGTCGCCCTTCACCCAGGGATCTGCCTGGGTCACCTGGAGTTCCACGAAATTGGGAAGGGTGATTCCGATGGGTTTTCTGTCAAAAAGCAGCATGCTGCAAACGGTGTTCTCCTTCAGGTAGTTCCGGGCATCGGCCACCTGGTCTGCGGTCAGAAACTCCTGCTCGTAGGTGGACGTGTTCATGAAGCAGTACCGGTCGCCGTCGAAGTACAGGTATTCCATCCCGGCTTCTTCCAGGTTGGCCTCATTGAACTTCTCCCCCGAGCGGTAGGTTTTGTCGAACTGAACCCCCGTGATCATGTTCTTCAGCTTGCACTTGTAAAGGGCCTGGCCCTTCCCGGGCTTGACGAATTCGAACTGTACGATGACGTAGGGCTCGCCGTCGATTTCGATCTTGGCCCCTTTTCTCAAATCCCCGCTTTCCAGCATGCTTTGTTTGCCTCCTTTAGACGTCGCTTGAGCCAGTCATGGCAAAAAATGCTCCACAACTCAAGGGGTATTTTCGGCCCGTTTGGCATCCGACAGCGCTTTTTCGGCCCGGCGGGCTTCTTCAACGAACCGTTTGACCCTCGACGGATCCTTCCGGAACCGAATCGGCACACCCGAGGCATCCCTGTCGTTGGTCCCGGTGCAGCTGTCCACCCCCGCGGGCCGGGTGCGAAGGATCGCCTCGAAGACATTTTCAGGGCCCAGCCCGCCGGCAAGAATCACCGGAATACGGCTTCGGCGCACCAAAGCTGCGGCCAGGTCCCAGTCGCACGGCCTTCCGGTGATGCCGGCAAATCCTTCGACCGGTGCGCGGGGGATATGGGTGTCTGCGAGAAAATAATCGCTTACCGGTTCAAACCGGGCAGCCAGCTTCAGGACCTGTTGCCAGGCGCTTTTCCCTTTTTCAGGAATGGGAACGGTCCGGGCAACCGCCACTTCCGGAAAGCGTTTTCGCACCGCTTCCTGAAGGGAACCCAACCTTTTCAGCGCATCGGGGCCGCACAGAAGAAGGTCTTCGCAGAAATGGACAAGGTCCGGCCGAAAATAATCGAGCATACGGAAAACAGCGTCCGGACGCTGAAAAAGAGGGATGAGGCTGGATTTGACCCTTCCCGCTCGAACCGCCTCCACGACTTCCTTGATCTTCGGGTCGTGCATCCGGCTTTCTTTAAGAAGGACGCTGCCGATATGGTCCACCCCCAGATCCATCAGGGTCCACGCTTCTAAGGCGGTCTGGATCTCGTAAATCTGGACGATCATCCTTTTCCCGAAAAGATGTCTTTTGTCCCCGTGTTAAAAGACCTTTATTGAATAATTTCCAAAATCGTCACCCCGGCAAATCCCGGATCGAGTCCAGGACAAGCGCCGGGGTCCGGTCATTTCAACTCCTTCTGGATGCCGGATCAGGTCCGGCAGGACGGAAATTGCCTTTTTTCAAAGGGTCTTGCAAGAGGCGATTCTCGAATTGGAGTTGACATTTTCGGCGGTCTTTACCATATATCACCCTGTTTCGGCAAACCCGGACGCCCTGCATCCTTTGCGTGGACAAGCCATCATGATCGTCGTCATCGATTTCGGTTCCCAGTACAACCAGCTCATCGCCCGCCGGGTCAGGGAGCTGCATGTCTTCTGCCGCATCGAGCCTCCCGGCATTTCCATGGAACAGCTTCGCGGATTGAATCCAAAAGGGATCATTCTTTCGGGAGGACCGTCGAGCATCTACGAAAAGAAAAGCCCTAAAATGGATCCCGCCGTGTTCGATTTGGGCATTCCGATTTTAGGCATCTGCTACGGCATGCAGTTCATGGTGGATGCACTTGGAGGATCGGTGGCTCCGGCTCAAAAAAGAGAATACGGCTTCGCCCTGCTTAAGGTCAAGAAAAAGGGCGGGCTCTTTTCAGGCCTTTCGGCAAATACCCGATGCTGGATGAGCCACGGGGACTCCATAAAGACGCTCCCCCCGGGCTTTGCCGTGACGGCATCGACGGAAAATACGCCCATCGCATCGGCGGCCAGGGCCGACAAGAAATTATACGGGCTTCAATTCCACCCCGAGGTACATCACACCCCCCAAGGCAAGCGGCTGCTTAAAAACTTCCTGTTCGACGTCTGCGGATGCAAGCCCACCTGGACCATGTCCTCTTTCGCCCGGGATATGACCCGGGAGATCCAAAAAAGCGTGGGGGACGAAAAAATCATCCTGGGCCTAAGCGGAGGGGTGGACTCTTCGGTGACCGCCGTCCTGGTCCACCGGGCCGTCGGAAAAAATCTCACCTGTATCTTCGTGGACAACGGGCTTCTCCGAAAAAACGAGGCCGATGACCTGAAAAAAACCCTTTCCGACCACCTGAACATCCAGATCCGCTACGTCAAGGCGGGCCGTAAGTTCTTGAAGGCACTCAAGGGGGTGACCGACCCGGAGAAGAAAAGAAAGATCATCGGCCGTGTTTTCATGGAAGTCTTCGAGGCCGAAGCAAAGAAACTCAAAAAGGTCCGGTTTTTAGCCCAGGGAACCCTCTACCCCGACGTCATCGAATCCGTCTCCGCTTTCGGAGGCCCCACCTCCGTGATCAAGTCCCATCACAACGTGGGAGGGCTTCCCAGGAAGATGAAGCTGAAGCTCGTGGAACCCCTCCGGTATCTCTTCAAGGACGAAGTCCGCGTCCTGGGCAAAAAGCTGGGACTCAGCGAACAGTGGATCTGGCGGCAGCCCTTCCCCGGCCCGGGCCTGGCCATCCGCATCATCGGGGCCGTCACCCCGAGTCGGCTCTCCATCCTGCGCCAGATCGACGCGATCCTGGACGAAGAAATCCGAAGCGCAGGTCTTTATCGGCGCCTGTGGCAGTCCTTTGCCGTCCTGCTTCCCCTTAAAAGCGTGGGAATCATGGGAGACCAGCGCACCTATGAGAACATCGCCGCCATCCGCGCGGTGAAGAGCAAAGACGCCATGACGGCGGATTGGGCCAAGCTTCCCCATGCCCTTTTGGGAAAAGTTTCCAACCGCATCATCAACGAAGTCAGGGGCGTCAACCGCGTCGTTTACGACATCAGCTCGAAACCGCCGAGCACCATCGAATGGGAGTAGGCGCCATGGTGGAAAACCCAAAGGAACCCCGATTCCGGATCGGCCGGGAAGACCGGCCCGAAACGATCCTGGAAGCCGAGGAAAAGACGCCCGAAATCCAGAAGGTCAGCCATCGGGTCACCCGTGTGACCGTCCTGATTCTCTTGCTGCTGGCCGCCGTCTTCGGTGTCAGTTATTTCCAGTTGAAGAAGCGATTCAACCAGGTTCACGACGAAGGGACCCAGGGACTCAGCGCCGTGTCCAGAAACATCGAGAACCGGTTTCTATCCCTTCTGGAAGAACAGGAAAAGATGAAAGACGAACTGGAAAACAAGATCCGGTCCCTGGAAAAGCGCGCCGGCGACCTCAAGACGTCGATTCAGCAGGCCGAAAAGCAGGTCTTGGACCTGGGCGCATCCAAGACCGATAAAAAAGAGATGGAAAACACCCTGTCCAAATTCGACGAGGCCTTGAAAGCCTTTCAGAAAGAACTCTCCGGGCTTTCCGGAACCCTTCCCCGCATGGAAAAAAAATGGACCACGGAAATGACCCAGATCGCGGAAGCGCTTGGGAAACTGAAAACCGAAATAACCCGGGCCCAGGAGGAAGTCGGGGCCCTTTCGCTGAAAAAGGCCGACAAAGCCATCCTGGACGTCAAATTCAAAAGCGAGCAAAAGGCGTTCCGCCGGATGCTTGATCAGGCCGTTCAGGAGTTGGAGGCCCGGGTTCAAACGCTACAGCGGCGGCTCGACCTTTTTGAGAAAAGCCGGGCTCCCGCCCAATCCAATCCGCCTCCCAGGGTTCAAAAACCCGAAGCTTCCCCTGCCCCGGAATCGGGGAAGATCCAGGAGGAGACGATCAAGGAATAACCCTGGCGTCCTGTCCCGTTTTCCGCCGCCGGACAGCGCCGGTCAGGTTTCGGTTTCCGGTTCCTGAATCAAAGCCTCCACGCGCCGGATGTCGGACGGCATGTCCACCTCCGGGGAATCGTACCCGGTGACGACCACTTTGATTTTGTAGCCGTGCTCGAGAGCTCTAAGCTGTTCCAATTTCTCGATCTGCTCCAGATTCCCTTCCGGCAGGCGCCGGAACGCTTCCAGGAAGTCTCGGGTATAGGCATAGATCCCCAGGTGTTTATAAGTGGGAAAGACAGCACCGGGATCCCGACCGAAGGGGATAGGTGATCTCGAAAAATACAAGGCAAATCCCCGTGCATCGAAGACCACTTTCACATCTTTGGGGTCGGTGATCTCCCGCGGGTTCACGATGGCCAAAGCCAGAGTGGCCATACCGAGTTCCGGGTCTTCCAGAAGGGGGGCGGTGACCTCGACCAGGGATTCGGGGTGGATCAAAGGCTGGTCTCCCTGGATGTTGATGACGATGTCGCTTCCCCGCAGGGCGAGGATCCCGGCTGCTTCCGCCACCCGATCCGTCCCCGATCGATGGTCCGGGAGAGTCATCACCGCGCGCCCCCCGAAAGCACGCACCGATTCGGCGATCCGGGCGTCATCGGTGGCCACAATCACTTCCGGCGCGACCCGACCCTCCTTCACCCGTTCGTACACCCTCTGGATCATCGGCTTTCCCGAGATCATGGCCAGAGGCTTTCCCTCGAACCGCGTGGAGGCATACCGGGAAGGAATGACGGCGACGATCTTCCTTGGGAAAGCCGTGTTCAATGGGTGCTCTTCCTTGAAAAGCTGCTGGTTTCGACCACAAGGTTTCTCAAAAAGAAGCCAGCCTTGTTTTTAAAAAATCCCAAATGGGTTGTAAAGGGAAATAACCGGATCCTCTTTTCGTTTGACAGGATGCGCCACGGTATTGTATTTTCCTCCCCGATTCCATCGATAACTTTATCCACCCAACCAGAATCGATGCCGCCGTAAACTCCCGATGAAAAAAAATACCGTCAGCCCTTTTCCTGGCTTCAATGTTGGCTCCGGACCCGGCAAACCCCTGAGGGTCCTGGGCATTTGTCTCGGGGCATCCACCGTTTCCATTGTGGAAGTTTTTTGGCCCGGTGAGGCCTCCGGGCCGGATTCCGGAGGTTCATCCGCCCATGCGCCGAAAATCGTCAAACATGCCCTGTTTCCCCATGAGGGAAATCCCAAAGAGACCCTTCTCCGCGCCCTGAAATCCGTGGACCCGAACGCCTACGACCGTATCGCCGCCACCGGGAGGCGATTCAGGAGGTTCGTCCGTCTGTCCTCCATCCCGGAACCCGAGGCGGTGGAATACGCTTACGGCTTCACCAAGCCTCCGGGCGTCGACTGTCCCGCCGTGGTCTCCGCAGGCGGTGAGACGTTCATGGTTTACGTGCTGAACAGCCGTGGCGAGATCTCCAACGTGCTGACCGGGAACAAATGCGCGTCAGGTACGGGGGAATTTTTTCTTCAGCAGCTGCGGCGGATGGACGTCTCTCTCCAGGAGGCCGCCTGCTTCGCGGCGTCTGAATCGCCCCATCATGTTTCGGGCCGTTGCTCCGTCTTCTGCAAATCCGACTGCACCCACGCCACCAACAAGGGGATCCCCCGTTCCCAGGTCACCGCGGGCCTTTGCAAGATGATGGCCCACAAGATCCTCGAACTGCTCAAGAAAGTGGAAAAGAAAAACGTGATGATCGTCGGGGGGACCGCCCAAAACCAGACGATGGTGGCGTATCTGAAAAAGGAGATCTCGGGCCTGATCGTCCCGGAAGAGGCCTCCTTTTTCGAAGCCCTCGGTGCGGCGTTGTGGTCTCTGAACTCGGGAAACCCTCCCCTTCCCCGGCTTTTCAAGCCTGATCCGGGAAGAGGTGAGCCCTTTCGACACCCTGCCGCCGCTGAGCGAATCCGCCGATCGCGTCTCTTTCAAGACTGTCGAAATGGGAGTTCCCCGACCGGGGGATGTCTGTATTTTGGGGCTTGACGTGGGTTCCACCACCACCAAAGCGGTTCTGGTGCGGACCCGGGATCAGGCCATACTGGCCTCCATCTACCTGCGCACCTCCGGGGATCCGGTGGGCGCCTCCCGGCAGTGCTACCGGCATCTCCTCGAAAGCATCGGCAAGCACGTGGACCCCTCCGAGATTTGCATCGAAGGGCAGGGAGTCTGCGGGTCAGGGCGCCAAATCGCAGGCCTTCACGCGCTCACGGACGGCGTCATCAACGAAATCATCGCCCATGCAGCCGCCGCCGTTTATTTCGATCCCGATGTGGACACGATTTTCGAGATCGGCGGTCAGGACGCCAAATACACCTACATCATCAACGGCGTCCCTTCCGATTATGCCATGAACGAAGCCTGTTCGGCCGGCACCGGATCTTTCCTGGAGGAATCGGCCCTCGAGACCCTGAACATCCCCATGGAGGAAATCGCCGAAATCGCGCTTTCCGGCCGACGCCCCCCCAATTTCAATGACCAGTGCGCCGCCTTCATCGCCTCCGACATCAAAAACGCCATTCACGAGGGCATCCGCCGGGAAGATATCGTGGCGGGGCTGGTCTATTCCATCTGCATGAATTACACCAATCGGGTCAAGGGCAACCGCCCCGTGGGCGAAAAAATCTTCATGCAGGGCGGCGTCTGCTACAACCGTGCGGTCCCTTTAGCCATGGCCGCCCTGGTGGGAAAGCCCATCATCGTGCCGCCGGAGCCCGGCCTCATGGGCGCCTTCGGAGTGGCCCTGGAAGTGCAGAAGCGCATCGAAAACGGCCTGATGCAAAAAAGCCGCGTGGATCTTTCCGCCCTCATCGAACGGGAGGTTGTCTATCGGAAGCCTTTCACCTGCAAAGGGGGCAAAGCGCGATGCGACCGAGGGTGCCGGATCGCAGTCATCGAACTGGAAAAAAAGACCTACCCCTTCGGCGGCGCCTGCAACCGGTACTACAACCTCCGCCACCATATCCGCCATGACATCGAAAAACTCGATTACGTGCGGCAACGGCAACGCCTCGTCTTCGAAAAATACGCGCCTCAGGCAACACCGGATCCAGGAACGGCCCCCAGGGGAAGGATCGGTTTCAACCGAAGCTTCCTGGTCAACACCTACTATCCCCTTTATGCCGCCTTTTTTTCCAGCCTGGGATTTCAGCCTGTCATTCCGAAAACCCCTACCCAGCAGGGCATCGACGCAAGGGGCGCCCCGTTCTGCTATCCGGCAGAGCTGGCCCACGGGTTTTTCCATGCCCTCATTGCGTCCGAAGACCCGCCTGAGACGCTCTTTCTGCCCCATTTCAAAGCAGTGCCCCTTCTGGAAAAAAACTCGGGCTCCCAAGTCTGCCCCCTGGCACAGGGGGAGACCTATTATCTGAGAAGCGCCTTCAAAAGAGAGCTGGAACAGCTTCGGCACAAAGGCACCACCCTGCTGACGCCGGTCATCGACCTGACATCCGGCATGGTCGCCGCACGAAACCCCCTGGTCCAGTGCGCTGTGGAGATAGGCATTTCCAAAACCCGAGCCGAAGCGGCGTTTGGATTCGCCATAGAGGTACAAGACGCTTTCCGGGAAGAAATCCGCTCCACGGGAAAGGCCCTGCTCGAGGATCTGGAAAAGGACCCGGAAAAGATGGCCGTGATTCTTTTCGGCCGCCCCTACAGCGCCTTTGCCGACGAAGCCCACATGGGGATCCCCCACAAGCTGGCCTCCAGGGGGGTGACCGTGATCCCCCTGGATTTCCTGCCCGTCGACGGAGATCTTTCCAAGCGGCACATGTACTGGGGGATGGGACAGCTCATCCTCAAAGCGGCAAGGTACGTCAAGAACCATCCCCAGCTTTTCGGAACCTACATTACCAACTTCAGTTGCGGTCCGGATTCTTTCCTTATCGGCTATTTCCGCGAAGTCATGGGTCGGAAGCCCTCCTTGACCCTCGAACTCGACAGCCACACGGCCGACGCGGGCTTGGAGACCCGCATCGAGGCCTTCCTGGACATCGTGGCGTCCTATCGTCAATTGAGTGCCCGGCGGCAAATTCCGATGGTTCGGAAAACCTTTTTGGCTTCCATGGTCGTTTTGGGAAACGGAAAACCCCACGTGATCACTTCCCGGGGAGAGACACTGCCCATGACGGACCCGCGGGTTTGCCTTCTTTTTCCGTCCATGGGCAACCTCGCTTCCGAGTCGATTGCCGCGATATTCCAGGGGAGCGGGTATCATGCCAAGGCCCACCCCCCCTCCGATGAAGGCGTGCTGAAATTGGGCCGGGCCAACACCACCTGCAAGGAGTGCCTGCCGTTGATCCTGACCACCGGAACCTTGCTCAACTACATCCACAACGAAAAAAAGGAGGATGAAGTCCTGGTCTACTTCATGCCCACCGGATCGGGCCCCTGCCGCTTCGGGCAGTACTCCATCTTCATGGAGGATTTGATCCGGAGATTCGAAATCCCGGACACCGCAGTCCTTTCCCTATCCTCGGACAATGCTTACATGGGCATGGAAAACGGTTTTCAAAAGCGGGGCTGGTGGTCGGTGGTCATTTCGGATGCCATGGAAGACATCCGCTCCATGCTCCTGGCCAATGCCAAGGATCCGGAGCAGGCCATGAAGTTCTTTTACCGGGAGTGGGGCTGTGTCCTGGAAGCCCTCAAGTCCGGGGAGTACGCACCCATCCGCACCCAGCTCTTGGAGAGCAGCCGGCGCCTCGGGTCGATTCCCGTGAAACTGCCCCCGGAAGAAGTCCCCACCATCGCTCTTTCCGGAGAGATCTTCGTTCGCCGGGATCCCTTGTCACGCCAGTTCATCACGGAACGGCTCGCCGAAAACGGGTTCGCGGTCATCTGCTCCCCCATCGCCGAATGGATGCGCTATTCGGATTTCACCGTGAGACACGGCTACAGCAACTTCATCCCCTCTTTGAAGGAAAGGCTGGGTCTTTTCATCAAGGATTTTCACATGAATTGGTACGAAAGGGGAATCAAGAACACGCTGGCCCGGTCCGGGCTCCTGACGCCCACCTTCACCGACATCAAGAAGATCCTCCAGGCCGCTTCACCCCACATCGCACCGGACTTGGCCGGAGAAGCGGTGCTGACCGTGGGCAGCGCCCTGGTGGACATCGCCAGCCACGCCTGCGGTGTCATCGCCATCGGCCCTTTCGGATGCATGCCCAACCGTCTGTCCGAGGCCATTCTTTCCGAATCCATGACGCGGGAAGGAAAGCTTGCAGCCGATCCTGCCAACCCCAGGCTGAAAACGGTTCTCACAGACGTGGAAGACCTCCCTTTCCTGGCCATCGAAAGCGACGGCTCCCCCTTCCCCCAGCTCATCACGGCCAAGCTGGAAGCCTTTTGTCTCAGGGCTAAAAGGCTTCACGAAAAGATGCGCTCCGGTGAAAGAAAAGCCGGCCGCAAGCGGCTCTGAAAAGATCAACCCCGGGGAACAAAGCCCATGCAACCTCGACCGGACGTTCTGGTTGTGGGACGAAGCTGCCTTGACACTTTAGCCGTCGTGGAAGCCTACCCCAGGGAGGACACCAAGGCGCCGCTGGAATCCAGAATCCTCGAAGGAGGGGGACAGGGGGGAACCGCTTCCGCCTGCATCGCCCGCCTGGGCGGAAAAGTCCTGTACGTGGGCAGGGTGGGCGACGACGACGAGGGGCGATTCTGCCTCCGCCGCCTGAGAGACTTCGGCGTCGACACGGCCTTCGTGGACCAAGTGAAAGGAGGCAGGACCCCGGCCGCCTTCATCTTCGTGACGCGCCCCACCGGAAAGAGAACCATCTTTTACGAGAAAAATGCGCTCCCCCGCCTTTACATCAGCGACTTAAAGCCCGCACTGGCGTGCAGGCCGAGGGTGCTCCTTCTGGACCCGGAGACCACCTACCTGGCCGGCGCCTTGAAGCCCCGATTCCTGCACGGCGCCCGAATCGTCTACGACTGCGAGAGATGGCGCGACGGCATGGAAGCCATGATGGCCTCAGCCGATTTCTTCATCCCGTCGGCCCCGTTCCTGGATTCCGGGCGCCTTGGCCTGGAAGGCATGGGGTTTGCCGAAAAAATGCTTCGCCTCAATACCCGCCTCAAGGGGGCGCTCGTCGTCACCAAGGGAGCGCAGGGGGCCTATTACCTCGAGGGCGGCACCCTTTTCCGTGTCCTTGCACCGAAACTTCCCGTAAAAGACACCACCGGCGCCGGCGACAACTTCCACGCCGCCTTCGCCCTGGCGGTTTCCAGGGGACAGGCCCTTCACGAGGCGGTGTGTTTTTCCGTTGCCGTAGCCTCCTTGTCCTGCAGGGAGTACGGCGGTCGGAACGGGATTCCTGAGATTGAAGAAGCGGAGCGGCTGGCCCAACGCCTCGAAACGCGTAGGCTTTGAGGCGCAGCGGATAAAACGCTCACTGGAGTCTGCTGAAGGGCATTTCGTTTTTTAAGGGGCCTGACGCTGCCAGCCTCCGATCAGATGCAGGTGAAGGTGAAAGATCACCTGCCCTCCCCCCTTTCCACGTTGAACAGGAGCTTGTAACCCGATTCGTCGACCCCTGAACGGCGCGCCATTTCCCTGGCGGTCACAATGAGGTCGGCCAGGATCTCCCGGTCCGAATCCGTGAGGTCGTTGATGCTCCGGATGTGCTTCCTGGGCACGAGGAGCAGGTGGACCGGTGCATGGGGGCGGATGTCTTTGAAGACCACCAGCCGATCGTTTTCATGTAAAAACGCCGTCTCCGTCTTTCCGGAGACGATCTTGCAGAACAGGCAGTCCGTTTCCATCTTCATTTTCCTTCAGAAAGTCCAGACCTGAGACGATCCGCCGGGGTGACGGTTCCGGGGCTGTTGTTCGTCGCCCAGGGCCCAAGCAACGGCCTTTTTTCGATCCAGTTCCCATCTGCCGGTGCGCGCCGGTGCCTTCAAGGCTTTGTCCAGCAGTTCCAAAAAAAGGCTCCTCGGAATGTGCTCGGCTCCCATGCGGATCAGATGCGCCGTCGTAGTCTGGCAGTCGATCATGGCAAAAGACCACTCCAAAAGCTGGCCGACGAGAAAAACCAGCGCCGCCTTGGAGGCATTGGGCACCCGGGTGAACATGGATTCCCCGAAGAAGCATTTCCCCAAAGCCACACCATAAAGTCCCCCACAGAGATTTCCCCCCTGCCAGGTTTCCACCGAGTGGGCGAGCCCGTATTCATGAAGGCGGCAATAGGCTTCGATCATGTCCTGATCGATCCAGGTCTCCCCTCCGGCTTCCAGGCGCACACGGGCGCAGGCTGTGATGACTTCCCTGAAAGCCGTATCCAGGGTGACGCTGAACGCCTTTTTCCTGAGCACGCGCCTGAGGCTTCTGGAAATATGGAGTTTCTTCGGGAAAAGGACCAGACGGGGGTCCGGGGACCACCAGAGGATAGGCTCGCCCTCCCCGTACCAGGGAAAGATCCCGTTTCGATAGGCGGCGATGAGCCGCTCCAAGCTCAGATCCCCTCCCGCAGCCAGAAGGCCGTTGCTCTGGGAAAGGTAGGGCGGGGGGAAATCCGGTCTATCGGAGAGCAGGAAGATGGCCATTGGGATTCCGCGGCGACGCGGCAAAAGAACATGCCGGCAAAAAGGCGACACGCTTACGCAAACTCAAAGCGCAGTGTTCCCCCTTCCAGAAAAACAGCGGCCTTTCCCCCTTTTTGAAGTTCTCCGAACAGGATCTGCTCGGACAGCACATCTTTGATCTCCGTCTGAATGACGCGGGCCAGAGGCCTGGCTCCGTAAGTGGCATCGTGCCCTTTTTCAGCCAGATACCGCCGGGCTTCGGGGGAGAGGGTCACCGCTACTTTTTTGGAAGCGAGCTGCTCGTTCATCTCGTCCATGAACTTGTCCACGATTTTTTCGACGATATCCAGCGACAGGGCATCGAAGTGGACGATGGCATCCAGTCGATTTCGAAATTCCGGGCTGAAGAAGCTTTCCACGGCCTTTTTCCCTTTGGCTTTCAGATCGCTCTTGGGATCGCCGAAACCGATGGTCATGGAGCTCATCTCCCGGGCGCCGGCGTTGGAGGTCATGATGACGATGACGTTTCTGAAATCGGCTCGTTTCCCGTTGTTGTCCGTCAGGGTGGCGTGGTCCAGGACCTGCAGAAGAATGTTGAAAAGGTCGATGTGCGCCTTTTCGATCTCGTCCAGCAGGAGCACGCTGTGAGGATGCTTGCGGATCCCGTCCGTCATCAGCCCGCCCTGATCGAATCCGATGTATCCCGGCGGAGCGCCGATCAGCCGGGCCACGGCATGCTTTTCCATGTACTCGCTCATGTCGAACCGGAGGAACTGAACGCCCAGGTTCATGGCGATCTGACGGGCCACCTCGGTCTTGCCGACGCCGGTTGGTCCGGTGAAAAGAAACGACCCGATGGGTTTTTCAGGCGTCCGCAACCCTGCCCGTGAACGCTTGATGGCCGTCACGATGGCCCGGAGGGCAGGATCCTGGCCGAAAACTTTTTCCTTCAGACGCCCTTCCAGTTCCTCCAGGTGGGTCTTGTCGTTGGAGGAGACGCTCACCGTGGGAATCTTGGCCATCTTGGCCACGATTTTTTCGATGTCGGAAGGGTGGATCTTCTTTCGGACCGAACTGCCCGACAGGCGGATGGCGGCTCCCGCCTCGTCGATGACGTCGATGGCCTTGTCCGGAAGAAAGCGGTCGTTGAGGTATTTAGCGCTCAGATCCACCGCGGCTTTCAGCGCTGGCTCCGTGTAAACGATTCCGTGGTGGGCCTCATACCGGGACTTGAGCCCTTTGAGGATTTGAAGGGTTTCGGAGACCGGAGGCTCCGGAACCTCGATTTTTTCGAACCGGCGGGACATGGCGCGGTCCTTTTCAAAGTGGTTCTTGTATTCCTCGTAGGTGGTGGATCCGATACACCGGAGTTCTCCGGTGGAAAAAACCGGCTTGAGGATGTTGGACGCGTCCATGGAACCGCTGGAGGTTGCTCCTGCCCCGACGATGGTGTGGATTTCATCGATGAACAAAATGGCGTTTTTCTTTTTCTTCAGATCCCCGATCACCCCCTTGAGGCGCTGTTCGAAATCGCCCCGGAACTTGGTCCCTGCCAGGAGGGCTCCCATATCCAGGGCATAGATCCGGACCTCCTTCAAGAGATCCGGAACGTCCCCTTTCTGGATTTTTTGAACCAGGCCTTCCGCCAGAGCGGTCTTCCCCACACCAGGGTCTCCCACGAAAATCGGGTTGTTTTTCCGCCTTCGGCAAAGCACCTGCATGGTGCGCTCCAGCTCCTGCACCCTCCCGATGAGGGGGTCGAGTTTCCCTTTGGCCGCCAGGTCCATCAGGTCGACGGTAAAAAGCTCGAGGGGATCGGCTTTCTTTTTTTCCGATTTCTGAGTCTTGACAAAACCCCCGATGACGTCGGCGAAGGGATCCCTGGGCATGCTGTGGGAAATATAGTTGAGGATGTCCAGCCGGTTGATCCCTTCCTGTCCTAAAAAATAGGCGGCGTAGGAGTCGGTCTCGAGAAAAATGGAAGCCAGGATATCGCCGATTTCCACCTCCTGCTTCTCGGCGTTTCTCACATGATTGACGGCCCGCTGGATGACCCTCTGGAACCCCAATGTCTGCTGGAGTACGTAATCTCCCTCTTCCGGAACGGTGGACATTTTCTCGTTGAAAAACCGCTCCAGCCGATTTTTCAAGCTGTCGACATCCCCCCCGCAGTTTTGAAGGATCCCCTTCCCGTTGTCGTCATGGAGGATGGCAAACAGGACATGTTCGATGGAAACATATTCGTGGCGCCTTCTCTTGGCTTCGCCCACAGCGAAACCCAGGGTGGCGCTCAGTTCTTTGCTGATCATCGGGCTACTCTCTTTCCAGGGTGCATTTCAGTGGAAAACCGTTTTCCCGGGCAAGGGCATGAACCGTCTGCACCTTGGTTTCGGCGACCTCCAGAGTGAAGACGCCGCACTCTCCGATACCGGTCTTATGAACGTCCAGCATGATCTGCGTGGCCTTTTCCAGGGACTTGCCGAATACGCTCATGAGAACGGCCACGACGAAATCCATGGTGGTATAATCGTCGTTGTGGAGGAGAACCCGGTACATGGCGGGTTCCTGGATCTCCGTGTCCGACTCCGCCAGGACGGTGGTCTCTTCGATGGGCTCGTTTTCGTTCATCCCCCGACCCTTTTCAGGACGAGACCGTCATCCTTTTCCATCCGTTTATCAGATGAAAACCGGCACGACACTTTCCCGTCACGGCACCCTCCTAACCCAAGAGGCCTCTTCGGGTCCCTTTGCGAGACCGGGTCTGCCGGCGGACGGCGTGCTTCCGCTTCCTTGCAAAAAGATAAGCGGCTATGCCTGAAAAATCAAGTCCCGGCCCGGACCCGGTTTTTGGGCAAGCTTTTCACCGTTTCGATCAGCGGCCGCAGCATTTCTTGAACTTCTTGCCGCTGCCGCAGGGACACGGTGCGTTTCGTCCCACTTTTTTCGACTCCCGTCTCACGGGTTCCTTGGGCCCTCCGCCGTCCCCTCCGGAGTAAATCAGGGTTTGTTCTTTGGGCTTCTGCAGCTCCGAAAGGCTTTCCGGTTCCGCAATTTGAACCCGAAAAAGAATCCCCAGCGTCTGTTCCTTGATCCGTGAAATCATGTCGCTGAAAAGAGCAAATCCTTCCCGTTTGTAAACCAGCAGAGGATCCTGCTGGGCATAGCCCCTCAGGCCGATCCCTTCCTTGAGGTGGTCCATGCTGAGGAGGTGGTCCTTCCAGAGCTGATCCACGGTCTGGAGCATCACGATGCGTTCGAGTTCCCGGCACTGTTCGGCTCCAATGGCTCTTTCCCTCTCTTCGTAAAGTCTCTCGGCGCCTTCCTGGATCATTGTCGCCAGCCCCTCGGAGTTCAGGCTTTCCAGCGTTTCCCCGGTCAGGTCCAGCTGCGTGTTGAACTGTTTGAAGACCTTGTCCCGCAGCCCCTTGAGATCCCATTCCTCCGGAGACACCCGTTCCTCGGCATAGGTTTTGGCGATTTCCTGGGCTTTTTCGCCGATCATGGCCATGACGGCGCTTTTCAGGCTCCCACCGCTGAGGGCCTCCCGCCTCTGGCGGTAGATCACCTCCCGCTGCTGATTCATCACATTGTCGTATTCCAGAAGCTGTTTCCGGATCTCGAAGTTGTGCCCCTCCACCTTCTTCTGGGCGTTTTCGATGGCCCTGGAAATCAGGTTGTGTTCAATGGGTTCACCTTCCTGCATGCCCAGATTGTCCATGATGTTTCCCATCCGCTCGCCGCCGAAGATACGCAGCAGATCGTCTTCCAGGGCCAGGTAAAACCGAGAGGTCCCGGGATCCCCCTGCCGGCCGGAACGGCCCCGCAGCTGGTTGTCGATCCGCCGACTCTCGTGCCGCTCCGTCCCGAGGATATGAAGCCCCTCCAGATCGACGACCCCTTCTCCGAGAACGATGTCCGTGCCGCGTCCCGCCATGTTGGTGGAAATGGTGACCGCTCCCTTCTGCCCGGCCATGGCCACGATTTCGGCTTCTTTCTTGTGGTTCTTGGCGTTGAGGACCTCGTGCTTAATCCCCCGTTTCCCCAGTTTTTCGCTCAGACTTTCGGAGACGTCGATGGATATGGTCCCCACCAGAACCGGCTGCCCCCGACGGTGGCAGTCCTCGATTTCATCCAAGACGGCCTCGTATTTTTCCTTCTTGGTCTTGTAGATCACGTCCGGGAAATCCGTACGGATCATCGGTTTGTGGGTGGGGATCACGCATGACGTCCAGGTCATAGATCTTTTTAAATTCGGGGGCTTCCGTGTCGGCAGTTCCGGTCATCCCGGCCAGCTTGTCGTACATCCGGAAATAATTCTGAAAGGTGATGGTCGCCAGCGTCTGGTTTTCGTTTTCGATTTTCACGTTTTCCTTGGCCTCCAGGGCCTGGTGCAGGCCCTCGCTGTAGCGCCGGCCGGGCATCAGACGCCCGGTGAATTCATCGACGATGAGCACTCCTCCGTCCTTGACGATGTAGTCCACGTCCCGTTTGAAAAGAGGGATGGGCCTTGAGGGCCTGATTGACATGGTGGAGCAGTTCGATGTACTTGGGATCGTAGAGGTTTTCCACTTTGAGGATGGCTTCGGCGTTTGCCACACCCTCTTCGGTGAGGGCAACGGTCCTGGCCTTTTCGTCCACCGTGAAATCCCGGTCTTTTTTCAGGCGCCCGATGATGCCGTTCACCTGATAGTAGAGGTGGGTCGATTTCTCCGCCGGCCCCGAGATGATCAAAGGGGTCCTGGCCTCATCGATGAGAATGCTGTCCACCTCGTCCACGATGGCATAATTGAGTTCCCTCTGTACCAGGGAAAAGCGGTCGAACTTCATGTTGTCACGCAGGTAATCAAAGCCGAATTCGTTGTTGGTACCGTAAGTGATATCGCAGCGATAGGCCTCGTGGCGTTCACGGTCGTCCAGTCCGTGCACGATGGTCCCCACGGTCAACCCCAGAAAGCGGTAGATATTCCCCATCCATTCGGTGTCGCGTCGGGCCAGGTAGTCGTTCACCGTCACGATATGGACTCCCTCACCGGAGAGGGCGTTGAGATAGGCGGGAAGCGTCGCGGCCAGCGTCTTGCCTTCTCCGGTCTTCATTTCGGCGATCTTTCCCTGATGCAAAACAATGCCGCCGATCAACTGGACATCGAAATGGCGCATCTTCAAGGTGCGCACCGAAGCCTCGCGCACGGTGGCAAAAGCCTCGGGGAGAAGTGCATCCAGGGGCTCCCCTCTTTCGAGGCGCTCCCGGTAAACGCCCGTCTGGGATTGGAGCTGCGCTTCGGACAGGGCCTGCATCTTCGGCTCCAAAGCGGCGATCTGCTCCACCTGGGGTTCGAGTCTTTTCAGCTCCCGCTCGTTCTTGCTCCCGAATACTTTGGTTAGAATATTGAAAAACATGACCCCATCGTCTTTTTAAGGTTCATAACCGAAATCCGCAATCCTCCGGACGGACGTTTTCATCATATCACAGAGGCCCGGAATGCAAAAGGCTATGGGACGGCACCCGGCATGAGATCAGGGAAAGAGAGCGTTGAATTGATGGAAGTGCAAAACCGGAGAAGGCTCAGTTGAACACAAACTTCTTGGGATTCACCGGGGCCTTTCCCGCAAGGATCTCATAATGCAGATGCGGACCCGTGCTGCGGCCGGTGTTGCCCACCCTGGCGATGACGTCACCGCGCTTGACCCGATCCCCCGGTTTCTTGAGGGTCTTGCTCAAATGGCCGTAACGCGTGACCACGCCGTATCCGTGATCGAGGACCAGTACTTTCCCCAGGCCCCCGTTTCTTCCCACGGCCGTGACGACCCCGTCCGCGGGCGCGGTGACCGGGGCACCCCGGTAGGTGGCGATGTCCATGCCGCTGTGAAATTCCCTCTGACCCGTGAACGGGGATCGACGCCAGCCGAATCCCGAGGAGATCCGCCCCGGCGTCGGTCGTCCCGTGGGGGTCCGCGAAAAAAGTTCCTGCCGCCTTTCCAGGGTCTTTAAGAGTCTTTCAAGGTTTTCCTCCCGCTGGACAGACATTTGATGCAGGTCCTCCATCTGTCGGCGCATCTCGAGAAGGAGCTCCCCCGGCTTTTGATGGATTTCCACCTTGGGATCAAGGTCTTCGGGAAACGGCCCTCCCATACCCACCCGGTTTTTCTCCGAATCGAGGTCCGTCCTGGCAATGCGCCTCAGCTTCTCCTCGAGGGCGGATATGCGGGCCAGTTTCGTTTTGATCTGGTTTATTTCATGGGTCAGTTTTTGAACCTGGGGCCACAGATGCCCCTCAGGAAATCCCGCCTGCAAACCTGCCGGACCTTCCAAAGACAAGCCCCTGTGGCGATGACGGAGGGAAAAATAATCCATCGTCAGAGCGGTCCCGACGGCGATGAAGACGGAAAGCAGAAACGCGAATGATTTCAAAAGCCTTTTCGAGAGGGTCACTTTCTTGATGGGTCCAGTGGAATTGCTGGTGACAAAAAAGGTGATCTTCTCCTTCATGATCCTTTGTTCCCCTTGATATCTGTTTTCCGAGTAAAGCGAACCCGCCTCATTGGAAGGCTTAATCGGCCCCCCTCGCTTAGGCCAGACCCGGTTCAAACGGGTGCCCGCATCGAGAAGGCCTGCTGAAAACCGGCCCGTTCGGCAAAAACCGCTTCAGGCTTTTTCGCCGAACGGGATGTTGAAGCAAAGCGAAACTCAGGCGAGCTTGAGCTTGAATTTCAGGGATTTTAAAGTGTTTTTCATGAGCATGGTGATGGTCATGGGACCTACGCCGCCGGGCACGGGGGTGATCCATCCGGCGATCTCCTTTGCCGCATCGAAGTCCACATCCCCTTTGAGGATGGCCACCTTCTTGCCCGTCTTTTCACTGATTTTTTCTCCCACCCGGTTGACTCCCACATCGATGACGCAGGAGCCCGGCTTGATCCATTCCGGTTTCACCAGGCCGGGCACTCCGGCGGCCACGATGAGAATGTCGGCCCGCTTGCAGTGAAGATCCAGGTTCCGGGTCCGGGTGTGGACCACGGTCACCGTGGCATTGGCGCCCGGACCTTTTTGAAGCATCATGTTGGCGATGGGTTTTCCGACGATGTTGGACCTTCCCACCACCACCACCTCGGCCCCGGAGGTCTCGACTCCCGATCGTACGATCATTTCCTGGATTCCCGCCGGCGTGCAGGGAGGAAATTTAACCTCGCCGCCCCCGATCATCAGGCGCCCCACATTGACCGGGTGGAAACCGTCCACGTCCTTGTCCGGATCGATGGCATTGAGGATTTTTTTCTCGTCGATGTGCTTGGGAAGCGGCAACTGCACCAGGATGCCGTGGATGGAGTCGTCCCTGTTGTATTTGTCGATGAGGGCCAGAAGGTCTTTTTCGGAAATCGTCTCGGGCTGATTGTCCTGTACCTCCTTGAACCCCACGCGATGGGCGGTTTGAACTTTCAGAGTCACATAGGAAATAGATGCCGGATTCTGACCCACCAGGATGGTCACCAGTCCCGGTACGACACCATGCTTCTCCTTGATTTGAGCCACTTCAGCAGTGATTTCATCCAGAATCTTCTCCCGGATCTCGGTCCCGAGTATCAACTTTGCCGGCATGTCGTTTCTCCTTTCTTGGTCGTCGTGATGTCTATTTCGATGAAATCCCTTTTCAGGGGTGTCCTTTTTTAAAAAAAGTTCTGAGCTAAGGGTCTCAAGCGCTTTTGACTTGGAAAGATTTCGGCCTATGTATTGAAAAAAGGCGGACCTGTCAAGTCGCGCCCGCCCGAAGAGTTTTCCTGCAGGTTCTTTCCCCGACCCGCTTTTAAAATCCCTGTGCGGCTGGAACCCAAACAGCCGGCGCGTCAAGGACTTTCCGGCGTTTTTTAAGGGTGTCGCTTCCGGAACCGACGCCCGTTACATCGGACAGGGGATACCGGCAAGACCCGCCGTCTCCTCAAGACCGAACATGAGATTCAGATTCTGGACCGCCTGCCCGGACGCCCCCTTGACCAGGTTGTCGATGGCCGACATTAGGATGACCCGGCCGGCCTCCGGGTCGTGGACGAATCCGATGTCGCAGAAGTTGGTTCCCCGTACGTGGAGCGTGTCCGGAATCCCCCCGTTTCCACGGAGCCGGATGAAGGGTTTCCGGCCGTAATGATCCTTCAGGCTTCGGGTAAAGTCTCCGGGTCCGGCACCGGATTTCAGGGTTGCGTAGACGGTGGCCAGCATCCCCCTGGACATGGGGACCAGGTGGGGCACAAAGGTCACATGCACCGGGTGTCCGGCGGCACGGCTTAAAACCTCCTCCATCTCCGGGGCGTGCCGGTGAAGGCCTACATTGTAAGGTTTGAAGGATTCGGCCACTTCGGAAAAAAGCGTCTTCAAGGACGGGGAGCGCCCCGCGCCACTGACTCCGGATTTGGCGTCGATGATGATACCTTGGGTTTCGATGAGACCGTCCCGGATCAATGGGAGGAGGGGAAGCAGGCTGCAGGTGGGGTAACAGCCGGGGTTGCCCACGAGCCTTGCCTTTTCAATTTCGGAGGTGAAGACTTCGCTGAGCCCGTAGACCGCGTCTTTCAAAAGTTTTGGGGCGGTATGCACCTGATAATGCCGCTCGTAGGCCGCCGGGTTTTGGAAGCGGAAATCCGCGGAAAGGTCGATGACCCTGACGTCGCGGGCCAAGAGTCCGGGAACGATCTCCATGGGAAGTTTGTGGGGAAGGGCCGTGAACACCACGTCGGTTTGGTCGCCCACCGCATCCGGGTCGAAGGCTTCACACGTCAA
>CAVOQY010000014.1:0-1108923 GCA_963698465.1 uncultured delta proteobacterium
GGCCTGGCGGTATCGCCCTACGTCGTCATCGCGATCGTCTGCATCGTTTACCTCTTCATGGGGTGCTTTCTGGACGGCGTTTCGATCATGGTGATGACCATGCCGGTCATTTACCCCATCGTCGTCGGGCTTCACTTCCGACCCGATTTGGTTCGGTGTCGTCGTGATGTTGATGATGGAGGCGGGGCTGATCACGCCTCCAATGGGGCTGAACGTCTTCGCAGTAGCAGGGGTTGCCGGAGATATCCCGTTGGAGGAAATATTCAAGGGGATCGGGCCTTTCTTGGTTTCGATCCTCTTTGTGGCCTGTTCTGATTGTCGTGTTCCCCCAGCTCGCTCTCTTTTTGCCCGATATGATGTCGAGGTAATCTTCCAAATGTTGAAGGCGATTTCAAATGGCATCTATGAACGGAGAATCGTCGGCCGGTCGGTTGGGCGGCACGGCGGGAAGGATCTGGTCAGGGGGCGGACCGTGTTTGCGGAGGACAGGCCGGCCGGCGCCGCTCTGGTTTTGAAGGTCCTGAGATCCGACAGGCACCATGCGTGGATTCTCGGAATTGACGCGACCGAGCGCTGAGTGTCCCGGGGTTGCCGGCGTCTGGACCGCCGCGGACGTCCCGGGCGTCAATCGTTACGGCGTCATCATCAAGGACCAGCCGCTTCTGGCCGAAGAAAAGGTTCGGTTCGCCGGGGAAGCCGTCGCGCTCGTGGCGGCGGAAAGCGAACAGGCCGCGGACGCGGCCCTACAGGTGCTCCGCGTCGACTACCGCGACCTGCCGCCCGTCCTGGATCCGGAAAACGGCCCTCGACCCCAAAAACGGCGCACGTCCACGAAAGCGGGAGTCTGCTCAACCGGAAGTTCGTGCGCAGAGGGGATGTGGAAGCCGGCTTCCGGCGCAGCGACATCGTGGTGGAGCGGACCTACCACACGCAGCGGGTTGAACACAGCTACCTCGAGCCCGATGCCGGCAGCGGCGCGGTCGACGAAAACGGGCGGCTGGTCGTTTACGCCTGCACGCAGAACCCCCACTACGACCGGAAGGACATCGCGGTTCTTCTCGGACTGCCGGAGGAGCGGATCCGAATCGTCCAAACGGTTACGGGCGGAGGGTTCGGGTCCAAACTCGATTTGACCGTTCAGGGTTTCATCGCGCTGGCGCTGCATCACCTGCGCAGGCCCGTGCGGATGGTTTTTTCACGGGAGGAGGCTTTTCTGGCGACCTCCAAGCGCCACCCCTCCCGCATCCGGCTCAAAACCGGGATAGACCGGAACGGAAAGATCCTGGCCCTGGAGGCGCGGATGCTTTTCGACACCGGGGCCTACTCGTCCTACGGAACGCCTCTGGCGATGCGGGCCGCCATCCACATAACGGGACCCTACGACATCGAAAACGTCGACATCGAAAGCGCGTCGGTCTACACGAACAACCCGGTGGCCGGTGCCATGCGGGGAGTGGCCATAGTGCAGACGACCTTTGCCTGCGAATCGCACATGGACGTTCTGGCCCGCGAGGCCGGTCTGGACCCGTTCGAGTTTCGGAAACGCAACGCCATGCGGGCGGGGTCGGTAACGGCAACGGGGCAGCGGCTGGACCACAGCGTCGGTATCCTGAAAACCCTGGAGGCTCTGTCGCCCGCCTACGACGCGGCGCGCGCGTGGAAGCGGAATCCGGCCCCCGGTCACCTCAAGCGGGGGATCGGCATCGGCTCGATGTGGTACGGCATCGGCAGCATGTCGGTCAAGAACCCGTCGCGTGCCAAAATCGAAGTCGACGCGAACGGAAAGATTCGCCTCTGCACCGGAGCCGCGGACATCGGGCAGGGCTCGACCACCCTCTTCTGCCAGATCGCCAGGGAACTTCTCGGGGTCGAACCCGGGCTCGTACAAATCGTCACGGCCGACACGGGGGAAACACCGGATGCCGGTCCCACCTCGGCCAGCCGGCAGACCTACATCTCCGGAAACGCCGTCTTGAACGCTTCGCGGAAGATGGCCGAAGACCTGCTGCGGACGGCCGCCGAAGTGCTGGACACCCCCGAGGGCGAGCTGTCGCTCAGGAACGGCTGGGTGGCCGACGCCAAAGGCGAGCGCCGCATGCCCATCCAGGAAGTCGTGGAAAAGATGGTCGGAACCCGGGGACCCCTCGAATGGGAGGGGTATTTCGACCCGGTCACCACCGAACTCGACCCGGAAACGGGGCAGGGCATCCCGTTCGCCACCTACACCTTCGCCTCACACCTGGCAGCTGTCGAAGTCGACGAGGGGACGGGAACGGTTCATGTCCGGCAGGTGGTGGCCGCCCAGGACGTCGGTAAAGCGATCAACCCAAAGGCCGTCATGGGGCAGATTCACGGCGGTGTCGGAATGGGGGTGGGGTTTGCGCTCATGGAGCACTTCCTGCCCGGCAAAACGCGCTCGATGAGCGAGTACGCCATTCCGACGAGCCTGGACATTCCGAAAATAACGTGCATTATCGTCGAGGACCCGGAACCGACCGGACCCTTCGGCGCAAAGGGTATGGGGGAGCCGTCTCTGGCCCCGACGGCGCCGGCCGTCTTGAACGCCGTCGCCGATGCGATCGGGATCCGGATCGACCGCCTCCCCGCCAACCCCGAAGCCGTCCGGGCCGCCGTCGGCGGGGTCCCGACCACAGGAGAGGATCGCGATGGGTACAGTTCTTCTTAAAAACATCGGCACACTGTTGAGCGGGAGACTCGCGGAACCGATTCTGAACGCCGATGCCGTCCTGGTACGGGAAGGCGTCATCCGCTGCGTCGGCGACATCGAAGACATGGGTGTCGAGGGTGTGGACACGATTGTCGACTGCGGCGGCACCACTGTCCTGCCAGGCCTGATCGACACCCACTGCCACCCGGTGTTCGGGGATTACACCCCCAAGCAGAATCAGATCGGATTTCTCGACAGCATGCTCCACGGCGGGGTCACCACTGCGGTTTCCGCGGGGGAGGTCCACCTGCCCGGCCGACCAACGGACCCGGCCGGGGTCAAGGCGCTGGCGATATTGGCGGCCAAATCGTATGCAAATTTCAGACCCGGCGGCATCAAGGTGGAGGGGGGTGCGCTGATTCTGGAGAAGGGATTGACCGAGGCCGACTTCCGGGAAATGAGCCGGGAGGGGGTGCGCCTGGTGGGGGAGATCGGCCTGGGTTCCGCCAAGACGGTGGCGGACGCCGGCCCGATGGTGAAGTGGGCCAAGGCGAACGGTATGACCGTCATGATGCACACCGGCGGCACCTCCATGCCCGGCAGTTCGACCATCACCGCCCAAATGGTCATGGACATGGATCCGGACGTCGTATCGCACATCAACGGGGGGACGACGGCCGTATCCGTCGAGGAGGTCCGCAAGCTGGTCGCGGAAACGGCCTACGCGCTCGAGATCGTCCACTGCGGAAACCCCCGGGTGGCGGTCGAAACGGTGCGGCTCGCAATCGAACTCGGGGCCTTGGGGCGGGTGATCATCGGAAACGACGCCCCCACCGGCTCCGGCGTCATCCCGCTCGGAATGCTGCGGATGCTCTGCTTCCTGTCGAGCTTGACGGATCTGCCCCGGAACAGGCGGTCTGTCTGGCCACTGGGAATTCCGCCAGGGTTTTCGGCTTCAACCGGGGGGAGATCGCCGAGGGACGGGAGGCGGACCTGGTCGTGATGGACGCGCCGGTCGGGTCCATGGGGGACAACGCCCTCGCCGCGCTGAAAGTGGGGGACGTGCCGGGGGTGTCTGTGGTAATCGTGGACGGTGAGGTCAAGGTCGTCAAGAGCCGAAACACCCCGCCGGCCACCCGGCAGGCCGCGGTCCTGACATAGCGCCGCCCCGTCTTCGCCCGTTCCGGCCGCCCGCTTTTCCGCGGCGCCGGCCGGGCTTTCCGGCGATAGGTCTGAAGGAGGAACCCAATGATTGTCGACACGGAAAAATGCACCGGCTGCGGTGTCTGTGCAAGAGACTGCCCGCTGGAAGCCATCCGCATGCAGAAGCGAACCCCGGTGTTCGACGAAGCGTGCAGCATTTGCGGTGCCTGCGCCAAATTCTGTCCGGAAAAAGCCATCGTGCCTGAAGCGCCGCAGGCCGCCTCCGGCGCGTTGCAGTGCGACGCGTGCCCGATCGGGTGTTTCATCAAACCCGGCCGCAAGGGGGCCTGCCTGCGGTACACGAATCAGGGCGAGCGCCTGGTCCGGATCGAACACCTGCGCCTGTTCAGCGAAGTGGCCGAACGGGTCGGCCCCGATCCGCAGGAAGCCGTTCGCCGGCCCCTGGTGACCGCTCTGGGCGCCGGGACGGCCGCCCCCGACTGCCGGCCCGCCCCGTACATCGTCAGGGGGAGGCAGGCGGATGTGGACGTCGTTACCGTAGCGACCGAGGCGCCGCTGCTCTACAGCTCGATCATGTTGAAGATCGACACCGACGTCCCCCTCGGGGACGAGGGCGAGGCGGTGACCGCCGGGGAAGAGAGGGTCGGCATGGTCGCCACCGACCAGTACGGGTCCAAGATCCTGTCCATCGGAGGGCCCAACCTGCTGGCCGGTCCTCACGGCCTGCTCGTGGCGCGCACCCTGACCGACATCGCGAACCGCAAGCCGGTGAAGCTGAGGATCGGTCAGGGGGTGCGCCTGGATCTGCAGGTCGGCATGCCGCCCGTCATCGACGGAGAGGCGGCGGGCAAACGGATCGTCGGCTGCGGGAGCGCAACCGTGGGGATGTTCGCTCCCATCTTCAGGAAAGCCGCCGACGAGGTGGTCGTTCTGTCCCACCCGCCGCACACCGGCGTTTTGAGCGAGCACGCCGCCGGAAGATATCTCGACGTCCCCGGAACGGGATCCGTTGGAATCTCAGGCAAGGCACCCCGGGGCGGTACATCGCCGAGCCGGGGAAGGGCTGGGGGGGACCTCGGTGATCGACCCCGCCTCGTTGATCGCGTCGGTGGACGCGAATGCGGTTCGGCCGGGCATGACGGTCCTGATCACCGAACCGACCGGGCGGCACGCGGCGCTTTACGAGATCGACGAGGAGGGAGCGCCGCGGGAAGTCCCGCTGACACCCGAAGCGAAGCAGGCGGTGGAAGCCATTTCGGAGAGCTGCGAGCTTTCGACCGTGTCGGCTGTTTACATCGGCGGTGTCGGCGGAAGCGCCAGGGTCCGGCGTCGTGCGGACGCCGCTCGCCCTGACCCGGGCGGTTCACCGAAGGAGGGCCCACCTCACCGTCGGCGGCGCGCCGGTCTTCCTGTTTCCGGGGGAGGGATCAATTTCATGGTGGACGTGGAGAGAGTCGAGCCGCGATTTTTCTACTGGACGCCCTCCCCGGCCGTCATCTGCCCGGTCGAGTACACGATGACGTTCGGATTACGAGGAGATGGGCGGGCACATGGCGGCCATGCGGCCGTTCGACGCGCTCGAGCCCAACCCCCGGTGATACGGGATGAGTTATCGAGCCGACATACAACTGCTTGACGGCGGCCGGGTTCTGGCCGAGTGCGGGCCGATGCGCCTGACGATCGAGGCCTCCGTCGGCCGGATTCCCCAGAGGGACCTGTGCGTTCGGGCGGCCGGGGAGGCGTTTTCAATGCTCGAAAGGATCGCCCGTCAGCGCCGGCGCCTGTCCCGCTGGTACCGCGAGATGCCGAACGATTTGGACGACCGACTGGCGCGAAAGATGACCCGTAGCGTACTGGCCGTCGATCCGGGGTTGACCCCCATGGCGGCGGTCGCCGGAACCATCTCCGACGGTGTCGCCTCCTTCCTGCACCGGAGGGGGATGGACCGGGTCATCGTCAACAACGGCGGGGACATCGCCGTTCGGACCGGCCCCGGGGTTTCGGTCAATGTCGGGATCCGGCCCGATCTGAGCGGCGGCCCGGTCGCCGAGATCGTCGCACTCGGGGACGAGCGCGCCGCGTGGGGGGTCGCAACCAGCGGGCTGGAGGGGAGAAGCTTCTCCCGCGGCGTAGCCTCCGCCGTCACGATTTTTGCTGGCAGCGCTTCGATTGCCGACGCTGCCGCCACCAGCGTGGCAAACGCGAGCTTCGTGGCCGACGAAACCGTCGTCCAGCGGCCGGCCGAAGAACTCGACGACCAGACCGACATACCCGGTGTCGCCGTAACGGTTCGTGCCGGCCCTTTCACGGAGGAAAAAAAGGACTTGGCCCTGTCGAGGGCCCTCGAAAGAGCGAAAGCGCTCGCGAACAGACGGCTGATTTACGGCGCCTACATCGTCGTGGACGGAAAGGTCGCGATGACCGAATTCGTGCATCGTCGTAGAATCCAGCCGGCCGGAGAGGAAAATGCGAATGGATGTCAGAAAATACGTCGATCTGGTTGAGGAGATTAGGATGGACAACGGCCGGCAGGTCACGCCTCCAGCCCGGAAAGCGGCGGCGGTCGCCGTGGTTCGCAACCCGTTTGCCGATCAGTATCAACAGGACCTCGATCTTTTGACCGAGATGGGCGACGCCTTGGGGGAAGAATTGGCCAGGCGCGCCCTGAAAGCATTGAACATCGATCCGGAGCGCGTCGAGAGCTTCGGAAAGGGGGCCGTCGTCGGATTGGCGGGCGAACTCGAGCACGCGGCCGCCATCCTGCACCCCAAACTGGGCCACGCCGTGCGGCGCGTGGTCGGCGGCGGGAAGACGATGATGCCCTCGGCCAAGAAGATGGGGGTTGCCGGGACGGAGCTGGACGTTCCGCTTCACTGCAAGGAGGCCGCTCTGGTTCGGTCGCACTTCGATGCCATGGCGGTGCGGGTGCAGGACGCGCCGCGGGATGACGAGGTCCTCGTGGTCGTGGTGCTGTCGGATGCCGGAAGACCGCTTGCGCGGGTGGGTGGGCTGAAGAAAGAGGAGATCGCCCTCCGAGACGGCCTGCGATAACTTCCAGGAGGATCCGATGACCCTGCCCCTTTTCGATTATCACGAGCCGGCGTCGTTGACCGAAGCCTGCCAGATGCTGCAGGCGTTCGGCGGAAAAGCCGCCGTTTTGGCCGGAGGCACCGACCTTCTGGTCAAGATGAAAAACCGGGAAAGCAGTCCGCGAAACCTCGTTTCCGTCTCGGAGATAGCGGAGATGCGGCGGATCGATTTTTTCGGTAAGCTCAAGTCGCTTGGCGCCTGCTGCACGGTTTCGCGGATCGCCGAATCGGCGGACGTCCGATCCCGTTTTCCAGCCCTGGCCACGGCAGCCGAGCAGCTCGGCTCGCCGGCGGTCCGGAATCTCGGGACCGTCGGCGGAAATGCCGTCACGGCGAGCCCCGCTGCCGATTTGCCGCCGCCGCTGATCGCCTACGGTGCCAAGGTCCGCCTGGTGTGTCAGGACGGCGAGCGTGTTTTGCCGCTCGAACGGTTTTTCGAGGGGCCGGGCGCGACCGCCATTCAACCCGACGAGATCCTGGCCGAGTTTTTCCTGGAGACGCCGCCGGATGGATCGGGCGCCGCTTTTTTCAAGCTCGGACAGAGAATGGCGCTGCAGTGTTCGATCGTCAACGGCGCTTGCCGCCTGGCGATCGACCCGCGAAGCGGTGCAATCCAGACGGCCAGAGTCGTTCTCGGGGCGGTGTCGCCCACCGTGGTCCGGGCGGTTTCAGCCGAAAACATCCTGGTGGGTGAAAAACCCTCCGAGAGGCTGTTTCAGGAAGCCGGCCGGAAAGCGGCCGACGGCTGCCGGCCGATCGACGATCTGAGGGGGTCGGCCGCCTATCGGCGCGACATGGTTTGCGTGCTCGCGAGCCGGGCCCTTCGGGAGGCGTTCGAAAACAGCCGGCAGTGACCGGGAGGAATCGGAAATGAAAAAGAACGTACAGCTGTCGATCAACGGTGAAACGCACACCCTGGAAGTCGAACCCCACTGGACCCTGCTGGACCTGCTTCGAGACCGTCTGGGGTTGCTGGGGACCAAAAGGGGGTGCGACAAAGGGGATTGCGGCACCTGCACGGTTCTGGTGGACGGGCGGCCGATCAACGCCTGCCTCTATTTGGCCGTGCGCGCCGACGGTAAGGCGGTCCGCACGGTCGAAGGGCTTGAAAGCGGCGAAGGGTTGCACCCGCTCCAGAAGGCCTTTCTCGAAAAAGGGGCCGTTCAGTGCGGATTTTGCACCCCGGGGATGCTCATGGCGGCTACGAGCCTGCTAGAAACAAATCCGAACCCCACCGAGGCGGATATCCGGCGCGCCCTCAGCGGCAACTTGTGCCGGTGCACCGGTTATCAGCACATCGTCGAGGCTGTTTTGTCGGCTGCGGAAAGGACCTGACCGTGCAGGTCTATCTCTGGGTTGGGGCGGTGTTCTTTTTCGCCGGGTTCAATCAGGGGCTCTCCGGTTTCGGCGTCATTCTCGTCGCCATCCCGCTGCTCACCCTCTTTCTCGACATCAAGACCGTCATCCCGCTGACCGCACTATCGGCGCTGACCATCGCCGTCATGCTCTTCGTCCAGCTGCGGGGGAAATTCGAGGTTCAAAAGATTCTACCCTGCCTGATCGGCGCGATGCCGGGGATACCGGTCGGGGTCTTCATTCTGAAACAGGTCGACAAGCTCGTCGTCCAGTGGATCCTCGGCTCGATTCTGATCCTGTAAACGACGTACGGTCTGGTGAGGAAAAAGCCGCCGAAGGGAATAAGCCCAAACTGGGCCTACCCGTTCGGCTTCCTGTCCGGCGCCATGGCCGGGGTCTTGAGCGCCGCGGCCCCTCCCCTGATCGTCTACATGACGCTCCAGCCCTGGGGAAAAGACCAGATCAAGGTGAATTGACAGAACTTGCTTTTTTGGATGCGGACAGGGTGTGGGAACGCAATTTGGCTCCCTCCCGGTCTACACCCCAAGATACGGGAACGATCCGTTGCCGTGCCATCCGGACAAATCGATATCCAAGTGAAGATCGGTTGTCAATCAAAAAATCCTCGGCAAAAGACCCGTGTTTGGGCCCATTCGGGCATGGCTCGACGGGACAGCGCCGGCGGGTTTTTTAAAAATTCGCATCCATGGGATAGATCGGGTCGGCAACATAGTCGTCAGCGGAAGGCTGGAAGGCGTCGTCATATGTGGGCAATTCAATTATCGGCGGGGCGTGGGCGACGGGTCTTGGAGACCGTCTGAATTCCCATAGATTCAGATGCCGGAGTTTTTTGTTGATCACATCCGGGTCTTCAATAAACACGGAGATCCACATTTTTCCCCGGCACCGGGACAAGCCCAATGGATTGATGTCAGATGTAACCATCTATGCCGGAACGCGGTTCTTTCCAGGGGCGTAAATTTCGCAAGCTAAATATTAGGCTGATATCCTGTGGTGCTGAAATCATATCTCAAAAAATGAGGAAACCTTTGATAAGAGATTAGGATCAGGCGCGACCAGTTGTTCCGGTTATATCGAATGGATCCAGTAAGAGATGAAAAACACTTATGGGAATTTACTGAAGTATGGCTTCCACAACCCAGTTATTTCCAGCGGCGCAAATTCCGCAAGGAATAATAGGCTGATATCCTGTAGTTCTGAAATGGTACCTCAACAAAAAGGGAACCTTTGATAAGAAGAGTTTCCAATCAGATATCGCGACACCCCGAAATAAAACACGGCCGAACCCACCAGGGCCGATAGAGGAAGTGAAGTTTCAGATACACCAACTCAAATAGTGCTTGACATCGATGTTGTCAAATAATATATTGTTGTCCAATTGGACAACAATATTCTTTGTGGCAACGCTATGCAAGAAAAACATATCGTCAAAGAGCTGGAAGGATCTATCGAACAACTGCTGCCAGTGAATGGCCTTGAGGTCGGGGTCGAACACGGGCGGTCGGTGCCATGGGACTTGCGAGTTAAAGCGGACTACCAGGGATTGCGGTTCGAGCTCGTTATCGAAGTGGTGGCTGCAAACAATATTCCGGTATTCCGAAATAAGATCAACCGTCTTAAATCGTCAGAACAGAAAGGCGACCATGTCGTTCCTGTTCTGGCAGCCCCGTATTTAAGCCCTGAAAGGCAGGCGCTCTGCCGGGAAGCCGGTGTGTATTTCATGGACCTGTCGGGCAATGTCTTTGTCGCCTATCAAAGTTTTTATGTCGAAAAGATCGGATTTCCCAACAAATACCCCGAAAAACGCCAGAGAAGATACCCGTTTTCGGACAAGGCGTCTCTGATTCTGAGGGAATTGCTGAAAGACCCAAAACGGCAGTGGGGTATTCGTGAACTTGCCGAAAAGATCCGGCTCGATCCGGGCTATGTGTCCCGGATGGCCAAATCCCTCTCTGAATCCGGTTACGCCTCACGGTCCGGCGGAAAACTCAAAATTCAATCCCCGAAAGAAATTCTGGATGATTGGGTAAGAGCCTACGATTTGAAAAGAAACGCGTTGCATCGGTTTTTTTTGCTCGCTCCCGATGTAAAATCGATTCTCCAGCGCCTTCGCAAAATCGGCGTACCCCATGAAGTTGAATACGCTTTGAGCGTCCAGGCCGGTGCCGGACTTGTTGCCCCGCATGCCGTATACAAGGAAGTCCATATGTATGTTCACGACGCCAAGGATATCGAATTTTTCAAAAAGGAACTGGATCTCAAAGACGCGGATCAGGGCGCCAACCTGGTGCTGATGATGCCCTACTACAAGCACTCTGTGTTCTATGACAGCCGGGAGATCGAAGATCTGCGGGTGGTCTCGGATATCCAGCTGTACCTGGACCTCTACGGGTACCCGGTGAGAGGCAGGGAGCAGGCGGAACATTTGTACGATAAGCGGATAAAAAAGATGTTCTCTGGGGATAAAAGCAATGGCTGAGGATTTCTCACAGGGTCTACTCAAAACGCTGAAGTTGCTGAGGCCGTATCTATCACAGATCGTAATTGGCGGGGGCTGGGCGCCATTTCTTTATTACCGCTATCTCGCCAAAAACCGTGAGCGTACGCCCGTTCTGACGCGCGACATTGACTTTATGGTCGGGCACCAAGTACCGATCGTCGGCCCCCAAACCATCGACGAGATTCTCACAAGAGAAGCCAAGCTGACAGCGACCTATAAAAACCTGGACGACCCGCCAGTCATTCATTACGAGGGCACCATCGACGATGTTGAAGTCGAGATCGAATTCTTAACCGACCAGACCGGATCACAGGAGGAAAAGGTTCTCGTTGTTCAGAAGGGACTTCACGCAGAAGCGCTGCGATATGTTTCGATCATTGTCGAAAACCCCCTGTTATTGGAAATCAATGATATGGAACCGGTGCAAGTAGATGCACCGCTGATTGTTCAAGTACCTATGCCGGCGGCGTACATATTTCAAAAAGGCCTGTCATTCCCTGACCGCCGCAACAAGCAGAAGGCATCCAAAGATCTGTATTACATCTTCGACATCCTGGCCGGTATTCCCGAAAAATACTCAATGATAGTCAGTGACTTGGGAGTCTTGTCCGGGAAACACCCGGGTTGGTTCAAGAAATTTTTATCGAATCTCGGAACCCAATTCGAAAGCGCCGACGCAGAAGGCCCAAAACGGATTTTAGAGCAGAGACCTGCAGACGCTTACCCTGATTTGGATGACGACCAGCTTCGGTATTTTTCTCATGGAACCATGGAGCAATTCATCCAGAGAATAAAACCATTTAAAACACCCTGATGCTCTCCGTCATCAGGAGGCGCAAAGGCCTCGTGCCGATGCCATATGTTGGGGTATTGCACGAATAGACGTTTTATAATGGATGAAAGTGGGATTCCGAAATTTGGCAACCGCCGATAAAAATGGCCTGTTAGGAACCTGATATCCTGTGGTGCTGAATTGATATCTCAATAAGATAAAAACCCGTGATAAGAAGAGTAACCAGGGGCTTTGGTGAATCCCCAATCCGCCCGAGGATTGCACCGATATTCCGCTCAAGGGAGAAAGGGGGGCAAGAGATTTTTCGTTGAAATCCCGCCCAGGGGCGGAAATATCGTTTCAAAAATTATGAAACGATATCTTGACAAGATGGAATTACCCTTTTATTATAACGACATAATTATTTCACAAGTTTGAACAATCGTTTCATGACACTCTCTAACCAGGCTATCCTTGACTTCATTGCGGCCCATCCCGGTGCTCGCCGGAAGGATATCCACCGCCAGGCCGCCCCCGATGCAAGCGAAACAACCGTGTGGCGCGCTCTGAGGCGACTCGTGGATGAAGGCAAACTGGAAGTTTCAGGGAAAGGCCCGGCCACAAGCTACAGCCTCGCGGGCGCTGCCGTGGTCCGCGCCCATTTGCAGACGCCTTACAACCGCCGCAGGCCGACGCGCTACAAAAAGGAATTCCTGGACCGCTATATTCCGAACAAGACATTCTACCTCGCCAAGGTTGATCGGCAACGCCTGCGTGAAGCCGGTACGCCTACCGCCTTGCCGCTGCCGGCGGGTACCTATGCACGCCGCATTCTTGAACGGCTCCTGATTGATCTCTCCTGGGCGTCATCGCGCATGGAAGGGAACACGTACAACCTTCTCGAAACCGAGCGTTTGATCCGATTCGGGCAGGAGGCCTCCGGAAAGGATCGCAAGGAAGCGGTGATGATCCTTAATCACAAAGAAGCGATTCAGTATGTGGTGGAAAATCTCGCTGCCATCACAATCAGCCGGCCGGATCTTTTCAACATCCACGCTTTGCTCGCCGACGGCCTTCTGGCAGATCCGGCCATGGCCGGCCGGCTGCGGCGCATGCCCGTTGGTATTACCCATTCAAGCTTCAGGCCCCTTGGCGACCAATTCGAGATCGAGGAAGAATTCGACATACTGAACGAAAAAGCAGCGGCCATTCATGATCCCTTTGAACAGTCGTTCTTTCTTCTTGTTCATATCCCTTATCTGCAGGCTTTCGACGATATCAACAAAAGAACCTCGCGCATCGCCTCCAACGTTCCCTTATTGAAGGCCGATCTTGCGCCTATGTCGTACCTCACCATGGACGACAGCGCCTATATTGACGGTCTCATCGGAATCTATGAGCTGAACAACGTTTCCCTACTGAGGGGGGCGTATATCGATGCCTACCTGACTTCGGCTGAGAACTACAGGACATTGCGCGCCGAGATCGAAACTCCGGAGAAGGCCGCGCTGATCTATCGCGATTTCGTTCGCAAGGCAGTTCGCCGCATCGTGCTCGAATGGAAGGCGTTCCGGCCCGGGCTCATCATGGCCATGGCCGTCGAGGCTGATATCCCCGAAGCGGATCGCGAGGAGGTAGTCAATTACATAGGAAACGAGTTTCGCGGCCTGCACGAGGGCAATGTGATTCGCTATCGGTTGGGCCCAGAGGATCTTGCGGACATCAGCCGGGAATGACCGAAAGGAATTTTCGGTTGAGTATTCCACGCAATCCGTCCGGCTGTTCCACGGAATTCCAGCTATCGCGAATCCAAGAAAGGAGGGACAGCCCTTGATATATTGATTGCCAGGCCGCAGGCATATCCAATTCGGGAATATTACAGGTTTTTATGGTGGATGACAGCCTCAGCTAACTGAATGATATCACAAAAAGATAAAAACCTGCGATAAGAAAAGTCCTAATGCAACCTTCAGACGGCCTTGCCTCTTTTCTCAATGACCGCCAGGATCTTTTTTAAAAATGCCCTAACGTTGGTGCAGTTTATCAACTATTTCTTTCTTTATAAGCGCATAAGCTTCCCGGGCTTCATAGATTGCATCGGCAGGTAGCAGAGGGTCCAGATCGGTGAGGAAGCCCCGATGCTTCAGCTTCTCCTGTAAATTCTTTTCATAATGCATGGTCTCAACGGGTTGGCCTTCGATCTCCATATACTGTTTGAAGACATGGATGATTCTGCCGGCATTGGCCTTCTTTTCAGAAATTCCCAGCCACAAATCGAAAAGATCGCGCCCTTTTCTCCTTTGATACAAGGCCCTGAGCTTGGTCGCGAGCAGTTCCTCCAAGGAATAGGTCGTTACCTGACATTTTCCCTTGAACCACCGGGACTGCACGGCAAAAGGCTGCTTCTGATAGCCCTCGACTGCGAAATGCTCTCTTGTATTGATTTCCACCTTCAACCGCATTGGCACGACGGGCGGCCCCTCCGATTCCATTCGATAGGTCAATATGACTGATTGTTCCGTCTGCTTGCGACGCGGCGCCCCGAGAAAACCATTCAGTTGTTCTTGCAAGGCATTCATGACCTGTCCGATGGGTGCCGGAGCAATCTGAACCAGGTCGATATCCTCTGAATAACGCCGGGAGATATCGAAATAGAGCTTGTGCAATGCCGTACCACCCCGAAACGCCAACCGCTCTGCCAGAAAGGTGCTTTTAAAGATGGCGACAATCGCTCTGCTGATGATCAGGTCCTGTTCAACATGAGCGTCTGTAATCCATGGGGCATACTGACGCCAGGCAACGATATCCGCTTTGGGGATCATAGATCGCCCCTCACATCTGTATTGATCAAGAGCCTCCAGCGCGCATTCTTTTCAGAATCGGCAGCCGGCAATGAAGGGTCCAATCTCGTAAAAATTGGATTCCTGTCGCCAATGAATCTGGCCAGGCCTCTCACCGGTACGGAATGCCCGGATTTTTCCATCAGCCACCCCAGTCTTTGAGCGCAGACCAGGTTTCCCTCCGCCCCTACGGCATCGATGAGCTTCGCTGCATCCATGGATTCGCCAAGTTCTTGAAGCACGGTCATGACGCGATCCAAACCACCGATGGAACGTGCGTATCGAATGAGATCCAGAGCCGTGGCCTCTGGCGAAGACACAAATATATGCCCTGTCTGCACCTTGATCCGGGTGACCGCGGTGGCCTTGAATTTGGTCTTGAAGAAAAAGCGGATCGCCAGGCCTTTCTTGCGGACCTCACGTTGGGGGACGGTGGTGACCACCTGAAACTGCTGCGGCTGTTGATGGGCGGCGCCGTGAAGGGAGGCGGCGCTGAGAAGCCCCACGTAATAGGGTTGCTCAAGGTAGACCATCAGATCGGCGATAAACCAATCAGCCGGTAAAATCCCGGTGGTGCGGTATTCCAGAGGGACAATGACGAAAAAGCCGCTTCGGATGCGCAAAATGCGGTTCTTTTTCATCAGCCTTGCGGCGGCTTTTTTAAAGGCCTCTTCGGTGAATTGCAGGGCCTTGACGACCTCTTCGCGGGTAAAAAAATAGAGCCCCTGTTCCTGTCGGGAATCAACCCAAGAAGGAAAGTCGCTTGAACTTGCCGTTTTTGCTTTTCGTGGCATACCACCATCTTGAAATAATATTCGCAAATAAGACCATAAAAAGGTCTTTTTTGCAAATAATATTTATTTGAGGAGCAACTTGTTTGATTATCATAGATGATAGCTAAAAACCATGAATCCAAAGTATGGCTAACGATACGATAATAGTATCACAGGAAAAGCTAAACCTGCGATAAAAGAGTTTTTAACAGGCGCTGAAAAACCGGCAACACGTTGCGCTATATGTCGATAACGTTCTGTTGTTGGGCAAGCCGTTTCAGAGAACCATCGCTTGATCAGCCACTATTTTTTGTTATTAAAAATATCCTGGGTTAATTGTTCTGAAAAATGGAGGAAGGGGATGATTTCGATACCGTCTTCGGTATTCAGACTTGGGCCGGAGGGATAAACAATGATGCGGCGTTGCAGGCCTTTAAGAGGAGCCACGGCCCGAAGCCCTTTGCACCAGCTTTCCGAAAAAGTCCTCCCTGACTTGGCCTCAACCGCAATGATCGTTCTCCCCTTAACCAACAGAAAATCCACTTCTGTCTCGGCTCTTGAGGCAGGGGCCCAATAATAACATTCAGCGCCAAGGCCATGGTAATCGATTGAGGCTCGGATCAACTGGGCCACCAATCCTTCAAACAAAGCCCCCTTTTCCTCTACGACAACACCGCCTGAGGCCCGTTTCATGGCCCGGACCAGTCCCGGATCGCACCAATACCATTTTGGCTGCTTTCGTTCCCTGACGCGAAGTTTGGCTTCAAAGGCGGGTATCTGGAAACAAAGCAGTGTATCTTCAAGGATCTGTAAAAACCCCGCCACAGTGGTTCTTGCCACCCCCGCTTCCCTGGCAATGTTGGTAGTATTGATATTTTGGCCGTGGAAAAGGGCAGCAACAGGCAGGAAACGGGCGAAGCCAGGCAGATTTCGTATCAGGGCTTCGGCTTGAATCTCTTCCTTTAAATAAAGCTGGGCATAAGCGGCCAGCGTTTCGGCCTTATGTGGAGAATCCCAGACAATCGGCAACAAACCGAATTGGAGGGCCTGTTCGAGATCGAAACGGTTCCCCAATTCAGCGTGGGTAAAAGGATGCATATAGCGCATCAAGACCCGACCGGCCAAAAGATTGACCCCGGCCCGTTTTAATTTTCGCGCACTGGATCCGCACAATATAAACCGGAGCCGCTTTTCTTCTATCAGCCGATGGACCTCGTTCAACAAGTTGGGCAGGCGCTGTACTTCATCAACGATCACCTTTTGGCCTGAGGGAAGGGCGCGCAATTCATCGGCAAAAAGACCCGGTTGGGCGAGAAGCCGTTGATAGGTGTCTTCGGACAGCAAGTCCACCCAATAGGCCTCGGGGAAAGTCGCCCGAAGCCAGGTGCTTTTGCCGGTTCCCCGAGGACCTATAAGAAAAAAGCTGTGGTTCGGGTCTTTAAGTATCCGTCTGATCATTTTGTACTACTCACCGTCATTTTTCATTGAAAATTGACCGTATTATAGTCATTAATAATGATCGGGGTCAAGAAAAAAGTTCTGAGGGCAGAAAGCAGAGGTCAGAACATGGGAACATCGGTTTATTGAGTCAAATGGTTTTGTAATCATCCAAAGGCGCCTGCGCTTCCAGCCAGGATTTTATCAATACACGGCTGTTTTCCTGCCGATCTGGGCATGGGTCGATCAGGAATTCTGCAGATTATTATGGTGGATGATAACATCAGACAAATGAATGATATCTAAACAATAGGAAGACCTGCGATTTGAAGAGTCTATTGCTTGCGTAAACTTTTAACGGTCGAGAAGGCAACCCAAATAACAGGACCTTGATTTACAAGCTATTTGGGTTGGGAGGAAACCATGGTCCCTTTCGATAAGCCGAAATCCCCGGGTGCTCTAATGGCGATTTTCTTCTTATCCTATCCAAGCAGGAAAAGATAAACGTCTTGGCCGCCATGAAAGGGTCAACATCGTCTTTTACCGCAATTGCGGCCACATCATAGATGTCACCCCTTCCGTCGGCGAGATCAAACCCCTTTTGAGTGACATTTAAACCATTTCCCGGGTTCTGAAGCTGCTTTCCCCGACACACCAGGATGTCCTCCTGTAAAGGTTCCCGAAGGCCATCGATAGCAAAGAATTGCGTTAAACGGCTTCCATCGTTGAGGGCGGCTTGGAAGTAATGTTGAAAGTGACGCTGACAATCCCCGGCACCTCTGTTGTGATTTCATCCGCAAGCCTCCGCAAAAGCTCAAAGGAAAGCCGGGTCGGCGTCGCGGTTCGCGCATCGATACTGTCCCAGCAACGCACCTCGATTTGCTGTCCGTATTCGCGCTTGCCTTCGCGCATTCCGGTAACGCGGTCTTCGTGAAGGATAGCCATGTATTGGAAGGCGTCCGAACCTTTAAGCAGACTTTCGACAATGGTGGTTGCCTGCCGCACCGTCTGGATACGTTCCGGAGTGATTTCGCCGATGACGCGCGCGGCGAGCGCCGGCCCCGGGAAAGGGATGCGATTAAAAACCTCTTTCGGCAGTCCCAGCGCTTTACCGACTTCCCTAACGCCATCCTTACGAAGCTGGATGAGCGGCTCAAGTATCCTGTAGCCGAAGGCCTTCTGCGGATCTATGCCCAGCTGTTCGAAAACATTGTGTTGACGCTTGATGCCGGCAACAGTTTCATCGATGTCTGTAAGAATCGTCCCTTGCAGCAGGAATTTCGCATCACTTTCTCTGACGATTTTCCCGAACACTTTTTTATAAAAGGTCTGGGTAATGGCTTCGCGTTTTTGCTCCGGATCGCGGATTCCTTTCAGCGCATCAAAAAATTCTTCTTTGGCATCGACGACTTCAACGGGGACGCCAAGTTTCCGGAAACGATCCAACACCTGCTCAGACTCTTTCTCGCGCATGATTCCGTTTTCCACGAAGATGGTTTTAAGACGATTCCCCAGCGCCCGGTGTCCGAGCATGGTGACTGTGGAGGAGTCGACACCTCCGGAAAGGGCGTTGATTGCCATTTCGCCGCCCACCGTATTTGTGATTTCTTCGACTTTCTCTTCGATAAAAAGGGTCGGATTGAGTTTTTTCACGGTGATTTCCTGTATCATATGCCGCCTCCTTTGTTTTGTACCCGTAAAAGCTTTCATCGCTGCCTTACAAACACACTTGCACCGGTTCACTTAGAAGATTGATTGGCCAGATTTTTTTCGATACCATCTTGGAATTCATAACATATTCTTACGGATGTAGATGTCGTCTTAAAACACCTTAAATCTGGTTTTATGTTTGGGTGAATTATGCCTTCATTTCACGAGAGAAGGCAACCACAGGGAAAGCCCGGGGAACAGCATGATAAGGGCGATGGAGAGGGCCAAGAGAATCATGAAGGGAAACGCACCTCTCAGGACTTCCCCTAAAGTGGTTTTGGTAATTCCCAAAACCACATAAAGATTGAGCCCGACCGGTGGGGTTATAAGGGCGAGTTCCATGTTCACGATAAAGATGATGGCGAACCATACGGGATTGATTCCAAGTTCAAGAATCACCGGGAAAAATATGGGGATGGTGATGAGCATGATGGAGACCACTTCCAAGAAGTCGCCGAGAAAGATCAGCAGGATGTTAACGAATATCAAAAAGGCCCATTTCGACATCCCGGCCTCCACGACCCAGCTTGCAACCTGCTGCGGGACCTGATTGACCGTCAGAACCTGACCAAAAAATATGGCGGTGGCCATGATCATGAAGATCATGGAGCTTGTTTTTACGGTTTCCTGAAAAATGGGCAACAGGTCTCTGAGCCCCAACCGTTTCTGTATGACAAATGAGATTAAAAAACTCAAACCGACGCCGATGCCCGCTGCTTCTGTGGGGGTGAACACCCCCGTGTAGATACCCCCGATAATGACAGGCGGCATCAACAGAGACAACCCGGCGCGTTTCAGTGCGGTCCAGCGTTCTTTCCATGAGGCCGGCGCTTCCCCCAAATGAGTCTTCTTTTTCAGGGAAACAATGAAGCAGTAAGATGCGTAGATCATCGTAATCATCACACCTGGAATAACTCCAGCCATGAAAAGCTTTCCCACCGATGTGTCCGTTATGGCGCCAAAAATAATCAAGGGTCCGGATGGAGGGATCAGGATCCCCAGAGTTCCTCCTGCCGCCACAAGGCCCAGAACGAACCGGCGGTCATAACCATATTTGAGCATGGGTGGAATCGAGGCGATGCCGATTGTGGCGGCGGTTGCCGTGGAGGAACCGCACACGGAAGCAAAAAGCGCGCAGGTGACCACGGTCGTAATGGAAAGCCCTCCTGGAAAATGACGAAGCCACGCATGGACAAAAGCAAACAGATCCTGGCCCACGCCACCTCGGGTCATGATCTGGGCCATCAGGATAAAAAGGGGCAGCGCAACCAGCACAAAATGATCCAGGGATCCGAAAACCACCATGGCCATTGAAGACAGGTTCTCGCCGGTAATGAGAAGGTATCCCGCCCCCATTATTCCCAAGCTCAGGAAAACGGGAAGCCCGGTAAAAAGGATGAGCAGGAGTGCCCCGAAGATAATCAGGATTTCAGTCACAGGGAATTCCCATTATGGCTCTTTCTGCTTAACAGGCTTCTCAATAGCTTTTCAGCGATCTGGAGACTGAGGAAGAGTGCGCCCACGGGCAAAGCAAGTTGCGGGATAAAGACGGGGATGGAAAGATCCCCAACGGTTTTTTCGCCCATTTGGATGGACAGAAGACAATCCTGTATTCCTTTAATTCCCAGAATGGCTGTAAATGCAAACCCGACGGCATATTTCCCAAGAGACAGGAGATATTGAGCACGGTTGGAAAGTTTTCGAACAATCACATCGACTCCGATATGGCCGTTCACCTGCATCGTATATCCCGCACCAAGGAAAGCAGCCCATATCATGAGGTAGGTACCGATTTCCTCTCCCCAGCCAATGGGCTTGTTCAGGAGGTAACGGGCAACCACACCGTAGCAGACGATGAGACTGATCAAACCGGTAATGAATCCGGCCGCTACACTGGCCCAATAGTTGATAAGGTTGACCATCCTGAAAAAAGAGAACATGAAAACCTTCAATGGGTAAAGCCGGGGCTGGAAAGTTCCGCCCCGGCTCTTTTTAGGATTATTTCCGAAGCGCTTTGACCATTTCGACCAGTTCTTTTCCCTCCGGGCCTACCGTTTCAATGAAATAAGTCGTAACCGGCTCGCTGGCCTTTTCCCATGCTTTGTATTCCTCAGGGGTCTGAATATGCAGGGTCATCCCTTTGGCCTTGAGGGCTTCAATGGATTTCTTGGCTTCGTCCTCGCTTCTGTCAAGGCATGCTTTTTGGGCAACTCTGGCAGCAGCCATGACCCCTTCCCGTTCTTTTTCGGTTAACGATCCCCAGAACTTTGGATTGGCAAATGCCACAAAAGTCACTGCAAAATTGTTGGTGACCGTTCCAAACTTATGCACTTCATAATAGTGCCGGGCAAGGGCCGCGCTCACATCGGTCAAGCCGATATCGAGGGTTCCCCGCTGAAGCGCCATATAGACCTCCGGGCCTGCCACAGAAACGGCGCTGGCCCCGAAGGCTTCCACGCCCTTGTTCATGATTTTGGAGGTTCCCCTCATTTTTTTCCCCTTAAAATCATCGGGCATCAAGAGAGGTTTATCGTTGGAAGTATAAATCATCGTCCGCGTCTGGAACATCCACATCAAGGGCTGAACGCCTTTGGCTTTCATTGAGTCAAAAAGCTTGGCGCCCAGGGAACCCTCCAGCGCCTTTTCCACAACCGTATATTCCGTGATCAGGTAGGGGACCACGAAAATATCCATCGAGGCGATAAGCCCGCTCCATTCCATGTTTGTGGTCATGCCTGCTTCGATAGCACCGGTCACCACAGCCTTGATCACCTCTTTGGGCTTATACGCCTGAGCGGCAGGGAAAATTTCAACCACCACGTTTCCGCCGGTGTTTTTCTCCACATCGGATCCAAACTGTTTGACCACCTGTGCGACGAAATGGCTTTCCGGAAATTGATGGGTCAAGCGCATTTTCTTGGGTTCGGCCGCATTGGCGGCCACAATGAAACCGGCCAGCATCAGGAGTGAAAAAAACAATCCTTTTTTCAGCATGTCAGACCTCCTTGGATGAATAAGGGTTGATTAATGCATGGGCCACACTGTTATCGACCCGGCAGGGAGTATCGTTTTTCGGTTTCCCGCATTCCTTTCAAGTCGACGATCTGTGCAAATCCTTCGAAATCCACCATATTGTGCCGCATCGATGTCGTGGTGCCTTCGGCGGAAAGGGCATCCATTACGCCTTTCGCGGCCTTGGCGACGGCATAGGTAACCGCAACCGGAAAGGCAACCACCTTGTAACCGATTGCCTGGAGTTCATGGGCAGGCAATACAGGAGATTTGCCCCCTTCTATGTTGTTGGCCAGGCATGGGCCATCAATTCCCTTTGTGATGGCGCGCATTTGCTCCACCGTCTCGGGTGCCTCCACAAAAAAAAGATCCGCCCCGGCTTCACGATAGAGGTTGGCGCGCATGAGTGCCTCTTCCAGACCGTTTACGGCAAGCGCATCGGTACGCGCCATGATGATAAAATCCGGATCCACTCTTGCATCCACCGCCGCCTTGACCTTGACCGCCATCTCCTTGGCATCGATGACCGCCTTCCCTTCCATATGGCCGCAGCGCTTTGGAAAAACCTGGTCCTCTATGAAAACCCCGGCTGCTCCGGCCTTTTCCATCTCCTTGACCGTCCTGATGACATTCAATATGCCGCCGTGGCCCGTGTCTCCGTCTGCCAGGATGGGGATATCCACGGCATCGGCAATCCTTTTCACCCACTCCGCCATTTCGGCAAGGCCGAGAAGGGAGATATCCGGCTGCCCCAATAGGGCCGCGCTTGCCGTATATCCGCCGATGGTAATTGCCTTCATGCCTGCCTGCTTGGCAATGCGGGCCGTCAGGGCGTCGTGGACACCCGGCATGACGAGAATCTCGTCATCGAGAATGTACCTTTTGAAAAGGCTCGTTTTTTTCATATGGTTTCCTTTTTTTTCTAAAAGCAAACTCTGGCGTCAATTGCCTTCAGCGTGCCGCACGGGGTTGCAAAAAACGACCAGCACCCTGGAAGGTTCCGGCCCAAGGCTTCGGGACATGTGGGGGCGATCGGAGTCAAAATACAGGCAATCTCCCGCCTGGATGCGATGGATTTTCCCGTCGTAGTAGAACTCCTGCTCTCCTTCGAGGACATAGGCCAGTTCCTGCCCTTCGTGCATCATGGGTCTTTCCGGAAACTCATGGCTAACCGAGACGATATAGGCATCCATGAGTCGATCCGGTTTGCCGAATCCGAGTGACTCGTACATTGACGCAGGAGCAGCTGAGGTGTGTTTGATGGACTGGGTTTCGCCTTTGCGGACAAGACAGAATTTATTTTGTACCGGAATCTCCGGTTCTCCGGTAATCAGCGTGATCGGGCTGATTTTCAGGCCGAAGGCGATTTTGGTGAGGGTGCTCACCGGCGGGTTTTTTTCGCCGTTTTCGATCTGGGAAAGATACCCTTTGGAAAGCCCGGTGACCTGGGAAAGCCTGTCGAGGCTCCATTGCAGTCTGGTTCTTCTGTCGCGAATCCGAACGGCGATATCCCTTAACAATTGGTCGCCGTAGGCATCGTAATCCATGGGGCGTGTTTACTATCAGCAAACATGCTTGTCAAATGTTTTTTAACGGCAACTATTGAAGGTCTCCCAGAAACCTATCCGTCTTGAGAGATGGTGATTCTATCAGGAATTTGCTGTATTCTTGACCGTCATGGTGACCAAAGCGGAACATTTGTACGACAAGACGAGATCCTCACAAGAGAAGCCAAGCTGACAGCGGCCTATAAAAATGAGGAAAAGGTTCTCGTTGTTCAGAGTTGTCCGCACCTTAGGCTCAATATCAGGCGCCAGGGTCACTTCAAAGACCGGTAGTAGCTGTCCAGATTGTTGATCGCGGCCAGCGGATTGTGTCCGAGGACCCGGTCCTTTACTGCCTAGAACCGTACACAGCGCCCCTGAGTATTTAAAAAACATCGAATCATGTCCGACACAGAGGCCGAGTAGGATGTTGAATTCGGTCTTCTCGCGGTTCAACACCATAGCCTGCAGAATCGGATTGCACATGGCCTCATCTCTGGACCCATCGATCTGTTCATCCCGCCTAATGCCGATGATTTCCTTGGGACTCCGACCCACCTTGCAGACCACCGAAACCATCTCAAATCCGCGGGAGACAATCAGATTCTCGACCGCTTTGGCCTCCCGCCTCAAGCCCACGCAGAAGGCCATACCCAACCGCTTGTAGTTCATTCTTCCGGCGAACTCGATTATCTCTTCGATCCTGGTCTTGATCGGCCTGACATGCTCGTACCCCTGATCGCGATTGCCGTAGCCGCTTCCCTCCTGGATTGAAGCCTGCCTGGCAAATTCATTAACAAGGGGATCGTTTTTATATTCATCGAGGCTTTTGCCGGTTAGATCCGAAAGATTGGCCGTTGGACAGAAATCCGGGTGCTTGCCGTTTTTTTCCCTGCACACTCGGTCGGAAATTTTAATCGGGCAACGGGCACAACCTGGTCCGCTATGATCCATATTGAACCTCGCTGGACGAATTAACGATTTGATATTTCTGAAGATCCTGCTTCCATCGAATTATACTTGATAGCAGAGCTTGTTTTTTTCTCGTGGATTTAGAGCGGACATGAATTGTGATTTGGCGGTGTCCGTGCCCTAAGATATGGAATTCCTCGGTTGTCATTTTTTTATGCGTCTCCAATTATCTGAGGGTGGATGCGCTGTCAATTAGAATGCTATCGGCAGAAGACCGTTATTTGGGACGGTTGGGCGGATGCCAACGGGCAACGGCGGCTGACATTTAAAGGCACGTCTCGATGGGACAAACCGGATCGGCGATGCTGTCCTCGAAGGCAGGACTTAATTCTGAATAGGTAACAACTGAAAAAATGCAACTTAAACGTTCACTCCCGATAGGGCAACTTGTATGGAAAGATTTTGGCTTTTACAATTTATAATCGGTATGTTATAAAAGACGAAGCGGTTGGCGGCCTTTTTCATTCCTCTTGTTAAGACCATGTGCGGCAGATTCGTCGGATATTCCACGGCTGAGCAGATTCAGGCTCATTTCAAGGTTGAAACGGTCCAAGCGGGTACGATTCAAGCTTCCTACAACACAGCACCCCAGCAGGAATTGGCCGTCATCACCCAAGAAGGGCTTCAGCGGACCCTTTCATTGATGCATTGGGGCCTGGTTCCCTTTTGGGCCAAGGATCCCTCCATAGGAAACCGAATGATCAATGCCCGGTCTGAAACCGTTTCCCAAAAACCTGCCTTTAAAAACGCTTTTCAGAACCGCCGCTGCCTGATCGTGAACGACGGCTTCTTCGAGTGGAAGGGCACCAAGGGTAATAAACAACCGGTGTTTCTCAAGCCCAAAGGAAAGGATGGCCCCTTTGGCTTCGCCGGCCTGTGGGAGCTATGGAAAGCAAAGGAAGACGCGTCGTTCGGGGATTACAGGTCGTGCACCATCCTGACAACCGAGGCTTCCGAGTCGGTTAAACCGATCCATCACCGGATGCCCATTGTGCTCAAGCCGCCCGCTTATGACAGATGGCTTGATCCGTCAACGAAGGATCCTGCTGAACTTCATCGCATTCTGGAAGATTGTTACTTGGATTTCGAGAACCATACCGTATCCAAGGAGGTCAACTCCCCTGTTACAAACGATCCTTCTCTCATCGCCAAGATTGAACGTTAACTCTTTTTGAAGCCCTATTAGAGGTTAAAGCCATGGAAAAGGTTTTTGATGGAAAAAGGGGGGCGAAGCTGGGCACGGAGAAAAACCCGGCGCTTGTCACCGTGAAAACCAAAAAACGGATGAAGGAAGTCGCCTCGATTTTCGAAAAGGCCGGTTGGAAATACACCATTGAGGTGGATCAAGAGAAGCCCGAGGACGTGACGGATTTAGATCTGTTGTTGAACTGGCCCCAACCGAGGGAAGCTGAGACGGTCCCCGGTCGCAACGATCCTTGCCTCTGCGGGAGCGGCAAAAAGTATAAGAAATGCTGCGGGAATTAAGAGCGTGGATTACAAGCTTTCCCCATCCTCGATAAACCTCATGCTTGAATGCCCACTGTGTTTCTGGCTCCAGATTGTAAAAAAGATCAAGCGGCCGGACACGCCTTTTCCATCCTTGCCCAGTGGGATGGACCGAGTCCTCAAATCCCACTTCGATCGATTTATGGGGGAAAGCAAACTCCCACCGGATCTTGATGCGCTTCAGGAGGCTGATGACTACCGGCTGTTCGATGACACCGAAAAGCTGGCACAATGGAGGAACAATTTCAAAGGAATCCAATATTTGGACGAGAATTCAGGTGTTCTCTTGCGTGGGGCGATAGACAACCTCCTCGTCAAAGGGAAAAAACTCGTGGTTTTGGATTACAAAACCCGGGGCTACCCGGTTAAAGAAGACACCCATGAACATTACCGTACACAGATGGATCTATACAATTTTCTGCTCAGGAAAAACGGTTACGAGACAGAGGATTACGCCTATCTGCTGTTTTATTATCCGGAAACGCTCACTGGGAGCGGCGAGGTGATATTCAACAAAGAATTAATCAAAATGCAGACTGATCCGGAAAGGGGCGAGAAGAGCTTCAATGAGGCCATCAGAATATTGGGTTTGAAAGACCCGCCCGACTCTGGACCTTCTTGTGGTTTTTGTAAATTCAAACAGGGAAAAATCAAATAATGTCTTTTAAACAAAAGGCAGACGATGCGAATAAACTATCGCTATAATATAATGCTATCCCTTTCGGCAGCCCTATTCGGCGTGTCCACACTTCCCACCCCTCAGGATTATTTCTATTTCAAAAAGCTTTGATGTGACAGAGAAACTCTCTAAATATCGTTAGGTTGCAAAAGGTCAATAGTAAACCATGATCAAACTCAGCCATTATGGTGATGTGATCAGGATCGATTCAGCTCGGACAATCGCAGGACGTGGACATTACTGGTCAACCGCCTACCTGATCGATGGATTATTGGTTGATACGGGTTGTGCGTATTCTGCAGATGAGCTAATCAGGATATTGGGTAACAAACAGATCGTAAACATCGTCAACACCCACTCGCATGAAGATCATATTGGCGCCAATAGCGTCTTTCAGAAAAGACGGAAAGGGTTGAGAATATTCGCTCATCCCTTAGCGCTTCCAGTGTTGGACAATCCAAGAAAAAAACAGCCACTGCAGCTTTATCGGCGGGTAATGTGGGGATGGCCAAAACCATCGATGGGAAAATCAGTCGAAGATGGTGAAGTGATTGAGACAGAAGGGTATGCTTTTCAAGTGATTTCCACACCTGGTCACAGTCCAGACCATATTTGCTTGTACGAACAAAAGCGAGAGTGGCTGTTCACAGGCGATTTATATGTCGGCGGGAAAGATCGTGCATTGCGGAAAGACTACGATATATGGCAAATCATTGCTTCACTGAAGCGAATAGCAGAGTTGCCGTTGAAAAATATATTTCCAGGTTGTGCTCGAGTACGGGATAATCCAAGAAAGGTGATTACGAACAAAATCAATTATTTAGAGAAAATGGGCAACAAAGTGTTGGAGCTGCATCGTCAAGGCAAGAGTGAAAGCGCAATCGCTCGTTTCCTGTTGGGTGGGCCAATGTTGATAGAGTTTTTAACATCAGGGCATTTCACGCGAAGAAATTTGGTGAGATCTTATCTCGGGGCGGAAAAGCCTATGGATAGACAATCCAAATGATCATGGGAGGTCTGAAATGACTCGTCAGATAAAACTGGACGTTAAATACCTCACTTCCGAACCTATGAAAGGCCTGCCGTTCTCTGAAGCAGTAAGCGTCGGTAACATGCTTTACCTGTCCGGAATGATTGGAGTGGACAGTTCCATGAGGTTGGTTCAAGGTGGCATAACGCCTGAGACGCGGCAAACGATGGAGAACATAAAAGCCGCGTTGGAACGATATGGTTCTTCGCTCGATTATGTGATTAAGGCCACCGTGATGCTGGCGGATATGAGTGAGTGGGCGGAGATGAACAAGATTTACGTGACGTATTTCCCCAAGCACTTACCCGCGAGGAGTGCCCTCGGGGCAAATGGGCTGGTCTTTGGTGCGAGAATGGAAATTGAGTGCATTGCTGTTTTGCAACAGAGCTAACTTTCCAGAGACTCGGCCCAACAGCTGCGCACAGCCGACCGCTGTGCACGCTGATCGACCCAGGGAACCGTCATCGATCGAGATGTGGATTATTAATTTTTCAAGATGAGACAGCCATGCAAATCCCCAAGAGAACACTCGGTAAAACCGGCGTTGAAGTGACTGTTATCGGCCTCGGCGGCGAGGGCATCCTCCGAACCTTTGGATATGAACAGGAAGCCTACAGGTTGATCAATCGCGCCATTGACCTCGGAATCAATTATTTCGAATCTGCCCGCGCATATTCGGGAAGCGAATCATACTACGGCCTGGCGTTGAGGGAGAGGAGAAACGGCATCTTTTTGACCAGCAAATCTCATGCAAGAGATAAAAAAGGCGCAATGAATCACCTCCGTGAGACCCTGACAAATATGAAAACAGATTACCTCGATCTCTGGCAGGTTCACGACGTGAGAACAGACGCGGATATGAAAAAAATTTTTGGGCCCGGCGGAGCATTGGAGGCTTTCAGGGAGGCAAAAGAAAAGGGGCTGGTTAGGTTTGCAGGTGTCACAGGACACCATGACCCCATTATCACCCTGCGCTGCATCGAATCGTTTGACTTCGATACGGTACTCATCCCTGTAAACCCCGGCGAGCCCTTCTACAAGAGCTATATCGACACCGTGATTCCGCTGGCGTCTCAGAAAGGAATGGGCATCATTGCAATGAAGGTATACTTTCGGGGATTTGCGGCAAAGATCCCCGGATTTCAGGGCATGGAACCGTTTTTCCGATTTGCGTTATCTCACCCTGTGTCCACCGCTGTAATCGGCTGTGATGACATCAAACAACTGGAACAAAATGTCGGCTTTGCCTCTTCTTTTGTCCCCCTCATGGAGAAAGAGCAGAAAGAAATCCTAGAGCTGGTTGCGCCCTATGCCAAGCAGCTCATCTATTATAAATCTTGAATATTGGGATTGTTGATAAAGTCCTTGGCGGGAGGTTTAGGGATGTAGCCGTATGTAGGGGATTAAGTAGTCGGCGGGACATGTGCTATGGACCTTGGCGATTTATTTTAAAATCCCATTATTAATCGCCTGGAAATAGTACCGTCATGCCGGACTTGATCCGGCAGAAAGAGATCGCTTCGGTTCCCTGGATTCGGGCTAAAAGCATGCCGGAATGACGACGGAAAAACAATTATGAGACTGTCGATGACTGTAAACGAAACGAATACAAGCCTGGGCGGCCATGATGAGCATGTCCTCAGCCTGCACAGTTGACGCTAAGCGAAAACCAACTAACCAATCCTCGATGAAAAACTCCTATACAAAGGTTTCAAAAGACGAACTAATTCAAATGATTAAAGACGGATCACTTCCCGCGCAAGCGTGACGCGGGCAACGGCCTTTTCATCCACGGTAATGCCGAGGCCCGGGCCCGACGGGACGTCGATCGTCCCATCCGGATTGAGGGAAAAGGGCGGATCGACGAGATCTCGCTTCCAGTAGCGATTGGAGGCGGAAATATCGTTGGGATAAATAAAATTGGGCAGGGAGGCGAGCGCCACGTTCACCGCTCTGCCGATCCCCGTCTCCAGCATTCCCCCGCACCAAACCCCCATTTTGTTCGCCCGGGCGACATCATGAATCGCCTTGGCTGCCGACAGGCCCCCGACGCGTCCTTGCTTGACGTTGATGATCCTGCAGGCCCCGAGCTCCGCGGCAACCCGCGCGAAATAGGGACTCCGAATGGACTCGTCTAGGCACAGCGGCGTTTTGACCCGGGCCTGGAGCTTGGCGTGGTCCACGACATCGCCGGGTGCGAGGGGTTGTTCGATCATCATCAGATGTCGCTCGTCCAGGGCTTCGAACAGGGCGCTGTCGGACAGGCGGTAGGCGCCGTTGGCATCGACCATCAGCGAGAGAGAGGGATATCTTCTGCGCACAGCTTCCACGACGGAGAGATCTTTCCCCGGTTTGATCTTGATCTTGACCCGCCCATACCCCTCCTCGAGGTAGGCGGCGATGGCCCGGAGCAGATCTTCCGCCGTGTCCTGAATGCCGACGGAAACCCCTGAGACAACGCTTTGCTTTTCTCCCCCGAGGAGAGCCGAAAGGGGTTTCCCCTGCTCCAGGGCCGAGAGCACCCACAGGGCATTTTCCACGGTGGCTTTGGCCATGGGGTGACCCCGGAAGCGGCCAGTCATTTTCATGTAAGCCCCTGGACCTTCCAGGTTCCTGCCCAAAATCTCGGGGAGCAAAACTTCTTTCAGGATCAACGCGGCGGTCCCAACCGTTTCATAGGAATAGAAAGGTTTGGCTGCGGCCGTGCACTCGGCATAGACGACGCCTTCCTGGGCGTAGACTTTGAGGAGCAGCTTGTCGAGTTCGGAGACGCGGGTGTTGCTGGTCTCGAAAGGGGAAACGAGGGGCATGCGAACGAAGATGAGTTCGACCCTCTCAATCTTCATGTGCCTGTCTTATCTTTCTTCAGGGATTTCTTGCTTTGCCTTCCGATCTTTTCCCTGAGCTTCTCCGTCCTGGAATCGGTCTTTCGCTTCCCTGCGGAAAAGGTGTCGAAATGCTCGTAGAGTTTTTCCGCCTTCCCGGACCGATCAAAAATCCTTTCGTCGCAAAACTGGAGGGCGGCGATGACCAGGGATTCGAGCAACGCCGACGCGGCACAGAAGCTCTGGAAAATGGAAAGGCCCTCGGAAGGGACGACGAGCTTAAGGTCAGCCAGGGGACTCAGGGGGGAGAACTCGCTGTCCGTGAGCAGGATGATCCTGGCCCCGGCGCCTGCAAAGGTCTCGGTGACCTTGCGCGTCAGCGTGGCATATCGGCGATGGGAAATGACGAAAAGCGTGTCCTTCGGGGTCACGTCGACGAGTCGATCCGGGAGTACGGAGGTCTGGGGATCGAGGAGGGTGACCCGGGGTCGCAGATATCCCAGGAGCACATGAAAAAGGTAGGCCAGTGCATAGGACGTGCGCTGCCCCATGATGAAGAGCTCCCTCTTGGGATCGGCGATCAGGCGGGCGACTTCCCGGAACGTCTTCGGGTCGGTCCGGGCGTGGGTGTGCCTGAGGTTCTTCATGATGTAGGCGAAGTTCTGGCCGAGAATGTCTTCCCCTTCTTCCATGAGTTGCCTCTTTTTGAGGCTGTAGCGCTGGACAGGGGATTCCAGCCGGGAAACGACCTCGCGCCGCTGCTGCTTCCTGAACTCGTAGAAACTGCTGTATCCCAGGCGGGAAATGAAGCGGACCACGGTGGCTTTGCTCACACCGCTCTTCTGGCTGATGGTGGTCACATTTTCGAACACGGTCTCGGGAAAGCGGCGGGAGAGGAAGTCGGCGATCTTGGTCTCGCCGGGGGTCAGCTTTTGAAGGGCTCGGATACGTTCCAGAAGTTCATCGGTCCCCATGGCGTGAAATAATTGTTGCAATCCTTGATTTTTTGAAATATATTTTTCGTTATCTACCCCCTTTGTGATGGCGTGTCAATATAAAAAAAGGGGGGGGTCGGAGCCCGTATGCCTGAGTCACGCCCTGTATTCTCTCAATGGCTTGTGGATGTCCGGCGGTATCTCCACGCACACCCGGAGACCGCCTTCAAGGAAATCAAGACTACCCAAAAGATCGTCGAACTCCTTTCCGACGCCCGCGTCCAGGTGCAAACCTTTCCCGATCTGACCGGGGCCGTAGGACTGATTCGCGGCACCGGAGAAGGGCCCACCATTGCGCTCCGGGCGGACATCGACGCCCTTCCCATCGTGGAGCTAAACGAGGTGCCCTACGCCTCGCGGCACCCCGGTGTGATGCACGCCTGCGGCCACGACGCCAACACCGCCATCATGCTGGGGGTGGCCAGAAAAATCCAGGACTCCGGGCTCGGCTCCGATCTTCGCGGGAACGTGAAGTTCCTTTTCCAGCCCGCGGAAGAGAGGGGGTCGGGTGCGAGAGCCATGATCGAAAGGGGCGTTCTGGAGAACCCGGGGGTCGACTGTATCATCGCCGGACACATGTCGACCGACCTCGCCGTGGGGACGGTGGGCGTGTTCCCGGGCCTGGGCTACGCGTCCTCAGACGTGTTCGAACTGGCCATCCGTGGAAAGGGCGCACACGGGGCTCGGCCGGAGGAAGGAATCGATCCCGTCGTGGCCGGGGCTTCCTTTGTCACAGCCGTGCAGAGCATCGCGGCGAGAAACGTCAAGCCCACCGAGGCGGCCGTAGTGACCGTAGGGAAGTTCACGTCGGGCGATGCACCCAATGTCATCCCCGAGTTCGCCCATCTCGAAGGCACCGTGCGAGCCCTTTCCCCCGAGGTTCGCGAGCACGTGATCCGGCGACTGAAGCAGATCGCCGAAAGCCTGGAGCCCGCTTTTCTGGTCCAGACGCAGTTTCGGCTTCAACAGGGGTGTCCTCCCTGCGTAAACGATGAAACAGTGGCCCTGCTGCTCTACGAGAGCTCGGTGGAGGTGCTGGGTGCGGCCAACACAGCCTACCTGCCCCCGGTCATGGCCTCCGAGGACTTCGCCTATTTCGCCCTTCAGCGTCCCAGCGCGATCATGCGCCTGGGGTGCATCGACCGGGAGAAGGACAAGGTGCATCCCCTCCACTCCCCCTGCTTCGACATCGACGAAAAGGTCCTCGAAGTCGGGGTGAACGTCTTTTTTGAGGCCGTCAGGCGCTACACCGCTTCGGTGTGAGCCCGAGCAAGCGCGGGGGATGAGGACACCGACGCGGTTGCATATCGTAAAAGCACGGAGGCTTTCACCGCTCAAAACCCGGCACCCCGTTTTTTTGTTGACAGGCTCCCGGCGGGAATGGTAGCAGTTGAAACAATCAGTTCATAATTTTATGTTTTGAAATTTTGGTTTCTTGCAGGATTTTCATTCGGTGCGACCTTCCCGTACCTCATGCGAAAAGAAACGAGGGAAAGCCTTCGAGGCCTTTTTGGATGGGTTCAAAGGATATGCGCCGGCCCGGATGCCTGGGCGGCGCCGATTAACGCAACGTCATATCAGCTAAGGAGGGTACGCTCATGTCTAAAAAGATTCTGTCCACCCTGGTTTCAACCGCTCTTGTCTTCGTCTGTCTGGGCTTTCTTGTGTCCACCGCCGAGGCCGGCAAGAAAGACGACACCCTGTACTTTGCTTGGACCAAGGAACTTGAAACCATGGACCGGTACTACAACACCGCCCGGGAAGGGATGATCGTCAGCCGCCACATCTTCGACGATTTGATCTTTCGCGACCCGGTCACTTATGAATACAAGCCCCTTCTTGCCAAGTCATACAAGTGGATCGATGCCACGACCATGGAATTCGAGCTCCGGGAGGGAATCACATTTCACAACGGCGAGAAATTCGACGCCGACGACGTGGTTTACACGATCAACTATGTGACCAATCCCGAAAACAAGGTTCTCGTCCAGCAAAACGTTGATTGGATGTCGAAGGCGGAGAAACTCGGCCCCTACAAGGTGAAGCTTACCCTCAAGAAGCCCTTCCCGGCCGCCCTCGAATACTTGGGGGGGAATGTTCCCATCTACCCGAACGAGTACTACGCCAAGGTTGGGCCCAAGGAATTTGGGCAGAAGCCTGTCGGCACCGGTCCCTACAAGGTCACGGAGATCGAGCCGGGCAAGAAGATCGTTTTCGTCAAGAATGAGAACTACTTCAAGGACAGTCCAAAGGGGCTTCCGGCCATTGGCAAGCTGGTCCAGCGGACCATTCCTGAAATGACCACGCAAATCGCCGAGTTGATGACCGGAGGTCTGGACTGGATCTACATGCTGACCCCAGACCAGGCGTTGAACCTGGAAAAAGCGCCGGGAGTCAAAATACTGAGGGGCGAGGACATGCGCATCGCCTTTATCCAGATGGATGTCACAGGCCGCACCGGCGAAACCCCCTTCAAGGACCTGAGGGTACGGAGGGCCGTGAATCATGCCATCGATCGGGAGGCGATCAGCAGGAACCTGGTGGGCGGTGAGTCCCGGGTGGTTCACGCGGCCTGTTTCCCCTCTCAGTTCGGCTGCACCGACGATTTGATGAAATACGAGTACAATCCGGATAAGGCCCGGAAGCTTCTTGCGGAGGCAGGATACCCAAACGGTTTTGAGGTGGATTTTTACGGCTACCGGGACCGTCAGTACGGAGAGGCCATGGTCGGTTATCTCAAGGCGGTGGGCATCAAGGCCAATCTCAAATGGCTTCAATATTCCGCCCTGCGAGACATGACCCAAGGCAACAAGGTGGCCTTTGTGATGAACACCTGGGGTTCCTACGGCGTCAACGACATTTCCAATATCACCGGCCAGCACTTCAAGCTGGAGTACAACGATTTCGCCCGGGATGAGCAGGTTCGCGACTGGCTCCAGGAAGGGGACAATTCCGTGGATCCTTCTCATCGAAAAGAAGTTTACAAGAAGGCACTGAGACGTATTGCCGAACAGGCCCATTGGGTCCCCCTCTTCAGCTATGTGGCAAACTATGCCTTCACCCCGGACCTGGTTTTTACAAGCCAGCCTGATGCAGTACCCCGGTTTTTCCTGTCCAAGTGGAAGTAGTCGGATGAAGAAGCCGGGCCTCGTGGGAGGCCCGGCCTTTAGAAAGTTGGCTGGGGGTCGCCTATGATCGTTTACACCCTCAAGCGTTTCTCTCTGGCTGTTCTGGTCGCCCTCACGGTCTCGTTCGTGACCTTCATGCTTCTGCGCTTCTCCGGTGACCCGGCGGCCGCCCTGGCCGGAGTCAACGCCACCCCACGGGAAATCGAGTTCGTTCGGGTGAAGTACGGCCTGGACCGGCCGGTCGTCGTGCAGTATGCGGCCTGGGCCAAGAGGGCCCTGCAGGGGGATTTCGGGGAGTCCCATTATTTCAATCAGCCCGTGGAGAAAATCATCGGCGGCCGCCTCACAGTCACTATGACTCTGGGGGGATGTGCCCTCGCCTTTGCTGTTTGTCTGGCTATCCCCATGGGTGTGCTTGCCGCTATTCGGCCCAACACGTGGATCGACCGCGTGGCATTGACCATCTCCGTCATCGGGCAGGCCATGCCCTCGTTCTTCTTCGGCCTGATCTTGATCATCGTATTCGGTGTCACTCTTCGATGGCTCCCCATTTCCGGCAGCAGTACCTGGAAGCATTTCATCCTCCCTTCCATCGCCCTTGGATACTATGCAACTCCCGCGATCATGCGCCTCACCCGGTCAGGGATGCTCGAGGTCCTTGCTTCGGACTACATTCGAACAGCCCGGGCCAAGGGCCTGCGGGCCGGCAGCGTTCTTTTCAAGCACGCCCTGCGAAACGCCATCATCCCCGTTGTCTCTCTTCTGGCGGTCCAGTTCGGTTTCATGCTGGGGGGCTCGCTGGTGATCGAGACGATATTTGCCATCAACGGCGTGGGCTTCCTGGGCTACGAGTCCATCGCCCGGGCGGACCTGCCCATGGTTCAGGCCATTGTGCTCTTGGTTTCCATGTTTTACGTGGTTCTCACGTTTCTGGCCGATCTTCTCAACGCATTTCTTGATCCTCGCATCCGGGTGGGGTGAAGAGTCATGTCCGAGAAAGCCATAGGGCTCATCCCGGAAGTCGAATTCCCCTCACCGGGCCAGATCCTTCGCCGGCGGACCCTGACCCACAAGGGCTTCATCATAGGCGCCGTGGTCCTCCTGTTCATTCTCCTCGTGGCGCTTCTTGCCCCTGTTCTTGCCCCTCATGACCCTTACCACCAGGACCTGGGGAGCCGGCTGCTCGCTCCGATCTGGCACAAAAACGGCACCTGGACACACCCACTGGGGACAGACAACCTGGGACGCGACTATTTGAGCCGCCTGATGTACGGCGCCCGGGTCTCTCTTCTCATCGGAGTTTCCGCCATGATCATCTCAGGGTTGATCGGGATCTCCCTGGGCATCGTCGCGGGATACTTCGGGGGCCGGGTTGACATGGTCGTGAGTTTCCTAATCACTACCCGTCTCTCCATGCCCGTGGTCCTGGTCGCCCTGGCCGTCGTCGCCCTGATCGGAGGCTCTCTCAACGTCATCATCTTGGTCCTGGGCCTGCTCATCTGGGACCGTTTCGCCGTTGTCATGCGCTCCTCGACCCAGCAGATCCGCTCCATCGACTATGTCAATGCGGCAAAGGCTATCGGTTGCTCGACCCCCCGCATCCTGTTTGCCGAGGTGATGCCCAACATCCTCAACAACCTCATTGTCGTCGCCACCCTGGAGATTGCCCACGCCGTACTTCTCGAGGCAGCCCTCTCCTTCCTCGGAATGGGGGTCCAGCCCCCCCTTCCCTCGTGGGGGCTGATGATCTCGGAAGGAAAGGAATTTATGCTCTTCAGCCCTTGGATCATCATGATTCCCGGCGTTGTCCTCTCTCTGCTTGTCCTTTCCATCAACCTGATGGGGGATGGAATCCGTGACATCACCGCGCCGGAGGGCCGGTCATGAGTGTACTCCTCGAAGTCCGGGGTCTCCATGTGGAAATCCCCCTGACTGCGGGGATCTTGAGGGCCGTCAGAGATGTCTCCTTTTCCGTCGAGCGGGGACAGACCCTTGCCCTGGTGGGCGAGTCAGGCTGTGGCAAGTCGCTGACAGCCCTTGCCGTCATGGGCCTCTTGCCTCCTAGAGCCCAACGCCGCGCCGATCGTCTTCTCTTCGACGGGCAGGACCTGACGGGCACAGGGGATCGCCGCATGGCCGATTTGCGGGGAAGCAGAATCGCCATGATCTTCCAGGAACCCATGACGTCTCTGAATCCATGCTACACGATCGGCAACCAGCTTCAGGAGGCCCTGTTGCGTCATCGTGCGGTGTCCCGCAAAGAAGCCCGAGACCGCGCGGTTTTCCTTCTGGAAAAAGTGGGAATCACCGCCGCCGCGAGCCGTCTGAGGCAGTACCCTCACCAGCTCTCCGGCGGGCTGCGCCAGAGAGTCATGATTGCCATGGGCCTCATGTGCGGGCCTGTCATGATCATCGCCGACGAACCCACCACGGCCCTAGACGTCACCATCCAGGCCCAGATTCTTTCTCTGCTCGCCTCCCTGCAGGAGGAATTCCAGATGGGCCTGCTTCTGATCACCCACGATCTCGGCATTGTCGCCCGGGTCGCGGACCGGGTGAACGTCATGTACTGCGGCCAGGTCATAGAATCGGGGGAAGCGTCCCAGATCTTCGACACCCCTCTCCACCCTTATACCCAGGGGCTTCTGGACTGTATTCCCATCCCCGGGAAAACCAGACCCGGAGAGTACCTGGGCTCCATTTCGGGGGTCGTGCCCACACCCATCGGGGACATGACAGGGTGCTACTTTCGCAACCGCTGCGCCTTTCTTACCGGCGCCTGCGCGACGGAAGACGTCGTGCTCCGCGAGATTTCGACCGACCGGGCCTACCGGTGCCTGCTGAGCCCCGAGACCTGTGCGCAGAATCTTCGAGGGAGAGCGAAGTGAGCGATCCGATGCTGAAAATTCGGGATCTCACCAAGACCTACATGGTGGGCATGGGGCTCCTCAAAGGCAAGCGTCCCCTCAGAGCATTGAACGGGGTGAGCCTGTCCGTGGAGAAGGGGCAGGTCCTCGGGCTGGTGGGAGAGTCGGGGTGCGGGAAAAGCACAATCGCAAAACTGATTCTCAGGCTGGAGGTGATGACGAGCGGCAGCATCCTGCTCGACGGGAAGGACCTGTCGGCCGCAGGCCGTATTGAGCTTGCCCGAAGGATTCAGCCGATCTTTCAGGATCCCTACGCCTCCCTCAACCCGCGCAAGTCTATCGGCTCCATCATCTCCCTGCCCCTCAGGGTTCACAAGGTGGGGAACCCCGCTTCGTGGAAGAAACGGGTGGAAGAGATCATGGAAATCGTCGGTCTCGTCCCCCGACTCAGGCACAGCTTTCCGAACCAGCTCTCGGGCGGACAGCGGCAGCGCGTGGCCGTTGCGAGGGCCCTGATCATGCGGCCCGAAATCGTGATCTGCGACGAACCGACCTCGGCCCTGGACGTGTCGGTTCAGTCGCAGATTCTCAACCTGCTCATGGACCTTCGCAGAGACTTCGGCCTCACCTACCTCCTGATCAGCCACAACCTCGCCGTGGTCGAGCACATGGCCTCCCGGGTAGCGGTCATGTACCTGGGACGGATCGTCGAGGAGGCGGAAACACGGGCGATCTTCGAACATCCCCGGCACCCCTACACCCGGGCCTTGCTCGCCTCCGTTCTCACGCCGGAGCCCGGGCGGGGACTTCCGGAAACCCACCTCGGCATCGTCTATCCCAATCCCATCGACCCGCCCCCGGGGTGCACCTTTCATCCCCGATGCCCTAAGGCGACCGGGGTCTGTCGGGAGGTCCCCCCCGAACCCCTGCTCGAAAACGGCCGCTTCGTGGAGTGCCACCACCCCGGAGACTGAGAAAGATCCTTTCCCGATAGATTTTTCGGAGCATACATGAATAGAAATCATTTCAAAACCTCCTGACAAGCCGTTTTTGGGCTCTTTTGATAAAAGCGCTTAACGAAGCAAAGCGTTTGAATCTTGAATTGTTTTAGGGCGTTATGCCCGAGTTTTCAAGATTCAGCGAAGCGAGTTTGGGGCTATCCAAAAGGACCAACAGGCGGGGAAGGAGGGTTTTGAAACCGCTTCTGTCTATTCCGGAACTGTGTTCTTTCCATGGATGTATTAACAGTCTCATAATTGTCTTTACGTCGTCATTCCGGCATGCTTTTAGCCGGAATCCAGCGGCTTTCTGGATGCCGGATCAAGTCCGGCATGACAGGTACCGCAGTTGATCGCTGCAACCCGGCCTTGAACTGACACCTGATTATAAGATAATCTAAACGGAAAGAGCCGTTTTTCAATGATTCTTAACTTAGAGGAGCTTTCCCAAGGCCATGGTTTTAAGAGGTATCATTTTTGACTTAGACGGCACATTGCTTGACACCTTGGAGGATATCGGCGACGCAATGAACCGAACCTTGGTCGGGCAAGGATTTCCCGCTCACCAAATCGATTCCTACCGGTTCTTTGTAGGAGACGGATTCACCAAGCTGATTTCAAGGGCCTTGCCGGAAAAGGAACGCAAAGACGAAACCATCCGACGTTGCGTTGAGGTCTTCAGGGCGGATTACGGACAAAACTTCCGCCGAAAAACACGGCCTTACCCCGGGATCGTCGACCTGATCGAAGTGCTTTTCAAAGGTCCCTTGAAACTGGCTGTGTTTTCAAACAAAGCCCACGATATTACCGAAAAGCTTGTGACTCAGCTTCTTCCGCGTCGAGCTTTTCATGTCATATGGGGGCAAAGGTCAGGAACCCCTTTAAAGCCTGACCCTGCCGGTGCCCTTGATATCGCGCGGAACCTTGGCTTAACACCCTCCGATTTTGTTTATCTCGGTGACAGTGCCGTAGACATGAAAACCGCTGTTGCCGCCGGCATGCTTCCTGTCGGAGCCTCTTGGGGGTTTCGTCCAAACGAGGAACTTCACGAAAGCGGTTGCAAAATCCTGCTCAATAAACCGATGGAGCTTTTGGATTTATTGAGATAGTCCTGTCGGATACCGTTGCGCAAAATTTTTAAGGAACGGTTTCCTTAGAATAATCCGCGAACCACTCGAAGAGACTAGAATTCGCCGTGTGCGGTCCGTTGAATGATCTCGTCCTGCAGCTCCTTGCTCAGGTCGCAGAAATAGTCACTGTACCCGGCCACGCGAATGATCAGGCCGCGATAGGCATCCGGATCCGCCTGTGCCCGACGAAGGGTGTCGGCATCGACCACATTGAACTGCACGTGATGGCCGTCCAGCCGGAAGTAGGTCCGCACCAGTTGCGCCAGCTTGTCGATCCCTTCCTTCCCCGCCAATACGCTCGGCATGAACTTCATATTCAACAGCGTGCCGCCGGTTCGAAGCTGATCCATCTTGGCCGCGGACCGTATCACCGCAGTCGGGCCCTTTCGATCCGCTCCCTGAACCGGCGAGATTCCTTCCGAGACCGGCGTGCCGGCGCGGCGTCCGTCTGCGGATGCTCCCAGAACCGACCCGAAGTAGATGTGACACGTGGTCGGCAGCATGTCCACGTGGTACTTCCCGCCCTTGGTATTGGGCCGGCCGTCGATCTCGGCATGCAGGGCGTCGAAAACGCGCATCATGATGCCGTCCGCTGCATCGTCGTCATTCCCATACCGCGGCGTCCGATCCCTTAAAGCCTCACGCATGGCATCGGCGTCCTCGAAATCAACCGCCAGCGCGTCGAGCAACGCCGGCCAGGAAACCGACTTTTCCGAAAAGACATGCGTGGCAATCGCGGACAGGCTGTCGGTGATGGTCCCGATCCCCACGCACTGAATGTAGCTCGTGTTATAGCGCGGGCCGCCGTCGTTGTAGTCCCGTCCCTTTTCAATGCAGTCGTCGGTCAGGACCGACAGGAACACCGCCGGCATCTGCGTGGCATATAGCCGCTCGATGAAATGGTTCCCGGCTATTTTGATGTCCACAAAGTGCTTCAGTTGCCGGCGAAACGCTTCGAACAAGGCGTCAAAGGACTCGAAGGTCCTCGGATCGCCGGTCTTAAGCCCGATCCGTTTTCCGGTTCGCGGATCCACCCCGTTGTTCAGCGTGATCTCGAGAATCTTCGGTGTATTCAAGTAGCCGGTCAGGATATAGGCTTCCTTGCCGAACGCACCGGTCTCCACGCACCCGCTGGTCCCGCCTTCCCGGGCGTCTTCGATGCGCTTTCCGCACCGGACCATCTGTTCGATGACCCCGTCCGCATTGAAGATCGACGGATACCCGTATCCGTTCCGGATCACCCGGCAGGCCGCCTTTAAGAACCGGTCTTCGTTCTTCCGGCTGAGCTGGATGTTGCCCTGCGGCTGGAGCAGGTGAATCTCATCCATCACCTCCAGCATCAGGTAGGACAATGGGTTGACCCCATCCCGTCCGTCCGGCAGACACGCCGCCGAGATTGATGTTCGTGAAATCGTTGTATGTTCCGCTTTCCTCGGCCGTGACGCCCACCTTGGGCGGGGCCGGATGGTTGTTGAACTTGATCCAGAAACACTGCAGCCATTCCTTGGCCTGCTCGCGGGTCAAGGAGCCGTCGGCAAGGTCGGCTTCATAGAACGGATAGAAGTAGCGATCCAAATGTCCAGGATTCATCGCATCCCAGCCGTTTAGCTCCGTGATCGTGGCCAGATGCATGAACCAATACATCTGCAATGCTTCCCGGAAGTTGCGCGGCGCTTCGGCCGGCACGTGCCGACAGGCGGCGGCAATACCTTTAAGCTCCTGCCGCCTCGCCGGATCGTCGGTCTCGACCGACATCCGCTCGGCCAGGTCCGCATGCCGCTTTGCAAACAGGATCACCGCATCGCATGCGATGCGCATCGCCGTCAACTGCTCCCGTTTCGCCGTCGCGTCCGGGTCGTTCACAAAATCGAGGCGCGCCAGGTGCGCATCGATATCCTCCTGAAACGCGCGCAGGCCCTTGTGATAGAACTTCCCGTCCAAAGTCGTATGCCCGGGCGCACGCTGTTCCATGAACTCCGTGAACACGCCGGCCTCATAGGCATCCCGCCACTTTTGGGACAACCCCGCGAAGATTCGGTCCCGCATCGAACGCCCCTGCCAGAAAGGGATCACTTCATCCCGGTAGGCCTTGATCACCGCGTCGCTCATGCGGTAGGCCGTCATGGGCCGGCTACTCAGGATCCGCAGGTCCTCTTCGGTGTGACACGTTAATTCCGGGTAGGTGGGGACGGCCTTGGGTGCCGGCCCGCGCTCGCCCACGATCAATTCATCATCGCCGATATAAACCGTCTTGTGCCGGCACAGATACTCGAATGCCCGCGCCCGGGTCACCGGGATCGACGCCTTACCCATCTGGTCGCGCATGAATCGGGTCATCAACACCGCACGCTCCTCGGAGAGCGTCACCGGCGTCTCGTAGCTGGCTTGCCGCAAACGGCCGACGCGTTCAGTCATTCTATTGTCCTCCCGTCCGCTCCCAATATTCCTCCGTCTGATTACTCCAAAAATCCATCGCTTGACTGCTTAACGTTCACCACCGTCAGGCCCAAGCCCCGCAACCGGGCCGCGTGTCCGGCCATGGCTTCGGATGTCGGCGCTTCGGTTTCGGGCAACCGTAACGGCACGTCAAAGCGTGCATATTTGTCCATGGCCACCGGATGATGCGGCAGCAGCGCCACCGGCGGGGGCGACGGCAGCGACGCCAAATAGGCACCCACAGCTTCCAAATTCTTTTCGCTGTCCGTGATGCCCGGAATAATCGGCACCCGCACTTCCACGGGAATGCCGGCCTCACATATTCGAAACAGATTGTCGAAAACGGCCGCATTCGGACCCCCGGTGTAGGTCCGGTGTGCGTCCGGATCCATCAGCTTGAGATCATACAGGAACAGATCCGTATGTTCGGCCACGGCGCCAAGCACATCGGCGCTGGCATATCCGCTCGTATCGACCGCGCGGTGCAACTCATGCTCCCCGCACCGTCTCAACATCGCTATCAGGAAGCCCGGCTGCGACAGCGGCTCACCGCCGGAAAACGTCACGCCGCCGCCCGACTGATCGTAGAACACGGTGTCGCGTTCGATGATCGAAAGCAGCGCCTCGACCGTCACCGATCTCCCCGCCGGCTCCTTTCCCTCGCTGCGCGCTTTCTCGATGGCGAACGACTGGCTCTCCGGATTGTGACACCACCAGCAGGACAGCGGACAGCCCTTCAGGAAGACCGTTGTTCGGATACCCGGTCCGTCATGAATCGCAAACCGCTTGATATCGAATATGATCCCCTCGGTTATGGGTTTCGTCGGTCTCTCTCGGTGTGGAGCCCTATGTGTGCAAAAGAAACGGCGGCGGCAACAGGGCCTGCGCACCGCCGTTTCGCATCGGCCGCCCTACCCCGGATATCGGTCCTTGATGAAGGCCAAGGACTCGTCGATGGCCCTCAGGGCCAGTTCCAGGTCCTTCCGGGTGTGGCGATAGCTGATGTAGGCGTGGTGATAGGGCGTGAAAAAGAACCCTTTTCGGATGAGCTGGGTGTAAAAATCCTTTCGCTTGTCCTTGTAGACACCTGCGTCGTCCGGCGCAAAGGTGATGTAAAACATGGGCGGGATGCCGGTCAGCTCCGCCCCCACGTCATGTTTGTCGATCACGGATTGGATGCCGCTCAGGAACCATTCGCCCTTTTCCCAGATATTTTCCAAAACCTTATCCCGCTCCAGGATTTCAATGGTCTTGAGGGCGGCCACGAAGGCCTCGCTGTTGGGGAAAAAAGTGGAGGAGATGAACAGCTTGTTGGCAGCCTTCATCATCACCTCCCGTTTGCCCGTGACCACCGACAGCGGATATCCGTTGGCCAGCGCCTTTCCCAGAACGGTCAGATCCGGGGTGACGCCGTAGAGCTTCTGGGCCCCGCCCATGGAGAGCCTGAACCCGGTTCGGATCTCGTCGTAGATCAGAACCGCGCCGTACCGGTCGGCGACGCGCCGGACCCCTTCCAGGAATCCCGGGGCCGGGACTTGCATTTTCTGGTGGTTGGGGTGGCCGAAGGGAGTCATGATGATGGCCGCGGTGTCGTCCCCGTGGGCCGTCATCAGCGCTTCCAGGTGCTTCAGGTCGTTGTAGGGAAACTCAAAGACATCCTCGTAAAATTTGGCGGGAATGCCGCCCTTCATCTCCACGCACCAATCGTGCCAGCCGTGGTAGCCGCAGCGCATGACCTTGACTCTGTCGGTGTGGGCCCTTGCGATGCGGATACTGGCGGTGGTGGCGTCGGAGCCGGTTTTCAAAAATATGCTCATTTCCGAGGAGGGCACCAGCTGCGTGAGTTTTTTGGCCAGGATGTTCTGGTATTTCTGGGTCAGGGTGAAACAGAATCCTTTTTCCTTGATCTGCCGGTAGACGGCTTCATCCACTTCCTCTTCGCGATAGCCTAAAATGATGGGACCGTAACCGCACAGGAAGTCGATGAATTCATTTCCGTCCACATCGGTCAATCGGCAGCCCTTGCCGCTGTCGAGGAAAATCGGGTATTCGCCGCTGATGAAGTCGGTGGGTTTCCGGGCTCCCAGGACGCCGCCGGGGACCAGTTCCGTTGCCTCTTCGAACAAGCGAAGGCTGTTGGTGATGTTAAGCTTTTCCGCTTCCTGCATAAAGGGTCCTCCTGGTTTAGTTGTCCACCGCAAACAGGGATGAAATGGTTTCGGATTGGTGAATCCTGGCCCCTCTTTTCACAAATTCTCCCAAAAAAATGCCTGGATCGATGCAGCCCTCGGGCGCCACCACCCCGGTGACGGTCACCTGGCCCGCATCCATCATCAGCGACGCAATGGAGGCCGGCAGGCCGGTGCCGGGAGCCATCCTGCCCACCATATCCGCCGTGTAGGTGATCTTCTTGCCTCCCCGCTCCCCCTTGACGATGACCTTCAGCCCCGATGACTGCGGTCCGTTGTCCCTCCCTTCGGGAATCTTTTCCCAGAGTTTCAAGGCGAGGTCGTAGGGCGTGACCTTTGCCCCCTTGACATCGATGGGATCCGTTCCCAAAAGTCCCGTGTCTTTCTGCTCCTTGATGAGTTCATCCACCCACAGGGGGATCAAGGCGCCCTTGATGATCACATTTTTGACTCCCTTGATGTACCGCGGCAGCGTCATGGGCTGGGGGTGGCCCACATACCGTACATGGCAGGTGCCGAGGGGTTCGAGGAACTGTTCCGCCACCACTCCGGTCCCGCCCTCCACGTAGACGAGTTCGCCGCCGATGTACTGGGGGATCTTTCCCAGGGTCATGTGCAGGCTGTGGTCCCAGGCGGCACCGGCCAGCTCGGCGATGCTCACCACCCAGTACAGGTAGATATCCTCCACCGAGTCCAGCCGGTCGGCATACCATTTCACCAACACGTTGTTGGTGCCGGGATCCGATCCCATGCCGGTGAGAACGGTGATGCCGGCTTCCTTGGCCAGCCGGTCGATCTCCGAGTTGAACAGGATTTCCGTTCCCTCATAGTCATCGCAGATGTCGATGTAGTTGACCCTGGCCTCCACGGCGGCCTTGGCCACCGGTACGGCGGTCTTGTAGAAGGGCCCGGCGGTGTTGATCACCACGCCGGCTTCCTTGAACGCCGCGACCATGGACTTGTGGTCGTTGACGTCCATTTTGATCAGGCTGGTTTTGTCGCTTTCCCGCAGCTTCTTGGACAGCCTTTCCGGGTCCGGATACAAATCCGCCAAAATGACACGGTCAACCTGTGGCTGTTTGATCAGGTCCCTGGCAACGCCCTGTCCCATACCGCCGGCACCGCCGATGATTAACGCCTGCATGCTTGCTCCTCCTGTGGATGTTTGTAGGTCTGGTACGATTGTCGAGAGTTTTCGTTACCGCAAAGGGTGCGTTTCCCCACGCCCGGACAGGTTCAGTTGGCCACGGCACGCTCCGCTGGAACCCCCCGGTCCGTCTGGGTCTGGGCCTTCTTCTGTTGGATGGCGGAAAGGATCTTGTCCGGCGTCAGGGGGAAAGCGGACAGGTGAACGCCGATGGCATTGCTGACGGCAGCGGCGTAGGCCTGGGCTGCAGACATGGCGATGGCCATGCCGGCTTCCTTGGCTCCGTAAGGTCCTATGGGGTCAATGGACTCCACGATGATGTTGTGGATGGGGGGCATGTCACAGGCCAGCGGGACCTTGTAATCAAGCAGGGTGGCATTGAGGCACCTGCCTTCCAGCCACTCATGGTATTCGGTCAGCATGCCGCCCTGCCCGCCCATGGCTAAGGCGCCTTCGAACTGGCCCTCCAGCACGAGCGGGTTCAGCGCCTTGCCCACATCCTGGCAGGCCACGGCGTTGAGCACCGTGACCTGGCCCGTATCCGGATCCACTTTAACCTCCACGATGGTGGTCCCGAAGGAAAAGGCTTCGCACATCTGGCCGTAGGGGTTGGAAACCCACTCCCGCCGCATATCCACCTTGGGCCAATATCCGCCTTCGGCATTGACGGAGTTGAAATTCAACAGGCTGATCCGGACGACCTTCTTGATGGGAACCGATTTTTCAGGCTCCGCTTTGACGTAAATCAGCCGGTTGCCGGCGGCCAGGGCTTCGGGGGAGACCCGCAGGATCTTTGCGGCCACTTCGAACAGTTTTGCCCGGCAGTTCTGGGCGGCCACCTTGACCGCATGCCCGCCCACAAAGGTGGACACCTGGGAATAGGATCCCGGGTCGGAGGAGGTGGTCTCGGTATCGGCCGACACCACGTGGATATCTTCGGGCAGAAGGCCCAGCTCCTGGGCCGCGACCTGAACCAGCATGTTCTCGTTGCCCTGCCCGTTGTCCACGACGCCGGACATGACCGTGGCCTCGCCGTCCTCGTTGAATTTGATGAAGCACTGGGAACCGCCCCGGATCCCCATGGGGAATCCGGTCTGCACGGAATTGGTTCCGATGCCGATGCCGTGGAAGGGGGGAAGCTTGCCCCACTTTTCCTTCCAGCCCGCCCGCTCGGCCGCCTTCCGGATGGTTTCATCCATTGCGCAGGACGCCACGTAGGATTTGGTGTTGGTGTAGTCGCCGGGCTGGCGCGAATTCCTCAGCCGCATTTCCACCGGGTCGATGCCCAGGTGCTCGGCAATCAGGTCCAACTGGGTATCGAGCCCCACGGCAAAGCCCCTTCCATGGACCCGGATCATCCCGCGGATGGGCTTGTTGGTGTAGACCCGGTAACCGTTGTACCGCACGCTTTCCATACGGTAGGCCTGCTCCATGGAAAGAAAAGGAACACTGGTGGCGATGGGGCCGGTGCTGGAATAGGCGCCGCCGTCCATGTAACAGGTGGTTTCACGGGCCAGGACCCTTCCCTCCCGGTCCACGCCGGTCTTGTGGGTGGTGATCATGGCATGGCCCTGGCGGGTGGCGATGGTGTTCTCCTCACGGGTGAATTCGATCTTGACCGGCTTGCCGGATTTTTTGGCCAGCAGGGCGCAGATGAAGTCCGCCGGGCAGATTTCGGAGCGTCCCCCGAAGGCCCCGCCGATGGCGATTTTACGGACCTTGACCTTGTGAAGGGGAATCTTGAAGGCGTTGGAGAGGGGTTTGGATTTCATGTGGGGACCGCCGTTGGGGCACCAGATCTCGAGGCAATCCTCGGAGTCAAACCGCGCCATCACCGCATAGGGTTCGGCCTGGAAATAGGACTCTTCCGGCGCCACGAAGGTGTCTTCGCGGATGTAGAAGGCCTTCTTGAAGTTCTCATCGACATTTCCCGTGTCGATGTGGACGTGGATGTTGATGTTGTTGGAAAAATCTTCATGGATCAGTTCGGTCGACGAGGCCATGGCTTCCAGGGGATCGAACACGGCCGGCAGCGGCTCGCATTCGACGCGGATCAGATCGAGGGCCTTCGCGGCGGTCTCCTCGTCCACCGCGGCCACGGCCGCCACCTCATCCCCGATGTAACGGGCCTTTTGGGTTTGAATGAACTGCTGGTCCCGGGTGTAGGAAAATACCCCCCATTTGACACCCGCGGTATCTTTTCCGGTGACCACCGCCTCCACGCCGGGCAAAGCCAGCGCCTGGGAGGTGTCGATATCCATGATCCGGGCATGGGCATGGGGGCTTCGCTTGATTTTTCCCACCAGCATTCCCGGCAGTTTCAGGTCCGCGGTAAATTTCGCCTTTCCCATGACCTTGGCCCGGGAATCAATGCGGGGCATCCTTTTCCCGATGAGGGTATGATCGGTGTGTTTTAACATGGCCTGCTCCTTTGCGTTGCAACCGGCTGCGCGGTCAGGGTTTACAATCCGGGCAATCCTCCCTGGACCGGGCGGCATGCCCCACGGCCGCGACGATTTTGGCGTAACCGGTGCAACGGCAGATGTTTCCGGCAAGGGCTTTTCGAATGGTTTTCTCGTCGGGGGATGGATTTTCCTTAAGGAGCGCATCCGCGGACATGAGCATCCCCGGGGTGCAGAATCCGCACTGAACCGCTCCGTGGTCGACAAAGGACTGCTGGAGCGCTGACAGCTCATCCCCGTTGGCCAAGCCTTCAACGGTTTTGATGTGACAGCCCTGTGCCTCCAGGGCCAGGGTCAGACAGGCGCGAACCGGCTTTCCGTCCAGATGCACCGTGCAGGACCCACAGACGCCTTCATCGCAGCTTTCCTTGGAACCGGTGAAATCGAGTCGGTCCCGCAGCACTTCCAGAAGGGTCTCGTTGGGTGCGACACGAACCTCAAACGGCCTGCCGTTTACCTGAAGAGTGATAGTGATCTTGTCCATTTCGAGTCTTTCCTGTTCACGAATCGGCATTTAAGACACGGGCGGCATCGCTGAGTGCCCGGAACACCATTTCGCCGGCCATGGCACATCGGTATTCCGGTGTGGAACCCACATTGTGAACGGCAAAGGGTGCAGCGCTCTCCCTGGCGGCGTCCGCCGCCTTCCTGAGGGCGTCACCGTCGTCGAATCGCTTTCCGGCGAGCGTCGCGGATGCCTGGGCCATTAAGAGCGGCGCCCGGCCCATGGCGCCGACAACGATTCTGGCGGCGCCCATCACCCCTTTTCGCCCGGGATCGGGTTGAATCCAAACCCCGGCACTGGCGAGCGGATAGTCGATGGCCGAACGGTAGGCGATGCGCCTGTAGGCGCTCTGCCCGCCCGACAACGGAATGCGGATCTCTTTGAGCAGTTCATGGAGTTCCATGGCAAAGGGCGCGATCCCATCGTTGGTGTAAAAATCGGCCAGCGCCACGGTTCTCTCGCCGCCCTTGGAGGCAAAAACCAGTGTCGCCTTAAGAGCCATAAGGGCCGTAGCCCCGTCGGACTGGCAGGTGGAGTTGCACCGGTCCGAATCCTCTCTGGCATAACATATTTTGCCGCCGTCCTTGTGGCAGGCCTGACGGCCGGACCGGTGGAATATCGACTGGTTGTAATGATGGCATCGGTTGTCCTGGAGGATATTTCCGCCGATGGTGCCCCGGTAATGCTGGATGGTGACGGCACCGATTTTTTCGCAGGCCTGCAACAGGGCGGCCGCGTCCGTTTTAACCGCATCCGAGGCGGTAATATCGGCCAGCGGGGTTCTGGTACCGATGGCGAGGGTACCGTTTCGTGGAGACACGTAGGACAGTTCGTCCAAGGCCTTGAGACTGATGAGAAAACGCGGATGCAACAGCCCTTTTTTCATCCTCACCAGCAGGTCGGTGCCCCCGGCCAGGACTTTTGCATCCCCCCGATGAACCGACAAAAGGTCAAGCGCCTCTTCAAGGGAGCGGGGCGATAGATACTCAAATTTGGGTAAGTGCACGTGGGGTTCTCCTCGGTTTAACGCCAACAGGCTCGGATGGTTCTGAAAAACAGCCCTGTGTCTTTGTCCTGAATCGTACCGAAAAAACAGATGGACGATGTAAAATCATACTCGAATTTCATGAAATGGAAAAGAAAAAGTCGCTGCGGGGAGCAGGTCCGTATGCGTCCCCTTTCAAGCTTGTATACAGTATACCGCATTATTGGATCGATAAAAAGCCAATTTTTACCAATCCCGTGCATAAATCCAAGTGTTGTTCCTGCCGGGCGCTGCCTTCAAGGATACGGGAAAAAAGAATGACGATTCCGTTTTATTAACAGTCTCATAATTGTCTTTACGTCGTCATTCCGGCATGCTTTCAGCCGGAATCCAGTGAACCGCAACAATCTCCGGATGCCGGATCAAGTCCGGCATGACGGGACTCTTTCGAGACGATTAATAATTGTCGACAAGACAATGTCCTTGAAATGAAAGCAAATCCACGGCTTGATGTCGTCCCAGGGCTTGGATAATTGAGAAAAATATTTTAGATGTTTTTTCTAAATGAAAAATATTTTATTGACACAGATACTTAAAAGAATATATAAGCCAATATAATTGTTGTATATGAAATATTTCCCCTGACAGTGCCCTTGGGGGGATGAACATGCCTGAAGATTTTTCAATCCATTGAACAGAGCGCATCCTGGAAAGGAGGAAAACAGCATGAAGATCGCGGTATTAGGCGCGGGGGCCGGGGGTTGTGCCGTTGCGTTCGACTGTGCAGCGCACGGGCATCAGGTCAGCCTGTTTGATTTTGAAAAATTTCCGGAAAGCATCAGGGGTGTACAGACCAACGGCGGCATCCGCTGCGAGGGTGTGCTCGAAGGGTTTCAGTCGGTGGCCTACGCCGGGCACGATATTGAGAAAACCCTCGAGGGGGCGGACATCATTTATGCCGTTGGCCCGGCGTACAGCACCAGGCCTTTTGCCGAGGCGTGCAAACCGTTTCTCAAGAAAGGACAGACCGTGATCGTGTGCCCCAGTTCATGCGGGGGCTGTATCGAGTTTAAAAGGGGTGCTGGCCTGGAGCTTCGGGACGAAGGCATTGTCGTGTCCGAAACTTCGACGCTGCCATACGCCGTTCGATTGCCTGAGCCGGGCAAAATCAAAATTTTTAACAAGCTCAAGGGCGGGCTGCTGCTGGCGGCGGTTCCGGCGAAAATCACCGGTAACGTACTGGAGCGGGTTCGTGACGTCTATCCGGCGATGAGCGCGGCAAAAAATATCCTCCAGACCAGCCTGCAGAACGGCAACCCGGTCATCCATCCGACGATTACGCTCATGAACGTCGCCCTGATCGAACGTACCAAGGGCGGGTTCGATTTTTATCACGAGGGCGTCACCCCGGCGGTCGGCAGGTTGATCGAAGCGGTGGACAGAGAACGGGTCGCCATCGGGAAAAAATTGGGCGTGGAAATTCTTCCCGACCCGGAAATAGGCGTCGTACAGGGCTACATGACCGAAGCCACGTATGACACGGGGTTCGTCACCGCGCCAGGGTTCGCGGGGGTCAAAGCCCAGAGCAGTCTGGATTACCGGTATTTCAACGAAGATGTGGGGTATGGTCTGGTGTTCCTCCAGAAGCTCGGGGAGCAGGTCGGCGTGGCGACACCGGTCATGTCGGCAGTGATCACAATGGCTTCCGTGGTGATGAAACGGGATTATTGGGGCGAAGCCAAACGCACGATGGAAACCCTCGGGCTCTCGAAGCACACCGCGGAAGAGCTGGAAGAGCTGCTGGCGTAGCAAGACCGTTTCGGAGGAGCCGGAAAACGGAGCGGCAACTTCCGGTTCGAAAACCCCACCGGTCCGGGCGATGGGCCGCGGAGTTAAACCGCGATTTTTCCGCCGTGGGGTTCCGCGTTGTACAATCGGCCGTTGCTTGTCTTGAGGAACGCCTCCAGGGGAATCGTCTCTTGCTTTACGAACCCTTTGTCCGGTATCGCGCCGCTGTGGGCCATCTCTACGACCGCGCACGCCGAGGCGGCCGTGGTCCAGGAAATCGCGCTCCATGTCCGGTCGCCGATTTCCATCGGGTAGTACGCTTTGACAAATTCGTCCCGGAGGAGCTGCCGGTTCTGCCAGCCCTCCACCGACGCATGAATATAAACGACATCCTGCCTTACGGCGGGTTTTGCATTGACCAGGATCTCTCCGGCCAGCTTCCTGTCTCCGCGCATCAACAGTTCGTGGAAGAAAAAGTTCATCAATTTCGCGTGCCCTGGGTAACGGATACTTTTATAGTCCAGGTTTTCAATGCGGCCCAAAAAAGTTTCGCACATGGTGCCCAGCCCTCCGGAGGTCGTGAAAGCCTCTAGCTGGATGCCGTTGATGACAAGCCTTTCGATCCACTCCATGGGCGATATCCACTTGTGAACACCGTCTTCGATGACTTCGCAGTCATTCAGATATTCGTTCACGACCCCTTCGGGCGACCAGTTGAAAGCGTACCCCAACAGACCCGTAGGGTTCTGAGGGAGTGCGCCGACCCGCAGTTTGAGGCTTCTTGTTTTTTCCATTTTCCCTATCAAAGAGGACCCGACGATGGCGATGAAGCCTGGGGCCAACCCGCATTGAGGAGCCAGAATCGAATTTGCCGATTCGCTCATCTTGATTATTTTCTTTGTAGTGGGAACATCTTCGGTCAGATCGAAATAGTGAATTTTATGCCGGCATGCCCGAACCGCTATTTCCAGGTTGAAACGGTATGGAAGACAAGAGACAACGGCATCATGGTCTTGCATCAATTCCGCAACCTGCTCGATATCTGCGACGTCGAGTTCCTGGGTATCGAAAGGCAGGCCGTCTTTTTTATGCAGGTCCGCACCGGAAACCCTAAACCCGGTTTTTTCCAATAAAATGCCTACCAGCATTCCGACTTTTCCTAAACCCAACACCAAGATGGACCCAAGTCTTTGTTTCAAGGTGGCCTCCTAGTTCGATGCAGGCTTGAAGATCCCCGAAGCAAGCTGCGGGGAGTGCGCTCGCCGTTGCGGTTCAACGGCTTTCATGTCTTGGGAGTTTTTATGCGCGACGAGCTTGGTATCAAGGTTCGCGTGCTCAGAACACCCTGAATTTTTCGAAGTTTTTCATGCACGAATTCTCCAATGATTTCCGCATCCGAAGTGATGAGATCGCGGGTCAGGTTGATCTTTACCAAGATATCCACATCCCCGTACACGGAGTAAATTTCGGACACCTCCGGAAACGCGAACAGCTTGTCCATGATACGGTGATCACGGCTGACTTTGACGTTGATCAAGACGAAGGCCGTGATGGCGCGGCGCATGTCCGGGTATCGGGACTCCTTGATGTCTGCCATTTTCTTTCTGAAAGCCTCCATATCTAAAGGTACCTGCTGTTCGATTCCGATTCCGTATTCCCGCGTCCTTTGCTGTTCCCAGTGGTGGCATGAGATATAGGCGTAAAGATCGGCCAGGGTGCGGTTGGGAAAGGCGTCCAGAAGTTCGCCTTTTTCGATGATATGGACCAGCGGGAGGTAGATGGTGGCGTGCCAGTCCGAGGCGGCTTCCTCCAGCGGAATGACCTCGTGCCGTTCCCCTTGCAAAAACGCCTGGTGGCTCCGGATTTGTTTGAGCAGAAGTTCATACTGCCCGGGTTCGGTCAGGGTCAGGGTCGGGGGAAGACCGGTGAGGGTCGAGAACTCGCCGCGTTCGCGGTAGAGCAGGTCTTGCAATGTGCCCCGGTCGGAAAGGAACTCGATGACCTCGGCCGTTATTTCCTTGCGGCCGAGTTGCATGGCGGCCGTGACCCGATGATGGCCGTCGCTGACATAGAAGTCGTCTTTGATCTGATAGAGATCCACAGGCGGAAAATCCCTGCCTTGTCGCATGGCCTTTCTGATGCGCTCCAGGCGTTCCGTGGGCAGGCCCTGTCGAGGCTGGAAGCGATTGTCGAAGTCATGGTAGCGTCCCACGCTGCCCACGATGCGCTCAAGGGGTACACTGAAACGCCCCCGTTTTCGGTACTCGTAAGCCTTTTCCTTTTTCTGTTCCTCGCGAAAGCTTTTCGCCAGGCCTCTGCCGGCGGTATCGCTTCTGCCCAAGCCCAGTCTATCCAGCCATCGGCTCATTCGCGTCCTCCAGCAGGTAATATCCGCAACAGTTCACCACGCGGGTACGATTGACCCTGGTGATGCGTTCCGAGGGGTGTTCGAACCGGGCATGCACGTGACCGTGGAAAAAGTAGCCGGGCCGGTACCGGTTTATCAGCCGTTGGAAACTCTCAAAGCCGCGATGGCAAAGATCCTCCGCGTCATGGACTCCGCTGGGCGGGGCGTGTGCGAAGACGATGTCCACCCCTCCGCTCCACCAGATCCTCGGACGCAGCCGACGGATCATGCGCCGCATTTCGCTTTCGGTGTACTGGGCCGGCCCTCCGCTGTAGCGGTAGGATCCCTCCAGGCCCAGGATTCGCATCCCCCGGTAGACTTTCAACTGTGCGTGCAAGTTGGTGCAGCCGTCGGGCGGGGAATCGGCATAACGGATATCGTGATTGCCGCGCACGTAAAAAAGGGGAACGTTGAGCTTGTGACGCAGTGAACTGAGGTATTCGGGAGGAAGATCCCCGCAGGAAAGGATCAAATCGAGGCCCTTGCCGGCAGGCCCTTCCAGCAGCAGGGACAGTTCAGGAACCTGGAAATCCGACAGGGCGAGGATTTTCCCAATCCGTTTGATGTTTTTATGGGCGGCCATTTCGATTATGATATCATACTTTCGGAAGGCTTTGAACGGAAGGCAAAGCGGAAGGTGGATCGGGGCTTTTCATTGCCGGCTTTTGCTATTCGGCGGCCATGAAAGGATAGTCCGGCTTCACCGACGGGGTGAATGTTTCCTTGATGGTCCTCGGCGAAACCCAGCGTAAAAGGTTGAAGATGCTTCCGGCCTTGTCGTTGGTTCCCGAGGCGCGGCCGCCCCCGAAAGGCTGCTGACCCACCACGGCGCCGGTCGGTTTGTCATTGATGTAAAAGTTCCCCGCCGCGTGCTCTAGTTTCCGCAGCGCCAGGCTTGTAGCCATGCGATCCCGGGAGAAGATCGCCCCGGTCAGGGCATAGGGGGAGGTCCCATTGCAGAGGTCCAGGGTCTGCTCGTACCCGGCGTCCGGGTAGACATAGATCGTCAGCACCGGGCCGAAAATCTCCTCCACCATGGTCTTGTAGTCGGGTTTGCGGGCCAAAAGGACGGTCGGCTCGATGAAAAACCCTTTCGTGTCGTCGTACCCGCCGCCCGCAATGATGGCGGCATCGGCCGAGCCGCGGGCTTCGTCGATGTAGACGGTTATGCTGTCGAAGGCTGCGCGGTCGATAACGGCGTTGACCAGATTTCGAAAATCGCGCACGTCGCCCATCTTGATTCGAACGATTTCCTCCTTGAGATGCCGCTCCACTTCGGGCCAGATGGAAGCCGGAATGTAGGCGCGGGAAGCGGCCGAACACTTCTGCCCCTGGTATTCAAAGGCGCCACGCACCAGGGCGGTGACCAGAGCGGCGGTATCGGCCGAGGCATGGGCAAAAACGAAATCCTTGCCGCCGGTTTCCCCCACGATGCGCGGGTAAGTCCTGTAACAACCGATATTTTCGCCGACCCTTCGCCACATCGCCCGGAAAACGGACGTCGAACCGGTGAAGTGAATGCCTGCAAGATTGGGGTCGGACAGGCATACATCACCGACCACCGAGCCTGACCCTGGAACGAAGTTGATCACCCCGTTCGGCATCCCGGCTTCCTCCAGAATTCTCATGAACAGGTAGGGGGTGAAGACGCAGGTGGAGGCTGGCTTCCAGACGGCAACGTTACCCATGATCGCAGGCGATGTGGGGAGGTTTCCCGCGATGGCGGTGAAGTTGAAAGGGGCTACGGCAAAAACGAAGCCTTCCAGCGGTCGATACTGAAGCATGTTCCAAGACCCGCGGTCGTTGATCATGGGCTGTTCTTCATAGATCCGCCGGGCGTAGTAAACGTTGAAACGCAGGAAGTCGATCAGTTCGCAGGCGGCGTCTATCTCCGCCTGGAAGATGTTTTTACTGGTCGACAGCATGGAGCCCGCGTTCATTGTAAAACGATATTTCCCGGCCAGCAGGTCAGCGGCCTTCAGGAAAATGGCCGCGCGCTCTTCCCAGCGCATCTGCTGCCAGAGGTTTTGCGCCTCCAGCGCCGCCGCAATGGCTTGTTTGACTTCCTCCGGCCCGGCCTGATGATATTTTGCAAGAACATGCCCGTGGTCGTGAGGCATGAAGACCTTTCCGAGTCTGCCGGTGCGGACCTCCTTCCCGCCGATGACGAGGGGGATTTCTATTTTTTGGGCAGCCGTTTCTTCGAGCGCTCGTTTCAGCGCCTCCCTCTCCGGGCTTCCAGGGGCGTACCTGAAGACCGGCTCGTTTTTCGGCACCGGAACCCTGATCACTGCATTGTTGTACAGATGCATTCTCTTTCCTCGCATGACCCCGCCTTTTCCCGATTCGTTACACGGCACCGGAAACCGCTGTCACTCCGTTTCATCGGGGGTCCTTCTCATATTAAAAAAGCCCATCAGCCTTTTCCTGTGACGCCTTGTCATGCCGTCCTTTTGTCACCGCCCAATAAGCCTAAATCCGACAAGGCCTCCCGGATCTTGTCGACAATGATATCGACTTCTTCCTGTTTGATGATCAAGGGAGGCGCAAAACGGATGGTGTAGGAATGCGTGTCTTTGCACAAGATCCCCTTTGTCGATAATACCTCGCAGAGTTTCCTGGCCGTGACGGGCGTTTCCTTAGCCAGCTCGATCGCCACCATGAGACCTCTTCCGCGGATGTCTATGATTGCCGGGGATTGTATTTTCTTGAGCTCGGACAGAAAGTGCCGGCCCATTTTGGCGGAGTTTTCGATCATCCCTTCTTCGACAAGAACCTGAAGCGCCTTCCTTGCAATGGCGCAAGCCAAAGGGTTGCCGCCGAAGGTGCTTCCATGCTGACCGGGGTTCAAAACGCCCAGAACCGGCTCGTTGGAAAGAACCGCCGACACCGGATAGAACCCTCCGGAAAGCGCTTTCCCGATCAAGGTCAGGTCAGACTGGACGCCTTCATGCTCCTCTGCCAACAATTTCCCGGTTCTGCCGAGTCCCGTTTGAATTTCATCGAATATCAGCACCACGTTGCTTTTGGTGCAGATGTCCCTTGCGGCTTTCAAGTAGCCCTCCGGCGGGATGATGACGCCGGCCTCGCCCTGTATCGGCTCCACCAGGAAGGCAACGGTGTTTTTCGTGATTGCACGCCTCAGCGCTTCTGCATCTCCGAAGGGGATGGATTTGAACCCCGGCGTGAAAGGGCCGAAGTTCTCGCGTGCGTTGTCATCCGAGCTGAAACTGATGATCGTCAGGGTCCGGCCGTGAAAATTGTCATCGCAGACAATGATCTCCGCCTTGTTTTCGGGAATGCCTTTGCACTCGTAACCCCATTTGCGGACGGTCTTGATGGCGGTCTCCACCGCTTCCGCCCCGCTGTTCATCGGAAGGACCTTGTGCGACTTTGTCAGTTCGCACAGATCCTTATAAAAAAAGGCCAGCTGGTCGTTCCTGAACGCGCGAGAGGTCAGCGTCAATTTCGCGGATTGTTCCACGAGGACCTGACGGATTTTCGGGTGACAGTGCCCCTGGTTGACCGACGAATAGGCCGACAGGCAGTCGATGTATTTTTTCCCCTCGACATCCCACACCCAGATCCCTTCGCCTTTGCACAGGATGACATCCAGCGGTTTGTAGTTCTTGGCGCCGTATTGATCCTCGAGGCTGATGAACTCATGCGTTTTCATAAAAGGCAATTCCTTTGTTCATTAACTTTTTCCATGCGGGATCGGCAGGCCGTCCCCGCATCGCCATATCCAAGGGTGGAATTTTCCAACCCGGCCCGAAAAAGCCGGCAACCTCAACCCAATGAACCTTTTTTCCTTGAAGCTTCTGACCAGCGGCATCCGATTTTTGCCGCTGCATGAGGCTGGAAGTGCAATTTGAATTATCGTCTGTGCCGCTTAAAACCTCCCGGTATTCCCTCGCGAACAAGGATGAAGTCCCGTTGAATCGGTCATCAGTGTGTCAGAATCGCTTTTAAAAAGTATTTTCCCCGATCCGTTTTGGGATTGGTAAAGAAATCATTCGGAGGTGCGATCTCTACAATCTGCCCCTCGTCCATGAACACGATGCGGTGTGCCACCTCTCGGGCGAAGCCCATTTCGTGGGTGACGACCATCATGGTCATCCCTTCCCTGGCCAGGTCCCGCATCACGTCGAGGACTTCATTGATCATCTCGGGGTCGAGGGCCGAGGTGGGCTCGTCAAAGAGCATGATTTTCGGACGCATGCACAGACCTCTGGCGATGGCGACCCGCTGCTGCTGGCCGCCGGACAGCTGCGCAGGATAGCTGCCGATTCTAGTCGCCAGCCCCACTCGCGTAAGCGTCTCCCTGCCGAGCTTTTCGGCTTCTTTTTTCTGAATTTTTCTGACTTTTATGGGCGCGATGGTCACATTTTCCAGGGCCGTCATGTGAGGATAGAGATTAAAGGATTGGAAAACGAACCCGATTTCCGCCCGGATCTTTGTCATGTTCGTCTTTTTGTCGTGGACATCCATGGAGTCGACGACGAGCTTTCCGTTTTGGATGGGCTCCAGCCGATTGATACAGCGGATCAGAGTGCTCTTCCCCGACCCACTCGGACCGCAAACCACCACCACCTCGCCCTTGTCGACCTTGAGATTGATGTCCTTCAGGACGTGAAGATCGCCGAACCATTTGTTTACGTTCTCGAAAGAGATCACCGGATCACCCCCCCTTTGTTATTCGAACCGCGCCATGCAGAGACTCTTCCAACGCATTCCCTTTAAAGCCTCGTGCTCACCACGGTCATCCGTCTTTCCAGAAAACTCGACAAGTTAATCAACGGATAGCAAATTACAAAATATAAGATCCCCACCAGGCCGAAAACCATGAGGCCTTCCGGGATGCGCTGGACCGTCAGCCAGCCGACCCGGGTGATGTCAATAATGCCGATTACGGAGACCACGGAGGAATCTTTAACCAGGAGAACGTATTGTCCGACAAGCGGCGGCAAAATGGTTCGCATCGCCTGGGGCAAAATGATGTGTCGAAGCTGCTGATAGCCTGAAAGACCCGATGCCGTTGCCGCTTCTCTCTGCCCCGACGGAACGGCCAGGATCCCGCCCGCCACGATTTCACAGATAAAACTGGCAGCGAGGTTGGTGAGAGCAATCACCGCCGCCGGAAAAGCCTGCAATTCAATGCCCGCGCTCGGCAATATGAAGAATATAGCAAAGACCTGGACGAGAAAAGGCGTTCCGCGAATCAGGTCCACCCACGCTCCGATGATGGATCTTAAAAACTTGTTCCCGGTGGCCCTTAGGATTCCGCAAATGAAACCGATGACGGTCCCGGCGATCAGGCTCAGCGCTGAAACCACCAGCGTCATCCAAAACCCCTTGAGGAAAAACGGCAGGCTGTGCATCAGTTCGCTGAAATAGAAACCCCACATAATTCATCCCTCTTGCATCAATGCGCTTCCCGGAAGATGAGCCGTTTCTCGGACCAGCTGGAGAAGCTCTTGAGCATGTAGTAAATAACCAGGTAAAAAACGGCGGTGGTTAAAAACCCTTCTGCAGGCATGAATCGATCGGATGTCAAAAGCTGGCCCGCCCTTGTCAACTCCACGATAGAGATCAATGAAAGGAGAGAGGAGTCTTTGACGAGAACGATCGCCTGTCCCAGCAACGGCCGGATCGTCAAGCCGAGCGCCTGGGGCAGGACGATATAGCGAAGGCGCTGAAAATAGTTCAGGCCGGAGGAAATTCCTGCTTCGATCTGCCCGTAAGGGATTGCCTGTATGCCGGCCCTGATGATCTCGGCGTAATAAGCCCCACTGTTCAGGGTAAGCGCCGCGACCCCTGTCACCCATTCTGGAAGCATGAGGCCAATAGAGGGAAGGCCGAAATAGAAGAAGTAAAGCTGTGCCAGCAAAGGAGTGGAACGGATGCTCTCTATATATATACCTGCAATACTTGAGACGGTTCGGGATTGGCTGAGTCGCATGGCGCAGGCGATGGTTCCCACCAGGATTGCCCCGAGCAATGACAAGGCCGACAGCCAGCAGGTCGCCAGGAAGCATTGAAGGTAGAGAGGCATGTATTCCAGGATGACCCTAAAATTGAATGCTTCAAGCATGTCATGAATCCATTAAATATCTTGCCAGGGTATGGTTTAAAGGGGTGCAAGCCGGTCCAGCCGGCTCACACCCCAACGAAGCATATGCCTCCCTGAAAAATGAATCAGTGGTCTTTCTTCCAATCCAGGGTATTGACCCAGTAGTTCAGGTTGCTTTCAAGGCGTCCATCCAGGCTGATATGCAGGAAGAACAGGTTGATCCAGCTGAGAAGATCCGGCGAATCGTAACGCACCGCAAAGGCCAGCGGCGATTTTGACAGCTGCCCTTCCAGAATCCGGACGCTGTTGGGGGGAAAGCTCGACATCTGGCCGGTCACGGCAGATCCGTCGTTCACGCCGGCATCCACATGTCCTCCGAGCAATGCATTGATCAGAATGGGTCCCCCGCCCTTGTAGGTTTTCAATTCGGCCTGCGGGAATGCCTTTTTGGCATCGGTTTCACCGGTCGACCCCAACAGGACTGCAATCTTCTTCCCGGGCTTCTTCAGATCATCGAGGGTTTTGATGGGGCTGTCCTGTTTTACGAAAACAACGCTCCCGGTATACATGTAGGGTTCCGTGAAAGCGATTTTCATCGCTCTTTTCAAGGTCGGCGTCATATCGGCCGCCAGCATATCGGCCTTTTTGGACAGCAGCGCCGGAATGAGTCCGTCCCAATCATAGTTCAGAAACTGGACTTTGACCCCCATTTCTTGAGCGATCAGTTTGCACAGGTCGACTGAACTGCCTGTCCTGTCACCATTTCTGTCGACAAAACTGAAAGGGGCCCCCTGGGTCTGGACCGCGATACGGATTTCGCCTCTTTGCGCGATTTCATCAAGGGTTCCCGCGGAAGCAGTTCCCAGAAGGCCGAGAAGGAAAACCAATGTAACGCATACCGAAAAAAGCTTGCTCGTTTTCATTTGTCCCCCATTTTCTTTGTTGTTATCCATTTTTCAATCACGTTCAGGCTCTTCTCTTATTAAGTGAAATCACCTCCTTCCTGCCTGGGCTTATGCTTTCGAGTTCAAGGCGTCATGCAAAGGCGAAAACCGATGTGCCGGAACCTGTAGTGCGGCGGGCTCCCGAAACGGCTGGCGCTGCGGCAATCGCTCGCCGGGCTGTACCAGGCACCTCCTCTCATGACACGATAGGACCCTGAAGGCGGCCCCTTCGGGTTGGTGACTTCATCGTAGGGATAAACTCCAAACCAGTCCTGGCACCACTCCTGGACGTTGCCTTGCATGTCGTAGAGGCCCCATGCATTGGGTTGTTTTTGGGCTGCCGGCTGAATCCTGTTATCCGAGTTGCCGCAGTACCACCCCATGGAATCGAGGTTGTCGTCGCGGTCACATTGGAGCTTTGTGATGCCGCCGTTGGGAAAAGCGTTTGTGCTGCCCGCACGACAGGCATATTCCCATTCAGCCTCGGTCGGAAGCCTGTACTTGTCGGTGCCTTCTTTCTCGTTGAGTTTCCGGGTAAATTTCTGAGCATCCTCCCAGGAAACCTGCTCCACCGAGCACGTGTCCCCGCAGATTTTTTGACTGGAGGGGTTCTCGCCCATCAACGCTTTCCATTGCCCTTGCGTGACTTCCGCGGTTTGCAGGTAAAAAGGCTTTGTAAGATTGACCTTGTGACGCCTTTCCCCGGGATACCTTCCGGGTTCGTCTCCGGGGCTTCCCATCATGAACGTTCCAGGATGGATGAGAACAAACTCCATCCCCAAGCTGTTGGTGACCCTTTCCTCGGGCTGTCCGGCGTATCCGTAAAAGGCGAAGCTGACCACAACGATGGCACATTGAATTGGGATCATGAGCCTTCTCATCTTCAAATCCCTTTTCTCACGGATTGCAAGCGGCCGATTCCTGCATCAGCCACAGTGAACCTGAAAAAAACCTATGCTTTTTCGATTAGAGCTCCTCCACGCCCTTGGGCAGGCACAGCCAGTTATGTCTGGATTTCATGACGATAAAGGTTTCACTTCTAACAACGTTAGCAATTTTAAGAATCGTATCGGTGGTAAACCGATACAACTCTTCCTTTCCCCCGACGCAGACGACCTCTGCGATGATATCGTACCGCCCGGTGACCACCCCGGCCCACGCCACGTTGGGGAGGTTGGCAATTTTTTCCAATATTTGATCCAACTTCCCAAAGGATTGCACGCTCATGGCAACCAGTGCGGTTATCATTTCTCGATGCTGACCGGGATCGATCAGGCCGGCAACTTTGAAAATGCCGTTTTTCTCAAGATCTTTGATTCTGGCGCGCACGGTCGGCGAGGTTACGTTGAGTTTCTTCGCCATTTCACCGATCGGCATTCTCCCGTTCTCGGTCAGCAGGCGGATAATTTTGTTGTCCAATTTGTCCAGAATCTTTTTATCCATGAGGCTGCTCATTTTTTATTTGGAAAATAATCAAAATCTATTAAATCTTATCAAAAATATTGTCAAGAGATAATTATATTAATGAAAAATAAGATCGAGTTAATTTGTCGAATCTAGATTTCCGTGCTTTCCTCGACCTTGATGCCTCTTTCCCTCAATCGCGCAAGGAACAAGTCCACGGGAATATCCCTGGCCGGGGAGAGGATCCCTTTTCCGTCGATTTCACCTGTTGCGATCATCTCGGCCGCGATGCAGGCCGGGTAGCTCACCCCGAGGGCCATGGCCATCAGCCCGGTTGAAAGTTCCCTCTCGATGAGGACATGGACCGAAAGTCTTTTTTCCCTGCCGCCCTTGACGCCGATATAGACGTTTTTCAAAACCGCCAGATCCTTTTCATCGTCGCCGTACTGGAGCTGGGGCTCCAGCCACTTGACGAAGAACTGGCGGGGGGAAACCTCGCAGGGAAGCCCTGAAACAGGCACATCGCTGAGACAGTCGAACTTCTTGAGCGGCCGCCAGAACGAACACCACCCAGGCCACCGCAGGGAATACCTGCCCGTTTCCCTGAGGGTCTTTGTAATGCCCAGGAAGTCCGTGAAATGAACGGCATTCCCGTTGGGGAGGGCCTCCAGCTTCCCGAGTCCAGGGAAATCGATCCGGTGGACAAAGGGGTTGTCCTGCTGATCCTCCCCCGAGACGTGAACAACCTTCCGATCCTTGATCAGGACCGCGTCCCGCTTCTGGGATTTCAAGACGGCGTCCCAGTTCCAGCTGATCTTATAGCCCAGCGGATTGCCGGCAGCCTTTTTTTCCGGGAGTCCTCCGCAGTAGGAGTTGAGAACGTGCAGCTCATCGAATTGCTGCAGACCGTAGGCGTAAAGGACAAGGTCCAACCCCGGGTCCAGCCCGCACTCGGGCATGATGGAGATGCCCTTTTTCACGGCGCTCTCATGCAGGGGTTGGATCCCGCAGGCATACATGGAATTCACCAGGCTCACCCCGGCCTCCACGGCCGCCTCGGCAGCGGAAAACGTGAATTCGGGCGGCAAGAGTTCGATCACCACATCGAAGCCTTCCCCCATGAGGGATACCATGGCCCCCCTGTCCCGCACATCGAGTTGGACTCCCCTGACCTTGTTCGGGTCCACATAGTCGAGCCCCTGGATCGTCTCCGGATGGAGATCGGCCGCCACCACGCGCGCCACGGCCTCGTTTTTTGAAAGATCATAGAGGGCCGCCTTTCCCTGGATCCCGCAACCCAGCACCAATACCTCCATGTTTTTTTTACTTCCTCCCGACATGACATCATCCTCATTTTTTTCCTGCTGCACGATCAAGGTTTCGGCTCCAGCTTCGAGAGGGCCGTTTTCACCCGCTGCAAGACTAAAGGGTCTTTATAGGGAAGTTTTTGTTCCATGGCCTCGAAGGATTTTAAAGACACCCGCTTGAGGACCTCCGCCATCTCCTGCCGGCCGAAGACGATCTGGTCCATTTCGCTGTAGACCGCTGCCAGCATGATGCGGCTTGGGAAAAAATCCGGGTTTTGATTCAGCGATTTTCGGAGTGCCTCCAGCGCCTGGCTGTAGCGGTGGGTCAGAAAGTAGGCGTGTCCGAGGTAGAACATGTAATAGACCCGGTGTGCCGGATTCAAGCGGATGGCCTCCTGGATCAGGGGTATCCCGTCCTCCGGCCGACCGGACCACGCCAGGACATCCCCCAGCCCTGACAGGGCGTCCGCATAACTGGGTTCCAATTTCAGGCTTTTTTCAAAAGCCGCCACGGCATCATTGTGTTTCTTTTCCCAAAGCAGGACGCTGCCCAGAAGACACAGGGCCTTGGCTGCGTCCTCATCCAGGGAAAGGGCGGTTTCCGCCGCCTCGTGAGCCCGGTCCAGGGATTGCGGATCCTGCGACCATCCCATGGACCACTCGTTGAAATGGGTCCACCCCATTTTCGCGTACGCTTCCGCGAACCGAGGGTCCAGCCTTGTCGCTCTTGTAAAAAAAGCGCGCGCTTTTTCGTTGGAGCTTTGGGTAAACCGGGCATAAAGCTCCATTCCCCGAAGATAGACATCGTAGGCCTCCAGGTTTTCCGTCGACTTTTTAAAGAGACGCGCCTCTTCACCGGAGGTCAGCTTCAGAGCGAGTGCGGAGACGATCTTCTGACAGACTTCGTCCTGAAGGTCAAAGATCGCTTCAAACCGGCGGTCGTACCGATCGGCCCAAATATGGCCGACGGTGTTCACGTCAATGAGCTGGGCATTGATGCGAATTTCCGGGCCCACTTTTCGGACGCTTCCCTCAAGCACGTAGCCCACATCGAACTCCCGTGCGATTTCACTGATTTTGACCGGCTTTCCCTTGTAGAGAAACACCGAGTTCCGGGAAATCACGCGCAGGCCCGCGATTTTGGAAAGATCGGTGATCAGGTCTTCGGTGAATCCATCCGCAAAATATTCCTGTTCCGGATCCTGGCTCATGTTCACGAAGGGCAGGACGGCAATAGACGGCAAACCCGCTGAAAGCGCCCCTTGCCGATGTTCGGCGACGGCCCTTTGCGCCGGCGCAACCCGACTTCGGGAATACATTTTGATGGCCGCAAAAGCTCCCGCAACCGCTAAAACGACCGCTGCCGTCAGGGTAACAAGAACCGCCTTGCGCCGGTGGCGCGGATCGTCCTTTCGGCGTTTGTAGAGGGTTTTTCCGGACCATTCGGGATCCGGCAGAATCCTGTAGATCCGGATCGGATCCTTGATGTTCTTGACGTGCTGTCTGCCTTGGTACTCAAAACCCACCGAAACCCTGCTTTTAACCTGGTCGTAAGCCGTGCCGGAGATCCAGACCTCTCCCGGGCGGGCAAGACCCTCCAGCCGGGCGGCGATGTTGACGCCGTCGCCGTAAATCCTCCCCCGTTCATGGATCACATCCCCGAGGTTCACGCCGATGCGAAACTGCATCCGCTTTTCCACGGGAAGCGTTTCGTTTTGCGCTTTGATTTCCCGCTGGATGTCCAGCGCGCACTTGACGGCATCCACCACGCTTTCGAACTCGGCCAGGAGGTTGTCCCCCGGAGAGTCCACGACGCGCCCGACGAATCCATTGATGATGGACGCCAGCACCTCACGATACGCGGTGATCGTGCGCACGGTATGCTCCTCGTCCTCGCTCATGAGGCGGCTGTAACCCACGGCATCCGCACTGATGATGGCGGAAAGCTTGCGTTTGTAACCTTCATCGGTCATTGCGATTTCCACAAAGCTAAGGGGCGGGCCTTCTTTTACTGAATTCTTTTTCTTATACACAATTCTTCCGCCCGAGTCCACTTCCGGAAGGAAACGAAAAAGGCCGCCACGATTGCAGGAAAGCTTTGGTTCGGGCAAAATTGTCAAAAGCTTCAGCCTTCTTTTGACCGAAAGGTGATCACCTTCTTGGATTTGGAACGCCAGGATGCAGTTGTATGAAACTGCGCCGCCTCTTTTATCTTACCCGTGTTGACGCCGGTCGAAATCGGTTGACAAAAACCTGGGAATCGTTGGAAGAAACCTTTGCAACCTGAATTTGGAAGGGCCCCATCATGAGATACGACTTCGACACAGAAATCGACCGGCGCCATACCAGCTCTTTGAAATGGCAGTTCATTCAAAGCGGCGAAGACCTTTCGCAGTGGGAACGGACGGATTGTTTTTTCGGTGAAAATCGGAGCCTTCCCATGTGGGTGGCGGACATGGACTTCCCCTGCCCGAAACCCGTGGTGGACGCCCTCGTAAAGCGGGCACAGCACGGCCTGTTCGGTTACACCGTCCCCATGGACGCCTTTTTTGAGTCCGTGGTCCGGTGGATGCACAAGCGCCACGGCTGGACCGTCGACCCTGAGTGGATCTGCACGACCCCTGGGGTGGTCCCTGCACTCAACATGCTGGTGCAGACCTTTGCCTCGCCCGGTGACCGGGTCCTGGTCCAGCCCCCGGTCTACTACCCTTTCTACGGGGCCATTAAAAACAACGGCGCCGAGCCGGCCTTGAACCCCCTGATCTTGGAGGGGGGACGATATCGCATGGATTTTACGGACCTCGAGGCGAAATGCCGGGATCCGAAGGTCAAGCTGGCCATCCTGTGCAGCCCCCACAATCCCGTGGGGCGCGTCTGGTCTGAAGAAGAACTGTCCCGATTCGGCCGAATCTGCCTGGATAACGGTGTCCTGGTGGTCTCCGACGAAATCCACGGCGACCTGATCCACCGGGGGCACCGGTTCACCCCGCTTGCCAAAATCAACGAAGCGCTGGCTGAAAACGCCGTCGTCTGCACGGCCCCCAGCAAGACCTTCAACCTCGCCGGGCTTCTGACGTCCTGCATCCTCATTCCGGATCCCAACCTGCGCCTGCGGTTCAAACAAACCCTTAAAAAAAACGGGCTGTTCGGCATCGGCGTCTTCGGCGCGGCCGCCCTTCAGGCGGCCTACGATCACGGGGAAGACTGGCTCGAGCAGGTCCTGGAATACCTCGGGGGCAACCTTCGATACCTGGAGCAATTCGCCTCCCGGCACCTCCCCCGGATAACCGTCATCCGTCCGGAAGGCACCTACCTCGTCTGGCTCGACTGCCGCAGGCTCGGTCTCGACAATTGGGAACTGAGGCGCCTGATGATGGAGGAAGCCCGGGTCTATTTGGACGAAGGATTTATCTTCGGCCCCGGGGGAGAGGGTTTCGAGCGCATCAACATCGCCTGCCCCCGGCCCCTTCTGGTCCAGGTCCTGGATCGGATCAAACAGGCCGTCGACAGGCTTTCGAGCCGCAGCGTCTCGTAGGACAAGCCGATCGCAGATGTGCGGCCGACATCCCTTTCGCCCCTCTTTCCAGGCGGCATGTTGACAGAAACGAGCCCCATCGCATATGGGAGGGTCCTGAGGAACGGAAAAGCGGGTACCGGTTCGTTGATCAGCCGGGAAGCACCTGGATAGCCTTTGACCCATGAATCACAGCAAACCACCGAAATCGACGAAAATCTTGATCCTGGGACTGGGCGGCGTCGGCTTATACCTGGCCAAACGCCTGGAACACGAGGGGTACGCCATTACCGTTATCGAGCAGGATCCCGCAATGATCCGCCACGCCGACGGGGTTCTGGACATCCGCCTGATCCAGGGCAACGCCATGAGCATTCAATGCTGGCGGGGAGCCGATGCCGCAAAGACGGATTACCTCATAGCGGTTACCGACAACGACGCCGTGAACATGATGGCCTGCCTGATCGCAGACCGCTTCGGCATTCCCAAGAAAATCGCCCGGGTGCGCTCTACAGAATTCGGCGGGGAAGAGTCTCTCCTGAACTCCCGAGACCTCAAAATAGACCTTATCATCCATCCCGAAGAGCTGACGGCCCAGGAAATTTTCAGGCTCATCAAACTCAGGGCTGGAAACGACATCATCGACGTGGCCAAGGGGCAGATCCAGGTCATGGCCACCCGTATCCACGAGCATTCACCCCTGTCCCACAAGAAGCTCAAGGACATCGCCAAAGCCTACCGGGATTTTCCTTTCCGGGTAGTCGCCATCGCCCGGGGGATCTCCACCCTGATCCCAGGCGGTGATTTCGAACTATTACCCCAGGATCAGGCCTTTTTCATGGTCGGGAGCGAAAACCTTCCCCGACTCATGCGCGTGGCAGGAGTCGACCAGCAGAAACGTCACCGGGTGATGATCCTTGGCGGCGGGGCGGTGGGACGCCGCCTGTCCGATCTTTTAGGAAAAACGGTGGAAGTCAGGCTCATCGAAAAAGACGAACGGTTCGCCCGAGAACTTTCCTCAGAGCTGTCGAATACCGAGGTGCTGCTCGGGGACGGGTCGGATTCCAACGTGCTTATTTCGGCGGGGCTCCTGGAAATGGACACCTTCATCACCGCCACCGGGGAAAATGAAACCAATATCATGAGCTGCGTGCTGGCCAAGCATCTCATGAACACCCAAAATGACCGCTCACCCGGCAAGCAGAGAAAGTGCATCACGCTGGTGACCAAGGAAGACTATCTGGTACTGGCGTCGACCATGGGATCGGACATCGCCCTGAATAAAAAAATTTTGGCCGGAAACGAGATCTTGAAATTCATCCGCAGGGGAGAGCTTATCTCCGTGGCCCACCTGCACGGACTTGACGCGGAGGTGGTGGAAATCATCGCCGCACCGGGCTCGCCCATCACCCGGAAGCCTTTGTCAAAAATGGATCCCACTTTTTACGGAAAGATCATGATCGGGAGCATTTATCGCGACGGCGCCTGGCAGGTGGCCGTGGGGGACACCCACATCCAAAGCAATGAGCGCGCGATCGTGGTCTGCCTTTCCCCGCACCTGAGGGACGTTCAGACGTTGTTTCTGGCTTGAAACCGGCCTACCGCCTCCAGAAAGAGGGATAGAAGACCACCAGCGCCGAAAACATCTCCAGCCGACCCACCAGCATGTTCCATGACAAAAACCATTTCCCCACAGCCGAAATATGGGCGTAATTTTCCGACGGGCCCACCGCGCCGAACCCCGGGCCGATGTTCATGAGCGTGGCGATCACAGAACTCATGGCGGTGACGTAGTCCATCTCGTCCACCAGCGCCATGAAACACCCCCCGCCCAGCACCAGGAAGATGTTGACGATAAAATAGCACACGGCCAGATCGATGATCTGGCGGTCTACGGGGCGCTGGTCCAGGCGGACCGATTCCACCACCATGGGCCGGAAAAAGATGCGCTTGATGGCTGCGACACCGAATTTCCAGATCAGAACATAGTGTACGACCTTGATGCCGCTGGTGGTGGACCCGGCGCAGGCGCCGATGAAGCACACCGCAAATAAAAACATCTGCGCCGCCTGGGGCCATTTCTCGTAGTCGGCGGTGGTGAAGCCGGTGGTCGTGAGGATGGAGGTGACCTGAAAGGTGGCATACCGGATGGAATCGAAAAGGCTGCCATAGGTGTTTTCCTTCCACAGGATCCAGGACACGATGCCGCAGAAAAAAAGCATGAATCCCGCGTACCAGCGGAATTCCGTATTGATCCGGATGACGCGCCAGTTTCCGTGCAGCATGTGGTAAAAGAGCATGAAGGTCATGCCGCCCAGGAACATGAAGACAATGATCACCCAGTCGAAATAGGCGTTGTCGTAGTGCCCGATACTGGCGTTCCAGGGCGAATAGCCGGAAGTGGACACCGTCCCGAAGGAATGGCACAGGGAATCGAATACCGACATGCCCCCGGCGCACAGCAGCAGGGTTTCCAGTAGGTTCAATCCCAGATAGATGCCCCACAGCCAGATCATCGTGTCCCGATTGCGGGGCATGAATTTTTCCTTGGTGATCACCTGGCCGGGGCTCGATTCAGCCCGGAAAATTCGAAGCCCCCCCATCCCGTGGGGCAGGAAGATGACGGTGAGCGTCAAAAACCCCATTCCGCCGAGCAGGTGCGTCTGGCTGCGCCAAAAGAGCAGCCCATGGGGAACGATCTCGATGTCCGTCAGAATGGTCGCCCCGCTGGTCGTATACCCTGACATCATTTCAAAAAAGGCGTCGGTAAAGGCGGGGATCGACCCGTGGATCATGAAGGGCAGACCCGAAAACGCCGAAATCAGGACCCACCCGAAAACGGCGATAAAAAAGCCGTCCTTCATGTTCAGTTCGTGGTGCCGGCGAAAGATCCGCCACAGCGGCAGGCCCAAGACGATGATGATGATCCCTGAGGCGACGATGGATGCCAGGTCGTCTTCCCCGTAATACACCGAGCAGATCAAGGGGAACACCATGGAAATGCCGGTGATGATCATCAGCTTGCCCAGGACATTTGCGATGGAGGCGTAATTCATGACAGTCCAATCCCATGCGCGGGAAAAGTTTTTCCCTTCCTTACCCTCAAACCCGGACGCGGATCAAGGCGCTTTGCGTAAGTTTAGAGAATATAGAAGCGGTTTAAAAACCCTCCTCCCCCGCCTGTTGGTCCTTCTGTAAAGCGCTAAACTCGCTCCGCTGAATCTTGAAAGCTCGGGCGTAACGCCCTCAAACAATTCAAGATTCAAACGCTTTGCTTCGTTAAGCGCTTTTATCAAAAGAGCCCAAAAACGGCTTTTCAGGAGGTTTTGAAATGATTTCTATGCCTTTTTAAAAAAAAGTTGAAAAGGGCAGACCATCGTGTTAGGAAAATTGACCTGACGGTCCTAGTCCGGGTCGTCCAGGGGTTTGGACCCCTGCCGAAGTGGACGCCTTCAACACAAAGAGAGGGGATCAGATTGTGAGCAGACTGCTTATTGTGGAAGACGAGGCCATCATCGGGCTTCAGCTGGAGGAAACGCTGAAGGCCATGGGGTTTGACGTAGTCGGCCGAGCCGCCTCCGGCAAGGAAGCCGTCGCGATGGCAAAAAAATTCAAACCCGATCTGGTGTTAATGGATATCATCATGCCGGGGGGCATGAACGGCATCCAGGCTTCCAAGAAAATTCTGGATCAGACGGGCTCACCCGTTGTCTTCATCACGGGGCATGCCGACGAAAAATGGCTGAAACAGGCCAAAGAACTTCAGCCTCTGGGTTACATCCTCAAGCCTTTCCACGATCACCAGGTGAAGGCGACAGTGGAAATCGCCCTCCAGCGCATCCAGCTGGAAAAGAAATTAAAGCAAAGCGAAGAAGCGCTCATGAAGGAGAGGGACCGGCTGGAAGAAATGGTTCAGGAGCGCACCGAAGAGTTGAAGATCAAGACCATGAATCTCGAAGATACCAACAACGCCTTAAAGACCATTCTCAAGAAGCGCGAGGAGGACAAGAACGAGCTCGAAGAAAAGGTGCTGCTCAACATCAAGCGGATGGTGCAACCCTACCTGGAAAAACTCAAGAAAACCAAGCTTGATTCCACCCAGGACACCCTTGCGGAGATCGTGGAAATGTCTCTTAAAGAGGTCATCTCTCCTTTCGCCCACACGCTTTCCACCAAATATGTAAATCTCACGCCCAAGGAAGTCCAGATCGCCAATCTGATCAAGCAGGGGAGAAGCACCAAGGAAATCGCCGAGATCTTCGATCTATCCAAACGCACCATCGACGCCCACCGCAACCACATCCGAAGGAAGCTCGGCCTGAAAAAGCGGGGCGGGAACCTGAGAACGCACCTGCTGACCCTCCGATGAAACCCCGGCGGGTTTACGGTCCCGCTGTTTTCTGCAGAGCGGCAAGCGCCGGGCTCACGGCCACCGGATACGGGGCCGTCCGTTGAAGGGACCGGTAACGCCCCGGCAGGAATTGAAGACTTTTTTCAACGCGCTCCCGTATGGCCCTGAGGCTCTCTGGGGGCTCCGCCGGCTTTCCCTTCTGCATCACCTTCTTTAATAGGCGCTCGGCAGCCTCAATCGTCTCTCCGGGCAGGCCGATGATGTCCCCGGCCCATTTTCCAGAAGCATCGAATTTCCGGAAGACCTGTTTTTCCCCGGCCAGGGTCACTTTCCCCGGGCTGGTCTTCCGCACATCCCGGCCGGCAAAGTGCACCATTTTGTAGACGATGTCCATGTAGGGCGCGTCCGCCGATACTCCCATTTTCGTCCCCACACCGAAGGCATCGATCGCTGCCTCCCTGTCTAGAAGGTCCACGATTTTCTCTTCATCCAGGCCGCTGCTGGCATAGACCTTTACTTCCGTCAGGCCCGCATCGTCGAGGATCCTGCGCACCTTTTTGCTCAAAGCCGCAAGGTCCCCGCTGTCCAGCCGGACCCCGAGAAGCCGCCTGCCCTGTTTCTTCATCCGGCGCCCCACCCGGGCGGCGCAACGGGCCCCTTCAAGAGTGTCATAGGTGTCGATCAGAAAAACGGCGCTTTCGGGGAAAACTTCCTCGTAGGCCGAAAAAGCCTCTTCTTCGCTGTTAAAGGCCATGACGAAGGAATGGGCCATGGTCCCGGACACGGGGATGTCATAGAGTTTTCCGGCCAGGACGTTGCTGGTGGCCGAAAAGCCCGCGAGGTAAGAACTCCGGGCCACCTTGAGGCCCGCGTCCAGGCCGTGGGTCCGGCGCATGGAAAAATCGATGAGGGGCCTTCCCTTCGCCGCCTCTACGCACCGTGCGGCCTTGGAGGCGATCAGGGTCTGGAATCCGACCGTGTTGAGAAGATAGGTCTCCAGGACCTGAGCCTCGATGACGGGCGCATGCACCTCAAGAATGGGCTCTTCCGGGAAAAAAAGGGTTCCTTCGGGCATCGCATGCAGGGTTCCTGTAAATTTCAGATCTTTAAGGAAGCTTAAAAACGCCTCCCTGAAAAGACCCGTCTCCTGCAGGTAGTCGATCTCGCCCGAATCAAACCCGAAATTGGAAAGCTCGGACACTACGTCCGCAAGTCCTGCCGCAACAAAGTAATTCCGGCTTCCGGAACTTTCTCTTACCAGCAGGGAAAAGACGGCCTCCTCTTCCATGGAGCGATCATGGTAGCAGGCGGCCATGGTGAGCTCGTAAAGATCGGTGAACAGGGGGCCGGCTCGGCGGACGGCATTTTTCGGGGATGGGACTCGTCGCGCAGGCGGCTTCTTCATGGCATTTTGGCTCTACTAAAAACCGGGGCCGATGTCAAAATTTACGTGAAAAAGCATTTGACTTTTGCCTTTCCGGTGTCCTATGGGAAATTAAGTCCAGGTGCTCATTGGAGCTGAAAAGGGAACCCCTTGTAAATAGGGGACGGGCCCGCCGCTGTGATCGGGGACGAACGCCGCAAGACGCCACTGTTTTTCTAACAACTGAAATGGGAAGGCGCGGCAAGTAGGAAGATCCGCAAGTCAGAAGACCTGCCTGGGCTCAGGGTGCTTTTCCGCGGAAAAACCGCACCGAAGGATCTCAGGATTCAAAAAGGGAAAATCCCGGATCGCCGACATGTCGGTCCGGGTTTTTTTATTCCGGGCCGCGGATGAGCGCTTTTTGACCCAAGAGGAGGAGAAGATGAAAAAGCATTGGTGGACGGCGGTTGCTGTGGTTTTCATGTTTTCCGGAGCCCAGGCTTCGGAGCCCCAGAAGCCGAAAAGCGAATCCGCAACGAGCGTGCTCGAGGAAGTGGTGGTCAGCGCCACGAAAACCGAAGAAAAGAGAAAGGATGTGCCCAATGCCGTGGTCCTTGTGGATGCGCTGGACATTGAAGAAAGCCCGGCCAAAAGCCTGGGGGAACTTCTGGCCAACGAACCGGGCATCGACTGGCGGACCTACGGGGATTACGGGGGTGCCTCCGAACTCCTCCAGATCCGTGGGATGAGCCCCAACGGCACCCAGGTACTCGTCAATGGTGTCAACGTCGCCTCTCCGTCCCTGGGGACAGCCGACGTGAGCAAGATTCCGTTAAACAGCATCGAGCGGGTGGAGGTGGTGAAAGGCTCCGGCTCTCTACTCTACGGGTCCGGCGCCATGGGAGGAACCGTCAACATCGTCACCAAAAGCCCCAAAAGGGATCGGGTCGACCTGAAAGCCGGCGCCGGATACGGAACCCAGAATACCCTTGAGCTGACCGCCGAATCCGGGATGTTTTTTTATCAAGACTTCGCGTATTACCTGACCCTCGGCCGCCGGGAGACCGACGGATTCCGGGACAACAGCGGCCTGACGCACAACGACGCCTCTCTCAAGCTGGTCTGGGACAAAGGTGACGCCTTGAACCTCAGCCTTTACGGCGACATCATCGACCGGGAATACGGGCGCCCAGGCGTGACACCTCCGGAAGGAACGAAACCATTTTTCGTGGGCACAATTCCGTTTTACAACGCTGACGCCGCCAACCTCCTGGCCGAGGGAAGCGACGAGGACCGGCATTTTGTCCTGAATCTCAAGAGCCGTCCTTACGACTGGCTCACCCTAAGCGCCAGGGGCGACTATTCAAAACTGGAGAATTTCGACCTGGATCGCTATGTCGACACCGACGGCAACCTGGCCGGAACCCGGCTGTGGGTGACCAACACCGTGCGCGGTGCGGAAGCCAATGCCAATGTCCAGCTTTTCAAAGGCGGCAGTGTTCTTTTGGGCGTCGACCACAAGGACTTTGACTGGAAAAATGAAAGCGTGAACGTGGATGCAGGAGAGGGCGAAGTGCCCGGATCCCGGACCGCCTTCGACGCCGGTGTGCACACCACGGGGTATTATCTTGAAGCCCAGTACCGACCCTGCGACTTCTTCAAGGCCCTGGCCGGGGTGCGGCAGGAAAAGCATTCCACCTTCGGTTCCGAGACCCTCCCTCTTTTCGGCGCGGTGATCAACGCAGGGGAACGCACCGCCTTCAAGGTCAGTCACGGGAGGCATTTCCTAGCCCCCACACCCAACGACCTGTTCTGGCCGAAGCAGGACTTCGGGTTTTACTCCTTCGAAGGGAATCCGAACCTGGAGCCCGAAACCGGATGGCATTCGGATGCCACGGTGGAACACCGCTTCTGGGATGACCGAGTCTTTGCTTACTTGACCTACTTCCGGTGGGACGTCAACGATAAGATTCAATGGGAACCCAATGAAAAATGGCATTACCGGCCCATCAACCTGGATCGCTTCGAGGGAAGCGGCTGGGAGGCCGGGCTGAACATCGGCCCCTATCGAGACATGACCTTCTCCCTCTCCTACACTTACACGGATGCCGAGGAAGAAAACGCCTTCGTCACCCGGCGGGCCACCTACACTCCGGAACATCAGTTCAAGGGGACGCTTACCCACTGGACCCGGTTCGGCCTGTCCACACAATTGACGGTGAGGTATGTGGGGGATCGGGTCTATTACGGAAGCGACAAGGCCCTCACCGAACCCTTGGCCACGTTGGACGCCTATTGGACGGTGGACCTTCGGCTCTCACAGCGCTTTTTCGACCGATGGACCGTTTCGCTTTCTGCAAACAACCTCTTGGATGAGGCTTATGACACGTACCTGAACCCCTTTTACGATTTTTCAACCGGCAAGTCGACCCTCCAGGGATTCCCAGGAGCCGGTCGGTCTTTTTTTGCCAAACTCACCTACGAGTTCTAAAGGCCGGAAAGGGGCCTGGAGCACGAGGCAGCTGAAATCGTCGGACGAAAAACCGATGCTTCAAATTTGAAACGATGGGGGTGAAAAATGATAACCCTGTTTCAAAGCGGGGGGCCGGTCATGTACCCCCTGTTGCTCTGTTCTTTGGTCATGCTGACCGTGGTCCTCGAACGCCTCATTTACTGGATACAGATCGATGTCCGGCGGGATCAGCACCTGGTGGATGAAGTCCTGGAACTCTGCCGGCTGGGGGATTGGGACCGAGTCCGAGAAAAGGTGGCCGGATCCAAAGACTACATCGTCCGCATCCTGATCAGCGGTATTCTGCACCGGGAATACTCCATGGGCAAAGCCATGGAAGCCACGGCTGCGGACCAGATGAAACAGATGCGGCGCTTCATGAGCATCCTGGACACCCTGATCACGGTGGCACCCCTGTTGGGCATCTTCGGAACTGTGGTCGGCATCATCCAGTCCTTCGAAATTCTAGGCACCTCCGGGACCCAGCATCCGCAACTGGTCACCGCGGGGATCGCCCAGGCGCTGATCACCACCGCCGCCGGCCTGGGAATCGCCATCCTGTCCGTCTTCCCCTACAACTACTTCAGCTCCAGGGTGGAAAACGCCGCCATCGCCATCGAAAAATACGCCACGAGTCTGGAGATTGTCTACGAGAAGCTTCCCAAAGATGCCGAAGCAGACGGAAGGAGCTTCCAATGAAACTTTCCGTCCATGTCCGGAAAAGGCCCCGCGTCGAAATGATCCCGCTCATCGACATGATCTTCCTGGTCCTGGTTTCCTTCACCTACGCCATGCTCTCCATGGCGGTGCACCGGGGCGTTCCCGTGGTGCTCCCCTTTTCCTCCGCGGCCCAGATCGAACAGGAGACGATCCTGTCCGTGACGGTCAAGGCCGACGGCGCTTTGTTCGTGGACAAGGATCCCGTCGCCCTCGAGAATCTGACCGAGTCCCTGAAGTCCAGGATCTCGGGTAAAACGGATCCGGGGGCGCTCCTTTTCGCCGAAAACACCCTGGACTATCAGGAGCTTTTTTCCGTGCTGGACCGCATCCGAGCGGCGGGCATCCAAAGAATCTCCCTGCAGGCAGAGGCCCCTCGAAGACCGTGAAACGACTCGTGGCCGCTTTTTTTTTCTCCCTGGGACTGCATGCCTTCTTTTTTTTCGGCTTGGGTCCGCCGGCAAAGCCGAAACCGGTTTTCCGACCCCCCGGGCCCTTCACTCTGACCCTATCCTACCGCCCTCCCCCCGCATCGATCCCTAAAACCCCCGAGAAGCCCATCTTGCCGCCGGCAAAACCCGAACCGGCGGTGCCCCGACGCGACAAGCCGACCCCACCCCGACCTGCCAAGCCCGCTCAACTCCAACCTGTCAAGCCGGATCAGCCAAGGCTTCCGAAGCCTCCCGCGCTGTCGGACCCGACCCCTCAAATCACCGAAAAACCACCTGAGCGGGCCCGGCCTCCTGAGCCCGATCGAATGCCCGAGCACCTGAAGTCCGGGCCTGAAAAACCGGCATGGGAGTCGGCCCAGTCGCTGCCGGTGAAGACGGACGCCACCCCCCCGACACCTGCGTCGGACAAGCCTTTCCATGAACCCGAAACAGCCTTGCCCCCCAAACCCATGGAACTCCGGGAAGCCAGGCCGACTTACCGGGAAAACCCCCCACCCCCCTATCCGGAATCGGCCAGGCGACGGAGGATCGAGGGAACCGTCCTCTTGGAAGTCTTCGTGGATGCCCGGGGAAGGGCGGATCAGGTCAAAATCTTCGAGTCGAGCGGACACCGGGTGTTGGATCGGCAGGCCCTTTCCGCAGTCCGCGCCTGGGTCTTCGAACCGGGCCGGATCGGAGAACGTCCCGTGGGCATGTGGGTCAAAATCCCCATCCGGTTCGTACTGAAATGACGCCCGCAGACGGGTTCCGAAAACGGCAAAATGCCCGGCTAAAGGATCTTCACCGTCACCTTCCCGGAAAGCGCTTCTTTGAAACGTTCGGCGTCCTTACCGCTGCCGACGATGGCGCCGAAGTGCATGGGGATGGCCACTCCGGGCTTGATCGCCAGGGCCGCCTGGACGGCTTCGTCCGCTGTCATCACGTAGGTGCCGGACACTGGAAGCAGCGCGATATCCACTTTTAGGGTGCGCATTTCCGGGATAAAATCCGTGTCCCCCGCATGATAGATCCGGACTCCGTCTATTTCCACGACAAATCCAAGCCAGCCGCTGGCCTTGGGATGAAATTGCTTGTCGGTGTTGTAGGCCGGAATCCCTTCAACTCCGATGCCGCCCACCTCGATGGACTCCCCGGGCCGGATGACCCGAACGTCGCCTTTCAACTTCCCGGCCGAATCCTTTTCCGTCACGATGACGGTGGCGTCCTGCCGGATTTTTTCCACGTCCTCGGGACTGCAGTGGTCGAAGTGCTCGTGGGTGATGAGGATCAGGTCCGCTTTGGGACCAGGGGGAATCTGATAGGGATCGATGTAGACGATCTTTTCGGCGTCTATGCGGAACCCGTCATGCCCCAACCATGCTATTTTATTAACCAACTCTTGAACTGTCATGGGTACCTCCTTTTCACAGGCTTTGCATTTTCCCAGACCGGATCTTTTTTAACCCTCTTCCCCGGACCCGTCCGGGCAGGTGCTTGAAAATCCTTTCGAAGACAGTACCGTTGCTGTATAAAAACCCGGGCCTTCAAGTCAAGGTCCGACACTTATTCGCGGTTTTGCCGCCTCAGGCAAACAGGATCCCCAATGGGAGACTCTCAGAAAAAGGACCTCCAGATCTTTTTAGGCATCTCTTCTTTCGAGATAATGGCCATGTTCCGCCGCGGCCTGTTCTATGCCTTCCTTTCCATCTATCTTCGGCATTTTCTGGGACTGTCCGTCACCGAGACGACGCTCTTTGCAACCCTTCCCATGATCGCCAATGTCTTGTGTCAGACCTTTGTGTGGGGGCCTGTCTCGGACCGCCTCCAGGTCCGACGCACCCTGATCGTGTGGGGGGAACTCCTTGCGGCCGTCGGAACTTCCCTGGTCTGGTACCTTCACCGGCTCCCCGAATCGCCCCGGGGAGCCGGTTACGCCGTCATCTTCGGACTTACCCTGGTGGAAATCTTCTGGTCCATGTCCAACGTGGGCTGGAGCGCGCTCATATCGGACATTTACCCTCAGCACCGGCGCATCGCCGTCCAAGGGAAGCTGGCGAGTCTCGGCGGACTGGGGAGGATGGCCGGAATCTGGATCGGGGGGCTTCTCTACGACGGCCTGGGGATGCGATACAGCGGCTGGGGCTTCCACGAGGGGTGGCTTTTTTTCGTGGCCTCGACGGTCATGCTCCTTTCCATCCTCCCCCTGCATCTGGCGCCCGAAGGGGGCATCGCCCGGGAGCCCGCTTCTTCTGCCCGGGTCGAACCGGAACCCAGCGGCTCGGCCAATCTCTTCTTTTTCTTGTTCCTGGGGGCGATGGTTCTCATCAACTTCGGCCGCAATTCCGTTATGGTCATCCAGACCCAGTATCTTGTGTTGGAATCCGCCTTCGGCGTTTCCAGCAGAGAGCTTTCCAACATCGTCAACACGCAATCGGCAGCCATCATCCTGACCGGCTTTTCGGCCGGATGGATCGGGCGCCGGATCGGGGACCGCAATACCCTGATTAGCGGTACGGTTCTGGCCATCGTATCGCTGGTGCTCCTTGCAGCCACCTTGGATCTCAAGCTGATCTACCTGAGCAACTTCCTGAAGGGGGTTTCGGACGTCATCATTTTGTCCTCATCCTACGCCGTAGCCTCGGCCCTCATCGCGCCGAAAACCCGAGCCCGGCTCTTCGGCGCCTTCAACGCCACATTCTTCTTGAGCTGGGGGATGGCCGGAACACTCATCGTCGGGCCGGCCGTGGACCTTCTCATGGCCCGGGGCGTTTTCGAGGCGCTGGCGTACCGCATCTCCTTCGCCATCGCCGCCGGAGTCACCTTCATGGGCCTGTCGGTCCTGGGGGCTCTCATCGTCGCCTCCCGGAACCGATCCGGTTAAAAACGGCGCTTTAAAACCAGGGCGGTTGCCCCGTGGCGGGCTCGATTTAACCCCTACTCCACCTTGAAAAAGGCCTTTGCCTTGGCCTTGCAAACGGGGCAGGAATCCGGCGGTTCGTTTTCGCACGTGTACCCGCAAACCGAGCAGACATAATAATCCGCTTCCTCAGGATTCCCGAGGTTGTCAAGGGCTTTCTGGTAGAGCCCGGCGTGGATCTTCTCCACCGCGTTGGCATAGGTGAAGCTGCGCTCTGCAGTCTTGTCTCCAGCGGCTTTGGCGTCGTCGATCATGGCCGGATACATGCTCTTGAACTCGTGAGTTTCCCCTGCAATGGCCTCTTTGAGATTTTCCGCCGTGCTCTTGATGCCCTTCAAGGCCCTCAAATGGGCGTGGGCATGAACGGTTTCAGCCGCAGCGGCCGCTCTGAAAAGCTTTGCCGCCTGCAGGTGTCCCTCCTTTTCAGCCTGGTCGGCGAACGCGAGGTATTTCCGGTTGGCCTGGGACTCTCCTGCGAAAGCCTCCTTGAGGTGTTTTTCCACCTGACTCATGGGTGAACTCCTTTCTGCAACGCGTTTTAAACTTCGATTGGGGAAATTGAAAATTAGTAAAAGTTACTATTTAAACTTGCAGGCTTTCTCGTTTTTGTCAAGCATCAGGCGCTTCAAAATCCATTCGGACATCCAACCTTGCGGAAGGCGGCGCCTTGAAAAGACCCTTATCCTCCAAAGACCCCTATGCGGGAGCGAATCCTGAAAACGGTTTCCATGTCGGCGGCAAAAGGGTTTTCCGGCGGTTGCGCCGTAAGCACTTCCAGCTGTCCGTAGAAGGGGGTTTCTTTGAGCTTGAGATTGTACGCCGTGACCATGAGCGTCTCGAGGGACAGGACGTCGGCGATGTTGTAGGCAAGAAGCGTCTGGAGGGCCCCGGAATTCCGATACAGGGAGTACTCCCTCCAGAGCAGCACGGCGAAAAACCCGTCGAGCCCCTCCAGGTCCCCCCGGTGGATGCCCAGGGTTTTCTCACATTTTTTCAGGCCTCCTTTCAATCCCAGGCTGTGCAGGACATACCGGAGGTCGATGTGGGCGCAGGGGACTTTCATGCCGAAATAACGCTCGATGAAGGGGATATCGAAGGTTTTTCCGTTGTAGGTGACCACCACGGAATACCTGAGGATGTCCTCGGGGAACCGATCGAGGTTTTTCCCATTGATGTAATAATACACCTGGTGTCCGTCGTAAATGGCGATGGTGGTGATCTCGTTTTCCCAGTCGCTCAAACCGGTGGTTTCGATGTCCAGGTATGCCGTGCGATCCCTGAATTCGGGAAAGAAACGCCACTGAAGACCAGCCGGGAGCCGATCGGCGAAAAACCGGGGATCCTTTTGTTCCAGGCAGATCCTTGACCGTTCTAAAGAGTCGGCCACGCACCTGAAATCCCCGGGGATGGGCTCTTCACGGTCCCTTGAATCCCAATCGTTCCAGGTTCGGATTCCCGCCTCCCACAACCGCTTTTCGGTCTTAAGACCGATTCCGGGAACATGTACGAAGGTATGCGTCAACATGGACCGGCCACGTTTTTCCTGTCGGGCATCCCGACTCCAAGCGCAATGGACAATTTCCCGCGAAACATCCCCGTCCCGCTCGTTTTTGGGCACCGACGCCGACCGCAGGAAGTTATACTCAGCCCTTGCATGGGTTCTTTCCATACCGATGAAGGCCCCCCTTGACAAGGGGAGATTTCAAGGATATCTAGATATATGATCAATTATAAAAATATAAGCCCATGAGTCAGAAACGCAGTCAATACCGCTGCCACGTGCGCACCATTCACGCACAGCGCATCGAAAAAGCCAAGAAGGATTTGGTTCCTGACCCTGCGCTCGCGCAACTGACCCGGGTCTACAAGGCCTTGGGAGATGCGACCCGCTTGAAAATCGCCTTGGCCCTCACCGGTGGAGAGATGTGTGTTTGCGATCTGGCGGCTTTTCTTGCCCTTAGTGAGTCCGCCGTTTCCCACCAGCTCCGGCGCCTGAAAGACCTGAACCTGGTGAAAAACCGAAGAGACGGGCAGGTCCTCTACTATTCCCTGGATGACGATCATGTGCTCGATTTCTTACGGACCGGTCTCGAACACGTTAATGAACAAACCTCTTTCCGGATGAAGGCGGCATTACCTGAAATCGAAGGGATCAAAACATCGGACCCGAAAGGACGGTCGGTATGAACTGGGTTCTCATTCCCCTGGCGGAAGCCTGGCATCTTTTGGAGACCGCTTCGGCGTACGTCATTTTCGGCCTGGTTGTCAGCGGGCTGCTCAGGGCGTTTCTCAACCCCGCTTCCGTCTCCAGGCATCTGGGAGGAGGAAAAGCCGCATCCGTGTTCAAGGCGGCACTGCTGGGCATCCCCATTCCCCTCTGATCCTGCGGGGTGCTGCCCGCGGCCGTGTCGCTGCGGAAACAAGGAGCCAGCAAAGGCTCCGTGAGCGCCTTCTTGATCTCGACCCCTGAATCCGGGATCGATTCTATCGCCGTCACCTATGCCCTGATGGACCCGGTCATGACCGTGGCCCGGCCGGCAGCGGCGTTTGTCACGGCGACGGCGGCGGGCCTTGCCGAAAACTTCATCGACGGGCGGAAAAACGAAGAACCCATCAGGCCGGACCTCTCCTGCCCCGTGGACAACTGCTGCGACGGCGCGGACTGCGACCCGGACAAACACCGGCGGCACCACACGTTTTTCGAAAAAATCAGGGCCGGGTTTGGATTTGCCTTCGGGGATCTGTGGGAGGACATGGCCGGGTGGTTCTTCCTGGGGCTTCTCCTCGCCGGGCTGATCACCGGATTCATCCCCCCCGACTGGATGAGCCGCTACCTGGGAGGAGGGCTTCCGGCGATGCTCGTCATGCTGGCAGTGGGGATTCCCATTTACATCTGCGCCACCGCCTCCACCCCCATCGCGGCCGCCCTTATTCTGACGGGGGTCAGCCCCGGCGCCGCCCTGGTCTTCCTGCTGGCCGGACCCGCCACCAACATCACCTCCCTGACGGTGCTCGTCGCCACCCTGGGAAAGCGATCCACGGCGATCTACCTCGGGGCCATCGCGGTCTTCTCGGTCGCGTGCGGGCTGATCCTGGATTGGGTTTACGGCTTTTTCGGCTGGTCCGCCGCCGCCCTGGCGCAAACCCCGAAGGAGATTGTTCCCGAGTGGCTCGGGTTGCCGGGGGCCCTGTTCCTGGGACTGCTTTCCCTCAGGCCCCTGACCCGAAGGCTGCGCCGGGGAGGTCGAAAACCTGCGCAGCAGACCGCCGTCCCGCAAAAGAAGGCGGCCTCTCCTGAGCCGGACCTTACCCCCGATAAGGCGTGCGGCTGCGAAAAGCCCACCTGAGCCAGGGCTTCGTGACCGGGCCGGCCGCAGGAAAAAGATCAGGAGAAACCGAAGCTACTCCCAGTTCAACAGGCGCCGCTCTCCTTCCATTTTCTTGATTTCCGTGATGTCCTGGCTTACCTCGAGGCACCCTTTGTACGCTCCTTCCGCGGAGCGGACAGCAAAATACCGGATGAGGATGAACCGGCCTTTGAGCTGAATCCAGAAAGAAGCGGCGCTCTTTTCGCCGGAACGAAACGCAGCCAGTATCCTTTTGACAACATCGATGCTTCTGGGGGGATGACATCGCGTCACCTCCCTGCCGATGACGCCCGGACTGCGCGGGAAGATCCGTTCCTTTCCTGCCGAATAGTAGGCCACCCGATCGTTTTCGTCCACGAAGGTCAGATCAACGGGAAGGTGGGTCAGGATCCCGTCGACCAGGTCCGGTGTGAGGGCTCCCGTGCTTAAGGAAATCATCGGCGAACCCACCAGGGTTTCAGACGGAAGGCCTGAATCCGCGCCCCACCCCGTGTCCGGTTTCACCCAGGCGTAACCGATTTCTTCCTCACCCTGCCGGACTTTCTTCCACTCGGCGTCGGAAAGCGTTTCCAGGGCCATGGGGAAAAGAATGTGCTCTTCCTTGTAGATCATGTCTTTGACGGCGGTCAGAAGCGGCTCCAGGGACTCCGGGGCTCGGGTCTCCCCCCCCGGGGCACCCGTTTCCTGAAGGGTCTTTTTGAAAAGCGCTCGGATGTCGTCGTGAATGGCCCACATCACCGAAGAGGGTCCCGAAATGCCGTGGGCCTCCAGCAGGGGAAAAAGCTGGTTCTCCTTTCTCAGGTAATGGAGATGGACTTCGGAGAGCCGCTCGACGAGGGCCTTCAGACGCGTCTTTTCCGCCGGCGCCTGAAGCAGGCCTTCCAACTCCGTCATCGTCTCTTCCGCCGCCCGATTCTCCTTCATGAAGGTGTGCACCGGGTGCCCCGGCGGAGCGCCCGGGATCTCATGGCGTTCGAGAGATTCCTTGAAGACCTGGACATGGACGTCGCAAAGCCGCTTGACCTCCGTTTCCGGCATTCCCTCTTCGATGAGTTTCTGCTCCATGGCGGCGATCTCGGAAGGGGAAACGTCCTTCACCAGGTCACGGAAGCGTTTCTTCAGCACCTCCATATCCTGCCCTTTGTGGAGATCCCGGATGATCCCCTTCAGCAGAGCCTGTTTCTCATCTGCTTCTGAACGTGGTTCCGACAAACCCCTGTTTTCATGTGCGACGCCCGCTTTCGATCCGGCGTGCGCCGCGACGGCCCCCTTGATGAAGGCGATCAGCTCCTCCAGGGGGATACCCCCGACGCCCGCCACCTGTTTGAGGGTCGCCACCTTTCCGATGGTCTTTCGCATGATGGGGTTTTTTAAATTTTTAAACTTGGCGGATTTTTCAACCAGGATGTCTACCAGAAACGGATAGGTGTTGAGCAGATCATCGATTTTTGTCTTTTCCCCTATTTCCATGGTTCGTCCTTTCTTCTCATGCACGTGGAGGCTTTACGGCTTCGCACTGCCCCTTGCCTTGACCGGCCTCTTCGCAGGTGTCGGCCGAAATTCCGCATGTGGAGCACCCGCATGCGCACCCGGTGTCCTTGGCCTTGAACATGCCAAAGAACCTTTTGCCGACAAAAAAAGCCGCCGCGCCGACGATGACGCCGACGATAATAAGTTCCATTGAATCCCCCCCTTTAGTAGCCCATCAGCGACCCGACCTGAAAAAGCGCCGACGCCATGGAAAAGGCCAATAATGTATTGAAAGCCATGGAGAAAGCCCCCCATTTCCAGGATCCCGCCTCCCGGGAAATGCAGATCACGGTGACGAAGCACGGGGTGTAAAACATGGTGAAAATCAAAAGACTCAGGGCGGTCAGCGGCCGCCATTCGGGTGATCGGGCAAGCTGTTCCGACAGCGGCCTGCTTTCTCCCGCAGCAGACCCGCCCAAGGAATAGGCGGTTCCCAGCGTCGACACCACCACCTCCTTTGCGGCAAAGCCTCCGATCAGGGCGATATTGATGCGCCAGTCAAATCCGGCCAGACGGCTGATCCCTTCGAGAAACGTGCCGATGCGCCCCGCCGCTGAATATCTCAGGGCGGCCCCGGGAGATCTTTCGCGGCCCCCGGCTTCTGCCGGCAGCGCATTTGAAACGGAAGTCTTGGCCTCGGACAAAAGAGAAACGGTTTCGTCCATCGGGAGCCTCGGAAAGCTCATCATGGCCCAGAGAATAACGGAAATGGCCAAGATCACCGTTCCGGCTTTTTTAATGTATTGCCAGGTGCGCTCCCACGTGTGGATGATCAGACCCTTGAACATGGGAAACCGATAGGGCGGGAGTTCCATGACAAACGGCGTCGCTTCCCCACGGACAACCGTGACGCGCAGGAATTTGGCGACCAGAAGCGCCCCGGCCCAGGACACCAACGTGATGGCCAGCATGAAAAGAGCTTCGTTTTCCTTGAAAAAGGCCGCAATCAAAAGAGCAAAAACCGGAAGCTTGGCGCCGCAATTCATAAACGGCGCCGTGAGCAGGGTGGCCAGCCGTTCTTTTTGCGAGCGCAGGGTCCGGGCGGCCATGACCCCCGGTACGGCGCATCCTCCGGCGATCCCTCCGGAAACGATATAGGCCATGACCGAGCTTCCGTGAAGGCCGAACAGACTGAAGACACGATCCAGCATGAACGCCATTCTGGCCAGGTACCCGGAATCCTCCAAAACGGCGATTCCGAAAAACATCATCAGGATCAGTGGAATGAAACTGAGCACGCCGCCGACCCCGTCGATGATGCCCGAGACGATCAAAGACTTCAGCATCCCCTCGGGAAGCCAAGCGGAGGCGACGCTCCCAACGAACTCGAACAGACGTTCCATCCAGGCCACCGGGGTTTTGCTGTAGGTGAACGTGAAGTGATAAAGTCCGAAAATGACCAGGAACAGGATAAAGGGGCCCATGATCCGGTGGGTGAGAACCTTGTCGATCCGGTCAGAATAGTAGAGCCTGTGCCGGTCTTGTCTTTCACTAACCACACCCTGCTTCAAGATGGAGTGGATGTATCCATACCGTTGATCCGCGATGACGGACTCCGGATAATTGCCTGTGGTGGCCATGAGATGGTCGGACACCTTTTGCACCACCTGCTCCAGGCGCCTGGAAACCGCCGGGTCTGCGCTTTTTCCTTTTTTCAAAATCTGTTCATCATTTTCGAGATATTTCAGGGCGACCCAACGCGCCGGGTAGATCTGGACCAGGAATCGGTGCCGCAGAATCTCCTTTTCCATTTCTTCGATGGCACGGTCGAGGTCACCCCCATAGGAGATTTTCAGCGGGGGAGGCCCTTTGACCTGCGCGGCCTTTTTTGCGGTTTCCATCAGCTCCCGCCGCCCCCGTCCCGCACGTGCCACGGTGGGGACCACGGGAACACCCAGGAGGCGGCTAAGTTTTTCCACGTCGATCTCGATACTCCGGCTTTTAGCCACATCCATCATGTTCAAGGCCACGCAAAGGGGAATCCCCAGCTCGAGGAACTGGACCGCCAGATACAGGTGTCTTTCCAGATTGGACGCATCCACGATGTCGATGACGAGGTCAGGACTCTCGTTGACCAGGAAGTCCCGCGTGACCACCTCCTCCAGGGAATAGGCCGTCAGGGAATAGGTTCCGGGAAGATCCACGATCCGGATCCGGGTTCCGTCGGAGGCATACAGACCTTCTTTTTTTTCGACGGTCACTCCGGGATAATTTCCCACGTGCTGCCGAGCGCCCGTGAGTGCATTGAAAAGGGTGGTCTTGCCGGAATTGGGGTTTCCGGCCAGGGCGATGACGGGTTCTTTTTTCATTCGACCTCGACCTCGATGAAATCGGCTTCCCGGTTTCTCAGGGTCAAGGTGAAATTCATGACTCTCAAGGCCACCGGATCGTAAAGAGGCGCCCGGCCCTGGATCCTGATGGAAGTTCCCGGAACCAGGCCCATGTCGCGGATTCTGCGGCCCAGCTCTCCGTTGGCCTTGATAGAGGCGATGGTGCCGCTCTGATTGTCCTTCATCTGCCGCATCGGAATGCGTCGCATGCTGTTTCCTCCAAAAACGCCAAGGGGGTTCGTTCTCGGGAATCCGCCCGGAAAAGAATATTTGTTTAGTATGCTTAACTTTTTTAGGAAGTCAATATCTTTTTTATAAAACCAATAAAATTTTGTTGACTTTGAAATTTTCCCCACTATGCTAATCATGGCTAAGAAGGGAGGCAAGATGCGGCCCAAAGAACCAGGGCTTTCGGAAAGCCTTGAAGACTACTTGGAAATCATTTTGGATCTGGAACGAACCCAGAAGGTTGCGCGGACCAAAGACATCGCGGAAAAGATGGGCGTGCAGTCTGCAGCGGTCTCAGGGGCTCTGAAGAGCCTCGTGGAAAAACAGCTCATCCATTACGAACCTTACAGTTTCATCACCTTGACGGAAAAAGGGACCCGAATCGCCCGGGAGATCACACGGCGCCACGACATCCTCAAGGACTTTCTCTTCCGGGTTCTCCAGGTCGACGCCCAGAGGGCAGAGGCTGCGGCCTGCCGAATGGAACACGCCATGGATGCTCAGTCCATCGATAAACTTTTGAAATTCATAGAATTCATAGACAACTGCCCCCGAACCGGGAGTGATTGGGTTCAGGCGTTTGTAAACTATTGTTCCGCGGAAAATTCCGATCCGGCAGATTGCGCCTCCTGCCTGGACACCTGCCGAAGCCAATTCAGGGACTCCGGCCCGGACGCCTGATCGGCTTTTAAGGCCGAGACCCGAGCCTCTTTTGTCGCCCACCAGGCCACATTGGCCTCCAGAGGATCATAAGCCTTCCACGTTCCATCGACAAAAACCGGTGGAGCCAGTTTTGTCTCGTCGCGGCCGCACCGCAGAAGCCTGTCGGACGCCATCATCCACCCGAGAAAAAAGCCGTGCTTTTCCAGCGCTTCCTTGGTATAGGCCGAGCAAGACGGGTGCATGGGGCATTCCCCCCCCCGTACCGAAGCCAGATGGTCAAGGGGTCCCTCGTAAAACCGGATCAAACCGGAAAGAGGGTCCGTTGCAGTTTTTGTGTCCGAAAGCATCGAGGCGGTACAGGCCGGCAGTAGAAGACATAAGAGGCACGGAAAAATCCGAAGGCCCATTCGGCCTCGTTGCCTCCGCTTCATCCCGATACCCTTTTTCCGGCGCCGAAAAAATGCTTCCATCCGATGGAAACGAAAAAACCCGCGGCAGCGGTGAGAATGATGGCGGCTCCGGAAGTCAGGTTGAAGGCGAAGGCGAGGCAGAGTCCGGCGGATGTAAACAGGGCGCTCAGACCCACCGCCAGCAGCATCATGGTGCGCAGGGATGCGGTGTGGCCCTCGGCTATATAAGGGGGGATCGTCATCAGCGCCATGACCAGGATCAGGCCCACCACCCGGATGATCAATACCACGGAAAGGGCGACCAATCCCACCAGGAGAAAATAAAGCCTTCGGACCGGAACCCCCCTGAGGGCGGCGAATTCCTCATCGAACGCCATGGCCGACAGGTCGCGGTAGAAATAAGCGACCAGCAGGACGGCCATGAGCCCAGCCCCTAACAAAACGAAAACATCCACACGGGATACCGTGAGAATGCTTCCGAACAAATAGCTCATCAGATCCGCCTGGTATCCCGGCGTGAGGTCGATCATAACGATCCCCAGCGCCATACCCACCGCCCAGATGACCCCGATGATGGTGTCGGCCCGGTGCCTGGCCCTCAAGGTGATGGCCGCCATGACCATGGCGGCCGCCAGAGCGAATCCCAGGGTTCCCGCGAGAAAGGGAAGACCGAAGAAGACGGACAGGCCGATCCCTCCATAGGCCGCATGCGCGATGCCGCCGGAAAGAAACACGAGGCGGTTGACCACGACAAGCGTTCCGATGACCCCGCACAGGAGGCTTGCCAACAGTCCCGCGGCAAGGGCGTGTCTGAAAAAATCGAACTGAAGAATCTCCAACATCCCTCACTCCTGGTGGGGTCTCAGCACCCGGTGGGGCTGCCCGTGGGCGATCAGATCCACGGGGCATTGGAAGGCTTCCATCATCTCCTGGGTGATCTCCGCCTCACCGTGGTAGTGCAGATGCTCGTTGATGCAGGCCACCGAATGACTGTGACTGGAAACCACCATGAGATCGTGGCTCACCAGCAGGATGGTCATCCGGGCATTGAGGGTCTTCAGGAGGCCGTACACCTCCCCCTGCCCTTTGGCATCGATGTTCGCTGCCGGTTCGTCCAGCAGGAGCATTTCGGGTTCCCCCGCCAGGGCCCGGGCAATCAGGAGGCGCTGCCGCTGTCCTCCGGACAGAGCGCCGGCCTGTCGGTTGCGCAGATCCCATATGTCCATCTGTTCCATGGCCGCGCGCGCCGCCCCCCGGTCTCGACTCCCGTAACCGCGCCATCCGGATCCCGGTTTCCGACGCCCCATGAGGACCACCTCGAGGGTCGATATGGGAAATTCGTGGTTGGCGTGAAGGACCTGAGGCACGTATCCGATTCGGTGGGCCGCATCCTTCGGGGCCTCGCCGAAGATTCGGATGGTTCCCCGGTCCGGCTTCAACAGCCCCAACATCAGCTTCAAAAGGGTGGTCTTCCCGCCGCCGTTGGGCCCGATGAGAGCTAAAAACTCCCTGTCTTGGACCGAAAGGTTCACCTCCCGCAAAACCGGCTCCCCGTTGTAGGAAAACCACAGATTCTCAATGCGTATGACTTCCCCGGGCATGACGGTTTACCTTAAAGCCTCCTTGAATTTGGCGGCCACGGAAAGCAGGTTTTCAGACCAGTCCGGCGCCAAAGGGTCGACCTGGACCACACGGCCTCCGATGGCTTGTGCGATTTTTTCCGCCATTCGGGGGGAAAACTGCTTCTGTGCAAAAATGACCCTGACCTCCCGCTCCCTGGCCCAGCGGATCAGGCGTTGGAGATCAGCGGGCTTGACCTCCTTTCCTTCCAACTCCACCGAAATCTGTCTCAGCCCGTAGGTTTGTGCGAAGTGTCCCCACGCCGGGTGAAAGACCATGAACGCCGCCTTTCCGTCCAGCCCTGAAAAAAGGGCCTTCAACCGGTCGTGGACCGCATCGACTTCCTGTTCGAGTTTCCGGTAATTGGCCTCATACAACCCCTTGAAATCCGGGTCAACGGTCACCAGCGCGTTCAGGATATTTTTCCCATGAATTTTGGCCAGGGGCGGTGAAAGCCAGGTATGCGGATCCTCTCCCTCTTCATGTCCATGCCCCATCCGGCCTTTTTCCCCGCCAAAAAATCTTTCCGCCGAAGCCTGACCCCTCTCTTCAACCCGATTTTCCGGGTGGGAAAGCGCCTCTATTTTCCCTTTTTCAATGCCGGCATCCGTGTTGAAAACGATCATCTCCGGGCTGGCCGACTTGAATCGGCCCAGCCATGATCTTTCGAAGGGGACCCCTGCGGCAAAATAGATCTTTGCTTTCAGCAGTCCGGTCATCTGGCCGGGTTTGGGTTCATAGGTGTGCGGGTTGGCACCCGGCTGCACCATCGTCAGGACCTGAACCCTCGACCCACCGATCCTTTCGACAAAAAAAGACTGGGGGAGGAGGCTGACCACGACTCTGAGCCGCCCCCCTTGCGATGTCGGGTCGGAACCGCCGGAAGAAAGGGAAGGACAAAGGAAAAATCCCATCAAAAGCAGCGCTGCGATGCGAAAAGGGCTTGGTCTTGGGTTTTGCCGGCTCAAAGGAAAAACGCCTTAAAGGTCCGTGTTAGGTTGAGCTTCGCGCCGCCCGGCCGCGTGAAGAGGAAACAACGGAAACGCTCCGGAGCGCGTGGAGCACGCCGTGGCACCGGCACGCGGTTCCGACAAGAAAATCCCCCCGGATGGCTTCCACGCGCTTCTTGAGTTGAAACAGCGCCTCTGGAGCGTACCCTCCGACCCCGGGATGCAGCAGTCGGCTCCGTATGACCAGGCAAGGGCGACCGGATCTGTTGAGTCTTTCAAAAAGGGTGTACATGTTTTCCCCCCGGATCCGACCGGTTGCCGTGCATCGGCGGGCCGGCTCAGGGCAGTCTTCAGGGCACATAAAATCAGCATGGCTTGTAAAAATCTCTCCGTTTCGACCTTTAATCGGGTTGGGAAGCGCTGACAACAGTGTCTTTGGGACCGGAATGGGCTCAAACCGCAATCCGGAAACCTGATTTGCGACCCACAGGCAGGCCACGTGAATCGGAGCGGCGGCAACGATCCAATCGGGCGGTTCGTCTCTTTTCAGCTGCCTCGATAGAAACGCGATGCCGTCTTCCGGGACAAGCTCTGCCTTTCCTCGAAAAGGCTTCAGGCGGGCAGGATCCGGATCCACCACGGTGAGGGTGGCGCCAGGGTTCTTTTCAAGCAGCTGGAGCACCGCCCTCGATCCGAATTTTCCGCAACCGATGATCCAAACGTTCAAAGTAAAAGGCTTCCGAGGGGCAGTTTCATCCGGGCGTTTGGATCACCCGGCGCATGCCCTTGGTCTTTATCCCAGGCCCGGCGCCCGATACCGTCCGATCAGCGGGCACCGGGGTCCGTTTCCAGATATCGATCCAACCATTCGGCGAGCGCTTCTCCGCTCGGCGTGACGTCGAAAATCAACCGGTCATCCACAAAGATGGAGGGAACCGGAGCCGGGCGTCCCAGCTTTTTCGAAAGCTCCCCGTAACGCATGGCACCCGCCATTTCCTTGGTCACCACCTTTTCAAAACGCACCGAATTTCCGTAATCCGGCATCACCGTCTCGACCACCCTGGCCATGTACTCGCAGGGAATTCAATGCTTGCCTTCGGAAAGGACTTCGAGATAGGGGATCCGCCTGCTTTCTTCTTTTTCCATGAATCGACCTCTTTTCTTGTCCCATTTTAAAAGTGCTGGGGCAAAAGCCTTTTCCCTTCGGTGAAGGTTTCCGACAGCCCTTCATGACCCAGGGGTTCAAGCGTTCCAAAAGGGGACAGGAGGTGAAGGGCGGGCAAGGCTCTTTTTACTTGAATCTTCGGCCCCTGAAACGCCGGGAACCAGGACCCGCCGACTTCAACCGGCAAGCCGGTTAAGGACATTTAGCAGCCAGGGCCTCCTCGATGGCCTCTTCCAGTTCAAAACGCGGCGGAATAATATCCGCCACGAGTTCCCCGTCAATGAAAAGGGAGGGGACGGGCGCCAGACGGCAATGGTTGCGCACAGCATCCTCCCCGAAAAGGGTGCAGGAAAGCTCGAAGAACCGCTCCCGCCCATTGCCTTTTAAAAACTCCACGCGCCGGTATTCCACTTTGTCGGCGTACTTCGGCAGGATCTCTCGAACCGCTTCATCCATGAAAAGGCAGGGCAGGCAATAATCGGCTTTGTAAATGACCTCGATCAGGATCCTGGTGTTGTTTTCCATTTTGCAGCAGGCCCCTTTTCCTGGGATTCGGCGGACTTCTCCTCATAGACAGACGCATAAAAAAGTGTGGCCAGGGGCTGCGTGAACAGAGCCCCCACTGCGATGGAACCTCCAACAGCCGTGATCGCGATGAAAATGAGAACCGCCACCGCATGGTCCTGCTTGTTCCCCGACAAGGCCATGCGATAGCTCTCCTTGATGGCGTCCATCAGGCCCAACTGCCTGTCCGTCATCAAGGGGATCATATAGAAGCAGCAGAAAAAGACCGCCAGGATCAAAAGGATTCCAGGCAGGATCAAAAGCGCAAACCCGAGGATGACCGCGATGAAGAGCACAATGCCGAAAAGCAAGAGGGGGAAGAAAAGGCGCATCTGGGAGAAAAGGTCCTGGACCCGGGGCTCTCTCCCCGTCCGGCTTAAAAGCAGCATCGACTGGGTATAACCGGCCAAAGTCACCGGGGCCAGTATTCCCAGCGTGACAAAAGAAACCGCAAACAGGACAAGCGTCATGATGACCAGAGGAACGATGAACTTTAAAGTCGTATTCCATGCCGCTTCCAGATGTTTTTTAAAATCCATGATGATCCCCCGCTTGAACGGTTGAAAGTATTTTTTTCTGAGTCTTTAAGTTTAGTTGATTTCCTCAAGGGTTGTCAATTCCAATCCCGGCCGCGTGGGCGATCAGCCACTCGGCGAAATCGTGCCGAAAAGGCCCGGAACCCTTGGTTGACAGGAACACAGGGGCAGGATATGGTTGCGAACCTTTCCGGAAAGACTTTTTTTCAAGTCCGTTCATGGCCATTGCCCGGGTCAAAAGGAATCGGAATCTAGATGGCGCAAGAAGGCTGTCAATACTTCATCCAAGGGGTTCTTTCGCGCAACCGGAGGATACTCTCGAAGACCATCACCCTGGTGGAAAGCAGGCTGGCGTCACACCAGTCCCTTGCACAGCAGATCCTCGACGGCCTCCTTCCCCGCACCGGCAGCGCCGTTCGCCTTGGAATCACCGGGGTTCCCGGTGTGGGGAAAAGCACCTTCATCGAGAATTTCGGGATCCGCCTCGTGGAAAAAGGGCACCACCTCGCGGTTCTGGCTGTGGATCCAAGCAGCCAAAGGAGCGGCGGGAGCGTGATGGCCGATAAAACCCGCATGGAAAAGCTGTCCAATCACCCTTTGGCTTTCATCCGGCCCTCCCCGTCCGGCGGAACCCTTGGGGGAGTGGCGCGAAAAACACGGGAGACCCTGCTCATCTGCGAAGCAGCCGGATTCGACGTGATCCTCGTCGAAACGGTGGGTGTGGGGCAGAGCGAAACCACCGTAGCCTCCATGGTCGACTTTTTCCTGGTGCTCATGCTGGCAGGAGCGGGGGATGAGATCCAGGGGATCAAAAAAGGGGTCATAGAAATCGCCGATGCTCTGGCCATCAACAAGGCCGATGAAAACAACGTCGAGCGGGCCAAACGCGCCCAGAAGGAATACGAAAGCGCCCTCGGCCTTCTCGCACCCGCCTCCCCCACGTGGAAACCCCCGGTCCTGACCTGCAGCGCCCTGGAGCGGCAAGGGCTCGACGAGATTTGGGAAGTGGTCCTGGATCACCGGAGGAAACTGACGGGTACGGGGGAACTCGAGACAAAGCGCAGGCGTCAATCCCTCGACTGGATGTGGTCACTGGTGGAAGAAGGGATGAAGGATCGGCTTTACCAGAATCCGAAAATCAAGGCGAAGCTTCCGGGCTTGGTCCGCAGGGTCGAGCAGGGAGGGCTCTCTCCTGCGGCCGCCGCATCCGAAATTCTTGGGTATTTGGACAAACAGCCGTCCTGATGACCAGCAGACTGACCCAACCTTCTTTCAGGTCGTGGAGGAAGTCTTGGCTTTCAGCTCACTGATGGCTTTTTGGGCATCGATTCTCAAGGCGCTGTTCGGATATTGCTCGTTGAACTTTTCGAACAGCTTGAGCGCTTGACCCCTGTCTCCATCCAGAGCCTTTTTAACCGCGGCCTTGAAAGCTTCCAGCTCCTCCTCCGTCACCGAAAGGACTGCATCCTCCCCCTTCCAGTACAGGGCTTGCCCTTCCTCCTGGCTCTTCCCCCGAGTACCGGCGATTGAGGTCTCGGCTTCAACCTTTTTTTTCGGGATGATCTGATTCACCCGGGTGAGCATCTTGTCCCAGAACCCCCCCTCGGCTTTGGGCGCATCCCCCGCGAATGCCAATGTGGCCATCACCAATATGATGGCAAGTGCTGACGCGATGGTTTTCATGGCTGTCTCCCCCTTCCCTGCTGTTGGTTAAAAACCGCTTAAAAGCTCGATGGCCATCATCCGATACCTGACAGCGACGCTGCGATCGAGTTCGAAAGCTTTCCGGAACGCCTTTTTGGCTTGTGCAAGGTCTTTCATCTCCTGAAAACACCGGGCCTGGTTCACCCAGATCAAAGGATCCTTGGGTTCCAGCGCCCCGGACCTGTCGTACATCCGGGCGGCTTCTTCATACCGGCTTTCCAGGAAAAGGGCGTTGGCCTTGTTGTTCAGCGCCGCTGCGTTTCCCGGATCCTTTTCGAGGATTTTGTCGAAGGCGCGGATCGCGTCCCGGGTGGACCCCTCGCGGCCGTAGATGATTCCAATCTGCATCAAAGCATAAGTATCGTTGGGTTTCGTGGCAAGGATATCATAATATTTTTTAGACTTCAACTTCAGTTCCATGGTCTTGAGGGAAGCCAGCTCTTCTTTGAATCTTCCCTCCATGACCTGCCTGGAAAGCTCCGGCGCCCGCCAGCCGATGTCCGGAAGGCTCGCGGGTTTGAACTGCCGCCAGGAGGTTCTCATGTCGATGCTTTTCAGGCCGTTTTTATGCCACTGGTAATAGGAGGCGCTCCCCTTTTCCCAGGCCTTCATGAAGGAAGACCCCACCAGGGTCGTCTCCACCGGGACCCAGAGCCGGCCCTGGTGGATGGCGAAGAGGCCGTTCATGGTATCGGCGCTGTTCCCGGATTCGATATCGGTGGAAAACATCATCAGCATGTGCCCGGGGATCTCCACCGCGTGGGTGCTGATTCCCATGCTTTCCAGGGAGGCTGAGAAAAGGGCGACGAGGTCGTCGCAATCCCCGGCTTTCCGTTTCAGGGTCTCCCGGGGAAACTGGAGGTAATCCACGAAGTCGATTTTCCCGGAACTGATCTGGTAAGGGTTGTTGGGATCCGGAAGGTAGGTGATCCCCGAAGCACCCATGGCATTGAAAACGATGGCCGCCCGCTGGATGGCGCTTTCAGTCTTTCCGTAGGGAGTGACGGAAGCGCGGACGAAGTCGATGATCACCGGGTCCTTGGGGGTCACGAAGACCGCGAACCGTTCGGGGATGTTCCACATCATCCGGTGCTTTTCATAGATATTGGCCGCATAGTTGCGGGTGAATTCCCGGGGAAGGTCGTTGTAGAAATAAGACGCCCGGATCTCGGTCTGGGTCGGGGTGTCTTCCGTGACTTCGAGGATCTTGTTGTTGAAAACCGCCTTCAGGAGAAGATCATGGGACTTGCCCGGTTCCAGGTCTCGAATGTCGTACTGGGACGGAAAGTCCATGAACTCCTTGATCATGAAGGAAATTTTGAGGTTAGAGATGCGGTCCCCGGAATTGTTCAACACCCGGATGCGGCCGACCCCCTCTTCCTCGTAGATCTTGTAGGCGTTGGAAAAGATGTCCTGCATCTCGATGACCATGATTTCGATTGGATCCTTGGTGGCCACCTTCGTCTTGACGGTCACCGCTCCCGGAGATCCCTCCTGCCCGTCTGTGCTCACGGCCGCCACGAGATACGTATATGCCGTGTCCGGTGAGAGGGACTGGTCCTTGAAGGAGGTCTCCCGGGTCCTGCCGATTTCAAACTTCTGATTGCCCGCCTGCCTGTAAACGATGTATTCAGCGACGAGGCGACGGTCATCGGATCCCCAGGAAAGATCCACGGACCATTCCATCCCCACGCCCTTGAAGTCCTTGGGGGCATCAGGGGTATAGACCGCAGGTTCGGCGCCCACCGGCTGGGTGGGAAGACTTTCGTTTCCCCGCTCTGCAAGGGCGGACACCCGATAAAAATACCGCTTTCCCCCCACCACTTCTTGATCCATGAATCGGTTCTGGCGGGTGGAACCGATGAAGGCAAAAGGCTCGTCCATTGAACCCGTCCGGAAGACCTGATACGCCAGGGGGTAAGTTTCGGGGTTCTTGTTCCAGGTTAAATCCACCTTCCGGATCCCCGGAACGGCTTTGACCTCCAAGGGTGTTGCCGGCGTGAGGACCTGCTCCAAAACCTGAATCCTCGAATTGCCGGTGTCAGCCACATAGACGGTGAGATTCTCGGTGACGGCGATTCCTGCAGGATCCGTGAAGTCCCCCTTCCCGCTGCCCGGGATGCCGATTTCGCGAAGGAAGGCCCCCTGAATGCCGAAAACCTGGATCCTGTCGCCTCCCGAATCCGTGACATAAACCTCCCCGTGCATCACGCACATATCGACAGGGGCCTCCGCCCTGCCCCGCACCGAAAAGGATCCCGTGGGTTCGCCGGATGCATTGTAAACATGCACCTGAAGCGTCTTGTCATCCAGGACATACAGATTGTCGGCGTCGTCCAGTGAAATGGCGGCAGGACCTTCCAGGGCCCGCCCAGCCTTGTCGTTCCGAATGACGGTGGACAGGACGCTACCATCCGGCTTGAAGGCCTGAAGCCAGACCCAGCGGTTCCCGTAATCAGCCACGGAAACCACCCCTTTCTTGCCGACGGCGATGTCCCTGACCCTGGAAGCTTTCCGGAGGCTGCTGTCGGTCAATTGGAAAGCCTTGGCCAGCACGGCCCCCGTGCCGTCGATTTTCACCGCCTGTTTGCCCGCTCCGTCGAGCACCCAGAGAAAACCCCCGGAATCCCCCGCCACGGCCACCGGATCCATCTTTTCCCCTACCGCCAGACGTTCAGCCCGCCCTTCCTGGATCCGGTAAATTTCCGAGCCTCCGACGGCATAAAGCGTTTTTTCCCCGTCCCATGCAAGCTGAACCGCTTTCACGGGCAGATCCCTTGCCCATCGTGCAAAGGCCGGCGGCGGGGACTTGGCCCAGAAGTGGTAGCGAGGCTCGGGTTCGGGTTGAAATCCGTGGATCAATCCCCTTTTTCCGTCGGCGACCCACAGGGCCCCCGACGCGTCCACAGCCAGATCATCAATGGAGGCGAACTGCCCGGGGCCTGCCCCCTGGATTCCGAAGGCGTAAAGCAGCTGCATTTGAAAACCGTATTTCCGGATCACCAGGGTCTCCCGGTCCGCCAGATAGATGCCGTCGGCCGAAGCACTGACGGCCCCCGGGGATTTGACGTTGGGAAGCCTGTCGATAAAGACACCCTCGGCGTCGCAGACCTTGACGGCGTCATCCCCGGTGTCCACGATGTAGATCAATCCGCGGGGATCCACGGCCACATCGATGGGGTTGACCAGGGGCACGGTCTTCGGTCCTTCATCGCCGGCTGGTTTTTTCTGAAGGATGAGTTTGATTTTTTCGAGTTCTTCCTTCACCGGGTCTCTGGGAGAGGGTTTTTCCAAAAGGGCTTTCTTGGCTTTTTCATCCATGATCCTCAGGCTGGGGCCGATGGCGCCGATGAATTCGCCGTTGGGGCCGAAAACCTGGATGCGCCGGTTTCCCGGATCCGCCACAAAGACTCTGCCCTCGGAAAAGGCGATCCCCTGGGGGGTACTGAAGGCCTTCGGGCTGCTTCCCCGGACGCCGAAACTGCCGATCCAAGACCCCTTGTCGTCGAAGAGGGCCACCCGGTGGTTTCCGGTATCCGTGACGTAGAACCTGCCGTTTCCAAAAACCGCTCCCCCGGGTTTCTTCAAAGGGTTCGCCCCTTTCCCTGAACCGGGCAAAAGCACGGTTCCCTTCACCCCTTCCCGACCCACGACCTCCATGGCGCCGTCTTCTTTCAGAGCGACGAGCCGGTTTTCCGGGCCCGCGGCAAGGCCTGCGATGCCCGGGGACGGAACGTCGGCGACGAATCGGACCCTGGCATCCAGGGACTTGATCGCCAGCGAAGACGAAGGAGGTGCAGAGGGGGGTGTTGCACAGGCAGACAGCAGCAAAATAAGGAGGATCATTCGAAGGAAGGGTTCGGCGGAAGCGGATTTTCTCATCTTGGCGGTCTCTCTTGGTGGATGTCTGGATTGAATCAAGTCAAAGAAAAAAGCTTCGAGGATTGAAGGCGAGCGTTTCCAGCCTCGTGCATGGACGCTATCTTAAGGAAAAACCGGCTTCCCAGTCAAGTGTTTTGTGTTTTCGTTGTGCTCCTGGAACAATTCTGGTAGACAGCCCGTGAGAGATGCCTTGGAATCGCCTCTTCTTTTCCAGCCTGGCGCTTTTAAACGGCAGGGGCTGAACCTGCACCGGGATCGGGACTTTACATGAAATTTCTATCAAGACTCATTTCCCTTCCTCGACTTCTGGTAAGTGTTGTGGTCCTTCTCCTGACAACCATGGCGTTTTTCTCGGAAATTCCCTTCCTGGAATTGATGGAATTGAAAACCGTGGACCTCCGCTACCTCTCCCGCGGTCCGATCCCGACGTCGGGAAAAGCAGTGATGGCCATTGTCGATGAAAAGAGCCTGGAGGCCGAGGGCCGGTGGCCCTGGCCCCGTTCCAAGATCGCCCTGCTTGTGGATGCCTTGTCCCAAAACGGGGCGAAGGTCATCGGTTTCGATATCGGATTCTTGGACCCGGACGAAAACACGTCCTTGAAAACGATTCAGGCCTTCAGAGAAAAAGCCGAGTCTCTGGCCCTCCGGGATCCAAGATTTCTCGATTTCATGGATGCCTACCGGGAAAAGACGGACAACGACCTCCTCCTGGCGGAAGCCATCCGTCGTTCATCGGCCGACGTGGTTCTGGGCCACTTTTTCCACATGCACAAGGAGGATCTCAATTACGAAATCGCTCCCTCGGATATCGAGCGCCGCCTGGAGCAGATCGCCCTTTCCCGGTATCTGAAGGTGCGCTTCGTGGACGACGCTCCCGGGCTGCCTCCCATGATCACCGCCTTTGCCCCCCAGGCGAACCTGGACCTCTTTTCCGAGGCGGCAGACTCGTCTGGTTTTTTCAACAAAATCCCGGATATCGGACGGCGGCGTCCGCTGGGCCCCCCTCGTCATGCGCTGCGGAAAAACGATTTATGCCCCGCTGGTTGTCCAGACGATATGGCACTTTTTGGACAAACCCTCCCTGGAAGTCCTGGTGAATCCTTATGGCGTTCGCGGGATCCAATTGGGATCGATCTTCATCCCCACGGACCAGCTCGGGCGCATGGCGGTCAACCATCTCGGCCCCCAGGCAACCTTTGACCAATATTCCATCACGGACATCCTGAACAATCGGGTTCCGGAAAAAGCATTCAAGGACAAGATCGTCTTCGTGGGCGGAGCTGCCATGGGCATCGCCGACTACATCGTCGCCCCCTTCCGCCTCCATACCCGGTATGGCCCTGCATGCCACGGTGGCCGACAACATCTTAACGGGTCGTTTCCTGTCCCAGCCTCCCTGGATCCGGGTCATCGATGCCCTGGCCATCGTCACCCTTTGCCTTTTCGCCGGACTCGGGCTTTCACGCCTGAATCCCCTGAAAGGGGTTTTGTTCGCCCTTGTGCTTTTCGGAGGCTACATCTTTTTCGCACAGCAGCTTTTCGTTCGGTCAGGGACCCTGCTTAACATGGTTTATCCCCTTTTAGGCCTGCTTCTGACCTATATCGGGATCACGGTCCTGAGCTATTTCACGGAAGAGCGGAAACGGCGCCAGGTCAAGAAAACCTTCAGCCAATATGTGGCCAGCGATGTCATCGACGAAATGCTTGAAAACCCGGAGCAGCTGAAACTCGGGGGGGAGGTCAAGACGCTCACCGTCCTTTTTTCAGACCTGACGGGATTTACCACCTACTCCGAGATCTATTCTCCCGAAGAACTGGTGCGCATCCTGAGCAGCTATTTCACGAAGATGACCGAAGAGGTCTTCAATTGCCACGGGACGATCCTGATGTATATCGGGGATGGCCTGATGGCGGTCTTCGGAGCTCCCCTGGAAAGCCCCTCCCATGCCGAGCAGGCCTGTCAGTCGGCTCTGGCCATGCGAAAAAGGCTTCTTTCCCTCCAGTTGGAGTGGTCCGCCCTGGATCGGCCCATGCTGAGCGCCCGGATCGGAATCAACTCCGGGCCGATGCTGGTGGGCAACCTGGGGTCGGACCAGCGCTTCACCTACAGTGTCCTGGGGGATCACGTGAACCTCAGCTCCAGGCTGGAAGGTCTCAATAAGCTTTACGGAACCGACATATTGCTTGGAGAAAATACGGCGAAACTGGTGGGAAAAAACTTTATCACACGGGAGCTCGATTCGGTCCGGGTTGTAGGAAAAAAACAGGACGTCAAGATCTTTGAACTGGTGGGCCACGCGGAAGACCGGATCCCGGAAGAGAAGCAACGTTTCCTCGGCATCTATGCCGAAGCGCTCGATGCCTACCGCCGACGGCACTGGGATCGGGCGCTGGCGCTTTTCGAGGAGGGTGCCGGCGTGGCCGGAAAGGACCAGTCCTGCAGCGTCATGTCCAACCGGTGCCGGCTCTACCTTGAAAATCCGCCGCCGGAGGACTGGGACGGTGTTTATGTGGCCACCCAAAAATAGCCAAACGCCGGCAGGAAGCGCAAGCACCCCCAAACGGCTGGAAGGAGGCTGAAGGAATGCAAATTCAAAAAATTCTTTATCCCACGGATCTGTCGAAAAATGCGGCGTCCGCGTTGCCGCACCTGACGTCTTTGTCCGAGAAATACCAAGCGGAGATCCACGTCCTGCACGTCCTCAAGTCCTACGGAGAATGGGGCGCCTCCTACGGCGAGTATGATCCGGCCGACTATGAAAAAATGCGCCGCTGGGAAAAAGAAACGGCTGAAAAACGGCTCGACGAAATCTGCTCTCGGTATCTGGACCAGTGCGTCCTTTACATAAAACACATCGCGGTGGGGGATGCGGCGGAAGAAATCCTGAAGCTGATCGAGGCCGAAGGGATCGACCTGGTCGTCCTCACCACGAAAGGAAGCGCCGGCAAGTTTGATTTCGGCAGCGTCGCAGAGCGGGTGCTCCGCTGCGCGTCCGTGCCCGTGGTGACGGTACCGGTCCGATGAAGGGCGGGTTGAAAATCCGGCGCTTCGAAATCCCCGGATGCCCGGCCCGCACAGGCTGCGCGCTGCCGTGCCCAAGGAAACGAAAGAATTGCCAAGGCGTTTTTGCCTCTTGAAAAGACTGTTTTTATTCATTGCAGCCGCGGCGGTCCTGCTGACGGTGTCGATCCACGATGCCCCGGCCTCCCCCGAATTTTCCGGTCAGACCCACCTGGCCTGTTCGGCATGCCACGTCCATCCGGACGGAGGCGGCAAGTTGACCCTCAAGGGGAGCCGATTCAAGGCTGATGGATATATTCTGCCAACGGGGGAGGAAAGACCTCTTTGGAAGACCCGCCTCCTCAGGACGCTTTTGGGTTTTTTCCACATCCTCTTCGGCGTGATCTGGTTCGGATCCATCATCTACGTGCACTTGGTGATCAAGCCCCAGTCGTTGGTCGCGGGGATGCCCAAATCGGAAAAGCTCATGGGGCGCCTGTGCATCGTGGTCGTCGGGCTGACAGGAATCGGATTGAGCCTTATGAAGTTCCAGGAGGTGCGGGAACTCTGGACCACCTCCTTCGGCATCATTTGGATCGTCAAGGTCGGCACCTACCTCCTTATGGTGGGCGTGGCGGCTTTTGCCACCACTTACATCGACCGCAGGCTCCATGAAGCCGCCAAGAAGGCCGATGCCCCGAAGGCTGACGGGAAAGAAGGGCGCCCGGCACACATTCAATACGCCGGGCGTCTTTATGATGTCACCGGATCCAAGTTCTGGAAAAGCGGGACCCACATGGCACGTCATTTTGCCGGAACGGACCTGACGGAAGCCATGGGAAATGCGCCCCACGGACCGGAGGTCCTCGACCGGGTCAAGGATATCGGGCCCGCCCCCGCTCCGGGTCCGGATCCGATCCAAGGGGTGCTCAGGATATTCGTCGCCCTGGCGTACTTTATCCTGGTCTGCGTTCTGATTGTCCTGTCCTGCGTCGTCTGGTGGAGGTGGGGCCCGCCTCTGGTGGATCCTTTTCCCTCCTGGACGAGGGAAAAAGCTCAAACCTGCCTGCAATGCCATCACCAGGAGACGCCCGCCGTCCTCGCGGACTGGTCCACGTCCACCCACGCCAGGAATGGGGTTTCCTGCATGCACTGCCATCTGGCCTCCGGATTGGATTCGGATGTCTCTTCTCTACACAAGAATCATGGCAGTCTGAACGTCGCGCCGATTGTCACCCCGAAAGACTGCTCCCGGTGCCATTTGAACCGCGCGCAGGAATTCCAGCGCTCCAAACATGCAAGAAGCGTCACCATCGTCCTTGCCGCGGATCCTTTCCTCAAGGAGAGCCGACTTTCGGAGACGGAGATCCGGACCGGGTGCGAAGGCTGTCACGGCACCGGCCTCGTCGCCGGGTCTGCCGACATGGAGGCCTCCCGGGGCCTTCCCAGAGGGGTGGGATCCCGAAACCCGGACCGATCCGCAGGCAATTGCGGCGCTTGTCATGGACCCCACGGCTTTGCGGCGTCCCGGGCACGGCGCGCCGAGGCCTGCGGCAAATGCCATGTGGGTCCGGAGCACCCCCAGATGGAAATTTACCGGGAATCCAAGCACGGAACGCTTTACCTGACTTCCGGCGACTCGTGGGCCTGGGAGTCCGCCGCTACCACCTGGAGCGCCGGTGTGGACTACCGCACGCCCACTTGCGCGGCGTGTCACATGTCCGGCGCCGCGAACCTTCCGGCCTCCCATGACGTGGGTGAACGCCTGAGCTGGGAGCTTCAGGCCTCCCCCGCCGTCCGGCCCGAAGACGCCGACTGGAAAGAGGCCCGGAGTCGGATGGAAACCGTTTGCCTCCAGTGTCACAGTCTCCTGTGGACCCACAGCCATTTCGATCGTCTGGATCGCCTCGTGGACGAGATCAACACGACCTACGATGCCCCCATGCGCCGGCATTTGGAGGACCTGTACCGGAGAAACCTTCTGGACAAAACCTTTTTGACAGACGAACGGACGGAGATCGAATGGCTTGAAATGGGTCGGCGAGAAGGGCGAGCGGCGAAAATGGGCGCGGCCATGATGGCGCCGGATTTTACTTGGTGGCACGGCTTGTACGAATTGAAAAAACGCTTCACGGCAATCAAGGAGGTGCGCTGACATGTCCGAGATGAAATGCTCGAGCTGCGGATTTAGGGCAAAGTACGACGCCAACCCCAAATCGATTCTGGGACGGCTGTGGCGGTGGCATGCCGGCTGGTGCCCCGGATGGAAGGCCTACGTGAAATCGCTTCCTGAGAAGGAGAAAAAGGGCCTGATACAAAAATACGGCCTTAAACCGGCAAGGTTTCAAGACGATTGAGAATCTTCAACTTTGCCTCGTTAGGGGACCTGGATATGTTTTCCGATCATGACGTCGTCGCACTGGGCCTGAGGCTGGAGAAAAACGGCGAGGCCGTTTATCGCAAAGCACTCGAAACGGCCAAGGATCCGGCGGTGCGCAGCCTCCTGGAACAGATCGCTCAAGAAGAACAAAGCCATGTCGAATGGTTTTCCGAATTGGAAAAAACGATTGGTAAAGGCGAAGACACCCATATTTTAAAGGAAATGAGCCGGTCCCTGGCCGACGATTTTTTCGGCGAGCAGGTCTTTTCCCTGAAAGATGCCGATCTTTCCGAGATCCGAAGCCTCCCGGAATTGATCGAGGCCGCCGTCGGCTTCGAAAAAGACAGCATCCTGTTTTACGAGATGCTGATTCCTCTCGTCTCCGGCCCCAAGACTTCCGAAACCCTGGATCGGATCATCGAAGAGGAAAAGACCCACATCCAAAAACTTGAACAACTTCTCCCGAATTTCGCCCGTGCCTCCGGTTGATCCGAAACTGGGAACCCGCCTGACGGATCCGGCCTCTCAGGAAAAAGCAGCCCTCTGCGTGGCAACGGTTTCCTCCTTTATGGGGCCCTTCATGATTTCATCCGTCAATGTCGCTCTCCCGGCGATCCAGAAAGAGTTTTCCGCAAGCGCGGTCGTCTTGGGCTGGATCGCCACCGCGTTTCTTTTAGCCGTCGCCGTCGTCCTGGTGCCTGCGGGAAAGATCGCCGACATCCGCGGCAGGAAGAAGGGCTTCACCCTGGGTTTGGCCCTTTATACCTTTTCCTCCCTTGCCGCCGCCTTCTCCAACTCGGCTGGGGTGCTCATTTTCTTCCGGGTTCTTCAGGGGGCAGGCACCGCTTTCTTCGTGACCACCGGAATGGCCATCCTGACCTCCATCTTTCCACCTGAAAGACGCGGCAGGGCCATCGGCATTTATGTCGCCGCGGTTTATGTCGGATTGTCGGTGGGTCCCTTCGCCGGCGGCATCCTCACCCAGCATCTGGGGTGGAGAAGCCTTTTTCTCGCAGTGGTCCCTTTCGGGATCGCATCGATCTGGGTTACCCTCACTCTCCTGAAAGGGGAATGGGCCGATGCGCGTGGAGAAAAGCTGGACGTATTGGGAAGTCTTCTATACGCGCTTTCGATCCTGGGCGTCGTTTACGGGGCGACCGGCCTCCCAAACCTTCGAGCCGTCGGCGTCCTTTCCGCCGGTCTGGTTCTCCTGCTGATTTTTATCCGGCATGAGCTCCTAAGCCCTTTCCCGGTGTTCGAGGTGCGATTGTTTGTCCAAAACAAGGTCTTCGCTTTTTCCAGCCTGGCGGCGCTGATTCACTATTCGGCCACCTTCGGCATCACTTTTTTACTCAGCCTCTACCTGCAATACATCCAGGGTCTTTCGCCGCAGGGCGCAGGGACGCTTCTGGTAGCCCAGCCGGTGGTCATGGCCCTTTTTTCCCCCATTGCCGGCAAGAAATCCGATAAAATGGAACCGCGTATCCTGGCCTCCTCAGGGATGGCTCTCACCGCCGTGGGCCTTCTGATCTTCGCCTTCCTGGGACCCGACACCGGGAAGCTTTTCATTGCAGGCACCCTGGTTCTGGTGGGACTCGGCTTCGCACTGTTTTCTTCCCCCAACATGAGCGCCATCATGGGGGCAGTGGACAAACGGTTTTTCGGCATCGCCTCCGGCGCGGTGGCCACCATGCGTCTTTTGGGGCAAATGGCCAGCATGGCCATCGTTTTGGTTGTTTTTTCTGTCTTCATCGGCAAGGAGCCGATATCCCCGGATCGCTATCCCCTTTTTCTGCAGGCGGTCCGCATGTGTTTTGCCCTTTTCGCGGTGCTGTGTCTGGCGGGCATTTTTTTCTCCTTTTTCAGGGGGTCGTTGAGAAAAAAGACGGAATCCGGCCTTCGCGGCCCCCTTTGAATATTGACTTTTCCTCTGGATTTTCTTATCAAAGAATCCGCATCCATTCGAAACCCCGATCTTGTTGGATCAACAGTCGCCATGGATATCGCCTTTTTTTTATTGAGACCCCACCGCATCGTCCAGGATCTTGTCCTGGACCGATCGGCGCCGGACCTGAGACGTCTGGAACGCATCCGCTCGCCCGAATCTTTCGTGTGGAAAATCCTATCCCATGCGGCCCGGACCTTTTCCGCCTGCATCCTGTTTTTACCCTCCCAGATCGCCATCAGCGCAGCCATCGCCTACCTTTACTGCCGGATTCTGGACACCTACGAAGATCTCGTGCCGGACCCCCGCCAGCGGGAGGCCATGCTGGAGGCCTTCACCCATCGGTTCAAACAGCACCCGAAAAAATACACCGTTTTTCCGGCACCTTCCATCGACGATCAGCTTGCCCGAAACGCCGTGGACCGTCTTTACACGCTTTTGGTCAACCGGTGCCGTCTCCTCGACGCCGTCTTCGCCAAGCTCAAGGTTCCTTTCCAGCGCATCATCGTGGACCTGGTGAAAAAAATGGCCGGGGGCATGCTCTGGTCGTCCCAGGTCTTCGAAAGCCAGGGGGGAGTACTGACGACCTCCGAGCAACTCTCCCGCTACTGCCACAACGTTTTGGGAAACCCCACGGTCTTTGCCGTCCGCCTCATGAACCTCTTCCATCACAAGAGCGCGAACCTGAGCCGGGATCTTCACCGATGCGCGCTTGAAGCCGGCGAATTCATCCAGCTGGCCAACATCACACGGGATATCGAAAGCGACCTCAAGCGAAAAATCGCCTATCACCCCGCTCTCAAACAGGATTTAGGACGCCGGGACATCTTCGAGAACAGGTCTTTCCGGGCAGATTGCCGCGGTGAGGGAAGCCCTGCTCGTGCGCGCCCTTTCGCTGGCCCCTGCCTACATCCGTATGGCGGAAATGATGAACTTTCCCCGGTTGAGTCTGTGCCGCGGGTCCATGATCTTGATGCTCCTGTTCACGGAACGCTACTACCGTATTTGTGCCCGCAAAGCCCGCCGCAAGCCGTGGCCCGGTCCGGAAAAAGGGATTCTGCTTATCCTGATGTCCATGCTCTCCGTGGTCTCCAAGCGGCTGTCCAATCGGACTCTCGAATCCACAGGCGCGCGTTTTAAAGCTTTTCTGTCCGAGACTTCACTTTCTGAGGATCCGATTTGAAGCGCCCTCGCCGCAAGCAACGAGGAATCTCCACCGAAAGGAATTTTACCCAATTTTAGATTCGTTCGCTAACCCCGCAGCCTGCGAAGCGCTGCCGTCAGGCAGAACCTGCGAGAAATGCACTCGCTGTTGCGGCTCAAAGTCAGGATCGTTTTCATGAAGAAACCCGTCTATCTCGATTACAACGCCACAACACCCCATGACCCCGAAGTCCTCGAAGCCATGCGGCCTTTTCTGGAACCTGAATTCGGGAACCCTTCCAGCACCCATATGTACGGGATCGCACCCAAAAAGGCCCTGATGCGGGCCCGGGAGCAAATGGCCCGGCTTATAGGCGCATCGCCTGCAGAAATCGTGTTCACCGGCGGGGGAACCGAGTCCAACAATCACGCCATTCTTTGTTCGGTCAGGGACGCCCCTTCCAACAGGCGCCACATCGTCACCACCCAAATCGAGCACCCTGCGGTGTTGTCCGTCTTTGCTTTCTTGGAGCGGGAGGGGTTTAAGGCCACCTATCTGCCCGTGGATCCTTTCGGGTGCGTTTCTGTTGAGGTCGTCCGGAAAGCCCTGACGCCTGAAACCGTACTGATCTCCGTCATGCACGCCAACAACGAGGTGGGATCTGTGCAGCCCATACGGGAAATCGCCTCACTGGCCCGGGAGAGGGGCATCCTCATGCACACCGATGCCGCCCAGACGGTGGGGAAAATCCCCGTGGACGTCGGCGAACTGGGGGTTGATCTTCTCTCGGTAGCCGGACACAAGGTGTACGCACCCAAAGGGGTTGGAGCTTTATTTATCCACAAGGGCCTCTCCCTGGATCCCTTCCTGCTGGGTGCAGGGCAGGAAAGCGGGAAGCGGGCGGGCACGGAAAACGTCCTGGGAATCGTGGGGCTGGGCAGGGCCTGCGAAGTCGCCCTCAGGGATCTGGACAACAACCGGTCCCGCATGGAGGCGATGCGGGACCGGCTTCAGGCGATCCTGGAAGAGCGCCTGGAGGGGTTCCGGCTCAACGGGCACCCGGTGGCCCGTCTCCCCAATACTGCGAGTCTGTCGTTTCTGGGCGTCGAGGCCAATGCCGTCCTGGAGGAAATCGGGCTGGAGGTGGCCCTTTCCGCCGGAGCCGCCTGTCATTCGGACCGGATTGCCGTCTCCCATGTTCTCGAGGCGATGCAGGTCCCCTTGGAATACGCCAGAGGCACTCTCCGTTTTTCCACCGGCAAGACGACCACGTCGGAAGAGATCGATTACGCGGCCGGCGCGGTCATTGCCGCCATCGACAAGCTCAGAAAAGCCTGAAAAAGTTTTCGGTTACCCTTCCCCGAGGCTGTAATAGCAACGCTTGGGGGAAATCACTTTCCCCTTCTTTTTCAATTCGGCCATCACTGCCGAGACGGCCTTGCTGTCGGCCCCGATCATCTTGGCGATCTCCCCCGGCCGGACCGGTTTACCCGCTTTTTTCATGGCGCTGATCACTTTCTTTTCCATGACGCCCTTTCCTTTTTCTTGAAGTGAAGGATCTGGATGCCTGTTCGAGGACGGCTTTTGCCGAAAGCAGACCCGTGGCGGCCGAGGATACGATGTTTCCGGCAACCCCGGGGCCATCCCCGGCCACGTACATTCCCCTAATGGGAGTCTCGAGACGGGAATCCGTCTGGACCTGGGTGGCGAAGAATTTGATCTCGGGTGCATAAAGGAGGGTTTCCGCGTTTGCCACGCCCGGCACCACGTAATTGAGTTTTTCCAGGCCCTCCAGAATATTGGCAAGGATCCGCTCCGGAAGGGCCATGGCGATGTCCCCGCAGACCACATCTGTCAAGGTGGGCCGGATGGTGCTGTTTCGGATGCGCCGCCAGGTGCTTCGCCGGCCCCGCTTGAGATCCCCGAAGCGCTGGAGGATGGGCTTCCCGCCGCCGATGAGGGTGGCGAGGCTTCCGATGGATTCGCCGTAAGCCTGGTTGTCAGTGACCGGTTCGGTCAACACCACCTTGGATAGAAACGCGAAGTTGGCGTTTTCGGATTTGACGTGCCGCAGGGCATGCCCGTTGACACAGACAAAATCGCTGTAGTTTTCCTGGGAGACGAATCCCCCATAATTGGTGCAGAAGGTTCGGGTCGAATCGTCGTAGCGGTCGGTCTGGATGAAAAAGACAGGATCGTAGATGATCTCGCACAGGTCCTGGAGAATCTCGTTGTGCACCTCCACCCTCACGCCCACTTCGATCCCCCGCTGCGTCAGCCCGATGCGGTGCTTGGCTGCAAGAGCGCTCATCCATTTCGCACCGGCACGGCCCGGGGCCAAGATGACGTTTTGGGTACGGTATCCTTGCCGATTTGTCCTCACGCCCGTCACCCGGCCGTCCTTCACAATCACGTCGACGGCTTCTTCGGCGCTTTGAAACGAGACACCCCGGGAACGGATGGACGCGCACAGCTCCTGGATGTGAGCGGGAAGGCAGTCGCTTCCCAGATGTTTCTGCCGTATAATCAGGAGATCGATGCCATATACCTTTGCCTGCTTTCGGATGCGTCTGGCCGCCTCCAGGTCCGTGGGAAAGGGCGGCCCGTCCATTCCGAAACGGTTGAACAGAGATTCAGTTTCATCGATCAGGGCTTGGGCGGCATGCAGCTCCAGGAATTGGGTCAGGTCCGTTTTGCCAAGCTTGGGAATGAAGTTCAGCTTCCCGTCGGAAAAAAGACCGGCGCCCCCGATGCCGGAAAGAATGTCGCACGGGGAACATCGGGCGCACGTACCGGTTTCATTGGCAGGACACTTCCTTGCCCCCGCCGTTTTCCCTTTTTCCAGCACCAGGATCCTGGCATCCGAATGCTCGGCCAGATAATGGGCCGCAAAGAGGCCTGCCGGTCCCGCACCCACGATGATGGCGTCGTAACTTTTGGTCATCTTTTTCCGCCCGGGATGTTGTCCTGAGACGCAAGACGCCAATTCTGTCCACTCTCCTGGGTGTTGATTATAGCTTCGCCCTTCTGAAAAGGCAACGCGCAAGCTTACAACAGACAGCGCACGCTTTATTCAATTGACATTTTCAAGCGACGGCATTTTAATACAAGGCCTAAGGACTTTTAAATAAAGGCAAAGCATTCCAGGGCGGCCCGGCGGTAACCTTGCGGCGGGCAAATGTCCCCAAAACTTCCGGCCAGCGCAATGACGAACCAGGATTACTACCACAGATTGGGCGTTTCCCCGAACGCCGCGATAAAGGAAATCAAGGAAGCCTACCGGCGCCTGGCCTTTCAAAACCACCCGGATCGCAACCTCCAGGACCCGGGAGCCGCCGAAAGGATGAAGCGGATCAACGAAGCCTATGCGGTTTTATCCAATCCGGCTCGGCGGGAAGCCTATGACGGATACCGGGACCGTTTCGGGCCCCATGCCCAGGAACGCTTTCGCCAAACCTATGGAAACCGGGATCCTTTCTCCGGATCCGATATCCAGGACATTTTCGAAGAGATGGCCCGGACCTTCGGTTTTCGGGGGTTTCAGGAAATTTTTGCTGAAGCAGACGCTCCGGGATATCGCGCTTTTCAGGTCCATCGGTCTGGATTTTTCGCCAAAGGATTTGTCTTTTCAGGATCTACCGGCAACAGAGAGAAACTTTCAGGAGGACCCTTTTCCGGGGCTTTGGGCGGCAAGGTAAAATCCTTGCTCAAGAAATGGATCCCCCGGGGCCGTCCGGAAAAAGGGCCCGACATCCTGGACATCATCATCCTGCATCCCCTGCACGCTCAAAACGGAGGGCCCTATGCCTATTATCTCCGCCAGAAGAACAAGAAACTGGTCGTGCAAATCCCCAAAGGAGTGAAAAACGGACAGCAGATCCGCCTGGCGAAACTGGGCAACGAAGGAAAACGAGGCGGAGACCCCGGAGACGTTCTGTTGAAGGTTAAAATCAAAAAACCCTGGTTGCAGCGCATCAGGGAAAAAATCGGTAAGGGGTGACCAAGCGCCGGAGGAGCAGGAATCTGCCGGCGAAGTGTCCCTCGTCGATTCAGCCAAAGAAGAAAGGAGGCCTCCCATGCCGGACTGCATTTTTTGTAAAATCATCCAGGGCGAGATCCCGTCGGTGAAGGTGTATGAAAACGATCGCGTTTTCGCCTTTGAAGACATCAATCCTGTTGCCACGGGACACACGCTGATCATTCCCAAAGCCCACGCGGAAACCCTTTTTGAAATCTCGGAGCAAGACCTGGCCGCTATCCACGCGGCATCGAAAAAAGTGGCCGCGGCCATACGGGAGGCCTTGGATCCCATCGGCGTTGCAGTCCTGCAGCTCAACGGTCGCGGGGTCAATCAGATGGTGATGCACTACCATCTCCATCTCATCCCGAGGGTCGCCGGAAGCCCGGAGATCTCCATGACCCGTTGGGATCTGGTCCCCGGTGACATGGCGCGGATTCAGGAGACCGGCGAAAAAATCGCCGCCGCGATTCGATGATGCTATCTAAGGATTTAAATCCCATGCGGGATTGAGACGGCCATGCGATTTTCATGTCCTTCGTGCGGTGCCTCCTACCGTATCCCGGATGAAACACTCCTCAAGGCCCAGGCTTCAAACGGCCTGCGCACCCGATGCAATGCCTGCGGCGCCAGGCTGATCCTCGGCGCCAGGAAAGAAAGCGCGCTTGGGAACCCGACTACCGCCGCAGGCCGGAAAACGCCCTCTCCCTCGCCGTCGAGCAAGTTCCGAGGGGTCTTTCCGACGGTTTTTTCCCTTTCGAAAGGGGTGAAGAAAGAAAAAGACCTCACGGCCGGTTTCTTCCTGATCCTGATTCTTTCATTGGGACTGGGCGCCGGATACTTCGCCCTTTCACGATTGGACGCGTTCCCTTTCAGGGCATGGGTTCAGTCCCTTCCCGATCTTAAAGACCGCTTTCCGGTTCCCCGAATCATCCGCGATTTTGCCGGGAAAAAGAATATACCGTTCGTCCGGAAAGGGGATGTTTCCACCCGCCGTCTTGTCCGAAAAGGATACGAGTTGTATTTGAAAGAACGCTTGGACCCGGCCCTGGAAGCTTTCGATCAAGCCATAGAAACGGATCCGAAAAATGCCGAAGCCCATTATTGGAAAGGCCGTACCCTGCTGAAGATGGGCAAAGACGAACCGGCCCGCGAGGCTTTTGAAAAGGCGCTGGCACTTAGGCCCGACTACTGGGAGGCCCTGGACAATATGGCCTGGCTCCACATGCGCCGGGGAGCGTATTCCGAGAGCCTTTCCTGTCTGAACCGATCCGTCGAACTCAAACCCGACAATGCATGGGCCTACTACAATCGGGGTTTTTTACACGCGAAAACGGGAAACCCGGAACTGGGCCTCAAGGACGCCGAAAAAGCTTGCCAGCTAGGCTATCAGAAGGGGTGCCGGATGGTTGAATCCTACGGCCGATCGGAAGGGTCAGCGACTTCTTCCGGAGATTGAGAAAAAGCGAAGCGGTCCGGTTGCTTAAGCTGGGGTTTCTTTTCGAATACGGAAGTGTTTCTAGCACTTGAAGGGGCAGAAATGATTAAAGCAAAAGCCTTCGGTCTCGCCGTAAGGCCGTCCGCTTTCCCGGATACACTTGCCGATCATGGCCTTTGAAACGTCTTCGTAATCCGGGCGCTTCTCTTCTTCACGTTTGCAGGTCATGCAGATGGGCGTGTGGGTATAGACAGAAAGAATCCGCTGCTGTTTTTTCTCCAGAAGGGCACCACAGGCACTGCATTTCATGGCACACGCCAGTTCTTTTTTCCAATCGTCTTTCATTTCGCGTCTCCTTCTCCGGGATATTCGATTCTCATGTCTCAGGGGAATACAAAGTCCGGAGGCATCCTTCTTTTCTTAGCGGGCTATCGGAATTTTTACGGTAAAGGGACTTCCTTGCTCCCCTCCAGCATGCGCCTCAACTCCTCCCGCTCCGCCTTGAGCCTCCTGAGTCGATCCTCAAAAACTGCCCGCGACTCTACCGGCGCTTCCTGAATCTGCTTCTCCAGGTCTTCCACTTCCCGGATCAGGCGGTAGAGGTCTCTTGCAATCAACTGGATGGACATGCCTTGGCCCCTGTCCTTTTTCCGTTTCCTTTTCTTCTATGCCATCCGCCGGTGTTCGATTTCAACGAAACCGGGCGGACGGGGTGATCTTGACATCCGGGCCCTGGAATGTCAACGTATGGACATGGAAAAAGATATCCGCATCGAGCAAAGACCGGAGCTGAGCTTGCCGGTTCTCATTGCCGGATTCGAGGGATGGGGGAACGCCCTGGACGTCGCCAACGGTCTGATCGCCTACCTCATCCGGAAACTGAATGCCAGGCGTTTTGCTTCCATGGAGCCGGATGCCTTTTACCGGTTCGATGAACTCCGTCCGACGGTTGTCATCACAGAGGGACAACTGAAAACGCTGGCGGCTCCCGGAGGAGTCTTCTATGCAGCGGAAAACAACTTCGGGAACAACGACCTGGTGATTCTCAAAGCCCAGGAACCGCATCTGGGGTGGTTTCGGTTCGTGGGTGCTTTGTTGGACCTCTGCGAGAACCTGGGAATTCATTGCGTCATCACGCTGGGAAGCATGTTCGATACCGTATTGCATACCGACCGCACGGTGTCCGGAATCGCTACGGAAGAGGAGGACTTTCAGAAGTTGAAGGAGATGAAGGTCCTCCCCATCAACTACTCTGGCCCCAGCGCCATTCATTCCCTCATTCACGCCGAAGCCGCTAAAAGATCCTTGAAGGGCATCAGCCTATGGTCCCACTGCCCCTATTACCTCCAGAACGCCGTTCACTTCGGGGCCATGTCCCATCTGGGCCGGCTCCTGTCCGATTTCATCGGGCTCGAACTGGACACTGAAGAACTGGAGGTGGCTTGGGAGCGGCTTTCGGAAAACATCCAGAAACTCATCGATGAGAATCCCAAATTGCAGCAACTCATCGATACCCTCAGGCGGGAAAAGGTAAGAGGCTCCTGGCAGAACGTGAAGGCCAACCTCAAAAACGGGGACAACGTCATCAACTTGAGCGATTTTTTCGAAAACCGGTGACGGCTGAAAGCCCCAAAAGAAAAACAAGTGTTCTTTCAGGTTCCTTTCGGGTCGGACGTGTATTCACCCTCATCCTTCACGGATTGCACCATGATCTCGATGTGGTCCAGAGGAAAACCCCTATGAAGGGAACAAGAGGGCATGAAGATATACCCGCCACCTTCGGCAGCCTGACGGATACATTTGCGGACTTCATTTCTGATCTTTTCCGCAGGACCAGGGATTAGGACCGTCGGAACGTCAATTCCTCCAAGTATCGCTGCCTCAGAACCCCAGGTTGCCTTGGCAACCTTCAAATCACAGTTTTCAGGAAACTGAAAACCCGTTATTCCCGCTTCCAAGGCATCTGCTACAAGGGGCTGATATCTTTCGTCCGTAAACCTGCCATGGGGATGAAAAACCAGGGGGAGGCCTAAAGCTTTCGCAGTGACCACCATGCGTTTCAGATTCGGAATCGTATAGGCGGCGTAAATTTTCGGGCTCACCATCACCGGTCCGTCGGTCGCTGCAGCCACAAAGATAAAATCGACACCGGCTTGAGCGAGAAAGCGCATGTGGCTCAGAGAAATTTCTGTGGCAAAAGCGACGAGGTCGGAAGCAAACCCAGGGTCACAAAAAAAATCCCTCATCAGCTTATCCGTTCCTCTGAGGTTCGCCGCCTTGGTCACAGGCCCTTCCACATTGGCACACAGAGCCACTTCAGACCCGATTCGCCGTTTGACCCGCCGGCAGGCTTCCAGCATGCCTGGCAGACGTCCATCGGTGTCCATTTGCGGAACCTTTGCTCTCCTAAACCGTGCCCTATCGGCAAAGGGTTCTCGTACAATACGAGGGACCCCCAGCAATGGAAAATCGGTTTGACCGCCCAGGGCTTCGATATCGGCACCCAGATCGTGGATGCTCCCCACCATGGCGTCGGGCCGGAATTTCTCCCAGGAGGTCACTACGGCCTGGGCTGATTTTTCGGCGTGATAGCCTCCATTGAGGCCGCCGGCGCAAACTTCGGGAGTGGTAAATCCAGCCACCTCCATTCCCAGCGTGAGATCCCTCAGAAAAAAGGGAACCCGGTCCGGCCGGCCTCCGGCCAATGCCGTCATCAGCCGCTGTTTTGAATTCATCGATGCTCTAAAGTGATCATTTTAAGAAGCGGGCGTCGAAAAATTTATCCAAGTCCGGTTTATGGGAAATCTTTTTCATCTCAAATAAAAAATCCCTGGTCTGCTTAAGGCTTTCCCTCACATCGGCGTCCAGGCGGATTCTCCACTCAAGCGCCTGCATCACCTTAAGCTCAAACTCCGGCCTAGCCCCAGTGGCCATGGCGACAACTTTTGCGGCGCGTTGCGGTTCCCGATTCATCATGGAGACGGCCCGGGCATGCACTTTTACCAGGGCGCTGACTGCCTTAGGATTTTTTACAGCCAGATCTTCAGATACCACCAAGACAAGCGGGTAGCTGTTTCCAAGGCCCGAAAGCGTAGCCAGCTCATAGCTTCCGGCAACTTTGGCTTCAACGACGCTCGGAACGGGTTCACTGCCGGCCACGGCATCGATCTGGCCTGTGGCCAGGGCTTCGGGCATATCCGAGGAGTTGAGGTTTATGATCTGTATCCGGCTGAGATCGAGGCCGTTTTTCCTGAGATAAAGCATCAGCCCGCCATGGGTACTGGATCCGAAATTGACGGCGATTTTTTTCCCGACCAGGTCTTCGGCTGAGCGCACTCCCGAATTTTTCCCGGCGATGATGCGGTGCATCTTCTCCCCTCCGCCGTAGCAGGCGACGATTTTGACGGGCTTGCCCGAAGTGATGGAATAGATGGCCGGGGCATCTCCCATTACGGCGGCGTCCGCCGATCCTGAAATCAGGGCTTCTGCGGCCACGATGCCCGTGCCGGCAGCCAGGATCAAAGGCTTGATCCTGATACCGGCTGCATCGAAATACTTTTGCTGGACAGCGATAAGGGTCGGGGCATAGTGGATTTTCTGGACATAGGCCATCCGCACCTCTGTCTTATCGGCACCCGAAGCCTTAGCGGTTGACACCAGGGCCATAAGGACCAGCAGAATCCCGGCCCTAACAGGGCCAAAGCCTTTCTTCATCTTGCTGCAAGAATTAGGGATGTTGAAACACCCCGCTTCAAGCAGCGCGAAATGTTCTGCCTTTCGGCAGCGCTTCGCAGCACCATAAGGAATGTTATTCATTTTGTGATTCGCTCGCTGATGCGGTTCATGCAGAGGCCTCCTTCATTGGGGGGGAATACAGCAGGGCTGCCTTGACAGTTCCGTCCGCAGCCGGTCCATGATTCTCTGCAATTCAAAACCCGATCGCTGCCTCGGTCTGGACACGGGGATTCCCACCTCGGCCACCAGGCTTTGAGGCGGCGGCCCCATAATCAGCACGCGATCGGCGAGATAGGCGGCTTCATGGACATTGTGCGTGACGAAAAGAACGGTCTTTTGTTCCATCTGCCAAAGCCGGATCAGTTCATCCTGCAGGCGCTCCCGGGTATTTTCATCCAGGGCACTGAATGGCTCGTCCATCAGGAGCAATGCCGGCTTCAGCACCATGACCCTTGCCAGTGCAACTCTTTGGCGCATTCCCCCGGAAAGGGCATGAGGCCTTACATCGGTATAACCTTCCAGACCCAGCTGTTTGAGGCTTCGCAATGCCTGGAGGCGGCGCTCCTTCTTGGACACACCCGCACTCCGCAGGCCGAATTCCACATTTTGGCCCGCAGTGAGCCAGGGAAACAGCGTCGGTTCTTGAAAAATGACACCCCGATCCGGACCCGGGGAAACGATCTCACGGTCCTGGAAAAGGAGCCGCCCTTCGGAAGGCCTGATAAAACCGGCCGCCAGGTTTAACAGGGTTGACTTTCCACAGCCGCTCGGGCCCAGGAGGCAGACGAATTCTCCTTCATTGATCCGGAAGCTGAGGCTGCACAGGACCTGGACTGCTTTCCCGGACTCGGGCGGATCATAAATTTTTGACACCTTCTGTACTGTCAGCATCACCGCTCTCCGCGTGCTAACCCCCAGCGTTCCACCGTCTTTTTCTCCAACGGGGAAAAGACTAGACGTTCCATCGCCAGCCCCACCAGGCAAATGATGACGATGCAGACAAAGGCCGAAGCATAATCCAGCGTCCAGCGCGACTGGACGATGGCATACCCCAATCCGGTCCCCGTCCCTACGATCATTTCCGCGGCCACGAGGACCCGCCACCCGTTGCCGAGGCCGATTCGCAGTCCGGACAGAATGTGCGGCAAGGCCCCGGGAAGCAACACTTTTAGAAAAACGGTTTTCCGGTCGGCACCCAGCATTTCTGCCGCGCGGACATAACCCACTTCCACACGCTTGACGCCGGAAACGACGCTGATGGCAACCGGGGCGAACGCGGTAACCGCGATCATGAAAAAGGTGGCGTTTTCGCCCACCCCGAACAGAAGAATGGCCACCGGTATCCAGGCGAGTCCCGGAATCAGCTGCAGGATATGGATGGCCGGCATGGACATTTTCTCCAACAGGCGCCACCAACCTGCGGATACCCCAAAAACCACGCCGCTGATAGAAGCACACAAGAATGCCACGACCCAGCGAGCCAAGCTGTCGAGAGTGTGTCTAAAGAGGGAATGATCCACCAGAGTCTCCCCCGCAAGGGCGCTCCACAAGCGCGTTAGAGTGTCCCAGGGGGTTGGAAAAGGGACGCTGCGCCAAGCGGTGACGAGCATTGCGACGCATTGCCATACGGTGATAACGAGAAGAAACGGGGAAATCGAAACCAGGATTTTTTTGGGAATCCGTAAAGGCTTTTGAGTGTGTCTTTCCATCTTTGGCCCCGTCGGTTTCGCCCGATTTAATTCTTTGGCCGTTTGCCTGCCGGCACGCTTCCCGAACACCCCGCTTTTTCAGGACAGGATCCAGCCCTGGGTGGTGTTTGGCGCAGAAAGGTTCTATTCGCCCTTCAGCAGGCGGATGATCCGGTCCGATGAGAAGACTTTTCCCTGGGCGGCCACAACCCCGTTGATCGTCAAAGCCGGGCTGAGAAGGAGGCCATACTTCCCCCGAATTTCTTCGGAAAGAGTCCACTTCTTTTCCACGACGGCCTCCATCGCTAGGGCTTTGACCGCTGCCTTGGCATTTTCGAGCAGTTCGTTGCACTTCACGCAGGGCGGATCCAGGCCGATGACTTCGATGCGGATCACGGCTTCGCTCCTATTCGTTTATCTCATCCACAGGCTCTCGAATCAGGTAAGGGGGTTCCGGATAGGCAGGACTGAAGCACTGCAGGTCGTCGATCCGGCAGGTCACCCCCAGTTTCCGGGAAAGGGTTTTCAAGGCCGCCCTCACCACAGATTCCAGCGCCTCCGGCTCCATCCGAACCCTCGCGTTGATGATCAGGGATCCCTTTCGCAATTCCGAAATCGCATCTCCACCGAGGGCCGGCGTCTCTGCAAGTCTTGTGAGGCTTGCCCAAGCCGCTTTCCCGCCGCTGGTCACCACGAATTTGAGGTGACCGATTTCGGATCCCTTCTTGGCAAAGCTGTCTCGAAGGCACGAGGACAATGAGATGAGGAATTCTCCTGCATCCAGGGGAGAGGTTGAACGCAGGCCGATTGCGGCGTTGAGCCAGCCCAACACCGCTTCGGCCTTTGCATAGCGGTCGTAGTCGATCTGTCTCAACACTGTCCCGGCCCCCGGTCTTTCGGAGAGAAGAACCTCAAGCCAGGCTTCCATTCCATCCCCGCGCTTTGCACTCAAGGCCAGGTATTTTTTCTCTCCGAACCGGTCTTTCAGCGCCTCCAGCAGACGATTTTTCTCCGATTCATGGATGAGATCGATCTTGTTGAGGACGATTACGTCGGCTTCCTCAAGCTGTTTTGAAAAAAGATAGGCCACCTCCTCCGGAAAACCCGCGTCATATTCGGAAAAAAGCACTCCCTTGACCCGGTCCGGGTCCACCATGGTGGAAAAAGGGGTGAATCGGAAGGCCTCCCGGTAATGGATCTTGATGGGGTTGGCCACCGCAGCGACGAAGTCGGTGCAGCTTCCCACCGGTTCGCCCAGAAGAAAGTCCGGGTCGTGGGCGAGGATTTTTTCCATGTGCGCGATCAGTTCATCGAATTTGCAGCAGAAACATCCCTTGACAACCTCTTCCACCGGAACCCCCAGCTCCGAGAGCATCTGACGGACCACGACGGTGTCCACCAGGTTTTCAGTCTGGTCGTTGGCGATGATACCGACCCGGTATCCTTTTTCGATCAGCCGCTTGGCGATGGCGGCCAGGGCCGTGGTCTTCCCGGATCCGAGGAACCCGCCCACAAAAATGAGCCGAACGGGCTTCGGGGTCAAAATGGCTTTGGGTTTCATCTCGCACCTCTTGTATCCGGATTTTGGATTCGGGGAAGAGAAGCCTTCGGGAAGGTTTGGCCTGCCTGGGCGAAAAACCGGTCCAGCAGAAGCATCTGATTGCTCAGAGTGTTCATCCAGCGCCAGAGACATTCCTGCCCCGCTCGGGTCAAGGCATATTGCTTCTTCGGCGGCCCTTTTCCCTCGTGTTCCCATCGCGAGTGCACCATGCCCCGTTTTTCGAGCTGTTTCAGGTGCCGGTACAGGCCCGTGAGATTGATCCCGATATCGATGCCGTCGAAAGAAGTTTCAAGGATTTTTCCGATTTCATAGGCATGGATGGGCTGGCGGTGGAAAAGGGTCAGGAGAATCCACGGCGCGGCCATGTTCCGCATGGCTTTTCCGTTACAAGGACAATCCGAAGGCAGAGATTTCATGCTATAGATCCTGGACGTATATTATACTTTGTATAATAATGGGGCGAAAAAAGAAAATCAATCTTTTTCGGAATACGCCAAACCCAAAGGCGGATCTGGATATCATGGCTCCTGAGGCCTCTCCCGTTGGATAAATTCGGCGGCGTGTTTTGCCGCCCTCGCCCCGTCCGCACATGCGGTGAGCACCTGCCTCAGGTCGGTATCTCTGACGTCACCGGCCGCGAAAAGCCCTGGAAACGAGGTCATGAAGGTTGCGTCGGTTTTAAGATACCCTTCCGACGTGATCTTAACCGGTACTTTCAGCATATCCGTGTTCGGGCGCCACCCGATGGCCAGAAAGACCCCGTCCACCGAAATGACGCTCTCCTTCCCCGTCTCCCCCGCGGCGACCAGCCCTTCGATCAGATCGAGGCCTTTGTATCCCCGGATCTCCGTACCGAGCATGACCTGGATGTTGTCCTGTTTTTCGATGAGCTTCTGGTGGGTCACGTCCATCTTCAGGGAGAGGCTTCGACAAATAAGATAGACCTTCTTTGCGATCCTTGACAGAGACAGGACGTGCTGCCCGGCTGCATTGTCGCTTCCGATCACCGCCAAAGTGGCTTCTTTACCCCTGAAGAGGGGGCCGTCGCATATGGAACAAAAATGGACCCCTTTCATCTGCGCATGGGCAACAGGAAGCTGTTTGGGAACCTGGCCCGTGGCAACCAATGCGCTCTTGGAAAAAGCGACCTGCCCGTTTGCGTCAGTTCCAGAAAATCGACCTTCCGCATGTTCGAGCTGTTTCAAGCGGGAAAAGGTGAAAAAAGCGCCTTCATCCTGCGCCTGTTTGAAGGCGTTGACTCCGAATTCAGTGCCCGGTATTCCCCCCGCGAAACCGGGATAGTTCATGAGTCTTTCGATCATGTATGTGCTTCCGCCCGGAATGTCTCCGAACACCACGGTTTTCAACCCCATCCGCTGCCCATAAAGCGCGGCGGCGATACCACCCGGGCCGGTCCCGATAATCATCAGATCATAATCGCTTTCGTTCATCGGGTCCCCTCCGAAGGCTAGTCGCCTTCACTCTTCTCGGTCCTTATTTCCGATCCTGGGAATACGGCTGCAGGACACCCATCCCGGCCCAGGCACCGCCTTTTGTCGCCGCTTCCACCTCGCCCATGGAATCGGGCGATCCAATGAAAACCACGACGTTCTTGAACTGGATACGGCTTAAAGGAATCCGAACCTCGTCCAGGGTCCAGTCCCCCATGACGTAACTGAAAAGCTTCATCTTCCCCCGGTCTTCCACAAAACCCTTGGCCCGGACGACCGAGGGGGGAAGTTTTTGGGCCACCCGCTTCACCTCTTCGATATCCGATCCCGACCATCGGTACGCTGTGGACACCAGCTGGTCCGGCGGGGTGATCTCCAGATCTGGGCTGTCGAGGAGGTCGTCGATGAACTTTTCCAGGGCTTGGTCAGATAAAACCGGGCGGATGTCCCCGCCTGCGTGCACCGACGCTTCCGAAGGCGCCTGTTGCCCTGACCCCAGGCCAAAGGACGCCAGGGGGATATCCGCAAACGTGGTCTCATAAAAAACCGGGGCCGGGTGATGCTTTTGGACCAGTTCCTTGATTTGTCGGATGGCCTCGGGCGGGGCAATATCGGTTTTGTTAATGATGAAAACGCTGGAAGAAGCGATCTGTTTTTCTACGGAAGCAAAAGCCTGGTAGGCATCCAGGAAATGCGCCCCGTCGATGATGCAGAACTGTTCACAAAATCGGAATCGTCCATCGAAGATGGGAAGCGCCAAGTCTTTTTTCAAATCCGTGGGGTTGGCCACCCCCGTGGATTCGATGAGAAGCACATCGGGCCGGATTGTGGCGTTGAGGGCGTAAAGACCTTTGATGAAATCCGTTTTAACGCATACGCAGAAAATCGACCCTTTGCTGATCTCCATCGTGTCGATGTCTTCGCCTTCCACCAAAGTCCCGTCGACGCCGATTTCTCCGAACTCGTTGATGAGGAGGGTGAGCTTTTGGTCCTTGGGGAATTGGTGAATGATCCGGTTTAAAAAGGTGGTCTTCCCGCTCCCCAAAAAGCCCGTGATCAGGTAAACGCGGGTGATATCCCCCATGACTTACAGGTTCTCCTTCAGCTTTTCCTTGATTTCGTCCACCGAAAGGACTTTGCCCACTGAAACGGTCTGACCGTCGATAACGAGTCCCGGCGTCATGAAGACCCCCATCTTGGTGAAATACTGAATATCTCCGATCTTAACGACCTGAATGCCCAAAGAGGCGTCGAACCCGGAGACTGCGGTTTTGACGTTTTCATAGAGCTGGTCACATCGCTTACAGCCCGGACCCAGGACTTCGACTCTCATCGGGACCTCCTTTATGGGTCAAGAGGAATTGCTTTCCGGGTTTTTTCGGCAAGTTTCAGAATATTGTTGCAGAATCGGCAGATGCCGAGAATCGCTTCCTCATCCACAAGGCCATTCCATATCTTGGAATAAAAATCCCTGTGTTCCTCCCGCATCTCATCTTTCAGGTCCTCGGGAGGTTCCAGGGCGCGGATCCGGTCCGACTTCCCGCAAAAAGGGCACATCACTCCGAACAGGGCGGTTTCCCGGCGCGGCAGTTCATGCTCCAGGGCAAAACGTTTTAGATCCTCGACCCCTGAAAAGTGTGGCATAGAGGTGCTTTCTCTCTGGCAGCAGGTGTTCTCGGCACCGCGTTTCAACATGAGGAAATGCCGAGGCCCTTCGGCTAGGGACCGTTCGGAGAAAGGGGCTCCCATTCGGAGCCCCTTCTCTTTAACCCCGATCCGGATGTGGTTTTAGGAATCGACCCGGGTGCGCATCCCGGAACCGGCTTTGGCCAGATTTTCCTGGAGCTTATCGAACTCGAACCCATGTTCCCTCAGGGACAGGATCCGCTCCTTCATGGCGGGTGAGGGCGCACGCTTGGCCATCTCGTCGATGAGTTCCTCGTATTGAGGTATGATGCTCTCGAAAACGAGGTCTCTTTCGATGCAGATGGTCGGCAAAACCCTCCCTTGCAGTTCCAGGAATTTTCCGATTCCATCCTTGTGTTTAATCGACCATTCGGTGTACTCGATCATCTCCTGAACATCGCCGGGCAACGCCGCGATGGATTCCATCATGTACCCGCACGCGGCGCACTGGACGCTGTCCAAGGTCAGCACGTCAATATGTATTTTTTCTGCCATGCGCGTATCCTCCTTTCTCAGTGCTATTACCAAGACTCCGGATACTTGGCATAATATTGTTCGTACCAGGCCTTGGCTTCATAGGCTTGATCCATATGTTCCACCGGAACATCGTAGGGCATGTCTCACCCAGGTGCGAAGGTGTAGCCGATGTTGCCCCCTGCCGCCAGGCTCACGATGGCATCCTCTCTCGGAGAAAGCAGACCGAGGCTGAGTGCCAGGGTCAGTTTCAGGTTGCCGCCGAAGCCCACGTTGTACTTGCGGGCCATATCCCGGACGAAGATCATGTTGAGCTGCTCGTCGATGGCAAACCCGTGGGTTCCGATCTCGCAGACGTCCTTCATGACCTTGGTGCAGTCGCCGCAGATGAAGAAGGAAGACGTCAGATTCCTGCCGTTGATGACCTTGATGGCGGCTTGGGAGTTCGGCGTCACGAACTCCTTGAAGGTCGCGGACTTGATCTGGGAAGCCACTGGATCGACAATGGCGATGATTTCGCACCCCATATCCGCATAGAATCCGGCCGCCAACGCGCCCACTTCTCCGGCGAACTTGAGGACTTCATGGGCGAATTTCGGGTTCTTGTACACGTCCGTGAAAATCCGCACGCCGGCCAGATGGGAAGCCAGGGTGAGCGGGCCGCAGAACAGGCCCATGAGGACGCAGTCCATTTCGTCCAGCTGGGGTTTGGCGATCTTCGCCGCCTCGTAGAGGATCGGCCATCGCCCGGAGTCCTTGGTGGGCAGTTTCAGTCCCGCTTCTGCGGGAGTCTTGTTGGAGCAGGGATGGGTGGTCACCGAAGGGACGTTGTCCGGCCACCACTTGAGTTCACACCCCACTGAATTGGCCTCCACCGAGAGATCGAACACCAGGGGAATGCCGTCCGCATGATACCGCTTGGCCGCATTGACCACGCCTTTTGCCAACAAGGCGGGGTCTTTGAGCATTTTGTCTGCTGGTTCGTTGATAAGAAAGGCACAGTGAACGCCTGCATAGGGGACCCAAGGCGCGGTTTCCGTCCTTTTGCCCCTATACGCATCGATGAGTTTTTGTTTGGCCATGTGTTCTCTCCTTTCTTTGTTCGGTGCGGGTCACATTTATCAGCCAATCAGCGGCGAGTCCTTTCTGCATCACCTCCTTTCCAGGGTCTTGGGCGGTCTTTTCGGGGATCCGATTCGCGCCCATCTTTTTCTTATCGGTTTTTCAATATCCGCCCCGCCAGATACGTTTTTGGGATTATGCTCTTTATTGATCAAATTTGTCAAGAAGAGCTATCCCCCGGGTCCATCCGGTTCATTCCAGAAGGATCAGGCCGTAGTAATTATAGTCCTCGCAGGTCTGCGTTGCGACTCTTGTCGTGGTACCCAGATTTTTCAGCGTCCCAATGACATCGATGGAAAACGACTCCACCGATGGCCTCTTTTCCTGGGGAAAGCGGCAATCCTCCGGAAAGGCGCAGGTCTTGCATAGCGCACAGCATTCCCCCACCAGGCTGAAGGCCTTGTAGTAGCCTTCCAAGAAGAGCATCCTTTCTAAAAGGATCGTTCCTTTCCAGCAGCGGACCTGGCTGATTCGCTTTCTGCCGTTGTTCAGGTAAAAATCGGCACAGCTCTTGCTGCCCACCAATAAAAGAGCCTTTGCATATTCTGAAAGAATCGCTCGCACCTTTTCCGGGCTCGGCGTGGCCGGAGGGCAGCACCAGTTGGTATTGTAGTGGTTGCATCCATAGCGGCATTTCAAGTGAACCCACTCGGCGACGATGATTTTATCGATGTCGAACGGAAAAATCGCCGTCAGACCATAGGCCTGCCCCTTTTTAAGCATCTTTTCCGTCAAGGCATGGGAAACGCCTTCTCCGGTTTTGAAGGGAACGACTTTCCGTTCACTCATCAATCGCTTCTCCATGATCTGCCACAAACCGAATGTACACCTCTTTTGGAAGGGCCATTTCCAGCGCTGCTTCGGCCGCTTTCAACACGGCCGTCGGAACGACGCATGACGTGTGGCACCCTGCCGCTTCGGCAGCAACGAAAACCGGGTTTCTCGTCAAGGGAGTAAACAAATCCCTGAGCGAAAGTCTGCCGATCTTTTTCGATAAAAGCCGGATCTGCCGGCATTCCGAGGCGCTGATTTCGATTTCCACCGTCTTGGGCGCCGGCCGAAAGACCCTGATGCGGCAATAGAATCCGCAGATTCCAGGATCCACCTCCACATGAACTTTCAAAGCCTGCTTTTTGGAAGCAGAACTCTCGGCAGGGGCTTCGCTTCGTGGCATACGCCGGTTTGCCCCCTTATTGATTCAAGATTTTTTCAGAAACGATTCCCTCCAAATGGGGGAACTTGTCCTTCATGTGGGGAATCTGCATGGCTTCCATGAACTGCTGTTGAAAATCAGTTTCCACGGTCAGCTCGATATACTCCACATTCCGGGACACCCAGTTGGCTTCCGCCCGTTTCCGCCGGTTCAAGAGCGCCGCCCTGCACCCGTCGCCGGCGGCATTGCCGACGCTTTCGATCATCTCGATCTCACAGTCGGGAAAAAGTCCCATCACGAGAGCCTTGGTGCGATCCACATGGGTGCCGAACGCACCTGCGATCTTGATTTTGTCCACCTTTTCCAGACCCATTCGCCGCATCATGAGCTTGCAGCCGGCATACAAAGCGCCCTTGGCCAATTGGATCTGACGGATGTCCTTTTGAGTCACCACGATGTCTTTGTCGATGCTCGATTCTTCCGCCCACGCCAGAACAAATTCCGGCTGCTTGGTATCCGGGTTGACGCGGAAGCGGGGATGCCCTTCGAGTTCCTTCTTGTTGAACACCCCGCTTTTGGTGATGACGCCCGATGCGTAGAACTCAGCCAGCAGGTCGAGGATCCCGGACCCGCAGATGCCCTTGGCCTTCATCTCCTTGGGTTCCGAGTACTTGCGCCACGCGTCCCGGCCGATGACCTTGTAATCCACTTCCCGGGACTCGGGATCGATGGTGATCCGCTCCATGGCTCCCGGGGCCGCCCGCATCCCGAACGAAATCTGCGCACCCTCCAGGGCGGGACCGGTGGCGCAGGAGGAAGAAATGAGTTTGTGCCGATTCCCCAAAACCAGCTCTCCGTTGGTTCCGATGTCGATGATGAGCTGGACTTCCTCTTTTTTATAAGGCTCTTCGGCAATGAGCACTCCCACGTTGTCGGCGCCCACGAAACCTGCTTCATTGGCAAGCACGAAAATATAAGCCGACGGGTTGATCTGAAGCCCGAGATCCCTGGCTTTGATGTCCATGCTGTGATGGATCACCGGGGGAAACGGGGCGAGCCCGACGAATTCCGGGTTCAACTGGAGGAAAATGTGATGCATGGCCGTGTTCCCGCCGATGGTCAGGTCCTCGATATCCTCACGGGTGAGACGCAGGTAGGTCTTGCCCTTCTCCGGGGCCTCCACATACTCAGCCGGGCCCTTGTCCCCTTTGGCTTTCTTCTTCTTTCTTCTTCGGAGGATACGTGTTGGCGATGGCCTGATTGACCAGGGAGTTGAGCCCCTCGATGATGTCATCGCTCATGCGCTTTAACCCATCGGGCGTGGTCATGTGATACGTGATGCGCGCCATGACATCCTCCCCGTATTTGCACTGGGGATTCATCATGGAAACCGTATCGACGACTTCCATGGTGGTGAGATCACAGAAATAAGCGGCCACCGTTGTCGTCCCCACATCGATGGCTATTCCGTAAACCCGCTCGGCCTTGCCCGGCCGGAAACGGATGATCTCCTTCTCGTTCCATACGCTGACGGTGACGCTCCATTTTCCGTCGCGCAGTGCGGTGGGAAGCTGTCTCAGCGCAAAGATGTCCGCGGTGAGATCTCTCAGCCCATAGTCCCGTTCCAGGACCCGGCAGATCCTCTCGAAATCCGCCGTGGGTTCCTCGAAGTGCGGCGGATCCACCTCGACATAATAGAGGCGTATAGCCGGGTTATGCTCGATGTGGATATCCCGTGCCGCCTTGCTGACCACCTGCTTTCCGGCTCGGGATTCCTCCGGGACGAAGACCAGGAGGTCCCCCTTGATATCGGCGACGCAGGCCAAACGGTATCCGCTTTCTTTTTCACGGGGATTGATGAACTTTTCCTCTTCTTCCTTCCAGGCGCTGACATGGGTTTTCTTGGATTCGATCCCGTATTTTTCAAAACGTCCTTCTTCGATCCGGACCTTGCACTTGCCGCAGACTTTCTTCTCGCCGCACAGGGCCTCTATATCCACCCCCAGCAACCGGGATGCCTCTAAGACATTGACTCCCTTTGGGACTTCTCCCCTTCGGCCTGAAGGCTGAAAAATGACCATCGCCTTATTTTCTTCCATTCGCCCAAGTCCTCCTTGACTGCCGGTCTCAAAAACCGCTCATATCGAAATTCCGATTCACAACCCATCGTAAATGGGCAAACCGAAACCCTCGCCCCGTCCGATAAAATCCCTGGCGAAGGTTGAGATTCCCGTTGGATCTCGCTTTTTTATTCTTTCTTCTTCTCGTACTCCCTCAATCGCGCGATCATCTTGATGCCCTCGGCAACGGCGTTTCCGGCCGATTCGGCATAGCCGTCGGCCCCGAAAAGCTTGGCCACGTCCTGGGTCACGGGCGCACCGCCCAGCATGATGGCCGACGTTGGGATTCTTGTCCTTGATCATCTTGATGACTTTTTTCATCCCGAGCATGGTGGTGGTCATCATGGCCGACATGGCCACCACTTCGGCATCGGTTCGCATCTGCTCTTCCACAAACTTTTCCAGGGGCACGTCCCGGCCGAGATCGTAGACCTCCCAGCCTGCCACGTCGAACATCATCTTCACCAGGTTTTTACCGATGTCATGGACATCGCCCTGGATGCTGCCGATGACCACCTGGGCCATCGTCCCGCCTTCCGCTTTGGGAACATGGGGCCTCAGGATGGCCAACCCGCCATAAAGGGCGTCGGCACACATGAGTACCTCAGGAACGAAATATTCTTGTTTCGTCATAGAGTTCGCCCGACCACTTCCATCCCGGCGGCCAGACCGTCCATGATCATCTCCAGGGCCGGTAGCCGTCATCGAGGGCCGTCTGGGAGGCCTCTTTGACCTGCTCCTCTTTGTAGTTGATCACCCCGTCCTTCAAAGCTTCCAACAATTCTTCTTTAGTGGCCATAATCGCGTTCTCCTTTCCCAATGAGGTTATCTTTGTCGTTCGGAAATGGCACTTAAAGCTGCCGACGGCCGGTGTCGGACCCGGGTTATATGCCCGGGCGGTCTTTTCCATGGCCTTGAAGTTATCCGGCTTGATGTCCGGCCAGAGATCGCATCCCGGCCAGACGGCGTCCACGAGCCCGTCGATGTTCTTCTTGATGCCTTCGACGGCCTGCTCGACGGTCGTCTCCTCGGCGCAGGGAAGCTTGAAGACGTCGAAGTTGCCCAGGATGATGGCGTCGTTTCCCAGCTTTTTTCGGCTCTCGAGCAGGTTGTTCTTGATGTCGAAGCTGACCGCCTGAGCGCCGGAATCCTTGACCATCTTCCACATCATTTCGACCAGGGGATCGGTGGAGCCGCAGATGTGCAGCACCTTGGGAGACTTCCAGGCCTTCAGAATCCGGGTCAACCGGGGTGCGATCAGCTCCTTGAAGGTCTTGGGGCTCAGAAGGTCGGCCGCCACGCCGGGTTCGCGCAGGGTGATGAAATCGGCCCCGGCGGCCAGCAAGGCGTTTGCCGATGTTGATGATCATGTCGGAAAACTTGTCCAGGATATCCTCAACGCGCTCTTTTTCCTTGAATACGCCCTTGAGGACCTTATCCAGTTCGATGGTCTGGCCGCACTGGGTAAAAGGGCCCAGCTGCCAGGCGCCGAGAGCCAGTTCCGGGGCCTCTTTCTTGACGATCTTGATGGCTTCGGGGATAAGGTTCATCGGGTATTTGTCCATGATGTTGTCGATGTCATCCTGGGTGATCTCCACCTGGTCCAGTTCCGCCCATTTTTTGGTAGGGGATGGTCGGATAGAGGGTGTCCTCCGAATCTTCATAGAGGCTGATTTCGTTGCCCAGCGCTTCGGACTCCCAGCACATGTCATAGGGGATGACCACCGAATCCAGATTGAACATGCGCGCCGATTCAATCCCGGAATACGCCAGTTTCTCGGCATTCCGGTGAATCGAGGGAAACTTGTAACCCAGCTTTTGGATGGCGGGCCTGAGGACCATGCCCATTCCCGTAAAAAAAGGCATCTTGTCCACCGGTTCCCGGTTGAAAAACCGCTTTACTCTTTCGATTGGAGTCAGCTCGGCCATGACATACACTCCTTTCTCCTGTTAGGTTTTCATTATCCTGACACCTTCTGGATGCGACACGGAGGCAAAGATCACTCGCTTAAAGATATTTTCAGATATCTTAATTCCGGATTTTTTGGAAATCGTCTAAAGGACGATTTTTTTGCGGGCAGAAGACGATTTTCGTTCCGGACGGCGAGGCGACAGGGTAACTGCGCCGCTTTTCATTCCGGTTTGAGACGCCGAAGAGCACAAAGGACCGGCTTTGTCGTTTTAAGTGCCGACGCAACAACGGTTGGCGATAGGACGGCAGGAAGCAGTCGGGATTTCAAGGACGCTAAGGGGTATGAATCCGTAACGGGGATCTGGGGTTCCGTTGTGCTTTCATCAAGGTTTCCTTGTGGATCCTGCCGTAAGCGGCCACGGAAATGAAATTTGAAACCTGTTCTTTTAACACCGAAAACAGATACGATTCCCCTTCGAGGGTCAACGTGTATCTCGCTTCGCCTGTTTCCCGCACCCGTCCTGCTTTGAGAAGGCCTCCCATGACGTCGGCGAAACTTCGGGAAAGGGTATAGCGATATCCGAAATCACCATGGGTTTTTCTCAACGGCTTCCGGAATCGCCGATGCCGGCTCGTTTCGGGAGAACAGATCCATCATCTGTTCTTCGGTCAGTCCCGTCCCGCCACCTTCAAGAAACAAAAGGGTCAAGTACCAGACGGATTTGACCGGGTGGGATTTTTGGACTTCAAGGCACCAACTTAGGACTTGAGACAGCACTTCCTTTAAGCGCCCGGCGTCAAGGGTATCCCCCGGATAAGTTCTGACGAAAAAGGAGGCTTCGATGTTCAGGAGACGGAAGGTCTTTTGTTTGATGGTCTCCACCTCCGGGTCGTATGACCTGAAGTCATATGCGACGGGAAGCGATTTAAAACCCGCATCCCCTGCCCTCCGCATCAAAGGGGAAGGAATCGACTTCAGATTGTTCCGGACGGCCAAAAGACTGTGGATGGCAGATCCGAAAAGGGGGAAGGTATACAAGTGGACATGCACCTTCGACCTCTTCCCTTTGATAAAGCGCAGGGCGAGTTCGGCCGTCTTTTCCACATCCTCCAGCGTCGATTCCGGGGAAAAAAGCTGAACGCTGATGTTGTAGGAAATCCCGGCCCTTGAAAGGACTTCAAGGGACTGATCCAATTCCCGTACGGAGCACCCTCTTCTCAGTCGCCTTGATAAATCCTGTGTTACGGCGTCTGCACCGACAAAAGCCGCTTTGATGTTGGCCGCCTTGAACCGATCCGTCAAATGGGACGTGATTCCTTTGGGTCTTAAAAAACAGGAGTAGGCGACTCGATTTCCCGTCCTTTGATTGACCTGTTTTAACAGTTCGCAGATTCGGGTTGTCCATGAATCATCGGCGTTGAAAGTGTCATCCCAAATATCAATGTTTTCAACTTTTTCATTATTTTTTATAAAAGCGGTCAGCTCCTCGATGAAAAAGCCCGTTTCCACCGAACAGTGAAAGGTCTCTCCGAACTGGGTCGCGATGGCGCAGAAAAGACACCCCCCCCTGGATTTTCGTGCCCAAACACAAGCGCGCTGAAAAGTAACCGCCGCCGATGTTTCACCATATTTCACCACGGAAAAAATCTCTTTTTCGGGAAGATCCTGGAAAGAGAGCCGGGTTGAAACGAGAGCGCTCCTTTCGGGGACCCAAAACACCAGATTCGGAACATCCAGCAGCTTTTTGAAATATTTTGCGGTCCACGGCCGCATCCGCGTATCTTTGTCCACCAGGGGCAACAGGACCGGCAGCGCCTGTTCCGCAGCACCCCTGACGATGAAGTCCGGCCCGACATCCACAAGGGCGTTTACGAACGGGATAAACCGATACTCCATGAGGTTCCGATAATTGTTTGAGGCTTCGTTTCCTCCCAGCACGATCGGCGCCGGACTGACGGCTCGCAAAGACCGGATGACCTTGGGCAGTGAAAACAGATTCACCGTGTAAGGGGCAGAAATCAATATACAATCGACATCGGAGAAGCCGGCTTTTTGAAAAAACGGGCCCAGGAAATCGTATCCCACGAGGTGGAGCTCTTCCAGAGGTAAAAAAAGCGCCTCGGATCCGATGGCTTCCCCGCAGATGGGTTCGTAACCCAGGTTCAGGACGATTTTTTTAAGGCAGGCGTATGCCAGGCTGTTTTGCCGTGTCAGGGTGATGATCCCGATCTTCTTCATCTTTTAAAAACCTGCTGGGACAGGGCTCAGAGCTCTGGATCGATGATCCCCAGCTGGAGGGCGAAACGGGCGAGCTTGACGGGATTTTCCGCGCCCAGCTTTTCCATGATCTTTGCCCTGTGTGATTTCACCGTGCTGATACTCACAAAGAGCATTTCGGATATCTGGCGGGTGGAGCGCCCCTCAGCAATCAGCTGAAACACCTCCCGCTCCCGATTGGAAAGCTGCCGATATCTTTCGGCCAGGGAGGAAGTCTTGCGGGGGGATCGATAGGTGTCCACAAGGACTTTGGAAATGGAAGGGCTTAAAAACGTCTCGTCGTTCATGGCCGCATGAATGGCATGGATGATGTCGCTTCCGCTTGCCTCTTTCAAGAGGTATCCCGAGATGCCGGCCTCGAGGAGTTCGTGGATGTAATGTTCATGGGAGTACATGGACAAAATCACGATTTTGGTCTTCGGGAGGTCCTTTCGGATCCTTTTCGCCGCCTCGATCCCATTCATCTGGGGCATGGCGATGTCCATGATGACGATATCCGGCTTGAGTTCCAATGCCCGGGTCACCGCGATGCGTCCGTTAACCGCTTCCCCGACGACCTTCAGATCGGGTTGATCGTTGAGCATGCGCGCCAGACCCTGCCGGACGATGGTATGGTCGTCTGCAATCAGGATTCGGATAGGGTTATTCATGGCCCAGCGCTTCCTCCAGCGGAATTTCAATCCGGATGCGCGTCCCTTTCCCGAGGCGGCTGCGGAGGCTGAAATCCCCTCCGAGAAGGGAGGTCCGTTCCCGCATCCCGAGAAGGCCCAGGCTCTGCTTGTCTTTTCCGATGATGGATGCATCGAATCCGGCGCCGTCGTCTTCGGCGACAAAAATAATTTTGGGAAAACTCCTGATGATGGACAGGCGGAAATTTTTTGCACCGGAGTGTTTCAGGGCGTTGGTCAGGGCTTCCTGGGTGAAGCGATAGAAGACGGTTTCCATGTCCGGCTTCAATCGATGGTCAAAACCGACCATGTTGAACTCGATATTGAGGCCCGAGTGTCCGCTGATCTCTTTCAGGTAGAGCTTCAGGGCCGGCTCGAGGCCTAAATCGCTGAGGAGCGTCGGATGCAGGTGGTAGGAGAGGCGACGGATCTCGGAGGCGGTCCGCATGATCATCCGGTTGATCTCACCGATCTCCTTCACGAGATCGGTTTCATCCGAAAAGAGATTCTCTTTCAACCGCTCCAGAGCCAGTTTCACAGCCGTGAGGGATTGTCCGGATTCATCGTGGAGTTCTCTCGCGATCCGGCGCCGTTCCTCTTCCTGGGACTGAAACAGCTTTTCGGTGAGCTGCCGCAATTCCTGGCGATGACGGCGGATCATGTCCATCAATTGGGTGTTTTCGATGGCGCCTCCCAAAAAGTTGCCCAAAGATCCCATCAAGTGGATCTCCTGGTGGCTGAGCTTTCTCGACGGAGGAATGTCCAGCCCGAAAAAGCCGACGCCAATCCCCTTGAACGTGATGAGAAAACACGTCAGCCAGGGGCTCAATCCGCGTGAATGAAGGCGGTAGCGTGCTTTGAAGGATGGAAAAGACGGCTCGGGGTCGAGAACCATCTTTCCTTCCATGAGAGAGTTCTTCAACAAAGCATCCTTGAAAAGCATCGCGTTGCCGGAGAGGGCCGCCGCGGCTGGAAGCCCTTTTCGAACCTGCACTTTGGCCTGCTTTTCCGAACGGTCGATCAGCACGAGAGCCCCGCGCTCCAGATTCAAGACCGAAAGAACGCTTTTTAGCGTCTTCAAGAGGATCCGGTTTAAGGGGATGTTGTGGTTCAAGGCCATGGCAATGTCGTTGAGAATGGACAGCTCCCGGTTCCGCTGTCTCAAGTCCTCTTCGGTTTGCTTTCGGTGGGTGATATCCTTGATGATCCCTTCGAACTCAACATCACCGGTGGCCGGATTTTCGTATTTCCGGCTCGAGATCAGGACGTGAATCCCATTGCCGTTTTTTTTCCTAAAATCGACCTCGTAATCCTTGACGAAGCCCTTTTTCAGGATCTGCCCGAGAAACCGCTTCCGGTCTTTGGGGTTGCAATACAGTTTCTCCACCGCACCGAGGCGGATCAGCTCTTCCCTCGACCGATATCCCAGCATCTCGACGCCCGCCTCATTGACGTCCAGGATCTTTCCCGGAAGGTTGGTGGTGTAAATCATGTCGTGACTGCCTTCGAAGATCCGCCGGTATTTCTTTTCCCGGGTGACGATCTCCTCCTGAAGTCGCTTGAGTTCGGTGATGTCCTTGAAGATTTCCAGGCCACCAGCGACGTGCCCGGAGGGATCCAGAAACACCGATGTCGAACAGATGATGGGGATTTCCTGGCCGTCGATGTTGGTGATTTCATACTCGCGATTGTGGACGTCCTGCCCTTCGCTCACGGCCCGCTTCAGCGCACAATCCGATTCGCAAATGGAATTTTTAAAGACATCCTTGCAGTACATCCCCACGGCGTCATAGGCCGAAAAACCGGTGATCTTTTCGGCGGCAGGGTTGAAATAGGTGATGCGCCATTCGTGATCGGTGGTGAAAAGCCCGTCCGGGATCCGGTTTAAGATTTCGACAAAGCTCTCCTCCTTCTGATAGAGATGCTCGAGTGCCTTGATGTTGTATTTGTGAATCTGGTCCGAAAAGAAGTGACTCCATCCGCTGGGGTGGATCTCCCCGATCTCTTTGAAATAAGCACATCCAAGGCATGAGGAAAGCTTTTGATAAAAATCTTCCTGAATGAAATTGGTGCAATGGGTTTTTGGAATCAGCCAGCATTCCACGAACGCCTTTCCATGGGCGGGACATAGGATCTTGGAACAGGAAAAGGCCTCCCAGCAGGGCTTTTCCTGAATGTGTCGCTTTCTATCAAGCTGGACGGGGAGCCGGTGATTTTGTAACAAGGAACTCACAGTACAGATCTCCTTTTGCCCGGCAGAGGTGCTCTTGGGCTGTAAAACAAAACAGGCCTTCCGGATAGTCATCTCCGTAAATTAAGTCCATGAATGCCCCTGCGACGCCTCTGAGCATATAGCACTTCCCGGAATCGGCGAATCCGTATTTCGCCAGATAGCCGTTCGCTTCATAAGAGTCGTTTGCCCGAATGATCATCTTCTTCCCCGGAACGATTTTTTTGACTTCAAGGTCCCCCCACCCGAAAGCCACGGCGACCGCGGTGAAACCCAGAATTTGATCCTCCCGCGTCTCGATCATGGGAACAACTATCTGATCCCACTCCCACGAATTCCGGATGCCTTGAAAAGTGGCATAACCGCATTCCTGGGCCGCTTCGATCAGCAGCGTTTTCGCCTCTTCGCTGCGCGACGAACCCATTGCGCTTTCGAACCTGAAACTCAGGCGGTTGTAATATTCCACGGAAAAAAGCGAGAGGTAGACCCCAAAAATGGGAATAATGCCTTTGGATTCCCTGATCTTGCTTCCTTCCATGACCGCGTGGATGATTTTTCTTCCGTCAATGGCCATCGCTTCTTTCCCGCTGAGGGTCAGTCCTTAGACCAGGCGAAGCGTTCTCCCCTTTTCCAGGATGCGAACGCTAAAGCCCACTTCAGGGGTATCCCCTCTTTTCCCCAGGTTCCCAAAAAGTTCTTCATATTCTTGTCACTGAAAAACGACATTCTTCATTTCGTGTCATTTTGCACTGCGTTTCCACGACGTTGAAAAATCCGATGGGTTGTCCGTAGATCGCCTCCATGGCGCCGGCGATCCACCCCCGTGCAAAATGGCAGCCGGGGGTTTTCCGCCTTCCATGCTTGGCGAGCCACCCCGTCACATGGTGGCTCGATGGGCTGGAAACAGCCGCTTTGCCGGATCTCACGCCTTGAAAATGGAGGATGCCCAGTCCACAGTTCTGATATAGCAGGGAAATCATCTCCAGTTTCGAGGTCAGCGTTTTTATTTTGGGGTATTGTTCCAGAAGGCTCGAAAGTCCCTGATAAGTCGTTTCTTCCACCGAACGGTACAGGAGGGCAACGCCTGCTTGTCCCATGGTATCTTCCAGCGTTTTTTGCAGATTGATGTTATAATGATGGCAGTGCATGGCGATGGGCTGCCCTGATATGGCGATCTGATGCCCCATGCGATTGAGTTCGTCTTTCCAATTAAACATGGCCCACCTCCGCCGTGTCACGACGAATCCGGTTCGGAATTCCTGCCTTTACGGGAAATTTCTTCTCGGCGCTTACTTTATCATATCTTTGTCCCATCGATAACCTTTTTTCTTTCGCCTTTTTTAGCGCTTTGCCGAGGCTCAAAGGGAATTTGCCGAAAGGCATCAAAGTTTTTTTATAAAAAAATGGATGCATGCGCAAGGCGTGAACCGAAACGGCGAGCGCACAGCCCTCGGCTTGTTGCAGGGTTGGCGGCCCGATCAAAGAAGGGCCGAAACGTTTTTTTGGCAAGAGAATTGAAACGGGGTGAATCCCGGTGTTCAAAAGCCGCTTCACCCCGTTTCCAAAGGAGGGTACTGATCTTTTAAATTTACAGCTGCTTCAAGTCGCTGGGCTTGTCCCAAGCGACTTTCAACTGGTCGGCAAAAGTGGGAAACAATTTGAGAAGGGGATGATTCGGGTCTTTGGGCAACGTTTTGGTCTTGTCGAAAACAGTCGTGGCTAAAAAGGCATCGGCCACGGCAACCGCCGGAACGACTCGCCCCGCCCCCGCCATCGGACCTGTAAAAATCAAATCGTTATAGTAAAACGCCGAAAGCGCCTCCACGGCGGCATCAAAGCCCGCCCAGCCTTTGAATCCAAAAGCTTCCTTGAACCGCTTCAATTCCATGTAAGAGCCGTTGCTGGGAGCGCTGCCGGTTGCAAATCCCCATTTTTCTTTGATCAGTCGGTTGGCGAGTCCGCACAAGGCGTTTGCAGGGGCGTTGAGGGTCGTGGTATCCACGATGATGCTTTCCAGCTTCAATCCGGCCGTTTCGATGGCATCCAGCAGCTTCTGGGTCCCGGTGATCCGCCCCTTGGGGGTTTGGTCGTTTTGATCGAAGGCGACCAGGAGGGCGTGCTTGACGCCGATCTGGGCCATCTCCTTGACCTCCGTAACCACGTCTTGTTCCCACACCGTGATGCTGTTGTAAAACATCCGGTCGAGAAGGTTTTTTTCGGCGCAGTATGCCGCTCCGTCCAGCTTGGTCTTCATCATGATGGCGTCGATACAAAAAGGCATTTCGGAAACCGACGTGACAAAATCGACATACTTGTTGAACTTTTCTCCCGGACTCGCAACGATGTCCGCCATCACGGGGACCCCGGTCTCGTTGCTGAATTGGTCCGCGGCCTTGAGCAGCTCTTCCGCCCGCTGTTCGTTGAATCCTTTTCTTCGGCTCCCCTTGTCAAACAGTTTGTCGCTTTCCTGAAAGATGGAAAAGCAACACACCGTGGGGAAGTCTCCCGGCTGGCCGGCGAATTTCACCTTTCCGATTTTGCATATCATGGGATCTTTCGCGAATCGTTCCATGCTGACCTCCTTTCCCTTTGATTGGACAATCAATTGTTGGAAGGACGTTCCCTGCTTTTCTTCGAAAAGCGGACCTCTTTACCCGCGACACACCCGGTGGCTTGGGTGTCTTCGGAAGATCATTTTTGTCGCAGGATTATTTTCCGCTGCTCTGGAATTGAACAAGCTTTACAAAAATCAGCGCTTTGTGCCTATCGTCCAAAAGACGATTTTTTTTAAGCCGACAGACGATTTTATGGGCCTTTCCTTGGAAGACGTTGACATCGCGGAAGGCCTATGCCACAAAATTTTGCCATCGGGGTTGAAGGGCAAACCCATGAAAATCCCACGGGTGCCTAAAGACGCCCGATACGTCGCCTGGGTCCTGCCGTTTTCTTTCAAGACCTGACTCAGGGAAAAAAGCAGCTACCGCTTATGGAGGTTTCATCATGACGGAAATCCTTTTCAGTACCTGGGGGGGGGAAATCGTGGACAACCGCGGCAGAGCGGCTGGAAGTCATGAAAAGATAACCACCATCGATCTGCCTGAATATTTTGGTAAAAACCAAAAAATCAAGGGCCTGATGGGCTGGAACGGGATCGTCATCCGTTCCCCGGAAGTCGACATCATCGATCTGTGCCGGGAATATCTTTCCGCCGTTCTCGAACACGCCAAGGACTGCGGCAAATGCAATTATTGCAAGACCGGATGGGAAGAAATTATCGATGTCTTGGAAGATATCGCCAAGGGGGACGCCACCGAAGAGGACCTCGAATTCATGCAATCGGCCGCAGAAGCCATCGTCAGCAACGCAAAATGCAGCATCGGAAAAATCGGGCCTCACCCGTTTCTCGAAGCAGCGAAATTCTTTGCCGAAGACTTCGCCAAGGCCGCCAAAGGGGACAGATCGGTGAACAAGGGAGTCTATCGCTCGCGATTGACCGCACCCTGCATGGATGCCTGCCCGATCCATCTCGACATTCCTCGGTATATCGAAAAAATCAAGGAAACCAAGTTTGCAGAATCCCTCGATGTCATCCGGGAAAGGCTTCCGCTGCCCCAAGCTTTGGGGCGTGCCTGTTTCCGCCCTTGCGAAAGCCGCTGCCGACGCGCCCTCGTGGATGAGGCTATTTCAATAAAAGCCCTCAAACGGTTTGTTGCCGACCAGGTTTTGGAGCAGGGAAAAAACCGGAATTCCCGGTAAACCCTTCCCCAAAGACGGGCAAAGTCGCCGTGGTTGGGGCAGGTCCCGCAGGGATCACCTGCGCGTTTCATTTGGCCATGAAGGGGCACCAGGTCACCGTCTATGAAAGCTCGGGGCGACCGGGCGGCATGTCCGCCACCGGCATTCCCGACTATCGGCTGCCTTATGGGATCCTTCAACAGGAAGTGGATCCTCTGGTGCAGATCGGGGTCCGCTTTCACTTCAACCACACCGTCGGCAAGGACCTTTCGCTGGTGCAACTTGAAGAAAGCTTCGATGCGGTGTTCGTAGGGATCGGGGCCCAGAACAGCGCCGCCACGGGTATTGACGGCGAAAAAGGGAGCTCTCAAGGCTTTTTCTCGGGTCTGGATTATCTCAGGGAGATCAACGACGGCCGAGATCCTTACCCGGACGGAAAAAAAGTGGCCGTCATCGGCGGAGGAAACGTGGCCATTGACTGTTCCCGCTCCGCGTTGCGCCTGGGCAAGGATGCAGTTCATTTGATTTACAGAAGGACCCGTGACGAAATGCCCGCAGACTCCGCTGAGATCAAGGATGCCCAGGAGGAGCAGGTTCATTTTCATTTCTTGACCGCCCCGGTCAGGATCCTTTCAAAAGACGGAAAAGTGACCGGCCTCGAGTGCGTCCGGATGGAGCTTGGGGAGCCCGATGAAAGCGGAAGACCCCGGCCGGTTCCGAAAAAGGACTCCGGATTTGTCTTCGAATGCGATACCGTCGTTTCCGCTATCGGACAACAGGTCGAAGTTGATCTTCTTCACGACATCGGGGAGATCAAAACCACGGCGAAAAAAACCATCGAGGTAGACGAATTCACCAAGCAGAGTCCGAGGCCCAAACTCTTTTTCGCAGGAGATTGCGAAACAGGACCGGACTCCCTGGTTGCCGCCTGCGCCGGGGGTCGAAAGGCCGCCATCAGCATAGACCTCTTAATCAATGGACGAGTCCCCGAGCACGACGATGAAGATCATTTTGACCTCTTTTTCAGATCGGCGCCCGTTTTTGACCCTGACGAAAAAATAGGTCGGGTGGAAAACAAACCGCGTCTGCATCCCAAAATGCTTCCTTTGGAAAAGCGGAAGCCCGGTTTCGAGGAGGTGGAGCAGTGCTTTACGGCCCAGGAGGCGGTAGCGGAAGCGGAACGCTGCCTCCGATGCTATCAAGTGGCGACCCTGGCCCTCTGATCGCGTAAGTTTTTTCAAAAAATTGCCCCATGCAGGAGGCACCCGTGCCAGATCGAAATTCCCGATTGCAGAAGGCAGAGGTGTTGCTGTTAACCGGTTTTTTGGGATCGGGCAAAACCACGCTTTTAAAACGGATCCTTTCCTGGGAGACCGATCTGTCCCATACCGTGGTTTTGGTCAACGAATTCGGGGACATCGGCATTGACGGCCTCCTGCTCAAAGATGCGGGTTCGGATGTCATCGAGCTGACTTCCGGATGCATCTGCTGTACCCTCAGCGCGGATCTGAGAGAATCGCTTAATCGGATATGGGACCGATTTCACCCCCGGCGGCTTTTCATCGAAACCTCCGGGGTCTCAGACCCCAAAACCCTTGTGCCCATTTTGCGAGAGGCCTCCTTCCAAGATAAATTCGCCCTGAAAAAGATCATCACCCTCCTGGATGCCGATTATTGGGAAGCCCGCGAGGTTTTCGGACCGCTTTTCTATAACCAGCTCGAGATGGCCGATCTGATCCTGCTCAACAAGATCGACCTCGTTGACCCGGAAAAAGTCCCTGTTTTTTTAAAAGAAATCCATGAATCCTTCCGGAATTGCCGGGTCATCCCCACGATTCACGGCGGAGTCGATCCGGAGGCTCTTTTTGCCCTGCCTGTATCCAGGGTGCCCGGGATCCCCCCCATTCATTTCTACCGGACGCCTTCCCCGGATCCCCTGGCAAGCCAGCCTCGTCACCCTCAGGAAAGCGAAAACGGAAAAGGAAGAAAAAAGGCCTCTCCCTCGGCAAAGCCGGTTGAGGCTTCCGGCTTCGTGTCCTTTTCCTTCTCGGAATCAAGGCCGTTGGAGGAGGCTTGCTTCAGGAAATTTCTCGAAGGGCTGCCGTTGGGCGTTTTTCGCGTCAAAGGTCCTGTCCGCTATCCGGATCGGCTTCAAATGCTCAACTTGGTGGGGCAGAAGGCCGAATGGTCGATCTGGGAAGGAAAACCGGAAACCCTTTTGGCGTTCATCGGATGGGGCGTCGACGGGAGCGCCTTGCTTCAAAAGCTTCAAGGCTGTGTGATCCAGGATTAAAATAAGGAGAGGATTTTCACTATCGTTTTCAGGCGATCGTCCGTTTTTTCCTGAACGATTTCTTTGATCACCGATTACTTTCCCATCACAGCCTTCGGGTATCCCATCCGGCGAAGCGGCGCAACGAGATAAAACCCGACGATTTTTTTTGAAATTGAGTTCGTTGGCGCGCCTCCATGCCCAGGAGCATGTCCATCCACTGCATGGCTTCCACGAAGGTCATCTCCGGGAGGAACAGGCAGCACTCCCCCGGACCCTCGCAGCAGCAGCGGGTCTGGGGGAGGCGTTGGTAGAGCTGGTTTATCTCAGGAAAGAGCGGCCTGGCCCGATTCACCTCGTCATGAAGGGCATGGGCTTGAAACATGGACGTCCCGCTTAAGCTGTTTCAGCAGCACTTGTAGAGGCGGAGAAGCCGTTCATCCATGACAAAATAGAATTTCATGAAGGATGAACCGTCCCATCGGGTCCGGACTCCGTGAACTGTATTGGCGAGCTCCACCGTGCTCCTCAGGTGGGTGATCATGATCAACTGCCGCTCGGAGGCCACGGTTTTTAAAAGGGCCTGCATGGATTTGTGATTGGTGTAATCCAAGGCAGGTTCCACCTCGTCAAGGAGAAAAAGGGGGCTTTCGAACTGAGAAAAAATCGCCAGCTTCAGCGCAAGGCTCGTGACCGCCTTTTCTCCCCCGGAAAGCTGGTGAGCCCGGCGCCGACGATTCCCCGGAAGTGTGACTTCGATTTCCAGGCCGTCCGTACCATTGGAATTCGAGCTTCGGATCTCCCCCCTTCCGTCGGGAATCAGGTAATCCAGATACTTGCGGAAAAGGGGCACAATCGATTCCTGCAAAAGGCGGCTCAGGTCTTTGCTGCCGTCTGAGGACAGCCGGGTCTTGAGCCATTGATGACGCTGATCGGGTTCCAAAAGGAGCACATCGTTGATCTGTTCCTGTCGGATAATCGATTTCAGCGCATGGGTGAACCGCAGATTCGACAGCTGGGACTGATAAGCCGTTCGATCCAGCCTTTCGCCGTTGATGGCGTAACTGTTTCGGTCGTCCCGGGTCATTTCTCGGGAAAGGGTTACGGCGGGGGCTTTTTTCCCCTTTCCCTCCCTGAAGGTCAGATCGACTCGGATGCGATTCGCGGGGGGGCTGTCTTTGGAACCCGAGAAAAACAGTTCCTCCTGGGTTCGGCAGCGGAGTTGGGCCAAATCATCCTCGCCGAAAACCCAGACAATGGCATCCAGGATGTTCGACTTTCCCACGCCGTTGTTTCCGATGATCACACCGATACCGGGCTGAAATCCCATTTCGGTTTTTTCAGAAAACGATTTAAATCCTTCGATTCGGACTTCCTCGAGAAAAAATTCCGGGTTCATCACCATGTTCTTTTCCCCTATCCTAGGTTCTTTTCATGATGCCGCCGCAGGATCTCTTCGGACAGGACTTCCTGGCCCGGGATGAGGGCTTCATAGACCAAGTCTCCATCCAGGGCGATACTGGGGAGCGATTTGGCCCTCAGCTCACGAAAGCGTCGAATCCCTTCCCGGGTCCGCATGTCCCATTCACGAACTACGATGAGGGCTTGAATTTTTTCCGGTAAAGCCTTTACCGACTCCGCCATGTAGACGCAGGCCAGTCACTGCCTGAAGTCGGTCAAGAGCACATCCACCACAACCTTTTCCGGCACTTTCAACTCCTGTTTCACGGCTCCCGGATCACCCGGAAGCTTACACTAGAATCCTGGGCTTCCAACAAACCCCAAGCCAACCCCTTTTCGTCCACGGCGGGGCCGACGCCGACGAAGGACACACCGTCGATCTCCCAGAACCCCCATCGCCCCTTTTGACCGAAGACGATGATCTGGGCGCTGAATTGAGGTATCATGGACTTCAAGGCGTCCAGAGCATCCGTGTTTTCCATGAAATCCATCAAATCGCACACCAGGTTGATCTCCAGGGCAAACGGCTCGAAATCCGAATAGCCCTCGAGGCCCTGGAGGTATTTCCCGTAAAAGGCAAAACCCGTCTTGCCGGCCATGTGAAAAGACAGGGCATGGGGAACGCGGGAAAGCTGCGCCCCTTTCTTGGAAAGCGACGGGGAAAATTCTTGCCCCTCCTTTCCGCTGTAGTTCGCCCAATCGCGCTCGCCCAGAATGGGGAACAGGTCCTCTTTTTCAAGTGCGGCAACGAAATCTTCCCCGCAGGAATTGCCGCAAAGATTTCCAAGGCAAAGGATGCTTTCCACCCGGTGCCTTTTTATGGAGTGCAGGGCTTCCTCCAGGACTTGTATCCGCCCTCCCGGCTCCCCCATCAGGGCGATGCGGGATCGGGGCCGGGAATCCCGGCGGATCTTGAAAGAAAAGACCGGCTCGAGATCTCCTTTCAGGGCCGAGGCGATCCCCAAAGCCAGCTGATCCGGGCATGAAGTTTCATTCCGGCAGACGATTTCGCCGGCCAAATCCAGGATTTCCCGGGCCGGTCTTCCCTCCATCAGCCGGGCGGCAAACTGGGCGTTTCCCGGACACCCGCCCCCCATGAATCGAACGTCGCGGATCCTCCCCTCAGCCAGACGAAAATGAATTTCCGGAGAGCAGACGCCCCGGGTATGAAAAACATATCGTCGGGATCTATCATCGGATTTTCGGATCATTTGCCCACCTGCGTCAGTTCCATCTGTTTTTAAATGATGGCCGATTTCTCTGAAAATCGTCCAAAAGACGATTTCAGGGAAAAGTTGGGACGATTTTCAGGAAATCCGAGAACCTATCGGCAAGGGCAGGTCCATCCTGCGCCGGGGTTTTCATCTTTTCAGAATTTTTCAAAAACCGGATAGTCTTGGAAGCTAAAAGATGACCAAAAACGATTGAAAATCCACGACGTGTAAACCGGTCACAGGGAAAGGGCATCCCGAACGGCTTGAAGGAATTCTTTGAGGCCAAAGGGTTTGCTGAAAACCTTCACGGCGCCGAACTTTTTCGCCAGATCGAGATAGGACTCCGGACCGATGCGCCCCCCGCCGGAAACCGCGATGATTTTTACCCCCGGCGCCTTCCGGCGGAGATCCATGATGGTTTCCAGCCCTTCCTTGTTGGGCATAACGATGTCGGTGACGATCAGATCAGCACCCTGTTGTTCAAAAAGCCGCACCCCCTTCTCTCCGTCCGAGGCCTCCAGAACGTCATGCCCGTTTTGCTCGAGGAGTTTCTTCATCATCGCCCGAAACTGGTCATCGTCGTCGATTACTAAAATCCTTGCCATGGTTTCCTTCCCGGTTCCGGTATTTCCAAGGGTTCTGGTGCCTGAATCAACCCGGGAGATGCGGCAGATGTCCGGGCGGCTCTTCCTCACCGCTGGGCTTCTCGAATATCCCGGTTAGCTACGTCTTTTTTTGGCACGATTTTCTCCCGGATGCAACCGCTTTCCCTCGGCAATTGAAAATTCCTTTCGCGATGCTGGGCATCACCCGAATGTCGATGTCCTTGATCCCTCTTTCGGGTTTGTGATAGGCAAGCTATCCGGAAAGATTTTTCTTGCGCCGGGAAGTTCAGCATCGATTTTTTTTCGTGAGAGGTTTTTTTGGAAACCGAGACCGCCGATGACGTCTTGGAAAATACTTGCCATTGCCTTCATTCTGGATTTCGTTTTCGGGGATCCCCGATTTTTTCCCCACCCTATCCGGTGGATGGGTAAAGGGATCTCCGTCGCGGAAGGTCCCTTCCGAAGGCTTCCCATTCACCCGATTCTGTCCGGCCTTGCCTTTACCGCTTTTCTAATCGCCGGAACCTGGTTTTCTTGTCGGGTCCTGCTTGACGCCGCCGGTCTTCTGCACCCTCTTTTCGAAACCGTTTTGGAACTGCTGCTTGTCTATTACAGCCTCTCCGCGCGTTCCCTGGCCGACGCCGGGACGGAAGTCCTTAAGCCGCTTCGAAACGGCCGCCTCAGGGATGCCCGGGAGAAATTGGGCCAAATCGTGGGGCGGGACGTAGAAGATCTAGAAGGCGAAAAGATTGCAAAGGCCGCGGTGGAATCGGTTGCCGAAAACCTGGTGGACGGGGTCGTCGCCCCTCTATTCTACGCTGCCCTCGGAGGGGCGCCGCTTGCCATGGCCTACAAGATGGTGAATACCCTGGACTCCAGAATCGGCTACCTGAACGAAACGTATCGCCATTTCGGCAAGGCCGCCGCCAGAATCGACGATGCAACCAATCTCCTTCCCGCGCGCCTCTCGGTCCCGTTCATCTCCATGGCCGCCCAGATCCTCGCCCAAAGAGGAAGGGTGACGTTGAAGACCGGATTCCGGGAAGGGGGCCGCCATGCAAGCCCCAACTCAGGGTATCCCGAAGCCGCCTTTGCGGGTGCTTTGGGCGTCACCCTGGGCGGACCCAGTACCTATATGGGAGTTCTTGTTGACAAGCCCTATCTCGGAGACGGCCTGGGGAAAGCGTATCCGGTGCATATTCAGCGGGCCTGTGATCTCATGCTCTTTTCGGCGGTCTTATGGGGGGGCTTTTTGACGGGCGCCGCCGCTTTGGCTGCTGTCTGATAAAAAACAGTCCGTGACACCAACCATAAAAGCATCTGTTGAGAGGAGGAAGGTATGATCCTACGGGGCCTCTTGGGGCTGGCGGTTTTTAGCGCCGTGGCCTGGGTCTTGAGTGAAAACCGCAAGCGGGTGTCCCTTCGCACCGTGCTCGTGGGAATCGGCCTTCAGATCGTCGTGGGAACCCTCGTTCTGAAGCTTTCTTTTTTTCGAGAGGTATTTTTCGCTTTGAACCGGCTCATTCTTTCCCTTGAAAAATCGACCGCCGCAGGCACGTCCTTTGTCTTCGGTTACCTGGGGGGTGGGCGGCTTCCCTTTGAGGCCAAGTTTCCCGAGGCCGCCTTCATCCTGGCGTTTCAGGCCCTTCCCCTGGTGTTGGTGACCAGCGCCCTTTCCGCACTTTTTTTCTACTGGAAGATCCTTCCCGTCATCGTCCGGGCTTTTTCCTGGGCTCTCCAAAAGACCATGAGGATCGGCGGCGCCGAAGGGCTGGGGGTTTCCGCCAACATCTTCGTCGGCATGGTGGAATCCCCCCTGTTCATCCGCCCCTATCTCGAGGGCATGACCCGGAGCGAGCTTTTCAGCCTGATGACCTGCGGTATGGCCACCATCGCCGGAACGGTCATGGTCCTGTATTCAAGCCTCCTCACGCCCGTCATCCCCGATGCCATGGGGCACATCCTTACCGCATCCATCATCAGCGCGCCGGCAGCCATCACCGTGGCAAAGATCATGATTCCGGAAACCGGCGTTCTCTCCGTGGGTGACGTGAGGGCGCCCGAAGAAGCCTCCAGCGCCATGGATGCCATTACGAAGGGGACGATCCGGGGGGTGCAGCTGCTCATCAACATCGTGGCCATGCTCATCGTCTTGGTGGCTCTCGTGCACCTGCTCAACCTGCTTTTGGCTCTGGCACCCCAGGCCGGCGGCCGGCCCATCACTCTTGAGCGGCTGATGGGTTATGCCATGGCCCCGGTGGTGTGGGTCATGGGAATTCCATGGGAGGAAGCCTCCACTGCTGGAACGCTCATGGGGATCAAGACCGTCGTGAATGAATTTTTAGCCTATCTGAACCTGGCGGGCCTTCCCGAAAGCGCCCTTTCTCCCAGAAGCCGGATCATGATCACCTACGCCTTATGCGGGTTTGCCAATCCAGGGAGCCTGGGGATCATGATCGGCGGAATGGGGACCCTTGTCCCCCTGAGAAGGGAGGAGATCGTCTCCCTGGGCGTCCGATCCATCGTGGCGGGCACCCTGGCGACCTGCATGACCGGCGCCGTGGTGGGTATGCTGGTTCCTTGAACAAAAACCACACTGTGAAAGCCTCCTGCGGATGCGTCATCAGGGGCTAAAGGGGATTTTCAGGTGATAAATCCCTGCTTCCAGGTGCGCATGGACCGCGAATTCTCCCTTCTGGAACACCTTCATCATCCCCAGGTTGGTGAACAGCACGTCCGCCACGAATCCGGTGACACCTCTTTCCTGGGCCAGGCGCGTCAAGAGACGGTATAAGAACGTGGCGATGCCCAAACCCTGGTAAGATTCATCCACCAAAAACGCCACCTCCGCAAATCCGCCGGGCAATCCCAGGAAGCGCCCTTCGGCGATGATCCGGGCCTTTCCTTCCTCGCCTGCCAGTCCCACGATGGACAGATCTTTGTCCCAATCGATGTTCACGTATTCCTGCATCCTAGCATGAGGCATGCTTCTCAACGAATGGAAATACCTGGAATAGTTCGTCTCTTCGGAAAACCGGTAGAACAGGTGCCGCATCCCCTCCTCGTCCGAAGGCCGCATGGCCCGAAACCGGACCTTGACGCCGTCGAAGGTTTGTTCCACCAGGAGGTCCTTAGGATACAACCGGGCGCTCTCCGCCAAGAAGATCTGGTCCGGATACAGGATCTTGGCGGCTTTGGCCTGTTCCACCAGGCCGAGCCGGTCGTCCGGATGCGCGATTTCGATGAGCGCCTGAGCGCGTTCCCGAAGCGTACGCCCCTCCAGATGTGCAACACCGTATTCCGTCACCACCGTTTCCACGGATTCAAACATGTCGAATACATTGGGCATATCGCTAATGGAAATGCAGATATTGTGCCGGTGGAAAGTGTCCCGGCTGGAAAGGGCGAAAATGGCCCGGCCCTTCTCGGAAAGCTCGGCGCCGTGAAAGAAGTCCAGGACTTCCGCAGGTCCGGTGGCGACATTTCCTTTTCCGGTTTTAAGGCCGACCCGGCCGTAAAGATCGATCTTCTTTGCCGAGATGACCGTCACGAATTTCGGATTCCGTCCGATGATCAAGGGGTTGAATACCTTGTCGATGCGTTGAAATTCCACCAGGGGGTTGCAGTCCAGCCAAGCCATGAGGTCGGGAGTTCCGAAGGCATAGGAGGTGAGGGATTTTCCTCGATAGCTCTCCTTTCGGCGGTTGGTCACCGCGCCGCTTTGCATGAGATCCATCAAGGGATCCGTAAAAAAGGGGGAGTGGATCCCCAGATGCTTTTTAGTCTTCAGATGTTTCGCAAGCGACTCGAACAGCGGCCCTAAGGAAAAAGCCAGACAGGCACCGTCCTCGATGAGCGCCGCCACGTTGCGACCGACCTGATCCGTCACGTCGTCCACGGGCCAGCGCTCCATGTATATGGGCGGATCTTCAGAAAGTACCAGATCATCGAACTCCGACATCGGCACAAAGGTGTCGCCGAAGGTCCGAGGGATGCTGGTGTTGATTTCGCCGATCTTGATCGATGCCTTTTCCAGGGCCTCCCAGGCCACGTCGACGGAAAGCCCCAGGCTGCAGTAACCCGCATCGTTGGGAGGGGTGACCTGGACGATGGCCGCGTCCAGCGGGACCCTGTCTTGCGCGATGAACCGGGAGATCCGCGAAAACCGGCTTGGGATCAAATCGACCCGACCTTCCCGGATGGCCTGGTGCGAAACCCATCCCGAAAAAAAAGTCTTCAAACGGAACTTCTTTTTCTGCAGGGCCTCCAGGGAGATGGCGTCTCCGAAACTGACCAGCTGAATCAATTCCAGGTCTTCCAGGTTGGGAGCGTTGGACCTCATCAGATGCCGGACCATGGTCCGTGGCTCGGCCACCCCGGTGCTCAAGAAAAGACTCATGCCGGGTTTGATCTTTTGAATGACGGCTTCGGGTGGAACCACCCGCGACTTCCAATCCTGGGTGTTGGGTCCCACGGGTTGCTCCTTGGGGCGCCGTCTCCTGCCTCGGGGTTCTCCCCTAAAGCTCGGGGGATTCCGACAAGGCGGACAGCACCTCGATATATTCCTTCTGTCCCTGGTGCAAGCGTGTCATTTCGATGAGAATCCCGGCGATCTGGGCTATCGCCTGAACGAAATTGACATCGTCGAGGGTGAATTCCCACCGCTCCGCCGTGTAGATCCGGACTGCGCCGATGGCCTCGTCGCCCACCAGGATCGGGACGGAAAGGATGGAAGCGATACCTTCCTTAGCCGCCTGTTCGGGGTATTGTATCCGGGGATCGTCGCTCACGTCATAGATGCCCACCGGGCCGTCTTTCAGGGAGTCGGTGATGGAACGAAGGGCGCTCACCGGCCCTTTTTTCAGGTAGTCCGCGCTTAATCCCACCGAAGCCGCAATTTCCAATTCCTTGGTGCGGGCATTGATCAAGAAAAGGGCGCACCCCTTGACATCCAAGGCCGATCGGATGCTCTCCACCGTCATCCGGATGATTTTTTCGGGATCCTTGCATTTCGATAAAGACCGTGAAATCCTGACCAGCGTATCGTAATTTAGCCGAAGGTTTCTCATTTTCCCCTCCTTTTCCGGTCCTGTAAACGTCCCGGGAATGCGCGACGGGATGCGCTTCCCACCGTCACCTGCCGATCCTCTTCGGAAGAACCCTTTCGGAGTGGGTTTGAATCCGGCATCCCTCCGATAAGCGACCGTTCCGGTGCCCTTTCTGGCGATCCCCCTTTGATCTTGAAAAAGAAACTTGCTGAAGCTTCCTTCCTGTTGAAAAGCACGTTTTCTATAGGAGCCATGCCCCTTTGCACGTTGGTCCCGGGTTATCGAAAAATATCACGGGATTCGGGGCCCGCGGATGAGCCGCACAACAATCTGGAGGAGGTTTTGAAGTTCTAGTGGAGATGCGCAGCCGGTCCATCGCTTGAAGTACCAGCCCACAGGCGCTGCGTTCGTCCGGCGTGAGAAACCGTCGAAAGCCCCGTTTGAATTTTTATACCAGATCTTTGAAAAAGTGTCAAAGCCGGCGATTTACCGGGCGAAGCCGGCAATTTTTGAAAGGCAAAACGAGTCTGTTGGGCTCATGCTTTAAGGACGGTGCAAGGAAGAAAGGGCTTTTTTGAACATTTCGGTGATAGCTTCGGTCGCATGAGCCGCTTCTTCGATCCGGCTTGCCGCCTCCTCGAGCCGGTGGTTGCCGGCTTGACGGGCCCACTCCCTGTAACTGGCGGCGTGGTCTTCATTGTGCCGGATCCAATGCTCGAGAAGACGCATCAATTTCTCTTCAAATGGAAGAGAATCTGGCGTATGATGCTCGTGAGAGAGATGATGGCTCATGGCGAAACTCCTTGTTTAGAGAATAGGCGCCCTTCTAACGGCAATTGACCAAATCGTCAAGTCTGATGAAAAAAACCGTCCGTCCGAAACGAAAGCAGGGCCTGTGGATTGCCTTTTTTTTCCTGGCCGCACTCCTGAGCGGAGGCGTCGGGGGCGTCTTTTTTGCCCTGACCAGCGATCTTCCCCAGATCCGCTCCCTCCAGGAATACAAACCCTCGGCGGTCACGCGGATTTTCTCCTCTGACGACTTCCTGCTTGCCGAACTCTTCGACGAAAAAAGAAATCCTGTGCCCCTGGCCCAGATTCCGGAAATGCTGAAGTCGGCCGTGCTGGCCACAGAGGATAGAAATTTTTATGATCACATCGGTTTCGATCTGAAAGGCATCGCCAGGGCAATTATCAAGAACCTTTTCGCAGGCGAATACCTGGAAGGCGCCAGCACCATCACCCAGCAGCTGGCCAAAACCCTCTTTCTGACACCGGAAAAAAGCCTCTCCCGAAAGATCAAAGAAGCGATTTTGGCCGTCCAGATCGAGCGCCGCTTTTCCAAAGACGAAATCCTGGAGCTTTATTTGAATCAGGTCTATTTCGGAAGCGGGGCTTACGGTGTGGAGTCTGCCGCCCGGATCTATTTCGGCAAACCCATCCAGTCCCTCAACCTTGCCCAGTGCGCCCTGATCGCGGGACTTCCCAAAGCGCCCTCCCGCCTTTCCCCTTTCGTCAACCGGGAATCAGCAGAAAAGCGACGGAATGTGGTGCTCAGGCAGATGCTGGATTTAGGCATCGTTACCAAAACGGAGCTTCAGGAAGCCGCCAAAGAACCGGTCGTTCCGGAACGAGATATTCAGGATGCCCGGCTCGCCTTTTATTTCGTGGATTATGTCAAGAAAACCCTTGAAAGGCACGTCGGCGCCTCCTTGATGTACAAAGGGGGATTGACCGTCAAGACCACCCTGTCTTCGAAAATGCAAAAAGCCGCGGAGGAAGCCGTCAAAAATGGACTGACAGCCCTCCAAGGTCGCATGATCCAGGCCAAGATGGAAAAACCCGACCCCCAAGGAGCCCTGATCGCCCTGGACCTTTCGACAGGCAGCATCCGGGCCATGGTGGGGGGGAAAGATTTTGCCACAAGTCCTTTCAACCGAGCGGTGTCGGCAAGGCGGCAGCCGGGCTCCGCCTTCAAGCCCTTCGTATACGCCTGCGCGGTGGAAAACGGCTTTACCCAAAACCAGATGCTCCTCGACACCCCGGTGGTTTTCAAGGGCGGACTGGCCGGGGAGGAATGGCGGCCGGAAAATTTTTCAAACGCCTACCTGGGCGAAATCACCATGAGAAAAGCTTTGGCGATCTCCGAGAACATCCCTGCGGTGCGTCTCATTGAAAAGCTAGGGCCCGCATCCGTAATCCGCTTTGCCAAGGAGGCGGGGATCGATTCTTCGCTGTCCCCGAACCTCTCCCTTGCCTTGGGAACTTCGGAAGTCACGCTTCTGGAGCTGACGGCCGGATACGCCGTCTTCGCAAATAAGGGGGAGTGGATCAAACCGGAGGGCGTGTCGGAAATTCGAAATGCCGAAGGGGAAGTCCTCTGGGAGGCGCTTCCGGAAAGACGGGTGGCCATGTCCCGAACGGGCGCCGCCGTCATGACGGACATGCTTCGGGCCGTCGTGGAAGAGGGAACCGGGAAAAAAGCCCTTTCTCTGGATCGCCCTCTCGCCGGAAAGACCGGTACCACCAATGAATTTAAAGACGCTCTTTTCATCGGATACTCCCCGTCGCTCATTGCGGGCGTCTGGGTGGGGCAGGATGTCCATGAGAGCTTGGGAAACGGGGAAACCGGTTCAAAGGCGGCCCTCCCCATCTGGATCGATTTCATGAACGCCGCGCTCTCCGATTCACCCTACTCTTATTTCGACATCCCTGACGACGGAATTTTTTTATTTTTGGATCCGGACTCCGGGCGCCTTTCCGGTGAACCCTTCGAAGGGTCTGTCAAGGCACTTTTCCCGAAGTCCATCGAGGTCCCTTCGGAGTGAATGGAAATCTTGCTTTGATCCCGGGACATGCGGTAAGAACGGTCCAAATCCATCGAAAGAGGATCGGATCATAGATGATAAAAACCGAGAAAAGCCACATCCAGCCCCTGATCCGGAAAGCGGTGCTTTCCGATATCCGGCCCATTCACCGGCTCCTCCAGGATTACAGTCGGCGTGGGGAACTCCTCCCGAGACCCCTCAGCAAGCTCTACGATCACATCCGCGACTTCTTCGTGGCAGAGGAAGAGGGAACCGGGCGGGTTCTGGGATGCTGTGCACTTCAATTCTGCTGGGACGACCTGGCGGAGATTCGGTCTCTGGCGGTAAATCCGGAATACGTGAAAAGGGGCATTGGGAGCCGGCTGGCCAAAACCGCCATGGCAGAGGCGAAGGCCTTTGACATCAAAAAAATCTTCACCCTCACGTATCGGACCCGTTTCTTCAGACGCCTGGGTTTTGTGGAGATCGACCGCTCGGAACTTCCCTACAAGATATGGGCCGACTGTATGATGTGCGTGAAATTCCCGGACTGCGACGAGATCGCCATGATCTACCGAGGCGAAGAGCACGCCGCTTCAGATTGAAGCCCCCCCTTCCTCTTCGCTGGGACCCATGATTTTTGAGTAGATCACATTGAGGGGAATCGGAGCATATTTCCGGACACCGGGTTTAGGTAGCAGGTACTGCGTGTCCACACGGATCCAGTTCAGATCCGGCTTGACCTCCCGCAGCTTGCCGTCATCCGTGGGGCGGGCATGGCTGGTGTGGGCATAGGCCGTCTGGAAGATGCAGACATCCCCGTCTTTTTCCGACGCCGTCACGTAATTGCTCCTGAATCGGCGGATCGGAAGGGCGTTTTCCAGGCAAACCTGCTCCACCTCCTTGTCCGACATCTTAATCAGGACGGTCTTGGAAACCCCCCTTTCGGATATCCGATAAAGCGCCCGGGATTCGCAGCTTCCCGCATAAACCGTCGTGATGCAGGGGACCTTTCTGAGATACTGTGCCGCCACGATGGCAGCCGTCCTTCTTCCCCCACCATCGCCGGGAGGGCATAGTACTCGAAAAATTTCTTCTGGATGTCCTCGGCGTACTTGTCCCCCTTTTCATACATGTCTTTGGAAATATAGCGCAGCGCCCGCGCCAGATCTTCCGCGGCATCGACGATGGGCCAATCGATTTTGACATGGAAATGCGAAAGAACATACTTATTCCGCGCTTTTCTGCCTGAGTCTCTCTGGATCAACAGGGCATAGTCGACGGGAAGGAGTTCTTTTAAAAAATCGAAAAAACGGACCGATTCCAGGTATTTCTGGGTTCGATCGAACTTGCCGGAAAGCGTGAGGGCTTCGGATCGAAGCAGGTTGGTCTTCGTGGTTTTATTCTCTTCAAAGAAACGGATGTACTTCTTGTCCGCGGAGGGGAGTGTGTTTTCCAGAAAAACCACCAGAAACGCGTTCTGGCAGTCCCACTCCACGTCCGGGATCCTTCCCCTGGGCTTGAGCTCTCGTTTTTCCACGAAAGGATAGGAAATATTCCTGGCGGCGAAATTCCGGTAGGAATCGATGAGGGCATACTGGAGTATCTGGTCATCGAGATCGTCCCGGAGAAGTTCGTAGTATGAGCGTCTCAAACGATGGTCCTTGCCGAGTTCTTCCCGATAGTGCCAGTGCGCCACGCGTCCTCCCGGATTTTTTCATTCACGATCCCGCGGACTCTCCCTGATCCGCATATCGAATACGCCTCTATTACCTATCCGTCAACCCTGAATTTCAGGATTCGCTGTTGAGCCTTTCGATCCAGCGATAAATGACCTCGCGGTAACGGTAAGCCGCGATCCCCAGAAGCGCACTGACGCAAAGCGTTCCCACAAGCGGCCCGTATTCCTTCTCAAACAAGAATGCCCCCTGAAGGCTCAGCAGGAGCGTGCCCGGCATCCGTCCGACAGCGGCCAAGACGATGAAGGCTTTGAGGGGAATCGCCGTCACCCCGAGGAAGAGGCTGAGCAGGTCCTTTGGAAAACCGGGAAACAGGAACAAAACGAACACGACGAGGGCGCCTTGGTGCCTCACGAAGGTATCGAACCGGTTCAACTTCTTTTCGGGAATCACCTTTCGGATATACCGCTTTCCCAAAAGCCGGCCGATGGTAAAATTAATCCACGATCCCACCGTCAGACCGACGCTCGAGTAAAAAAATCCTTTCAGGGATCCGAAAAGAAATCCCCCGATGAACCCCGTCGCCTCCCCGGGTATGGGGGCAAAAAGCACTTGAAGGATCTGGATGAGGATGAACACGGCAGGCCCCAAGGAGCCGAAGCGGGTCACCACCCGCTTGATCTCCTCCCGGTTTGCCAAAAGATCATAAAAACCCCTCAGCGCCTGCCAAAGGAAATCCCGGCATACGTACCCTGCGATTCCCAGAAGAATCGTGGCGATCAGGATAAATGGCACATACCGTCTCAACGAGGTCCTCTTTTTGCTAGGAGGTCACCGGCCTGCCTGATGGGGCCGGCCCTCCGCCGCCTCGAGTGCAGCAATGCCGGGCAGCACCTTTCCTTCCATCAATTCCAAAAACGCACCGCCTCCGGTGGAGACATAGGACATCCGGTCCGAAAGCCCGCTTTTCCTCACCGCCTCTCCGGTTTCCCCCCCGCCGATGACGGTCAGGGCATGGCATCCGGCCAGGCAATGCGCGAGACCGAGGGTCCCTCTGCTGAAGGCGTCCATTTCAAAAACGCCCATGGGTCCGTTCCAAACCACGGTCTTGGCGTCGTAGAGGGCCTCGGAATAAAGGCACACCGAGGCCGGCCCGATGTCCAAAAGCATCCAGTTTGCAGGCACTTCCTGGACGGGAATGTTGCGTACGGCGGCATCGGGAGCCATCCGGTCCGCCGCAACCGCATCCACGGGCAGATAAAGAGGAACCCCTTTTGCAGAAGCGCGGTTCAGGATTTCGCCCGCCTCCGCCATCATTTCCGTCTCCACCTTGGACTGGCCCACGGCAATTCCGCCTGCCGCCAAAAAGGTGTTGGCCATGGCGCCGCCCAGGATGAGCTTGTCCACCCGTTCGAGAATGTGCCTTAGAGCCTTGAGTTTGCTGGAAACCTTGGCGCCGCCCACCACGGCCACAAAAGGCCGCCTAGGGTCCTTCAGCGCCTGCTCGGCGTAGGTCATTTCCTGTTTCAAAAGCATCCCTGCCACGGAAACCGGGGCGTGGCGGGTGACCGCGGAAACCGAGGCATTGGCCCGATGGGAAACCGCGAAGGCGTCGTTGACGTAAACATCGCATAGAGACGCCAATGCGGAGGCGAAAGCATCGTCGTCCTCTTCCTCTGCGCCGTGAAATCTCAGGTTCTCCAAAAGGAGGACCTGGCCCTTCTGCAGTCGGGCAACCCGGGTCTCCACCTCCGGCCCGATGCAATCCGGAGCCATTTCCACTTCCCGGCCAAGGATCTGTCCCAGGCGCTTGGCAACAGGCCGGAGGGAAAAATCGGAAACCTTTTTCCCCTTGGGTCTTCCCAGATGGGACATGAGAATCACCCTGGCTTCTTCCTTGAGGAGATGGTGCAGGGTCGGAAGAACCGCGAGGATCCTCAGATCATCTCTTACCCGTTTTTGTTCGTCCAGGGGAACATTGAAATCCACACGGACCAGGACTCTTTTTCCGCTGACTTGGATCTGATCGAGACCTCTCATGGTGATCCTCCTGAATTCGCTTATTCTTTTGAGTCTTTTTCCCGCCTCCGTTGATCTCTCTCCCGCTGGAGGGCCTTTTTCTTCGACCACCTCGCCCAGAAACCGATCACCCCCGACGCATAGGCCCGGTCCACCGTCTCTTCCTTGACGGCCAGACCCTCCACCTGGGCCATGGCAGCCCTCAGGCATTCCACACGGAAGATGCAGGGAAAGCAGGATTCCGGCGTCTCCCGAAAGCCGCGGGCCCCCATGGGAAAGACGCATTCGAGCTTCCCGTAACAATAGGGTTTCGCGCCTTTACGATCGGTCACGGTTGTTTTTTTCCAAAGTCCTGTTTCAGCGGACGGAGGTCTGTTGTTCATATTCCCGTCGCATCCTTTCAATATGCCCTTCATCTGCAAAACTGTAATACCGATTTTCCCCGATGACGAGGTGTTCCTGGACCGCGATTCCCATGACCCGGCACGCAAAAACGAGCTGCCGTGTGACGGCGACATCCTCCGCCGAGGGCGCCGGATCGCCCGAAGGGTGGTTGTGGGCGAAGATGAGTGCGGCGGCTCGATGGTTCAGCGCCGATGCCACCACTTCGCGGGGATAGACGCTGCTGGCGGTCAGCGTCCCCTCAAAAAGGGTTTCCACGGCGATGACCCGGTTCTTAACGTCCAGATAAAGGACCTTGAAAGCCTCCCGCGATCTGTCCCGGAGGGTGTGATAGAGATACTCGAAGAGGGACCGGGAGTTCAGAATTTGGTCTTTGCCGATCAGGTTCTTTTCGAGGTACCGGTCCGCAACCGCCTTGATGAGTTTGAGCCCGAGCAGGTTTTTCGGACCGATACCCGGGATTTTCTGAAGCTCGGAGGGATGGGCCTCCAAGACGCCCTGGAGCGTCTTGAAGTGCTGCAAGGCGGCCTTGGCCGCATCCTTGCAGTCCTTCCTGGGAGTCGCCAGCGTCAAGAGCAATTCGACGACCTCGTAGTCATGGAATCCCGAAAGGCCCGATGCGAGGAATTTTTCCCGCAGCCTGCCGCGATGTCCCTCTCCCTTGGAAACCGGCGGATCCGCATTTGAAGCCAACTTACGCTTCATCCTATTCCTGTTTGAGATCCCGTTTGAAGCGATGAAGTGTCTTGGGAGGGAAAGCCCTCATTTGGCGGATGCGGCGTCCTTCGCAGCAAAGGGTCACTCTTCCAAGGCTTCAGAGATCCGGACCGCACCGGTCAGGCGCTCCCCCGTTTCGATTCCCATCAACTTGACCCCTTGGGTGTTGCGGGAGATGACCGATACCCCGCTGATGGGGGTCCGGATCAGTTTTCCGGTGCTGGTGATGAGCATGACCTCGTCGGGGTCGTCCACCAGGAGAATCGATACGACCTTGCCGTTTCTTGCCGTGGTCTTGATGGTGATCACCCCCTTCCCTCCCCGTCGCTGAACCGGATATTCATCGATGGAGGTGCGCTTCCCATATCCGTTTTCCGTGGCCGTGAAGAGGGTTTCTCCGTGGCTGAGGACTTCCATCCCCACCAGACGATCCCCCGGTCCGAGGGTCATGCCGCGCACGCCCATGGACGTGCGGCCCGTGGGCCGGACGTCTGATTCGTGAAAGCGGATGGATTTCCCCTGGGAGGATCCAAGAAAGACGTTATAGGTGCCGTCGGTGATCCGGGCTGAAATGAGCGCGTCACCCTCGGAGAGGGTCATGGCGATGATACCGCCCGCACGGGGTCGGCTGAAAGCCATCAAGTCGGTCTTCTTGATGATCCCCTGTTCGGTGGACATGATCACATAGGCCCCCGGCTCGAAGGAAGGCACGGAGAGAATGGTGCTCACCTTTTCCTCTTTTTCCAGATTCAAGAGGTTGACAATGGCCTTTCCCCGGCTCATCCGTCCCGCCTGAGGGATTTCGTAAACCTTGAGCCAGTAGGCCTTTCCCAGGTTGGTGAAAAAAAGAAAGGTGTGATGCGTGGAGGCCACGAACAGAAGGGAAACGAAATCTTCCTCCTTGGTGCCCATGGCGGTTTTCCCCTTCCCGCCGCGCTGCTGGCTGGCGTAAAGGGAGACCGGGTTCCTCTTGATGTACCCGGTGTTGGAAACGGTCACCACCATGTCCTCTTCCACGATCATGTCCTCGAGGGTGATCTCCCGGGTTTCCTCCACGATCTGCGTCCGGCGGACATCTCCGAACTCCTCTTTGATCTTGACAAGTTCTTCCTTGACGATGTCCGAAACGATTCGCTCGCTGGAGAGAATCTCTTTGAAGCGCGCGATGTCCTTGAGCGTTGCCTCGTAATCCTGGACGATTTTTTCCCTCTCGAGCCCGGTCAGCCGCTGGAGGCGCATGTCCAGGATCGCCTGGGCCTGGAGAGCCGAAAGCGAGAAGCGTTCCGTCAGGGCCTCCCTGGCTTCCTTGGGAGATGGGGAATTCCGGATAAGGGCCACCACCGCGTCGAGATGGTCCAAGGCGATTTTGAGACCCTCCAAGAGATGGGCTTTCTCCTCGGCCCTGGTCAGGTCGAACCGCGTGCGGCGCAGGATTGTGCTTTTCCGGTGGCGGATGAAATGCTCCAGCATCGCCTTCAGGCTCAACAGCTCGGGCTGGTTGTCCACGATGGCCAGGAAGATGATTCCGAAGCTGGTCTCCATCTGCGTCTGCTTGTAGAGCTGATTGACCACCACATCGGAAATCTGTTCCTTCTTGAGTCCGATGGCGATCCGCATCCCTTCCCGATCGGATTCGTCCCGGATGAAGCGGATGCCGTCGAGCTGCTTGCTCTTCATCATCTGGGCGATTTTTTCGATGAGCCTGGACTTGTTGATCTGGTAGGGAAGTTCCGTGATGACGATGGTTTCGCTCTGGGTGCGCTTGTCTTTCTCGACAACGGCCCGGGCCCGCATGCGGATGATCCCCCGACCGGTCTTGTAGGCCTCCCGGATTCCGGAGGTTCCGTAGATGATTCCGGCGGTGGGAAAATCCGGTCCCGGAAGAATCGTAAGGAGCTCCTCCACACCGATGTCGGGACGTTCGATGACGGCGCACAGGGCGTCAATGACTTCCACCAGGTTGTGGGGCGGAATATTGGTGGCCATTCCAACGGCGATACCGGAGGAACCGTTGATCAGAAGGGAGGGAATGACGGCTGGAAGCACCGAAGGTTCCTGGAGAGATTCATCGTAGTTGGGGACGAAATCCACCGTCTCTTTTTCCAGGTCGGCCAACATCTGGTGCGCCAGCTTCGCCATTCGTATTTCCGTGTAGCGCATGGCGGCGGGCGGGTCCCCGTCGATGGAACCGAAGTTCCCCTGGCCGTCGACCAGTGGATACCGCATGGAAAAATCCTGGGCCATCCGGACGATGGTGTCGTAGACCGCCACATCGCCGTGGGGGTGATATTTACCAATGACGTCGCCGACGATTCTCGCGGATTTCTTGTAGGGTTTGTTCCAGTCGTTTCCCAGCTCGTTCATGGCGAAAAGGACCCGGCGATGAACGGGTTTCAACCCGTCCCGGACGTCGGGCAGGGCCCGACCGATGATCACGCTCATGGCATAGTCGAGATACGATTTCTTCATTTCGCTCTCGATGCTGACCTCTGGAGATCTCTCTTTTTTCAACAGGTCCATATGCTTTTTCCTTTTTGCGCCGGCCGCGGGGTCCTTTCGGGCTGGCGGCCGGACGCCGGAACGGTTTTATTTTTCCGAGGGCTCCACCAGCTGCTGGTAACTGGTGTGATAGATATCCGTCAGGGTGATGAACGCGGTGACCACGAGGGGCCCGTAAATGATCCCCAGAATGCCGAACAGTTTCATGCCACCCAGGATGGAGAGAAAGACGAGGAGCACGTGCATTTGCACCCTTTTCCCCACCAGTTTGGGTTTCACGAAGTTCTCGATTCCCACGCTCACGATGACATAGGAAACGATGAAGAATACCCCTGCACCAACCCTGCCGCTCAAGAACAGGTAGAGGGAGGCCGGAAGAAAAACCGCGCCGATCCCTAAAATGGGGAGAAAGGCCAGGATCGCCATGATCAGGCCCCACATGAAGGGGGATTTCAACCCAAAAGCGGCAAATACGATGCCTCCGAAAAGGCCCTGGAGAATGCCGCTGAGGCTGTTGAAGACCAGAATAGCCCCCGCCATGTCCTTGAATTTCTGCATGAGCTTCCTGTCCTGATCGGACGGCAGGGGGGACAGGTCCATGATGAAGGAAATCATCCGGTCCCCGTCCACCAGGAGGAAATACATGACGAGAAGCAGGAAAAAGAAATTCAAGACGAACTTGAAACTGTTGGAGGCGATGGCGCTCGCCTGCTCGTAAAGAAAGAGGCCCACGGACTTTCCGATTTCGGTGATCGCCCTGTTCAATTCCTCTCCCGACACCGTGAAACCGAAATTGGAAAGCACCTGGTTAACCCGGTCCAAAACCTGGCTTTTCGCAAAAAGCCCCCGGATTTCCTCCTTGAGGACCGCGCTCTTTGCCATGAGGTACAGGTCGTAGGCTTCCTTGGACAAAATCCCTACAAAAAAGACGATGGGGATGAAAACGACGATAAAAACGATAAAACAGGTCAGGAGGGAGGCCAGGGAGGCCCTCATTTTTTTCTTAAAAAGGCTATACAGGGGATTGAAGACCCCGGTGAAGACGGCCGCCAGAATCAGGATGGAGATGAAGGGCCAGATGAGCCAGCCGAGCAAGAAGATGGATGCCAGGAAAAGCGCCAGGAAAAACCACAGGATCATGTCCTTTTGCCTCCGAGGTTCCATCCTTCCTCCTCTGTCTGACGCCTTTCATCGGAAACCCGGACCCGGGTTTTCCGTCGTCGAATCCACCCTTGTGGCCGCTTGGGAAAATAGCGGGGTCTTACACCGTGGATTCATCCCTTCCGGCAACCCGCACCTCTTCATCTAGAGCGGGTGAGGGGGGAATCGCCTGCATCTCCGAATCTCCCCGGCATTGGCCTGGGAAAGGTTCGGAATCGCCTCGAGAGGGGAAGCCTGTCGCGGGCCGGACAGCCGGGGGCCGGACTCAACGGCTGAGAAATGCGCCGGCGGTCAACAGCAGAAGGATTTCATAAACGAGAACCGGTGCATAGCTGTGAAACAACGCATAGATGATGCCGCCGCCGACAATGGCGGGTACGGCACAAAAAACCATAATCCCCAATTTTCTGCTCACGTTCATGGGCCCGTTTCTCCTGCTTCAAGGGTAAGCGTGAGTCTTTCCACGGCTTCCAAGCGCCACTTTTTTGATAAAATCCTTAAGCCGAAACTTATATCAGATTCCCCCGTGCAAAGCAAAGGAAAAACATCCTGATTGTCCGGCTTGATTTCAGCGCTCCAGGACCATGGCCATCCCCATTCCCCCTCCGATGCACATCGTCACGAGACCGGTGGCATACCCTTTTCGGGCCATCTGATACATACCGGTGACCACCTGCCGGGCCCCGGTGGCGCCGATGGGATGCCCCAGGGAGATGCCGCTTCCCAGTTCGTTGGGTTTTTCGGTTGCGATGTCGAGTTCTCTCATGCACCCGATGGCCTGGGACGCAAAGGCTTCATTGAGTTCGATCAGATCCACATCGCCGAGCGTCATCCCGGCGGCTTTCACGGCTTTTTTCACCGCCGGCACCGGACCCAACCCCATATAGGCAGGATCCACGCCGCCCGAGGCAAAGGACCTGATCCGGACGACCGGTTCCAGGCCTAAATCTTTCGCGCGCTCCTGGCTCATCAAAAGGACCGCCGCTGCTGCGTCGTTGATCCCAGAAGCGTTTCCCGCGGTCACCGTGCCGTCCTTGACAAAGGCCGGCCGGAGCTTGGCCATCTTTTCCAGGTTCGTCTCCATGGGGCGTTCATCCGTGTCGTAGACGGTTTCCTGCTTCCGGGATTTGACGACGACCGGCACGATCTCCTGGGCGAAAAGGCCGTCTTTGATGGCCCTGACGGCTCTTTGATGACTCAGCACGCCCAGTTCATCCTGCTCGGTTCTGCCGATCCCGTAAGTCCGCGCGATATTTTCCGCGGTTATCCCCATGTGGTAACCGTAAAAAATCTCGTAGAGACCATCGAAAACCATTAAATCGAGGACCTCCCCGACGCCGGTCAGTTCCATGCGATGGCCCCAGCGGGCCTTGGGGAGCGCCAGGGGGACGGCGCTCATGTTTTCCTGGCCCCCGGCCACAACCACCTCTGCTTGCCCCGTGAGGATCGCCGAAGCCCCCAGTGCAATGGATTTAAGGCCGCTTCCGCAGACTTTGTTCACCGTAAAAGCCGGGGTCTCTTTCGGAAGCCCCGCCCGGATCATGGCCTGTCGGGCCGGATTCTGACCCATGCCGGCCTGGAGGACGTTGCCCAGGATGACCTCGTCCACCGTCACGGGTTGCAGATCGTCACCCCATGCGGAAAGATACCTTTTTTCCACTTCGCAAGGTCCCTTCTCTTTGAGCCTCTGCGGTGCCAGGCCCGAAGACAGGCTGTGGACAACCGGCCTGAGCCCCGCACGCTTGAGCACCTCGCGAATCACCAGAGCGCCCAGATCCACTGCAGACACGTCCTTGAGGCTGCCCCCGAAAGCGCCGATGGCCGTCCGGCATCCGCTGACAATCACCACTTCTTTCATGGATCCTCCTTTAAGGCCTTGAAATTGAATTCCCCCCGCTGCCCGAGGAGCGCTGTCGTCAGGCAGAACCTACGGGAAATGCACTCGCTGTTGCGGTTCATTTTTATCCGCGCAGCTTAAAAAAATACGGCATCTACGACACCCACAGTCCTAACTTCCCCGGCCAGAGGCTGTCAACGGGGAAATCTCGCCTCCCGCATCGGCTCACCCCCGTACAGATATGCTGAAGACAGACCCCGGAAACTTCCAGGGTCTTGCAAAAGGATTCCCTTCCTGAAATAGTCCATCGAGGGCGAGGCGATCATATCCGGGGCCTCAGGGCCCTTTCCAGGCCTCCATCGAAGTCTCCCGCGCTTCAGGAAGCGGAAGATGCGTACCCATCGATTCTAAAGGAAAGAGAAAAATGCCCAAATCAGAGGAACTCCATGACCCCGAACGCCGCTTTTTGGAGCAGCTTTTCAAAAAGACCGGCACCGACGCCTCCGCAACGATTTCCATGTACGAAATCGGCGAGCAAATGAATCTGGATCGGCTTTCCGCCAAACGAACGGCCGAAAATCTCATCGGTTTGGGCCTACTGGAAGTCCGGACCCTTTCCGGCGCGGTGGGCATCACCCCCGAGGGGATCGACACCGTCGGCTCGTTTCAAGGCTTCGGCGACCCTTCGGATCCGGCCGCCGTCGTTCTCGGCGACCAGCGGATCCCGGATCCGAAGGTCCTTCAGGCGCTTGAGACCTTGCTGGTCGCCCTGAAGGGTCGCGTCACCCAATTCGGCTTCGAATTTGAAGCGTTGGGGGAACTGATGGCGGATCTCAAGAGCATCGACGCCCAGTTGTCGTCACCCAAGCCCAAGACTGCGGTGTTACGGGCCTGTCTTGATTCCATTCGAGAACTCCTGAAGGCAACCGGGGATGGCGAGGTCCTTAGACGGATCCAGGGGTTTCTTGCTGAAAAAAGGGTCTCTTAATGGTTTCCGCCTACCAACAGATCGTGGAGGAAAACCTAAAAACTTTTTTTAAGAACCCGGACGGGAAAACAACTGAATTCCGGGCTTTTGGAAAACCCTGCCTCCTTCGCCCGGAAGGCATTTACCTGGACGGAAAAACCCAAGAGGGGGTTTTGGGTATTTTGATCTCCCTTTACGCCCTTCACGCCGGTCCGGAAGAATTGGTCCTGGAACCGTTAAAGGCTTTCAAGGAGCTCCCCGACAGCGCCCCTTATGTCGCCGCCTTCGCCGCCCGGACCCAGCAGGTGCTGGTTCCTAGCGTGGAACGCATCGAACAAAACCAGGAAAGGATCCTCGATGCCTTCAGCGGTGTTCCAAGTCCACCCTCGGCGGGTGGGGATTTTTCCTTTGTCTTGTACCCGTTTCCCAAAATCGCGCTTTGCTACATCTTCTATCGTGCCGACGAAGACTTTCCGCCATCGGTCACCTGCCTTTTTTCACACAACGCCCCTGCCTTCGCTCCCGTCGATGCACTGGCGGATACAGCCGAATACACGTCCAGGGCCATTTTGGAAAATCTTAGGCAAGCGCACGGGTTCCCTTAAAAGAGCCTTTTACGAAAAAACGTTTTTTTCGACAGACAGGGCCGCGGCCTCAGTGGTTTTTGAACCTCTGACGCCATCCGTCGATCTAGGAAAAGAAGATCGCCCGAAGGGCTCCATAAGAGGTCCAGATCCCGACGATGATGAAAAAAGCGCCCGCAGCGAGCTTGATGTAGCTTTGCGGGACGAATCGGCTCACCGCCTCTCCCATGACGGTGGCGATGAGGGCGCTGATGACCAATGCAACGGCAGACCCGATGAAAACCGACATCCTGGAAGACTCACAGTCGGCGGACAGGCAAAAGGTGGCCACCTGGGTCTTGTCGCCGAGTTCCGCCAAAAAGATCATGCTGAAGGTGGTCATCATCAATTTGAAATCCATACGGACCTCCTCGTCATTCCGGCCTCCTTCCGGTCGTCGGCGCGGTTGTTCCTTCGTGTTTCAAGGTCGGGGTGTCCCCAAGGCCCCTCCCTCCCGCGCGCTGCTCTTTCCCGGTGCTTCTTCCCGGAGGGGTTTCAAAGGGCGCGAAGCCATTCCGACTTCAAGGGAACTCGGCCGGAAAGCGCCCGGTCGATGAGGGAAAGGGTCGCCTCCTTGTCCCTGGGCAGGCGGGCTTTGATGGGGAGGTAGTTGGAGGCATGATTGGCATGGAACAGACCCCTGGAAAGCTCCGTATGTGCCAGAAGCATCCGGAGCTCCTGGAGCATCTCGTTCGGGGACAGCAGGGTGAAACGGCCCGACACACAGTCTTCGTAAAGGGGGGTTCCGGGAATGAGCATCAGGCTCAGCGCTCCGACATAGTCCGGATCCATGGCTGAAAGTGCTTTCCCGGTCTCGCGGGCATGAACGGCGGACCGTTCCGTGCCTGCAATACCCAGGATCACGGTCACGGAGAGCTTGATCCCAGCCTCTTTGACCTTTCTCGCCATCTCGATCATCCGCCCGGAAAGGGCCCCCTTGCGGATCCTTTCCAGGGTCACGTCGTCTCCCGATTCCAGGCCCATGTACAAAATGCCGAGGCCTTCGTCGCGCAGCGCTTCCAGGGCTTCCGGGGTTTTCATGCCGATGCTCTTGGCGTTGGCATAAGCCCCGACACGGGTCACCCATGGAATCTGACGGCGGATCTCACCCAGATATCGCATCAGTTTTTTCTGAGGGATGATGAGGGCATCCCCGTCGCATAAAAAAACCCTGCGCTGGCGCCGGCAGTGTCTTGCCGCGAAAGCGATGTCCTCCATGATGACCGCGTCTTCCTTGATCCTAAAGCGCTCCCCTCTGTAAGTCCCGCAGAAGGTGCACTTGTTTCGGGAGCATCCCACGGTCACCTGGAGCAAAATGCTGTTGGCCTCACTGGGAGGCCGGATGATGTTTCCCTCGTAATGCATCCGCTTGCCTCTTTTTCTATTTTATAACGTGATGCCCCTTGACCTGCAAGTCCGTTTTCATTTTTCAAGGGTCGAAGGAACAAGCTGAAGCCGGGATTTTCCATAGATGCCCGGGTTTAACGCCCCAAGACGCCCGTGTTTTTTCTTGACACCCAGGGCCGCCTTCGTATTTAATTTCATTTTTTTCATTTGTCTGGCCGGCTTCAATTGTCAGACCCAGAAGAGGACTTGGGAAAGGGGCCTTCATGGAGAACAAGGAAATAGCAGTTGAGGATTTAGGCGCGGTGGCGATCCTGAGGCTTTCCAACGGCGTGACCAACGCCATCAGCCCTTCTCTGGTGGAGGCGCTTTCGCTTGCTTTGAAACGAATCAATGTGACGCATGGCGGGGCGGTGCTTGCCGGCGGAAGCAAGTTTTTTTCCATCGGGTTGGATCTCCCGGGTCTGCTCTCTCTGACCCGGCCCCAGATGAAAGAGTTCTGGTATGCCTTTGACCGTGCCGTCCTGGAGCTTTTCACCTTTCCGCTTCCAACGGCCTGCGCCGTCTGCGGGCATGCAGTGGCCGGCGGCACCATTCTCGCCCTTGCCTGCGATTATCGCTTCGCCGCCTCGGGACGGAAACTGATGGGCCTGAGTGAAATCCGGCTGGGCCTTCCGGTTCCCTATCTTGCCGATCTCATGCTCAGGCAGGTGGCCGGAGACCGAGCCGCCACCAAACTTCTTTTTTTCGGGGAATTGGTGGAATCGGACACGGCCGGTTCCCTGGGGCTTGTCGACGGGGTTTTCCCCGAGGGCGACGTGGAAAAGATCGCGGTGGAAAAGATCGCCCAACTGGCCGAAAACCCAAAAAAGGCCTTTTCCGCCATCAAGGCCAACCGCGTGGAGGAAGTCCGCGAACGCTTCGAAAAGCACTACCGGGAAAAAACTGAAAGCCTTTTAGATCTGTGGTTCAGCCCCGGAGTGCAGGAACTTTTAGAAAAGGCGGCTCAAAAATTTTGATTCCGCCAAGACATCTGGAAACCGCGCGCAAATCATGTTCAGCCTGGCAGTAAAATCCGTCTCCCGTTCGGACCGACCGAAAAACCGGTGCCTTTCCTGCGGAACTTCGGAAAACATGGGCCGCCGGAAATACTGCTCCCCGGAATGCAGGCAGCGGTTGAAGCAGATGCTCACCATGAGGACGGGTCTGCTCCGGGCCCTGAACACGCGCTATGCCACCTTCTACTTTACCGAAACCACCTTGATCCTGGACCTCTTGACCCACGACTGTGACACCTTGTTCAGCTTTTTCTACCCCCGTTCCGGCCACCTGAAGCCGGCTGAAGACTTCGGGCACATGGCCAACACCCTTGGAAACACCTGGTGGGCGGAAAGGCGTCGAACACACAAGCGTTATCTCGCGTCGAGACACCTTTTGGAAACCGCAAAGAAAAGCCACGCCTCCCGAGATGCCATAAGACCCCTGTCCTCCCGCCGGCCGAGCCATATCCAACAATCCATCACCTACCTTCGGATGAATCCCGATGAACTCAACGATCCGGATCTGAAGGAAAAAATCAAGGCCGCTTATCGCCGACAGGCTAAAAAGCACCACCCCGACAGCGGCGGCTACGCCGCCATCTTTAGAAGAATCCACCAGGCTTACCTGGATCTCATCCAGTGGTCGAAAAATCCCACCTTCACCCTCCGACGAGGATTTCCGGACAAATGGTTCTACGACGGGGAGACCAACCGGTGGGTTCAGCCCACAGCACTCAGGGGTGGATTCAAGAATCGCCGGGATCGATAGCTTTCAGAGGCGAGTGCCGCTGTACACCAGCAGCAGGGCGCCGAGGAGGAGGATCACGAACCTGCCCCTGGAAGCCAATCTCCAGGGAGGAAGGACAAAGGCGATGCAAAAACCTCCGCTGGCAAAAACCACACTGAAAAGCGAGGCGTTATCAGGCCGCCAGGCCTGGATCAGACAAACCGCATAGACATACCCCAAAAGGGCCGCTGCGATGGCCCTGAGACGGCTCGTGCCCCTGAAAAGGGCATAGAGCAGGGCAGGCCACAGCAGGAAAAAGCCCAGAGGCCCGAACCAGGCGCTCGTGCTGTCCGTCGCAGCCGGCAGGACAAACGGAAAATCGGATCCCCGGCTGCCGAAAACCCCTTCCACCAGGAACCGATGCAGACGCAGCAGCATGTCTGTCCACCCCACCCCCGCAACGACGTTCAGGAGACGATCGACGGGTTCGGGGAGCTGGGCCGCCTGGATCGCGTACCGGATCACGTTGGCTCCTGCCCCGTAAATCCCGTCGCGGTTAAAGGCCGTGTCCGGGTTCCCCGCCCACGGATTTCCATCCAAAACATTATAAGCAAAAAGCCAAACCTGGGAAAACAGCAGTGCAGGAATCAGGCTGAGTCCTGCCAGTGTGCGGTTTTGCCTCATAAGGCCTCGCCAGGAAAACATGCCATGTCTCTGGTAGCTGATGAAAAAAGCCAGAAATCCCAGGATCAAAGGAAAAAGGAAACCGGTCAAGGTGCCCGTAATCTGGAAAAGAAGGCCCAGGACCATCAAGATCAAATCCGAGACATTGAGGCGCTCCACCAGCCGGCACATGGCCAGGACGCAAAAAGCGCCGAAGGCCGCTGGAACGATCTCGGAGCCGGGCGATACGGCGTGAAGAACGAACCTCGGAAAGCTGAGGACCGCTACCGTGACGCAGGCGGCGGTGGGGGGCCATGCATATCTCCGGGCCATGGCATAGGTTGAAAACCCGATGCAGGCATACGCCAGGAAACCGATCAGCCCGGTTCCCATGCCGCTTTCCCATCTCAGAAAAAGGTGAGACAAGATGGGCACGTTCATGGGGACAAGCCCTGAAGGGCTTCCGCCGGCTGCAGAGACCCCGGCAAAAACCCCACGGTGTTGGGCGGCAAGGACAAAAGAAATGTCAGGCCATCGGGTGGGATCCGGAGACGAAAAAAAGGCGGCGGCGGCGAAGAAAGCGAACGCCGTTCCCAGGACGGCGGCGGCAAAAGGCTGACCCGAAACGGCTGACCGGAGGCTTTGCCAGGTTTCCCTGAGGCTCTCTTTCCTTCTGGACAGGAAGAAGACCGCGAAAACCAACAGGATCGATTCGAAGGCCGTCGAAACGGCAGGCCGGTGCAACAGGAAAGCGATCTGGAACACGAAGGAAAAGGCCATGAACACGAGGGCCACCGCATAGGCGCCCGCCTCGGCCGCCGTGTGTCCGAGCTTTCGAAACAAGAGGAACGCCGCGGTCAGAAAAACGCCGATTTCGACCGCACTGACCAGGGCGGCCGTCATTTTCCGTCGGCCTCGGCTTCAACGCTTTTGACTTTAAGGAGATGCTTTTTGCGGCCACGGGCCTTCGGAGGTCTCTTTTGCTTCGGCAGTGCTTTTTCGGCTTCTTTTTTCTTAAGGTGTTCGACGATTTCCACCATGAAGTCCCGCATCGCTTCGGCAAGGCGGAGACACTCGGGGCAATAGACTTTCTTCCTCAGGTAGCCATGCGCCTCGATCTGATGCCAGTACCAGGGTACGTAAGGGCTTCCCTTGCAAAATTTTTTCCCGGTGTATTCGGCGATGGGGCACCCGATGCAGACCAGCAGATAGAAGAGGCGGCAGGGCGGACAGTCCAGGACGCCGCCGTCGGCTCTCTTGCCTTCGATGATCCTTTCCCATTTGGCCACCGACGCTTCCATGATCTTCACCTTGTTCATGATCCCACCTGTACAGAATTGAGGCTCTTCCAGAAAGGTCTGTGGACATAAACGCACCGGGAAAGGGCGAAGTCGAGTTTCCTTGGGTCCGCCTTCTGCATCGCTTCTTCCGGGTCGCTCCGGATTTGTCCGTTGAGCTCCAGCAACACGGCGCGCACCGATTCTTTGAGGGTCTCCAGATGATATCCCCCCTCAAGAGTCAATACCAGCTTTCCCTTGCAGCAGGTATCCGCAATATCCAGAAGGATGCGGGTCAGCGCTCCATAGCCTCCAGAAGTCATCCGCATCCCACCCAGAGGATCGCCGAATTGGGTGTCGAACCCCGCGGACACCAGGATTAGATCCGGACAAAACTCCAGGGCAACCGGTTTCAGGAGTCTTTCGAAAATAGCCGCGTATTCGCCGTCTCCGTAGCCCTTGTGAAGAGGCAGATTCAGGGTAAAACCCTCCCCTCTGCCGAGCCCTGTCTCGGTGAAGAGGCCGGTCCCGGGAAAAAGCGGATATTGATGAATGGAAAAAAACAACACCGAGGGATCAGCCTCAAAAGCATGCTGGGTCCCGTTTCCATGGTGGACATCCCAGTCCACGATGAGCACCCGCGCAAGGCCCAGCTCGTTCCTTGCAAATGCAGCCCCGACGGCAATGGTATTGAAAAGACAAAACCCCATGGCCCGGTTTCTCTCGGCGTGATGGCCCGGCGGCCTCACCAGTGCCATGGCGTTGTCCAAGGCGCCTGACACCACCTGGGAAACCGCCTCCATGAACCCCCCCGCCGCCAGACTTGCCGCGGTGTAGGAGCCGAAGGAAGCGAACGTGTCGGGGGTGAGCATGGAAAGCTCATGACGCGCCGTTTGGGCCATGCGGCTGACGTGCTCCGGCGTGTGAATCCGGGTGAGCGCCTCCGTATCGGCTTCCCTGGGGATTACCCGGGTGAAAAGATCCTGTATCTCCGGTTCGTCGAAAAGGGGATAGAGGACCTGGAGCCGACGGGGGCTTTCCACATGCCCTTCCAGATTCCGGTGATCCAAATATCGAGGATCCATCACGATTCCCGTGCGCCGCATGAATTAAATTCTCCGAACCTACCCGGAAGCCAGGCTCAAAACGGAGCAAGGAGAATGCCGAATCAAGAATCGCGTGGTGGATCCGACCATGAAAAATCCCACCGGACCCCGCCTGGCCCCCCCCACAATCACCAGATCGGTTCCGGACTCCCTGATCAAGTCTCGAACCTTTTCCCCGGGAACGCCGAGAAGGACTCGGGCCTTCACGTCGATTTCCCCCCTGAGGTGCCGGGGCACAAGATCCATAAGCCCGCTTCGGGCGCGTTCCTGCTGCTTCCTTTGGACCTCTTCATAAGAACCCAGGTCCGAGTTATGGTTCCCGTCATCCCCTGGAGGCGCCTCCAGGACATGCACCAGGATCAGTTGGGCATTCCAACCCGAAGCCAATGCCGCTCCGGCGTCCACGAGGGCCTGCGGTTTCGGGTCCAAAGTACAGCACACGGCGATGCGCCCGACGTGAAAGCCTTTTTCAGCATCGTCCCCTTGGAGTCCTTCCTGCCGTCGCAGGATCATCAGCGGCTGCTCAATCAGACCGGAAAAACGCTCCGCCACGGTTCCGAGGAAAAGCCGTTTGAAACCGGACATCCCGTGGCTCGCGGCCATCACCAGGTCTGCCCTTTCCGTCCGGGCCGCCCGGGCGACGTTTACCACCGGATCCCCCGCTGTGACCAGGGATCTCCATAGGGCGGGGGACTCTTTCATCAAGTCAGCGATTTTCTCGTGCGCCGAGCGGATCGCCTCCTGCTCCCCTTTTGTTCCCGGGCCATCGAGGATCCCGCCCAGCCGTTCCCGGGGAAAACACACCGTGTGAAAGATCAGCAGGGTCGAACCGAACCGTTGGGCCATGGCCTCTCCGGCCCGGATCACCCCCTTGGAAAACTCTGAAAAATCGACTGCGCAGAGGATCGTTTCAAAGGCCGGGTTCATTTCAATCCGGATGCCGCAACGCCTTCGGCGGAAACCAGTTCGCCCACGAAGCTTCCCACGATGACTTTGCTTTTGATTTTAACGGGAATCCGATGGGCGTCGTCGGTGAGCCACACCTCGATTTTGGCTCCCGGACTCTGTTCGAAAACGCCCCTGACTTCTTTGCATTCCGGTTCAAACAGAACCGTGTCCACCGATTTTTTTCCCAGTTGAATCTTTTCCCTTCGCACCACGGTCCCCTTGCCGATTACACACCGCTTGCCGTCGGTGACCCATTTTTCGATCACCACCCCCGGCTTCATCGCCTTGAGCCGGGCGAAATAAAAGACGGAAAGCGGGTCGAAGGTGCCGGCTTGAATCGAAATGGGAGGGCGTTTTTCCCCGAAGTTGACATGCTGCACCTCTTTTTTCTCCCAGTCGAAATGAACCGTGACATCCCTCCGGGTGGACCCCTCCTGCTGCTTTTGCCTGTAATGCACGGACCGGGTCATTTCGGCATCCGCAAACGCATCGATATGATCGCGCACTTTGTAGAAGATGTCCACGAAGGCGTTGCTTCTGGCCTGGACGGAGAAATGATAGGCCGAAATCCCGTCCAGGGTGGTCAGGGGCTTCACCTCCAGGACGGCTTCGCCCACCGGAACGATCCCCCATCTCAGGTGATAGGTCAGCCTTTCACCGGGGGAAAAAGGGGGGCCATCCGGTGCCGGTTTTGCGGAAAAGCCTGACGGAGAAGCGGAAACCGACACTAGCAGGCCCACAGACATTAAAAAGGCAGTGACTTTGAAAAGTTTCAAGGCAATGGAATCCGTGTTTGGGCGAGTCACGACGTATCCCTTTGGCAGGTCTTCGAATCCAGGCCGATGTCCGAAAAAGGATCTGGTGGACATTATCGAGCATCGCCTGAAGATTGTCAATGCAGGGAAAAGCCGGACGTTTCCTGGCTCCGGAAATGGCCTGTAAGCGGTTTCAAAGCCCTTTTTCCCGCCTGTTGGGCAACCACTTCCCGGTCCGGCCCTTGTAGTCCCGGTAGGCATCTTGGAATCGGCTTTCCATTATTTTTTCTTCATAGCCGGCGATGTAATCGTAGAAAATGAAGATCCCGACCCAAAGGGCCAGGGAGAACAGGGATGCCGTCGAGACCGTCAAGCCCAAGTAGGTCAGAAGGCTCGCCAGATACAGGGGATGTCTTACCTGCCCAAAGGCGCCGGTGGTGAGGATTTTTTTCGGACGTTCTTCGCCGCTTACGGCAACATGCCCTGACTTGAAAAGATACATCGAGGCCACCAAGGAAAGCAGGAAAAAAGCCAGGCGGACGGATAGCGGTACGTACCGGGAAAGAAACGTCGATTTTTGAAGCAAAAACGAATCCCCGGCCCAGACAACGAGAAAGACCACAAGCGCTAAAATTTGCCCGGCATCCCCAAAGGGATGCTCGCCCTTTTTTTCTTTCATTTCATGCTCCTTAGGTCAGCGTTAAACGGACACCTGAATTATTCCTTTCGAGTCGGCACCCCCCGACAGGATCGATCCCTTCGAAGCCAATCCGGAAGATGGGCATTTCACCCTTGAGCTTTGGTTTGAACCGGGTTGTCCACCTTTTTCGCGATTCCCCCTTCAAAGGGACTTGCCGAACCCCAGGGCCTTGGGGTTCGGTCCCTTTTTAAGAAGCAGCAGGGTGTTTCCGATGACGCTCAGGCTGCTGGTTAGCATGGCGCACGCCGCGATGACGGGGGTCAAGAGCCCGACGGCGGCCACAGGGATTGCCAAAAGATTGTAGACAAAAGCCCAGGCCAGATTCTGATGCATCTTTTTCCGGATCCGTTTTGCCAGGGCGAAGAAATCCAAGACCTGGCGGGGGTCACCGCGCATCAAAGCTACCTGGGCAGCTTCCTTTCCCAGGTGGTTTTCCGAGTACAGGGCGATGCCCACGTCGGCCTGGACCAGGGCAGGAGCGTCGTTGATTCCGTCCCCCACCATGGCCACCGCTCCCGTCCGGCCTTGATACCCGTGAAGAATCCGGGCTTTGTCGGCTGGGAAAAGCCCTCCGAAGGCCTCTGGAATTCCTAATTTTGCAGCCAAGGCTTTCGTGGTCTCGTGGCTGTCCCCGGAAACCAGAATCACCCGTTTTCCGGCCCTCAAGAGCCGGAAAACGGTCTCGCCGGCCTTCGGCTTCACCGGGTCGGAAAAAACGAATACGGCCAACAGGCTCTCTCCCAGGCTCAAATAAACTTTCGAGGACATCGCATCGATGGTCGGAAGGTCTTCAAGAAGGCCGGCTTTTGCCCCGCCGCTCCCCGTGCGCTTCGTCCTTCCCATGACGAAGCCCTCCGAACCGATTCGAGCCTCCTGGCCTTGATACTTGCCGGAAACACCGTCTTGGAAATGGGTGATGTCGTCGAGCGTAAACGGATTGATTCCTTTTTTCTTCGCATGGCCAAGGATCTCGGCGGCGATGTAATGGGCGGCGTCTTTTTCCAGGGCCGCAGCAAGGGAAAGGGCTGTTTCGGGGTCGAACCGGTTCAGGGATCTCTGCTCTTGAAGCCGCCAGCGGCCTTTCGTCAGTGTACCGGTTTTATCGAAGACAACGGTCTGAACCCTGTCGGCGTGTTCCAGGGCCGAAAAATCCTTCAGGAGGATCCCGTGCTTGAGCATCAGGGACGCGCCGGCGGTTCTCGCCAGGGGAATCGCAAAACCCAAGGCGCAGGGACAGGTGACGACAATCACCGTGATTCCCCGAACAACGGCTTCCTCTATGGAATGTCCGAATACCAGGACAAGAAACACAACCCCCGCGGATAGCAGGAAGATCCCCGGGACCATCCACCGCAGGATCCTTTCGGCGCGCGCTTCATGGGGTCCTTTCTGTGCCAGGGCCTCTTCCATCAGGGTGAGCATCTGTCCGAAAAGCGAATCTCTTCCCACGGCCTCAGCCTGCACCCGGAAACTCCCCCGAAGGATCCGGCTTCCGCCCCTCAGCCGGTCGGGCCTTGCCTTGCGGACCGGCCTGGCTTCACCGGTTAGCGCCGACTCGTCCACGTTTCCGACACCCTCCAGAATCACGCCGTCCGCCGCCACGACTTCTCCTGCTTCCACCCTGAACCGGTCTCCGGCTTTCAGGGCCTGTGCGGCCACATATCGCCCAGCGGGGTCGGCATCGGTGCAAAGGCGGACCTTGTTGGGAACCAGGGAGAAAAAGTGGTCCAGGTCCGCCTGCACCCTGTTCTTGGCCCTGCTCTCCAGATGTTTCCCGATGAGAACAAGGGTAATCAGCATGGCAGCGGTGTCGAAGTACAGATGAAGGCTTCCTTTTGCCAAATTATAGGTGCTGAAGGCAAAAGCGACGAAGGTCCCCACGGCGATCAGGGTCTCCATCCCGAAGGCGGCGTTTCGGATGCCGGAAACCGCCTTGAAAAAGATATCTTTCCCTCCATAAAGAAGAACGCCTGCGGTCATGAGAAAAACCGGCACAGCGAGCTTGGGGAGGGTGTCCGGCGGAAACGCATCGAAAAATCCGACGTAAAGGGCAAAGGAAAACATCATCACGTTCATGGTGAGGAAAACCGACACGATCATTTTCACCCATTGAGCCTGATGGTCTTTTTCGTGATGGGAATCGTCCGGGAAGCGGACCCCATAACCCAAGTCCTGGATGCAGGAAACGATCTTTTTCGGCGATGTTGTCACCGGATCGTATCGGCAGCGGAAACGGTCCGTGGAAAAATGGCAAAAGACTTCCTGAACACCGGGGTCCTTCCGGACGGCCTCTTCGATGACCCAGGCACAGGCGGGGCACCACATCCCCGAGATCCGGAGGTCAAAAACCAGACCGCCTTCCATAACAGGCGCCGGACTCCCGTAAATCTTTTCCTTTTCAAAGCCTGGAATCCGGTGTCCTGTACCGTCTCCTCCGACGCCATGGCTTTTCGCCGTCCCCGACCGACGGGGAATGATGCCCAGGGCCTGGCATTTTTGAAAGAGCTCCGTCTCCTGGAAGGGTCTCCCTTCAGAGGCCTGCTCACTTCCTGAAAGCATGACAAAGACCTGAAGGCACCCCTTACAGCAGAAAGGGAGACGGCCGTCGGGGGCGTCCAAAAAAATCGTCTGAGAGGAAAGAGGCAGGCTGCAAAGAGAGCAGGTTTTTTCCACGGCAGGCTCCGGGGACGGAGCATCCTTCGATTCCCCGGGTACACCCGGTCGCTTTGAGTCCTCGGTCCAATTCATGGCCCGGAGTGGGGAGGCTGCCGGGGTATCATGGCTCGGCCAAAACGGGGTCGACTGCAGCGGCCCGCAGGTACAAGATGACGCCCCATCGCTCGGGAACCGATACCGTCGTGGCCAGGGCGGGCATCCGGTCTTTTCCGTAACTGATGCTTTTAAAGAGCATTCCGTCGGACTGCTCCTGGACCCGGGGGCTTTTCAGGTTTTTCGGAAGGGGGGAAAAACTCTGACCCACCGTTGCCTGCCCATCGAGCGCCTTTCCATGACAATGAACGCAATACCACGTGTAGGTTTTTTTCCCTTCGAAAATCTTTTTCAGGGACCGGTCGTCATCCGGATTCATCAGGTGCGTGGGTTCCGCGATCCGGAGCCGGGCTTCCCCGCCGTCGACGGGGATGCTTCCCGGCTCCATGCCCGAAAGGGGCGCCTCGTGGGGCCTAACGGCGGGAGTCTCCCACATCCTGCCGAAGCGCAGGTATTCATCGTAGACGGTGATCCCCCCGTATCCTGCCGCCAGGACCGCGAAGACAACCAGGCCCAAGAAGGCCACACGCTTCATCTATTTCCCTCCTGCGCCCCGGATGTGCTGAGGATGCGGCAGCACGTCATAAAGAGCGTAGGGCGACTCCCCGGGCACATCCTTGACCGTGCCGAAGCCCCACGGCGGCACGCCGATGTCCCCGATCACATAAAAAGCCAGAAGCCCCTTGCCCAGAATCAGCGCCCACATGGCCGCTATGATGAAAATCGTCTTGAAATGACCGTTTTTCTTTTTCAGCATCATATAGAGACTCTTCCCAGGCCGATGTAAAAAATGTATCCCAGCACCCAGAAGACGGTTCCGGCGATAATCAGCGTCATCGCCAGAGGAAACGGTGCGTTCCGGTCTTCAAGGCCTTCCGGATACCGGTCCATCACCGCGGCAAGGCGTTTCTCAGAGTCGTCCCCCTTCAGATGTGTGAAAGCCAGCGCCAAAGCGAAAACGAGGATGAAAAGGAGCGTGGGAAAAAGGGACAAGGCCACATGCTCGAGATTCATCAGGTGGAATAACCGCATCCTTCCTCCTTACGGCATGGGCCTGTTTTGAATCAGGGAGAAAACGAGCACGGCAGCGCTCATGCTCAATCCGGCAACAACCAGCCCTGCCAGAGCAAAAAGTTCGATCCGGCGTACCCTTGAAAGCCCCCTGGGATGGGGGTTCGTTTCCTCTTCCAGGGGAAGATACCGGGCCCGGTTTTGATCTTTGAACTGCCCGCTCTTGAGGGCCCAAAGGAAAACCCCCAGGGACAGGACCAGACCGGTGACGATGTAAGTCACAAAATATGGGTAATACATGCTCTTCTGCTCCAAAACCGCGGTGCCGGTTCAAGGTTCATAGGACGCGTCGATCCCCTTGGGATCGGTGTCGGCATCGCTTTGATTGATGAAATAAACGGCTACGTAATCCCCGACTTCCCAGATTTTTTCGGATTCGAGCTCCTTCTTGAAATAGGGCATGGCGGTTCCGGTGATGCCGTTCATGATCTGGTAATAAAGAATCCCCCCGGAGATTCCCCGGTCCTTGAGAAGGGTGAAATTGAGCGGAGGGGGATAAAGGTACGGCTGGGCCGGCCCCATGCCGTCCCCCACGGGGCCGTGGCAGCCCAGGCAGAAGTCCTGATAGATTTTGTGGCCTCTGGCAAGCCCGGCATCGGATGTCGGGTATGGGTTGGGAACCGTATGCCACCCTTCGGGAACCTGGCCGTGAAGCCAGTTGATGTTTTCGACCACGCCCGACTCATAGGCCTTGACGGCCGCCTCCTTCCAAAGAAGCTGGCGCTGCATCCGGCGGTCTGCGGCCTTCATTCCCAGTCCCTGGACGTGCCGGATGAGCCTTCGGGTCTTTTCTTCTCCTAAAAAAGCAAAGGGCGGCATGATGGATAAAGGCCGCGTGTACCGCGGGTTGGTAAAATGCGCCGCGTGCCAGTCATCCGGGTGTTCTCCGCCTTCATGGGAGAGGTCCGGCCCGGTCCGGGCGGAGCCGAGGAGAATGGGGCGGTCGTCGAGGTAATCCCCGGCCTGGGCCACGCGCTGGGCCCCCATGCCCCAGTCGAAGCTCCTAATCGATTGGCTGTGGCAGTAGACGCACCCGTTGGCGATGTAAAGAAGCCTCCCTTCCGTCTCCTCGGCGGTCCGTTGACGGAAGATCTCCGAGGGCGGGGTCTTGTGGGTGTTGGCGTAGGGCAGAACCACCACCACCAGGACCACCGCCGCGAGAAGGGCGACGCTGCCGAACGTGACGGTTTTGGGGGTCATTTTCATGGGGCCCTCCTTTCACGGACGAAAAGGGTCCTGCCCATGTTGTACATCCCGATGAGCGCCGCCGAAAAGACCATGAGACCCAGCGCCGCCCGGATGACATAGTACATGTGGATTTGGGGAAGGATCCGATACACCGTTTCGCCGTTGAGCCAGGCGTTTCCCTGAATCAAGCCGGCGATGGTGAGGATGACGGTGAATCCGGAAACCCCGATGAGAACGAGCCAGTACTGGAGATCGGCCAAAAAACGGCTGTGAAGGGGCCTTCCGCTGATCTTGGGGAGTACGGCGTACATCCCCCCGAGGGCGATCATTCCGGCAAACCCCAAGACCCCGACATGGGCGTGCCCGACGACCCAGTTGTTGAAGTGGGTCACGCGCTGCACCTGGGGAAGCGACATCATGGATCCCTGGATGCTCACGAAGAAGTACATGATGGTCCCGGTGAAGACGAACTTGGCACCCACATCCGCGTGGATTTCCCCCAGCCTCCCCTTGGCCGTGTACCAGATGTTGATGAGAAAGGCCATGACCGGAATCACCATGGCCACGCTGTCGGTGATGGCGATGACCTTGAGCCAGGTGGGGACCGGCACCTGAAGCAGGTGGTGCGTGCCGATATGGGTGTAGATCACGATCAGCGACCAGAAGCCCAGAAGGGAGAGGGAATGACTGTAAAGGGGTGCCCGGACCGTCCGGGGAATCACGTAATAGGCCACGCCGGCGGAAAGGGGCGTGAGCAGCAACCCGAAGACGTTGTGACCGTAAAACCACAGCAAAATCGCATCCGGAATGCCGGTCAACGCCCCGGAATCCGGGCGCCAGAGGACGTTTCCCAGGGAATACGTGAGCGCCGTCAGAATCACGGCGGCCAGGACATACCACACGGATACATACAGCAGGGGCTCCTCGCGGTTTTTCACGGTGCCTGCAAGGTTGAAAAAAATAAGGCAAAGCGCCCCGACCACGAGCACATCGAGGATCCACACGGGTTCGGCGTATTCCCGACCCTGGGTGTACCCCATCCCCAGGGACACCACCATGGCCACCAGGACGACGTTCCAGGCGGCGACGGAGATTTTTCCCAGCGTCTCGCTGAAGAGTTCGGTCCTCAGCAGGCGCGGGACATAATAAAAGGCCGCCGACAGAAGCCCCGGAGTCACGAAGCCGAAAAGGACCAGGTTGATGTGCACCGGCCGTATCCGGCCGAAGGTAAGCCACCCCAGGTTCCCCGTCAGGTCGGGGGCGATCAGTTCGGTGGCGCCCAGAAGGCCCGCGAAGGCGGCGATCACCATCCAGAAGGCCGAAGTCAGACAAAACCCTCTGGCGGTGGCGTTTCGTTTATTTTCTCCGGATCCGGCCAAATTCGTTGTTCCTTCTGTTTGTCAATCCCGGTCTTTGCCGGTCAATTATGGCACGCCAGCCAGCATCCCAGGTTGGCCTTCCTTTCCTGGTGGCAGGCGATGCAAAATCCCATCTTCAGGCGCTTTTTTGGAAGGCGGTCCATGGTCTCGATGGCCCCGTGGCACTCCTGGCATCTGACCTCCTTCTTGAGGTGACGCTCATGATTGAACAGGACATGCTCCGGAAGATAGAAGACCTCTTTCCAGGGGATAGGGGTTTTCGTGTTGAAATACTCATGCTCTTTCCGGATCCACGGGTGCCGGGGGATGATGTAGTTATGACAGTAAAGGCATTTCTCCACCGCTGGCAGCCCGGGATGAATGGAGCGCCGGACATAGGGGTGGCAGAATTCACACGCAATGGCCTTCACGCCTGCATGCAGCCGGTGACTGAAGGGGATCGGCTGTTCGGGGCCGATTCCTGCTTTAGAGGCCTGGTAAAACAGGAACAGAAAAGCGGCCACCAGGAAGACCGAAGCGGCGAAGGCGGCGAGCCCGCCCCTGTTTTGTGCAAACACGCGCCGGGTATCCGCAAGCGGGGCAGCCAAAAGCCTTGGCTTTCCGCCGGTGGCAATCAGGATCGCGGCCACGAGAAGGGCCGCCAGGGTCAGAGAGCCGATAAAAAGCGCCGTCATGTGCCCTCCGATATCCGACTCTCGGCCAATTCCGGGAAGAGGTGCATCATGGATGCCGTCACCAGGGTCACCAGGCCCAAAAAGCCCGCGAAGATCAATCCGTCCCAGATCCCAAGGGGAAGGGAATGGGCGTGGGGATGCATCGCGGGGCCGATGAGCAGGGTATGCTCCAGCCAGAGCCCCAGCAGGACCAGAGCGCACAGCAGGCTCATTGCCTTGGGGCTGGACTTGATTCTCCGGTTGATCAGGACGAAGAAAGGAATCGCAAAGGCGATGATGAAAACGAGCCAGGCCAGGGGTTTCCAGGGTGGGGTCAGGACCCGTTCGATAAGGTAGGCCGTTTCCTCGGAAATGTTCCCGTACCAGATCACCACCAGGTGACAGTAGAAGAAGTCGGCCCAGACCAGGCAAAAGGCGAAAAAGAGCTTCCCCAGATCCTGGAACTGGGACGGGCGAAGGGCGAAGGGGATTTCCGGGCTCAGGTGAAGCATGGAGGCCAGGATGATGAGGGCTCCCAGCGCCATGTAAAAAGCCTTGACAAAATGGTAGGCGCCGAAGAGTGTGGAATACCAGTGGGGGTCCAGGGCCATCACCAGATCGAAGGCGATCAGAGAAAGGATGACGGCATACCCGATGATGTACAAGACGGCAAAAAGCGTCATGCGGCTTTGAAAGCGTGCCGGATTCATGAGCCGCGGGCTCCGCAGCAGGTTCAGAAGGCGTCTCCCCCTGCCGTTTGCCTCCCGTTGCTTCAATGCCAGGGCGTGGTAGAGATAGCCGAACCCCAGGCCGTAAAGCGCCAAGAGACCCAAACCATCCCTGGCGAACATCCCCCAGGGGTTGAGCCACGCCTTCTTTGCTCCCAATTCCAGGTGCAGCCAGGGAAAAACATGGGCTTGGCCCAGGAAAAGGATCAAGAACAGCAGGAAGGAAACCGGAAAGAAGCCCGCAAACGCTTCCGAAAGCCCTGTGAGGGACCGGCTCCAGCGGGCATGGGTGACATGCATCACCGCCGAAAACAGCAGACCCCCCTGGGCGATGGAAGACCAGAACAGAAAATTGGTCAAAAAAGCCTGCCACGCCCGTTCCGGATGGCTTCCCGCGGCGAGGACGATGAAGGCCACCAGGCCGGCGCCCATGAGGACGGCGGCACCTGAAACGAGGGTCCTGCTGATGAAAACCGGCCCTGGCGTCTGAGAAGCGGTCTGGCTCATGACAGAATCCGGGTCTGGGCGCCTTTGCCCTGGAAAAACTCCAGAAGGGACTGCTCATCCGAAACAGGACAGACGGCCACCACCCCGAAATGGGAGCCGGTACACCGCCCGTCATGTTGGATCGCTCCCCGATAGTCGGGAAGCCGCATCTGGAGGATCAACCCCACCACGTTTCCGAACACGGCAAACAGGATGGTGAACTCGAATCCCACGATGAAAAACGGGATCAGCGCCACCACCGGCTTGCCGCTCACCACCAGCTCCCACTGCATGGCGGTGAAGGCCGCCAGCGAAAAGCCTGTAAAAAAACCGATGATGCCCCCGGCCAAAGTGAAATACCCGACCCTGCTGGCTTTTGGGGAAAGTTCCCCGGCCACGGCGTGGCTGGGAATGGGGCTGTAGACCGTCTTCACCGGCCACGGCGTCTCTTTCAAGGCACGGAGCGCGGAAAGGGCCCCCGGTTCGTCGGGAAAAATTCCCATGATGGTCCGGTCACTCGCCATTGCCGCCCCTTTGACTGACCGCTTCCTTCATCTCCGTCATGGATACCGAAGGCAGGTGCTTCACGAACAGGAGAAAAAGAAAGAAAAACAGGGAAAAACTCCCCAGCATGATTCCGAATTCCACCCAGGTGGGCGCATAAAGCCCCCACGCATGGGGGATGAAGTCGCGGCTCACGCTGGTGATGATGATCACGAACCGCTCGAACCACATGCCGATGTTGATGAGGATGGACGCTCCGAAAAGCACGGGGATGGACCGCCTGGCGGGCCTGAAGAAAAACAGGAGGGGAACCATCGTGTTGCAGACCACCATGACCCAAAAGCCAACGGCATAGTCACCCGTGGGCCGGTACCGGAAAACCTCCATCTCGACGGGGTTCTGGCTGTACCAGGCGATGAAAAATTCCGTGCCGTAGGCGAACGCCACGATGAGTCCGGTGAAAAGGATGGTCTTGGCCACGTTTTCCAGCACGCCTACGGTGATGATCCGTTCGTAGCGGAAGATGGACCGCAGCGGAATCATGAGGGTCAGCACCATGGCCAGCCCGCTGTGGATGGCACCGGCGACGAAATAGGGGGCGAAAATCGTGGTGTGCCAGCCGGGGACGACGCCCAGGGCGAAGTCCCAGGAAACCACGCTGTGGACCGATATCACCAGGGGGGTGGCCAGGGCCGCGAAAAAAAGATAGGCCCGGGTGTAATGCCGCCACTGCTCGTGGGCGCCGGTCCAGCCCAGGGAAATCCAAGAAAAAATCTTTCTCCTGACCCCTTCCGAACGGTCGCGGACGATGGCCAGATCCGGGAGCATGCCGGTGTACCAGAAGAGTACGCTCACCGTGAGGTAAGTGCTGATGGCCACCACGTCGAACATGAGGGGGGACTGGAAATTCTGCCACAGGTTCCTCTGGTTGGGGATCGGAAGCATGTAATAGACCATCCACGCCCTGCCGAGATGGATGAAGGGGAAGAGGCCGGCCACGCAGACGGCAAAGACCGTCATGGTTTCGGCGGCCCGGGCGATGGGGTTGCGCCATGAGGCCCGCATGAGGTGCAGGATGGCCGAAATGAGGGTGCCGGAATGGGCGATCCCGACCCAGAAGACGAAATTGATGAGGTAGGTCCCCCACGCCACCGGGTTGTTCATCCCGGCCACGCCCACCCCCACCGCGATCTGGTAGGCCCAGCAGCCCGCGCCGATGAAGACGCCGATGCCCAGTACGCTCACCGCCGCCCAATAGCTCCGAGAGGCCGGGGCCAGGGTGGCGAGGACGCTTTGCTCGATGGCGTCGAAGTCAAGCCGTCTTGGGGTATCAGACATCCCTGAGCACCTTTTTCAGGTAAATCACGGCAGGCTTGGTATTCAGAAATCCCATCACCTGGTAGGCCCTGGGATCCTCGAACAACCGCCGGATCCGGCTGGTTTGGTCCATGAGATTTCCGAAAACAAAGGCGCCGGTTGGGCATGTCTGGGCACAGGCTGGAACGACCTCCCCGTCCCTGATCATTCGATCCGCGTCCTTGGCCCTTCCATGCGCAGCCTTGATGCGCTGGATGCAGAAGGAACATTTCTCCATGACGCCCTTGCTTCTGACCGTCACATCCGGATTCAGCTGAAGCTGCAACGGCTCGGGCCATTCCCAATCGAACCAGTTGAACCGCCGCACCTTGTACGGGCAGTTCTGGGAGCAGAAGCGTGTGCCGATGCACCGGTTGTAAATCTGGTTGTTCAGCCCTTCCTTGGAATGGTGGGGCGCGTAGACCGGGCAGACCGCCTCGCACGGCGCGTTGTCGCAGTGCTGGCAGAGCATGGGCAGAAAGATGACCCGGCTGGGATCCGCCGGATCCTGGTAGCGCTCGATCCGGATCCAGGCCATCTCCCGTCCTTCCAGGAGGCGCTTTTCTCCCACCACCCCGATGTTGTTCTCCGCGTAGCAGGCCACGACGCAGGCGCCGCATCCGATGCACCGGTCCAGGTCGATGGCCATGGCCCACCGGTACCCTTCATGCCCATGGGGCGGATACATGTCGCGCTTGGGGTCGTAACCCTCCGGCAGGGGAAGAGTCAGAGGGAAGTCCCACATCCCCAGGCCGTGGCTTCTCTTCTCCGGAGCCTCGTGAAGGGCGTTCAACGGCACGGCCAGTGCGATTTTACGGTTCCCCTGGACCCGGCTCCCGTCGGTTCGGGCCAATTTCATCCGACGTCCCGTGGCGGCAATGGAGACCGGTGCGACCCGGAACAGGGGTCCTCCCGAAACAGGATGGGCGTCAGGGGAGAACAGGGCGGCCGCATTGACACCGGAGCCCTTTGCATAACGGCCGTAGGCGGTGTGTCCCTGGCCCGTCGCGATCACCAGAAGATCCGCATGCAGCAATCCGCTCACGAAGACCGGGGCTTCCAATTCCCCCCAGGCGGAAGTGATCTTGACCACGTCTCCTTCCCGGACGCCGGCTTTCGCGGCCGCCTGAGCGTTCATGAGAACCGGTGTCTGCCAGGCCACCTGAGTGAGCGGTTCCGGAGTTTCGTTAAGCCAGGGTTTGTTGGCGCCGCGGCCGTCGAAAAAACGAATGGACGGCACCGAGGCCAAAACGGTTCCGGACTTCGTGGAATCGGTTCCCGAAGAAAGGGTCCCTGCCCAGGACCAGGAGGGCCTGATCTCCGGGCGAGGTGCGGAGGAAGTCGCTTTGGGATCCAGCGCCTCAAATGCGCCCCCCTTCCGGACGAACTCCACCCACTGCTTTTCTTCCCGGACAATGTCTCTCCGGTTCAGGTCCTGAATCAGATAGGACCGGTATCCCCCCGGCAAGGGTTCCCCATCAAAAGCCAGGCGCATGAGGAGATCGCCGAGTCCCGACGCTCCGGGAGGGCGGGCCGTCACGGGTTGCAGGATGGACCACAACCCGGATTGGCTTTCATAGACATCCCAGGTCTCCAGGGGATGGGCGATGGGAAGGATCAGGTTCGAAAGGGAAGCCGTTTCGGTCATGTAGGAAGAAAAACAGGCCGTGAAAAGTGATTCCTGTTGAAGCGCTTCCCGGATTCCGCTGCCGGGGGGCATCGCAAAGACCGGATCGACGTTGTTGAGGATCAGAAGGTCGATCTGTCCCTTGGACAGGCCGCCGAACCTGTTGAGGAGCTCGAGGTGCCGGTGGGCCCTCTCCACGGTGTGCCGACGTACGAAGTCGAGGCGGGCGAGATCCGGGTCCAGCAGGCTGTTGAGAAGGCAGACGGCCGCATCCGTTGCAGGCGAATTGTCCCCGGCTCCGGCCGCCGAGGCCCCCAGAACCAGGGGGCGGCGTGCGGCCAGAAGGCGTTTGACAAGAAGGTCAAAATGGGTTTCCCGGATCCCGGATATCTTGAAAACCGCTTCCCGGGTGAAGGGCGCCACAATACGCTTCAAAGGCTCGACCGGAGGTCCCTTTGCCGGAGCGGCCGCCTTTTTTTCGGCAATTTCCCGGATCAAGCCCAAGGCCACGAAGGCTTCCCCCCCGCACCGGCACATCAGGAATCGATCGGCATTGGCCGCGGTCAGGCCCGCGTAGGGCCCCACGTGCAGAAACACCCCTTTTTCCCCGGACCCGGATCCATGCATCTGCTTGAACCGGCGGGCGTATTCCACCGGCGAGAGCCAGGTTTCCAAAAAATCCGCCCCGAAGGAAACCAGGAGGTCGGCCTGCTCCATCCGGTATGAGGCAAGGCCCTCGATTCCGAAAACCTGTGCATGGGCCAGTTTCAAGGATTCATAGGCCAAGGGTTCGAAGAGCGTCAACGAATCGGAACGCCACCGACCAAGGAGCGTTTCAAAAAGGGAAAGCAGGGGCTTTCCGGCCGTTTCGGAGACGACCGCCACCCGGCCCTCCCCTTTCGCGGCCGCCGCCGATCCTTTCTCCTGCAGGATGGAAAGGGCGGTTTTTAGGGAGATGGGCCTGAAACGGCCGTTTTCCTTGATCAGGGGGCTCGACAGACGATCCGGGTTGTATGCCCCCTGGAGAGCAGCCTGCCCCCGCATGCAGAGCCCGCCCAGATTGACGGGATGCAGGGGATTCCCTTCAAGCTTGACCGCCCGTCCCTCCCGGTTCCTGGCCAGGATGCCGCAGCCGGCGGGGCACTCCCGGCAGGTGGAGGCATACCAGAGTTCCCGCCCGGTGACCCCGTCTTCTGGCGCGCGAACCGGCGCGTAAAGGGTTTTTTCAGGCTGGGGAGAACATCCCGCGGCAAACGAAAGGCTCCCCATAGCGGCGATCTTGAGGAAAGTGCGTCGGTCCATCCGGGGAAAGGCCCTCCTTCCGAAAGCTTCGAAGGGGTCAAAGAATGGGACATCATAGGAAAAGGTAAAAAGGGTGTCAAGACGGGAAGGCCTTTGTTGGAATGGACAGGAAGGCCTCCGGCATGCTACGAAGTCCCGGTCAGGAGGATGTCCCGAAAACCCAAATCGCGAAAGGAGGCGGCCATGGCGCAACCCTTCAGGGCCCTGGTGGTGACGGAAAACCCGCCGGGAACCTTCTCACGCCGGATGATGGAAAGAACCATTCAGGATCTTCCTCCAGGGGAGGTGCTGATTGGGGTCCGGTATTCCTCCCTTAACTATAAGGACGCCCTTTCCGCAACCGGAAACAAAGGGGTCACCCGCGCCTATCCCCATACGCCGGGAATCGACGCCGCCGGTGTCGTGGTAGAGGGTCGCGGCGTCGATTTTTCCCCGGGGGACCCGGTGCTCGTCACCGGTTATGACCTCGGCATGAACACGCCTGGAGGATTCGGGCAATTCATCCGTGTGCCGGCAGGCTGGGTGGTTCGACTCCCCGAGGGCCTGTCCTTGAAAGAGAGCATGATCCTGGGTACCGCCGGGTTTACGGCCGGCCTGTCCGTGAGCAAGATCGTCTCCCACGGCATCTCGCCCGGCCAGGGAAAGATCCTGGTGACCGGCGCGTCCGGCGGGGTCGGCAGCCTGGCCGTTTCCATCCTTTCCAAAATCGGCTACACAGTGGCCGCCGCAACCGGAAAAACCGGAGAGGCGGAATTTTTAAAAGCGATCGGCGCATCTGAAGTGGTGCCCCGCGCCGAAATCCAGGATACGCCCCAAAAGGCACTCTTGAAGGAACGCTGGGCCGCCGTGGTGGACACCGTGGGCGGGGAGTACCTGGCCGCCGCCCTCAAGACCACGGCGTACCGGGGCGCCGTCACCTGCTGCGGAAATGTAGCTTCCGCCTCGCTTTCTCTCACGGTTTACCCTTTTATTCTAAGAGGACTCACGCTATACGGCGTGGACTCGGCCAACAGTCCCATGGCTTTCAGGAAAGCGGTCTGGGAAAACCTGGCAGGCCCCTGGAAGCCGGACGCTTTGGCGCTGATTTCCAAGGAAATTTCTTTGGACGCCCTCGACGCTTATATCGATGGTATCCTGGAAGGCAAAGTGAAAGGAAGGACCCTGCTCCGCCTGGAAGATACCCCAGAAAAAACCCCCGCCTGACCGGAGGACAAAAACCCCTATGCCCCCTAGACCAAACGACGCTGCTGTGGTGTATAACGAGTTCGAGTCCAAGGCGTTTTTGAAAACCTTCGGCATCCCGGTGATCCGGGAAACCGCCGCAGCCAACGAAGCCGAAGCCCTCGCCGCCGCCAAAGATCTAGGCTATCCCGTGGCGATCAAGGGCCTGGGAAAAACCCTGACCCATAAAAGCGACCGCGGGCTGGTTCATCTGCACCTTCAAAACCCGGATAGCGTCAAAGAGGCCTTGAAGCAGATTTCCAAGCAGGCAGGAAAAGATCTCGAAGGGTTTCTGGTGCAGCCCCAGCTCTTTGGGAAAAGGGAATTGACGGCGGGGCTGTTCCGGGACCCGCATTTCGGGCCGGTGGTCATGTTCGGCGTCGGGGGTGTCTTTGCAGAGGCGTATGCGGACGTGACTTTCAGGATCGCCCCCTTCGCCGCGGATGACGCCCGGCAGATGATTCGGGAAATCCGCTCCCAGGCAATTTTAGGGCCTTTCCGGGGTGAAAAAGAAATCCGGGAGGACCTTCTTGTGGAAATCCTCACCACGTTGTCGAAAATCGGCGCCGGTGATCCGGGCATTTCCGAAATCGACATCAACCCGCTGATTGCAGACGCCCAGGGCGCCCTTTGTGCCGTCGATGCCCTTGTCGTCAAGCGCTTGGCTGCGGGAGAGGAAAAAACACTCCCGGCCATGGATCCGGTTTCACTGGGGAAATTCTTCCATCCCCGGTCCATCGCCTTCGTCGGCGTCTCCTCCCAAATCGGTAAATGGGGCCACCTGCTGTTTTCCCTTACCGTCAGCGGCGGCTTTTCAGGAGAAATTTACCTGGTCAACACCAAAGGCGAATCCATCGCCGGACGGACGGTCCACCGCACCGTCAAGGAAATCCCCGCCGACGTCGACCTTGCCGTCGTGACGGTTCCGGCCCGGCACGTCATCCCCCTCATCCCCCAGCTCGCCGAGAAAAAGATCAAGAACATGCTGCTGATCACCTCCGGATTCTCGGAAACCGGCCCGGAGGGAAAATCGCTGGAAACGTTGCTGATCCAAAAAGCCAGGGAAGCAGGCATTGTCCTCATCGGACCGAACACCATGGGGATCTGCAACCCTCATATCCGCCTTTACTGCACCGGGAGTCACGTCCGTCCCATCCCCGGGGCCACCGCGGCGATTTCCCAGTCCGGGAATATGGGAACCCAGCTTCTGGCCTTCGCGGAACAGCAGGGCATCGGCATCCGCGGTTTCTGCGGGTCGGGAAACGAGGCCATGGTCACCGTGGAGGATTTCCTGGATGCCTTCGAGACGGACGCGCTCTCCAAAACCGTCATGCTTTACATCGAAAGCGTCAAGAACGGACGCCGGTTCCTGGAAGCCTCCCTTAGGGTCGGGAAAAAGAAACCCATCGTTCTCTTAAAAGGAGGCAGAAGCGCCGCCGGCACACGGGCGGCCGCCACCCACACCGGTGCGCTGGCCCACGACCACCGGATCTTCGATGCGGCCTGTCGACAGGCGGGGATCGTGCAGGTCCGGCACCCCATGGACCTCCTGGACCTCTCCGCGGCCTTTTCCTCCCTGCCGCTTCCCAAAGGAAACCGCGCCGCCGTCATGACCCTGGGCGGCGGCTGGGGGGTGGTGACTGTGGATCTTTGTTCGGAATGCGGCCTTCGCGTTCCGGATCTTTCAGACAACCTCAAAGCCGAAATCGACCGGCTGCTTCCGGATTACTGGAGCCGTACCAATCCGGTGGACCTGGTGGGGGAAAGGGACATCGGCATTCCGCTAAGGATCATGGAGCTGCTGATGGCCTGGGACGGGTGCGACGGCGTCATCAACCTGGGCATCTTCGGCCGCAGGGTCCTCATCGACCGGCTGGGGGAATCCGTCCTGAAAGCCGACCCCACCTACTCTCCTTCCACCGTGGCGGCCATGACCCGGTACTTCCATGATTTTGAACGCGATTATATCGTTCATATCGTGAAATTGATGGAACGCTACCAAAAACCCGTGTTCGGGGTCAGCCTCATCTCCGACCGGATCGACAAGACGGTGTTTTCCATCCCCGGATCCGCCTTTGCCGGCATCTTCTTCCCCACCCCCGAACGCGCGGTCAAGGCATTCGGAAAAATGGTTGAATATAATGAATTTATTCGAAAATTAGCTTAAAAGACAACGTCCAAAGCGCTTCACATCCTCCTTTTGCGACCTCTTTTCAAATTCTTTCTGAATCCCTGCCGCCGATTTGTAACAAAAAAAGCTTGACAATCCTGTTTTGAGCTTTAAAATAGTTCATATCATGAACTTAGAAGCCGAATCCAGCGACCTTTTTATACACAGCCGTCAGCTCGAGCAGTTCAAAGGAGCTATTTTAAAGCTTTTCCAGTGCTGCCAGGAACGGATGCAGTACCAGAGCGAGCGTTTCGGGTTGCCTGAGGCAGAACTGCGCTGCCTCTTGCTCTTCGGCGAGGAACGGTACCTGACCGCCAAGGGCATCGCCCAGCGGCTCAAGGTGGTGAAAAGCCGGGTCACGAAAATCGTTCAGGGTCTGGTGAGAAAAAAGCTGATCCATAAAATCCAGGATCCCGGGGATTCCCGCATCATGCTTCTACGCTCACCCCGCGGGGACAGAGAAAATCCGACGAGATCAACCGGTTTATCGACGAAATCCACATGGAAGTGCTGACTCAAATGGTTCCGCATGAGCGGAAGACACTGCTGAAAAACCTGGACCTTCTGACGGTCTGCATGGAAACCGCCAAGGATCTCATGGTTTAAGTGCGAGTCCGGACGCCGGCTGCCGGTGCGGCCCCGAACAGGATCGCGCACCTGTTGAAACAGAAACGAAGGCAGGACGAACTCTCAAAAAGGAGGATTCAGATGGAAGCCTTGGAAAAACAGCTCCAGGAAATGAAAACCCGATTGGACGGCATCGAAAAGAGAGTGCCGTCGAATAAGATCGCCATGATCGTCTTCAGCGGCGATCTGGACAAAGCGCTGGCCTCATTCATCATCGCCACGGGCTCGGTGGCCATGGGAATGGACGCCGTGATGTTCTTCACCTTCTGGGGGACTCCCCTGCTCCGGGACAAGAACAAATCCGTGGGCGGCAAGGACCTCATGAGCACGATGTTCGGCACCATGCTTCCCAAGGGGGTGGACCAGGTCAAGCTGTCCAAGATGAACATGGCCGGTATGGGAACCGCCATGATGAAATCCCTGATGAAGAAGAAAAACGTGGCGTCCCTGGAACAGATGATCGAGATGGCGGGCGAACTCGGCGTCAAGATCTATGTCTGCGAAATGTCCATGGACCTGATGGGCTTCAAGCGCGAGGAGATGATCACCTACCCGGATCTCACCTACTGCGGCGTGGCCAAGTTTTTGGAAGAAGCCATGGACAGCCGGATTCAGCTGTTTCTGTGATTCAACAACCATCAAACAAGGAGGATTGACATGAGCGAAGCCATTAAAGCCGACAAGGTGATGGATCTCAAGGGGCTTCCCTGCCCCATGCCCGTGGTGAAGGTGAGCAAGGGGATCAAGGAGGTGGCGGTGGGCCAGGTGATCGAAGCCATTTCCACGGACCCCGGGTCGCTGACGGATTTTCCGGCCTGGGCCAAGACCAGCGGAAACGAAATCCTAAAGACGCAACAGGACGGCAAAGAGATTCACTTTTTCATCAAAAGGGTGAGCTGAGGCACCCTCGGACCATTCAAGGCCCGCCGGAGCTTTTTTGCCCGATACGGCGCCGGCGGGTCGCCTCCACCCGTTGAAAAAAGGGGAATTGTATGGATACCGCTTATTACCTCATTCTCGTACCCATGGTGTATACAGCATTCGCTGTCTTTTTCATCGGCACCGTGTATCAGATCATCCGGGTGCTCCAAAAGCCGAAATTCATCCCGCCGCTTAAGATCTACCCGGAAAAAAAGCCGGCATGGTTTTGGACCCTGGCGGACACCTTCCTGCTGCCCACGGTGCGGCGGCACAAACCGCTGCTGTGGGTTTTTCTGATGACCTTCCACCTTTGTTTTCTCCTGGTCATCCTCGGACACCTGGAGCTGATCACCGAAATGCCGTGGATTCAGGTCATCGAGCACGACATTTTTCTGGGCCAGGGTTTTTTAGGGCTTCTCATGTCCGTCGCCCTGCTCTTTTTCCTCTTCCGGCGATTCGTTTCCCCCACCAAGGATCTCAGCGTGCCGGAAGATTATTTCCTCCTGATCCTGCTTTTTCTGACCGTGATCTTCGGCAGCCAGATGGATTGGGCCCGGCGGTGGTACTACTATGAGGAGATGTCGGTAGATGCCTACCGGGCCTATCTTTCGAGCCTCCTGTTTTTACAGCCCGACATTATCGACGTGTCCGTATCGGGGCATTCGTTCATGCTGGTGCTGCATGTCTTTTTCGCGAACCTCTTTTTGATGTTTTTTCCCTTCAGCCCGCTGATGCATTCCATCTTCGCCATACCGTTGAATAAACTGAGGAGGGGATAGCCATGGAAAAAGCCAAGCGTGAAGAACTGATCGCCCTCTTCAAAGGGAAGCTTTCCAAGCCCATGGAACTTTACCTGGAAACTTGTGCACGCTGCGGGATCTGCACCGAGGCCTGCCATGCCTATGCTTCCATGCCCCAGCCCAGATACACCCCGGCCTACCGGGCCGAAGTGGTGCGCCGGATTTACAAGAACTATTTCAGGTGGCAGGGTAAAATCTGGCCGAAAGCCGGGGAGGGCAAGGCCCTGGACGAATCCGCGCTGGAAGAACTCAAGGAAGCCGCGTACTCCTGCACCGGGTGCCGGCGATGCATGGTCTATTGCCCGTTCGGTATCGACACCCAGCAGATCATGTCCATCGCCAAGCTGCTGCTGGTGGGGGCCAACGTCGAACCGGAGATGTTGACCCTTTTGGCCGACGTCTCCATCTCCAAGGGAGAATCCATCGATACCTTCAAGGAGGGTTTCCTGGAAGGCATCAGGCAGCTGGAGTCCGAGGTGATCCAAAAGTGGAAGCAGGAAGCCGGAAAGACCCCCATACCCACCGAAGTGGAAGGGGCCGACCTGCTCTATGTCGCCCTGGCCGGGGCGCATTCCATCATCCCGGCGGCCGCCATCTTCAACGCGGCCGGGGAAAACTGGAGCCTGAGTTTCTTCGAGGCCGTCAATTTCGGGGCCTTCGTGGGCGACCCGAGCAAGACCAAAATCATCATGGACCGCATCATCAACGAGGCCAAACGCCTGAAGGTCAAAGAGGTGTGCATCTGCGAATGCGGCACGGCGTATCGCGTCATGGCCCAGCTCTCCGGTCAGCAGCCTTTCAAGGTCAGCTCCATCACCGACGTGCATGCCCGCTACCTGCGGGAAGGCCGGATCCGATTGGATAAGAACAAGTTCAAGGATCGGATCACCTACCACGATCCCTGCCAGATCGCCCGCAACGGCGGCGTCATCGAGGCTCCCCGATACATCCTGTCCCACCTCACGGACGCTTTCGCGGAAATGTCGCCAGAGCCCCATTACAACTGGTGTTGCGGAGGGGGGGGCGGACTGGTGGCCCTTGGGGAGGACACCCTGGATTTCCGGATGAAATCGGCCCGGGTCAAGGCCGACCAGGTCAAGCAGACCGGAGCGAAGATTTTGGCTACGGCCTGCGAGAACTGCCATACCCAGCTCAGCAATCTCAACGACCACTACCAGATGGGCATGGAGGTCCAGTTTCTATCCTCCCTGGTGGCCGATGCGCTGGTGAAGTAAACACCTTTTAAGAAAATCCCACTCCGTCGTGCTTTGAGGGGATATTAAACTCAAGCGGCCTCCGCCGCTTTTAAAAACAAGGAGGTCTTATGAAAAAAGCAAGCTTTCTAGTTCCGGTCTTTCTTTTTTGCCTGGCCATAGCCCCAGCGGCCCTGGCCACCAACGGCAGCAACCTGATCGGGATAGGCCCCATTTCGCGCTCCATGGGCGGGGTGGGAATCGCGGCGCCCCAGGATTCCATCAGTGCCATCTTTGCCAACCCGGCGTCCATGTGCTTCGGCGCCTACTGCCCCGGTTCCGAGGCGACCTTCGCCGGAACCTATTTCAATCCCACGGTGACCGGAACCCTGGACACCACCGGAATGGGCGGAGGCGTCGTCACGGAGGAAAGCGAGATGAACTACTTCCTGGTGCCGGCCATCGGGATCACCTCCCCGATCACCGAGCGATGGCGGTTCGGAATCGGCGCGTATGGATTCACCGGAATGGGCGTCGATTACAAGGAGCAGTCCCCGGAAGCCTTCGGAAACCTCTACACCAAGCTGGAAGTGATGAAGTTCGCCCCCAACATCGCGTACCTGGTCACTCCGGATCTTTCCGTGGGCGCATCGGTCCATATCGATTACGGCAACCTGGACCTGGGCAAGGGCAGCGCCCATGATTACGCCCTCGGCCTCCAGGTCGGCGCCTTGTATCGTGTCGGAATGTTCAACCTCGGCGTTTCCTACACCACGCCCCAAAAGGTCTCCCACGACAAGGTGGCCGATTTCGACGGCGACGGCACCCTCGACACCCTGGAACTGGAAGGCCCCCAGAACCTTGGGTTCGGCGTGGCCGCCACGCCTTTCGAAAACTTCCTGGTGGAGTTCAACACCCGCTGGTACAACTGGGGAAGCGCCGACGGCTACAAAGACTTCGATTGGGAGGACCAGTGGGTCTATGCCATCGGCGCCCAGTACAAGATCAACAAGCTGAGCCTGAGGGCCGGATTCAATTACGGAAAAAACCCGGTCAAGGAGCACAACGGTTTCAACCCCCAAGGCAAGACGGACGTACAGGGAAAGAGCGTGCCCAACGTCAACTATGAGTTCCTTCGGATTGTCGGGTTTCCCGCCGTCGTGGAAAAGCATTTGACTTTGGGCATCGGCTACGAGCTGGGCAGGAACATCGCCATTAACCTGTCCTACATGCATGCCTTCGAAGAGACCATCGAGGAAACCTCCGCCGGAGGCGCCGTCAAGATTGCATCGACCCTGGAAGAAGATTCCATCAGCTTCGGCCTGACCTGGCGCTTCTAAGCCGTTTCCCTTCCGCCCTTCAAACCTCCGGGCCCGTGCCCTCCCAGCGGCGGACGGGCCCGGATCAATCCAGGCGCTTTTGAAATCGGTTCACCGCCGCGGCAAAGACCACGCCTCCCAAAACCGCCAGTTCCAGGAACTGCGGCCACAGAACGGCGATCCCCGTGCCCTTGAGAAAGATCCCCCTGATGATGACCAAAAAATGCCGCAGAGGGTCCAGGTGGGTCAGCCACTGCACCACAAGGGGCATGTTGGCGATGGGGAACACGAAGCCGCTGAGCATGAAAAAGGGTACGATGAAAAAGAAGTTGGTCATCATGGCCTGCTGCTGGGTCCTGGAGACCGTGGAGATGAAAAGACCGATGCCCAGCGTACTCAGCAGGAAAAGGCCGGTGGCCCCCAGCAGCAGCGGCGCGCTCCCGGACATGGGGATTTTGAACCACAGGAGGGCAAAGGCGATCACCATGATCATCTGCCCCTGAGCGATGAGGATGAAGGGAATGGTCTTGCCCAGGATCATTTCCACAGGCTTGAGGGGCGTGACGATGAGCTGCTCCATGGTGCCGGCTTCCTTTTCCCGGACGATGGCCATGGAGGTCAGCAGGAGGGAAAGCAGCATCACCAGAAACGCCACGATCCCCGGGACATAGTAATACTGGCTGTCCAGGTTGGGGTTGTACCAGGTGCGCACCCGAAGGTCGATCTCCCCGAAATCGATCTTGCGGCGAAACCGTTCGTATAAAAGGCGGGTTCCGAAGGTCTCCACCACGCTGGACGTGTAGGCGATCCGGACGGCCGCCATATTGCTCATGCTCCCGTCCGCGATGACCTGGACCGCCGCGGTTTTCCCCTTGCGCAGCGTGGCCTGGAAATCGGGGGGGATCCAGACCCCCACATCCACTTGTCGCTTCAGGATGAGCCGGTCCAGCGCCTTCGGGTCCTCGATGCGGTAGAGGATCCTGAAGGTCGGGTTGGCGTCGAAGGCCTCCAGGAGCCTCCGGCTCTCCGGGGTTTTGGAATGATCCACCACCCCCAGCCGGATGTCCCTGACATCGGTGGTGACCACGTATCCGAAAAGCACGATCTGGATCAGGGGGGAAAGGACCAGGAGGGGCCGGTTTTTCCGGTCCCTGAAGACCTGGATGAATTCCTTGCGCACCAGCTCTCGGATGCGAAGCCAGCTCATCTCACAACCCCTCCCGCTTCAGGGCCCGGATGTTGAGGAGAGAAAGGACTGCCGCCATGGCAGTCAGAACCGCATAGCTTGGCCAGAGCTGGGAAAAAGACAGGTGACGCAGGTAAAGCCCGTTGAGGATGTCGATGAAGTAGGTCGCCGGGACGATTCGGGTGACGAGCTTCAGGACGTCTGGCATGTTCTGCTGGGGGAAGACGAAATCCGACAGGAGAAGCGAAGGGAGGTAGGTCAGGAGGATGGCCAGCTGATTGGCCATGAGCTGGGACTTGGTCTTGACGGAGATCCAGAGCCCCAGGCTGAGGGCCACGGAGATGTAGATCATGGAAGCCAGGATCATGAGCCAGAAGCTCGACTTCATCACCACGCCGAACAGGACCTGTCCCATCAGGATGGCCACGAGCACGTCCACCAGGGTGATGAACCAGTAGCAGGCGGCCTTCCCGAAAAAAAACTCAGCCGCTCCGACGGGAAGCGAGCGGATGGTCTCCATGGTCCCGTTTTCGTATTCCCTTGCAATCACCAGTGAAGTCAAAAGCGCCCCCACGATCATGATGATGATGGCGATGATCCCGGGCACGATGAAGTTGCTGCTTTCCAGAGCTTCGTTGAACCAGACCCGGATCCGGGCTTCCACGGGAACCTTGACGGGCTCGCGTCCCTGGCGGTTGAGGAAGGTCAGCAGCCGGTCCCGGTTCCGCTCCCCCACCAGGGCCGTGAGGTAGGCGCGCGTGTTGGCGGCATGGTTGGGGTCGCTTCCGTCGATGATGGCCTGGAGCGGGGCGTCTTTTTCGGCTTTGAGGCGGGCGGTCCAGCCCGGCGGAATGACGATCCCCACCGCCGCCCGGTTGCCGTCGAGCCAGCCCGTCAGCTCGGCCGTCGATGCCGGATACCCAATCACGTCGAAATAGATCGAGGCGTTCATGCTTTCGATGAAATCCCGGCTCTCGGGGGTGCGGTCGTGGTCCACCACGGCCGTCCGAATGTGGTCCACGTCCAGACTTAAGGCGTATCCGAAAAGAAGAATGAGCAGAAGCGGGATGAAAAACGCCAGATACAGGCTCCTGAAGTCCCGGATCAGATGATAATACTCCTTCCGCGCGATGGCCCTGACTTTTCGCAGGTTCATGGATTCCCCCGGCGCATGAGGGCTACGAAGGCGTCGTTGAGGTCCGCATCGGGTCGGTGGGGGAGGGTCTTTTGAACGATGTCTGCGGGGCGTCCCAAAGCGACGATCTTTCCCGCGTCGATCATGACGACCCGGTCGCAGTTCTGGGCTTCGTCCATGTAGTGCGTGGTGACGAAGACGCTGACGCCCTCGGCGGTCAATCGCCGGATGAAACTCCAGAAATGCCGCCGGGTGATGGGATCGACCCCGGAGGTCGGTTCATCGAGAAAGAGAAGCCGCGGCCGGTGCAGGAGCGCACATCCCAGCGCCAGGCGCTGCCGCCAGCCGGGCGGAAGTTCCCGGGTGGGCCGGTCACTCACCGATTCCAGCCGGGTCGCCTTGAAGACCCAATCCATGCGCGCCTTCCAGGAAGCAGGCGGCACCTCATAAATGCCCAGGTAAAACCGGATGTTTTCCCTGGGGGTCAGGTCAAGGTACAGGGAGAACTTCTGGGACATGTACCCGATGGAGCGCTTGATGTTCTCGGGCTGGGTGAAGATGTCGAATCCCAGGACATGGCCGCTTCCGGCCGTGGGGGTGAGGATGCCGCACAGCATGCGGATGGTGGTGGATTTCCCCGCGCCGTTGGGGCCCAGGAAGCCGAAGATCTCCCCGGACGGCACGGAAAAGCCGATGTGGTCCACGGCGGTGAACGCGCCGAAGCGTTTGACCAGGTCCTTCACCGCCACGGCTTCAGAGTTCAAAGCGCTCCTCGACAATGCCGGCATCCACGGCCTGGATTTTGCCGATCATCGCTTCTTCGAGGCTGGAAAACCCCGCCCGGATCCGGTCAGGGCCGCCATCCGCGATGATGCGGGACTTGTGCAGGATCAGGAGCCGATCGCATTTCTCACCTTCATCCAGGTAGGCCGTCGAAACCAGAAGGGTCATGCCCTGGGATTTCATCTCGGCCAGTATCTCCCAGAATTCCTGCCGGGAAACCGGGTCCACCCCGTTGGTGGGCTCGTCCAGAATCAGGACTTTGGGTTCGTGGATCAGAACGCAGGCCAGCCCCAGTTTCTGCTTCATGCCGCCGGAAAGATCCCCGGCCTTGCGGTGGATGAAAGGGGTCAGGTTGGAAAACCCCAGATATTTTTCCCGACGCCGGCTTCGTTCCGCGCCGATGATTCCGTAGATGTCCAGAAAGAAATCGAGGTTTTCGTTTACCGTGAGGTCCGGGTAGAGGCCGAAGCGCTGGGGCATGTATCCAATGAGTGCCTTGACCTCGGGGCGGTTTCGCACCACATCCAGGCCGGACACAAAGACGCTTCCCGACGTGGGGGAAATCAGGGTGGCGGCGATGCGCAGCAGGGTGGTCTTTCCCGCGCCGTCCGAGCCGATCAGCCCCACCACTGCGTTTTCGGGAATCGTGAAGGTGGCGTCGGAGACGGCGGTCACGCGGCCGTAGGCCATGCAGACGCGCTCGGCGACGATCATGTCCCGGTCCTGCGGCGGTTTTTTCCCGAAGCGGTCACCGGAACCAGACATCGGCCGGCATTCCGGGCTTGAGTTCGAAATCGGGGTTGGGAATGGAGAGCTTCACCAGGAAGACCAGCTTCACCCGCTCCTTGTGGGTCTGGATGACCTTGGGCGTGAACTCGGCCTGGGGGGAAATGTAGGTTACGGTCCCGTTGTAGGTGCGGTCCGGGAACGTATCCACCTTCACCTGGGCCTTCTGCCCCGGGCGGATCTTCCCGATTTCGGTCTCCCCCACGAAGATCTTCAGGTCCACCCTGGCAAGATCGGCCACGGAAAAGACTTCCTGGCCCGGCGTCACCACCTCCCCCGGCTCGACGTTCCGGCTAAAGACGATGCCGTCGAAAGGCGCCAAAAGCTCCGTGTACCCCAGCTGGATTTCGGAAAGCCTCAACGCGGTCCGGGCCGCCTCCGCCTGGGCTCCCGCCGCTTTCACCTCTTTTTCCAGGGCGCCGATCCTGGCCAGGTTGCTCCGGGCCAGTTTCAGGGTGGCCTGACCCTCGGCCAACCGAAATTTGGCGGCTTCGATCTCCTCGGCCCTGAATCCCTCCTGGGCCAGTTTCAGGGATTCCAGGGTACGCTGATGTTCCTTGAGGGCCGTTTCGAACCGCAGACCCGCCGCATCCCTTGAAGATTCGGAAACAGCCTTTTTTGAAAACAGGGCGTCGAAGCGCTCCTTTTCCTTTCGGGCCACCTCCAGGGCGGCCGAAGCGGACTCGACGGAAAGTTTCGCCTTTTCCACCTCCTGGTGCCGATATCCGGCTGCAAGCTCCCTGAGCTTCGCCTCGAGGGCGGCGACGGCTGCCTCGGCCCTTTCCACCTCGGCGGGCAGGACCTTCCGGTTCACGGCGAGCAGCGTCTCCAGGCGCTCCAGGTCCGCCCGCGCCCGGTTCACGTCGGCACTTGCCTGGTCCCTCCGGGCGAGAAAATCATCCGGCTGAAGGGAAACCAGCTTCTGGAGTGCCCGGACGGATTGTCCCTCGTCCGCCCAGACTTGAGATACGCGTCCGCTGGCCTGGAAGGCGAGGTCCGACTGGACGGCATCAATGGTGCCGGAATAATAGAGTTCCGCGGACCGACGGCGGTACTGCCCCCAATAGACCAGGGCACCGACGGCCGCCAGCAAAACCAAAAAAGCCCCCAGGATGATCCGCTTTCTCAAAGTGCACCTCCCTGTGATGGGAGGGCAATGTAGCCTTTCCCGGGGCCGTTTTCAAGCCTTTGGAGTTGACGCCTTGAAGACCCGCTGATATGAAACCCCCGGGTTGATCTCCTGTTGACCCTTTTCCCGGAGCCAGAGAGAATGCAGACCCTGAAAAACATGCTCAAGCGGCTGGGATGGCCCGCCGACCAGATGACCTTCCGGCAGATCACTCGGGAGCTCTGCCGGCGCTGGTTCAGGGAGCCGGCAGGGGTCTTGGCCGACAAGACCGCCCTTGGCGCCGCTTCGGCGACGGGCATCGTGGTCGCTCTGGCAAGCGAAGGGAACCTCAATGCCCTTCGTTGGGCCGGAAACGCCGATTTTGTGGAGGACGCCGTGCTGCCCGAGGAGAAGGCCCTTTTTCTGCGCCCGCCAAAACCCGAACCCTATTTTCGCACGGAACGCAGGATGGCGCCCCGGATCCCCGGAAAGGATCTTGTCTGCTGGTCCATCCCCGAAAAAGAAAGCGGGACCGGCTGGCTCGTGGATCGTTCCGACGGAGGCATCGCCTTCATCACCGAGAAGGAAAAACCCCTTGAGGTGGGAACGGCCCTTCTCGCGCGTATCGAGAATCGATCCTGCGAAACCCTGGACCTCGGAGCGGCGACGGTGGTGCGCATCGAAACCCTCACGCCCGACCTCTCCCTGGCCTGCCTCCGGCTCGAGGCCTTGAACCCGGAGCCGGCGCCGTAGCGGACCGCCCCCCTTTCAACCCGATTGAAGCTCCCCCCGCTGCTTGCAGCGGGCAATCTCCACTGAAAGGACCCGGAATGCGCGGGTTCCCCGTTTTCGTTAAAAAACACAGGTCCTTTCTCCGGTTCCTGGCGCCGGTTTTCATCGCCGCGGCATTCGGGTGGCTGGCTCCGGACACCCGGGCCGGGCCGCTCTACCAGTGGCGGGACGAAGCCGGCATCCGACACTTCTCCGACGCGCCGCCGCCCCATTCCCAGGCAAAACCCCTGGGCGAACCGGCTGGCCCCGGGGAAACGCCTTCCGAGCCTGCGTCCAGGCGCACGGATGCTATCACGGTCCTTCCGGAAGCCGCCGGCGTGTTCTGGAAGGTGGAAAAGCCGGGGGTTTCGCCGAGCTTCCTTTTGGGGACGATTCACGTGGAGGACGAGCGGGTGGTCAAACTCCCGCCTGCCGTCGAGAAGGCTTTCGACGCCTCCCGTTTTCTCGTGCTGGAACTTATCCTGGACGAGTCCGCCGTGGTTAAAGCGGCCCTGTCCATGCTCTACATGGACGGCACAGACCTGAAGGACGTCCTCGGGGAGACGCTTTTCAACAGGGCGGCCAGGGCCATGAACGTCTACGGGGTTCCCGAAATCGCCCTTAGACGCATGAAACCGTGGGCGGTGATGTCCCTCCTCACGGTCCCCAGGCCCAAGACCGGGGATTTCCTGGACCTGGTGCTTTACCGACGGGCGGTCCAATCGGGGAAGAAGGTCTTCGGGCTGGAAAGCGTGGAAGAGCAGGTCGGGGCTCTGGAGTCTCTTTCCCTGAGAGACCAGGTGGAGATCCTCCGGCAGACCCTGGATCAGATGGATCTCATTCCCCGACTGCAGGGTGCCATGATCGAGACCTATCTGGCCGGAGATCTTGAGGGTCTTGTCTCCCTTTCAAAGCGCTTCGTCCGGGCCCAAGACCGGGAACTGGCAGACCGCTTCATGGCAAGTCTCAACGAGGCCCGGAATCTGAAGATGGCGGAGAGGCTCAAGCCCTACATTGCTAAAGGAAACGCGTTTGCCGCCGTGGGCGCCCTGCACCTGCCCGGGGAAAAGGGGCTTTTGAACCTTTTAAAAAAATCTGGCCATGAAGTTTCCCCGTATCCGTAAAATTTGACTTGCATCAAGGACATCCGGTCTTTTCCGGCATAATCTTGGGCCAAAAAGGATTTTTCGCTGCAAGAGGAGGTCTCATGTGCCAGAGCTATCGCAAGACATGCGTCTGCGGAAAAAACACGGCCGAGATTTTTTTCGGCAAAAACGTCCTGGAAGAGACGGCCGTCGCCCGGGTCTTCTGCCCGGAGTGCAGCCCTGAAACCGACATTGCCTCGCAAAGCCGGGTCTGGGACAACGGGTGGGTGCTGGAGCTCGACATGGAATGCGTCCGGGAAAGGGCGCCCGTCATGGGGAGTTCCCCGGATGCCGTCTGTGCCGAATGGGTCTTCGACGAGGGTTTTGCCACCTGGGTGGGGATCACCCCCGACGACGCCCAGACCCGGAACCGGGAGCGTGACCAGTTTCAAAGCCTGGCCAAATCCGATGTCCGGGCCTATATCAAGGCCATGCGCGATTGGGGCATCGAGCGGGAGAGGCGGTTCATCCGGGAAGGCTGGCGCAAGATGAAGCCTCACGCCAGGCTAGCGCTTTTAATGCCTCCCCCACACTCTTTCCGTCGGTAATGGCGGGCTATTGCCCAATCCCTGGGAGATCGAAATGGCCCTGGAGGAAGGGATCGAGATGCTCTATTCCTGGAGTCCGGAGAAGATCCTTGAAAAAGAGGGAACGGTTTCAGGAGTCGAACTGGTCCGGTGCCTGTCCGTGTTCGACTCTCAGGGAAATTTCTGCCCTTTTTTCGAAGAGAATAAAAAAGAGGTCAAACCGACCAGGTGATTTCAGCCATTGGCCAGGCCAGCGAGACCGCATTTTGCGAGGATTTCTGCTTTTTGGAGGAAACCGCCTCGCTTCCAGTGACAAGGCGCACCCCCGGGTTTGCCGACAGATTGCGGAAAAAGCCCACTAGAGGAATCCAGTCCGAGAGTAAATGCTTTTTCCGGATCTGATATAATAAATCTTGACTTTCAGTAAGCTTCATGCTTTATTAAACCGCTAAGGGGCGGAGCGTCTCCTATAAAGGCAGTTTGCTTCTTTCCAATTGCAGTTCCCGAATATCTAAAACGAATTTCCTGCAAGGAATTCAAGCAAGTGGTTCAATCATCTTCAAAAGCGCTTATCGTTTTTTTTCCCCGGCAAGCGCTTCATCCGGCTTCAAGCAATGTTCAAATTGAATTGAGATACTTGACAAACAATAGGTCCGACGCATTTTCAAATCGTCTCGGCTCATTTGATTATTAAAAGGGCAAGCCAGGTAAGGCAATCAGGACCCGGCTTCGATTTTAGCCCGACTTGAAGGTTGAAGCACCGAAACGAACAAAAATCAGGAGTGTCAGAGGAGGTTAATATCGTGGAGCGATTTTCCTTTCCTTTCTTCAATGTTTTCGATTGGTCCAAAATACTCGGGGCCTGTCTGATCGCTCTCGTTCTGGGGTTGGGTGCGGGATGCAAACCGAGCGAGGTTCAGAATCCGTCTGCATCCGGCGGAGGCCAGAGCGAAGAGGGCAGCACCGGCACCGGGAAGATGATCGACAAGGCCGATCAGGAGAAACTCCCGATCAACCCTAAGGATTACAAGCCGAAGCCCATGCCCGAGTACAAGGAATCTAATGTCAAAGAGGGGCCGGATGCTGAAAAGCCGGTATCTTCGCCTGTAATACCCGCCGATGCATCCAAGGAACCGGAAACCAAGAAATCGGACCAGTAGGGATTGTTCAAGAGACAGGGATTTCCATTCGCCAACCACAAAGCCCGAGAATCGGGGAGGAGGTCGAAATGGCTGGAACCAATCACTTCAAGACCCTAACTTATTGCGCAGTGTCGCTGTTCCTTGCGGCGGGGTTTTTTCCCGGCAACGCGTTTGGCGTGCAGGTCGTGCCGGTTCAGGCCACCGTCGTGGACGAAACGGTGGTCCTGGGGTCGGCCACGGCCGTAGAGGGAAAGGCCCGGGGAATGAATACGCTTCCGGAAAACCTGGACAGCTATCTGCCCAAACCGATGCCGGAGATGACGGAGAGCGCGCAGGCAGCCCTGGAGGTGCCGCTGATCAACAAGGTGGTGACATTCAACGCTGAAACCGGTGAGGAAAACGTCTTAGATGCAGCCGAGCAGACGAGCGCGGCCTTGGGACTGACGGAGTCGGAGGCCAGCTTCGGGATACCTGCAAACCTGGAAAACGAAGGCGTGGCTCCGACAAGCTTCTATGCCTTGACACGGATTACAAACCCCCAGGTCCATCCGTACCGAGTCAGCGCGAAAATGTATTTCAGTCAGGGTGGAAGCAATTATGTATGCTCGGCAACCCTGATCAAACCCAATTTTGCCATCACCGCAGGGCACTGCGTGCATGACGGACCCGGCGGCGCTGGGTGGTCGAGAAACGTGGTGATCGTTCCGGGCTACAAGGGGTCTGGGGACCGGCCTTACGGCGGTGCCAATGGCATTCGGTTGCTCACCTGGACCGGATGGGCGAACAGCGGTTCCTTCAACCACGACATCGGTGTCATCAAGCTGGACCGCAACATCGGAAGTGCCACCGGCTGGCATGGTTATGGTTGGACGTCCAGCCCCGGTTTCTACGTCAGCAGTACCAGTTTCAACAACCAGAGTTACCCGGCTGAGAGTCCGTACAACGGGGAGTATATGTACCACCGATACGGAAAGTTTGATGGGTGGTACGCATTGATGCTGCAGGTATGGCACAACCCGAGAGCCTGGGGCGGCCAGAGCGGCAGCTCGTACTACCGGTCCAGTTCAGCTGGTCGACATGTTTATGCAATCACTTCCAATAAAAATGTTTCTGCCAATAGAACCGGGGCGCCGATTATCACCAGTGGAAAGTTTAATGATATCCAAAATTTTGTCAGAACGGCCTCGCCTGCGCTTGATCTCGTCCCCTCATTCGTGAAAGTGAATCAGCAGGGCGGCGCCGTGCGCAAGATGTCCTATCTGGTCAGCAACAACTCGAATCAATACTGGAGCGGCACTGTGACGGCGAAGGTGTACCTGTCCGACAACGCCAGCATCTCCACCGCGGACACGTTGATCCAGCAGCACGAATTCGAAGCCAGCTTCACGCCCCTCTCGTCCGTTCTGGTGAGCGTCCCCTCGGTGGCCTTTCCTGCCGTGGCGCCGGCCGGAAAACAGTACGTGGGGGTCATACTGGATCTTTCAGACGCAGACCCGACCAACAACAACACCGACGGCCAGGACGCGGCAGAGGTTAACGTTCCCTAGAAATAAGGCTTTCACCAGCCCACGAAGCGGTTTCAAGACCACGAGCGAGAGGACTTGAAACCGCTTTTTTTTAACCAGACCGCTATTGAGGCCGCGATCCTACGCCCTCTGGTTTTGATCGGAAAACTGGATGGGCGATCGTTTCTGGAATACGCGCGAGGTGATAACCACGACGCAGGCTGGCGTTTCCGATCGAAAGCGGTCGGAAAAATGCTTGATTGATACAATGGCATTATTGCATGTTATAAACATAGTTGGATGCCTGAAGAGCCGGATGAACCTAAAAAAACCATGAGGAGCGCAATGCAAAACAGCAGCCGGGCATCCTCTCCATTGAAACTTAGAACGGTTTGGCCGATGCGGCCCGGATCGATACGGGAATTGTTACCCTAAAAGCGGTCGACAAGGTTGCCCAAATAAAAGCCCCTCTTCAAGGATACTTCCCATGAAAGACTTCCACAACCTGCACGAGAAAGTCTGGGAAATGTGCGAATGCGATTCCGCCACCGATCCGTTTAAAGGGATGCCGGAAATTGCTTTGGAAACCGGTGGAAGTTCTGCAAAATGAAACCCATCGTCGCCATCGTAGGGCGTCCCAACGTAGGCAAATCCACCCTGTTCAATCGGATCACCAAGAAGCGCGACGCCCTGGTGGACGGCACCCCAGGGGTCACCCGGGACCGGCATTACGGGGACGCCGTCTGGAACGACCGGGAGTTCACGCTGGTGGACACCGGAGGCTACACGGACGTCGACGCCGAGGGGTTCGCCCCCGACATCGTTCATCAGGTCACAGCGGCGGTGAAGGAAGCCGATGCGGTCATCCTGGTCCTGGACGGCAAGGGGGGCGTCTCACCGTTCGACCAGGACGTCGTCCGCTTCCTCAGGCCGTCTAAAAAGCCGATTCTCTTTGCCGTCAACAAGATAGACGGCATCGAACATGAGGACCGGCTGCACGAATTTCACCGGCTGGGTGTCGAGCCCCTTCTCCCCGTGTCAGCCGAACACGGATACGGAATCCATGACTTAATGGATCAACTCGTCTCGGAACTCGGTCCTGCCCAGCCCTCGTCCTCCCTGGATTCGGCCGAAGAAACCGTGAAGCTCGCCATCGTCGGCAGACCCAATGTGGGAAAATCTTCCCTGATCAATCGGCTGCTCGGGGAAGACCGGCTGCTGGTTGGAGACACGCCGGGAACCACCCGGGATGCCGTCGATTCCCTCCTCCGGCTCAACGATAAGAATTATCTCTTCATCGATACGGCCGGGATCCGGCGCAAATCGAAAGTCGATGCGAAGCTTGAGAAGTTTTCGGTCATCAAGGCCCTCAAGAGCCTGGACCGGTGCCACGTGGCCTTGGTAATGCTGGACGCTGAAGAGGGCGTGACCGACCAGGACATCCGGATTGCCGGGTATGCCTATGAGCGCGGGCGCGCCATCCTCTGGGTCTTCAACAAGTTCGACCTGGTTCAAAAAGATGCCAAAAAGGCGAAGCGTCTGACCGAACGCCTCCGCTCGGAAGCCCGGTTTTCAAGCTTTGCACCGATTCTGACGGTTTCGGCCAAGACCGGCTACAGGGTCAAGCGGATCTTCGAATCGGTGGATCAGATCCACCGGCAATACACGCTGCGCATCGGAACCGGAGCGGTGAACCAGATTCTCAGAGACGCAGTGGACCGCAACGAACCCCCAATGCACAAAGGAAAGCGGGTACGGCTTTATTACGCCACCCAGATATCCACAAGGCCGCCCACGTTTGTCTGCTTCGTCAATTACCCGGAGGGCGTCCATTTTTCCTATCAGCGGTATCTCGTCAACCGGATCCGGGACCAGGCCCGGCTCGACAAGACCCCTGTCCGGATCCTGTTGCGGAAGCGGACCGGAAGGAAAAAACATGGAGCTGTTTGACGTTCAGCGGCGCGAAACGCCGCCCGGGCGAGGGCCCCTGGCCGAACGGATGCGTCCGAAATCCCTGGACGATCTCGTGGGACAGGAGCACGTCACGGGGCCCGGGGCCCTGATCCGCCAGGCCCTGGACAAGGACCGGGCCTTTTCCATGATCCTTTGGGGCCCGCCGGGCTGCGGCAAGACCACCCTGGCCAGAATTATGGCCCGGCAGACGCGCGCCCACTTCCTGCAGTTTTCCGCCGTGCTCTCCGGTGTCAAGGAGATCCGCTCGGTTATCACCGAAGCGCAGACCCAGAGGCTTCACGGGAAAAAGACCCTCCTTTTCGTGGACGAGATCCACCGGTTCAACAAGGCCCAGCAGGACGCCTTCCTGCAACACGTGGAAAGCGGGCTCATCACCCTCATCGGCGCCACCACGGAAAACCCTTCCTTCGAGGTGATCCCCCCCCTGCTGTCCCGATGCAGGGTCGTCACCCTCAAGCCCCTTTCGGAGGAAGCCATCGGCCGGATCCTCGACCGGGCGCTGACAGACCCGGATGCGGGGATGGGCAAAATGAACCTGGTTTTAAAACCCGAAGCCCGCGCCCACCTCATCCGTATCGCCGACGGCGACGCGAGGGCAGCCCTCAACGGCCTTGAACTGGCCGCATCGGTGGTCCTGCCCGAGGAAGGCGCCCCTTTCGCCGGGAAAAGCCGCGTCATCGGACTTGAAGACCTGGAGCAGGCCCTCCAGAAAAAAGCGCTCCTGTACGACAAGGCGGGTGAGGAGCACTACAACCTGATCTCGGCCCTGCACAAGAGCCTGAGGGACAGCGATCCGGACGCGGCTGTCTACTGGCTGGCGCGCATGCTGGCCGCGGGGGAAGATCCCCTGTACCTTGCCCGAAGGATGATCCGGTTTGCGACAGAAGATATCGGGTGCGCCGACCCCCAGGCGCTGACCGTCGCCGTGAACGCCATGGAGGCCTTCCGGTTCGTGGGTTCTCCGGAAGGGGAGCTGGCCCTGGTGGAGGCCGCCGTCTACCTGGCCACCTCCCCAAAGAGCAACCGCCTCTACGCGGCCTATGGAAAAGCCCGGCAAGCCATCCGGGAAACCGGCGCCCTCCCGGTTCCCCTGCACCTTCGAAACGCCCCCACGGCCCTGATGGAGGCCCTGGGATACGGGAAAGACTACCGGTATGCCCACGACTTCGAAAACGCCCAGGTCGACCAGACGCACCTCCCGGAGCCTCTCCAGGGGAGGCGGTTCTACCTCCCCACGGAACGCGGGCATGAAGACGTCATCCGGAAACGACTTCAGGCATGGAAGGCGCTTTCCAAGGCCGGGCCGAAGAGGGCGAAAAGAGGACCTTTAATCTTTCCGGTTTGGATCCGGGCCCTCCAGGACAAACCGGCGCGTGGGTCCCTTTCGAATCGACGGACCGCCCGGCAGGAAGGTCTGCTCAACAAAGACCGCCTGCCCGTCGGGTTTTGCCAAAATCACCGTGGAAGATCGGGTTCCGTAGACAGGGCTTTGGATGAAGATGGGGGAAAGGATCCTCTCCCACTCCAGGCCCACTCCGGTTTCAGGCAGCTCGCCATCCGGGGGCCGGTGCCGATCGGTCAAAAGCGAAAACAGCCTTTCCTCGATTTCGGTCTCCGGCCCGCCGATTGCCGCTTTGAACCGCGTGATTCCCCGCCGCACCTTGGGCCAAGGCGTGTCGAGCAGGCGGTTGCTGAGCCCATGTACCCCGGGCGGGACGGGGCGGACTTCTTTCCCCCGGTTGGAAAACCAGAAGAGGCCGTCCCGGTCGCCGGCGAGGAGGTTGAAGCCGTTGAAAGCGTCCTTTTTCCTCTCCACCTTTCGAAGGTAGGCTTCGGACGGCGTGTTTTCCAGCAGGAACCGGCTCACCAGGATACCCCTGGACTCGGCCTCCGCGCGGACCGATGCCGGGTCCCGGTAATTGGTCACGGCGGCCATGCGCCCTTGCCGGGTGACGCCAAGCCACGTTCCGCCGATTTGCAGGTCCCGGCCGGCCAGGACGTGGGGGGCGTCTTCCCAGAAGCCCGCAGGACGCGTGGGCCGGTCGTAGAACTCGTCCCGGTTGGCGGCCAAAATCAGCCGGTACTTAGGATGCGCCTCGCAGGCGAACAGGATCAGGCACATGGCGTCCTCAGTTTAATGCGTTCGCTGGTGCGGTTCAAGACGCGCCCGGCTCCGCTTCCACGGCGTGGCAAAGGCTTACGAATTCCGCAACTTCGAGGGTCTCGGCCCTGCGCCTGGGGTCGATGCCCGCGCGGTGCAGGACCCGGCTGGCCCGTTTCGCATCCAAACCCAAGCCCCCTTGGGCCAAGGCGTTTTTCAGGGTCTTGCGGCGCTTTCCGAAGGCGGCCCGCACGATGTCGACCAGCCGTTTTTCGGCCTCCGGCGACAGGGTGGACCGCTCGCGAAAAACGATTTCCACCACCCGGGAATCCACCTTGGGACGCGGGAAAAATTGGCGGGCCGAAACGTCGAGCAAGGGCCTCACCGTTGCGCAGTACTGGACCAGCACCGACAGTCGGCCCCTGAGCTTTTTCCCGGGCGGCGCCGCAACACGGTCGGCCACCTCCTTTTGCAGCATCAAGACGGCCCGGGAGATCCCTTTTCGTTCGGCGACGAGCCGCACCAGGATCGGGGTGGAGATGTTGTAGGGCAGGTTCCCCAGGACCACGAGCCGGCCCCCCGCCCCTTCGACCACCTCCGAGAGGTTCACCTCGAGGATGTCTTTTTCGACAAACGTCACATTGACCAGCCCCCGCGCCGACAGCTCCGTCTTGAGGATCTCCACAAGAGACCGGTCCGTCTCCACGGCGAACAACCTTTTGGCCCGTGCCGCAGCCGGTAGGGTCAAGGCCCCCAGGCCGGATCCGATTTCCAGGACCGTGTCGCCGGGCCCGATCTCCGACAGCAAGACGATCCGCTGAGCCGTCTGGGGGTCGGCCAGGAAATTCTGGCCGAGGGTTTTTCGGGCCCTCAGATGCCGCGCGTCGAGCAAAGCCTTGGGTGAAGTCATGGATGGCAGGTCTCCTTGGGGCCTCACCATAAAAAGTGCCGGCATCTCTGTCAAGAAATTTGAGTTTTATTGGAAGGTTGCAGGCTTTTGCCCTGCGCCTTTCCCTTTGGGGTCGCGGCGGCGGGTTTTAAAGCAGGCCCAATTTCCGTCTTGAAAAAAAACTTGAAAGGCCTTAACCGATATGTTAGCCAGAAGCCTTTTGGTTTTTTAGTCTTCATCTGACTCCCAGTACGAAAGGATGCAACCCCGATGACGGCGAAAAAGGAACTGCAGCTGGCCTACGGGATAGCCATCGTCCTTCTGGTGGTGGGGATCCTGAGCTATACCGCTTTTTCCGCCAAGCCCCCGGAAGAGCCGGTTCGGATCATGTTCAAGGTCACGGCCGGAAAAGTCCTGTTCACCCACAAGATCCATGCGGCGGAAAGCGGATACGGCCTCGCCTGTGCGGACTGCCACCATCACCCGGAGGATGACGACGCCGCCCTCAGGGCCTGCGGCGACTGCCACGGCCCTTCGGAGGAAAGAACAGAACCCAACACCTGCCGGGAATGCCACGGCGAAGGGGAGCTGGACAGCGAGGAGACCCTCAAACGATCCGATGCCTTTCACCAGCAATGCATCGACTGCCATAAAGAAAACGACGCGGGCCCCAAAGAGTGCTCGGAATGTCATGTCCTCTAGCGGGCGGATGAACCTTAAAAGGACCTTCTTGAAAACCGATCCGTCGACCCCAAGGAGTCATCAATGGCAAAACGCTCTTTTCTAGGCCTTTCGAAGCCCCGATTTGAAGTGCAGCGGGTTCCCTTGTCACTCCCGGATGTCAGGGAAGCCCCGATCCCCGGGCGGGCGACGCTGCTTTTGAAAAAGCCGGAAGACCCCAAATATGCAAAGGACACCGTGGCGCTTGCCAAAGGGGATGCGGTGCGCACGGGGCAAAAAATCGCCCTTTCCTCCGACAGTGCCGTCAACCTGATCTCCTCCGTCACCGGGACGGTTTCGGGCGTGGCCCCTTTTGTCGGAGACTTCGGGGCGTCTTATCTCGCCGTCACCGTGGAAACCGAGAAGGAGGACGTCTTCGACGAAGGGTTCGCTGCCCGGGCCAAAAGCCCCGACCTTGCCCTGGCCGCCGAGTATCTGTCGCCCTTGCCGGGAAACCCCTCCTTTGCCGCCTTTTTTCGTGAAGAAACCCCCATCCACACCCTGTGCGTGACCGGCGTCGATGCGGATGTCCTTTCCATGACACAACGGCATGTCCTTCAGCAGCGGAAAACGGAGCTTAAAAAGGGAATCCAGGCGCTTAAAGCGATCACCCGCGTGGACCATGTCGTCCTCGCCCTTCCCCGGGACGCCGAACAGGGGATCGCCGACATGGGGGTGGAGTTCAAAGGGGTTCCGGGCGGTTACCCGGGCACGCTCCCCAGGCTCTTGCTGCACGACCTTTTCGGGCAGACGGTGCCGGCCGGGAAGTCCTGCGAAGATCTGGGTTTCGCATTTTTCAGCGCCGAATCCGTGGCTGCCATCGGAGCCGCGCTGGACAGCGGCAGGCTCCCGGTTCAAAAAATCCTGAGCGTCACCGGGAAAGACGGGCAGACCTTCCTGGTCTCGGCCCGGATCGGAACCCCGCTCAAGGAGATCTTCGCCCTGCTGGGAATCGCCACGGGGGAGTTCGACCGGATCGTTCTCGGCGGGCCCATGACCGGATCGGCCGTCTACTCCGAAAATCACCCCGTCCTGCCCGACACAGATGCCGTTCTCGTGCAGGACAAGACCCAGATCCCCCCCATCTCCCAGTATCCCTGCATCAACTGCGGGGCGTGCGTCCGCATCTGCCCGGCGAGGATTCCCGTCAACATGCTCGTCCGCTATCTCGAAAACGGCCGCTATGAAGAGGCCGCGGACCTTTACGACCTGCATTGTTGCGTGGAGTGCGGACTGTGCAGTTATGTCTGTGTTTCCAGGATGCCGATTTTTCAGTACATCCGTTTGGGGAAATATGAACTCAGGCGGATGCACGCAGCGGAGGCAAACCATGCCTGAACAGAAAAAATTCATCGTATCCCACGCCCCGTACTGGCACGACGGGAGCCACATCACCACGCGGAGCTATCACACCATGATCGCCGCCTTGCCCGCGGTGATCCTTGGAATGATTCATTACGGATTTGCGGCCGTCGGCGTGGTTTCCCTTTCCGTTTCTTCGGCCCTCATCTGGGAGTACCTGATGAACCGGATGACCGGCCAGCCGGTGACCATCGGGGACGGGAACGCGGCGCTTGTCGGGCTTCTTCTTGCGATGCTTCTCCCGGCCACCGCCCCCTGGTGGATGGTGGTCACCGGCACCTTCGTCGCCATCGTGGTGGGCAAACAGATCTACGGCGGCATCGGCGGGAATCCTTTTCATCCGAGCCTGGTGGCTGCGGCCATTCTCATGCTGTCCTGGAAGGATTTCTTCGATTTCGACGCCGCCCTGGTCAATTACGAGTTGAGCTTCCCCATGGCCTATCCTCTCGCGGCCTTGAGGCATTTCGGCACCTCGGCCATCGAGGGTTTCAGCCCCGGGCAGCTCCTGATGGGAAACCAGATCGGCGGCATCGGGTCCACCTTCGGCCTGGGCCTCATCGCAGGCGGCCTCTACCTCATCCTCCGGGGATTTGTCCGCTGGGAGATCTCCCTGTCTTTTCTCGCCGGTGTCCTATGCACCAGCCTGATCTTCAATCTGGCGGACGGTGCCCGCTGGGCCGGTCCGGGGTTCCATCTGTTCACCGGATACACCCTCATCGGCGCGTTCTTTTTGGCCACGGAAGATTCTTCCTCTCCGGTCAATTTCATCCCCATGCTCCTTTACGGGGCCGGAGGGGGGCTTCTCACGGTGCTCATCCGGAACATCGGTGCACATGCCGACGGCGTGGTGTTCGCCCTGATGATCATGAATATCGCCAACCCGCTTCTGGATAAAATCAGACCCAGAGCTCTTGGAAAGGTGAGCTGATATGCGCGAGATGATCAAAATGGTGGTTGTTTTGACCGTCCTGAGTTCATTTTCCGGCGGCCTCCTGGCGGCAATCCGAAACGGCACGAAGGAGCGCATCGAATACCAGCAGCTCCAGTTCGTCAAAGGGCCGGCCATTCGATCCATTCTCGAGGGATGCACCAACGACCCCATCGTGGACCGTTTCAAGCTCAAAGACGGAGAAGTGGAGCGAAGCTTTTTCGTGGGCATCTTCGACGGGAAGCCCGGAACGGTGGCGCTGGAGAGCTTCGGGAAAGGGTTCGGAGGTGAAATCGGGACCATGGTGGGCGTCAACGTCGAAGACGACAAGATCGCCGGGGTCGGCGTCACCACCCACAGCGAAACGCCGGGGGTGGGTTCCAGGGCCAAGACGGAGCCCTCCTTTTCGGCCCAGTTCAAGGGGCTTTCCCTCACGGAACCCTTCAAGGTCAAAGCCGACGGGGGCCAGATGGACGCCCTGTCCGGCGCCACGGTGACTTCCCGGGGGGTCGCCTCGGCTCTGACCGAAGCCGGGGAAATCTACAAACGCGTCAAACCCCAGCTCATCGAAAAACTGAAAACATACGCCAAGTAATACTGCCGAGGAAAACCGACATGGCCAAAACGCTGACACAAGAATTCGTCAAAGGTTTATGGGATGAAATCCCGCCGTTTCGCCTGGTGCTCGGCCTGTGCCCCACCCTGGCCGTCACCAAGACGGTGGAAAACGGGATCGGCATGGGCGTGGCCACCACCTTCGTGCTGGTCTTTTCCAACATCCTGGTTTCGGCGCTGAGGAAAGTCATCCCGTCCAAGGTGCGCATCGCCTGCTACATCATCGTCATCGCCACTTTCGTCACCGTGGTGGAGCTGGTCATGCAGGCTTACACGTATCCGCTTTTTCTGAAACTGGGCATCTTCATCCCCTTGATCGTGGTGAACTGCATCGTGTTGGGACGCGCCGAAGCCTTCGCGTCGAAAAACAGCATCGCCGCCTCCACCGCCGACGGCCTCGGCATCGGGATCGGATTCACCCTTGCCCTCGCGGCCCTGGGCGCCCTCCGGGAGGTCTTCGGAAGCGGTACTTTTCTGGGCAAGGCGATCTTCGGAGCCTCCTTTCAGCCTTTCACCTTCATGGTGGAAGCACCGGGAGCCTTCGTCTGCCTCGGTTTGATGCTCTGTCTCATGAATATCGCCGGAAAAAAATAAAGGAGCGAAACGATGGGTGACTACATCCTGCTCGCCATCAGCTGCGTCCTGGTCAACAACATCCTGCTGGCCCAGTACCTGGGGAACTGCCCTTTTCTGGGGACCTCCAAGAAGATGGAAACCGCGGTGGGGATGGCCATGGCGGTCGTCTTTGTTCTCGTGCTGGCCGGGGTCATCACCTGGCTGACGGAGATGTATGTCCTCAAGATCTTCGGTTTGGAATATCTGAGAACCATCGCCTTCATCCTGGTCATCGCTTCCCTGGTCCAGTTCGTGGAAATGTTTCTGAAAAAAAGCGTCCCCGCCCTCTACACGGGCCTGGGGATCTTTCTGCCGCTGATCACCACCAACTGCGCGGTGCTCGGCGTCTGCCTGATCAACATCAACGAGGAATATTCCTTCATGCAGTCCCTGGTCACCTCGTTCGCCTATGCGGTGGGATTCGGACTGGCGCTGGTTCTTTTTGCCGGAGTCCGGGAGCGGATTATTCTCAGCCGGGTACCCAAACCCATGCAGGACACCGCCATCGGCCTGGTCACCGCCGGCATGCTTTCCCTGGCCTTCTTTGCATTCAAAGGGATGGTCTAACAGGAGGAACCCTTGACTGAAGCTCTGCTGTTCATGTTCGGCCTCGGGGCCGCGTGCGGCTCCATACTGAGTCTCGCTTCCAAAATCTTTTACGTCTACGAAGATCCCCGAATCGCCCAGGTGGAGGGGTTTTTGGCGGGTGCCAACTGCGGCGGATGCGGTTACCCCGGGTGCTCAGGGGCAGCGGTGGCCGTGGTGGAAGGAAAGGCCCCGCCCAGCGTCTGCATCGTGGCCGGCCTCGAATCGGCCGTGAACGTGGGCCGGGTCATGGGTGTGGAAACCGGAACCGCGGAACCCAAGACCTCCTCCAACAAATGCGCCGGCGGAGACCGCGCCGAAGATGTCTATCATTACCTGGGGGTTCATTCCTGCCAGGCCGTCAACGCCCTTTTCGGCGGGAAAAGAGAGTGCGATATCGGGTGTCTCGGTTACGGCGACTGCGTCCGGGCCTGCCTCTTCGATGCCATTGAAATCGGCCCGGAGGGCTTTCCCGTCATCGATGAGGAAAAATGCGTGGGCTGCGGCGCCTGCGAACGCGTCTGCCCCAAGCATGTCCTTTCCGTGAACACGCTCGCGGAGCGTTTGATGCACTTCAACAGGGAAGACGACTGCTTGGCCCCCTGCCAGCAAACCTGTCCGGCACAGATCGACATCCCCCTCTATATTGCTCAGATCAAAAACGGTGACTACGACCAAGCCGTGCGTACGATCCGGGATCGCAATCCCCTGCTCCTTTCCTGCGGAAGGGTCTGCCCCCATCCCTGTGAAACGTTTTGCCGGAGGAGTATCGAAGACGAAGCGGTTTCCATCAACCAGCTCAAACGCTTCGTGGCCGACCGGGAGATGCACTCGGGCAAGCGGGTTCCCGTCCCGTGCGCGCCGTCCACCGGTAAAAGGGTGGCGGTCATCGGCGGCGGACCCGCGGGCTTGACCTGCGCCTATTACCTCAGGAGACTGGGTCACGAGGTCACCCTCTATGAAGCCATGCCCAAATTGGGGGGAATGATCCGGTACGGGATTCCGGAATACCGTCTCCCAAAAAAGGTTCTCGACTGGGAGATCGAGGGGATCACCAACCTGGGGGTCAAGGTCCACACGAATGTCAAATTGGGCGTCGATTTCGACATTCCTTCCCTGGTTTCCGCAGGTTACGACGCCATCTTCCTGGGCGTCGGTGCATGGAAGGATTACAACCTCAAGATCGAAGGGGAAGACCTTTCGGGGTGCTTCACCGGGATCGACTTTCTGTCGCGCACTGCCTCCGGGGAATCCATCCCCATCGGCCGCAGGGTGGCGGTGGTAGGGGGCGGAAACACCGCCATCGATTGCGTCCGGACCCTGGTGCGGCTCGGCGCCGAGGAGGTTATCATCGTCTACCGTCGGACACGCAAGGAAATGCCGGCCAATGCAGTGGAAATCGATGCGGCCGAGCATGAAGGGATCAAATTCATCTTCCTCGCCGCGCCCGTGAAGGTCATCGGAAACGAACAGGGAAAGGTCACCCATTTGGAATACCTGAAGATGGAGCTGGGGGAGCCGGATGCCAGCGGAAGGAGAAGACCCGTCCCGGTCAAGGGGTCCGAAACTCTTCTGGAGGTCGATATGCTCATCTCCGCCATCGGCCAGGAACCCGAAATCGCCTTCAGGGAGGAGGGAAAGCGGACGCAATCCCTGAAAATCACCCGGTGGAACACCATCGAGGCGGACCCTGAAACCCTCCAGTCGAGCATCCCGTATATTTTTACCGCCGGAGATGCGGCCACAGGCCCCTCCCTCGTGGTGGACGCCATCGGCGGAGGAAGACGGGCGGCCCGGTCGATTCATCTCTATTTGAGCGGCAAAACGATCACCCGTCCTGAAAAATCCCTCTTCAAACGGCACATCCCCGGAACCCTTTTCGATTCCGTTGGAGGAATCCGGAAGATCCCGAGGGTACCGATGCCTGAGCTGCCCGTCGAAGAACGGATCCGGTCCTTCGTCGAAGTGGATCAAGTCATCTCCGAAGAAGACGCCCGGAAGGAATCCTCCCGCTGCCTGGATTGCGGCAGAATCTGCTACAACAAAGACGCGGCGGCCTGACAACCTTAAACAGGGGAAAAAACCTGATTCGGGGCCTTCGCGTCCTGCCGCGGGTTTTCCTTTCCAGATCCAAGTGCCCCATGAAAAAACTGGATGCCTCCGAACTGGAACGTCTGCTGGGCCGCGTGGGCGAAAACCACCAGGAGGTCCCCGCGGAAGTCAAGAGGGTCTTTGCCATCCTGGTGGAAACGACCCTTGGTTTCAGGGATCGTCAGGCGGCAGAGTTCGGAACCTCCGTGACGGTGGAAGACGTGCAGGCCGCACTGGGCTGGCTTGCGGATTTTTTCCGTACCGGTCGCTGGCCCCGGACGAACCATCTGCTCCGGCGCGAACTTTTCGAAACCTGGATGACCCATCTCAAAAGGATCGAACCCTGAACACCTCCGGGGAAAACCCCGGCAAGCCGGCCCGTATGGGTCTAACCCGGTTTTCCCCCTTGCGGCGGCGATGACGTTCTCAGGGAGACGAGCAGGTCCTGCATGTCTTCGGGGAGGGGCGCTTCGAGTTCGAGGGGCCGGAGGGTCGACGGGTGGACGATCCGAAGACGCCAGGCATGGAGCATCTGGCGCTTCGCCCCCTGAAGGGCATCTGCTTCCTTAAGACCGGAACCGGTTGGCCTTTTTCTTATTCCGTACACCAAATCTCCTGCCACCGGGTGTCCCAGCGCCGCCAGGTGCACCCGGATCTGATGGGTCCGGCCGGTTTTCAAGTCGACCTCCAGGAGGGCTGCCCTCAAAAAGCGTTCCCGGACGCGCCACTCCGTTCTCGCGCTTCTTCCTCTGACGCTGATCGTGGACATGCGTTTGCGGTCCCTGGGATGCCTGCCCACGGGGAGCGAAATCACGCCATTTTCTGTTTTCGGATTGCCGTGGACCACGGTCAGGTAGCGCTTGACCACCTGCCGGGCCTTAAACTGGCGTGCCAGGTGCTGATGCGCGTGCGAATTCCGGGCCACCAGGAGCAGGCCGGAGGTGTCCTTGTCGAGCCGGTGCACGATGCCCGGCCGCAGGGGATCCCCCACCTCTTTAAGTTCCGGATAACGAAACAAGAGGGCGTTCACCAGCGTCCCTGAAAAATGCCCCGGAGCGGGATGCACCACCAGCCCTGGGGGTTTGTTCAAGACGACAAGGGCCTCATCTTCCAGGACGACCTCGAGTTTTTGGGATTCGGGTGCGGGGGAAGGCTGGGCCGGGTCCGGGATTTCCCCCGTGACCTGGTCCCCTGATTTGACGCGGTAGGAGGGCCTTTTTTTCTGGCCGTTGACCCGGATTGCTCCGCTTTGGATCAGGTGCCGGATACGGTTCCGGGTGACGCTGGAAAGGCGCGCCGCGAGCCAGGCATCCAGCCGTAAGGCGGCCTCTTTTTCGGTGACCGCGACGCTAAAAGAGGTGACGCCCGGCATGAGAGTTTACAGGGAAGAAAAATTACTGGGGGGAAAACAGGGATTCGATTTCGGAAAGGATCGTCTTTTCATCCGTGTTTTTAGCCGTCGACAGCTCTTTCAGCAGCAGACCCTGGGCCGTATCGTAAAGTTTCCGTTCTCCGAAGGATAGATCCTTTTCCAGTTTCAAAAGAAAGAGGTCCCTGAAGACCTGGGCCACATCATAAAGAGAGCCGGTCTTGATTTTCTCCATGTATTCCCGGTATCTGCGGTTCCAAGTCTGGCTTTCCAGGGTGGCGTCCCGCTCTTCCTGCATGATCCGGTAGACCTTCGGCACCTCGTTCTCGTCGATGACTTCCCGCAGCCCGACCGATTGCACGTTCCGGGTGGGAATCATGATCACCATTCCATTTTCGAGGACCTTCATGATGTAAAAATCCTGTCGCTCCCCGTTGATCACGCGGCTTTCAATGGCATCGATCCGGCCCACCCCGTGAGCGGGGTAAACGGCCAGATCACCGACCTGGAATCCATCGCAGCCTGTTGTGCTGCAGGTTGTGTCGACCCTTGCCTCGCCTTTGCTTTTACCCATATACTCTCCAATGAACGGTTATGTTTTGCCCTTATGGATTATGTTTACCACAGTTTCCATTAAGGAGCAAGCGATAAAAAAAGGATTGGCGCCGCGAGATGCTGCGCCAATCCTTTCCGGAAACTCGACAGACGATGCCGTATTAGAGCAGGAACGGCACCATCAGCAAGGCCACCACGTTGAGGATCTTGATCATGGGGTTCACGGCGGGGCCGGCGGTGTCTTTGTAAGGATCGCCGACGGTGTCGCCGGTGACGGCCGCCTTGTGGGCATCGCTTCCTTTACCGCCCAAGTGACCGTCTTCGATATATTTTTTCGCATTGTCCCATGCCGCGCCGCCCGTGGTCATGGAGATGGCCACGAACAGGCCGGTCACGATGGAGCCCACCAACAGGCCGCCGAGGGCCACAGGGCCCAACAGCAGACCCACCAGGATCGGAGCGACTACCGGCAGCAGGGCCGGAACGATCATCTCTTTCAGGGCGAACTTGGTGACGATATCCACGCAGGTTCCGTAGTCGGGTTTGGCTTTTCCTTCCATGATTCCGGGGATTTCCCGGAATTGACGCCGAACCTCTTCCACCACCGCTCCGCCGGCATTGCCCACGGCCTTCATGGCGATAGAGGCGAACAGGTAGGGCAGCAGGCCTCCGATGAAAAGGCCCACGATGACTCTGACGCTCCCCAAATCAAACTTGACGGGCGTGCCCTTGCCCCCCTGGATGGTGAATTCGAACACGTAGCAGGCAAAGAGCACCAGGGCGGCGAGCCCGGCAGAGCCGATCGCATACCCCTTGGTGACGGCCTTGGTGGTGTTGCCCACCGCATCCAGCGGATCGGTGACGGCGCGCACACTCTCGTCCATCCCGGCCATCTCCGCAATGCCGCCGGCGTTGTCGGTGATGGGGCCATAGGCATCGATAGCGATGACCATGCCGGTCATGGAAAGCATGGACATGGCGGCCATGGCGATGCCGTAAAGTCCGGCGAAATGATAGGAAACCAGGATTCCGGCGCAGATGGCCAGCACCGGGGCCGCCGTGGATTGCATGCTGACAGCCAGACCGGCGATGATGTTGGTTCCGTGACCCGTGGTCGAGGCTTCGGCAATAGCCTTCACCGGCGCGTACTTACCGGTATAGTACTCGGTGATGATGACGATCAGAACCGTCAGCGAGAGTCCTACCAGAGTGCAGTAGAAAATGTTCATGCCGGTGTACTCGCCGAGGGTCGGCATAAACTTTCTAGAGGCGAAAAAGAAGGCCACCGCAGCCAGGATGGCGGCACCGAACATCCCCTTGTACAGGGCGCCCATGATGTACTCGCTCTTGCCCAGGCGCACGAAGAAAGCCGCGATGATGGAAGCGACGATGGAAATGGCGCCGAGCACCAGGGGGAACTCGGTGGCGATGGCTTCTTTGGGAAACATCAGGTGGCCCAGCAACATGGCGGCCACTGCGGTGACGGCATAGGTCTCGAAAAGGTCCGCCGCCATTCCCGCGCAATCCCCCACGTTGTCTCCCACGTTGTCGGCGATGACTGCCGGGTTTCTGGGGTCATCTTCGGGAATTCCGGCCTCGACCTTGCCCACCAGGTCCGCGCCCACGTCCGCACCCTTGGTGAAGATGCCGCCGCCCAGACGCGCAAAAATTGAGATGAGACTTCCGCCGAAACCCAGCGCTACTAAAGCGACTACGTCATGGGTGAAGTAGTAGTAACCGGCCACGACGGTGAGGGCCAAGCCGGCCACGATCATTCCGGTTACCGAACCGCCCTTGAACGCCAGAGCCAGACCGGCAGCCAGACCTTTCTTGGAAGCCTCGGCCACCCGGACGTTGGCAATGACCGACACCCGCATCCCGATGTAGCCCGCCAGGTAGGAGGCGACGGCGCCGGTCAAGAAGCCGAAAGCCGTCTTGGCGCCCATGGTGACGAAAATGATCGCAAAAATAACGAGACCGGCAATCCCCATGCTTTTCAGCTGCCGGTTCAGATAGGCGATAGCCCCTTCCTTTATCGCTCCGGAGATCTCCTGCATTTTCGCATCCCCGGCAGGAGCGCCTTTCACGATACCGGCAACGATAATCGCGTAAGCCACACCGGCAAGACCGACCAGCGTGCAAACCAAAGGTATGTTCTTGACTACGAAATCCATTCTCTCCTCCGTTTTCGGTTAGGTTGAAACCCTCTTTTTCTTGGTGTTGAACCGGTTCATCCCTTCCTTCGTGCCGTGGCAGAGGACGCACACCGCGGCCTCCTTCGCCCTTTGGACGGTCTCGTCCAGAACCGCTCTTTCCTCCGGGGTGAAGTTCCCCAGCACATAGTCCGTAACGCTTACCGTTTCCGGACGCCCGATGCCGATGCGTATGCGGACGAAGCGATCGTTCCCCAGGGCGTCCATGAGTGAGTTGACTCCTTTGTGCCCTCCGTGCCCTCCTTTCTCTTTGATTTTAACGTTTCCCAAAGCGAGATCGATGTCGTCGTGGATCACCAACACCGCTTCACTCGAAATGTTGAACTTGCGGCACAGCCGTTGGACCGGCGGGCCGCTCCGGTTCATATATCCCGTGGGTTTGGCCAGGACCACATCGCATCCCTCGATGATTCCGGGGCCGAAAACGATCTCCTTGGCCTTTCGGTCTATGGGAATCGAAAATTCCGAGGCCAAGGCGTCAAGCGCCCTGAAACCGGCATTGTGGCGCGTCTTCCCGTAAGCCTTTCCTGGATTTCCCAAACCGACCACCAAGCGAACATGCCCGAACCCCATGGGTTTGACCCGTTATTCCTCCTCCTCGGCCGTCTCCTCGGCAGCTTCCTCGGCTGCCTCCTCTTCGGCCTCCTCTTCGGCGGCTTCGGCCTCCGCCACCTTCGGGCTGACCACGGTGACCACCGTAAAGTTGGTGTCCGCCGGTATTTCGATATGCCCTTCCGGGACGATTTCCTCGACGTGGATGGAATCCCCGATATCCAGATGGGACACATCGATCTTGACCGCGTCCGGGATCTCCATGGGCAGACACAAAATCTCGATCTCCCTCCGGACCACCTGCAGAATTCCGCCGTTTTCCACGCCTTGGGACTTTCCCTGGATCACTACGGGCACCTTGACATGGATTTTCCGGTTCATGTCGATCTCGTAGAAATCGATGTGAATCGCGTTTCTTGAAACCGGATGGCGCTGGAGTTCCTTGATCATGACCGTTCGGGAGGCGGTCTCTCCGTTTTGAATCGAAAGATGAAAAATGGCTCGGCCGGCTGATTTCCGTTTCAGGATTTTTTCGAGGCTGTTGGCCGGGACGGCTACCAGAACCGGTTGCTTTCCGGGCCCATACACCACTCCCGGAATCTTTCCCTCTCTTCGGAGTCTCCGGGAAACGCCTTTTCCCACCGCCGCTCGTGCGGAGGATGTCAGTTCTAATATTTCCAAATGTCGACCTCCTTAGATATATCGGTTAGACGAACAATGAAGTGACGGACTCGCCGGTGTGGCTTCGAACGATCGCCTCGCCCACCAGTTCCGCGATGGAGAGCACCTTGATCTTGTCACACGATCGGGTGTGTTCCTTCTGCGGGATGGTGTCCGTCACGATAAGGCTTTTAATGATCGACGAGCGGATCCGGTCCACCGCCGGACCGGACAGGACCGCATGGGTGCAGCAGGCATGCACTTCCCGGGCGCCGTGATTTTTAAGGGCGGCTGCCGCCTCGGTCAGGGTGCCGGCCGTATCCACCATGTCATCGAGGATGATGGCGATTTTGTCCTTCACGTCTCCGATCACCGCCATGGCCTTTGCCAGATTGGGGGCGTCCCTCCGTTTGTCCACGATGGCCAGCCCCGCGGAGAGTCTCTTGGCGATGGCGCGCGCCCGCTCGGCGCCGCCGACATCCGGGGAAATGATGACGGCATCGTGATCGAAGTGATTTCTCAGATACTCGACGGTCACCGCCGCGGCGAAAAGATTGTCCACCGGGATGCTGAAAAAGCCCTGAATCTGGCCGGTGTGCAGGTCCATCGTGATCATCCGGTTGGCGCCGGCCACCGTCAAAAGGTCCGCCACCAGCTTGGCGCTGATGGGAACCCGCGGCGCCACCTTTTTGTCCTGCCGCGCATAGCCGTAATAGGGAACCACCGCGGTGATGCGCCGGGCCGAAGATCGCTTGAAGGCGTCGATCATGAGGAGGAGTTCGACAAGGTTGTCGTTGACCGGGGGGCAGGTGGATTGAACCACGAAGACGTCTTTCAACCGGACGTTTTCCTGGATCTCGATCTGCACTTCCCCGTCGCTGAACCGCTTGACCTTGGCACCGCCCAAAGGAACCTTCAGGTAGGAACAGATTTTTTGTGCCAAGTCAGGGTTTGAATTTCCTGAAAAAATAGCAAAATCAGACATTTATACCAATTTAAACCTCAGCCTTCCCCCAAGTCGCCCTGTGCCTGTAAATGGCTGGGGCGGGAGGATTCGAACCTCCGAATCCAGGAACCAAAATCCTGTGTCTTACCACTTGACGACGCCCCAAACCTTTCAAGTACATCGGCGCGGCTGCGACTCCGGGACTCCTGCCGCTTTCACACGATCATCCCGGCCAAAAAAACGCGCCATTTCGGCTTGACATGCATCCTTGCCAACGCCATTTCGGCCATTTCCTTCTTTTGGAAGAGCCCGAACACCGTGGGACCGCTCCCGGTCATGAGAGCGCCTTCGGCCCCGCCGGCCGCCAGCGCCTCCTTCATTAGAAAAACTTCCGGGTGGCGGCGCGACGTCACCCTTTCCAGGTCGTTGTGAAGGTGGCCTTTGGGATTAAAAGGGCCTCTCGTAAAAGGTTTTTTTTTATTTTCTATTTGTGGTTTTGTCAATCCAAAATTCAAATTCTGAAAAACTGCAGCCGTGGAAACGCTGAAACCCGGAAAGATCAGCACGAGGGAAAAGGCGGGGAGCCCCTTCCAGGCTTCAAGCTTTTCCCCTACTCCGGTGGCCAATGCCGGCCTTCCATAAATAAAAAACGGGACATCCGCCCCCAGCGTGAGCCCTGCGGCAAGAAGGTCGTCTGAAGGGATCGGGTTTCCAAAGTGCCGATTGAGGGCCAGAAGGACCCCGGCGGCATTGCTGCTTCCACCTCCGAGCCCCGCGCCCACCGGAATTCGCTTTTTGATGGTTATTCCAACACCTTGGGTCTTTCCCAAAACGTTTTGGCCCGCAAGACCCCAAAACGCCTTCGCAGCACGGAAGGCCAGGTTGGATCCATCCAGGGGCACGGCCGGATCGTCGCATGCCACCGAAAACCCCCGCTGGTCGAAATCGAGCGTGAGCGTATCGTAAAGGCTCACGGGGCACATGAGGGTCACCAGGTCGTGATAGCCGTCAGGCCGCTTCCCCACGACATACAGGAACAGGTTGATTTTGGCCGGGCAACGGATCTGCAGCGCTTCACCCTTTTTCCTTGACGTACATGAGCCTTAAGTCATGGAGTATGTTTTTCAAAAGGCTTTCCTCGTCCTTGTCCAGGTTCCCCAGGGTCTTTTTTTCGAAGACCCCCAGGATATCGATGGTCTGCTTCGCCAGCGCCAAGCTCCTGTTTTTTTCTCCGGTTGCCGGGTTTTCGATGACACCCAGATGCACCAGGGCGGAGGAGTGCAGGGAGAGGATAAAGGTGGCGAAATTGATCTCCGGGAGCCTCGGGTCTTCTTCCTGGGCCGCCTTGGGATCGGGAGCTTTGGGAAAGGGTTTCTTGGGTTGTTCAGCGTCGACAGTCTTTTCACGCTTTTCGTCTTCCAAAGGCTCCTCGCGGCTGGAAAACCGTCGGTCCTTGACGACAAAGTCCTTTTTTTCTTCGGCCATTGCCCACCTCCTATGGCGTGCGCCGCCCGCCGGCCGCGGACAGATTCTCGGCTACCCGAGGCCCAAGCGTGCGTCTTGGTTTAAAAAGCAAGGGGATAGACTACATTGACCAGGGGAAGGGCTTTCAGCTCTTCCAGAACCGGTTCCGGAATCTGGGTGTCGGTCTTTAAAAAGATGACGTTCTTATTCCCGGCCCGGTCCTGGCCCACCTGCATGCGGCTGATATTGATCCCTTGTTTCCCGAGGGTCGTCCCCACGCTCCCGATGGCTCCCGGTACATCCTCGTTGTAAATCAGCAGCATATGCCCTTCAGGAACCAGCTCGAGCCTGAAATCGTTGATCACGACGATGCGGGCGTCTTTTTTCCCGAAAATCGTCCCTGAAATCGTGTTCGTCATCTCGGAAGAGACGATCTTGACCGTGATCAGGTTGAGATAGTCTTCCGCATCGGATACGGTGGTTTCCGTGAACTTGACACCTCTCTCCTTGGCGATCACGGGCGCATTCACGAAGTTGACCGCGTCTTTCACCATGGGTGTTAGAAGCCCTTTCAAAATCGCCGTGGTGACGGGGGCCATGCTCATATCCCGAAAGTCGCCCTGGTAGGTGACGGCCACCTCCTGAATCGGGCCGCAGGTCAGCTGTGCAAGCAGCATCCCCATCCGTTCCCCCAATGAGAGGAATGGTCCCAGCCGGCCGAGAAGCTCTCCGGAAACCGAAGGCACGTTCACGGCGTTGACGACGGTGTTGGAGTTGAGATAATCGATGATCTGCCTGGCCACATCCACGGCCACATTGGTCTGCGCTTCCAGGGTGGAAGCCCCCAGATGGGGAGTGCCGATGACACGGTCGAGCGTGAAAAGCGGTGAGTTCCCGGGCGGCTCGGTCTCGAAGACATCCAGAGCGGCGCCGGCGACTTTGCCGGCTTTGATGGCGTCGTAGAGGTCCTTTTCATCCACGATGCCGCCCCGGGCGCAGTTGATGATCATGACCCCGTCCTTCATCTTTGCGAAGGCCCCCTTGTTGAGAAGCCCCAGGGTGCTCTTCATCTTGGGGACATGGACCGTGATATAGTCGGCCAGCTGATAAAGGGTCTCCAAATCAACGGCCTCAAAACCGTCGGCGGCAATTCGCTCCGCCGTCACATAGGGGTCATAAACCACCACGCGCATCTTCAGGCCCCGGGCGCGGTCCGCCACGATGGACCCGATCTTCCCGTATCCGACCAGCCCAAGGGTCTTGTTGAAAATTTCCTTTCCCTGGAGCTTTTTCTTCTCCCACCGGCCTTCTTTCAAGGACGCGGTCCCCTGCGGAATGTTGCGGGTGAGGGCGAGCATCATGGAGATGGCATGTTCGGCGGTGGTCACGACATTTCCGGTGGGGGTGTTCATCACCACGATTCCCCTCTTGGTGGCAGCCGGTATGTCCACATTGTCCAGACCGATCCCGGCCCGGCCGATCACCTTCATCCGCTTCGCCGCCTGGAGAAGCTCCTCGGTCACCTTGGTGGCGCTTCGAATCACCAAAGCGTCGTATCCGCCGATGATTTCTTTCAAGGCGTCCGGGGAAAGCCCGGTCTGAACTGTCACTTCGATCCCCTCTTCCGCTTTCAGCATCTTGATTCCAGCTTCGCCCAGATTGTCACTGACCAGTACCTTCATCATCCTGTTCTCCCTTGATTTGAGTTTGACACCGCCAAATCTTTTTATTTAAGGAAAAAGGCGCAAAGATTCAACAGAATTTTCGCACGACGATACGCGGCGCCCTCCCGGGATGCCGCAGCAAAAGCGACCTTCTATTGGCACAGGACTGGATTTCATGAAAACAATCCGCAGCGGCGCCCTCCGGTGGCCCCCCCTGATTCCCGGAACGCTCAGGCGTCGATATCGACGGTTTTTGGCCGACGTGGCCCTTGAGGACGGTTCCGTCGTCACCGCCCATTGCCCCAATTCCGGCAGCATGAAAGGCTGCTCCGATCCCGGAAGGCCCGTATACCTGTCGCTGCACGACAGGCCCGAGAGGAAGCTCAAGTACACCTGGGAGCTCATCCGGATGCCGAACTCCCTGGTGGGTGTAAACACGCTGGTTCCCAACCGCCTGGTGCCAGAGGCCGTGAAGGCCGGTGCGATCGAAGCCCTCAAAGGCTATGACCGCATCAAGGCCGAGGTCCGGTCTTCCCCTTCTTCCCGCATCGATCTTTTATTGGAAAAAAAAGGCCGGAGGAAGTGCTTCGTGGAAATCAAGAACTGCACCCTGGTTGAAGACGGCATCGCCGCCTTTCCCGACGCGGTTACGGCCCGGGGACGCAAGCATCTCGCCGAACTGCAGGATTTGATCCACCGGGGGCATCGAAGCGTCATGCTCTTTCTCGTCCAAAGAAGCGATGCCCGGCGGTTCCAACCGGCGCACTCGATCGACCCGGAATACGGAAAGGCGCTCCGGAGGGCCCATGCCGCGGGTGTGGAAGTCCTGGTCTATGACGTGCGGCTGGACCTGAAAAGCATCGCCGTGAGAGGTTCCCTTCCCTTCCGGCTTTAGCCCGGGGTCGTTTCTCAAGACGGTGTTCTCCTGAAGGCTCGCAGGCACAGCCGGCACGGCCGGTCGCAGATTCTTTCCGGCGGCAAAACCACACGGTTTCGTTTGACTTCAAAGGCCGGTCAAGTTAGAATTTCAACCACCTGAAACCCCTACCGTAATCGGCCGAAGACATCCGGTGACGACGCACTTTATTTCGGGTTTCGGCTTTTTCAGAAGCGCGTCATCCTGAAAAGAGCACGACACACCTCCGAAAGGTTCGATTGTGAGCATCAACCAAATCATTTCCTCCCGCAAGACCTTGGAACGGGTCCTCGACAACCTCAGGGAAGGAATCATCGCCCACGACCCGAAGCGCCGGATTCTCTTTTTCAACAAAGAGGCCGAACGAATCACCGGGTACGACCGGTCGGAGGTATTAGGAAAGGATTGCCATGAAGCCTTCGGGGGGCCTTTTTGCGGCGACCGGTGTGCTTTCTTCCATGAAAACCCCACGCTGGTCGATCGGGACGAATACACACTCCACATCACCACCAGGGCGGGAGACACGCGGGTGATCGACATGAGCCTCTCCCGAATGGACGATGGAAACGGAGCGTTTTTCGGGGTCCTGGCTTCCTTCGGGGACATGACGGATCTGGTGGAGCTCAAGATGAAGACCGGCAGATTGAACGGGTTTTCCGGAATCATCGGAAACCACGCCAAGATGCTGCAGGTGTTTCAACAGATCCAAAACGTCGCAGGGTACGACTATCCGGTGAACCTCTTCGGAGAAACCGGCACGGGAAAAGAGCTGGTGGCAGCGGCCATCCACCAGGAAAGCCATAGGCGCAAACGGCCCTTTGTGCCCATCAACTGCGGGGCCATCCCGGAAGGGCTCATCGAAAGCGAACTTTTCGGGCACCTCAAAGGGGCTTTTTCCGGTGCCGTGCGTGACAAGAAGGGCCGCTTCGAACTGGCGGACGGCGGCACCCTTTTCCTCGACGAAGTCTCCGAACTGTCCAGGCCCATGCAGGTGAAGTTGCTGCGGTTTTTACAGGAAGGCGCCATCGAAAAGGTCGGAGCGGAAAAAACGACGGCGGTGGACGTTCGGGTGATCAGTGCCTCCAACGTCGATCTCAAGCAGGCGGTTTTAAAAAAAGCTTTCCGGGAGGATCTCTATTACCGGCTAAACGTCATTCCCATCCGCATCCCCCCGCTCAGAGAGCGCAAGACGGACATCCCGCTTCTGGTGGAGCATTTCCTCAAGGAAGCTTCCCGGACCTATGGCCAAAATCGAATCAGGGTTTCCAGGAAAGCCAGAGCCTGCATGATGGATTACGACTGGCCCGGCAACGTCCGCGAACTCCAGAATGCCGTGCAGTTTGCCATCGTCAAATGCAACGGTGCCGAGATCGGCCTCGAAGACCTTCCCCTGGAGCTGAAAGCCGGCGGTCGCCTCACCCCCCGAAAGGGTCCCGCGAAAAAGCTTAACCCTGACCGGGTGCGCGAGGCGTTGAAACAAACCTCGGGGAACAAATCCCGGGCGGCGACCCTTCTGGGCGTGGGCCGCGCCACGCTGTACCGGTTTCTCGACCGCCACCCGGAAGCAAGGCGCTGACCTGAAAAATCGAAGGCCCCCGCAGCGGGGGGCCTTCGTTGAAGTCCACTGAATCGACTCTCAGGCCACTTCCAGTTTCTGCCGGTCCGCCATGTCCATGAGGACCCGTTCCCGGGCTTTGTCGAGGCCGAGGGCCTTGCGCTTCTTGTCGATGTGACCGATCATCAGCTTGGCCATCTCGTAAGGATCGGGCGTGAAGCCCCATTTTCCGAACCCCTGTTTCTCCAAACCGTCGAAGAGAAGCTGGTGAAACTTGGTTCCCTGGACGATGGGAAAGGTGACCCCGAAAACGGTGAAGACACCGGAAGCCACGAAGTATTGACCGATGGCGATCGCCTTTTCGCTCATCCACTCCGGTGCCGCACCGGCCACCGGGAGATCGGCGATGCTGCTCCCGAGACCCCCGGTCTTGACCATTTCGGCGCATGCGATGAGAATCCGGCTGTTGTCCACGCAGGAACCGATGCCCAGCACCGGCGGCATGCCCACCGTTTCGCACACCTCCCGGAGCCCGGGCCCTGCCAGAACGGCTGACTCGGGCGTGGTGAGCCCCGCCTTGGCCAGGGCGATCTGCGAGCAGCCGGTCTGCACCACCAGGACATCGTTTTTAATCAGTTCCTTGACCAGTTCCACGTGCACAAAGTCCTGCTTGACGCGCGGGTTCGTGCAACCCACGACGCCGGCCACCCCCCGGATCCGCCCGTTGATGATGTTGTCGTTCAAGGGGGTATAGGAGGAGCGGAAGGTCCCGCCCAGCATGTACTGGATGTACTCGTGGGAAAACCCGTGGACACCGACGTTGCGCTGTTGGGGGATTTCCACGGGAAACTTCCGGTTCTGGAAGCGCGTGATGGCCTTGATGACGATTTCGTCCGTACACTGCTTCGGGTTGTGGTCGTCGAAGGGAACATGGGTGGCCCCTTCGAGGTGGCACCGACGATCCGTGGTGATCAGGGGAGTCGCGTAACAGTTGGCCACGCTCACCAGCCCCTGTTTGATGCACTGGATGTCCACGGCCATGGCGTCCACGGCCCCCGTGATGAGGATCTCTTCCGTGGAGGAGAAATTGCCGGCATGGGGAATGCCGTGTCGGACCAGCATCTCGGCCCCGGAACAGCACATCCCCACCAGGTTGATGCCTCTGGCGCCGGCCTTCTTGGCTGCCTCCACGAGGGTCGGCTCGTTCACGGATTCGTGCATGGACTCGAAGAGATTGGGTTCGTGTCCGTGAATGATGATGTTGACCTGATCGGCTTTGAGGACCCCCATGTTGACCTCGATGCTGACGGGGGAAGGGGTGCCGAAAAGGATGTCGCCGATTTCGGTGGCGACCATGGCCCCTCCCCAACCGTCCGCCAGGGCTGTCCGGCTGCACTGATTGACGATATGATTGTATTCCTGATCCATCCCGATGTGGGTGCGGGCCATCATTTCCATGACCTCCCGCATGGCCCCTCGAGGAACGATGCCGTGCTTCCGCCAGGTCTCCAGCGTTTTTTCCGGAACCCGCTTGGCAAAGGGAATTTCCCCTTCCACCTGGGTGTAGGTCTTTTCCAGTTCGTCGCAAAGCTCCAAGGCGATCTCCTGATGGGATTTTCCCTCGGTTTCGATGCCGATGGACTGGGCCACGGACTCAAGTTTGAGGGTGTCCTTGATCCGGTAATCCTTGATCTCGCCTTTGACCACCCCCCTGAAAAGGTCCAGCATGGACATGCCGTGGTCGCTGTGACAGGCGGTGCCGGTGGCCACCATCCGGGCGAAGTTTCGGGCCATGATGGTGTCGATGGTGGCTCCGCAAACCCCCACCTTGCTGTAGGGGTCCTTTGAATTGAGGCGGCACGGACCCATGCCGCAGTGCTTGCAGCAGGCCGAATCCGCTCCGATGGGGCAGGCTTTCATGCTGGCCGCCCGGTGAAATGCGGTTTCAACGCCGTCCCTGGCTGCTTTTTCAAGCATCTGCACTGTGGCCTCACACGTGGTGACGTCTTTGGGGTTGATTCCCTCTTTTTTATCCTTCTTCTCTTTTTCCATGACACCTCCGTCACTGTTAAAGGGTATTGGGCCGAAAAGCGGTTTTGCCCGCTTCCCTTGCCCCATCTGCCGCGTTTGAACTTGACTTTTTCAAATTTAGGAATGATTATTATTAATAATAAAGATCTCCGAAACCGATGTCAAGAACAATTTCTGAGCCGAAATAACGCGGGGATTTACCGCGGATCCCGCGGGACTGGCGAGCGAACCCTGCATGACCGGATCCTTAGAAAGGGATTGCCGCAGGATTTTGCTGTTGGGCGCTTTGAATTTTCTCAAGTTTGAGGCGTATCGCTTTCTTACCCTCAAAAACCGCGGTTTTATTTGCCATCAGGCGACAAGTGTTCTATAAATACGTATTTATCTTTCAAGGTTATCCACTCTTTCTGCCCTTGGGAAAGGAAATCAGAGAATTTGAAGATGAGTCCACTTCCAAAAAACGCAAAGAACGCAAGGAAAGAAAAACCAACCGACAAAACAGGAGAGTCCAAAATGAAAAAGCTGCCTGCACTGCTTTTTGCCGCCTGCTGGTTCCTGCTTTCCGGAACCGCCTTCCCGACACCCCAGGGGCCGCCCGTGGGAGAGAAGCCTCCGGAGATCCGCCTGAAAACGCCCGAGGCTCCAAATCTTCGCGCTTACCTGGGGCTTGGAAAAAAAGACACCTTCACTCTGTCGGATATTCAGGCGGAAGTGGTGGTCATCGAGATTTTCAGTATGTACTGACCGTTTTGTCAGAGGGAGGCTCCCTCTATCAACCGGTTTTTCGGGCTGCTTGTCGAGGATCCTGCCCTCAAGGATAAAATCAAGCTCATCGGCATCGGAGCCGGAAACAGCGCCTACGAGGTGGAGGTGTTCCGGAAAAAGTACCAGATCCCTTTCCCCCTTTTTGAAGACGGGGATTTCACCATCCACAAGAGAATCGGCGAGGTGAGAACCCCTTATTTTATCGGGGTCAAAAAAACAGCGGATGGTACACAAACGGTGTTTTTCTCCAAGCTCGGCGGATTCGAAAGCCCGGAAAAATTCCTGGAACAGATCGTCCGGGAATCCGCCCTTCAGAAAGGAGGTGCCCCATGAAACGAGGACTGATCTTTGCGCTTGTCCCCCTTGTACTTTTCCTGATTCCCCGTGGATCCTTCGCGCTTTCCGAAGCTTTCAAGGATACGGTCTTCAATCCGGGCCAGCTCAAGCCCGTGGACAGCGTCCTGAAGGTCAAGACCGGGGATCCGGCGCCGGATTTTACGCTCCCCTCCCTCAAGGGAAAGAAGGTTTCCTTGAACGGCTACAGAGGAAAGAAGAACGTGGTGCTCTCCTTTGTCCCGGCGGCCTGGACACCGGTATGCTCGGACCAGTGGCCCGGATATAACATCGCCAGAGAGCTTTTCGAGGCCCGGGATGCCGTGCTTCTGGGAATCACGGCGGACAATATCCCCACCCTTCATGCCTGGACCCGGCAGATGGGAGATCTCTGGTTTGAAGTTCTTTCCGACTTCTGGCCCCACGGTGCAGCGGCCGATCGATTTGGAGTGCTGCGCTCCGACGGCACCAGCGAACGGGCTCTGTTCGTCATCGACAAGAAAGGAATCCTCCGTTTCATCGACGTGCATGACATCAACCGGAGGCCCGATTTGGGAGAGCTGATGCGACAGCTGGACAAACTCGATTAGCCGGGTTCCGGCGCGTTTTGAAGCCCCCCCGCTGCAAACGACGGGGAATCTCCACCGAAAGGAATTTTAGCTAATTTTAGACACGCTCGCTGACGCCGCAGCAAGCTGCGGAGAATGCGCTCGCTGTTGCGGTTCAAAAAAAATAGAAGACCGGAAGGTCCCGATGTCAAAACAGATTCACAACCCGCCCAATCGCCTGATCCACGAAAAGAGCCCTTACCTGCTCCAGCACGCCTACAATCCCGTGGACTGGTATGCCTGGTCACCGGAAGCGCTGCTTCGGGCAAAGCAGGAGGAAAGACCCATTTTGCTTTCCATCGGCTATTCCACCTGCCACTGGTGCCACGTCATGGAGCGGGAATCATTCAGTGACCCTGAAATTGCCCGCCTCATGAACGCTCATTTCGTGTGCATCAAGCTGGACCGGGAAGAACGGCCCGACCTGGACCATCTCTTCATCACCGCGGTGTCGGCGATCCGGGGTTCCGCCGGATGGCCCCTCAACGTCTTTCTGACCCCGGAGCTGAAGCCTTTTTACGGGGGCACCTACTTTCCTCCCCGGCGCCGTCCGGGCATGGCTTCCTGGTCGGATGTCCTCACCCTCTTGGCAAAGACCTGGGAAGACCCGGGCCAGAGGGAAAAAATCTTGAACTCCGCCGGTGAAATGGACGCCCTGATCCGGAAGCACCTGGGAGGGGACGAGGCGGCCGAACCCATGGAAACCGGCTTTCTTGACTCCGCCTTCAAGGCTTTCGAGCAGCGTTACGACCCGTCCTGGGGAGGCTTCTCCCAGGCACCGAAATTTCCCTCCCCGGCGATTCAGACCTTCCTGTTTTTCTATCACGCTTCGGCGGGCAAAAACGGGAACCCCGGCGCAAAGGAAAAGGCCCTGGAGATGGCCCTTGTCACCCTCAGGAACCTGGCCGGCGGAGGCATCTACGACCAGATCGGGGGGGGATTCCACCGGTATTCCACCGACAGCCGCTGGCGCGTCCCACATTTCGAAAAAATGCTCTACGACAACGCTCAGCTGATCCTTAATTACCTCGACGCGTTTCAACTCACCCGAGACCCCTTTTTTGAAAAGATCGCCAGGGAGACTTTAGACTATGTGGCCCGGGAGATGACGCACCCGGAAGGCGGATTCTACAGCGCTCAGGATGCAGACAGCCTTCCTCACTCCGCCGGAGGCGGTGAGGGCTTTGCAGAAAGCGCGGAAAAACGGGAAGGGGCTTTTTACACGTGGACGCTTCCTGAAATCGTGGAAGCCCTCGGAGAACAGGATGCAGCCCTTTTTTCCCACCGCTTCGGCGTTCTTCCGGGAGGAAACGTTCCCCAGGACCCGAACGGAGAGTTTTTCGGCAAGAACATCCTCTACCGCGCCCACACCCCGGAGCAGACCGCACGGAAGTTTCAGGTTTCGGTGGCGTCGGTCCGGGAAATTTTGGATACCGCACGGCACCGCCTTCTTTCGCTTCGAAGCCGAAGACCCAAACCCCACCTGGACGACAAGATCATTACGGCCTGGAACGGGCTTATGATTTCCGCCTGGGCCAAAGCGTACCAGGTGCTCGGCAATCCAGAAGACCGGCTTCGGGCTGTTTCCGGGTCCGAATTTGTCTGGACGCACCTCTTTGATGAAAGCCAGCGGGTCCTTTTTCGGATCTGGAGAGAGGGTAGCCGCCGGATTCCCGGAATGGCGGAAGATTATGCCTCTTTGATCCAGGGCCTTCTGGACACCTACGAAGCCTCCTTCGACATCCGATGGCTCCATCGCGCCTGCGAACTCGCCCGCATCCTGATGGAGGGTTTTTACGATCTAAACCGCGGGGGTTTTTACCTGAACCCGGAGTCTCCTCTGGAACGTTCCCTGCCCCGGGTCAAGGAAACCCACGACGGCGTCACGCCCTCGGCGTCCTCCCTCGCCGCCCTGGCCCTCTTTCGGCTGCACAGGTTCACCGGTGACCCTGAATTCTTCAGGGCCGCAGAAGCCACGTTCAAGTCCTTTGCCCCGATCCTCCGCCGGCAGCCGGAAGCAGTCCCCCTGATGATGACGGTCAGCGCCCACGCCGACGGAAAAGACTGCCAGATCGTGGTGGTCGGGAGCCGCGAGGATCCGCAGGCCCGACGGATGCTCGACGTCGGCCGCGCCGTCTTCCACCCGGCCAAGACCCTCCTTCTCGTGGACAGCCCCTCGACACGCGACGCCCTTGCCGGAGGGCTTCCCTTTCTTGCCGGCGTAAGACCTGACACGGATACCGCCACGACCTTGGTCTGTCGGGGTCAGACCTGCACCACGCCGATTACCGACCCTGAGAAGCTTCGGGAAGCACTCGGAGAAAAACCGAAAAACTGAAGCCATGGCGGCCAGAACCACCAAACAAACCCAGAAAAACGGCGCTGAAAGATTCAATAAAAGGAATGCCCGGGAATCCGGAACAAAAACCGAGACAGACGGATGCATCCTGGTTTTCGTGAAAGCGCCCGAAAGAAGTCAGGTGAAGACGCGCCTGGCCAGAAGCATCGGCGACGAACTTGCCCTGGAGTTTTATAAAGGCTGCGTGCATGAGACACTGACCGTGCTGAAAGCCACCGGTTTTCCCGTCAGAATTTGCTATCACCCATCTGAACGGAAGGAATCCGTCGCCGCCTGGCTCGGAAACGGCCATCCCCTTTTTCCCCAAGAAGGCTCCGATCTCGGGGAGCACATGGCGGACGCTTTTGCCCGAGCCTTTGATGCCGGTTTCAACCGGGCCGTCCTCGTGGGCACGGATATCCCCCAGCTGAATCCGCCTCTCCTGATGGAGGCATTTTCTTGCATGGACCGTCACGGGGCGGTGATCGGACCGGCCAGGGACGGCGGATACTATCTGATCGGATTTTGCGCAAAAACTTTCAATCCGGATGTCTTTTCAGGAGTTTCCTGGGGAACGGACACGGTTTACCGGAAGACCCTGCAGCGTTTGGATAAAAAAGAGCTCTCCGTGCATGTCCTTCCCTGCCTGGAGGACGTCGACACCCTCGAGGCGCTTTTGAACTGTGCGGCTCAAGCCCCTGCCGGATCTTTCCTGTCTAAGTGGGTGGCCAAACGGATCACAAACAAGGAGAATGCCTATGGAAACCTATTACCGCCCGGCTGATTTGCCCAAATTCCCCGAAATCGGAAAAGAGGCGCCGGAACTTGCAAAGAAATTCTTTCAATATTATGTTTCCGTTTTTGAAACAGGGGAACTGAGCCGAAGGGAGAAGGCGCTCATCGCCCTGGCCGTGGCCCATGCCGTTCAGTGCCCCTACTGCATCGACGCCTACACCCAGTCCTGCCTGGAAAACGGGTCCAACATGAGCGAAATGACCGAGGCCGTCCATGTGGCCGTGGCCATCCGCGGGGGGGCTTCCCTGGTGCACGGGCTGCAGATGCGCAACATTGCCGGAAAGGTTTCCATGGGGGCTGATTGACCTCGACCCCGTACGGGAAGGCACCTATGATCACCGCTACAAAAACCCGCCAACGCCAGGACAGTTACCTGACACAGCCCTCTGAAGCTGCACCCTTCACCCTCTCCCTGGCCCGCAACGGTCTCCACCTGGTCCGCAAAACGACGCACACCCTCCAGATCAACATCGGGCTCCGCTGCAACCAGGCCTGCACCCACTGCCATCTGGACGCAGGACCGGACCGGAAGGAGATGATGGATGCCAAAACCCTGGACACGGTGATCCGTGCAGCAGACCGATTTCGTTTCGGCACCATCGACGTCACCGGCGGGGCCCCGGAACTCCATCCGGAGCTTGGGCCCTTCATGGAAGCCCTCGCGCCGCTGACGCCCAGGCTTCTTCTCCGATCCAATTTGAGCGCTCTTTTTCAAAACCACGAGATTCTCCTGCAGACGCTGATCCGCTGCAAACCCGTTGTCGTTGCTTCGTTTCCCTCCCTCAATGCGGCCCAGGCGGAGACTCTCCGGGGAAACGGCATTTTCGACAAAAGCATCAAAATGCTGAAAATCCTCAATGCAAGCGGTTTCGGTAAACCTGGATCCCCCTTGGAACTCGATCTGGTGATAAACCCGGCCGGGGCTTTTTTGCCCACCTCCCAGGCAGAAACCGAAAAGCGGTTCCACCGGGTCCTTCAAGAAAAATGGGGCATCACCTTTAACCGCCTTTTCTGCATTGCCAATGTCCCCCTGGGAAGATTCAGGCAGTGGCTCATCCGCACGGGCAATCTGGCGGCCTACCTGGACAAACTCGTTTTGGGGTTCAACCCTTGCGCCGTGGAGGGGGTAATGTGCCGCACCCAGGTATCCGTGTCCTGGAACGGATTCCTGTTCGACTGCGATTTCAACCAGGCCGCCGGACTCCCCCTGGGAGGCCGGAAAAAGCACCTTTCCCAGCTGAACGACCTCCCGGCACCGGGTGCGCCCATCGCCGTGGGGGATCACTGTTACACCTGTACCGCCGGAGCCGGTTTCTCCTGAGCCGGCGAAATCGTTGCCTGAGGTTCAGGTCAACCGGACACCCAAAGCAGAAAGGACACAAACCATGAGCACCCCTGACGTGAAACTTTTCGCCCTGAGCACATGCAGCCATTGCAAGTCCACCAAAAAGCTGCTGGACGAATGCACCGTTCAATACAACGTTGTAAACGTGGACCTGCTGGAGGGCGATGAGCGGAAAGCCATCCTGGAGGATGTCAAGAAGATCAATCCCAGGTGCAGCTTTCCCACCGTTATCATCGGTGACAAGGTCATCGTGGGATACAAGGAAAAGGAAATCAAGGAGGCGCTGGGGCTGTAATGGACGTTCAAAAACTGTATCAGTCCCTCAGGGAAATTCAGGAAAAAAAAGGATATTTCTTCAACCGGAACCAGGAAACAGTTTTCGAGCTTCTCGAAGCGCTGCTGGTCAACAAGAAGCGCTACGGATACATGGTTTGCCCCTGCAGGCTGGCGTCCGGGGACCGGGAAAAAGATAGGGACATCCTGTGCCCCTGTGCCTACCGGGCCCAGGACGTTGAAGAATACGGCAGCTGCTACTGCAACCTGTACGTCTCGGACCAGTGGAACGAGGGCAGGATCGAACACCGCTACGTTCCTGAAAGGCGACCACCGGAAAAAATCGGTTTTTAGACGGTTCAGCCTCCGAAGTCATCGAAGGCGATCATATCCGGCTCCACGCCAAGCGTATCGAGCATCTCCCGGACCGCGAGGAGCATGGGCGGCGGGCCGCAGAGGTAGAACTCGATCTCGGTGGGATCCGGGTGATCTTTGAGATACCCTTCGTAAGCGGCCTCGTGGATATAGCCCGTCGGACCGTCCCAGTCATCTTCGGGGTCGGGAGAGGACAGCGCGACCACATATTTGAAATTGGAATAATTTTTTTCCAGCTCCCGGAAGGATTCATCGTAAAACAGTTCCTTCTTTGAGCGGGCGCCGTACCAGAAAGTCATCTTGCGCCGTGTCTTCACCGTGAGGAGTTGATGAAAGATGTGCGCCCTCAAAGGCGCCATCCCGGCCCCGCCGCCGATGAAGCACATCTCCAGATCGGTGTCTTTGATGAAAAAATCGCCGTAAGGCCCGCTGAGGGTCACACGGTCACCGGCCTTGAGCGTGAACAAAAAGGAGGACGCCACGCCGGGGGGGATGCCGGATTCGCCGGGAGGCGGGGTGGCGATCCGGATGGTGAATATCAGTTCCGGCTCCTGGGGGGTGTTGGCCAGGGAATAGGCGCGGAATATCGGTTCCTCGGCTCTGGCTTTGAGCCCCCAATAATCGAAACGGTCCCACACCTTTTTATACGTCTCCCCCACGTGGATCTCCCGATAGGAACGCTCGTACTCAGGGATATCGATCTGGACATAGGCTCCGGTCTTGAAGTCCATCTTCTGGTGCCCCTCGAGTTTCAGGCGCAATTCCTTGATGAAAGACGCCACGTTTTCGTTGGAAATCACCACGGCCTCGAATTTCTGGATGTCGAAGATCTCTTCTGGGATGAGGATCTTCATGTCCTCCTTGACCTTGAGCTGGCAGGCCAGGCGGATGCCTTCGCGCTTTTCCTCCCGGCTCAGGTGCGCCAGCTCGGTGGGAAGGATGTCCCGCCCGCCTGCTTCCACCTTGCATTTGCATAACCCGCAGCTTCCTTTCCCGCCGCAGGCCGATGGGAGCAAAATGCTGTTCTGGGTCAAGGCCGAAAGGAGCGTGGCACCCGTGGGAACCTGAAGGCTCTTGCCCGGATCCTGGTTGATGTCGAGGGTGCGGTCTCCCTTGATGACGACTCTTGCCTCCACCAGAAGCAAGGCGACGACCATCACGCCAATGACGCCGGCAAAGACCGCCAGTGCGATGCCGAAGGCTTGAAACAAGGCTTTCCTCTTTTCCCGGTCGCCCTTTCCGCCGGCTCCGATTCCGGGCTTTTTCCCGGAAAGGCCCCCCGGCCGAAGAGGGTTCCGTTACAGCGATATCCCCGCAAAGAGCATGAAACCGATGGCCATCAAGCCGGTGGTGATCATGTTGATGGCAAACCCTTTAAGGCCGTCCGGCACGTCGGCGTAACGCAGCTTCTTCTGAATGGCCGACATGGCAATGATGGCCAGAGCCCAGCCGATCCCCGAACTGGCTCCGTATACCGCGGTTTCAGCGAAGGTATACGCCCGCTCCACCATAAACAGGGAGACGCCCAGAATGGCGCAGTTCACGGTGATCAAGGGAAGAAAGACCCCCAGAGAAGCATAGAGGGCTGGGGAATACCGGTCGATGACCATCTCCAGCGCCTGCACCATGGCGGCGATGGTGGCGATGAAAAGAACCAGTTTGAGATAGCTTAGATCCACCTCGGGAAGCCCCACCCAGGCGAGGGCCCCCGGTGCCAGAAGGCGGTTATAGATCATCCAGTTCACCGGCGTCGTGACCGTCAGCACGAAAACCACGGCGACGCCGAGTCCGGTGGCGGTTTTCATGTTTTTTGAAATTGCCAAAAAGGAGCACATCCCCAGGAAATAGGCCAGGAGAATGTTGCCCACAAAAATCGAATTCAAGGCGATGTGAATCAGGTTTTCCATAAAGACTCGGACCTTTTCCGCCCATTACTTCTGCCGGCGGCGGTCTCCTTTCGTTCGGGTGAGCCAGGCGTGCTGCAGCCAGACAAAAAGCCCGATGATGATGAAGGCGCCCGGTGCAAGCCGCATCAACCCGTTGTCCGCATACCCCGACTCATAGAAAAAGGAAGGGATGACCCCAATTCCAAACAGCGTTCCCGATCCCAGCAACTCCCTCAGAAATGCGACGCCCATCAACACCGAGCCGTATCCGATGCCGTTGGCGGCGCCGTCCACAAAAGACTTCAGAGGCGGGTTGGAGAGCGCAAATCCCTCCGCACGCCCTAAAACGATGCAGTTGGTGATGATCAGTCCCACGAAAACCGACAGCTGCCTGCTCACATCATACAGGAAGGCCCTCAGGAACTCGTCCGCCAGAATGACCAGGGTGGCGATCACCACGACCTCCACCATGATCCGGATATTCCTGGGGATGCCGCGCCGCATCAGGGAAATGATAAGGCTGGAAAAAGCCACCACCAGGGTCAATGACACGCTCATGACCAGGGCTGTCTTCAGTTGCACCGTCACGGCCAGGGTCGAACAAACCCCGAGGATCTGCTTGGAAATGGGATTGGCTTCCCACAAAGCACAGGCTATGGCCTTGTAAGGCGAAGTCCGGCGCAGGCCTTTGAGGGCGTTCTGGATCATGGTCTCCCCCTCCTTATTCTTTTCCGCGCGCTTGGGTTTTGACGCCGTCATCACTACAGGCCCGATGCCTCCTGCTTTCTGAAGCGGATCGCCACCGGTTCGTAGCTTTTAAGGACCTCGCGGATCCCGGCGGTCAGATACCGTCCCGTAAGCGTCGCGCCGCTGATCCCGTCCACGAAATGGGGGCGCATCGCCTCCGGAACCGCGTCTTTGACCGCCCCCCGGGCGATGCCCACGGAGACGAACGCGCCTTCCCTGTCGACGATTTTTTTGCCGACCCATTTTTTTTGAAACCAGTCCTTTTCGATCTCCCCCCTAGACCGGGGGTTTCGGCATGCTTGAAGACGGTGAATCCGGCGATGGTGGTCCCGTCTTTTTCGATGGCCAGGTATCCATGGATTTTTCCCCACAGTCCCCTGGATTCGATGGGAACCACGTAGGCTTTGATGTCCCGTTCTTCGATGCGGACATACAGGGGCAGGTCCGTTTCCTCTTTGTTGTCGAGGCCCTTGAGTTCCCCGCCGGGACCCACCCAGAAGCTGCGTATTTTCTCACTGTAGAAGCGTTCGATCTCCTTTTCCGCTGACACCTCCTCAGTTCCGATCAATCCGACGGCCTTGAGGATGTTGCGTTTTTTTTCGAGGCGCAGGTTGTGCTCCTGGAAAGGCTGCAATCCCGTGGAAGCGGCCGTGAGCAGAATGCTGCAGACCAGGCAGAGGGCACCCGCGAAAAGGAGGGATCGGAGCCTTTCAGACATTGGGAATCCTTCTTTTCAAGCGTACCTTGATCTCGATTTCATCCAACAGGGGGGCAAAGATATTCATGAAGAGGACCGCCAGCCCCACGCCCTCGGGGAAAGCCGGATTGAACACCCGGATCAGGACGGTGAGGGCTCCGATTCCAAAGCCGAACACCCACCGCGCCCCCTGCATGTGGCAAGAAGAGACCGGGTCCGTGGCCATGTAGGCAAAAGCGAACATGGCCCCGCCCATGGTAAGATGATGGAGGGGATTCAAGGACAGATACGACGTGGAATCCGCTCCGGCAGCCAGGTTGAGGAGGAAGGCCGTTGCCGAAAGCCCTGCGATGCATCCGAAGATGATGCGATAGTTGGCGATTCCCAGGAGGATCAAGAAAGCCGCACCGAGAACGCTCAAAAAGGTGGCGGTACCGCCGATACTCCCCGGGTAAAGACCGAAGAAGAGCTTGCTCAGGGTGTAACCCGAGTCCGACAAGGCCGCCTGGACGCCCTGCAGGTGCTCGGCCCCGCCGGCCACCGACAACGGCGTGGCGCCGGAAAAGGCATCCACCGGAACCGACCGAGGGCCTGCGATCACCGTCCAGACCGCATCTCCGGAAATTTGGGCGGGATAAGCGAAATACAGAAAGGCTCGACCGGTGAGCGCGGGATTCAGGAAATTACGCCCCGTACCTCCGAAAACTTCTTTCCCGAGCACGATCCCGAAGCTGATCCCCAGCGCGGCCTGCCACAGGGGAAGGGTCGGGGGGAGGGTCAGCGGCAGCAGCGCGCAGGTCACCAGGACGCCTTCGGAAATGGGATGCCGGCGAACAGCGGAAAAGAGGATTTCCCAGGAAAAGCCCACCGCAAAAACCACGACGACGATGGGCGCCACCGCCTTCAAACCGATGAGAAGGGCCGGCAACAGGTCCGGCGTCCTGCCGGCAGCCAAAAGCGCCTGATGACCCACGTTGTAGATGCCAAAACCGTAATGGGGTACAAGCGCGACGATAAGAAGCATCATGTACCGCTTGACATCCAGGCTGTCCCGGACCACCGGCGCCGTTTCGGTGAACCGGGGCCGCGCCACGAATACCGACTCCACTGCCTCGTAAAGAGGGGCAAGCCGCCTCAAGGGGCCGCTGGATCCAAAGGCCTTTTTAACCGATACCCTCCATGGTTTCTTCGGATTCATCATCGGGCCTGCTCCCTGAAAAGATCGGCCCGGAACGCCTTGAAGGCTCGGGACAGATCGATTTTGGAGGGGCACACATGGGAGCATAGGCCGCATTCTGCACAGTCCAACAACCCGTGTTCCAGGGCCTCTTCGAACTCTCCGGCGACCGCCGCCTTATAGGTGAACTGGGGCAGGATGTCCACCGGGCAGACTTCGGCGCAGAAGCCGCATCCGATGCAGGCTCGCTCGTCTCCATGGTAGCGGCTGTCCACGTCCAGCAAAGCGGGGTTGAGTCGCGATAAAAAAGCCCTCGAATAGCTTGGCTTTTCATAACCGGGATTGAAAAGCGCTAAAAGTTCAGGCCTGTCTTCAGCAGAAAGCGCGGCCACCGCCGTTTCATAAAAGCCGAGATGGCCGGTGGCGGATTCCGGATATCCGGTGAAAAGCCCCCCCACCACGAACCGGCAGTCTCCGTTAATCCGATCCGGGCCAAAAAGGTGGCGAAGGGGCAAGCCCATCCGCACCGCCACATGACAGGGCCTTTTGGCTTTGGGACCTGCAACCACGACGGTTCTTTCGATGGGATACCTCCCGTCCTTGAGGAGCGTGGCGATCAGAAGTACATCCTGTCCGCGGATGTACCAGCTGCGATTCTGAACGGGATCGGTTTTGCTTCGATACAGGAAAACGCCCGGATCTCCGCAGGGATATTCACCGGCTGCAATCTTGAGGGCCGCCTGCCGCAGAAAATCAGGAACTTTATTGCCGGAAGGAAGGATGACGATCACTTTTGACGCCAGTCTTTGAAGCACACGGATGCCGAATTGAAACAGGGCCTCTCGGCCCTCCAGGTAAACCCCCGGGTCCGGCTCGAAAGGCTCTTTGCTCGCCAGGCTGACGATGATGCCGGGGGGTCGGCCGGATACTTGCGGGATGTTTCTGAAGGGAAGCTCCCGAAGCAGGGCCCACAGGCCCCCTTCCTGGATTAGGGCCTCCAACTCGTCAGGGGCCAGGGTATCGACGGCGGACTCCGGAACCGGTTCGAAACTTTCGTATTCCTCCGATGGATCCAGCCGGATCACGATTTCCTCGAGGACGCGCCTCTCGCCGAAACGGATGGCTTCAACCTTGCCGCATCCCGGGGAACGGAATTTCAGCCCGGCAAAATGCTTGTCGGTAAAAAGAAGAGAGCCCGCTTTGACAGGGTCCCCTTCTTTTACGGCCAGCCGAGGCTTCAGGAAAGGGATGTGCTTGGGAACAAAGGCCACCGTCCCGGGCTTTCCGGCTTCGAGAAGCTCCAGCGACGGTGCTCCCGCGGCAGGCAGCCGATACCCTTTTTTGATTCGGACGGATTTCACGCCTGTTCTCCTTCTCCAGTTTCCGCCTGATTGAAGAGATTTTCTTACCATCCCGTTCTTCCTTTTTCAACCGCCAACGACCGAAGATCTACCATCGGTGGGCTTCAACCTTGACTTTTCAGGCGATTGCCCTCATATTAATTTCATAAGTGGTGATTTTTCTGGCTTAAAAAAAACCGCCCGGATTGAAAACCGGGGATTGAATCAATCGAACCGCAAAGGAGAAGAAATGGCCACGAAAAAAAAGCAGGTGAAACGAGTGTGCAAGTGTGAAAACTGCGGTAATGAGGCGGAAATGCTCATCACCTGCACGCTGGAACCCTCCCACGCCCATGAAGAAAAGCCGGGCGGCGCTCCAGACTCCAAGGATGCCAAGACCGGGGCCGGGAAAAAACACGTCAAAGGAAAGGGCGTTTGTACGTCCTGTGGCAGTGAAGCGGATATGTGGGTTGACCTTTAAAAGAGAACCGGCCCAGCCTTCATAAGGAAAGAAGGGAAAAGAAGATGGACCAGGGCAAGAGCGCGATCAACACCGGTCTCAGGGGGATTCCCGTCGCGAGCACGCGAATCAGTGACGTGGACGGCAAGGCGGGAAGACTCATCTACCGTGGATACCTCGTTTCGGACTTGGCGAAGTCCGCCACCTTTGAGGAAATCGTCCACCTGTTGCTCAAGGAAAGCCTCCCGAACCCTGAACAGCTCGAAAGGTTTTCCCGGGAAATTTCCGAAAACCGCTCCATCGAACCCGCCCTGATCGCTGCGCTGCAAACCCGCCCCAAGTCCGCACACCCCATGGATGTCCTCCAGGCCGCCGTGCCGATGCTGGCGCACCACGACCCTGATGTCGGGAAGACATCCAGGGATGCTTGTCTCCGGATGGCGGTGCGACTGGTCGCCAAGTTTCCCACCGTGGTGGCAGCATGGGACCGGATCCGAAACGGCAAAACACCCTTAGATCCGAAACCCGACCTCCAAAGCGCCTCCAATTTTTTGTACATGCTGACTGGAAACGTCCCGGATGCCGAGGTGTCGCGATTTTTAGACGTTGCGCTGGTGCTGCACGCCGAGCATTCCCTGAATGCTTCCACCTTCGCCGCCCGTGAAGTGGCCTCCACCCGGGCCCACATGTATGCCGCCGTGGCCGCCGCGGTGGGCTCTCTTTCAGGCGAGCTGCACGGAGGAGCCAACGCCCGGGTCATGGCGATGCTCCAGGACATTGGAACGGTGGAGGCCGTCGAAGCCTACGTGGAAAAAATCCTCGATTCCGGCGGACGCATCATGGGGCTCGGGCATGCGGTATACCAAACCGATGATCCCAGAGCCCACATCCTCGCGCCCATGTCCAAAGTTCTGGGAGAGCGGATCGGACAGACGCAATGGTACGAAATGTCCAAAAAGCTGGAAACAGTAGGAAAAGCGGCTTTTTTAAACCGCAAAGGTCGGGAGATTTACGTCAACGTCGATTTTTACAGCGCCTCCCTCTATCACGCCATGGGGATCCCCGTTGATCTGTTTACCCCGGTCTTCGCCATCTCCCGCATCGCCGGATGGACCGCTCATGTCATCGAAGAACAATTCGGCGATGCCGCCCCCAAGCCGGTTCTCTATCGGCCCGAATCCGAATACATCGGCGACTATTGCGGGCCCGACGAGTGCGCCTTCATTCCCATCGAAAAGCGGTAAATCCTGAAAAACCAACCCGGAGAGTTCGAACTTGACAGGGCTGTCGTTTTGCTGTTAATAATCATTATCTAAAAAAAACAGTGTACATTTTTTGGTCCGCCCATGCCTTGGAAACCCTTCAGTGGAACGTTTTGCCCCGAAAGCGCCCGATTTGAATTCTGATTGCTCTGGCAGAGCGTCGGATGGGATTCAGTCTGAGTCGTTCAGGATGACCCGACAGCGGAGGGTGATTCTTGAAGAACTCCGAAAAATGGATTCGCATCCCAGCGCGGATGAACTCTACGTATCCGTTCGCAAGCACCTGCCGCGTATCAGCTTGGGAACCGTTTACCGAAACCTGGAGGTGTTGTCCGGCATGGGGAAGATCCAAAAACTGGAGACGGGCGGAAGCCTCAAGCGTTTCGACTGGAATCCGAAGAAGCATTATCACATCCGGTGCGTGGCCTGCGGCCGCATCGACGACGCGCCCATCGCCCCTTTGAACCGGATCGAAAACGACCTCTACGGGTCAACGGTGTTTACCATCACGGGACATCGACTCGAGTTCACCGGGTTCTGCCCCGCCTGCTCGAAAAAGCAGCTGGAGCGCTGAAAGCTCAGTTGGTCTCCAGGACCTGTTTCAGCCACTCTTTCACGTCCTCCGTGAGGGAATAGACGCCCCGATTGTGCCCGATGGATTCCATGAACCGGTCTCCGATCGCCTTGGGCGGCACTATCTTTGCCAACTCTTCGGCCTGTTCGGAATTCCTGCGGATGAGATAGATCACCGGATCTCCGTCCCACGTGTTGATGACGAAATAGAGGCTCACATCCTCCTTGGAGCGGATCACGTAATTGCCCCTGGCCCAATTGTTCCCCCATTCCAGATAGAGCCTCACCGCCTCTTCATGGGTCATGTCCCAGTCGATGGCGTTTGTCAGCGCCGGATCTTTTGCTATGTCTTTGACCTGAAGCACCACAATCTCTCCTTTAGGGTTAAACGCATGTCTTAAGGATTTGTTGCAATATCCATGCCTTTAAATTCAAGCGGAACCCCAAAAAAACCGGTCTTTTGCCGCCTTGCAAGGGCTTCAAATCCCGGCTTGCTATTTGTTTTGTATCATGATACATTAATGTTTCAATCAGTATCTGATACAACCTTTTGCCCAAATTCCAGGCGGTTCAATTCCTCAGGGGCCCCGGTCTGTCTCATGACTTACCGGCCCATGACCGTGAAACAGGGACGATGGGGGTCTGAAAATCCTTCACAAGCCATCTGGTGCAAGGGCAGATCCATCGTTTTATCCGAAGGCCGGTAAGCTAAGAGTGAATATTTTTTATGATAATTCAGGAGGTTGTGGGATTCCTGCATCAAGAAGGCAGCCTGGAAGCTTTTTCAAGGCGGCCGATAATCCTCCTGGCTGAAAAACCTGGCACAGAAGTTGAATGCTCCTAAGACATGAAATTAAATATTCATTCATCCCCCAATTCTTTCCGGCTCAGGTCAACCTCGAAGACGTTCAGTGTGAAACGCGACTCCGAAAGTTTATTTTGAAACCCTGCGACCACAATATAAAATCAACCTTCCGGTTGGTCGACCGCATGATCGAACTTGCCAACAAAGGGGATGCCGACCGGGAAGACGTGGGGTGCGGAATCCTTTACGGAGTTCTGAGAGATTCAGCCTACAAGCTGAAAAAACTTGCTGAAAAGGAAAAACGAACCCACATTCAAAAAGGGTGGTGGAACGATAATCACCCATGATCCACAGGCAGACCTATCAAAACAAAAAGGAGGCAAACACGTGGCACAACTGAAGGGAACACAAACGGAAAAAAATCTCCTGGCGGCCTTTGCCGGAGAATCCCAGGCGAGAAACCGTTACCATTACTTTGCAAGCCAGGCCAAAAAAGAACGGATTCGTCCAGATATCGGATATTTTTTCAGAGACCGCCGACCAGGAAAAGGAACACGCCAAGCGCTTCTTCAAGTTTCTCGAGGGAGGAGAAGTTGAGATTTCAGCTGCGTTTCCAGCCGGCAAGATCGGCAGCACCCTGGAAAACTTGAAAGCCGCCGCTGCGGGAGAGCATTACGAGCACACCGAAATGTATCCGGCTTTTGCCAAGATAGCTCGGGAGGAAGGACTTGACGCCGTCGCCGCCGTGTTTGAGGCGGTTTCAGTGGCCGAAAAGCAGCATGAGAAGCGATACGCAGATCTTGCCAAAAACATCGAGGGCGGCCGTGTTTTCAAAAAGGACCAACCGGTGACCTGGAGATGCCGGAACTGCGGCTACCTCCATCAGGGAAACGAAGCCCCGGATATGTGTCCGGCTTGCGCCCATCCCCAGGCGCACTTTGAACTGCTGGGGGAAAACTGGTAGTCAGATCAAAACCGACAGATTGAAAAGGAGGAATTATGGCAGAGCGACTTCAGGTTTACAAATGTGATCTTTGCGGCAACATCGTCGAGGTGCTTCACGGCGGTAAAGGAGAATTGGTTTGCTGCGGCGAGTCCATGAAATTGTTGAGCGAAAACACGGTGGATGCCGCCAAGGAAAAGCACGTCCCGGTCAAGGAAAAAACAGCCGCCGGAACCAAGGTCAAGGTCGGCAGCGTGCCCCACCCCATGGAAGAGAAGCATTACATCGAATGGATCGAAGTCATCGCCGACGGGAAGGTGTACCGGCAGTTCCTCAAGCCGGGCCAGGCTCCTGAAGCCGTCTTCCCCGTGGAGGGATCTTCCCTAACCGCCCGGGAATACTGCAACCTCCATGGACATTGGAAAGGATAAGCCATGCTATCAGAAAAAATTGAATCTGCCTTCAACAAGCAGCTCAATGCCGAGCTCTACAGCGGTTACCTCTATCTATCCATGTCGGCGCACTTCAAGTCCGTCAACCTGGATGGGTTTGCAAACTGGATGTATGTCCAGGCCCAGGAGGAGCTTACGCATGCCATGAAATTCTATGACTTCATCCATCAGCGGGGTGGAAGGGTAGCGCTGGGGCCCGTCGAGGCCCCTAACACCCGATGGGATTCTCCGGAAGTCGTCTTCCAAGAGGTCTTGGCCCATGAGCGGAAAGTAACGGGCCTCATCCACGACCTGGTGGAAATCGCCCTGACGGAACACGACCACGCCAGCAATGTCTTCCTTCAGTGGTTCGTGACGGAACAGGTCGAGGAAGAGGAAAGCGCCGACGCGGTGCTCAAACAGCTGAAGTACTTAGACGGCACGAAGGGCGGCCTTTTCATGATGGACCGGGAGCTCGCCCAGAGGCGATTCACTCCCCCGGGGGCGGATGCATCCCCATAACATTTCCGGATCGAAGCGGGATTCCCGACCTCGACCTTCAGAAGCAAGGGGCCCGCTTCAAACCGGTTTTTCAAGGAGAAAGAACTCATGAACAGCTGGAAATGCGGCAACTGCGGATATACACTGGAAGCCGATACTCCGCCCAATGAATGTCCGTCCTGCAAGCAGGCTTGCGAATTTTTGAACAACACCTGCTACACACCCGATTGCGCCGCGGATGGGACCGACCCCAGAATCGGAAAAAAGGATTGAATCCCATGTCAAAAGCATTGATCGTCTATGTGTCTCGAACGGGTGAAACCCGCGACATCGCCGACCTCATCGCCGAGGGCCTGAGGATTTCCGGCGTGGAAGCTTCGGTTCTGGAAGGAAAATCCATCCAAAAGGAGACGGACCTTGAAGGGTACGACGCCATCGTCCTGGGTTCGGCCACGTATCACGGAGACATGATGCAGGGGATGAAAACGCTTTTGTTCATGGCCGAAAAAGCCGGCCTGGAAGGAAAAGCCGGCGGGGCTTTCGGATCCTTCGGCTGGAGCGGGGAGGCGCCTGACAGGATCTACGACACCATGAAACACATCTTCAAAATGGACATGGTGAATGAGCCCCTGCGCCTGAAATCGAGCCGGATTCAAGGCGGGATCAAGGCCGCACAGGATTACGGAAAAGAAATCGCCCGGAAATTGGGAGCAAAAACCTCTTGATCCCCTATTAAATATCTTTAACTTCCCACTTGACAAGGAGGAAGAGATGACAACCCCTCAGCACTGTCCCGGATTTCAGCAGCACAAGAACCTCAAATCCTTCAACTGCAAATGCCCGGAGTGTGGCAAAGAAAAAGAAATCTTTTCCGATGAGTTCGACAAGACCCATGTCTGCGACGGGTGCGGCAAGGAAATCGACTTCACCCAGTGCACCTTGACGGGTCAGGCGTGAAGTTTTTGCAGATCCCAAGGGCCTCCATATCAAGCACGGTCTACCCGCTTGCATCAGGCCGATTCTCTTTGAAACGGCCCGATCGAAACGTTGGATTCGGAAGACAACTGTGATAAGGGGTCCCTGTCCCTTTGCATTCACCGACACCCGAAAGATCGGAGAAGAAAGCGTTTATGGGCACCTTGCTGAAATTTCACGTCAAGCCGTTGGGCCTGATGGTCTGTATTCTCTCGTTGACCCTTGCCTTTGGATGGGTTTTTGCCGCCGAAAACAAAGGCGCCAAGGAGATTCAACTCAATGGAGGGACCCGAGGTCCGGTCCCTTTTCCGCATGAGCGCCACCAGGAAGTTGTCGGCGACTGCAGGGCCTGCCACGATCTTTTCCCCCAGGAACCGGGGGCCATCGACTCACTAAAGTCTCAGGAAAAATTGGCCCAACAACAGGTGATGAACAAGCTGTGTCTCCAGTGCCACCGTGCCAAAAAAGCGGCCGGCAAAACCAAATACGGCCCCCTCACCTGTTCCCAGTGCCATCAGAGGTAAATGGGACATGCGGATTCTCGGCATTCAAGGCAGCCCCCGTAAAAAAGGAAACACCCGGTTTCTGCTAGACCTGTTTCTGGAAAAGGCCCGGGAACTGGGGGCATCAACAGAAGTCGTCGATGTAGACAAGCGGCACATTCTTCCCTGCAAAGAATACACGGTCTGCGAAAAAAAGGGGTTTTGTCCCATCGACGATGACATGAAAAAAGAAATTTACACCCTTCTCCGGGAGGCGGAGGCGGTGGTGGTGGCCACGCCCATTTTTTTCTATAACACCACGGCACAGCTCAAGGCCCTCATCGACCGGTCCCAGACCCTGTGGGCCCGGAAATACAGGCTCAAGCTGGCCGACCCCGGACAGAAATACCGGAAAGGATTCCTGCTGGCCCTGGGGGCCACAAAAGGCGCCAACCTCTTCGAGGGGGTGAAGCTTACGGCAAAATATTTTTTCGACGCCATCAGCGCAGGCTTCAACGGCAGCCTGACCTACTCCAAGATCGAACATCCAGGGGATATGGAGAAGCATCCGACGGTTCATGAAGATGTTGAAAGGGAAGTTCAATCCCTTCTATCCGGCCTCGCGGGCCGAAAGAGGGTTCTTTTTGCCTGCAGAGAAAACGCCTGCCGAAGCCAGATGGCCAGTGCTTTCGTCCGGCACCTCGCCGGAGACAGGATCGAAGTGTCCAGCGCCGGGACCCGGCCTGCACAGGCCCCGAACCCCCTCATGGTGGAGGCCATGCAGGAAAAGGGGCTCGACATGGGGTTTGGCAGAACCAAGTCCCTGGGAGAAGAGATCGAAGCCCTGAAGCCCGAAATCATCGTCACCATGGGGTGCAACGAAGAATGCCCGTTCATTCCAGGGGTCAAAAGAGAGGACTGGAATTTTCCGGATCCAGCCGGAAAACCCCTTGACTTTATGCGCCAGGTTCGGGACGACATCGAGAAACAGGTGGTTGTGTGGATAAAACGGTTGAATTCAGATTAAAAGAAAGGAGAAAAAGCAATGGATCGATATGTCTGCACCATTTGCGGTTATGTGTACGACCCCGGCCCAGGGAGATCCGGACAGCGGAATCAAACCCGGCACCAAGTTCGAAGACCTGCCTGACGACTGGGAATGCCCGGTTTGCGGGGCTTCCAAGAGCGACTTCGAGAAAGAGGAATAAAAAGCCCGGAAGCAATGGATGCCCCTTTTGCCGAGACGTTTTTCAGCAAAAAAGGGCATCCGTTGTTTTGACAGGGGCAGCCATCTCAAATAAAGACACCCGACAACCCAAGGAAAGACGAATGAAGCCCATCGAAATCGCTAAAGGAATTTACGACGTCGGCGTCACCGATTGGAACATCAGGGATTTCCACGGGTATTCCACCTACCAGGGGACCACCTACAATGCCTTTTTGATCATGGACGAGAAGGTCGTCCTCATCGACACCGTCAAGAAACAGCACGCCGACCAGCACTCTGGACAACATCGCCCGGATCGTCGATCCGAAAAAAATCGACCTGGTCATCAGCAACCACACGGAAATGGACCACTCCGGTTCTCTTCCGAGGGTCATGCACCGCATCGGGGAGGACAAACCGATTCTGTGCTCCAAGATGGGCCTTAAAAACCTGGCACTGCATTATCACCAGAAATACAACCTCAAAGGAGTGGAAAACGGCGAGACTTTCTCCATCGGCAAAAGGACCCTGACCTTCATGGAGACCCGCATGCTCCACTGGCCCGACAGCATGTTCACCTACCTTCCGCAGGACGGCATCCTCTTTTCCAGCGATGCCTTCGGCCAGCATTATGCCGGCTGGCAGAAATTCGACGACGAAGTCGGAGAGGCCATCATGGTGCATGCCAAGAAATATTTCGCCAACATCCTGCTCCTGTACAGCCCCAAGATCCTGAAGCTCATCGATGCGGTCTCCGAAGCCGGCTTGAACATCCGAATGATCTGTCCGGATCACGGCATCCTCTGGAGAAAGAATCCGGGAAAAATCATCGAGGCCTATGCCCGATGGAGTAAGCAGATCCCCGAAAAGAAGGCCCTTGTGGTCTACGATACCATGTGGCAAAGCACCGAACAAATGGCCGAGTCCATAGCCGCAGGGCTCATCGAAGAGGGCCTCGACACGATGCCTATGCATCTGCGGAAATGGCACCGGAGCGACATCATGACCGAAGTTCTGGATGCCGGGGCCGTGATCGTGGGATCCCCCACCCTAAACAACGGGCTGTTTCCCACGGTGGCCGATTTTTTGACTTACATGAAGGGCCTCAAGCCCAAAAACAAGATCGGCGGAGCCTTCGGATCCTTTGGATGGAGCGGAGAATCGGTCAAACTCATCACCCAGGAACTCGAGGCGATGCATTTCGAGCTCCCGGAGGCAGGCGTTCGGATCCAGTACGTTCCGGATTCCCAAGGGGTCGACACCTGCGTGGCTTTCGGGAAACAAATCGGCCAAAAAGTCAAGGCCGGCCTTTCCTGAAAGAACTTCCCGGATGGGACGCGAAGAATCCCTTGAATGAAGACACCCGTCGTCGAACTGAGCGAGTGCATTCTCTGTGATGTCTGCGTGGAGGTATGCCCGGAGGTCTTTTCCCACAACCCTGCGGATTACATCGAAGTGGCCGATCTGGAAGTCTACCCGGAGGCTGACGTGAACGAGGCCGTTAAAAATTGCCCCGCGGATTGCATTCACTGGGACGACGTTTAGCAAGGTGCCGTGGTGCAGACTTGGGCCGGGGGCCTAAGCGGCATCCGAGTCATTTGAAAGATCATGAAAGCCCTCAAACGCCGGATCGCCCGGCTTCTCGAAAGCGATCCTTTTGAAGACAGCCTTTTTCAGATCCTGCAACTGCCCCCGCGGCAGGCCATCAACCCCCTCATCTCCCTTCTCTACAGCCTGCGGGAAACGACCCGGTGGCGTGCGGTTGCCGCCATCGGATCCCTGGTGGACGCCCAGGCCGAAACCGACCTAGATTGGGCCCGGGTCGTCATGCGCCGCCTCATGTGGAGCCTCAACGATGAATCCGGAGGGATCGGCTGGGGCTGTGCAGAAGCCATGGGGGAAATCTGCGCAAAAAGCGAGCGCTTGGCCGGGGAATTTGCCAAAATCCTGGTTTCATACCTTACTCCGGGGCAAAACTTCATCGAAAACGAAGCCTTGCAGCGGGGCACCCTGTGGGCCGTCGGTCGGATCGCCCAGGTGCAGCCGGAACGCATCAGGGCATCGGCCCCGACTTTGATCCCTTTCCTGGAAGCTTCCGATCCGGTCCTCCGCGGCCTGGCGGCTTGGACGGCATCGGCGTTGAGAGACCCCCGACTCGAACCTTACCTCTTACGGCTTGCCGACGACACGACCCCCGTGACGCTTTTTTACAACGGTCAATTAAAAGAGATGGGCATCCAGGACCTGGCTTTTCCGCACTTTAAGCCGTGAAGGCGACTGCCGGTTATTCATCCATTGACCGGGTTCTCACGGAATGCCGGTGTAGGCTTCAAGCCCTTTTCCCTGGACAGTCAAGTGCAGGTCCTTTTTGTAAAAAACCCATTGAAGCCCTGATTGTCGAAGCCAAAAAGCCTAAAGGGGAAGCCTGGAATCGCCAATGGGGCTTTTCCTGAATTCAGCGGGAAGCTTTCGCGATCGCTTTCAGGGCATATTCCTGATCGACCAAAAGCCACACTTCCTCGTTGAGCCCGGGACCTGTTTCCATCGAGTTCAAGACGTCCAACAGACCTTCGTTTTCGGGCTCCAAGGGAACAGTATACCTCACCTGGCCGTTTTCCGTCATCCCGACGAGTTTGATGACCGTCTCCGAGGTCAGGATCTTCTGGCAACCGGCGTAGAAGAATTCCTGAATCAGCGTCTTTTTGTCCTGGGCGCCGACCCTCATCTTCATCAACTCGATCACCTTGTCGTTCTGACCGTCGTCAAATACGGCGATTTTTTCAATGAGACGGTCCAGGGTCGTCACCACCCTTAGCGTATGGTTTTTGACCCGCTTCTCCCATTTTGCCCTTTCCTTTTCGATGACCGTCGGCGGGTTGTCCCCGTGGATGAGCCAGATCGCAAACTTTTTCTTGGGGTCATGGTACAAAATATTGTAGGGTACCTCGGCTTCGTGCTCGCACCTTCGGCACTTGAAGGCCGTCAGCGCCCTGGCAACAAGCTTTTCCTTGATATCGGGGTCACGGGTTGCGTTGATGCTTTTCCATGCCTCGAAGCTTTGCTCCATCCCGCATTCCGGACACCTGATAAGTTCTTTGGCCGGCTTTCCCATTGTCCTGTTCCGGATAATTTCCTTCTTTATATCCCCCGGACCGTCACCTTGCGATCCGCATTCTCAATCGACCCGAATCCCGCTTCGCACCTTGCCGGCAAAACCTTTCAGCGCAATCAGGGTGCTGTCGTGGCGATCGTTGCCTCTACCGGAAAAATACCGCAACTGCATAGCGCAAATTTTACCCTTTTTAGATAGATTAACACAAAAGCACAAGCATTTGCCACAGGTTGTCGGAAAACAAGCAGGTTTTGTCTTGACAAGTTTATTTTAAGAAAATACAAATTAAATAAGTTTATTCTTATAAGGATGACACCATGTCCTTAGTCCACTCTTTAAAAGCGCTGGCAGATACAAATCGCATGAGAATTCTGACCCGGTTGATCAGCAGCGATCTGTGCGTCGGGGCGTTGGCGGCTCACCTCGACCTCTCCAAGCCGGCCGTCTCCCAGCATCTCAGGATATTGCGAAAAGCCGGATTGGTCCGAGGGGAAAAACGCGGTTACTGGACCCACTACGTGGTGGACACACAGGCCATTATCCGGATCGCAGAGGAGATAAAAACACTGGGCGTCCGCCCCAGGGTTTACGAAACCCTTTGTTGGCGGATAAGCGAATTGCCGAAAAAACAATTCCGATCCAAGGAGGTTGATATGTGCCAGAATTGCTGTCAGCAGCCCGATCAATTGCAGGACAAGCAGGAAAACTGCAGTCCGGAACAAATCCGTAAGTGCCACGAGGATACCCAGGAACACCCGTGCACCCAAAAAACCTGCACCCCTGAAGACAACTGAACGAACGCGTCCTCCGAGCCATGCCCATCTCAGCCTTGCTGATGGCCGGAATTTTTCTCATCTCCCTCGTGCTGACCATGGTCGGCCTCGGCGGGGGGTTGATCTTTTCTCCCCTATTCGTGCTCCTCGGATTTGCCAAATCCGAAGCAGCTTCCACCTCGCTGTTTCTGAATCTCATCGCCGCTGCGTCTGCCGCCTATACCTACTCGAGAAAAAAGATGGTGGACTTTTCCCTCGCCATCCCTTTGATCCTCTCGTCAAGTGCAGCTGCTCCTCTGGGCTCGTATTGGAATGTGCGTATTGACCTGAAGCCGTTTCTGCTCGTGATGGCCGTTGTATTGGCCCTGGCCGGCGCGCGCATGCTCATGTCGCCCGAAGCTGAAATGGAAAAGGCCGGCATGGCGCCGTCAAGAAAAATCATCGGCGGCGTGGGCATTGGAGCTTGCATCGGTTTTGTGGGCGGCCTGCTGGGCATCGGTGGAGGGGTTTTTATCGTACCTCTACTCATCTATGTGCTCAGGACACCCACGAAAATTGCCGCCGCATCTTCAACCTTCATTGTGTGCTTCTCCTCCCTCACCGGCTTTTTAGGCTACGCTTCCCTGTTGAAAATCAACTGGATGTTTCTCCTTCCTGCAGCCGTGGTGTCCTTTTCGGGCGGCCAGGTCGGGGCGTGGATCATGAGCAGCCGCCTGAAAAGCCAAAACATTCGGGTCCTTTTCAGCGTCCTTCTTTTTACGCTTTGCGCCAAACTGATTCAGCAGGTTTTTTTCGGTTAGCAAGGAGAACCCATGAATCCACGCTTCAGGTTCGATCGGCTGGAATTGTCCGGAGCCCTGGGTGACTTGGGCACGCTACTGCCCATCGCCATCGCCATGGTCCTTTTCAACGGCCTCAACCCTCTGGGCCTGTTTTTAAGCATCGGGGTCTTCTATATCGTCTCTGGGGCCTATTTCGGTATCACGGTGCCGGTACAACCGATGAAGGTCATTGGGGCCTATGCGATCGCCACCTCCATGAACGCCAACCAAATCCTGGCTTCCTCCCTTCTCATGGGGATTTTTCTTCTGATGGTCGGGCTAACCGGGGCCATAGATCTTATCCGCAAGGTCACGCCCAAATCCGTCATTCGCGGCGTCCAGCTTTCCACTGGGGCCCTGTTGATTTCCGGCGGCATCAAATTCATGGTGGGGACTTCCAAGTTTCAAGCGCTTCAAAATGCCGTTGAGCCCTATCTCTCTTTTCAGTTTATCGGTCCCATCCCCATCAGCCTGGTCATCGGGGGTATCAGCGGAATCGCCACCTTGCTGCTGCTGGATAACAAAAAATTTCCGGCCGGCCTGATCGTCGTGGCCGCCGGACTCGTGGCGGGTTTGGCTTTGGGCGCCAAGGTTGACCTGAGCGATGGAGGCATCAGCCTCTACCCGCCGGAAATACTGCCTTTCGGTTTTCCCCAAAAGGCCGATTTCACTTTTGCCCTGTTTGCCTTGGTGTTGCCCCAGCTTCCGATGACCCTGGGCAATGCTGTGCTGGCCTACACGGATCTTTCAAAAGAGTATTTCGGGGATCGTTCGGCAAGGGTAACGAATCGAAAAGCCTGCGTAAGCATGGCCATGGCCAATTTTTTCAGCTTTTGCCTCGGCGGCATGCCGCTGTGCCATGGTGCCGGGGGCCTGGCGGCGCACTATCGGTTCGGTGCAAGGACGGCCGGTTCCAATTTGATGATCGGCCTGATTTTCGTGGCGCTTGCGGTGTTTCTCGGAGGCAACATCGTCAGCCTTTTTAACCTGTTGCCCATGTCGATCTTAGGCGTGCTTCTGATCTTTGCGGGCTCTCAACTGGTGTTGACCCTCATGGATTTGGACAGTCGTAAGGACTACTTCGTGGCGACATTGATTCTGGGCATCACCCTCGCGTCCAACCTTGCCGCGGGCTTTATCACAGGGGTGATCCTCGCCCAGCTCCTCCGTTGGGAGAAGTTGTCTGTTTAAACAGGCAGCGGGGTGATCTTTTAAAAGGGCTTCAGCCCGAATATCCCACCGGCATGATGAGCAAGGGCTCATGGACCCTGCTGATTTTCATGTTTTTGATCAAATCCGAGTCATGAAAAGCCCCCACGATTCCGGCGCTCAACCCCAGGGCTTGGGCCTGAAGAAAGATATTCTGCCCCACGTGCCCCGCTTCGATCATGGCATACCGTTCTCCCCTGGCGCCATACTTGCCCGTTAGGCTGCAACCGGTATAAAACTTTCCAGAGGTGAGCCCCTGCCTAGGAAACCAGGACGTATGTCAGAAAGAGACCGAGCACAAGCGCGAATGCCGACCAGACACGAACAATCGCATCCCCCTGTGTCGACCACCAATCAAGGAGTCTGCGGAAGCGTTCATGTCCCAAAAACAGCGTGTTGACCCCTGTCACGGTGATGACGGCCACGTTCCATCCAAAGCGCTATTCCAGTTGATGCTGAAACGAGACGCGGTAAAGTCGTTTCAAGAGACGTGGCTCAGAAACGCCACGTTACCGTCAGGGATCCAAAGCGCTGGCCTCTTTCCTGTCCACTGAATTCTCTGGAGCGAAACGTATGAATATAAGCGAATTCCAGTCGGCGGTATCGGGCGTCGAAGCCGGCATACAGTTCACCCACAAGAGGCTTGCTGGTCACGCCGGTGTCGTGGTTCCGAAACACCGGTCCGTCCAGGGTTATGTTGTACGCCACGACACTGCCGAGAGCACCAGCGAGCCCGTAAACCGACCACGAGTGTTGCTGCCGTTTCACAGTCGAAAACGGCTGAAGCGTGTATGCAGTAACCGACAAGCGGGGATCCGAAAAATCCACAGGGAGATTCCACCCAAAGCGCAAAAGAACACCCGTGTGGCCGGATACCAGGAAATTTCCGATTGCGGCCTACCACTCACCAAATCCGTCCACGGCAAAACCGCCAAGGTCTGTTTCTAAAAAAGTCAGCCGCCGCTTCTGTTTAATAAAGAGGTTGACGGTGAGTTCATTGGAAATTTGGCTGCCCCATCCCTGAAACTTGTCGAAACCGCGAACATCGTGGACAAGACCTGGGTCCGCTTTGCCAACGCGTTGGGTCCCGTGGTCCCTAAGGCAAAGACCACCGAGTTGAGGGCATGGGCGTCTTTGGTGTGGAGGGAAAAATCGATTCCCATCCACCCAGCATAGGGCCTTTGCCCAGTCGGTGCCGCCGGAGCGGTCGTGTCCTCCGGGGTGAACATGAGCTAGGTAACGGAAAAACCGTAATTGTACTCAACCTCCCTGGGGTCCCTAAAACCCGAAAGACGCTGGAAAATCGAGAGGCTTTCGGCGTCGCCGCTGAGTTTTCGCAGTTGGTGCTGAACTACACCGAAGGACTCCGGATCCCGGGCTCCAGAGATCCACGACAATCGAACCCCGTTGGTATAGTTTCGGTCTGTCCCGGCGAAAAGGTCAGGTAGGCATCACCGCGGTCGGGTAGAAAGGAAAGACCTCCGGCCACCCCTGACTGGAGGATTCCGACCAATCCAATTATCAACCCGGCAATGAGCCCGGCCATTATGTGACCTGCCATGCCCACTTTTGATCTTTTAATTACCACGTCAACCGAACCCGCATCATTTGCTTCATTTTGAGGGGAAGGCTTTTTCCCAAACTCCGAATTTCGAATTTTGGATTTGGAAGAAACGCTCTTAAAAAGGGGTCTCTTTGTTTTTCAAATCTAACCTTTCATCTTTTTCAGTAAAGTCTCTAACCCGGCCAAGGGTTTGTGATGAAAAGGCAGAGTCTCATCACGTTCCGGTGAGGAAGTATCATAAGCCTCGGCCACTGCCTGACGGGCATGTTCGTTGTCGTGGCAGTAAAGACAGAGCAACTCCCAGTTGGAACCGTCAGGCGGGTTATAGTCATGGTTGTGATCTTTGTGGTGTACCGTGAGTTCACGCAGCCGTTTACCTGCAAACTCCCGTCCGCATCGGGCACAAATCGGAGGAAACAGTTTCAGTGCCCGCTCCCGATAGCTCTTTGCCCTTTGTTCCCTGTATCGGTAAGCCTCTGCAACGATTGGGTCCATTTGCTGGGAACTGGCCGGTTTCTTTTTAAGGGGCATTGACGTCTCCTTATGGATTTACTCTTCCTGTCACAAGGTTTCCCCTTTTGAGGTAGTATTTCAGCACCACAGGCAGCCTATTGTTTTCTTTGGGCCTTCCGCCCCATTTTTGATTGTTACCCATGGCAGGCCATTCTTGTCGGTGTTTGCCAACTTTCGGAAAAACAAGGCATGATTTTGGGGCGCTATTCGAGCCTCCAGTGGGACCATAATTTTATCAGAGAGTCGACCTTGACGGCTTTTGAAGAAAATCGGTGATATCTGATTTTACATCCGGGGCCACACTTCATTTTCCCGTTTTTTCACAAAATAGCAGAACCGATTCCATTCGACTTCCCGAAAGGTCACCGGGCAGCGGAGTTTTATTTTCCTTTCGCTTACCTCCACCACCTCCCAGTCCCCCCGTCGCGGTCCGCTTTCAATATGGATCTTCTCTCCCCCGTTAAACGGAAAAGGATCAAAAAGAATTACTGTTTCTTTCGGCATCTCCCATCTCCTTCAGCATCGTCAAATCACGCAATTCCCTTTTCGATTATTTCAGCTGAAAAACTAGTCTCTATTTTACGTTACGTATCAAACAGTAAGCTGGTTTTTCAATAGCTATCAGCACCCATAAATATTCTTGTGAGGGATGATCTAAAGCCTTTGATACCATTCAGAGGCTGATGCTGTCGCCTTTGCATCGAAGCCTTCATCGTCGTCGCCGAACCGTCAGCCTTTGCCTGAATCAACCGACAAAATGGCTTCTTGCCGATACAATTCCAATTGACAACCTATCAGCCTGTGGATAATTGCAAAATCATTTGACAAAAAAAGTGGAGGTTCCCTAATCTCGGCGTATAGATCATGGTGGAAAACAATTCACCTTCACGATAGATCCGCAGGCAAAACGCAACTTCTTGCCAAGCAAAAATCCTATCTTGGAATAAGCGAAAAGGACCTTATCCCTTGCATCCTTGAATATAAGATTATGGAGCACGGAGGAATCCAATGAGAGCGTATTTCGAACCGCTGAAAAAGAAAGCGATCGAGCTGGGTGCTTCCAAGGCCAGATTGATCGAGACCGGTCAAATCGTCTTCGATCCCCGGTCTTTTCTCAAGTGCCGCTTCGGCTGCAACCGCTGGGGCAAATACTGGACCTGTCCGCCCAACATGAGTATCTCCCGAGAGCTATTCATGGAGGCCTTCGCCCGCTACCGCTGGGGGATCATCCTTCAGGCCACGACTCCCAAGGGGGGGCAGGACGTGGCCCTTGCGTTGGAAAAGGAAGCCATGCTTTCCTATAATTGCTTTATGGCCATGGCCCTGGTGCTCTGTGTCCAATGCGAGAAATGCGCCTATCCCGACCCTTGCCTTTTCCCCCACCTTGCCCGGCCTTCCATGGACGCCTTCGGCATGGACATCGGTAAGACCATCGAGCCCATTGGCTTTAAGATGGAGTTCGACAAGGAAGGAAAACTCATTCCGGCCTGGTATGGCATGGTATTGCTGGACTGAAAGACACCAAGGTTCCAGGCACAGTAATAATGCCGCCAAAATTTTAAAAGAAAACGATCCGTTTCATCGGTTTAATTCGACCCAAGAAAAATAATTTCCGACAATTTGATTAGAACTGACCTTTGCCGCAACAGCTTCCTGGGCCTGCACAGCTCGCTTGGGCTGGGGTTGAACCGCAACACGCTGTATCCCCTGGGCCCGGCATAACGTTTTTCGATACGCCGGAAAGGGAAGAATGGGCGGAAAGCAGTTTTTTTAAGATTCCCGGACCCGCAGAATTCGCAAATCGGCTCGTTTCTTCTTGCGCTCACCAGAAATTCGCTGGTGTTACCACAATCTTGGCATAAAAAACCAAACAGCGGCATGATATTTCCTCCCACAGGTCAGGTTAATGTAATCCATGCTGGTAGTGTAATCTTTATTGTGTGAAAAGGTAACAGCTCGAAAAAAAGGCGCTTTTCCTTTATAAGGGTGTCGACGAAAACATCCACAGAGAAAGGAGAAGCGCCCGTGAAGATGGAGATTACTGTAACAGAGGCTTTTGAACTTTTCAATGCAATACGCAACCAACCCAGCAATCTTTTCGAAATGATCCGTGCGGACGTCAAAGAGAGCGTGGGCCGGTACATGTCCGAGCTCATGGATACCGAACTGACGGATTTTCTGGGCCGCAGGCGATATGAACGGATAGAGGGCAGAAGCAATCATCGTAACGGTTCCTATGGTCGCAGGTACACGTTAAAAGGCATCGGTGAGGTTGCCGTACGGGTTCCCCGGGATCGCAACGGGGATTTTGAGACCCGGGTTATTCCCCGAAGCAAACAGTACGAGGATGCGTTGAGGGAGGATCTTTGCGTCCTGTTTCTCAGCGGTGTCAGCAGCCGTACGCTGTCTTTGATTTCCGAAAAGCTCATTGGGCGCAGGATATGTGCAACCGAGGTCAGCAAGTCCGGCAGGCAATTGTCCGAAGCTGTGGAGGCTTGGAGGCAGCGGGATCTTTCTATAGAGCCCATCAAATACATGTATATCGACGGCACCCTCTTTTCAATGCGGATAGACGGCTCTATTGAAAAGGTCCCCGTTCTGGTGGTCATAGGGGTTACCGAAACGGGCCATCGAACCGTGCTCGGACTGCAGTCCGGTGATAAGGAATCGGCAACGAGTTGGCGGGAGATGTTCAAGGATCTTAAAACACGAGGCCTCGATGCCGGCCATGTGCAATTGGGGATCATGGACGGATTACCGGGCCTTGAACGCGTTTTCAGCGAAGAATTCCCCCAGGCGAAAGTCCAGCGCTGCCAGATACACGTGGCGCGAAATGTCTTGGCGAAAGTTCCCAAGAAGCTGAAAAAGGATGTTGCCGACCAAGTTCGATCCATTTTTTATGCCGCTTCAAAGTCCAAAGCGATCGAATTTTTTGAGGCATTCAAAGCCGACCGGGAAAAGGACTTGCCTTCAGCCGTAAAGTGCCTGGAAAACTCCTTGAATTCGTGTTTGACCTACTTGCAGTTTCCCCAGGAAGAATGGGTCTGTTTACGAACAACCAATGTCATAGAGCGCGTCAATAAGGAATTTAAAAGAAGAACAAAACCCATGGAGATTCTGGCAGGAGAACGTTCCTGCTATACCCTCCTGGCTTTCGTTTGTCTAAAAATGGAACTCAACTGGAGGTCAAAACCCATCGGAAAAGTTGCCGGTAATTTGCCTTTTATTACTGAAATGACAAAAAGTAATTTCACACAAAATCGTTGACAGTACCATAGTGCAAAGCCCCATACTAACCCACAGGTAAGAGCAAGCGCTTTGACATTTAACTTCATTTTGTCACCTCCCTTTTCTGGATTCTAAACATACGATTATACAGATTCAGATATCATGCAAAAGTGAATGATCTGACCACACCGATAAAAATCGGAACCAAAGATTATTTGCATTATAGCAATGATCAATGATTCCGATGGTATCCGAAACAACTTGAGAACAGTTTGCGATAACGAGACCAGCTTGAGTGGTGAATTCGAGAAGGGGAGGAGTCACAACTATTATTTCGACAGAATAAACAGGTTTCCGTAAACATTCCAACATGGATCGTATTCGTTTTCCAAAAACCGCGGCATTCTTGCCAAACAGGTTAACATGCCGATATCATAAACTTTTTGAAGATTACAATCGACATGTTTGATGTTCATCATGACTACGGTAAAAAATATGGGTTGTCGCATTCATATCATTCTCGGTGACTGTTTTTTTTCTTGACATGTATTTCATTTGATGTCACAAATCCAGTTAAGATTCGCTCGGTTAATCAACCACGGTTTTCCTTGATCCATGAAAAAAGACACCATTTACAGTTTACGGCTTTCCCAACGGGTTCGGAGTGCCCTACAGGGTGCCGCTGATGAGAAGCACCGAAGCGTTGCATCCTTATTGGATGATATTATCACCGATTGGCTGGAAAAAGAAGGGTACCTGAAACGTCATGAGCCGGGGATGGAACGTCGCCGATTTATTCGAAAACCGCTTTCTTTGCCCTGCCATATGCGCTTTAAGGGTCAATCGGAAAAAAAAGACTTGCCGGGAAAAATATTGGATATCTCGATTGGAGGCGTCCGAATCAGCATACCCGATGCTCACAAATCCAATCTGAATTTTGATAAGCTCCCTCCTCGATTTGTTCTTTTTACGGGTTTATCGCTTCAGCAAAAAGAAATAAAATTGAACTGCACGCCATGCCATTTTAACAATGAAAACGACTCCATCAAAATGGGGGCAGCCTTTTTAAAGCTCGATAAAAGGAAAAAAGAGCTGTTAACCTCTTATGTGACATAAGATTTACTCCCTGAAGAATCTATTGGTGAGCGGACTTAAATTCGTAGATGAAAAATAAGAAGAAAGGAGGTTAGAACCGTAATTTTTTGAATCCTCAGGATATCCATTTGATGGACAGAAAAGCTCGACTTGACAGAAAGGCAACACCTTGATTCTGTACGAAAAAGTGAGCGACAAGATCGTTGTGGCTGAAGTGATATTGAATATAAAAAGGGGCGATCTACCCCTTAATTGTCCATGTGTACTATCTGACGGGAAAGCGCTGGAACCAGAGGATTATGAAATTCTTCTATTAACAACGGAGGAACGGAACATACTGCCCGATTGGTGGAAGGATTCACTCACAATAGGAACGATCATCGTGGAACCCCTGCCAATTAGAGCAGCTGGAGATATGGATTTATAGGGCAACCTTGGACTAAAAATTAGGTTTCCCCATTAATAGTCTTTGAAAACCGAGACTTCCTACCCATTGGTAATTTACACATAGCTATACTTTGAAGATTGAATTCACCAATCCTCAGATTGGGCAAATTGAGAGTTATGTAAGATTCATAGCTGTTGTATCCTTCACAAAGGAGACCCCCCTTCCTTTCTGCCGATCGCATACTTGAACTGTTGCACAAAAAAATGTGCAATTAGGATATCTTCTTAAATAATTTTGGTTCATCCGACTAAAGCGTACTTTTGTTCATGGAGTGCCAGGATTTTGAGTTTGAAGAATTCCATGTCGCGGAATCCATAGGCCTGGCGTTTCATGGTTTTGATCTTGTTATTGGTGCCTTCCAGGGGCGCTGTAGAGATGGGGAAGTCGTAATAAGCCAGGATGCCGATCCGATGTGCCGAAAGGGTATTGGCGAATCGCTTGAGCATGGGAATGTCGGAGGCATGCGCTCGGTTTACCCAGTCTTGAAGGAACCGGGCTGCGTCTTTTTTATGGGGAAACGACCAAAGACGGCGCAGGTCTTCTTTCATGTAATAGACAAGAGCCAATGGCTGGTTTAACTCCAGGGCTTCCTGAAGCCGTTGACGTTCGTTTCGTTGTTCATCCAAATTGTCCGGGTTTTTCAAAAGCAGCCAACGGGTGCCTTTGAGCACCTCTTTTTCCTGTTGGGTCTCAGCCAAATGGTAGAGTTTACGCCTGAAATCCGAGATTCGGTCATTGAACAGCTTGATCACATGGAAATGGTCAAAAACGATTTTGGCATCAGGAAGATACTCCAGAACCGCACTGATATAGGCGGGGGACATGTCCATGGCCACGGCTTCGATTTGGCACTTGAACCGGCGAAGCCGTTTAAAGAAGGGCAACAGCGTCTTCACGCCCCTTCCTTCACCGACAAAGACCACAGCGCCGCTGATCAGGTCCAAGACAACAGTGAGGTAACAATGGCCCTTGCCGATGGTGATTTCATCGATGGCGATTTGCCTGAGGTTTTTCAGGCAGGGCCTTGAAAATCGCTTTTGGAGGTTTCGTTTTTGGATCTCTTTGATCACATCCCAGCTCACATTCAGATGCTTGGCCGTATCCAGGATGGTCATGTGCCGGGAGAGTTCCAAAGCATAACGCTCGAAAGCCTGGGTATACGTACGACGCGGGTCGGCAAATCCGATGGGAACCTGCCGCAACGTGGCACAAGCCCGGCAATAGACCCGCTGCACGGCCAGAAGGATCCAAACCGTCTTTTTCCCGATGGGAGTGGAACGAAAACGTCGCCAGACATAGCCTTTCCGAACCAAATGCCTGGAGTTGCATTCAGGGCAGCGCATCCTGCTGATTTCTTGACGAATCTTGAAGATCACTGCGCCCTTCTCATAGAGCGTTCTAACATACTGGTAGCCGTGAATCCCGAAAGCATGATACAAAAGACTCGTGGACATGAGGGTTTTCCTCCTTGATTGAATTGGCGTTCACCAAGAAGGAAACCGGATTGTCCACTTTTTTTCAAACCTAAAAGTACGCTCAAACCGGATGAACCATAATTTTCATCATACCTTACATTAGCTGTTTCTTAATCGGTACTAATACATTGAAATTGTTCATCATATTATCCATATAAATCTATTGATTTGGCATAAATCTTGCTTCGGTCGTGATTTCAGATAGAGGTGTCTTTAACCGATCACCTAAGGAGGTCCGGTGATGGCATTCGCATTATTGTGGGCACTCGAATGTATTGATACAAAAGGAGAAACAAGGGAAGAGCCTTATTTGTGCGTCTATGTGAACGAGCTCTTTTCAGAGACCTTAGGGCCTTTCAAAATGCGGCGTGGTGATACGATATGGCTCCACAAATTTTGTGAAGGAAGTCATATTGGAGTACTACTATCTGAATCAGACAGGCATAGAGGAAGATTTGATGAACACTACGGTGGGGTGGAAATCGTCTCCGAAAATGAACATGAAGCTGACGAAAATCGCCGTGAACGTAGGATGTATAGTGTCAATTTGCCGCCTAGCGGGAAAACGCGCTATAAATTATATTTTTATACTTCAACTGATGGCCGTTATCCGATGGCTCGTTATTGCCTAGAGCTTATTTCTCTTCATTGTCATGATGCACAGGAGTATGCTGATAGAGTATTTATCAAAGTCGATGGAAATGCAGAATGGGGGCCTCGAAGGATGAGGACGGGAAATACGGTATCAATAGATCCTGTGGTACGGATCCCGATATACGATAATTCGTCAATACAGTTATGGGAACAAGACGATAAAAGAGACGATTATTTTGGCGAATTGCATCTCCGACTTGGAGGGATTAGAACAACCTCTGGTCATGTAGTTTATAATTTGGATTTTAACAAAATACATCGTCATACGTTCTCCCGAGACAAAGGTATCCCTGGGAGTGCGAGATATACCCTTACATATAGAATCAGGAATAGGATACAAGCACGACCACCCGGACCGCCGCGTTATCATTGTTAGCAGGCGGCATTGAAAAACTCATTTATGAAAAATATGCCGTGAATACCCCGACATTTATGGCGGGGATGAAACGGCATCCTTTAAAAGGGGTTTCAAATCGATTAAAATATCCGCATGGCAATCAAGAGGACGAGTCATGCGGTATACGATACCCGGTATCATTTGGTATGGGCTCCTAAATATCGTAAATGGATATTGCGGGGTGATCTTCGAGATTTCGTTGGAGAATGGTTTAAGGAAATCGCTGAGTCCAACGAATTTGAAATAGATGAGATGGAAATGGCAGAAGACCATGTGCATCTCTTTTTGGGTTTTTCGCCACGGTATTCGATTTCGCAAGTGGTGCAGCGGTTGAAAGGGCATTCTGCGAGAAGGATTTTTCAAGTCTTTCCTGAGGTGAAGAGAGAGCTTTGGGGAGGCGAATTTTGGGAAGACGGTTATTTTATCCGAACAGTTGGGGACAAGGTCACCAGAGATATGATCAAAAAATATATTGAGTATCATCGCCATAAAGAAAAAATACCCCAGCAGTTACAATTGTTCTGAAAAGCCCCGCCTTTTAAGGCGGGGATAATTTACGTGTGCCCGGCATGGGTAGCGGCTTGGGGGTTAAAGTCCCCTGCAGGTCCTGATGGTGGAAACTGTTAGCCGACGGCAAGGGCGTCCATCGCGAGGTGGGGTCTGAAGGAAGCCCAAGGCAAAGCTCCGATCCGAGGAACACGAACCGCATACAAGGCTGCGGTACCGGGGTGAGCCTACGTGACAAGGCAAAGCCCATAGCCATCAAGCGGTACCGTAGTAAATGCGGCGGAGGTGGAGCGGAGGCAGCTACACTTACCCGGGGAGGTCTGCAGAACTGTCCGTGAAGGACTATGGAACCCGTGAGGGTTCCAGAGGGAACTGCAGAAGTCAGCAGAGGCCATAGTAGGGCGGTCAACCAGCCTGAAGGGCCGAACATGTAGCCAGCGGCGAGGCGTTGAGGATTCATTGTCATGGTGGCACAGCAACTCCAATTTGAGATAACGGAGACCGGACTCTCAAGCTCTCCAAGGGTGAAGCCCGCGAGAGGAAGGAGTCGGTGTGTCAAGTGACAGCGGCATCCGATACAGCCGAACCCGCAGTCGGCGTAACGATGGAGGAGGTGGTTGGAAGAGAGAACCTTCAAAGAGCATTGAAACGGGTATGCGCGAACAAGGGCAGCCCGGGAGTCGACGGCATGACAGTGGAGGAACTCAAGGATCATTTGAGAACCCACTGGCCTGAGATCCGCCAACAGCTGCTCGAGGGGCAGTACACGCCACAGCCGGTGAAGCAGGTGCTGATTCCCAAACCCGATGGGGGCAGCCGTACGCTGGGGATTCCCACCGTGGTGGATCGGTTCATCCAGCAGGCGCTTCTCCAAGCGTTAACCCCGATGTACGACCCAGGATTCTCGGACTCACAGCTTTGGGTTCAGGCCCGGCCGCAATGCCCACCAGGCGGTGCGACAGGCCAAGGCGTACATCGCCCAAGGCTACGAGTGGGTCGTGGACATCGACCTGGAGAAGTGCTTTGACCGGATCAACCACGATATTCTCATGGGAAGACTCGCCCGGAGGATATCCGACAAGCGGATCTTGCGGCTGATCCGTCGGTACCTGCAAGCGGGCATGATGGTCAACGGCGTGGTCCAGGAACGCTACGAGGGGACCCCTCAAGGCGGCCCCCTGTCGCCGCTTGCTCAGCAACATCCTGCTGGATGAGCTGGACAAGGAGCTGGAACGACGGGGGCACAAGTTCTGCCGCTACGCGGATGACTGTAACATCTACGTGCGTTCCGAACGGGCCGGCAAGCGGGTGATGGACTCCATCGAAGGATTTCTGTGCAAGAGGCTGAAGCTTAAGGTCAACCGGCAGAAGAGTGCGGTGGCCAGACCCCAGGAGAGGCAGTTTCTGGGGTTCAGCTTCACCTCGAATCGGTGGCTGAAGATCAAGCTCGCCGACAAGGCCCTGAAGAAGGTCAAGCACCGGATCAAGAAGATCACGCGCCGGTCCAGGGGTATCAGCCTGCTTCAAGTTGTCAAAGAGCTGAACACCTATCTCCGAGGATGGCTCGGCTACTATCGGCTGATCGAAACGCCGACCATCCTCAGAGATCTGGACAGCTGGATACGCCGGAGGCTGCGCTGCTTCGTGATGAAGCAGTGGATCAAGAACTGCCACACCCGGTACCAGCGGCTGAGATCACTGGGAGTCAGCGGCAAAGGGCGCCTGCGGCATCGCGGTATCCCGAAAGGGGCCGTGGGCGCTATCCAATGCAAACCGGTGAAGGTGGCACTGCCGAATCGTTTCTTTGCCGAGAAGGGACTGCTTTTCCTCCTCGATCAATACGAACTGAAGGCAACGACTACATGAACCGCCCGGTACGGTCCCGTATGCCGGGTGGTGTGAGAGGGCGAAGGCCGTGAGGCCTTCCCCTATTACTTCATTCAGAAATGCTTTCCGACTTCGAAAACACTCTATCGCTGCTCCAGGCAGCTTTATCTGTTCCAAATTTATAATTCGGATCAGATGAAGATCCGTCATGAATAAAGTTTGCTCTTTTCAATCATCAATGTCAGAGGTGTCCTATATACGGTATTCTTAAAGCTCAACTATATCTTTTATTGCTTCCGGTTCTCCTTTAGTGTTTGCTTTTTTCTTTGTCACCCATCTCATCCCTCTTTCTTTTCAAGTTTGTCTATTAACCTGATCAGAGGGGTGAATAGGTCCATAGGAAAAGGGAAAATCGTGGTCGTGTTCTGTTCGGATGACATCTCACGCATGGTCTGAAGATATCTGAGTTGCAGAGCCATGGGATATTCACTAATAATCCCTGCGGCTTCAGCCAGCTTTGCGGCCGCTTGAAATTCACCTTCTGCATTGATTACCTTGGCTCTTCGCTCTCTTTCAGCTTCAGCTTGCTTAGCCATGGCTCGCTGCATTTCCTGCGGCAGATCAATGTGCTTGAGCTCTACCGTGGCAACCTTTATCCCCCATGGATCCGTATGGGTATCGAGAATTTCCTGGAGTTCAGAATTTATTTTCTCCCTTGCTGATAAAAGATCATCCAACTCAGCCTGGCCGCAAACGCTTCTAATGGTTGTCTGAGCTAGCTGAGACATGGCGTATTGATAATTTTCCACTTCGATAATGGCCTTTACCGCATCAATGACCCTGAAATAGATAACGGCATTTACCTTCACAGAAACATTGTCTCGGGTGATAACATCCTGAGGGTCAACATCCAAGACCAGGAGGCGCAGGCTTACCCTGACCATTTTATCAACAATTGGAATAAGTATGATCAATCCAGGTCCTTTGGCATTGATAACTCGTCCCAGCCTAAATACGACCCCGCGTTCATACTCGTTTAAAATCCGTATGGCCGCAGAAAGAAAAAGAACAACTAGTACGACAATGGCAATAGTGATATACATTATTATCTCTCCTTTATAACCTCACTACAATGCGCAATCCCCGCCGTAAAGATTGATCGAGTATTTTTTTGATTATTATTTCTTGTTCAGATCTTTACTGTTTTCATCCTACTGAAGTTGATATGAAGCAACCAGCCCATAAAAATACCTATTGACATAATCAGGACCATCAACAATGCTCTGGAAATCTGCAACGTCCAGAATAAAAACTTCACCTCTACAATTGTGACATTCTGAATAATGAACAAAACTACCATTCCCGCCAGGACTATGCTAGGTAACAGTTTATAACTCATATTTATTCTCCAATGCCTCACTTCATTCCACTAATCAATGAGCAATGTCATATGGGTCGATTTTGCTGATTCAGATGCTCACCCTGATTTAATTTTCGGTTCCCCGAAGGCGCCTTATTTTCATTTTTGCCAGATTCGAACATCTTTGAGATCATTTCTCTAACATATGTCTGAACATCATCTATTAAGATATCTGCCATTTATCCCTCCCATGGTAATAAAATTGATACGATCTTTTTAAACTACTTTATGCCGATGATGAAACTGCAATTGTGGGTGCAGCTGCCGACAACATCTTTCTAAGTTCCTCTCCCTGAACACTTTCTTTATGTGAAAGCAGATGGGCCAGATCATCAAGGACCTTTCGACGCTCGGATAGGATTTTGCGCACACGTTGATGGGCTTCCTCGACAAAGCGCGTGACCTCCTCGTCAATTTGGGCGGCTTTGACCTCACTATAATTTTTACGGGGAGAAAAACTATCCGGGAGAAACATCGACTGGCGCGGGCGCTCATAACTCACCAGGCCCAGGCGATCACTCATGCCGTATTCCGTGACCATGGATCGGGCAATGTCTGAGGCCCGCTGCAAGTCGTTTTGGGCGCCTGTGGAAATTTCTTCGAAAACCAGCTCTTCCGCTACTCTACCGCCTAAAAAAACTGCCAACCGGTCCAGCAGTTCAGAGCGGGTCATTAAGTAGCGGTCCTCGGTAGGTTGCTGTTGGGTATATCCGAGAGCCGCGATCCCTCGGGGAATAATGGAAATTTTGTGCACTGGATCGGCATGCTCAACAGACTCGGCAACAATGGCATGTCCGGACTCATGGAATGCGACAATTTCTTTCTCCTGTGGGTTCATCACCCTGTTCTTTTTCTGAAGACCAGCAACTACTCGGTCGATGGCCTCGTCGAAATCCGCCAATTCTACCGTTTCTTTATCATTTCGGGCAGCCAGTAACGCGGCCTCATTGATAATGTTGGCCAAGTCGGCCCCCACAAAACCCGGAGTGCGGCCGGCAATCTTGCGGAGATCGACTTCGGGACCTAACAGCACATTCTTGGAGTGAATTTTTAGGATGGCTTCCCGTCCACTTATATCCGGCCGATCTACCAAAACCTGCCGATCAAACCGCCCAGGGCGCAACAAAGCAGGATCCAGAATTTCCGGCCGATTGGTGGCGGCCATGATGATGACCCCTTTGTTCGTTTCGAACCCATCCATTTCCACTAGAAGTTGGTTTAGAGTCTGCTCGCGTTCATCATGACCACCCATAACATTCATTCCCCGGGCTTTCCCCAACGCGTCCAGTTCATCGATGAAGATGATGCATGGGGCCTGGCTTGTCACCGGGAATGCAAAAATGTACCAAAAACGGGAATGAAAAGTGTACCACCCTCGCGGGGAGTGACATGGTAAGACCTTCTCGGTGAACGAGGGCGTGGCCATGATCAAGAGGAGGTATTCATGGACATTCATTGCCTATGCACCGTCAGGGGTTCACAGCATGCGGTCCATCGCCAAGACGCTGGGCATTCACCGCAACACCGTTAAAAAGTACATCTGGGAAGACTCGGCCATGCCCCGAGTACCGCCAAATCCAAACGCAAAGACTCGATCCTGGCCCCCTACCACCAGATGATCGAGGACTGGCGTCAGCCAGGACGATTACCGCGGCAGCTGGATCTACCAGAAGACTCAAGGATCTCGGCTATACTCAGGCGGCTACGACACGGTCAAAATCTATGTGCGCGGCATCAAAGACCCGCAACGCGCCAGGCATCGCCTCAGCCGTTTCGAGACGGTTCCTGGTCTGCAGGGCCAGGTGGACTGGGCTGACTTCAAGGTCGCCGTTGCCGGTGCTGCCGCACCATCACCGTGTATCTTTTCTCCTGGTGCTGGGCTTCTCCCGGGCCATGTACGCCGAGTTCGTCACCCGCTGCACCCTGAGCGCGTTCATGGACGCCCACTTGAACGGCCTTCAAGTATCTCGGAGGCGTTCCCTTCGAGCTGCTCTACGACAACATGCGCCATGTGTTGTTCCGGCAGACAGGACGGCAAGGCTGGACTTCAACGTCGAGTTTACCGCACTTTGCCGACCACTGCGGCTTCAAGCCGAGTGCTGTGCGCGCCTTACAGCCCCTGGGCCAAGGGCAAGGTGGAACGGCCCATCGACTACATCCGCGAGAGCCTTCTGGCGCGGCTACGGGTTCGAGAGCATCGAAAAGGCCAATGCTGGATCTGCTCCACTGGCTTTCGGACGACCGCCAACCGGCGTCAGCACGGGACCCACCGGCAGTCGTCGACATGCGCTGGCAGCAGGAGGCCCGAAGTCTCAGCCCGGTGCCGGCGGACTACGACACCGCCATCAAGGTCTACCGCAAGGTCTACAAGGACTGTCTGATCTCCTACAACGCCAGCCGTTACCAAGTGCCCCCGGAAGCGGTCGGCAAAAAGGTGCTGCTGAAGATCAAAGACGGCATCATTCGCATCTACGACGACGATCGGCTCATGATCGAGCTCACCCCCAGAGTCAGCACAAGGGCCGGATGATCACCGACCCGGCTGTTCATCGAGCAGATCCTCAAGCTCGACCGGGAACAGTCGCGAAGACGCAATACGGCCGCTTCAAGGGCAAGGCCACCCGGGGCCTGGTCATCGGCACCCTGTTCCCTCAGGTGCTGTACCGGCCGCTGTCCGTCTATGAGCGCTCGCCAGAAAGGAGGTGGGGTATGGACCAATTGATCACCGACCGCCTCCGCGACAATCTGCAGCGCGTCTGAACCTCACCCAGGCCTCCGAGGTGCTCGACGGCGTCGCTCCTGCAGGCCGAGACCGACAAACGCTCGTATCTTTCCTTCCTGGACCACCTGCTGGAGGAGGAAGTCGGCGCCAAGGAGAAGCGCCGGTTCCAGACCGCCATGAAGACCGCGGGGCTTCCGGCGGCCAAGACCATCGACGCGTACGACTTCGCCTTCCATCCGGATCTCAACAAAAAGGAGGTCATGTCGCTTTTCGACCTGGACTTCATCCCCAAGCACGAGAACGTGATCTTCCTGGGGCCGCCGGGGGTGGGCAAAACCCATCTGGCGATCTCCCTGGCCACCAAGGCCTGCTCTCACGGCTTCAAGGTCTACTTCACGACCATGGACACCCTGATGCGAAAGCTCAAGGAGCAGTCCCAGTCCCGCCACAAGGCCTATCTGACCTCCAGCCTCGTGGTGGTCGACGAGGTGGGCTATCTGCCCATCGACAGCAAGGAGGCCTACCTGTTCTTCCAGTTCGTCAGCTACCGCTACGAGCGCAGCTCCACCATCATCACCTCCAACAAGAGCTTCGGCGACTGGCAGGAACTGTTCGGCGATCCCGTCATCGCCACCGCCATCCTCGACCGGCTGCTGCACCACTGCCGGGTCGTCAACATCAAGGGCCACAGCTACCGGCTCCGAAAACACACGTTGTCAAAGAACGAATTCAACACCACGCCGGCTCCGCCGGCTCCAACAACCCAAAACCTAAACTGACCGGGAATGGTACACTTTTATTTTCCCATAACTGGTACACTTTTCGTTCCCATTGACATGGCTGGCGGCCTGAGCAAAAAGATCGCGAACACGGGCTGCGCCCACGCCGACAAACATCTCCACAAACTCAGACCCACTGATGCTGAAAAAAGGCACTTTGGCCTCCCCTGCCACGGCCCTGGCCAGTAGGGTTTTGCCTGTACCCGGCGGGCCGACCAGAAGTACGCCTTTGGGAATCCTTCCCCCTAACTTTTGAGATTTTCCCGGGTTGCTTAAAAATTCAACCACTTCCCGGAGCTCTTCTTTGGCCTCATCGATGCCGGCTGTATCGGCGAAAGTGACCTTTGTCTCACTCTCGGCGAAAATTTTGGCTTTGCTCTTTCCAAAAGACATGACCCCCATCCCCGGCCCTATCTTTTTCATGGCGTAGCGCCAGATCAGGAAGAAAATGCCAATGGGGATGATCCATGAGAGAAGAGCACTCAGAAATTTACTCTCATAGCGTCCGGAATAACCGACCTTGCGTTCATCCAGTTCCTTAACGAGGTTGGGATCGGCCACCCGAAGCGTCGTAAACTTTTGACCCGGTGTTCCTTTTAGTATTCCATTGATATTTTCCGGACCGATAATCAATTCATTCACGTTGCCTTCGACGATGTACTGTTTAAATTGGCTGTAGGGAATCGTCTCCACTTTTGAAGAAAAATAGTATTGCTGCAGGTAGGTGATTGTAAGAAAGACGATCAGGAAATACCAGATGCTGAAATGAGCCTTGGGAGGTAAGCCATCCTTTTTCTTCTGGGGGTCCTTAAGACCGAAGAGGGAACGAAACTTATCTTTTAAATCTTCCGTCGGCTTTTTTTCTTTATTGGAGGGCATTTTTATTTTCCTCATTCGGATTTCGGATCAAGTCGAAGAGCGAACCGGATAAAGAAATGTGCGCAGGATTTGGACACAATAGCTTTTTCCCCGTATATGCCCTTTAACAGCCGAACTCATTTTTTGATAAGAAGTTCAAGCCCTTCGGCGCATGCTTGGGATACAGCATAGTCAGCCTTTTCTTGCCCGGGCATTTTGTCCCAACCCCCTTTTTCAATGAATTCAGCTCTCTTCCACGAATCTAATTCCCCTAATTCTTTAAGTTTCTCTTCATGGTTCGGTTCCTTCATAAATTGTGCAACGCAGATCGCCGCCTGACTCGCCAAGACCGCCTCTCCGGACATCGTTTGCGTAGTCTTGAAGGTTGTCCACCCTCCCCACGAAAAGCCGATGATCATTGCGATGACCGCCCCGCAAATAAGGCCCCAAACTCCGTACTTAACCTTCCCTGCAGTTTCTGGTTTCATTGATAATACCTCCTTGAATGATGTTGTGATATTTTTGCCTACGATGACCTTGCGATCCATGAGTTGAAGGAGGTCATCGGCCCCGACCACTACATGACCGTTTTTCCATATGAAGAGCTTTCCACGATAATTCTTTTTCGATTGCTTCTCGCCCAACATTGCATTAAATACTCTATCCGGAGGCTCTCCTCACAATCACCACTGCCATTATCCCCCGGATAGCGCTTTAATGCCCAACGTTTCGATCAACCGGTTGATATCTGTTGTCTTAAGATTCATCCCACCTTCTGATACAGGCAGCAGAATTATTCGCTTTCCCTGTATCGCCTCGGCGATTCTCAGTTTCACAATCGCCTCGCCGCCCGATCCGGAAAGGGCATTGTTCATTTCTCGGATTCCGTTTGCTTCCGCAACACCTTCGGCCTGGATGGCTTTAGCTAGAAGTTGCTGTTGTTCTTGGTATACGTCGGCATCAATTTTGCTTTTTAGATATTGACCATCCGCGTCTGCCACCATTTTATTGACTTCGCCTTTGGCCTCTTCGAGTTTGCGTTTGTATTCTTTCCGAGCCGCGTGCTGGGCTGATTTGTTTTTCTCAACCTGCTGATCGGCTACCTTCTTGTCCTCGATAGCCTTCTGATATTCGGGGTTGAAACGATAATCATTGGTCAGCACTTTTTCCACGATAATGCCCATGGGTCCCAAGATTTTCTGAAGCGCCTCCTTGGCCTTGACCGCCTGGGTTTCGCGAGCATCGGCTACATAGAAGGCTTCCGTTTTAAGTTCACCGAAAATATCTCTCGGTTTGCTCCGGGCGACAGTTCGGACAATCTTATCCCGCAAAGTTATGTCATCCCGGGCTACATATTGGAGAATGTAAGGCGCTTTGCTTGCATCAATGCGGTAGGCGATGATCACATCCAGGCTGATGTCGTTGCCGTCGATGGTTTTCAGCACTAAATCGTCTCTGGATTTGCGGTCACCCCTCAATTGCGAATAGGTCATCTCGAGGTTCTGCAGTTTAGTGTCATAGACATGCCAATCGTTAAGTAAATTATCCCCGCTTTAAAAGGCGGGGCTTTTCAGAACAATTGTAACTGCTGGGGTATTTTTTCTTTATGGCGATGATACTCAATATATTTTTTGATCATATCTCTGGTGACCTTGTCCCCAACTGTTCGGGCAAAATAACCATCTTCCCAAAATTCGCCTCCCCAAAGCTCTCTCTTCACCTCAGGAAAGACTTGAAAAATCCTTCTCGCAGAATGCCCTTTCAACCGCTGCACCACTTGCGAAATCGAATACCGTGGCGAAAAACCCAAAAAGAGATGCACATGGTCTTCAGCAATTTCCATCTCATCTATTTCAAATTCGTTGGACTCGGCAATTTTCTTAAAACATTCTCCAACGAAATCTCGAAGATCATCCCGCAATATCCATTTACGGTATTTAGGCACCCATACCAAATGATACCGGGTATCATATACCGCATGACTCGTCCTCTTGATTGTCATGCGAACATTTTAATCGATTCGAAACTTCTTTTAAAGGATGCCGCTTGCTATTTCACGACGAGGTCATTTTTTACGGATTTGACCCCTTTGACGCTGCCGGCGATTTGAGCTGCTTTATCGGAGGCCTCTTTCGTATTCACAAAGCCGCTCAGTTGAACGACGCCCTTGTAAGTTTCGACACCGATCTGGAAAGACTTGAGAAAATCATCCACGGCATGCAGCGATTTTACCTTGGTCGTGATGACCGAATCGTCGACGTATTCTCCTGTACTTTCCTGAGTGGATGTCGATGCACAGGCTGCAAGGGTGCCGATCAGCATAAGGACCATGAAACAGTGGATAAAGACGTTTCTCTTTTTCATAGCAATTACTCCTTTTTTGGGGTTGTAGTGAACTGGTTGATTATGAGACCTCTTCTCCATTCTCATGCCATTCAGTGGATCAATCCGAGGATGCCAAAGATGATAAGATAGATGGCAACGATGTAATTCAGCAGCCTCGGGACAAGAAGAATCAAGATTCCCGCAATTAAGGAAACTATCGGCTGTGGCGATAGACTGACCTGCATGGCAACTGGCCTCCTTTCTCTCTTTGTATGCGTTTCGATTTCTCCGAGACGGCCTCAGCTAAGGTTTGTATTTGGAAATGAGGCGCGTGCAGCCGGGGTTAGGTACCGACTACAATATTTTTCGTCCCTGAATCAATTGGACCACCAACACGATGACGGCAATGACCAAAAGGACATGAATGATGCCGCCCATCGTATAGCCGGTCATCAATCCCGCAAGCCACAAAATCAAGAGAATCACTAATATGGTCCAAAGCATGTTCGCCTCCTTTCTGACGATTCAATTCGTCTTTCCGGATAAATTTACCTTCTGGGCCCTTGGTATCAAGGATCATGCAAGTAATCACTGCAAATGGCTTGCCACAAGACCGCGAAAATCTAAAAAGCTGAATTCATTTATTAAAAACAATGAGTTGGAGTAACTTGGGGGAATGGTGGAGAAGGATGATTCGATGGATCTGACCTCCATATTTGGTGGAACTTCCAGATGCGGAGGGAACCGCCAGCAAGGAGATGGACCAAATCATCAGGGATCTCACACCGCGCTACTTTTCAACGACCTTCTTGATTTCTCCAATCTTTTCCTGAATCTTGCCGGTTCTGCTTTCCTTTTTCCCCTCGGCTTCCAAGTCAGGATTCATGCTGACTTTCCCGGCGATCTCCTTGATCTTACCCTTTACTTTGTGCCACTTGCCTTCCGCTTCGTCCCTCATGCTTGATTTCATGGTAATCCTCCTTTCGGAATTTGGTTTAACAATATGGGACACCATCCCTTCGAAACCATCGAAATGGGCAAAAAAGAAATAGAGAAACCGATGAGAAAAACCGCTTAACCGTTTACCCCGAGAGGGCAACCTGTGCTGGAAGATTTTGGCTTTTACAAATCAGGCAAAATATCCGACCATGTCCTTCATGGCCTTCACGATATCCATGACGGCCTGATGAATTCCCTCTGCGTAGGAACTTTCTTCCAAATGTTCATTCTTTCCGGTCCGAGCTTGAAATGCAGACTTGATTTCCTGTAATGCCTGGGCATGTCTCTCAAACTGGAGGCGATGCTCCTCTTTCAGGGCCTCGAAAAAATCGGAATTGATTTTAGCGATGAGTTCATCGGCCTCGGCGAGTAAATGGTCTATACTTTTTAATTTTGCGCTTGTCGGCATGCCCTCTCCTTTTTAAGGATCAAGTCACTTTTTCCTGATTGCCAAGGTTGATCTGGAAGTTTAGACTAAATATTTTTCGGAAATGGAAACCATAAATCGAATACGTGATGGCCAAGGGCAGGAGCAATGGCCGTCTGAATAAAGACCAGAAAAAAAGCTTCCAGTAATAGACTCGGCCCTTATCTTTTATGCCCAGTATCATCAAGGCTTTGAAAGGAGCGCCCAGATAGGGCAGATGCCAGCGGAGATACCTGAAATGAAAGTGCCACTTTCTCTTTTCCAGGGGCTTGTATTGCCTTAGAAATCCCTTCACCCGCTCGTAATATAATCGGGGAGAATAGATACTGTTGACGATTTTTTGGTATCCCTCAGCCAGCTTTTCGTATCCCATCTTGGGGATGATATTGGTCGAGAAATCCGTATTGTCGCCGGTCGCTTCCTTCAACAGCCGTCCTTCTTTTTGGAGACGCTCATACAGCCGGCTTCCGCGAGGTGCATTCAGCATCCCGACCATGGCCGTAACAATTTTGCTTTTTTGAATAAACTCGATCTGCTTTTCAAAGATGGCCGGAGAATCGCTGTCAAACCCGACGATGAAGCCTCCACGCATCCGCAACCCGAACTTCTGAATTCTTTCCACACTTTCAATGAGGTCACGATTGGTGTTCTGAAATTTGTCTGCATTCCTTCAACGCCCGGTCGTCCGGGGTTTCAATGCCGACAAAAACAGACTCAAAACCCGCCTGGATCATCTGCTTCATCAGGGCTTCATCGTCCGCCAAGATCGATCGACGCTTCCGTTGAAAAATTAAAGGGGTATTTCTTTTTCTTCATCCAGTCGATCATTTCCGGCAGGATGTCTTCTTTGAGCTTCTTCTTGTTGCCGATGAAGTTATCATCCACAAAAAAGACCCCGCCTCGCCAGCCCAGGGAATATAGGGTTTCCAGTTCGTTCAGGATCTGACCGGCATTTTTTGGTTCGGCTTCGATGGCCGAATAGGGTCATGATATCACAAAACTCGCAACGAAAGGGACAGCCGCGGGAATACTGTATATTCATGGAGACATATCGCTTCATCTCCAAAAGCTCCCAAAGAGGGAACGGGGGTCTTTTCCAGATCGGGAAATGACGTGGAGGTATATAAATGTTTGGCCTGGTTTCCGGCTAGATCCTCTAAAAAACACGGGAGGGTGGTCTCGGCTTCATTGAGCACCAGATAGTCCACTTCCGGGAAATCTTCGGGAGCGGCGGTAAAGAGGGGACCACCCGCCACGACTTTAAGGCCCGACGCCTTACACTTGGAAATAAGGTCTTTCACCGATTTTTTCTGGACCGCCATGGCGCTGACAAAGACATAGTCGGCCCACTGAAGGTCTTTATCTTTCAAATTAGCCACATTCATGTCGATGAGTCTCTTTTCCCATTTTTCAGGAAGCATGGCAGCAACCGTGAGCAAACCGAGCGGCGGGTGAACGGCTCTTTTTGAAATGAAGGACAACGCATATTTGAAGCTCCAGAAGGTATCCGGATAGTTGGGGTATACCAAAAGCGCTTTCATTTGCCCCCTTTTTGATTGACTCGCTGCCCCGTCCCGCCCAGGCGGTACATGAGGGATCACCGAGCGGCTGTCTATTTGATGAGTCCCTACTGCTATTCGACCTTTTGAGAGAATGACAAAATCTCTCGTTTAAGCAGTGTCGGAATGTAAACCAGGTTGACTTCAATTTTCCCCAAGGCCTTTTCCTTGACCGCCATTTTGGGGATGGTAGCATCGATGGAACCCTCGGTAATTCCTCCGGGTTTAATCGCTTGCAACCATACGGTCGCTTTCGATATTTTCTCTCCAGAGGAAAAAGGAATGGGACTACCCGCTTCATCTAGATATTCCAAAGTAACTCCTTGAATTTCCAGATTATCATTTGATTGATTGGTTATTTTGATGCGGCCCTTAAGACTCGGAGTCTCGGTGATCTCCTTCGTAGCATTGTCCATCATCATAACGATTTGAAGTTCGCTAAGCTCCAACAGAAAATTTTCGCCCTTAACCTCGGCCTTCGGGGGAACCAGGTTTTGTGTAACCTGCTCCTGTTTGGGAGCCTCCGACTTTTGCTCTTTCGTGCAACCCCAAAAACCAACGGCCAGACTCAAGGTTATGAATAAGAAAATCTTTGTAAAATGCATAATCTGCCTCTCTTTTTTTGGTTTTGCGGTTAATTGCATGATCATCCCTTTAGATTCAGATCCTCCTTCCTTGGTTTCGCCATCATGCGTTCAATCGTTTATGCAAATCCGTTGTTTCCAGTACTATTATTTCAAATTAAGCGTTTTAAATCCTCCAGCCGCCTCCATACCCACCGAGTGAAAAACATTATAGAACATCATTTCATAGGACTCTTTGAGAAGGCTCATGGCTCCCCTGAGCACCTTGAAACGCTCCGACACCAGATATCGCTTAAGGTTCTCCTGAGTATCCCATTGCTCAATGAGACAGAGTTCATTTTCATCCTCCATGCTCTGGAAAAAGTCGCAACATCGGCAACCCTTCTCCGCCCTTATGGAACTGATCAGTAAAGCAATCGTCTGTGACAGCTCTTTGTGCTTCTCGGAAAGGACCTTCATTCGAATGGTGACCAGGATCATATTGACATTAATTGCAAAGGATCTGCCAAAATAAAGAAAAAGGTCGATATTAATAATAATCTATTAAAAACAATAAGATATAATATTAGAAGAAAGTAACGGTAGGGATTAAGGTGGTTGATCTGACCTCAGTATTTGGTGGAACCTTTATATATGGAGGGGAATTATGAGGATAACCGTCTAACTTGGCGGACAACTGGAAAAATCGTTTTTCAAAAAACTATCAATTCGATTCTTTGGTTCCCGGGCGGACTATCCCGAGCTTGTGCATTCTGGCCCTCAAAGTGCTTGGGTGAAGTCCTAAAATGGCGGCAGCTCCGTCCTTTCCTTCGATACGCCATCGGGTTTCTGAAAGGATCTTGAAAATTTGGTTTCGTTCCATCTCTTCCAAGGTATCTCCGGTGGATGGCGATGGCAATCCTGGATTCTTCAGTTTATCCGCCAACTGTAGGACCGGCCCGGGGCACAAGATCACGGACCGCTCAATGATACTTTCCAGCTCCCTGATGTTCCCTGGCCAAGGGTAATCCTGCAAGGCCTTCATTGTCTCCTTCTGGATCGATGTAATCTGCTTTCCTAATTTTCGAGCATATCGCTCTGCGAAGGTCTGAACCAGCAGTGGAATGTCTTCCTTCCGCTTCCGTAAGGGAGGAACCGTGATGGGGAAGACGTTGAGCCGATAGTAAAGATCCTGCCGAAACCGGCCCTTGCGGACTTCATCTTCAAGGTTTCGATTGGTCGTAGCCACGATCCGAACATCGACTTTGATGGTCTGAGACGAACCCAGACGCTCAAACTCGTTATGCTGAATAACCCGCAGCAGCTTAGCCTGAAGTTCCAGCGGCAGTTCTCCGATCTCGTCCAAGCAAAGAGTGGACCCGTGGGCGACCTCGAAACGCCCTATCTGTCGGGTATCGGCCCCGGTAAAAGCCCCTTTCTCCCGACCGAACAATTCGCTCTCGATCAAATTGGCCGGGAGAGCGGCACAGTTGACGGTAATCAGCAGCCGATTCTTACGAGGACTCAGTTCGTGGATGGCTGCGGCGATCAGCTCCTTTCCAGTACCAGTCTCCCCCAGGATAAGAACGGTGGTGTTCAGGGGGGCTACTTGTTCGGTTCGATAGAGAACATACTTGAGACCATCGCTTTGCCCGAGAATATCGACAAATCGGTGTTTCATTATCATCTCACGGCGAAGGTATATATTCTCGGCCTCGAGTTGGTCCTTCAACATTTCGATTTCAGAAATGGCCTGGCTAAGGGATGCCTCGGTTTGACGCCGCTCTTCTATCTCCAGCCCCAGTTTCTCGTTCGCTGTACGAAGCTCAACCGTACGTTCCTCGACGCGTCGTTCCAGCTCGTTATGAACTTTTTCTAAAGCCTCCTCAATAAGTTTCCTCCTTGTGATATCGCGGATATTGCACTGAATCACTTTAGTATGATTAACCAGATAGGTATTGCTGACAAATTCCACAGCAATTTCCCGTCCGTCTTTTGTCTCAAGCGGTAAATCCTCGAACCGGACATATCCTTTGTTCTGCAACTCTAAAAAGACTGCTTTCGATGCTCCAATATTTTTAAAAGGACCAATTTCCCAGAGTTTTTTTCCTAAAAAATCCTTATGGGAATAACCCAACATTTCTTTCAGGAAGGGGTTAACGTCCGCTATTTGCCCGGTCTCGGCATCGAGGATTAATATTCCGTCTTGGGCTGTCTCAAACAGACGCCGATAACGGGTTTCAGAAACCTTTAAGGCCTCCTGTGGCTGATTGCGGTCGGTAATGTCCTTGAATCGCTTTTCCGCGGCATTAAGTCTCTTGCGAAGCTCTTCCATCTCAAGGAGAAGTTGCTGCTTTGTTTTTGAGTTTTTTCTCATCAGAGTAAGCTCTCTAATATTTATGAAATATTGCGGCCGCTGGTATCTTAAATAATTTTAAAGAGTTTCTGATTTGCTTCAGTGTGATTTTTTGTAATCAAATCCTAACAAGGATATCTCCAATATTTGGACCACCACAAACCTGCATCTATCTGGTACCTTTCAGAGGGGGAGATGTTGGGGAGCTGAGCGAGCCTCAGGTGAGCTCGCGGAGTCTCCCCGGCTCTAACCCTCAGGGCCTCGGTTTTTGGTGAAGCTCCTCTTGCCAAATCGGTCTCAATTCCAGGTTATGATCAAAACTGTATCATGAAAACGACATGCTCAACAATGCCTAAAACGGCAAGTGTCGGTCTATAACCGGAAACCACACCTTTTGATCTTATGGATTTGATTGGTAGTCGTTGAGGTTATTGGATCAGGCTTTTGTTACGGTTAGAATAATCATCGAGCCCCGCAATTTTTCAGGATACATTTACCATTTGAGATTTATCGATTCTTCCATGATGAGGTCTCTCTAAAATCCCTGAAGACAATTCATGGCGTACGGAATTCTGGAGAAAAACCTTACAACGATGAGCGATCTTTTCTCCATTTTAAAGTGGATCTCAATCCTTCTTTTGCGACCGTTGTACCTTCGATTTCATCGAAAAGCGCAAAGTTTACAGCATTTATTATATCAATATTTCTATTAATGTCCTTGAAAGGATCTCGGTTTAGAACTTCCTGATAAATTGTTCGAAATTCATTCAGCCTATTCCTTTTGAACATTTTCTGTAAAAACCTCTTAGACCGATGCGAGTACCCTAATTTATTGAACCGCTTCATAATATACGTGAGCGTTCTGGTTGTTGGTTTAAATTCAAATGTCTCTTCCAACACCGATTGAAGCGCTGGAGGTATCGTTAATTGGTCAACAAAACCATTAGGAGTGTTTTTTCCCCCATGTTCATAGGCAACCGGAATCCCTTTCTTTCCTTTTGACTTTAGGGGCCTTGATAACCTATGAGCCTCTACTTCTCGGCACAATTGCTCTGCCTGCATGGCGGCAGTTTGCAGATAAGCACTCAGATTATAGAAACCTGCATGTATATGCTCAGGAAGCGTGTCCCCAATTCGGTTATATGCATATCTGTATTTGTGGTCAATTTCCCCCCACGCCTCCTCAAGAATTGTTCGCAATTGCAGTTCTACTTGAATTCTTTTAAACTCTTCGCTTGCATCTGAATTCTTACCCAATTTCACTTGGTAGTGAATGGATGAATATCCACTATATTGAAGATTAATATCTTGTGGAGCAGCCTCACCGGGGTCTATCGGCAAAACAAATGATCTCTTGTGATCGGGTTCTCGCATGAATTGCAAAATTTTCTCTTCAACCAAAATTTCAAGATATGCTTCGATTTTTACAATATCTGAAAGACGGAGGCAAATAACTCTGATTCCAATTAAATCCCCAATCCTTTCTTGAAAATTTTTATGTGTGATAGATTTTACATTAATTGCAGAACTGGAATTCTCTTGATCTATTTTCTCAATAAGTCTTGCTTCATCTTTAATACGATATAGTATCGTATGGATACTTTCTTTTGGCGCTGAAGGATCATCTCTAATGAGGCGGACAATGTACCCAGCAAGTTTCTCGTATTTTTCTTTTTCCTTGAAAAAAGAGATTAAAATATTGTCTCTTTGTTGTTTTCTCATTAATTAAGTCCTTTGTTAAGCTCGCATCGGTATATTATTAAAGAGTCAAATATAGGCATTGTAAACCATTTGCAGAGCCTTAAAAATAAGGAATACTTGCATTATTCTTGAGCGATGGAAATTTCAAGAATTCTAATAATAGCTTGAAGTGCAGATCAGCGGAAAAGAGAGGTCAGGTTGAGATGACGATAAGAATACGCCGGAATGAACAGCGGACGCAATAAATATTCCTGATTCGGTACCTTCCTAGACCGCAGAATTCTTGCCAAAGGTGTTAATATTCTGAAATCATTTTTAATTTAAATCTTCCAAACGACATTCCACGAATATCAAAAACAGGCAACGGTATTAAAATATGGTTCTATTGTGAGCGATTTAATTTTATAAAATCACTTGGACAAACAAAATGCTCGATTATCCATTCTTCAGGCTTTTTACAAATTGTATATTCTTTATGTCCCAAAGAAATATAGGCCGATCCTTTCCAAAGATTCACTTTCCTGATTTCAAAATGTAGGTGGGTTGCCTTTTTCGATCCACTTGGAAAATCTCCCATGAAACCAATGCGGCTCCCTCTTTTTACAATACGATTGTGTTCTATGTTTTGAGTGTCGACACCTGACATATGGTAATAAGCTGACCAAACCTTATCTGTGGATTTTTTCTCAGAGAGCTTAAACGGAAAATCTTTTAGCGCAGTATCCCCCCGTTTCTGAATTTATGTCCCAAAAGTTGGGTTGAATTACGCTACGTGGTAAAGTGAAGGCGGGTGGGGAACGGAGGTAGCCCAAGAAACTACCGGAGTTCCCCACCCGCCGGCCAAATCCGAAAGGAGCAGACCATGAGCGATCATTCCAACGGTGTTTCAGGCGACAAGAGGGCACGGCGGTTTTTATCGCCCGAGAAAAAGTTTCAGATCTTTTTGGAGGCCCAGCGGGGGGATGTCCCTGCGGCCGAGTTGTTGCGGCGGGAAGGGCTGTATTCGACGGACCTGGCCCGGATCCGACAGAAGGTGAAAGAAGGGGCGTTGGAGCGCCTGGCGGACCGACCGGGGGCCAAAAAGAAGACGGTTTCCTTGGATCAATACGAGGCGTTACGAAAGGAACTGGAGGAAAAGGAACGGGTGTTAGCCGAGATGGCCCTGGAGGTGGCCATATTGCGAAAAAAAACGAATGGGGGTTCCTGGCAGCGATAGGGCCGGGGTGGCTGTCAGCGGTGCAGAAACAAGAGATCGTGTTCAGCACGGTGCAGGGTAAACAAACAGGAATTTCAGTGTACCGGACATGCCGGCTGTGGGCAATCCAACGCCGTAGGGTCACCCGGTGGCGCAGCCGGGTCCAACACGGGTTGTCCCTTGAAAACCGAAAACCGGGGCCGAAAGCACCGGCCCATCGGCTGTTACCGGTGGAACGGGAAGCGGTTTTGGCCGTGGCCAAAGAACAACGATATGCCGATCTGTCCCATCGTCTCTTGGCGGTGACTGCCTGGGACGAGGGGTTCTTTTTCGTTTGTTTTTCCTCAGTGTACCGCATCCTGCGTTCCGAAGGGTTGATGGCGCAAAGGGGAAAACACGGATATCATAACGGCAAGTCGCTCCCGCCGGTTCGGAAGGAACTGACCGGCCCCAATCAGCGATGGTGCTGGGATATCAGTTTCTTGCGCACTTTTGAAAAAGGGCTGTTTCTTTATCTGTATCTCCTGCTGGACGAATATTCCCGGAAAGCCGTCCACTGGCTCATCAGCTGGCATCAACGGGTCTGGGAAGCCCAACAGCTCATCGAAGGCGGATTGCTGGCTGAAAACATCCTGGATCTTCCCGAAGACCAGCGTCCCGAAATCGTCAATGATCGAGGCGGCCAGATGAAAGCCAGATCCGTTCAAAAGATGTTTGAGATTCATCACATGCCCCAGGTCTTTGCCCGTCCGAGAACCCCCAATGACAATCCCTTTGTCGAGTCAGCCTTCGGTACCATCAAACAATCACCCGAGTACCCGGGCCGGTTCCTGGATCTGTCCGAGGCCGTGAATTACTTCAATCGGTTTTTTACCTGGTATAATTGCGAGCACTACCACTCCGGCATCGATTACGTGACTCCCAACCAGTGCCATCAGGGCTTAAAAGAGGCCATCGTGGCAAAGCGAACCGCCGATCGTAAAAACCAGCAAAACTTGAGAAAGGAGGTCAACCGGATTTCATCCCTGTTGAAAAATGCATCGACAACGTTTTATCATGACCCTGTCACCCTGATGACCTGTAGTGTAATTCCTCCCTGATTTGGGTCATTGTCTCAGAAACGGGTCGGTATGTTCCAAAACCACTACGTATCCTGAGAACTCATTTTGATATCCAGCAAAGATAACCTTACCGTTAGAAGCTGCAAAAATAGGGGCGCCGAAAAAACCGGCGGTATCTTCCCCGGGATGAAAACTTAAAGGGCAACCCAGCGATCGCACATTCCTATTGAGAAAACGGTTACCGGTGGGAACATACGTGGGCAGTGGAAAATCGAAACCGTCGGAAACCGCTGGATTGGACAGGTCTACTCCGGCCATTCGATCTTTTGGGATAAGGGTCTGATCGGAAACACATCCAACTAAGAAACAATACAGACCGAGAAAAACAGGATGAGATAAAAGCGCTTTTATTGATATAATCGAAATCATCTTTTTTACTAATAATTCAAAGTTGTTACCTCCAAATGGCGAGTTTCAAGTCGTATCTGGGCTCATCGTGAAATGCGATATACGGATTTGCCCCCAAAAGAGCAATGGATGTCCCCCATCCCACGTCCGGCAAGTCTGCAACCTTTTGGATTGTCCAAGCGCTTCCGTTCCAATAGGCATATTTAATGATCTTTTCGCTTTCGCTGTTGTAGCTGATATGGGGACGGTCGACGCCGTCCAAAGCCAATGAGGTGTCCCATCCGACATCCCCTGCGCTGTCCACGATCGAGACACTCCATGTGGACCCCGTCCAGAAAGCATATTTTAAATCCCCGTTAAATCCGTCGTAGTAGCTTATATGCGGATTTCCGGCTTTATCCACCGACAAAGAACAATATTTCCCCAAACCCGCGCCGGCATCCACAAGGGTTTCATTCCATGAGGACCCCGTCCACAACACGTACTTCAGTCCCATGGTGCCGTCCGTGTAGGCGATATGTGCTCGACCCGAACCGTCCAACGCTAGGTCGGTGGAGGCTCCCTGGGTACTTCCGAAGTTGCCGACCACCCTGAAGGCCCACTGGGTGCGGTTCCAATAAGCGTATTTAACAAGCCTGCGAGTTGTATCCAAGTAACTGATGTGTGGATTTCCTGAAGCATCGAGAGCCAATGCGCTACACCAACCCACGCCTTCCCCGCTATCCAACTTCGAAACCTGCCAGCCTCCACCTGTTTTCACGGCATATTTGAGACCACCTTTTCCGTCATCATAGTAGCTTACATGTGGCTTTCCGAATGCATCCAAGACGAGGGACGAATCCCGACCCACCTGATCTGAATCAACAGTTTGGATAAGCCATGAATTCCCGGTCCACGTGGCATAGTTGAGCGAACGATGAGTATATTGCCAATAGGTGATATGGGGAATGCCGGCAGCGTTCAGAACCAATGAAGGATTGTCACCGACGTCCCCTTCGGTCTCAATGGTAAAAATTTCCCAAACACCAAAAGCGACGGATGTATTTCCAAAAAGAGCAAAAAATGCACAAAAAAAGATAAGAACTTGTTTTGACCGTTTCTTCATGTTTGCCCCCCTTCTATGGGCTCAAGGCTTGGCTGGAAGCCATGCCCAAAAATCTGTCTCAAACTCTTCCAATGGTTTTCTGGTAACGGAAACGAAAGCAGCGGTAAAGGAAGCACCCCGACCAATTTTAGTGAGAATCGTTCGAACCGAAGCCATTCCGAAGCTATTGACCATATACTCCATTGTTGCTGCTGTTTGATAATAAATGTAATAAACGTTCGGGCCTTGCATCCAGTATCGCCACTGCGCTTCTGTGGTCAATTTGCTCAACGGGATATAGGTGCCCTTCAGCAAGGCCTCTTTCGTGGTTTTTCGATAAAAGACCCTCAAGGGCGCAGCGTCATTTGGGGAGATGAGTGAAAGCGTTCGAACCCCTTCCTCCGTCGCCAATCCTTCATCAAACCACTTGTAGTTGATCTGGGAATTCAACCCGGCGATCTGCTCGATGATGCGATGGCTGTACTCATGGCCGATGAAGTCTGCGCCGAGGCCCGGCGGAACCCACATTTCATAATTGGCGTTCATCCGGGGAATCACCCGATAGGTGCGGATCCATTCAGGATAACCCCAAAACTCTACGAGGTCATTGGAAAGGGCTTCAATGGATTTGTAGGCATAGATCCGTGGGCGGACATTCGGGTAGGCCAAATCCTTCCCTACAATCGCATGCGCAGCGTCGAAACAGGTCCCGATTTCCACGACTCGCTGCGAGGGAAGACCATCCTGAAAAAAAACGGTTGCATGGGTGGCTTCAAAAACTCCGAATCCCGGGCGTTGATCCAATCCGGCATCGATCGAAATCGACGGCATGGGAACTTCAGCTATAACCGGGGCACCCAGAAACAAAAGAATCCATGCGGATAAAACGGCCTTGAGTGCTTTCATCTTTCCACTTCCCCTAAAAAATTAAAGCCAAGTTTCAGGAAACGCCGTTGAATTCAATATGGGAATAAATCGTGGCATTCGAGTCGCCACGCAGTGTTTTTACGACTCACAGAAGTGGAAGTCAGGGCCGAAGCGCTCAGGCGAACTTCAATTGAATGCGCTATTGATTGCCTATAAAAAAGGGAGTTGTCAAGAAAATTCCATGTTGATTTGACCCGGGCCCTAAATAGGGATCAGGACCCGAGCCCTTCTTGCCATTCACGGCACCATTCCAATCAATGCCACAAGTGAATCCTTCAGGTGATAACGTTCATTAATAAGGATCTATTGGCTGAATGGGGCACCCTGTAATAAGAATCATGCATTTTTAGAGAAACGCATATCCTCTCCACCTACTACCGGGATGGCATCCCGTGATCCCTCAAATTGAGGTCGAACTAGGGCTGAGTGACAGGAATACTGACGGGACTTAACAAGAAGGGGTTGCGGCATATTACCGCAACCCCTTGAATTTACTGGCGGGGACGAAGGGACTCGAACCCTCGACCTCCGGCGTGACAGGCCGGCGTTCTAACCAAACTGAACTACGCCCCCGGGATAAATCCGTATTTATAAAGAGCCCTTTCCAGGCGGCTCTCTAAATGAAACCTTTGAAATATTCCGAACCCGTCGTTCCTGTGAAAGCCGGACACGAAGTAAAGCTTCAGCGCTCATCCAGTAAACTTAAGGGGTTCTGGATGCCGGATCAAGCCCGGCATGACTGAAATAACAGTTTTTCAAAGGCTTTTAAAATTTCGTGGTAGGCGGAACAGGATTTGAACCTGTGGCCCCCGGCTTGTAAGGCCGGTGCTCTCCCGCTGAGCTACCCGCCCTAAAGCCGTCTGTAGATACTAGCGAAACGGACTCTTGTCAACAGATATTCCAGCGAAACGGACTAAATCAGAGGCGCCCGTTCTTCCGGTTTTTTCTCCGGCGCCATCTGGAAGGAAATGTCGTCTTCCTTGAAACAGGACTCTCCCTTACCGAGAACCATCGCCTGGGGCAACACCTCGTCCATGTGCTCCGCCATGAGGATTTTAACCTGCTTGGAAATGGTCTTGGGGATATCCCTTAAATCCTTTTCGTTTTCCTTGGGAATGATGATTTTCTTGATGCCTCCCCGATGGGCGGCAAGGATCTTTTCCTTGAGGCCTCCGATGGGCAGTATGCGTCCGCGAAGGGTGATTTCACCGGTCATGGCCACGTCCCGACGCACAGACCGGCGGGTGAGGGCGGAGACGATGGAAGTGCACATGGCGATGCCCGCTGAAGGTCCATCCTTGGGGATGGCGCCTTCCGGGATATGGATGTGAAGGTCCAGCTTTTTGTAAAACCGGGGATCGACCATCAGGCATTCGGCACGGGATCGGACATAACTGACGGCTGCCTGGGCGGATTCCTTCATCACGTCCCCCAGCTTGCCGGTGATGATGAGCTCCCCCTTGCCCGGCATGGTAAGGGTTTCCACGCACAGCAACTCGCCTCCCACCTGGGTCCAGGCCAGCCCGGTCACCATGCCGACCTGGTCGTGATCCTCGATCTGGTTTTCCCGGAACCGCGGTGGCCCCAGGTGTTTCTGGATGGAGCCGGCCGAGATGCGGATCTCGCCTTTCTTGCCGTTTTTCATGATCTCCCGCGCAATTTTCCGGCAGACGGAGGCGATCTCCCTTTCCAGGTTACGGACCCCTGCCTCCCGGGTGTAGCGGTTGATGATCATGGAAACAGCCTGTTTGGAAAATTGAATTTTTTTGCCTTCCAGGCCGTTGACGGCGATCTGTTTTGGGATCAAAAATCCCTTGGCGATGTTGAGTTTCTCGTATTCCGTGTAACCCGGCAGCCGGATGATTTCCATCCGGTCCTGAAGCGGCAGGGGGATATCGGGAAGCGTATTGGCGGTGGTAATGAAAAGAATGTCCGTGAGATCGTAGTCCACGTCCAGGTAATGATCGTTGAAGCTGAAGTTCTGCTCCGGATCCAGGACCTCCAGAAGAGCCGCCGAGGGATCCCCTCGGAAATCCATGCTCATCTTGTCCACTTCGTCCAGGCAGAAGACAGGATTGTTCACGCCAACTTTTTTCAGGGACTGGATGATCTTTCCCGGCATGGCGCCGATGTAGGTGCGGCGGTGGCCCCGGATCTCGGCTTCGTCCCTCACGCCTCCCAGGGAAAGCCGCACGAATTTTCTTCCCGTGGCCCGGGAAATGGATTTGGCCAGCGATGTTTTTCCGACACCCGGCGGCCCCACGAAGCACAATATGGGCCCCTTGATCTTTTTGACCAGGGATTGAACGGCGAGGTACTCCAGGATCCGCTCCTTGGGCTTCTCCAGGCCGTAGTGGTCTTCGTCGAGAATCTTTTCGGCCTCCCGGATGTCGTGCCGGATGGCGGTTTTATCGTACCAGGGGAGGCTGATGAGCCACTCGATGTAACCTCGCACCACGGTGGCTTCCGCGGACATGGGGGTCATCATCTTGAGTTTCTTGAACTCCTGACGGACCTTCCCGGAAGCTTCCTTGGACATGCGCTTGCGCTTGATCCGCTTTTCCAGTTCCGCGAGCTCTTCGCTGGGATCCTCTTCTGCTCCCATCTCCTTTTTGATGGCCCGCATTTGTTCGTTGAGGTAGAAGTTTTTCTGGACCTTCTCCATCTGCTCCTTGATCCGTCCCTTGATCCGCTGATCCATCTTGAAGATGTCGATTTCAGTTCGGATGAACCGCAGCAGGAGGGTAAGCCGCATCTCGAGATCCGCGGCCTCCAGCAGCTTCTGCTTGTCCTCCAGCTTGAAGGAGAACTGGGCGGCTACCGTGTCGGCAAGCTGGGAGAGTTGGGTCAGGCTGGAAACGCTCTGCAACAGTTCTTTGGAGATATTCTTGTTGAGCTTGGCGTACTCGTCGAAGCTCTGGGTGATGGCTCGCCTCAGCGCCTCCCCTTCGAAGTCCGAAAGCGCGATATCCTGGATCCAGTCGTATTCCACCTTGAAGAAGCCCTCATTGGTGACGAAGCGGAGGATCCTTGCCCGGTTCTTTCCTTCCACCAGGGCTTTCACCGTGCCGTCCGGAAGGCGGAGGAGCTGGAGCACGGTCCCCACCGTGCCCACGATGTTGAGGTCTTTCTCGTTGGGGTTGTCGATGTTGGCCCTTTTCTGGGTGGCGAGAAAAACGCTCTTGTCGTTGTTCATGGCTTCGGCCAGGGCGTTGACCGACTTGTCCCTCCCCACGAAAAGGGGCGCCACCATGTGGGGAAAGACCACGATGTCTCTCAAGGGGAGCAGCGGAAGCATCGGGGGGCTTCCCGGCTTCCGGTCTTCCTGAAATATTTTGGGTATAGTCACCATAATCGCTTTTTCAGTTTGAACCTTTGGTTAAAGTGTAATTTCGTCCTTCCGGAGAAAGCCGAAATCCATAAAATTTTGATTTTCCTGGATGCCGGATCAAGTCCGGCATGACGACTCCGAGAAAGTCAAAGGTATCCGTTTAAATTTCCACGTGCAGCTTTTCAAAGGCCCGGCCCGTTTAGGCCTGGATCTTTTCCTGCTCGAACAGGAGGATGGGGTCTTCGTGGTTCAGCACGACATCTTCACTGACCACGCACTCTTTCACATTTTCTACGGAGGGCAGCTCGTACATGATGTCCAGCAGACAGCCCTCCAGGATGGCGCGAAGCCCCCGGGCGCCGGATTTGCGTTTCATCGCCTCTTTAGCCAAAGCCGAAAGCGCGCTGTCGGTGAACCGCAGGTGCACGCCCTCCATGTCGAAGAGCTTTTCGAATTGCTTGACGAGGGCGTTCTTGGGTTCCTTGAGGATGCGGATCAGCGATGCCTCGCCGAGCTCGTCCAGGCTGGCGATGACGGGGAGCCTTCCCAGGAATTCGGGGATCATCCCGTACCGGATGAGGTCCTCGGGCTGGACCATCCTCAGGATGTCGCCGATGCTCTTTTCTTCCTTGGAGAGGATCTTGGCTCCGAACCCCATGAGCTTGGAACCCATTCTCCGCTGGATAATCTCTTCGAGCCCGGTGAAGGTCCCGCCGCAGATGAACAGGATATCGGTGGTGTCCACCTTGATGAAATCCTGCTGGGGGTGTTTTCTTCCCCCCTTGGGCGGCACGGCGGCCAGGGTCCCTTCGATGATCTTGAGCAGGGCCTGCTGAACCCCCTCGCCCGAGACGTCCCGGGTGATGGACGGGTTGTCCGACTTGCGGGCGATCTTGTCGATCTCGTCGATGTAGACGATTCCCCGCTTGGCCTTTTCCACATCGTAGTCGGCGTTTTGCAGCAGGGAAAGGATGATGTTCTCCACGTCCTCTCCCACGTAGCCGGCTTCCGTGAGGCTGGTGGCGTCGGCGATGGTGAAGGGGACATTGAGGAACCGGGCCAGGGTCTGGGCCAGCAGGGTCTTCCCGCACCCGGTGGGGCCGATGAGCAGGATGTTGCTCTTCTGGAGTTCCACGTCGTTGGATTGGATTCCCGACTCGAGCCGTTTGTAGTGGTTGTAGACCGCCACGGAGAGGATTTTCTTGGCATAGTCCTGCTCGATGACATAGTCGTCGAGCATTCCCTTGATCTCCTTGGGCGAAAGATGCCGCTCCGTCTCCTTGACGTCTTTCTCGGTCTCCTCGTCGATGATCTCGCTGCACAGCTGAATGCACTCGTCGCAGATGTAGACAGCAGGTCCGGCGATGAGCTTTTTCACCTCTTTCTGGTTTTTACCGCAGAAAGAGCAGAAGAGGTTGTCTCCGTTAACGTCTTTTCCTGGCATCTTATTTCTCCCGCGTGTCCGGTTTTTCCAGGTGGTTCAGATCATCCCGGTTCACGATGACGTGGTCGACGAGGCCGTAATCCGCGGCTTCCTGGCCGGACATGAAAAAATCACGGTCCGTATCCGTCTGAATGACGCCGATGTCTTTTCCCGTGTGATAGGCCATGATCTGGTTCAGGGTATCCTTCATGCGCAGGATTTCCTTGGCCTGGATCGCGATATCGGATGCCTGGCCCTGGAATCCGCCCATGGGCTGGTGAATGAGAATCCTGGAATTGGGAAGCGAATACCGCTTCCCGTGAGTTCCGGCGGCCAGGAGAAGGGCGCCCATGCTGGCGGCCTGACCGATGCACACCGTCGCGATCTCGGGTTTGATGTACCGCATGGTGTCGTAAACCGCAAGCCCGGATGTCACCAGGCCTCCGGGGGAGTTGATGTAAAAGTTGATGTCTTTGTCCGGATCCTCCGACTCTAGAAAAAGCAGTTGAGCAATGAGAAGGTTCGCCACATCATCGTTGATGGCGGTCCCCAAAAAGATGATCCGGTCCTTGAGGAGCCGCGAATAGATATCATACGCGCGTTCCCCCCGGCTGCTCTGTTCGATGACCATGGGAATCAGGGGCAAGGGTCACTCCTTTTCGGTTTTTTGGGTGTTTTTCGGTGCGTCCGGTTCCGCTTTGGCACGGACTTCTTCCATTTGGCTTTGGCCTAAAATAAGGGTCATCGCCTTTTTTTCAAGTAGGCCGTGCCTGAAAAAATCCAGCCGGTTGCCGTTTTCCTGGTAATACCGCTTGATTTCATCGACAGGCTTTTTCAGCGTCTCGGCCATCTTGGCCATTTCAGAGTCCAGCTCGTCATCGGAAAGGGTCAGGGATTCCTGATCGATGATCTTGTCTAAAATCAGGTATCTCCGGACCTGCTTTTCTGCGGTTTCCCGGTAACGCCCGGCGAGCTTTTCCTTCGAAAGCCCTGCGTCCTCCAGGGTCTGGTTACGGTATTGAAACGATCGTTCCACATCCGAAAGAATCCCCTCCAGTTCGGCCTCCACGAGGGAGTCGGGGATCTCGAAGGCGGTTTTTTCGAGCAGGGCCGAAAAAACCTGCTCGTTGACCTCCTGCTCGGTCCGCTTCTCGTACCCGCTTTTGAGGTTGTCCGCAATCCTGGATTTGAGCGCTTCAAGGCTGGGATAGTCACCCAGGTCTTTGGCGAATTCATCGTCGATTTCAGGAAGAATCTCCTCCCGAATTTCTTTCAGGTGGATCTTGAAGTCGACGCTCTGTCCCGCCAGGGCCTTGTTGAAGTGGTCCTCAGGGAAGCGGACCGTCACCGAATTCGTGTCGCCCGGTTTCATCGCCAGGAGCTGATCGTCGATCTCCGGCGCGATGGTTCCCTTGCCGATCTTGAGCGCGAAATTTTCAGCCTTTCCGATTTCCGGAAAGGGGCGCGCTTCCTTGAAGGCTTCATAATCCATCAGGGCGAAGTCTTCCTTCCGGGCCGGTCGGTCTTCGGAAATCGTTTTGAGCTGGGCCATGTTTTTTTGAAGCAGTTTGAGCTGGGTGTCGATTTCCTCGTCGCTCACCTGGTAGATTTTTTTCTTCAGTTTCAGTCCCTTGAAATCGACGGCATCGATCACGGGGCGGATTTCCACCGTGGCATCGTACCGGAAGGCCGTTTCAGCCGAAACGCCGGAGGGATCGATCTTCGGGCTTCCGACGATTTCAAGCTTCGTCTCCTTTACGGCATTCATGAAGGTGTCCTGGATCAATCGCTGGGTCACATCCGAATGCACGTCCTTCTTGAACAGGCGCTCGAGGACGTTCCGGGGAGCCTTTCCCTGGCGGAACCCCTTGATTTTGGCGCTCTTTTTGATCTCCAGATAGGCCTTCTCGATCTCCTGCCGAACCACCTCCGCCGGGACCTGGACCCGGAGGATTTTCTTGACACTGTTGACGTCTTCCACGGTTACCTGCATGGTTTTCCTTTCCTTGATCCTGATATGGATTTTGCAAACCGGTTAGCGGCTATGCCGTAATAGGCGAAAAGGGTGCGAGAGGGGAGATTTGAACTCCCACCCTGTTTCCAGAGCTGGATCCTAAGTCCAGTGCGTCTACCAGTTCCGCCACTCTCGCAAGGCTCGGGTGGCCGGTGCGGGCTGCCGGAGGCAAACCGCTAATTTTGCCGACTTTGCGCTTCCTGACTTGACTTTTCTCCCAACTACGCTAAATTTCACGAGAAACCGGAATTCCTCCTATAATCGGAAAGCCCAAAAGTGTCAACACCAAAGGCGGGTAGAAAATTCATGACGGGAAAGGGGCTGAGCCCTTGCCGGGGAAGACCCCTGAGGCTTTGGGTGGGCTGGTTTATAGCCGCGTCTCTGTGCCTGATTGCGGCCTCGGCCGTCGCGGGACTCTGGGAGAGCGAGAAAAAAACCGTGGTGCTGGATCCCGGTCACGGGGGACAGGACCCCGGGGTCCGAGGCCCGGAGGGTTTATCTGAAAAGGACGTCACCCTCACGTTTGCGCGGATGATGGAGGCGGAACTCAAAAAAGCCTATCGCGTGGTTCTCACCCGAAGCGACGACTACGCCGTCGAGGCTCACCTGAGAACGGCGACGGCCAATCATCAAAAAGCCAGCCTCTTCATCAGCCTTCATGCGGCAGCAAGCCTGCTTTCTGAAAACCGGGGGATCGAAGTGTACTGTTTCGATGCGCCCCTTCCCGTGCAGGCGGCGGAAAATGGCCAGGCCGCCGCCGCAGGGAGCCCGGACCGGGCGCCCAAGCTTTGGGACAGGCTTTGGGCCGCACATCAGCCGGAATGCGAGGCCCTTGCCGGGGCTATAAAAGAAGCCCTTGAACGGAAAGTCAGCCTTCCCGTTCGCATTCACAAGGCCCCCCTGTGGGTTTTAAAAGGGGCGGACATGACGGCAATTTTCATCGAAATAGGTTACCTGACGAATCCTGCAGATGAAAAGCGGCTGAAAAATATCCCGGAGCTTTCCGCCCTTCCCAAAGCGGTTTCAGACGTTGTGTTCGATTTCCTGAAATAGAAGGTGCGCCTTGCACGGTCGTTCAAAGGATGTTAGAGAAGGCACTGGGGGACGGGGCGTGGCGCAGTCTGGAAGCGCGCCTGCTTTGGGAGCAGGAAGTCGGAGGTTCAAATCCTCTCGCCCCGACCAGCCTTTTTAGATGCCTGCTCAGGGCCCTAACCCGAGGGCCTTTTTGACTTCATGGGGGGAAGAAACTCCCTGGAATGCGGAAAAAGATCTTTTCGCCGGAAAGAAAAGCACGTCCCGGACAATCCCTGGTAAGAGGGGGGCTCGCCGCGGGAAGCGGCCTGCTTTTGACGGCAGCCTTTCCCGACACCGGGGCGTTCTGGCTTGCTTATTTGGCCCTGGTGCCTCTTTTCGTCGCCATCGAGGGGCTGCGTTTTTCGGAGGGTTTTCGGTTGGGGTTTCTGGCCGGGTTGGTCCACTTTCTGACCCTGCTCTATTGGCTGGTGCCCACCATGGCTCTCTACGGCCCGCTGCCCTGGTACCTTTCCGTGCCGCTGCTGGTACTCCTTAGCGCCTACCTGTCCCTGTTTCCGGCTGTTTTTTCGGGAATCGCCGCCCGCATGCCGTTGCGCGCCGCCCCGCTTCTTGTCGGCATCCCCGGGCTGTGGGTCTTTTTCGAGTTTCTCCGGTCCACCCTGTTCACCGGGTTTCCATGGGAGCTGTTGGGATATTCCCAAGCCAGGTGGTTGCATCTGATCCAGATCTCGGATATAATTGGGGTGTTCGGGGTGTCCTTCCTCATCCTTTTCTGCAACATTGCCCTCTTCCACTTGATCCCCCCTTCAGGTCGGCACCCAGGTCCGAAGCCGGGCTCGGCCGGAAAGGCCCTGCTGGCGGCGGCTGTCCTGATGGGCCTGGCCTGGGGATACGGGGAATTGCGCATCCGGCAGGTGGAAAAAAACGCCGCCCGCTCGGAGAAGATCCAGATCGCCGTGGTTCAGGGAAACATCGAACAGGGACTGAAATGGGATCCCGGCTATCAGGCGGCCTCGGTGGAAAAATACATCGGTCTGACCAAAACCGCCCGGCTTAAGCGCCCGGATCTTGTCGTGTGGCCGGAGACGGCGACCCCATTTTACCTGTTTCAGGATGCACAGCTCACGAAAGCCGTCCTGGAAGGGATCCGGGACGAAAAAAGCGCCTTTCTGATCGGCAGCCCTGCTTATGAAACCGCGACGGCCGGGATCGATTATTTCAACAGCGCCTATCTGACCGATTCCGCAGGGAAGATCTTCGGGCGCTACGACAAGGCGCACCTGGTGCCCTACGGTGAATATGTGCCCCTGAAACGGTGGATGCCCTTTCTAGGCAAGATGGTGGCCCATGTGGGAGACTTTGAAGCGGGTGAAACCGGCAGGGTCATTAAGTGGAACGGGAAACGGGTGGGCACCCTCATCTGCTACGAGGTCATCTTCCCGTACCTGTCGAGGGCCTTGGTGGAAAACGGGGCGCAGGTGCTCATCAACCTCACCAACGATGCATGGTACGGGGACACCAGCGCGCCGCGCCAGCACTTTTTCATGGCAGTATTTCGGGCGGTTGAAAATCGGCGTTTCCTGGTTCGAAGCGCCAACACCGGCATCAGCGGCTTCATCGATGCCGCCGGAAGGGTCGGCGCCCAAACGCCGCTTTTTACGGAAGCCGTCCTGACCCGGGAGGTGCCCCTCATGCGCGAAGAGACACTCTATTGTCGCTATGGAGACTGGTTCCCCATAGCCTGCGCCTTTATCGCAGCGGCGACCGGGGGATTCATACAAAGACGCAAGCCTTAACAAGGCGGTCCGCCCATCGGCGGTCCGGCCTTCACTATCCAGACAGGAGGATGCAATCATGACCATCGAAATCAAACAGGGCCTCAAGGAGCTTCAAATCCAGCTGCACCACCTGGGAGACTATCTTTGACGTCGCCGGAAAAGAAAAACGCCTGCATGAAATCGAGGCCGTCATCTCCAAAGGGGATTTCTGGGACAAGCCCGAAAAGGCCAAACCCCTTCTGAAAGAACGCGCGCATCTCACCCAGCAGCTCGAAACCCTCAAGACCCTGACCGCGGCCGCCGACGACAGCGTGCTCCTGCTGGACATGGCCGAGGAAGAGTCCGATGCCGAGACCGTGGAAGAAGTCTCCCGGCAGGCGGATCAGATCAAAAGAAAGGTCAAGGATTTTTCCCTGACGGTGATTCTCAGCGGGGAAGATGATCCGAACAGCGCCATCGTCTCCATCAATGCCGGCGCCGGGGGCACCGAGGCCCAGGACTGGGCCGAGATGTTGTTCCGCATGTATTCCCGCTGGATCGAGGGGAAAGGATTCAAGCTCGATCTCATCGATCTGCAGCCGGGAGAAGAGGCGGGTATCAAGAGCGTAACGTTCAGCGCCGCCGGGGAATACGCCTTCGGGTACCTGAAGACGGAGACCGGCGTCCACCGGCTGGTGCGGATCTCGCCCTTCAATGCCAGCGGAAAACGCCACACGTCTTTTGCCTCGGTCTTCGTTTACCCGGAGGTGGACGACGAGATCGTCATCGACGTCGAGGAAAAGGACCTCCGCATCGACGTCTTCCGCGCCAGCGGGGCCGGCGGGCAGCATGTCAATAAGACCAGCAGCGCCGTCCGCATTACCCATCTGCCCACCGGTATCGTGGTGCAGTGCCAGCAGGAGAAGTCCCAGTTCCGGAACAAGGATCTGGCCATGAAGGTTCTGCGGGCCCGGCTCTATCAGCACGAAAAGGAAAAGCAGGATGAAAAGCTCAAGGAGATCCATGAAAGCAAGGAAGACATCGCCTGGGGAAGCCAGATCCGCTCCTATGTGCTGCATCCTTACCAGTTGGTCAAAGACCACCGGATTAACCTGGAGGTGGGAAACGTGAACAGCGTACTCGACGGGCACCTCGATCCGTTCATCGAAGGCGTCCTGCTCAGAGTCAAAGTCCATTAGAAGTCTGGTTGATGGCGATCACCCCGCTGGAAATCATCGAACAGTTTTATGCTCCCGGATCCAAGCCCTATGACTTGCTGGTGAGCCACGGCAAGGCCGTCGCTAAAAAAGCCCTGGAGATCGCATCCGGCAGCAGGGTCTTTTCCGAGAATCCCGATCTGGGATTTCTCGAAGAGGCCGCCCTGCTCCATGATATCGGCATCTTCCTCACCGATTCCCCTGCTCTGGGGTGCGCCGGGATCGAACCCTATGTCCGACACGGCTACCTGGGAAACCAGGTCCTCAGGGCACTGGGGCTTCCCAGGCACGGCAGGGTCTGCGAACGTCACGTGGGGGTGGGCCTTTCCGCAGAAGACATACGGCACTTCGGCCTGCCCCTTCCCCGGAAGGACATGAGGCCGGAAACCTTGGAGGAGGAGATCCTGTGCTACGCCGACAAGTTTCACTCCAAAAACGGGGACGCCCAGGGCCGGAACAAGAGCTTCAGCGAAATCGAAAAGAGCCTGAAAAGCATTGGAGACGCCTGTTGGGACCGCTTCCGAAAATGGGCCCTCCGTTTCGAAGGAATTCGGCTGAAATAAAGGAATAAACCCCATGAAAACCGCCCTGACCATCGCCGGCTCCGACTCTTCCGGCGGCGCCGGAATCCAAGCGGACTTGAAGACCTTCCAGGCGCTTGGGGTCTTCGGGATGAGTGCCGTCACCGCAGTCACGGCCCAGAACACCCTCAAAGTTTACGACATCCAGGAAATGCACCCCCGGATGGTTTACGATCAGATCCGATGCCTTTTCGACGACATCGAAATCCATGCGGTGAAGATCGGGATGGTTTCGAGCATCCCGCTCATCGAAACGGTCGCCCGGGCGCTTTCGGAGGTTAAGCGCCCCCCGTTGGTCCTGGACCCCGTGATGATCTCCAAGAGCGGATACCGCCTGCTGAGGGAAGACGCCCAGGAGGCCCTCATCCGGCACCTGTTTCCCCTGGCCGACGTGGTGACGCCCAACCTCCATGAAGCCCAGGCTCTGACTGGAGAGGCGATCCCGGATGTGGACGCCATGCGCCGGGCCGCGAGGCGGATTCTGGAAAAGGGCGCCAAGAAGGTAGTGGTCAAGGGAGGACACCTGGGCGGGGATTTCGCCACGGACGTCGTGTTCGACGGGCAGCGTTTCATGGAACTGACCCAGCGTCGGATTCCCACCCGAAACACCCACGGAACCGGATGCACTTTTTCCTCGGCCGTGGCGGCGCACCTCGCGTTGGGAAAAGACTTTTTCGAGGCCGTGCAAGCGGCCAAGACCTATGTGACAGGGGCCATCGAAAACGCCCTTCCCATCGGAAAAGGGTGCGGCCCCACCCATCACTTCCACGCCCTTTACGCCAAGGCCGGCATCCCCTGATCCCTCCGGTTTTTCCCTGAATAGAAAACAGCGCCCCGACGACCGAGTCTCCGATTGAACACGTGTTCAGGGAAGCTCAAGGGCATAGGTTTCCAGATCGGGTTCGCTTTGGATGAGGCCGTTTTCCTTGGCAAACCGGGCAAAGCGCACGTAGCGCATGCGGTCCAGGGCCCCGGGCCTGAGCGCGAACCGGGGAAGCGTATCGCGCCAGGCTCGCCGGTTCAGTTCGTCGTCAAGGTCTTTGTAATTTCGCAGAAACAGCTCCCAGCTTTCCTGGGGATGGTTGACCAGGAACTGGACGCCTGCTTCCAGGGCATCCACGAATCGCCGCAGCTTGGGGTCCGAAAGGGATTTTCGGTGGGCCACCAGGATCAGCTCATCGTAGGGTGGAATCCCGTGCTCCTCCACGAAAAAGGCCCTTCCCGGCCTGCCCGCGATTTCCATCTGATTCAGCTCGAAATTCCGGAAGGCGCCGATGACCGCGTCGGTGGTCCCGGCAAAAAGCGAGGGGGACAGAGAGAAATTCACGTTGATCAGCGTGACGTCGGACAGGGACAGGCCCGCCCGGCCCAGAAGGGTTTTCAAGAGAACCGTCTCGAAACCGCCGATGGAATAACCGATCTTTTTCCCTTTCAGATCGGCGATATCTCGGATTTTCCCGTCCGCCAGGACCACGAGGGTGTTCAAGGGGGTGGCCACCACCGTTGCGAAACGCACCAGCGGCAGGCCCTGGTCCACGTGGAGATGGTGCTGGGGCTGGTAGGAAAGGGCGATATCCGCCTTGCCCGCGGCCACCAGCTTGGGAGGGTCATTGGGGTTGGAGGGAACCTGGAAGCGGACCGACAGGCCCTTTTTTTCGAAAAAACCCTTCTCCTTTGCCACCACCAGACCGGCATGGTCCGGATTGACGAACCAGTCCAGCACCACGGTCACCGATTCAAGCCCAAAAACAGGCTGAAGACTCCCCAGCACCGAAAACAGGAAAACCATCGCCCCGCTTCTGATAAGATGTTTCATCCTTTTATCTCCTTATTCGTTCTTCCTTTTCCCAAAAGACCAGGCGCGTCATGACGGCATCCATCGTGAAGTAAAGCAAAATGGCGATCACGGCCAGAACCGCCAGCGCCGCGAACAGGGCATCAATCTGCATCCGGGCGTTGGCGTGCAGCATGTAAAACCCGAGGCCTTCGCTGGAGCCGACCCATTCCCCCACCACGGCTCCGATGGGCGCCGTGGCCGTGGCCACCCGCAGCCCGGAGGCAAAGGCCGGAAGGGCGGCAGGGATCCGGATGTACCGGACAGCGGCAAGGGGCCCGGCACCCATGACTCCTGCCAGCTCCAGCCATTCCGGATCGGTCCGTCGCATGCCGTCGTAAAAGGAGGCGGTGACCGGGAAGTAGATGATCAAAACGGCCATGGCGACTTTCGAAAGCATTCCGTATCCGAACCAGAGCACCAGCAGGGGAGCCAAAGCGAACACAGGGACGGCCTGGCTGATTACCAGAACCGGAAGGAGCCAGCGCTTCACGAAGCGCGACGCGATCATGCAAAGGGCGCTCGAGGCTCCCACCAGGGTTCCAAGGAAAAGACCGGAAAGGATTTCGACAAGGGTGATTACGGCATGATGGGCCAAGGAACCCCGATGCGCCAGGAGGGCCCGGGCGACCCCCGCCGGCCCCGGAACAATGTAAGGGGGGATTTCGGCGACGAGCACCACCGTTTGCCAGAGCATCGCCAGCCCCGCCGCAACCGCCAAAAAACGCAGCAGGTTCATGCCGGCGCCTCCCCCTGCAGCAGGCCCAGGAGGACTTCCTGCAGGGGCGCGATCTCCGGATCGCCCACCCTGCGCGGAGGCTCTCCCGGCGGGATGACCGGCCGGCTCAGCCGGGCGGGCCGCCCCTGCATGGCGTATATCCGGTGCCCCAGGCGCAAAGCCTCCAGAGGATCATGGGTCACCATCAAGACGGTCTTCCCCCTTACCAGGTTCGAAGCCAGATCCTGGAGCCTGAGCCTTGTCAGAGCGTCCAAGGCTGAAAAGGGTTCGTCCATCAAGACCACCGGCCGTCTTTCCATCAGGGTCCGGAGCAGGGCCACGCGCTGCCGCATTCCCCCGGACAACCTGGAGGGAAGCGCCCCGGCGTATCCGGCCAGGCCGGCATCATCGAGAAGGGTAATGGCTTCGCGGCGCTTTTCTTCCGTCAGCTCCCCCCGCAAACGGGCCCCGAGGCAGACGTTTTCCAGGACGCTGAGCCAGGGCAAGAGGAGATCTTTTTGAGCCATCCAGGCGGTCAGCCCCTCTTGCCCTGAAAAACCGTCGAACCGAATGCTCCCGGTCAGGCCGCGCCCCAGGGTTCCTGAAATCATTTTCAGAAGCGTCGATTTGCCGCAGCCGCTTTCGCCGATGAGGCAGGTCCACAGGCCTCCTTCCACCGTGAACTCCAGATTCCGGAACACCTCTTTTTCAGCGTAGGTAAAGGAAAGGTTTTCAAGAAAAATGGCAGGAGCCTTCCGGGGGGCGCCATCGGCTTTTTCCGGAAACGGCCTTTCCCCTTTCCATGGGAAAGCACCTGGATCAGAGGTCATCTTGTCGTATCCGATGTCAGGTGATCCGTCGACCGTAACCGGGAATGGAAGGATGAAAAAAAGGCGGGATGAAACAGGTTTAAATCATCTTTCCTACGCCGGCATGATCCGGATCAGGTTCAAGGGGTCGAGGCCGGAAGCCTCCTCTCAGCTGATGGTGCTCAACTCCCCCAGTGATGCTACTTCAGTTTAGCGCACCCTCCCTCCTGTGTCAAACTCGGGTTGCAGATCGCTTGAAACTCCCGCGCTGGAAGCAGCGGGGAATGCGCCCGCTGTTGCGGTTCAGGGTGCCCGGCTTACCAACCCCAGGTCAGGAACTGATGGATGGAGTCCGCCGCCTTTCGGCCGGCTCCCATGGCCAGGATGACCGTGGCCGCCCCCGTGACGATGTCCCCCCCGGCCCACACCCCTCTTTTCGTGGTTTTTCCGTTTTCCGGATCGGCCACGATATAGCCCCACTTGTTGAGGGTCATGTCTTGCGTGGAACGGGTGAGCAGGGGATTGGCGCCCGATCCCACCGCCACCACCACCAGGTCGCACTCCAGGGTGAATTCCGATCCCTTGACGGGAATGGGGCGTCTCCGGCCTGATGCGTCGGGCTCGCCTAGTTCCATCTTCAGGCACTCCATGCCCACCAGCCGGCCCTTGTCGTTCCCCAGATACCGGGTCGGGTTGGTTAAAAAGAAAAACTCGATTCCCTCTTCTTCGGCGTGGTGGACTTCCGCGGCCCGGGCGGGAAGTTCGGTCTTGGAGCGCCGGTAAACGATCCGGACCTTGTCCGCCCCCAGCCGCATGGCGGTCCGCGCCGAATCCATGGCCACGTTGCCGCCTCCCAAAACGATGACGTTTTTCCCCCGGGGGATTGGGGTGTCCACCTCCGGGAAGAGATAGGCCTTCATGAGGTTCGCCCGGGTGAGGTATTCGTTGGCCGACAGGATCCCGACGAGGTTTTCCCCCGGAATATTCAAAAATCTCGGCAGGCCGGCACCCACACCGATATAGATGGCGTGGTACCCCTGTTCGAAAAGCTCGTCCAGGGTGATGGTGCGCCCCACCACGGCGTTGCACTCCACCTTGACGCCCAGGCGTTCCAGGAAATTGACCTCCTGGGCCACGATCTCTTTCGGAAGCCTGAACTCGGGAATTCCGTAAACCAAAACCCCGCCCGGTTTATGGAATGCCTCCAGCACGGTGACGTCGTGTCCCTTGACGATGAGGTCTCCGGCGACGGTGAGCCCCGAAGGCCCTGAACCCACGACGGCCACCTTCTTGCCGGTGGGATCCGCCTTGGGCGGCAGGACGCCGGTCCCGTGCATCCGCTCGTGGTCCGCCGCAAAGCGTTCCAGGTTTCCGATGGCCACCGGGGCGTCCTTCTTCCCTAAAATGCACACCCCTTCACACTGGCCCTCTTGCGGACAGACTCTTCCGCATACCGCGGGCAGGCTGTTCTTTGACCACAGATTCCGAATGGCCTGGGTGAATTCCCCCTCCTTGATGTGACTGATAAATCCCGGAATGTCCACTCCCACCGGGCAACCTTCCACGCAGGAGGGTTTCTTGCATTGCAGGCAGCGCTGGGCTTCCCTCATGGCCAGCTCGGACGTATATCCGAGCGGGACTTCGAGGAAATTTTTCGCCCGAACCTTTGGGTCCTGCTCGGGCATGGGTTGCCGGGGGATCTTTTCCTTCTTGTCTTTTTTTTCAGCCGGGTCGCTCATCCATTCCTCCAAAACCGTCGGCGCCGATCCGCTTTCCCTGAAAGGTTCAGAAAGCGGGGTTCAGGCGGCAAAAATCGTCATGGCAGCGCTTCTCATCCTCGCAATAAGCCTGGAGACGCAGCATCAACTCGTCGTAATCCACCTTGTGCCCGTCGAATTCGGGGCCGTCCACGCAGGCGAACTTGTTCTCCCCCTCGATGCTCACTCGGCACCCCCCGCACATACCGGTGCCGTCCACCATGATGGGGTTGAGGCTGACGATGGTGGGGACCTCGTACTGCTTGGTGATTTTGGAAACGAATTTCATCATGGGAACCGGCCCGATGGCCACCACCTGATCGGCCTTCTGTTCGTCGAGGATCCTTTTCAAGACTTCCGTGACGAACCCGTGATGCCCGTAAGATCCGTCATCGGTGCAAGGATAAAGCTCGTCGGAAACGGCGCGCATCCGATCTTCCAGGATGAGAATGTCCTTGCTTCGAGCCCCGATGATGCTGACGACGCGGTTTCCGATCTCCTTGAGCCCCCGTGTGATGGGGTACAAGACCGCGATTCCTGTGCCGCCCCCGACACATACCACCGTCCCCACCTTCTCGAGATGCGTTGGCTTGCCCAGGGGCCCGATGACGTCCTGGTATCCCTCACCCACCTTCAAGGTCTTGAACAGGGCGGTGGATTTCCCCACGACCATGTAAATGACGGTGAGGGTGCCCTTTTCGGGGTCGGTGTCCGCCATGGTGAGCGGAATCCGCTCTCCGGTCTCGTTGGCCTTGAGGATGACGAACTGTCCGGGTTTGGCCTTCCTGGCGATGAGGGGCGCCTCGATCTCGTTGAGAATCACCGTGCCGCCCGACATCTCCTCCCGTTTGACAATTTTAAACATGATCTGCCTCCTGACGATTTTACTCAAAAACCGGTCTGCTTGCCCCTTTTCCCCCGGAAACACGGGGTGTTTTTTCAAACGGGTCACCCTACCCATTCCCCCGTTTGAAATCAACCAGAATCTTCTTGAAAAAAGAGGGTTTTCGTTTCGAAGTTCGACGATGGAATCTTTTGAAAGTCAGGAACGCGCAGGACAAACCCCTGAAAACAAGAACTTCGGAGTCTTAAGTGCTTCTGACCGGAAATGCCGGTTCCGATGGGCCTCGGATCCCAGCGGAAGATCCCCTTGACCTCAAAAAGACTGGAATTTTTCCTAGGTTGCGCAAAAGGCCGGGAGGCTTCCGGTGCTTCGGGAGTGTGCGCGGAGACTTAAAAAGCAGAACCGTCAATTCTCATCCAAAACTTGATTTGCCTTTAGAATAACCATTTCAATGGGTTACATTTTGGCATGAGTATTGCTTTAAAGACGGGGATACCTTCGAGGGATCAAAGCCTTTCGGCTATTTTGACCCTTCAATACCCATTAACCCCTTTCGTGAAAGGAAAAGAGAATGAAAAGAAGCAACAAATCGGTGGTGCGGTGGATTACGGTGTCTCTGATGGTGCTCTGCATGGCCCTCCCGGCTTTTGCTGCCGGGAAAGAAGCCGCCAAAAAAGAAGCGGCCAAAGTGGAGCCGACCACTGTGACCGGGATGGTAGTCGAAAAGGCCACGGATGCCAGCGGGAACGTCACGGCCGTTGCCATCAAGACCGCCGAAGGCGTTGAGATCGGTGTTGCTGCGAAAGCAGGAAAAGGAGCCGAACTGCTGAAACTCGTCGGAAAACAGATTGAGGCCGTCGGCACCGTGAAGAAAGCCAAAGACAAGTCCACGATTTCGGTCACCGAATTCAAGACCATCGAAGCTGCTGTCGCGGCTCCTGCTGCTGCCGCTCCGGCTGCTGCTGCCCCTGCTGCCAAAACGGCCGTTCAGGCCGCTCCGGCCGCCCCTGCGGCTGCGCCCGCTGCCGCAGCCCCCGCGGCTCCTGCGCCCAAGGCTGCAGGCAAGAAGCAGTAAATCCTTCCCGTATCCAGCCCAACTCCCTTTCCGGACCCCCGGATAGACAACGGGGTCCGGAAAGGTGGATCCGAAGCTTCTCTTATGCTGCATCTGATACCGGAAATTGTATCTGTTTATCGGGAAATCGACACCGAAACCGACCGTTTCAGGCAAATCTTCGGCCTGTCCTGCCCGGACTTGTGCGGCAGTTGTTGCGAGAGCCGGCAGGTGGAGGCCACGGTTCTGGAAGTCCTGCCCCTTGCCGGAGAAATGTTTGTCAGAAAGGAAACGGACGTTTGGATTCCGATCCTTCAGGCAAAGGCCCGGGAGGAGGCGACTCCCTGCGTGCTTTATCGACCGGAAGCCGGAAACACCGGGCGCGGTCGATGCGGGTTCTACGGGTTTCGGCCCCTGGTCTGCCGGCTTTTCGGGTTTGCCAGCCGAAGGAACAAAAAGGGGGTCCTGGAGCCGTGTCTCTGCGGAAGGGTCAAAGACCGATGGCCGGCGGAATCCGGCCGATCGGGGGCGCTCTTTTCAGGAGAAGCTCAGCTTCCCCCCTATCAGGACCGATTCATGCGCATCGCGGCCATGCACCCCATCTACGGTGTAAAACGCTTGCCCATCAATACCGCTCTTTTGGAAGCGCTGGGCTACCTTGAGCTGAAAATGCACGGCGTTTTCATGGAAAAGGCGGCTTGAAATCCACGGGGTCTGCGCTTTTTTCCTGTTTTTTGAAAAGCTCTTTTTGAAACCCATATTTGGTCATCAGCTTGTGGAGCTGACGGGTCGTGATTCCGGCGGCTTCGGCGGCTTCCCCGATTTTTCCCCGGCAGCGGGAAAGCAGCTCCCTAAGATACCGCTTTTCCAGTTCTTCGATCCCCCTTTTTCTCACCGTTTTCAGCCCTTCCAAAAAACCCGTGCCTATTTCCCGTATCCGGCCCGCTTCCGGCGTTTCGAAAAGGTCCGAGGGAAATACGGCGGGGGTCAGGACAGCGGATTTTTCGAGGATATAGGCCCGCTCCAGAATATTTTCGAGTTCGCGGATGTTCCCGGGCCAGGTGTACCGGGAGAAGGCATCCATGACGCTCGGGTGGATTTCCAGGATTTCCTTTGAGTTGAACCGGTTCAGGCGCCTCAGGAAGGTTTCCACCAGGTGTGGGAGGTCCTCGAGGCGTTCCCTGAGGGGCGGAAGCTCAATGGGAAAAACATTGAGCCGGTAGAAAAGGTCCTTTCGAAACCGGCCCTCTTGGCACATCTTTTCCAGGTCGACATTGGAAGCGGCGATCACCCGGGCGCGTGAATGGAGCGTCTCTTCCCCCCCCACCCGCTGGAAGGTTCCGTCCTGAAGCACCTCCAACAGTTTAATCTGGGCCGAAGGCGTGATGGTTCCGATTTCATCCAGGAAAAGGCTCCCGCCATTGGCGATCTCGAACTTGCCCAGCTTCCGCCTCACCGAACTGGTGAATGCGCCCTTCTCGTGCCCGAAGAGCTCGCTCTCCACCAGGGTGTCGGGAATCGCCCCGCAATGCACGCTGATGAATTGTGCCTGCTTTCGATCGCTGTGCCGATGGATCAGCCGGGCCATGACGCTTTTCCCGGTACCGGTTTCCCCCAGCAGCAGGATGATGCTGTTCGTGGGAGCCACGGACCGTATTTTGTCGAAGACCGCCATCATCTTGGGGTTTCCGGTCTTAACGAGGTCCAGGGAATCGATCTGCCAGAAATGATCCCGGAGATAGTTCAGTTCCGATCGGAACAGAAGGGACTCGTAGGTGTTTTCCAGGACGAACCGAACCTCTTCCCGATCCGGTGGATATAAAATGTATTGGGTGGCACCGGCCCTCACCGCCAAAACAGCCTCTCCAAGATCTTCCTTGGATGAGGCGATGATGATCTGGGCGGTGGGATGATCCTTCCAAAACCGCTGCAATACCGGTTTGTACCCACCGCCCCCGGCGGTTTCCCGAAGAAGTTCCAGATCGAGCAGGATGAAGTCGTAACGCTTGTCGGCGATCCGAGTTACCGCCGGCTCGATGCCGTCGACCGATTCGATCCGGTAATCCCCCGAAAAACAGGAGCGGATCTGGGCGGAAAAGCTCTTTTTTTTCGAAACAATCAGCAGGGAGCGCATCGATTTTTTCAGTTTCAGTCTCTGGGCCTGTGGGTTCCCACCGCCTTGACCTCGCTCCTCAGGGGCCGGCGGCAACACCGGATGGGCGCTGTTGATTAAGTGGAGGCTTAAAATAACTCCACAGTTTTAAAACAAAATAGTTTAACCGAATTTTCGGATTCCCGCAATGACGGCATGCACCCCGTATAAAGTTCAAGGCCCCAGGCTTCCCGTGCTTCAAGACCCCGATAGAGGGAAGGCGCGACGGAAGCGGATTTTGCCTTGCATTTGTTTCCCATCGCCGTTAGGGATAAGTCAGAAACGACTTTCAAGGATCACCTTTTTACTGAAAAACCGGGATGAGACTTTTCGACAGCCACTGCCACCTGGATGACCGAGCCTTCGACAAGGACCTTGATACCGTCCTCGCCCGTGCCCGCGAAACGGGTGTCGCCGGGATCATGATCGTCGGAATCGACGACAAGAGCTCTCAAAAGGCCGTCCGGATCGCACAAAGCGGCGACGGCCTCTACGCCTCCGTCGGGTTCCATCCTCACGATTCCAAAGAGTGCTCCGATGCCGTTCTCAACCGACTCAGGGACCTTTCCGAAAATTCCAGGGTCAAAGCCTGGGGTGAAATCGGGCTCGATTACAACCGGATGTTCTCCCCCAAAGCCGTCCAGGAAAAATGGTTCCAGCGGCAATTGGAAGTCGCCCTCGAACTCGATCTTCCGGTCATCCTTCACGAGCGGGACACCGGCGGCCGCCTCCTTGAAATCCTTTCGGACTCCGGCCTTTCCGGGAAAGACGCCGTCGTTCACTGCTTCAGCGGAACAGACCGGGAGTTGAAAAATTACATCGATTCCGACTATTATATCGGGGTCACCGGAATCTTAACCCTTCCCGGCCGGGGAGACGATCTGAGCAAGATCATTTCCACAGTCCCCCGGGAACGCCTTTTGATCGAAACCGATGCCCCCTATCTCACCCCCCACCCTGAAAAGAAACGTACCCGTCGCAATGAACCGGCTTTCGTTAAATCCGTCCTGACGACGCTGGCCCGCCTCCGGAATGAAGACTCCGAGGATCTGGCCTCGGCCGTGTGGGAAAACGCGTGCCGTCTTTTCCGCATCAGCGGGCGTGAAACGGCGTCCTAGCCGCTTCCGACATCCCCTGCGCAGAGCTAACTCTTGATCATCAGCTGCCTGACGGCCTTTTCCAGGCCGTCAAGGGTGAGTTCGAACATGGGGAAGATCTGGGCGATGGCGGAGATGGTGCGGGTGTAACCCCAGAGCCGGGAAGGGACCGGATTCAGCCACACCGAGTGGGGGAAGGTCTGGGCGATGAACTTGAGACGTTCGATGCTCGGCCGGGTGCTGCGCTCCTCCAGGTGGATGGAGCCGTCCGTGGCCATGAGCTCATAGGGCGCCATACTGGCGTCGCCCACCACGATGAACCGGGTCTGGGGGTCGAACCGGATCAGGGCGTCCACCTTTTGGGGATGCTTGTAACGGGCGGGATCTTCCCACAGGTTGTCGTAAATGGTGTTGTGGAAAAAATAGGTCTTGATGTCTTTGAACTGGGCCTTGGCATAGTCGAACAGGGTCTGCACCACCGAGATGTAAGGATCCATGGACCAGCCGCCGTTGTCGATGGCCAAAGCGATCTTGAGCCGGTCTTTGAGGCTTCTTTCGAAGACGATCTCGATCTCCCCGGCGTTTTTCATGGTCTGGTAAATCGTCTCGTCGATGTTGATCCGGTCCTTGGGGCCCTCCGGAATCAGGTTGCGGAGCCGCTTGAGGGCCTCACCGATGAGGTCCTGGGTGAGGGGACCGGACCGGGAATAGTCCTTGTAGCGCCGCTCCATGGCCACCTTGACTGCGGATTTGTTCCGGGAAACCCCGCCGACGCGCATCCCGCCGGGATGGTATCCGGAATGCCCCACCGGAGAGGTTCCGCCGGTGCCGATCCACTTGCTCCCGCCGTGATGGGCACCGGTCTGCTCCTCGAGGCGCTTTTTGAAGTATTCGATCAGTTCCTCGGGGGTGAGCTTTGAGACTTCCGACTCATCCATCCCCAGGAGCTTCGAAACGGTTTCCGGGTCCTTGAGCCATTGCTCGAGAAGCGTCTTGGCCATCTCCGAGATTTCAAACGCCGCGTCATCGGGCAGCTCCGCCCCCTCGAAATGATGGGCAAAGACCTGGTCGAACCGGTCGAAAAATCGTTCGCTCTTGACAAGAATGGTCCTGGACGCAGTGTAGAAATCCTCCAGGGACTGGATCAGCCCGCGGCTGAGGGCCTTCTGCAGGGTCAGGAAGGCGGTGGGGTTTACGGGGATCCCGTGATCCTTGAGTTTGTAGAAAAAATCGACGAACATGGCTTCAGTAGAGCCGCCGACGATGAATCACGTTGTTGGCGTGCTCGTAGTCCTGGCTCTTCTTGAACAGGACCCCCAAAAACGGGATCTCGCCCTTGTTCAGGTTCTTGGGCTTGAAATCCGGATCGGCGCGAAGGGCCCGGATCCAGTTGATCAGTTCCCGGGTGGCCGGCTTTTTCTCCACCGCATCGATCTCCCGGAGCCGGTAGAAGGTCTCCACGGTACTTTCCAACAGGTCGGCCTCGATTTCCGGGAAGTGGACGTGGATGATTTTCCGCATCATCTTGGGATCGGGGAACGCGATGTGGTGGAAATTGCACCGGCCCAGGAAGGGATCGGAAAGGTCCTTCTTGGCGTTGGAGGTGATGATGATGACGGGGCGATGCCGGGTGCGGATGGTCTTGTCGATCTCGATGATGTCGAACTCCATCTGATCCAGCACGTCCAGCATGTCGTCCTGGAAGTCGGTATCCGCCTTGTCGATTTCGTCGATGAGAAGTACCGTCCGGACCTCGGAAACAAAGGCCTGCCCGATCTTTCCCATCTTGATGTACTCTTCGATGTTGCTCACGTCCCGGGAGGAATCCCCGAAACGGCTGTCGTTGAGACGGGTCAGGGTGTCGTACTGGTATAGGGCGTCCACCAGTTTCATGCTGGACTTGACGTTGAGAACGATCAGGGGCATCTTGAGGCTTTCCGCGATGGCATGCGCCAGCATGGTCTTCCCGGTGCCGGGCTCCCCTTTCATGAGAAGCGGCATCTCCAGCGCCATGGAGATGTTCACGATCCTTGCCAGTTCGTCGTCCAGGACATACCGGGTGGCCCCGGTGAATTGCTGTTTCGTTTCCGTGCTCATGGCCTCCTCGTTTCAACTTTTCGGGCGAAGGCAGACGCCTTCGCCCGGAAGTGGGTCTTTCATCTCGCTCTAACCGGTTTACGGGCGGACCTTGTCTCCCCGGATCCGGGATGACAGGTCACGGGTCATAGTAAGCACTTTTTCTGCCAGATCAAGGGGCAAGGAGCCCATCCCGCAGCTGGGGGTAATCAGGCATTGCCTGATAGCCGTTTCCCGATCGACGCCGATGCCCTCGATTTGTCGGATTCCCTCGTTCCACAGGGCCGTAAGGGTTTCCACGGTTTCCTTTTCCAGGTCTTCCGGGCTCAAGGTGGGGACCATGCCCCAGGCCAGGATCCCTCCGGACGCCAGGAACCGTTTGACGTCTTTTGCGTACAGGATGAACCGGTCGAAATAGGCATAGGCGTCGAAGTTGATGATGTCCAAGGGAAGCGAAAGGATCAGCGACCAATCCGTGTTGGCACAGACATGGATGCAGGCCATTCCGCCTTCGGCATGGATCTCCCCGATGACCTCCGTGAGGCACTGGCTGACATCCTCGCGGGAGATGCTCGTGAACTCGGAGGAGCCGAACCCGGCCATGCCCGGTTCATCCACGGAAAGGATCACGGGCACCCCGTGCTCTTTGAGCCGCCGAACCTGCCAGCGCGCCTTGAGGGCCAGCAGTTTGACCGCGGCATCCCTGAGTTGAGGGTCGTAAAAAAGAGGGATGCCTTTCCGGTTGGCAAGACCGGTGGCAAACGTGACGGGGCCGGTGATCTGCCCCTTCACCGCCGACGGCGGTTTCTTCTGCCCTCTGAGCATCTCCATGAAAATGAAGAACCCGGCCGCAGTGTCGGCTTGGAGGGAAAATCTGCTCTTGAGCAGGTCCGCCGACCCCTCGGCGACGGCCATATACGCTTCGTAGAAGGCCACGACCTCGGAGGCGAACGCCTCTGTCTCGTCGTCGACAAAAACCTTTCCCCTTTCCTCGACGACTCCCGGAAGGCCTCCAAGAAACTGGGCGATCATGCCCTCCTGCCTGTGAACGGGAAGCTGGGGCCATGATGGAATTTCCGGGGCATAGCGAAACGCCAGTTTCAAGGCTTCGGCGTGGTCCGTCAGGGGGAAGCTGCCCACCCAAAACGGCAGCCCCCCGGGTATGAAGTCGGCACGCATCCTTTTCCTCCCGCCTAACCTTCTTCCGCTTTGGGGATGTGATCCATGCAAGGGACGGCGCTCTGGCACAACCCGCAGGCGTAGGTGTCCAACCCGTAGCTTTTTTTCATCAGCGCGCTCATGGTCTTCTGAGTATACTGCATGCAACGGGACTTGTCATGGCCGGCCGGACCCAGGGCCTGTACCGGGCAGCGGTCGATGCATTTGCCGCAGGTCCCCAGGGAGTGACGGAGGCAGTAGGCATGGATGTCTTCATAGGGACGGAGCGAGGGGACAAGGGCAAGCCCGGCCACCACCGAACCGGTCCGTATGGCCTTTCCCTTCGACGTGATGAGCCCGTCGCAAAGGCCGAAGGTTCCCAGGCCCGCTGCATGGGCCGCGTGGCGTTCCGACCAGGTGGAGCAGGGCGCGTAGGGCCCCTGGTCCGACCGGCTCCAGAAGGGCGAAAGAGACGGCGCGACGGCGGCGAACCCCTGCTGCTCCAAGAGCTGCACCACATGCCGCCGGAGACAGTCGTTGAACCGCTCCCCGAAAAGCCGGGTGCGCGCCCACCGCTCAGAAGGGTGCACGCTCTCCTGTGACTGTTCACTCCGCGTGGCTGCCGTGGAAGGAAGGACCCAGCTGATGACCGAAACGGCCTCAGGATCCCTAAAGGCACCTTCCGGGAATGCCTTCTGAAGGAGTTGAAGCGGGGTCAGGTAGAATTGGCCGATGTGTCTTACGTACTCGGCATAAAGGGGATCGGCGCCGCTGGAAAAACCCACCAGGGGCCGATCGAAGGCCGGCTCCTTCGTGGGCAGTTCCAAGGTGTTTTCGGCTGATTCGGCGACAAAATTTTCAATGGCCCGGACAATCTCCGGGCCGGCATCGGGGGCAAAGGGCATGACCGGCGTCTCCTGATCCAAAAAGAGACGTTAGAGGCTTTCCCCGGGTTTGTCAAAGAGGTTTTTCACCGCTTCCTTCAGAACCTTTCCCATGGTGTTACGGGGAAGCGCCTCGAGAAAAGCGACTTCTTTGGGACATTTCCAATTGTGGAGGTGCTTCCGGCAATGCGCCACGATATCGGATGCCGCGACCTTTTCCCCGGGCTTGGGAACCACGGCGGCGGCCACCTTTTCCCCCCATTTTTCGTCGGGGACACCCACCACGGTGGATTCGAGTACCCCCGGTAAACGGTTGATCACGGACTCGACTTCCTTGGGGGAGATATTCTCCCCACCGGAGATGATGATGTGCTTGATCCGATCGGTCAGGGTGTAATACCCCTCTTCATCGACCTTCCCAAGGTCCCCGGTGCGGAACCAACCGTCTGCAAAGGCTTTGGCCGTCTCCTCGGGTTTTTCCCAATACCCCGGGGTGATGCAGGGCCCTTTGAGCCAGAATTCGCCGGTTTCCCCCGGGGTCACGTCCTTAAGGGTTTGGGGGTCCACGATCCTCACCGCCAGGCCGAGCATCGGCTTCCCGATGGAACCGGGTTTCCGCTTCCCTTCCAAGGGGTTGGTGAAGTTCATTCCGGTCTCGGTCATCCCCTCCCGCTCCACCGGCTCCATGCCGAAAACCCGTTTGATACGATCGAAGTCGGCGGCGGGAAGCGGCGCGGACCCGGAGGTGAACAGCCGCATGCGGGAAAAATCCGGTTTCCGGCTCCCGATGACCTCCAACATCTTGGAATACATGGAAGGAACCGCCATGAAAACCGTAGGAAAACAGCCTTCGATACCCCGGTGGAGGATGTCGATGACCGTTTGAGGGGAAAAGGCATCCAAGAGAAGAGTGGTGGATCCTGCCACGAGGGCCGTGTGGAGGGCGAAACAGAGACCGTGGACGTGAAAAAGGGGAAGAGCGTGGCACAAAATATCCGACCCGGAAATCTCCCAGGTGGAAAGGATGTTGCGGACGTCTGCAACCAGGTTTTCCTGGGTCAGGATGGCCCCTTTCGGTCTTCCCGTGGTCCCCGACGTGTAGATGATCAGTCCCGCATCCTTTTCATGAATTTCGGCGTAGAGCGGGTCCGGGGGGGCTGACCTGAAAAAATCGACAACCTCGTAAGGAGTCCGAAAGTCCACCGTCATGAGGCTGACCTTGGGGTCGAGCTCCCGGATCATGCCGGCGGCCTCCGGGCCGCAGAAAGCGAGGCGGGGCCGGGCATCCCCTAGTAGATAGGCCATTTCCGACTTCTTGAACCCGGGGTTCAGCGGAACCCCGATGGCTCCGATCTTCTGAACGGCCAGGTGCGCGATGACCGTAAAAAGCGATTTGCCCAAGAAAAAGACGACCCGGTCCCCTTTCATCACGCCGGAATCCAGCAGGAAACGGGCCAACTGGTTTGCGTCGGCTTCCATCTGACCGAAGGAGATCCGGCTTTGTCTTTGATCGCCCTGGATAAACCAGAGGGCGTCTTTATCCTTCAGTCGATGGGCCGTTTTCTCGAATGCGTCTTTGAGGATCATACGTTCCTTTCCGTTTTCGGGAACTTATCCGATCATCTTGTTGGGAAGCCACAACGCCAGCTCCGGCCAGACGCACAGAAGCACGATCACCAGGATGTCGATCAACAGAAAGGGGGCGGCGCCCAGGAGCACATGGGCCATGGGAACGTCCGGGGCGATGTTCTTGACGATATACAGGTTCAATCCCACCGGCGGGGTGACCAGGCCGATCTCCAGATTGACCGTCATGACCACCGAGAACCAGACGGGGTCAAAGCCCAGCCCGTTGATGATGGGGATCAGCAGGGGCGCGACCATCAGAATGAGGGCGGCCGGCGGGATGAAGCAGCCCAGGACGAGGAGGAAGATGTTGATGAGAAACAGGATCCCCCATTTCCCGAAGGGCATTTTCAGCATGAGTTCGCCCATGGTCTGGGTGGCGTAAAGATCGGAGGAGACATAAGCAAACAGGATGGCCGCGGCCATGATCAGAAGAATCATGGTGCTTTCATTCATGGCCTTGATGAAAATCTCCCAGAGCTTTCTGGGCTGGTAGACCCGGTAGATGACCATGACGAAAAAAAGGGAGAGCACGGCGCCGATGGCGGCCGCTTCGCTGGGGGTGGCCCAGCCCCCGTAAAGGGAACCCATGATGCCGACGATGATGAGGATGAACGGCAGCACCTTCACCAGGGAGGTTATTCTGTCACGCCACTCAAAGGTCTCCACCTGCCCCCGGTCTTCGATATAATAGAGCCCTTTCCGATTTCCCGGACGGATCTTCCGGTACAGGAAGACCCCGCCCACCCACAGACAGCTCAAGAAAACGAGAAGGATCCCCGGAATGACCCCGGCGATGAAGCATTTCCCGATGGAGGTCTCCGTGGCCACGCCGTAAAGGATCATGGTGACGCTGGGGGGGATGAGGATCCCGAAGGTCCCTGCGTGCGCGATGAGTCCGGCGGCGAGCGCCGGGGAATAGCCGCGCTTCCTCATCTCCGGTATGCCGATGCCGCCGATGGCGGCTGCGGTTGCCGGGCTGGATCCGCAGAGCGCGGCGAAGATGCCGCAGCCCACCATGTTGGCGATGCCGAGCCCCCCGGGAACCCGGTGCAGCCACTTGTGAAGCGTCTCATAGAGATCCCGGCTGGCGTGGGAGGCGGCGATGGGGGCGCTGAGCAGGATGAACAGGGGAATGGCCAGAAGGGCGAAGTTGTCCATGCCGCCGTACACGACCACCGGCACCGCCTGGAGGAGATTGGGGGAGAACACCACGATAAAAACGAGGGAGATGCCCACAAGACCGGCCCAGATGGGAATCCCGGATATCAAAACCAAAAAAGCGCCGCCGAACAAAAGCAAGGCTAGGGTGTACTCGCTCATCGTGAAGAGCCCTTTCCTGGAGCGTTTTTGGGTTCTTTTTCCAAGGTCCTGCCGCTTTCAGACGAAGGGACTTCCCATGAATCCGGTGCCTTCCCGGCGGAGGCGTCTTTGAGAGACAGGCGGCGGATCTTGTCCGCGATGTAGACGATGTACTGGAAAAAAAGAAGCGACATCCCGAAGGGGATAAAGAAGTAGGGGATCCATAGAGGCGGCCCCCACAGGGACTCCGAATGGTCGTTTCTCGCAAAGGCCTCGTACCACATGGGCCAGGCGTAAACGGCAAGCACGGCGCACACAAGAGCGCTCAGGACCGAGACAAAAGTCAAAAGGATCTCCCTTTTCCTGGGCTCCATGTGAATGATCACCAGGTCCACGTTCAGATGGTGGTCGTGCATCTGGGCGAATGCGGCGCCCACGAAGCAGGCGTACATGAGAAGATAGACCGAGGCTTCGATCTGCCAGATGGTGGACACCCCGAACAGCTTCCGGACGATCACGCCTTCGGTGATGATGACAGCTGCGGCGACCAGGGAAAGCGCCGCAATGCCGCCCGTGACGATGCTCATGCCGTTGATCAGTTTGGCCAAAACGTTACCGAACGCTTTCACGGCACCCCCCTCCCCGCGTTTGGGGTTTAAATGCCCCGCCCGGAACCGGAAGGGCCGGTTTCCGGAAGCTTCCGGGCAGGGCCGAGGATCAAAGACTTATTTCATGGCCTCGGTGGCGAGGTCCAACAGCTCCTGGCCCCCTTCCACGGTTTGGGCGAAATCCTTCCACGCCGTCTTTTGTGCGAATTTCTGCCACAGCTCAAACTCGTCCTTCGTCATGTAGTGGAGCTGTGCTCCCGCCTTGGTAAACTCCTGAACAAGCTCCGCCACCAGGGTCTTGAAATTCTGCTCGATCCAGTTTTCGTGCATCCACTCGGCGACCTCCATGAAGACCTTCTGCTGTTCCGGAGTGAGCTTTTTCCACGTCTCCATGGACATGCACATGTTCTCGGTCATGAACCAGATGGCGTAGTCTTTGGGAACGTTGATGTATTTGAGGACTTCATAGAGACGGTAGGAAACGAACGACGCCGATGAGGTCAGCATCGTGTCGATCACGCCCGTGGAAAGTGCATGATAGGTTTCCGAGGAAGGCATGCTGGTGATGGAGGCGCCGGCTTCCTGGAGCATCAGCTCGAATTTCTTCCCGGCCGCCCTCAATTTCGTTCCCTTGACATCGTCCGGGACGCGGATTTGCCGGGTCTTGGAGCCGATTCCCCCGTCGAACCACGCCCACAAGATGTTCTTGACGCCGTTTTGCTCCATCAGGCCCTCGATCTTTTTCCCGATGGGTTTGTTTCTCCAGGAAATGCCCTGCTTGACACTGGTCAGGGTGCAGGGCATCAGGGTGATGGAAAACTGGGGCACTTTCCCGGAGGCGTAATCCAGCGGGAAAACGCTCATGTCCAGGGCCCCTTTCCGCATGGCATCCCACTGATCCTTGGCCTTGAACAGAGACTGAGAAGGATAGTGCCGGAACTGGATCTGGCCGTTGGTTTTTTCCGTGACCTTTTCTCCGAAAACGCGGCCCATCTGGTCCCTGACATCCCCGGCTGCAAACTGGTGGGAGACCTTGAGGACCAGCGGCGCTCCTTGGACGTTGCCGGCCCATCCGAAAAGGACCCATGCCGCGCACAGGACCAGAACGCAAACGCCCATCTGTTTTTTGAAGTTTTTCATGGCCGCCTCCTTTTTTCCTGCGATGTTGGGGTGTGGATGCGCTTGGCCGCAAAAGGTCAAGCGCCCTGTTTTTTTTCCCGGGTGTAAAGGGTGATTAAGGCTTCGCACTGGTTCATGAGATGGGTCCGCATCCCGCTTTCGGCGAGGGACGGGTCGCGGTTTTGAAGGGCTTCAAGGATCTGCCGATGCTCCTGCATCGATTCCGCGAAACGGTCTTTGTAGTAGAGCTGGCGGTGCCGGTATAATAGAATTTTCTGTCGCAGTCCGTTGAGCACATCGTTGAGAACCGTGTTGCCCGACAGTTCCTGGATCAGGACGTGAAGGTATTGATTGGTTTCGAGATAGGCTTCATGGTTTTTTTTGGCGAAATGTTTTTCCAGGTTCCGGTGCAGGGATTCAATCTTCTTGAGGTCCTCCCGGGTCATCTGCTGGGCGGCAAGCCGGGCGCAGGTTCCCTCCAGAACGCTCATGACTTCGAAGAGGTCGCGGATCTCCTCGATTTTCAGCTGGGTGACATAGGCGCCTTTGTGCGGGATGAGGTCGACGATGCCCTCGGAATGCAGCACCCGGAGGGCCTCCCTGACCGGGGTGCGGCTGACGCCCATGAGTTCGGACAGGTGCTGCTCGTCGATCTTCTGTCCGCGCACGAGGTTCCCTTTGCGGATCAGCTCCCGGATCTGGGTGATCACCTCCTGGTGGAGGGTCTTGGCCCTGATCTTGTGCATGCGGCCTCCGTCGATTTTTTTATCATGTATACATTATAATTTATAATTGTCAAGTTTTGTTTTGAATCCGCGTTTCAACTTTCAAAACCCCGCACCCGGGTTCAGGGCGTTGAAAAAGGATCCATGGAAACAATTGACACCGGTTCCTGCGCAGTGTTATGATTATTCAGTTCAAGGCTGCCTCCCGATAGAGAGACCCTTGAAATATGGCAATTTCCGTCATGCCGGACCTGATCCGGCATCCAGAATTACCTGAAATTACTGGATCCCGGATTTCGCCGGGGTGACGAACGTGGAATTGTTCAAAGGTCTCAAAGAAGTCGTATTGAACCCAGGAGGGAAACCCGCCGCCCATGGCCGACGTCATTTCCATCGAAGAGAAAATCAGGCTCTCGGAAGAAAAAAAGGCCGAGATCGTCAAGAAACAGAAGATCCTGGCGGTTCGGAAGGTCTTTCAGTGCACCCAATGCGCGCTGAAATGCGAAAAATGCGGCACCCAGGTAGATCCGCCCCAGGCCGGCAGAGAGCTGCCGCAAAAGCTGCGCATTCCCTACCGCTTCTGCGAAAGCTGTGCCGAGGAATATGTGGATTACGTCGAGCGGCTCAAGGGGAAAGGGGATCCGGACTGCTACTGGCGAAACGACCTGTGGCTTTGCTCCTGGAAGGCCTGGATCGACTACCAGGGCGCCATGGACCGCTATCTGAAATCCCAGGAATTTATCAGGCTTCTAAACGAACTGCGACAAATCAATCCCCACGAATAGGAGGAACCGATGTTTGGCTTGGGACATTGGGAGCTGTTGATCATTCTGATCATCGTGCTGATCATCTTCGGAGCCGGAAAGCTGCCGGAGATCGGATCCGGAATCGGAAAAGGGATCCGGAATTTCAAAAAAGCCACCGCCGATGCGGAAAAAGAGGAGCCCAAGAAGGTGGAGGAAGGAAAGGAGTCCTGAAGAGCCTCTGCCGGTCCTTTACGCCGTAAATTTGCTTTCCTGACCCCAAGGACCTCCCTCCCGATCTTCCCCCCCCTCTCACCGAGCAAGGATGACCCGGCAGCCGCATGCCGATTTCGGCTGCCGGGTTTTTCAGAAAGACCGTTCCTTCAGGCGCTTGCACGCAAAAAGCGGGCTAAAACGGGATGTCGTTGTCGCTTCCGGGACCGGAAGGGTCCTGCGTGTCCCCTCCACCCCGGGATTCCAGAGGGGTGTCGCCCATCTCCCCCGGCCCCCGGGCTCCCAGCATCTGCATATCGCGAGCGATAATCTTAGTGGTTTGACGCTTGACCTTTTCCTTGTCCTCCCATTCCTCGGTCTGAATCCGCCCCTCGATGTAGACCTGTTTTCCCTTGGACAGGTACTGGCCGCAGATCTCCCCCAGTTTCCCAAAAGCCACGATGCGGTGCCATTCCGTCCGGGTCTCCTTGCCGCCGTCCTTGTTGGTCCAGGTTTCGGTGGTGGCGATGCTGAAATTCGCCACGGCGACACCGCTGGGGGTGTAACGGATCTCCGGATCCCTTCCCAAGTTTCCCACCAAGATCACCTTGTTTACTCCTGCCATGGTTCCCCCTTTTGCTTAAAAGATTCGACAACCATATAAATTGTTCCTTTTAACTCAGAAACGCGCCCCAAATCAATGTTTCAACCCAAATAGGGTCAGATTCATGCTTGAACCCAAAAATCTTTAGAGATGTACAATTTGCACCCGATCGTTCTTGGATTTGACCTGCTCCGCAACGATGCGGCGGTGGCAGTGCTCCGGTGTGTGCTCCGAACATAGCAGGCAATCCCCCTCTTTCAGGATTTTTAAAATAAATTCAAATCCTTGCTTCCGCTTGGCGATCAGCTCCAGATACCCGGCTTCATAGGTTTCCCAGGCTCCTTTCTCCTTTTTGACAAACTCCAACAGTGCTTTGTCCGGGGCCAGGTCCGGCATGTGAACATATTTGATTCCACAAAGCGTTTTTAAAAAGTATACCAGATCATCGCTTTTGGCAAAGCCGGCCAACTGGGATGTGTTTTTCAGGCGGATATCCACGACCCGTTTGACACCTGCGCTCTTGAGTTTCTCGAAAAACTGCTCCGCTGTCTTTTTTGTGAATCCGATGGTAAACAGTTTCATGGCGCCTCGTTTTCCATCTCTTCAGGATCTTTATTTTTAAGGCTGTAGGCGATTTTCCGGCCCTGGGCATCATAGGCCCTTTCAACCAATTCCTCGAGACTTTCGAAGAGGCTTTGTTCCGGTATTTTCATCAGTTTCATCAGTCGGCGCTCCATCTGGCGGTTGTCCTCGATGCCCCCATCCTCCAGGATGTGACGGATCTCGAAACCCATCCGCTTGAGGTGCCTTCCCACCAGGAGGGCCCGGTGGCACAGTGCAGGATCCTTTTCCGAGCACATGATGGCCAGGGTGAAAGTCTCGGCGCCTTTTTTCAGCCGTTCAAGCCCTTCTTTGAAGGCATCGCTTTGGGCCAAAAGGTCGTATTGCACTTTCCCCTCGACGTAGCAGGCCGGATCGTCACTTCTGGGCCCGAGTTCTTTGCCCAAATAAACATAGTGAATCCGAGCCTCCCTGAGATGCTGCTTGACCGATTCACTATTGAACTGGGGGGCATACTTGCTGTAGGGCGAGGAGCGGATATCGCACAAGGCGGTGATCCCGTGCAGTTTCAACAGCGCGATAAATTCCTCGATTTCATGGTTGGAATGGCCGACGGTATAAATGCGATGCATGCTCTTATTTCTATCCTGGAAGTCCGATAACCCCTGCAACAAGCTTGTAGCAAAAGCCCTCGAAGGGCTCCCCTAGACTGACACAAAGAAAAAGCGTTTCGCTTTCAACAGGGTAACGCCCTACCGGCCGATCCGCACAGGCTTTTTCCACGGAGATATCCGTCACCGTGAGGTTATAGGCAATTTCCCTGTAGCTGAACTCTGCACGGATCTTCCGCTTGAAGGTCAGGCCGCTTATCACCCACAAAACGAAATTTTGCGGCTGAATCAGTACCAGGGAAGAGGCGCACTTTTCCTTGGCAATTTCAAGCGGAATTCTATCGTTTTTCCCAGAGGCACTGTGATACCCGTTTTCCCACAACGCATCAACAGGATCGCAGAGAACATTCAGTCGTGCGATTTCGGCCTGCCCCGCTTTTTCCCATGGCCTTGACCGGTCCGTCAGGTAATTTTCTGTCTGGTAATAGTGGGGAAAAGGCTTTTTCAGGACCAGATCGACCATGTCCAGAAGACATGGCGTATGGCCGTTTTTGAACTTGATGAGATCAAGAGGCAGTTCGCCGGAATCGCTGGGGCTTACCGGCCGAACCCAGCGCACCGGCTCGCCTTCTGCTATTTCTTTCCCGGCCATACAGTATCCGCCATATTTACGAGAAACGGCAAGACAAATCACTCTTTTTTCGAGACAATCCGCGGCAAGGCCCCGTCTATCCTCATCCTGGAAATTCTGTAACCGGAGCTTTTCAATCCGGGATTGGATGGCCCCCGGCGACCTCTCGAATTTCGTGGAGATCTCCCTGATCGTGTTACCAGCGGACAGGCTTTTTTTTAGTTCGTATTCTTCTTCAACAGACCAGTTCGAATGCGATTTGGCGTGTTTTTCACGGAATTTATCCAAGTAGGTCTTTTTCTCTTCATATTCCCGCGATTTTTCCGCCAAGACTTCAGTTGCAATGCGCCTTGCATACCGACAGACCCGGGAATCGCCTTTATAGAAAGCATCAACCGCCCCCTGGGACCCTAGTTCCCGAACCTTTTTTGTTATAAACCCTTTGACCTGAGGGTTCGGTTCCCAATCCTCCAAAGGATGGTTTTTGTCATCTTCCTTGTTCTTCTCATCCCCATCTTTTCCCACGGTCAGATTGGCTTTGTAAGCCCAAACGGTGGGAGGGGAGACCCCAACTTTTTCGGCGATTTCTGCAGCAGCCAGGCTTCCTTCTTTAAGAAGCGCGACTACGGTTTGCTTGATCTCTTCGTGTGTTATCGTATTTTCAGCCTCGATGTCTTCTGTCTTCAGCCCTTGAATTTCATCTTCATATTTCGACAAATCGACTTGCCCGCCCCGGATGCATTCTAAAAATACATTGCCGAACCGCGCCGCCTTGGACAACCCAACCCCATCAATCGTTAAGAAGTCTCTAAGGGTCTCCGGTTTCACCCGGGCCATTTCCTTCAAAGACTTGTCGTGAAAAATAAAGTAAGAAGGCACCTTCAGCTTCTTTGCGATATCAAGCCTGAGCTTTCGCAAGGCTTCGAAGAGCTCTTGGGCCTCTGGGTTTTCAGGGGCCTGGCGGGCCGTGATGGAAAAATTCAATTCATCTTGAATCCTTGCCTTTGAAGGTTCTTTTTTGAAAAAGACCTTCCGCCGATTTTTAAGAACCGCCCAGCTCTCTTCATTCAGCCGGATGGTTCCATATTCCCCGTAATCCATGGAAACAAGGCCCGCTGACAGGAGCTGTCGAAAAACAGAGGCCCATTCGTCTTTGCCAAGCTCCCTGCCGGCACCGAAAGTTTTAATGCGGTCGTGCTTCCAGCGCCCAATCCCTTGGGTCTTTTTTCCCATCAGCACATTGATCAGATGTTGGGTGCCGAAACGCTCGCCCGTTCGGTAAATACAGGAAAGTGCTTTCTGTGAGGTTTCCGTTCCGTCCCATGTCTGTGGCGGGCTATGACAGTTGTCACAGGCCCTGCACGGCCCATCGTATTTTTCCCCGAAATAGCTCAACAACTGCTCTCGCCGGCACCCTCCCGATTCGCAGTACCCCAAAAGCGCATCTATCTTTTGCAATTGGATCTTTTTGAAGGTTGCATCACCCTCCGAAGACGCGATGAATCGACGCACGGTAACGACATCTGAAAAGGAATAGACCATCCAGGCCTCTGCCGGCTGTCCGTCCCTTCCTGCGCGCCCCGTCTCCTGGTAATAGGCTTCCATGCTGGCCGGAAGGTTGAGGTGAACGACAAACCGGACATCCGGCTTGTCGATTCCCAGACCGAACGCGATGGTGGCCACGATGATCCGCGTTTCGTTTTCCTGAAACCGTCTCTGGTTTTCCATCCGGATATCCGGGGCCATTCCGGCATGGTAGGCAAGTGCCTCGATCCCATGCCCCTTGAGCCAGGAGGCAATATTTTCCGCCCTTTTTCGGGTCCTCACGTAAACGATCCCCGCGCTGTTGGGCGGCCATTTTGCAAGGAAAGCCAGCAGCTGCCCTTTTTCCCTTTTCTTGGGTTGGATCTTGTAAAAAAGGTTGGGCCTGTCGAAGCTGCTGATGAAGACCATTGCATTCTTGAGGTCGAGCTTTTCGAGGATATCCTCTCGGGTTACGGCATCGGCGGTCGCCGTCAGGGCCATCTGAGGAATGTCCTGAAAGTTTTTCGTCACCTCTCTGATCCGAAGATATTCCGGCCTAAAGTCATGCCCCCACTGGGAAACACAGTGCGCCTCGTCGATGGCAAAAAGCGCAATGTCGATGTTCTTTAGATAGTGCTGGAAATCCTGCGTGAGGAGCCTTTCCGGCGCAACATACAGAAGATCTAGCCCGCCGGCCGCAGCCTGGCGCTGAACTTTTTGTGCTTCCTGAAAAGACAGGGTGGAATTCAGGTAGGCGGCGCGAACGCCGTTTTGTCGAAGGGCTTTGACCTGATCTTCCATCAGGGCGATCAGGGGTGAAACGATGACCCCCACCCCCTTCCGGATCATGGCCGGAATCTGGTAGCAAAGCGACTTGCCGCTGGCGGTGGGCATCAAGACAAACACGTCCTGCCCGTTCAAAACCGCTTCGATGATTTCCTTCTGGTTTTCCCTGAAATCGTCGTACCCGAAAACCTGTTTCAGGATCTCAACGATCTTGTTATCCATCGAATGCCGCTATTCTTTCTCGAACCCATGACTGGTGAACTTCAACGTCTGGCTGTTTTCCGTGACGATGCGCACCACGTTTTCCGGGGCGCCGGAGGGGATGTGGGCATCGATTTCAAGTGAAACGTCCACCTGGGCGCCGACTAAGCCGGAAAGATGGGCGATGACCTCTTCGGCGATACGCCCGGCGTCGCGCCCCACCCGGGTCGTATCGAGAATTGCCGTGCCATGAAACCTTTTCGGTAATGCCTTAGGATGCGCAACAGGGGGGGATTCTGGTGTCTTCGGGCCTGGTCCGGGTTTTGGTTCCTCAGGGCCACCAGGCGGGGGCTGTGCTGGCCCCTGCGGCGCTTTTTTCTCGGATTCCATCTGCTGATAGGCAATATCTGCTTTCACCAGCATTCCTTTTGGATCGGAATCCGATAGGGCGATATTCTGCCCGGCCCTCAAGCCCCGGTAACGGCCGGCAGTCTCATCATAACTGTCTGCGAATCCGAAAGTGTCCTGAACCCATGAAAAGAGCGCCAGCCCATCTTGGATTGCCGTTATGAGTACGGAAGGTTCCAGCAGTCGTGGCAGATAAAGGTATCGGCAAAAATCATCGATGAGTTGATGGATTTCCACATGGTTTCCTCTCCACAGTGGGATCCGATCCAATTCCATGCGCAACCGCGTGCCGGCAAAGCTGGTGATGAGCAGCTCATCCCGCTTCAGCTTCTTGCTTACCTTTTCCGCTAAAGGGTTCTGGCCTGCCAGTTTGAAGCCTTCCCAGGCTATGGCGGATTGCGGCGTTTGCTGTGTCGGGACCAGAAGCCATTGGTAGGTTTCCGGGATGCGGCTGACTACCGTGCTGTCCGCGGACGCCCTCTGCGATTCGGCCTGCTTTACCTGATGGGGTGTCAGGTTGAGCGCATCCTTTTCGTCCAGGATGGATTCCCAGGCAAGATACCGCCGCGCTGCCTCATCCAAGTCCTGCAGCCGGGTCTTGTCGGCGGCAAGAAAGACAAGTGTATTCCGGTAAAGACGCGGGGAGGAGCCGCGCATCTCAAAAATCTTTTTTGCGGCATCCAGTGCGGGGGAATCCGGATCTTTCGTGTGCGGGGTTTCGATTCCCAGGACCACGAGCCGGGCCTCCAGTTCATCCGGGACATCCTGTCCGGACCGGGGCATGGGATGGATTTTTTTAAAATCGCCGGAATGGCGCAGGTCAGCCCGCAGCCGCTTTTCAATCTCTTCGACCACGGCATCCGGGTTTCGCTTCAGCTGTTCTGCGCGATCCTCGGCAAGCTTGGTCACCGTGGGCTGGATCGAATACCAGTAGCGCGATCCGTCCTGATAGAGATAAGTCGCGGCCCCGCTCAGCCGCCTCAGGGCATCCCCGAAAATGGCCGGCGATTCCCCGGGCATGACACACCCCAGTTTGATCCTGCGATCCTCGATTCCTCGATGGGCGGCTGTGGGGTTGGGTGCCGAACCCAGATAAATCGTTCGCGCCACGCGGCGGCAGGCGGCAAATTTCCCTAAATTGGGCAGGTCCCCATCCATGCGCGGGGGGAGGGCGCTGGGCCCGTCCACGTCCTTTTCCAGGATCGGGATCCAGTTGTCGGAAAGGTAGCGGGTCAGCTCGAACTGCACCCGCGTGTCATCAATAGGGATATTGGCCGGCATGATGAGGGGGTTGCGGTCCCCTTTTTCCCAAAGGCTGTGGATCACCGCGGCCATCAGGCGCAAGACGCCTCGGGTCCGCTGGAACTTCACCAGGGTGGACCAGTCGGTGTAGAGCCGATCAAATACTTCCGGGTGAATTGGGTAAGCGGCCTTGATCCGGTTTTCGTAATCCATGCTGCGGCAATCCGGGGGAAACTCTTCGGACTGGGTCCGGTAGAGATCGGCAAATTCTCTGGCCACAAAGTCGCGATCCTTGAAATGGACTGCATCGGTCAAGGGCTCAAACAGACGTCGCCGGACGATCTCGAACCCCTCTTCGGCGGAAGCCGGTCTCCAGGAAGATTCCAGCCGGCCAACGACATTGCGCAGGCGATCGAGAGCTTCTCGGCCGCGATGCCCTCCCACTTCCACATCGTCGGCCTGGGCATGGGGCGATGCGGATGTGTCCGATGCCGGCAGGCTGATCACCAGAAGGCAGTTCTTGGCAGCCCTGGCCGATTCGGTCAGGGCCTGGGCAAAGGTGAACTGGGTCTCGAAACTCCCGGCGGGAAGATCCCCCTGGTCATGGAGCTGGCGGGCATAGGCAACCCACTCGTCGATCAGAATCAAACACGGCCCGTGTTCCGTGAAGAGCTTCCGAAGCACATCCCCGGGGCTGGTGGCTTTTTCGTCATCCGCCGCGATCCTGGCATAGGCCTCTTTCCCCCCAAGCTGGAAGGCCAGTTCGCCCCAGAGGGTGGACACCTGGGTGCCGTCGGGCTTGACCACCGGGTTGCCCGGAGAGATCTTGTTTCCCACCAGCACGACGCGCTTTACGGGCGGAAATTTCCGGACCCCGGCATCCTGCAAAACCGCATCGATCCCGGAAAGCTCCGCGGGATTGATCCCGGAAAACAGGTGGTAGAGCGCCAGCATGGAGTGGGTCTTTCCGCCCCCGAAGTTGGTCTGGAGCTGTACCACCGATTCCCCGCCTTTTCCGGCAAGGCGCTCCGCTGCGCCGGCGAGCATCCTCTTGAGGCTCTCGGTGAGATAGGTCCGCCGGAAAAACTCCACGGGGTCCTTATATTCCGCGGTCCCTTCTCCCATATGCACCTGCCAGAGATCGGCGGCAAACTCGGCCTGCTGGTACCGGCCACTGGCCACATCCCGGTGGGGGGTAATCACTTCCCGCCACGGTTTCAGGCCTGTCGCCCCCTGGCTCTCAATGATGGGGCTGATGCTCTTGCGCTTTTCGTAGCGCACCTGCTCGTCATAGATCAGGCGACGAAGCTCCATCTTCATCTTATGGATTTCGTCGGCCTGGGGCGCGGAAACCGCGGACAAAAGCCTTGCCATGGAATCGAGCGCCCGGTCGGCATCGTCCGAGTTAAACGCCTGCTGATGCGCCCACCGGTTGCGATGATCCCGCAGTTCGCTCACCAGGCTGCGCTCCGCCGGCCCGAGGACATTTCTAAAGACCGCGTTCCAGGCATCCCACATGAGTTTGAGAAGAGCGGCGGTGTCCCAGTCCCCGATGGGCTTATCCGCCAGAAGCCGGTCGCCGCCCACGATCTGGACCGCCTGGGCCTGGGCCTTGGATCCATAGGCGCTTTTCATCTCCCGCTCGACAAAGGGCGCCAGCCCGGCCTTGAGAAGGTCCAGGGCCTTTCCCACGCGTTCGTGATTGCTGATGGCCATGAGTTACTCCTGATCGAACAAGTTTGCCTGTTTTGGGGCTAAAGGGATTTCCAAATCCCGGGAAAGCCTGTGGATTTCGGGAAAGCTCTGCACCAGGGCGTTGTAGGAAAGGGCTTCTTTGGGCCGTTTTTTACGCTCGCAGATGACATAAAGGCGGTAGGCCAGGTCTTTCACGGTTTCTATTTGGCTTCCCAGTTTGGCGGAAAGTTCGGCCGCGGCCGGTTCTCCGCCGGTTTCCAGAGCCCGGATGAGCTGATGGACCGCTTCCCACACCGTGAAGCATTTGTCTTCTGCCGGATCCCAGTTTTCGGAAAGTTCAATGGGTTTTAAAAGGCGGACTTTCCCCCGGCCGGAAAACAGGATCCCGGCTGCCATCATGCCCGCTACACTTGTGTTCTTGGACTTGGAGAGCACTTCAGCCACACCGAATTCGCCTTCGGAAAATCCGTGCTGCTCGAACCAGGCCAGGGCCCATCGGGTGTCGGCGTCAAAATCCCCTTCCTGCTCGGCCAGCGCCTCGTCGAGGGTCTGGTTGATGAGGGAGAGCGCCTCGCGCACGGAAAGGGGCTTGCCCTCCGCGTCGAGCACTCGCGAATAGCGGGTAAAGACCGCCATGCCCGGACCGATGGCCGCCTGGGCCAGGTCCACCGGCGCAATGTTGACACGCTGGAGAAGGACAAGGGCTTGCGGAAGCTCATTTTTAAGCGCGGCCGCGAACTCCCGTCGGGTTGCGGTGGGAGAATCCACCGAACGCGGACGGCAGACCAGGACGATGCTGGATGCGAGGGCGTTGGTTCCGATGCCAATCGAACGACCTCCTCGTTCGGTACGTATCGGCCATGTACCGCTAACGGCGAAGCCGGCGCGAATCACCGCGTCGAGGAAAGTCTCCCAGCCTGTACTAGCGGTGCCATCGACGCCGTCGCTCTCCGCCTGTTTGAAGGCGTAGTAGATCGTGACCGGGAAGGCCGGGTGCGCCTGTTCTGCGAGCCGATGCATCGCCTGCGTCATCCCGTTTAGAAAGAAGGCCTCTGCCTTCTCTTTGCTGCCGTGCCGGTAGGGCGTGGCGACTAGTTCTTCGGCTTTGGGTACGGCGAGCATGGCGAAAAGGTCGGGGTAGACCTGCCGCAGAGAGCGGCGCAGCCAGACATAGAAGAAGTCCGACAAGTCGGCGTAGCCGATGTTGTCGTAATAGGGCGGATCAGTGGAGACCACCTTTCCCGCCGAGGTGGTCTGTGTGTTCGCATCCGCTTGGATTGCCGCTCCATGGGCGCCGTCACCCAGCGCAACGAATCCCTTTACTTGCCGTTCAATAAGGTTCCCATAGCTACCGGAGGAGTCGCAGAGCGGATTGCTCTCGGCATAGTCCCAAACCATCGGGATCGCCTGGCGGGCGAAGACACTCCGCATCTGGGCATTGGCAGAATTCCAGCCGCAAACCAACGATGAATGATTGGCGACTTGGTTCACCAAGAAGCCGATACACGATGAGTCCATCGGCGTAGGCAGTGGCGCCGGTACCGCCGGCATCGAGGGGCACGTCATCCCCTGGGAGCGCGGCCATCTTGGCCGCTTTTTGCGGGCGGGACGCCCGCGCTACAAGGGCGTCACGCTTCACCTGCTCACGCGCTTCCTGCACCAGGTCGGAGAAGGTCGTCAGCGCCACGAGCTGGCGGGAGGTGAAGAGGTCGCCCCACGTCGTGAGGCCGTAGGGCGTGCAGTTACCACCGGTCATTCGCTTGGCAATCTCGCCCTCCGGCTTCCACGTCGGCTGCGCGGTCAGCGCGATGGCTTCCATCTCCGGTGTCGGTGCCAGATAGACCCGCCCGCGATCACCCTCGGTTACGATCGCCATCAGACGCATACCCATACGTCCGGCCTTTCCCTCGGCCTTGATGTAGTCGCCTGTGATCGGCGTTCCCGACATCAGGCATCGGAAGTTCGCGCCGCGTGCGAGCTTGGTGCCTGCCTTCGCTGCTTCCGCGTCCTTGGGCTTTCCCATCTTCACGGTGAACCGATAAGCGCCGTTTTCAACCACCGGCTGCACATACGCTTCCTTGCCCGGCTTGGTGGAGAGCATAAATGTTGAGGCGAGCGGCACGTCCACATGGGCAAAGGCCGGGTTCGGGCTTTTCACGGTCCGAGCCCACAGCCACGCGATGACGGTGAGCTTTTTCCCCACGTAGGGTTTCAGGTCCGGGCGTTCTTTTGCCATCTCGGGGGTGACCTCGATTGTGGGATAGAGATGACCGATCCGCTTTTCGGCCTGGTCCCGCATCCATTTCCCGTAGTAGCGCACGTCTTCGGCCAGCCCTTTGGCGCCTTTCCATATCTGAAGGGATTTTTCTTCTCGGATTTTTTTCTGCCAGTCCGGGTTCACGGGAGGCTTTCCGGCAAATTTGGGCGGGATCTCGATCATGGCCTTGTTGATGACAACCGCCACGGGGTTGAGGTCCGAGGCATAGGCTTTAAGCCCCAGGCGCTGGGCTTCCAATGGAAGGGCCCCGCCGCCGGCAAAGGGATCATGGAAAGCCGGGAGTTTGTAGCGGTCAAAAAGCTCTTTGGCCCGGGGGTGGTCGGCGTTTTCGGCACAAGCCCGGCGCCAGCTCGCCCAGATCTCGTCTCTGGCCATTTGGAGCACGGCCTCGTTGGTGGTGTTTTCCCACTTCACCAGTTCCTCGATGATGCGAAAAAGCCTCTGGCGCTCTTTTTCCTGCTTTTTTTCCGTGGGAAAAAGGTCGGGCAACGAGGAGGGGTCGTCCACCATCTGGGAAAAGATCACGGCCCGGGCCGCGGCTAAGGGGCGGCGCGCCCACCACAGGTGCAGCGTGGAGGGGTGCCCGTGGCGGATGGATTTTTCCCGGGCTGAAGCCTTGTTGATGGCCTCCAGCGGCAGGGCGACTTCGATGAGTTTCTTTTTTGCAGTCACGCTTCCTCCCAGAAACGGCCACGCCGTATTGCAGCGCCCTTTATGCTTTTTTCACACCGAGAAATACTGAGATTGGAAAGCATATAACTAACTGAGATTTCTCCGGTTTCGCCAATCGATAGGCTCATTCTTTGCTTTTCTTTGCTTTTTCATCGGGTCCAGAGCCGGCAAACCAGCGTGCCCATCGGCGCTGACCGTCGACCCAAATGTTTCCCTCGCTTCGAAGCTCGCGGAGCAGTCCTTGTACCTGGCTCCTGCTCAGCCCGGGCAAGACCTCCTGCAGCTCGGCCAATGCAACCCCAGCTTTGCCGCCGCGCTCAACGTGCCGCACTAAGAGGGCCTTGTTCGTCTCCCGGTCGAGTCCACGGCGGCGGGTATGGGCACCCGGTCGGCCCAGCTCCCGGTAGAACCTTCGAGACAGCAGGTAGCGGACACCGCGGCCGCGGCCGTAGCGCTCCAGAATCCCGCCGTCGAGGAGCGGACCAAGCCTTCGCGCAAGCAGGTCGGGAACCCGTTGCTCGCGGTGTACCAGATCGAGGAGACGAGAAGATCCTCGAGGTCGAAAGAGGCCTGCCTCTCGAGACCCACCTGTTCCAGGAAGCGCAAAAAATACGGATCCTGGATGGTGCCGTGGAGGGTCAGCCAGACAAAGTGCTCGTCGGTGCGGATAAAATCGGGCAGAGGTTTTCCGTGCCGGATGCACGCGCCATAGATAAGGTCGAAGCCCTGGCCTGAGCGCTCAACCAGGCCGCAGCGCGCCAGGGCTTCGGCGATGCGGCGGTTGCGCGGTTTTTGCTGCCAGAGAAGATTCTCGGTGGTGATGCCTGGCGGAAAGCCGCCAGGGCTTACCACCTCGATACGCCGGGGGTATTGGCGTATGAACACGGATCCGGCGTCACGGTAGTCACGGTGGCTCACGGCATTCAGGGCTGCCTCCCGCACCGACCGTTCATCGAAGGTCGAGACGTCAAATACGAAGAGGCCGTCCTGAAAGTGCTGGCGATCGTTGCGGAGGTTGACCAGCTCCCAGAGGCGATCGTCAAAGAGAAAAAACCCCTCTCGAAACTCTTCCCGCTGGTTCGCGGGACCCGGTGTTTCCGAGGCGCGGTATTCGAACACCACCTCCGCCTGGGAAAGGTGGCGGCCGAGGGCAGACCGGGTGCCGAGGAGAATCAGCGCGGCGTAGGTCACGCCATCGTCTGTCACGAGTTCGGCGTCGCGCAAGAGCTGCGCATCGCCGGTCTTGAGCAGGGCCTCTTTACCGCTTTTCCGGTGCCAGCGTTTACGAAAGGAGGCGATGGCCTCCGGCGCCAAATCCTCAGGCGTCGCTAGCGGGCACACCTCGGCGGAAAAGTCCGGCCCTGCCTCTGCGAAGATCCGCCGGAGCTGGTCCGGTGTCATTGGGACCAAGTCCTCGCCTGCTCGCATCCAGTAAGCGCCCTCGAAGGCGACCGGAACGCCCAGCGGGCGCGAAGGAACAGTGAATACGAGGAGCCGTCCGTCCGGATGCTGGATCTCCTCGGCAAAAATCCGCAGTCGCAGGCGTTCGACCAACCCGGCTTTGGTCCTCTCCAAATCGTTAAAGGCGGAGGTTCCGACGACCTGTCGCGGACGGGCGTCGCTCACGCCAAGCACCATCCGGCCGCCGCCTTCGTTGGCGAGAGCTGCACAGTACTTCACGAGTTTCTCGAAGCTGTATTGATGCTTGGCCTCTTTGAACTCGAGTCGCTCATCTTCCCGCTTGCCCAAAAGCTCCTCTATGTGACGCACACTTATCGTCATCGCGGTTCCTCTCCGCGTGCCAAAAGCTCTGCGAAAGCATAGTTCACGCTCGTCACGCCGAAATCCGGTTCCCTCTGAAAAGGTCGGCGGAGATAATGGACCCGGTGCCGGTCTTGATCTTCAAATTCCACCAAAGCCAGGATAAAGTCGTCGGGCTTGTTGAGGGAATACAGGATCTCGTTTTTGGTCACCGTGATGGTGGAGGCACCGGAAACCCGGCCCTTGACTTCGAGGAACCGGAGCCTGCCGGTGCCGGGGATGCGGCTTTCGATGTCGTATCCGAGCTTTTCCGTTTCCCGGTCCTTCGGCTCGAAGCCCAGGCCCCGCTCGATCTCCATGACGACGGCCCGGGCCCGGGCGGCGGCGGCCCGGGTGTCGATGGCGGGCTGCCTGTCCATGGGGTGCTTTCCCTGGATGGCATGGATCAGGCCCATGGGAACCACCAACAGGCCGCCTAGGACCACCGGCGGCAGAGGAGAGATCTGCCCTTCCAGCCGAAGCTCCTCCAAGCGTTTTTGAAGCCGTGCCTGCAGGGCATCGGCCCGCTTTCTGGCCTCCTGGGAATTGAGGCGTGCATGGGTCTTTCCGGCCTGCTCTTCCAGCTTGAGCTGTTCGGCTCGATGGTCCCAGTAGGTGATCTCCTTGGTGAGGCGCTCCTTAACCGCGGCCTCGGTCTTGGCGATGAGGGCCAGTCGGTTTTCCCTCACCTCGGAAAGATGCTCCGGCACCACGGCGGCCACGGCATGCCGGAGGGCTTCCTGCTCCAGTTCCCGGGAAAGCCAGGCACATTCCGGATGGTCCAAGAGGTCGGCCACCGAAGGTTCGTCCGGGTTCAGGGGCCGGAAATCGAGATAGGGGGCGTAATGCACGTGATGCAGGTCCCCGTCCGGGGAAAGTTCCACGTAGAGCATCTGCTTGGAGATGACCCGGCGCTCGCCGGACCGGGTGAGGCCGGCGTCCTGGACGGCGTGTTCCAGGTAGAAGAGCAACCGCGGCCTTGTTCCGGGGTCATTTTCATCCACCAGAACCGCGCCGCGCCTGAGCAGGTCCCGGTGGCGCTCCAGGGTGAGGTCGAGGGTGGCATCCAGCAGCGGGTGCCCGGGGCACACGAAGGCAGCCGGAGGGCTGCCGGGGGAGGCCACCCGATCCTTTTCAAAGACGATGCGCTCGTAGCGGGGCAGGACCGGCTCTCCGATGCCGATGAGTCGATCCCGCTGCCGAATTGCTGCCGGAACATGGGTGATCTCATACCGGCGGCCTTCCCGCTGTTTGGCAATGCCGCCCAGGCGCTTGAAGGCTTCCAGGAAAAAGGACTCGATGTAATGGGGCTGGAGGCGCCGGGCTTCGGCCCGCTCCATGTCCTCCCGGATGCGCTGAACGCCCCGGGTATCCATGGCGTCGTGCACCAAGGATTTTTCCTTTAGAAGCGACTGGAGCTGGTCGCGATCAATGGCATCACGGATCACCTGGTCGAGACGCGCGCGGACGTCGGGACGCTCGCCGTAGCGGATGGCCTCGATGAGAAGCTCCCGCAGGGGGCGGCCTTGGAACTGGAGTTTTCCCAAAACGTCGAAGACCTGACCGCCGAGGGCTTTGCGGGCTTCTTCCAGCTTTTCCAAAAGGGTGCGGTAGACATCCCCTTCCCGGGTTTCTTCGGCCACCAGGTTCCAGAGATGGCAGATCTCGGTCTGGCCGATGCGATGGATCCGGCCGAAGCGCTGCTCGATGCGGTTGGGGTTCCAGGGAAGATCGTAATTGATCATGAGGTGCGCCCGCTGGAGGTTGATCCCTTCACCGGCGGCATCCGTGGCCAAAAGCACCTGGACCACGGGATCGTGCCGGAAGGATTCCTGGGCCTTGAGCCGCTCTTCCCGGCCCATCCCTCCGTGGATGATCACCAACGCGTCGGGGCGGCCCAGAAGGGTCAGGATTCGGTCCTTGAGATAGTTCAGCGTGTCTTTGTGTTCGGTGAAAAGGACCAGTTTCTGTCTCGTGCTCGGCGTGGGCTTGGGGATGGGCCCGGATCCATAAGGTGCGCCGGATTCGGCAAGCTGGTTGGCGGCGGATTGAGGCGTGAAGATCCAGGAGAGCAGGTTGGCCAGCTCCCGCCATTTTTTGTCCTCGCCGCTGGTGCGGACCCGCAAAGCCAGGGATTCCAGGCCTTTTAAGGTATCGATTTCGGCCTTGAGTTCGAGGATGGTGCGCGCCGCCGTGGCCTCGTCGAGGATTTCGGCTTCGGTTGCTTCCACTTCGTCGTCCGGTGCATCTTCCAGGTCCTCCAGGTCTTCGGCGTCCATGAGTTGGATTGCCGGCAACAGGGGCGCCGGCTGGGCCCCCCGCTGGAGCAGTTCCAGCTCCCGCAGCCGGCTTTCGAGCCGCTCCCGTCTTCGACGGACGGACTGGTAGATCGCCTCCGGGGAAGAGGCCAGGCGGCGCTGGAGGATGGTCAGGGCAAACCCGATGGTGCCGGCGCGCTTGTCGTTGGCCAGGGCCTCGGCGCGGTTGAACTCCTGGCGGACGTATTCCGTGACCTCCTTGTAAAGTTGGGCCTCGATGCCCGAAAGCTTGTAGGGGACGGTGTAGGCGATGCGTTCCGGGAAAAGCGGTTTGCCGTCGAATTTGACCAGGCTTTCCTTGACAATCCGTCGCATAAGGTCCGAGACATCCACCACGTGGACCCCGTCCCGGAACCTTCCCTCGAACCGGTCCCCGTCAAGAAGCGCCATGAACAGCTGGAAGTCCTCTTCCTTGCCGTTGTGGGGCGTGGCGGTCATCAGCAAAAAATGCCGGGTGAGGGTGGAAAGGAGCTGGCCGAGCTTGTAGCGCTTGGTGTATTTGATTTCGCCGCCGTAAAAGGTGGCGGACATCTTGTGCGCTTCGTCGCAGACGACGAGATCCCAGCGGCAATCGGGCGCCTGGAGCTTGGCCTGGACGTCTTCGTTGCGGGAGAGTTTGTCCAGTCGGGCGATGACCAGGTTGGCTTCGAGGAACCAGTTGCCGGTCCGGGCCGCTTCCAGCTTGTCATTGGTGAGGATCTCGAAGGGAAGCTGGAAGCGCCGAAAAAGCTCATCCTGCCATTGCTCGGCGAGGCTTCCCGGGCAGACCACCAGGCAGCGCTGCAGGTCACCCCGGGCGATGAGTTCCTTGATGAAAAGTCCGGCCATGATGGTCTTGCCCGAGCCAGGGTCGTCGGCCAATAGGAACCTCAGCGGCTGCCGGTGGATCATTTCCTTGTAGACCGCCGTGATCTGGTGCGGCAGGGGGTCGACGAGGCTCGTGTGGACCGCCAGAACCGGATCAAAAAGATGCGCCAGCCGGATGCGGTGGGCTTCGGAAACCAGGCGGAAGGCGGCACCGTCGCCGTCGAAACCCCAGGGTCGCCCTTGGGCCACAATCTCGAGGCGGGGTTCGTCGTCGCGGTAGAGAAGCTGATTGGCGACCCTGCCGGCAGGGGTTTTGTAGGTCAGCTCAAGGGCTTCCGATCCGAACCACTCGACGCTGACCACCGTGGCCAGGCAGTCCGGAAGCAAGCCGCGCAACGTGGCGTTGGGTTGGAGGTCTTCGAGTCGAATCATCCGGGCCCTTAAAAGAAACCTTCGATCCTGACGACAGACCGGACCGGCGATGTTTTTCTGAGACCTTTATTGAAAAAAACAGCAGTTTCCGTCATGCCGGACCTGATCCGGTATCCAGAAGTGGAATTATTCAAAGGTCTCTTTCTGTGAAGATTTCCTCGAAAAAGCCTTCAACTCCTATCAAATGACACATACAGGATCAAGAAGTTTCGACAAATACCTAATTTTTTAAGCATTCGAAATTTGAATTGCATTGGGGTGCATTTAAAAACGCATCAGGAAGCGCCGCAGCAGCTTCCCGGGTCGCGTTTCCACGGCCTTCAGGGCGCCGTGGGGGCAAATCTCGACGCAGCAGTAGCAGCGGATGCACCGGTCGTGGTCGAAGGCGACGGCCTTCTCGTCTGGGGTCACGGCTTTTGCCGGGCAGAAGCGCACGCACTCGCCGCAGCGCGTGCAGCGCCGGGCGTCCGCCTCGGGTCTTTGGACCAGGTGCCTGCGGATGAGACCCTGGAAAGGCCTGGGACCGAAGGAAAGCGGCCCAAGCTCCGGAAGCGCGAGGGACACCTGCCGCCAGGCATCGCCTTGCAGGGCCAAAGGTTCAAAGGAAAGCCCGAGACGCCCGGCGGCCGCCAAAGTGGGAAGCCGCTCAGGGGCAATCCCCAGGATGCGGCAGACAGCGGCGTCGGCCCAGAGGGGCTGCAGGCTCCCGACGAGAAGGTCCAGGCGGCGGGGGGTTCCCCCCTTCCCCGGACCGTGCCCTTCCAGGGCCAGCACGCCGTCGATGAGGGTGACGGCAGGGGCGATCTTTAAGTGGATCTGGACCAGCAGTTGGGCAAACTTTTCCCGGTTGACCCCGCTTCGCAGGTGCCATTCGGATTTCTGAAGCCCCACCACGCACCCGAAGCAGTTTTTTACCCCCAGCGTCAAAAGCATCTGGGAGTGGGTCTTGAGCTTGGGGCAGTTGACGATGCAATCGGCTTCCAAGGCCTCCCGGGCCAGGTGGATGCTCCCGAAGGGCAACCCGATGTCGGCCTTGGCCGAGGCCGAAAACAACTTGATTTCCACGTTCAGGTCCCCCAGCGCCTCCCGGTACCCCCCTTCCCTGAGCAGGCGGTCCAAGGAACCCAGAGCCGGGCTGTCCGCGATGAAGGGCCGGGCTTTTTTGTCCAGGACATATTCGGTCACCGCCTTCAGGACGAGGGGATGGGTGGTGACGGCCCGGGAAGGCCTGGCGGGCAAAAGGAAGTTTGGCTTGATGAGGACGCGCCGGTTTTTCCGGATGTGGGAACCTCCGAGGGCCTCCATCATCTCGAATACGACAGGCCTGAGGCCTGCATAATCGTAGGTGGCACGCCGGATGAGGGCTTCAGGCATGGATCATGCCCTACTCTTTGTCGTCGTCGGGGGTCGCCACCTTGATGCGCTTGAAGACGAGATCGTTCATCCGCTGGGGGGGTACCGCCCGCTGCGAGGCGAGCTCCCGGATGCCGGTCTTGAAGGCCTGGATGTCGTGGAAAGGATGCGTCCCCTCCACCACTTTGAGCCCGGGGAAATCCTTTTTGATGGTTTCCAGGAAAGCGTCCTTGAAGGGGCAGATCTGCACCAGGCATGAGGTCAGGTGAAGGGCGTCGATGCCGTACTCGGTCAGGGCCTTGACCTTCTGCCAGATCCGGTCCGCCCCCACCGCCGTGGGACAACCGCCGCAGTGGATGATCCCTACGAGATCGAGCGGCTCGCCCTCGGGATAGTCCACGAAGGTGCCCTTGCGCTCCCGCAGGTTGCCGAAGCATCCAATCATGACGCAGTTCATCTGCCGCGTGGTGCTGTCGCATCCGAGAATTCCGATTTTAGCCATTTTTACTCCCCCTTATGCCAACCAGCGTTTCCGCCGCTTGTAGAATTTCGCGTCCCGGTAGCTTCGTTGGGTCCCCATCTCGGTGAGTCCCAGGTAAAACATCTTGATGTCCTCGTTTTCCTTGAGCTTTTCCACCGTGTCGTCCAGGACGATCTTGCCGTTTTCCATCACGTAGCCGTGCTCGGCGATGGAAAGCGCCAGGTGGGCGTTCTGCTCCACCAGGAGCATGGTGATTTTCTGCTCCTGGTTGAGCCGCTTCAGGATGGAAAAGATTTCGGCCACCAAAAGCGGGCTTAACCCCAGCGAGGGCTCGTCCAGCATCATCAACCGGGTGCGCGCCATCAGGGCCCGGCCGATGACCAGCATCTGCTGCTCGCCGCCGGAAAGATACCCGGCCAGGCGCTGGCGCAGGGTCTTGAGATGCGGGAAATAGTGGAACACCATATCGTAGCGGTGACGGATCTCTTTCCGGCTTCTCCGGGTCCGGGTGCCGGCGATCAGGTTTTCGTGGACCGTCAGGTTTTCGAAGACGCAGCGTCCCTCCATGACCTGGAAGATCCCCAGCCGGACAATTTCCTCCGGCTCCCGGTCGTCGATGCGCTCGCCCATGAATTCGATCGATCCGTCGGTGACCTCCCCCTCCTCCACCTTCAGAAGTCCCGAGATGGCCTTGAGGGTGGTGGTCTTGCCGGCGCCGTTGGCCCCCAAAAGCGCCACGATCTGCCCTTCTTGACCTCCAGGGAGAGCCCCTTGAGCACCAGGATGACATCGTCATAGATGACTTCGATGTTGTTGACGTTGAGCATGGCCGCTCCTTTCGGCGGACCTTCTCCTGGAGCACGAACCGCTGGATTTTCCCCCCGGCGGTCTTGGGGATCGCCTCGATGAATTCGATCCACCGCGGGAATTTGTACGTGGCGATCCTTTCCCGGACGTGGTTTTGGATCTCGGTTTTCAGGGAGTCGGACGGGGCGAAATCCGCCCTCAAGACCACAAAGGCGAAGGGTTGATGAGATCGTCCCTGTCCGGAAACCCCACCACCGCGCTTTCCGGCACCGCCGGGTGAGAGTCGATGGTGTTTTCCACCTCCTGCGGGGCAAGCCACTTGCCGCCGACCCGCAGCATGTCGTCGCTGCGGCCGCGGAAAAAGAAGAACCCGTCTTCGTCCACCAGGTAGCGATCGCCGGTGACGAACCATTCGCCCTGCATGTTGCGTCGGGTCTCCTCCCGCTGGTTCCAGTAGGCCGATGCGATGGAGCCGCCGCTGACCAGCAGGTTTCCGATCTGTCCCGGGGCCGACCGGCTTGCCGTCATCGTCCAGGAGCCGGGTCTCGTAGCCGGGAACCACCTTGCCGGTGCTCCCGGGTTTGAGGTCGCCGAAACGGTTGGAAAGGAAGATGTGGCAGATCTCGGTGGAGCCGGTCCCTCCAGAATCTCCACCCCGAATTCTTCCTTGAAGCGCCGGTAGATCTCGGGGGACAGAATCTCGGCCGAGGAGACGCAGGCTCGCAAGACCCTCCACGGGCGGGAGACGTTCCCCTTTCTCCCGGCAGCGCCTTCTGGTAGTCGGCCAGGGCCCCCAGGAGGGTCGGCACGCGTGAAAAAAAGCGTCGGCCGGTAGTCGACCAGGTCCTGCGTAGACCAATTCCGGCTTGGGCGGGTGGGAAATGAGGATGGTGGTGGCCCCCGACGAAAAAGGGAAATAGACGCCGTTGCCCAGGCCGTAGGCAAAAAAGAGAAAGGAGCCCATGACCCGGTCCGTCGGCGCTCATGCCCAAAACGCCCTCGGCGTAGGCCTCGGCGAACAGTAGACCATGTGGCTGTGGTGGTGAACGGCGGCCATGAGCCGCTCCGGATTGCGGCCGCTGTAGAGCCAGAAGGCCGCATCGTCGGCCGTGGTCGGGGCGGGCGAAAATTCGAGCGCCGCCGCGGCAAAGCGCACGGTCGAAATCGTCGGCTCTGTCTTCGGTTTTCCCCACCGACCAGGACATGTTTCAGAAAAACGGCCTGGTCCCGGATCTTTTCGATCTCCGGCAAAAAGGCGGCATCCGACGATCAGGACCGGGCCCGGCTGTCGTTGAGCATGTAGAGAAAATCAGCGGCCTTCATCAGGATGTTGGTCGGGAATCGGAACCGCCCCCATCTTGATGGCGCCGTAAAAGGAAAAGATCATCTCCGGCGTGTCCTTGAGCAGCAGCAGCACCCGCTCCTCCATCCGCACGCCCAGTTCCGTCGAGCACGTTGGCGCACCGGTTGACGGCCTCCCGGAGTTCCCGGTAGGTGTAGGCGGCATCCTCAGGAACAGGGCGGTCTTTTCTCCCCGGCCCTCGTCGACGTTGCGGTCGATGAAGTATGCGGCGGCGTTGAACCGTCTGGGAAGATTCAATGCGAGCATGCGTTTCTGCTTCTATCTTTCTCCTGAGGTTAAACCCCATGCATGGATTAAAAATCCGTTCGAATATTTTCATGCAAGGGTCCAAAGGGTTAAAGGGTCAAGTGATGAGCGGAAGTCTTTTCACTTGAACCCTCGACCCCTTGACCCCTGAAGCCAACGGCTTCAACCTTCCGGCGATTTACTTTCCGAAATACTCCATGTCCCTGGGCAGTTCGACCCAGCCGCTGACATCCACCATCTTGCCGTTCTTGATCTGGTAGATCTTGGCGGCCATGCTGGCCCGATGGTCGGTGCTCGGTGAAGGTCAGCGGGGGCGCCAGCCCGCCGGTGTCGAAGTTCTTGAACTGCTCGAAGGCCTTGCGGATGCCGGCCGGCGTCAGATCCTTGGCCTTGTCCGCCATCTTGAGGGCTTCGGCTCACGCACGAGAATGTTGACCCAGCCTTCCACGTAGACGTTGGTGCCCTTCTCGCCGGGATGCCACTTTTCGTGGGACTTCGACGACCTTTTTCATCCCGGGGACGTCGCGCCGTAGGGCGCGATGGGATGGACGCCGTAGGTCCCTTCGGCCGCTCCGCCGCTCAGGTCGATCAGGCGACTCCTCGAAATTGCGGATGTTGGAGATGAATTTGGTCTTGATGCCGAGGGCCTTGGCGTTTTTCAGAATCACGGCGCCGTTCATGGCGGTGGAGGTGATGTAGGCGAAATCCGGATTTTCGCGGTTCATGTTGGTGAGCTGAACCGTGGCGTCCTTGGTGGGCCAGTTGATGACCTGGTCGGTGCCCACATCGACGCCGATCTGTTTTGGCGTAATCCTTACAGACGTCCAGGATATCCCGGCCGTAGGTGTTGTCCGGGTAGAGGTAGCAGATCTTCGGGTTGCGGCTCTTGTCCTTCCAGTTGTCCTTGATCCACTTGAGGGCGATGCGGCCCATGGTTCCGTAGGACGGCGAGACGAAGAAGCTGAAAGGGGTCTTGGCCGGATTCTGGAATTTGGAGGTAAATGAGGCCGCGATGGTGGCCACCCCGTCGGCCACGATTTTCTTGGCCAGCGTGATGGTGGTGCCGGTGGACTGGATGTAGAGCCCCATGACCTTCTCCGAGTCCACCAGCCGGTTGTAGCCGGCCACCCCCTTGGCCGTGTCGTAGCCGTCGTCGATGACGATCAGCTTCAGCTCCTTGCCGTTGATGCCGCCGTTCTCGTTCACCCAGCGCATGGCGTCCAGCTGGCCCTTGACCTGGTTTTTGCCCCAGTCCGAGGTCGGGCCGGAAAGGTCGATCAGCACCCCCCACTTGATGTCATCGGCGGCCTGCGGCCGACGGGGAATCAAGGGCGAATGCCAGGACGACTGCTATCAGCGTCAATGCGATGGCTAATCGTTTCATGATCATTCCTCCGTCTTCATGGTTGCCTCCTTTCGTTGGCTGGTCGATGTCGCGTCCTCCAGGATAGACGATCTCGTCTAATAGGAAAAAGGCCACAGCTTCCAGTACGCCCGGATGGTCCGCCAGCGGGCGGCCAGCCCGTCCGGTTCGAAAATCAGAAACAGGATGATGACCAGGCCGAAGACGATCTCGCGGATGGAGACGAACCAGGTGACATGGTCCGGAAAGGTCGTGTTCAAGGTGGTGGTGACCACTTCGAGGATCCGCTCCAGGATGAACCAGAACCCCACCCCGAAAATCCCGCCCAGGATGTGGCCCAGCCCCCCGATGATGCACATGGCCAGGTAGTCGATGGACTGGTGGATCGTAAAGGACTCGTGGGTGATCACCTCCAGGTACTGGGCCAGCAGGGCCCCGGCGATGCCGGCAAAAAAGGAGGAGACGGCAAAGGACATCAGACGGTACTTGAACAGGTTGACCCCGATGACCTCGGCGGCCAGGTAGCGGTCGCGGATGGCCACAAAGGCCCGGCCGGATCGGGAGCGGATGATATTCTTGGTCGACCATGGTGACGGCCACCGCCAGAACAAAGGTCAGGTAATAGAGGTGGATGATGGTGATCGAAGTGCAAGCGGACCCAGGGTCCCCGGGTCCACGTACATGCCCTCGACCCCGCCGGTCAGCTTGTCCCAGCGGCGGATGGTGAACTCGATGATGAACTGGGCGGCGATGGTGGCGATGGCCAGATAGAGCCCCCGCAGTCTCAGGGAGGGGATCCCGAACACCATGCCCACCAGGGCCGCCATGACCAGGCCGGCCAGGGCAGGGCAAGGATAAAGGGCACCCCGGCCTGGCCGACAAGGATCGAACAGGTATAGGCCCCCACCCCCATGAACGCGGCATGCCCGAGCGAGATCTGCCCGGTGAAGCCGGTCAGCAGATTCAGCCCGTGGCAGGCGATGACGGCGATGCCCACCTCGGTCAGGATGGAGATCATGTACTTGGAGGCGACGAACGGCACCGCGACGCAGGCGGCCAGAAAGGCGACCAGCCAGGCCCGGACGAACCAGGTCTGGAAGATGTGTTCGTCGGATCGGTAGTTTTCGTGAAACAGCCCAGCAGGCATGGACTCACCTTATGGCATGTTCGAAGCTCCCGGGCCTTTGCCTCGACCCTCGAATGCTGTTTACGCTTTGAACCTTGAACCTTCCTTGAACCCTGACCCCTGAACCCTGACCTTGTCTCCTGCTACACCCTCTCGATCTCCTCGGTGCCGAACAGCCCATAGGGCTTGATCATCAGCACCACCACCAGCACGATGAACGGAAAGACTTCGTTGATGGCCGGGATGTAGGGGTCCAGGTACCCGGCGGAGAGAAACTCCAGCACCCCGACCACCAGCCCGCCGATGATCGCCCCCAGGATGCTGTCCAGCCCGCCGAAGATGACCGCCGGCAGCACCTTGAGCCCGATGTGGCTGAGCTCCACCCCGACACCGCCGATGTTGCCGATCAGGATGCCGCCGATGGCCGAGACCACCGCCGCGATGCACCAGCTGATGGCGAACACGCGCTTGACCGAGATCCCCATGCTCTGGGCGGCGGTCTGGTGGTCGGCCACGGCCCGCATGAAGATCCCGGTGCGGGCGTATTTGAAGAAGACGGCGAAAAAGGTCAGCAGCACGAGCGAAATCCCCATGCTCCAGAGATAGAGGTGGGTGATCTTCACCCCCCACAGGTCGATGGGTCCTGCGGGAAAGATATTGAACTGGCGGATGTCGTTGCCCCAGAGCATGATGACCGACCCCCCTCAGGACGTAGGTCAGACCCAGGGTCACCATGATGATCGGAGATGATCGGCTCACCGATCAGCGGCCGCAGCACCAGCCGCTCCACCACCAGCCCAGGATCACCGAAAAGACCAGGGTCAGGGCGAAGGAGGCGAAGAAATTGAGCCCGAAGTCCAGGGTCAGCGAAAGGCAGATGTAGGCCCCCACCATGAGAAATTCGCCCTGGGCCAGGTTCAGGATGGAGGTGGACTTGTAGATCAGCACGAAACCCAGCGCCACCAGGGCGTAGATCGAGCCCATGGAGAGCCCGGTGATGAAAAACTGCATGAAAATGAGGAGTTCGCTCTGCATCTACATCCCTCCCTTTGAGCCGCTGCCGCAGAAGCGTTTCTTCTTCGCAGCGGTCTGTTCGTAGGCTCGTCCGGTTTCATGGTGCGCGGATGATCGAGGTCGGTCCGCAGTGTGGCCGTCTTGCCGTCCTGGTAGCGGATCACGGTCTCGATGGGCAACGTGTCCGCGATCGCCGTAAAGGGCCTCAATCTCCTTCGCATACTTCTGGTTGATGAACCCGCGGCGGATCTTTTTGGTGCGGGTCAGCTCCTCGTCGTCCGGATCCAGCTCCTTGTAGAGCAGCAGGAATTTGCGAATCCGGGCCTTTTCCGGCAAGCGTGGCGTTGACCCGCAGCCACCTCCCGCTCGATCAGATCGTATGACTTCCGGCTTCGCGGCCAGGTCCGAGTAGGTGGTGTAGTTGATGCGGTGCTCTTCGGCCCATTTGCCCACGTGCTTGTAGTCGATGCAGATCATGGCGGTGACATAGTCCCGCTCATGCCCGAGAACCACGGCCTCGACAATGTAGGGGCAGAACTTGAGCTTGTTCTCGATGAACATGGGCGAGAACCGGGCCCCGCTCGTTCAGATGCATCAGGTCCTTGACCCGGTCGATGATCACCAGGTGGCCGTCGTCGCGTGAAATAGCCCGCATCCCCGGAGTGCAGCCATCCGTCGACGATGGTCTCCCGGGTGGCCTCCTCGTTTTTGAGATATCCCTGAAACAGACCCGGGCCGCGCGAGATGACCTCCCCCACCCCTTCGGCGTCCGGCTGCGAAAATGGAGATTTCGGCGGCCGGGCACCGGGATGCCGACCGAGTCGAAATTGATGTCCCCGTCGCGGTGGATGGTGGAATATCCGGCCACCTCGGTCTGGCCGTAGATCTGCTTCAGATTGACGCCCAGGGCATGGAAGAAACGGAACACATCCGGTCCCAGGGCCGCGCCGCCGGTCATGGCCGAGCGGACCCGGGAAAACCCCAAGCGGTCCCGCAGGGCCCGGAACATGGCGGCATAGGCCAGCCAGTAGAGGATCTTCCAGCCCAGGGGGGGCCTTTTTCGTCGAACTTGAAATCCGCCCAGCGATAGCCGATCGGCAGACAGAAATCGTAGACACCAGCCGTTTGAAAAAGGAGGCGTCCAGGTGCTTGACCATGACCTGACGCGAGATCCCCTCCCACATGCGGGGGGAGGCCACCACCAGGCTGGGCGCGATTTCGTAGAGATCGGCCATGGCCGTCTCCGGTTCTTCCGGGAAATTGACCGTGTAGCCCGGAGTAGAGCGCCGAAAACACGCTCATGGTCTGCTCCACGATCCAGGGCAGCGGAATGAAGGAGAGGAACTGGTCGCCGGGCGTCTTGGGATCCACCTCGTTCAGGGAGGCCACCATGCTCAGGATGTTGTCGTGGGTCAGGAGGGTGCCCTTGGGCTGCCCGGTGGTCCCGGACGTGTAGCAGATGATGGCCAGATCGTCTTCGCGGATGCGCCGGATGTTCGCTATCGAAGCGTCCGGGCTTCTCGCGGTGCAGCTCCCGACCCAGGCGTTCGACCTCGGCGTCAAACTGATCAGCAGCTCGATCGTCGTAGTCCCACAAGCCCCTTGGGGTCGGTGTAGATGATCTTTTTCAGGCGCGGAAGCTGCTCCTTGAGCTCCAGGATCTTGTCCACCTGCTCCTGGTCCTCGGCCACGATCATGGCGGCTTCGGAGTGGTCGATGATGTAGGCCACCTCGCTGAGGATCGAGTCCTGGAAGATGCCGAAGGGAACGGCACCGGCCGCCTGGGCGGCCAGTTCGGCGTAGATCCACTCGGGGCGGTTGTCGCCGATGATGCCCAGGGTGTCCCCGGGTTTAAGCCCGAGGGCGATCAAGCCCCAGGGAAAGATCCCGCACGTGTTCCAGGTACTGCCGCCAGGTGACGGACTGCCAGATGCCGAATTCCTTTTCGCGCAGGGCGACCCGCCATCGCCGAAGCGCCGGGCATTTCGGACCAGAGAGCCCGGGCAGGGTCTGGGAGTGTTTCCGGAAGTCGTCACGCTCTGCGCCGGCTTCAACCTATGCCGTCCATCCTTCACAGCCGCGAATAGGCCATGGTTTCGTCCTCCCCCAGATAGGCCTGGATCACCTGCGGGTTTTCCTGGATCTCCCCGGGGATGCCTTCGGCGATCTTCTGGCCGAACTCCAGCACGCAGACCCGGTCCGAAATGTCCATGACCACCCCCATGTCGTGTTCGACCAGGATGATGCTGACCTCCCACATGCGGTTGACGTTGAGGATGAAGCGCGCCATGTCCTCGGTCTCCTCGAGGTTCATGCCGGCCATGGGTTCGTCCAGCAGCAGCACCTTGCGGCTTCATGGCCAGCGCCCGGGCCAGCTCGACCCGTTTCTGAAGCCCGTACGGCAGGGTGCCCACGACCTTCTTCCGGATCGACTCGATCTCCAGCAGATCGATGATCTGTTTCTTCGATTTCCCGGCGCAGGGTGAGTTCCTCGCGCCGGGTCCGGCCGAAGTAAAGCATGTCGGAGAAGATGCCCGACTTGAGAAAGGCGTGCCGGCCCAGCTTGATGTTGTCCAGGACGGTCATGCCCTTGAACAGCTCGATGTTCTGAAAGGTGCGGGCGATGCCGAGCTTGGCGATCGAGTGGGTCGGCAGCCGGGTGATGTCTCGGCCCTTGTAGAGGATCTCGACCTTCCTGAGGGGTGTAGAAGCGGCTGATGCAGTTGAGCAGGCAGGTCTTGCCGGCCCCGTTGGGCCCGATGATGGCGAAGATTTCCCCTTCCATGAGCCGGGTGGTGACTCCGCTAAGCGCCTGGATCCCCCCGAAGGAGAGATAGAGATCTTCGACTCGGATAACAGGTGTCTCGTTCAATGCCCGCCAAGTCCTTTTCAGGGTTCCCGATCTCTTCGATCGTTTATCTATATGAGACCGCCTTCCCCCTGTCAAGGCGATATCGGCGTCCCTGAGCCTTTTCCCGGGACCCCACAAGGTCCGCCTTCGACTTTGACTTTGGCCTGGACTTAACAACCGCTTTCCTTTATCTTCCTCCCAATGGCCGGTTTCATTTTAAACCTTGCAAATAGCGCAGTTTAAATCCGCAGCGGGGAGAGAAGATGGTTCGGGAAAGTATCGGCAGAATCCTGGAAACCGAAGCGCAACAAAGGGGAAGGCGGGAGGCCTGGGTCCACACCCAAGCCGGCGTCCGTTACACCTACGCACGGTTGTGGCAGGAAGTCCAGCGCTTTGCCCGGGGCCTGCTGCAGGTGGGCATCGATAAGGGAGACCGGGTGGCCCTCAAGGCGGCGAACATTCCGGAGTGGATGGTCGCCTTCCTCGGGACCTTGTATGCCGGTGCTGTCCTGGTCCCCGTCAATCCGGATTCCACGAAAGAGGAGCTTGACTACATCCTTTCCCAATCCGAAAGCAAATGCCTGATCCTGGATTCCGGCCCGGCCGCAGAGGCTTTTGAAACCCCGGAGAAACTTCCAAGCCTGCACCGGGTGGTTGCCATGGGTCATTCTGCCGATCCCGGACATCTGGCGTGGAAGCGACTCATGGAAATGGGAGACGGCGTCACGGAGGGCGCACTCGCCGCACGGTCGGCCTCGGTCCGGCCGGAGGACCCGGTGGCCATCATGTATACCTCGGGCACCACGGGAAAGCCCAAGGGCGTGGTGCTGGATCATTTGGGCTTGGTCAACAAATCGCTGGTCTCCACCGCACGACAGGGGATTGCTTCCAAGGACCGGCTTTGCCTTTTCTTCCCCTGTTTCACATGTTCGGCAATACCTGTATCGCCCTGGCCGGCCTCCTTAAAGGAGCCACCCTGGTGGCCCCCTGTGTCCGCTTCGAGCCGGAAAAAATTCTGAAAACCCTTTCCGCGGAACGTTGCACCGCCGTTTATGGCTCCCCTTCCATGATGATCGCCCTCCTGGAACATCCGTCCTTCAGCAGGGAGCAGTGGGCTTTCGTCACCAAAGGCATCATCGGGGGCGCACCATGCCCCATGGAGCTGATGCGGCGTCTGGTAAAGGATGTCGGCGTGTCGGACATCACCGTGGCCTACGGGATCACGGAGACGGCGTCCTGGATCACCATGACCCGACCGCAGGATCCCATCGAACGGCGGGTTGCCACCATCGGGACGCCCCTGGAGTGCTGCGAGGTCCGCATCGTCGATCCAAAAACAGGCCAACCCGTCGGACCCGGCAACCAGGGAGAGCTGTGCACCCGCGGGTACCTCATGCGCGGATATTACAACATGCCCGCGGCCACCGCAGCAGCCATCGACCCGGAGGGGTGGTTTCACACGGGCGATCTGGGGGAAATGGACGAACAGGGATACGTGAAAATCACGGGAAGGCTCAAGGACGTCATCACCCGGGACGAGGTTGAAATCTATCCGGTGGAAATCGAGGAGATTCTCTACGAGATCCCCGAGGTGTCCGAAGCCCAGGTCTTCGGATTCACCGCCACCGGCTCGGGCCAGGAAGTCGCCGCCTGGATCCGGCATCAAAGAAGGCGCCGCGCTTTCCCTGGATGCGGTGGCCGAACATGTCCGAAAGCGGGTGGACCCCAGTCACCGTCCCCGTTTCTTCAAGTTCGTCACCACCTTTCCCATGACAGGAAGCGGGAAAATCCAAAAATTCAAACTGGCGCAGCTCGCCCGGCAGGAATACGGCGACCCAGGGCGGGCATCGGACCAAAGACAGGCCGGGGAAAAATCCCATGAAGTTTGAGGCGCATCGAAAAGACACGCTTCTTTTGAACCCGTCCAAGGGGATGGCACCGAGGACCCTTCCTGTGGAGATCCGGAAAGATCCCCTCACCGGAAGAACCTCCCGCATCTGCCACTTCATGGACCTGAAATGGGCCAAGCCGGACCTGGAATCTTTGGCAGACGCCACCCGGGGAAAGTGCCCATTCTGCCCGGAGACCGTGATGAACGTCACGCCCTGTTTCCCGAAGGACTTGATCGAGGAGGGGCGCATGACCCTGGAGGACCTGGTCCTTTTTCCGAACCTGGCGCCTTACGATCAGCTGGGGGCGGTGGCCACGCTGGGCGGCCGCCACTTCATCCCCATGGCCGAAATCCCTGAAGAAACCCTCTACAAGGGGTTTATCCTGGTCATGGCCTATTTCCGACGGATCCACGCACTCGGTCATCCCGAATCCGTGTATCCCATCGCCAATTGGAACTACATGCCTCCGGCCGGCAGCTCCATCATCCATCCCCACCTCCAGGTCTTTTCGACCTCCTCGGCCCCCAACCTCCTGCGACAGGAATTGGAGGCCGCAAGGGCCTACCAGAAGGACACAGGCTCCTGCTTTTGGGAAGACCTGGTCCGGCACGAGGAAACTGCGGGACAGCGCTTTCTGGGAAGGATCGGCCGGACCTCCTGGATGACGGCCTTCGCCCCCATGGGGGTGGCAGGGGACGTGCAGGCGGTGGTCCACGGGGTTCCCTGCACGCTGGATCTCACCGACGAGGATCTGCGCCACCTGGCCCGGGGCCTGACGCGCCTCATGAAGGCCTATGACGCCCTCGGCATCTACAGCTTCAACATGAATTTCTTCACGGGCGCACCCGGGGATGCTTTCTCTCGGTTTCACCTTCTCTTCTCTCCCCGGACCTATTTCAACCAGGCCCTGGGAACGCCCGATGCCGCAGCCTTAAGAAGCCTGTTCAACGAAACCCTCTGCATGGCTTTCCCCGAGGAAATCCACCAAAAGATCCTTCCATACTTTTCGGCCCCGCAGGCGCAATCCGTCGTTTGAACCGGAAAGGGTTCAGGAAAGCGCGATGCCCGCGGCCTCGAATACCGGCTTCAGATGGGAAAGGCTCTCTTTTCCTGCTTCTTCCGGGGCCTCGGTATAGGGGTAAAGCTCCAGACTGACAGCACCCCGGTAGTCCAGGCGGACCATCGTCTTCAAAACGGTGGAAAAATCGATGGCGCCATGCCCCGGAATGAGATGGCGGTGGACGCGGCTTTCGGCGATGTCTTCCAAGTGAACATGTCCCACGTGATCGAAGAGCTCTTCGAAGGCCGCCTCGGGTGCTTCTCCTGCGCAGAAGAAGTGGCCGATGTCGAAGTTGATCCCCACCGCTTTGGACCGGATCCCGCCCATGAGCGCCTTGAATTGCCGGGTGTTCTCGATCAAGAGGTCCGGCTCGGGCTCCACGAGGATACGCACGCCGAGCCTTTCGGCCGAAGGAATCACTGCTTCCAGCCCTTTGTAAAACAGGGACATGGCTTCGGCCCTCGAAAGGGCGTTCAAGGGGCCGCCGGGCGGGATGGAGATGGTCTTGCACCCGATGGCCGAAGCCGTGTTCAGACATTCGAGGGTGTGGCGGATGCGGATGTCCCGGCGCGTCTTCTCCGGTTCGATCCAGGAGGGGAGGTAGGTGTCCCCCACCGCGAAAAGGGTGAAGCTGTTGAGGTTGGTCACGGCCAGACCGCATTTTTCGATGAGGGCTTTGAGAGCCGACAAGGCTTCGGCGTCATAGTCGGGGGGATACAGGTGGGGACGATCCGCCATGATCTCCACACCCTTGAAGCCGAGTCGGGCAACCTTCGAGACAGCCTCGGAAAGGGAAAACCGGACGAAGGCGTTGGTGCTGTAGCCGAAGATCATGCGGAAACATTCCCGCGTCGGGCCATGCCCCGGATACACGCTTTTTCCAGGACATCCAGGGCTGCCAGCTGCTTCTGGAAGGTGGACGGAGCAACGCCTGCCACCGGTGTCTTGAAGAAAAAGCCCAGCTCCGGAACCGTCCCGGCACGTCCGGCCGACTGGAGCGCCACCATCCATCTTCCGAGATCGAGGACCAGGGGTGCTGCCAGGATGGAATCCCTCCCGTGGAGGTTCACACGGAGGCTCATGGACAATCCGAAAAGTCCAGAAAAATCAATGAGATCCCATGCCTCCTTGGCATCCCCGCGGGGAGGGTAGTAGTCGATGCGGACTTTGTGGAAAGCTTTGCGGTCCTCCCCTTCCCGGGGCAGCCCTAAGACAGCGTCAAGGACGGCGGTCTTGTTGGCGAGTTTCCCGGAAGCGTTTTCCGGGATCATGAGGTTTTTCCCGTCAGCGTTTCCCAGAAGGTTCAGGCTGTACCAGCCGTTGACGGAAAATGCGCGGGCCTTGAGCGCGGAGGCCAGCACCACCTTGAGAAAGGTCTGCCCGGTCTTGCCGTCCCGCCCGGCCATCGGGACGCCGTTTCGCCGGGCCATCGAAAGCAGCCGGGGAGACTCGAAGGCGTTGGGCGTGAAATTGACCACGGGGATCCCGGCATCCACCGCGGCCAGCGCATAGGCCGAATCCGGAAAAATTTGCAGATCTTCCGGGGGTACGGCGCTCGACCCCGGGCCCCCCGGCATCTCCCGGGGATGGGAGGCCGGAAGCAAATCGATAAACACGGGATGGGCCCCGGGAAAAAGATCCAAAAAGATCCTGATGTCTTTTTGAATCTTTAGGATTTGATGCTTGGTCCGTTTGGCCGGATCCGGCGCCTTTCGCACCGGAATTGATCCGGCGGGTTTTCGACATCGCCTCCGGACCGGCTCCGGGAGCACGCCGTTTTTCTCCCAGACCTCGGTATACGGGTCAGAGCAGGTGTCCCATCCCGCCATCTCGAAGGTCAGGGGCGGGAAGCCGGTTGGAAACCGATTCCGGCTTGTCATAAACCGGGTGACGGCATCGGGATCCTCATGCCCTTCCGCCACGGCGGCGGCAAGGGTGGACCCCACGGCCCCTTTGGCCCCGGCAACCAGGAGCAGAATGGAAGATGACGGCGGCTTGGTGTTTTGAGTCATGAAAAGCGCATGCGCATGTGTCGACACCCGAAAAAAGGGGGTGGGGGGTCAGACGCCAAGCGTGCCCCCTTGTTTCCCCCTCAAAAGCCCCGTGAATATAGAGAAAGGCTCCCGGCATGTCAAGCGCAAGCGCGGCTCACCCTTCCGTCAGCCGTCCGTCTGAGATGTGCCAGACCCTTCCGGCGTAGCGGGCGCAGTCCGGGCTGTGGGTGACCATGACGAGGGTGGTCCCCTCGGCATTGAGCCCCTGGAGCAGGGTCATGATCTCCCGGGTGGTCTTGGTATCCAGACTCCCGGTGGGTTCGTCGGCAAGGAGAATGGGCGGGTCGTTGACAATGGCCCGGGCGATGGCCACTCGCTCTTTCTCCCCCCCGGAAATCTCGCCGGGAAGGCGCTTTTCTTTCCCGGAAAGCCCAACGCTCGCCAGGGCTTCCATGGCCAGATCCTCCTTCTCCCCGGCACCCATCCGGACGGCGGCCAGGGGCAGCATCACGTTCTCTACAACGGTAAGGTACGGAATCAGATGGAAACCCTGGAAAATGAACCCCAAAAATTCCCTCCTGAAATCGGCCCGTTGCTCGTTGTCCAGCGCATAGACGTCGATGTCGTCCACCCAGAAACCACCGGAGCTCGGCGCGTTCATGGCTCCCATGATGGAAAGCAAAGTGGATTTGCCGGACCCGGATTCGCCCATGATGGCCACGAATGCCCCGGCGTCGACTTCGAAACTCATGCCCCGAATGGCGTCGACACCTGCCTCTCCGTTTCCAAACTTTTTAGTCAGATCCTTTGCAAGGATTTGCTTCATCTTTTCTCCCAAACTCTTTGAGCTTTTAATCTTCCCATAATAGTCCTTACATTTTCATTCCGGCAAAAGCCGGAATCCAGCGGCTTTCTGGATGCCGAATCAAGTCCGGCATGACGGCACTCTTTCGAAACAGTTAACAAGATTGCACTCCGGTTCACTCAGATGGCCCGGAGCGCGTCGTTGGGATCCATCCGGGACGCTACCAGCGCCGGGTAGGTGCTGGAAGAAAGGCCCAACAGGACCGCCATCACGATAGCCAGCCCCGCCAGGTGCCCGTTCAAGTGCAGACCGGCGGGCCCGTTTTCCACGAAAATCCGGATCGCGGCATAGGAAGCGCCGATCCCCAGAAGATACCCGAGAATCCCGGCAGCCCCGGAGAGCATCCCGGCTTCCATGTAGACGATGCGCATGATGTGGCTCTTCCGGAAACCCACGGCCCGAAAAACGCCGATTTCCTCGGTACGCTCCCGGACGCTCCCCATGAGCGTGACCATGACCACCAGGCTTCCGATGAGCAGGATAACGGCGGACACCGCGTAGGAGAACCGGCGGAACTGATCCAGGGTTTCCATCCTCCCCTTGACCACCTGCTGGATGGCCATGACCTTTGCGCCGGGAAGGGCCTCGGAGATCTGCTTCACCATCTCCTCGATGGGACAGGCCTGGCACAAGGCCGCCACCTCTGCCAGGGTGACCCTGCCGGGTTTTTCCAGAAGGCGCTGGGCCGTGGCCAGCGTCGAGAAGAGGAGATGGTCGTCCTGGGAACCAGTAGGCTGGAGGACTCCGGCCACGGGGATCTCTGAGGCGCCGATGGCAAGGGTGTCCCCCGGTCCTAGGTGAAAAACCCGCGCGACCTCGGCGCCCAAGAGCAGGGCGTTTTCAGCCGGAAGAGACCCGTCCACCCTCCACCACGGTTTCAGGATCTTCTGGGAGGAAAAATCGACCCCTGCCAGCAGAATGCTTCGATCCTTCAGGTGGACGACACCCAAAACCATGGGTCCCACCGCCGCGACATTGGCGGCGTTCTTGATGGCGCCGATCCGGGACAAGTCGGCCTCCTGCATCTCTTTCATGTCGAAGGCAACGCCGCCCAGGGAAAGGCCGCCGTAAGTCAGCGGGAGGCTTTCCGACCGAGGGACGACAAGGATATTGGCCCCGTATTTTTCCAACTTGTGATTGATGTCATGTGCCATGGTCTCCACGAAACTGACGATGGCCACCACGGTGGAAACCCCGATCAACAGCCCCGCGAGGATGAAGGCGGCTTTTCCTTTACGACGTATCAGATTGCGAATGGCGATGGCTCTCAGTGTCATGACGGCTCCTTCAGGAAAACGTGAAATAGGAATTGCCTTCCAGGATATCTTGGACCTGGAGGATGACGCGGTTGTTTTCCACCGTCCTGCGCAGGGGCGCCGGGTTGCATCCGCCTTTGACCTCGTTCACCCGAACCGAAGCAAACCGCCGGCCGCAATTGCGGCAGACCATGAAATCCCCGTCCTGAAAATACCCCTTGTTCGCGGGCCAGCACACGTCGCACGCATCAAATGCCGCACGGATGACGCCGTCGGCGCTTTTCAAGATGAAATACCGGATGATCCTCTCCTGGTCCTGATAATGGAAATGACGCGCCACGCCGTCTTCGAAGAGATCCAGGGAATAAGAGATTTGAGTGGCCGCGTTTTCCGTCCCTCCGGGCTGCGCACTTCCCGCGGGGGGCGCCTGGACGACGTTGACCCAGAAAAAGGCGGCTGAGGCCAAAAGGACAAGGGTGACACCTGCCAGGATGTACGGGGTTTTGTTTTGCTTCTTTTCAAGGACCCGGGCTTTCTTTTCTTCCCGGCGTTCCCATCGTGTTTTTGCCTTGGCTTTCATGATTTTTTCCTTTCCAATCGTATTTCGGGACCCAAGGGTCCGGTTTCGAGACCGGCACGGAATCCGGCGCCTGCCCCTCGGGTTTTCGTCCACTGGCGGCAAAAGCCCGATGCTCCGGCTGACGCTGAGGAAAGGTTGGATCAGATCAGAAGAGAAAGTGTGGTAAGATAAAGGGGAACCGGTGCCGCACGGGATCTCGGCAGCCGGTGTTCTGCAGAGGGACACCCTTGGTTCCCTTTGCTGAGGTGAAGCAGAGCCGCCTCTTGAAAAAGATCCTTTTCGAAAGGGTCCGCCTGCCGTGGGGATTGAAGGATCCAGGAGGTTTGAAGCGAATCCGTTCCTTCCACGCGGCAGGACGCTTCATTGGGCACGCAGCAGGAATGGGGTGGGGCGACAAGAGAAAAAGCCTTTCCCGAAGATCCTCGAGAACCGCAGCACTGCATTTGACAGCTTCCTTTGCATGCCGACAGCGCGGAGACGGTGCCCGTGAAGACCCAGATGAAGACGAGGATTGCACTTCCCGCGGAGATCGCTTTTTTCATGGCCTCATGTTCCTGTGTTTACAAATCAGAATAAAGCGGGGCGTTATTGCTGTCAAGTTAAATCATACTATTTGGCTCAGATTTTGAAAGGCACGGTCAAAGCCCAGCCGCGAGCCCACCCGTAAGGGATTCCGGCGATGTCCAGATACCCTTGCCACCCTTGTGAAGCCTTTGAAAAACGACTTTTTCCGTCAAGCCGGACGGGATAAGCCTGCCCCGCACTTCGATGAGAAGGCATCCGGAACTATTTGAAAATGCTGAGCCCTCGCCTGTCCAGGACTCGATCCGGGATTCGCCGATGCGCCGAAAGCCCCGTGCTTTACAAAAACAGGTTTCGGCCCTATAGTTTTAAGTCAAAGAAGAAGACCTGTTTTCCCATTCAAGCTCAACGGAAAGGATGCACGATGATGTACGATTTCAATGCCAAGGATGTCTTCGAAACGGCCCTCCAGCTCGAGAGAAACGGAGCGGCCTTTTACAAGAGCGCCTCCCAAAAAACCGCCGACACCGAGGCCAAACAGCTCCTATTGGAGCTTTCCAACATGGAAGAGGGGCACGAAAAGGCTTTTTCAAAGATGATGGCGGAACTCACCGAAAAGGAAAAGACGCCCACTGTCTTTGATCCAAAGGGGGAGGCCGCCGCCTATCTGCGCGCGCTGGCGGACACCCGGGTCTTTTTCGAAAAGAAGATGGACCCTTCCACTTTGAAAGAAATCTACACAGCGGCCATCGGCGCCGAAAAGGATTCCATCGTCTTTTACCTGGGGATGCGGGATCTGGTTCCGGAAGCGCAAGGGAAGGCAAGGATAGACGCCATCATCAAAGAGGAGATGGGGCACATCGAGGCGCTCAGCCGCCAGCTCCTCAGAACCGAAAGATAAACGTCTTTACTGTCACTGCTCCGCAAGGGCCCTGAGTGCTTCTCTGTCCGTCAGGGCGATGGATTTCCCGTCCACCGAGATGAGGCCCTGTTCGCTCAAGCGGGCAAGGACCCGGGAAAGCGTTTCGGGTATGGTTCCCAGCAGACTGGCGAGCTGCCCTTTGGAGATTTTCAGCAGGACCCGCTCCTCGTTTCCCTGTTCCTCTGCAAGGTAGACGAGATAGGCCGCCAGCCGGGAGGGAACCGCCTTCAGGGCCAGGCTTTCCACCTGGGCCGCGAACTGGTGCAGCCGAACGCACAAGAGGGCGATCATGTTCAAGGAAAGGGAGGGAAGACGCTCCACGAGCCCGACGAATGCGGCCTTCGGAAAAAACAAGAGCTTGGAATCGGTCAGGGCCTCGGCGTGGGCCGGAAACGGCTGGCCCGTGAAGGCCGCCACTTCTCCGAAAGGCTCTCCGTCGCTCAGAATGTGAAGGATCTGCTCCTTCCCCTCCGGGGAAACCCTGAAGATTTTGACCACGCCCTCCGCGACGATGTAAAACCCGTTTCCGGCATCCCCTTGGGAAAAGAGGATCTCCCCCTTTTTCGCCAGCCGGGATACGGCGATGCGCCGGATCTCCCGCATTTGATTGTCGGGAAGCCCTCCAAAAAGCGGGGCCTTCGCCAGGGCATCGGCAGGAAGGGTCATGGATTCTCCTTTTTTTGAAAAATTACCACGCGCCCTTGACCTAAGTCAAGGCGGCCGGGCCTTTGCGCCGATAGAAAAGGAGAAAGTCCACACCGAAAAGGAGGTGCTTTGATGAAATGCCCGGGTCAGGACAGCCGGTACTGGAAACCGGGGGCCATCTTCGAAGTGAAATGCCCCAAGTGCAATAAGAAAGTGGAGTTCTTCAAGGACGACACCACCCGGAAGTGCGATGGATGCGGCCATCGGTTCGTGAATCCCAATCTTGATTTCGGCTGTGCATCGTATTGCGAACACGCCGAGCAATGCATCGGATCCCTCCCGGAGGAACTGCTGGCCCAGAAGGAAGACCTTCTCAAGGACCGCGTGGCGGTGGAACTCAAGCGCTATCTCAAAAGTGATTTCAAGCGGATCGGGCATGCCACCCGCGTGGCCCGGTACGCGGAGCAAATCGGGAAGCAAGAAGGCGGCAACCTGGCGGTGATCCTTTGTGCGGCTTACCTGCACGACATCGGAATCCCCGAGTCGGAGCGTAAATACGGCAGCGCGGCGCCCGAATACCAGGAAAAGGAAGGGCCCCCCATCGCCCGCGCCATTCTCGAAAAGCTCAAGGCCAAGGCGCCCGTCATTCAGGAGGTCTGCGACATCATCGGGCATCATCACCACCCCCGAAACGACGAGACTTCCAATTTCAAGGTGGTCTATGATGCCGACCAGATCGCCAATCTCGAGGAAGCACAAAAGGGGGCACCCCGGGAAAGAGATCGGCTGAAAAAGCAAATCGCCAAAACCATGCTGACCGAAAGCGGAAAGCAGACCGCCGAAGCGGTCCTTTTGGGGTGAAATTCTTTCAGGCGCGGGAGTCGACTCCACTTAGACGCCGCGGAGGCTCCTTCAGGCGGCATCCGACATCCCGGCGGGGCATCGAAAATCGGCCCTTTCTGCAATGGAGGCGCTGCCCGAGAAAAACGAAAGGTGAATTCATGAAAGTCACGAGAAAGATCATCCACATCGACGAAGAACTTTGCGACGGCTGCGGCCAGTGCGTTCCCTCCTGCGCAGAGGGATCCCTGGAGGTGATCGACGGAAAAGCGCGTGTGATTTCCGAAAACCTGTGCGACGGCCTGGGGGCCTGCCTGGGAGAATGCCCCCAAGGGGCGCTGCGTATCGTCGAGCGTCCGGCCGAAGAGTTCGACGAGCACGCCGTGGAAGCGCATCTGACAAAAAAAGCCCAAACGACACCCTCCCATTTGAAAGGATGCCCGTCCGCCGCCGTCCGGGAATTTGCCGCAGCCGATGCCTGCGTCCAGGCGAACCTTCCCGCCGCACTGGAGACGCGGGTGTCGTCGGAACTCACCCACTGGCCGATTCAAATCCGGCTGGTGCCGCCCACAGCCCCTTTTCTCAAGGGGGCGCACCTGCTGGTGGCCGCCGATTGCGTCCCTGTGGCCTTCCCCTCCCTTCACAAGGAATTTCTCAAGGGAAGGTCCGTGATGATCGGATGTCCCAAGTTCGATGACGTCGCCGACTACATCGAGCGGTTCGCCGAGATCTTCCGGGTCGCCGGACTCCGGAGCGTCACCACCGTAGTCATGGAAGTGCCCTGCTGCAGCGCCCTTCCGGCGATCGTGAAAAAAGGGATGGAAGAAGCGGGAATACGCATCCCCATGGAAAAGGTGGTCGTCAGCACCCGGGGGGAAATCCTCAGGCACGAAAAAGCGGCCTGAATGCGGCCGCCGCCCAAAGGCGGCTCAGAGTCGGGCGGAAGCCATGGGATCTGGCAACGTCCGTTCGGGCTTTTCACCGGGTTCAATCCGGTGCCGCAGCCGGCGGTTCGTAGGAAAAAGCGTAGTTTCCCGCCATGAATTGATTTACGTACCATTGAACCTGGTGGTCTTCCGAAAGGACCATGTCCAGCAGGCGGACGCATCCCAACAGGCGGCCGAGCATATCCAGCTTCTCGGACAAGAATGCGTCCCGGTATTTCTTTATTTCTCCCCGGACCATGTCCCCTCTCAATTCGACGCTGAATCCGAGCTTTTTCAGGATGGTCCCGATCATCAGGGCGCGCCTGGCCCGGCGCCCCATGTCCGCCGCCCCCCCTTTGAAGGAAAAGGTGATGTAGTTGTCGTTGACGTTGGGCCCGCAGAAGGAGTCGATGGTTGTGAAATGGTATCCCAGCCGGGAATTGAAATTGAGATAGTGCCCCGCAATGATGGCGTAGGCGGGCTCTCCCATCCGGCCCTCCTTGAGAGGATCCCGCAGAATCGACTCGGCCAGAATGGATGTAAATCCTCTCCAGTCGACCCCCACGTCGCGGTTCCAGTCCACCTCTTCATGCTTCATCCCCTGTAAAAGGGCCCGTAAGGGGACGGACGTCACATCCTCCAGTTGAGCGTATTTCCCTGAAAAACCTTTTCGAAGCCCGTTTCCCAGATCCACGGCGAAAAGTCTCAACGGGAGGTAAATCCGGATGGGGACAGCCAGGGCTTCATCCGGCGACAGGGCGTCACTGATGCGAAACATCTCCTGCATGGACATCTCGTGGGCGAACCGGATGATGTCATGGATCGTCTGGCACCCCTCTTGGCAGAAATTGCTTTTTTTAGGGTCCGTCAAATTCAACGGTGCCACCCTTTTCAAGAGCGCTCTCACGGCCTTGTAAACCGGACTGCCCTTCATGGGGTTGATGACCCGTTTTTCCTTGAGAAGCGCCTCCACGCGGCCCCGGTAGACGATGCGACCCGCTGCATCCAGGGTGACCTCCTCTCCGGTTTCGATCCGCTTCGTCGCAATTCCGGTTCCCACCAGGGTGGGAATGTGAAACTCGCGCGCCACGGAGGCCATGTGCCCTGTGACGCTTCCCACATCGGTGATGAAAGCACGGATGCGCCCCATGAGGGGCACATACCGGGGAGAGGTCTGCCGGGCGACCACCACGGCCCCTTGGGGGATGTGATGCAGGGTATGGTCGGACTCGATGACATAGGCGAATCCGGATGCGCATCCGTCGCAGGCGCTCTGACCCCCCTGGAGGATGACCGGATGCGCTTCTCTAGAAACAGACACCGCCTCGTGGGGTTTTTTCACCACGGTGGGTGTGCCGTAACGCTGGGAGCGCCTCAGGGGACGCGCCTGCAGAATGAACAATCGTCCGTCCCGGTCGATCACCCACTCGATGTCCAGGGCGTATCCGTAATGTCCCTCCAGCTTCAGGGCCGAATCGACCAGCTGATGGATCTGTCCTTCCTGGAGGCAGGCCTTGCCCTGGGTTTCTTCCGAAAGAGCCTCCTCCACGAGACCGTCGCCTGAAGCCAGCGAAAGGCGCGTGGCCTTTTTCGCGATTTCGGAGACGGTTATTTTCCGGGTGCCCTTGTCCACCTGAAAAAAATCGGAATCCGCAGATCCCTCCACCGCGTCGGCCGCAAGACCCCACACCGCGCTGATGAGAACCACGGCATTCCGGCTGTCGTTGGGATCCACCGTGTACAAGACCCCGCTGGCGCCGGCATCGATCATGGCGATGCAGGCCACGCTCATGTTGACATCCTGGTCCCGGTATCCCCGGCTCCGACGGTAATACACGGCCCTGGGGCTGAACGTGCTGGCCAGCACCTCCTTGTAGGCCTCTCCCAGGTTGTCGAGGCTCACGTTGAGCACCGTGGCATGCTGGCCCGCGAAGCTCGCCTCCGTATCTTCACTGGTGGCGCTGCTGCGCACGGCCATCTTGAAAGGACCCCAGAGCTTGCCCCGCAGGTCTTGCGCGGCTTCCCGGATGGCGGTTTCCAACTCGGAAGGAAGTGCGCTGCCCGAGACCTGGGTCCGGATCTCCTGACAGGCACCCACCAGGGCCTCCGTATCCTGGATGTCCAGATCTTCCAGCCGGCGGTCGATCTCTTCGAACAGGCGGTTTTGCTCCATGAACCGGTGGTAGGCAAAGGCGGTAACGGCAAACCCCGGGGGCACCGGAAGATGGGCGCGGTTGGCGATTTCCCCGAGGTTGGCCGCCTTTCCTCCCACTTCGGCGGCATCTTCCAGGCTGATCCGCTCGATGGGCAGGACCAGGGCGCTCTGTTCGAAACGGCGCTTGGTCCTGAGCTCCTCGATGATTTTTTCGGAAAGCCCTCCCAGGACCTTTTCCAGCAGACGGTATTTGTTTCCGGACAAGGCGTTGAGGGCCCCAACCAGGGCCCCTGTCTGGGCCAACAGCGTTTCCACCTGCCTCCGGACGCGGTCGATGCCGAAAGGTTTATCCAGATAGATGACATCTTCCAGCTCGGCGATGATCTCGAGGGCGCGGTTGTTGGACTCCAGGAGACTCTTGAAGCTGTGATATTTTTTTCCGAACACGCTTTCTTCCAGCGAAAGCTTCTGGCCGGCACGCTTCTTGAAAAAAAACGACAACCCTTTTTTCAGGTTTAAGGACCCGATTTTCATCGACGATACTTTCGGGTCAGGCGCTTCAGGTCGTCCTCTTCCATGACGTCGGCAAAGCGCTTCCCCTCTTTGCTTTTTTGTTTGTACTCGGCAATGCAGTCCGCAACGATTTGAAGCACTTCTTCTTCGGAATAGATCCCGTGCAGTTCCACCGCCAGACGGGGATGTCTTCCCAGTTTCCCCGCCACCTGGACGCGAAAGCCTTTTTCCCCTTGTACGAGAGTCCCGGAAGGGCAAGCCGTCACGCATTTTCCGCAGGCAAGGCACCGGGAAAAATCGATTTCGGGTCTTTCCTGTTTTTCGTCAAGGCGGACCGCCCCTTCCTTGCATGCCGAAACGCAGGCCTGACACAGGGTGCACGCTTCATGGGTTGTGGCAGGCCTGCAGGCCCCAAGGATCCCCACATCCTTGATCTGCGGCTGGGAGCAGGCATTGGGGCACTCGGACACGGAGACCCGGAATTCGTGGTGGTATTTGAGGGGCCCTTTCACATGCGCCTTCAGAAAGGCCAAAAGGTCGGCCTCTTTCAACAGCGTCTCGATGCGGGTAAGAAGTTTGGTTCCCTCCTGGGCACGGTTCGGACAGCCCGAGGGTCCGAAACAGATATCCGCCTGGAACCCCGTGACCTCGGCGGACATGCCGGAAGCAAAACGCTTCCGGGAGGCCTCCACTTCTGTCAAAGTGATCCGGGATTTCCCGGCTGCGCAGGCCTCCTTCTCGATGCGGGCCTTCACTTTTTTCCGGACGAAAACCGGGACTTTTTTAACAGCCTCTTGGGCTTCCTCGGTCCATTCCATGGGCGTTTACGCCTTTTGGGAAGAGCGGACCACGGCGTGCCCGTGGGCGAACTCCCACCGCTTGTCCAGGAAGTACAGGATGGGTACGGTCATGCGGGAAAAAAGCAGGGAAGCCACTTCGCCGGCCATCAGAGAGATGGCCAGTCCCTGGAAGATGGGGTCAAAAAGGATCACGGAGGCCCCCACCACTACGGCCGCCGCCGTGAGCATCATGGGCCTGAACCGCACTGCGCCCGCATCCACCACCGCTTCGGCCAAAGGCATGCCTTCTTTGAGGCGCAGTTCGATGAAATCCACCAGGATGATGGAGTTACGCACGACGATGCCGGCCCCCGCGATGAACCCGATCATGGAAGTGGCCGTGAAAAAGGCCCCCATCCCCCAGTGGCCCGGAAGGATGCCGATGAGGGAAAAGGGAATGGCCGCCATGATCACCAGGGGCGTGCTGAAGGACTGGAACCACCCCACCACCAGAACGAAAATAAGCACCAAGACGACACCGAAGCTGATCCCCAGATCCCGGAAGACCTCATAGGTGATGTGCCACTCCCCGTCCCATTTCATGGCCAACCGACGGTCGGTATCCGGAAGGGTTGCCGTCCGCTGCTCGATGGCATACCCTTCGGGCAGGGAAAGGGCCTCGATTTTTTTGCGCATCTCCAGAATGGCGTAAACCGGGCTTTCCTTGACCCCGGCCACATCCCCGACGATGTAAACCACCGGCATGAGATTCTTGTGGTAAATGCTTTGCTCCGAGGAAGTCGGAACCGCGGACACCAGAGCCGAAAGCGGGACCAGGGTCCCGTCGGCCGCGGACAGCTTCAGGGTTTCAAGGCGCTCGATCCCGGCCCTTTTTTCCAGGGGAAGGCGCAGCAGGATGGGGACATCCTCCTTTTCCCGCGTATCGTGGAGGAGCCCCACCTGCCTTCCGCTCAAAGCCAGATCCACCGTGGCGGAGATGCTGGCGGCGCTGATGCCGTGCAGTGCAGCTTTTTCCTTGTCCACCCGGAGGTGATACTGCGGCCGGTCCTCCTCCAGGTACCAGTCCACATCCACCACGCCCGGGGTTTGTTCGAAAATTTCCTTGATCTTTGCCGCGATTTCTCTCTGCCGGGCATAGTCCGGACCGTAGACTTCGGCCACCAGGGTCGACAGGACCGGGGGACCCGGGGGCACCTCGGCGACTTTCACGCGGGCCTGATGCTTTTTAGCGATGGCCTCGAGGGCGGGGCGGATCCTTTTGGCGATGTCGTGGCTCTGATCCTTCCGGTGCCCTTTTTCCGCCAGGTTCACCTGGATATCGGCCAGGGAGCTTCCCCGCCTCAGGTAGTAATGGCGGACAAGGCCGTTGAAATTGAAGGGCCCGGAGATCCCCACGTGAATCTGGTAGTCGGTCACCTCGTTAACCGTCTTCAGGTAGGCACCCATCTCCAGGGCGGCGGCGGCGGTCTCTTCCAGGGTGGCCTTTTCAGGCAGGTCGATGACAATCTGGAATTCACTCTTGTTGTCGAAGGGGAGCATCTTCACCCGGACCCACCCGAAAAGGACCAGGGCGCAGCAGAGGACCAAAAGGCCCACCACGCCCATCAAGAAGCTCCAGCGCCATAAGGGCTTGGCGATGAGAGGCTCCATGATCCGCCGGTACAGGCGTGTGCTCCAGTCCTCCGGGGCGTGGCCGTGGCCCTTTTTGCCTGCAGCGGGATTTTCCCCGCGGATGAGGCGGATGGAAGCCCAGGGGGTCACGATGAAGGCCACCAGCAGTGAAAAGACCATGGCCGCGGAAGCCCCCACCGGAATGGGGCGCATGTAAGGGCCCATGAGTCCCCCCACGAAGGCCATGGGCAGGATGGCGGCGATCACCGTGAGGGTGGCCAGGATGGTGGGGTTGCCCACCTCGTCCACGGCTTCGATGGCCACGGCAAACCGGGGGCGGCCCTGGTTTTCGGCCAGATGGTAGTGCCGGACGATATTCTCCACCACGACGATGGCGTCGTCCACCAGGATCCCGATGGAAAAAATGAGGGCGAACAGGGTGATCCGGTTCAGGGTGTACCCGTAGAGATAGAAGATGGCCATGGTGAGGGCCAGCGTCACGGGGATGGCGAAGGCCACCACCCCCGATTCCCGTCGCCCCAGGGTGATCCAGATCAGGAGGGTGACCGAGACCACGGCGATCATCATGTGGAACAAAAGCTCATCGGACTTTTCCTTGGCCGTTTCGCCGTAATTGCGCGTGACGGTCATGTGGATGTTGTCCGGCAGGAAGTTGCCTTTCAGCGCCTCGATCCTGGAAAGGATGCTTCTGGACACCTCGATGGCATTGGCCCCCTTGCGCTTGGCCACGGTAAGGGTGACCGCGTTAAAAACCCCCATGGGCGATGATGCGGACAGGGCTTCTTCGGACGCCGGTCCGGTTCCGAAAAACACATACTGGTCCACTTCCCCCGGGCCGTCCACCGCCTCGGCCACATCCTCCAGGTAGATCGGCCTGCCGTCATGCACGCCCACCACCAGGCGTCTGACGTCCTTAAGATCTTTCAGAAAGGCCCCCATATGGACCCGAACCTGCCCCTCGGCCGAAGGATACTCTCCGGCATCCGACTCCTGGTTGGCGGTTTGAACCCTCATGGCCACCGCTTCCGCCGAGAGCCCTCTGGCCGCCAGCCGGACGGGATCCAGGAAGACCTGGACCTGGCGAGGCGTTCCGCCGATGAGGGTGGTGGTGGAAACGTTGTCTTCCCGCTTGATGACGGTTTCCACCTCCGCTGCAAGGCGCCTCAGAAGGAAAGGCTCGGCTTCCTCGCTCCAGAAGGTGAGCGCCAGTATGGGAACGTCGTCGATGTATCTGGGCTTGATGAGGGGGGGCGAGGCGGCCCAGGGAATCCGGTCGTAATTGGCCATGAGCTTGGACTGAAGCCGGACGATGGATTCTTCCTCGTCCTGTCCCACATAAAACCGGACCACGGCCATGGACATGCCCGGACTCGAAGTGGAATAGACATATTCCACGCCGGGGATCTCCCACAGCAGTTTCTCCATGGGGTAAGTGACGCGTTTTTCCACCTCCTCGGCGCTGGCCCCGGGCATTTTCACGAAGATATCGATCATGGGAACGATGATCTGCGGCTCTTCTTCCCTGGGAAGCGCCACCACCGCCGCGATTCCCAGGAGGATGGAAGCGATGATGATCAAGGGGGTCAATTTGGAGTCGATGAAAAAGGCGGCGATTCTCCCGCTGGGTCCGATCCGGCGGTTCATGATGGGGCCTCCACTTTCATGCCGTCCTCAAGGTCGGGGGGTGGGTCGGCCACGAAACGCATCCCCTCTTTAAGACCCGAGAGGATTTCGATGGATTCCCCCGTCTCCTTTCCGGTTCTCACCAGCCGAAACCGCGCTGTGCCTGAGGCATCGATGACGAAGATCCCGGAAAGCTGTCCCTGGGGCACCACGGCCTTTTTCGGGATCGCCATCCCTCCCGAAACCCCCAAAGGAAGCGCGACCCGGGCGAACATCCCTGAACGTAGGCTCTCGTGTTCCGGAAGGTCGACCTTGACCTGAAAGGACCGGCTTTTGGCATCGGCACTGGGGGTGACCTGAGCGATGACCCCCTCGAAAAGAAACGCACCCAGGGCGGGAACCGCCACGGAGACCCGTTGACCCGTTTTCACTTCCCTCATGTATTTTTCAGGAAGGACCAGCTCCGCGCGAAAGCTTCCTGTCTTTTCCAGGGCGAGAAGGGGCGTCCCGGGGGAGGCGAGATCCCCTGGATGGACCCGTTTCCGGGTGATTCTGCCGTCGTACGGGGCCCGGATGAGGGCGTCCTTCTGGGACACAGCGGCGGCCCTTACGACGGCTTCGGACTGCTGCACCCGGTTTTGTGCCGCTGCAAGCATGGCCTGGGACTGGGCAAGGGCAGCCTGGGACTGTCTGTGGCGGGCTTCCACTTCGTCGAACTCCTGCCGGGTGGCGGAGTCTTCCTTCAGGAGGCGCTGGAACCGATCGTAGGTGATCCGGGCCAGCTGGGCCGCAGCCTGGGCCGCATCCCTGGCCGATTCAGCGGAGGCCTCGGCCCGCCGGGCCTCCTCCAGTCCGGCCTGCATCTGTTCCAATCGGGCCGAGACCTGCCGGGAATCCATCACCACCAGGATGTCCCCCTGCTTGACCGCGTCACCCTCTTCCACGCGCACCTCCTGGACAGCGCCCATGAGTTTGCTGGAAAGATCGGCGTGGACCTTGGCGGCCACCGTGGCCATGGCTTCGTACTGCTCGGCGCGGCTTGCGGTCTCAACCACCGCCACCGGCGCCCGGATGACGCGCGTCTCCTTGGCGGGGGTATTTCCGGGCTCGATCTTCTCCCGGCAGCCTGAAAAAGCCAGTCCCGCCGCAAGGGCGGCGGCCAAAAAGAGGACCTTCTTTCGGTTTCTCATGCTTCCCCCTAATGTATCCCTTCACGGTCGAGAGTTCCGGCGGAAAGCGCCAGGGCGATCCGGGCCGCCGTGTAGTCGTGCAGGGCTCTGAAATGATTGAGTCGGGCCTCCCGAAGGGCCGTTTCCGCATCCAGCAGGGAAACAAGGGTCAGCATCCCGTTGCGGTAACGGTTTTCCACGATGCGAAGACCCTCTTCGGCCTGCTCCAGGGCTCCCTGCGCCACGGCGATACGCCTCCGGGCGCTTTGGGCCTCGTAATACGCCTGGCGGGTTTTGAGGCTGATCTGCAGTCGGGCCGATTTCTTGAGCTCCCCGGCTCGTTTCCGGGCGGCTGTCCCTGCAAGGATTCCGGCCTGGGTCCTTCCGCCGCTGTAAAGATCCAACCGTGCCATGGCGCCCACGGCGTAGCTGTCTCCCGCATCGCTGAAATCCCGGGTATCCACGTCGTAGGAACCCATCAGATACAGGTTTGGCCAGTGGTGCGCCTTGGCTTTCTCGATTTCCTTTTCGGCGATTTGCTCCACAAGTTCCAGCCGTTTAAGATCCGGATGGTGGGTAAGCGCTTTTGCGATCCACGCTTCCATGGAATGTTCCGTCTCTTCGCGCTCCCGGAAGGGATTCGGGGTTTGAAGGGGCGGGTTGTCGAGGCTTCCCATGGCCGTGTTGAGCGCCGCCCGGGCCACGTTGACCCGGCTTTCGGCGGCAAGGTCCTCCTGCTCCAGTTCCGCCTGTCGGACCTGGGCCCTGAGAAGATCGCTCTTGACGACGAAGCCGCCTTCATAGCGGGATCGGATGAAGGCCAGGTGGGCCCGGGCCGTTTCGCGAGCCTGCTCGATGACACGCTTGTGCTCCACGGCCAGCACATGGCCGATGTAGGCCCTGGCGGTGAGGGCGATGATTTCCTGTCGGGTCTGCTGCAGGGAAACGGAGGCGATCTCCTGCTCCCAAAGCGCCTGCTTAAAACCGGTCCGGGTCCGCCCCCCGTTGAAAAGCTCCCAGGTGAAGGCGAGGGAGGTGTTGAAATTGCTGACGGCCGCCGGATCGTTCAACCGGTCCGGGTCGAAGTCCTCCCGGGTGATGGACTGCTGGTTGAGGCGGGTCCCGAAGGCCCACATGGGGTTGTTGGTGTGGTTGAATTTTTCAGCCAGATACACCTGGGGATATAAAGAAGATCGGGCCGTTTCGACGGCCGCATGCCCGGCTTCGAGGTGATGGGATGCGGCCGCGATTTCAGGATGCCGTGACAGCGCCCGCTCCACAGCCTGTTCCAGGGAAATCACCGCAACCGAAACCTCTTGGGCAGAGGCGGCAGCTGCCTCCAGCCCCCATATCCCTGCCAGAAAAATCGCCAGCACTTGAAAAAAAAAGCCCCCGAAGTTCATGGTTTTTTAACTTTCTCGATTGAAAAATGAACCCAAACGGCAGACGCACCTCGGAAGGGATAATAAGAAAACCCCAACCCCGTGTCAAACGCCGGGCACGCCTACCGGCCCTTTTCCGGGTTAAGCCCCGGTTTTTCCTTGCATGGGAAGCCTCGAACGCTTATAGCGGGGACACCAAGCTGCCCTTTTTCATTCCCACAGCTCAAGGAGAACATGGAGCCTTCAAAAGAGATCCAAGAAAAACTGTCCCCTTTGTTCGCACGCTTCGGCCTTTCGGACTGGCGATGGATCGACCCCAAAGAGATCGTGGTTTCCCAGTGGGTCCGCATGAAGTGCACCTTCGGTTGCGGCGAATACGGAAAAAATGCCTCCTGCCCTCCCAGCGTCCCCTCGGTGGCGGAGTGCGAGCGGTTCTTTTCTGAATACAGCTTCGCCGCTGTTTTCCGGTTTGAAAAAAAGGTCGACAAACCCGAGGACCGGCATGCCTGGTCGAAAAAGGTCAACACCCGTCTGGCCAAGCTGGAGCGGGAGGTTTTTCTCGCCGGCTTCGAGAGGGCCTTTTTGCTCTTCATGGACAGCTGCGGTTTGTGCGAAGAATGCGCCGGGGGTCGGAGCGAATGCCGGATCCCGCGCATGGCCCGGCCTTCACCCGAGTCCATGGCCGTGGATGTCTTTTCCACCGTCAAGAAATACGGGTTTCCCATCGAGGTGAGAACCGATTACCAGGAGTCCATGAACCGGTACGCCTTCCTCATGATCCGGTGATAAAGGCGCCGCCGTGCAGGCGGAAGAAACGGGTGCGGCAGGATGAAAACGGGAAAAGGGATGCCGGAAATCCACGTTGCGGTCCTGCTTTTCGGGCTGGCCGGCCTCTTCGGAAAGCTCGTTGCGGCACCGGCCCCCGTCATCGTATTCGGGCGGACCGCCTATGCCTTTTCGGTCCTTGCCCTTGCGGTCTTTTTCCTGAAAAAAAAGATGCGCCCCCAAAACGCCAGGGACCTGGGGGTTCTTGTGTTTCTGGGCGCCCTGCTGGCCGGCCACTGGATCGCCTTCTTCCGGTCCATCCAGGTTTCCACCGTGGCGGTGGGCCTTCTGACCTTTTCCACCTTCCCGGTTTTTGTCACCTTCATGGAACCCATTTTCTTCAGGGAACCCCTTCGAGGCGTGGACCTTTTCACCGCGACCCTGGTCCTGGCAGGCCTCTGGTGCATCGTCCCGTCCCTGGATCTGGGCGATTCCATCACCCAGGGCGCGGCCTGGGGAGTGGCTTCCGGGGTGTCTTTCGCACTCCTGTCGATCCTCAACCGGAAGTATGTGGCGGCCTACTCCCCCCTCGTGATCGCCGGTTACCAGAACGGGGTTGCCGCCGTCTTTCTTTTCCCCTTTTGCTTTTTTCTCGACTTTTCCCTCTCGGCAAGGGACTTGCTCCTCCTTGCAGTCTTGGGGATCTTCTGCACGGCCCTTTCCCATGCCCTGTTCATCCGGAGCCTCCAGTTTATCAAAACCCAACTGGCCAGCATCATCGCCGGGCTGGAGCCGGTGTACGGATCGGCCTTCGCCTTCCTAATCCTCGGGGAAACCCCCGGTCTGCGGACCCTGGCCGGAGGCGTTCTGATCGTGGGAAGCATCATGATCGGGACCTGGATGCGCGCGTCTGAAAAAAGACCGGGCCCCTGATTCTTCAAACCGGGGCCCTTTCTTTTTTTTAAGGATCTTTCCGCCGTCAGGCGTCCGAATTCTGCTTCTCGATGAAGCGGATGACCTGTTTGATTTCCCGATCCAGATGCTGGATCAGCGGCTTTGCCGCCTCCGGGTCGCCCCTCTCGGCGGCCTTTTCCAGGTCGCCTGCAGCCGTTTGCACCCCCTTGGCCGAAATGCTCCCCGCAGCCCCCTTGAGAGCGTGGCACAGGTCGGCGGCCAGCCGACCCTCTCCCGCTGCAAGCCTTTTCTCCACCGTTTCCGCGGCGTCCCGGTAGGATTCGGTGAACAGGTGCAACATCCTGTCCATGAGATCCCGTTTTCCGCTCAGCCGGGAAAGGGCCTCCTCCACGTCGATGGCCGGTGCCGGGTGGTCTTCAAACCCTTCTTGGCGAGTCAAAGCATCCTCCTTGGGGTCAGGGGTCTCTCTTTTTGTCCACCTGGATATCTTCTTGAACAGGATCTCCGGGTCGACGGGCTTTGCCAGATAATCGTTCATCCCGGCTTCGAGGCACCGTTTCATTTCCCCCGCAAACGTACGGGCCGTCATGGCGATGACGGGGAGGCTTCGAAACGCCTCCGCCTCCCTAAGCTTTCGAGTGGCGGCGATCCCGTCCATGAGCGGCATCTGAACATCCATCAGGACCGCATCGTAGGCGGCCTGGTGAACGGCATCCACGGCCTGGAGCCCGTTTTGAGCCGTGTCCACCTGAATCCCTCCGCCCACCAGGATCTCCTTCAGGATCTCCCGGTTGACGGGGTCGTCTTCCACCACCAAGAGGCGAAGCCCGTCACAAGGGCCGCAGACCTCCTCCCGCTTTTCGTCTGCTGTTTCCAGGCGCGCCTGGGTGGACGGGAAAAGAGTTTGCAGGACTGCGCGCAGGCCGGCGCATCGGACCGGCTTTTCCAGGGTGCCGTCCAGAGCCGCGTCGCCGGGGGTCTGGCTCTTGTCCCTTCCGCCGGAAAAGTACATCAAGATCGTTGCAATCTTTAAAAAGCCCTCCATCGCCCTGATCTCCCTGGCGGCTTGGATTCCCGAAACATCGATCAAGGCGGCGTCGATGAAGGCCAGGTCCACGGGGTCTCTGCGGGCCCCGTCCGCCAGAAGCGTCTCTTTTGCCTCCCGGAGGGTGGCTGCCGCAATGGCCCGGATGTCAAAGCGCGACAACAGGGTATGCATCATCTCCTGGAATATCTTGTTGCCGTTGAGAACCAGGGCGGTTTTTCCGGCCCAAGCCCCGTTCCGGTCCCCTAGCCCGGATGCCGGGAGGGACGCGAGCTTCATTTCGAGGGCAAACGTGAACTCGGACCCGACTCCCACTTGGCTTTCCACCTGGATTTCTCCGCCCATGAGGGTCACGAGACGCTTGGAAATGGTCAATCCCAGGCCGGTTCCGCCGTATTTGCGCGTAAAAGACCCGTCGGCCTGTGTAAAAGGAAGAAAAAGCCTGGTTAGATCCTCTTTTGCGATCCCGATTCCCGTGTCCCGCACCGAAAAGCGCAAAAGAGGCGCTTTTCCGCCGGAGTTCTCCAGGAAAACCCGGACGACGATCTCCCCGGCTTCCGTGAACTTGACGGCATTGCCCACCAGATTCAAGAGCACCTGTTCCAGCCTTAGAGGATCTCCCCTCACCGCTCTGGGGACATCGGGGGAGATCAGGGTCATCAGCTCCAGGTCCTTTTCCCAAACCTGTTGCGAAAACATCCCCGTCACGTGATCCATCACGGCTTCCAAGTCGAATTCAATCGACTCCAGGGCCAGGCGCCCCTCCTCGATCTTGGAAAAATCTAAAATATCGTTGATGATTTCCAGAAGGACCGCCGCAGACCTTCCCATGGAATCCAGGTAATCCTCCTGTTTTGGGGTGAGCCGGGTTTTGCGGATCAAATGGATCAGCCCTAAGATGGCGTTCATGGGGGTCCGAATTTCATGGCTCATGTTCGCCAAAAATTCGCTTTTGGCTTTGCTGGCGGCCTCGGCGGCTGCTTTGGACCTCTCGAGGGCTTCGAATTGTTTTTTCGCCGTGACATCCCGTGCATTGACGATGATCCCGGATAAATCCGGATCTTCAAGCAAGTTGTTGACCATGGCCTCCAGGTAGCGCCAGGATCCGTCTGGTCTCTTGAACCGGTAGGTGAAAGGGGCTGTGGCGCCCGGCTTCCGGACCACAGCCTCAAAGGATCGGCGCATTTCCTTGCGGTCCTTAGGGTGTACGTTTTCAAGCACGGATCCCCCGATAAGCGTTTCAGGGCGGTACCCCATGATTCTTTCAACGGAAGGGCTTGCATAGAGCCGGGTGCCGTTTCGGTCCAAGAGCAGGATGATATCGCTGGCGTTTTCGATAAGCAGTCGAAATCTTTTTTCGCTTTTTTTCAGCGCCAAAAGGGTCGATTCCAGGCGTTCGGCCATCTGGTTGATCGCCTTCACCAATTTCCCCAGTTCATCCGAACGCCTGATGTTCAAGCGGGGGGTCAGGTCTCCGGTACCGAAGCGCTCCGCAGTGGTGGCGATCTGATGCAGGGGGGCGGTGAGGCGACGGGAAACAAACATAAGAACCAGCGTCAGGCCGAAAGCGCCGAGCAGGGTAAAAGACAACACCCAGGGGCGGGTCCGGTTCAGCGTGATCAGCAGCTCGGCTTCCGGCGTCGTTGCAACGAGAGTCCAGTTCCAGGGGCGAAAAGACTTAAAGACGGCAAAATACGCCTGCCCCCTGTCCACGAAGGTCAGGCTCCCCCTTTCACTCCTGTCAATGGCTTTAACCCAGAAATCCCCCTCGACGCTTTTCCCCAGTTGCAAAGGGTCCGGGTGCGCCGTGACTATCCCCTTCCGGTCGAGGGCGAAGGCAAATCCCTTTCCCCCCACCTTCACGCCGGCGATCATCGTGCCCGCATCCATCTGGGCCTTTTTGACGCTGGCCGGAATCGCTTCCAACTTGAAGGCCCTAAGCATTTCATCCTGGCTTGCCGCCGCCTGGATGCCCTCTTCGAGTCGGATCTCGAGCCAGTTGACCGCCAGGCTCCTCAACGCGTTCCGAGAAAAATAGTAGGTCACCCCGATGGATCCAACCAGGGAAAAGATCAAGATGGGCAAAAGTGAGAAAAGTATCTTCAGGTAGACGGTCATTCAGGATCCTCATCCCCTCCGCTAAACAACGAAAAAAGCCGCACCCTTTTCCTTTACGGCGCCCCTTATGAAAGCTTTCTATTCCAGAATCCGGGTGTTTTCCGTGAATTGAGGATAGAGCGCCAGGGACGCTTCCACCGGGTGTCCATAGTCCAACCGCGGGCTTTGCAGTTGGCACTGGTACGTTGAAAACAACGGGTAAGCCGCCGCCTCGCCGAGAATGCGGATCTGCGCATGCTTCCAGAGCCGGACTTGTCTTTCCGGGTCGACCTCGGCCCGGGCGGCCTCGATGAGGGCGTCGGCGCCGGAGAAGTGGGAGAAATTGGTGTCCGGCGTCCGGCCCGTCTTCACGATGGAATCCGAGTGGAAAAAACGGGTGAGAAACACGTCGGCGTTGGGGCGGAAGGCCCCGTAGACCACGAGGTCCGATTCGTCGGCGCGGATCCGCTTGTGCATCTCGGAATGGGGGACGGTCTCCACCTCCAGGCGCACGCCGGCTTTGGCCAGCTGTTTTTGGATCAGATCGTACACGACTCGGTAGATCCGCTTGTCGGAGGCGACGGATTTCAGCGTAAATCCATCGGATAAACCGGCCTCTTTGAGCAGGCTCTTTGCTTTTTGCAAATTTAAAGCGTAATCGATCCCCAGCGCCCGGGTCTCATCTGCGTCGAGGCCGCCGGGCATGAGGCTGGCCGGAACAGGGCTGTGCGCCTCGCTTACCAAAAGCGCGCTGGTTCCCTGCACGAACGCCTCCCTGTCCAGTGCGTAACAAATCGCTTTTCGAACTCGGATATCGTCTAAAGGTTTTCTGGCGGCGTTCAAATGGACCGTCATCACTTCGCCCATGCCGTGGACCTCCAGGCTCCATTTCATGTCCCGGCCGACCCGCTTGAGCCAAAAAGGGTCCCCGGATCCGTAAATCGCGTCGAGTCCCCCCGTCCGCAGAGCCGTCTCCCGTCGATGGATATCGGGAATCAGATGCACCTCGACGCCGGCGAGGCGGGGTCTTCCCCGGAAATAGCGGTCGTGGGCCTTGAGGACCACGGTTTCTCCGGGCACATATTTTTCAAAGCGAAAGGGGCCGGTCCCTACGGGATGGGCTTTGAAGTGAGGGTATCCTTTGGACTGGACGGCGCGCCTGCCGACGATGAAACCTCCAGCGTAGTTGGTCACCTTCGGGATGAACAGGTTGGTGGATAAAGGCTTTAAAGCGGTGATGCGTACGGTATGGTCGTCCAGTTTGTCAAAGGTCAGGTCGACGTACTCCCCGGCGTAGGCCGAAAAAGCCGGATTGGCCGCCTTTTGAAAGGAAAAAATTACATCGTCGGCGGTGAGATGTTGCGGCTCCTCCCCCTCCTGCGGCTGAAACAGCACGTCCTTCCTGAGGCCAAAGGTCCAGATCTGCTTCCCGTTGGTCATCCGCATTTCCGGCATGCCCGATGCTAAATCGGGCTCGATTTCCGGCGCGAGGCCGGGACGATAGCGGAGCAGGCCGTTGAAAAGCATGTCGGCGACGGCACGATCCGCCGTGGAGGTGGCAAAATGTGGGTCGAAAGATCCGATACGCGACTCGTGGATTCCGTATCGAAGAGTTTTTCGGGCCGAAGAAAGTTCTGGGGCGTCTGAGGCTGCAAAGCCCGAAGCCAGGGGAAAGAACACGAGGCAGGTGAAAAGGCATCTGATCTTCATCGGAAACCCTTCCTCCCCCTTTTTGGGGTGTATCGACTTCCGTCTTACGCGTCCCGGCAAAACCGGCGGGGCACTGGGATCGCTTCCCGTTGTTTTTCAATAAACGACATCAGCGGCGGACGCAACCCTAAAGTCGTCGGTGGAAGCCGCCTTTGGGTTTACGCTTCCTTCAAGCCCTCCAGCGCCTGGGCATATTCCGCTTCCAGGGCCTCCTTCTTTTGGTACGCTTTTTCCAGAGCCTCGAACTGCCGGTCGATTTCCTTCTGGCAGCGGTTGGCTTCGATGGAAAGCGCTCCGATGCGCATCCCGTCTTTTTCCCGGGAGGCCGAAATCAGGTCGGCTTGTACCTTTTCCAGGCGCGCCTCGAGTTTGACCAAGGTGCCCTCCCGTTCGGCGATCTCCCTCGACAGGGGTTTGAGGCGCCGGGATCGTTCGCTGATGATCCCGGACCGCTTTTTGCGCAGGGCTTTCTTTTCCTTCCGATCCCCGGAAGCCTCACCGGGGCCGGGAACCTCGGGGGCCGGCGCAGGCGGTTTTTCCCCCAGATCGTCTTCCCAGCCCCCTGCCTCCAGGAACTCCTGGTAAGTGCCCTCGTAGAGTTCGACCCGGTCCTTTTTAAACACGATGAGCCGCTGGGCCAGCGCCTGCAGAAACATTTCATTGTGCGTCACCAGGATCACGGCCCCGTCGAAGGCGTCGATGGCGGCCAGGAGGGCATCGGCGGATTCCATGTCCAGATGATTGGTGGGCTCATCCAGAAGCAGAAGGTTGACCGGCGTGGCGATGACCTTCCCTAAAAGCACCCGCGCCTTTTCGCCCCCCGAGAGGACGGCGATCTTTTTCAGGGCGTCGTCTCCTTCAAAAAGCATGGCGCCGGAAAGGTTCCTGGCCTTCTGGTAATCCCCGTCTCCGAGGCTGGCTTGGACCTCCTGGACCACCGTGAAGGCATCCCGTAGGCCTTGTACATTCGTCTGTTCGTAGAAAGCGACGGCCGCATCCGGGTGATAGACAGCGGCTCCGGATTGCGGCGCAAGCTTTCCGGCCAGAAGTTTCAGCAGCGTGGTTTTCCCTTTTCCGTTGGGGCCCACCACGCAGATCCGGTCCCCGGATAATACCGAAAAGTCCAGTTCCCGAAACAGCATTTGCCTTCCCGGGTAGGCAAACGAGAGATCCTGGACCTTCAAAAGCTGCTTCCCCCGGAATGGCCGTGCGCTGAAGCCAAATTCCAGGTCGGGTATTTTTTCAAGCTTTTCCTTCTTTTCCTTCTTCGTCAGTGCCTTGATCCGGCTCTGGACCAAACCGGCCAGCCGGGCCTTTGCGCGAAAACGGGTGATGAACTGCTCCACCTCCTGTCTGCGCCGTTCGTCTTTCAGGCGTGTCTTTTCATAAACTTCTTCTTCCTGGGCCACCTGGGCATAGTACTTCTCTGTGCCGCCGGGGATTTTTTTTGTCTTTTTCCGGTGGATCCCCAGGGTGTGGGTCACAATGCCGTCCATGAAGGCACGGTCGTGGGTGATCAGCATCAGCTCCCGGGGCCATCCGGACAGGAAGCGCCGGATCCAACGGATGGAGGTGACATCAAGATAGTTGGTGGGCTCGTCTAAAAGAAGCAGGTCGGGCTCGGAAACCAGCGTTTTGGCCAGGTTCAGGCGAACCTGGAACCCTCCCGAGAGCTTGTTAGGGGCGATTTGCATCTCCATGGGGGAAAAACCGAGGCCCGCCAGTATCCTTTCCACTTTCCAATGGTGGTCTTTTTCATTGGCCGGAAGCCCCCGCATTCCCTCCTCAAGTACCGTATCCCCGATGAAATCGAGATGCTGGGCGACATGGCCGATCCGGTAGTTCTTGGGGACGGAAAGCACGCCCGCGTCGTACTCCTCCTGGCCGAGAATCATTCTGAACAAGGTAGTCTTCCCGTGTCCGTTCCGTCCCACCAGCCCCACCCGCTCTTTGGGGTTGATCTTGAAGCTGATTCGATCGAACAGGATGTGGGATCCATAACTTTTCGTCAATTGTTCCGCAGCGATCATGCTTTCATCCCTTGCGTTCCGGCAGCGTGTTTCTGCCGGCTGCCGATGTCAACTGAGGTCATGGACCTCTCCTTTTCCATTTGGAACCAGGTCGATTACCGTCACTTCCGGCGGCGCGAGCAGCCGTATGGGAGGGCCCCAGGTCCCGGAGCCCCGGCTGACGTACAGGAACTGCTCCCGGGACAGGGGCAGCAACCCGGAATCCACAGGATACAGCGCCTTGATAATCAGGGAAAAGGGAAAGATCTGCCCCTTGTGGGTGTGCCCGGAAAGCTGCAGGTCGAAACGGTCCAAGCTGGCCCGATCGACCACCGGACGGTGCTTCAACAGCAGCACGAAACGGGGATCGTTTTCTTTGGGCAAAAGGAAATCTTCCGAAAGCAGACGGGCATTCGGGTTCCGGGATGCTGCCGGGTCTTCCACGCCCACCATTCTCAAGATCCCCCGGACATCGGCTTCTTCTCCCCGAAGCAGGGTGAATCCGGCCTTTTCGGTGAAGGCCGCCGACCGCTCGATGCCGGCATAGTATTCATGGTTCCCGGTGACTGCGAACTTGCCCAAAGGGGCCTTGACCCGGTGAAATAAGGCGGCCAGGCTGGAAATGTCGTCGATCTGGCCATCCACCAGGTCTCCAGTGGAAACCAGGAGGTCCGGTTCTTCAGCCTCCACCCTTGTTAGGATGCGCTGAAGCCGGGGTGCCCTGACCATGAGGCCCAGGTGCACATCGGAGATCTGGACGATCCGGATCCTTTTCACCGAAGCCGGGATCTTGGCGCTTCGGATGATCACATGCTCCGTACGGATTTGCAGCGCCTCGAAACTTCCATAGACGGCCAGCGTCCCGGAAGCAGCGGCGGCAATCCAAAAAGCCAGCTTTGGGGGAAACTCCCAGCCTCTCTTTCTTTCACCGAACCCCAAGCTCTTCAGCAAGAAAACAGCAGCGTCGAGGCCCAGGTGAACGCAGATAAAAAGAAACAGCACTCCCATCCAGGTGTATCCTGCATATGCCAGGGTCAAAGGCACCGCTTCCCAGGCCAAGGCTTCGAAAAGCCGCGTGAACACCGGGCATCCGACCATGAAGGCCATGCCCGCTCCAAGGGCGATGCCCGCTTTCCGGCTTAAAGCAAAGGCCTTTTTCGCCTTGAAAAAGACGTAGGCGTGAAGCAGTCCGTAGCAAAACAAGAAAACGGAAAGAAAAATCGCCAAGCGCATCAAAACTCCTTACCCCGGACCCAAAACCAAGGCCAAATGCCGCAGGGACGTCCTTTTTCCGAGGGTTTCAAAAAACCTTCATTTTCTTTAAAAAAAGCCTTGACATACCGCATATTGTATAATAACAGCCTGCCTACCACAAAATAGAGCATAAGAAAGTGTGGACCTCTTTACTTAAGGGCACGGTCTTCGGTTCCTTTTATTAACCTGTGATGGAGGGCGCCATGGCAACAGCAAAGAAGACTCCAACGGCCAAAAAGAAACCTGCTGCCAAAAAAACCGCCGCTGCTAAAAAAACCGCCGCCAAGAAAACCACAGCGGCCAAGAAAACCACAGCGGCCAAAAAGAAACCTGCTGCCAAAAAAACCGCCGCCGCCAAGAAACCAGCCGCGGCCAAAAAGAAACCCGCCGCCAAGAAAAAGAAATAGCTTTTCAACGGCCCTTAAGTGAAAAACGGGGAGGCGTATGCCGCCCCGTTTTTTTCGTCCCCCTTTTCGACTTCGCGGTTGTAAAGGGCACTTCCAAACTGTTCTTGTCCTGCCCCTGTCCGCAGGTCTGGGTCTTGAATCGGCCAGCCGCCGGAAAACAGGAGCAGGAAAGAAGGGCGGGAAAGGGAACCCCGGGAGCTTTTCAGCGACCCAGGACGGCTTCGACTCCTTCACGGACCCTGGAAACGATGAACTCGATGTCGTCTGAGTCGACGATGAAGGGAGGTGCCACGATAAAGGCATCCCCGTCTGTCCCGGCAAGTCCTGTGGACTTGTAAACGATGACCCCCTTTTCCATTATGGCCTCGAAGAGACGCTCGGCCGTCTTCTCCTTCCGGGGAAAGGGGCGACGGGTCCTCGGGTCGGCCACCACCTCCACACCCCACAGGAACCCCAGCCCGCGGACATCGGCCACCCGGGGATGATCCGAGAGGGCCTCCTTCAGGCGTCCTCCCAGCTCAGGCCCCATCTGCGCGACACGCTCCACCAGCTTTTCCCTTTCCAAAATCCCCACCACGGCCAGTCCGGCGGCAGCGGCCACCGGATGATGGGAAAAGGTCCCCCCGTGAACGAAGCCAGGTCCGGTTCTCAGCAAGGCATCGTAATGGGCCTCTTGAACCCCCACTGCGGACAGGGCCAAGGCGCCCCCGGAAAGGCCCTTCCCGAGGGTCAAGATATCGGGCACGACGCCGTAGTGCTGGCATGCAAACCAGCGTCCCGTCCTCCCCATTCCGCACAGCACCTCGTCGAGGATGAGCAGAACGCCGTAACGGTTGCAGATCTCCCGGATCAGGGGAAAATACTCCGGCGGGGGGGGGTAGGCCGCCAGGGTGCCCCCGCTCACCGTCTCGGCTAAAAAGGCGGACACCGTGTCGGGACCGATGTTCTCGATGGCCTCCTCCAGCGCCAGGGCGCAGCGGATGTCGCAACCGGGGTATTGGAGTCCGAACGAGCAGCGCAGACAGTACGCAGGCGGGATGTGGACGACTTCCGAGAGCATGGGCGCATACGGCGTTCGAAACCCCGTGCGGCCCATGGCGGACAAGGCCCCCAGGGTCAGCCCATGGTAGGATTTCCACCGGGAGATCAGCCGGAACCGCTGGGGACGGCCTTGTGCCAGGTGGATGGAGCGGGCCATCTTGATGGCGGCCTCCACGGCCTCGGAGCCTGTGGATAGAAAGTAAAACCGGCTCATCCCTTCAGGAGCATGCGCGGCAAGGGCCGTAGCCAGGCGGGCGACAGGCTCCGTGGCAAACATGGTGGGATGGACGTAATGAAAGCGCAGGACCTGGTCGTGGATCGCCCGGGCGATCTCCTGGGAGCCCTGGCCGATGTTCACGACGACGGCTCCGCCGCTGGCATCGAGGAAGCGTCTTCCCCGGTCGTCTTCGATCCACACCCCGTCCGCCTTTACGGCGATGGGCAGCCGTCGTCCCGTCACCCGTGGAAACACATGTTCCGAATTCGGTCCCATCTTCTCCTACTCCTGTCGGCAAGGCCCCCGGTCAGGTGCCCCCAAAAGCGTTCGCCGATGCCAAAAGCCGTCGACGGCCAAAAAACAGAAACGGAAAGCCCGCATGCGCTCGATGGATATGCCCACCAGGCTTCCCGGTTCAAGCCGGTTTAAATCAAAAACCTTCCCGGAAATCAAGAGGCGGGTGCAGTTGACCGGGGAGATAAAAAACCGCAAAGCTCCCAGATCCCGCAGGCCTTCGTCCACCACCGTCCAGCCGTCTTGATGCCGAGTCCTATCCGGGTGCGCGTTGGGAAGCCCGGACCCCACGGAGGTGAAGCGGGTCTCCTTGATCAACAGCCCCGGCCCGCGGCCCGCCGTGAAAATCCCCTCCACCTGAGTCCGCTCCACCGAGTGCCGGTAGCTCAAGACCGCTTCCTCTCCGGTTTCAACCCGCTCGACCCACAGGGTCTTGCCTTCCCGGCGTGGAAGCCGAACCACAAGCGCGTCCACCGGGAAAAGGAGGAAAGCAACAAGGAGCAGTACAGCGGCCGGAAGCCAGAGCCGCATGGTCAGGAGCGCGCGGCGGTGACCAGGCCCGCCGAAAGGCTGGCCTTGCGGGACCGCTGCCAGAGATAGTCCAGAACCATCAGGGCAATGGCCGCACCGTTGACCAGGTGCTCGTTGAAATGAAGATTGCCGATGCTGAGATGCCCGGGGTTGACCAGCATGAAGGCCAGTCCCAAAAAGGCAATCCGCTCCACGAGGTTGGTTTTGATCACCCAGTGACCCTGTATGAACACCGACCAGCAGAACATGCCTAAAATGGAGACGGGGATGATGTAGGCAAGCTCCATCCAGTTGGTGTTAATCATCAGCAGCTTGGTGTTGTAGATGAACATGAACGGCAAAGTGAAGGCCGCCAGGTCCAACCGGAAGCTCTTCCATCCCGTCCGGATGGGATCCGACCCGGCGATTCCCGCAGCAGCGTAGGCGCAAAGACCCACCGGCGGGGTATCATCGGCCACGATGCCGTAGTAGAACACGAACAGGTGGACCGCCACGATGGGAAGTCCGAGGTTGAGGTCCGCGCTGATGGTCAAAATGGCCGGCGCCGTCATGGCGGCCATGATGATATAGGTGGCGGTGGTGGGAAGGCCCATGCCCAGGATGATGGAGGCGAACACGGAAAAAATCAGGGTGAGCAGCAGGCTCCCCCCGGCGGCCTCGGTGATGAGGACCGCCATCTTCAGCCCCAACCCGGTGAGGGTCACCACGCCGATGATGATGCCGCAGCAGGCGCAGGCCGCCGCGATGCCGGCCATATTCCTCGCCCCGGAATCCAGGGCATCCAAGATCTCGCTCACCGTCCTTCTGGGAAAGAAATTCCGGGAATCGGCCCGAAAGGCGATGTAGGCGGCGTCTTCGCTTTCAACGTCGTTGGCCTTCATTTTGGGAAACGCGTAGTTGGCCCGGTAAAAGTTGTTCCCCGCCGCGACAAAGGCGGCCACGATGATGGACCACGACGCCGAGGTCGTGGGCGTCCACATGACCACCAGCAGCAGGTAGATCAAAAGGGCCAGCGGGATGAGATAGTGGATGCCGGACATCAGGGTTTTCAGCATCGGCGGGGTCTCTTCCGGAGTCAGCCCGCGGATGTTGCCCTTGACCGCCTCCAGGTGGACGATGCAGAAGATCGCCGTATAGGACAAGATCGCCGGGATGAAGGCCGCCTTGACGATCTGAAAATACGGCACGCCGATGATCTCGGCCATGATGAAGGCCGCGGCCCCCATGATGGGGGGCATGAGCTGCCCGTTGGTGGAGGCGGCCACCTCCACCGCGCCGGCCACGTGCGGCCTGAAGCCCACCTTCTTCATCAGGGGGATGGTCATGGCGCCGGTGGTGACGGTATTGGCGATGGAAGACCCGGAAATGGATCCCATGGCGGCAGAGGCCACCACCGCCGCCTTGGCCGGGCCTCCCCGGAACCGTCCCATGAGGGCAAAGGAAAGGTTGATGAGGTATTCCCCGGCACCGATTTTGTCGAGAAAAGCCCCGAACAGAACGAAAAGGAAGACGAAGGTGGCGGAAACACGCAGGGGGACTCCCCAAAGCCCCTCCCCGCTCATGAAGATGTGGTCGATGATCCGCTGCACCCGGAATCCCCGATGCGCCAGTTCGCCGGGAAGATAGGGGCCGAAATAGGCATAAAGAAGAAAGACGATGGTGATGGCGGGGAGCATGGGCGAAATCGAACGGCGGGTGGCTTCCAGAGTGAACAGCAGCAGCGTGCCGCCGATGATCAGGTCGTAGGGGGCGGCGTTTCCCACGGAAGTCACCACGTGGTCGTAGTTGATAAACAGGTACAGCGCGCAAAAACCGGCCAGGATGGCCAATAGGACATCCGGGATCGAGATCCGGTTTTTCGGGGATTTTTTCGACCTCGGAAAACACAAATAGCAAAGCACCAGGGCAAAGGTCAGGTGGACGGAAAGCTGTTTGGAACCGGGGAGTTCCCCGTAAAGGCCCGTGTACATCTGAAAAAGGGACATTCCCACTGCGATGGCGGTTACAATGACACCGACTTTCCCGGCAAGGACCCGTGAGCCGGTTTCCGCCTCCTTCATCATCTGCTTGCTGGATTGAACGTCCGGCTGTTTTTCTTTTGCCATGTGCTGCCTCCGGGGGTTGAACGATTCCGGGCTCTCAGAAACCGGGATGCGTCGATGAAAAATGCGCCGCTTCATAGAAGGTGCGCCGGAAAGCGCTTACGTCCCGGCGCACCTTGATATGCTAATGCGACACCAAAGGATGACTCTACTTCAGCACGCCTTTTTCCTTGAAATACTTCTGGGCGCCGGGATGCAGTGGAATGCTCATACCGACCAGCCCTTTTTCCATGGCGATGTCCTTGAATTTGTCGTGGGCCTTTTTCAGCTGGTCCAGATCCGAGTACATGGCATTCAGAATGGCGTAAACGATGTCTGCCTCTAAGTCCGCCCGGGCGGCCAGCATGGCCATGACCGATACGGTGGGCACGTCCTTGTCGTTCCCCTTGTAAGATCCGCCCGGTACCACCTGTTCGGCATAGAAGGGATATTTTTTAACGAGCTTTTTGACATTGTCTCCTGCAATGGGCACAATCTCAACTTCCACCACCAGGGAAGTGTCCATGATGACCGCGGCGCCGATGGCCACCGTAAAAAAGGCCGCATCCAGACGCCCGTCCTTGATATAGTCCGCGCTCTGCTCCGCGGTGAGCTGTTCGGCCTTTCCGAGATCCTCCACCTTCAGCCCCCAGCCTTCCAGGATCTGGACGGCGTTTTCCGTGGTCCCGGAGCCCACCGGGCCGATGGCCACTTTCTTCCCTTTCAGGTCGGCTGGCGATTTAATCTTGGAGTCCTTGCGGGCCACCAGCTGAACATGCTCCGGAAACAGAGTGCAGACACCGAGCAGTTCGGGAGTCTTGGCGTCGAACATCGGTTTTTTTCCCTCATAAGCATAAGAGGCGATGTCGTTTTGCAGGATGGCAAGATCTGTATCCCCCGCTCCGATCAGCTTGGCGTTGGCCACCGATGCGCCGGAAGACTCTGCCGTCACCTTGATCCCTTTATCCTGCAGATGTTTATAGGCGATCCGGGAGATGGCACCGGCCATGGGGAAATAGGCCCCGGTCACCCATCCGGCCGCAATGGACACGAACCGCCGCTTGGCCGCATCCACCGGCCCGGCGGGCAGGCTGAACGCCACGGCCAGCAGAAATACCAGAACCAATACGAACCCTTTTTTTCTTGTCATCACAGTGTTCTCCTTCTTGAAAAAGTTGAAAGATATCCTCTTCTTCTTACGCCACGGCCACACCGGCGGACGCAGACTCAAATTTTTTGCGCATCACCTCCTTTTCAAACGATTGCGGGCGTTTCCATTGATAGGAAACCGCTTCACTTTGGACTTGTCAACACCTGATATCTCATACTAACTTTATGGCGTTGTCACAAGGTGTTTTTACCAAATCCAACGCCTGGTCTTTGCCGGGCCCCAAACGGACCCCGGCTTTGAAGCTGCCCCGCAGCCCGCGAAGCGCTGCCGTCAGGCAGAACCTGCGGGGAATGCGCTCGCCGTTGCGGTTCAAAAGGAGGACATTTCATGAAAGAGCTTGTCTTTCTCGTGCTTTTTTCGACCACGGTGGGATCCGCGTCGGCGGGGCCGCCGTCCTTCGAGACGGACCGGATGGAAACCGCCTCCGGGAGCCTTGAGATCACCTTCATCGGCCACGGAACCCTCATGTTCGCCTTCGCCGGCAAGGTGATCCACGTGGATCCCTACGGCAAGCTGGCCGACTACGCCACGCTGCCCAAGGCGGATCTGATCCTGGTCACCCATGCCCATAGGGACCACCTCGACCCGGACGCCATCGCGGCCGTGACCACTGAAAAGACCGCCTTCGTCTTTGCCCGGGAGTGCGCCGGCCGCTATAAGGAGAGCATCCTCATGGAAAACGGCGATGCCAAGACCGTGTGCGGGCTGAACATTGAGGCCGTGGCGGCCTACAACCTCGTCCACATGCGGGAACCCGGCATGCCGTACCACCCCAAAGGAAACGGCAACGGCTACGTGATCACCTTCGGCAAAAAGCGGGTGTACGTGGCCGGGGACACCGAAAACACGAAAGAGATGAAGGCGCTCAAGGAGATCGATGTGGCATTCCTGCCCATGAACCTTCCCTACACCATGACCCCGGAGATGGTGGCCGACGCTGCCAAGGCCTTCCGTCCCAAAATCTTGTATCCGTATCACTTCGGGGAAACCGATCCGCAGCGCCTGGTGCAGCTTCTGAAGGGCGAAGGCGATATCGAGGTGCGCGTCCGCAGGATGCGGTAGGTTTTTTCGTTTTTCCGGAAGCCAGGCCCCTGCTATTTCGGTTCGATGCCGAGATCGGCTTGGACGCATAGCGCGGAAGAGCTTCGGTAAGGCAGTGTCCCTTTCACGCTCGCCACGCGGCGGGGGCCCGGGGGCGCCGCCCCCGGCACCCGGAACGTCGTCACGTCGATGGGTTCGATGGGAACTTCCGCGGGCGGGTCGACCTGGGGAATCCACGCGTAAGGAACCCGATAGGCCCGGTAGATCATGTTCATCCGCATGAGCTTTCCCCAGTAGGGGCTGATATATTCCCAGACGACTTCGTGCGCTTTGGTGACCTCGAGGATGCGGCCGCCCGATCCTTCAGTGATGAGGGTGTTTCCGTTGGGAAGCCGCTGGGCCGAACTGATGAAGGGGCTGTAAAACCGATTGCTGTCCATGGGATGTACCAGGCCGGCCTCTTTGGGCGTGTACTGCCAAACGATTCTAAGATCGATCGGATCAAACTCCACGACCCTTGAAAAATCCCGCAGGGCGTTTTTGATGCCCGAGGGCGCTCCCGGGTTCGGCGCTCCATAGCCGGCCCACCCCCCGTTGTCAAACACCAGAATGTTCCCTTCCCCTGGAAGTCCCCGGGGAATCATGTGGGCGTGATGTTGCCCGATCATCCACCCCAGCGCCCTCAGTCTGTTATCGGTGTCATAGTCGGGGCCGATTTTCCAGACGACGTTTCCGTTTTGTTTGTCCACGATGGCGATGATATTGGTCTCCCGGGCGTCCCAGATGATGTTGTCGGGATGAAACCGCTCGTCTCCTGCATCAAACCATCGATTGGGCCCCAGCATCGACATGGAATTGATGTGCATCCAGTCGCCCATCCCCCCCCCGGCGGGTCGCATGTTGGGATTGCGGCAAAGGATGTTCTTGGCTTCCTCCCTGAAGTCCAAGGATTCGAAATGGTCGCTGCAGACCCATTCCCAGACAAGGTCCCCTTCCCAAGTCACCTCGATGATGACGTCATCGAGAAGCACCTTGTCCGTGATTTCCGCGTTTTTGAGGTTCTTGTGACACAGGATCAACGTGTTGCCGTCTTTTACCTTGGGATCCATGCCCGGGACATAATAGCCCACGGGATTTCCTTCCCGCTGGAAATCGTGATGCTGGCGGGCCATCCACTGGGGCTCTTCCCCAGGGTCTTCTATGAATTCATACCGGTTGAATTTCCAGACCACGTTCCCGTCCCAGTCCGCCTGGACCACGTCCACATAGTCCTGCATTCCGAAGGCGGTGTTTCGTTCCCCGGAACTGCCCAGGATGTGCCCCCCCGGCAGGAGCTTGTTGGGCAATCCATGGAATCCCTTCCACAACTGGACTTCGGTCCCGTTCATGTCGATCACCAGGGCGCCCAGTTCCCGGGCCTGGAAAACGGTATAGCCGTTGAAGCATTTGCCCGGGTCATAAAGGGTCGTTCCGGTGGGATACACGGATGGATACGTCATGATGTACTCCTTTTCCTTATCTTAGGCGCGTTAACCCCGCAGCAAGCTACGGGGTTAACTTCGCTGTTGCGGTTCAATCTCCGTGAAAACCTGAAACCGCCTGGCCTCGCTCCTGTAGCGAAAAAGATCCTTCTGCTGAACAGAGGGCAGGCTTTTCTTCCGGACCTCCTGCGATGTCTGGTAAGGAACCTCCGCCACGAAACAGGGGTGCCTGCCGCTTCCGGTGGCCTCCAGGATCTTTTTCGCCGCCTCTCCGATCTCGGCAGGGGCCAGAAAGCCGTTTGGAAGCGTTTTGCCGTCCTTCCGTGAAACGGCTGAACACACCAGGCGAAAAACATAATCCGGGAACTGCGAAACGCACTTTAACGAGTCCGAAAGGTCTTTTTCCATGCGTTCGCTGCCGAATGCTTTTTCATAAAAGCCGGGGGGGCTGAAAACATCCATGACCACCCGGTCCGCCAAATCCTGCCCCTGGATTTTTTGAAGAATCCATGCCTGCCTGCCATCGGTGTAAAGTTCCACCTGCATCCCGGATCCCTTGAGGTGGCGCAATGCCTCCAAAAAGGCTTCCCAACGCCCGGGGTCTCCGTCGGAAACGCTGAGCCCGTCGATCCATTTTCCGGTCAAAGTGCCGGTCCCGATGTATCCATCCAGCCCTTTTCCGGCCAACAGGTACGCCAGGGCTGGCCCCAGGCCCTGGCGGATTTCGGCCCCATCGGCCAGAATGGGAAACTCGATCCCTGCCGCCGTCCGACGGATGGCCGGTCGGTTTTGGGCGTAAAACGCCGTGAACTCCGACTTACCCTGTTCCTTGACGTCTTTTTCCTGGAAAGCGATCGTGCGCTTTGCAAGAAACTGCTTCAAGACCGCGCAGCGCAGACAACCCGTGACCGTGAAAAGCGTCAGGGGCATTTTTTCCTCCTCTTGGCCGCTTGCCGTCTGTCCAATGCCAAAGGAACCACGATCACCAGGACCGAAGCCAGCATCAATCCCAGGGATAGGGGCCGGGATAAAAAAATGAGCGGATTCCCGTCGCCCAGGCTGAGACTCTGTCTCAACCGGTTTTCCAGGATTTCTCCCAACACCACGCCCATGACCAAATTCACCACAGGCCACCGTAGGCGCAGCAGGATATATCCTAAAACGCCCATTACGACGGCCACTCCTGCGTCGAAGAGACGGGTGTTGACGGCATAAATGCCGGTCACCGAAATCACCATGATGCTGACGGCCAGAAGCGTCGTCGGAACCCGTACGATCATGGCAAAGGGCCGAAGCCACAGCGCCAGCATGACGAAGGCCGTGATATTGATCAGAACCATGGAAAAATAAAGGGTATGAATCAAAACCGGCTCCTTGACCAGCAACAAAGGCCCCGGATAGATGCCGTTGATGGTGAAAACGCCCAGAAGCACGGCGCTCAACGCCTCTCCCGGTATGCCCAGGGTGAGCAAGGGAATCATGGCGCCGGCCGGCACCGCGTTGTTCCCCGCCTCGGCGGCGATGCAGCCTTCGGGCGTTCCTTTCCCGAACGCCTCCGGATGACGGGAGCTCCGTTTGGCGACCTCGTAGGACAGAAACGAAGCGAGGATGGAGCCTGTTCCCGGAAGCAGTCCGATGAAGGTGCCGATGATCCCGGAAACCCCCATGGTTTTCCAGTAGCGCATCACTGCTAAAAGTTTTGAAAAATCGAGGGTGGAGCGGGCGAGATGCATCTCTTTTGTCTGCAGGATCTTCCGCTCCACCAGCAGCAGGGTCTGTCCGATCCCAAACAAACCCAGGCAGATGGCCACCAGATCCAGCCCGTTTTGCATGGGCCAGAAGCCGAACGTAAAACGCGGGGAAAGGGTGGCGCCGTCGATGCCCACCGTGGAAAACCAAAGCCCCAAACCCAGCAGGAGCAGGCCCCGGCCCAATTGTTTTCGGTAGGCCATGACTACGAGAATCACTCCCAGAAGCCCTGCCGAAAAATATTCCGGGGGGCCAAAGGATGCAGCCACGTGGGCCAGCAGGGGAGCCAAGAAACTGAGAATGCACACGCTGATGATCCCGCCACTGAAGGAGCCCAGAAGCGCGGCGGAAAGGGCGGTTTGGGCCTCCCCTCTCTGGGTCAGGGGGAATCCGTCAAAACTGGTGATCAGGGAGGAGGGAACTCCGGGGGTGCGGATGAGCACCGCTGGGATGCCGCCACCGAAATAGCCCCCGCAGAAAACTCCTAAAAGGAGCGACAGCGCAACATCGGGGGGAAAGGAAAAGGTAAACGGGAGCAGGACCACCATCCCCACCATGGGCCCGATGCCGGGCAAGATGCCGACGATGACGCCCACCAGCGTTCCGGCCACCAGAGCGCCCAGATTGGCAAGAGCCAGTGCGGCCGTGAGTCCCTGGACAGCATGCTCCCACATGATTTATCCTTCAAACCACTCCAGGATCCACGGCGTGGGAAACCACACCTGGAGAAAATGCTTGAACACCAAGGTCATCACAGCGGTCACGAGGATCGGAATGGCAATCAGGTGCCAAGACCGCCGATACTTCAGGTAAAACAGTGCACCCATGAGAAAGGATAGGGAGGACATCTCAAGCCCCACCAGTTTCAACCCGAAAAGATGTGCAATCAGAAAGCCCAGCACGACAAGGGTCCTGAGGGGCCGCCCTTCTCCATCCAGGGACCACCCTGCCCCGGGCGAAGGGTTAAAGAGGCGTACCGCAGCGGGTATGGCCGCCAGGATCATGAGGGAAAGGGCCATGAGGGGAAAGATCATGGGCCCCTTGTAAAAGGGATCCGGCCCGGTGGTATCGATGTTCCACGGCGAGGTGACCAGGACGACCACCGCAATGGCTCCGAGAAAGGCGGACAGGGCGTCGTGGAGGCGGCTGTTCTCCTGGAAGGGTTCTTTCGGATCCACGTCGATGCCTTCAAGAGCGGCGGGAGGCAGTAGGAAGCCTCCCGCCGGTGCGCTTTATTGGAGGATGCCCAATTCCTTCATGATCTGCCCGAAATTGGCCAATTCCGAATCCATCTGCTTTCGGGCCTCTTGAGCAGCGGTGGGATGCGAAATGACGCCCACTTTTTGGATGACCTCCTGGATTTCCGGCAGGGCCATGACCTTGAAAAAGGTTTGGCTGAGCCGCTCGGCCACCGGATCCGGAGTCTGCGCCGGAACGAATATTCCGAACCAGATGGAATACGGATCCCCAAAACCCTGCTCCTTCACGGTGGGAACATTGGGGTACTGGGGAAGCCGGTCGGGCAGCATGCAGGCCAGCAGCTTCATCTTCCCGGATTCCACATAATCTTTCAATCCCGGAGTGGAAAACGTGATGACGTCTGCGTCCCCTTTGACCACCAGAAGCGGGTTGAGTTCTTTATAGGCGGTTTCCTTCCATTTGAATCCGCCGATTTGGGCCACCTTCATGGCAATGAGGGTGGGGACTGCACCCAGCCCCCAGTGCGCCAGCCTGAGTTCATGGCCCTTGCCGTATTCGGCCAGCTCTTTCAAGTTGTTGTAAGGGGCGTCTCCCCGGCAGGCCAGGGTAAACGGAGAAGACCAGATCAATCCGAGCGGTTTGAGATCCTGGTTCTTGTAGGGCGTCTTCCCCCGGAGCACCTGGGTGATCATGGGCCCGATGGAAATGAGCCCCAGGGTGTAGCCGTCCGGACGGCTTTGCACCAATTCATGGGTGGCCAGCACGGCACCCCCGCCGGGCTTGTTGACCACCTTGACCGGGACACCCAGTTCCTTGGAAAGGTGCGGAGACATGGCCGTGGTGACCATGGTGGACGGATCGTTTCCCGCCGGCCAGGGGATCAGGATCTGAATCGGCTTGGACGGCCAGTCCGCTGCCCCTCCGGTGCTGATGGAAAAAAAGAGCGCCGACACTAAAAGCATTCCAACAATCGTTTTTTTCGTCATGGGTCACCTCCCTGCGCTGGGTTAAACGAAAGACAAAGAAACCGAGGCCCCGGCGGGGCTCGCAGTCTCCTTTCGGATTGCCTTGACCGCATAAAGGTTATATGTTATACCATTATGGGCTGTCAATATTTTTCTTCAACGGAAAATTTTCATCTCAGGGAAGGTCTGATGCCGAAATTCACCCCCGTCAAGCAGAGCCGTATCTCCGATACCGTCCTCAAGCAGCTCAAGGACGCCATTTTTTCCGGTGGGTTTCAGTCCGGGCAAAAACTCCCTTCGGAGCGTGAACTTACCGGCACCTTCCAGGTCAGCCGGGTCGTGGTTCGGGAGGCCATCCGCAGGCTTGAAACCGCCGGCTTTGTCGAAATCCGTCAGGGACCCCACGGGGGTGCCTATATCAAAGAACTGGGATTTGACCGGGTTTTCGAATCCTTTTTCGACCTGTTTCTCATCGGACGGGTTTCGGTGGCGGAATTGATCCAGGTCCGGCAGCTCATTCAGCCGGAGGTATCCCGGATGGCCGCCCTGCAGGTGACCCGGGAATCGGCACGCCGGCTCCGAGAGGCCCTCGCGCTGGAAGCCAGGACTGAGCCCGACCCTGCCCAAAGAGTCCAAAACCGAATGGCCATGGATTTCGTCTTGGCTGAAATGTGCGGAAACCATCTCTTCCGGGCGATTCTCGAACCCCTCCTCCGGCTGACCCAGGAGATCATCCTGGCGGTCAAACCGGAAAAGATCATCTTCCACGATTCCGCGGAACATGAAGCGGTCATTCAAGCGGTCTTGGACCAAAACGGACCCGAAGCCGCCGCTGCCATGACCAGGCACCTCAACACCGTCCGCTCGGGCCTGATGAAACTGGAAAAGGATTTCAGAAAAAAACTGGGCGGGCCCAAAAAGCGGCTGAAGGCCCAAGACGTGCGTTGACAATCCGCTTTGCGGTCTATAGTCTGCCGCCATCAAAAACGAATCCCCTTTGCCTGAAAGGAAGGAAAATGGTTTGCCGCGTTCTTCTTTCGTTTGTGTTGTCTTTGGGAATCGCCCTGCCGGTCTTTGCACAGGGACCGGCGACCCTGAAAACCGAAAAGGACAAATTGAGCTATTCCATGGGGGTCAGCACCGCCAAGAACCTGAAGCGCTTTGTTGACCTGCACGCTCTGGACCTGGACACCGCCCTCGTCGAAAAGGGGGTCAAGGACGGCTTTACGGGCAAGGAGACCCTGCTGACCGAAAAAGAGATGCAGGAGATCCTGACGGCGCTTCAGAAAGACCTTTCCGAAAAACAGCGGGCGGCCGCCGCCGAACAGGAGAAAAAAATGAAGGCGCTTGGAGAAAAAAACCTGGCTGAGGGAAAGAAATTTCTGGAGGCAAACCGCTTAAAGAAGGGTGTGCAGACCCTTCCCAGCGGACTGCAGTATCAGGTGGTCAAGGCAGGGACCGGCCCTTTGCCCATACAGACGGACCAGGTGACCGTTCACTACAAGGGAACCCTCATCGACGGGACGGAGTTCGACTCCTCGTTCAAACGGGGGAAGCCCGCCACCTTCCCTGTGGGCGGGGTCATCAAGGGCTGGACCGAAGCCCTCCAGCTCATGAAGGTGGGCTCCAAGTGGCAGCTTTTCATCCCGCCCGAGCTTGCCTATGGGCAAACTGGAACCCCGGGGGGTCCCATCGGCCCCAACGCAACGCTCATCTTCGATGTTGAGCTGATCTCCGTGGCAAAATGAGGCCCCAGCAAAACGCTTTGTTCATCCAGCGTTAAAAAGCCGCCGGATCGCCTCCACCAGGCCCGGGATGGTGTAACTTTCAGCGGTGACGTGCACGGTGAACCCTAAGGTGCGGGCGGTGTCGCTGGTGATGGGGCCGATGCTGGCCACCCGAACCCCCCTCATGAGGGACGCGAAACGGGATTCCGGCAAAAGGGCCTTGAAGTGTTTCACCGTGGACGAACTTGTGAAGGTGATCAGGTCCACGCCCTTTTCTTCCAGCAGATCCAGGATGGCCCCGGCTCCCTCCCGTACGGCTTCCGTTCGGTAGGAGGCCACCTCCACCACTTCGGCCCCCCTCTTTTTCAGTTCTTCGGGGAGGACGGGTCTTGCCTCCAGCGCCCGGGGAAGCAGGATCTTCTTCCCTTCGAGAGGCTCGCCGGAAAACGCCGCCACGACCGATTCCGCCCGGAAGCTTTCGGGAACGATGTCGCTTCTCAGCCCGAATTCGAGAAGCTTCTTTTGGGTTGCGGGACCGATCACCGCCGTTTTCACCTGTCCCAGCGCCCGGACGTCTTTTCCCTGATGGAACAGGCGCTGGAAAAAGGCCTCAACGCCGTTGACGCTGGTGAAGATGACCCAGTCGAACCCGGAAAGGCCCCGTAGGGCCGCGTCGAGGGGGCCGAAGTCTTCGGGGGATGCGATGCGGATGGTGGGGTATTCCAGGCAGCGGGCTCCAAGATCCGTAAGGGCTTTCACCAAATCGCTCGCCTGCTCCCGGGCACGGGTCACCACGATGCGCTTCCCGAAAAGGGGCTTGGTTTCAAACCAGTTGAGCTTTTGCCTCAGATTGACCACCTGTCCCACCACGATGACCACGGGAGGCTTCAGGCCCGCCTGTACCGCCGCGCCGTGGATCGTGCCGAGGGTCCCGGTGACGGTGGCCTGGTCGGGCGTGGTCCCCCAGCGCACCAGAGCCACCGGGGTACTTGCGGGAAGCCCCGCCGCCTCGAGTCGGGAAACGAGGCTTTCGAGGTTCTTCATCCCCATCAAAAAGACCAGCGTCCCCATGCCCTTGGCAAGCGCCTCCCAGTCGATCCCGGAAGCCTCCTTGGTGGGATCCTCGTGACCGGTCACGAAGGCGACCGTGGAAGTGTATTCCCGGTGGGTCAGGGGAATGCCGGCATAGGCCGGTGCGGCGACGGCCGAGGTCACCCCGGGAACCACCTCATAAGGGATCCCGGCCTCCACCAGGACCTCCGCCTCCTCGCCTCCCCGTCCGAAGATATAGGGATCTCCCCCCTTGAGCCGCACGACCGTGAGACCCTGTGAGGCTTTTTCAACGATCAGCGCGTTGATCCCTTCCTGGGAAAGGGTGTGGTCCCCCCCTTTCTTGCCCACGTACAGGATCTGTGCGCCTTTGGCGGCGTGGGAAAGCAGGCCCGGGGACGCCAGAAAATCGTAGATGATGACGTCGGCCTCGGCAAGGCAATCCCGCCCTTTGACGGTGATCAGTTCCGGCGCACCGGGTCCCGCACCCACCAGATAGACTTTACCTTTCATGTTCTTTTTCCATCTGCCGAAAAACGGATTCGAGGATTTCCCGCCCCCCGGCTCTCAGGAGCCGGTCCGCCAGGGCGGTCCCAACGGCTTCCGGCGTCTGCCTGGATCCGGAGGCTTCGCCCTTGAGCAGGCGCTTTGCCTCCAGGTCGGCGATGAGCCCTTCCAGAATCACGTCGCCTTCCGCGAGACTCGCGAAAGCCGCGATGGGTACCTGGCAGCTTCCCTCCATGCGCTTTAAGAAGGCGCGCTCCGCACCCACGGCGGCCCGGGTCGCTGCATGCTCCAGGCCTTCCACGAAGATGCCGGCCCTGGGATCGTCCTCCCGGATCTCGATGCACAGGGCACCCTGCCCCGCCGCGGGGAGCATGACCGAGGCGTCCAGATATTCGCTGATGTGGTTCTCAAGCCCCATGCGCTTCACGCCGGCCGCCGCCAGGACGATGGCGTCGAGGCCTTCAGTCTCGAGTTTGCGGATCCGGGTGTCAAGGTTGCCCCGAAGGGGCAGGATCTTGAGGTCCGGCCGCCGGTGCCTCAGCTGAACGGACCGGCGGAGGCTGCTGGTGCCGATGCACGAACGGGGCTCCAGATCCGCCAGCTTTTTTCCGGTCCGGGAGATCAGGACATCCCGCGGGTCCTCCCGCTCGGGGACGGCTCCGATCTTCAGCCCCGGGGGAAGCACCGCCGGCATGTCCTTCATGCTGTGCACGGCCACATCGACGCGGGATTCCAACAGGGCCTCCTCGATTTCCTTGACGAAAAGCCCTTTGCCCCCCACGCGGGCCAAAGGCACGTCCAGGATTCTGTCGCCGGTGGTTTTGATGACGACGATTTCAACCTTCAGCCCGGGATGGGCGTCTTGGAGGGCGGTTTTGACCCAGTCGGCCTGCCAGAGGGCCAGCTGGCTTCCCCGGGTCCCGATCTTGATGGCGTCCGGCACCGTTACCCGCAGCTTGCGCAGCTTCCGGCCGTGCACCCGGTGCAGGAGGACCCGGCCGACTTGGATACGGTCTCTCCGCCTTTCCCCTTGCTCACGAAACCGCAGGCGGACATGAGGCGGGAGACCTTCTTGCTCCGGCAGGAGGGACAGCCTTCCGGTGCGTCCCCTCCTAACACCAGATATTCAAACCGCTTGTCGCAGGCATTGCATTGATATTCATATATCGGCATGGGCTTTTTCTCCCTTTTTCGGATTTCCGGGTGTTTTCTCGCCCCAAAGGTAATCATCGGCCCAGGCGGTGCAACCGGGCCGGGACGCTTTCGGCTTCCTTCCAGAAATCGCGGATCAGCCGCCGCTGGGTCAGGCAGCTGGCCAGACCGTCTCCGGGGCCGTCGTGCTCCACCGCCAGGATGCCGTCAAAGGCGCATGCCTTCAATATCTCCAGGCACCGGAGGAAGTCAACCTCCCTTTCCTCCCGCGAACCCCCGGATACCAGCTTGGCGTGGGCGAGAAAGGCCCGGGGGGCCAGTCGACGGAGGCCTTCGTAACGGTTCACGTCCCTCGGAAAATTGGCAAAATCCGGACAGGTGCCCAGCCGGGGGGAATCCACGGCCTGGATAACGGCAAGAAGGGTTTCCGGGCGGGCGCTGATCCCCCAGTGGTTCTCAACGGCAAAGAAAAGCCCCTGGGCATGACGATTTTCGACGATCCGTCTGAGGGAGGAAACCGCCCGGTGCATCTTCTGCTTGCTGCCCAAAACTCTGGAGGGTAGATGCCTGCGCAGGACATGGGCGACCCCCTTGACCAATCTGGACATCAGCAATCTTTTCACCCAGACGGGCGGCCCCGCGGGGTCCCTTTTGGCCCGGTCTCTTTCAGGCATTTTTTTCGGGGTCCCGCCCACCAGCTGCTGGATGCTGATCCCTTGTCCCCCCAGCCAGATTCGGATCCCCCGGGCCTTTAGCGCCTTTGCGGTGCGGGTCAGGGCCAGGGCGTGCCGGACCTGGCCCTGGAGGCGTCGCTCGGAGGACAGGGTCAGATCGCAGCCCACGTCCACGACGATCCCCAGGTGAAGCCTTTCGCATGCGGCTTGGAATGTGGAAAGGGCGGCGTCGCTGTGACCGGAAAGCTGCCGGTCCGAGATCTCGATTCCCTCGAACCCGTGACGGCGGACAAAATCCGGGAGGTCGCTAAGCGACAGGCCCAGCCGGTCGATGACGTCCCGGATACTCTCGGTGATCCAGAAAATTTCCATGGACTTCTAAGGGCGGTCAGGCCCCCAGGGCCTCAATGACGCCGGCGGCCAGAATCGGGAGCAGGATCTCGTGGTGTCCCACCAAGGCATACCCCCTTCCGCCGGCGGCTGTGGGGCGGGCGACGACGTTGGTTTGGGGCCGGTAGTGCCGGATGAAATCCATGTTTACGGCGGTGAAGGCTTTCACCGGATGCCCCAGATTTCGGACCAGGGCGAGGGCCTTGAGGAAGACTTCCGGGAGGATGACCGCGGATCCCACATTGAGATACACCCCTTTCTCCAGGGTCGCCACCACCGAGGAAAAGGTCTTGAAATCGTCGTGGGTGGCCCGTCCGGTGCGCCCGGGATCAAAGGCCGGGTGCATGTGGACGATGTCGGTCCCGAAGGCCACGTGCACGGTGACCGGGATCTTCAGGCGGGCACCCGCGGCCAGGATGGAAAGGCCCCGGTGCTTAAGCCCCTCGGCCAGGATGGCCTCCCCCACGCAACGCCCCAGGCCCCCGGACCGCTCGGACAGGGCGCGGTTCAGGAAATCGCCGGTGTCCCGGACCATTCCGAACGTGCCGTCTTCCAGGGCTTTGCCCACGTCCTCGGAGGTTTTCCCGGCCATGGCCAGCTCCAGATCGTGGACGACGCCGGCGCCGTGGGTGGCCACCGCGGAAATCACCCCCCGCTCCATCAGGTCGATGACCACGGGGCTCAGCCCCACCTTGACGACATGGGCGCCCATGCCGAATAGGACCGTCCTGCCGCCGCGGGCTGCGGCGGCCACGGCCGAAATCACCTCTCGGATCTCTTTCCCCGCCAGCACGTCGGGAAGGCTCGACAAGAACGCGGAGAAGGTGCCGCCGGCGGCATGGACCCCGCCAAACTGTCTTAAATCCACTTTGCTGGCCCTTCCTGACAGGGGGTAGGTCCGGACGCCTTTGAAATCGAGAGGTTTGAAGGGATGCGTCATGGAACGGGTCCCCCTAACCGTCAAACCGGTCCGGAAACAAGATCCGGTCCACCAGGTCGCACAGAATATGCGCCAGGGTGATATGGGATTCCTGGATCCTGGCTGTGGTGTCGGAAGGCACGCGCAGACACAGGTCCGAGCACTGGACCAGCGCTCCGCCGCGGCCGGTCATGCCCAGGGTTAACAGTCCCAGGCTCCGGGCCGCCTCGATTCCTTCCAGGACGTTTTTGGAGTTTCCGCTGGTGCTGATCCCCCAGGCCACGTCGTCTTTTCTTCCCAAGGCCATGACCTGCCTGGAAAAAATATGGTCGAAGGTGTAATCGTTTCCGATGGAAGTCAAAATCGATGTGTCCGTGGTCAGGGCCATGGCTCCCAGAGGCGGGCGTTCCACCCGGAAACGGTTCACGAATTCCGCGGCGATGTGCTGGGCATCCGCGGCGCTGCCCCCGTTTCCGAAGATCAGGATCTTGTGGCCGCTGGAAAGGCAGGCGGCCAAGAGGTCGGCACACCGGATCAGGGTGGAAAGGTTTCCCCGGACGGCATCGGTTTTCACGTTGAGGCTGTCTTGAAGCGTCTGGAGGATGTGGGATTCAAAATCCGCCGTCATCGAGTTCTTCCTTTTGTTCCCGTTTGATCTTTTCGAGCACAGCCGCGGCGTCGTGCCCGAGTCCCAGGGCCTTTGAAAGTGCCTTTTCGGCGTCCTCGCCCCGGTTCTGGTGGAGGTACAGCAATCCCAGGCGATACCAGTACAACCCTTCTTCGGGGGTGATTTTCACACTCTGCTCGCAAAAGGCCAGGGCCACTTCGGCGTTTTCTCCAATCTCGTCGAAAAGGGAACCTAAAGCGGAAAGGGAGGCCGCGTCGTTGGGATTGATCTTGACGGCCTTTTTAAAGGCGCCAATCGCCTCCTCTGTGCGTCCCATTTTCATGCAGGCTTCGGCCAGGTACCGGTTCGCCGGGCCGGACCCCGGCCGCAGGGATGCCGCCTGTCGGAGGAGGGTCTCCGCTTCTCCGGGCTTATCTCCTTCGAGGTAAAGGCGGCCGATTTGAAACAGGGTCTCGAAGTGGTCCTTTTCGATCTTCAGGACCTCTTGATACCTTCCAAGGGCCTTCTCCCGATCGCCCTTGGCCTGATGGGACAACGCCAGGTTGTACAGGGCCATGATCTCGCCGGGCGCAAGCCACAGGGCGGCTTCAAAGTACTGCTCGGCCTGGTCCCAGTCCCCGTTTCCTGCATGACAAACACCCAGGCTGTTGAGTACGTTGACATTGGCCGGGTCGATCCTGAGGGCTGCCCGGTATTCCTGAATGGCGCCGGGAATGTCCCCGTTCTGATAGCGGGTGTCGCCGCTGATGTTTAGGCTCACCGCGTCGAAGGCCACCCGGCTCCCGGGACCGAAAAAAGCGGCATGGTCGATGGCTTTTTTGGCATTCTCAAAGACCTGGGCCCTGGAAAAATCGGCCATGGGATAGCGGGCGCACCCCACGGAGACGCTCTCGCGGCGTCGCTGGCCGAGTCGGACCTGAGCGTCTCGTCCTATTTCCATGCAGTCCAGATCCGTCTTTTCCGGGAAAAAGCAGCACAGGTGGTCGGGCTCATAAAGTCCCCAGCCGGATGCCGAATCCCGGCAAAACGGCCCCAGGATCTCCGCGAGATCCCTGAGCACGCCTTCACGATCCAACACACTGTCCTCCTGGGCTGTCTCGAGAGGATCCAGGCGGAACATCAAAGCCCCGAACTGGTGGGCGTCGCCTAAACGGAGCAGGGCCTGTTCCAGAAAAGGCTCTCCCACGGTTTTTTCGGGGAAGGCCTTTTTTAGAAAATCGGCCCCCTTAAAGTCCCCGACGGTTTTCCGGCCTTTTTTCCCCGGCAAACCGCTTCTGGAAAAGAGGAAAGATCCGGAAGCGGTCTCGGTTTCAAAGGGAACGGGTCCGCCGTCAGTCATTTTCAGGTCCTTTTGAGCAGATCGGTGAAGGCCCTTTTGACAAGGGGGATCTCTTCTTCTTGGATCGTCCTGGGATCCAGGACGAAGCAGTCCGTTTCAATCCTGCCGATGACAGGGACATCGGATCGAGTCCGAAGGAACCGTTCCACGGTATTGGCCGACATCCCCTCCACACGGATTCCGAGGCATGTCGTAGGCAGGCTCAGCAAAGGAAAGGCGCCGCCGCCCACGCGCGAGAAAAGCGCCAAGAAGACGACCTCGAGTCGGGAGGAACCGAGACTCTTGAGCGCCCGCCTGAGACGCCCGGCCCGCTTTTCGACCTCCTTGGCGGGGGCGGTGATCATTTTCAGGGTTGGAATCGATTCGATGGCGCAACGCTCATCCCGGTACAGGGAAAGGGTGCTTTCCAGGGCCGACAGGGTCAGCTTGTCGATCCTGAGGGCCCGGGTGAGGGGGTTTTTCTTGATCCGGTCAAGGATCGCCTTTTTCCCCACGATGATGCCGGCCTGGGGTCCCCCGAGCAGCTTGTCTCCGCTGAAGGTGACCACATCGGCTCCGGCCGCCACCGACTCCTGCACCGTGGGTTCCTTGGCCAGGCCGTATTTGGAAAAATCGATGAAGGTACCGCTACCCAGGTCTTCCATCACCAGGATGTGGTAGGTCCGGCCTAGCTCCACCAGCGCCTTCAGGGGGACGCTGGCCGTGAAGCCCACCACGCTGTAATTGCTCCGATGCACCTTGAGGAAAAGCCCTGTTTCGTCCTCGACGGCCTCTTCGTAGTCGTACAGGTGGGTGCGGTTGGTGGTGCCCACCTCTTTCAGGATCGCCCCGCTTTTGGCCATGACGTCGGGGATCCTGAAGGACCCTCCGATCTCCACCAGTTCCCCCCGGGAAACGATCGCCTTCTTTCCCCGTGCCAGGGTCTCCAGGCAGAGCAGGACCGCACCGGCGTTGTTGTTCACCACCAACGCCGCCTCGCCTCCGCTGATTTCGCACAAAAGCTCTTCGACAGCGGCGTACCGGGATCCCCGGATCCCCTGGGAAAGGTCAAACTCCAGGTTGGAATACCGGGAGGCTGTCGTTTCCAGGTTTCTGACGGCGGCCTCGGGAAGGAGGGAGCGGCCCAGATTGGTGTGCACCACGACCCCGGTCCCGTTGACGACCCGCCTGAGCTTGGGCGAGAGGCGACGCTTGACCTGCTCTTGAAGCCGATTCAAAACCGCTTCGGTGTTCAGCGATCCGGCATCGACGGAATCCGGGTCTGAAAGGATCTCTTCCCGGAGCCCTGCGATGCTTTCTCGGGCGCACCGGGTCAAAAGGGCCCTGGGGACCTCCGCGAAAAAGGGCGCCTCCTGCGTCGCTTCGAGGATTCGGTCGATCCCGGGCAGCATCCGCAACAGGTCTTGCTGTTTGTTTTCGTGGTCCATGTTTTCAAGACCGTTTTTCTTTTTTCTATGGCAGGAATTCCCGTTTCCGGGCTGTAGGGGCCCCTGCAAATGGCCCTCTGGCCTCCTTTACACCGGCCCTGCCCTCTTTCCCGCTTGAAAACAGCCGGCCTCCGGCCGGCCCTTTCGGAACGGCGCTGATTCCCCTATGATAAAGGCAAGCCCGAAAAGCCTTTATCATCATCGGCTCCGTTCCTTCAACAGATTTTTCCGGGACGCCTTGCTTCGTCCGTGAAAAGGGCTTTCCGCAGGCTGTTTTTTATCCTATAAAAAGGTTTGTATCCGGACGCTTTTCACAAGGACACCAGGGTCGGATGTCAGGACCGAAAGGGTCATGCCTTCACTCGATACGGTCTTCATCGTCAATCCCCTCTCGGGCGGAGGATCCACTGCAGCGCGGTGGCCCGCCATCGCTGCCCGGGCACGAAAAATTCTCGGCGAATTCCAAGCCGCCGTCACCCGGGCTCCCGGGGAGGCCGGCCTCCTTGCCACCCATGCCGTCGCGCGGGGGGGGCGCCGGCTGGTGGTCGTCGGCGGGGACGGAACGCTGAACGAGGTAATCAACGCCGTCATGGCCCTTGACGTTGAGATGCAAAGAAAGATCTGCCTCGGGATCGTTCCCAACGGAACCGGCTGTGATTTCGCAAAGGGCGTATCCATCCCCAAAGACCCCGGAGAATCCCTGTCCCTGATCGCCGAGGCCCCCACCCGTTCGGTGGACGTGGGATGCATTGTCTTCAGGGACGAAAAGGGACAAAAATCCCGGCGATTTTTTTTGAACGTGGCCAGCTTCGGCCTCGGAGGGGAAGTGGCACGCCGGGTTCGAACAGCTCCCAGAGCCCTGGGACCCGCCTTCGCCTTCCTCTGGGCCACGGTCCTGGCGGTTTTAAGCTTTGGGAAAAAAAGAATCTGCCTTCAAATCGACGGGGGCTCCCCGCGGATCTGCCGGGCCTGGAACGTGGCGGTGGCCAACGGCAGATACCACGGGGGCGGGATGCTCGTGGCTCCGGATGCCCGTCCCGATGATGGGGCTTTTCACATCACCGTGATCGGCGACCTGACCCTGACCCAGGTTTTTTTGAATCTGCGGCATCTGTACAATGGAAGGATCCACCAGGTCGAAGGCGTCTTTGGCTTTGTGGGTACGCGGGTGGAAGCCGCGTCGGACCTCCCCGTGCCCCTGGATGTCGATGGAGAGGGACCGGGAACGCTGCCCGCGGCCCTGACGATTCTTCCAAGAGCCTTGAACCTGATTGCTCCGTTCGGATGGGGCGCGGCAACGAAAGGAGAAACCCTTTGATGATGGATTCCAGGCCCGAGGATCGTATCGTTTTTCCGCTGGATTTTCCCTCTGAAAAAGAAGCCATGGCCTATGCCCGCCTACTCTCCGGCCGGGTGGGCCTGTTCAAGATCGGCCTGGAACTGTTTCTCCGCTGCGGCCCGTCCATCGTCCGGGCGGTGTGCGCGGCCGGGGCGGCCCGGGTGTTTCTGGACCTCAAGCTCCACGACATCCCCGAAACGGTTTCCCGTGCCTCAAAGGCCGTCGCCGACCTGGACGTGGCCTTTGCCACCGTGCATTGCGGGGAGTCCAGGGCCATGCTCCGGTCGGCGGTTCTGGGAAGCCGGGGAAAGGTACGCCTCCTGGGGGTTACCCTCCTGACGAGCGTCTCCGGCAAGGATCTTCGGCGAGGCCGGATACGTGCATCCCTATTGTGAAGACCCCGGCCGCCTGGTCCTGAAGCGGGCTTCCATGGCGATGGAAGCGGGACTTGCAGGGGTGGTCTGTTCCGGGTTGGAGGTTCGACGGATCAAAGAAGCCCTCGGAAAGCGCTTCCTCGCCGTCACCCCCGGTATCCGCCCGGCTGGGAAGCCTGTTCCCCGGACGACCAGGTGCGCATCGTCACCCCGGGACGCGCAATCCGGGAAGGGCGCCGACTACCTCGTGGTCGGACGCCCCATCCGGGACGCGATAGACCCCCAAGACGCGGCCGCGCGCATCGCCGGGAGATCCGACAGGCCCTGCAAGATCCCGCAACCAGCGTCCGGCGGTTTTTCTCCCGGATGACCCGGCGGAGTCGAGGTTTTCACAGGGGCTTGAAATAGCGGTAGAAAAAGAGGCAGAGGGCAGACGCCGCGATGCCCCAAGCGACGATGAGCTGATCCGGACGAAACCGTTTCACGGCTGCTTTTCCCTTCTCAGATCGCCGATGAATCCCCGGATGCTGTTTTTCATGAAAAACCACTCCCGGTCCAGGGCGCGCGTCCATCCAAGACAGCCCCCTAACCCAGGGATCGGTTTCAAGGAGCAGGTCCAGGCAGGCCCTGACCGAGTTTTCGGGCCCGGGGATCCAGAGTCTTCCCGGGTGCAGCGCGCCCAGAGCCGCAGCTGGTCTTTGTGCGCCTCCATGAGACGAACGGCGTCCAGGTAGGTCCCGAAATGCCCGCAGCACAGCCTTTCCGGCTTGAGGGCGATGAGGCGGTCGAGGCTTTCCATGAAGGTATTGAGAAAACAGTCTCGGCGGCGTGGCCGGCCTCATATAGGGCCGATCAAGACCGGCGGAAAGGATCACGCCGGAAGCCTCGCCGATGAAAAGTGTCCGGTCCATGAGATAACTCACGTGGTGCGCGGCATGCCCCGGTGTCAGGATGGACCGCACCGCAGGGTGGTTGAGGCGGCCGGCCTCCATCAGGTGCGCCTTGGGAACCGCCTCCGGTGGGCCATAGGCCTGCGCCAGCGCCCCCAGCGTCTTCAAGCTTCCTTCCCACAGGCGGGACGGCGCCGCCAGATGCGCAACAGCCGACGGGTGGCACACCACGCGGCTTTCGGGAAAACGGCGGACCACCTGGCCGATGCCGCCGGCGTGATCGAGATGGATATGGGTCAAAAAGATCCACTCCAGGTGTTCGACCCCCAGGCGCTCCAGGGCCGCGAGCAACGACGCCACCGTGGACGCCGGCCCCGTATCCACGAGAAAGGAACCGGCGCCCCGATACAGCCACACGTTGATGAAACGGTCGAATCCCCGGAAGGGAGGCGGCAAGGGGATGTGGAAAAAATTTTCCGAAACCCGGTGGGCTCGGGCCTGGAAGGCAGGTTGAACAGAGGGGTTATCCGGATGGGAAACGCTCCTGGCTATAAGGCGGTCTCCTTTTTGGTCAGTTCCCGATACACCTTGTAGAACGTCTCGTGCTCCCCAAGGACCTGCGGGAGTATCCGGGGGAGTTCCTCCAGGTGCTTGATGTTGACGATCACGTTGACGCTCTTCTCGAAGGCGCCCATCTCATCCAGGGTCCGGCGGCTTCTGCTGACCAGAACCACCACCATTTCCCGGCGCTGGGCCATTCCCAGGCCCTCCAGGTAGGCCAGCACCCGGTTGTAATCCGGGTTCTGGGTGTCAAACAGCTCATCTACCACGACCAGGGAATAGGCGTGATACCACATGTTCCTCAGGGCTTCCCGGGAATCCCCGGCCTCCGTGATCCGGTATCCCATCCCGTCCAAGGCCTTGAGGAAGGTTTCTTTCACGCCGGCCTCCGTGGCACAGACAATGGCGGTGAGGCTTCCGGCTTCGAGGAAATCGAAGGGTTTGCTGGAGGCGTCATAGGTCAGGGACTCGTCCTTTATCGGGGAATCCGACACCTCTTGCGTCTCTTCAGCCCCTACAGGCACCCTTCCGCCGCACTTGGGGCAGGCCAGGACCGCCCCCTGGAGCTCGTGGAGCTTTTCATCGGGAATCTTGAACCGACTTTTGCACTCCGGGCAGATGATATTCATCTCGTGGCTCCCTTTTCCCGGCCCGAAGGCCTCTTCTACCGCGATTTGTCGTAGGTTCTGTCCAGCTCGAGTTTTTCGATGTCCGTGGTGGCTTCCCCGCGTGCACTTTTCACCGCATCGATCCCCCGGCCCACGATGGCCCTCCGGGAGGCGTAGGACAGGGCCGTCTCTTCCGTGACCAGCCCGGCCTCATACAGATCCACGATATAATCGTCGAAGGTGGTCATCCCGAAGGCCCTTCCGGCCTGCATGATGTCGTAAAAGGTCTTCCCCTCGGACTCCCCGTGAAGGACGGCGTCCTTCACCCGAAGGCCCGTCCGGACGATTTCGAAGGCGGCCACACGGCCCCCGCCGACCTTGGGCAAGAGCCTCTGGCAGACGATCCAGCGCAGGGAGTCGGCCAGGCGGATCCGGATCTGCCGTTCCTCCTCCGTGGCGAACATGCCCAGAAGTCGGCCCACGGTCTGTCCCACGTCCACGGTGTGGAGGGTGGAAAGCACCAGATGCCCGGTTTCCGAGGCGTTCAAGGCGATTTCCACGCTCTCCCGGTCCCGCATTTCCCCCACCAGGATCACCTTGGGGGCCTGGCGCAGCGCGGCTCTGAGCCCGTGGGGGAAGGTGTCGAAATCCGCCCCGAGTTCCCGCTGATTGAAGGTGGCCCGCTTGTGGGCGTGCTTGTACTCGATGGGGTCCTCCAGGGTGATGACATGCACCGACTTTTTCTCGTTGATCTCCTCCAGGATGGCCGCCAAAGAAGTCGTTTTCCCGACTCCGGTGGCGCCGGTGAAAAGCACAATGCCGTTTCTTTCCATGGCGACGTCACTGAAAACCTTCGGCAGGTCCAACTCCTCGATGGTGGGAACCTCCGATTCCAGCCTCCTCATGACCACGGAGTAATTGCCCGACTGGGAGAAGATGTTGACCCGGAACCTGGCCTTGGCACCTATGAAATAGGAGAGGTCGCAGGATCCCATGGTCAGCAGGTGCTGGGTGAGCCGGCGGTTGGCGCTGATGAGGCTCAGCGCCAGGACCTCGGTCTGGTAGGGGGTGAGTTTTTTGATCTTCGGCTCCATGTCCACCGGCAGAAGTTCCCCGTAGGCTTCCACCTGGAGCGGCTTTCCCACCGTAAAGTTTAAGTCCGATACGCCTTCGTGGGACTCGAGCATCCGGGAAAAGATGTAGATCGATTTCCTGTTTCCGCATCCCCGTACCCCCTTTGCCTTGGGCGGTTACACCTCGGTGAAATCGGCCGGCGGACCCTTGATGAGGGGTCTGAACCGGGCCTTTTCATTGGACTTCATATAGGCTTCGTCGGCGCTGATCCACCCCTTGTTGTACAGGTCCATGATGGCGTCATCCAAAAGCTGCATGCCGTATTTCTTTCCGGTCTGGATGGACGGATGGGATCTGGTAGGTCTTGGATTCCCGAATCAGGTTCCGGACCGCAGGGGTGGCGATGCAGATCTCCAGGGCCACGCAGCGCCCCTTGCTGTCGACCCGTCTTGAACAGCACCTGGGCGACGACGGCCCGGATGCCGTCGGCCAGGGTGGAACGGATCTGGGCCTGCTGGTGCGCCGGGAACACCTCGATGATCCGGTCCACGGTCTTGGAGGCGCTGGTGGTGTGCAGGGTGGAGAAGACCAGGTGCCCGGTGGCGGCGGCTTCGAGGGCCAGGGAGATGGTTTCCAGGTCCCGCATTTCCCCCACCATGATGATGTCCGGGTCCTCCCGGAGGGCCCCCCGCAGGGCGGCGCTGAAAGACCGGGTGTGGGTGCCCACTTCCCGGTGGTTGATGATGCAGCTCTGGCTCTGTGGACGAACTCGATGGGGTCTTCGATGGTGATGATGTGGTCTTTCCGGGTTCTGGTTGGCCGTGTCGATGATGGCGGCCAGGGTGGTGGATTTCCCGCTGCCCGTGGGGCCGGTGACCAGAACCAGGCCCCTGGGCAGCATGGCCAGCTTGGACATGACCGGGGGGAGGCCGAGCTGTTCGGGGGTCATGATGATGCTGGGGATTTCCCTGAAAACGGCGCCCGATCCCGTTTCTTTGCATGAAAAAATTGACCCGGTAGCGGGCCAGTCCGGGATCTCGTAGGCGAAATCCACATCCCCGGTCTCTTCGAAAGTCTTGATCTTTTCTTCAGGGGTGATTTCGTAAAGCATGCCCCTGAGATCATCGCTGTTCCAGGACCTTGAACTTGACCCGCTCCATGTCGCCCCGGATCCGGATCACGGGCTGCTGGCCCGCCACCAGGTGCAGGTCGGAGGCGCCCTGTTCGTTCATCAGCTTGAAAAACGCGTCGATTTTGGCCATCGGGTGCTCCCTCTATCGGTTATCTCTTCCGGTGACTCTCGAAACGGACTCTTCCATCAGGGGATGGACAATCCCCCTTTGTTCGCCTGGGGGTGTTTGAACAGCTTCAGCTTGGCGTCCTCGTCATCCAAGGCCTGCATGCCCTCCCGTCCCATTTCCAACAGCTTGGTGTGGGCTTCCAGCACCCCCCGGATCTGGACTTCCATCTGCATGCGCTGGCGCCGCAGCTCGGCGATGTCCTCGTGGAGCTGGGCCAGGCGGTTGTGGGCCCGGTTGAGCATCTTCTCGGCCTTGACCTCGGCATCGGCAAGGATCAGTTCGGCGGATTTGCGGGCATTGTCCTTCATCTGGTCCAGCACCTTCTGGGAATTGGCCAGCGCCCGCTCGAAGGTCTTTTCCCGCTCCCTTTGGCGGGCGCTCTCCTGCCTGAGAGCCTCCATTTGCTTTTTCAGGGCGGCGTTGGCATCCAAGAGCGACTGGAAAGCCTTCGACATGTCCTCGAGGAAAGCATCCACCTCGCTGACATCGAAGCCCCTGAACCGGACCCGGAACTGTTTTTCCTGAATGTCCAAAGGCGTAATTTCCATAAAATCTCCCTTCTGGTCAACCCGTGGGGTTCACAGCAGGCTTGCCGACAGCCGCATGAGGCTGCTGACAAAAAAGGTTCGAAGGAATATCACGGCCAGAAATACCACGACAGGCGACAGATCGATGCCCCCGAAGCCCACCGGAAGCTTCGCCCGGATGGGGTACAAGACCGGTTCGGTCACGTTGTGAATGAACCGGACAATGGGGTTGAAGGGATCCGGATTGACCCAGGACAGGACCGCCCGGGCAATGACGATCCACATGAAAATAAGCAGGGCGACATCCACGACCTTGGCGACACCCATCAAGAGATAACCGAAAAAATACATGGTTTTGGGTCCATCCTTTACCCAGGCTTTTTAAATAAAAAAAGGCCCACAAGTCAAGACGTTTGCGCATACAGCACCCTTCACCGGCGTTGACACGACCGATCCCGGTGTCGTAAAAGGGGGCCCTTGAAACGGCTCAAACCTTCAAAAAGGCGGAATCGGACATGGCCATGGGACCTCTGAAACGCATTCAACGCCTCGGATTCATCGGCGGCGGAAACATGGCGGAAGCCTTCATCCGGGCCCTGATCCGGGCGAAAATCGCCGTCCCTTCCTCGATTTTCGTTTCCGACGTGGACCCGGCACGCCTCAAAGCCCTGCGCAACGCCTATTCCGGCCTCGCCACCACAAGGGACAACCGCCAGGTCTTTTTGGCATGCGATGCGGTCATTTTTTCGGTCAAACCCCAGGATTTGCCTTGGATCCTTTCCGAGCTTTCGGAAACGGGCCCTTCCCGGTCTTTGAGAAAAAAGCTCGTCGTCTCCATCGCCGCGGGATTTCCCTTGAGGAAAATCGAAGCCGTTCTCTACCCGCCGCTTTCGGAAGCCGGAAGGAAGCGGCTTCCCATCATCCGGGTCATGCCCAACACCCCCGCTCAGGTTCTCAGCGGCATAAGCGGCATGAGCCCCAACCGCTACGCCACGCGGCAGGACGTCCGCACGACCCGGAAAATCCTCTCGGCCATGGGTTGGGTTCTGGAGTTTAAAGAAAAGGATCTGGACGCCGTGACCGCCCTTTCCGGATCCGGACCGGCCTATGTGTTTTATTTCATCGAGGTCCTCACCGAGGCCGGGGTTTGCGCCGGACTCGATAAAGACGCCGCCACCACGTTGACGATTCAAACCTTTCGGGGGGCCCTGGACCTCCTCCAGGAGCGGCGCGAGTCTCCCGCGAAGCTCCGCCGTGAAGTCACCTCGCCTGGCGGCACCACGGAGGCGGCCTTTCGCGTCATGGATAAAGGGCGTGTCGGGCCGCTTCTCATCGAAGCCGTTCTCGCGGCAACCCGGCGCTCCAGGGAGTTGGGCCGCTGATCCTTCCCCGCGTCACAGGCGCCGTACGCGGATGCCGATCCCTTGCCTGAAAAACCACACCGCGTTCCGGAGCTGCCACGCCTTTTTTGTTGACAAAAAAGATAGGCTATTTAACTTGATAGCAACTCCGCCCATGGATAGGTTAGAAGATCTTTTCCTTTTCCGACATTGTCCTTCTCAGCCGCCTGGAAGGCGCCGGCTCCGGTGAAAGGCTGAAAAATCCGGAAGGACTAGCCGAGGGTGGCTAACAGTTCGATTTCCGACCCCAAGTCATGCTGATCGAGAACGTCTCATATCCCGCCGCCTTCATGGCCGGGTCTGCTCTCCTTTGTCTCCCCTTGCATTCTTCCCCTGGTGCCGGCCTATTTCACGTTTATCACCGGAATGTCTTTGGAAGAACTCGGCCGCAACAGCGCGGCGGTTCGCCCTCGTCTCCTGGGGGCGACCCTTTCCTTTGTCGCGGGCTTTTCTCTGATTTTCATCCTCATGGGGGCGTCCGCCTCCGCTGTGGGCAAAGTCTTTTTCGAGTACCGGGGAGCCGTCCGCATTGTCGGAGGGATTCTGATCCTTGTTTTCGGCATCCACCTCACCGGCCTTTTCCGGATCCGGGTTTTCGACTTCGAAAAGCGGGTGCACCTCAGGACCCGGCCCACCCACGCCCTCGGGACCCTGCTCGTGGGCATGGCCTTCGGGGCCGGATGGAGCCCGTGCATCGGGCCCCTCCTCGGATCCATCTTGATCTTGGCCAGCAACCAGGAAACGGTTCTGGCCGGCACCGTGCTTTTAGGAATTTATGCCGCGGGGCTGGCCATCCCCTTTTTGACCCTTTCCGTTTTCGTCCATTTCTTTCTATCCGCGCTCGGCAAGGCCAAAGCAGCCATGCGATACGTCAATCCGGTCGCCGGGATCCTTTTAATCGGCATGGGTCTGCTGTTGATCTTGGACAAACTTGCTCTTTTCGACTTTTCGAGGTGATGCTCATGAAATCCAAATGGATTGCCTTTTTCGTTTTTTTCTGCCTCTTCCTTGTCCCTGCCCTCCAGACACGCGCGGGAGCGGAGGCCGCCTCCCAGATCCGCTGGTACTCCTATCCGGAAGGGATGGCGCTGAGCAAGGAACAAGGGAAAAAGGTGTTCCTGCATTTTTGGGCCGAATGGTGCGCCTACTGCACCAAAATGGCCAAGGAAACCTTCGTGGATCCCGCGGTCATCGACTACCTGAACCAAGCCTTCATCAGCATCAAAGTGGATTATGACCGTGAAAAAAAGATAACCTCCGAATACGCCGTACGCGGGCTTCCCTATTCCTTCTTTCTCTCTGAGGCCGGGGACACCATCGGAGGCAGGCCGGGATTCATCTCCGCCGCGGATCTTCTCTCCACGCTCAAATACATCGGCTCCGGCAGCTACAAGACCATGACCCTCAAGACCTTCTTGAAGGGAAAGTGAGGCGCCGGGAGGCTTGAAATGGAAGCGGCAAGAGAACCCGTGGACCTGTACACGGTGGAGCGGATCATCCGAAACATGCGGCCTTCGAAGCGGTCCGAACAAGAGGGCCTCTCAGCCACGGCCGTTTTCCTGGTTCTGTTTGACGCCCGCAATCCCCACCTTTTGGCCGTCCTCAAATCCGACACGGAAGGGTATCCCTGGCGAAACCAGGTGGCGCTTCCGGGCGGGCACCTGGAGGAAGGGGACGCCACCTCCCTGGACGCGGCCTACAGGGAACTGGAGGAAGAGGTCCATATCCGCCGGAAGGACGTGCGCTATCTCGGGGCCTTGGGACATTTTCAGACCATCAACAACAAGGACCTCGAGGTCTTTGCGGGCATTTGGAACGGGCGGGGGGAGATCCGTTTCGACAAGACCGAAATCGCGCGGGTGCTCAAGCTCCCGTTGAATACGCTGCTTCAGATCCACGCGGCGCGGGGTTACCGCGGACGCCTGCCGGGGGTGCATGAACTGGTCTATCCCGTCGAGGACGTCCGGATCTGGGGCGTGACCGGAAAGATCCTGCATTTTTTCCTCGAAAGGCTTTCCCCGGCGTTGTCCGAGAAACCCTCCCGGGGGGAAAGGGGTATCGAGATCATTCGGGAAGGCGTTTGAGACGCCTTCGGACCAGACGCACCGTCATCGACAGAAGGACGGCCGCGCTCAAGACCAGAAGCAGGATTGGAACCCAGGCGATGCCGTCAGGCATCCCCGGCTCGAAGGAAACGGCGACCCCGGTCAGGGCGAAGAGAAATACGGCCGCCATGATCCCGAAAAGAACCAGGCAAGCCGGGGTGGTGTCATACCAGGGAATGAGGGTGCGCCGGAAAACGGGGCTTTTTTCCAGACCCATAGGAAAGGGAACTCCTTGGTTTCGTGGGCAACCTTCGTAACAAATTTAAAGACCGTGAGCCTTTTTTAAGGGGATCTTTCCAGAAAAGCAAGAGGGCCTTTCCATGTCCAAACCACGTCATGACGCCCCGCGACGCCGAGGGGTCTTTTTTCTTCTTACGGGGATTCTGCTAATGCCCTTCTGGGTTTGGAGCTGCGCCCACAGGCCTGCGGGGCTTTATCTGCCGGATCTGGACACGGTCTATCCTGCAGGGGTCATTGTCTCGGGCCTCACCGGCCGTCCGGTGACTTTCGACGAGATGCTACAGGATTTGTCCCGCGCGCGCATCGTCTATCTCGGGGAAGTCCATACGGATGCCAAACACCACGCCGTCCAGCTCCAGACGCTGCAGGCCCTGTTCCAGGAGGCTCCCGATTTGAGAGTTGGTATGGAGATGTTCGACCACTCCTACCAGGAGGTTCTCGATCGGTGGTCTGCAGGCGAACTCGATGAGAAAGCGTTCCTCGAAAAGACCCACTGGTATGCCAACTGGAGACATGATTTCAGCCTCTACCGGGACCTCCTGTCTTTCATTCGGAGACAACCGGATCCCCCTTTTCGGCCTGAATATTCCCTTCCATCTGCCTGCAAAAATTGCCATCGGCGGCTTGGAAAGCCTCCACCCGGACGAAAAGCGGCATCTGCCCCGGGACATTGACCTTTCAAATGCGGATCACCGGGCTTATGTCGAAGCCGTTTTCAAAAGACACCACCTGCCGGGAAGAGACCGTTTTGAAACCTTCTATCTGGCCCAGGTGGTCTGGGAAGAAGCCATGGCCGAACAGGCCGCGTTACACCTTAACGGACATCCAATGGTCGTTTTGGCGGGAAACGGACACATCGTGAAAAAATTCGGCATCCCGGAAAGGGCCTACAGGAGAACGGGGCTTTCCTTTCGAACCCTTTACCCGGTGTCAGCCTCCTCTTCGGCGGAACGCTCCTTCGCGGATTATCTCTGGGTAACCCCTTAATAACGTTTCCGAAAGTTTTTCCCGAGGACCCGGACACGGGCCGAAGTCCCTTTAAAACGCTACATGTTGTTTTTTTTATTTGACAGGCAACAACATCTTGTGATACTCCACGATCTCGCAGCGCGATGGCGGCGCCGGGGCCCGGACTGGGTGTTTCGCTTTTTCGGCCGGTTCCGCCCGGTTCTCTTTTCAGAGCCTGAAACCCGAAGAAACAAAACCCGAAAACCCGTATCCATCATCCAAATCCTGCAAGGATCGCCGGAGTGAGGGTTTTCCCGTTTCGCAAAATCATTGGAAGCCGAAAACAGACAAAGAGGTGCCAAGGTGTTTGAGCAGATCAAGAAACGAGACGGCCGGATCGCGGAGTTCGATTCCCTCAAGATCACCGCCGCCATTGCCAAGGCCGGAAAAGCCAGCGGAGAGTTCGGCGAGCGAGAAGCCAAGAAGCTGACGCTGCGGGTCCTGACCCTGGCCCACGAGCTGCGCCTGGGACCCGTGCCCGAAGTGGAAGAAATCCAGGATATCGTGGAGCGTGTGCTCCTGGATTCCCCCTACTACAAGACTGCCAAGGCCTACATCATCTACCGGGAGCAGCATGCCCAGATGCGACGCATGACCACTCTGGCCAACGTGGATCTCGTGGATCATTATATCCAGAGGCAGGACTGGAAGATCAAAGAAAACAGCAACATGTGCTATTCCCTGCAGGGCCTCAACAACTACATATCCTCCGATATCACCTCGGAGTACTGGCTCAACAAGATTTACCCCCCCAATATCCGGAACGCCCATTCGGCCGGGGATTTCCATATCCACGATTTGAGCCTCTTGTCGGTTTATTGCGTGGGGTGGGACCTCAAAGACCTCCTGATCCAAGGCTTTAAAGGGGTGGAAGGGAAAGTGGAAAGCGACCCTCCGAAGCATCTCCGCTCGGCCCTGGGCCAGATCGTCAATTTTTTCTACACCCTTCAGGGAGAGGCCGCAGGCGCCCAGGCCATCTCCAACTTCGACACCCTCCTGGCCCCCTTCGTCCGGTTCGACGGCCTGGACTACGACGAAATCAGGCAGGCCCTCCAGGAGTTCGTATTCAACATCAACATCCCCACCCGGGTCGGATTCCAGACGCCCTTCACCAACATCACCCTGGACCTCAATGTTCCGACCACCTTGAAGGACCACCCGGTGATCCTGGGCGGCCGGATGCGCCCCGAGACCTACGCCGACTTCCAGGCAGAAATGGACCTCATCAACCGGGCCTTCGCCGAGGTCATGATGGCAGGCGACGCCAAGGGACGGGTCTTCACCTTTCCGATTCCCACCTACAACATCACCCGGGATTTCGACTGGGAAAACCCCACCCTCGAAACCATCTGGAAGATGACCGGAAAGTATGGCATCCCCTATTTCTCCAATTTCGTGAATTCGGACATGTCCCCGGAGGACGCCCGGTCCATGTGCTGCCGGCTGCGCCTGGACAACCGGGAACTCCTCAAGAGAGGGGGCGGCCTCTTCGGAGCCAATCCGCTCACCGGCTCCATCGGAGTGGTGACCCTCAACCTGCCCCGCCTCGGGTATCTGGCCAAGGACAAGGCGGAATTCTGGAAAAGGCTCGACGAACAGATCGCCATGGCCGTGGAAAGCCTTTCCATCAAGCGGAAAGTTCTGGAACGGTTCACCGACGAAAACCTGTACCCGTATTCCAAGTTCTATCTGAGGGAGGTCAAGCGGCACTCCGGCATGTTCTGGAAGAACCATTTTTCCACTCTGGGCATCATCGGGATGAACGAGGCGTGCCTGAACCTTTTGGGCCAAAACATCTGCCAGCCAGGCGAGGCCTGGCTTTCGCCCTGGAAACCCTGGACTTCATCCGGGAGCAGATCGCCAGGGTCCAGGAGGAAACCGGCGACATTTTCAACGTGGAGGCGACTCCTGCCGAGGGCACGTCCTACCGTCTGGCCATGCTGGACAAGAAAAAATTTCCCGACATCCTCTGCGCCAATGAAAAAGCGTTTCGGACCGGCGCCGCGCCTTACTACACCAACTCCACCCACCTGCCGGTCAATTTCACGGACGACGTCTTCGAAACCCTGACGCTGCAGGATCCCCTCCAGACCAAGTACACCGGCGGGACGGTTCTCCACCTTTTCCTGGGAGAGCAGGTCACGGATACGGGTGCGGTCAAGGCGCTCGTCAAAAAAATTGCCACCCACTACCGGCTGCCCTACTTCACCCTCACGCCGACCTTTTCCGTCTGTCCTTCCCATGGGTATCTTCCGGGGGAGCAGACCCGGTGCCGTGCCTGCAGCCAGGAGACCGAAGTCTACTCCAGGGTGGTGGGATACCTGCGGCCCGTCAAGCAGTGGAACGACGGGAAGCAGGCCGAATTCCATATGCGCCAGACCTTCAAGGTGGCCTGACGGCCGATTGGAAACCGATGCACTTCGGCGGGATCCGAAAAACCTCCCTCATCGATTACCCCGGCAGCGTCAGCTGCACCGTGTTCGCCTTGGGGTGCAATTTCCACTGTCCGTACTGCCACAATCCGGACTTGGCCGTCGGAAAAGCCCCACAGGGTGTGCTTGAAGAGCAGGACGTGTATGCCTTTCTCGAACAGCGGCAAGGCTTGCTGGACGGCGTGGTGCTTTCCGGCGGGGAACCCACCCTTCAAGAAGATCTCCCCGACGTCTGCCGGCGCATCAGGGACATGGGCTTTTCGGTGAAACTGGACACCAACGGAAGCCGGCCCCGTCTGCTGGAAAGTGTCCTTGAAACGGGGCTGGTGGATTACGTGGCCATGGATCTCAAGACCGATCCGCTGCGTTATTTTCCTTCCCTTTGGAGCGGGGCCGAACCGGACGACATTTTCGAGAGCATCCGGATGCTCATGACGTCCTCCGTTGACTATGAATTCAGGACCACCTGCGTGAAACCCTTTGTCGACGAAAGCCTCGTGGACCGTATGTCGCAGGTCATCGAAGGTGCCAGGCTTTACGCCCTGCAGCCTTTCCAGCCCGAACCCCTCCTCAACCCAAGCTTTTTCGAGAAAACACAGCCGGGATTCGATGCCGAAGGTATGGCACGCCTCATGGCCATCGCCTCGCCCCGGGTTCTATCCTGCGTCATCCGCTGAATCGAGGCTCACTTCCCCCCCCCTTTTTTCGAGGAGCCTTTTGGTACTTTCGAGCCGGTTTCAGAATTCGAGTCGCGTTTAACATCTGTATTTTCCTAAAATTATGGATAGCGTTCATTTTCTCCCTTGACAGTGCTTCCGGGTCTCATTTATCGTGACGGGTGCATCTTAAAAGCGGCGAGAACATCCCTTTTCATCAACCCATCCACAGACAGGAGAGGAGGTCCGAGCCATGGGCGGCAGGTACGATGAAACATTTAAGGAGTCCATCGGGAACCCGGAAGGCTTTTGGGGCCGCATCGGGGAAGATATCCATTGGTACAAGAAATGGGACAAGGTCCTGGACGATAGCCGGAAGCCCTTTTACCGATGGTTCATCGGGGGCGAACTGAACACCTGTTACAACGCCCTTGACGTGCATGTCGACGCGGGAAGGGGAGACCAGCCGGCGCTGATCTACGACAGCCCGGTGACGAACACCCTCAAGACCTATTCCTACCGCCAGTTCCGGGATGAAGTCGCCAAATTCGCCGGGGCGTTGTCGGGGCTGGGGGTCTCCAAAGGAGATCGTGTCCTGATCTACATGCCGATGATCCCCGAGGCGGTCATGGCGATGCTCGCCTGCGCCCGCATCGGTGCCGTGCACTCGGTGGTCTTCGGAGGGTTTGCCGCCAACGAACTGGCGACCCGGATCAACGATGCCAGGCCCAAGGCGATCGTGTCGGCCTCCTGCGGCATCGAAGTGAACCGGGTGATCAAATACAAACCCCTTTTGGACGAGGCCATCAAGCTTTCCAAGGAAGAAGCCCGCCCCAAGACCTGCATCATCTACCAGCGTCCCATGGAAAAGGCCCCCCTCGTCTCGGGCCGGGACCGGGACTGGGAGGAGCTTACGGCGGCGGCCAAGCCTGCGGACTGCGTCCCGGTGTTGGCCACGGAACCTCTTTACATCCTTTATACCTCCGGGACCACGGGACAGCCCAAGGGCGTGGTCCGCGACAACGGGGGGCATGCGGTAGCCCTCAAGTGGACCATGAAGGCCATCTACAACGTGGACGCCGGGGATGTGTACTGGGCCGCTTCGGACGTGGGCTGGGTCGTGGGACACTCCTACATCGTCTACGGTCCGCTGCTCAAAGGCTGCACCACCGTGCTTTTCGAGGGCAAACCCGTGGGAACCCCCGACGCCGGGGTGTTCTGGAGGGTCATTTCCCAGCACAAGGTCAAAACGATGTTCACGGCGCCCACCGCCTTCCGTGCCATCAAGCGGGAGGATCCCAAGGCCGAGCTGGTGAAAAAATACGACCTTTCCGACTTCTACGCCCTCTTTTTGGCCGGAGAAAGACTGGATCCGGACACTCTGCGATGGGCGGAAAAGGCCCTGAACAAGCCGGTCATCGATCACTGGTGGCAGACGGAGACGGGATGGGCCATCTGCGCCAACTGCCTCGGCATCGAACATTTGCCCATCAAGGAAGGCAGTCCCACCAAGCCCGCGCCCGGATGGAACGTGAAGGTGGTGGACAATGCCAACCGGGAAGTCAAGGCCGGGGATATCGGGGCCCTGGTGGTGAAACTGCCGCTGCCTCCGGGATCCCTGCCCACCCTCTGGAATGCGGACGACCGCTACGTGGACGCCTACCTCAAGGAATTCCAGGGGTACTACAAAACCGCGGATGCGGGATTTGTGGATCCGGACGGCTACGTCTTCGTGATGTCGCGCACCGACGACATCATCAACACGGCGGGTCACCGCCTCTCCACGGGGGCCATGGAAGAAGTACTGGCCAGCCATCCGGACGTCGCCGAATGCGCGGTTCTGGGAGTGGAGGATCAGCTCAAGGGCCAGGTTCCCGTCGGGTTCATCGTGCTCAAGGCCGGGGTGACCCGGGCCGAAGGGGACATCATCAAGGAAGTCATCCAGATGGTCCGGGAAAAGATCGGGCCGGTGGCCTCGTTCAAGACCGCCACCATCGTCAAGCGCCTTCCCAAGACGCGCTCCGGGAAGATCCTCCGGGGAACCATCCAGAAGATCGCCGACAATAAAGAGTGGCGCATGCCGGCCACCATCGACGATCCGGCCATCCTCGGCGAAATCGAAGATGCCCTGGTCAAGGTCGGATACGCCAAGGCGAGAAAAGACGCCTGATTTTCCCTTTTCAACAGCTTGCCGCCGCTTTTCTTGCCGGGCGGCGGCAAGCTCCTTTTACCCCTGTACCTTTACCCTTCGGACATGCGTTAAATCGCCTCCCTAAGCAGATACCACAGATTTCCAATTATTCAGGCTTCAACAAAGTCCACCCAACCGATACCCCCAGCAGCTCCACAGCCTCCTGAATATCCGCCCTTGGGTCAAGTTTCCTGTTGACGAATTTTTCAGATGCCCTATAGTGCCCGCTTTTTGAGAAAGGGGAAAAATGGCATCGCTTTCACTGCATCTTTTCGGCATCGCAGGCTCCGGGAAGTCGCTTCTTTTTGACGCGCTCACGGAAACGCCCCAAGGCCCTTCCTTTGTGCGTAAAAAAGAAGTCCGAATCGGATCGGCAAGGGTTCCGGACTCGCGCCTGATACACCTGCGCCACCTCTTCAAGCCCAAAAAATTCGCACCGGCGGAAATCGCCTTCATGGATCCGGAGCCCCGGCAGAAAGGCAGCGCAGGCGCCTTCCTGGCCGAGGCCGACGCCTTCATCTTCGTGATAAAAGCCTTCGGCCAACAGGAGTCGACACCCAAGTTGGCAGACCCCGCCGGTCAGTTGGAAACCCTTGTCCTGGATCTGATCCTCAGGGACCTGGAACGGATCGAACGGCGGCAGCAAAGGGCGGAAAAAGAAAAACACTCCGGCGTGGCGCTTTCCCTCCTGGAATCCAGATGGCTCAATCGCTGCCAGAAACGATTGGAGTCGGGCCTTCCTCTTCTGGGGATGGAGTTTACCCCCGAGGAAGAGGCCGTCGCCCGGCCCTATGCCTTTCTGTCCCGAAAACCCATCATCGTTGCCGCAAATGTGGCGGAGGACAATCTGGAGGGTTTGGGCCTGGAATCCCTTGCGGCGCGTTGTGCGGAGATCGGAGTGGAGTGCCTGCCGCTTTGTGCCCCCCTTGAGGCCGAAATCAGCAAAATAGAGCCGGATGAACGACCAAGCTTCCTTGCGGGTTACGGTCTTCAGGCACCGGCCAAGGATCGGCTGATCCGGGCAGCCTACCGCATTTTGAACCTGATCAGTTTTTTCACCGTGGGGGAAGACGAGGTCAAGGCGTGGACCCTCAGACGAGGCGCCAGTGCACAAAACGCGGCCGGAAAAATCCACAGCGACATCGAACGCGGATTCATCCGTGCGGAAGTCGTCTCCTTCGAGGACTTCAGAACAACCGGCTCTCTCCCCGCCTGCAGGGGCCGTCACACGTTAAGGCTGGAAGGCAGGGAGTACCGGGTCAAGGACGGGGAAATCGTCCATTTCCGATTCCACGTGTAAGTTTCAAAGACACCCGAAAGGCAACCCGGGCTTCAAAGGGTGATGGCCTTGTCCGCCAGGTGCAGGGCGGTGACGATGTCCAGCATGTTGGTCGTTTCACCCGCCCGCTTTTTCTCCAGCAGATCGAAGTGATTCAGGCAAGTGCCGCAAACCAGGATTTTCAGACCGTCTTTTTCCAGATCCTGCAGCTCCTGAAGCACTTCTGATCCCTGAACGGCAAGCTTCACGCCGTTGTTCACCAAGACCAGACGCCACAGGTCCGGCCCCATTTCCTTGAGGGTCCGGATGAAGTTGGCCATCAGTTTCACGCCGAGCCCGTCGTCACCGAATCCGATTCGGTCTGTGGCGCACATCACCAGAATCTTTTTCCCCTTGGGTACTTCCCGGGTCAAAATTGTTTCGCCAGGCGCAGGGGAACCTTCACGGCGGCCCGTCACCACGTACGCTTCCCCCTGCTTTTCCAACACCGTCTCGAAGCCCTGGGATTCCAAAAACCGCTTGACGTTTTGCTGGGAGGCCGGATTGTCCACCCGGACCCTGACCGCATCGAAGTTGGCTTCCTGAAGGGCGGCCCGGGTCTGGAGAACGGGTGCGGGGCAGGCCAGGCCGCGCGCGTCGACTTCTTTCATGGCATCATCCCTTCTGATTTTTCATCGGACAGATATTTTCTTTTCGCCTTCTGATACCACCTCCCCGATGACAACGGCGGAAAGGCCGAATCCGGTTCGGAGGGCATCGACCAGGGCGGGAGCTTCTCCGGCATTGAGACTGATTAAAAGGCCGCCGGAGGTCTGCGGATCGAAAAGCACGTCTTGGAGGGCGCCACCGACGGAGTTGGAAAAGGCGATCTGCTTCCCGAAAAACTCCCGGTTGTTGTGGGCACCTGCCGGGAGAAGCCCCATGGCGGCGAAAGCAAGCGCCTCCCGGATCACCGGAATGCGGTCCGAAAAAAGGTTCACTCCGACTGCCGACCCCTCCACCATCTCCACCAGGTGCCCCAGGAGCCCGAAGCCGGTGATGTCGGTGCATGCATGAACGGCGAAACGGCTCATGGCCTCAGCCGCCTCACGGTTGAGGGTGGCCATGATCTGCGTCACCTCCAGGACAAGATCTTCCGGAACCATGGCCGCCTTGATGGCCGTGTTGAGGATTCCCGTCCCGAGGGGTTTGGTCAGGACGAGGCAGTCCCCGACCCTGAGGTCTTTCTTGGTGATCACCGCGTCCGGATGGATGAACCCGGTCACGGAAAGCCCGTATTTCAGCTCCTTGTCTTCGATGCTGTGGCCGCCGATCAGCACCACATGCGCCTCTTTGAGCTTGTCGATCCCGCCCTGGAGGATCGTGCGCAAAATGGCCAGATCCAGGTCCTTGGCCGGAAAGGCCACGAGGTTCATGGCGGTCTTCGGCGTTCCGCCCATGGCATAGACATCGCTTAGCGCATTGGCGGCGGCGATCTGTCCGAACGCATACGGGTCATCCACCACGGGTGTGAAAAAGTCCACCGTCTGGATGAGCGCCAGCTCTTTCGACACCCGGTAGACGCCGGCGTCATCGGCGCGGTCCAGGCCCACAATGACGTTTTCATCCACCGGAAAGGTCAAACCGCAAAGTGCCCGGTCCAGGTCCCCTGGAGCCAGTTTGGAGGCTCAGCCGGCACCGGCCACGGTGGTGGTCAATCGAGGTTGACTGCCGGGGCTCATGACATTTTTTCTCCTTTCCGTCCGCCCTCATCCCCAGGGGGCCGGTTTTTTCCCGGGATTTCCCGAAAGGGACGACCATGAATCCTAATTTGACGCATCCTTTTAGTCAAATCAATCTTTTCGATGAAAACGTCTCTTCAAAAAGTGCCGGGCGCCGTCTTGAAGGGACCCTAGTTTTCTGTCATACAGGTTCCTGTCGATTTAACACACCCAAGGAAAGGATCGGCCCTGTTTTTTGAAGATTTTGTCATTTCAAGGCAGGTGATCACCCCTGCAAGGCGGATAGCGGAAACGGACCTGGACGCATTTTTAAGGATCTCGGGGCTGCACCTGCCGCTTTTTGAAAGCGATGCGGCCGCCCGAAAGATCGGCCATCAACGCCGGCTGGTTCCTGGACCCTTGATTCTCTCGGTGGCCATGGGGCTGGTTCGGGAGGTGGGATGGTTCGATCACGTGGTGGCGGTGCTTCAGTTTGAGGGTTTGACCTTCAAGCGTTCGGTGCACCCGGGCGACTCGGTGAGGGCCGGCATCACGGTGAAAAGAAAAAGGCCCACTCGAAATCCCCACAGGGGCCTGGTGGTCCTGGGGTACGACGTGATGGATCAGGAAGACCACAGCGTGCTGAGCACAGACGGCACCTACCTCATGCAGACCCGGGACACCGGCCCATGCGCCGCGAAATGAACCGCCGCAGCCAAAACCGGCAAGGGTTGGGGGCCCCGTAAAAAGGCACTCTTTTTGTGTTGCAAAAAAGCCCGAGAGCCACGCGAGACTTTCGCGGGATCGCGCCTAGGCCTTTTCCCGGGATTCCGCTGCCGACTTCAAGGCCCTGGCGCGGATGACCGCCGGCGCCTTCTCGTCGTACTCCTGTTTGAGCTGAAGCAGGACCACCGCAGCGATGACCAGGACGCCTCCGAAAATCTGGAGCCCGGACAGGATTTCGTTTAAAAAGACGGCGGAAAGAATGCCGGCGGAAATGGGTTCCAGCGTGGCCGTGATCCCCGCCCGGGCGGCCCGGATGCAGTTGACGCCTTTGAGGTATAGACCGAAGGGGACCAGCGTCCCGAAAAAAGCGATGTAAAGAATCCAGACCCACTGGATCCGGCTATAGGCGTGGGAGAAAGCCTCCAGGGGCGGGTGGGCGATGTTCCAGACCAAAGCCGCAAAGACAAAGGCGAAAAAAAGGACGGTCCAGGGGTCGTACCGCCGCATCCCGTATTCACCGTAAATGCCGTACCAGGCGAAGGCGACGGCGGACAGAAGCCCGCTCGAAACGCCGGCCAGGTTCATGGACAGCAGGCTGAGATTGTAGGCCCCCACCACCAGGTAGCATCCGACAAAGGCGATCACCAGCGCCGCCGTGGTGGCCGTGCTGGGCCTTTCCTTCAAGAAAAGCGCGGAGTAGATCACGGTGAAAAAAGGGGCCAGATACTGGAGGAGAATCGCTGCCGCCACTTTGATCTTGCTGATGGCGTACAGGTAGGTGAACTGGACCCCCGCCATCCCCAGTGTTCCGAAAAGAATGAAGTAGGGGATGTCTTTTGCTGATATTTTCAGCAGCGAAGGCCGAAGGGCCGCCAACACGATCAACAGGATGCCCGTCGAAAGCGTGAGCCGAAGCTGGACGAGCTGGAAAGGGGTCACGCCCGAGTGGAATAAAAACTTGGCGCTCGATCCGGATACGCCCCACAGGAGGGCCGCGATGATGACGAAACCATACCCTTTCTTGAGATGTTTTTCCAGCTCCGGGGGTCTCATTTTTCCGCCAGGCCCCGTTCCCCGATGTTCCCGTACCGGTGGTAGGTATCACAGATGCTCTGGTTCTGCACGTACTGGATCAGTTCGAGGCGTCCTTCCATGAGGACGGGGGACCTGGAGACATAGAACCCGATCTTGGCCGAGGCCTCCAGGACCTTCCCAGGAACCCGGTCCGGTCCGGCGTAGCGGATCCTTTGGACCCGGCCCATGGAGGCGATGAGGTCCTCGTCGTTTTCGGAAACGATCGGAATGCCTTGGGTAAAAAGCCGGTCCTGCCTTGTAAAAAGAAAGCGGGTCACGTCGTTTTCCAGGCCTTCGGGCACGCTGACCACGGGCCGGCACCCCGTGATCCGTGCCGCGGCGATCCTGGCCAGAGCGTCGAAAAGGGTGTCTTCGGGGTGCAGCCGGATGGCCACCTCCCCCACCGGAAAGTAGCGGTGGATGTTGTCCTGCCCCCGTAAATGGAAAAAGTCCTTCTCCCGGGAAAATTCCTGCTCCTGCCAGAACAGGTAGCTTTGAATGGCGCAGCCGGTTTTTGTGAAGTCCTCGGAAAACGCCCCGGCCTGTCCCCACTCGATGGCCGAACGAAGCCGTTGGACCGTTTGGAGCCATGGGCCGGGCCTGTCGAGGGCATCGATTTCCGGGGATCCGGTTTCGGTAAATGCCATGAACTGGGTCGGATAATTGGCGTAACCCACCTTGACGGCGGCCCCGAGGGCCGATTTGCCCATGCCGCCGAAGGGCTGACGCAAAACCATGGCGCCGGTGGTCCCCCGGTTGATGTAGAGGTTTCCCGCCCGGATTCCCTGCTTCCACTGGGCGTGCTCCCGGACGTCCAGGCTTTCCAGGCCGGCAGTCAGCCCGTATCCGGTCTGATTGGCCAATTCCACGGCATGGGCCAGGTCCCCGGCCTCCAGGACCCCCAGGACCGGGCCGAAGAATTCGGTCATATGGGTAAAGGATCCCGGCTGCACCCCGTACTTGATCCCCGGAGTCCAGAAAAAGGGATTGCCCCTTATGTTTTCGGGTTGAAGGGCCCAGGTTTCCCCCGGCTCCAATTGCGTCAGAGCCCGTTTCAGGTCCTCGTCGGGAGGCCGGATCAGGGGACCCATCTTGGTGGTGAAGTCCCATGCAGACCCCACCGGGAGACTGGCGGCGGCATCCACCAGTTGGGCCTTGAACTTCTCGCTTCGGTAGACCTCCTTTTCCAGGATCAAAAGGGAAGTGGCGCTGCATTTCTGCCCGCAATTGCTGAAGGCCGAATGGACGATGTGGGAAATGGCCTGGTCCCGGTCGGACATGGCGGTCACGATGGTGGCGTTTTTTCCTCCCGTCTCCGCCGCCAGGTACAAATCCGGCCGCGCACTTAACATGGAAAGCCCGGTTTGGGTGCCGCCGGTGAGAATGACGAAATCGACATCCGGATGGACGGTCAAAAGGTTCCCGGCCTCTTTCCCGGGGCCCGGAAGAAACTGGAGGACGTTTCGGGAGACGCCCGCCTCCCAGAAGCATTTGCAAAGCTCCCAGGCCACCAGGACCGCGGAAGAGGCGGGCTTGAACAGCACCGTGTTCCCGGCGGCCAGGGCGGCGGCAATCCCTCCGCAGGGGATGGCGATGGGGAAGTTCCACGGAGAGATCACCACCCCCACCCCTTTCCCCCGGCACTCCAGGTTCGGCATACGGGAAAACGTCCGGACGGCCTGGGGATAATATTCCGCGAAATCCACGGCTTCGCTGACTTCGGGGTCGGATTCGGTGAAGACCTTTCCGGTGTTGGCGGCGGCGGCGCCGATGAGGTCCCCCCGGGCCCGTCTCAGGGCCCGTGCTACATCGGAAAGCATCGCGTGGCGTTTTTCGGCGGAAAGACCTCTCCACCCGTCGGGGTCCTCTCTGGCGACAGCCACGGCCTGCCGGATGTCCTCTTCGCCGGCGACCGCGTGCCGGGCCGCGCACACCTGCCCGACCCCCGCATTGGGATCGAAGCAGTCCTTGAGCTCCCTATCACGGTAAATCTCCCTGCCGCCCACCACCAGGGGGACTTCAAGGGGTTCATCCCCGGGCTTTTTCTGCCATTTTTCCCGGATGGATTTCGCCCACCTCTGGTTGGCGGGAAGGGACCAGTCGGTGTCGGGTTCGTTGGCAAATCCCATGCGGTGGAAGGGCCCTTTTGGCCTTTCATGGGATTCGACCTCCCGGTTCTGGGTTCGATGGGGCGTTTCCCGAACCTTGTCCCGGAGGGCGAAGGAATCCAAAAACTGCCGTTTCAAGTCTTCCCAGGCCTCCGACCGGGTATCCAGATGAAAAGAATAACGCAAAAAATTTTCCGGGGAGGTGTTTTCGTCAAGGCGCCGGATCAGATAGGCGATGGCGTTTATGAACTGGTCCCGGGCCGCCACGGGCGCATAGAGAACGAGCTCTTCGCCACTTTCCGCAATGGCCCGGCGCACGTGGTCAGCCATCCCTTCCAGCATCTCGAAGGAAAAATACGGAGTCACCCCGTTTTCCTTGGCCACCGTGAAGGCATAGGCCAGATCGAAGAGGTTGTGGGACCCGATCCCCAGGTGGACCGCCCGGGCGTTTTCAGGAGTGAGGCCGTAATCCACCATCCTTTTGAAGTTGGCGTCCACGTCCCGCTTGTTGTCGTAGGGCGCCAGAGGCCAATCCCTGAGGCTGGATTCCACCATCTCCATCTCCATGTTGGCCCCTTTGACGACGCGGATCTTGATGGGACTTCCCCCCCTGCTTACCCGGTCTTTGGCCCATCCGGTGAGGGCCTTCTGGATCGGGAAAGAATCCGGGAGATAGGCCTGGAGGGCGATCCCGGCCGAGTGGGTCCAGAACCTCTCCAGATCCAGCACACGCGTGAAGGCTTCGGCGGTGATCCTGAGGTCCCGGTATTCCTCCATGTCCAGGTTGATGAACTTGGGCACCGTCCGGCCGTCTTTTCGGACAAAGGTGCGCTTCCCGGCGGCCTCCAGCAGGCGCGTCAGCCTGGAGATCAGCGTTTCCACGGTCTCGTCGTAGGCCAGGGGTTGGATCTGGGAAAAGAGGGTGGAGATTTTAATGGAGATGTATTCGATTTCCGGGTTTTCCAGATCCTTGAGATAGGCCCTCAGACGGGAGCGGGCCTCCGTTTCCCCCAGCACGGCCTCCCCGAGATGGTTGATGTTCATCCGGACGCCCTGCTGTTTACGTTTTTGCAGGTGGGCCTGCAGCGCCTCCGGCTCTCCGGGGATGATGGCCCGGCTGCTGCTCTGCCGCATCTTCTCGATCATCTTCGGGACGGAAAGGGTCGGGAAATGCCTTCCCAATCCGAGAAACATCTGGACCAGGAGTTTTTCGACCCTGGAAAAGAAATCGGGGACGCCGTGGGCTTTGAGCAACGTGCTGATCTGATCCGCCACCCGGGCGGGTTCTTCGGATCGAAAACTGACGTCGATGAGCCGGGTCAGGACCACCTTGTCCATGGGATGGGTCACCAGGCGCAGCATCTGCTCCTGGATCCCCTTTTCCTCCAGGGTCAGCAGTTCGTTGGCCCGTCTCTGCCAGGCTTCCGCCTGCGCGATGGCCTGGCGGAGGAGGTCTTTTTCCATGCAAATCCTCCTTCAGGGGGATTTAAAGGTCCCCGTCGGCTTTGAAAAGGCGGCGCTAGTGGAATCGGCCTCCGGAACGGCCTTGGCCGATTCGGGAAGCGTTTTGGGCACGCGGATCCAGAAATGCGATCCTTTTCCAGGCTCGCTTTCCACCCGGATGCGTCCTCCGTGCTGCTCGATGATTTTGTTGGAGACGAACAGACCAAGGCCGGTGCCGCTCTTCCCCTTGGTGGAATAGAAGAGGGTGAAGAGCTGGTCCCGGGTTTCCGGGTCCATGCCGATTCCGTTGTCGGCCACCTCAAAGACGATATCCCCCGCATCCGCCTTCACGGAAAACTGAACCTGGAGGTCCTTTCCCGTCCGATCCAGGACGCACGCATCCACTGCGTTTTCCAGGATGTTGATGAGGGCGCTGTGCACCACCCCCGCATCCACCTCGAACTGGCCGACGTCCGGCGCGAAGGACTTCTGGAAACGGATATGATGGGCAGCCATCTTCGGTTCGACGGTGGCGGACACTTCCCGGGCAAAACGGATCACATCGATTCTCTCCCAATCGAGCTTCCGCTTCTTGGCGTAGTACAAAATATTTAAAACCATGCTCCGGATGCGTTCCACCATCAGCCTGACCGTATCCCACCCTTCCTGGACCTGGGCTTCGTTCTCTTTGGCAAATCCCGACGAGACCAGGTACATGCCGCCATCGAGGCCGGTGAGCAGGCCTTTGATGCCGTGGGAGATGGATCCGATGAGCAGCCCCAGGGAGGACAAATGGTCCTGGAGCCGGCGGATCTGGGTGATATTGGTGAGAAGTTCCATGACCTGGACGATTTCTCCGGCGGCGTTGCGGATGGGCGCGGTCCAGATCAAGACGTTGAACAAATCTCCGTTCTTGGACGTGACCACCATTTCCGACTGGTGAGGCTTCCCGTCCTCGAAGGTCTGGATGACCGGGCAGTCCACACATGGGTCCTGGCGATGCTTGTAGATCCGGTAACAGGACGATCCGATGGGGTCCCCGAAATCCTCCTTGAAGCGACGGTTGGCCTCCATGACGCGGAGTTCGCGATCCTGGACCGAAATGTAGCAGGGGACCTCGTCGAAAAGCTGCTGGTACCGCTGCCGGGTCGTCCGGAGTTCTTCCTGGAGCCGCTCGATTTCCCCCACATCGGCGGCGATCTCCACCACGAGTTCCACCTGGTTTTCCCGGTTTCGGATCGGCGCCGTGTGGACGATGACCGGCATCTCTTTCCCGGAAAGGTGCCGCACCGTTTCCCGGCTCCGTTGCCCTGATCCGGACCGGAAGGTCCTTCCCACAGGGCAATCCTTTCCGCCGGGGGCCTGCGCGTAAATCTCCCAGCTGTCTCCCCCCACCTTGTCCCCCAGCCTCCGGGCATACAAGGGGTTGGTGGCGACCACTTTCAGGTCTCGGCTGTGAATGGACACATAGCAGGGCATGTCGTTGAAATAGGTGATGCCCCCCCCGCTGGAATCCAGATCCCCGGCGATGCCACGGATGGCTTCCGAGAGCCCCTCCACCGCCTGTCCCACCGCGGTCTGCCGTTCCAGCTCCACCACCCGCGCCGACTTTTCCCGGACCAGGTTCTCGAGGTTCTCCGTGTAGGCTCCTCAGCTGGTTTCTCATGGCAATTTTTTCGTGGGCGCGTCTGAGGGCGATCCCGAGGACATCGTCATTGATGGGTTTGGTGATGAAGTCGGTGGCCTCGTGCTTGAGGCTCTTGATGGCCAGATCCATGTCCCCGTGGCCGGTGATCATGATGACTTCCGTATCCGGGGACTCGCGCTTGATGGCTTCCAAAAGCTGAATGCCGTCCATCCCCGGCATCTTGATGTCGGTGAGCACGATTTCCGGTTTTTCTGTCCGGAAGACTTCCAGGGCCTGAGGGCCGCTTTCCGCCGTGAAGACCGTGTAGCCGATGTCCGAGAGGGCGATCCCGAAGACTTTTCGGATCCCCTCCTCATCGTCCACCAGCAGCACCCGCTCATTCATGAGGACTTCCTATCCAGGGCAAAAGCACAAGCCACACGTTTTTTTCGGACCGCTTCGGCAGGAAAAACTGAAGGATTTTAACAGAAATGCCGCGCGCGCGCATTAAAAATTTCCACTTCGGGATGACTTTTTTTCAGGAGGGGAGAAGCTATTTTCAAAAGGATAGAGGGAGAATTCCGCTGCAGACGGAACGGGATCCGCCTGCAGCGGTTAGAGAAGACGCTACCCGATGGTCCGTTTCACGATGCCGATAAGCTTGTCCGGATCAAAGGGCTTGTTGAGGTATCCCACCGCATCTTTGACGGCATGTTCGCCGTCGATGCCCGTGATGACGATGACCGGAGTGTCTTTCAGCTCTTTGTCCTGCCGCAGCTTTCGATAGAAACGGGGGCCCCATTCCTGGGGCATCTGCAGATCCAGGGTGATGAGATCCGGTTTTTCCTTTTGGACCACTTCCATCCCTTCCATGCTGCTGGAAGCAGTACAGGTGGCATAGCCGTTGTCCTCAAAGAGCCGGACCAGATATTTCACGATCACCGGATCGTCGTCGATCACCAAAATCTTTTTTGCCATGACAGACCTCTTTCACTTTGGGTTTTGATCTAAAGCGCCCGCCGTCTGCAGCCGGGTTTACCTTACGTGGCACTCGCCGCACAAAATCGGTCCCTTTTTCTGCTTTTCGTGACACCCTTTGCAGTTGGCGTGGAACGCCTTGACCAGGGCCAGCTTCTTTCCTTCCGCTTTGACGCCGTGGCAATCGGAGCATCGCTGGTCTTCGGACGACTCGTCCTCCAAAAGCTTTCCCTCTTGGTAGACATGGTGACACTCGTTGCAGTTTTCGATTCCGGCTTTCTCGTTGTGCGCGTCATGCTTGAAGACCGCCGGCGTGCGCTGGGGGTTTGCAAAGACGCTCGAGTCCACCACCTCCATGTCTTCCTGGGAATGAACGGAGAGTAGCATAAAAGCGGACAGAAATAAAGCCGCAAAGGCGACGAGTCAGAATCCCTTTTTTCATGTTCGGCTCTCCTTTGTATCATTCGGGTTTTTCCATGATCTTGATAGATGATGTCCCCGAAAAATTTGATGTCCATGTGCAGGTCGTAGAAGTTCTTGATATCTTTCAACCCGCTGTGACAGTTGTGGCAGGGAGCAATGATGCACTTTGGCCCCTCTTGCCTTGGCCTCCATCAATCTGTTCCGCCTTCACCCTGTTGCTCTCGACGCGTTTCATCTTATAGGGCGGACCGCAGTTGATGACCCCGCCTCCGGCGCAACAGCAGTAATTGTATTCCCGGTTCGGGTGCATCTCGATGACGGTTTCGCATATGGCATTCGCTACATAGCGGGCCATTTCGTGCATCAGCCGCCTCCGCGGATGACGTTACACGGGTCATGCAGGGTGACCGGGGTCTTGAATTTTTCTTTGATGGGCATCCGGCCTCTTTTAAAAGTTCATAGAAAAACTCAATGGCATGCACGACCGGAATGGGCGGCATCTGCCACCCCAGCCAGCGGTTCCCCGTGTCGTAGACGGATCGGAAGGCATGACCGCACTCTCCCATGACGATCCGTTTCACCCGCAATTTTCGGGCGGCGTCTCAAAATGCGCCCGTCTTGACGCGTCCCATGATCTCATTGTCGCCGGTGTACATGGCCATGTCGCTGTTGTCCCAACCCATGGAGGAGGGCATGGTCCAGTTGACGCCGGCAACATCCATGATAGCGGCCGCCTGATAGATCAGCGGGCCTGGAATTTGGGCTCCGGGCGCGATCACCGAATACATGATGTCGGCGCCCTCTTTGTCCAGGGGAATCCGCAGGCTGGGAATTTCCCCCTGGGCCTCTTCTTCCTGCCACTGCAAGGTGTCCGGCCATTCATCGCCCTTGACCCACATCTGGTTCATGGTGACGGAGTGGCTGTGTGCCGTGTCCTGGATATAGAGAGGGGTCACTCCCAACTTGTGGCAGATGCTCCGCACGGTGAGCATGAGATAGGCGATATCAATACCAAAAGGGCAGAACATGGCGCATCGCTTGCAGAGCATTACACTCTGTCGATGCGATTTCGGATGCCTGCCTGATGAATTCCGGGCTTACTTTCCCCTTTTTCTTGATCATCTCCCAAAGGGTCTGCTTTACTTTTCCCACCGGAGACCATCTGGGATCTTTGTCGTGGGACAAATAATAATGGCAGGCCTCGCTGCAGAGACCGCAGTGGATACAGGTTTCCACATAGGTTTTTAATCGTGCGCCGGTTTCGTTCTTCAGGACGCCGTTGATGACCTTTTCGATCTTTCCGCGCGTCAGCTTGAGCCGCCGACTCCAAACCTTTGTCGACGCTTTGTTTTTCATTTTCCTGTTTTTTCGGCAGGCTCAGCCATAATAATCTCCTTCTTCCGGATGTCTTAGTCTGCTTGATCCTAATGAATTAGTTTGTTAATAGTCCTTCGCCTCTCTCACGCCACCGAATTCCGAACCGATGTACGCCCTCGTAAAAGGCGAGAAGATCATGTGGCTGAGTCGGGTGAATGGGATCGCCACCAGCATGACCTCTCCCGCGAGAATATGCAGAATGACCATAATTTGATATGCGAACCACTGATGATACGCTAAAAACCCCGTAACAAAGGGAGCGGCCACAATGGCCAGGATGACGAAATCCGAGGCGGAAGTGACATAGATGACTTCTGGCTGGGTCAGCCGTCGAACCAGGAAGAAAACAGCGCCTGCAATCACGATCAAAGTCATGATGTCCGCCAGCCCGTCCGGGCAAGGTCCACCAGCTGATGTTCCACGCTTCGTCCCATAACGTGACGTGGGACAAGCAGAAAAACCGGTGAAAGGACAAGGCAGATATGAAACGCGAAAGTGACGACGGTGAGAATGGGATTTCTTCTCCAGTTCAACGTACCAAAGGGGATGATCCAGTGCAAAATGGAGCGCAGGCCGTATTTCAAACTCATATAAGTGAAGATGAAAGGTTCCTTTTCCTTCACCAGTGTGATCATTTTAATCAGGCGATATAGGGATCCACCGAAAAACAGAATGAAGGCCACCCATGCCAGGGGACCGCTCACAAAAGCATAGATGTCGTGCATGGCTTTCCCCCCTTTTTACAGTTCAGTTACCGGAATGAACGCGACGATAGTACGAGCCCCCCTCGATGGATCGCAGCAGGATTTTCTTCCGTCCGGGCTGAATTCCGGCTCCCACAGGGCATCGCACGTTTTTCGCCATAATCGGTCATTACGGCGATGGTAAATTTTCCCTTGATCTCCACTTTGGTCACAAGATGTTGTGAATCCGGGCTGAAAACCGGTTTCCATACCATGTCAAAATCATTGCGCCATCGGAAGCCATCGACAACAAGGGTATATTTAGCCCCTTCTTTTCCAACAGCGGCGACTTTTTTGCCATCCGGGCTGAAAGTCAAATCGCTGACCATATCCTTAAAGGTGAAGTTCCAGGGATTTCCATCCAAAGCCACGGTCCAGCGACCATACTTGGGGGATACGATTGCGGCGATACGGCTTCCGTCCGGGCTGAAGGTCTGATTCCAAACCTGGAAAAACCGACCTTTCCAGAGGATTTTCCCGTCTTCGGCCAGTGTCCATTTCCCCGCAACACGGACGGGTGCGACTACGCCTCCAGTATTGGGATTAAAGATCGGTTCCCATACGCATCCGAAGATTTGGTCCCAAGCTTTTCCATTAACGGCGATGGTGTAATCGTAAAGATTGAGCCGGACCTCGGCCGCCAGTTTCGTGCCATCCGGGTTGATGGCTAAATTCCAGACGTTGACGAATTTGGTGTCCCAAGCCTGCCCCGTCAAGAGCCGCTGTGAAGCAGCCCTCCTGGAATTTATGAATTTCTCCCTCACCGAAATTTTCCACCTGCACCGCCGCAGCGGTTTTGGCACCGTCCGGACTCATGGCAAAATAGGTCATGTTGTCGAACGCGTTTCCCCAGGGGGTGTCGTTGAGGACCATCATATACTCGCCGTCCTGCTGGGCAGCCACTGCGATATACTTTCCATCCGGGCTGAACAACGGCTCCCAGACATAGCCGAACTTGTTTTCCCAGGCGATTGCCATCCACTGCCACCGTCCATTCGCCCGTGTCCTGCACGATGGCAAAAAGCCTGCCGTCCGGCTGTAAACCTAAGATGCCACATTTTGTCAAAGGTCGTTTCCCAAGCTTCCCCGTTGACACAGGCGCTGAATACCCCTTCTTCTACATTGACGATGGCGGCCACCTGTTCTCCGTCGGGGCTGGCATACGGTTCCTCGACCCAGTTGAAGTTCTCCTTCCAGGGGTCGAAAGGAATCGTTTTTTTCCTTCGTCTCCCAGTCCCAGCTTTTTTGATCAACCATAGTTCCTCCTTGATGTTGAGGGCTCAAGTTCGAACGGTTTTCCACAATTTAGATCAAGTCGGTTCCGCCAGAAGCAGCCACGCTCCGGCAGGCTCGCTCAACAAATAGTGGGCTATTTTGAGCCTCCGCTTTTCCGTTTCAGCGCAACGAACAAACACATCTTCAACCCGCAGCGCCGAAGGGTCTTTCAACGTCCGTTTGTTGTTATTGGAAATCACCGTCCCCAGCGAATCCGGATGGTAGAACTGTTCGATGCCCATCCCCACCATTTCCCTGGGTTTCAGGCCGCACAGGCCGGCCCACGCTTCGTTGACGCCCCAGAAAAACAGGTCCTTGTAAACGGCGGCTGGATCAGTGAGCTGGTGGATGAACTGGATCCTCGCGTGGTAGACCTCCAGGTAATACTCGCACTCGTGGCAGCCGTTTTTGCATCCGAACGTGCTGGCCTCCTTTCCGGTGAAGCAGATGTCCACGTTGCTCTTGAATACGGCGCAGTCCTGGCAATCTTGGGCGTGATCCGATTTTCGTAAAAACTGCCAGCAGTACTGCATGGACCGGAAATAGGGCCCCTTGAGCCCTTGGCCGCCGAGGGCTTCCGGAATGGGCTGTCCGGTGGATTTCAGGAAAAAGAGCAGGTCTTCGACGGGTATGGTGTAATTCCGTCCCACCCGGTATGCCCTGAGCTTTTTGGACCGGATCCAAAACCCGATGGTATTGCGGTTGACCCCGCATAATGCGGCCGTTTGAGAAACGGTCAAGGGTTTTTGAGTACTCTGCATGGGCCCGATGGTCGGTCGCTTGGGCTTTTTAGATGCCCATTTTGATTAGTAAATTATGTCAAAATAAATTATTGCCTAAAAATCATGAGCGGAATTAGCAAAAGGATCTTTGAGAGTCAAGAACAAAGTTGTGGAAAGGGGGAAATGAAAAACCAGGGCCAACCCGGCAGAGCCGATGATGGAAAACGGAAAAGGGTGGTGGAGCTTTACGGGGAATCGAAGGGTCTGTCCAAAAGGGATCGGGCCAGATCGAGGAGCGCCTGGGGATCGGGGGGCTTTTCCAGGTAGGCGTCCGGGTCCGGAAGTTCACCCTCCTGTTGGGCGCGGAGCATGTTGAGAAAATGGGTGAAAGTCTTTTTTTCCACGGCGGAAAGCATGATGACGGGGATGCCGGCAAGAGCTTCATCCGCCTTGAGCGCGCGGTACATGTTGGCCCCGCCCTCATCGGGCATCATGACGTCCAGGATGATCAGGTCGGGTTGGATTTCCCGGGCTTTCCGAATCCCCTCTTTTCCGTCTCTGACGGCCACCGGGTGAAACCCGCCGGTTTTAAAGAGCACGGAAATGAAAATCCGCATGTCCATGGCGTCATCGACGATGAGGACCTTCATTTTTTCCATGCCAGAGGCGTTCCTTGCCGGGACATCCGGAATTCCCGCTGCCGGAAAATGGCGCCACCCGGCAGGGGATCGGGAAAAGCCGGAGATGGGGGGATTCGCGCGGGTCTAATCCACATCCGCCACTTTGTCGGGATGATTGACGCTTGCCACCGGGCAGGAGGCCCGTAAAACGACCTGCTCCACGGTGCTCCCGAGCAGCGCCTCCTCGGGGTCGATCTCCCGGGTGTGATGCGCCATGACGATGAGGTCGCCCTGCTTTTCTCTGGAAAACTTCAGGATTTCCACGTAGGGCGTGCCTTCCCAGATCTCCACGGTGTATTTTTCGTATCCGCCCAGCTTTGACACATACCGCTCGTCGATCTTCTTTTTGGCCTCCTGAATCTTGGCCTCGATCTCCTCCTGGCTCTCGACGCGGCCCGCCGCTCCCGTGTGGATGTCGCAGGCGTGGAAAATATGAAGGGCGGCCCCCACTTCCTTGGCCAGCTTGAACGCCCAGAGAAAGGCATAATCGGAGGCTTTTGAAAAATCGGTCCCGAAGACGATATTGGAAAACAGCTTCCAGCAGGTGGTGCAGGGCCGGCTGATGATGACGACCGGACAGCGCGCGGCCTTGGCCACCCGCTGCATGGTGCTGCCCACCACGCTCCGGTACCGGGTGGCGCCGATGTCCTCCTGCCGGGTGTGGGCCCCCATGATGATCATGTCCACGTCTTCCTTCCGGGCTTTGCGCAAAATCTCCCGGTGGGGGACGCCGAGCACCGCGTCGATTTCAACGTCGGTGCCGTATTTCAGGAGATCCCCGTAGGTGTTCTTCATCTCCTCTTTGACCCACTCGATGTAATCGGGATCCACCGCCTCCGTCTCCCCGGTCCGGACGTCCGTCACAAAAGGGCTGAAGCCGCGCGTGGGGATACCCAGGACATGAAGGACGAAGAGTTTGGCCTCCCATTTCGTCTCGAGGTCAAAAGCCACCTTGGCGGCGTTGTCGCAGGTGGGGGATGCGGTCGTGGCGAAAAGGATTTTCTTGAACATGGTCATCTCCTTATCTGGCATTCCATGGGAGTTCCATGAAAACTGAGTTCCCAGGCGATTCCGTCGACGAACTCAAAAAGGGTGTAAACCGTATCGAATTCGAACACGTCCACTTTGTCACCGAAGACGATGTGTTTCAACCGGCCCAGCTTCACGGGCATGTCCAGAAGGTTTTCCACCCTCAGGGAACGGATCTCCACGCTCTGGGTGTCGTCGACGCCGTGAAACGTGGTATAGATCTCCATCCTGGGTTTTCCCGGAAAGCCGATCATCTCCGCCGTCTTGTTGAACTCCAGATGCGTGAACCCGCCGTACACGCAGCCGCTTTCAGGGCTTTTCCGGACCTGTTCCAGCAGGGTGGAAGCAAACGCGTTCAGTTCCTGAAGCGGCGGGTAGGTTTCCAGAAGGCGGAAGTAGCTCCGGAGCGTGTACCCGGCGTCCAGCTCCACCCCATGGTTGAGAAAAGGCAGCGGGCTTTTGCCGACAGCTTTGGCGTCCTGCATCATGACGCCGTCTTTTCCGAGGAATATGCGGTTCATCGCAAGCCCGATGGGTTTATTCGTCCTCCGGAGGTTTCAGGTGCTCCGGGACCTCCACCATGCTGATGAGCAGGGGTTTGAGAAAACTCCAGCGGATCCCGGGCTTGTAGATTTCCTCCAGGTCCCGGATGGCGTCCCAGCAGTTGTGGCAAGGGGCGACCACCAGCTTGGCGCCGGTGGCCAGGATCTGATCCCGTTTCACCTTCATGCCGATGTTTCTCTGTTCCCGGTAACGGCCGATACCGTTGAGCCCGCCGCCGCCTCCGCAGCAGAAATTGTGTTCCCTGCAGGGTTTCATTTCGCGGAAATCCTCGGCGATATAGCTCATGATCTCCCGTGCGATGTCCCCCAGGCCGGCGTTTCGGATGTAGTTGCAGGAATCCTGATAGGTCACCGGCTCTTTGATCTTCTTTTTGGGATCGATCTTGAGCTTCCCGGTCCGCAGCGCCTCGGCCACCCATTCCACGTAATGCAAGCTTTCAATGGGGGTCTTGCCCGTCTTGATACCGGCCCAGTAAGGGCCTTCGATGACGGTGGCCCGATAGGCGTGGCCGCATTCGGTGACCACCATGCGCTTCGGGTTCAGCCGTTTCATGGCGTCGTAGACGCTTTCCACCTGCATCTTGCATCCTGCCCAGTCCCCGGCGAACATGGCCAGACTGGTTTCCTCCCACCCTTCGGAGGGGACGGTCCAGTTTTCTCCGGCGATGTGGAACAGGATGGCGGCTTCGGCGATGTCTTCAGGGTAGTGCTTCGGCTCCCGGGCGTTGACGGTGTACATGATGTCGGCGTTTTCCTTGTCGACGGGAATCGTCAGCCCCGGCCAGTCATCCTCGTATTCCTCGGCCATCCACGCGCAGGTCTCCACCCAGTCCTCGGTGGTGACGTCCATCTGGGCCCGATAGATCCGATGCATCCCGGATCCGATCTTCATCTCCCAGGGGGTGAATCCCTGTGAAAAGAGCAGCCCCCGGACGTAGCTGAACATGATGCCGGTATCGATCCCGAAGGGGCAGTAGACGCCGCAGCGGGTGCAGCAGGTACACTTGGAATAGGCGCTGTCCATGGTCATCTGCATGAAGGCGTTGTCCACGTCCCCTTTTCGCCGGATCATCTCGCCCAGTGTCGCCTGGATTTTGTAGGAAGGCACCTGCTTGGGATCCCGGTTGTTGGTGAGGTAGTAAAAGCAGCTTTCGGCGCAAAGACCGCAGTGGGTGCAGATCTCCAGCCATGTCCGCAACCGGGACCGGCAGGTCTTCTGGAGGGTGGCCCAGAGCGCTTTCTTGTCCACCTCCAGCTCGTTCATCTCCTGGTAGTACTGCTTACCGCTCTTGTCCGCCAGCAGGGCGTCGAGCTGCTCTTTGGTCGTCACGGGTTGCTTGTTGCAGAGTTTTCCTTCAGGCATGTCTTTCTCCTGAATCGAGTCGGTTTGACGCAGGGCGCAGTGGAATCACCACGCCAGGCCTTTGCCCTTCATTCCGCCCCTCTTGATGCCGTAATCCATCCCGAGTTGAGCTCTGGACATGAAAAACAGGACAAAGTGGGACAGCTTGGTAAACGGAATGGCCGCCAGAAAGACTTCCCCGGACAGGATATGGAGGATCAACCAGAGATCGTAGTTCCCGACCTGATGGTGCGCCAAAAATCCGGTGACAAAGGGCGCCAGGGAGATACCCATGATCAGGCGGTCGTGGGCGTTGGTGATCATCCGCACCTCCGGATAGGCGATGCGGCGGAGAATCAGAATGACCCCCGTGACGATGACCGCAACGGTCAAAACGTCCGCGGCCGCCTCGGACAGGGACCAGAACGCAAAGCCCCATCGCTCCTTGAGGAGGATGTTGTGGGCCAGCAGGAACACGGGGGTGAGCAGAAGCCCGAAATGGAAGATGAAGACCACCACGCTGAGCCCGGGGTTGTTCCGCCAGCTCCGGGTCCCAAGGGGGAGCAGCCAGTAAAAAATCGACCTGAGAGCCCCTCTGACGCCGTACGAAACATTAACCCCGTAAGTCACCCGGTCCATCTGCCAGTTGAGTCCCTTGATGTAGAGAACGATCCGCACGATGCTTCCGACAAAGAAAATGCCGAAGGCCAGCCATGCCAGGGGTCCGGTTACAAACGCGTACATCGGTTGTCTCCTTGCGCTTATCCTTTGGGGTGGTCGTCTTCGTCCCCCTCGGTGAGAAACCCCCACCACCAGGCGAGTCCCGCCAGGGCGACGATGATCAGAATGTAGATCACGGATTTGGTATGGACCATGAAATCGTGAAACGTATTGAAGATGCCTTCCATGGGTGTCCTGCTCCTTTAGTGCGCGTCCCGGTACTCCGGGTGTTCATACAAGACGGGCATACGAGACACGATGAACCGGTAGGCGATCAGCCCAACGGTGACGATGAAGACGGATATCCCGATTTCCTTCCAGTGAGGGAAATACCGATCGGCGGAAGGGAGATGGTAATTGAAGGCGACCAGGCAGATGTTGAAACGGTTCACGACGATGCCGAGCACGGTCAACGCCGCCGTCCAACGGATCACCTTGAGGTTTTTTTCTCGGACGCCCACGGCGTAAAGGAAAGCCGGAAGCGCCACGAATCCGAGCAGCTCCACCAGATACCAGATTCCATAGCCGGTGCCCAGCAGGTGCCAGTGGTTTCCGGCGGCGATCCCGATGACTTTGATGAAAAAGTACCCTGCCAGGACCAGGGAGGCCGCCTTTCCGAAGCCCAGGGTGACCTGAGGAGCCTCCGCCAGGTGGGCGGCGTCCATCTTGTCATGGAAATAACGATGGGCCATGGTGCTTTCGAAGATCACCATGGAAAGCCCGGCGATCACCGCCGTGATGAAGAAGTAGATGGGAAGGTAGGACGAGTACCATAAGGGGTGCAGCTTGGACGGCGCAATGAGGAAAAGCGCGCCCAGAGACGACTGGTGGAGGGTCGAAAGGACGACGCCGAAAATGGTCAGCACCAGCGTCAGACGGACGACCAGGGCCCTGGCCCGTTTGAGCCCCAGCCATTCGAGGGCGGCGGGGGTGAATTCGATGAACAGGACCGTCAGGTACAGAGCCACGCAGGCGGCCACCTCGAACAGCAGGGAAGAAGTCCCCTGCTGGATGATGAAGGGGTAGGGAAGCCTCCAGGGCCGGCCCACATCGTAATGGAGGGCCAGCACCACCAGCGCATACCCGAGAAACCCGGTGAGGATGGCGGGTCGGACGGCGCTGTGGTATTTCTTGAACCCGAAGAGATAGACGGCCGCAGAGGTGACAAAGCCTCCGGCGGCCAGGGCGACTCCCACGAGCAGGTCGAAACCGATCCAGATGCCCCAGGGGTTGTAATCGGACAGGTTCGTCACCGAGGCCAGCCCGGAGAGAAACCGCTGTGCAGTAATGCCCAGCCCGATGACCACGATGGCCCCTGCAACGAGATTGAAGGGACTGAAAATCGATTTTTTGGCGGCGGTTTTATCGGACATCAGGATTCCTCCTCGGATTTGCCGGGTTGGGTTTTGCCCTCGGCTTTTTCTTTATCGGCGTCTTCCAGGGCCTTCTTGACCGCCTTTTCCAGGGCCTGGGCTTTTTCTTTTTCAGACTTTTCCTTGAAGGCTTTCAGCGTCGCTTCGGCTTCCTGTTTGGCCTTTTCCAGCGCCTCGGAGACCGCCTGGGCCTTTTCCTGGGAGGCGATCTTTTCTTTGCGTTTGGAAATGGCGTAGACACCCGTCAAGAGAACCGGCCACAATCCCACCACCATGGGAACGGCCCCGAGGGCGCCCGCGGTCAACTCGGGGGCCGGGACGACACCCAGGTCCTCCCGCATTCCGATGGCGCTGAACGGGACCCCCGACAGATGCAGCCAGCTGGTCCCTCCCATTTCCCGCTCCCCGTAAATGTGGTCCACGTATCGGTCCGGATATTTTCGGATCCTTTCCCTGGCGATTTTGAGCAGATCTTCGCGCCTGCCGAAGGTGAGACTCTCTTTCGGGCAGGCCTCCACGCAACCGGGAAGCTTTCCCTGGATGAGGCGCGGGTAGCACAGGGTGCACTTCATGATGCGGGGGGTGAAAGCCTCCCCGTACTCATAGGCCGGAATTTCGAAGGGGCAGGCGATCATACAGTAGCGGCAGCCGACGCAGACCGAAGGGTCGTAGGTCACGGCGCCGGTTGGGGTCTTGGTGAAGGCCCGTACGAAGCAGGCCGACGCGCAGGCGGGTTCCAGGCAGTGGTTGCACTGGATTTTTCGATACACCGGACCCTTCCCGAAGCCGTCGCCGTCGTACCGGTTGACCACCGTATAGGTCTTTGCCGTGGTCCTCCGCTTGTTTTCCAAAACGGTCAGATCGCTGAAGGGTCTGGCGGGTTCGGGCAGTTCGTTGACCCGGTTGCAGGCTTCCTCGCATTTCCGGCAGCCGATGCACAGGGTCGTATCGAACAGGACGCCGGAGGCGCCGGGATGCCCTTTGAATTCCTGCGTCGTAGCGGCATGGGCCTTGGCACCGACGGTGGCCGCGACCCCCGCAGATCCGATCCATCCTAAAAATTTCCTCCGCGTGATCCCCATTTGTGACTCCTTAAAGCGTTAGCTCCCCGAAGTTAGCCATCGTTTCTTCTCGATGTGGCACGCCGTGCAATCCGTTGACGCTGGTTTTTCGATTCCCATCTTCTGGTGGCACCCCATGCACTGCTGGTGATAGGCCGCCATGAGCCCCGGCATGAACAGGTTGCTCTCCTGGAACGAGTTGCCGTGGCAGCTCCCGCACTGGGGCGGTTTGACGGCAGGGGGGCTGTGGTGGTGGCATCCCTGGCAGACGGTCCCCTTTTCCCGGTGAAAATACTGGGCCAGCGGCTTGTCTTTGATGTTTTTAACCAAAGTCGCAACGATTTTCCGGTGCGGCAGTTCAACAGGTTCGTAGGCCTTGGAAATGGCTTTGATGACCACTTTTTCGGGGATGTCGGCCTCTTCGAAGGTCCCGGCCACGGTGGGGCGGCTCTCGAGCAACCTTCGGGCTGTTTCTGCGGCGTCGGAGGCCGCGTAGGGATTTTTCAGCGTTCCCTGGGGCGCCAGGTGGCACAGGAGACAGGTCCCCTTGTCCGGTTCCCGGGTCCTTCCGATGAGCGCATGGCATCCGGCGCAGTTCTTATCGGCTTTCCGGGTATCATGGCAGCCCATGCAGGAGGCGTTCTGGCCGATCTGATGCATGGCCTGGGCCAGCTTGATGCCCTTCCCCTCTTGGGTGCCTTCGATGGAGTGGCAGTCGCTGCAGGATTTAAGGTCGGCATGATGGCAGACTCGGCAGGTGTCGTTATATCCCTCATGGGCTTTATGGTCGAAGGGGACCGGATTCATCCGGATGTCCGGCGCATCCTGCGCCTCCAGTGCTTTGCCTTTTTTGACGAAAACCACGTCCGGCTGTTTCCTCTCCATGCGCTGAAGCGGCTCTATTTTTTCAAAAGCCTTCTGCGCGGCCGGATCGTGGCATCCGGCGCATTTGGCAGGACCGGCGCTTTGGGCCGAGGCAACGCGCTTGCGGTGACAGTCGATGCACGAGGCATGGGAAGCCAGGCGCATGGAAGAACGGTTTTCCTCGGTGACCGCCTTATGGCAGTACCGGCATGTCCCCTCCTTTTCCTTGGCGTAAAAAAGCTTCTTGGCCTTGGCGTCATATTCATGGTGGCACAGCTCGCACTTTTTCTCCAGCGCTTTGGAATGCCGGGCATGCAGCCATTTGTCCATCCCCATGGGCTGCCGGGAAGAGGCCACCGAAGGCTGCTCCAGGTGGCACTGGCCGCAGGCCTCTGGGCCCGGCTTCTCCACCTGCCCACGGCTCTCCTGGTGGCAGGTCACACACTGCAGGTGATAGATTTCCATCACCTGCTCCCGGGAGCCGTCCTGGATGCGCTTGAACTTAGGGGAGAGCATTTCTTTGTCCATGAGGTGACATTCCGTGCAATTCTTCTGCTTCTTTTCCACGTATTCGGTATGCTTGTCATGCAGGAAAAGGACGGCCGGCCTTTCGAGGGGGCCGAATTGCTTCAACCCGTCGATGGTGATGACGTCCGGCCTCTTGGCCCCGGACATCTTGACACGCCCCTGGAGCCCGTAGGCGACAAAACCCCAGGATGAAAAGGCCGCCGCCGCGAGCACGACCGCCGTCCATCGCCCCCAATGTCTTCCCCGTTTCATACGCGATTCCTCGTTCTTGGCGCAGTGATTGACCGCTGTCTAAAGCGACATGCTGGGATACAGCACGTTCTGTTTCTCCTCCTCCAGGAGATCCCGAATGGTCGTCTCATCGTATACCTTGTAGATGGCCTTGTTGACCCGCTGCCACATGGATGCAAAGGCACAATTTCCGTGAAAAGGGCAGTTGGCGCCTGAAACGCAAACGATGCAGCGGTCCGGCACCTTGGGCGGGTTCATGTATCGGAACAGGTCCCCCACCGTGATCTTGGCCGGATCTTGGGTGAGAAAATATCCGCCATAGTACCCGCGTTTCGCCTCCACCAGCCCGCTTCCTTTGAGCTGGCCGAGGATGACCTCCAAAAAACGAACCGGAATGGCCTGGGCGCGGGCGATCCGGGAAATCTTGACCGGACCCTTTTCCCAATACCGCGCCAATTCGAAGATCGCCCTGAGAGCGTATTGGTTTTTCTTTTGCGCTTTGATCAAGAGAGATCTTTCTTGATAAATGGAATGAGGAAATTTGTTGACACTTCCTGTCAAGAAAGAAAAGGTTTGTCAACCCTTTTTTAACCTTTTTTTATGTGTATTTATTTTTACATTGAAATCAATTAGATAAGCGCTTCGTATCAGCCCGGAAACGGTGGATTGAAAAACCGGGGCAAGCCAGCGGATCAAATCTTAGGCTGTTAAGTCCACGATTTTGAAAAAGTTTCTGTTTGACCCTCGGGGATTGAATTCTAAGGATGCGCTTTTTCCGGAAGCATGACGGTGAAAGTGGAACCGGCCCCGGACTTTGAATCCACCTCGATCCTGCCGCCATGGTCGTCGACGATTTTTTTGGAGATCATCAGGCCGATGCCGGTTCCGTCCAGACCCTTGGTGGTAAAGAAACGCTGGAAAAGCTTGACTTTGACGGTGTCGTCCATGCCGCAGCCGTTGTCCTGGATCCGGTAGACGGCGCCCCAGCCCTGCAGCCGCTCCGTTTCCAATTTGATTTTTTTAGAGGTATTTGCCTTTTTTTCACAGGCCCGGAAGGCATCGACGGCGTTGGTCATCAGGTTCATGAGGCACCGGTGAATCCCCTCCGGATCAAAGAAAAAGGGTCTCAATTCAGAGGAAAGGACGAGCTCCAGGGATATGCCCATCTCCTTGGCCCTGGGTCTCATGAGGTCGGCGACTTCCCTGGCCGGGGCGTTGGGATCTTCCAGTCGGAATTGAATGCTGGCCGTCTTGGCGAAATTGAGGAGGTCCAAAGAAAGGTTTTTGATCTTTTCCACGTTTCCCTGGATCAAATCCCATCCCTGCCGGAGGTAGGTTTTATCTTCCAGTTCGATCCCTTTTCCCAGGACGAACAGCCCCCCGCCCAGTCCGCCGGCGATGTTCTTGATGGTATGGGACAGGTCGGCCACGGTCTGCCCCACGGCGGCCAGCCGTTCGGCCTCCAGGAGCTGTTTCGTCTTTTTCTCCACCAGGGATTCCAGATTCTCCGTGTACTCCCGCAGCCTGGCCCGCATGACGATCCGCTCTTTGGCCCGCTTGAGCGCAATTTCCAGGGCTTCGTCCTTGATGGGCTTGGTGATGAAGTCGGTGGCCTCGTGCTTGAGGCTCTTGATGGCCAGGTCGATGTCGCCGTGACCCGTGATCATGATGACCTCGGTGTCGGGGCTGACCGACTTGATCCGCTTCAGGAGGTCGATGCCGTCCATTTGGGGCATCTTGATATCCGTAAGGACAACGGGATGCCGCTTTTTGTCGAAAAGGGAGAGGGCTTCCCGGCCGTTTTCCGCCGCGTCCACTTCGTAGCCCATGTCCACAAGGGTGATCCCGAGAACCTTCCGGATTCCCTCTTCGTCATCCACCAGCAAGACGGCCGAGCCGCATTTTCCTTGTGTCATGTTTTTCCCGCCACCGGGCACTGGATGATGAATTTCGCCCCTTTCCCCGGTTCAGAGGCCAGGCGGATGTCGCCGCCGCAGTCCTTGACGATGCCATAGCTGATGGAAAGCCCCAGGCCCGTTCCCTTGCCCACTTCTTTGGTGGTGAAAAAGGGTTCGAAAATCTTTTCAGCGATGGCTTTGGGAATTCCGGGTCCCGTGTCCTCGATTTCCACGGTCACCCGGTCGGCGTCCTCCAGGGTCCGCAAAATGATCTTTTTATCCCCCGGCCGATACTCTCTTTGGTTCCACTTATCCTCGATGGCGTCCCGGGCGTTGATGAGCAGATTGATGAAGACCTGCTCCAGGCGATCCGGGTCCCCTTTGACAGGAGGCAGGGTTTCCTGGGTTTCCCATTCCACCTCGATCCCTCTGACCTTCAGCTGCTGGCTGAAGATTTCAAAGGCACGCTTCAGGATCGCGTTGACATCGACGGGGGTGAAGCTGTTTTCGGACTTCCTCCCGAATTCCCGCATATGGCTGATGATCTTGGTGGCGCGGTCCACGTGCCGGTCGATCTCCTCGGCCATGGTGAGGAGCACCTCGGTCCGGATCGGCTCCTGCTTTTTGATCTTTTTCATGAAAAAGCTGCTTGCGGTCTTGATGACGGCCAGGGGCTGGTTGAGCTCATGGGCCACGCCGGTGGCCATTTCCCCCAGCGTGGCCATCTTGCTGGCGTGGATGAGCTGCTGTTCGGCCTCCAGGCGCTGGGTGATATCGCTGGTGGTCACCAGGAAGACCTGCTTCCCGTCGTACTCCGAAAGGGCGATCCGGATATTGACGAAGAGCGCCTTTCCGGCCTTCCCTCTGTTCCTTACCTGGGTCATGGATTCAACGGATCGGATCCTGGACGCATATTCCTCCCGCTGGCTGTCCACGAAGAGGTCCATGAAAGGCTTATCCAAAAGTTCCTTTTTCTCGAATCCGTAAACCGTCTTGACGCTTTCGTTGCAGTTGAGGATGGAAAGCGTTTCCATGTCCACCACGAATACCGGGTTGGGAATGTTGTCGAATATGGCATGGTACTTGCGCTCGGAAACCGCCAGTTTTTCTTCGAGCCTCTTCTGCTCGGTGATGTCCAGGTTCATCTCCATGGCCGCCACGATCTCCCCGCTTTCGTTGCGGATGGGCGCCGTCCGGACGACCCAGTAGGTTTTGGTGCCGTCCTTGTTGATGCCGACCTCTTCGCTGGTGTGGGAGCGCCCGTCCTCGAAGGTCTTCTCCACCGGGCAGATGATGCATTTGCTTTCCCGTCCCTTGTAGGCGCGATAACAGAAATCCCCTGGAGCCGGGGCGAACCGGTCTGAAAACTCCCGGTTGTAGCCCACCAGCCGGTAATTACGGTCCTGGACCGTAATGATGCAGGGAACCCCCTCGAAGAGACCCTGATACCGATTCCGCTGGTCGTTCAGTTCCTCCTGTTTCTTGCCGATCTCCTGCACCATGCGGTTCATGGCCTGGGCCAGTTCCCCCATCTCGTCCTTTTGCTGGATCTCCACCAGGGTGGAATAGTCCCCCCGAGTGATCCGCCGCGTGACTCGGATGATCTTGGAGATGGGGCGCTTCACAAACCGGACCACGAAAAACATAACGAAAGACGAGTTGAACAGGAAAAGGATGACGGCAAGCCCGATGATCCCCTTTTCCACCAGCAATATCTCCGCATCGGCGTTTTCAAGGGAAAGCACCACGTCCAAAGCCCCCAGGACCTTTTTCCCCTCCGGATGGGCGTGGCACTCCCCCGTCGAGCAGCCGGTTTCGTTGTAGATGGGGCTGATGAGCCCCATGGCCCGATGTCCTTCCGGCAAGGTGAAAATCCGCACCCTTTCATCCACGGGAAGCTGGGAAACGGGGGGTTCGCTCCGGTGGCAGATGACACACGCCTCGGATTTGATGTTGGTGACCCGCTCCACCTCCTGGGGGGTGTTGGAGTATTTTATCCTCCCGTTTTTGTTGTAGATTCGAATGGATTGGATCTCTGAAAGCCTTCCGATGTTGCTGATGATCTGGTTGATGTCGTCCCGGGAATTAAGCATCATGGCATAGTGGGTTCCGAGCCGGATCGTGTTGCTCAGCCGCTGGGTGCCTTCCATCACGTCCTTCATGACCTTTCGTTTCTGGTAATTGATGTTGAAAAAGGCCCAGACGGCGATGCTGATGAAGATAATGATCCCCAGGGAGAAGATGAGCCGGGTGACGAGGCTGTTTCGAAAGCCGTTTATTGAAGCAGGCTGCCGGGTACGGGTTGCCTCTTTGGCCGGGGCGTCGGGAGGGTTTTGATTCATGTCTTGCATCCTTTGGTTTCGGCGCGCTACCCTTCCGCCGAGGGGCCTCTGGATCCCGGAAGCGGTGGCAGTTGATTGAAGCCCCCCCAGCTGCAAGCAGCGGGGAATGCGCTCGCTGTTGCGGTTCAAACTATTAAAAATCCTCCCGGGGGTCAACAAAAAGCCGCCCCGTGGCCCTCAAGAATGGCGGCGTCCGGTTTGATCGGCCGGGGGAATCGCTAAAAGCCCTTGCCAGCTTCCTCCGGCGATGGTAAGGGAAAAGGCTGCACGCGCCCAGCGCGTCGAGGTTCGGAAAACAGGGGCCTATCCAGCAAAAAGGAGAACGACCGATGACCCAGGATCAAAAAAGCACCGTCTTCGCACTCACGCTCTTGTTGGCGATGTTTTTGCAGGTCATGTTTGTCTTTGCCGATCAGATGGACACGCCGAGCCGGACGGTGGTCAAGTTCGCACAAGCCTATTATGCACTGGACCCGTCTCTGGGCACCTTCCTCTGCAGCGAAGTCAGGGAAAGCGAGGAAACGGATGTGGTCGATGACTTCCTTTCCAGGGCGGCCGAAGAAGCCAGGAGCCGGGGCTTCGGTTCCGGGTACCTGCGAAGCAAGCTGCTCCATGTGGAGACCCACACCGCTTTTGTTGATGAAAACTCCGCCACCGTGCGGATCACCGGGGCCCGGAAACGCCTGATCCATCCGGCGTTTACCTGGGTGGCCCAGATTTTTCTCCTGGGGGAAACTTATCCCCTGGATCAGACTTTCCAGGTCGTCAGGGAAAAAGACCGGTGGAAAGTGTGCGAGAAAGAGCTTCCTCTGCCGGCCGTTTGAGTCCTTTTAGCCATCGACGACTTAAGGGGGAAGCGGGTGCGGGTGTGTCAAAAGAGGATCCGGCTTCCCCCGGTACATCCCCTTGAGACACATGGACCCGGTCTATATTCGGATTCGAAACCGCGCCAAAGAAATTGTTTCCCGCCATCCGCAGCCCGATTTCTACCTCAATTGCCGCCGCGCCAACACCCTTTCCAAGTCCTGGTTTGAATCCGATCCGGTCATCATCCGGCTGCTAGAGTTTTTAAACAGGCATCTGGAGAACGACTTCGGTCACGGGCTAGACCATGCCGTGAAGGTCTCCCTGGATGCAGGGGCTTTGATGATCATCGAAGGCGAGGCCGCCGGCTACGCGGCTCCGGACATCCGCCGGAAAGCCCTCCTGGTTCACTGCGCGGGCTTGCTCCACGACACCCAGCGGAAAAGGCGGGATCATGCGGAAAAGGGGGCCCTCTATGCTCAAAAAGCCCTGAAAGTCTTTCCCTTCTCCGGGCAGGAAAAAAAACAGATCTGCGGGGCCATCCGCAGCCACGAGGCTTTCAAAAAAAGGACGCCCCTCCTCGATCTTAAAGGCGTCCTCATCGCCGACTGCCTTTACGACAGCGACAAATTCCGATGGGGTCCCGACAATTTCTCAAGCACCATCTGGGACATGGTTTCGTTCTTCAAGACCCCGCTGCCTCAATTCCTGGATTATTATCCCAAGGGCATGGAAGGGCTTCACAAGATCCGGCCCACGTTTAGGACGAAAACCGGAAAACGGTACGGCCCCCAGTTCATCGATATCGGAATTTCCATCGGAAACGAGCTGTACCAGGTCATCTGCGCCGAATTTTCTGAATTCTTATGAAATTCATCCTCGCCTTTTGAAACGCTTCAAAGCGGCATCGGAACCTCGGTCCCGCCCGGCCCTCTGGGGCGGCTGAACCGCCGCACCTTCATACCGGAACAGGTATTCCCGAACCCCGTTTCGATAGATCAAGGATTTGACGGACGAAAAAACGTCCATCAACGCCAGGATTTCCCGGTTCTGACGCGGGTAATCGGGAAGCTCCATGCGGGGGATCGGCTTAGGATGGAGCCGGAAGTCTTCACAAACGGCAAAGGCGCTCAAGGGCCCCTGAACTCTTTGCAGGTCCCGGGAAAGCACCACCGCCAGTCCTTTCGGTTTGATCCACCGGCCCACGCATCCCACCAGTTTCGAGGCCCAGGTATTTTCAAGATGGTCCATGAAATCCCACAGCAAGACGCCGTCAAAATACGCCGTCGGGTAGTCCAGGGCCTCCCATGCTTCTCCCGGTGGCCGGTTTCGCCTCAGGCTCTCTTCCAGGCGGCTGAACAGGTCGCAGACGCAAAGCCGCCTAGCCCGATGAGAAAAAAATGCGATGTTGGCGCCTAAAGTCGGCCCCACATCGAGAAGGCAGACCCCTTCCCTCTGACCCAACAGCTCCACAAAGAGCTGAAGGATCAGGCTGACGTGTGTCGATGGATCCGGCCCTGTTTCAGGGCCATCCATCAGGGGTTTGGCATCGGGGAGGCTCAAAGGGCCTTGCTGGCGGCCGCCGGCGGGGCCAGGGGCGCTTTGCTCTCCTCACGGCCGCTCTTGCCGATGGTGGGAATCGTCTTTTTGGCTTCCTTCTCCAGCTCGATGACGGCCTTCAAGAAGGCCCCGTCTTCCACCGAAATGCTCCTGGCTTTGATTTCACCGCTGAAATCGGCTTCTTTGGTGATCTTCACCTTCCCGGAAGCGAAGATGTTGCCGACCAGGTGACCGCTGATGGTGACGTTGTCGGCGTGGATCTCTCCTTCGACCCGGCCTTTGGGCCCCACCGTCACCTGGTGCTTTTCCAAGGCGATCTTTCCTTTCATGGTTCCCTCGATGATCAGGTTCTCCTGTCCTCGGATATCGCCTTCGATGGAAATCCGGTCCCCGATGATGGTTTTTCCTTCCCCGGAAACCACCGGGATGGGACCAGTCTGAATGTTTTCCTGCATCGGCTCAACGCTTTCCTCGGGCTTCCCGCTTTTCCGCCTGTCGAACATAGCACCCTCCCTGATCTTGAGTTCGCTGTTTCGTTTTCGGCCACCTGCTCCTGTCCGTCAGAAGCGGTTTCTTTCCGCTTCAGGGCTTTTTACATACCAGGCCTGTCGCCCCTTGTAAACCGGGCAGGGTCCCGGCCGATTTGACAACCGGATGAAGGATGCGATAGGGCCTTCACATGTCCCTTGATAGCAGCTTTTACAACAACCCGTTGTCGGATTGGCTGCTCGCGCTGACCGGCAGCGTTCTGTTTTTCCTGGCCTTGAAGGGTCTCGTTTCGATCGTCCGCCGACGGGTGCGTCGCCTTGAAGACGGCACCGCTGCCGCGTTGAACGGAATCGTGCCGGAGCTTCTGGGCAAGATCCACCCGGTGAGCCTCCTGTTCTTTTCCGTCTTTTTCGGAACCCAGTGGCTGGAGTTGCCCGAAATCGCCAGGGGGATTCTCCGCAAGGCCGCCTTCTTGGTTCTGCTTCTCCAATGCGCCCTGGTGGGTTCGACCGGCATCCGATACTGGACCCGGCACTACCGTAAAAAAAAATTGGAAGTCGATGCAAACGCCGCGACCACCCTCAGCTCGGTCGGCTTTTTGCTGCGTCTACTTTTGTGGGTGATCTTCCTGCTGATCGCCCTGGATTATCTGGGCATCGATATCACGGCCCTGGTCGCCTCTCTCGGTATCGGCGGCATTGCCGTGGCTCTGGCGGTCCAAAACATCCTCGGCGACCTCTTCGCCTCTTTTTCCATTGTCCTGGACAAACCTTTTGTCATTGGGGATTTCATCATCGTCGACAGTTTCATGGGAACCGTGGAGCATATCGGTCTCAAGACCACGCGGGTCAGAAGTTTATCCGGGGAATTGCTTATCTTCTCCAACACGGACCTTCTCAAGAGCCGTATCCGGAACTTCAAACAGATGCAGGAACGCCGGGTGGTCTTTTCCATCGGCGTGACCTATCAGACCCTTTTTGAAAAGATACAGGCGATTCCCGCAATACTGGAAGCCGTCGTCAAGGCCCGCGAGAGGGTTCGCTTTGACCGGGCACACTTCAAGGGTTACGGCCCTTTTTCGCTGGATTTCGAAGTGGTCTACTGGATCGATTCCCCGGACTATGCCCTTTACATGGACATCCAGCAGACCATCAACCTGGAGATCTTCCGCCGGTTCGAAGGCGAAGGCATCGAGTTCGCCTATCCGACCCAGACCCTGCACTTCAAGAGCCACCCCGAAAAAAGCCCCGGCAGCCGGCCTTTCCAGGCGGAACACGGCCGAAACACCGGGGGGCGATAGCCCCTCAACCTGTGTTTGGCAGGCGATGACCCGCTCTGCTTCGCTTTTCTCCGCCGCTCCCGCCCCCCGGGGTCCCACGGCCGAAAACAGGCCTTGGGGAAGATGCGGGACGAAGCTCGGTTCTGGAGGTTTTCAGGCCGGGCGGCGCGCCGTCCTTTTCTGCAGGAAAAACGCGAGAACCAGACAGACGAGGATGCATCCCACACAAGCCAAAAAAGCGCTCTTGAAACCCGACAGAGGATAGATACCGTCGATGCGTCCGGCTCGATCCAAAATCGCGCCGGTGAGGACCTGAAAGGCCGCCACGCCGAGAAACGGGGCGGGGTTGAGCATGCCCGAGGTCAACCCCAGAATCTCGGAAGGCGTGGACTCCCGAACGAGTCCCCACAACGTGGTGATGAATCCCCCTGCAGCCATTCCCATCATCAGGAACAATCCTGCCATTCCCAAGGCCCCGAGAGATTCGCCCACAAGAAGAATCCCCATCCAGGTCAGGGCATAGACCACGAGAATCCCGACCAGCGTCTTTCCTTTATTGAGAGCAAAACGGTCCGTGACCCAACCGATCGCGGGAGCGCCGAAGATCACGCCGATGGGGATGACCATGTTCAAGTTGCTGGCCGGGATCCGTTCCATTTGGAGAGCCGTCATTAAATAGGGCGTGGCCCAAAGCCCCTGAAGGGTCACGAGGCTGCCGTAGATGCCGAAGAAAATGACGCCGATGACCCAGAAATCCACGGATGCCAACACCTGGAGCGCACCCGATGTCGGGGCCGGCTCTTCTCCGGAAGCCGGCCGGTCTCCAGCCGGATTTTCAGCCGGTGGGTTTTCTTGATCCCGGGTGAAAATCAGCGTGATCAGGGCCAACACCAGGGTCAAGGCGCCGATGAGGAAAAAGGTGGGACGCCACCCATAGGCCCCCGCGGCCCAGGCCAGGGGAGTGGTGGCGATCACCGCGCCGAAGTTGCCCACCGACATGAGCAACCCGAGCATGGTGGCGAATTCCTTTTTTTCAAACCACAGGGAAAAGGCTTTGATGGCCGGCACATAGACCCCACCGACCCCCAGACCGATGAGGCCCCGTCCCACCGATGCCCATGCGATATTGGGCGCCAGTCCGAAAAGGAGGCACCCTGCAGCGGCCATGACGGTCCACCATCCAATCACCCGTCTGGGCCCGAGCCGGTCCGCCAGGTGACCGACCAGCGGTTGTTCCAGGGCATAGAGATAAAAATACATGGACGACATGAACCCCAGAGCCGTGGCATCGGTCTTGAAAGCCTCCAAAAGATCCGAGACGATCACCGACGTGGAGACCCGATGGAAATAGACGAAAAAATAAACCAGGCAGAGGCTCGAAAAAACCACCCAGCGGTGGGGGTCGCGGGCAAGAATGCCTGTGGATGCCGACTTCATAACCCCTTCTTAAAACCCTTCCTGTCGGATTGCCGATTGGTTTTTAAAACGTATGCGTCCCTTTTCCTCGATTAAAGTCTGGACCCTACCCTTTCGGTCCCGGCCCTGTCAATGCCGCGCTGGGAATCCGCCGGAATTGTAGCTTTCCTGTTGCAAGCAGCGCGGAATGCGCTCGCTGATGCGGTTCAATACGGCCGGTCGAAAGCATTGACTCCTGCGGCGCTGTCGGTTAAACTACAATATTTCAAGCTTCCTCTTGCCCCCGGGATCCGCTATGCACCGCTTTTTAGACAAACTCCCCGATATCGTGGAAAAGATCAGGGCCCTGAAGGAACTGGTTATCACCAATATCGTGCTTGCCGGCCAGATCCCTTCCCCGACTTTCGAAGAAAAAAAGCGCGTCGACTTTTTCATGGAGCGTCTGACCGAATTCTCTGTGGACGAATGCAGCCTGGACGGGTACGGCAATCCCATCGGCATCCTCCGGGGAACCTCTCGTGAACGCCCCCCCATCTTCCTGGTGGCCCACCTGGACACCGCCTTCAAGGGAATGACGGATTTCTACTACAGCGTGGATAAAAAGAACATTACCGGACCGGGCCTCATCGACAATACGGTGAGCGTAGGCGTCCTTTTGTCCATGCCGGTTCTTTTCAAAGAGTTCGGACTGAAACCGGCCTCGGACATCATCCTTGCCGGCGTCATTCAGTCCATCGGGAAGGGAAATCTATTAGGCATGCGCCATCTCCTCAAAACCTGGCCCACGCCCATCCGGGGAGGAGTGTGCCTTGAGGGAGGGGAGCTCGGCAGGTTGAACTATTACACTGAAGGGATGATCCGCAAGGAAATCTTCTGCCGCATTCCCGAAGACCCCGTACGGAAATTGAAAAGCGACCCCCTTCCAAACGCCATCATCGTCCTCAACGAAACCATCAACCACCTCCTGCACATACGGCTGCCCCAACGGCCGCATTCCGAGATCATCCTGGGAAAAATTTCCGGAGGGCACAAGCACGGCGAACCGGCCCATGAAGCCCGGCTGGGCCTTGAAATCCGGAGCGACTCGGACGAGGTGGTCAGGGAGCTTCGCCAGGAGGTGAGGAACCTGGTGGCCTGCATCGCCCAGCGATACAAGGTGGATCTCAAGATCAAGACCCTCAGCGACATCCACGGCGCCGGTCTTCCTTACAACCACCCGCTGGTCCAAAACGCCGTGGACGTGATGAAACGCCTGAATCTCGATCCGGTTCGAGGGCCCAGCGAATCCGAGCTTTCCGTTTTCTTGTCCTCCGGCATTCCGGCCGTGACCCTGGGGCTGACCCGCGGCGAAAATTATCATATGGAAAACGCCCGCGTCGAAATCGAGCCCTTGTTCACCGGAATCGCCCAAGTCATCGGGGTCTTAATGGCCATCGATAGCGGAGTCTGCGATGGCAAAGACCTGGCTTGAAACCAACACCTTCCATCACGGTGCGTTCAAGGATCTGGGGCGGCTCGTGGACCAGAAGAAGAAGCGCCGCCTGCGCATTTCGGTCTGCCTGCCGACCCTCAACGAAGAGCGGACCATCGCCAAGGAAATCCTGATCGTCAAATCCGAGTTGATGCTGCGATATCCCCTCGTGGATGAAATCGTGGTGGTGGACTCCGAATCCGAAGACCTCACCCGGGACATCGCCGAGGCTTACGGTGCGAGGGTTTTCGAGTCGTCGAAGATCCTTCCGCGCCTTGAGGCTCACCGCGGAAAAGGGGAAAACCTATGGAAGGCCCTGTACGTCACCTCCGGGGACATCGTCGTCTACCTGGATGCGGACATCAAAAATATCCACCACCGCTTTGTCTACGGTCTCCTGGGGCCGTTGCTCATGTTCGACACGATCAAATTCACCAAGGCCTTCTACGACCGGCCCATCACCGTCAAGGAGCATCTGCGGAGGCCGACGGGGGGCGGCCGGGTCACCGAGCTGGTGGTCCGACCGCTGTTTTCATTGTTTTTCCCTGAACTGACCCAGGTCCTTCAGCCGCTTTCCGGTGAATACGCCGGTTTCCGGGAAATATTCGAGGCGATTCCCTTTCCCATCGGATACGGCGTTGAAACCGCCATGATTCTGGATATCTACCGGCGCTGGGGTCTCGAAGTCATGGCCCAGGTGGACCTTGACCGCCGCATTCACCGGAATCAGGACCTCCGGGCGCTGGGAAGGATGGCCTTCGTCATCTTAAAGACTTTTTTCAGCCGCCTCGAAACGCTGGAACGGGTGGATTTCAGGCAAAAAATTTACAATGATATGATCCAGTACATCCTCATTGAAGATCGGCTTCACCCGGAAACCTGCCGGATGATCGGCATAGAAAGGCCGCCCATCCTCGAGATTGCGGAATACCAAGAGCGGTTTCACCGAAACTGAGAACGCGCCAGCGTCCCTTGGGGTTTTATCCCTTCACCACGTCCTCTTTCATAAAATTCCGATCAAGTTCGCCCCGATTTTTTTCAAACGCTGCGATCCATCGGTTCACCCGGTCTTTTCCGTAGGTTTTTTTCCAGGCAGAGACGATCTCGTCGACGGGAATGTCGGCAAACGTTCCGTGATCCTGGAGATATTCCATAAACTTTTCATTTCTGTGGTTGTATGCCTGAAAAATGGAATCCCGGGTCCCGTCGAATTCAAGGGGATCCACACCGTGGCGGATGCAGAGCTGCCGGTTGAAGGCCGGAGTGGCTTTGACCCACGCTCCGTTCAGATAAAACTCCACGTAACCGTGGTAGACGAAAAGATCGGTACCGATATAGTCGATGAGCTGGCGCGTGGCGAGGTGGTTCCGCACGGTGGCAAACCCGACCCGTGCGGGAACCCCACAGGCCCTCCCCAGGGCGCAGAGAAGGGAAGCCTTGGGGACACAGTATCCCCGCTTGCGCTGAAGGACGGCGCTGGCGCGGTAATGCTCGGGGCGGTAGAAAGGGGTGTACGGATCGTACCAGATTTCATCCCGCACCCGATAGTAAAGCCGGGCACATCGAGCCGCCGGATCCGGACCGGCCCCCTCGACGGTCTCCAGGGCCCACCGGCGGACGGTTTCATGGTCGCTGTCGATGATGGCGGTGGGGTTAAGGAAGCGGGAATCCATGGCTGCCTCCGTCCCGGCCGAGCCGAGGGGCTGGGAAACGAAAAGCGTCTATCGATCCCATCCCCTGAAATCTCCCAGAGGCCTTTGGAAGGTAAATGCAGCCGGCCGTTTCACCAAGTTTTCATAGGCGGCTCCGGCGTTTTTTCCCAACGCGGAAAAGGGAAGGGAAACGACGAACAGTGCCGCACCCAGAACCGTCGTCACCAACCCCAGGGGCCTGGCCAAAACCACGTCGACGATCATGCTTTCCGCTGAAACCGGCTCGTCCAGCACCGCCTCAAAACCCAGGGCCGGGGAGGCCGCAGGGCTGAAGATCAAACCGGCGATCAAGAAACAAACCGTGGATTTGTTTTTCCTTTTGTGCATATAGTTCCTTTCCTTGAAGGTTCAAGGCCTCCGCCGCACCGCCCAAGGCAGAACCGGAAGACGCCTCCGGTCGCGGCGTCATGAAAAAGTGCTAAGAGATCCACCCATGTCTGTCAAGAAAAAACAGGAAAATCAGGGCCTGACGCTCATCGAGGTCGCCGTTCCCCTCCCGGTTCACAAGACCTTTACCTATTCGGTCCCCGAAGCCTTCGCGCATGCCGTCGAGCCGGGGGTCAAAGTTTTGGTTTCCTTCGGACGGCGGAGACTGGGCGGATACGTCCTGGGGCCTTCAAAAGACATGGGGTCCTTGAAAATCAAACCCGTGCTGGAGGTTCTGGACCCCAACCCCCTCTTCCCGCCGGATATGGTTCGTTTTTTCCGCTGGATTTCCGATTATTACCTCCACCCGGTCGGGGAGGTCGTCACCTGCGCCCTTCCCTCCGGACTCGGAGTTCGTGACCTGGGCGTCCTTTCCCTCACCGAAAAAGGCAAAACCGTTTTGGCCCTTGGGGATACAGCTCCGGAGGATCGGCGTGTGCTGAGCCTTCTTGAAAAAAATCCCTTGAAAGAGAGCGACCTGAATCGAAGTCTCGGGAAGTGCTTTCCAGGTATCGGGCTGGCAGGCATGGAAAAAAGAGGCTGGATCCTGAAAAAGAGGGTTCTCAACCCCCCGTCCGTGGGATTCAAACAGGAACGGCACGTCGCCCTTGCCCGCGTTGAAAAACCGGGTCCCGGACTTTCACACGGGAAGAAGAGGCTTCTGGAAATTCTCAGCGATCTCGAAGAAGCCCCGGTCCGTTTTCTTTCCGGCAGGGTGCCGGGCGCCGCCCGGATGCTTCCTGCTCTGGAGAAAGCGGGCTGGATCCAGATTTTTTACAAAACGGTCTATCGTGATCCATTTGGTGAACCCGTGTCGCCGGATCGGCCGCACCGGCTGACGGGAGCCCAGGAAAAGGCGGCTCAAACGGTGATAGACGCCACGGGAAAGGGATACCGGGCCTTCCTGCTGGCCGGGGTGACGGGGAGCGGAAAAACCGAGGTATATCTTCAGCTGGCGGCTGAAGCCGTCAACCGCGGAGATTCCGCGCTGATTCTGGTTCCCGAGATCGCCCTGATTTCCCAGATGGAAAAGCGCTTCCGGGCGCGTTTCGGAGAACAGATCGCCGTGCTTCACAGCGCCCTGTCCAGAGGACAGCGGCATGACCAGTGGATGCGCATCCTGAAGGGGGAAGCCCGAGTGGCCATCGGAGCCCGTTCCGCAGTCTTCGCACCGCTTTCCCGGATCGGCATTGTGATCGTCGACGAGGAACACGACCCCTCCTACAAGCAGGAGAGGGCTCTCCGCTACCAGGCCAGGGATCTTGCGGTGGTGAGGGCCATGCTGGGAAAAACCGTGGCCCTTCTGGGGTCCGCCACGCCTTCGATCCAGTCCCATTACAACGTGAGGACCCGGAAATTCATCGGCCTGGAGCTGCCCAGCCGGATCGAGGAGCGCCCCCTGCCCAAGGTCACCGTGGTGGACTTGAAAGACTCCCGTCACCGCCGCGGCGCCCGCCGTTTTCTCACCGACACCCTCGTCAGGGCCATGAGGGAAGCCCTCGGGAAAAAGGAGCAGATCCTCCTTTTTCTCAACCGCAGGGGATTTGCGGGTTTTCCGGTGTGCACGGCCTGCGGCAAGCCCGTCACCTGCCGGCACTGCGACATCTCCCTGACCTACCACAAGAAGGACCATCTGCATGTGTGCCACTACTGCGGGGATGTCCGTCCCGCCGGCGATCCCTGCAGCCTGTGCGGTTCGGGAAAAATCAAGAACCTGGGCATGGGCACCGAGAAAGTGGAAGCGGCCGTGAAAGCCCTTTTCCCGGAGGCAAAGGTGGCCCGGATGGACCGGGACACCACGCGTAAAAAAGGATCGCTCCTGGCCCTGCTCAAAGGGTTGAGAACGGGTGAGATCGACATCCTGGTGGGGACCCAGATCATCGCCAAGGGGCACGATTTCCCGAACATCACCTTGGTGGGAATCCTCTGTGCGGACCTTTCCCTGAACTTTCCCGACTTCAGGGCTTCCGAGCGAACGTTCCAGGTCCTGGCGCAGGTCGCAGGGAGGGCCGGCCGCGGCGATCTGCCCGGACGAGTGGTTCTCCAGACCTTCAATCCGACCCATTTCAGCATCACCTCCGCCAAGGACCAAGACTTCAAGGTTTTTTACAACCAGGAGATCCGGTTTCGGAAATCCCTCGATTATCCGCCCATTTCCCGGATCGTCGCCCTCAAGATATCGGGAAAAGACCAGGATCAGACCCGGTCATACGCCCTGTCCCTCGGTGCCGAATGCCGGCGGCGGCAGGGCGGGAGACCAAAAGGGGGTCAGGCCATCTCCGTGCTGGGGCCCATCGAAGCGCCCTTGGCCAGAATCGCCGGGCGTTTCCGGTGGCAAATCCTGCTGAAATGCAGGAAAATCGAAGTCTTAAACCGATTTGTCTCCCGCCTCCTGATATCCGATACAAAATGCAACCCCCCTTCCGGCGTCCAGGTGGCCGTGGATGTGGATCCTTACGATCTCATGTGATCCGGCAGCAGGGCCTTTGAAACGCCCCCACTCACCACTGCTTCGAAGGTAGGCGACAGGAGAAAAAAGACGGCTTGTCAGCATCCAGCTTTGTTGATAAGAAAGCCGCGAGATTCCGAAGGCTGTCCGGATCCCGTTTCTGAAGAATGCGACAGCGGATAAGGAGCTTGATCCATGCCTGTGAAAAAGATTTTTTTAACGGTGGTGGCCATTGCCATGCTGTGGCTTCCCCCCGCCCTCGGCACGGAAAAGACCCCGGACGTCAAAGGCCCCCGCACGTTCACCCCTGAGGTGAGACATGCGTTTAACACCGTGCTCGAAGGCCTGGAAGTCAGCCACCAGTTCAAGATCCTCAACAAGGGGGATGCGGAATTGAAAATCTTCAACGTCCGAACGGACTGAGGGTGCACGGCGGCCTCGTATTCGAGGCAGATCCCTCCCGGCGGCGAGGGGCAAATCACCGTAAAAGTCAATACACATGGATACGGGGGGAGACGGCTGTCCAAGCAGGTTATCGTCTCCACCAACGATCCGGCCAAACCTTACCTCAACTTCGCCATCGAGGGCACGGTGGAGAAATTCGCTTCCATCAGCCCTGCAAGGATTCTCCTTCGCGGACCCGCGGGCCTTCCCGTCAAGGGAACCGTCCGGATCATCCCGGAGAAAAAACATCCTTTCACGCTGGCGGAAATCTCCGAGGCCAAAGGAAAAAACATCACCTACTCCCTGGAAAAAATCCAAGGCGACGGTACCGAAGAATACCTGCTGACCGTCATCAACACCCGGTTGGCCAAAGGAACGTATTACGAAACCGTCGTCCTTCCCACAGACTTGGAAAAGCGTCCGGATATCAAAATATGGATCTACGGAGATCTCTCCGACCCCTTGTCCGAGAAAAAAGAAACAAACCCTTGAAAGCGATCCGGGTGGTGGCTTTCGACTGCGACGGGGTGCTTTTCAACACCGACCGGGCCAACAAGGCTTACTATAACGCCGTTCTCAGGCATGCGGGCAAGCCGGAAATGACCGCCGAACAGTTCGCCTTCGTTCACATGCATACGGTGGCGGAATCCATGCGGTACCTGTTTCCCGACGCAGGGGAGCGGGAAGCGGGGGAGGGTTTTCGGCGGCAGATGGATTACCGGCCTTTTGTCCGGGAGATGGAGATGGAACCCGGTCTGATACCCCTTCTCGCCCGGATCCGGCCTCGCTGCAAGACGGCCATCGCCACCAATCGGACCGACACCATGGACGCCGTCATGCGGGTGCACGGTTTAACCGGGCATTTCGATCTTGTCGTCTGCGCCCGGGACGTCGTCCATCCCAAGCCTCACCCGGAGCCTCTGCTCAAGATCTTGGGCCATTTTCAATCCGATCCCCGCCAGGCCCTCTATGTCGGGGATTCGGAGGTCGACGCGCAGGCCGCCGAAGGAGCGGGCGTTTTTTTCGTCGCCTATCAAAATGCGGCCCTGCCTGCCGACTACCATATCCGCCGACTGGAGGAACTCGAGGCGATCCTCGACCGAAGGGCATTGATTCCCGGCTGAAGCCCTGCCCTTTCCGCGGGAAAAATCCCGTTGCTGAAGCCGGGGAGCAGGAAGCACCGGCATGTTTGTTTGTACCGTCGATGGGCTGCACATCGATCTGAACAAGGCGGGGGCCCTGGAATTCCTGAAGCTCAGCGTCCCCCTGCGCCATGGCCGATACCACGAAGTTCAAACGCCCGATCACGTGTTCCAGTTCAACCTGAACGGGGAGATCAAATACCTCCAGGGAAAACGCGGAAAATGGCCGCACCCCGCCGAATGGATGAAACGCAGCGTTTCCAACGACTGGATCTATTATTCCGTCGGAAGCTACAACGACGTCTTCGACCTACTGGGGGAATACTACTTCCCCTGTCTCAGCTACGACGAAAATCCTTTTTTCAAGCACCGTCCCTTTGAAGTCCCATCGGTGAAAGAAGCCCTTTTTAGCCTGGACCCTTTGCTTGGAAAACTCGGTCAAATGAAACGCTTGAGTCTTCCGAAACCCGTCAAGGCCTTTGTGGATCAAGCCGTCGCCATGACGCCGACGGTGCTGAGGCGCCGATCCCGGCATTTTCACCGGATCACAGGTGAAAGGATCACCGTCCTTCCCCCTGAAAGCCGCCACGTGGATTACACGGTCATCCCGGTCGTCGTCGCGCGAGGCTGCCTTTATCACTGCGGCTTCTGCCGGTTCAAGACACAGCAGGCGTTTACACCCCTGGAAAAAAGCGATATCTTGAACCAGATGGAACAGATGAAAGCTTTTTTGGGCCAGGATCTTTCCAACTACAACGCCGTCTTCTTGGGACAGCACGACGCCTTAATGGCCGGATCGGAGATCCTGACGTTTTCCGCCGAGAAGGCTTATGACCTCTTCGAATTGGATCGATCCTGCATGAAAGGCGCCTGGCTGTTTCTTTTCGGGAGCGCCGACGCCCTGCTCGGGGCCGAGGAAACCCTGTTCGAAGCGCTGAATCGTCTTCCTTATCGAACCTGCATTAATATCGGTCTCGAGTCCGCGGACCCCGAAACCCTCAAACGGCTCGGGAAACCCGTCGGGGCGTCAAGGGTCAGAGAAGCGTTTTCCCGCTTGATGGCTGTCAACCGTGCATATTCCAACATCGAGGTCAGCGCCAACTTCGTCCTGGGAAAGGACCTTCCCCAAAACCATGTGCCCTCCCTGCTGGACTTGGCTGGAAGCGCCGTGAACCGGCATTCCGGAAAAGGAGGCCTTTATTTTTCACCCCTTAACCGCCGGGAATCCAAACAAGAGGTGCTTTCCTGCTTCAACGCCCTCAAACGGTCCTTCAGGCTCCCGGCATATGTCTATCAGGCCCAGAGACTGTGACCCCTTCAACGAAGCCATCGCGGCTTTTCCTCGCCGTGCTTTTGACCCTCCTGATGGTGCCCTCGGCAGGCAGGGCCGAATTGAAAACCGTGACCCTGCCTTTGACCATCGATTATCCCCTTCTGCGTTCCCTGGTCGTTTATCACGCTTTCACCGGTCCCGACCGCAGCGCCATCGTCCTGGACGAAGGCGACGGCTGCAATTTCATCCGGATTGCCGACCCGATCTTCTCGGAAACGAATGGGTTGCTCCGCTGTGAAACCCGGGTCCTGATCCGGACAGGCGCCCCTTTCAGGGATACCTGCCTCATGCCGGTGGAATGGGCGGGCTATTTGATCCTTCTCGTTCAGCCCCAGGTGGATCCCGAAGGATTGAAACTCACCTTTCGAACCTTCGATTCGGCGGTCTATGACGCCGACCACCGACCCCAAGCGGTCCCCGATTTGATCTGGGATCTGATCCGTTCCCGAATCTATGTCTTTATCCACGGGATTGCCGTGGACCTGAAGCCTCCCATCGACGAAATGAAGCGGATCCTCGTCTCGGTCATCCCTGAAGGGTTGACGGCCCGGGTCGAATCGATGCTGGACAGTCTTCGGCTCGGGGAGGTGCGTCTCGAGCCCGAAGCGGTGCACATCGCTATTCTCGCCGAAGTGGAAGAAGTATACGACATCGAAGTGGAAAGAGAAGCGCCTTTTTTAACGGAAACAGAACTCGAGAAGGTCATTGAATCCTGGGAGACGTGGGATGCTTTCCTGGTTCACATGATCCTGACTCTGGCGGGAGAACCCCTCACCGAAGAAGACCGTCGGGCGGTCTTTGAGACCCTCCTCGACGCCCGGTACCGCTTCACGATGGAGCTGACCGAAAAAACCCTGGGAAAAGATCTGGTAAGAGAGGAGTTCATCGATGCCTGGACTCGACTTTCCCCGGTTTTCAGGAACCATCTGGGAGACGAATCCTCGGAATTCACCCTGGCTTACCTGGCCTTTTTCACCGCCGCAGACGCACTGGCAACCCTGGATCGTATCGGTCCGACGCTGGGCATCGAAATCAGCCGGGAAGGGCTCATCCGCCTGGGGCGACTGATCAGCCGGGAAAAGCCGGTTTTCCTGGATTATGACCTTCAGTTCAACCGGGAACTCCGGGAAGTCCTGGGCCTCGGCGCAACGCCGCCCCTGGCCCTGGAGGAAGAGGACACCCCCTCCGACGAAACGGAACTGCCGCTTGATCCCAATGCTTCATCCCCATTGAAAAAAAACCGATGGTCGGCCGGATGGACGCGCTTTCTTTGGAGCCGCCCTGCCTGGGCAGGGATTCGTAAAACGATACCGGAATCCCCCGGACTCGAAAAATGGCTTCCCCCGGAAGGGGATCTGGCGCCTTTCATCCGGAAGATGGAAACCCTGCTCACCCATTCCGCTTCGGCGCTGTTGAAGAAAAGCGCCCTGCATCGCGTCTACCGGGATTTTTACAAACGTTTGACCCTCTCCACGGCCTGGCAGGAAAGCTGTTTCCGGCAATTCGTCAAGGAGAAGGGGGAGGTCACCTATCTGCTCTCCTACAACCGGACTTCCGTGGGAATCATGCAGGTCAACCGGAGGGTCTGGCGGGGGATCTACGATCTGCGCCTGCTGATGTGGAACATCCATTACAACGCAGCCGCGGGGTGTGAAATCCTCGAGCAGTACTTGCACCGGTATGCCCTTCCCCAGCTCAAAGGGATGAAGCAAAAACACCTGATGACCGAGGAAACCGTGGCCGGCACGGTCTATGCCATGTACAACGGCGGACCCCAGCAGTTCTCAAAATATCTGGCGCGCAGGAAGAAAAAGGATTTCTTCTTAAGCGACAGGCTTTTCATGGAAAAATTCCGTTGGACAACCCGGGGGCAGCTTTCGAAAGTGGAATCGTGCCTGAGGTGACCCATTGAAAGACGCAAGGCCTGCGGGGGCCAAAACGAGGCAGAAGTTGCGGAAAGGCCTCATTCTTCTGTCTTTTTTTCTTTTTCCGGCCACTTTCTATTACCTTTCGCCCGTGTTGATCGTCCAGGCCGCTTACCAGGGAGTCGCAAACGGGAGCGGCCTGATGTTCAGCCTTCTTTTCCTCAGCGCCCTGGTGTTGGGGAGGGCATTCTGCGGGTGGGCATGCCCGGGTGCCGGATGCCAGGAGGCGCTTTTTTCCGTGCAGGACAAACCGGTGACCCGGGGAAACAGAATCAAGTGGGTGCTCTGGGTCCCCTGGATCGGAACCATCCTCTTCCTGGCGGCTCGAAACGGCGGCTTTCACAAAATCGATTTTTTCTACCAGACCCGCTACGGGGTCTCCATCGACAGCGCCGAGGCCCTTTTCGTTTATTTTATCGTCCTCTTCCTGCTCATCATTTTTCCCGCCCTTTTTTTCGGGAAGCGCTCCTTCTGCCATCATCTCTGCTGGATGGCCCCTTTCATGATCCTGGGGGAAAAGCTCCGACGCCGGTTGACGCTCCCCTCCCTGCACCTTGAAGCCGACTCCGGGAAATGCCTGAATTGTTACGCCTGCACCCGGAACTGTCCCATGAGCCTGCCGGTCAGGGCCATGGTGAAACAGGGGAAGATGGAAGATCCGGAATGCATCCTCTGCGGAACGTGTGTCGACGGGTGCGAGCAGCAAGCCATCGGCTATGCCTTTTTCTTTAGGGAGAAAGCGCGGGAGGGTTTGCGGGAAGAGGGAAGAAAGAGACCCTAAGAGCGCCTGGAGGCCTTCGGCATCACTGGTTGCCGAAACCGTTTTGACCCCCGCAGTCGGGACACTGCCAGGTGATTCCGTTGCAGGACATGCCCCAGAAGTTCTCCATCATGCAATCCTGGCAGATTTCGAATCCGCACCGGCACGTCCAGCAAAAGAGGCTTTCCTTGCTGCAGCAATGGCATAAATAAGGCGCCGCCCTGCGCCGGCGGCGGAGATAGCCGGGCTTACTGGACAAGCCTTCCATGTTCGATCTTGATGCAGCGGTTCATCACCACGTCGATCCCGTTTTCGGTCAAAAGCCTCGCCGCCTCCTCGTTTTCGATGCCCAGCTGCATCCAAAAGGCTTTGGGCTTGACACGGAGGGACTCCCTCGCATGCGGCATCACCTGGTCCGACCGCCGGAACACATCGACGATATCCACCGGTTCCGAAACGTCCACGAGAGAGGCGTAGGCCCTTTCCCCCAAAAGCTCCTTTTGCCCTGGACGCACCGGGAGGATCCGGTATCCGCAATCCCTCAGATAGACCGCCACCCGGTGGGAGTCCCGGTCCGGTTTGGGGCTCAGCCCCAATACGGCAATGGTTTTGGCCTCCTTGAGCAGGGTTCGGATCTGGTCATCATCGGTGAGAATGCGTCCGGTGGGCATCTTTCCTCCTTGGGGTTGCTTGTTCCTGGTCCTGTTCCATGATAGAGGAAAACCAAGCTTGGGCTTTCTGATCGAATGTCTGAAATTTAAGGCAGGAAAGCCCGGCTGTCAACGAAGGAAGCGTCTCGGCCGTCTCTTCAATAAATCCGTAAAGGACGGACCCGAACAGAAAGATGAAACCATGGTCCAAAAGCCCCGAGGCAAAGGCGCTTTCGACCCGCCAAAAGAAACGAAAAGCCCGCCCACCGCCTATCTCGTGGACGGAAGCGCCTTCGTCCACCGGGCTTACCATGCCATCCGGGGGCTTTCCAATTCCAAAGGGCTTCCCACCAACGCCGTTTTCGGCTTTACCCGGATGCTGCTGAAGCTCATCCAGGACCGCAGCCCTGAGTTCGCCGCCATCTTCTTTGACGCCAAGGGGCCTACTTTCCGGCACAGGATCTTCAAGGATTACAAGGCCAACCGCCCCCCCATGCCCGAAGACCTCGCCCTGCAAATCCCGTACATCAAGCGCGTTGTGGAGGGATTTAAACTTTCCGCTGTCGAAAGGCCCGGCTATGAAGCCGACGATCTCATCGGGACTGTTTCCAGAAGTGCCCAGGAAGCGGGCTTTGACGTGGTGATGGTGACGGGAGACAAGGATTTCATGCAGCTGGTGACGGAAAAGGCCGTCCTCTGGGACCCCATGAAGGACAAGGGAACCGACCTGAAGGGACTCACGGCCGAGTACGGCATCAAGCCGGCGCAACTGGCGGATGTTTTCGGCCTTTCGGGGGATAGCACGGACAACATTCCCGGAATCCCGGGCATCGGGCCCAAGAGGGCTCTGGAACTCATCCGCCGATTCGAAACCCTGGAATCCCTCTATGCCAATCTCGAGGCGGTGACCCAGCCCAAGCTTAAAAAAAACCTGCTCGAATACAGGGACCAGGCCTTTTTGAGCCGTTCCCTGGCCGTCATCGACACGCGCGTCCCCGTCGACTTTGACCCCGAGCATTTCCGGCTGAAAGGCCCGGACCCGATCCTGCTTTCCGATCTGTTCAAGGAGCTCGAATTCAGGCAGCTGTCGGATGCCTTTCGCGAACCCCGGGACTCGAGCAGAAAAAATTACCGGCTCGTCCAGGACGAAAAGGCCCTGGAGTCCCTAATCCTGGACATCCAGAAAGCCCGCCGGTTCGCCATCGACACGGAAACCACTGCCTTGGACCCCATGCGGGCGCTTTTGGTGGGGATCTCCGTCGCCTTCAAAAACGACGAAGGATTCTATATTCCCTTGAACCACCGCATCGGCCCGGACCAAAGGCAGCTTTCACTCGAAACCGTCATCGCCGCCCTCGGGCCTGTCCTTGAAAATCCGGAAATCGAAAAAATCGGCCAAAACATCAAATACGACTGGATCGTTTTGAACCGGCACGGCCTTGAACTGTCGGGGGTGGCTTTTGACACCATGGTGGCTTCCTACCTCATCGACCCGTCCAAGCGCACCCACAACCTCGATCAGATCGCCCTGGACTTCTTGAACTACAGGAAAATAGCCTACCAGGACGTCGCAGGAAAAGGAAAAGACAGCGTCTGCTTCTCGGAAGTCCCTTTGGACAAGGCCGCCCCTTATGCCTGCGAGGATGCCGACATCACCCTGATGGCCCGGAGGGTGCTTGCGGAAAAACTGCATGAATCCGGGCTGTTTTCACTGTTTGAAACGGTGGAAATGCCCCTGGTGCCTGTGCTCAAACGGATGGAAATGCACGGGGTGAAGGTGGATCCAAACCGCCTGAAGGACCTGGCCCGCTCCTTCCATCGGCAGCTGGAGACGCTCGAAGCAACTATTTATGCCTCAGCCGGGCAGGAGTTCAACATCCACTCCCCCCAGCAGCTCGGCGAAATCCTTTTCGACAAGCTTGGCCTGCCCGCGAAGAAGAAGACCCGGAAAAAAACCGCCTACTCCACGGACATGGACGTCCTCACCCACCTGGCAGCCCGGCACGAGCTGCCGGTTTATATTCTGCGCCATCGCACCCTGTCCAAGCTCAAGTCCACCTATGTCGATGCCCTCCTGGGCCTCATTCATCCGGACACCGGGCGCATCCACACCTCCTACAACCAGACCGTCACCGCCACGGGACGGCTGAGCAGTTCGGACCCGAACCTCCAGAACATCCCCATCCGCACCGAGGAAGGAAGGGAGATCCGCGGCGCGTTCATTTCCCGTGAGGGCTGGCACCTTCTGTCCGCCGACTATTCCCAGATCGAACTCAGGATCCTGGCCCACTGCTCGGAAGACCCCCTCCTGATCCGGGTGTTTCTCGACGAAGAAGATATCCACACCCGAACTGCCACCGAGGTGTTCCAGGTTTTCCCTGAAATGGTGACCCCTGAACTTCGACGTCAGGCCAAAATCATCAACTTCGGAATCCTTTACGGCATGAGCGCCTTCGGGCTCGCACAGGAACTCGGCATCAGCCCCAAAATGGCCCAAACCTACATCTCCCACTACTTCTCCCGGTACGAGGCGGTGAAGCGCTATATCGATCAGACCCTCAGGGAAGCAAAAGCGTCTAAGAGGGTCAAGACGATGCTGGGCCGTGTGCGGCTGGTGCCCGACATCGACAGCCCCAATGCGGCCGTCCGGCAGTTCGCTGAACGTACCGCCGTGAACACCCCCATTCAGGGAACGGCGGCCGATCTCATCAAGGTGGCCATGATCCGGATCGACGAGGCGCTCGAGAGAAAGCATCTCAAAAGCGCCATGATTCTGACCGTTCACGACGAGCTGGTTTTCGAGGTGGCGCCGGAGGAAACCGAAGCGGTGACGGAGCTGGTGCGGGAGACGATGGAGGGCGTCTGGGAACTCAGGGTTCCGCTGAAGGTGAACCTGTCTTCCGGTTCCAACTGGGCGGAAGCCCATTGAGGCGGATTCAGTCTTTTTCTTCCTCCAGGACCTCTTCGATGCCCCGGACCGAGGTCTTCACCGTCTGATAAATGCTGCTGAACACCTCGGCAAAATTGGTAGGGGAAACCCGGCCTACTTCGATGAACTTTACCACGATCTCCTTGGCTGTCTTCAGGACCAGCGCATCCCGGGTCTCTCCCATACGCGGTTCTCCCTTTTAGCTTGAACAAGGCTTTCCTTGTGTAATCCAACTCCCGAAAGGCTGTCAAGAGCCTCCGGCAAGGACCCCCCTTTCCAGGCCCCCCGCCTCTGCCGGGGTTTTTTCCTCAACCCGATGGGCGCAGGAGGGTTATCCACCCCCCCGTTGTTTTGCCTGCTCTTGCAAAAGCGCCTCGACGGCCCGGTGCACCTTCAGCGGATCCTGGGTGCCCGCCGGAAAGAAGATCCCCCCCGAGGACGGTTTTCCGCGGTGAGCCATCTGGACCCGGATCTCAGGAAAAAACCCGGATTCACGCTGTCTGAGCCCAAAAGAAACGACGTAGCTCGTGCCGGGCGGGTGGCAAGAATCGGCCGGTATCTCCCGGGTCGACTGCACATAGAAGGGCTCTGCGTCCGCAGCATCCAGCGGCACACAGGAAATGCCGTCTCCTTTCTTGGCCTGCTCGATGCAGTTGTTGCAGGAAATGCACTCTGCTTTCCGCAAATCCCACGCCTTCCACCGCCGGATCAGGCCGGGTTCTCGGATGAAGGGACGGCACAGGGCCACATAGTCGGCAATCCCCGCTTCCACGAGCCGTTGGGACACCGAATAGGACCGGATTCCTCCCACGAGGATGAGGGGCACCCGGACTTTTTCTTTGAAGGCTGATGCCTCCTGCCTGAAATAGGCCTCTTGGGCCTCCGTTCGGATATTTTCGGCAAGGAGATTCGGGTTGTTGAGGAGCCCTCCGCTCAGCTCGATGGCGTCGATCCCGGCCGCCTGGAGCATCTGTCCCACGCGGATGGAATCCTCCAGGCTAAGCCCGCCTTCAACAAAATCCCGGCAGTTGAGTTTCGCCAAGACCGGAAACGCCGACCCTGTCGCAGTCCTTACGGATTCCACCACTTCCATCAGAATCCGCGCCCGGTTGCCGATGTCGCCGCCGTAACGATCCGTCCGGGCATTGTAGCGTGGGCATAGGAACTGGCTGATTAAAAAGCCGTGCGCCGCCAGAATCTGCACCCCGTCGAACCCGGCCGTTTTTGCCCTTCGGGAGGCCTCGCCGAAAGCCTTTACCACCTCGAAAAGGTTCTGGAGGGTCATTCTGCCAACACGCTCTTTGGAAAGATATGAACCTCCGAAGCCCAGCTGCACGGCGATTTTGCCGCCCTGATGGTGAACGGCATCGGCCAATCGGGAAAGGCCCGGGAGCATCTCGTCACTGTGGATCCCCAGCTGCCACGGCTGATGCCGGCCTTTTTCGTGCACAAAGGCATGGCCGGTAAGGATCAACCCCACTTCTCCGGCGGCAAGCTTGGACACCAGGGCCACCATTTTTGGGGTGGTTTCCCCTTTGTCGGTGGCCATCCCGTCCCAGGTGGCCGACCGTACAAACCGGTTGTTCAGGGTCATCCCGTTGATCCGGGTTTGTTCAAACAGGGATTTCATCGCGTCTTGGCTTAGGCGTCTTTGCCGGGGATTCCGTTTTTTTCGGGGCGTCAATCTTCATGGTGGAAATTTCGAATAATGTAACCTCCAGATTTTTCATCCGATTCAAGCTCCATCAAGCCCCGGCTGGCCGCCTCTTCCAGCAGACGGTTGAAGGACCTGAATCCATAATAAGACTCGTTGAAGCCCGGTCTACGGCGTTTGAGGGTCTGCTTGACCATGGAACCCCAGATCTTGTCCTCGGAACCGCGCTCCTCCGTACAGAGCTTCCAACGTCTCCATGATCAGATCGAGCACTTCCTGAGTTCGCTCCTCGGTCTCCTTGTCCTTCACACCGGGAGCCGGAAGGGTTTTGGCGCCGGCGCGCGCGGTCTTTCGAGCAGCTTTTTTGCGTGGAGTTTTTCTTGCGCACCGAGATCATCGTAATAAATAAACTCGTCGCAGTTGGCAATCAACAGATCGGAGCTGGAGTTCTTAACGCCCAGCCCGATCACGATCTTGTTGTTTTCGCGCAGCTTGCTCACCAGGGGGAAAAATCGGAATCGCCGCTGACGATCACGAAGGTATCCACATGCATCTTGGTGTAGCACAGGTCCAGGGCGTCCACCACCATACGGATGTCTGCGGAGTTTTTGCCCGATTGACGCACATGGGGAATCTCGATGAGTTCAAAGGCGGCTTCGTGCATGATGGCTTTGAACTCTTTGTAACGCTCCCAGTCGCAATAGGCCTTTTTGACGACGATGCTCCCCTTGAGCAGGAGCCGTTCGAGGACCTTTTTGATGTCGAACTGGGCATATCGGGCCTCTCTCACTCCGATGGCGATATTTTCAAAATCACAAAAAACGGCCAGATTTTGAATCTCAAACGTCTTGCTCATCAAAAGCCCCCTTGGCTCGGTTCCATGAACAGCGCAAAGCCTGAAGCACGCCTTGGCCCGCAAAGGCGGCAAGTCATGCACACCGCCTTTTGGTTTCACGCCGGCGTTTTGGCATTCATGAACCCTTGATAGCGGAGGGTCCACCAGAAAACAAGGGGCAAAAAGACTTTCACCCTAAAGGTCAAAGAAGAATCCTGGCCATGAGCGGGTGGGTTTCAGGGAAAAGGCCGCTTGTCACAATCCGGTTGCATTTTGCACCCCGATGCCATACAAGGAAACTTTACGTTTTTCGGCCGGGGTTTGACTCGAATCGGACGAGAAACAACGCCGCTTCAAGCGGCACCCAGGCTTGAAAGGAGTGGGGGATGGGAATTCCGGGATTGAACATCAACGGGTTGATCAGCAAACTAGCCATCGTGCAAGGCGGAATGGGAGTCGGCATCTCCATGGCCGGTTTGGCCTCCGCGGTGGCGGCCCAAGGGGGAATCGGCGTGATTGCCAGTGCCATGGCCGGCATCGGCGAATCCGATTGTGCATCCAACGCGGCAGGTGCCAATATCCGCGTGCTTCAAAACGAGATTCGCACCGCACGCGCCGCCACTCGGGGTGTCCTGGGGGTCAACATCATGGTGGCCCTGACCCACTTCTCCGAGATGGTGCGTACGGCCATTGAGGAGGGGATCGATGTCATTTTTTCCGGCGCAGGCCTCCCCATGGATCTTCCCAAATATCTGAAAGAAGGCGCCCGGACCAAACTGGTTCCCATCATCTCTTCGGCCCGCGCGGCCGGCCTGATCTGCAAGAAGTGGCTGTGCAAGTTCAACACGCTTCCCGATGCCTTTGTGGTGGAAGGCCCAAAAGCCGGCGGTCATCTCGGCTTCAGGGCCGATCAGATCGATCAACCCGAATTCCGCCTGGAAAACCTCGTCAAAGAAGTCTTGAGCATTGTCAGGCCTCTGGAATCCGAGCACCGGCGGCGGATTCCGGTCATCGCCGCGGGAGGCATATACGACGGCGCCGATATCCTGAAGTTTCTGAATCTGGGGGCGTCAGGAGTCCAGATGGGGACCCGATTCGTCGCCACCCATGAGTGCGATGCGAGCCCGGCGTTCAAGCAGGCCTATGTGGATGCTCAAAAAGAAGACCTCGTGGTCATTGAAAGCCCGGTGGGGATGCCCGGACGGGCCTTGAAAAACGGCTTCATTGACGCCGTCAAGGCCGGCGCCAGGAAACCCTTTCGCTGCGTCTACCACTGCATCAAATCGTGCCAACCTGAAAAGAGTCCCTATTGCATCGCCTTGGCGCTGGCCGCGGCTAAAAAAGGGGCATTGAAAAACGGTTTCGCCTTTGCCGGCGCAAACGCCTACCTGGTGGACAAAATCATCTCCGTGAAGGAGCTTTTCGATTCGCTGAAAAGAGAGTATTCAGAGGCCTTGGAATTCGAAGCCCGCCTTACCCTTCCCGCCCAAGCGGCGGCGCTGTGATCCAAGCGTCTTGCCCCGCCGCCCGGTCGATGACGCCTTTTTTTCAGACCTTGAAGGGCCGAGGGACGTATCTTCCCGAAGGCGGACACCAAGAAGGTGTCCATGGCCAGATCCGGAGCCTGTTGCCGTTTGACACGGGTATGAATTTTTCTTAAAAGGAACACAGCTTACATAAAATGGAGTCCGACCCCCTTGTCAAAAGGGGACCCTGCCTATGGCCCGAAAACAGCCAAGACTCAACTATCGCGCCAGGGATCCGGAGACGGTCCGGATGGACCTTCTGGAAGTCATCGACTACGAATATTCCGGAAAAGACATCGACATCACCATCGAGCAGCCGGAATACACCTCGGTCTGCCCCATGACCGGCCTCCCGGATTTCGGAAAAATCATCTTGCGCTATGTCCCGGACCGGCACCTGGTGGAGCTCAAGTCCCTGAAGTTTTATCTCCTCCAGTACCGGGATGTCGGCATTTTTTACGAACATGTGGTCAACCGCATTTTAGATCACCTGGTGGAAAGGCTGAATCCCAAACAGATGACCGTCACGGGGGAGTTCACCGCCCGGGGAGGCATCACGACCCAAGTCAAAGCGCACTATGAAAAACAGCAGAAAGACTGAAGGAATCCTTCGGCGGCTCAAAGAATTAACAGGAACTCCGACCGTCTGGGTGGCCTTGCTGGCCTTGAGCCTTTGCGGATGCGCCACGGTGGATAAAACGACCCGCAAGATCGCCCGGGACCTCAATCCTGCAAAGGGATCGCTGAAGATCCGCATGGCCCTTCTCCCCATTGCCGACAAGGCCTCTTTGGAAACCGGAGTTCTGAAACCGGATTCGAAAAACCGTTGATCCAGGCTTTGCGCCGGAAATGTTCATCCGTGGTTCTGGACACCGGAATCCACCTTTCCGGATCTGAAAAGACCCAGGCCCCCTCTGCCGCTCCCACCGGACCCCCGGACGCTTTTGCGCTATCCGAAACGGGAAGGCATCATGGATTCAACGCCTTCGCCGTCGTTGGGCTTCAGAGCCTGGGGGCGCGCATGGAACAGCGGGGCATTCTCTGGTTCAAGGGAGACCGTCACCTGCTTCAGGCCCACGCCGACGCCGAGGTTTACGACACGCTCACCGGATCCAAAGCCCTCTCCCGGGATTTTTATTTCGAAACCCAAGTGGATGAAGCCACCTACCAGCAGATCCAGACCGGGAAAGGCGCGCAGTTGCCTCAGATCCGCTCGGCATTGCTCAAGATCGCCGAAGAGATGGCCGGGGCGATCTGCGAGGCCGTCGATGCCCTTTCCTGGAGGGGATTCATCGTGTCCGTCAACGAAGACGTCGTGTTTCTTTCTTCCGGAAAGCGGACGGGCCTGAAGGATCACACCGTGCTCACGGTCTTCGACCAGGGCCAAATCGTCCAGGGGACCGGAGGACAGCGCTTCATCCTTCCGGGAAAATCCAAGGGGCGGATCCAGGTCGTTGCCCTGCAACCCAATGCCTGCGAGGCCAAAGTGCTGTCCGGCGGCCCTTTCGTCAAAGGGGACTTTGTTGAGGTGGAATAAAAGGGGGAAACGGCGTCTCCGGACCGCTCAGTGACCGGATGGCCTCCAGCGCCTCGGCTTCCGAGGAAAGGGTCTTGATCGTCTCCCGGAACCGGCCCGCATAAGGAATCCCCTTGACGAACCAGCCCAGCCGGCTCCTCAGCATGAAGCACGCCCGCTTTTCTCCCAGGTGCGCGATGGTGGCCCTCACGTAGCGTTCTAGGGTCTCGGTCCGCATCTGGGGAGATACCGATGGCGGATCTTCGTTTGCCAGCAAGGCCGAGGCCTGGGCAAAAATCCAAGGGTTCCCGACGGCGCCCCTGCCGATCATGACCGCATCGCAGCCCGTGAATTCCATCATCTGCAAGGCGTCTTTGGCCGAAAACACGTCTCCGTTTCCGATGACCGGAATAAAGAGGCTTTCTTTCACCGCCCGGATGATGGACCAATCGGCCGCCCCCTTGAATCCCTGGACCGCCGAACGGGGATGCACGGTCAGGGCATCCGCACCGCAGGCCTGGGCGATGGCGGCAATCTGCAGGGCCTGAGCGCCGCTTGCATCCCAACCCGAACGGATCTTGATAGTGAGGGGGATCCCAATGGCGGCCCGCACGGACCGGATGACGGCTTCGGCCCGTTGCGGATCCCGCATCAGCGCCACCCCGGCTCCGGTCTTGACCACTTTTTTCACCGAGCATCCGAAATTGAGGTCCACCACATCGGCCCCCGACGCTTCCACGATCCGTGCGGCTTCGGCCATGATCTCCGGTTCGGCGCCGAAAATCTGGACGGACAGGGGCTTTTCCCCGGCATCGCTTCGCAGCAGCTCCTTGGATCGCCGGGTGTTCCGGATCAGCCCCTGGGCGCTCACCATCTCCGAACAGACCAGCGCACATCCCCATTCCTTTGCCATCAGGCGGAAAGGAAGGTTGGTAATCCCGGCAAGGGGCGCCAGGATGAGCGGACGGGAAAGGCGCACCGATCCGATGCACACATGCCGGTGGGCTTTCGATCTCATTGATTTATCCCGGGTTTCAAGGTTTTTGACATTCTTTTTGATTTTTTACCATGAAAACGGATCCACTTCGAGACCTTCAGGGGTATTTGACACCGGGAGCTGGATCTGATACAAATAAAATACTGTTTGATATGAGAATGAGCCTGTCGCCGGGAAGCCTCAGACAGTCTGCATCGGATCCAACCGTACCGTGCATTCCGGGGTTTCTTCAACCCTGTTCGCCACCGATTTTCAAGCAGGGTTTTTTTTCAGTGTCCGCTCCGGTCTGTTTTTTTATAAAAACAATCCATGATCCTGGTTTTCGGTGAAATTTTATTCGATATTTTCCCGGGCTTTCGCCGGATGGGAGGCGCGCCGTTTAATTTCGCTTTTCACCTGAAAAAGTTGGGAATGCCGGTGAGATTCGTCTCGCGCATCGGGCGGGATGAAGCCGGCGGGGAGATCCTTTCTTTCCTGGAAACGCACGGGTTCGATCCCCGAGACCTTCAAATCGACGACCGCCGCCCCACCGGGTCGGTGCGCGTCTCTCTGGATGCCCTCGGCAAACCCGATTTCAATATACGACAAGGGGTAGCCTACGACGCCATTTCGCTGGATTCCCGTTTGGCCGGTCTTCTGGATCAGGGACCGCGCCTCTTTTATTTCGGAACCCTCGTCCAGCGCACGCCTGGAGGACATCAAACCCTCCAACAGATCCTGTCCAGACGCCCTCCGGAAATGAAGGCCTTTTATGACGTGAATCTTCGACCGGGGTGTTATACGGAAGCGGTCATCCTGGCGTCGCTGAAGCAGGCCGATCTGCTGAAGCTCAATGAGGAGGAATGTGCGCTTCTGGCTTCCATGGCCGGAAAAACCGCCGGTACCGAGGGGTTTCTCCACGAGGTCCTGGATAGGGATGCCCTCGAGGTTATCGTGCTGACCCGAGGCGCCGAAGGAAGCGAATGGATCCTGAAGCAGGGTCGCCATCGGGAGCGGGGACGATTGCTGGATTCCCCCATCGACACGGTGGGAGCCGGGGATGCCTTTGCTGCCGTGGCCGCTGTGGGTTACCTGGAGAAATGGCCTCCGGAAAAAACCCTGTTTTTGGCGCAGCAACTGGCCGAAAGGATCTGCCTTGTCAAGGGGGCTTTGCCGGAAAGCGAGGTCGTCTACGAACCCCTCCGAAAGGAACTCCGTGGGTAACAGCAAAAAACCCAAAGGTTACACTATCCAACTGTTCAGCCTTCACGGGCTGGTCCGCTCCCGGAATCTGGAACTGGGACGGGATGCGGATACCGGGGGCCAGGTCAAGTACGTCATCGAATTGGGAAATGCCCTGTCTCAAATCCAAGGCGTGCATCGGGTGAACCTGTTCACCCGGCAAATCGAAGACAAAACCGTTTCCGGGGACTATGCCGAACCGGAAGAGCCGGTGAACGCCCGATTCCGAATCGTGCGCATTCAATGCGGCGGCCGGAAATACATCCGCAAGGAGCGGCTTTGGCCGCACCTGGACGAATTCGTCGATAAAACCCTGAAATACATCAAGCGCCAAGAGGTTTTGCCGGACCTGGTCCACGGTCACTATCCTGACGCCGGGTACGTGGCCCAGGAGCTGGCCAGCATTTTAGGCATCCCGTTTGTCTATACCGGCCACTCCCTGGGCCGGGTCAAGCGGGAACGGCTCATGGAAGAAGGGGTCTCCGAGAAGGAGATGATTCAAAAATACCATATCTTGCGTCGCATTCGGGCGGAAGAGGACATCCTGAAGACCGCGGATCTGGTCATTACCAGCACCCGGCAGGAAATCAGGGAACAATACGGCATCTATGAAAACGCGGATCTGGCCAAATTCAGCGCCATCCCCCCGGGCATCGACTTGGGCAAGTTTTATCCCTACTATTATGACCGGTTGCCGGAAACGGACAAAGACGAATTGGCCGTTCATGCCCGGGCCTCGGTGCTTGAAGAGCTGAACCGCTTTTTCACCCATCCGGACAGACCGTTGATCCTGGCCCTGTGTCGACCCGACAAGCGCAAGAACATCGAAGGGCTGATCTGCGCCTACGGACAGGACCGGGATTTGCAGACCATGGCGAACCTGGCCGTTTTTGCCGGCATCCGAAAGGACATCACACGGATGGAGGATAATGAGCGGGAGGTTCTGACCCGCATGCTTCTCTCCATGGACAAGTTCGATCTGTACGGGAAGATGGCCATCCCCAAGAAACATGACTTTGAATTCGAAGTGCCCGAACTCTACCGCATCGCCGCGCTTTCCAAGGGGGTTTTCGTGAATCCGGCTCTCACCGAGCCCTTCGGCCTGACGGTTCTGGAAGCAGCGGCCAGCGGGCTTCCGGTCATCGTCACCCGGGATGGAGGGGCCAAGGAGATCCTTCAAAACTGCAACTGCGGCCTCCTGGTGAATCCCACAAACCCCGCCGCCATCGCAGCGGCCATCAAGAAGATCCTCGTGCATCCCAAGAAATGGGACACCTTTTCGAAAAACGGAATTCTAAATGTCCGCAAGCATTATAGCTGGGAAAGCCATGGAAAGCGCTACCTTCGGGAAGTCAAGGCTCTGGTCCACCGCGTTCAGGCGTCGCCGATGCGGACGGCGAAACCCAAAGACGCCATCGGCCGACGCTTGATCCGTCTGAACCGAATCCTGATCACGGACATCGACAACACCTTGCTGGGAGGGACGCGACGGGATCTGGACTTGTTGCTGGAAGCGATAGGAACGCACCGGGAAACGGTCGGGTTCGGCGTGGCCACGGGCCGGACTCTGGAATCGGCCGTGAACGCACTCAAGTCGGCCGGCGTTTTCCCGCCGGATATCGTCATCTCGGCGGTGGGAAGCCAGATCCATTACGGCCCTACCCTGCATCACGGCCGCGGCTGGGAAGCCCACATCGCCTACCGGTGGGAGCGGGAAAAGATCGCCGAACTTCTCAAGGCCTTTGCTTTCTTGAAGATGCAGGACGAAACCGTCCAGCGCCGGTACAAGATCAGCTACCACATGTCTCCCGGTAAGGACCGCCTGGCCCGCATTCACCACCACCTTTCCCAAAACCGCTGCCGCTTCAATCTGATCTACTCCCACGAGAAATACCTGGACGTGCTTCCCTATCGGGCCTCAAAGGGCAAAGCCATCCGATACCTGAGTTATAAATGGGAAATCCCCCTGCATCGCTTCCTGGTCTGCGGGGATTCGGGAAACGATGAAGAAATGCTTCGAGGCGATCCCCGGGCGGTGGTGGTGGGAAACTACAGCCCCGAGTTGGAGAAGCTCAGGCACCGGAAAAACATCTATTTCGCAAAAAGATCCTTTGCCGGGGGCATCCTTGAAGCCATCGAGCATTATCGATTCTTCGACGGGTCTTGGAAAAGGAAATCACATGGCGCTTCAGAATAAGGTTCAGCTCATCACCTACCCCGACAGCCTGGGGCGGAATCTGCCCGAACTCCACTACGTGCTTCGGAAGTATTTCAGAAAAGCGGTGGGTGGCGTTCACATTCTCCCCTTCTACCCCTCATCGGCCGACCGAGGCTTTTCGCCGCTCACCTACGACCAGGTGGACCCGAGGTTCGGAACCTGGGAGGACGTGGAAAAGATCGGACAGGACTTCGATCTGATCATCGACTTCGTCGTGAACCATATCTCCCGGCAGTCTGATTTTTTTCAGGATTACGTCCTGAAGGGTCCCAAGAGCGAATTCGCCGATATGTTTTTAAGTTTCAACAAGCTCAGCCCGGACGGTTTCATCTCCGCCGAGGACCTGGCCAAGGTTTACACCCGAAAGCCCCGGCCGCCTTACCAGGTGCTCGAACGCTCGGACGGCTCCCTGGAAAAGATCTGGTGCACCTTCGATTACGAGCAGATCGATCTCGACTACAATTCCTCCAAGACACGGGAGGTCATGCGCAACTTCTTGATCCGCCTGGCGAGAAGCCGGCCCAAGATGATCCGCCTGGACGCTTTCGCTTATACCACCTTAAAAATCGGGACCAATTGCTTTTTCCTGGAACCCCAGGTCTGGGAGCTTTTGGAGTGGTTCGATGATTTTGCCTCCGCCTTTGACACCCAGATCCTTCCCGAGGTTCACGAGCATTTTACCTATCAGCTGAAGCTGTCCAAGAAAGGCTATTGGGTTTACGATTTCGCATTGCCCATGCTGGTTCTCAACGCCCTGTATCACCATAGTGCCAAAAAGCTCAAGAACTGGCTGCGCATCTGCCCTCGAAAGCAGATCACCACCCTGGACACCCATGACGGCATCGGCGTGGTGGACGTGGATGGCCTGCTGGATCCGGAAGATATTGAGCGGACCCTGGAAGGGCTCTACCAGAAAGGATCCAATATCAAGAAGATCTATTCCGGCCCGGAATACCAGAATCTGGACATCTACCAGGTCAACTGCACGTACTACTCCGCCCTGGAAAAGAACGACGACTCCTATCTGACCGCCCGCACGCTCCAGTTTTTCGCTCCGGGCATCCCCCAAGTCTACTACGTGGGACTTCTGGCAGGCGAAAACGATGTCGAACTGGTGGAAAAAACCCGACTGGGCCGAAACATCAACCGGCACAATTACTCCCTGGAGGAAGTGCGCCAAGAAGTCCAACGAGCCCCGGTTCAGCGATTGTGCCGGCTTATGGAATTCCGAAGCCATTACCCCGCCTTCGACGGCGCCTTCAAGCTCCACAAGTCCCCAGACCATCAGCTGATCCTGTCCTGGGAAAAAGATCCCTACCGGACCTTCGCCTTCATCGACCTCAGGGACTACCGGACCCGGATCACCTATCACGACCCGGTGGCCGGACGGGACGTGGAGTTTGAGGCGTGACTTTGAGGCAGGGCTTTTTATCCCAGCGCCTGATCGATATCGGCCATGAGGTCCCGTGCGTCTTCGATGCCCACCGACAGCCGAAAGAGGGAGTCGGTGATGCCGACCCTGCGGCGCTCCGCGGCTGACATCTTGACATGGGAGGTCAGGGCGGGTGAGCAAATGAGGCTCTCCACCCCCCCCAAACTGACGGCGGGCCGGATCAGGGCGAGCTTTCTCACGAAAGCTTCGGGCTCGATCCTCTTTTTATCGATCTCAAAGGAAAGCATGGCTCCGAAACCCGACATCTGTCGCTTGGCGATTTCGTAGCCGTCGGAACCCGGAAGGCCCGGATAATTTACCTTCTCCACGCCCGGATGACCGGAGAGGTAGTCTGCGATTTTTCCGGCGTTTTCCGTCTGGCGTTGCACCCGGATGGCCAGGGTCTTGAGGCTGCGTTCCAACAAAGACGCAGTCACCGCATTCAGGCTGCCGCCCAGGCAATAGGCCATGGATCGAATCCTGACCGCTTTTTCCGCACTGGTCAGGGCGAACCCGCAGCAGAGGTCACTGTGCCCTCCCAGGTATTTTGTTCCGCTGTGGACCACGATGTCGATCCCCATGGGCACGGGATTCTGATAAATGGGCGTGGCGAAGGTGTTGTCGATGATCGTGACGATCCCCTCCCGACGCGCAAACTCGGCCACCTTCCGGATATCGAGGATTTTGAGGAGCGGGTTGGTGGGCGACTCGATGACAATGACCTTCGTGTTCTTCTTTTTCGCCCCGGCAATGGCCGCCGCATCGGTTTCGACAAAGGAATAATCGATGCCCAGCCTTTGAAACTCTCCGGTGGCAAAGGCATGGGTGCCTCCGTACAGGTCATCCAGGAGGATGACGTGATCCCCGCTGCCGGAAAAGGCCAAAACCGCCGTGCTGATGGCTGCCATCCCGGAGCTGAAGAGGAGTCCGGCTTCGGCCATTTCGAGGTCGCACAATTTTTTCACCACCGTCTCCTGGTTCGGGGTGTTGAAGTACCGGGGATAGGGACACTCCTTCCGGTCGAGATATTCATAGGACGAGGAAGTATAGATGGGGGTAACCACTCCCCGGGTGGCCGGATCGTGGCAGGTGCCGCTGTGCACGCAAAGGGTTTCTTTTCTCATCACCAATTCTCCCTGGTTGGGTTAAGGAAAAGGATCTTTATCGGTCTTCATGCCGGGTTTGCATAACAAAACAGACATCCGTGAAAACACGGGTGCAGGCGGTACGACCCCACATCCACCGAGACCCGGCAGCCGCACCCTTTCCGGATCCGCTGGCCGGGATCGCTTTTCATGGAAAGGCTTCCCCCGAAAAGATCCATGAGCAAACCGTTGGGGATGCACGAAGCCTTCTCGATCCGGGAGTCTTTCGGCATCGCCTCAAGAACCGCCTTTTCGCAGCACGTCGAAAGTCGGATGCCGGCCTGTTCGAGGATCCCTTCCATTTTGGAAAGCAAGACGCTCTTTTTCTCCAAGGGCGGATCGATGAAGTTAAAACCGCTCATAAAAGCCCCCCTTTTTCGGATTCTGCTTTTGATTTTAGGATAAAAATCCATGAAGCTGGTGATGCAGCGCCGGATGCCGGCTGCGGTTGCGTGGCCGGCGATCTCTTCGAAGTCCCCTATGTTGTCCTCAACGGTCCCCTTTCCGGTGGCAAACCAGCAGATGGGGTCAAATCTCCAGGTGACGGTTTCCGGCCCGAACCGTTGGCATAGCATCTTCATCTGCCTCAACCGCTCCTTCAAGCTCGGCACCCCCGGCTCCAGGAGGGGGCTTTCGGAGTTGACGGTGAAATTGAAAAACTGATGAAACCCCTTTTGCGAAAGCCGCTCTCCATATCGGCCTTGAAGAAAAGGCCCGAAATTTTTCGACCAGAATACGAACGTGTGCACCGTTTCAGGCGTGGCCGGAAAAACCGCTACCCGGCCGTTGTAAGGGTTGACCGACTCGAAGTTCTTTCGCCGGATGCGCTCCATGAACCAGTCCATATAAAAGGCGGGGATATCCGTCCGGCGGGAGACGGAAAAAACGCGTGGTTCACGCGGGTCTGTCATCGGTTTTTCAGGAGGGATTTGAGATCGATGACTTTGGCGCCGCCGGTTTTTGAACCGCTCTTAGCATCCGTTTTCCGGGGTTCGCCGGCCGGCAGGGATTCCTCTTGGGGGCAGTCCACTTTATCGATACGCATCTTCTTTCCGGACAGGGTGAACTCGGCACCGTTGATATAGGCATCGCGAAGGATCCACGTCACGCCCTGGAGCGGAATCTGCAGGATAAAGAGCTTCACCTGAAACCATCCAGGTTTCACATCCGGCTCAATATGCTCGATCCGCGCAAAGGACAGGGGCTTGTTTTCCAGATAAATCAAGACAAGGTCATTGACCTGTGCCATGCGTCTTCCTCCATCGGATCCACCCTCCGGGTGAGGGCGTTTTAAAAAGCATTTCATATCTCAAGGCACTTGTAAAGCATCGGGATCCTGTTGTGCTTCTTTTCCCCTTGTGCTATCAGGGAAGCATTTCAAAGCAAAGACAGCCTGCAGAGTCAGGGCTGCATCCTCCGCCCGGCCGGATGCGTTCACGGCAAGGCAGGGAAGGATCGGCCTGAAAAAGGTCGCCTCCAAGCGTCCCGCCGGCCGGCCCCCCGCTGCCAAGGAGAGACTGAAATGGACACCATCAAGCTGCTGGCCAGCACGCTCATCGTCATGGGATCAGCCATGATGCTGATCAACCTCTATCACTTCAGGGCGGCTTTTCCACTGCTCTCGCAGTTTGCCGGCAGGGACGCGCCTCTCATCCGGAGGCATCTGCGGTTTCAGATGGTCTTTATTGTTTTTTTCTTGTTGGCCTATCTGTTGGTGCTTCTGGGTATATGGAGCGGTTCGAACTGGATCGGGGAAATCTTCGTGGCGACCGTTTTGCTTCTCGGAGCCGTCTTCGCCTACCTGGCCGTCCACCTCCAATCCGAAATGATCGGATCCATCAAAAACAGCTATGAGGAGATCCGACAAAGCCGGGAAAGACTTGAAACCGACCGGGTTCAACTGCTTGAGACCAACGAAAAGCTGGAACGCGAAGTCCGGCGGCGGGAAACGGTGGAAGCCGCCCTTCAAAAAAGCTACCAGGAGATGGAAAGGCGCGTTGAGGAACGCACGGCGGAGCTTTCCGAGACGAACCGGGAGCTTTCCCTGGAAATGGAACGGCGCAGGCAGGCCACTGAATCCCTCCACGAAAGCGAAAGGAATTACCGCGGCCTGGTGGATAACCTGCCCATAGGCCTCTACCGGAACTCCCCCGGCTCCAAGGGATATTTCTCCATGGCCAACCCGGCTTTGGTCAAGATGCACGGATTCTATTCGACGGAGGCGTTCCTGAAAACCTCGGTGGCAGACTTGTACGCCGATCCGTCGCAACGCCGGCTCATCTCAGAGAAGCTCATCGCCCAGGGATATCTCCAAGGGGAAGAGGTCCACCTGAAACGAAAAGACGGCAGTGTTTTTTGGGGCTCTGTCACCGCCCATCCTTTCAAAGACGAATCCGGAAAAACGCTTTATTTTGACGGCATGGTAGAAGACATCACAGCCCGGAAGCGCTATGAAGAGGCGCTCAAACGCGCCAAGGAAGAAGCCGAAGCCGCCACCCTGGCCAAATCTCAATTCTTGGCCAACATGAGCCATGAGATCCGCACCCCCCTCAATGCGGTCATCGGGTTCACCGAGATGCTTTTGGATACGAAACTGGATTCCACCCAGGCCGATTTCGCCAAAACAGCTCAAAAAAGCGGGGAAGCCCTGCTGTCCCTTATCAACGACATCCTGGATTTCTCCAAGATCGAGGCCGGGGAAATGGGCCTCGAGGCCATCGAATTCGATCCCGAGCTGCTGGCATATGATGTCTGCGAAGTGATCCGGCCCCGGGTGGGCTTCAAGCCCGTGGAGATCCTCTGCCGGATCGCGGACGACGTTCCGGCCTCGGTGAACGGCGATCCGGGGCGGCTGCGCCAGGTATTGACGAACCTCATGGGAAACGCCGCCAAATTCACCGAGTCCGGCGAAATAGAGCTTACCCTTGGCATCGAAGAAACAATGAAAGACCGGGTCAAGATCCACGCCGTCATCCGGGATACCGGCATCGGTATTTCAGCTGAGAATCTTTCCAAGATTTTTGAACCGTTCCGCCAGGCCGACGGGTCCACCACGCGCAGATACGGAGGGACCGGCCTGGGGCTCTCCATCTGCCGCCAGATCGCGCATCTGATGGAAGGGGAAGTGTGGGCCGAAAGCGAACTGGGAAAGGGGAGTCTCTTTCATTTCACCGGCTGGCTCGAAAAGGCCGAGGCTCGGGCCACAAGAAAGATCGCCCCGGTCTCTCTGACCAACAAAATGGCCCTCCTCGTGGACGACAACCTCACCAATCTCGAACTGCTTTCGAGGATGCTCGCGGCTGCCGGGATGCAGACGGTCTCTGTGTCGCAGCCTGACCGCGTTTTGGATGTGATGAAAGAAGCCCAGAACTCCGGGCAGCCCTTTCAGGTGTTGATCTCGGATATCCAAATGCCCGGCCTCAGCGGGTACGATGTGGCCGGGTGGATCCGGAGATCGAAGGAGCCCTTTTCCGGCGTCCCCATGCTGGCGCTTTCCTCCCTGCTGGAAAGGGATGCCAGAAGATGCCAGGAAGCCGGATTCAATGGCTTCTTGAGCAAGCCCATTCAGAGAAGCAAGCTCTTTAAAATTTTGGAACGGATTCTCCAGAGAGAGGAAACTGGGCTTATTGTCCAGGAAAAGGAGGAAATCGTCACCCAGTATACGGTGCAGGAGGAAAAGAAGCACTCCCTGCGCATCCTCTTGGCGGAAGACAACCCGGTCAACCAGAAGCTGGCGAAATTGATGCTGGAGCAGGCCGGATACCAGGTGGCGCTGGCCGGCACGGGGGAGGAAGCCGTAACCGTGTATTCCCAGACACCGGACGCCTTCGATCTCATTTTCATGGACGTCCAGATGCCGAAAGTGGACGGCCTCGAAGCCACCCGGCGGATCCGGGAAAAGGGATTCGATGCGGTGCCCATCATCGCCATGACCGCCCATGCCATGAAAGGGGATCGGGACAGATGCCTGGAGGCCGGCATGAACGACTATCTTTCCAAACCGATCCGGAGGGAAGCCGTCCTGGATATCCTCAAGAAATGGGTTTTCTGAAGCTTTTAAATGAATTTTCGCTCAGGGTTCAAAGTCTATGCCTCTTTCTGCTTGACAACCGTTTGTTGCCCCTGTTAAATGAATGAATATTCATTCATTTTTTGTATGACCCGCATCACCCGATTTTAAAAGGAGTCCAAGATGAGAAGAATCAGGCAAGTCGCAGTCATCGGTTCCGGGATCATGGGGGGCGGCATCGCGGCCCTTTTTGCCGGGGCCGGCGTGAAAACCCTTCTTCTGGACATCGTTCCGCCGGATCTGAAGGATCCTGAGAAGAACGATCCGCAGGCCAAAAACCGGGTGGTCCGTGCCGGCCTTAAGTCGGCGCTTGCCGCCAAGCCGCCTCTCTTCATGACCCCCAAAGACGCCGATCGAATCCGCATCGGGAACCTTGAGGACGATTTTCAAAAGCTGTCCGGGTGCGACTGGATCATCGAAGTGGTGCTGGAGAATCTCAAGATCAAAAGGGATTTGTTCCAGCGCATTCAAAAGGTTAGGCGTCCGGATGCCCTCGTCTCCACCAACACGTCGGGTATTCCCCTGAAGGCCATTTCGGAGGGTCTGGACGAATCCTTCAAGACCCATTTCCTGGGGACGCATTTCTTCAACCCCGTACGGTACATGAAGCTTCTGGAAATCATTCCGGGAGAGGCCACCTTGCCCGAGGTTTTGAGCTTCGTGGCGGATTTCGGAGAGCGGGTCCTGGGCAAAGGGATTGTCTGGGCCAAGGACACCCCCAACTTCGTGGGCAACCGGATCGGGGTTCAGGGCCTTCTCAAGGCGCTGAATCTCATGGTTCAGGAGGGAATGCAGATCCACGAGGTGGATGCCCTCTTTGGCCCGGCTTTGGGACGGCCTAAAACCGCACTTTTCCGTCTTTCGGACCTCGTGGGGATCGACACGCTGGGTTTCATCGCCAAGAACACCTACGATCTGGTGACGGAAGATGAGGAGCGAGAAAGCTACGTCCTTCCGCCCTTCGTCCAGGAGATGATCCGCCGCAAGCTCTTCGGAAACAAGACGAAAAGCGGTTTTTACAAGACCGAAAAGACTCCGGAAGGAAAGCGAAGAACCAGGGTCCTGGACCCCGAGACCTTTGAATATGTCGATTTCGAACGGCCGGTGTTTCCCTGCCTGGCCGAAGCGAAGAAGGCCAGTTCTATTTCCGAGAAGATGAAGGCCGTCCTCTTCGGGGAGGACAGCGGCGCGAGGTTTGCCTGGAAGGTGACCGCCAGCGGATGGATCTACGCCGCCAACCGTATACCGGAAATCGCGGACACCGTCGTGGAGATCGACAACGCCATGAAGTGGGGCTTCAACTTGGAGATGGGGCCCTTCGAGCAATGGGACGCCGTGGGACTGAAGCCCACAGTGGAGAGGATGGAGCAGGAAGGGTTTACCATCCCGGAAAAGATCAAGGCGATGCTCGCCGCCGGGGCCGAATCCTTTTACCGCTACAAGGACGGCGCCCTCCAGTACTTCGATTTTCCCGCCGGCGCCTACAAGCCGCTCCGCCTCAGTCCGGCCATTGTTTCCCTCAAGGGGCTCAAGGCCTCCGGGAAGACCGTTCGGACCTGCCCCTCGGCCACCCTTGTGGACCTCGAGGACGGCGTTTTCTGCCTGGAATTCCACACCAAGATGAACGCCATCAACGACGAGGTCATCGGGATGCTGAATTTCAGCCTCGATCACGTGGATCAGAACGGCGCGGGGCTGGTCATCGGGAACCAGGCCGGCGGCATGCCTGGGGCCTTTTCGGCGGGTGCCGACCTTTTCCTCATGGCCCAGCTGGCCATGCAGGGCCGATTTCCGGTCATCGAGGAAGTGGTCAAAAGCTTCCAGGACGTTCTCCAGAGGGCAAGGTACGCCCCCTTCCCGGTGGTGGCAGCGCCCTACGGGCTGACGCTCGGCGGCGGCTGCGAGCTCTGCCTCTCGGCCGATCGGATCGTGGCCCATGCGGACCTTTACATGGGCCTGGTGGAGATCGGCGTAGGCCTGCTTCCGGCCGGCGGCGGCTGCCTCAACCTCTGGCGCAAAACGACCTCCCTGATCCCCGAATCCGTCACCGATGTCGACCTGGGCCGCTTTTTCATTTCGGTCTTCACCACCATCGCCACCGCCAAGGTCTCCACATCGGCCGCCGATGCCAGAACCCTCGGGCTCCTCGGGCCTGCCGACCGGATCGTCTTCAACCGCGACTATCTCATCGGGGAGGCCAAGAAGGAGGTCGTGAAAATGGCCCATGAAGGATACGCCCCGCCGCTGAAGCGGCCGGTAAAGGTCATGGGAACGGCCGGCCACGGAATGGCCAATGCGGAGCTTTTCAACCTGTCCCAGGGCCGATTCATCTCCGAATACGACGCCTTCCTCGCCCGGCGGATCGCTCGCGTCATCAGCGGCGGCGACGTCCGGGACAAGGGGGAAGTGGCGGAGGATGTCATTCTTACTCTGGAGCGGGAGGCCTTCGTGGAGTTCTGGAAAGAGCCGAAAACCCATGCCCGGGTGGAACACATGCTTAAAACCGGAAAACCCTTACGGAACTGATGACCTGAAGGAGGACAGACCATGAGAGAGGCCTATATCGTTACATCCATCCGGACACCGGGTTGCAAGCGGGCAAAGGGTGCGCTGAAGGACACCCGGCCCGAAGACCTTGCCGCCTTCATCCTCAACGAAGTGGTGGTCCGGACCCCCGGCGTCGAGAAAAAGGATGTGGAAGACATCATGATCGGGTGCGCCTTTCCCGAGGCGGAACAGGGGCTCAACATCGGAAGGGTTGCCTCGCTTATGGCAGGCTTTCCGGTGGAAGTCACGGGCGCCACCATCAACCGCTTCTGCTCATCGGGGCTCGAGGCCATCGCGCTGGCCGCCATGCGGGTCATGCTGGGATGGGTGGATCTCACCATCGGGGGAGGGCTGGAATCCATGTCCTACGTCCCGATCCTCGGCAGCCTCCCGAGACCCCACCCGGATTTCAGCCAGGATCACCCGGACGTCTTCATCTCCATGGGGCTCACGGCGGAAAACGTCGCCAAACGGTACCGCGTCAGCCGGGAAGACCAGGACGCCTTCGCGCACGGCTCCCAAATGAAAGCGGCCGAGGCCCGGAACTCCGGGGGATTCACCGAAATCGTTCCCACCCCAGCCGTGAGGCACGTTCTGCAGGAAAACGGCACCTACAAAAAAGAAACCTTTCTCATCGATTACGACGACGGCATCCGTCCCGAGACCACCCTTGAAGATCTCGCCAAACTCAAACCGGTCTTCAAGGCGGGCGGAACGGTGACGGCAGGCAACGCCTCCCAGATGACGGACGGGGCGGCGGCCACCCTTTTGGCCAGCGAAGAAAAACTGAAAGAGCTTGGGCTTTCCCCGTTGGCCAAGCTGAAGGGATATGCCGTGGCGGGCTGCAAGCCGGATGAGATGGGGTTGGGACCTCTTTATGCCGTCCCCAAGCTGCTGAAGCAGACCGGAATGGACCTCAAAGACGTAGGTCTTTTCGAAATCAACGAGGCGTTCGCCTCCCAGGCGCTGGCCTGCATCCGCGAGCTTAAACTCGATCCGGAAAAGGTCAACATCCACGGCGGGGCCATCGCGTTGGGCCACCCGCTGGGGTGCACCGGCGCCAAACTCTGCGCCACGCTGCTGGCCAACATGAAGGCAAAAGGCGTGAAATACGGCATCGAAAGCATGTGCATCGGCGGCGGCATGGGGGCGGCGGCGCTTTTCGAGCTGTGCGACTGATCGATCCGTCCCGCGGATGACGGTCATCCGTGGACGGTAAGGGTCAGCAAAACATCTGTTCCACCAAAGTCCATGGACACAAGCCGGGAAAGCGACACGGCGTCATCGTTTACAACGATTCGGGTGCAGGCGGTCTCGAGGGCTGGTTTTTGGCCTTTCAGGAAATCGCGCAACCGTTTACCCGGGATGGGGATCCCCCTTTTGAAAAGAGAGGGTCCCAGGTCGCGGGCCACCATGTTGAAAAGCTTCACGGTGACCGGCTTCAGGGCGTCTCCGGGATCAGGGCAAAGCGCCCCCGGCTCGATCCGCTGTCGCATGGCCGCCAGGGAGCCTTCCCTACGCAGGGTCGCCCCCGCGAGGCCGGGCATGGCCGCCGACAGGGCAAGAATCGATCCTTTTCCCACGCGGGTCCTGTCGAGGTCGTCCACCGGCTTTCCGTTTAAGAAAAGGGTCTTGACCCGGTCCTCCAGGTAGCGCGGGTCCATCCCGAATTGCACCGTCAAGGCTTCCCTTACGGAACGCCCTTCCGGCACCTGAAGGGTCACCCCTTCCTCCAGAAGCCTCATAAACGGCCGCAGGCTCCGCGTTTCGATGGCGAGGTTCACGGGTTTTCCTTTCAAAAAACAAAGCTTACGAAAACGTCCGGGGAAGCCTCACGGCTTCCCCGGGTTTTTACGTCCAAACCGTTTTTATTACCAGTTGAACAGCTGGTCCAGTTCCTCGTCTTTCACCTGGAAGGTGATGTTGTGAGGAGGAAGCTTCTCCTTCTTGAAGTACTCGGGGAGCCGGTCGTGCTGGGGCGTGAACCCGGCCGCCGCGTTGAACTCCCTTTCGTTTTTCAACACCGACTTGCCCAGGGCGGCGACGTCGTCGCCCGTGAGGCTCAATCCGTAGAAGGCGTTGATCATGTCGATGAGCGCCTGGAAGGTCTCCGGCTGGTCCAGCACCGGGAAGGCGATGAAGACACACATGCCGGTGGAATCCACGGCGGCAGTGGCGATCTGGAGGTTCCGGGACAGCTCCACCTGGCCCGTGGGTTTCAGCGGATCCACGCTCCCGCCCACGCCCAGGATGTTGGTGGCCACGGCGTACCCCGCCGTGTGATCGGCCCCCATGGTGGAGGTGGCGTAGGTCACGCCGATGCCCTGCACCGTCCTGGGATCATAGGCCGGCATGGACTGCCCCTTGACCACCGGGACCCGCTCCACACCGAAGACTTTTCCGGTGACCGCGGCCCCGTTTCCGAGAATGCGGCCCAGGTCCGTCCCCTTCCCCACTTCCCTCACCAGCTTGATGGCCGCCTGGGCGTCACCGAATTTCGCCAGCCCCGCTTCCATGGCCACGCCGATGGTGACCCCCATCTCGATGGTGTCCAGCCCGTAGTCGTCGTCCAGCCGGTCGATCTGGGCGATGGCGTCCAGGTCGTCGATGCCGCAGTTCCCGCCGTGGGCCCAGACCGTCTCGTACTCGGGCTGCTTGGTGACGTAGTTGCCGTCCTTGTCGTAAAAGGTTCCGGAGCACCGGATGATGCACCCCCGGTGGCACCCGTGGGTGGCCGATCCCTCACCGCCCCGCTCGTTCTCCAGAGCGGCCTGGGTCTCCCCGGAAATCTTGGAAGCGCCTTCGAATTGACCCGAGCTGAAGTTCCGGGTGGGATACCCCCCCGCCTCGTTGATGACGTTGGTCAGCACGTTGGTACCGTAAGCCGGCAGTCCCTGACCGGACACCGGGTGCTTCTTCAGGCCGGCCACGAAGGTCCGGTTGGCTTTCTTGAATTTTTCCGGATCCTTCGGGGCCCGCATGGTGGCCCCCTGGTCGTCGAGGACGATGACCTTGACGCCCTTGGCTCCCATGACGGCGCCCACGCCGCCCCTTCCGCAGTGCCGGGTGGGACGCTGCTCCATGTCGGTGCAGGCCACCGAAGCCGCGGCCATCTTCATCTCGCCGGCCGGTCCGATGGAGATGCAGGCGATCTTCTCGCCATGCTCGCTTTTCATCTTTTCGACGACGTCGTAATTGCCCAGGGTCTTCAGGCTGTTGTCCGGGGCGATCTTGACCCCGTCCTTGTTGATGAAGACCTTGTAGAGCGTGTCGTCTTTGGGCTTGCCTTCCAGAACGATGGCGGCATACCCCAGGCGCGCGAGCATCTGGGAGGGCTGTCCACCCGCGTTGGCCTCCTTGATGCCCCCGGTGAGCGGGCTCTTGCACCCCACCGAAATCCTTCCGGACATGGCGGCGGTGGTTCCGCTTAGAAGCCCCGGGGCAATGACGAATTTATTGTCGGCTCCCAGGGGGTGGCAAAGCGGTGGGACTTCCTTCGAGACGATGGCAGACGTCATGGCGCGTCCCCCGAGGCCGGCGTAAGCCCCCAGATCGGTCACGTTCACTTTCGGTCCACCTGAGGCCCCCATGTCGATCCTCAAAATCTTATCCATGCTCCCCTCCTTTCCTTCGCGAAAACAACCGGTTTCAATCCTCCTGACCCCGGCACGGGTCTAAAAGGACGTTCATGGCCTTCCTCCTGCCAAGGGAAGATACCGGGTCGGGCATGAAAAGTCAAGATCGCCTGGAGTCTTGGCCGCCTCTGGTCAGCCGTTTTTCTGCTCGAAGGCCTTCATGAAATCCACGAGGGCTTTGACCGCGTTCACGCCCGTTGCGTTGTAGATGGAAGCGCGGCACCCGCCCACGCTCCGGTGTCCTTTAAGTCCGCCGAGGTCATTTTCCAAAGCCTCTTTGACGAACCGGGCCTCCAGTTCCTCGGAAGGCAGCCGGAAGGTCACGTTCATGAGGGAGCGGCTGTCGTGCCGGGCCGTACCCCGGTAAAATTCCCCGGCATCCAGGGTGTCATAGAGAAGCGTTGCTTTTTCCCGGTTGACCGCCTCCATCTGCTCAAGCCCGCCTGCTTTTTCCTCCAGCCACTTCAAGACGAGCTGGATGACATAGATCCCGAAGCACGGCGGCGTGTTGTACAGGGAATTGGATTCCGCATAGGTGGTGTATTTGAGCATGGAAGGCAGGGTGTCGGGCACCTTTTCGAGCATGTCCTTGCGCACGATCACCATGCACACACCCGAGGGGCCGATGTTCTTCTGGGCGCCGGCGTAAATCAAGCCGAACGGGCCGGGATCGAAGCGACGGCTGAAGATGTCCGAGGACATGTCGGCGATCAGGGGGACGTTCCCGGTGTCCGGGAACCTTGCCCATTGCGTTCCTTTGATGGTGTTGTTGGAAGTGATGTGAGCATATACCGCATCGCGGTTGAAGGGGATGTCTTCAGGGATAAAGGAGAAGTTTTGAGCCTCCGAGGAGGCCACCACGTTCGCTTTCTTGCCCAGGATCTTGGCCTCTTTGATGGCCTTGGTGGACCACGTCCCCGTGTTCACGTAATCGGCGCTTTCGCCGTCTTTTAAAAAGTTCATGGGGATCATGCAAAACTGCATGCTGGCCCCCCCCTGGATGAAGAGCACCTCGAACCGGTCTTCCAGGTTCAGGAGGCGTTTGGTCCTGGTCACTGCGTCGTTGATGACGTCGTCGAACCACTTGGAGCGGTGGCTGATCTCGGTGATGGACATGCCGGATCCTGAAAAGTTCAAAAACGACTCCTGAATCCCCTGCAAAACTTCCAGGGGAAGGGCGGCAGGCCCGGCGTTGAAATTGAAAATTCGCTTTGTCGTCATCCTCATCCTCCGTATGAAATTGTATGAAATCCGAGACATTTTCGAAGCTTTTTTTACTATTGTGAAGCCCATCCCATGTCAACGGATATCTTTCGATTTCCGGTTTTTAATTGACGCCTCTTTCCTGTTTCAGTATTTTGAACCGCCCATTTCAATCAATTCAAACACAGGAGGCATGAAAGAAATGCATAAAAGACTGGGGTATATCGTTGGCGTTTGTTTGCTGGCTTTTGCGATGAGGGCCCACGCGGCCCCTGAAGTGGTGGTGGGCTCGGTCACACCCCTCAGCGGGAAACTCGCCGTCTACGGCGAGGGCTTTCAACAGGCCATGCTCCTGGCCCTGGAGGAAGTGAACGCCGGCGGCGGCATCAGCGGAAAACCCATGAAAATCCTTTACGAAGACAACAATTCCACGGCCAAGGATTCGGTGTCCGCCATTCAGAAGCTCATCACGGTGCACAAACTCCCCGTGATTTTCGGCCCTGCGGCAAGTTCCAATTTCCTGGCGGTCTGCCCCATCGCCCAGGAGAACAAGACGATTCTTATCGGCGCCGAAAGCGCGGCCGCGGAAATCACCAAGTGCGGGGACTATGTTTTCAGGGTCTTTCCTTCCGACGAACTCCAGGGGAAAGGGGCTGCCGAGCTTGCGGTTTCTTTGGGATACAAGGAAGTGGTGCTCACCTACATCAACAACGACTGGGGTGTGGGGCTGGGGAAGGTTTTCAAGGAAAATTTCCTGAAATCCGGCGGAAAAATCCTCGACGAATTCAGCCACGACGAAGGAAAGACGGACTACCGCAGCGAAGTGCTGCGCGTCAAGAAACACGGCCCCAAGGCCGCGGTGAACCTCACCTACATCAAGGAAGGGGCCACCATGCTCAAGCAGGCCTATGAGACGGGGCTGAAAGTCCAGTGGCTCATGGGCTCGGCGTCCAAATCCCCCAAACTCGTGGAACTGGCGGGTCAGGCAGCCGAGGGAATCATCGGCACCTATCCCACCTTTTCCCAGGAAACGCCGGAATATCAGCATTTCAAAGCCGCCTGGACAAAGAAATACCCCGACAAAAAAATCCCGATTTTCGGCGAATACAACTACGACATGGTGCATCTCACCGCCAGGGCGCTGAAAGCATCCAAATCCATGTCCGCCGAAGACATCCGCGGCGCCCTCATGGAATCGGCAAAGGGCTACAAGGGGGTGACCGGAGACAAGACCTTCGATGCCAACGGGGATGTAGGCGCCGTCTACGGAAAATGGACGGTGAAGGGAGGCGTGATTCAGGACTATCAACCCTAACCGGAATTCGAATTGGGAAGGGGGGACCTGGCTCCCCCCTTCCTTTTTCCTGAGGATTCTTTGGGAGACTACTACGCACAACTCCTGGTCAACGGCGCGGCCGCCGGCGCCGTGTATGCCCTCTTTGCCGTGGGCCTCACCCTGGTTTATGGTGTTTTCCGTTTCATCAATTTCGCCCACGGCGAACTCATTGCCTGGGGCGCCTATCTCACCCTCCTCTTTTCCGGATTTCTTCCCTTCGGACTGGCGGTTGTTCCGGCCCTGGTCCTGACGGTTCTGCTTGGCATCGGCCAGGACCGATGGATCTATCGCTCTCTGCAAAAGCGCGGCCGCATCACGCTCCTCATCGCCTCCATCGGGCTTTCGTATCTTTTGAGAAATGCGCTGCGCCTCATCTGGGGATCGGACCTTCAGAGCTTCGGGTTCGAAGCGCAGAGAGGAATTGCTTTTGCAGGCCTCACGGTTACCCGGACTCAGCTCGCCATGGCGGCGGCTGCCCTGCTTTTCCTGGCGTTTTTGTATCTCCTGCTCCGATGCTCCCTGCTGGGCAAAAGCCTGCGGGCCGCGGCGGACAACAGGGAGCTGGCGGAGATCATGGGGATCGACATGAAAAAGGTCGGGACCCTGGTCTGGACCCTTTCCGCCCTTTTCGCGGGTGCAGGCGGAATCCTCCTCGGTATCGACACGAACCTGGAACCCATGATGGGCTTAACCAATCTCCTCAAGGCCTTTGCCGCCGTCCTCCTGGGAGGTGCGGGAAACGTATGGGGAGCTCTTCTCGGAGGGCTTTCCATCGGGATTGCGGAAAACCTGGCCGTCGCCTTCTTTTCCCCGGGTTACAAGGATGCCGTCTCCTTTGCCCTCATCATCCTGCTCCTCCTTTTCCGGCCCACAGGGCTCTTCGGCCTTTCCGGAGGCGTCCGGTAAGCCATGGACTATCTTCTGCACATCCTTGTGGCGGCCTTCATTTATGCGATTTTCGCCCTCTCCCTGAACCTGGAACTCGGGTATGCGGGGCTGTACAACTTCGGCCATGTGGCCTTTTTCGGGATCGGTGCTTACGCCTCGGCCCTGTTGAGTCTTTCCGGGGTTCCGCCGGTATTTGCCATGGCTGTTGCCATGGGTGCGTCCGGGACCGTCGGCGCGCTTTTGGCCGTCCCTGCCCTCCGCCTGAGGGGAGACTACTTCGGTGTGGCGACCCTTGCCTTTGCGGAAATGATCCGCCTCATTTTTTTAAACGAGCGATGGCTCACCAAAGGGCCCATGGGGCTCCCGGGAATCCCCCGCCCCTTGGGGATCCCGGCAGGCGTCTCCGGGCTTGGGCTCTATCTTTTGCTGACGGGCCTTCTTGCCGCACTTGTTTTTCTTTTTGTTTCCCGGATCGTTTCTTCTCCCTTCGGCCGCGCCCTCAAGGTGGTTCGGGAGGATGAAACCGTGGCCCAGGCTTTTGGTAAAAACGTCTTTTCCCTGAAGGTGCGGGTCGTGGCCGTCGGATCTTTTCTCGCAGGACTTGCCGGGGCTCTTTACGGACACTACATCACCTACATCAGCCCCTCGGATTTCACCCTCAACGAAACGATCCTGGTCCTCCTGTGCGTGGTCCTGGGGGGCCGGGGGACCCGATGGGGTCCGGTTCTGGGGGCTTTTCTCATCATTTTCTTCCAGGAATGGATCCGTTTTCTTCCCATCCCCGTGGAATTCGGGCGTGTCATCGCGCCGATCCAGGGGATGGTTTACGGCACCGTGCTGGTTTTTCTCATGCTCCAGCGGCCCGAGGGGATCCTTCCCGAATACAGGACTCCGCCATGCTGACGGTGGAATCGGTCACCAAACGCTTCGGCGGCCTCGAGGCCGTCTCCCGGGTGACCCTTGCCCTGGGAGAAACCCCCATCACCGGGCTGGTGGGTCCCAACGGGAGCGGGAAGACCACCCTCTTTCATATCATCACTGGCTTTTACCGTCTCGATGCGGGAAAGGTCTTCTTCAATGAAACGGAGATCACGGCATCCCCGCCCCATGCCATCAGCCGGATGGGGTTGATCCGGACCTTTCAGCACACCCGGGTGCTCCCGTTTCTGACCACCCGGGAGAATCTCCTTTCCGCGGCCCCGGCTCAGAAGGGGGAACGGCTCGCAGCCCTTTTTTTTTCAGTCCGGCGCGGTCCGGCGGGAGGAAGCGGAAAACCAGGAAAAAGCCGACGGAATCCTTGACCTCATCCGGCTTTCCCCCCTTGCCGACGCCCTTGCCGGAACCCTCAGCTACGGCCAGCAGAAACTCCTGGAGTTGGGCCGGGTCCTCATGGCCTCGCCCAAATTGATCCTGCTCGACGAACCCACGGCCGGAATCCACCCGGCCCTGATCCGCCAGCTCACGGAAGTCTTGAAGGAACTGACCCGGCAGGGCATCCGGATCTTCATCATCGAGCACAACATGCCTCTGGTGCTCGAACTGTGCCAAAGGGTCTTTGTGATGGATTCAGGGAGTCTCCTCTTTTCCGGGACTCCAAAAGAGGCTGTCCGGGACCCCGGGGTCGTGGAAGCCTATCTGGGGAGGGCCCGTCATGCTTCTTAGTGTGGATCACATCCGGGCCGGGTACGGTCCGATCACGATCCTTCACGAGGTTTCCCTCCATCAGGAAAAAGGGGCTCTTGTCTCGGTCATCGGTCCCAACGGGGCCGGAAAATCGACGCTTCTTCGGGTCATTGCAGGCCAGCTTCCTTTGATTCAGGGCCGCATCCTCTTTGAAGAAACAGATATCCGGAAAAAAAGCATCTCCGAAAGAATCCGGCGGGGCCTGGTTTTTATCCCCCAGGGGAGCAACATCTTTCCCACCCTCACCGTGACGGAAAACCTGGAAATCGCCGGTATCCTCGCCGAGAACAAAAAACAGGTCACCGGCGCCATGGAGACCGTTTTCAGCCTGTTCCCCTTCCTTGCGGAAAAACGCCACAAGCCCGGCCGGATCCTTTCCGGAGGGGAGCGCCAGATACTCGCCTTAAGCCGGATCCTGATCCTAAACCCGCGCCTGGCCCTCCTGGACGAGCCTTCCCTGGGGCTTTCGCCCATCATGGTGGATACGGTTTTTGATCACCTTGCAGCCATGAACCGGGAAGGGGTCTCCCTTCTTCTGGTGGAGCAAAACGCCAGAAAGGCCCTTTCCGTTTCCCACTTTGCCTATGTCCTGGAGCTGGGGAAAAACCGCCTGGAAGGCCCTGGAAAGGCGCTCTTGGATAACTCCGAAGTCCAGCGGCTGTATCTCGGGGGATGACGTTTTTTCGACACCAAGAAGTTCGGATTGGTTACATTTCCTTGTCTTTTTGATAAAAGACGTTTATTCGACGAGATGGCAAGCTTCAACGCTCTTTAGAAAATCGAGCCGGTGGAATCTCCAATCGCAAAGCCAAACCCCATGAATCCCATAAACCTGGAAACCGAAAAGAAAACCATCGAAGAAAGGTACGGCAAATGGACCGCCCACAATTTTCTTCTCGATGGGAGGCTTTTCACCATGAAAGAGGGTGTTTGCGGGGATGAAATCAAGATGCGCCGGGTTCTTCAAATTGTCTCCGACATCTCTTCACGCCCTCTGCCGGACCTTCGGATCCTCGATCTGGCCTGCCTGGAAGGCGGGTACAGCATCGAGTTTGCCCGCCGGGGAAGCCGGGTTTGCGGCATCGAGGGGCGGAAGGCCAATATTGAAAAGGCCCGGTTTGCCGCTCGGGCCCTTGGGCTGGACGCCATCGATTATTTTGAAGACGATGTCAGAAACTTGAGCATATCCAAATACGGCACTTTTGATGTGGTTTTGTGCCTGGGGATCCTTTATCACCTCGATGTCCCGGGCCTCTTTCATTTCGTGGAACGCCTTTTTTCCGTCTGCAGCTCTTTTTTGGTGATGGATACCCATATCAGCCTGAAACCGGAAACGTCCTTTTCCTTCGGAAGCAGTCTGTATTGGGGGAAAAGGGTCGTCGAGCATCCCCCCGGCTCCAGCCCCGAAGAGGTGAAAAACCGGGTTTGGTCCTCCCTGGATAATCCGGAAAGTGTGTACCTTACCCGCTCCTCTTTGCTTCGGCTGCTTTCCGACACGGGATTTTCCTCTGTTTACGAATGTCATGTTCCTGAAGAGCCGCAGAAACCCGAAGACCGCGTCACCCTCCTGGCGATAAAAAAGAAACGATTGACGCTGATGGGATGCCCCCACCTGAAAGACGGCGATGCCCGGGAAATCCCGGAAACTGTCCATGAAAATGACCCTGCTCAACAGATTCCAATCTCCCACTCAGGTCCGGCACTCAGGAAGATACTTCCTGGGGGTTTGGAAACCCTCATCAAAAAAATCCTGGCCATCGGCTTGAAAGGAAAAACTCCGTGATGCCGCCAGGCGATTCGCCGAGTTTAGGGTGTGTCAGGGTCGACTCTGAGTTCCGGCTTCTCGAGGTTCTTTAGCAGGAGCTGTTTCGCGGAACAGGCCATTTCCGTGCACCACTGGCTGTTGACTTTCTCCGGCATTGTCATTAGGCTTCGGATTTTACTTCAAGGCAAACCGACTGTGAGGAAAGGCATCCATGAATTGCTTCTCTTTTCCTTCTTTACAAGCGGAAAAGCAGATTGAGGCCATCGTCAGCCGTGGGTTGCACATCCGAAAAAAAGATCTTGCGGCGGTTAAAAAGATCCTAGAGGACGTCAAAAGAAACGGGGATCGGGCGGTTTTGGCCTACACGAAGCGTTTCGACGGTCCTGAGATGGACAGCGCGTCCATCCGGGTGGCTCCCGAAGCCTTCAAAGCAGCCCGGCGCCGGGTTTCCCGGGATTTCGTTTCGGCCCTCCATAAAGCCGGTAAACAAATTGCTTCCTTCCATCAAAACCAGATTCCCCGATCCTTTGTCCATGCCAAACGGGAAGGAACCTTCCTGGGGCAGCTGGTGCGGCCCGTGGACCGGGCCGGAGTCTATGTGCCGGGGGGTGCGGGGGGAAAGACGCCCCTGGTTTCCTCGGTTCTGATGGGGGTGATTCCGGCAAAGATCGCCGGGGTTCCGGAGGTGGTGATGGTCACGCCGCCCACCCCGGACGGGTCGGTGGATCCGCATCTTCTCATCGCTGCGCAAACCGCAGGAGCCGATGCGGTCTTCAAGGCCGGAAGCGCCTGGGGAATCGCGGCCCTGGCCTACGGCACCGAAATGATCCCGAAGGTGGATGTCATCGTGGGACCCGGAAACGTTTACGTCACGGCGGCTAAAAAACTTTTGGCCGGAGAGGTGGGGATCGACATGATCGCCGGGCCCAGCGAGATCCTGATTTTAGCCGACCATACCGCCGACCCCGACTTTATCGCAGCGGACCTCCTTTCCCAGGCCGAACACGACGTCCTGGCCTCGGCCATGCTCATCACCGTTTCCCAAGGTATCGCCGAAAAGGTTTCCGAGGTACTGGAAGGCCGTTTGAAAACCCTTCATCGCCAGGCCATCGCCCGGGAATCCCTGAAGCGCTTCGGCCTCATTCTGGTGGTCCCGGATCTTGAAACCGCCTTCAATCTTTCCAACCGCATCGCACCGGAGCATCTGGAGCTTCTCATCGACGACCCCATGGCGCGCCTGTCGTCCATCCGGCATGCCGGGGCGGTCTTTGTCGGTCCCTATTCGCCGGAGCCCATGGGGGATTACCTCGCCGGCCCCAATCATGTCCTTCCCACGGCCGGCACGGCCCGGTTCTCCTCGGCCCTTTCCGTGGACCATTTTATAAAAAAGACGAGCCTGATCTATTACTCGCGGGAAGCGTTTCTGCGGGAGGCCAAAAGCGTCATGCAGCTGGCCGAAACCGAGGGGCTCTCTGCCCACGCCGGATCCGTGGAGGCCAGGCTGCGGGCCTTGAAGAGAAAATGACTATCCCAGAAGGGTGTCCATGGCCATCATGATCACAAACCCCACCATGACGCCGAAGGTAGCCGGCCTGGACTTTCCCTTGGCGTGCGTTTCCGGGATGATTTCATCGCTGATCACGAACAGCATGGCGCCTGCGGCAAACGCCAACCCGAAAGGCAGGACCTGCTGAAACAGCGTCACCGCCGCCACCCCTAACAATCCGCCCACCGGCTCCACCAGGCCGGTGAGAAGGGCGATGCCCAAGGCCTGCCAGCGCTTGTAACCCAGGCCCAGCAGGGGGAAAGCCACGGCCATTCCCTCGGGCATGTTCTGGAGCCCGATGCCGATGGCCAGCGCCGTGGCCGCCCCCGTGTCCTGGGCACCAAACCCCACGCCCACCGCCAGGCCTTCCGGAAAATTATGGAGGGTGATGGCGATGATGAAAAGCCAGATGCGCCGCAGCGAGCTTGTGGGCCCTTCCGTTCCCGACACGAAGTGTTCATGGGGCAGCCACTTGTCCATGCGGTCCAGAAAAAGCGCCCCCACCAGCATGCCCACCACCACCACATACGCCCCCTTTCCCGGCCAGATGGCATCCCCGTAATCGATCCCCGGGACGATGAGGGAAAAAGAGGTGGCCGCCAGCATGACCCCCGCCGCTCCACCCAAAAGCGGGTTCAGGAGACGGTCGGAGACCTTTTTGAAAAAAAGCACCGGCAAGGCGCCCAAGCCGGTGGCAAGCCCGGCCAGCGTGCTGGCGAGGATCCCCATTTCAAAGGCGCTCATCTGCCCTCCACAGCAAAGCTTTCAGCAGGATCGTCCTGAACAAGCTGGACCCTGCAGGGATTAACTTTCATCTGTCCACCGTTTGAACGGGTTTTTCACCAGGTTGGCGTTGTAATACCGGGGATCCCCGGTGACCTCCCTGGAAACCCAGGGAGGTTTTTCGAAAGGCTGGTCTTCCCTTTCAAGCTCGATCTCGGCGACGACGAGCCCTTCGTTTTCCCCGAAAAACTCATCCACCTCCCACATTTTACCCCGGTAAAAAATCGCGTATCGCTTCTTTTGGATCAGCGGTTTTTCGCAAAGCTCGGACAGCATCTCTTCGGCATCGGAAAGAGGGATTTCATACTCGAACTCCGCGCGGGTGATCTCCGTCACGGCGCCTTTCACGGCCAGGTAGGCCTTGTCGTCCGTGGTCCGCACCCGGACCACGTGCTCTCTGGAACGGCACAGGTAGCCCTGCCGGCAAAGGGCACCGCGGCCTGCGGATCTCCAGGAGTCGTTTCCAACTAAGAATTTCCGTTCAATCTCTAGGGCCATGAGTTCCCTTTTCAGAGGAGCCTAAATCCTTTTCAAGGCTTCCACCAGAAGCCGGACCCCGAAGCCCGTGCCCCCGGCGCCCGAGTAAGGCCCCTCCTTTTTTGAGGAAGCCGGGCCGGCGATGTCGAGGTGCGCCCACCGGCAGCCCTTGACGAATTCTGAAAGAAAAAGGGCACCGTTGATGGCCCCGCCCCACCGGGACTCGGCCACGTTGCGGATGTCGGCCAGTTCGCTTTTGAGCAATTCCTTGTAGTCCTCCGGCATGGGAAATCGCCAGCAGCGCTCGTGGGTCTTTTCCCCGGATTCCAACAGCGCCTTTGCCAGATCGTCATCGGCGGTGAAAAGCCCGGCGATCTTTTCCCCGAGGGCCACCACGCAGGCCCCGGTGAGGGTGGCCACATCGATGAGGATCTCGGGTCGGTATCGCTGGACCGCCCAGGCCATTGCGTCGATGAGGATGAGTCTTCCTTCCGCATCGGTGTTGGCGATCTCCACGGTTTTTCCCGAAAAGCTTTTCACGATGTCCCCCGGACGCGTCGCTGTTCCTGAGGGCATGTTCTCCACAATGGGAAGCACCCCCACGAGGCGCCGGTTGATCCCCATCTCCCCGGCGGCAATGAGCACGGCGGCAACCGCAGCGGCCCCGGACATGTCCGTCTTCATGTCCTCGAGGCCGGTGCCGGGCTTGAGGTTGATCCCCCCGGAATCGAAGGTGACGCCCTTGCCCACCAGCACCACGGTCTTTTTCTTCTTGCCGGGATTGTGCTCCAGGACCACTAGATGGGCCTGGCTCTGGCTTCCCGCCGAAACCGAAAGCAGGGCTCCGAAGCCCTTCTGACGAAGCGCTTTTTCGGTTAAGAGTGTCGCCTTCAAACCCGCCTTCCGGGAGCGGGCCATCACTGTTTTTGCAAACTGCTCCGGTCTTTTCTCGTTGGAGGGCGTGGAGACCCACTCCCGGGCCATAAGCGTGCCCCGGCACACCGTCTCCACCCGACCGGGAAGGCCCCGGAATTTTCGAACCGTCTGGGAAGGCGCCAAAAAAGAGAGGCTCTCGACCGGATGGTCCTTCTTCTCCTGCTTGTACCGGGTGAAGAGGTGGTTGGCCAGAAAAGCCCCTTCCAGGAGGGGCTCCAGGACCTGTTCGGCATTTAGGTCGATGCGGCCGAAAGAAGGAACATCGACCGTAACCTCCTTAAGTTTCATCCGAATCGCTTTCTTGACGCCCTTCCCGGCAAAGGCGCGCAGGGCCTCCCGGTCCAGGGCTTCATATTTTCCCAGCCCCAAGAAAAGCACCCGGTCCACCGGAAGCCCTGCCGGCTTGTACAGAATCAGTTCATCCTCTTTTTGGCCTTTGAATTCCGGAATCGCCTTGGCCTGCCTCACGAGCGCGGCGAGGACCGGTTGATCGGCAATCTCCCGGTCTTCAAGGACCGGAACGATTAAATTCTTCACCCCTTTTTTCTCGATGTTGACTCCTGTCAGGCGCATCATGGCCTTCCCCTTTCCGTTTTCGTTTTCAAATCCTGTCCGTCCGGCAACGGGGTTATTAAGTTCATCGAAAACACCGCCGGACTCCCGGATCCCCTCGGGATCTTTCCCTCCCGGCTGACCGGCATCAAAATACAGGCGCCCTTCGATCCCTGTCAAGGTCCTTCCTTGCCCCCTTCGCCAACGCATCTTGGCCTCCACAGTTCAGGCGGAGGCGCACCAGCGCTTGATCCGCGTGAGGGTTTCCCAGGAAAAGGGCGTTTTCTGACAGGGCAGAACCGCATTGTTGGTGAAAAGCGGATCCGACTCAAGGGGATACCGGGAGGAACGGACCGCCGCCTCCCACAAGGGCGTCTGGGGGATGGGAGAATAATACGCCGGTATGGGGTGGATCCCGCAGGCCTTTACGACCTGGATGGAGTACCGCACCGAGCCCAGGTCCTGCCCCGGAAGCCCCACCAGCAGGTAAGCCCCGACCTGGTCTTTCGTGAAACCCGCTTCCAGGAGATAAGCGGCGGCTTGTGAAAACGCTTCCAGGGTCACCTTGTTATCCGGCGGCTTCCCTTTTTCGCGGTCTGCGGTCTCCAGTCCCATCCGGAGCGTGTGGAAACCTGCCCTCTTGAGGAGCCCGGCGAGGGGCCGAGTGATTTCCCTAGCATGCAAAGCATTGGGGGTATGGAACCGGAGCGGAAGATCCATGCTGACAATCTTTGAAAGAACCGGGAAGGCGTGCTCTTTGGCATCCACGAGAAACGCATCGTCGTAAAGGACGAAGTCCCTGACGCCGTGTTTTAAGTGCCAAAAACGGATCTCTTTTACCACCAGACCCGGCGAGCGGCGCATCCGCTTCGGGGTGAGCCGGTGCGAAGCGCAGTAGGGGCAGGCAAAGGGGCACCCGACGGAAGTGAGCAGGGGGACGAAGGGGATCTTGTGCTGCAGTTCCAAAGCCGGGTACGGCCAGGTATCCAGGATTTCCGGCTTGAACCCGCTTTCCGCCTGCAAGGATTCCACAGGGCGCCCCGTCAGTTCCGCGGCCAGTTCCAGGACATGCATCTCGCCCGGCCCGGTCAGGAGACGTTCGGCGCCGCAGGCCCGGGCCGCATGGGAAGGGCAGAGGGTCGCATAAATCCCTCCCAATACCGCAGGAGTTTTGGGAAAAGCTTGCTTAAGGACCTGAAGCGTCTCCCGGACCCCGGTCCACCAGTAGGTCATCAGGGAAGTCACCAGGATCAAATCCGGGGGAGACGGCGCCGACAGGTCCTCCAGAAGCCATTGGGGCCGGATTCCATACCGTGAAAAGCGGCGGGGCACGTCCTCGAACCCTTTGGGCTTCCGGATTTCGGTCTTCAGGTAGGGCCCTCGACCGAATCGAGCCAAAGGATTTGCGTAGGGAGCCCTGGGATGGAAACGGTCCAGGCAATCGACATAGGAGACCGCGATGCCGCATCGCCTCAGCACGGAGCCCAGCGTCAAAACGCCTATGGGGTTGGCCCAGAAGTCGTAGGCCGCAAAATCATGGATCCAGGGGTTGACGATCAGGACATGGGGCGCATTCGCGGTCACGGCGGGATCAGTTGTCAGATAAAAGCGCCTCCGGAAAGTATTCCATGGAGGTCTTTTTCAATTCCTTTTTGCTGAACAGGAGGGTATAGGTGGGAACGTCCGTTTTCTCCGAGATCTCCCGGACGGTTTTCAGGCAGGCCGCCTCGTTTTTGGCGTGGATCATGGTGTAAAGGTTGTAAGGCCATCCGGTCGCAGGATTTCTCCGATAGCAATGGGAAACCTGCCGGAACCGGGCCATGATTCTTCCCACGGCTTCCACCCGTTCCTCTTCCACCTGCCAGGCCGCCATCACGTTTGCGGTGTATCCGGATTTCTGGTGACGCAGCGTGGCTCCAAAGCGGCGGATGACGCCTCTGCGACCCAAGACCTTCAACGTTTCCATCAGCGTCTCTTCCGTGATGGAAAGCTGCCGGGCCATATGGAGGAAGGGTCTTTCAACGATGGCGATATCGCCCTGGATCAGGGCGATGATCTTTTTTTCAAGGTCGGAAAGCATGCCGGATGCCTTTTCCGGGGAAGCCTTCTCCTGTCCTGGATCTTTCACCGGGGGTGGTTTATCCATTTCTTTTTTCCGGGAACAAGTCCTGAATGGCGTCTCTGGAGGCGCTGCAAATACCCCTTTCGGTAACCAAGGCCGTGACCAGCCGCGCGGGGGTCACATCGAAAGCGAAGTTGGCGCAACGGCTCTTTTGCGGCGGGACGAGGAGGCGCCGGGGGACTCCGGCATCCAACCCAAAAACATATCGGACTTCATCAGGATCCCGTTCTTCGATGGGGATGTCCCGGAGGCCGTCTTCGAGGCTCCAGTCAAAAGTGGTTGAAGGAAGGGCCACGTAAAAGGGGATACCGTTGTCCCGGGCCGCCAGGGCTTTCAGGTAGGTGCCGATCTTGTTGGCGACATCCCCGGCTGCCGTGGTCCGATCGGTACCGACGATGACCATGTCCACAAGCCCGTGCTGCATGAGGTGACCCCCGGCGTTGTCCGTGATCACGGTGTGAGGAACCCCGTAAGCGCCCAACTCCCAGGCGGTGAGCCTGGCGCCCTGATTCAGGGGCCGGGTTTCGTCCACCCATACATGTACGCCGATCCCCTCGTCATGGGCGGCATAGATGGGGGCGGTGGCAGTCCCGTATTCAATGCAGGCTAGCCATCCCGCGTTGCAGTGTGTCAGAATATTCACCGGGTCCCCGCCCTTCTTGGCCCGAATCTCCCGGATCAGCCGAACCCCGTGCATGCCGATGCGCCGGCAATTTTCCGCTTCCTCCTCAGCGATGACCCCTGCCTCCCTCCGGGCGGCTTCGGTGCGTTCCTTCTGTCGGCGGATGTCGGCCGTCTTCAAGAAGACGCGGTTCACCCCCAAGGACAAATTGACGGCCGTGGGCCGCGCCGTCCGGATTCGATGGCAAAGTCGTCGAAAGCTGTCCTCATCGGCGTCACCGGCCTGCCTCGAGGCCAGATACACGCCGTAGGCCCCGGTGACGCCGATGAGGGGCGCTCCCCGCACCACCATCTCCTGCAGGGCGTGGACGACGTCTTCCACCGTTTTCAGCTCGGCCACGACAAACCGGTGGGGCAGGTGCCGCTGATCGATCACCCTCACGGTCCCTGTTTCTGAATCCAGCCAGATGGGCCGGACGTCTTTATCGTCGACTCTCATGGCTCGCCTTCATGGGCAAAACCCCCTCATCAGGCTTTGGGCCGTAAAAGCCCTTTGCATGGGAGAGCGTTCAAGCAGGGGGCAAAAGGAGATCGGTCTGGGTCTCGCCTTTTAGAATGTGCCCCGACACGACCCGACGTATTTTTTCAGGGTCCATCTTCTGATAGGAAGTCTTGGGTGACTCATCGATTTCCACGGTCACGATGGGTTCACCGTCGCATCTTTGAATGCAGCCGGCAGCAAGGACCTGGATATCCGGACGGTCCATATCCAACAGGGCTTCAAGAAGGGCATCCATGACCCTCCTGGCCCCGGCCGCGATTCCGCAGTCTCCCATATGAACCGTTATCTTGACTTTGGGTTGGCCCTGTCTAAGCGTCAGTTTTTTTGCGGCCTCTTTCCTCAATTTCTCGAGCGCTTCCACAGTCAATTTCACCGCATATCCTCCCCTGTGCACCGTATAAACGTTGACGGGCAACTTAGCAGCACAGGCGCCGGGTGTCAATCGCGCCGGTTCTTTCCTTCCCGGTCCGGTTCCCGGAGAACGCTAATCTTCGGTCTCGGCCTTTTCTTGTCCGAAGGGTCCAAAAACGGTCTCGCGGATTTTCAGCGGGCCGTCTCCGGCAACGATGCGGATTGCGCCGTGTCGATGGGTCGAATAGACCCTTGCCCCCAGGTCGCGGTACCGTTTGACCACCTGCGGATGAGGGCCTCTTTTCCCTACGGACACAACCACCACTTGGGGCTTGACCGCCTCGAGAAAGCCCGGACTGCTCGAGGTCTTGCCCCCGTGATGGGGAGCCACCATCAGGGTGCTTCGAATGGCCTCCCCGGCCGTTGCCACCAGTTCCCTTTCGGCTTTTTCCATGATGTCGCCCGGGAAGAGAAACGTTTCGTTGCCGTATTGAAGCCGGATCACCAGGGAATTGTTGTTGTCGTTGCGCCACCGTTCTCTTTCAGCCAGCGCCCGGTAGTCCGAAGGCGGATAAAAGATTTCGACACCAACCCCATGAATCCGGAAAGATCTTTCAAGGCTTTGGAAGGACGGCATCCGGATGCCTTTCTGATAAACGATTTCGAGAAGCGCCCGATAAGCATGTGACTCCCCCCGGTCGTCATTGGTCCACAGTTCTTTCACATGGAAGTTTCGAGCGATGAAGAGCAGGCCGTTGAGATGATCCGCGTTGGGGTGGGACAGGACCACGGCGTCGATGGAAAGGATCTTGTTGCGCCACAGAAAGGGCGCCACGACATTGGCACCCACATCGAAGGTTTCGTTGTCCGGAAACCCGCCGCCGTCGATGAGGAGGTTATAGCCTTTCGGCAGTTCCGCGAGCACCGCGTTTCCCGCCCCCACGTCCATGACGCTGATCCGCAGGTCTTCATGCCACAATCGGTAATGAAGCCAGTAGCCGATGTCCATGCACCCGATGGCCAAGACTGCCCAAAGGAGGTTTCGGGCCCGGCAGGCCTTGAGCAACCCGCACTTGAAACGATTGAACCCCGAAGGAAGACTTTTATCCTCCGGGGCACCAAGGAAAGCCTCCGGAGTGCGGTCCGGGCGTTTTTTCCATTCGAAACACGCCCAGGCCGCCCCGTAGATCAAAACGATCTCCAAGGGGTTGGGGGTGACCGTTTTCAAAGAGGCAAACGGAAGACTCGAAAAAAGATCCACCCAGAAGATGGCATGCGCAATCACGGCGGCGCTGGTTTGCATCAAGTAAGCCGCCGCCTGAAGATGGACCGGAAAAAGAAAAACCGCCATCAGTCCGGCGGGAACGGCGATGAAGCCCATCAGCGGGATGATCACCATATTGGCCGCCAGGGAAACGAGGGAGACCTGATTGAAATACACCATCACGATGGGAAGGGTCCCCAGGATGGCAAAGGCCGAAACCAGGAAAAAGGAAAGCAACCGTTTTTTCATCCGGACGAAAAGGGCCTCCGTAGCGGTATCGGATGAACGACCCCATAGCCTCCGGGTCCGGGACATCCCGAACAAGATCCAGAACACGGAAGCGAAAGAGAGCTGGAAGGAGATGGAAAAGAGGGCGGGGGGATCGTAGATCAAAATCCCCAGAGCCGCGACGGCCAGCGTGTTGAAGGGTTCATGCTCCTTTTCGAAGAAAAAGGCCAGAAGAAAAACCCCCACCATGATCACGGCACGCTGGGTGGACGGCGACATCCCGGACAATGCCCCATACACCAGGACGGGAAGCAGGGAAAACAGCGCTGCCCCTTTGCGGGTCCAGGCATGCCGCAAAAAGATTGAAAAGCAGCTCAACAGCCTTGAAGACAGCCAGAAGGCCCCTGCGGCGACGATGCCGATATGCAGGCCGGAAATCGCCAGGATGTGGCTGACGCCGGAACGGTTGAAAGCCTCCCTCAACCCGGGGGGAATGCCTTCCCGATCGCCGAGAATCAGTGCCTTGAGCACCCCCTTGGCTTCTGGCCGGATTTTGCCTGAGATCTCTTCTTCGATGAACCGGGAAAGAGCCTCTCTTGAGGACCGGATCCGGCCCTGAAGGGAAAGGGAGGCTTTCCGAGACTCGACCTCCAGATCTTTTTCGGATGCATGGGCGGTGGTCCAGATTCCTTTTAGCGCCAGATAGCGCTGGTAATTGAACCCGCCGGGATTGTTGAAATTTCTGACCGGCTGAAATCGTGCCGTCATGCGCATGGCGTCCCCGGGTTTCAAGTCCGGCGCTTTTCGCCACACAGAGACCCGGATCTTCCCCGCCGCACGAAACACGGGAGTTGAGTCCTCCCTGGCGCTTCCCATCCGAAGATCTGAAAGAACGAAACCGGCATGTCTTTGACTCTGATGCAGAACCTCTTCCACCGTTCCGGAGAGGCGCCATAAGTCGGGTCCGATGAAGCGCACCACATGGTTGGGTGAAAACCGGGGAGCCGCCCACGGCTGGATGCTGAGATACCCGACGGCAACAAAGAGCGCGATGGGGGAAAATCGGGCTTCCTTTTTCAAAAGGCAAGTCCGGGCAAGGGCAATCCCCGCAAAGAGCAAGCCGAAAGCCGCTAAGAGAAGATGGCCGGGATGTTCAAGGCCGAGAAAAATTCCGGGAATCAGAGAAAGCAGCAGCGGAATCAGCGGACGAAAATACGGCTCCTGTTTCATTTGAACCGCTCCAGCGGACGCATTCCCCGCAGCTTGCTGCACAATGTACTGACGGATCCGAAGCCGGATCTGAAAACCCTAATTCCGAACGCGTTTGATGGCGGCTCCCAAACGCGCGAACTTTTCTTCCAGCTTTTCGTATCCCCGGTCCAGATGGTAGACTCGATTGATTCTGGTTTTTCCGCGGGCCACCAGACCCGCCAGTACCAGGCACGCGCTGGCCCTCAAATCGGTGGCCATTACCGGCGCACCGGAGAGCGTGGAAACCCCCCTGACGGCCGCGGTGTTCCCCGAAACGGTGATGTCGGCTCCCAGGCGCCTCAGCTCGCTCACGTGGATGAAGCGGTTCTCAAAAACGGTCTCGGAAATCAGGCTCAGCCCTTTTGCCACTGACATCAGCACCATGAATTGGGCCTGCATGTCCGTTGGAAACCCTGGATAGGGAAGGGTTTTCACATCGACGCTGGACAGGAAATCGCCCGCACGGACGCGGAGGCCGTCTTCCTGGAGGTCGACCCTTGCTCCTGCCGTGGAAAGCTTGTCGATGAGCGCATTCTGATGGCGCGGCTCACATCCTCGAATCAGGACGTCGCCCCCGGTCAAAGCCGCCCCCACCATGAACGTTCCTGCCTCGATGCGGTCCGGAATAACGGACATTGAAACGGGCGAGAGGGAGGAAACCCCCTGCACGGTGATCACGGATGTCCCGGTCCCCGCGATTTTCGCTCCCATCCGGTTGAGGGTGTCGGCCAGGGCGACCACTTCCGGTTCCCGGGCGGCGTTTCGAATGACGGTCTCGCCGCGGGCCAGGGAAGCCGCCATCATGATGTTTTCGGTCCCCGTCACCGTCGGGAAATCCAAAAAGAGCTCTTTTCCCTGCAGGGCATCGGCTGAGGCCTCCACGTATCCGCCCTTGAGCTCGAGGGTTGCCCCCATCTCCTGAAGCGCTTTCAAGTGGATGTTGATGGGCCTTGCACCGATGGCGCACCCTCCGGGAAGGGAGACCCTGGCCTTTTTCAGCCGCGCCACCAGGGGCCCCAGAACTAAAATGGAAGCCCGCATCTTCCGGACCAGGTCATAAGGAGCCTCGCTGTTGTTGAGGCCGCCGGCGTTGACGCGCACTGTCCCTGGGCCGCTTTCCACGGAAGCGCCGAGATGAGACAGCAACAGCTTGATGCTTTCGATATCCCTGAGATCCGGAACGTTGGAAAAGGTGTTCCACCCGTCCGTTAGGAGGGCGGATGCGATCATGGGCAAAGCCGCGTTCTTTGCGCCTCCGATCCTAACCTCCCCGAACAGGGGCTTTCCTCCCTCGACGACGATGCGATCCATTCAACCTCCCAAGAAAAAGGCGCTTCCCTCTCCTGTCCCGACGGAAGCGCCTCTTGTTTTTTCAGCACAAATGGGTCAGGGGTGCCCGCCGCCCTTTCCCTTGACCGTGTCGATGACGGCCTTGATCACGCAGTAGGTCATGCCGAGACCGAGAATCGTCAGGGCAAACCAGAGTCCACCCATGAAGACCAGGTGGGACATGTCCCAGATCCACTCGAAGTTAAATGGAAACATCTTCTCCTCCTTCTATGCCTCGGCCGGGCTGAGTTCTGCCTGTGCGCTTTCAGACGCTTCTTCGGTTTTTTCCGCCTGTTCCGGTTCCAAATCGACGGGGTTCAGCTCCGGTTCCTGGGGAAATACCGGCAGGTAGCGGTAGGAAACCGCCACCAGGAGGACACCGTAGGCCACCGGCAGCAAAGTGGTGGCCACTTCCTGCCAGCTGGGATAGTACATGGGCCATCCTTCGAAAGTGAGCACCGGGACGGCCATGACCTGGAGCACCATGGCCCACCGGTTGACGCAGACGCCGACAACGCCCAAAACCACTGCGGTTATCAGAAGGGCCGGCGTGTTTCTTCCTTTTCGGGTGATCAGGATCGCGGCCGGAAGCACCCCGCCGATGACGATCTCCAGAACCAGGATCCATATCCCGTAAAAGGGGTTGTTGGAGTAAAACTGCATCAGGGTCTGCCCCTTGGCGGGAACCGTCACCGCGGCCCAGTACCAGGTGTCGACAATCTTGGCCACGATGTAAGTGGCCATCATCCATCCGGCGATTTTGGCCAGAAGCGCGTAGACCTCATCCTTGATGAGTTTTTTCCCGGTAATTTTTTCGGTGATCTTGGCGAGCATGATCGTAAAACAGGGACCGTAGGCCGCCGCAGACCAGGTGAACAGGAAAAAGGTCCACGGCCAGATGAAAACCCCTTCCCGAAAAGCAAAGGGCCGGCCGAAGAGCACACCGGCCACGCCGCCCAGTGAGCCCTGGTGGAAGAAGCTCAAAAAGGCGCCGGTTGCCGCGAACACCGGCATGATCTCATGCATGTGGTGGGTCAAATGATGAAAAAAAGGCACCCGGTCGATCTGGCGGTTTTCAAAGACCAGGGGGAGGTACTCGATGGTGAGGACGCCGAAATAACAAGTGAGGCAGAAGGCCACTTCCGTGAGCATGGAATGGACGTTGGCATGCCAGAAGATAAACCACCCCCTCAAGGGCTGTCCGATGTCGATGGCCAGGATCAGCAACGCCGAGCTGTAGCAGATGAACCCGATGAGCACGGCGAAATTGAGGATGTCCTTCAGCTTGTCCTTTCCGATGATATACCTGAGAAGACCCGTGAAAAAGGCACCCCCTCCCAGAGCGATCACCGTAAGATCCGCCCAGATCCACAGGGCGAACCCGTAGGAATCGTTCATGTTGGTCTGGTTGAGCCCCTTGATCCAGCACATGAACATGGCGACCACACCCCAGATCAAGACTGCAACCACCGGACCCAGTTTCATTAAAAATTCAGGCAGCGGGCAGCGTTTGACCCCCTTGGGAATCAATGCATCATCCATATGTCCCTCGCTTCTTTTTCCTCAGATTCCTTGTCGTCGCGTCCTTTGTCATCCGAGACCGGGGCTGCATCAGTGTCCCTTCCCGGGAGCCTCTTTGGGAAGGTAATTGTCCCCGGCCCTTCGGACCCATTCCTTTCGGGACAGGTAGTACACCTTGGGGTTGGTCCCCAGCCGCTCGAGGAGCCGGAACGCCATGGGGTTTTTAGGTCGGCCGCCATGGGCCCGATCCGGCTGCACCAACGCAGAGACGCGATGCTTCTCGTTGTTCAAATCCCCGAAGACGATGGCACCTGCAGGGCAAGCCTGCGAGCAAGCCGTCTGATACTCCTCCTCTTCCAGTTCCCTGCGGTCCTCCATGAAGGCCCGGTTCATGGCCAGCTGGTACCGGTGGTAACAGAAGCTGCATTTTTCAACCACCCCCCGCATCCGCGGGGACACGTTGGGATTTAAATATTTTTCCATCCCATTGGGCCAGACCGGATCCCACCAGTTGAAATACCGGGCGTGATAAGGGCAGGCCGCCATGCAGTACCGGCAGCCGAAACAGCGGGTGTAGATCTGGCTCACGATTCCGGTCTTTTGGCTGTAGTCGGTGGCAGTGGCCGGACAAACCGAGACACAGGGAGAATGACCGTGATCTCCTTCGCAGTGCATGCAGGGCCGGGGGATATAGCACAAATCCGTGTCCGGGAAAGGCTTCCCGTTGGACAACTGGTAGACGCGCATCCAGGTGATGCTGTCCAGCTTATGGGTCTCGTCTTTTTTGAACGGAACATTGTTTTCCGCCATGCAAGCGACCATGCAAGCGCCGCACCCGGTGCATTTGTCCAGGTCGATCACCATTCCGTACTTTTTGGCCTGCTCTTGTTTCATCGAAACCTCTTTTGCATTGTCGAATTTCAGCTGTAAGCCGGAGACGGTCCCCACGGGCGCCCGGCGCCGTCTTAAGCCCGAGACAGCTTCGCCCGGATGCCCCAGGCGGCATCGAGCCCTGAGACTCCGTCTTCCACCGGTCCGATCAGTTCGTTGAAGTTGACCCCTTTCCCGGACAGATAGGCGTCATAGGCCTGATGTCCGAGACCGGTGGGCATGGCTACCAAGCCCGGCAGGATCCCTTCGACCAGGTGGATCCGCACCCGGGCCTCGCCTCTTGGGGTCGACAGAAGCGCGAGCTTGCCTTCGGAAAGCCCCAGCGTCTTGGCCGTCTTGGGATGAATCTCCACAAAGATATCGTTTTTCTTCAGGACGGTGTCCGGAACGGTCTTGATGACGAAGGGCGGGTCGCCGACGAATCCGCTGGCGAGCCTGGGGGAATCGTAAGGGATCAAGATCAGCGGGAAGGCCGGCTCCTCCCCCTGGATTTTCACCCACACCTTCTTCGGGGCATCCTTTCCCTCCTCGGGAAAGAACTCCAACTTTCCGGATGCGGTTTCGAACACCGTTTTCGAGGATTTAGGTTCGAAATCCAGAACCGCGTGGTATCCGGTTTCTTGAAGCTCCTCCCACCGATCCCCGAAGGTTTCATCCAGGCAGCCCTCGTAATCTTCCCAGGGAAAGGCTTTTTCAACAGGATCCCCCATCGCCTTGGCCAGCCTGAGAATCACATCAGCGGTGTGCATGGTGTTGAACTGGGGGCTGACCGCGGGTTTCGCAAGACCGATAAAGGGTTTGTGGAATCCTTCGGCGTAAGGAACGTCTTCAAACCGCTCCAGATACATGTGATTGGGAAGGATCAGGTCGGCGTTTTGGGCCGTTTCGTCCAAGTAAGAGGAAAAGCTGACGATGAAGGGGATCTTGCTCCAGGCCTTCTTCAAAAGGGTCGTGTCCCGGAGGGTGTAATAGGGATTGGCTTCCAGAACCCACAGCATCTGCACCGGGGAAGGGTCGCCCGCGCTGACCGTCTCCGGCAGCCGATGGAGGAGATGCCGGGCGTGCAGGTATTTCTCCGTCCCGGCGCCGTCGATCCGGGGCTGCTGCATGCCGGCGGCAGCCACGGCGTCCATTTCCACTTCCGGCCAGCGGATATACTCCGGATGAGGGACGGCCCAGGCTCCACCTTTCCGGTTGATGGCGCCCACCAGGGCGTTAAGCGCATGAACCGCCATGAACTCACCGATGCTTCCCGCCGTACTGCCGCGGCCTCTCCCGCAAATCGCCAAGGGGCGTTTCGCGCCGGCGAAGCTCCGGGCAAGGGCGACCACGGTGGATTTGTCGATTCCCGTGGCTTTTTCCACTTGTTCCGGCGACCATTCTCCGAGCACCTCCCGAGTCCACCGGTCAAGCCCCGACGTGTGGGCATTGACGAAATCCTGCCGGTAGAGGCCTTCCTCCACGATGACTCGGGCCAATCCCAGCGCCAGAACCCCTTCTGTGCCGGGATGGATGGGAAGCCACTTGTCGGACTTGGCCGCCGTGTTGGAAAGTCGCGGCTCGATCTGGATGATTTTGGTGCCGTTGTCTTTCCAGGCGCTATGGGCTCTGAACATCCGGACCGGAGACCCCCAGCCTTCGAGGACGCCGCTTCCAAAGCTCAAAACGAAATCGGCGTTTTCCACGTCGAAACCCGCGAGGGTCTGGACACCCTGCATCAGATGGAGCGCCATTTCGGCGCTGTCTCTCATGGAGGCGGTTCGGATGAAATTGGGCGACCCGTAAGCGGTGAGGAACCGTTCCATCAAGCGCGGCACCGTTCCGCCATCGGTCCCCGAAATGCAGGCCACCGTGTGAGGGAGCGCCTTCCCCCTGAGATCGGCCAGCTTTTCAGCCACCAGGGAAAGCGCCTCATCCCAGGAAATCTTTCCCCATCGATTCTCTCCCCGTTCCCCCAACCGTCGAAGGGGGGAAGGAACGCGGGTGGGCCCGTAAAGGAGCTGGAGCCCGGAAAGCCCCAAGATGCAAATCCCTCCGTCGTTGACGGGATGGCCTTTCGTTCCCTCGATTTTTACGGCCCGGTCCTCCACTTTTCGGACCGTGACGCCGCATCCCCCGGGGCACAAGAGGCAGGTGGTCTCGACGTGACTGACCTCCCCCCTGGCCGGTACGGGCGTCCAAGGCCAGTTCTGGGACCAGATGGCCAGATCATCCGTCAGTTTCCACGGCAGGGGGGACAGCGTCGTTCCCGCCGCGCCGCCGATCACAAAAGACAAAAAACTTCTTCGATCCATCTTCATCGGTGCTACCTCGTCAAGCCGTCCACTGAGATCCGTCCATGAGACCCTTGCCGCAAATCCGTCATTTGTGGCACACGAAACAGGCCTGGTGCTGCGTTTGAACGCTGGTCTTTTTGCCGGACATCGATTTCGGGAATGCGATGTCGATGATGTTGTTGAAAAATCCCTGCAAGGGGTCTTCCGCTTGAGCGGCTTCCCCTCCCGCTTCCTTGGCATGGCACTCGGCGCAGTCGTCCATCTTCATTCGGTCCCAAGAATTCCGCTTGATCCCCGCGATGTTTTTGCCCCAGATGTCCCGGCTGATTCCTGTGATGCGGTTTTCCTCGTAAATCCTCGAGTGGGTGGATGCGCCGACGGGTCCGTGGCAGGTCACACAATCCATCTTGGCGATCTGGACATGGGCCGCATGGGAAAAGAAGACGCAGTTGGGCTGCCTCGAGTACACCAGCCATGGGACTTCCCTTCCCTTTTCCACGTACTGGGTGACGAATTTGATCTCCTCGGGATCTTCCCCTTGGGCCTCCTCGTGACACTCCGTACACTGAGCCAATTTGGGTACGCCGGAAAAACTCCCGTCTTCACGCAAAAAATGGCAGCTTTCGCATCCTTCATCCACGGTCTCCACATGGAGGACGTGGTTGAAGTCGATGGGCTGTTTTTTTTCGGAGTACAAAAGCTTGGGAAAAGCCACCCAGCCCACTAAAAGACTTGCGATCAAACCCACCAAAAAGAAAAGGAGAAGGGATCCCCCGGATCCGTTCCCCTTTTCATCGGCTGCGTGCTCCGGCCGATTTTCCTTTTCCGTCAACGCATTCGCCTTTGCCTTGTCATCTTGGGTACTCATGGACACCCCGTTTTCAAAGGATTGAAATGCTCCAACAGGTTGAGACTGCCTTGGATCGGTTCGAGCAGACTCTGAAAGCCGGGGTTAGTTAACCTTTCGCGCTTTTTTTGTCAAGGGAAAATCATCGGGAAGCGCCCCGCCGCCAAGTCCGCTACATCCCAATCCACCCCCTTGGAATCATTGGGCGTAACTGTGAAGACCCGGCAATAGGTTGACCCCGAAATAGGTGAAAAGCATGGCGCCGAAACCGACGATGGAGATGTAAGCCAGCCGCTTCCCGTGCCAGCCCCGCATCAGCCGGGCATGCAGCAGAGTGGCATAAATGAACCAGGTGATCAGCGACCAGGTCTCCTTGGGATCCCAGGACCAGTAGCTTCCCCAGGCAGAATTGGCCCAGACCGCTCCGGTGATGATCCCCACAGATAAAAACAGGAAACCGAACATGACCATCTGATGATTCAACGCCTCCAGAATTCGGGTTTCCGGGAAAAGGGAGAGCAGGTGGCTGTCCTTGCCGTTTTGTCCCTGTTTCATCAGGTACATGAGGCTGGTTCCGAAAGCCACGGTGAAGGCCGCATACCCGATGAAGCAGGCGACGACGTGGGCGATGAGCCAGTTGCTCTTCAGCGCCGGAACCAAGGGCTGAATCCGGTCGGTGATATTCGGCGACAGGGAAGCATAGGCCACCGACAGGAAGGCCAGCGGCGTCACGAAAGCCCCGATCACCCGGTTTTGATAGGCGCGTTCCACCACCAGATAGATGAGGATCAGCACCCAAGAGAAAAAGACGAGGGATTCGTACAGGTTCGAAAGCGGTGCATGTCCGATGCCGAGCGCGTAGGACTCTTTCCAGCGCAGGAGGAGGCCGGCCGTATGTCCTAAAACGCTGATCCAGGTGACCCAGGTGGCGGCCCTGCCGATGGGGGCTTTTTTAAACACCCAGGCGGCGGTGTAGAGGGCGGCCGAAAAGCCATAGGCAAAGGTCACGGTGGACAATAGGATTGAACTGGTCATGGGCTCCCCTTGTTCTCTTATGCGTGCGGTGTGTCCTGCGGATCACGCCGCCAATTCACGGGCCATTTTTTTCACGACGGTTTCCATGGACAACTTGTTTTTGTTGGCCGTTCCCGTCACCTGCACCTGATGCGTTTTGCCTTGAGGGATCACTTCGATGCAAATCCTTTTGTGAGACAGAAAAAAGGTGATATAGCACCCCAGGATCATGATGATGAAGCCGGAATAGACCACCCAGACCCCTGGATCTTCTGAGACCTGGAGACCGGTGTAATAGCGGGGGTTGAGGCTTTCCACGGAGAAAACCAAAGCCCCCTTGCGCATCCGATCGAACCCGGAAAACCGCGTCGGCAAAACGATCTCTTCCGGCTCACCCTTGGGGGACGTCAGGATACCGACCACCGTCTCTCCCAGATCCTGGCCCCTGAAGAGAAACCGGCTTTTAAAATCCTTGAACACAAAGGTCCCCGCCCCCTCCGGAAGCTCGATGATGCTTCCGGACGACGCTTCCTTTCGATACTCCAACTTCGTCTCTTCGCTCACCAGTTTCAAGGTGATTTTTTCCGGAGGCAATTTGCCGTAACTCGATTGAAAAATACTGACGCCCTTGTAATGGAGGGGATCGTTGACGCGGATGCTCTTTTTCAAGACCTCTTTTCCCCCTTCCATGAGGGTGAGATCCGACCGGTACTCCTTGGGGACCCCGGACTCGTAAAAGCTCACATGGAAAGAATCACAGCGTATTTCGAATTCCAACGGATGAAGAGCGCCGGTCTTTCGGAGACGGATGCGGTTCTCCGTTCCTCCTTCGGGAATGGTTACAAAGCCTTCAAATCCGAAAAACGACCCGAGAAGACCCCCGATTAATAGCAGAATCACGCTCAAATGAACGGCGTAGACGCCGAGGCGGGTCCACCTTCCCTTTTCGGCGAAAATGCAAAAACCCTTTTCCGTGTCCTCCGTTCGAACGTACCTGAACCGTCGCCTGGCCTGGGCCACGCAATGGGCCTTCAACGCCTCCGGTGTCCTCGGGTCGTTAAACACCGCCTTTTCCGGAATCTGCCTGAAGCGATGGAGAATAAAGATCGGGTTTTTTTGAAAAACGATCTTCCAGGTCCCGGACAGCCGGTGCAGGGAACAGACGAGGATATTGAGGGTCAAGAAAAGGAGCAGGAACTGGAACCACCAGGAGTGGTACATGTCGAAAACATCCAGGAGGCTGAACAGCCTGAAGAGGAAAGGACCGTACGTGTTGAAATAATCAACAGGATCCGCATTCTGGGGGACCAAGGTGCCGATAATGGAAGTGGCGGCTAACGTCAGCAGAAGGACGACGGTCAGCCGGACAGACGAAAAGAAATCCCACGCTTGGTAAACGGGTGTGTTCGAATCACGGGTTTTCATGTGAAGTTCCAAAGAAGGTACTCATACAGGAAGGGACCGGACTGATCAAGGAAATAAATCCGACCGTTCGGATCTAAAATGAAAGTTCGGCAAAGACCCCTCTTTCGTGGAAACGGCCCTTCCCCATGCCGTTCCGGTTTCCCTTAAAGCACGATCTGCTCCAGGCCTTTGAACCGCAACAGGGAGCGCATTCCGGGCTGCCTGCAGCGGGGGAGCTTCAAATCGGTGCCAGGGTCCTGTCACGGGACCCTCTTTTTCGGTTGAAAGACAAGGACGGCGGCCCGACTTTTTTCCAGGTAGGTCCGGGCCAGCCGGGTGATCTCTCCAGGCGAAATGGAAGCGTAGTCGGCGGCAATCGTCCGGCTCCACTCCAGTTGTTCGGGATGAAGCCGGGAGCCGACCAAGACCGTATCGAGCCAGTATCCGTTCCGGCGCATCCGGTCCTTGATGGCCGTCCTGATCGGATCCACCGCCCTCTGAAGTTCTTCTGCGGAAATGGACGACCCCGCCAAAAGGGCGACCGTCTCTTGAACCGCCGCGACCAACTGCTGGTCTGCCTCCGGATCGGCATAGGCTATTATCCACAGGATCCCGTATCCGGAATAGGTCCGGCTGGGATCATGGTAGGCCGTGGGAGCATATGCCGCTCCCCGATTTTCCCGGATGGCCTCCCTCAGTCTTTCGGAAAGCACTTCGGCCACAACGTTCAGCCGCCGGCTTCGGCCGATGTCCCAGAGGTCTTCCGTGGGGAAGGTGATGACCACAAGGGATTTCGGAATCCGGGTGTCGATTTCAACGGTACGGCTTTCACCCGACGGAAACCGGATCCCGGTCACCGGACGCGGCCGGACGAAACCGGACCTCGGTTCCAGGCTTCCGAAATAAAGCGATGCCAAGGAAACCACCTTGTCAACGTCGATGTCTCCCACCACCGACAATTCGAGTTGGGCCTGCTTGAAGGAATCGGAAAGCCAATTTCGAGCTTTTTCCAGGGAGAGCCGGGCGAATTGATCCCAAGGGGGGTACCCGAAGCGTCCGTCGTTTCCCGCGAGGAAACGGGTGCCCAGAAGCCGCATGGCGTCTTCCACGGAATGGTCGATCTCCGCGTAAACCTGGCGAAAACGTTCCAGGATCAGCCGTTCGGCCTCCGGGCGGAAGGCCGGATCCAGCAGATGGGCAGCCATGAGCTGGAACAGGAGCCGGGTTTCTTCGGTGGCACTCGTTCCCTTCAACTCGAAACGGTCCTCGGAAACCCGAAAGGCGACCTGCGCCGTCCGTCCTGCCAAGGCTCGATCCAGCTCGTGCCTGTTGAGCCGCCCCAGGCCGCTTTCATTCACCTGCGCCTCGGCAAATACGCCCAGGCCCGCCTGATCCTCCGGTTCACCGGACCTTCCGTATCCGAAAGCAAGGGTGGCCCGCACTTCATTGGCGGCGAAGTCGGTCTTCTTCAGGTTCAATCGGACCCCGTTTTGAAAATCCACCTGAAGAATATCCAGTTCCGGGATCCGGATCCGCCTCAAGATTTCCCCCGGCTTTTCGGGTTCAGGCAAATACGGAAATCGAACCGCTTCTTCGAAGGCCGGTTTGTTGACAGCGGTCATCCTGCTCTCCTCGAAGGCGGCCCGAATCTGCGCTGCGGGCGGCAGGTCCGGCCCGGAAACGGACGCGTTTCCCGTCACCACCAGGAGCCGATGGTTCGCTGCCCACGCCTGAACAAGCGCCGCGTGGGCAGCCTGGGGCGTCAAAGAGGAAACGGCGTCTTCCAAGAGCGCCTTTTCCTGTTCGGGGGAAAGGAACACCTTGCCGTTGTTCAGGCTCGAGATGAGCTTGCGGGCCAGATACCGGCTGTTGCGCGTGGCGGCCCCCTTGACGGCGATATCCAGCTCAGCCGCGATCTCTTGTTTCATTCGACGGGTTTCGGATTCGGTAAACCCGAAAACCAACGCCTTTCTCAATGTCCGTTCCAGTTGGGAAAAGGCGTTTTTCCACTGGTCCGGATTGCATTGGGCGCCGATCTGGGCATACTCGACCTCCTGGGCAAACAGACCCGCACCGATGGATGCAGAAGAAAACGGGGGATCGGCAGAGGCCAGGACGGCATCGAGACGATCCTGAACCATCCGATGGGCCGCTTCCTTTTTCCATGCGGCCAGCCTCGAGGCCCTCGTGTCCGGGCGTCTCGGAACGCTTTGCATCACCCCGATACCCACCTCCGTGCTCCCGGCTTCCGCCTCAAAATGGTAAAAGGGCTGGATGCCGACATGCCGGATTTTCCCGAGGTCGGGTTCTTCCGGCTTACCGCTTCGAGGTGCAAGGTCGCCGAAATGGGCGGTGATCCTTGAGACCGCAGCTTTGACTTCGAAGTCCCCCACCATCACGAGGATCATTTTGTCCGGCCGGTACCACCGGTCATAGAATGCCCTGACCCGGCGACGATCAAGGGCAAGGAGAACCTCTTGCGTTCCGATGGGAAACCGCCGGGACAGGATGGAATCCTTGAATTCGAATTTCGACACCTCGACATAGGTTCGATAAGGAGCGGAATCTCTTTCCCGCTTTTCGGCCAGGACCACCTGCCGTTCACGGTCGATCTCGGATTCCAGCAGCAGGGCGCCTTGCGCGAAATCCTTGAAGACCACCAGGGCCTCGTCGATGTCTTTCGCCTCGCCCTTCGGTAAAAGAATGTCGTAAACGGTTTCAAAAAAGCCGGTATGGGCGTTGGCATCGGGTCCGAACTGCATGCCGATTCTCTGGAAGTATTTGACGAGCTCTCCGGGCGCAAAGTGGGTGCTCCCGTTGAAGAGCATATGCTCCAGGAAATGCGCCAGCCCTTGTTCATCCTCTCTTTCGTAGGCAGAACCGACTTGGACATTGAGATGCATGCTCACCCGATCCCGCGGTTCCCGGTTTTTCATCAGAACATACCGGAATCCGTTGGCAAGCCGACCGAAATGAAGCGCCGGGTCCGGGGCCAGATCACCGGTCTCGTGAGGCCAAACCGCAAGGGAGTCCTCGGGAAGAATCCGGGAGTCCGGCTCCAGGTTTCGGCCGTCCTCACCGAAGGACATGCCCCCTCGTCCGACAAGGACGAGCAAGGCCAGAAAAAGGACTCGAAGGAAAAAACCCGGTGTTTTTTCTTTTTTTCGTATCGAGGGTCGCATGGCCTCGGGTTCCTTTCAATTCTTCTTTTGCCGCCGCCATTTGGCCCGTTCAACTCGTGCCTCGACACGGCAGGCCTGAGAAATGATTTCAAGATAAGGCAGGATGGGGAAACTTCAATGCGGGCGGGAAAAAAAGCCTTCCCCTGTTATCGATCCTCAACGAACCAGAGGGAAGGCTTTGATGCGCGGGAAAAAACAAATCCTTTCAGGATTTGATATAGACCCCCCTCGACTGGGTTTTGATGACACCCTTTTTGGTGAGCTTGTATAGCGCATTGCTGAGCTGGCGGGTTTCAAGGCCGGTTTTCTTCTTGATCGCTGCAATGGCGGCCCCTTTTTTCGATTTCCGAATGACACCGTATACCGTGTCAAGGACCGTGGAGGCTGAGGCCGGCGTCTTTTTCGGAGCGGCCTTTTTGGCGGCCCGTTTTGCTTTGGCTTTAGGCTTTGCTTTGACCGGCTTTTCCGCGGCCGCAACACCCGCGAGCCGTTCGATTTTCAGCGTCAGAGCCTGGAGTTGTTTCGCAACGGCTTTCAGTTGTCTTTCCGTTTTTTTCATGGATTTCTTCCTCCTTTTGGTAGTGCCATTCACCGCTTGAAACTTGCAGTACTACAGACGATTTGAAAAGTCAACTGATTTCACCCTCTTGGATTTCTTTGAAAAAGAGTCCTGAAGACCTGTTGACATTGAAAGCCGGATATGAAAGAAGGGCACGCTGAAATAAGGAAGACCGTTTGATCCGTTCTTCTTTCGGTAGAATCCATCAAGAATTTTCATGCTTTCATATCTTATGGTTCCGAATCTTCGAATTGACTATAATGGCACGCTCAACGCGCAGCAGCAAGAAGCGGTGGAGCACAGGGATGGACCGCTTTTGGTGATCGCCGGGGCCGGAAGCGGCAAGACCCGCACCCTGACCTATCGCGCCGTCCGGCTGGTGGAAGATCAGATCTCTCCCCGATCCATTCTGCTTCTGTCCTTCACCCGCAAAGCCGCCGCCGAAATGCTGCGCCGGGCGTCCCATCTTTTAGATTCCCGCTGCGATCAAATTGCGGGGGGCACCTTTCATTCCTTTTGCAATCTGCTTCTCAAGCGGCATGGGAAGCACTTGAAAATCGACTCTTGTTTTTCGATCCTGGACCGCGCAGACACCCAGCACCTGATCTCCATGGCGAAAAAGGAAATGAAAGCCCTGCGCCAGACCCGTTCCTTTCCGAAACCCCAGACGTTGGCTCAGATTTTCAGCCGGGCGGCCAACAAGGAAGTCGAATTAGAAACCGTCATCGCAGCGGATTATCCTCATCTGGACCTTTTTTCAGAGGCCATCCGTTCCCTTTACCGGGATTACACCCGGCACAAGGCACGTCAGCACTTCCTGGATTACGACGACCTTCTGCTTTTCGCAAAACGCCTGCTGTCCGAACATCCCGAGGTCCGTGCACGCGTCTCTTCTTCCTACCGGTACATCATGGTGGATGAATACCAGGATACCAATCGCATTCAGGCTGAGCTGATTTATCTTCTGGCCGAAACCCATGAAAATGTCATGGCCGTCGGAGACGACTCCCAGAGCATCTATGCCTTCAGGGGGGCCGACTTCCGGAATATCATGGAATTTCCCCATCGCCTTAAAAACACCCGGATCATCCGGCTTGAAGAGAATTACCGCAGCGTCCAACCAATTTTAACCATAGCCAACGCCATCCTGGAAAAAGCCGAGGAACGCTACCCGAAAAACCTTTTCACGAGAAAAAAGGAAGGAAAGACACCGTGCCTGATCCGGGCCGCTGACGAAAACACCCAATCCCGATTCGTGGTGGAAAAAATCCGTGAACTGAAAAGAAACGGCGTTCCCCTCAACCAGGTGGCGGTGCTTTTCAGAGCCAGCTTCCACTCTTTCGGCTTGGAGATCGAGCTCAAAAGAGACGGCATCCCTTTCGTGAAAGTCGGAGGTTTCCAGTTTGCCGAATCGGCCCACATGAAAGATTTCCTGGCGTATCTGAAGATCATGGCCAATCCCTTTGACAAACTCAGCTGGCTCCGGATTCTCATGCTTCTCAGACGCGTGGGGCCTAAAACCGCCGAACAGATCTTTGACGCCATTTCCAATGCGGGAAGCGGATGGGAAGGACTGGAGGACCTGGGAGACTCTCTTCTTTCCCGCCAGGAGGCGGAAAAGCTTTTTCGCTTTTTCATCGAAGCCCGTGATGCCGCTCGAACTCCGGCAGAAACCGGCGAATCGGTGATGCGGTATTATCTTCCCCTTTTACGGGAAAATTATGAGGATCACCCGAAAAGGGCCAAGGAGTTGGAGCAGCTTTTGGCCCTCATGGACCCATATCCCTCCCTAGATGCTTTCTTGTCCGATATGGCGCTTGAACCCCCCAACACCACCACCGCCCACTCCTTCTCCTTCCTCTCCGAAGCCGGAAGCGAACGTCTCACCCTTTCGACGATCCACTCGGCCAAAGGCCTCGAATGGCACACTGTTTTCATTCTCTACGCCCTGGAAGGCCGCTTCCCCTCCTTTCCGTCGATGCTCCAGCCCCAGGTCCTCGAGGAAGAGCTCCGGCTCATGTATGTCGCCGCCACCCGGGCCAAGGAAAACCTGTTCTTCCTTTACCCGGAAGAGGTGTACGACAGGGGCAGCGGTACGACCCTGAACCGGCCTTCACAATTCCTTCAAGGAATCCCGAAGACCGTTTTGAAAAGACAAGTGGCCTGGACTCGAAAGACGGTTAAAGGATATACGCGACCGTTTGCCCGCCGGCGTTTTTCTATTGATTGAAACTATCGGCCGTGGTACGGATTCGGGACTGAAGTCCGTGGGCCCGCATGCGGAAAGATCGCATCCCTGCGCCCAACCTTTTCCCGAAACACACGCAAGGGTGGCGACACCCATAAGGCCATGCCTTTCGAACAGATCGTCCTGATCGTCGGATTCCTTTTCGGTTTTTATATGGCGTGGAACATCGGCGCCAATGACGTGGCCAATTCCATGGCTACCGCGGTGGGCGCCAAAGCCATTACCCTTAAGCAGGCCGTGGTCATCGCCGGCGTGCTCAACCTGGTCGGCGCCACTTTCATCGGATCCCATGTCACCGATACCATCCGGAAGGGGATCATCTCCACCGAGGTTCTTTCGGACCCGCACCTGGCCCTCATTGGATCCCTGTCTGCACTTCTGGCCGCCGCTTTGTGGGTTTCCTTCGCCACCTGGAAATCTCTTCCCGTTTCAACGACCCACTCCATCGTGGGCGCCATGATCGGATTCGGAATCATGGGAGGCGGCTTTTCGGTCGTTCAGTGGGGGAAGCTTCTCGCAGTTGTCGCCAGTTGGATCATTTCGCCGGTTTTCAGCCTGGTCATCGCTTACGTGACTTTCAAGGTCATCTTGAAGTCGATTTTGGAACATCCCGATCCTTTTGAACGTGCGGTTGCGCGGGCCCCTTTTTTCATCGGCGTCGCTGTTTTCATCGTCGTCCTTTCCCTGCTCCTGAAGACCTCACTCGGTCAAAAGCTTGGGATCGAAGCGGTCACGGCAGTTCCCATCGCCCTTTTCTCCTCGGTGGCCTTGGGTCTGTTCGGCACCTGGTGGGTCAAAAGCGCCCTGAAGCCCCACCGCAGAGATGCGGAGGAGGTCTTCAGGAAAATCCAGATCGGCACCTCCTGCTACGTGGCCCTTTCCCAGGGTGCCAACGACGTGGCCAATGCCATCGGCCCGCTGGCCGTCATCTATTTCCTCGCCAAGACCGGGAGCGTGGGCGAGAAAGTTCCGGTACCTCTTTTCCTGCTCTTTTTCGGGGGGATCGGAATCGTTTGCGGGATCGCCATGGCAGGCTCCCGGGTCATGGAGACCCTGGGCAACAAAATCACCACGTTGAGCAACACCCGCGGATTTTCCGTGGACTTTGCAGCCGCCACCACCGTGCTCGTGGCTTCAAAGCTCGGGTTGCCGGTCTCCACCACCCATGCAGCGGTGGGCGGGGTCATGGGAGTCGGTCTGGCGCGCGGGCTTTCGGCGGTGAATTTCCGCATCATCTTCAGGATCGTCTGGTACTGGGTCCTGACCGTCCCGGCAGCGGCGATGACCAGCATGGTCATCTTCACCCTACTTCAACACATGCTGTGAAGGAGGCGGATATGCGCATCCCTTTTCTTTCCATTTTCATCGCATCCCCTTTCGAAGGGCTCATGGAGCACGCCGAGAAGGTCAAAGAATGCTCCTGGGTTTTTCAGCAGGCCGTGGAATGCCACGTGGCTGAAAAATGCATGCGCTTCGAAGAATTCAAGGCAGAGGTGGACAACCTGGAACATGAAGCCGATGCAGTCAAGCGTCGGATCAGGGGGCACCTGCCCAAAGGAACGCTCCTCGCCGTGGACAAGTTCCAGATCTTTCGCTACCTGGGGGAACAGGACTCCGTTTTGGACGCAGTCCAGGATGCGTTGGACTGGCTTTCCTTCCGTCCCGGGGTCAGCATCCCCAAATCCCTGGAAAAAGATCTCCTGCTTTTGGTGGATTCCGTGATCGAACCCATCGAAGCGCTTTCCAAGATGGTCTCCGAAGCCCGAAAGTATTTCGAAACCTTTTCGGAAAAACAGCGCGTCGTCGTCAAAAACATCATCCGGGAGCTGCGAAACTTTGAGCACGAATCGGATCATTGTGAGGACACCCTCAAAAAAAATATCTTTGCCGGAGATTTGGACGCGGTGACCGTCTTTCACATGATCCGGCTCGCCGAGATCATCGGCTCCATCGCCGATCACGCGGAAAACGCGGGAGACATGATGCGGGCCATGGTGGCCAAGTAAGGAAGGGTCAAGCCAACCGGATACGACCGGGATTTTCTATTCCGAGAAATGCTCCACTTCGTAGACGGCCACGGCCGCCTTGCCGTCTTTCCAGCAATCCGGTTCCATCCCCGCTTTGCGGCACAGGTGTTCCAGGAAGTCGCCTTTGTCCGGAAGCTGATTCCAGACCTGGGGCAAAAAGGTGGCCCGCCGCCACTCCCTCGTCAGGATGACCCCATGCACACCGGGGATCAGCTGGCGCTTCAGATCCTCCGCATCCGTGTACTGAAGGGCTCTCGGTTCGGACAGGATGCTGATCTCGATGTCCACCCGATCCAGCTCTTCCGGCCGAAGCGGGGAAAACCGGGGATCATCGAAGGCGGCGTTTTCTGCATTTTCCTTAACCCCAATCAGAAGAGGGCGAACGGCCTCCAGAGTTCCGATGCAACCCCTGAGCCGCCCCGCTTCATGCAAGGAAACGAAACACCCCCGTTTTTGGGTGAGCGCAGGAGAGGGGTGCTCCGGACTTTTAACGGCATGCCCCTGAACCAAGCGCGCCGCGATGGCCGAGCGGGCAGTCTCTAAAAGACATTTCCTGTCTTGTGGGTTCAAGCCGGCCATGCTTTTTTCCTCGACTCAGCCCGGGGTGTGGAATGCATCAGGACCTTAAAAAGGCCCACCAGATGTATAGAAGCAGAACCAGCCACGAAACCACACACAAGAGATAGGAAATCCAATCGGTGGGACGCTTTGCTCTTCCGTCGGGACCGATGGGTCCCACCCGGGCGTGGCAGGAAATGCATTCCTTGGCGTGAAGGGGAAGCTCGTAGAAGCACTCCGGGCACCGTTTCATGGTGTGGATCTGTTTTTTCGGAACAAGTCGCATCCCCCCGGTCCTTTCGCGTTGTTTAAGCTGTCTGGACGGCGGCCGTGTATCCTATTGGGCGGCGAAGCCTTCTTCCAGGGAAATTTCGGCTTTTTTCCTGAGCTGGGCGACCAGCGTGCCGAAGGCAAGCCTCTGTTTTTGCCTTTCCACCTGTCCTCTGACCTTTTCCCGATCAGCGGGCGCGTCGGCAGGTGTGTTGACCGTTTTCTTTTCAAGGACAATGACGAAAAAGCCTTTTTCCCCCTTGAGGGCCCCCGGCGCGGCTTCCTGTTCCCGGCCCAGCTCGAAGGCTGCCCTGGCGATCTCGGGGGCATATCCGATGCCGGGAATCGGGTTGTTTCGTTTGAAAAAACCGGTTAAAGCCGTCTTCACCTTCTGTTGCCGGGCCTCTTCCTCGAAAGATTTTCCGCTTTTTACTGCCGCCAGAAAAGCCTCCGCATCCGCCTGGGCCTTCTCCCACTGCTTCTGTTTTTCGAAATCGGCTTTGACGCTTTCCAGCACCGCATCCAGATCCGGGGTTTTGGGCGGGATTTTCTCCACGGCTTGAAGGAGATAATAGCTTCCCTTCATCTCATGGATATCGCTGATCTCCCCGGGTTGGAGCGAGAAGGCCACTGAGGCAAAGGTCTCCGGGTCCGGGGCTGCAAAGGGAATTTTTTTTGTGAAAAAATCGGTGGCAAGAATATCGCTTTTCTGATGGGATGCCGCGGCCTGGAAATCCGTTCCCCCGATCACCGCATCATACAGGGCTTCCGCCGCGTCATAGGCCAGGCTTTTCGATCTTTCTTCGGAAATTTTTTTCCCGATTGCCTCCTTCGCCTCGGCAAAAGAGAGGGTCTTGGCCTCGTTGACTTTTTCCACCCGGAGGATGTGCCACCCGAAACGGCTTTTCACCGGATTGCTGACCTCTCCCGGTTTCAGGGAGAAGGCTGCCTCTGCAAAGGCCGGATCCACCATCTCTTTTTGAAACGGCCCGATGAGGCCGCCCGATTCCTTTCCGGGATCCTCGGAGTAGGTCCTGGCAAGGGCAGCGAAATCTTCCCCCTTTTTCACCCGCTGCAGGATGCCTTCAAGTTTTTTTCTTTTCTCTTCGACGGCTTCGGGGCTGTCCTCGGTGCTTATCTTCAGGAGGATGTGCCGGGCCTCGACGGTTTTCGGGATCCTGAACGTGTCAAGGTTGGTGTCGTAGTGCTCCTTCAGGTCCTCTTCTGTCACCGTCACCCGACTTTCATAGCGCTTGGGGTCAAACCGAACATAGCGAACTTTGACCTTTTCTTCACTCTGGTAGGCGGACGCATTCGCCTTAAAATAGGCCTCCAGATCCTGCATTTTTTTCGGGATATCCCTGTAAACTCCCGGCTCAAAGAGAGCGTAGCGGATATCCACCGCCGTGTTTTGCCAGGCTAAAAAAGCGTCGACCTCCAGATCGGACACCTTCACGCCGTCCGTTAGGAAGCGTTCGAGGCGCTGGACGAGCATCAAGCGCTTCTGGAGGGCCTCGAAGACCTCAGGGGTCATTCGGTTCAGATCCAGCACCCTGCGATACAGCCGGCCGTCGAAGACACCGTTGGCCTGGAACGCTGCGATGCCCCGGATGGCGCCGGCCAGTTCGTCGTTGGACACGCCCAGTTTCAGCCTTTCCGCCTCCTGGATCAGCAGCCTCTGATCGATGAGTTGATCGAGGGTCTGCTGTTTGACTTTGAGCTGTTCGATCATCGCCTCGTCGAGGGTGTCCCCGAAAGTGGCCCTCAGGCGCTGGATCATGTCGTTGTAAGCCTCCCGATATTCGGTCACGCTGATGGGCTCCCCGTTGACCAAAGCGACGCGTCCCGCGCTTCTTTCCCGGTAGCTCCCGATCCCCCAGAAAACGAACACCACGACGATGGCTCCCAGAATGATCTTGATCATCAGGGAGCCGGCATGTTTCCGCATGAGATGCAGCATAAGAATCCTGTTTCCGGTTTAGATAAGCTGGCACGGATGGGCGCCCCTGCGTTCCCTCCATGCCGCATTTTGCTGTTCTAGACGATCAACGTCAGGGGCTGCTGCTGGCGGTCGATTTTGGTTCCCACCGATTCCGAGCAGTGCGCGCAAAGGTATTCGTACTTATCCCCTTCCGGTAAAACAAGCAACAGCCGTTTTCGAACCCGAACCGCACGACGGCACCGGGGACAATACAGCTCTGTGGCATCGAATTCCCGGTACATTCCCCCGGTCGGCCGCGCTTTTCCCGCAGGGGTCTGTTTTTTAATAAATCGCAAGGAGTCCATGGCTTTCTCAGACAACAAAAAGGGTTTATATCCTCAAAAAAGTCTATAGAATCAGTTTGTTAAGGCTCAGGAAATTGTAGGGTCGATCCTCGGTTTTGTCAACCCTTTCCTGCGCGAGGCACAAAGGCATTGACAGGGTCCCTTCTTCGCTGGTAAGAAACGTTCACCATCCGGGGCTGTAGCTCAGCTGGGAGAGCGCATGACTGGCAGTCATGAGGTCGTCGGTTCGATCCCGATCAGCTCCACCAAAAAAAAGAAAGGGTTTTCGGCAGGTGACGTCGAAGGCCCTTTTTGTTTCATAGGGTACTTTTACAAAATGTGACCTGTTTGTGACATAAATTTTTAAACCGGGTGTGTTGGTGATACCCTTCAGGAGGTTTGCAGCGGCCAACTTGTGCTCCTGAGAAAGGGGGCTGTACCAAAGGGTCATGGCCATGATTTTGCGGTCCAAAAGCTCGTTGCCTTTTTTGTCATTTAGGCTGGAATATCGATATCTATCTGCAAAAAATTTACACCCAGTTTCAGTACGAATTTGGCAAGCCAGATGCACTCTAAAATTGGGCAGGATTATCATCATCGTCTGCTCATGCCACCCACTTTTCCTGACCGAAAATTTTTCCACAACTCTAATTTAAAACCTGGACCCGTTTTTGGTGGGCAGATCATTTCTGCTTTGTCCCCCCGCTTTTGGGCCATGGTCAGGAGAAACGAGGTCGACGGCGAGGGGATTGGCCGCCCTGACCTTTGCGGACTGTAACGAGGAATGCGAGGTTTTAGAGGGGTGCTAAAGCAGCCGGTACCTTCCGACGGCCCTGCGGCTCTCACCTGATCTTAATTTTCCGGAGCCGGATGGACTTGGGGGTCACTTCCACCAGTTCGTCGTCGATGATGTATTCCATGGCCTGCTCAAGGGAGAGCTGACGCGGCGGGATCAAGCGCAGGGCCTCGTCGGTGCCGGAAGCGCGTATGTTGGTGAGCTTTTTTTCTTTGCATATGTTGACCAAGATGTCCTGGGACCGGGAGTTTTCGCCCACGATCATGCCTGGATAGACCGGGTCGTTGGGGCTCACAAAGATGATACCGCGCGGCTGCAGGTGAAAGATGGCATACGTCACGGCCTTGCCGTTGCGGTCGGATACTAGAACCCCGTTAGGCCGACCGGCGATATCGCCGGCGTATGCCAGGTGGCCGACGACAAGCCTGTTCAGGATTCCGGTGCCGTGGGTGTCGGTCAGGAACTGGCTGCGGAATCCGATCAGGCCCCTAGAGGGAATTTCGAACTCCAGGCGCACGCGGCCGAACCCGTTGTTGATCATCTTGACCATTTTGCCTCGCCGGCCGCTCATCATTTCGGTGACGATCCCGATGAACTTCTCCGGGATGTCCACCACGGCCAGTTCCTTGGGCTCCACAGTCTGCTCGTCCACTGTGCGGGTGATGACCCGAGGTTTCGAAAGCGACAGCTCGAAACCCTCCCGCCGCATGGTTTCCACCAAAACGGCCAGTTGCAGCTCACCCCGGGCGCTCACCCGGAAAGAATCCCGGTTCTCTGCCTGTTCGATCCGGAGGCTCACGTTGTAAAGCAGCTCCTTGTCTAAACGGTCCTTGATATGCCGCGAGGTGACATACCGCCCTTCCTTGCCTGCTAACGGAGACGTGTTCACGGAGAAAACCATGGAAATGGTGGGTTCCTCCACGGTGATGGCCGACAGCGGCCGCGGGTCTGCAGGGTCGCCTAGCGTGTCGCCGATGAAGATATCCTCCACCCCCGCCACCGCGGCGATATCTCCGGCCGGGATGGTTTCCTGCTCGACCCGGCTGAGCCCTTCGTAGGAATAGACAACGCTCAAGACGGTTTCGCGGCTTATGCCTTTCGGCTTGAGAAGGATCACCCCCTGGCCTTTTCTCAGGGTACCGTTGACGACCTTGCCCACCGCAATCCGGCCAACGTAGTCGCTGTGTTGCAGGTTGGTGACCAGAAACTGAAGCGGGGCATCGGGGTCATAGGGAGGCGCGGGAATCGAGGTGATAATTGCTTCAAAGAGAGGCACCAGGTCGCGCCCCTTACCCTCCGGATCGGTCAGGGCGATGCCTGCCTTGGCATTGGTGTAGAGCACCGGAAAATCCAGCTGTTCCTCGGTGGCGTCCAGGTCGATGAATAGGTCGTAGACCTCGTCCAGCACCTCCCGGACACGGCGATCCGGACGATCGATCTTGTTGATCACCACGATGGGAGGCAGACCGTGTGCAAGCGCCTTGCCAAGTACGAACCGCGTCTGGGGCAGAGGGCCTTCCGTGGCATCCACCAGCAACATCACGCCGTCCACCATATTGAGGGTACGCTCCACCTCGCCGCCGAAATCCGCGTGGCCTGGGGTGTCTACGATGTTGATCTTCGTGCCTTTGTAGACGATGGCCGTATTCTTGGCCATGATGGTGATACCCTTCTCACGCTCGAGGTCCAGGCTGTCCAGGACTCGCTCGGTCACCTGTTCGTTATCGCGGAAGATGCCGCTCTGCCACAGCATGGCGTCCACCAGTGTCGTCTTGCCGTGGTCGACATGGGCGATGATGGCCAGATTACGTAGATTCTGTCGTGATTTCATAATTCTCTTGCTTGTAGGGACTGAAACCGTTTTTCAATACTTCATTGATATGGTTTGATAGACTTCTTAATTAATCCAATAAAACTTCAGCTATGATGAGGGTTTATTGGGAAAATTGAAATTATAAATTACGGCTGAAATGTTTGAAAGTGTCAAGAAAAAAATATGAGTCCACTCCTTCTTTCAAACATTCGGTTAGGGTTATTCAGTATTCCCGCTTTTTCTAATCTAAGAATTGTAGAATTCAAACTTCAAAATCCGTGGTAATGTAAATTGCCGGTGGGGTTGGCAAGAGCACCAGGAAAAAAGCAAGGATTTTTTCATGTTTTTTTGGAGTGAACACTCCTCCATTCCGATCTAAGCCGGTTTTTTGAGAACAATCAGACCGGGCTGAACCGACACAGTCAAAGATTCTTCGAGTTCGACGCGGTGGTAAACCCTATTCATAAAGTCCGATAATGGCAAGCTGGTATGACGAGATCTCCCGCATAGCGGGGATCAGAGCACCTTGGAGCCATGAAAATATTTTCGGACGGACAGGGTATGCACTCTTGCCATAGCCGTCAGGAGTCTTCATCTGTGGAAGCACTTTGCGACAGCAAGCTGTAGCCATCCTGTCCGCCGAAACCAAGAAACTCTTTAACTGTAAAGATCCTGCCAGGTTTGCGCTGGGCTTACAGTTTGAGTTTTATTTCATACAGTGCCTGCACCATGTCCCGCCATTGACCAAGGGGGCGATCTTTTCTAAAAGCCGATTCCAATGCCCCGAGCGTGTTCCACTTTTGACGCAGATAAGGCCAGGTCGTCAGATAATAGCTGACCCGTTCCTCTCGTGTGGCTTCTTTATTGCGGAGTCGGGAGGGTAAGTAGGCCTGGGATGTTCGCATCAAACACATCGCCATACGCAGGTATCTCCTGGCCATGCCGAAGTCCGCATGCTGTCCGGCCAGATCCCGGCGTTTGTAGTCAGCCATCAGATCTTTAGGGCCATGCAGGCCCAAGTGCAGACCGGATTTGACGACATAATCCTTGAGGATCCGGTTGCACCGTTTCGACACATGTCCGGTGTATATTTTTCCCTCAGGACCCCCAGTTTGTTTGGTTCGGGGGATAATGCCTGAATAGGACACCAGGTGGTTCACGGGTTTTTGTTCATCCGGATTTCCGATTTCAGCGGTAACCCCTGCCGCCAAAACGATACCAATGCCCCGGACGGTGGTTAAAAATGCGCCTGGGGTTTGGGAAAGCCAAAGGGCGATCTCTTTTTCCAGGCCATCGATATTTTCCTCCAGGCAGGTCAGAAGTTTTACATGTTCGGTCAATGAAACCTGTAACGTCGACACATACTGTTTGGGAGCCTTGAGAACCTTGCATGCATATCCCTGAAGTTTCGCTGCCGTTGCTTCGGGATGAGACGTTCCATAGCGCTTGAGGATCTCGATGAGCTTTGACCGTCTGCGACGACGGATCTGAGGCGCACTGAACCGGTCTTTCATCAGAAACAATGAACTGTTGGAGAAAGGCACGATGCCGGTGTTTTTCTCATTCAAAAAGCCCGGGAAGAGTCGATCCACCACGGTATGAATCTGGTTGCGGATCCTCGTTGACATCACCACAAGGCTTCGTCGGTGACGGACCAGAGAGCGGAGGTTCCGGTAGACGCCAGACTGAGCGGGAGCACAGTTCGCCCTGCGTTGAATCAGTAAAGAGGCAACTCCGATCAGGTCTACCCGGTCCGTGCTGGCCTGGATGTTTGACCGCTGCTTTTTGGCATCCCGAGCATTTACCCCGGCAACCAACCATCCATCAGACCGCAGCGTGTGGACAAAATTCTCCGCATAGGATCCCACGTCTTCGCCGCCAAAAAAAACATGCTTGGGATGAATCCCTCGCTGCCGGCAAGATCGGGTGACCTGTTTAACCAAATAAGCGACGCCTTCCGGAGAGTTTTTGATCACAAACGGCTTTCGTAAAATATCCCCATAACCGTTGCAAAACATCACCACATGATCCTTTTTGGCATAATCGATGGGGACACATAACACCTTCCCATGATTTTGGGCTTCATCGAACAACCGATGCAAATCTTGACTTTGGTTTTGAAAAATGGTTTTCTTTTTCATGGTGAAGCTCCTCCTTATTCGTATTGCAGCTGCTTGTTTGCAGACTGCGGACCTATTATGCCACCGGTGAAAACCGGATGGCCAATAGAGGAGCTTCACCAAAAACCGAGGCCCTGAGGGTTAGAGCCGGGGAGGCTCCGCGAGCTCACCTGAGGCTCGCGGAGCCTCCCCAACATCTCCCCCTCTGAAAGGTACCAGCAAGGTAGATTCCAAGATACTATGGCCTTCTCTTAAAAAATGGACTATTTTAACTGTTTTAAACCACCCTAACCTTCTGCGCAAGATGTTCAATACATTGGGAATAGCGCCTGGTGCCTGCTCCTGATCATGAAAATACGTTCCAAATTAACTTAAAAAGTGGTACAAGAACTGGGGTCAGATCGTTAACACTGTTGAATATAGGAGGAGAAAAATGAAGAGTCCAAGCAAGAGCGCCGGCAACCTAAAAGATCTTATCAATCATGCCATTCGAGACCTGGAAATAACTCCAAAAGAGTTTGAAAATATTATGAATCTTTCTCAAAATGACAGCATCCTGGATAAGGAAGAGAAGGCTTTATTGTCTCAGTTTAATCAGATGCTGAGCAATGGAACCATTACCAGAGTACGTGGATAATTATTAAGCGCATTGATATAGTATCGATAACTATGACTCTTTTTTACAGGCTATTCTATTGATTCTATGTGCGATAGCAGAATAGAAAGACTTTCATAAGTCAAAACAAATGAAATCATTATAATTTGCCAGATAAGGAGTGTTTCATGGCAGGGCACATAAGCGTCCGGAGTAGCGGCCGCCAGATGTCTATCTTCCAGAAGATTCCCTGGACCCTGGCGATTATTCTGTACATGATTGTAGTCCACTTTACCGCTCTGGATATGAGCAATGTGCCAGGCTATATCTTTCTTGGCCTTTGTATTCTTGTGTTGTTTCTTGAGTTTTTTAAGTCGGGCGATATCGGAACATTCGCATTCTTTGTGGATCTTCTAAGCGCTGTATTTTCTGTGGTTCTGGCCACTATTTTAATGAGCTATTTGATCTTCAAGCTGGGCCAGAAACCGACATTTTTTCATTGGTTCGGGTGTGCAATTATACTTGGTGATGCCATTCTCAGTCCTTTCAACGCCTTTCGAACCGCTCTACGCAACCTGGGCCTAGGCGTCTCTGTTTAATGGGAACGTTTTGATAAAAATATCCGCGCTCCCAAATTGAGGATTGGCGTATTTAAACTGTAAAATCTAAAGGAATGAAAATTACTTGCCGGATTGGCAAGATAGATACGGTTATAAGTTATTGAAATTGGCCTTACTAAAAACAGCCAATAGGAGCGGAAATTAGGATGGGTCTGATAATTGGAATTATCATAAGCATATTCTTCGCTTTTCTCCTTTGGTCCATCGCAAATAAAAGAGGATTGAGTACCTCCTTTTGGGCAATTATGGGAGCTCTTATCGGCCCTTTAGCGATCCCGTTTGTATTTCTATCAAAAAAAGCGCCAGAAAAATAATTTTCTCTGTCATCTTCTATTTTTCAGTTCCAACTGTTTAAAAGTTTTGAAAATCTCAACCTGCACTGACATTTAGCGGGATATCTATTACAATCTTCAAAAACCGATTGATCTCGGAATATTGTCTTTGATGGCAAGCAATGTGCTGTTTTGAAAATCAAATTTAACTCTTCTACTGATGTTCACGGTGTTGTGGAACAAAAACGAGAGCCGTTTTGAAATTTCTTTCTGATTTGTTTGTTGCAAAACCGCTCAATATCTTGGCGGTGGCCTTGGTATTTTTCGCAGCATACTTGGTTCTGCGATCTAAGGCGTTGGGCATTGTCCATCATCCTCGCCCCCTGCTCACCGTGTCCTTCGCATGGGGGTTATATGCATTCTGGGAGTGGCTGGTCCACTTCAGCACTCCCGAAGCGAACATTCGGGCCGACCTTCTCGTGATATGGCCAGTTTTAGCGATTTTCTCTGGGTGGGCACTGTTCCGAACGATTCGATAAGCACACTTCATCACTTGTGATGTGGAAATAACCACTAAACCCGCAAATGCCAGCCGACTCAAATAAATCAGCATATTTCAGCCATTACCCGAGAATGTTCACAGTTTTCCAGATCTGGGGAATAACGATTGCAGAAAATGAAGACGAGCACTTCTGAAACTATTTTATCTTTACTTGGCACCATGATTTTTCTATTTTTATTGGTTCCAATTTTTATTATCTGGATACCATATGAAATCCTGTCAGCACCTGGTCATGATATTGAGTGGAACAATGGTGTATTTCAGCATGTCGGCTTGCTGCTTATTGCCTTGGGGGTTGTTGCTTATATTTGGTGTTCAGGCAATTTTGTAATTTATGCAAAGGGAACGCCAATACCTTTCACGCCAACCAAAGAACTTGTGGTAACTGGACTATACAAATTTGTAAGAAATCCCTTGTACATAGCTGGAACGCTCGTATTAGCAGGAGAGACGTTGCTATTTCAATTTAAAGGTACTTTCATTTATACCATTGTCATGTTTGGCATTTTCCATGTGCATGTTCTCATGGAGGAAACTCATTTGGAAAATACATTTGGAAAAAAGTATGAACAGTATCGAAGATCCGTACCTCGCTGGATTCCACGATTTAAACCATATAAAGGAAATGATTCAAAGTCATAGAAGACCTTCGATTGCTCCAATAATATCAGAGAACCAAAAGTGCATCTAGCGGCTATTAGCCCTCGGTTATGACATTCCTAATCAGTATCTTTCAGTTTTAAGACTTAATAGCGAAGTCTCCAGTTTAGCAGTATTTCCATCGCCCACAATATGTGGTATCAGTAATTTGATGAAACCAGTGATTATCTCCATGTATCTGCAATCGTCTAATATTTGCCCAAGGGGGAACCATGAATTTGATTCAAGATAAATGGTACATTTTATTTTACACCCTTCTTGCTTTTTTGATTACTACATTTTCCTATTCACTCTCGCCCGCAGCCGTTAACACTTACCCCGCAAATGGGTGGCAGACCTCCACTCCTGAGGAACAGGGCATGCAATCTCAAGTGCTTGCCAATATGATTGAAGAGATAAAAATGAAAGGTTACAACATAGATAGCATATCAATAATCCGCAATGGTTACATGGTTCTTGATGCCTACTTTTACCCATTTTCAAAAGGCCAGAGACACATCATTCGTTCCTGTACAAAGAGTATTATGTCGATCCTGATAGGCATAGCGATTGATAGAGGGTATATAAAAAGTGTCGATCAACCTATTGTTGAATTATTACCGCATAATATAATTGATAGCTTAGGTGACAATAAAAGGTCAATTACACTTGAGCACTTGTTGATTATGGCCTCTGGTTTAGATTGCAGGGACTCTCATCATTACAATTGGAAAGGATTATTCGAAATGAGGCGCAGCGGTGATTGGGGGCAACATGTCCTTAATCTACCGATGGTCCGTCCTCCAGGTAGTAAATACGAGTACTGCAACGGCTTATCACATCTTTTATCGGTAATCATCAACACTACAACGAAAATGAAAACCAGAGAATTTGCTGAAAAGAATCTATTCACTCCCCTTGGTATTTCAGAAATTGATTGGGAAAAAAGCCCGCAGGGTATTGATGTTGGATATGGTCGGATGTGGTTAAAACCCCATGACATGGCCAAAATTGGATGGCTTTACCTCAATAAGGGAAGGTGGGAGAAGAAGCAACTTGTATCGAGTTCTTGGGTAGAAAAATCAACGCGTGGACATATTGAAGCTAAACCAGCTCAGCAATACGGGTATCAATGGTGGGTGGATGATGACGGCAATTATTCTGCTATCGGCTCTAGTGGTCAGTATATTATGGTGGCAACGGAGATGAATATGGTTGTGGTATTTACCGGTGGCTTACCCGTCGGGAAAACTTCTCTTCCGCTTGAATTAACGAAGAAATATATATTTCCTGCGGTTGTATCTTCTGAGTCGTTGCCAGCAAATACGAGAGAAGCCGAAAGACTTGATCAATTGGTAAAAAGCGTGTCCACTTCTTTTTCAGATGGTTTTGTCTGGTTCTCCAGAGAAGAGGGTATAGCAAAGGACGGTATATTCCGGCGAGCTAAATCTCCAAAATTTAGGTTTGAGTATCCTGTTGGAAGTAAAAAACTTAGTACCACTTCAAAATGGCAGATCATGAGAATGAAAACACCAAACGAGGCAAATTTTGAAGCATCTGTAATTGCCATTCCGGATAAGATCAAATTAGAGGATTTTGGACCAAAATGGTATATGGAATATCTTCAAGGCATAGGTTCTGATGCTGAGGTTATAGCCAATAAGGAAATAACTTTGAATTGTGGCTCACGCGCATATAGGACAGATATCAAATGGACATATTACGATTATATTAAATTGACATCGCTGGTCGTATCTTCATACAGAGATAAAAAATGTGTCTATCTTGTTATCAATACCGGACGAAACCCAGAAAAAATTGCATCGATTGTTGAGAGCCTGACATTTGAATAGCAGATTACTCCAACATATCAACGGAAGCGGCAACATATAAAAACCTTTGATACCATATATTGTGCTACTTACGATCATGATAAACCGGAGACTTCTGGCATAAGTCTTTCTGGGCCAGTGGTGCTATTTAGAAAAAATCACCATAATGAATACACCATCTTCATAGAAAACTACGACCATTAGTGCACATTCAATGAAACGGAGATCAAGCCGAGGAATGGATATAGGCAAGGTAGCGGTGATGCCAACGGGGTCCAGCATCTACGGCATATTGACAACAGATTTTGTGTGAACACGGGGCAGAAGAAGACGAAGCGCAGGAAGATGTGAATTGGTTATGGGAAACATCATTCGCGCTCGTGCTTGACTTTTGACCTTGAATTGGTGGAAAATCGGCTCCCATTCACCTGAATTGTTTCAATGAACAGAGACGGAATGCCTTTTCAATGGGGAGTTCCAATCGAAAAAGCCGTGGTCTGATCATCGTTTATACGGGGCACGGCAAGGGCAAGACTACGGCCGCCTTCGGGCTTGCACTTCGCGCCGCGGGGCACGGCATGCGAGTACTCATCGTTCAATTTATGAAGGGTCAAAAAGAAATCGGTGAAATAAAGGCCCTGCTCGATTCCAACCTCCGGATTGATGTCATTCAGGCAGGCCGCCCTGGTTTCGTTCAATCGCGAACTTGCGAACAGTTGGACATCTATATGGCCCTGGAAGGGCTAAGGGCGTTCGAGCGAGCCATGGAGAGCAGCGCTTACAAGCTCATTGTCCTAGATGAAATTAATGTGGCGATCGATTTTGGGCTGCTCAAGGTCGAAGAAGCTTTGACAGTGATCAACAAGAAGCCCCAGGGGGTACATCTCGTCTTGACGGGACGAAACGTACCTGGGTCGATTTTTAAAGTGGCCGACATCGTTACAGAGATGAAAAATTTGAAACACTGCTTTGCCAATGGCGTCGCGGGGCAGAAGGGGATCGAGTTTTAAAAGGAGATCTCGCCTGATTCAGAAGGTCTATGAAGTCGACCCGCTGATTTGTCCCCCCCCCCGTTTCTGAATTTATGGCCCAAAAGTTGGATTGAATTGAGCTACATTGTAGGATGGGACGCCGGCGTAGAAAAAAGAGGGGTCTGGATTAAATCCGACTTTCTCTTTTCGCTTCTAGATTCTGATCGGGCGATAATTTTGACATTTCCATTCCCAACCTGATATTAAGAGGAATATCGATTACAAGCTCCATAAATCGAATGATCTCGGAATGTTGTGCGGTTTGGCAAGGATTCCTCGGTTTTCAAGGCGCCTCAGTCCTGACAAGCGCCATATAATTAGCCATATAATTATATTGACATATTTTTTGATCTCTTGTATAGAAAGTTAATGGAAAACCGAGCTGATTTCGAGTGGGATTCCGAAAAGGATCATCTGAATCAAAAAAAACACGGTGTCTCATTTGCTTTGTCACAGCTTGCGTTTCTGGACCCTCAGCGTGTCATCCTTGAAGATTTGGAACACAGTGCCGATGAGAAACGATACTATTGCCTCGGGAGCGTCTCCGGCGGGATTTTGACCGTAAGATTCACCTTTAGGAATAACAAAATCAGGATCTTTGGGGCTGGATATTGGAGGAAAGGCAAGGAGATATATGAAAGGAAAAATAAAATATACGGATGAGCCCATGGGGAAGGTGAAAGTCATTGCCGATTTTCTCCCTTCACCCGAGGAGCTGGCTTTGAAAGACGAAACGGTTAAGGTTACAATAGCGCTCAGCAAAACGAGTATAGATTTTTTTAAAACCGAAGCAAAAAAACACAATACTCAGTATCAAAAAATGATTCGCAGATTGTTGGACGAATACGCCGCTCACCGTGCTTAGCCGGCTATCGGTTGGGGAAGAAAAAATAAATCCAATTTGAGGCCGGGGCATCTATTTCTGATGCCCCGGTTTTGTGCTATCCGTGAATATTTTCAATCCACCGGATGGCCTCCACATCGCTGACCTTTCCCAAATAACGTTGAGTCGTGGAGAGGTTGGCATGCCTCAGGATCACCTTGCTGACGATCTCCAGAGGAGCACCTGAACGGGAAGCATAGGTGGCTGCATGACGCCTCAAATCGTGGGGGTTCATCTCGACTCCGATACGCCGGCCTGCCTTTTTCACGATTTCCCTGGCTGCGGTATATCCGATCTGAAATACCCTCTGCTCCGGATCGAAACCTTTGGAGCGAATGTAATCCTTTAATCGATCCGATACCTTTTTAGGGATGAAGACCACCTCGGATTGACGGCCGCTTTTGGGATTCTGGATGAACAGTTTCTGGTCATCCACATCCATGACCCGGAGCTTCAGCACCTCTCCGATCCGCATCCCGCCTCTTGCCATCAGCTCCAGCATGAGACGATTCCTGGGCTTGAAGATGATCTCATCGATGACATCTTTGTCCAATATGACCCACTGCCTCCCTTTGGCAAGTCGGAAGGTCTTTTTCAGAACCGGAGAATCACAGGGATTGATCAGGGAAGGGTCAATGGTGTTTTTGATGAAATTGAAAAAGGTTTTCAGGAGGGTGTATCTGAAGCGCTTGGTGGATTGTTTTTGTCCCTCGGTTTTTTCGGTCAGATAGGCCAGGATCTCGTCCGAGGTGATGCTTTCGAGTTCCCGGTCCCCTATCCAGTCACCGAATTTGGCCAAATACAGCCGATAATTCTTGACCGTATTTTTTCCCCGAGTTCGCCTTTTGATACTCGATAAACTGGTGGATTCCTTTTGTCAGCTTGCATGATGTCCTCCTTTTTGGGTTGGGGGTGAAAAAAATTGACAATAAAAACAGAAGCCTGTTATAAGTGTATCATATCTATCCCAATCTCCACAAATTCAATAAATTCAGAATATTATCCCTTTTGGCAAGTGCTCGGAAGATGAATAGAGGCTTTTAACATTCGTGAATAAATGATAAGATCCGAACATGGGCAAAATTGAAAAGCTATACGAGCATATCTTGATGCGCCGATCAGACGCGAACGTCCCATTCGAAACTTTATGCGCCTTGCTCAAACGGCTGGGTTTTAGGGAGCGTGTCAAAGGTGATCATCACATTTTTACCAAGGATGGCGTTGATGAAATAATCAACCTACAGCCAAAGGACAGTAAAGGGAAACCGTACCAAGTTAAACAGGTCAGGGATATAATCCTGAACTATCAAATTCGTATAGGAGAGTGACCATGGGCAAGAGATATGAAATAATCATTTTTTGGAGTGCCGAGGACAATGCATATGTGGCCGAGGTTCCTGAACTTCCAGGATGTATGGCCGACGGCAAGACCTACCAAGAGGCTCTCAGCAATGCCGAAAAAATTATCGAAGAGTGGATTGAAACTGCCAAGGAAATTGGCAGGCCCATCCCTCAGCCCAAGGGTCGACTGGCTTATGCTTGATCAACACAACCGGCACTAAAACTTACCTCATGAAAATTAAAGTTCCCCTAAAAATCAAGAAATGCCAATTATAACCCTCTGTTTTACCTTTGATTATAATACTGCTCTGGATGGCAAGGAAGACTCGGTTTTAATAAGCTGATCCCGGTCCGAGGGCTATTTTCAACAAGATGCGGTTTTAGTCCAATTTTTCCTTGACAGTTGCCTTGATTTGTTTTAATGTTTGATATATGTTGAACGAAGAGTCGGCCTGATCCGAACAGAACGACAGGGACAGAGAATTGCTTGCTGGGTGGACCCAGCGATTGTAGCGGAGCTGAAGCGGTTTTTTTCATTTTAGATCATTTTTTTTGAGGAAAGTAATCGATAGTTATCGAATAATAAAACAAAGGGGGCTTATAATGAAAACGATCCAACCCGATGGGATTCGAAAAATGGTTCAGGAACGGTACGGAAAGATAGCCACCAGTGCCGGGGCGTGCGGATGCAAATCATCATCACTAGACTGTTGCTCTCGAGATAACCGGGTGGAAGATGTAAACGCCGAAAGCGTTGGATATTCCAAAGAAGACCTAAAAAGTGTTTTCGATGAGGCCTATCTGGGCTTGGGATGTGGCAACCCTTCGGCCCTTGCAAGACTTAATGCGGGTGAAATCGTGTTGGATTTGGGATGTGGTGCTGGTTTCGACTGCTTTCTTGTTTCAAAGGCGGTAGGACCCAAAGGGCGGGTCATCGGCGTCGACATGACTCCGGAGATGCTTGCCAAAGCACGAGGAAATGCCCTTAAAACGGAAAGCACTAATGTTGAGTTCCGTCTTGGTGAAATCGAACATCTGCCGGTGGCAGACAACAGTGTGGACGTTATCATATCCAACTGCGTTATCAATCTGTCACCCGAAAAAGAGCGGGTCTTTCGTGAAGCTTTCCGTGTGCTCCGTTCCGGCGGTCGGTTAGCGATATCGGATGTGGTGGCAATTCGTGAACTTCCAGATACGCTAAAAGAACAAGCAGAGTTGATAACCGGATGCGTTGCTGGTGCAGCACGTATTGAAACTTTGGAAACTATGCTTGGGCAAATCGGGTTTCATCACATTCAAATTCGTATTCGTCCGCAAAGTGAAGAGTTGATTCACAGTTGGCTTCCGGAAAGGAGCCTGGAGCGTTATATCGCCTCTGCAGAGATCGAGGCGGTTAAACCGTAATCAGAGGAATTCAGAAAGGGGGAGGATATGAATCTTTTTGCAACAGGATTGGATACAGAAACGCAGCTGCTAGTTGCAATCGGTTCCTCCGTTGCAGCCGGCTGTATTCCTTGCCTGGAGACCATCGTTTCATTGGCGAAAAATGAAAATATTGATCCCAAGAAACTGAAAGCGGCGGCAATCATAGGACAATTCGTCAAAGATCAACCCGCTCAACAAATAAAAGAAGTCGCAGATAGAATGATCGGCACCCACTTTCTGTCAAAGCCTTCTGCCCCTTCATGCCCGCTTGCTCCATCTGCAACAACGAATCAGTCCAAACCGACATGTGATTGCGGATAGGCATTGCAGGCATTCAATCGGAGTCTGCATCAAGCCCCACCTTTTTTTCATTTCCGGACTCTGACTGGGCAATAATTTTGACATCCCCAACCCGATTTGATATTTAGAAGAATATCGTTCAAAAGCTTCATAAATCGAATGATATCGAAATGTTGTCTGTATTGGCAAGGATTCTTCGGTTTTTTTAAAATGCAACTCTAGGCCGTGTTGCAATATTTTCTACAAGCTGATATTTTCATAAAATAATCAGTTGTTCCTGCTCTTAATTTTTCCTGTCGCGAATTCATCTCTCGAAATAACCTCTGATTGTTGGAGAGGGCATCTCCAGTTGTTCGGGTCGCATTTGAATCATTCACAATTCAAGTATGATGCAAGACTTCGAGATTAATATATTCTCAACAAGATAGGTAGGAGCCATGCCTGTAAAAACCACGGAAAAAGAACTCAAGAAGCGGTTGTCGGAATTAGAGCATCAAAACAAACTGCTTCAAGCTGAGGCTATGAAATACAGGACGTTCTTCGATTCCTTTCCTCACGGCATCACTGTATCAGACTCTCATGGGAACATTATCGAAGCGAACTCGACATCCGAGAAGCTGTTGGGGATAGATAAGGAGGAGCATAAAAAAAGAGAGATCGCCGGGCGGGAATGGCGGATCATCCGCAAGGATGGTACCGATATGCCCTCTGAAGAGTGGGCAAGCGTTACAGCCCTGAAAGAGAATCGTTTGGTTACCGGCTGCGAGATGGGAATCGTGAAACCCGATGGTCAGATAACCTGGATAAACGTCACCGCTGCTCCGCTCCGCCTTGAGGGATATGGGGTTGTTGTAACCTACAACGATATTACCAAAAATAAACAGGCGGAGGATGCTCTTCTCAGAAGCGAAAGGGAGCTTCAGCAAACATTAGATGCCACCACCGACGGGATCTGGTCTTGGAATTTCAAGACGGGTCAGCTCTTTTTCAGCCCCCGGTATTATGCGATGCTCGGCTATGCGCCGGGCGAATTTCCGGCCGGTTATGACGCCTGGGCGGATCTCCTCCATCCTGACGATCGCGAGAAAGCGCTTGCCGTCGCCCGGAACTATCTGGAGACCAAACCGGACATCTATGAAAACGAATTTCGCCTCAGAACCAAGAGCGGTGAGTATCGGTGGATCCGCACCCGTGCAAAAGTTGTGGAACGGGATGAAAACGGGAATGCCGAGTACATGATCGGCAATCACGAGGACATCACCGAGCGTAAGCGATCAGAAGAGGCTTTACGGACGCAAAATGAACGGCAGGCCAACATCTTGGAAGGGACGAATGCTGGAACTTGGGAGTGGAACGTTCAAACAGGGGAAACCATCTTCAATGAGCGCTGGGCCGAGATTATCGGCCTTAAACTGGAAGAGCTGTCTCCTGTGTCCATCGAAACATGGCAACAATACGCCCACCCTGACGACCTTAAGGCGAGCGATGAAATGCTTCAAAGGCATTTCAACGGGGAACTGGGCTATTACGACTGTGAATGCCGCATGAGGCATAAAAACGGCCATTGGGTTTGGGTTCTGGATCGAGGAAAGGTTATTTCCTGGACGGATGATGGCAAGCCCCTATGGATGTTCGGCACCCATACAGATATTACCTACCTCAAACAGGCCGAGGCAACCCTTCAAGAGAGCGAGAACCGTTATCGAACCCTGTTCGAGCGAAACCTCAACCCCATTGCCATCATCGATAGAAAAGGACGCTACCTGGATGCCAACACAGCCTTTCTGGCTCTGGTGGAAAAGTCCAAACAAGAACTATTAAAAATGACGGTTTTTGATTTCTCCCCCACAGGGGGGAAGGCCGCGCAAGAGAAAATCAACGTGTCGGCCTGGGAAACGGGCGGGACTGTGGAAACAGAATATTTTGTCAACGGCAAAATTAAGATCCTAGAGCTGACCATTACCCCAATGATTTACAAGGATTTAGATGTTGTAGTGGGGGTAGGCTGTGATATTACGGAGCGGAAATCGGCGGAAGCAGCGCTTCAAAAGCGTGCGGCACAATTTCTGGCCCTTCACGAGATATCCGTCGAAGTGACGAAACCCCATGCAGCCCCCCAGATCTTGCAGAAGATCGTCGAAAGCGCGACCTGTCTCTTGGAGGGCACTGGCGGCGGAATGTATCTGTGCGACTCCCAAAAAGGGGAAGTGCGCTGCGTTGTCAGCTACAATACCCCGCGCGACTTCACGGGGACGGTCCTGAAATACGGAGAAGGGGCTGCCGGCACTGTGGCGCAGACCGGGAAGCCGATTATCATCGCCGATTACGACGCATGGAACATGCGGGCCCATGTCTTTGATGAAGATCGCCCGTTTCGATCCGTCATGAGCGCCCCCCTGCTGTGGGAGAATGACGTAATAGGCGTCATTCATGTACTGGACAATGAAATTCCGGGTCGATTCGGCAAGGAGGATCTGGACCTTCTGACGCTTTTTGCGAATCAAGCGGTCATTGCCCTCCAAAACGCCAAGATGCTGGACCAGATAACAAGCCAAGCGGAAGCCCTGCGGAAAAGAAATGAAGAGCTAACTCTGGAGATTTCGGGACGGAAAAAAGCCGAGAAAGCGCTCCGGAAAAACGAGGAAAAGTTCAGGTTTCTCGCTGAAAATATTGCTGACATCCTCTGGACGCTGGATATGAATTTCAACACCACCTTTGTGAGTTCTTCCATTGAAAAAATTCTCGGTTTTACCCCAGAGGAACGGTACCGCCAGAAATTGCAGGAAATGATTACCCCTCAATCCATCAAGAAGGTTCAGGAATCGTTCCTGAAGGAACTACGACGTGATAAGGAGGATGCTGTTGATCCTGATCGTTTTGCAACGGTAGAGGTCGAATATTATCATAAAGACGGTTCCACCGTCTGGATGGAGAACCGTGTCAGAGCAATCAGGAGCTCTTCGGGTGAGATGGTGGGAATTATTGGTGTTTCACGCGATATTACTGAACGCATGAGAGCAGAAAAGTTGCTCAAAGAGAGCGAAAAAAAGTTCAGGATGGTTCTGGAGTCAAACCCGGATCCGGTCATAGTTTATGACATGGAAGGAAAAGTAATCTACTTGAACCCTGCATTTGAACAGGTATTCGGGTGGACCTATGAAGAGTGCGTAGGAAAGAAAATGGATCATTTTGTACCTGAAGAAAACTGGCCTGAAACCAGGATGCTAATCGAAAAGACCACGAAGTCAGGAGAAAGTTTCTCCGGTGTTGAAACGCGCCGATATAAAAAAGGTGGAGACATCATCCCGATCAGCATCAGCGGATCCTTGTTGAAGGATCAGGAGGGAAAGCTGACTGCAAGTGTCATTAATTTGCGAGATATCACCAAACAAAAGCAAATGGAATCCCAGCTCCAGCAATCCCAGAAGATGGAAGCCATTGGAACCTTGGCCGGAGGCATTGCGCATGATTTTAATAATATGCTCGCCATCATTTTGGGCAATGCGGAGTTGGCGATTTACGATATCCCGGAATGGAATCCCGGATACGAGAAATTGAATGAAATTCGTTCTACCTGTTTGCGGGCCAAGGATGTGGTTCAGCAGCTATTGGCATTCAGCCGAAAGACCCAGGTTATTAAGCAACCCATTCAGATCGATTCTGTGGTTAAGGATACGCTTCGCTTACTGAGGGCTTCGATTCCTTCTAATATCGAAATCCGGCTGAACATCGACAAGGGTATCCATGCGATTATGGGCGATGCCACCCAGCTCAACCAGATTCTGATCAATCTTTGTACCAATGCCAGGGATTCGATACTAGGAAGTGGTATGGTGGAGGTCTCCTTAATGAATGTCGAATCGGAAAAGGACAAGCAGAAAATTTACGGGGGTCCCTATGTCAAGCTCATGGTCAGGGATACGGGCAGTGGAATTTCGCCCAAGGACATCAATCGGATCTTTGATCCTTATTTTACCACAAAGGAATTCGGAAAGGGCTCCGGATTGGGTTTGGCGGTGGTCCACGGGATCGTCAAGGCCCACAATGGCCATATTGCAGTAAAGAGCGAACTGGGTAAAGGAACTACTTTCGAGGTCTTTTTTCCCGTAACCCAAGAGGCTCCGGCTGTGGCGGCAGTATCTGATGAGGCCGTTCCAAAGGGTTCCGAACGCGTCTTGTTTGTGGACGATGAAGAATTAATGGTCAAATTGAATCATGAGCTATTAGAGAAGCTTGGCTACCGGGTGAAGAGCACGACAAGTGCACTGGACGCCCTGGAAATGTTTCGGAACAAGCCGGATCAATTCGATCTTGTCATTACCGATATGTCGATGCCAAAGATGACTGGAGACCGGCTGGCTCAAGAATTACTAAAGGTTCGACCGGATATCCCGATAATCCTTTGTACGGGCTACAGCGAAAGGATCTCTGAGGAAAAAGCCAAAGAACTGGGAATCAAGGCTCTTGCTTATAAGCCCCTCGAACTAAAAAGACTGTCTCAAACTGTCCGGAAAATTCTGGATAATCGCTGACCATCAAAACGCCTTAAAAATTTAATTTAGCTCCTAACACTACAACGTTAAGTTTATCTTGACAATGCCATTTTTACTTGATAGTTCTTCTCGGCATGAAATCCCGAGAGATAGAGCGATTTCGGTTGAAGTTGGGGGCCTTTTTGGCGGATGTGGTGATTCCCATGGGTCGTAAGGATCGGGGGCGGCATGCGGAAGAATACATTCGAGGTCTCCTGATGGATGGGGATCGGAAGTCCATCGAGCCCATGGCGAGCCGTCTTCCGGATGGGGATGTGCAGGCCCTGCAGCAGTTTGTGAACCAAAGTCCGTGGCCTTCCGGTGCGGTACGCGCCTCTTTGGCCAGGAAAGTGGAAAAGGAATTTGTTCCCGAGGTCTATTGGCTGATTGATGAGGTGTCTTTTCCCAAGCAGGGGAAGCATTCCGTAGGGGTGACGAGGCAATATTGTGGGGCTTTGGGGAAGACGGCCAACTGTCAAGTTGCGGTTTCGTTGGATCTTGGGACGGAGGAATCGAGTACGCCGTTGAATTGGGCGCTCTATCTCCCGAAGCCATGGATTGAGGATCCCGTTCGGAGGAAAAAGGCCGGAATTCCTGAGGATGTGGTTTTCAAAACCAAAACCGAATTGGCCCTGGATCTGATTGATGAAGTCAGGGGATGGGGTTTGAAGGGGCGCCTGGTATTGGCGGATTCGGCCTACGGGGATGCCTATGAATTCCGTCAAGGCTTGAGACGCCGGGAGCTGGATTATGTCGTTCAGGTAAGCGGCGACCTGACAGCCTGGACACAGGATCCGCACCCTGAAAAGCCCCTCATAAGGCAAAACGGTAAACCCCGAAAGCGCCTTTACCGGGAGGATCTTCCCCCGAGCCGCAGCCTTGTGCAGATCGCCAAGGCCCTTCCCTCGAAGTGCTGGAAACCGATTACATGGAGGGAGGGCACCAAGGGCCCGCTTTCGTCTCGATTTGCCCGAGTCCTCGTCTGGATGGCCAATGGCCTCGTCCAGGGAAGAACAATGCAGGTTCCCAGAGAAGAGCTTCTCATTGAATGGCCGGATGGAGATAAAGAACCCTGGAAATTCTGGCTCTCCAGTCTCCCTTTCCATCGAACCCCTTTTCGAGGATTGGTCCGCAAAGCCAAGGGACGCTTCCGTATCGAGCAAGACTATGAGGAGATGAAAGGTGAATTGGGCCTGGATCACTTTGAAGGCCGCTCCTGGCAAGGTTGGCATCACCATGTCACCTTGGTCACCGTGGCCTATGCGTTTTTGATGCTCGAAAAAATGGGCAATAAAAAAAACTTCTGGATTGACCTTGCCGGCTGTCCGCCGCTGGATCCAGAAATGGCTGATGCTGTACACGGGGATATGCCCTGTCTGCAACACGATCATCTTTGATGATTCTTAAACTTAACGTTGTAGTACTAAATGAGATGAATAAAGAAATGCAAAAAGTGGAATTCATGTCCAGGGTATCCCTCTTTTCCCAGATGAGAGAGAAAGATATTGAATTCATTGCCAGAAAAGCCAATCAACTAACATTTCAGGGTGGAGATGTCATCATCTCGGAAGGCGATCAAGACCACCGACTTTTTATCGTGCAAAAAGGTTTTGTTCAGGTGGTGAAGGATCGTCTTGGACCCAATGAAAAAATACTCGGGCTTTTCGGTCCTTATTCTTATTTTGGGGAAATGGCTCTTATTGATGAAATGGCGCGTTCGGCAAGTGTTGTGGCTCTAAAAGAGGCTCATGTTTTATGTCTAGAACAGCTCGATCTACGGAAAGAGTTAGAGAGAACACCGGCAATGGCGTTGGAACTGCTTCGAATGCTAAGCCAGCGCATTCGGGCAAACGAAAAATTCATTTTCAAAACACTGGGAACTGTGCTTCCAATATGTGCAAACTGCAAAGATATCCGTGATGATGACGGTTCTTGGACATCCATTGAAAACTATATCAGGGATCATGCGGGTACCGAATTCAGCCACAGCGTGTGCCCTAAGTGCGCCAAGGAACTATATCCTGATTATAATCTTTATAACGGTTCAACTTTAGCACCCAAAAGGTGAACGCGCTCCAGCGAGTAAAATTATTTTTGGGAGCCTAAATGGTACGGTATTAAATACTTTACGTATATCAATTAACGGCAAGACGCTCTGAAACTATCTGACAAGCTTACCAGTGCCGTATGGTGCATCAGGCGTATCCGTTTCGTCCAAACCAAAGTATACTTTCATCCATTAAATCCATTTAATATGATCAAGTCGATAGCGAATATAAAGTGTCTTTCCTGGAAATATGGCTTGCGTCATACTCTGCTGAGATGTTAACCCCAAAGTAAATGGAAGATCTCCGACGAGTATCGTAGCGAATATTCGGCCCGTTTTTCGTTCTAGGCTCAGCCGTGAAACGGTGCCATGCAATCCGACATTCTTACCTGAAAAGGTAACCTCGTCTTCACCAACGGACAATACATCGATGACGGCTGCAGCCTCTGGATCCGGCGGAACGGGCACATACAACCGCTGCTTGTCGGATAGGATTTTTCCCCATTTCCCCGATTCCAATTTCTGCCAGGGTCCAAAGATGATTGTCTCACGGCCGGTTCCAAAAATCCTGCCTTTGAATAGATGAAGGACCTCGTCGCAGATTTCATAAAGCCACTGCCAATCATGGCTGGCAACAACAAGCGTGGTTCCTAATTCCTCACGTGCTCGGAGTGATGCCTCCTTGATGAGTTGCACACTGGCGGCATCGACGCTGGCAGTTGGTTCATCCATCAACAAGACTTTGGGCCTTAGTGCCAGTCTGGCGGCAAGCGCCACCCGCTGGGCCTCGCCTCCTGAGAGCGCATACCAGGATCGTTTGGAAAAATTTTCACCCGACAAACCGACCATTGACATCGCTTCATGGACGCGATCAATTATGTCTCCATTGGTATTTCTCAATTTGAGACCGTAAGCCAGGTTGTTAAATACGCTACGTTTCATTAAAAACGGCTCCTGCGGGAGCAGAGTAATCAAGAATCGGGCTTCGTCTGAAAACGGTTCGACTGGGCGGCCGTTAAAACGGATCACTCCCTGGGTGGGTCTTTCAATCAAGCCCAGTAGTTTGAGAAGTGTGCTCTTTCCGCTGCCGTTGGGACCGATGAGTCCGACAATAGAAGCCGGCTCAATATCCAGACGCTCGATTTCCAGGACCGTCTTTCCGGCATAGAAATGCTTCAGGGAACGGATTTCATAGATGGGCGAGTCCACTGTTATTACCTACGGCGCAAAAAGGACACTGAAATATTCACGCAAAAGGCAATGGCCAAAAGCACAAGACCGAGGGCCACTCCCATGCCGAATTGCCCTTTGTTGGTTTCCAATGCGATGGCGGTAGTAATGGTACGCGTATGCCATTTGATGTTGCCCCCGACCATCATGGAAATTCCCACTTCTGTCATCACGCGCCCGTAGGCGGCGATTGCTCCGGCTAAAATACCGTGCCGGGATTCCCACAAGCTACTTAAAAAAAGCTGTCGCCTATTGGCTCCCATGGACATGATCGTGATTCGAAGCTTCCGATCCATACTTTCAACCGCCGTTGCGCTCAGGCCGATGATGATGGGCAGTGCCAGAATTGTCTGTCCGATGGCAATTCCCGGTAGAGTGAACAGCAGCCCAACTTCTCCCAGAGGACCGCGACGAGTCAGGAATGCATAGACAAGCAAACCGATAAACACTGTCGGCAGCGCCATTAGAGTATCGACAATCGTTCTAACCGATTTTTTAAATTTAAAGTCGAAATAGCCGAGACAGAATCCAATCGGTATCCCCATGACCAGACTGCACCCGATGGAATAGCTGGATACCTTTACTGTGGCCAAGATGGCGGAATAAGTTTCGGCGTTGCCGCTCAGCAGCAGTTCAAAAGCTTTGACGAATCCTTCTAAGAGAAAATTCATGGCGTCATTGGGTAACTAAAAAGGGCGACTGCAGTGAAGATGGTTTATTATCGAGCATCACCATTCACTGCAGCCGCTTGATCGATCGGTTAATATTATTAACCTGGCGACTAAAAAGGCAACTTCCGTTATGCCAGACTTGGTTCGGTATCCAGGCATTTTACTAGGTTCCGGATTTCTCCGGAATGACAAACGCTAAGGCATTTTATCGCCGGTTTAATAAAAAAATTGTTAATTGTTTTACATCTTTGCATTCGGCGTAAACAATTGCTTGCCCAGAACCTTAAACTCCTTTATCTGCTTCTGGGCCTCCGAACTTGTGATCCACTCGATAAACTTCATGGCTATATCGTATTTCGCTTTGGAGCAGTGCTTTTTGTTTATGGCGATCACGCTGTACTGGTTCAGGAGCACCGCGTCTCCTTCGATCAGAATCTTAAGCGGTGGATTCCCTTTCAGATTCGCTTCGTATTTGATGTAGGTGCCCCGGTCCGTCATGGTGTATCCGCTTCGTTCCGCAGCAACATTGATGGTGGCCAGCATACCTTGGCCGGTCTGAACATACCACTGCTCCTTTTCCGGAACCGGCAAATCCGCCGCGTTCCATAGGGAAAGCTCTGTCTTATGGGTTCCCGAGTTATCCCCTCGGCTGACAAAGACCGCCTGCCTAGCCTTGATGACCTGCAGGGCTTCTTTAATGGATTTTCCCTTGATGCTGGCAGTATCATCTTCAGGTCCGATAATTACAAAGTCATTGTACATGATCTCCCGGCGATCTGTGCCGAATCCGTCGCTTACAAACTTTTTCTCAGCAGAGGGCGCATGAACCATTAGAATGTCAACATCGCAGTTCTCACCGAGTTTGAGAGCCTTACCGGTGCCGGTAGCCGTCCACTTCACCTCGATTCCTGTGGCCTCTTTGAACTTCGGCATCAGGTAGTCCAGTAGCCCTGTATTGTCCGTGCTGGTAGTCGTTGCCATCAGCAGGACCTTTTCTTGAGCCGAAGCACTTATCGGCACAAAATACACCGCTACCGTCAAACAGACTAGCGCTAAAATCGCTCTTCTCATACTTTTCTACCTCCTTTGTTCGTTTTGTTTGTTCTCTGTTTTCACATCACTTTCGGGGAAAAGTATCCGACCACAAATACCGATATCATAGCCCTTTAAAGATTCTGCGATCCTGATAAACGGATCTTCGTACAAAAGCCCTAAAAACTGCTGCACGCTGGTGTCGAAAAACCGTTCTTTATAGATCATCAGATCATAGCGCTCCCATCGCAGCGGCACAAAATCGAGATGCAGCAGACCGGCAACAGCATGGATACCGAGGCCAGCATCCGCCTGGCTGGCCAGTATCTCAAGCCCGACATCCAGGTGGCGGGGGACTTCGGTATGATATCCGTCGATTTTATCCCCTTGGGTGCTGGCCTTCTTCAGTTCCTGGTCCAGCAGCAGCCGCGTGCCTGTTCCTAAAGGCCGATTGACGATACGGATACCGCGTCGGCTGAAGTCAGAAACCGAATTTATTTTTTGGGGATTGCCTTTCTTCACTAGAATGCCCTGCTCCCGTCTGCAAAAGTTTACGATCGCCGGCATATGGTCAAATTCCTGGCTGGCATATTCAAAGTTGTAGTCGGTTCCATTTTTCTGGAGCAGATGGCTGGAAGCGATGTGGCAGTAATTCTGCCGCAAAGCCTGCAATCCTCCCATACTACCCAGATTGCCGAAGACGGCGATTTTTCCGGAAAAGCGCGTATTGTAAAGAGAAATCACTTTATCCAGCAGCAGATCGTTGCTACCGGCGATGATCAACACTGCGCAGGGCCGGTGGACCCCAATGTTTGGACAGCCTGATGGGTGCGATAAGCTCTGAATCGGTTTTTTATAAAAGGCATCAGGCAGCCTCAGAAAGCGGAAGAGGCAGGTCATAATAAACCTCATCCGGGGTACGGTCGTCAAGGGTGGCGTGACCCCGCTCCTGGTTGTAAAACCGGATCCATTGAGTCAACCCCTGTCGCAGCTCGGAACCGCTGTGGAAGGAATGCAGGTACAGGTAATGGTGCTTGAGAGTCCACCAGAACCGCTCGATGAAGACGTTATCCCGGCACTGGCCCCGACCGTCCATGCTGATTGCGATGTCGTGATCTTTGAGCACTTGAGTGAAACGATTACTGGTAAACTGGGAGCCTTGGTCGGTGTTGAAGATTTCAGGCCTACCATGGCGGCTGAGGGCCTCCTGAAGGGCCTGAATACAGAAATCCGAATCCAGGGTATTGGAAAGACGCCAGGAAAGGATTTTTCGGCTGTGCCAGTCCATGACGGCCACCAGGTACATAAACCCGCGCGCCATGGGAACGTAGGTGATATCGGCCGCCCACACCTGGTTCGGACGGTCAATGGTCAGGTTTCTGAGAAGATAGGGGTAAACGTGGTGCTCCGGATGCGGCCGACTCGTTCGCGGCTTGGGATACACCGCCTCAATACCCATCAGACGCATCAGCCGCTGGATCCGTTTGCGGTTGACCTTCCGGCCCTGCCGCCGGAAATGCCGGGCCATGCCACGACTGCCGTAAAAAGGCGTTTTCAGGTATTGTTCATCGATAAGCCGCATCAGCTCTAAATCTTCAGGCTTCATCGGCTTCGGCGTATAGTAGAAGGACGAACGACTGATATCCAAAAAATGACACTGCCGGGAAATGCTCAGCTCGCGATGCCCAGGATCGATCATCTGCTTGCGCTGCTTTTGGCTCATGAGCCGAGCTTTCGTGCTAAAAAATCGTTTTCCACTTTCAGCTGGCCGATTTGACGGTAAAGTTCATCGACCCGGCCTTCTATCTCCTTTTTCGACTGATGGTTCTTATCGAAAAGCTCAGGGGCGCTTTCAAACAGCTGTCTTTTCCAGGCGGTGATCATCGTCGGATGGACACCGAAACGAACAGCCAGTTGAGCGGTGGTCTCTTCATTCTGCAACGCGGCCAAAGCGACCTTGGCCTTGAATTGGGCACTGTGTTGTCGACGCTTTTTGCTCATATCAGATCCTCCTTGAAAGGGCTGATTCAAAGCTTAACACATTGTCCAAATTTTGGGGACCGCCGCCAGGAGACCGACGGGGTATCTGCGCTTGAGGGATAATTAATGGTATTGACCTCGACCCACTGCTCCACTAAATTTCGAGGAAACAACCACTTTCCGGTAGCTTTGGTGGCAGGCAGCCCCTTTTTGGAAACAAGACTGTAGACCATCTTCTCGTTGATTTTCAAAAATTGAGCAACCTCTTTCGTTGTCAGGAATCGACTCATCGGAATTTCCTCAGATGCTCCTTCATTAGAACAGCAGAACGAATTCGGAATGGTGGTTCCTCCAAACACCATATTTTATATAGTTCTAATCAGTAGTGTCCGGTTAACTTTCGAATAATTTCAATTGGATATAGGGGCTAGCAATTTCATTTTTGTATTGGATCTCTGTAAACGCTTGCTGGATGGGCATTTTCTCAAAAAGAGTCAAGCTTAGAATTTGTAAAATTGTGTAGAGGCTCCACTCGATTTTAAGGCGTTTTTTAAGGATGGCAATCAGCGTATACACTCCCACCGCAATCCAGATTTGGGTTTTTACGGCATTTTCGGAGGTGCCATAAAACGCCTTGATACGGAGATGCTCCTTGATCCATTTGAAAAACAGCTCAACCTGCCATCTCAGGCGGTACAAATTGGCAATGGTCAATGCCGGCAGCGTAAACTGGTTTGTCAACAGCCTTAGATGCTGTTTGTTTTCAGAATCATAGAATTTCACCAGACGAAGCTTTTCCGGATAGTCTTTATGGGCATTAAAGGTTGAAGGGGTGACCACCTGATCACACCGCAATCCGAGAGATCGGTCCACAGGCGCCGAATACCGGCGTCGAAGCTTGGTATTGGATCTGGCACGCACCACGAAAAAGCAAGACGATTGATGCAGTTCATAAAGCCGTCCAAAATCCAGGTACCCGCGATCCATGACGTAGATGGCGCCGATCTCCGTCACGAGTTCATCGAGGATGCGGACTTCGTGGGTCTTCGCAGGCGTAATCCGGATGAAGGAAGGGATACTGCCCCTGAGGTCCAAGAGGGTGTGCATCTTGATGCCGGCTTTGGTCTTTCGAAACTTTGCCCATGGAAAGACCGAAAGACACAAATCGATGATGGTGGCATCCAGGGCATAAACCGTTTCTTTGAGTTGCAGACCGAAGTCTTCATTGGCGTAAAGGGCCTTTGCCTCATGGATCAATATCTGGGCAAAATCCGCGTAGATCCGCCAGTCCCGCTTCTCATTGGCATCGGCCAGAGTGCTCCGCGCGATCTTGCCTCGGATGCCCATGTGGTAGAGCTTCTTCTGGAGTGCCCGCAGACAACATTCAATATCCCGCAGACTCTCCCGATAAGTCAGCTGGGCAAAGGCCATGCACAGGAACTGGTCCAGGCAGCTGAATGAACGGACACGGTGATTTCCATTGTAGCGATTGACGCATTGGCGAAATTGGTGGAGCGGCAAGAAATCCATGATTTGGGAAAAAATGGTGGATCCTTGATTCATGTGGGCAATCCTCCTGATGGGACATTTGAATCAGAAGGATTACCAGTTCGCTCAAATCAATTTCAAATCGATTTCGCCTATTTTGTTCAAATTGTCAAAGAACTTTAATACGTTACAGACTTTTTGAAAATTTTAACCGGACACTACTGAGTTCTAATCCGATATAGGTATGTTTATTAGATAACAGAATGTTTATTGTCATTTTGTTAAAAACAATAGATAGTATTTATACAGGCGGAATTCTGTGAGGCTCATTTTCCTTCCTGAATCGCTGTCGCCTCGAACCCATAACTCCTGAGGATTTTTTGCCCCTCGGGTGACAGAATATACATCGCAAGCCGCCATGCCTCATTCGATGCATCCTTCCTGACCAAGAGGCCATAATCAGCGCCCACGGAAAGCTCTTCAGGTATCTTAACAATCTGAAGGTTCGGTACTTCCTTCTGAGCCAGTACGGCATTCGTGCAGTAGGTAAGGAAGACATCAGCCTTCTTCTCTCCCATGACCCACCCGTATTGGTTGCGTCCTTGGGGAGCTTTTGCACTGTTCGGCCCTCCGGTGAGCTGAAGTGCCTTGCCGGAAAGCGTTTCAAAGCTCCCCGTCATGATTTTGTCCGCCTTTTTAAAGAGCTCCCAGGCATAGTCTCCGCTGGGGTCTGCTTTCGGTGTCGATGTTCCCACCCGGACGTTTGCGTCCATCAAGGAGGCCAACAGATTGTTAGTCGTTACCTTTACATCAGGCTGCGCCACTGCGCAAAGCTTGTTGCGGGTGAATAGCGCTACCGGACTTCCCCATCCGTTATCAGCAAGCATCATCGGGTGCGCCATATTCGCAGAAGCGAAAACATCGGGTTTTTCCCCGCCTTCAATGGCCTTTCTCAAAAGCCCGCTTGGACCGAACTTTGTGCTTATCTTTGTGTTATAGGTTTTTTCGTAAGCAACCGCCACATCGCCGAGGGCCGATTTCAAGCTTCCTGCGGCATACAGCGTTAAAGGATCTGCCGATACGGACAAAGGCATCAACAGTGTAAGAAGAGCGACAAAGATCAGACAGGTTTTACCGATTTTCATGACTACCTCCTTCCATTTTCAACACAGCATAGTAGGTCAGGCTGATGCTATTCCTCAGCGAACTAACTGATAGCCTTTAGGGTTGAACAGCTCAACCGACTTACGCATTTCTGTTCTTTTTGGAAGTTTTATAGAAATTTAAGGTCGCTGTGTCAAGCTATATATAATATGACGAAGAAAATGGATTAAATCAAACCAATAATTACTATAACTAACAACAATTATAATCCCTTTTCGGAACACTTAATAGAAATAGATTTACAATCAATTGAGGGGGAATGCCTATTACCAGGAAATTATAGGTAGAAGATCCTTATTGAGGCCGATTCGGGCGTGGTTCGATCGGGCGGCACCAGCGGGTTAAAAATTCGCGTCTATGGGATAAACCATATCGAGGATGAAGTCTTCGGGGCAAAGCTGAGGAACATCGTTCGCATGCAGGTGATTGAATAATGGGCGGGGAAGCGTATCGTCCAGACATTGTGGTTTTGGAAGCACAAATAAAACCGAGCACTCCGGCTATCTATACGTAACAAAACGGCGGTTGACCGCTAAGGGGTTGCGAGTCAATATGTCTCTGTTTTTTCTATTAAAATGGAAAAAAGGAGGCAGCCATGGCTCACACGGGAACATTACCGGTCAATCCCAACCGTTATGTTGGCAACTTTCCATCGAATCCTTTCGATGAACTTGATCCGGGATCCATCGACCGATCTGCGGAGGATCAGGTTGCATTTTATCGTTTAACTCCCGCCTCTTTTTTAGATGGACTGATCCAATATCAACGGCAGCTTTCTTTTCGGCGTTTGGCGCTGGAGCGTGTGATCGCGAGGATAGGGCGCTGCAATATCCCTGAGTTTGATCGCGTTGTTGAGTACTTACGGCACCTATACCGGCGCAACTGTAAGCCGAAAACGATCTGCTGCGTATCGAGTGGTCTGGTGATTTTTTTGCTTTTTTTACAAAATCGCGGAACGGGCCGTTCTAGAGATGGTAACGCGCCGGGATCTGGAAGCCTTTGTAGAGCACGAGCAAGACCGGGGTCTTTCGCCAAGAACGATCCACATGCGTTTGCAGGGGCTTTATGCCTTTTTCCGATATTTATCGGACAGAAAGATCATTCGCTCGGAATTGCATGAAAGAAGGATCCGTATCCGGGTTCCGCAGTCGTTGCCGCGGGCCATACCGCCGGCGGATGTCTATCGGCTTTTTTCAGTGATGGACAAAACCCGGGAACGGGCCTTGTTTTTATTGCTGCTGCGAACCGGAATGAGAATCGGTGAGCTGTTGAGCTTACGGGTAAATGACGTAGATTTAATCGAGCGGGTCGTTAAAATCTACAAGGGTGAAAAAAACAGTGTCGGCAGAGTGGTCTACCTTTGTGACGATGCGGCCCAGGCTTTGTCGAGTTGGCTGAAAAAGCGCAATGATCAGAAGTCGTATCTGTTTTACGGCCTCAAAGGCGGCCTGGGATATACCGCGGTCCTTGAGCAGTTCCGATCTGTTTTGGCCAAAGCCGGCCTCTCAGACAAAGGCTATACGCTTCATTGTCTGCGACACACCTTTGCCACGGATCTGCTGAATGCCGGCATGCGCCTGGAGTGCCTGCAGCAGCTTCTGGGACACGCCTCCATAGAAGTGACGCGCATCTATGCCCGACTGACAGACGCCACTCGGGAAGAAGAGTATTTTAGAGCCATGGAGAAAATTGAAAAAGGGCAAGCCGATGGGTATCAGCGACTCGATTGTCAACTATAGACGGTTTTTGAAAAGAAGAAATTTTTCTTCAAACACCGTTAAAAACTATATCAACACGCTCAAGCACTTTGTGGTGTGGCTCAACGTGCCCATCGAAAGCGCCGGCCCAAAACATGTGCTCGCCTATATCGACCATCTTCTGGATCGGCGCTGTTGCCCCAAGACCATCAATTGCCATTTGAACAGCATCCGCCGGTTTTATGACTACCTGCGTCACGAGGAGAGGATCCATATCGAAAACCCCTGCAAGTCGGGTTATGCGCTTCGTCTCCCCAAGCCGCTTCCTCGACATCTGAATCATAAAGAAGTAGGGCGTTTATTCGATAAGATCACAAACCGGAGGGATCGGGCGATATTCATGTTGATGCTGCGCTGCGGGCTGCGGGTTGAGGAAGTGGTCGGATTAAGCCTCGGCGCCGTCGACCTAGAACGACGGCGCCTTGTGGTTCAAAACGGCAAAGGGGGCAAAGCCCGCATGGTATACATCAGCACCGATGCCAGCCGTGCATTGGAAGCGTATCTTAAAGCGCGCCCTTCGGGAAGACCGAAACGTATCTTTCTGGTCGACAAGGGAACCTATAAAGGCAAGCCGATATCGGTACGGGGTGTTCAAAAGCGCATGGAGCATTATGCCGCAAAAAGCGGTATCCCGGTCTCATGCCACCAGCTGCGGCATACCATGGCCACGCAGCTTCTCAATGCAGAAGCCGACTTGGTCACTATCCAGGATCTTCTGGGCCACAGCTGCATTACCACCACGCAGCGCTATTGCAGGGTGTCCAACCTGAAGGTGCAAAGAGACTACTTCAAGGCCATGGAGAAGATACAGCATCATGTTCCGGGGGATGAAAACCGTCACAGAAAGGTCTTCCAGGGAACGAGTCATCCTTTAGAAGGAATAAATTGAAGCTTGACAAGAGCAAATGAGAAGATCTATAAGCAGTTATAACCAATTAATATTAATAGAAAAAATAGAATTTGTTACGTATAGCGGCTATCATCGCTCGCCTAAAAAACTTCACCAAAGGGCAGGAATGTCGAATACAATATGATCGGCTATGCGCACCAAACTCGCTCTATGTAAGAGCAGTCCGGATTGTGACAAAATTTGACAAAAAAGGCTTCCAGCAGAGATTCTGCCGGAAGTTTTCATTTAGGGCCTCGTGGTCAATCCATGGCGGCATTAGCCGCCTGATCCAGAAGGCCCCAGATGACCTCGACCCACTCCCGGTGTTCGGGCTTCATCAGAACCGAGCGAAGACAGGTCAGGGTATCCCGGTCGGGTTCCATTTTCGCCGAATCAAGATCAAAAAACGCCGTGGGCAAATCGGCCAGCGCCAGATGCAGGTCGCGTTTGGCGGCTTCGGCGAAGATCCGCCGGGCGACTTCCGAAGCCCGGGTCGCACATCGGGCGCGCACGGCCCACACCACGATATCCAGTTCCGGTTCGAAGGCCGTCATAAAACGCGAATCAGCGCAAAGCTTTTCATACAGCGCCAGGGCGGCCAGACGCCCCCTTTCCAGGCTCCGCGCAAACACGCCCCCCCGGACGAGGGGGAGCATATTCTGGGTAGCCCACAACCCCGCCGCGGCGGCGCCGGCCCGGGAACATTCCAGGCTGATCTCGCCGAGGTGCAGCTCGTCGGAGCTGAAATACGTGTATGGAGAGTCGTGCTTGTAGAAACGGCCTACGGAAGGATCTTTGAAAAGAACGCACCCGCAGCCGTAAGGCTGGAGACCGTGTTTGTGGGGGTCGATCACGATGGAGTCCACTTCCGGGAGCCGTTCAAACGCCTCACGGGTCCTTTCCGATAGGTTGGCGGCCAAGCGAAAATAGCCGCCGTAGGCCGCATCGGCGTGGAGCCGGAAGTCGTACGCCTCTCTCAGGCTCAGGAGTTCCGGAAGCGGATCCACGGAGCCGGCAGCGGTGCTTCCAAGGGTGGCTACCACCGTGCCGACATCTCTCTGATCCAGACGCCGCTTTAGCGCGTTTGCATCCATTCGTCCCCCACAATCGCAGGGAATACTTTCGAATTCGAGTCCCAGGACGGCGCTGATCCGCTTATGGGTGTAGTGGGCCTGCTCAGAAGCCAACACCATGGCTCCGGGACGAATCCGAGCCGCCACCCAGAGGGCCTCCAGGTTGGCCATGGTGCCGCCGCTGCAAAGGTGCCCGAGATGCCTCTTCCAACCCATCATGGACGCAAGCTCCGCGACGGCTTCTTTTTCCATGTGCGAACTGGCGCGCCCTCCGTCCAGCGAGTGGTTGTTGGGATTGATCCAGGTCGCCAGCGCATAGGCGATTCTCGCCACGGGATGGGGCGGTTTGATCATCTGCCCGGCATAAAGGGGATGGAAATACGGGTAATTGTCCCTGAGGCGCCGGGCGACTTCCAGGAGGGTTTCGGACATGGCCGTGTAATCCACGGGAGGTCCGGCCTATAGGGGCAGTTTCGAAAACCCTGCCTCAAGGGCGTCGAGGGCCTCGCGGAGAAGATAAAGGCTCTCTTTTTCCAAAATCCATGGGGGTGAACTGGAATCCACTTTTTTCCTTTCCCGCCGAACTGCTCCTGTTTGGCCTCTTTTCTATTTAAAACCCGACGCCCCGGAAATCAAATTCAAAATCAACACCCGGCGGCAGACTGCGCTCAAAAAAATTGCAAAAACATTCCCGGATCACAAGGGCGTGGCGGGCCCGGGCGGCGACCAAGAGACGCGGGCATGCGGTCAATTGTCGGATTGACAGCGGGCCCTTGAAACCGTTATAGGCCCGGAAAAAAACCTCTTTCGGCAAGGAGCGAACATGGACAATCCGGTCTTTGACGCTGCCGTCATCGGCGGCGGGGTCATCGGAAGTGCCGTAGCGTATTACCTCATGCGGTATGAGCCCGACTTCAGGCTAGCGGTATTCGAAAGGGACCCCGCCTACACCCGGGCCTCCAGCACCCTGAGTCTTGCCAACATCCGCGTGCAGTTCTCCCTGCCGGAAAACATCCGGATATCCCAGTACGCCATTCAAGTCCTGGACCGGTTTGCCGAAGAAATGGCCGTGGGCGACACTGCGCCAAAACCCTATTTCCGCAAAGAGGGAAACCTCTTTTTGGCGGACAAGACCGGTTTTCAGGCAGCCTCCCGGGCGCTGGCCCTTCAGCAGGAATTGGGATGCCGGGTCAAATGGTGGTCCTCCGAGGAAATTCGAACCCGTTTTCCGCTGTATGACCTCTCTGGATTGGAAGGGGGCACCTTCGGTTATGACGACGGTCACATCGACGCCTACGCCCTACTCATGGGGTACCGGGCGAAGGCCAGGTCCCTGGGAGCCCAATACTTTGCCGCGGAGGTCAAAAGGATCCGGGTCGAAAAGAGGCGGGTTCTGGGCCTTGAAACCGGAGACGGACAACGCGTGACCGCCAACACCGTCGTCAACTGCGCCGGGGCCTGGGCATCGGAAATCGCCGACACCGCCGGCGTCCGGCTGCCGGTAGTTCCCGTCAAGCGGCAGGTGTTCGTCCTGGACACGGCAGTCAAGCCGGAAACGCCCCTGCCCCTCACCGTTCTGCCCTCCGGTCTGTATTTCCGTTCGGAAGGCAAAGCCGCCCTTGTCCTGGGCAAATCCATGCCCGAGGACCCGAGAGGATTCGATTTTTCCTGGGATGAAAAGCGGTTTTTCGACCTTCTGTGGCCAGAATTGGCCGGCTTTGTCCCAAAGTTCGATCGTCTCAGGCTAACACGGGGTTGGGCCGGGTTGTATGCGGTCAACACCCTGGATGGAAACGCCCTGCTGGGAGAATGGCCGGAAACGAAAGGCTTCTTCTTGGCCAACGGGTTTTCCGGCCACGGCCTCCAGCAGGCCCCTGCGGTGGGGCGCTTTTTGGCGGAAAAGATCCTGGGGATTATCCCCGCATTGGATCTTTCCATTTTCGATCCCACCCGGGTTTTGGAAAACCGCCCCGTGGTCGAGAAAGGCCTCGTATGACTCGAAAATCTTGAACATCGAGGCTCATTTCATTCCTTGACAACCCCGATTCCTTTTATTAAAGAGAATCAGCTTTGTACCGGCTCTTAACCAAAGGAGGTGATGCGCCAGGAAGTTAACCGTCTTTCGTTTCATTTTTTAAGGTATCCATCAACACCTTACAACAACAGGAGAATACTATGAAGCGCACCTTTGCAATGATCCTTGCTCTGGCGTTTGTCATCGGCGTCGCCGCCTTTGCCTCCAATGCCCAGGCTGCGGATCCCATCGGGGAAGTCAAGATTAAAAAGGGAGAACCCATTCACATCGCCTACTGGTTCGTGGTAGCCGGCCCGGACGCCTCTTTGGGAGAGGATACCAAACGGGGAATTGAAATCGCCATCGCGGACAAGGGCGGCAAGATCCTCGGCCATTCCATCAAGCTGACCGGGCAGGACACGGGCTGCGGCCCGGAAGGCGGTCAGGCGGCTGCCACCAAGCTGGCCTCTGATCCGACCATCGTAGCCGCCGTGGGCTCCAACTGCTCCAGCGCGGCCAAGCCGGGCGTTCCCATCCTGTGGAAGGCCGGCATCACCACCGTCTCTCCGTCCAACACCGCTCCTTACCTAACGGACCCCAAGCGCGGACCGGAGTATGAAGGTTACCTGCGCACCTGCCACAACGACAAGGTTCAGGGCGCCGTGGCCGCCCAGTTTGCCATCAAGAAGCTGGGGGTAAAGAAGGCCGCCACCATCCATGACGGCAGCGTGTATGCGGAGCAGCTCCAGGCCGTCTTTGCAGAGGAATTCAAGAAACTCGGCGGGACCATTACCTCCCAGGAGGCCGTGTCCCCCACCGACACCGACATGCGGCCGGTGCTCACCAAGATCGCCACCGCCAAGCCCGACTTCATCTATTATCCGATCTTCATCGCCTCCGGCGGCCATATCACCCGGCAGGCCAAGGAAGTGACCGGTCTTGAAAAAACGAAACTGATGAGCGCGGACGGCACCTTCTCCCCCGACTTTTACAAAGCCGCCGGAGAGGCCGCCGTCGGGATGTACCACTCCAGCCCGGATTTTTCCGCCTTTGCCGAAGGCTACAAGTCCTTCCTGGACAAGCACCAGAAAAAATACGGGGAAAAACCCCTGGCACCCTTCCATGCCCACGCCTATGACGCCGCCATGGTGATCTTCGCCGGCATCGAGAAGGCCGCCGTCAAGGGGAAAGACGGAAGCCTCACCATCGGTCGGAAAGCCCTCCGCGACGCCATGTATGCCACCAAGGGGCTCAAAGGGTTGACCGGGACGATCAACTGCGACCAGTACGGCGACTGCGCGGATCCGCGAATTGCCGTTTATCAGCAGACCGCAGAAAACATCAAGAAGCTGGAAAACCCGCAGGTCCCCTTCTGGAAGCCGTAAGAATTCCTGCGGGGTAAAACCGACATCAAGCCGGTTTTTCCACTGAAGTTACGGAGAGCCCGGCGCTTTCATAGCACCGGGCTCTTTTTTAGTGTCAGATCCAAAGGGGCGGCAGTATCCGTCAAAAAATCGACAGGACCTGCAAACCCTGCATGAAAACGTATCTTAAATAAGGACGGTTAATCCTCATGGGGCAAAAATTTCGTGAGAAGTTCACGCCCACCGACATCGTCATGTGGCTCATCGGCGGGGGGTTTTTGTTTCTGGCGATCTGGGGGAGCATCGCCACCCTTTCCTCCGGTGTTTATTCGGGCAGGCATTGGATCGACTTCGTCATCTTCGGTCTGGCCCAGGGAAGCATCTACGCCCTCATCGCCACCGGCTATACCATGGTCTACGGCGTCCTGCGGATGATCAACTTCGCCCACGGCGAAGTCTTCATGAGCGGGCCTTTTACGGCCTATTTCGTGGCGGCGGCTTTCTATCGAAGCGGCTTTTTGGATGCGCATCCCATCCTGAGCCTACTGGTCCTCTTTATCGTGGCCATGTCCATCTCTACGGGTATCGCTTTTATCCTGGAACGTGTGGCCTATCGCCCGCTTCGGGGAGCCCCGCGCCTGGTGCCTCTGATCACCGCCATCGGCGCCTCTTTTTTTCTGCAATATGTATTCCGAGGACTTTACGGTTCCGGTTTCCAGGCGTACCCCGTGATCAGGATTCTGGAGGGCCACTGGACAATCCTGGGTATCCGGATTTTGCGCTTTCAGGTGGTGATCATCCTTGCGGCGATCCTCCTGATGTGGGCCCTGTATTCCTTTGTCATGCGCACCCGCATCGGAAAAGCCATCCGGGCCGTTTCCGAGGACAAGGAAGCCTCGGCCTTGATGGGAATCGATGTGGACAAGATGATCTCCATGACCTTTGTCATCGGAGGCGCGGCTGCAGGAGCCGCCGGCGTCCTTTATGCCATCATGTTCAAACAGGTCCATTTTTTCATGGGATTCATCCCCGGATTGAAAGCCTTCACCGCCGCGGTATTAGGCGGGATCGGGAACATCCCGGGCGCCATGCTGGGAGGCATCTTTCTCGGCCTGGTGGAATCCATCGGACCGAGTCTCTTCCTGGACGGCCTGGGGATCGTCGCCCCTTATCAACTGAAGGACGCCATCGCCTTTACCATGCTGGTGCTGGTGCTGATCTTCAGGCCCACCGGCATCCTTGGAGAACGACTGGCCGTGAAGAAAGCATAACCTGATTGTAACCTCCGAAAAGGAACCTTTGTAAAATGGATCGTGGTCAGCCTGCATGGAAAAGCGCCTTGAATCTCGGTGGAATCGGTGCGGTGACCGCCGTACTGCTTTCTCTGGTCGGAATGGTAGAGGCCTTCAGCAAGAGAGACATTCTCTACGAGACGGTCAATATGGGCCATACCCTGCTGTTGCTCGTGGGGGTCTTCATTGCTTACCTTTCCGCCAAAAGGGTCTCCCGAAAAGGAACCGGCGCCATTCTCGGCGCCTCGCTTCTCACCGGGACCCTGACGGCAGGGGGAACCGCCCTCCTGGTCCTCATCGGAACCACTATCCGAATGAGAGCGGTATTCGTCAATGCCTCGCCCACCCTCTTTGGTCTACTGACCTTCGGTTTCGAGCCCGCCGCCGGCATTCCCTTTCTCCTTTTAGCCGGCCTCTCCTGCGGTTTTTTCGCCTTTCTTCTCTTCATCGCCCCGACGGTATGGCGAAAGATGCTCATCACGGGTTTGACCAGTGTGGCGGTGGCGGGTGTGCTTCAGGACCTGCTTCGAACTGTCATTTCCATCTGGGGACCGCTGGCCGGCATCAATGAGTATCTGTTCGCGGCAAACGGCCTGACGCTGGGCGGGGGGCTGGGCATGTTCCTGATCATCTGTACCGCTATGTTTTTCTGGAGCACCCAAGGGTGAAGCGCCGTTAAAACAAAGATCGCGGCACTTCCCACAGGCCGGCAGCGTGCGCTGAAAACCGGAACCTGGCTGCTCATCGCCGTCCTTTTGATCCTCTTGCCTCAGATCTTGGGTCTTTTCTTAAGCGAAGTGTTGACCATCGTCGGGTTGTACATCCTCCTGGGCCTGGGCCTCAATATCGTCGTGGGCTTTGCCGGTCTGCTGGACCTGGGTTATGTCGCCTTTTTTGCCGTGGGCGCGTATATCGTTGCGATTTTGACGTCCCCGGAGCTGGGCTTTTTCAACATGGGGTTCTGGTCTGCGCTGCCCTTTGCCGTCATCGCCGGAATCCTTGCCGGCGTTCTTCTGGGTGTGCCGGTTTTGAAGATGCGCGGGGATTATCTGGCCATCGCCACCCTGGGGTTCGGGGAAATCATCCGCATCCTGGTGCTGTCCGACTGGCTGAGACCCTGGATCGGGGGCGCCCAGGGCATCGGAAAGATCCCCAATATCACGCATTTCCGGGTATGTCTTTTCCTCCCCCCAACAGATCTACTATTTCATCTGGCCGGCTGCCTCCTGGTCGGATTCATCTCCTGGCGCCTCCGCGATTCCAGGCTCGGCAGGGCCTGGATGGCGGTCCGGGAAGACGAGGACGTGGCGCAGGCCATGGGGATCAACCTGGTGGCCACCAAGCTGATGGCCTTTGCCACCGGCGCCGCGTTTTCGGCGCTCAGCGGCGCCATCTTTGCCAGCAAAATCGGATCCGTCTATCCGCACAGCTTCAACGTCATGATCTCCATTAATATTATTTGCCTCATCATCGTCGGCGGCATGGGAAGCATCCCGGGCGTGATTGTGGGCGCGGCGGCCCTGGTGGGTCTGCCTGAACTCCTTAGGGAATTTGCCGAATACCGTCTCCTGGTCTACGGCGCAGCCCTGGTGGCCATGATGCTTCTTAAGCCTGAAGGACTCTGGCCGGAGGAAAAGCGGCGCCTGGAGCTCCACGAGAGGGAAGATGAGCCTGAGGCGATTGATGCCAACGCTACAGGAAAGCGTTTAGGAGAAAACAGATGGCCATTCTCACGACCCGAGGACTTACCAAGCAATTCGGCGGTCTGGTTGCCATCGCCGATCTGGACCTGTCCATCAAAGAAAACAGCATCCACAGCGTCATCGGACCCAACGGGGCCGGAAAGACCACCCTGTTCAACTGCATCACGGGATTTTACAAGCCCGAAGAGGGTGAAATCACTGCTGGGCGACCACTCCCTGGTTGGGCTTTCACCCGATCAGATCGTCCGGCTGGGCATCGCCCGGACCTACCAGAATATCCGACTGTTTCCCGAATCTGACGGCCATCGAAAACATCCTGGTTGGATCTCCACTCCCATCTCAAAGCCGGATTTTTCGGTATCGTTCTGGGTACCAGGCGGACCAGAAAAGAGGAGGAAGAGGCCGACCGGAGAGGCCCTGAAGCTGCTGCAATTCGTAAACCTTGCGGGAAAAGGCGATCTTTTGGCCAAAAACCTTCCGTACGGAGACCAGCGGCGTCTGGAAATCGCCCGGGCACTGGCTACCCGGCCCAAACTGCTGCTGTTAGACGAACCCGCCGCCGGAATGAACCCGAAAGAAACCCAGGAAATGATGGAGTTTATTCAGCACTTGCGGGACGAGCTGGGAATCACCATTTTGCTCATCGAACACCAAATGCGGGTGGTCATGGGGATCTCGGAGACCGTATCGGTGCTCGATTACGGCAGAAAGATCGCAGAGGGAACCCCCGCCCAGATCCAGAAAGATCCGCAGGTTATCGAGGCCTACCTGGGCAAGGGAAGCGCCCGGGAGGCGACGGGAACCCACGGGTAAGGAGCTTGCGCGTTATGGCGATGCTGGAAATCGACAAAATCGACGCCTATTATGGAAACATTCATGCTCTCAAGAGCGTGTCCCTTGCGGTCGAAAAGGGGGAGATCGTCACGATGATCGGCGCCAATGGGGCTGGAAAAAGCACCACCCTGAAGGTCGCCAGCGGACTCCTCCGCCCGCGAAATGGCGCCGTTCGGCTGAACGGGGAAGACTTGACCCGCCTGAAGGCCCACCAGATCGTCAGCAAAGGCGTGGTCCAGGTTCCCGAGGGGCGTCGCATTTTCGGACAGCTCACCGTCATGGAAAACCTGGACATGGGGGCCTTTTCCTGTCGAGATCCGAAAACCGCCAAAACGAACATGGGCCGCGTCTTCGAGCTCTTTCCCCGCCTGAAAGAGCGTTCCCGGCAGGTGGCCGGAACCCTCAGCGGCGGGGAACAGCAGATGCTGGCCATCGGCCGCGCGCTCATGACCAGTCCCGTCCTGCTCCTTTTGGACGAGCCCTCCATGGGACTGGCTCCGGTGTTGGTGGATAACATCTTCGATACGGTTCGCAAGCTTCACGCCGACGGCACCACGATCCTTGTGGTGGAACAGAATGCCCGCATCGCCCTGCAGGTGGCCAGCCGCGGATACGTCCTGCAGACCGGCGAGGTCGTGCTCAGCGACACGGCCAAAAACCTGGCCGCAAACGAAATGGTGAGAAAAGCCTATCTGGGGGAATAGGAAAAGCTTCCCGCGTTTGGATCAAACGCCCTTCCGCCTTCCTCAAGATACGGCGCCGATTAGGATGACCACCCCGAAGGCGACGAGGACCCCCCCGGCAAGCCGGTTCACCCAGGAAAGGCCCTCCGGAGTGACCCGGGCCTGAAAAATCCCCACCCCGCCGGAAAGCAGCAACCACCACAAGGCGGATCCGGTAAAGACCCCGGCTACCAGGAACCCGGCAGCGGCAGGGTTCCCTTGGGCCGAGACAATCCCCAGACCTGCGAAGATGGCCGCAAAGGAAAGGATCGTCATGGGATTGGTGAGGGTCAGAAAAAACGTCGAGGCATAGGCGGTGATCAGCCCCATGCCCCCGGACGAGACCTCCTGTTTGGCGGGCCGCGTCAGAAGAGTCCGAACCCCCAAACACAAAAGGAAGAGGCCTCCCCCCAACCGGAGCCATTGCTGAAGGTCGATTAAAAGCGTTGAGAGGGCCGTGAGGCCGAAACCCGCAATGCAGCCGTAAAAGGCATCGGCAGTGGCAGCCCCCAGGCCGGAAACCAAGCCCGCCGCCCGGCCGTCGGCCAGAGTCCGACGGATGCAAAGCACCCCGATGGGGCCCACCGGCGCGGCAATGGAAAAACCGATGATGGCCCCCTTGACAAAAAAATCGTATCCCATGGTCGCTTCACGCCTCCGTCTGTGAAAATTTTTTTCCTTGCCAGGAATCCCTGACCTTAAGCGTCTCTTGAATCCTGCGCAGGGTTCCGGCTTTGTCCAGGCACCAGTCGGGGGCCACGAGTTCTTCCGGGTGAGGGTCTCCCGTGAGGCGCTGGATCACGCAATCGGCAGGGAGGCGCTCTAAAAAATCGCAGACCAGATCCACATAGACGTCCTGTTCCAGCGGGACATAGTCCCCTTTTTCGAAGCGCTTTTCCAGTGACGTCCCTTTGACCACGTAAAGCAGGTGGATCTTCACCCCGTCCACTTTGCATTCGCCCAGATCCCGGGCCGTGCGCATCATGTGAGATCGGCCCTCTCCGGGAAGCCCGAGAACGGCATGGGCGCAGACGGAAATCCCCCTTTCCCGGGTCTTGAGGACGGCCTCTTTGAAACAGGCGAAATCATGCCCTCGGTTGATGCGGTCAAGGGTGGCGTCGTCAGACGATTGGAGACCGTATTCCACCCAGAGGAGATGGGTTTTCAGGTAACCCTGCAGGAGGTCGAGCACTTCGCTTTCCACGCAGTCCGGCCGGGTTCCGATGGAAAGCCCCACCACATCCTGGGCCGCCAGGGCTTCGTCATAGGCGGCCTTCAACCGTTCGACAGTCCCATACGTGTTGGTAAATGCCTGAAAATAGGCGATGAATTTCTTTGCTCCGTAGCGCCGGAAAAGCTTCCTTCTCCCCTGATCAACCTGCTCCCGGATGCTCAGGCCCCTCTCATGGGCACCGGTCCCTGACCCTTTCCGGTTGCAGAAGATGCACCCGTCAAATGACAAGGTTCCGTCCCGGTTGGGACACGAAAACCCCCCATCGAGGGTGATTTTCTGAACACGGCACCCGAAGCGGCCTCTCAAGTAGGTGTTGAAATCGCGGTATCTCTTTTCCATCCGATGTTTTCCGGGCACAAAGCCCCGTCCTGTTTTTCCCTCAGAGGGAAGCCGTGGGCTCAAGCGCTTGATTTGCCGGAGAGGCGAATATATACATGAATTCGCAAGAACGGAAAAGCGGAAAAGGGAGAGCTCGATGAACGACTGGGAGGTCATTGTGGTGGGAGCCGGACACGCCGGATGCGAAGCCGCCCTGGCCTCTGCCCGGATGGGGTGCCGCACACTCCTGATGGCCATCGACCTGGACAAGGTGGCCGCCATGCCTTGCAGCCCCTCCATCGGCGGAATGGCCAAAGGGCAATTGGTCAAAGAGATCGACGCCCTGGGAGGTGAGATGGCCAAGATCACGGACAGGACCGCCATCCAGTATCGCACCCTAAACACCAAGAAAGGTCCCGCCGTCCATTCCACCCGCACCCAGAACGACAAGAATCGCTATCATGTGGCCATGAAGAGCGTGGTGGAGGCCCAAAGGGGGCTGGAAATCCGACAGGCCCTTGTGGAAGAACTCCTTGTGGAAAACAACCGGGTGCTTGGGGTTCGGGATCACACCGGGTTCGAATACCCGGCCAAGGTCGTGGTTCTGGCCACCGGAACCTTTTTAAGCGGCCTTATCCATATCGGATTTGCCTCCTTCAGGGCAGGACGTGCCGGCGAATTCGCCTCCTACACTCTCCCGAACCACCTCAGGTCGTTAGGGTTTTCCACGGGAAGAATGAAAACCGGAACGCCGCCTCGGCTGAAAAAATCGAGCATCGATTTTTCCTGCTTCACGCGCAACGACCCGGATCCGTCTCCCACCCCCTTCTCCTTTTTCGGGGACACGGCCCGCCTGCCCCAGATGCCCAGCTACCTGGGTCATACCAATCCCTTCAGCCACCGGATCGTGCGCGACAATCTGAAGCGCAGCGCGCTTTACGGCGGAAAAATCCACGGTATCTCGGCACGGTACTGCCCTTCCCTGGAAGATAAGGTGGTCCGCTTTTCAGACCGGGAGAAACATCAGGTCATCCTGGAACCCGAGGGCCTCGATACCGACGAAACTTACGCCTCGGGCCTGGGAAACAGCCTTCCCCTGGAGGTCCAACTCGAGCTCGTCCATTCCGTGAAGGGGCTGGAAGAGGCGCAGATCGTCCGTCCGGCCTATGCCATCGAATACGATTACGTGAATCCCAGCCAACTCAAGCCGACCCTTGAAACCAAGCGGGTTGGGGGCCTTTTTCTGGCCGGCCAGATCAACGGCACCTCGGGCTACGAGGAAGCCGCCGCCCAGGGGCTGTGGGCCGGCATCAACGCCGCATGCCAAAATTCAAGAAAGGCCGCCTTTTGTCCTGGATCGTTCCCAGGCCTACCTGGGGGTCCTCGTGGACGACCTGGTAACCCGGGGAACCCTGGAGCCTTACCGCATGTTCACCTCCCGCGCCGAATACCGCCTGATGCTCAGAGAGGACAACGCGGACCTGCGCCTGGTGGAAATCGGCTGCACGCTGGGCCTGATTCCCGCCGAAGCCGCCAAGGAGATCCGGGACAGAAAACGGCAGATTGCCGAACAAATCCGTCGGACCAAGGCCACGGTGATCAAGCCTTCGAAGGCTGTCAACGCCTATCTGGAACGCCGGGGCTCGCCTCCACTGGCGGACGGAACCCGCCTGGACCAGCTCCTGAAACGGGCCGAACTGGATTTCGACGTTGTCTCGGCTTTTTCCGAGACAACGGAGCGCCTCCCTGAAAAAATCCGAAAACAGGTGGAGATTGAGATCAAGTATGAAGGGTATATCCAGCGCCAGCTCAGGGAAATCGAAAAATTCAAGAATTTGGAAAACCAGAAAATTCCCGACAACTTCGACTTCATGAAAGTCCACGGTCTTTCCAACGAACTCAAGCAGAAGCTCTCCAGGGTCATGCCGGCCTCCCTCGGTCAGGCTCTGCGCGTGGACGGCATGACGCCTTCCGCGCTTTCAGTGCTGATGATCGCCCTGCGGAGCAAGAGGGCTGACAGTCCTTCCCCAAAAGAGCGCCTGCCTTGACAGAAGGTCCTTTTTTCCTTAAATTATCGTCAGATAAGCACGATGGACACACCCGGCGCTGGCCGGTTGTGTGCCGCCGATAAACTTCAGAAAGACTCGACGGATCATGACGGAAAAAGACTATTACCAGCTTCTCGGTGTTTCCAAAGGCGCCTCTAAAGAGGAAATCAAGAAGGCCTACAGGAAGCTGGCCATGAAATACCACCCTGACCACGCCAAAGGGGACAAGTCCGCGGAAGAGAAATTCAAGCGGATCAGCGAGGCCTATGCCGTTCTCAGTGACGACGAGAAGCGGAAGCAGTACGACACCTTCGGATCCACCGGATTCCAGCAGCGTTTTTCCCAAGAAGATATTTTCAGGGGATTCGACTTCAGCGACATCCTGAGGGAATTCGGGCTGGGAGGAGCCTCCTTTTCCCGCGGAAAGGGGGACGGTGTTCGCTTTTCCTTCGGATCGGGGACACCTTTCGATTTTCATGGACACCCGCAGGAAAGACAGGTCAAAGGACAGGATCTGGTCTATGAACTTCCGCTGACCCTCCAGGAAGTGGCTGCCGGGATCACCAAACGCGTCTCCTTCCACCATGGGGGGGAAACCCGGAACCTGACGGTTAAGATCCCCAAGGGCCTGATCCACGGAAAGAAGGTCAGGCTTGCGGGAAAAGGAGGGGCAAGCCCCTTTGGAGGCCCCCAGGGAGACCTGTACATCCAGTCCAAGGTGCTGGAGGACCCGGTATTTTCCGCCGACGGGTTCGACCTCAACATGAACCGGGAGATCAAGCTCAGCGAATCTCTTCTGGGAACCAATCTTTCCGTTCCCACCCTGGAGGGAACGTCGCTCAACCTCACCATCCCGTCGGGAACACGGCACAAGACCCGCATGCGCCTGGCCGGTCACGGGCTTCCCCACATGAAGGGAAGCGGCAAAGGGGACCTGTATGTCACCATTTGGGTCGGCACCCCGAAAAAATTCACCCCCCAGCAGAAAAAACTGGTGGAAGCATTGGCCAAAACCGGAATTTAGCCCCAACCTCTCGACGCGGCTGATAAAGACCGATCCATGCCGGAACTGATCCCCGTCTTAACGAAAGGCCGGATTCAAGAAAGCGTCGCCGCCCTTGCGGCCCGCATTTCCAGCGATTACCAAAACCGGAACCTGGTCTTGATCGCGGTGCTCAAGGGGGCCTTCGTCTTTCTGTCGGATTTAATCCGGGAGTTGACCCTTCCGGTTCGCATCGACTTCGTCCAGATCGAAAGCTATGGAGCCAAGACCCATTCTTCGGAGCAGCTGATCTTAAAAAAACACCTGGATCTGGACATCCGGAATATGGACGTGCTGATTGTCGAAGACATCGTGGATACAGGCTTGACAATGGCCTTTCTCATCGATTACTTAAAGAAGCTGGGGCCTAAATCGATTAGGACCTGCGTGCTTCTCGACAAGCGGGAGCGCCGCAGGGTCGACATCCAACCGGACTACACCTGCCATAAGGTCGAAAACGGGTTTTTGGTGGGTTACGGGCTGGACCACGATGAAAACTACCGCGCCCTTCCGGAGATCTATCGTCTAAATACTTAGCACGGGGAGACTCAAGATGATCGTCACTTGCGAAAAATGCAACGATCGTTTTACCCTGGATGAAACGGCGCTGGAAAGCGGCGGTTCGAAGGTTCAATGTTCCAGCTGCAAGCATGTCTTTACGGTCTTTCCTCCTCAAGAGGCCAAATCCACCGAAGAAGACGAGCTTGATGAAATTCTCCGGGACTTAACCCTCGATACGCCGCAAGATCCCTCCGACGCGGGCCAGAAAAGGGCTCCTTCGGAAGAAAGAAGCCCAGGTCCCAAAGCACCGGATCCGGAAAAAGAAACGCTCTTCGACGCCGAAGAATTCGATCTTTCCGAGCTCTCCGATCTGCCCGTATCCGGCACCCCAGATAAGACGGACGATGGAATCGACTTCGAACTGGAACCGGAAAGGCCGACGGAGCAAAAACCGGCATCCGAACCCGGACAGGACGACCTGGAATTCGTCCTGGGGGACGACTTCGAAATCGACGAGAACCTATCGGCACCCCAGGGCACAACCGGAGCCGGAAAGATCGAATTCGACCTCAGCGATCTCGAAGAGATCCTCAAGACCGAGCGGGAACCGAAACCAGGAAAAAAGCCGGATGCGGAACCTGAAATTCTCCTTAAAGAAGAACCCGAGGAACCGCCCATCGAATTTGACGTCGAGATCCTGGACGACACCTTCCCTGAGGAAACGAAAGTCGAGGCCCCGGAGCGGGAGACAGAGCCCGAGGACCTTGAGGAAACCGGTGTCGTAGACGAACTGGATTTGACCGAGTACCCGGAAGAGGCTCCGGCCGAAGCGGCGGCCCCCGCGGCAACACCTGAAAAGGAAGAAACCCCGGAACCCGAGTTCAAAATCGACGCCGAAGAACCCCTGGAGACGGAAAGCCGGTATCCCGGCGCCGTGGAAGAAAAAGAAACAAAAGGCCGCCCAAAACGAGCGGTTGAAGTGCACCGGGAAGAAGAACCCCGGGTTTTTGAATCCGACCGCGAACTTCCCTCTGAAGCCCAGATGCCCCCGGAAACCTTCTCGCTCCCCGGGAAGCCCAGGGGTGCAAGGACCGCCCTCATCGTGCTTCTGATCCTGGCGCTTGCCGGAGGGGCCGGCTATGGCGCTTTCTGGGTGAAAGACCGGATGGGCATCTCCACCCCCCACCTGTCTCTCACCTTTCTGACCGACCTTTTCAAGAGTCGCGTGCAGGACCCGGGAAACCTTCGAATCCGCATCCTGAACGTGGATGGCCACTTCATCACGAGCCCGGAACACGGGAAACGCCTGGTGGTATCCGGGAAGGTGATGAACGACTACGAACAGGCCAGGGGCGAGATTCGGGTCACCGCCAATCTCATCAAGAAGGATCGGCAGATCCTGGAGAGCAAAACGGTTTATTGCGGCAACCTGATCCCGGAAACCGATCTCGTCAAGATGGGCATGGAGGCCATTGACGCCCAGCTCGCCCGGAAGCCTGCTGCCGATGCCGTCTCAGCCCGGATCCAGCCCCGCAAGACCGGGGCCTTCATGGCCGTTTTCGGAAACCTCCCCCGGGACCTGGAAGAATACACTGTGACCGTGGGTGGATCCCGGGAAATGAAATGACGCTTTGGACTTGACGCCACCCGAAAGCTTTTGGTAAAAGCCGTTTCCTTTCGTGGCGATGTAGCTCAGGTGGTCAGAGCATGCGGCTCATATCCGCAGTGTCCGGGGTTCAAATCCCTGCATCGCCACCACACCGGAGGACAAAAGCCGCGACCTTGCTGAAAGGGGAGCGGCTTTTTTTACGGATGCCAGAACAACCCCATCGCCTCCCATCCGGAACATCTGCCCCTTGACTTGACAGATGCATCTCCGGCTGCTGTAATAAAATAACTTCTGTTTTAAAAAAAGCCGCTTTTTTTCCACCGCCAAGCTTCAAGGAGGAACGTTTCATGGAATTTGAATGCATCCTTTACGAAAAAGAAGGCGGCATCGCCGTTCTCCGCCTCAACCGGCCCAAAGTTCTCAACGCGATGAACAAGCAACTGTGGCTGGATTTCCAGGCCGCCATGGAGGATGCCCGGAACGATCCTCAAGTCAAGGCCCTCATCGTCACCGGGGAAGGGCGGGCCTTTTCCACGGGTGCGGACCTGAAAGAGTCCAAGACGCGCAGCATCGAAGCCTACAGGGATTACCTGGAAGCCCTTCAGGAAACCTCCCGGAAAATCATCCGGTTCGAAAAACCGACGATCGCCGCGATCAACGGGTTTGCGTTGGGGTCGGGCTACGAGCTGGCATTGGCCTGCGACATCCGTATCGCCGCCGAGGAAGCCCAGATCGGCTCCCCGGAAGCCAAGGTCACCTCGTCGGTCACCGGCGGGGCCCTTCGTCTGGTCCAAGACCTCATCGGTCCGGGAAAAGCCCGGGAACTCCTATTCACCGGGGAGTCCATCGACGGAAAAGAAGCCGAACGGATCGGGCTGGTGAACAAGGCGGTACCCCTGGCCCGTCTCATGGAGGAGGCCAGGGACATGGCCCGGAAGATCGCCGCCAACAGCGCCTTTTCCATCAAGCTGATCAAGAAAGGGCTTTTGATGGCCCGCGGGGAAACCAGCATGGAAGCCCTGATGGACTACGAGATCGAGGCCTGCCTGGCGTGCGTGTCCACCAAGGAACGCCAGGAATCGCTTCAGGTCTTCGAGGATCGAAAAAAATAGTCGGAGGAATCATGTCGCTTGCACACGTGTTAAAGGCCAAATCCGTTGCCGTGGTAGGGGCTTCCCGGGTGGAGACCAAGCGCGGGTTTCAGGCGATCCGAACGCTCCTGAAGGAAGGCTACCAGGGGAAAATCTTCCCGGTGAACCCCAAGGAGACTTTTATCCTGGGGTTTCGGTGCTATCCCAAGGTTTCGGCCATCGATGCGGATGTGGAGCTCGCCCTTATCACCACGCCCGCCCCAACCGTCCCTGCGGTGCTGGAGGACTGCGGTAAAAAGGGGGTCCGGGGGGTCGTGATCATCGCCGGGGGTTTCGGAGAAATCGGTGCCGAAGGAAAAAAGATGGAAGAAGCGGTGAGGGCGGCCGCCCAAAAACACGGTATCCGGTTTATCGGGCCCAACACCTCCGGGATCATGAACCTCCACGAAAACCTGAACCTGGTCGGCCTGAGAGACGCCCCCAAGGGGGACATCGCCTTGCTGACCCAAAGCGGGAACATGGCCCTGACCCTGATCACCGAAGCCAAGCTGAAAAGCCGGAAAGGATTCTCCTATTACGTGGGAGTGGGCAACGAAACGGACCTCAAGTTTCACGAGTACCTGGAATTTTTTCGGGACGATCCGAACACCCGGGCCATCCTGATGTACGTGGAGGGGATGCGTCAGGGTCGGGAGTTCCTCCAGCAGGCTTATGAAACCACGCCGACCAAACCCGTAATCCTGCTCAAGGGAGGCCGTTCCGCCATCGGGAAGCGCTCCGCAGGTTCACACACGGGGGCTTTGGCAGGGATGTCCGAAGTGGCTAAAAGCGCCTTCGGGCGGGCGGGCGTCATCGTAATCGAGAATCCGGATGAACTCTTCCCGGCGGCCGAAACCCTCTCCAGCCTTCCGCCCATCAAAAACAACAGCGTGGCCATCCTGGCCGACGGCGGCGGCCATGCCACCATCGTTTCGGATCTGTTGACAGACCTCGGAGTCCGGATCCCCCCCCTGGAGGAAAAGACCCAAAAAAAGCTGAGAGCCATCCTTCCGGGAGCCGCCTCGGTTCCCAATCCTGTGGACGTGGCGGGCGGCACCGATGCCGATCCCGAAGTCTTTGCCCACTGCGCCCGGATCCTCCTCAAGGACAAAAACATCGGGGGTCTTCTCATCGTGGGCCTTTTCGGCGGATACGGAATCCGTTTCGCAGAGAGCCTGTCCCTCATTGAGGAAGATGCGGCTCATCAGATGGGGAAGATGGTGAAAAAGTACAACAAACCCATCGTGCTCCACAGCCTTTTCAGTTCGGCCAAGCCCCACGCCCTGGACCTCTTACGCTATTACGGCATCCCGGTTTATGATTCCCTGGACGTGGCCTGCAAATGCATCGGGGTTCTGGCCCAGTATGGAAACTATCTCAAATCGTATCCCCAGCGGATGAATTTCACGCTTGATTGGGGTCGAAAGGCGAAGAAGGAAGCCAGGCGCATCCTCGATTCGGCCTTGAAGGAAGGCCGAAAGGCCCTGCTGGAACACGAAGCCAAACGGATTCTGAAGCTGCATGGCGCCCCCGTCCACCCCGACACTCTGGTCAAAACAGCCGATGATGCCGTCACTTGCGCCGGAAAGCTCAAAAGCAAGGTGGCCTTGAAAATTGTCTCCCCGGACATCTTGCACAAAAGCGATGCCGGAGGCGTGCGCATCAACCTGGAAGGCGAAGGCCAAATCCGCAAGGCTTTTGCTGAAATCCTGGAAAACGCCAAGGCCTTCTCCCCCGTCGCCGACATTCGGGGGATCCTCGTAAGCCCCATGGCAAAACCGGGCCTCGAGGTGATCGTCGGGACCAAGACGGACGACCAGTTCGGTCCAGTGATCCTGTTCGGGCTGGGGGGCATTCTGGTGGAAATCCTCAGGGACGTGGCCTTTCGGGTCCTCCCCCTCTCACCTGCCGCCGCCAAGTCGATGGTCGACGAATTGAAATCCTCCCCGCTGATGGACGGCTTCAGAGGGTCCCCTCCGCTGGACAAAAAATCGCTGAGGAAGCTGCTTCTAACCGTGTCCGAGATCGTCGAGTCCTACCCGGAAATCGAAGAGATGGATCTTAACCCCGTCCTGGTCCATGAAAAAGGCGTGAGCATCGTGGACGCCCGGATCCTCCTCCAGGCACCCAAGACAGGGTCTTGACAAACGGAAAAGCCGCCGGTGAGACGCTGCATCTGCTTTTGGAATCGGTGGGTTCTCGTCGCCGTCTTTTCCTGCATCGGCTATGCATGCCAGATCGCCAGGCCCGCGGGTGCGCCCCTTAAGCCCGACCGGGTCAGGGACGGGGTGTATTTAGGGGAAAGCCGCTCTGGCCTCAACAGCGCCGCCGTCAGCGTCACCTTCAAGGAGGGGCGCATCCAATCCATAAGAATTTTGCGCCAGTTCGCCTCCTGGAAAGGGGAAGCCGTTGAGAGGATCATCCCTGCGCGGATCGTAGAACAGCAGTCCACCCGTGTCGACGCGGTCTCCGGTGCCACCCACAGCAGTGTGATCCTCATGAACGCCGTCCAGGATGCCGTGGAAAAGGCCCGTCCCTAGCCCGGCACACACCGTCAAGGCTGGAAAACAGAGTTGTTTTTCGAAAAGGGCGATGATACGTTTCGGGCAACTCTCATAAACGACACCCTCGGGATATCGACTGAATAGTTGTCACATGGCCCTCTCCACAAAAGAAAGACTCCTCCGCTTTCATCAGCAGTTTCAACCCAATGACCAGGTCCTCATCGCCATCTCGGCGGATCCGGATGCCATTGCCAGCGCCATGGCCGTAAAGAGACTGCTCTGGCGGCGGGTGGCCGGCGTGACGATTTCCCACATCAACATCATTGACCGGCCGGACAACCTGGCCATGATCCGCCTCTTGAAAGCCCCCCTTGTCCACCTGGGCCGACTCAAGCCCGAGGCCTTCAGCCGCTTCGTCCTGGTGGACTCCCAGCCCGACCACAACGCGCTCTTTTCCCGGGTCAGGCCCGACGTCATCATCGACCATCATCCGGACACGGGTTTCAAGGCCCTCTTCTCGGACATCCGCCCTCAGTACGGTGCAACGGCCAGCATCCTCACGGAATACCTGAGGGCCTCCAAGATCAAACCCAGCGTCCGGCTGGCCACGGCCCTGTTTCACGCCATCAAGGTCGACACCAGCAATTTCGAAAGGAAAACCCTTCCGGAGGACCTCCGAGCCTTTCAATATCTTTTCAAGCACGCCAGCATCACCTTGGCCCAGAAGATCGAACGTGCCTACCTGAAGATGGAATATCTGAACTATTTCAAGTCAGCCATCGTCAACAAGCGCGTGAGAAAAGGCAAGATTTATACACATCTGGGCGAGGTGCTAAACCCAGACGTGTGCGTGCTTGTCGCCGACTTTTTCATGGGAATCGACAGGATCACCTGGAGCATCGTGTCGGGACTGTGGCAAGACACGCTCATCGTCATCTTCAGGAACGACGGCCTCCGGAAAGACGCGGGAAAAATGGCCAAGCTAAGCTTCGGCCAAATGGGAACCGCCGGCGGACACAAAAGCATGGCACGTGCGGAAATTCCGGCGGCGGCCCTGAAGGGAGGGCCGGATCTGAAAAACAGCAAACGCGTCCTGTCATTTGTCATGAAGAAGACCCGGGAAAGGAAATGAAGCGTTGACCTCAGGAGATCCGGACATCCGCGTCACTGTCCTGGGCTCCGGCACGTGCGTCCCCTCGCTGAAAAGAGGCGCCTGCTCGGTCCTGGCGAGCATCGGAAAAGAAAGGCTTCTTCTGGATGTTGGGCCCGGCACCCTGCGCCGCCTTCTGGAAGCCGGGACCACCCTCTTCGAGATTACGCACCTTCTGTTGAGCCACTTTCACCCGGACCACTCCGGCGACCTCGTCCCCTTCCTCTTCGCCACCAAATACCCGGATGCCTCCCAGCGGAAATTTCCCCTGAAGCTCGTGGGAGGGAAAGGAATCCGCGGCTTTTACGAGAAACTGAAGTCGGTTTACGGTGACTGGGTGGTTCTTTCCCAGGGGCTCCTGGAGCTGGTGGAACTGGACAACCGCGAACCGGACCTCCGGCGTTTCAACGGCTTCACCGTTTTTTCCATGCCCATGGCCCACAACCCGGAAAGCGTCGGTTTCAGGATTGAAACCCCTTCCGGCGTCTCAATGGTGTATTCCGGAGACACGGATTACACGGAAGCCCTGGTGGACCTGGCAAAGGGCGCCGACCTTTTGATCTGCGAATCGGCATTCCCGGACGACCTGAAGGTCAAGGGTCACATGACCCCTTCCCTGGCCGGAGACGTTGCCCGGAAAGCCGGCGTGTCGAGGCTGGTTTTGACCCATCTCTATCCCGAGTGCGACAGGACCGACATCGAAAGGCAATGCCGGAAAACCTATTCCGGAGAGCTGAAGACGGCCTATGACCTTATGACCCTCGACCTGGGCCCCAAGCGGACCCCCAAATAGGCGGGAAGGGCTTTTTGCAGGAAAATGAAATGAAGTACTATCCGGTCTATTTGGACGTCAAGGGGAAACCCTGCCTGGTGGTGGGGGGGGGCGACGTGGGTACCCGGAAGGTGAAGACCCTTCTGGAATGCAAAGCAGAAGTCATCGTCGTCAGCCCCGAGGCCACCGACGACCTCCTTAACCTGGCCCAATCCGGGACCATCCGGCTCCGGAGGCGGGTTTACCGTAGAGAGGATCTGGACGGCATGTTCCTGGTCATCGGCGCCACGGACGATGCGAAACTCAATGCCTCCCTCAGCCAAGACGCCCTCGGCCGCAATTTGCTGTGCAATATCGCCGACCGGCCGGAGGCCTGCAATTTCATCCTTCCCTCCATCGTGCACCGGGGGGACCTGATTATCGCCGTTTCCACTTCCGGAACGAGCCCTGCCTTTGCGAAAAGTCTTCGCAAAGAGCTTGAAAATCGATTCGGGCCGGAGTATGCGGATTTCCTACATCTTTTGGGAGAGATAAGGCGCAGGCTGCTTCAAACCGAACATGCACCGGAAGCCCACAAGGGCCTCTTCGAGGCTCTGATCCGAAGCGATCTCCTCCAGTGGGTGAAAGAAAAGGATATCGTCCGCATCAACGCGCACCTCAGAAAAACGATCGGGAAAGACTATGAAATCGATGCCCTTTTCTCCCAAAAATCCTGACCCCCCATCGGGGTCGACACCCGCTTTCCTTCGGCTGGCAACCGCCAAGCCTTCGATCCGGTGACGGCATGGAAAACCTCGTCTCCGCCGTCATTTCCTTCTACCTGTTGAGCACGGCCTGTTATCTGGCTTACCTTTTTTTTCAAAAGGACGCCCTCCATCACTTTGGATATTATATTCTCTTTGCCGGGCTCCTATGCCATTCCGCCATCATCATCGCGGTCTTCGTCCAAAGCGGCCATATGCCGGCCCGAAACCTCTTCGAGACCCTTTCTCTGGCGGCATGGGCGGTAGCGGTGGTGTTTCTCGCCGTTCGGCACCGGTTCAAGCTCAAAATCTTGGGAATCTTTGCCGCTCCCATCGCCCTGTCCCTTATGGTCGTGGCTTCCCAGTTCCCCCGGCACGCCGGAGAGGCCAAGGAAATCTTCGGAAGTTTCTGGTTCGTCTTTCACGTGGTCAGCGTGTTCATCGGCGATGCGGCTTTTGCTCTGGCCTGCGGAGCCGGTATCTTGTATTTGCTCCAGGAACGCGCCATCAAGACCAAGGCCCACGGCTTTTTCTTCAGGCGCCTTCCGTCGCTGGAGCTCCTCGATTCCACGGGATACGCCTGTATCGTGATCGGATTCACGTTTCTCACCGCAGGTCTCATCGCCGGGTTCGTCTATGCGAAATCGGTCTGGGGGCGATTCTGGAGCTGGGATCCCAAGGAAGTCTGGTCCGCCGTCACCTGGCTGGTGTACGCGGCGCTGCTCCATGAACGCCTCACCGTGGGTTGGCGCGGCCGCCGTGCGGCCATCCTCTCCATCGTCGGGTTCGCGGTTTTACTGTTCACCTTTTTCGGTGTCAACTTCCTCCTGAAAGGCCACCATGGAGAGTTTACTCGGTTTTAACCTTTTTTCCTTCATGCCCGAAGCGGCCGGAAACGCCCGTATCGACGCCCGATGGCTGCAATAATCCCCATGGGTCCTGCCCCGATACCCGGCATCCTGTTGGTCGGCCTCAATCATGAGACTGCCCCGGTGGAGCTTCGAGAATGCATCGCCTTTTCCGAAGCCGACGCCGAAGCAGGACTTGAAGCTTTGAGCCAGGGCCCGGATATCCGGGAGGCGATGCTTTTGTCCACTTGCAACCGGGTGGAATTGCTGGCGATCACGGAAACGCCCGACAAGGCCATCGCACAGATCAAGGCCCTTTTGGCAAAGGTCGGCCGGGTCAAACCTGCAGTATTGGAGGCTTCGCTATACGTCCACGAGGGGGATTCGGCGGTGCGCCACCTCTTTCGGGTGGCTTCCAGCCTCGACTCCATGATGGTGGGAGAACCCCAAATCCTGGGACAGATGAAGGCGGCCTACCGAACGGCGACCCTCAAGAAAACCACCGGCGTGATTCTCAACCGCCTGCTCCACCGGGCGTTTTTCGTGGCCAAGCGGGTGCGCACGGAAACCGGAATCGGGGATCATGCGGTCTCCATCAGCTATGCCGCTGTCGAACTCGCCAAGAAGATCTTCGACTCGCTGGAAGGAAAACAAGTCCTGCTCATCGGTGCCGGTGAAATGGCGGAGATCGCCGTCGAACATTTGGTTCGCAACCGGGCGGGGACCATTTTCGTCGCCAACCGGACCTTTGAAAGGGGGGTCACCCTCGCCCGGAAATTCAGGGGGCAGGCCGTCCGTTTCGACGAAATCGAGACACTGCTCCCTGTGGTGGACATCATCATCAGCTCCACCGGATCTCCCGATTTCGTGATCCGCCGCGATCAGGTCAAAGGCCTCATCCGCCTGCGGAAAAACCGCCCCCTGTTCTTCATCGATATCGCCGTTCCCCGGGATATCGACCCTGAGATCAACCAGCTTCCCAACACCTATGTTTACGACATCGACGACTTGAAGGGAATCATCGAAGACAACATCGAGGACCGCCGTCGGGAAGCAGCCAAAGGGGAGCGTGTCGTGGACGAGGCGGTCGTCGCCTTTCGGCGATGGTACGAAAGCCTGGAAGTGGTGCCGACGGTGGTGGCCCTCAGAAACAAGATCGAAGCCATCCTTTACTCGGAGATCCAAAAAACCCTTTTGGGGCTCGGCGGGGACACCGAAGTCCACCGCCAGGCGCTCCAGCGTATGGCCGGCGCCATGGTCAACAAGATCCTCCATGACCCCACGCTGTACCTGAAGGAGCTCACCCGCTATGAAGCTAAGGCGCTTTCTCTGGACCTCACCCGTAAATTGTTCAAACTCGATGAATGAGGAAAGGCAGCTTGTGATGAAGACCGCGTTCTTGTTCCCGGGCCAGGGTTCCCAGTCCGTCGGCATGGGGCTCGATCTCTACCGGGAATTCGATTTCGTCAAAGAAATGTTCGATATGGCGGAAGAAACCCTCAAGATGAACCTGAAGGTGCTGTGCTTCAAAGGTCCCATGGAAACGTTGACCGAAACCGTCCACCTGCAACCGGCTGTCACCCTCGTCAATCTGGCCTGTCTTGAGGTCCTCAAGCGGGAAGGCGTGTTTCCGGACGTCGCGGCGGGACACAGCCTCGGGGAGTACAGTGCCCTTTCCGCCTCGGGAGTTCTGTCCCGGCAGGACACGCTCCGGGCGGTTCTGAAACGGGGTCAGCTCATGCACCGGGAGTCCCAAAAGCATGCGGGCGCCATGCAGGCCCTCGTGGGGCTGTCCATCGAGGGCGTCGCCGAGATCGTCGAGGCGGCCAAAGGGGAAGGCATCGTCTCCATCGCCAACCACAACACGGCCACCCAGATCGTCATCAGCGGATCCCCCAAGCCGGTACAAAAAGTCTCGGCCCTGGCCTCCGCCCGGGGGGCCAAAGCCATCCCTTTAAGAGTCAGCGGCGCCTGGCACAGCGAACTGATGCAAAACGCGGAACCGGAATTCAATGCCTTCCTTCAGGGGCTTTTTTTCCAAAAACCGGAAAAGCCGGTCTTTTTCAACGTCACCGCAGATTCTTGCGTGGATCCGGAAACAATCCGCTCTCTCCTGGCCCGCCAGCTCTGCAGCCCGGTCCGGTGGTATGAAACCGTGTGCCGGATGGTGGAAGAAGGGATCGAAGCGTTTGTGGAAATCGGCCCGGGAAGGGTTCTTTCCGGAATTGCAAAAAAGATCGTTCCCCGGGAGCGCTCCGCCGGCGTGTTCAATGTCGGCGACTTGAAGACCCTGGAGGCCTTTCTGTCTGCGCGCTCCCGGGTGTCATACTAATCGAGGGGTTCGGCCCAGACGATGAAATGCTTGTTGACGATGAGGGTGTCGAGGCGGTTTTCCCGGAAATAGACATCCTTCATCACGATGAAGGGGTTATCCTGTTTCGTGAAGATGTCTGATAGCCGTTCCTTGGAGGCGATATTGATGCTGCCTTGGATGATCTCCCCGTCCGAGGTCCGGACCACTACGCGCCGATAATCGGGCCGATACGCTTTCTCCGCCATTCCGCCTCCTGTTTTTTCAAAGGGTGCACTTCAGTTGGGGCCCTTTTTCCTCGCATCCCCGTAACGTTTTTCCGTCGGGGGATATGCTTTCTTGAATAAAGCACTTGATTTGAATTGGCAAGACCGGATCGGATCTTGACGCCTTTTAGCAGGCCAATGCGATTTTTCAAAAATGCGATTTTGTTCTTTACAGTCCCTATCCTTTCTGATAATCAGATTTACTTTTTAGAGTATCACTATCGCCAACCGTGGGGAAGCGTCATGAAACAAAAAGACATCGATTTTTTCAGGAAATACCTCAACGATCAGCTCAATGAACTCCTCAGTCAGGTGGACGACACCGTCTCGGACATGACGGTGGTCAAAGAGAATTTCCCGGATCCCACGGATCGTGCCTCCCTCGAATCGGATCGGAACTTCATGCTCCGGATCCGGGACCGGGAAAGCAAACTCATCAAAAAAATCAAGAAGACCCTGGAGCGCATCGAAAACGGCACCTTCGGCATCTGCGAATCCTGCGGGGGAGAGATCTCCCTCAAGCGCCTGAAGGCTCGGCCGGTCACCACCCAGTGCATCGACTGCAAGACCAAAGAGGAAGCGCTGGAGAAAGCCCTCGGTCTGTGAATTCCATTTGAGCATCGACCTGCATGTCCATACCTCGGCCTCGGATGGAACCTGCTCGGCTGCTGAGCTTTTCGACCTGGCCGCGGCATACAACATCGGCGCCATCGCCATCACGGATCATGACACGGTGGAAGGGGTAAAAGAGGCCCTTTTCTTAACGATTCCCTCTGGACTCGGTTTTCTCACGGGTGTCGAGATCAGTGCGACCCCTCCGACGGCTTTTCCCGTTTCCGCCTCCTTCCACATCCTGGGCTACGATATTGATGTGGAAGACCCCGAGCTAACCCGGATCCTGTTCTTGCTCCAAAATGCCCGGCGCAGCCGGAACCCGAAAATCTTGGAAAAGCTTGGAAAGATGAATATCCGGATCACCATGGAAGAACTGCAGGAAGCGGCTGCCGGGGATCAGGTGGGACGCCCTCACATCGCCCAGGTCATGGTGAACAAGCGTCACGTTGCTTCCATCGACGAAGCCTTCGATCGATATCTCGCCCGTGGAATGCCGGCCTATGTCGATAAGTACCGCATCGGCTGCGAAGAGGCCATCGCCCTGATCCGGAGGACGGGCGGACTTCCGGTTTTGGCCCATCCTTTCCTTCTCGATATTCCCCAAGATTCCGTGCTGGAAAACCTCGTCCTTTTTCTCCAATCCAAGGGCCTTGGAGGGCTGGAGGTGTATTACCCAGAGCACTCCACCGAACGGACTGCCTTTTACGCCTCTGTCGCCCGGCGTCACGGCCTCCTGATGACAGGCGGGACCGATTTTCACGGGAAATTGAAACCCGAGATCCGGCTGGGGTGCGGCAGGGGGGACATGGACGTCCCTTATGCGCTTTACGAGGAAATTATCGCCCGAAAATGGAAATCGAACTAAGCGCCATTGAAGACCGCATCTCCTACGTTTTTAAGGACAAACAACTTCTTCTCGAGTCCCTGTGCCACACCTCCTTCGCAAACGAACGCCCCCAAGACAAGGAACTCCGGGACAACCAGCGACTGGAGTTTTTAGGGGATGCGGTCCTGAATCTGGCCGTGGGACATCTTTTGATGGATCGATTTCCCGAAATGAAGGAAGGGGATCTGTCCAAGACCCGTTCCGGGTTGGTCAGTGAGCCTCAGCTGGCCGAATGCGCCCAGTCTCTGGCGCTGGGCACCCACCTGCTGCTGGGAAAAGGAGAGGAACAGGGCGGAGGAAGGGAAAAGCCGTCCATTCTGGCCGATGCCTTCGAGGCCCTCATTGCGGCGGTTTACCTGGACGGCGGTTTCAGCGCCGCCCTCAGGCTCATCGAGGGCCGATTCCTTCCCTTGATCCGGGGTCCAGCCCTCCCGGCGCTGAAGGCGGACCCCAAGTCCCGGCTCCAGGAGATCGTTCAGCACGCCCGGCAGCCGGTGCCTGTCTACACCGTGATAGAGGAGGCAGGTCCAGACCACGATAAAACTTTTTACATCCAGGTGGAGGCGTCTGGGATCATCGCAACGGGAACCGGCAAGAGCAAAAAAGCCGCGGAGCAGGATGCCGCCGCAAATGCCCTCACCGCTCTAGGGCAGGCTCCGTCCGCAGCCTGAAAGAAAAGAGGCGACGGCAGATCGAGGATTTCATGGTCTCCGGATACAAGCCTTTCATCATTCCGATCTTTCTCCGGCACCAGGGATGCCCCCACCGGTGCGTCTTTTGCAACCAGCACGCTCTGGATGCAGAGCAGACGACGCCCTTGGAACCCGAGGACCTGCGCCGGCACACAGCAGCGCACTTGGCCTTCAAAAAACCCAACCGCCATCCGGTGGAAGTGGCTTTTTACGGAGGAAACTTTTTGGGAATGGACCGGAGTCGGGTGCACGCCTTCCTGAAGGCCGGAACCGCGCTGGTAAACGATGGAGCGGCCGATGAAATCCGGCTTTCCACCCGCCCCGACACCATTACGAAAAGCAGCCTCGACTGGCTGTCCGGATTTCCGGTGGTTACTGTGGAAGTGGGAGCCCAATCCATGGACGACCGGGTTCTCGCTGCCAGCGGACGCGGCCATCTTGCCGCGGACACCGCCAGGGCGACGGACCTTTTGAAAGAACGCGGCTATCGGATCGGAATCCAGGTCATGGTGGGGCTTCCCGGGGACACCGAGGAAACGTCCTTTTCGAGTGCAAAGGCCATTTCAGGACTTTCACCGGATTTCGTCCGGATCTACCCCACGGTGGTCCTGAAAGAAAGCCTTCTGGCCGCCTGGTACCATCAGGGACGATACAGTCCCTGGACCTTGACGGCCTGCGTGAGCCATGTCAAAAAGCTCTACCTTCATTTTTCACAAAAAAAGATCCGCGTCATCCGGATGGGGCTCCAACCTTCAAAATCTTTGGTGCCGGGGGGCCAGCTGATTGCCGGGCCCTTCCATCCGGCTTTCGGCCATCTGGTCCAATCCGAGATCTTTAAAGACGCTCTGGTGGCTTTTTTGGATCAAAGCGCTTCTGTTCCCGATCCTTTGAACCTCAGTCTGCATCCCTCCCTGGCCTCCAAAACGGCCGGGCATGCCAACAAAAACATAGCGTTTTTGAAAACGCGGTACCGCATCGGGACCATCCGAATCCGTCAGGACGCCGCCTGTCCGAAAGACTGCCTTTACGCAGACGGAACACCCATCCCGGTTCCCGCATGATCTCCAAGCGAAACGACCGGCTTTTCAGCGGATCCAAAGCCATGGTCCGCAACGGTCCTGAACCGCTGCTTCAAGGCGGGTGCTCCGGGAATCCAGCGATGCGGAAACGGTGCGAAGGGCCTCTTCGGGGGTGTTGTTGGTTTCGCTGAGGTGGGCCAGGACGACGTGCTCCAGGCGGCGGTGCCGGATTTCCCTGAGCAGATCCCGGGATTGCTGATTGGAAAGATGTCCGCACCGGCTCCGGATGCGCTGTTTGAGGGGCCAGGGATAAGGTCCTTCTTCCAGCATGCGGACATCGTGATTGGCCTCCAGGACCAGCAGGCTGCATTCCCGAAGGTGATCCTTGACCAAGCCCGTGGCAATCCCCATGTCCGTAGCGATCCCGATCTTTTTTCCGTTGGCGGACAGGGTCAGCCCCACCGGATCTTCGGCGTCGTGGGACAGGGAAAAAGGATGGACGGTCAGGGACGAAACGGCAAAGGCCTTCCCGGTTTCAAAGGCGATGCTTTGACAAAGCCTTCCGGTTGCAGAAGCGCCCGCCTTTTTCGTGGGGTCGCTCTGGTAGACCGGAAGCTGCCAGCGCCGTGATAGAACGCCCACCCCCGAAATGTGATCCGCGTGCTCGTGGGTGACCACGATGGCCGAAAGCGATCGCGCCGAAAGCCCTCGGGAATGAAGCCTTCTTTCGATTTCGATGCCGGAAAGCCCGGCATCGATGAGGATGGCGGTGATACCGTCGCTGACGTAGATGGCGTTTCCCCGGCTTCCGCTTGCCAGGATACAGACGGCCAGTTTAGGATCCATTCGGCCCGACTTCCTTCCGGCTTCAGCCGGTCACCTTTTGGGGGTTGGAGCCCTTTGGGCCCGTTTCGACATCGAAAAGGGGGCTCTGGGGATCCTTTCTTTTCACTTATCAGGATGTGGCCCCTTGCGTTCAGCAGGTTCGGCTACTGAAAACGTTTTTTTTCTCCTGTGCCTGTATGCCCGAATCCCCCCGCATCTCTTGCGGTTTTGTCAAGATCCGTCGCCGGTTCGACGACGGCGTGATAGACCCGGGCGATGATCATCTGGGCGATCCGGTCTCCTCGCCGGATGCAAAACTTACTTTTCCCATGGTTGATCAGCGCCACCATCACTTCACCCCGATAGTCGGCGTCGATGGTTCCCGGCGAATTGATGATCCCGATGCCGTGTCGGACGGCGAGTCCGCTTCTGGGTCGGATCTGGGCTTCATAACCGGGAGGAACGGCTACGGCGAAACCCGTGGGGACCATACGGATTTCTCCGGGTTCCAGGACCGTCTCCTTTTCCACCGCCGCGCAGATGTCCATCCCGGAGGCCCCTGGAGTCATGTAACGGGGAAGGGGGATATCCCCCTCGGTCTGAGGTCGAATCTTTAAAAACCTCACAGCCGGTCCCGCGCTCGCCACCGTTTCGGGTCTTTCTGGATTCATCGCCGCCGGGCACTTAAGTGCGCTAAAAGGATACAGCCCCCTCGAGATTCAACCGGGCGGGTATCGGGCCCAGCAGCGTCACGGAGCAGCAGTCGGCCTGAAACAGCTCCGCCGCAAGGTCCTGGATCTCACCGGCGGTAACCGACTCGATCTTCTGAACGACCTGCCTGAGAGGGATCGGTTCATTGAAAAGAAATTCGTTTTGGGCGAGGCGAACCATCTGGTTGTCCACGCTCTCTGAGGCCAGGTAGAGGCCCCCTTTTAAAAATTCCTTGGCGTTTTTCAATTCCGCCGCTTCCACCGGATGCGTTTTCAGGCTTTGCATTTCATTAAAGATCACGGACAGGACCTCTTTGATTTTGTTGGAGCTGCATGCGGCGTAGGCGCCGAACATCCCGGCGTCGGTAAACGAAGAGACGAAAGAGTAGACACTGTAAGCCAGCCCCCGGCGTTCCCGGATTTCCTGGAAAAGCCGGGAGCTCATGTTCCCCCCCAGCAGGGTGTTTAACAGGGAAAACGCGAATCGCCTCGGATCCGTCAGCGAAAGGCCCCGCGTCCCGATGCAAAGATGCGTCTGTTCCAGTTTCCTTCTCAAAAGACGGATCTGGGAGTGTCCCCGGGGTGGGGTTCTTTCCGGAAAGCCGTCTCCGGGGCCGATGGCCCCGAAAGCCGGCCCCGTGAGATCCACGATCCGGTCGTGCTCGGCATTCCCGGCGGCGCAGATCAAAATACGATCCGGCTGGTAAAATTTCTTAAAAAACGCCCGAAGGGTGTCGGAATCGAACCCGAGAAGGTTTTCCCGAGTCCCCAAGATGGACCTTCCCAGGGCGTTTTCACCCCAGAAGGTGTTCCCGAAAAGGACATGGATGAACTCTTCGGGATTGTCTTCGAGCATGCCGATCTCCTGGACGATGACCGGCCGCTCCCGGTCGATTTCCAGGGGATCGAATATGGAATTCAGGAAGATATCCGAGAGGATGTCGACCATGGTCGCGAGATGGGAATCCATCACCCGGGCATGATAACAGGTGGCTTCCATGGAAGTGAAGGCGTTGGAATTCCCGCCGACGGCATCGAACTCCTTGGCGATCTGGAAGGCGGACCGGGCGGCAGTCCCTTTGAAGATCATGTGTTCGATGAAGTGGGACAGGCCGCTTTCCTGAGAGGTTTCGTCCCGGGAGCCGGCACCCACCCAGACCCCCATGGAAACACTCCGGCTGTAGGGGATTTTTTTTGTTAAAATCCGAACGCCGTTTTTCAGGCAGGTTTTACGTGTCACCGCCTTCTTGCCTGTTCAGTTCCGCAAGCGCCTCCTTCAGGCTCAAGCGGATCTTTCCCTCCGGAGAGATTTCAAGGACCTTGACCTGGATTCGGTCCCCTTCCTTCACCACGTCGGTTACCTTCTTGACCCGATGATCCGCCAGCTGGGAAATGTGGACCAGGCCGTCCGTGCCGGGCAGGATTTCCACGAAGGCGCCGAAATCGGCGACTTTCACGACGGTCCCTTCATAGATAGTCCCCACCTCGGGCTCCGCAGCGATGTCCTTGATCCTCTTGAGGGCCGCTTCGCCGTCTTGGAGGGAAAAGGCAAAGATTTTGACGATCCCGGAATCCTCCACTTCGATGCGGGTGTTCGTCTCGGTCTGCATGGCCCGGATGATCTTTCCCCCCGGACCGATGATTTCCCGGATCTTGTCCGGGTTGATTTTGGTAGAAATCATCTTGGGTGCATAGATAGACGTTTCCTTCCGGGGTTCGTTAATAGCCTCCAGCATTTTATCAAGGATGAAATGCCTCCCGGCCCGTGCCTGCTCCAAGGCCTTTCCAAGGATATCCCTGGACAGCTCCCGGACTTTGATGTCCATCTGGAGCGCAGTAATCCCGTCTTGGGTGCCGGCCACCTTGAAATCCATGTCCCCCATATGGTCCTCGTCTCCAAGGATGTCGGACAGAATAATCACGCGATCCCCCTCCTTCACCAGTCCCATGGCGATTCCCGAAACAGGCGCCTTGATGGGAACCCCGCCGTCCATGAGTGCGAGGCTGGCCGAACAAACAGTCCCCATGGAGGAGGATCCGTTCGATTCAAAAACCTCCGACACGATCCGGATGGTATACTCGAAGGCATTCTTTTGGGGGATGACCTTCTCGATGGCGCGCGTGGAAAGACCGCCGTGCCCGATATCCCGCCTGGAGGGACCCGTAATGCGCTTGACCTCTCCCACCGAATAGGGGGGAAAATTGTAGTGGAGCATGAAGGGCCTGAACTCCTCGCCGCTCAAGGTCTCCACCCGTTGTTCATCCGGACCGGAGCCCAGAGTCAAGACGCCGAGCACCTGGGTCTCCCCCCGGGTAAACAGGGCGCTCCCGTGGGGCCTCGGGAGGATTCCGACCTCACAGGAGATGGGTCGGATTTCGTCGAATCTCCGGCCGTCGATCCTCAGGCCGTCTTCCAGCATCAAGTCTCGGCAGATCTTCCGCTTCAAATCGTTAAAAAGATCGTCGATTTCCGCCTTCCGGTCCGCATACGCCTCGCCGAGGGTCTCCAGGACCTCGTGCTTCAAAGCCCGGAGAGCCTTGCTGCGGGCTTGCTTCTGGGGAATCCGCATGCCCTGGCGGATGCTATCCGATGCCAGCTTCGAAACCTGTTCCTTCAGGAATTCATCCACCGGAGGCATGGTGAGAGTCCGTTTGACCACAGCGGCCGCCTCTTTCAGCTTTTCCTGGATCTCGATGACAGGTTGGAGCTCCCTGTGGCCGAAAAATACGGCTTCCAGCATGTCGGCCTCGCTGACGATGTTCGCTCCTCCCTCCACCATGACGACCCCGGTCCTGGATCCGGCAACAATGATGTTGATATCGCTTTTGTCGTAATCGACAATGCTCGGGTTGACCACCAGCTTTCCGTCGATGCGACCGACTCGGACGCTGGCGATGGGCCCGTCAAAGGGGATATCGGATATTTCCAGGGCCGCGGAGGCCCCGATCATGGCCAACGTGTCCGGATCGTTTTCCTGATCCATGGACAAGACGGTAGCGATGACCTGGGTCTCATAATTATATTTCTTGGGAAACAACGGTCGGATGGGCCGGTCGATGAGCCGCGCCGTGAGCGTCTCCTTTTCGCTGGGACGTCCGATCTCCCGCCGGAAGTAATTGCCGGGAATCCGCCCGGCCGCATAAATCTTCTCCTGGTATTCCACCGATAGGGGCAGAAAATCGACACCGAGCCGCTGCTCTTCAGAAGAAACCACCGTGACAAGGACCATCGTTTCACCGTATTGAACCATAACGGCGCCCGAGGCCTGTTTGGCGACTTTTCCCGTCTGTAAACTCAGGACCCTGCCGCCCACCTCTGCTTTAAAAAACATTTCCATTTAAATCTCCAATGCCCCTGTTCGGACCCGCTTCATGCGGGTTCTCACGGGCGTATCGGATGCCTGTCGAGAGACTTACCGTCTCAGGCCCAGGGTTTCGATGATCTCCCTGTAGCGTTTGACATCCTTGTTTTTTACATAGTCGAGCAGCCGTCGCCGACGTCCCACCAGCATCAGCAATCCCCTCCGGGAGTGATGATCTTTCTTGTGCGTTTTCAGATGTTCGGTGAGGTAGTTGATGCGATGGCTCAAAAGCCCGACCTGGACCTCCGGAGAGCCGGTATCCGATTCATGAAGCTTGTACCGCTCGATCAATTCCTTTTTTTCAACTGCCATGAATGCCACTTGTTCTCCTCCATGATTGAAGTGATTGGGGGCGTTCCAACCCCCGAGCACCCTTGGGGTACTCGTTGCCTAAAAGATGCTTTTTCATTGAAATACGCCGCAATATCCGAAATTTCCTTTTCCGTTTCGGTTTAAAAGCGCCAAAAGCTTCCCCTTCTCGTCCACCACTTTGATACAGGCTTTCCGATCTCCGCCTGGAACTGGGTCATGACCGTGCGGGATGTCTTCAGCGGTGATGGGCCTCCCGTGTCGGAGTTTTTCGGCGACAGCATCACCGACGGCATACTCGGGATATTCCTTCAAAGCCGAAGCCATCGGGATGAGTTTTTTCCGTGCTTCGTCAACCCCAGAGGGGTCCTCGAGGCGGTTCAAGGAGATGGCCTCGTCCACATGAAAACCGCCGCTTTGAATCCTTCGCAGCTGCGACAGGTGGCCGCCGCACCCGAGGTCCCTGCCTACATCGACGCCCAGGCTCCGGATGTACGTGCCGGCCGAGCAGGAAACCTCAAAACGGACACGCGGGCTATCTACGCTAAGGACGGTCAACCGGTAAAGGGTCACTTTCCGGGGCGGTTTTTCGACGGGCTCCCCGCGCCGTGCCCAACGATACAGCGGAACGCCCTGATGTTTCAAGGCGCTGAAGGCCGGCGGGGTCTGGTGGATTTCACCGACGTACCGCCCAAACGCCGCCCGGATGTGTTTTTCGGAAAGGGTTTGCCAAGCCTTTTCCGAAATCCTTTGCCCCGTGATATCTCCCGTATCGGTTTCCACCCCCAAATGAAGCGTGGCCTGATAGGTCTTGTCTCCGCTGAGAAAAAACCGAGCCAGGCGAGTCGCCTGGTTGATACAGCAGATCAAAAGCCCGGTGGCAAAAGGATCCAGCGTACCGGCATGACCGGCTTTTTTCGCTTTGAGCATCCGCTTGACCCGATCGACAGCCCTGGCCGATGTAATTCCTTCGGGTTTATCGACCAGCAGAATACCGGATTGCATCTCGTCCGCCCTCGGGTTCACACCTTCTCCGCCAGATTCATGATCTCTTTCTTGATGTCCAAAAGGGTCGCCTCGATGCTGAAGCCGGCCGCGCTCGAATGCCCTCCTCCTCCGAAAGCGGCGGCAATGGCCGCGACGTCCACCGACCCGTCAGACCGCAGGCTCACATGGTAGGGTTTCCGGCTCTCAGCGGCTTTGTCGTCGTGATTCAGCTCCTCGATGAGTACGGCCACTTTGACATCCTTGATGCCCTTGGCATAGTTGATCAGGCCGTCGGTATCCTCCGGACGCGTCTTTGTCTCCCGGATCATCTGCCGGGTTACCGCCATCATGGAAAGCCTCCCGTTTTGGGAAACCACGATGGAATCCAGAGCCAAGTTTAACAGCTTAATCCTTCCCAAGGAATACGTGCCGTATACCTGCTGAGCGATCCGGTACGGATCCACGCCCCGCGCCACCATCTTCTCGCAGATCTCAAAGGCGCGCCGATTGGTATTGGAAAAACGGAACGAACCCGTGTCCGTGAGAATCCCGGTATAAATCGCACCGGCCATTTCCGGACGCACAGGAACTCCCATCGCTTCGATCAGCCGGTAAATAAGCTCCGCCGTGGCGCAGGCCTCCGGGTCGATGAGTTGGAAATGACCGAACCGGGTATTGGTGACATGATGATCGATGTTGATTACCACCGGCAGGGCCTCGAAAACTGGAGCCGCCCGCCCCACTCGAGTCAAGTCCCCGCAATCCAATACCACGCCGGTATCGAATGCATTCGCTTCTCCCAACACATCCACAACCCGTTCCACCCCGGAAAGAAATCGATAGACCACCGGGATGGGGCTTTCGTTGAAAAGGGTGACCTCCTTCCCGAGAAAAGACAGAAAAAAACCCGCGGCAAGGAGGGATCCAATGGCATCCCCGTCCGGATTGGTATGGGATGCGATCAAAACCCGGTTACTTCTCTTCAGCCTGTCGATGATCTGTTCCATTTCCGGTCTTCAACGAGTTCAAAATGCGGTCGATACGAGAGGCGTAATCATAAGATTCGTCATAAAAAAATTTTAACTCCGGCATATACCTCAGGTCAAGGCGTTCGGAAAGGGTTCGCTTGAGATATCCGGAAGCCGTCCTGAACCCCGCCTCGACATCGCTTTTTCCGTTTTGTCCGGAAGTGCAGGAGAAATAAATCCGGGCGAACCTCAGATCGGAAGAAAGTTTCACCCGGGTGATGGTGACCATCTTCAGGCGCGGATCCTTGATGCCCTTTTGAAGGACCTGTGAAAGCTCCCTGAGTACCAGCGCCTCGACCCGGTCAGCCCGGCGGAAAGGTTTCATAGGCTGAAAATCTCCATTTCCGTGTCGACGATCTCGGCCAGACCCAGCGCATCCGCGAGATTGAACAGCTTGTCGATCTTGGCATTGATCACCTGGGTGTCGTTTCCCACCACTGCAAATCCAATTTCGCTTTTGTGATAGATGTCCAGGGCCCCGACTTCAGCCACGGAAGCGTTGAAATGGTTCCGAAGCTGCATAATGACGGATTTGACGACTCTTCTTTTTTCTTTCAAAGAGCGGCAATCGTGAATCCGGAAGGTAATGATTCCGTGCCCGACGACCATGATGTTTTAAGAAAAAGCCCTGACAGCGCAACCTGTCAATCGATTTCGGGCCGGATTTCCTCAAGGAAATAACATTCGATGAAGTCCCCGACCTTGATGTCGTTGTAATTCTCGATCCCGACCCCGCATTCATAGCCGCTCTGCACTTCCTTGACATCCTCCTTGAAGCGTCTCAAGGAAGCGATCTTTCCTTTATAGTAAACCACGCCGTCCCTCACCAACCTCGCCGGTTGTCCGCGCTCCAGCTTTCCATCGGTCACATAGCTTCCGGCGACGGCCCCCACTTTCGGGATGTGAAAGACCTCCCGCACTTCCGCACGTCCCAGGGCGCGCTCTTCGAACTTGGAGGCCATCATCCCGACGATGGCGTCCTTGGTATCCTTTATCGCGTTATAGATCACGTCATAGTACCGAATATCCACATTTTCCTCCGAGGCCAGTTCGCCGGCCTTGGAAGCCGCCCGGACATTGAAACCGATGATGACCGCATTGGAGACGGCCGCAAGGGAAACATCCGATTCGACGATGGGTCCGGTACCCGAATGGATGACGTTAATGTTCACTTCCTCGTTGGACAGCTTCACCAGAGAATCCCTGAGCGCTTCGATGGATCCGTGCACATCTGCCTTGATGATCAGATTCAGGTCCTTGACCTCTCCCGCCTTGAGCTTCTCGTAAAGCTTGTCGAGGCTGAGACGGCTCGATTTGGCAAGCTCCTTGGAACGCTGCTTCTGGCTGCGATAGAAGCTGAGCTGTTTGGCGCTCTTTTCGAGCTCCAGGGCCAAAAATTCGTCCCCGGCCATGGGAACCCCGGACAGGCCCAGGATCTCCACGGGAAGGGAGGGTCCTGCCTCGGAGATCTGGACCCCGCGGTCGTTGAGCATGGCACGGATCTTCCCGTGATGAATTCCGCATACCACCGATTCTCCGGTACGAAGGGTTCCTGCCTGGACGAGCACGGTGGCCACCGGCCCCCTCCCCGTATCCAGCTTCGCCTCGATGACATGGCCCCTGGCGAATTTGTCCGGATTCGCCTTGAGCTCCAGAACCTCGGCCTGGAGCAGGATCATTTCTAAAAGGTCCTCGATCCCCTGGTGGAGCTTGGCGGAAACTTCCAGGAAAATGGTCTCCCCGCCCCAGTCTTCCGGAGTCAAGCCGAGCTCCGCAAGCTGTCGTTTCACCCGGTCCGGGTTGGCGTTGGGCTTGTCGATCTTGTTAACCGCGACGATCAAGGGCACACCGGCCGCCTTGGAATGGTTGATGGCCTCCACGGTCTGCGGCATGACGCCGTCATCGGCGGCCACCACCAGGACGACCAGGTCGGTGACCTGTGCGCCGCGAGCCCGCATGGCCGTGAAGGCCTCATGGCCCGGGGTGTCCAGAAAAATGATCTGCCCCTTGCTGGTGGCCACATTGTAGGCCCCGATGTGTTGGGTGATACCGCCCGCCTCCCCTTCGGTAACCCGGGTTTTCCGGATCGTGTCCAGCAGGGACGTCTTTCCGTGGTCCACATGCCCCATGATGGTCACCACCGGTGGCCTCGGGACTTGTTTTTCCGTATCCTCCGTTTCCATCCCGATAAGGGATTCCTCCTCGAAGGCCGCCTTCTCGACGTCGTAGTTGAACTCCGAGGCCACCAGAGCCGCGGTTTCAAAGTCCACCGTCTGGTTAACCGTCGCCATGACCCCGAGGGACATGAGTCTTCGAATGAGATCGGCCGCTTTGATCCCCATCCGCTTGGCCAGATCCGACAAAATGATGGTCTCGTCGATTTTGAGCCGCCGCTTGATGGCCTTGGGTACGGTGATCTGGGGCTTCTGCATCGGAATGGACATCCTGCCCTTGGCCGCTCTTTTCCCTTTCCGGGTAGACGGCCTTTCTGAATAGAGGTCCGCCCCTTCCACCACTTCTTTTTTCCGGAAAGAAATCTTCTTCCTGAAAAATTTCCGGTCTTTCGAATCCTCCTCGACGTCCCGCTTCCCTTTCTTTTTCTTTTTTTCCTTTTCCGCCGCTTCGGATTCGACCTTTTCAGAATCCCCTATTTTTTTTCTGAAATCCAAAACTTTCGAAACAATTCCCTCCGGCTTCGCGCCCAGCGGAGCTGCCTCCGGGGACTTTTCGGGTTTGGGATGCTCCGGAAGCTTGATGATCTTTGCAGGGGCATCTTTGTCCCGTTTTTTCTTTGCCTTTTTTGCCTTTACAGCTGCGGCTTTGGGTACAGTCTGTTCCTCCTGGGCAGGGGCAGGCGGGGAAACGGTTTCTGTGGGTGCCTCAGTTGTCTCCTCAGACTCCGCCGGCGGTGCCGCCTCTGCAGGCGTCTCCTGCGGTGGAGTTCCCGGGGTCGCCATCGGTTCCTGCGTTTCAAGGGTCTCTGTCGCGGAGGGCGAAACGGCTTCTTCAGGGGCCGCATCGGCTTCGGTGACGGGTGCTTCCTCGGCGGGAGGCACCTGCGCCTCCACTTCCGGCGGCGCCTCAGTCTCTTCTTCATCCGGGACCGTGACGGCAACGCGGCGGATGCGCCTTCGGATGACGGTGGGTTTGATTCGCGTCAGCTCGACTTCTTCCGTTTGTCCGCCGAGAATGCCCGCCTTGATCTCGGCAACCTGCGCCTCATCCAAAGTGCTCACATGGCTGCTCACGGATAGGCCCAGCTCACCGAGTTTTTCGAGAAGCACCTTATTGGTCATGTTCAGCTCTCTGGCAAGCTCATATACCCTAATTTTTGCCATCCCTCCCCCGTCCTATCGGTCCAATACGCGTCGGCATGAGTCTTTTCCGTGTTTGGGTCACAGCGCTCTCCGACGCAGCTTATGTTTCCACAGGCTCGATTTCAGAACCGCCGTCCTCTGTTGGATCGGCTTGCTCCGCAGAAGGCGTCTCTTCCAAGGATTCGGATGCCGCCTCTTCCGTTTCGGATTCAGACTCCCCCGGACCTGATGCTTCCGCTTCCAGGATCTTTGCCACCGCTTCCTTGGCGCCCTCGATCAGTTTCGCGGCTTTTTCTTCTCCAATGCCCCGAATGGGGATCAGATCATCCACTGACGCCCGGCTCAGCTCTTCGGCCGAAAAAAAGCCCCTCTCATAAAGGGCGTCTGCCAGACCGGCGCCGATCCCCGGTAACGCAATAAGGGAATTGTATCCCTCTTTCATCGCCTGACCATACCGTGTTTCGCTGATGACATCAAGGTGCCATCCGGTCAATTTTGAGGCCAGCCGGACGTTTTGCCCCCGTTTGCCGATGGCCACGGAGAGAAACTCGTCCGGGACGATCACCTCCATGAGGCGGTTTTCTTCGTCGATGATCACTCGTGAGATTTCCGCCGGTGATAGCGCATTGCAGACGAACTTCGCGGCATCCACATGCCAGGAGATAATATCGATTTTCTCGCCTCGAAGTTCCTGTACCACGCTCTGCACCCGGCTTCCTTTCATCCCTACACAGGCCCCCACCGGATCGATGTCGGAATCGGTGGAAGCCACGGCGATCTTCGCCCGGCTACCGGGTTCCCGGGCGGCGCCCATAATCTTGACGATGCCCTCGCTGATCTCCGGGACCTCCGTTTTGAAAAGAGCGATGAGGAACTGGTCGTCGGTTCGGGACAGAAGAATCTGCGGCCCCCGGGATTCGTAAAGAACGTCCCGGATATAGGCCCGCACCCGATCTCCCCTGCGATAACTCTCCCTCGGAATTTGGTCCTTGACCATGAGGACCCCCTCGGTGTGGCCGAGGTTGACGATGATATCGCTTCGATCGATCCTCTGGACGATGCCGTTGATGATTTCCCCTTTGCGGTCAATGAACCCGGAGAACACCGCATCCCGTTCGGCATCCTTCATTTTCTGGATGATTACCTGTTTGGCCGATTGGGCGGCAATCCGACCGAAGGTGGTGGTATCCATTTTGGTGCCGATGCTGTCCCCGATTTCACACTCCGGATCGAGCTTCCGACCGGTTTCCAGGTCGATCTGCAGATCCGGTTCAGTGACGACTTCGGCAACCTCCTTGAATTGGAAAACCTCGATCTCGCCGGTGCCTTCGTCATAGTGCACTTCCACGTCGGCCTTGCTTCCCAGCTTCTTTTTTGCAGCCGATTTCAACGCTTCTTCAAGAGCGGCGATCAGGACCATTCTCTCAATGCCCTTTTCCCGGCTGACCTGGTCGATGACCCGCTTGATCTCCGAAATCAACATAGGCTTTCTCCATCCTCCCTCAAAAGATTCGCCTTGGCGATCTCATCGAGGGGGATCGCTACGGTCTTGTCCTCCGCCTGGAGGATCACCCGGCCGTCTATAACACCTCTCAGGATCCCTTTAAAGTTTTTTCGCCCGCCTATCGCCCGGGCTGCCCGGATCAAGGCCCTGCATCCTTTGAAAATCTCAAAATCCGCCTTTTTCCCCAGGGGCCGCTTGGGTCCCGGGGATGAAACTTCCAGGGAATAAGAACCCCGGGTTTCGAAACCGACATCCAAAAGGTCGGACAGCTGCCGACTGATGGCGGTGCAGTCTTCCAGGGTGATTCCTCCGGGTTTGTCCACATAAACCCGGAGAATTTTTCCCGTCTGTTCCCTTTGATATTCCACGTGAACCACTTCGAGTCCTTCGTCTGCGCAGAGCGGCGTAGCAATCTCCCTCACCTTTTCCGCGATTTCCGTCCCATCGATGGAGAAAAACCGCTCCCGGGGTTGTCGAACTTTTTTTTTCCCTTTCATTTGTTTCCGCGTCTCCATCCCGCCGCCGATGAGAGAAACAAAAAACGGGCTTTCGCCCGTTTCTTTTCATCCGGGTAGTTCTTTTTGTGGAAAACCTTCAGCCCACCATGAACGTCACTCCACAGAAAAGTTTACGTCCTTACCCCATCCATTCAAACATGCCGCTGCCGCATTCCGCATGAAAAGACGGACAAGCCTGGAGCGGGCAACGAGATTCGAACTCGCGACACCAAGCTTGGGAAGCTTGTACTCTACCAGCTGAGCTATGCCCGCTCTCAAGGTGGGCTATAGTAGGATAGGGATTTTTCAATGTCAAGAATTTTCACGCTCCCCTTTTTTCGATCCCCTGCCGGTCCATATCCCTCTTGACTTTTTTAAAAGGGCTGAATAAAAGATAACAGAATGCTCCCATGGGAAAGGGATCCGGCCAGGGCCCGGACGCCCTGATCGGTTCAGAGAAGCCAACGCCTGTTGTCGAAGGGTCTTAATGAGGAGGGTCAAATGAGAATCAGGTTCACCGCCATCGCGTTGATGGCGTCTTTGGTCGTGGGTGTTTCACCGCTTTTTGCAGCCACTCAACTGAAAAGACTGGGTGCCAGCCCTTTTTACAAAGCCAAAGATTTGAAGGCGGAGCAGGTCTACCCGATCCTGAAAAAACTGGAACCCGATGTCAAGGCGGGGTTCATTCAGGCCGGGGCCGTCAACCTCTTGAATCCCTTCATGAAAGCCCTCGAGACCGCGAAGCTGGAAAACGTCACGATAAATCCGGGGGAGACCTTCCTCTGGATGATCTTCAAAAAAAAGAATAAACCCTTGGTCTTCAATGATGTGGTTTGGGCCGGGAAAGCTCCTTTCAAAGCCTTTCGAATGGTGATGCGGCACGGCGGAAGAGATTATACATTTGTCCTTCCGGTCATCTGCCTGAATATCGCCTTGCAAAAAATCGCCGATGTACCCGTTGCGCCAGCTCCCGTGCCTGCACCTGCCCCCGCTCCCGTGCCTGCACCTGCCCCCGCTCCCGTGCCTGCTCCCGTGCCTGCTCCCGTGCCTGCACCTGCACCCGCGCCAGCGCCCGCGCCTCCGGCAAAGGCGGTGGTCGCGCCGCCACCGGCCCCCGCTCCTGCACCGGGTCCGGCACCTGCCGCAGTGGCCGGAGTCCCCGCACCCCGGAAGGGCGTCTTTCTGGGCGATGTCGGGTTTATGAAGCAGTTCGATCCCGCCACTTTCCTGCCCATCCGAATCGGATACATGCACCGTTTTACCGAGAAGAGCGCCCTGGCCGGCCTCATTGGTTTTGCCCCGCTGGCCGAAGGCTGCGAGGACAACCCCCCCATCCTGGCGGATGCCCTCTATTTCTACTCACCGGCGCCCAAGTATTTCCTGGGAATCGGGGTCGGGCTCTGGGACACCAGTTTCGATACCCGGATCGATCTGCTGCTGGAAGCCGGGGTTCACCTGACGGACAATCCCACGGGTCCGAATTTCGGTCTGTTTATCGAAGGACGTTCGGCTTTCGACGAGTTTGACGAGCTTCAGGAAAAAGGACGGCTGGGGATCGGACTTCGGATGTTCTTCTAGCGCGCGCCGGGTGCGTTGTCCTTCAGGATCGACAGAATATCCCGAAGTTCGGATTTGATCGTTTCCAGGGTCGAGGGGGAAACCCCCTCGGCCCTTTCTTCTTTTTCAGCATTCAGATGCTGATTGGCCCCCTGGATCGTAAAACGCCTGTCGTAAAGGAGATGCTTGACGGACAGGATCAACTCGACATCTTTTTTTCGGTACAGGCGTTGCCCGGTGGGTGTCCGCTTCGGACGGATCTTTTTGAATTCGTTTTCCCAAAACCGCAGCACGTAGGGCGGCACACCGGCGATTTTACTGACTTCCCCGATCCTGAAGTACAGCTTGTCGGGCAATGAAACGCTTTTCACCGTGGATCCTCGCGGTTCACGCTTCAGGAGTCACCCTGGAAGAGGATCATTCCGGCAAAGATGCATCAAAAGTCTTCAGGAGCAGCCCCGATATCTTCTGATGAACCTGAGTCACCTCTTGATCCTCCAGCGTTCTTTCTTGACTTCTATAGGTAATCCGAAAGGATATGCTCTTTTTCCCTGCCGGTATGGGGTCCGATTCAAAGACATCGAAGAGATGAACGCTTTCGATCCACTCTTCCCCTGCAGACGCGACGCATTTGAATATATCTCCTGTCCGGACCTGTTTGTCAACGATGAGAGTGAAATCGCGGGTGACCATGGGAAAACGGGAAAGGGGCCCGACTTTTTTGACTTGCGGCAAAAGGGGCAGCAAAGCATCCAGGTTCAATTCGGCCACAAAGACGGTCTGCTGAATTTCGTGGGCAATTAAGACCTCGCTGCGAACTTCCCCCATCCATCCGAGATCACAGTCTGCGGCTCGGATGACGGCCGAGCGCCCGGGCTTCATGTAGGGGCAGAGGCCCTCCGGCAACGGTGAAGTCTCGGCGGCCCGAAGGCCTAAAGCCCTCAACAACCCCTCCACCGCGCCTTTGATATCGAAAAAATCGCAGGGTGTCTCTTTGCCGTACCACCCGGGATCGAATCGGAACCCGGTCCAAAGCAGCGCCAGCATCTCTGTTTCTTGGGGCAACACCTGCCGTTTTTCCTGCAGATACACCTTCCCGGTCTCAAACAGGCGGAGGGAGCGGATCTGCTGGGAAAGATTTCTCTGCAAAGAACCTAAAATACCCGGGATCAATGTGGTGCGCATCCGGCTTTGATCGTCGGAGATGGGATTCAAGACCTGGACCGTTTTTCGCCGAAAATCGTCTTCCGGAAGCCCCAGGCGTTCGTCAAACCGACTGGAGATAAAGCTGTAATTGATTGCTTCCAGGAAACCGAACCCGGCCATCCACCGCCGGATTTGCGCCCGCATCCGGAAGGACGGATTGCGCCTCCTTTTGGGAGCCCTTATGGACGGAAACGTGACGGGAATCCGAGGATACCCAGACAGCCGGGCCGCCTCTTCCATGAGATCCTCAGGACGACTGACATCCACCCGGTAGCTTGGCACGATCACCCGGAGACGATCCTTGTCGAGGGGCGTGGCGGAAAATTCGACGGACTCTAAAACCGTCCTGAATTCCTCCTGGGTGAAACCGGTCCCCAACAACCGGTTCGCCCTGGTAAGGCTCACGGTCACTTCCCTTTTTGGAACGGGGTTGGGGTACACATCCACCCATCCGTCCAAAATGCGCCCGCGGGCCGTCTCCGCCATCAGCTGAGCCGTCCGGTTCAAGGCGGGAAGCACTCCCTCAGGATCCACGCCCCGCTCGAAACGATGGGATGCCTCGGTGCTGATCCCCAGTCGCTTCGCGGTTCTCCGGATACGGATCGGGTCGAAGTAGGCGCTCTCGATGAGAACCCGGGTGGTGGTCTCCGAGATCTCCGAGTTCATTCCCCCCATGACCCCGCCGATGGCCACTCCCTTTTCCCCGTCGCAGATCATGAGGGTGTCGGCAGAAAGCGTCCGTTCTTTCTGGTCCAGGGTGGTGAAACGATTCCCCTTTTCGGCGGTTTTCACTACAATCCTATGACCCGAAAGGCGGTCAAAATCAAAGGCATGCAAAGGTTGTCCGAGTTCCATCAGAACAAAATTGGTGACGTCCACGATGTTGTTGATCGGCCGCAATCCCACCGAAGACAATCGGTCCCGAAGCCAGAAGGGGGAGGGGCCGACAGTCACGTCGAAGACGAGGCGCGCCGCGTACCGGGGACAGTGTTCCGGCGCTTGAATCTGCACCGAGGTCAAGGTTTCGGTCCGATCCTCACCTTCCTGGAACTGAACATCGGGATAGACGAGCTCCGACTGCTGAATGGCCGCAATTTCCCTCGCGACCCCGAGGATGCTGAGACAATCGGGTCGGTTGGGAGTCACGGCGATCTCCAAAACGGGGTCGGAAAGCCCCCGGGCCTCGGCAAGGGTGGAACCTGGTGAAAGCGAAGGATCCAAGGTCAGGATTCCGGAGGCATCGTCACCCAGCCCGAGTTCTTTCTCACTGCACAGCATGCCCTCGGACACCTCGCCCCGGATGACCGACTCTCGGAGAATGGTCCCGTTTGGAAACCGGGTCCCCGGCAGGGCCACAGCGGAGAGCATTCCTTTTTTAACATTGGGCGCGCCGCAGACCACCTTCAGGGTGCGGCCGCCTGCGTCCACGTCGCAGAGCCGCAGCTTGTCGGCATTAGGGTGCGGGCGGATTTGGATCACCTTTGCCACTAGAACGCTTTTCATGAAATCGAACCGGTCGTTCACCGACTCTACTTCCAGGCCTGCCATGGTCAGAGCTTCGGCAAGCTCGGAAACGCTCCTGTCGATGGGCACATAGGCTTTCAGCCAGCTCAGGCTCGCTTTCATGGCTAAAACTGCTTCAAAAACCGCATATCGTTTTCGAAAAATTTGCGGATATCGTCGATGCCGTATTTCAGCATGGCGATCCGCTCCACACCCATTCCAAAGGCGAACCCCGTATATCGATCGGGGTCGTACCCCACTTTCTCGAACAACGCCGGGTGAACCATGCCCGACCCGAGGATCTCCAGCCAACCGGTGTGAGAGCAGACCCGGCAGCCAGACCCCCGGCACATCACGCACACGATATCCACCTCTGCGCTCGGCTCGGTGAAAGGGAAAAAGCTGGGGCGAAACCGCAAGGCCCGTCTCTTCGTCGAACATCTGATGGACGAAGGCCGTCAGCGTTCCTTTCAGGTCTCCGAAGGAAACCCCTTCATCCACGAAAAGTCCTTCCACCTGGTGGAACATGGGGGTGTGGGTTAAATCCGAGTCGCAGCGAAACACCTTGCCGGGAGCGATGACCCTCACGGGCGGAGGCTGCTTTTCCATGGTTCGGATCTGGACCGGGGAGGTGTGGGTCCTCAGGACAATGCTGTCGGAAACATAAAAGGTATCCTGCATGTCCCTGGCCGGATGGTCCTTCGGGATATTCAGGGCTTCGAAATTGTAATAATCGCTTTCCACCTCTGGCCCTTCGGCGATATCAAACCCCATTTTCAGGAAGATCTCGCAGATCTCCCCCATGATCTGGGTGATGGGATGCAGTGCGCCGACGGGTGGGACCCGGCCGGGCAGGGAAATGTCGATCTCGGCCTTTTCCTGCCTGTCCCCGGGTGTCGCAAAACGCTTCAGGGCCTTTTCAAACGTCTCTTCCAGGATCCCCTTGAGGGCATTGGCCTGTTTTCCAAATGCAGCTCTTTGATCCGGGGGAAGGCCTGAAACACTGCGCAAGAGACGGGTGACAAGCCCCTTGCGCCCCAGGTATCGGATGGACAGCTCCCGGACGGCTGCAGCGTCCCCGGCAGCATTCAGTTCATCAAAGGCTTGATTCCGGATGTCTTCAATGGAATCCATTTGATCCCCGAGGTGCTGGATGTGATCGCCTGCCCCGGCGGCGGGGCTGGAGGAAACGAGGCTTTCCGGCTTACGGGTGCACCGGGGCCTGTTCGCGGGCCTTAACCCTGCTGGGCGGCCAGGCCGGCGATTTGAGAAAACCCGGAGGGATCGGATACGGCCAGCTCTGCCAGGACCTTTCGATCCAGAGTCACTCCGGCGCGTTTCAGCCCCTGGATGAATCGACTGTAGGAAAGGTTGTTCATGCGTGCCGCTGCGTTGATCCGGACGATCCACAGGCGCCTGAAATCTCTTTTTCTCGCCCTTCGATCCCGGTAGGAATACATCAGGGCCTTATCCACCGAATCGGCCGCCGTGCGGTAGAGCTTGCTCCGGCCTCCCCTGAACCCCTTGGCCAGTTGAAGCACCTTTTTTTTGCGTCTTCTTGCTTTGAAACCTCTTTTGACTCGCATGGTCTTTTTCTCTTTTCCTTATCCGTTCGGCAAAAGGAGTCGGATCCTTTTTTGATCGGTGCCCGCGATGATCCGGCTTTTGCGCAGGGAACGTTTCCGTTTTCTGGTTTTCTTGGTTAAGATGTGACTTCCGTAAGCCTTGGAATAGGCAAACTTGCCCGACCCCGTTTTTTTAAACCGTTTTGCCGCTGCACGGTTTGTCTTGATCTTCGGCATATTCTACCTCGCATTAAAAAGTCTGGCGCCGGTCAATGCCGGCACCTTCAACGACCAAGGGGCCTGTGAGGCCCGAATTGAACCTCTGTTTCCAGGCGGAAATGGAGCAAGACCCTTTCCCATCAACCCCGGACGGCGTCCCCGGTTCGCATCAGCAACAATAAAAAACCAGTGGCGCGAGCATGGCATTGCCTCTCAAGCTCACGCCACATGGCGGCATCTTATAAGAAGTTCAAGCCCAATGCAAGATCATTTTGAGCCGGTCTTTTCTGGCTCGCCCCGCCCGACTACCGTGGTGTCAGCACCATGACGATGATCCGGCCTTCGAACTTGGGTTCCTGCTCCACCTGGGCGATGTCTTCGACCTCCCGGGCGATTCTCACCAAAAGCGCCATCCCCATTTCCGACAGGGTGATCTCGCGTCCCCTGAAAATCGCGGACACTTTGACCTTGTCCTTTCGGTCGATGAATTTTCGGATGTGGCCGATCTTGACCTGCAGGTCATGTTCCCCGGTCTTGGGTCTGACTTTGATCTCCTTGATCTGGAAAGTGCTCTGTTTTTTCTTGGCGACCTGCTTCTTTTTGGTCTGTTCGTATTTATAGCGGCCATAATCCATGATCTTGCACACCGGAGGATCGGCGTTCGGGGAAACCTCCACCAGATCCAGCCCAAATTCCGCCGCCGCGCTGAGGGCCCTGGAGATAGGAACGACCCCGATCTGATTTCCCTCGGGGTCGATGACGCGGACTTCCTTGGCCCTGATATATTGATTCACATTAATCCGGTCTTGATTTTTCGGGTTAACGATTGCCTCCTCCTGTATGCAAAGGGATTGTCTTCAAGGTCCGTTCCCCGGGTTTCGGATCCGGGGCGGAACCGCTTTTTGTTGACGCTGATATACAAGAAGATTGCGAAATGCAAGTAAAAAATGAATCTCCGGATCTCGCCAGGGTCCCGGCCGTCCTACTGTTCCAGCGTATATCGGGCCAAAAGGCTTTCTTCCCAATAGCGGTTTCGGGGATTTTGAAAATAGGTTTTCAAAAGGGAAAGGCTTTCCTTCCTGAGGACGTTGGGAACGAGGGCGACCGGCCGGCGGCGGTACAGGGGCGAAAGCCGGGTCAGATCGCATGCGGTGCCCCCTCCCATGACATCTTCATAGGCATAGACGATCTCCCGGATGCCACTGAGCAACAGGGCGCCGTAACACATCAGACACGGCTCCAGGGTGACATACAAGGAAGTTTGCCCGTAAGGGTCGTTGTGTTCCAAGCCGGAAAAGCGCTCAAGCGCGATCATTTCGGCATGGTGAATTTCACTGGCGCAAGTCCCTTTCGTTTTTCGGCGGGATCCCCTTGCCATCACCTGATCTTTGACCACGATCACGCATCCGACGGGAAACTCTCCGCGTGACAGGGCCTTCCCGGCCTCCTCGAGTGCTTGTTCCATGAAATGCCTGTGTCTGGCCGTCATGGTCTTTCCTCAGAGCCTGCAGATGCTGTCGTCGCAGGGGCAGGCTCCGTCCACTTCATAGGCATACAGGATCCTGCGTTCCAGCTGCATCCGCTCGGAAGTGATGGGCCCGAAGGGATATCCGCCAATGCTCATGAGCATCTCGGACCGGCCCGGGATCGAGTCAAAACCCTGAGAGAGGACTTTTCCGTCTTCTCCACGAAGGACTTCGGCATCTTCACCGTTGGTGACCACGACCACGGGAATCTGGTAGGGCGACAGCAGGCGGGAGGCGGCAAGGGCCGGCCTTCTCCGAGTCACCAGGGATCCGGGTCCGTACCGGATCACCATGACGTCCCTCCCGGACAAAGTCGCTTTGAAATCGATGGTGACGATGGCCCGCTTTTCCCCAGCCTCCGCCTGCACCGCGCATCGTGGAGTGATCTCGTCTTTATGAAACCCTTTGGCCTGCACCAGGTACCGCGCCACCTTTTGCCGGTAGCGCTCGTCATGGGTATCGGTCAACACGGTTTCCGTGAGAAAATCAATCTGCTCCCCCAGCACGAGATGATGGCCGTTCATTCTGGATCCTTTATCCAAACCCTGGCCCCTTGAGGCTTCTCTTTCCAGGCGGCGCCGAAAGGGCCTTGATGAATCATACGGGTTTTGAAGCCGCAATACAAATAATCCTTTACTTGGTCAACGACATCTGGAATACAATCGGCAATAAAACGGCTTGAAGAAAGGCCTTTTTCCAGTTTTTTTCAACAGCATGTCCATTCGAGAAGACTTTGAAAGGCGCGAAGAGGGTTTTATGTCCCCTTTCGCGTGCCTGAGCGCCAAAACCCGGGGGAGAAAGCACCCGGAACCCCCGTGCCCTGTGCGCACGGCGTTCCAGCTGGACAAGTTCAGGATCGTCTATTCCAATGCCTTCCGACGGCTCAAATATAAAACCCAGGTTTTTTTATCCCCCCTGGGGGACCAGTACCGGACGCGGCTGACGCATACCCTCGAGGTCGCCCAGATCGCCACCACCATCGCCCGGGCCATGCGCCTGAACGAAGATCTGACCGAGGCCATCGCCCTGGCCCACGACCTCGGCCACACCCCCTTCGGTCACGGCGGGGAGGTCACCCTTCAGGAGATTTATTCCGGGGGGTTTTCACACCGCGAACAGAGCCTGAGAGTGGTGGATCTTTTAGAAAACAAGGGCAAAGGCCTCAATCTGACCTTCGAGGTGCGAGACGGGATCCTGAAACACTCCAAAGGCTACGGGAAGATCATTCCCGAGGACCCCGGCGAACTCCCTTGTACGGCCGAAGGCCGGGTCGTGCGCATCGCCGACATCATCGCCTATCTCAACCACGACCTGGAAGACGCCATCCGAAGCGGGGTCATCCAAGAGGACCAAGTCCCGGCATCCTGCACCCAAGTCCTTGGGAAAAACCACCTGGATCGAGCCACCACCATGATCATGGACGTCATCCATAGCAGCCGTCCGACGGAGGAGGCGTTCGTGCTGAACATGAGCGACACCATTTTCTCGGCCATGAGCGAATTGAGACAATTTCTTTACCGTCATGTCTACCGGGCCAGCCCGGTGCACCGGGAATTTCTCAAGGCCAAGAAAATCCTCACAGAGCTTTTTGCCTGTCTCATGAACGACGACAAACTTTTTGAAAAAGAGCTTACCCGGATGGGCCTCAGCGGGAAAAACCCCTTGACTGAGAGCCGGGAACGCAGCGTCTGCGACTTCATCGCGTCCATGACGGACCGCTATGCGCTGGCGCTGTACCAGAAGATCTTCTTCCCGGAACCCATCGTTTAGATCCCTGCTCATGGACCGCGTCCTTAAAACCCTAGTCAGCCGCCCCGACGCTTTTTTGCCCCATCAGAGACGCATAGAGCATCTCTTCGGCGCCATGGACCGCTTCTTTCAGGAAACGGCCCGGCGTTACGGGTTCGCCTGCACCGGTTGCGAAGACAGCTGCTGCCGGACCCGGTTTTACCATTTCACGCTGGTCGAATATCTTTTTTTACATGAGGGCTTTCTAACTTTGAGCCCGGATCTCAAAAATGCCTTCTCCGACCGGGCCCTGGATTACCGCAGGCAAATGGAAGCCGCCGATGAGGCCGGGACCCCTTTTCGTAACTTTTGCCCCCTCAACCGCCAAGGGCTTTGCGCCCTTTACCGCTGGCGCCCCATGATCTGCCGCCTCCACGGGCTTCCCAACGAAGTTCATATGCCGGGAAGACTCCCCCTCCGGGGTCCAGGATGCCCCACATTCGAAAAGACCCTCGGGCAGGTTTCCTATATTCCCTTCGACCGGACCCCGTTTTACCGGGACATGGCACGTTGCGAACAGGCTTTAAGGACCGAGGTGGAAGCCGACCGCGGCATCAGGATGACCGTGGCCGACATGCTCGTCGATTACGGAAATCACAACACCGGAACAAGTAACAGAACCCCTTCCTCGGAAGTGAAAATTTCCCATGAAATATCTTGAAGACACCCGCCCGGAGGAGATGCCGGGGCACTATCTGACCCCAGGCTCCGTCTTTTCCTTCCACTGTCATCCGGGTATCCCCTGTTTCAACCAATGCTGCCGGAACCTCAATCTGTTTTTGCACCCCTATGACGTTCTTCGCCTCGGAAAAGGGCTGGGGGTTGGCTCCGACCGGTTCCTGAGCCGGTACGTGGATATCGTGCTTCGTGAAGGGTCGTATTTTCCGGAAGTTCTTTTAAAAATGGCCGAGAAAGCAGACAGGCCGTGCATATTTCTTTCCGGTGCAGGATGCACGGTTTACCCGGATCGACCCCACACCTGCCGCCTCTATCCCCTCGAACAGGGGGTGTCCTTTGACGCCAAGTCCGGGGAAAGACGTCTGGTCCATTTTTTCCGGCCCTTCGATTTCTGCAAGGGACCGTCAGAAACCGATTCCTGGACCCCCGAGAGGTGGTCCGACGACCAGGGGGCAAAGACCTACAACGAGATGACCGTTCTTTGGAGTGAACTCAAGCGCCTTTTTAGACAAAACCCCTGGGGGAAAGCCGGCCTGTCGAGCCCCAAAGGGAAAATGGCTTTCATGGCGGCTTACAACCTCGAACGTTTCCGGGACTTCGTTTTCAACAGTTCCTTCTTGAAGCGATACGCTGTTTCACCCGATGCGGCAGGGCGGATTCGAAACGACGATGTCCAACTGCTGAAATTCGCCTTTGAATGGATCAAATATCTGGTTTGGGGAATATCGGGTCCCCTTTTCAAGTAGGCACCCAGGGAGGACGCCTTCGGGCCGAAAAAGCTTCTCCCAAACGGCTTTACAAAACGCCCGGGGGCATAGGGGGGACAGGTTCGCCCCCCAGCACATATCCGCCGTCAAGGCGGAGGAGACTTCCGGTCATAAACGGTGCTTCCCCGACGACAAAGCACACGGCTTTGACCACGTCATCGAGCGTCCCGGTCCGCGCCAGCAGGGTGTGGCGGAGGATGGCCGCCTTCTGGGCTTCCGACAGGAGGTCCCAGCCGCGGGTCCCCTTTCCGTGCCGAGTTTCCATAAATCCCAGCATGATCTCGTTGACCCGGACCTCGGGCGCCCCCATACGCGCCCAGGTCTCGGTGAGAAGCGACACCCCGCGGTTGGCGGAGGCATACCCGTCGTTGAACACGGGGGCGGCGGGGCCGGCCCTTCCCACCACACCTGCGATGGAGGACAGATTGACGACGCAGCCCGCCCCCGAAGCCTTGAGGTGGGGAAGCGCCGCGTTGAACACCCACCATTTGGCACGCAGCGTGGTGGCCATCTCCAGATCCCACTGCTCCCGGACATAGGGGCCGTGGACGATGGGCCAGCCGCCCCTCTCGATGTTGTTGATGAGGATATCGATCCCGCCGAACGCCTCCACCACCCTCCCCACCATGGCAGGTATCCTCTCTGTCTCGAGCAAATCCGCCTTTAGGACCAGGGATTTTGCCCCCACCGACTCCAGACTCTCGGTCAGTTCCTCGAGATGCTCTTCCCAGTCCCAATAGGTCAGGGCCACCCGCGCCTTTTTTCGAGCCAGGGCCAGCGCAATCTCTTTTCCGATCCCCTTGATGGAACCGAGAACCAGGGCGACTTTGCCGTCGATCTTCATGGGCTCAATCCTTTTTAAAGGTTTTCCCTCAAGAGGCTCGCGATCCATTGTTGCCCAAGCGCCAGCAAGGCGACGTCATCCATCCGAAGAGCTTCAGCAGGGTCAGGGGCCCCCGAAAACCCCTCCAGCAGCCCTTTGTCCACCTCCTTTCTGAAACGATCCAGGTCGTACAACGCCAGGGTGAAAAAAAACTGGAGCTTGGGACTCAGAGGGTCGGGACCCAGACGGTTCTTGAGGGTGATCAAATCCAGCAGGCCATCGTTCACGCGCAGATAGACCCCGGCGTCCTGGCTTTCGATCCATTCTTTTGCCGTTTGCGTTTTTTGGGTATCAAATCCCCTGCAAAACGGCTCCCGGATGAGAGCGAAATGCACCGAGGTTTTTCCCGTTTCCCTTGACCTGGAAACGGCCCTGGCCAGCGGATAGAGCCGGCAAGAGGTGGGCCGGTCCAGATAGACCCGGCACCCTGACGTCCTCAGGAAAGGGCAGATGAATTCGGGCGGGCCGAGGCTTTTCAGCGTGATTACAGGAAATCCGGATCCCTGTCCCGTGTGGCTTTTGGTATAGTCTTTCAAGAACTGCGTCGAGGAAAGGTTCAGCGCTTTTTTGATTCTGAGAATATCATAGGGCGTCAGGTGCTGGTGAAGATCCCGGCAGCAGACCCCGAAACAAGAAACGCCCTTTTGGCAGGAAAACCGGAAAGGGTCGTCTCTTTCGATGGCCACCGTCTGGATTTCCAATGCGCTTTTGCCTCCGCTTTTTGGCCAGCCCTCGATCCTGCCGTGTCGCGCGCTGCCCTCCATCGGCCGGACCGCCCCGGGTGCAAGAGGTACCAGGTTCCCGGGTCCTGTCAATAAAAAAGACACCCGGGCCCGGGATGCATCGCAAGCCGGGTGAAGTCCCTTTCTCAAAGCGCCCGATACGGAGAGAAACGGAAAGAGGAAAAGCCCATAACCTTCCGGTCGGATTACACTTTCTGTTGCGATTTCCCTTTGCGTCCCTTTGGGGCGGAAAAGATGATTTCAGGCCTATTTTTTGCCCCGAAAGTGCTTGACAAGGACCCTGTCGGATGGTAACTGAGATCTTTCTTTCGATAGGGGTGGGCAACCCCATCTTGTTGAAATCAAAATCAAATTAATCGAAGATTTACGGCATGCCCCTAGGCTGACGAAAAAAGGGGATTCGATCAATCGGCCCGATTCCGAAACGACAAAGGGCCTTAAGGAAGGGAGGTGTGAACAGGGAATCAAGTGATGGGTTGTTCAAGAAACAAAGATCCACGAAAAGCTGCAAAAGAAACCATTTTTGCACAAAAACAACGAGGAGGTAACGTAAATGCCAAGTTTTGTAATAGCTGAGAAGTGTGACGGCTGCAAAGGCGGGGAGAAGACGGCGTGCTTGTACATCTGCCCCAATGATCTCATGGCGTTGGACCCCAATGAGATGAAAGCCTACAACCAGGAGCCGGATCAGTGCTGGGAATGCTTTTCTTGCGTGAAGATCTGCCCCACCCAGGCCATCGAAGTCAGGGGTTATGCGGATTTCGTTCCCATGGGAAGCAGCGTCATGCCGATGCTGGGCACCGAAGACGTGATGTGGACCTGCAAGTTCCGAAACGGCGTCATCAAGCGCTTCAAGTTCCCCATCCGGACAACTCCTGAAGGCGCGGCCAACGCCTATGAAAGCCTCAAGGGGAAAGACATCGAGAGCCCGCTTCTCGCCACCCAGGAAGCCGAGGGGTTTCAGCTTCCCCGCCCCAAAGAGCTCGTATAAGCGACCGGGCCTTGTTATGTGTTGTACGAGTTGAACCATCAATCACGCATCATTTTTTTGAAGGAGGATAGAACATGGCATTACCGAACAAGCCCAAAGGGGAACTCAAGGCCGTAAGGGACCCGGAGTTTGAAGAACGCGAAGTCGATATCCTGATCATCGGCGGCGGCATGGCCGCCTGCGGGGCGGCCTTCGAGGTCAAAAAATGGATGTCCGAAGGCCAGAGCGTCCTGCTGGTGGACAAGGCCGCCCTGGAGCGCTCCGGCGCCGTGGCTCAGGGCCTTTCCGCCATCAACACCTATATCGGCGAAAACTCCCCCGACGACTACGTGCGCATGGTGAGAAACGATCTCATGGGCATCGTCCGTGAAGACCTGATTTTCGACCTGGGGAACTACGTGGACGATTCCGTGCACCTGTTCGAGGAATGGGGGCTTCCCATCTGGAAAAAATCCGCCGAAGGCAAAAACCTCGACGGGAAAAAAGGCCAGACCATGGGGACCCTGAAATCCGGGGCCAAGCCGGTGCGCACCGGAAAATGGCAGATCATGATCAACGGCGAATCCTACAAGCGTATCGTCGCCGAAGCCGCCAAGAAGGCTGTCGGCGATGACAACATCCTGGAGCGGGTTTTTATCGTGGAACTGGCCCTGGATAAAAACCGGCCCAATCAGATCGCCGGCGCCTGCGGGTTCTCCGTGCGGGAAAACAAGGTTTTCTTGATCAAGTGCAAGACCGCCCTCATCGCCTGCGGCGGCGCGGTGAACATCTACCAGCCCCGGAGCGTGGGCGAAGGAAAAGGCCGGGCCTGGTACCCGGTATGGAACTCCGGCTCCACCTACTACCTGGGAATGCGGGTCGGCGCCGAGCTTTCCATGATGGAAAACCGGTTCACCCCGGCGCGGTTCAAAGACGGCTACGGCCCGGTGGGCGCCTGGTTCCTGCTCTTCAAGGCCAAGACCCTCAACGGGCTGGGCGAGAATTTCGCCGCCAGCGACGCCGCCAAGAAAGAACTCGAAAAATATGCACCTTACGGCACCGCCGCTGTCACCCCGACGTGCCTGCGGAACCACCTGATGCTCTTCGAGATGAAGGAAGGCCGCGGACCCATCCTGATGGACACCGTGACCGCTCTGGCCGACCTCGGAAAAACCATGGACAAAAAGGAACTCAAGCACCTGGAATCGGAAGCCTGGGAAGACTTCTTGGACATGACCTGCGGCCAGGCCAACCTGTGGTGCGCCACCAATACCGAGCCGGAAAAGAAGAACTCCGAGGTCATGCCCACCGAGCCGTACCTTCTCGGATCCCATTCGGGCTGCTGCGGGTTCTGGGTTTCCGGCCCGGATTTCGACTGGGTCCCGGATGCTTACAAGATCAAGGCCGACAACGGCAAGGTCTACAACCGCATGACCTCGGTCAACGGGCTTTTCACCGCCGGAGACGGCGTCGGCTGCTCCGGACACAAGTTTTCCTCCGGATCCCACGCCGAAGGCCGGATGGCTGTCAAGCAGATGGTCCGCTACGCCAAGGACCACGCCGAATTCAAGCCGGAAGTGGCCATGACCAAAGACCAGGTCATTGACTACGTGTACAAACCGGTGCGGACCTACCTGGACCATGCCAAGTACACCACGGCCGACGACATCAACCCCAACTACCTCAAGCCCAACGGCATGATGTACCGGATGATGAAGGCCACCCACGAGTACGGGGCCGGAACGTCTACCTACTATATGACCACCAGCAAGAACCTGGAAATCGTCATGGAGATGCTGGAGTGGATGCGGGAAGATTGTCAGAAGCTGGCCGCCGGAGACCTGCACGAGCTGATGCGAGCCTGGGAAATCCTGCACCGCATCTGGACGGTCGAGTCTCACCTGCGGCACATCCAGTTCCGGAAAGAGACCCGGTACCCCGGCTTTTACTATCAATCCGACTATCCGGGTCAGGACGACGCGAACTGGTTCGCCTTCGTCAACTCCAAGTTCGACCCCAAAGAACAGAAATGGGATGTTTTCAAAAAAGACTACATCAAGATCATCCCGTAATCGAGGAACGACTATGAACTAGTCGGCAAACAGACCTCCAGGTGTCGCGAGACACCTGGAGGTTTTTGTTACGACCCCCGGTTATGGGTGGTAGACGAGGGGGGAGCGACCGGAACGGCGGATCGCCCGTCGCTTATCACCCATAACCCAATCTTCACAATGCACGGAGGGATGGCATGACAGACAACAAAGCAGCCCCTGTAAGCGGAAGCATCCTGGTCGTCGGCGGCGGAATCAGCGGCCTGACCACCACCCTGGAGGCCGCCGAGGTGGGGTACGAGGTGTTCCTGGTGGAAAAAAACCCTTACCTGGGAGGGAGAGTGGCGCAGCTGAATCAATACTTCCCAAAGCTGTGCCCGCCCACCTGCGGCCTGGAAATCAATTTCCGCAGGATCAAGGATAACCCCAACATCAAGGTTTTCACCCTGGCGGAAATCGAAAAAGTCGACGGCGTTCCCGGGGATTATGACGTCACGGTGCGGCTGAACCCCCGCTACGTCAACGAGAACTGCACCTGCTGCGGGGATTGCGCCGACACCTGTGAAACGGAAATCGTCAACGACTTCAACTTCGGAATGAATCGGTGCAAGGGTGCCTACTTCCCCTTCGAGATGGCGTTTCCCGCCCGGTACGTCCTTTCGCCCCAGATCATCGGCACCGAGGACGCCAAGCGTAGCAAGGCCGCCTGCAGGTACGACGCCATCGATCTGGACATGAAGGCCAAGACGGTCTCACTCAAGGTGGGGGCCATTGTCTGGGCCACGGGGTGGGAGCCTTACGATGCCGGCAAGATCGACAACCTCGGCTTCGGCCGATATTCCAACATCGTCACCAACATGATGATGGAACGTCTTGCCGCCCCCAACGGGCCCACCAAAGGCCAAATCCTGCGCCCCTCGGACGACAAGGCGCCCGCGAGCATCGCCTTCGTCCAGTGCGCCGGCTCCCGTGATGAAAACCATCTCCCGTACTGTTCCTACATCTGCTGCATGGCCTCCCTCAAACAGGCCACCTACATCCGGGAAAGAAACCCGGATGCCGAAATCTACATTTTTTACATCGACCTCAGGGCCCCCGGGTACCGGTACGAACGCTTCTACCAGACCATCAAAGAAGACGCCAAGGTCCACTTCATCAAGGGGAAAGTCGCCGAAGTCAGCGAAGATCCGGCGACTCAAAACATCACCGTTGTCGCGGAAAACGCCCTGACGGGGGAAAAGATCAAAAAAACCGTGGAAATGGTGGTCCTTGCCACGGGCATGCAGCCCACCGCTGCGCAGGCCAAGCTCCCCGCCGACCTGAGCTATACCGAAGACGGGTTCATCATCAACGATTTCGCCCGGGGGGGCATGTTCGCGGCAGGGTGTGCGAACAAGCCGGCCGATGTCGTTTCATCAAACCAGAACGCAACGGGCATGGCGCTGAAAGCGATCCAGACCCTGGTGAGAAAGTAGGAGGAGGTCATCCATGGATAAAAAATACGGCGTCTACATCTGCACGGGATGCGGCATTGGGGATTCCCTGGATATCGAGGCACTGGGCAAGGTGCCGCAAGAGGAGGGGTTTCCCTGCAAGACGCATCCGTTCCTTTGCGGCGGCGAAGGAGTCGCCCTGATCAAGAACGAGATCGAGTCCGGAATCAACACCCTGGTGATCGCCGCCTGCTCGCGCCGGGTCAACTTCGATACTTTCCGTTTCCCGGGATGCATCGTAGACCGGGTCAATCTGAGAGAAGGGGTGGTGTGGTCCCACCCGCGCTCGGCGTTTCCGAAGCTTACGGAAGAAGAGAAAGGCGATTCGGATAAATTCGACCGGGTGCAGATGATGGCCGAAGACTACGTGAAAATGGGAATGGCCCGTGTGAAGAAGGTCACCCTCCCCGAGCCTTACAAACTCGATACCTTCAGCCGGAAGATCCTGATCATCGGCGGCGGTATCACCGGCATATCGGCAGCCCTAGATGCGGCCGCTGCGGGATACGAAGTGACCGTCGTCGAGAAGCAGGCGCAGCTGGGCGGCCATGCGGCGCATTGGCGCAAGCAGCTCCCCACCGCTTACCCTTACGAAGACCTGGTTCCGCCCATCGTGGAACAAAAGATCCAGGAAGTCATGGATCACCCCCTCATCACCGTCCGGACCGAAACCGTCGTGGCCCGGATCGCCGGCGAACCCGGGAATTTCACGGTGACCCTCAAGAAACCCGGGGAAAAAATCGAATTCGACGTACCCTACCCCCTGCCACCGGAAATGAAGGTGGACGAGAAAGGCAAAGATCTGGATGCTGAAAGTCTGCACGCCAAATACATGGAGTTCAACCAGGGGAAAGTGGACATCTTGACCCTGGACCCCAACGGCGAAAAGTTCGGGGCCGTCATCCTGGCCGCGGGCTGGCGTCCGTACAAGCCGGCCAAGGACGAATTTGCGCATCTTGGATTCGGGGAAATCCCCGATGTGGTCACCAACGCCCAGTTCGAGGAAATCGCCAAGAAAGGCAAGATCACGAGGCCCTCGGACGGTAAAACCGCCAAGTCCGTGGTCTTCATCCAGAGCCCCGGCAAAGGCAACGATTCGGATTTTGACTATGCCGGCGCCGTCACCAGCCTGGTGGCGCTCAAGCAGGCCAAATATCTCCGGGAAGATTACCCGGAGGACGGGAAGGCCTTCATTTTCTACCAGCACATGCGCACGCCGGGCCTCTCGGAAGGCTTTTACAAGAGCATCCAGCAGGATCCGGGGATTTTTTTGACCAAGGGAGAAGTGGTGAAAGTCTCCAAAAACGGCGGCGGTCTCAACGTTTCGGCCGAAAACACCCTTTTGGGGGAAAAGGTGGAGCTTTCCGCCGACATGGTGGTGCTGGGTACCGGGATGGTTCCGGCCACCAAGGACGACCCCGTGGTGAATCTGGCCTACCGCCAGGGACCCGGATTTCGGGACAACGCCATCTTCAACGACTTCGCGGATTCCAATTACATCTGCTTCCCCTATGAAACCCAGCGGACCGGCATCTACGCGGCCGGCGCCATCCGTCGGGCCCTCACGGCGGAAGAATCCATGGAAGACGCCACCGGCGCCGCCTTGAAGGCGATCCAGAGCCTCGAGTCGGCCAATCGGGGGGTTTCCGTGCATCCCAGATCCGGGGACATCACCTTCCCCGATTTCTTCTTCCAGAGATGCACCCAGTGCAAGCGGTGCACCGATGAGTGCCCCTTCGGAGCCCTGGACGACGACGCCAAAGGGACCCCGAAACCCAACCCCACCCGGTGCCGACGGTGCGGGACCTGCATGGGTGCCTGTCCCGAGCGGATCATCGGCTTTGCCGATTACAACATCGACAGCATCGGTTCCATGGTGAAAGCCGTCGGCGTGCCCTCGGAAGACGACTATACCGAACCGCCGTTCAGGATCCTGGGCCTGGTGTGCGAAAACGACGCCTACCCCGCCCTGGACATCGCCGGGATCAACGGGCTTTCCTATTCGGCGGACGTTCGGCTCATCCCGGTGCGATGCCTCGGATCTGTCAACGTGATCTGGATCAAGGACGCCCTCTCTCAGGGCATGGACGGGGTCTTTCTGTTAGGGTGCAAATACGGAGACGACTATCAGTGCCATTTCATCAAGGGAAGCGAGCTTGCGGACATCCGGATGAAAAAAATCGGCGATGCCCTGGCGAGCCTGGCACTGGAAAACGAGCGCGTCGCCCAATTCGAGGTCGCCATCGACGAATACGACAAGATTCCGAAAATCATCAACGATTTTGTGGAATCCATCGAAGCCATGGGACCCAACCCTTTCAAGGGGTTCTAGAAAACCGCGCGGATTACTCAGAAAGAAACAGGAGGTATGGAAATGGCAGATACGTACCGTATTGAGCCTGACATGAATTTCATCAAAGAGGTGGGTAAACTGGGCGGTCAGGATCTGAAGAAATGCTTCCAGTGCGCCACCTGCTCGGTGGCCTGTCCCATTTCGCCGGATACACGGCCTTTCCCGCGGAAGGAAATGATCGCCGCTTCGTGGGGCCTGAAGGACAAACTGGTGGGAAATGCAGATATCTGGCTTTGCCATAACTGCGGAGACTGCACCACCTTGTGTCCGAGGGGAGCCAAACCCGGGGACGCGCTGGCGGCCATCCGCTCCTATGCCGTCATGGAATACGCCACGCCCAAAGCGCTGGCCAAGGCGGTCAGGGAACCCAAGATGCTCCCGATCCTTTTCGCCGTGCCCGCGGCCATCTTCCTGGTCGTGGGGCTGGTTCTGAAGCTTTTCGGCATCCACTGGCTCAACTTCGGCCTCGAAGGGGATTTCGTCTGGCAGGCCCAGTACATCAACAACTATCTGGTGGACATCATCATGCTCCCCACTGCGGCCTTCGCGGCGGGCGTTTTCGCCCTCGGCCTGAAACGGTTTTTGTCAGACATCCATCAAAACGCCCTTGCCGAAGGAAAAACCGACAAGGAAAAGATCGATCCCGTGGGGTTCATCAAGGCCCTGGTGTCCCTCATTCCCCCTGTCTTGAAGCATGAAAAATTCAACGAATGCACCGAAAACCGGGAGCGCTCCACCTCCCACATGATGGTCCTTTTCGGTTTCATCGGGCTTTTCATCGTGACCAACTGCTTCTTCATCGCGGAATGGATCTTCCACATCGAAGGGCCCTATTCCCAGATCAACCCGGTGAAATGGCTGGGCAACGCCGGAGGGGTCGCCCTGGTGATCGGCTCGCTTTTGCTGATTAAAAACCGCCTCTCCAAGAAAGATCAGGTCTCCAGCTACTGGGATTGGTATTTGGTGGGCCTGGTCCTGGCACTGGGCGCCACCGGCCTTCTCACCCAGATGCTCCGTCTTGGGGGTCTGGCCGGCCTTTCGGTCTTCGTCTACATCCTCCACCTCATGTTCGTCTGGTGTCTGTTCGCCTACACCCCGTTTTCCAAGCTGGCCCACCTGGTCTACCGCACGGTGGCCATGACCTACAACGCATACGCCGGCAGGAAATAGGCGACACTGTCTGACATAAAAAAGGAGGCCTTCCGGCCTCCTTTTTTTGGGCTGCACCCTCGAGTGCAGCCCTTTTCTTTTCAGGGTGTTGGCTTCGGTTACTTTCCCGTGGCGGCGCCGTGGAGCTTGATCTCCACTTTCTCGGTGAGCCCCTCGTAGTATTCCCTCAAGACAACAAGGACCTCATCCCGCCCGAAATGATCGGGAATGTCCCCTTTTTCCGAAAGCATCTTCCGGAGCATGGTCCCGGAAAGGAGCACCCGGTCTTCTTTTTTATGCGGGCAGGTCCTCAGGGAGGCCATGCCGTCGCACTTGACGCAGTAGAACGTCCAGTCGATCTTGAGGGGGGTGCACAGAAGCGCCTTCCCCGGCTCGGTCGGCTTGGGAATCTTGTCAAAGATGGTCTGGGCTTCGAACATGCCGTAAAAGTCTCCCACTCCTGCGTGGTCCCGGCCGATGATCATCCGGGAGCAGCCGTAGTTCTGGCGGAAGGTGGCGTGCAGGAGCGCTTCCCTGGGGCCGGCATAGCGCATGTCCAAGGGATAGCCGCCCTGGAGAACCTTGTCCTCGACAAAATAATTCTTCACCAGCACGTCGATGCATTTGACCCGGACCCTGGCGGGGATGTCGCCGGGCTTCAGGTTGCCCACCAGCGAGTGGATGAAGACGCCGTCGCACACTTCCACGGCGATCTTGCACAGATATTCGTGGCTGCGGTGCATGGGATTGCGCAACTGAAGGGCCGCGATCTCGCTCCAGCCCCTTTCCTCGAAGATCTTCCGAGATTCCTCCGGGCGCATGTAAATCCCGGCATAGCGGGTGGGGTACTCGCCTTCGCTGAGGACCTTCACCGGACCGGCGAGGTTGAAAGCCTTCTGCTTCATGACCATCTCGACGCCGGGATGTTCCTTTTCCGCGATCTTCCAGAACTCCTCCGCGGTCTTGGTCCCTTCCCCCATGAAGGTTTTTTCACATTCATACCGCTTGTCGGCCTCGGTCAATTCGTACTTTTCCGTGACCTTCATGGTGGCCATGATTTCCTTGCCCTCGGGATCGAACAGGGCGATCTCCTGGCCCGCCTGGATGGCGTCTGCGTCCTCTTTGGACACATCCAGGGTGACCGGAACCGGCCAAAACGTGCCGTCGCTCAGCAGGAAGTTGTCGCAGACGCTTTTCCAGTCCGCTTTGGTCATGAATCCGGTGAGCGGGCTGAATCCCCCGATCCCGATCATGATGAGATCCCCTTTGACTCGGGGAGAAATGGGCACCTGCTTGAGCCCTTTGGCCTTTTCCTTCTCCGCTTGAAGCGCCGCCCCTTCGAGCAGGCAGACGGTCAACCCCTTGCCGCCATGTGGTGGAATCAGTTTCGACATTTTTTCCCTCTCCTTTCGATGATGTTTTTCCCCTGATCTGTTTGCACAGATTGAGCCTTTGTAAGGTTTAAGCAAAAATAACTATTGAAAAGCAATTCTCTTGTCAAGCTTTTTTGCCCTCTTCCTTCCGGAGGCGGCGGTCGGGATCGCCGGAATTGACGATTTAAATTGACAGGGTCTTCCTGGATTGATAGCCATCAAAGGGATGCCCGATGCCGTTGAGGGGGATTCCTGTTTTTTGGAACCAAAAAGGCCGCTGTTTGTCGTGAATGCCCTGCTTGTAAATCCTGCCGTCCCCAACACCTTCTGGAGCTTTACCTTCGCGCTTCCCTTCATCCGAAAAAAATCCGCCTATCCGCCCTTGGGCCTTCTGACCGTTGCGGCCATGCTTCCCGAATCGTGGCCCAAACGCCTGGTGGATTTGAATATCGAGCGGCTTTCCGATGAGCATCTGCTCTGGGCGGACATCGTCTTTGTGGGAGGGATGGTCATCCAGCACCGTTCGGCCAAGGAGGTCCTTTCCCGGTGCAAGGAAGAAGGATTGACCGTGATCGCCGGCGGACCCCTTTTCACCTGCGAGCCGGAGGCCTTTCCAGAAGTGGATCATCTGGTCCTGGACGAGGCCGAAATCACGCTCCCGAGGTTTCTCCGGGATCTTGAAAACGGGTGCGCCAAGAAAATCTACCGGGCGCAGGGGCACTGCGACCTTAGCCAGACCCCCATACCCCTCTGGAGCCTGGCCCGATTGAACAAATATGCCTCCATGAACATCCAGTTTTCCAGGGGGTGCCCCTTCAACTGCGATTTCTGCAACGTCACGGTTCTGTTCGGCCGGAAGCCCCGATTAAAATCCGTGGAACAGATCATCGCGGAACTCGATGCCATTTACGCTGCGGGATGGCATTCCAACATTTTTTTTGTCGACGACAACTTCATCGGGAACAAGAAATACCTGAAGACGGAACTTCTGCCCGCATTGATAAACTGGCGTAAAGGCAAGATAGGGTGCGTCTTTTACACGGAGGCTTCCATCAACCTGGCTGACGATCCTGAACTGGTAAAGATGATGGTCAAGGCCGGATTCGATTCCGTATTCATCGGCATCGAATCCCCGGAAGAGGCCTCCCTGACGGAGTGCCTGAAGAACCAGAACAAGAACCGGGACCTGCTGGAGAGTGTGCGGATCCTCCACCGTTCCGGGCTTCAGGTCCAGGGCGGTTTCATCGTGGGCTTCGACAACGACACCCAGTCCACCTTCCAGCGGCAGATCGAATTTATTCAAAAAAGCGGGATCGTCACGGCCATGGTGGGACTTCTCCAGGCGCCTCCCGGCACCCGGCTTTTCGATCGGCTCAACCGGGAAAACCGTGTTTCCGGAGTTTTCTCGGGGGATAACGTCAACGGGAGCACCAATATCATTCCCAAAATGGGGCTCGAAGCCCTTATGCAGGGATATCAATCCATCATGCGCCACATTTACTCCCCCCGCAATTTCTACCGGCGCGTCAGGACGTTTCTCAGGGAGTTCAAGGCCCCGGAAGTACGGGCCCCCCTGGATTTTCAGAGATTTCTGGCGTTTTTCCGTTCCGCGGTGAGACTCGGTCTATGGGGAAAAGAGCGCTTCCAGTACTGGTACCTGGTGCTTTGGACTCTCCTCCGCCGCCCAAAGCTCTTTCCTCTGGCCATCACCCTTTCCATCTACGGCCATCACTTCCGAAAGATTTACGAACTTTACATCCGCCACTCCTGAACGATGGGTAAAATTTCCCTCCCGTTTTGCCGATTCTCTCCTCTTTTTCACTTTTGATGCAATATCCGGGATAGGCCCCTGCAAACGGTTCTGTTTATTAACAGTCTCATAATTGTTTTTACGTCGTCATTCCGTCATGCTTTTAGCCGGAATCCATTGAGCCGCAGCTATCTATGGAGGCCGGATCAAGTCCGGCATGACGTTACTATTTCGAGACGATTAATAAGTGAGCCGCAAAAGTGAATTTAGGGTTTTGAAGCAAGAAAAAGGTAACGGTTTAAACTGAAAAAATATCCATCACAGCGACCTGATTCCCTTAACGGTTCGGCCCACTCTTGCGCTTCCTCATGGGCGCTTCCATTGCGGCCCGTGACAAATCGGAGGATTAAATCAATCACGCGATTGCCATACGAGTTAACTTCGAAGTTCGGGTTGAAAAGCGGCGGTATTTGCTGGGCCTTTTCCTGAAGCCTCCTCATCGTATTGCAAAATACCCACGGATATTCTCCTGAAGGACATTCAATCGCATTGAAAAACCGCTTCCGAAAATCCCCTCCAGCTCTCCCGGCTTCATCGGGGGCATACTTTGCGGCATTCCCAGCATCCGTATACTTCCTGTCCTCTGGGGAGTTTGATCATCAGGTTGGAACGGCACAGTTTCTGGTTCACGCAATTAGGAGAAACAGCTCTCACCGGACAGGCCTCGATACATTCGCAGCAACCTTCGATGCACAGGTCCTCCTCTATCGTCGGATCGGGCTCAAGTTCCAAGTCCGTGATGATGGAGGCCAGCAAAACGCGGTTGCCATAAGCCGGGGTGATCAGCAGGGTGTTTTTCCCCATCCGGCCCAAACCCGCTGCCTGGGCTGCATGTTTGTGGGATAAATTGCCCCGGCCATACCTGTTCTCCGCTTCCCAGTGATCATAAGGTCCATCCGCCAGAATGGGCACTGCGCGGCCGCCTTTTTGTTCCAAAAAATTGGCCACATCCACGGCAACCAGATCGAGATGGCTATAAATGACCGACATGAGACCGCCGTAATTGGAAGGCCTGCTAAACAGTCCCCCGGTCGGAAAGCATTTGGCCAATGCGATCACGCTTCGCGCCATTTTCAGGGAATCCTCGGGCCTGGACCCCTCCGGAGCCCCTGACAAACGTTTTGAGGAAGCGATTCCGACCAGATCCGCACCGCGGTCCTGCGCGAACTGCTTGATTTCTTTTTCAAAATGGGAAGGTTTCATCATCACACCGGGTAGGATCACATGGCCTCTAAGGATGGTGGGCCGTCGTTTTTTTCAACAGCACAGGTTCGAATTCAAAAAGTCTAAGCAATTTCAGGCCCAAGACCGATTCTATCCCTCCGAGGATGAAAAAGAGCGGCTGTAAGGGATTTTTCAAGCCAACGTAATAAACCTCCACCGAAAGAAAAACAATGAGGAACGCTCCCAGGACAATGGCAAAGTTATTCGACTCCCTGACATGGAAAAAGGTTGCAAGGGAGGCCAAAAAATTTCCGATCCCAATAAAAGAAAACAAAACGGCGCCGGGAATCCAGTAATCAGGGAAGGGGGAGTCCTTGAGCCACATCAACTCAAGTTTCATTTTCACCCCGGAAGGATCTGACATTAATCCAAACCCCCCGGTAATTGCGCTGACGCCGATAAAGGCCTGGAGTGCGCCCAGGAGATAATTCAGGATTTTCTTTTTTCTGTTTTCCTTCATGATTTTGCTCCTTTTCTGAATAAAGCGACTTAGATCTTTGAAGATCTCGAAAAAGGTCGGGTAGTGTAATCTTTATTGTGTGAAAAGGTAACAGCTCGAAAAAAAGGCGCTTTTCCTTTATAAGGGTGTCGACGAAAACATCCACAGAGAAAGGAGAAGCGCCCGTGAAGATAGAGATTACTGTAACAGAGGCTTTTGAACTTTTCAATGCAATACGCAACCAACCCAGCAATCTTTTCGAAATGATCCGTGCGGACGTCAAAGAGAGCGTGGGCCGGTACATGTCCGAGCTCATGGATACCGAACTGACGGATTTTCTGGGCCGCAGGCGATATGAACGGATAGAGGGCAGAAGCAATCATCGTAACGGTTCCTATGGTCGCAGGTACACGTTAAAAGGCATCGGTGAGGTTGCCGTACGGGTTCCCCGGGATCGCAACGGGGATTTTGAGACCCGGGTTATTCCCCGAAGCAAACAGTACGAGGATGCGTTGAGGGAGGATCTTTGCGTCCTGTTTCTCAGCGGTGTCAGCAGCCGTACGCTGTCTTTGATTTCCGAAAAGCTCATTGGGCGCAGGATATGTGCAACCGAGGTCAGCAAGTCCGGCAGGCAATTGTCCGAAGCTGTGGAGGCTTGGAGGCAGCGGGATCTTTCTATAGAGCCCATCAAATACATGTATATCGACGGCACCCTCTTTTCAATGCGGATAGACGGCTCTATTGAAAAGGTCCCCGTTCTGGTGGTCATAGGGGTTACCGAAACGGGCCATCGAACCGTGCTCGGACTGCAGTCCGGTGATAAGGAATCGGCAACGAGTTGGCGGGAGATGTTCAAGGATCTTAAAACACGAGGCCTCGATGCCGGCCATGTGCAATTGGGGATCATGGACGGATTACCGGGCCTTGAACGCGTTTTCAGCGAAGAATTCCCCCAGGCGAAAGTCCAGCGCTGCCAGATACACGTGGCGCGAAATGTCTTGGCGAAAGTTCCCAAGAAGCTGAAAAAGGATGTTGCCGACCAAGTTCGATCGATTTTTTATGCCGCTTCAAAGTCCAAAGCGATCGAATTTTTTGAGGCATTCAAAGCCGACCGGGAAAAGGACTTGCCTTCAGCCGTAAAGTGCCTGGAAAACTCCTTGAATTCGTGTTTGACCTACTTGCAGTTTCCCCAGGAAGAATGGGTTCGTTTACGAACAACCAATGTCATAGAGCGCGTCAATAAGGAATTTAAAAGAAGAACAAAACCCATGGAGATTCTGGCAGGAGAACGTTCCTGCTATACCCTCCTCGCTTTTGTTTGTCTAAAAATGGAACTCAACTGGAGGTCAAAACCCATCGGAAAAGTTGCCGGTAATTTGCCTTTTATTACTGAAATGACAAAAAGTAATTTCACACAAAATCGTTGACAGTACCAAAGGTCGAATCCGAACGCATGTGAAACAACACCTAAACATACCACATAGTGGTATGTCAAGCATTATTACTTTAACCTCAAAAACCTATAAATACTTAATTATAATATAAATAATTAGTTGAGAGGCGAAGGAAAATACAAAGTGGAGATAAGGGGTGATCGATGACGGGATAAGACAGAATATTTTATCTTTTAAGAGAAGCCAAGGTGCTTATCGAAAATCAGAATCTGGTGTTTGCGACTTACCCGGAGGGAATCTCTTTCCAGAGCCGCTTGGAACGCTCGATCTTTTTTTGAACCGTTTTCCAGGTCTTTTGCGTCAAAAAAGTGATCTCGTACCGCCGGACCATGTCAGTGAACATTGCAAACGGGACGGTGAAGGAAAGCTCGTCGGTCTTGAAGAATTTTCGGGCGGAAGGGTCCCAGCCGCCTACAACGGCTTTTCCTTTTCCACGATCAAGATAATGGAGGGGCCAGGCCACCAGGCTGCCACAGGCTGCACTCCAGGGGGAGCACACCACCTCCGGATCGTTGGTGACAAAAGCGGCCAGCTGATGGAGACCGCACAGGGATTCGGGCCGGGTAAAAAAGACCACAAGTTCCGGGTCTTCGGTCCCGGAAAAAAGAGACAGGGGCTGGACCACGCAAAATCGCCCGGATGCCGGTCTCGGATCCACCTGCTCGAAAATGGCCCTGAGAGCGTCCGGGGAATCACAGTAGCGCTCCCCTTCCATGCGCCCCGGTACTCCCGTGCTGACGTAGTGAAGGATGGTTTCACTCTGGGGTTTCAGAAAGCCCATCCAGAACGCCCCTCCCGGACAACCGAATTGTTCTGCCGAAAAACAGGCTGGAACTCTTTTTTTCCGGGCCCTCCAGATCGTCCCCATGACGCAGGAAAACCCCCCGAAAACGGCTTGCCAATCGATGGCGTTCTTTTTCTCCTTTTCACGGGTGGGGAGATCCAGCGGGCCCGGAGAAAGGCTTTCCGGAGGATTCGTGTCGGTAAAACAGATCCCCATGGGTTCTTCATCCATACCCAAGACCTTGAGAAAAGAGGGCAGAGATGTTTTCAATTCCGGCTCCATGATTTCCTCCTTATAAAAATTGAACCGCAACAGCGAGCGCATTCCCCGCTGGTTCTGTCTGACGGCAGCGCTTCGCGGGCAGCGAGGGAGCTTCAAAGAATCAAGACGCCGCCAGCCTCTCCAGGAAGCGGGTATGGATACGCCCCTTCAGAAAATCCGGATGCTTCAGAATCTTTTGGTGAAAGGAGGCGGTGTTTTGGATCCCCGCGGTTTTCAGTTCGAAGAGGGCCCGCTCCATTCGCCGGATGGCGGCGTTGCGGTCCGGCCCCCAGGTGATCACCTTGCAGACGAGGGAGTCGTAAAAAGGAGGAATGGGGCAGCCGCTGTAGAGATAGGTGTCCACACGGACGCTGGGACCCCCGGGAAGGACCAAGTCTTCGACGGTTCCCGGGCAGGGCATAAAACCGTCGTCAGGATCCTCCGCATTGATCCGGCATTCCAAGGCCCATCCGAAGGGTCGGACCTCGTGTTGGGAAAGGGAAAGGGCCTCCCCGGAGGCGATGCGGATCTGCTGGCAGACAATGTCGATGCCGGTGGTGACCTCGGTGACCGGATGCTCCACCTGGACCCGGGCATTGACCTCCATGAAATAAAACGACCCGTCCGGTTCCACGAGAAATTCCACGGTTCCGGCATTGGTGTATTCCATGGCCCGAGCGATGGCCAGGGCAGCCTCTCCCATTTTCTCTCGAAGCGGCGCATCCACAAAAGGGGATGGAGATTCCTCCATCAGCTTCTGGTGTCGTTTTTGAATGCTGCATTCCCGCTCCCCCAGATGCACGGCGTTTCCGAAAAGATCACAAAGCACCTGGATCTCGATATGGCGAGGCTTTTCGATGTATTTTTCCAGGTAAAGGTCCGGATCTCCGAAGGCTGCCCGGGCCTCTCCTGCAGCCATCTTGAAGACAGCGGCAAGTTCTTCCGAACTTCCGGCGACCCGCATCCCCTTCCCGCCGCCCCCGCCGGAGGCCTTGAGGAGAACCGGGTATCCCACGGATCGAGCCGAATCAAGGGCTTCCTGAACCGTGGTCACCGTACCGTCGGACCCTGGGATGACGGAAACCGATCGTTTTTTCAGGTGCATCCTGGCTTCGGATTTGTTTCCAGCCCTGGCCAGGCACTCCGGGCTCGGACCGATGAAGACAATATCCGCATCCCGGCAAGCCATGGCGAAGGCAGGGTTTTCGGCTAAAAAGCCGTATCCCGGATGGATGGCTTCGGCCCTTGTTTTGCGAGCGGCATCAAGGATGGCTTCGATATTCAAATAGCTTTTCCGGCTCAAGGCAGGCCCGATGGAAACCGCCTCGTCCGCCATTCGGACGGGCAAGGACTCCCTGTCGGCATCCGAGTAGACCGCCACTGAAGACACTCCCAGATCCCTGCAGGCCCGTATCACCCGGAGTGCGATTTCCCCCCGGTTGGCGATCAATATCTTTTTAAACATGGCTTCACCGAAAAAAAGTAAAACGGCCCGGCCCCGAACCTTCAGCCGACCTCGATTTCAACGAGATCCTGGTTTTTCATGACCAGTTCTTCGTTTTCAACCTGAATCCGCTTCACCACGCCGGGCCGGTCGGCCCGAAGTTCCGTGAAGACCTTCATGGATTCGATGATACAGACCACATCCGATGCGGCCACCCGCTGCCCCACTTCCACAAAATGCTTTTCCCCCGGTGACGCGGCCCGGTAGAAGGTGCCCATCAGCGGCGACTTCACAAAATACGTTTCGGCGCCCATCCCCCGTTTTCTCCTTTCCCGTCAAGAGGCGGGGCCTTCCCCTTTCTCATGGAAAAATCCCCGCACCTCGAAATCTACTGCAGGCCACCATTCCCTCGGCCCCGCCAGATACGAAAATATACTTGACATATATTTATAAAATATGTCAAGCCAATATACAGAAAAACATTTCCATGGAAACGGAGGGCATGAAAGCATTTCCGCGGCCCCATCCGGCAAAGTCCGGCCACAGACAACCTCTAGGTCTTGCCGCCTACGAAAAGATCCAACAAAAGATCATCACACTGGATTATAAGCCCGGCCAGAGCCTGGAAGAAAAACAGCTCATGGAGGAACTGGAAATGGGGCGCACTCCCATCCGGGAGGCCCTTCTGAGGCTTGCCGGTGAAGGAGTCGTAGAGTCCAAACCCAGCAAGGGATTCATCGTCCGCTCCATCACCCTCGAAAATACCCGGGCCGTCTTCGAAGCGATGAAGATCCTGGAAAAGGGGGCAGCCCAGGTGGCGGTTCGACAGGACGTGACGGCGCATCTGCTGAGGATGAAGGAAGCCAACAACGCCGTTAAAGAGGCTGTGGCCAAGATGGATCCCCTGCGCCTGGTGGACGCCAACCACGAGTTCCACATGTGTTTTGCCCAATGCACCTTCAACAGCTACCTCATCCGCTACATCGGCGAAGTGCGCACCGAAGCCAAGCGGCTTTCCTACCTGTCCTATGCCAACGAAATCGAACCGCATCGGTCCCTGGCAGCCCATTACGAATCGGTCCTGAAAGAGCACGAAAAAATCATCGAATTGCTGAAAAACAGGGAAGAAAACGCCCTGATCGAAGTTCTTTTAGAACACATTCATGCGTTTCAACGCCGGATTCTCCTGTTTATGAGCGCTTAAAATCGCGAAGTCGATGCGTCCCAGCCTTCTGGGAACCGTAAGGGCGGTGCACGCAAGTGCATCCGAAACCGGAAACACCATAAGGAGGAAGAAACATGAAAAAATGGATTTGGATCCTGGTTTGTCTGCTTTTTGCCGCCGGAGCCGCCGCCGATGCGGTTGCGGAAATCAAATGGGACTGCCATTTGAACTACCCGGCCGGAAATTTTCACTCCCAGGGAGCTCAGCGCTTCGCAGACCGGGTGAAAGAGGCCACCAAGGGGGAACTCAATATCGTGCTGCATCCCGGGGCGGCTCTCGGTTTCAAGGGGCCCGAACTGCTCCGTTCGGTGGCTGAAGGGCAGCTGGCCATCGCGGAAGTCCCCACGGGGATGGTCGAGGGCGATGCGCCGGTTCTGGCGCTCACCGCCCAGCCTTTTATCTCCACCAATGCCTTTGAACAGCGCCTGCTGTATCAACTGGCGAAACCCACCTATGCCGCAGTGCTGAAGAAATTCAACCAGTTCACCCTGTACACCTCCGTCTGGCCCTTTTCCGGGATTTACACCCAGCGGCCCATGAACTCCGCCGCCGACCTCAAGGGGCTCAAGATGCGCGTGTACGACGGAACCGGGCTCGCCTTCGGCGAGGCCACGGGGATCGCGGCCCGGAAGATGCCCTTTTCCGAAGTCTACCCCGCCATGAAGGCCGGCCTCCTGGATTCCATGTACACCTCATCCGTATCGGGCGTGGACGCGAAAGCCTGGGAAGTCCTCAAATACTTCACCCCCATTAACATTGTGGGACCCGTAAACATGATCAACGTCAACCTTGCCGCCTGGGATAAGCTCCCCGCAGGCATCCGGGAAAAGGTCCTCGAGATCGCCGAGGACATGGAGGATGAAATGTGGGAACTGGCCGGGGACATGGACCGTAAGAGCCGGGCCATCCTGAAGGAAAACGGCATGACGGTGAGCGTGGTCAGCAAAGCGTTTCGCACCGAGCTTTCCGCCACCGGCGACAAACTCAGGGCCGAGTGGATAAAAAAGGCCGGGGAAGACGCCCAGAAGATCCTGAAGGAGTATTACCGGATCACGGGAAGGAAGTAGGCGTCACTGAAAGGAATCCATCACACCGGAGGGAGCGGATTTCACGCCGCTCCCTTCTTAAAGAAAGACTATGAACGCCATTATTAAAACCACCGAAAGGCTGAGCAACGTCCTGGCCGTTTTCTCGGGCATCATGCTGGGATTGATGACGCTGTTGATCCTTCTGGAAATCTTTTTGTGGAATGTCTTCCAGAAAACCACCCTCATCGCCGATGAATACTGCGCCTATGGACTTGCCGCCATCATCTTTCTCGGAGCGGGTTTCTGCCTGAAAGAAAAGGGGCACATCCGCATCACCCTGATCCTGAGCTTCATGCCCGCCAAAGCCGCCCGGATCGTCACTTTTCTGGGAACGGCCGTGACCACCGTCTTCATGGGGTACATGGGATGGTACCTGTTCAAAATGGTGGCCTCCGCCTACCGCTACGACAGCACCTCTGGGACCCTGACCCATACTCCCCTGTGGATCCCCCAGTCCCTCATGCTTTTCGGCGCCGCGGCTTTCTTCCTGCAGCTCATCGGCATCACGTTGAAAACCTACACCGCCATCGGCACCGGAGAGGAAGTCGTTTGATGGATGCCAACATGACCCAAATGAGCCTGCTGGTGTTCGGGGTCCTCTTCTTGACTCTGGGTTCGGGGATCTGGGTGGGGTTCTCCCTTTTCATCGTCGGTTTCGTCGGCATGACCTTTTTCGGCACCCTGCCGGCCGGGAACAATATCGCCTCCTCCATCTGGGCCACCATCGAAAAATGGGAATACGTCGCCCTGCCGCTTTTCATTCTGATGGGCGAAATCCTGTTTAGATCGGGAATCTCCGAAAAGCTCTTCAATGCCCTGGTCCCCTGGCTGTACCGCCTTCCCGGAGGGCTGCTCCTGATGAACATCCTTTCCTGCACGCTTTTTGCCGCCGTATCCGGGTCCAGCGCCGCCACCACCGCCACCGTAGGCCGGATCACCCTCGCCGAACTGGACCGCCTGGGCTACGATCGTCGCCTGGCCATGGGTTCCCTGGCCGGAGCCGGGACCCTCGGCTTTCTCATCCCGCCCTCGCTGATCATGATCGTCTACGCCATCCTCGCCGAGGTCTCCATTGGAAAAATGTTCATGGCCGGCATTCTTCCAGGCCTCCTCCTTTCGGGGATTTATTGCGCCTACATCATCTACCGGGGACTGCGAAACCCCGACATCGCCCCAAAGATCGAAACGCGTTTTACGTGGAAGTACCGCATGGCCTCCCTGAAAGACCTGGCCCCCACGGTGGCCCTGATCCTCATGGTTCTGGGAAGCATTTACGCGGGCATTGCCACGCCGACGGAAGCGGCCGCCCTCGGCGTCCTGGGCGCCACCGTATTCGCCTTCATCAACCGGCGCATGAACCTCAAGATCTTTTTGGAGTGTCTGGTCGGGGCCGTGAAAACCAACGCCATGATCATGCTCATCGTGATGGGAGCCGGCTTTTTGTCACGGGTCATGGGGTTTTTAGGGATCCCGGCAGCCATCACCACGGCCATCACCCAGATGGAGCTTTCCCCGTACACGCTCATGATCCTTCTGGGCCTGGTCTACATTGTTTTGGGATGCCTTTTAGACGGGTTTTCCATCGTGGTGATGACGCTTCCCATCGCACTTCCCATGGTCACCGCCGCGGGGTTCGACCCCATCTGGTTCGGCATCTACCTGATCCTCATGGTGGAGGTCAGCCAGATCACGCCGCCCGTGGGCTTCAATCTTTTCGTGATTCAGGGCTTGACCGGGGAGCCGATCCTGAGGATCGCCAAGCACGCGCTTCCTTTTTTCTTCCTGATGCTTTTCACCACCGCCATCCTCACGGTATTTCCGGAAATCGCCCTCTTTTTGCCGAAACTGATGACGGCAAAATAAAGGAGATCTTTCATGAAAACCATCGATCTCAACTGCGACATGGGAGAAAGCTTTGGCGCCTACACCTTAGGAAACGACGAGGCTGTCATCCGGGAGATCTCCTCGGCCAACATCGCCTGCGGCTGGCACGCAGGGGATGCCCGGGTCATGGACCACACGGTGAAGATCGCCGTGGAGAACGGCGTGGGCGTGGGCGCCCACCCGGGATACCCGGACCTGTCGGGTTTCGGACGCCGGAACCTGGACTGCACGCCGGAGGAAATTAAAAATTCCGTCATCTACCAGATCGGCGCTCTTGACGCCTTTTGCCGTGTCCACGGCACACGGCTTCGCCACGTGAAGCCCCACGGCGCGCTTTACCTGACGGCCGTCGAAAACGAGGACGTGGCCCGCGCGGTGGCGGAAGCGATCGTCCGGGTCGATCCGGAACTGCTTTATGTGGCACTGGCCGGCGCCAAGGGGGAAAGGATGCGCCGGATCGGGGAAGAACTCGGCCTCAAGGTGGTATACGAGGCTTTTCCGGACCGGGCTTACACGCCGGAGGGAACCCTTGTTTCCAGGAAAAAACCGGGCGCCGTCATCAAGGACCCAAAGCAAGTCGCCTCAAGAGCGCTTCAAATGGCCAAGGAAGCAAAGGTGATCGCCGAGGACGGCACCGTCATTTCCCTCGACGTTCAAACCCTGTGCGTTCATGGAGACACCCCATCCGCCGTGGATCTGGCCAGAAGCGTCCGGCAGGCGCTTCAGGCCGAAGGCATCGAAATCCGACCCATGGGCGCCTGAAAGCTGAGGAATTTTCAATGGGGGAAGGCCTGTTTCTGGAAGCACGGTTTCGAACGGCAGGGGATCGGGGTTTTTTGGTGGAATATGGTGACGCCATCCACCCGGATGTTCATCAAAAGGTCCGCGCCATGGCCTTGACCCTTCAGCAGGAGAAGCCGCCGGGCATCCGGGAGATCCTTCCCACCTACCGGTCCATCCTTGTCGTCTATGATCCGCTGATCACCTCCCCTGCCGGTCTCAGGCGTCTTGTGCAGGAGCTGGAGAAAAAGCTTTCCGGCATTCAAATCCCCGAACCCAGGCTCGTGGAAATTCCGGTTTGTTATGGAGGTGAATTCGGGCCGGATATCGATTTCGTGGCAACGACGAACCATTTGAGTGTCGAGGAAGTCATCCGGCTCCACAGTGAACCCGATTATCTCATCTATATGGTGGGATTCACCCCTGGATTCCCTTTCCTGGGAGGACTCTCCGACCGGCTTTACACCCCCCGGCTGGAAACGCCCCGGACCCTGGTGCCGGAAGGATCAGTGGGGATCGCCAACCAGCAGACCGGGGTTTATCCCGTGGCCAGTCCGGGCGGCTGGCGGATCATCGGGCGCACCCCTTTAAAACTGTTCCGTCCCCTGGATCAGGATCCTTTCCGTTATCAGGCAGGGGATCGCATCCGGTTCAGACCCGTTTCCGATGGGGAATACCAGCGGGTCCGCCAGGAGGAATACGCCTGATGGAAGCGTTCAAGGTCGCCAGCCCAGGGCCCTACACCACCGTTCAAGACGAAGGCCGCTTCGGGTTCCAGCACACGGGAATACCGATCTCCGGCGCCCTGGATGCCTTTTCCTTTCAGGCCGCCAATCTTCTCGCGGGAAATCCTCCCGGCCTTGCGGTTTTGGAAATCACCATCCTTGGACCCCGGCTGCTCGCCCTTGCGGATCTCGATATCGCGCTTTGCGGTGCGGAAATGGATCTCACCGTCAATGACACCCCGGCCAACCGATGGGAAACCGTCCGGGTCAAGGCAGGAGATCTCATCACCATCGGCCAGGCCAAGAGCGGGTGTCGGGGCTATCTTGCCGTCGGAGGGGGTTTCGATGTACCGCTGGTCATGGATAGCAGATCCACCTACGTAGGAGGTTGTCTCGGAGGATACGAGGGGCGGGTCCTGAAGCCGGGGGACATCCTCCCGGTGGGCCGAAAGCCGCAGATCGAGAAGATCCTGAGGTTTCCCGCCGACCAAATCCCGGATTGGCCGTCCGAGATCAACCTGAAGGTCGTCTTGGGGCCCCAGGACGATTTCTTCGACGAGGCCCTGGACGTGCTTTTCCGCTCCACCTACATGTTGACCCCCAAAGCCGATCGCATGGGGTGCCGACTCCAGGGCCCCCCCATCGCCATCAAGGAAAACAGGCCTCAGAGTATCATCTCCGAACCGACCATGCCCGGCGGGATCCAGATCCCGGCCGACCTGCAGCCCATCATCCTCCTGGTGGAACAAACCGTGGGTGGGTATGCCAAGATCGCCACCGTCGTCACCGTGGACCTTTCCAAGGTGGCCCAGGCGACACCCGGGGATACCTTCCGCTTCGAGTGTGTATCCCTTGAGGAAGCCCATCGCCTCTTCCGGGAAGCCTTTTCCCGGATTCAGGATATCACCCGGAATCTCTCAACCCAGTAGCCGGGGGTCTGAATGAGGTCGGTGTCAAACCTGCAAAACCGGGATGGAGTTTGACCCCTTGCAGGCGCAGCCGGTATTCAATACTTTTGGAACTGCAGGGTATTTTTAGGAAAGAAGGAGAATAAAAATGCTCGACTATGAAAAACTCGGCGCTTTTTATCTGGGCAAAGCCTACGACCCCTCAGCAAAGCGGCTGAAAGAGGAAATCGTCCTGTACGATTCCAAAGACCTCACCACTCACGCCGTCATCATCGGCATGACGGGAAGCGGCAAGACCGGCCTTGCCGTCGGCCTAATCGAAGAAGCCCTCATCGATGCCATTCCGGTAATCGCCATCGACCCCAAAGGGGACCTTCCCAATCTCCTTCTGACCTTTCCGGCCCTGAAAGGATCCGATTTCCGGCCCTGGATTGATGAGCAAAACGCCGTCAAAAGCGGGCTTACACCGGACCAGTACGCGGAAAAACAGGCCGAAACATGGAAAAAGGGGCTTGAAGCCTGGGGCCAATCCCCTGAACGCATCTCCAGGCTCAAAGAAAGCGCGGAGTTTTCAGTGTACACCCCGGGCAGCAGCGCCGGACTTCCGGTGAACGTTTTAAGGAATTTCAACCCGCCGGCCCCCGCCGTTCTTCAGGACGCCGACCTCTTCCGGGAACGGATCCAAAACACAGCAACCAGCCTTCTTTCCCTTTTGAATGTGGATGCAGACCCCCTTACGAGCCGGGAGCACATCCTCCTTTCGAACCTTTTCAGCACCCTCTGGGCTTCCGGGAAGGGAGTCGACCTTGCCGGGCTGATCCATGCCATACAAGCGCCCCCCTTCGAACGGGTGGGGATCTTGGACCTCGACTCGTTTTATCCCGCCAAGGAACGTTTCACCCTGGCCATGCGGTTGAACAGCCTTCTTGCCGCCCCGGGATTCGAAGCCTGGATGGAAGGCGCTCCCATGGATATCGGCAATTTCCTCTATTCTCCCCATGGCAAGCCCCGAGCCTCCATTTTCACCCTCAGCCACCTGTCGGATCATGAGCGCATGTTTTTCGTTTCCATGCTTTTAAACGAGGTGCTTAACTGGATGCGCACCCAGCCCGGGACGCCGAGTCTGCGCGCCATCCTTTATATGGACGAAATTTTCGGATATTTTCCCCCGGTGAAAAATCCGCCTTCAAAGGCCCCGCTTTTAACCCTTCTCAAACAAGCGCGGGCCTTTGGTCTGGGTGTCGTTTTATCGACCCAAAACCCGGTGGATCTGGATTACAAAGGACTTTCCAATACCGGAACATGGTTTTTAGGGCGTCTCCAGACCGAACAGGACAAAGCCCGAGTACTGGATGGATTGCAGGGGGCCTCGGGAATCGTTCCGAGCCGAGGTGAAACGGAAAAACTGTTGTCAGGCCTTGGAAAACGGATTTTCCTGCTTCACAATGTCCATGAAAATGCTCCGACCCTCTTCCAATCCCGCTGGGCCCTTTCCTACCTTCGCGGCCCCATGAGCCGTCACCAGATTCAAAGGTTGACCCGGTCTTCGTCGGAGCCCTCTCCGGAACTGACGCACGGGATGACCGATGCCGGCCGATCGCCTGCTCCGCTCACATCCGAAGCCCCGACTCCGGTACAGACAACCGGCAATCCGCCGATCCTTCCTTCCGAGATCCCGATTTTTTACCTGCCGGCTTCCGGCGCCGGACAGGAAATCGTGTATCACCCCGCCCTCATCGGCCAGGCGCAGGTGCACTATGCCAGTCCTAAACACAATCTTTTCTCAGAGGAAACGATCTTTCAGGCCGCCGAGTTTTTAGAAGGACCGGTTCTTGTGGAATGGGATCAATCCGTCGGGCTTTCCCTGGATCCCGGAGAGCTTGAGAACAAACCGGTGACAGGAGCCGTTTTCCTCGATATCCCGGCACCGGCCAAAGACCCCTCCTTCTTGAAAAAACTGGGCAGGGAGTGGGCTCAATGGCTTCGTCGAAACCGGCCCCTGATCTTGTATCGTTCTCCGGTGTTCAAGGAGGTCAGCTCGCCCGGAGAATCCGAAAACCAGTTCCGCGCCCGCCTCTCCCAGAAGCTTCGGGAAAAACGAGACCTGGATGTCGAAAAGATCAGGAGAAAATACGATGCCAGGTTCACCACACTGAAAAACCGCCTCCTGCGGGCCGAGCAGACCGTTGAACGGGAGCAGGACCAGGCCAAAGTCAAGAAGGTGGAAACCGCCATCTCCTTTGGATCGGCGATCCTCGGGGCACTCTTGGGCCGAAAGTCGGTCAGTTCCACCTCCACCTACCGCATGGGGACAGCCATGAAGTCGGCCAGCCGCATCGGCAAGGAGCAGATGGACGTCGCCCGGGCCAAAGAAACGGCGAAAAACGTAAGCGGGGAGATCCAGGACCTGGAAGCCCGTCTCCAGGAAGACATCGCCGCCATCGAAACCTCCTTCGATCCGTCGGCCCATGAAATCGAAGAAGTCCTATTGAAGCCCAAAACCACGGATATCCATTTGAAGCTCTTTTGCCTGGGATGGCTCCCCTACCGCCGGGACACCACCGGCGCCAGAGTTCCGGATTGGAGGTAAGGTCGAGTCGAAAGCTGCTCAGGCTCCAGGTTTCACAGCCCGGCTTTTCCCGCGAAAAAACAGGCCGCCTGGTGCTGGGAGAGGACTTCTCGAAGCGGTGGCTCGCTTTCCCTGCAGACCGCTTGGGCATACAGGCATCTGGGGTGAAACCGGCATCCGGAGGGCGGATCGATGGGGCTGGGAACATCGCCCTTCAGAATGATCCGGCGGTGACGTTTCAGGGAAGGGTCTGGAATCGGCACCGCCGACAGCAGCGCCTGAGTGTAGGGATGGAGGGGTTTTTGGTACAAGCCCCTGCCGGGGGCGATCTCCACGATTTTTCCCAGGTACATCACGGCAACCCGGTCGCTGACATGTTCCACGACGCTCAAATCGTGGGAAATAAAAAGAAACGTCAGGCCGAAGTCCGCCTGCAGCTGCTTCAACAGATTGATGACCTGGGCCTGGATGGAGACATCCAGGGCCGAAACCGCCTCGTCGCAGACGATGAGGCTGGGATTTAAGGCCAGAGCCCTGGCGATTCCGATACGCTGCCGCTGTCCCCCCGAAAACTGATGGGGATAGCGTCGCATGTGTTCTTTCCGCAGGCCCACCACCTCCAAGAGTTCTAAAACCCGCGCCTCCCTTTTCCGGCGGTCTCTTTCCCCGTGGACCTGAAGGGGTTCACCGATGATCTGGGAGATCGTCTTTCGCGGGTTCAAGGAGGAAAAAGGATCCTGAAAAATGATCTGCACCTTCCGCCGCAGCGCCTGGAGCTTCGCCTTGTCGAAAGCCAGGATGTCTTGCCCCTCGAACAGCACCTCGCCCGAAGTGGGTTCTTCCAGTCGCAGGATGGCCCGTCCGAAGGTGGTTTTTCCGCAGCCCGACTCCCCCACCAGGCCCACGGTCTCTCCTTCTCGGATCGCGAGGCTGACGCCGTCCACCGCCTTCACGGCACCCCTGGGCCGCATGAAGATGCCGCCGAGGATGGGAAAATACTTCACGATGTCCCTGGCCTCGAGCAACGGTGGTTTTCCGGAAGCAAGTTCAGGCATACTTCAAGCACCTCACGAAATGATCCGACCCGGTCCGAACCATCTCGGGTACGATACGACGGCAGTCCTCGAAAGCGTCCGGACAGCGATCGCTGAAGAGGCATCCCTCCGGGAGTCGGAGCAGGGAAGGCACCACGCCGGGGATGGTCTTCAGCGTTTCGCTTTTTTCCTTCCCTAAGACCGGTATCGATCCGAGAAGCCCCACCGTGTAAGGGTTTTTCGGATCGGCAAACAGGGCTTTTGCATCCGCGTACTCCATGAGGCGGCCTGCGTACATGACAGCGACCTGCTGGGCCATTTCCGCAATCACGCCCAGGTCATGCGTGATGAAGAGGATGGAAGCGCCGGTTTTTTCCTTGAGCGTGTTCATGAGATCCAGGATCTGGGCCTGGATGGTCACATCCAGGGCCGTGGTGGGCTCATCGGCGATCATGAGCCGAGGGCGGCAAGCCAGGGCCATGGCGATCATCACCCGCTGCCGCATGCCGCCGCTCATCTGGTGCGGGTAATCGTCGAGGCGTTTTTCCGGCGCCGGAATACCCACCTGGTGGAACATCTCCAGCACTCGCTCCCGGGTGGCGGACCGGGACTGCTTCTCGTGCAGACGGATCACCTCTCCCACCTGATCCCCAACGGTAAAGGTGGGGTTCAGAGAGGTCATGGGTTCCTGGAAAATCATGGAGATGCGGTTCCCTCGGATGCGGCGCATCCGGGATTCGGAATACGAAAGGAGGTCCTCCCCTTCGAAGAGGATCCTGCCTCCTTCGATTCTGCCGGGAGGATCCGGGATGAGCCGGATGATGGAATGGGCGGTGACGCTCTTCCCGCAACCCGATTCGCCCACCAGGCCCAGGGTGTCTCCGGCGGCGATGGTGAAGCTGACGTCGTCCACCGCTTTGGCGGTATAGCCGCGTACCTTGAAGTACGTGCGCAGGTTCCGGACTTCCAGAAGGTTCGAACCGGCCATGCCGTCAGTCCCTCAGCCGGGGATCCAGGGCGTCCCTCAGCCCGTCCCCCAGGAGGTTGAAGCCGAGAACGGCCAAAAGGATGGCCATTCCCGGAAAGGTCATGACCCAGGAAGCCCGCAGGATCAGGGCTCGGCTCCGGGCGATGTCGGCCCCCCACTCGGGGGTGGGAGGCTGGGCGCCCAGGCCGAGGAAGCTCAGCGCTGCGGCATCCAGGATGGCCGACGCGAAGCTCAAAGTGGTCTGCACGATGAGAGGCCCCATGCAGTTGGGGAGAATGGCGATGAAGATGATCCTCAAGTCCTTGGCGCCGATGCTCCGGGCAGCCATGACGTAATCTTTTTCACATTCCTCCAGGACGCTGCCGCGAACGATCCGGGCAAACCTGGGGACGTAGGTGATGGCGATGGCGATCATGGCGTTCTGGAGGCTCGGCCCTAGATAGGCCACCACGACAATGGCGAGCAAGATATAGGGAAAAGACAGGATCATGTCCACGATCCGCATGATCAGGGTGTCCGGCTTTCCCTTGTAATAACCGGCGATGCACCCGAAGAAGGTTCCGACACAGAAGGCCAGCCCCACGCTTACCACCGCCACCAGAAGGGAAACCCGGGCGCCGTAGATGATCCGAGACAGGATATCCCGGCCGAGGTCGTCCGTGCCCAGGAGGTTCACGGTGGAACCGCCGTCCCGCCAGGCCGGCGGCTTGAGCTGGTCATAAAGGGCGGTCTCAATGGGGTTGTGGGGGCTGAGATAGGGGGCCAGGATTCCGCAGAGGATAAACGCCGTGATGATGAAAAGCCCCGCGACGGCGGTCTTGTTCCGCCACAGCTGCGAAAGCTGGTCGATCATGGGGTGGCGGTCTTCAGGGTGTCTCAGCGCCATGGGAAGCGATCCTGCTTGGGGGCTCCAGAGCCCGGCATCTCTTTTTCGTTCTTTGGGTTCACCGCACGCTGATCCTCGGGTTGATCACGGCATAAAGGACGTCCACCACCAGGTTGATCCCCACGAACAAGGCCGCGATGAACAGGGTGCCGTTCTGGATGACCATGTAATCCCGCTGCATCACCGCGTCGTACATCCACTTACCCACCCCCGGCCATGCGAAAATGGTCTCGGTGAGAATGGCGCCCCCGAGAAGCACGCCGAACTGGAGTCCGATGGTGGTCACCACGGGAATGAGGGCGTTTCTCAATGCGTGCTTGAAAATCACCTTGAACTGGGAAAGCCCCTTGGCGCGCGCCGTTTTGATGAAGTCCTGGCGGAGCACCTCCAGCATCGACGACCGGGTCATCCGGGCCACGATGGCGGTGGGGATGGTGGAAAGGGCGCAGGCCGGCATGATGATGTGCCACAGGGCGTCCTTGAGGGCGGGCCAGTTCTTCGTCAGCACGGCGTCTAAGATGTAGAAGTTGGTGATGACTTCCAGATCCACCCCCACGCTCAGCCGCCCGGAAATGGGAAGCCACCCCAGGTTGATGGAAAAAATAAGCATTAAGACCAGGCCGAGCCAGAAAATGGGCATGCTGACCCCGATGAGCGCGCCGAGCATGCTCAGATAATCGAACAGGGAATACTGCTTGGTGGCGGAGACGATCCCGAACAAAACGCCCAGGGTGCAGCTGATGAGGAGAGCGGCGATGGAAAGTTCGATGGTTGCGGGGAACCGTTGTTTGATCTCGACGATCACCTTCTGCCGGGTCCAGATGGTTTCCCCCAAATCCCCTTTGATCATGCGCTTGAGAAACATTCCGTACTGGACGTAAAGGGGCTCGTTGAGACCCAGGTGCTCCCGCATGTCTTTGAGGGCCTGTTCGGAAGCACGCTCCCCAAGGAGCAGTTCCGCCGGATCTCCGGGCGTGATGTGCAGCAGAAAAAAAACGATGACGGAAACGCCCAGAAGCGTCGGGATGAGGATCAGGATTCTGCGAAGGATGTAAGCGGTCATACCTTAAAAAGGGGTTGAGGGGAAGCGGCAAGGGGCGAAAGCCCCCTGCCGCAAGAGCCCTCGAGTCCTTTTTATTTCTCCAGCCAGACGTTTTTCAGCCGGATGGATCCGGTGGGATGGAGTTTGAAATCCATCACTTTTTTCAGAAGCGGCCAGGTCTGGGTGCTGTGAGCGATGGGAATCACCGGCAGCTCATCGTACATGAGCTGCTGGGCTTTCTTGTAAATCTCGGCCCGCTTGGCCTGGTCGATGGTCTGCTTTCCCTGGAGCATCAGGTCGTGGTAGGCCTGATTGTGCCACTGGGTCCGGATTGCCGGGGAGGCCATGCCGTCGAAAAGCACCGCCAGGAAATTGTCCGGATCCCCGTTGTCGCCGGTCCATCCCAGCTGGAAGAGATCCATGTCCGGCGGCTGTTCGCGCTGCCGTTTCAGGTAGGTCCCCCACTCGTAGGTCACCACACGCGCGCGGAGGCCGATCTTGGCCAGATCCGCAGCCATGGCGACGCCGACCTTCATCCCTTCGGGGTTGTAGGGCCGGGCCACGGGCATGGACCACAGGGTGATCTCTTCAAGGCCTTTGCCTTCGGGAAATCCGGCTTCCGCCAGCAAGGCCTTGGCTTGGTCCACGTTGTATTCGATCATGGGGACCGCGTCATTGTATCCCCACATGGTGGGCGGGATGCAGTTCTTGGCCAGCTGGCCCTGGCCCTGGTAGATGTTGTCCACGATGGCTTTCCGGTTGATGGCTGCAGCCAGCGCCTTGCGCAGTTTCAGGTTGCTCTTCCAGGGCTCCTTCATGTGGTTGAACCCCAGATAGCCGATGTTCATCCCGGACTGGGAAACGAGCTTCATCTTCGGATCTTTTTGGGCAAGCGGGATATCCGCCGGGTTGGGGAACTGGCAGACATGCACGTTTCCGGTCTTGAGTTCCAGAAAACGCACCGAATTTTCGGGGATGGCCCTGAAAACCACCTTGTCCACATAAGGGCCGGCCTGCTTGTTCCAGTATTCCTTGTTCTTTTCCAGCTGGATCTGGTCGTCCTTGACCCACTTCACGAACTTGAAGGGGCCTGTGCCCACCGGGTTACGGATGAATTCCTTGGGGTTTTTCATGAACGCCGTGGGGCTGATGATGTCGGCGAAATCCATGCCCAGGTTGGCGATGAGAGGGGCTTCCACCCTTTTGAGCTTAAGCACCACGGTGAACTCGTCGGCGGCTTCGATGGCGTCGATGGTGTTGTCCATTTCCATGGAAACCCAGTACTCGGGCGGACGCTCCTGGGCCGGGATTTCCCACCCTTTCCCGAAAAATTTGAGCTTGCGCTCCTTCATCTGGCGGCCCAGGGAAAAGACCACCGCATCCGCGGTGAAGGGCGTCCCGTCGTGGAATTTGACGCCCTTGCGCAGCTTGAAGGTGTAGGTCATGCCGTCCGGGGATATGGTCCACGACTCGGCAAGTCCCGGCAGGACATCGGTGGATTCGTCCTTGTACTCCACCAGCGCCTCGTAGATGTTGTCGCAGACCATGAAGGAGTTCCCGTCGGTTTCATAGGCCGGATCCAGCCCCACGCTGTCGCCGCCCCGGCCGAAGATGAGCGTTCCTCCGGCCTTGGGCGCCGCCAGTGCCGCCCCGGTGCAAACCAGCGTCAAAAGGATCGTTAAAATTGTCAGTTTCTTAACCATAGCGCCTCCTTGCTCTTGGGGTTAAAGGAACTTCAGCGGTTTCTGATCCGCAATCGAATCCACATGAAAACCGCACGACAGAGTTGGATCCTGTCTTGGCTTCGTATCAAAGGAAAGCGAATAAATCAATGACGATCCATCGGCATCCTCAATCCAAAACTGCCGTCATTGAAACTCCCCCGATGCCTGCGAAGCGCTGCCGTCAGGCAGAACCTGCGAGAAATGCACTCGCTGTTGCGGTTCAAGGATGCTTCGAAATCCGGGTCAACTGATGGCCGAATTGGAAGCCGATCATCTTGTAAATGAGCTTGGCCACGGCGAAAGGGGAATTCAGGTCTCCCTTGCGGTAGGACAGCTCCACCACATCGAATCCCACGACCTTCTTGGCGTTGAAAATCGACTTTAAGATCCCAAGGCCTTCGTCCCATAGAAGGCCTCCGGGTTCCGGCGTTCCCGTACCCGAGACGACGCTCCAATCGAAGACATCCACATCCACGGTGATGAAGACGTGTTCCGGAAGCCGTGCCAAGGCCTCCTCCAAATCGAACGCACCGGTCCGCCACTGCTGCAGGGTGCACAGGGAAAGCCCTTCCCGGCGGACCCGGCGGGCTTCATCGGCGGACAGGCTGCGGATTCCGATCTGCACGGTGTGAGGGGTGATTTCCCGGATGCGGGCCATCACGCAGGCATGGCTCAGAGGGCTTCCATCGTAAGTCTCCCGAAGATCGGCATGGGCATCCAACTGGATCACGCCCAAAGAAGGGTGCAGCCTTTCCAGCGCCTTGATATAACCACTGGTGATGGAGTGATCGCCGCCCAGCACCACCACGAATTTTCCCTGTTTCAGCATCGCTTCTGAGACCCTGAAAACCGCGCTCACCATGCCCTCCGGGTCCGGGGGGATTTCCGGAGCTTCCACTGTGGCGATGCCGACCTCCATGGGTTCGGCGTCCAGGACCTCGTCATAAAACTCAAGCTGTCCGGAGGCTTCCAAGATGGCCCGGGGGCCGTCGGCGGTTCCTGCACCGTGGGAGATGCCCCCCTCGTAGGGGATAGGAACCACGACCACCTTGGCGCGGTTGAAGTCGCGAAACTCCGGGGGAGGACTCAAGAAGGGCGTGGGATGCGGGTTCACGATGCGTCCATCAGCTTTTGGATGCTTTCCGGGATCCGCGAGCCCCAGCGTTTCGGTTTTTTAGGTTCGCAGGAATCGAGGGCATAGGCGGCCAGCAGCGGGAAGATGCTGCTGTATTCCCCCCAGACCTGTACCAGCCCTTCCGGGTCGGCGTTCCGGTATTTTCCCCAGGTGACCGCCTCCCCGAAGGTGCAGCTGGACAGGCTTCCCTCACGCTCCACCGCCGTGCCGATCTGGATGCCCCGGTCCGCCCCTTCATAGTCGATGCCCAGGATTTGACTGATGGTGGGACCGGTCTGCTGGATGAAATTCTTGGGCCCGCCGCCGCCCAGTTCCAAAAAGCCCGTCTTTTCGGAGGCGAAGGCAACGGCCGCCGAATTCAAAATGTCTTTCTGGGGGGACAGTTGAAGCGGAAACCCTTCTTGATCGGTGAGGATCAGGTTCATGGCAATGGAGTGATTGGAGAGGCTGTCCCAGAAAATGGGAACCTCCAGGTCGGCGGCAACCGCCGTGAGGCTGCGTTTCGGGTGTGGCGCGGTGGCATTGACCCAATGCCCCAACAGCCGGTTGAACTCCCAGCTGGAAAGGGGTCCCGGAGGAAGCGACGCGTGGGATTCCCTGACAAACCGCTGGATAAGGGCGTCCTGGGCCTGGAGCGTCTCCTTTTCCCGGATGCCGATGTCGTAAATCCGGGTATCGCCGTGCCTGCGGAGTACATCGTCGTCACAGTTGGGGAAAATCGCCTTGACCGGAAGATCGAAGGCGAAATGCAGGTCATGATAGATCTGAGCGCCTGTGGAGCAGATGACATCCACGAATCCGGCTTCCATGAGGGAGATCACCATCCCCCCCATCCCGCCGGCAATCCCGGCACCGGCGATGCCCAGCCAGAGAGTGTCCCCCTGTTCGATCATAATCTTCAGAAGCCGCGCTGCCCTGCAGACGTTTCGCGCCTCGAAACAGGTCCCCCCCATGATGTCGATGAGTTCGGGGAGCGACAGTCCGCGCTTGAGCCGTTTGGGTAAAATATCCGGTGACGACTCGAATAGGGATCGGGCCATGGCTTTTCCCGGGGATCAAACGATGAGCATGACGGCGCAGGCGACCACGGTGGTCCACAGCCCGTCCCGATGGCCGTGGGCGCTCTGGGCGATGCTCCGGCTGGTGAATTGGCGGTTTCTGTCGGCGATGTAGAGCTGTTTGCGCTCGTCCCATGCCTTGTCGATATCCAGTTCAATGCCGAGGGTAGAAGCGAGCATGGTGGCTGCCAGATCTTCGGCAAAGTCCTTGGTCTGACGCGTCGTTTGGCCGAAAGTATGATGCTCGGAAATATATCCGTACTGGGTCCGGTTGACAGGCTGTGCCAGCCCCACCGCTGCCGATACCAGCCGACTGGGCTCGTTGGTGCTTTCCCGGGCCATCACGACGAAGGTGATCTGCCCGGGCACGAGATTGTTCAGCCCTTCTTTCTTGGAGATGATTTTGCACGCCGGGGGGAAGATGCTGGAGATGGTGACGATGTTACAGATTTCGATCCCGGCATCCCTAAGCGCCAGCTCAAAGCTCTGGAGCTTGTTGCGGTGATACCCCACGCCTTTGGTGAAAAACATCCGTTTCGGTACAATCTTATACAATGCCTCATTCCTTTCCGATGCCTGAACCTGCGCGCCGGGCCGCGGCGCGCAAGACGCGCTTTACGGCCTGAATAAGGTCGGTTTTTGGCGGATACGGCCCTGCCGTCGCCTCTTGGGAAACTTCACGGTTTGTATAAAAAAAACAAGCCGACATTACAACACTTTTTCTTTGAACCGCAACAGCGGGCGCATTCCCCGCAGCTTGCTGCGGGGTTAGCGGGCGAATCTAAGGTTTGTTAAAATTCCTTTCGGATTTGGGTTTTCCGATGATCCTCCCGAGTTCCCTGATTTCCGGGATCCGGAGGATCCAGCCGAAAAGAACGAGCAAAAACGAGAAGGCGGCACCGACGGCGAGACAGGCCCAGGCGCTCTGGATCCAGAAAGAGGCGCTGACCTGAGGCAGGCCGTGCCTCCTGAACCCCTCGCATACCAAACCGAGTCCGATTCCTAATACCGTCATGCGCAACACAGCCGGATACACCAGTCGATGTTCCCGATCCTTTCTCCGCGCGTTCCAGATGCCGTACAAGAGGGCCACCTGCAAAAAGGCCGACACGGACACGGCGAGGGCGATCCCCCTTTCGGCCATGAAACGCATTCCCAGCCAGTAAAGGGGAAGGCTTAAAACCACCGCCGCCGTGCCGAACAGGGCCGGAAAAAGGGTGTTTTGAACGGCGTAGTAGGCCCTGACGACGATGGTCTGGGCGGAAAAGGCGAAGGCCCCGGCCATCAGGAACAGCAGCGCCTGGGAAGTGACGTCGGCAGCCGCCGCATCGAATCGGCCCCGCTGAAACAAAAGGACCACGATCTCTTTCCTGAGCACCATGCACAGAACGGAAGCCGGAATGACCCAGGAAAGACGCCGCAGCGTCCTGTCCAGGAGGCGGTTCATTTCCATGAGCCTTTTTTCCACCGCCAGACGCGCCATGAAGGGAAAAGAAGCCACTCCGACGGCCTGGCCGAAGACCCCCACCACGATCAGCATGACCCTCAGCCCATAATTGAGACCGGCGATGCGGCCTGGTGCAAGGTAGCTGCCGAAGAACTTGAAGAAGATTTCCGTGGAAAAGGTCATGGTGAGTCCCACCATGAGCGGCAGGGTGAGGGCGATGTAGCGTTTCAGGTCCGGATGCCGGAAATCGAGGGCCAGGACAAATCTCAACCCGACCCGGGACGCCCCCCACAATTGGAGGGCGAAATTTCCGAAAAAGGCCCCGGCCAGAACCCCCCATGAAAAGCCTTCCATGCCGAGGCGGGGCCCCAGAAGCCCTCCGCCGGCGATGATCCCTGCGTTGTACACGAGTGGAGCCAGGGCCGGGAGGGCGAAGCGGCCTTTTGCAAACTGCACGGCCATGAAAAGGCCTCCGGTGAAAAAAAACAGCTGAGCGGGAAGAATGATTCGGGTCATGCGGACGGCCTGAGTCTTCACCGCCTCGTCCTGGAGCCCGGGGGCGACCAGACCCACGATGGAGGGGGCACAGGCCATGGCCAAAAGAATGGCGAAAATCAGCAGCGCGCCGAAACTGTTGAAAATGATGGAAAAGACCCGCCATCCCTCTTCTTCCCGTCCCAAAGAAAGATATCGCGAAAAAATGGGGATAAAAGTTACCGACAAAAAGCCGCTGGCGACGATGTGGTTGAGGATCTCGGGGATAACGAAGGCAACCTGATAGGCATCCACGGCGGAACCGGCTCCGCCGATGTAGGCGATCGCCATTTCTCGGATCAGGCCGATCACGCGGCTTAAAAAAACCGAGGCCATCATGATCGCCGCCGCGATTCCAATCTTCTGCCCGGTGGACGGCCTCATGGGAAAGGCTCCTCCTTCATCAGGCGCCCAAGGCGCCAGGGATGCACCAAGGGATCGTGCATCATTTCCTTATACCGCATTTGACAGGCACTGGAAACGTCAAATGCCTGGTCCGCCGGTTCGCTCCCCGGACGGACCGGGCACCCTCTCCGGCAACCTTTTGGCCCATTGCGTGCAGAGGACACCCCTCTTGACAGGAAAAGGGCCTTTTGTCATAGTCTTTAATGCGCGGAAGGATCCGAATCCAGTCCGCCGCAACAACCGGCATTTGAAGCTCCCCACTGCAAACAGCGGGACATGTTTTGCCTTTCGGCAGTGCTTCGCAGCACCGTAGGGAATTTTTTCATTTTGAGATTCGCTCGTTAACCCCGCAACAGGCTGCGGGGAATGCGCTCGCTATCGCGGTTCAAACACGCAGGGGATCAGGATATGGCCTCTTCGGTTCGGCTCCAGGACCTGTCCTGGGAAGAGATCAAGGAAAAAATCGACTCCGGCAAGAAAACCGTCCTTTTGCCGGTGGGCAGCACCGAGCAGCACGGGCCGCACCTGCCCCTGGGCACGGATACGATGGTGGCCATCGCCCTGGCAGAGGCCGCAGGGGAAAAAGCCTCCGCCGTGGTGGCTCCCCCCCTGTGGTTCGGATGGAGCCCGCACCACATGGTGTTGCCCGGAACCATCACCGTCAGGCCGGAAGTGCTCGTGGAGCTGGTCTTCGACGTCATGGCCTCTCTTTCCCGGCACGGCTTTTCCGCTTTTGTCCTGATCAACGGCCACCGCATCGTCAACCTTTCCTGGCTGCAGATCGCCGCGGAACGCGCCAAGAGAACCCTCGGCGTAAAGGTCGCCCTCTTCGATCCCGCCTACATGTCCAAAGGGATCACCCGGGAAATGGGCTGGGGGGAAATCGGCCACGCCGAAGAGATCGAAACCTCCCATCTGTGGCACTGTTATCCGGACCTGGTCAGGACCGAGCGCGCCAAAGACAATCCCCACCGGCACACGCCCCTGTATCACGTGGATCCCAAATACCCGGAGGATACCCTCTGTTACGTGCCCAGCACCGTGGCCGAACAGGAAAGGACCGTCCTTCCTTTCGGGGGGACCTCGGGGGAACCAAGCAAGGCGTCCCGGGAAGGGGGGAAAAAATACCACGATCATCTGGTGGATCGCCTCGTGGAAGTGATCCAAATGCTGGAGCCGGATTCCCGATGAAATCCAGGATGCTCCCAAAAACCGCCGGGTTGACTTTCGGCCTCGCCCTTTTTTTTGCCCCGCCGCTTCCCGGGGGTGCCGCCTTTTTCTTTGAACCCCCCCCTTCGGTTTGGGCTGAAGAAGCATCGCAACGGTCCACCCTCCAAGACGCCAAACAGGAAGCCTCCCAGGAAGCCGCCAAGTCGGGAGACCACGCCGAGAACTTGAAGGAAGGGGTCAAAAAAGACACCAAGGAAGCCGGAAGAACCCTCAAAAAAGGGGCCAAATCCGGATTTTCCATCCTCAAGGACGGGGTCCGTTCCCTGTGGCGCGGAGAAGGGGTGAAGGCTAAGAAAAGCGCACGGGAGGAGCAGGATCCCCAGGATCCATAGGGAAACGCCTTGCCCCTCGCGGCTCCTTGCCCGGGATTGCGCTAAGGCTTTGCCTCGGATTCCGGGTCCTTTCGAAACAAAGACCGTTCCAGTTTCTGCCGCCTGCCAGCCTCCTGCCGATGATCACCCGGTCGACCGGTTTATCCCGCCGATTCTCATCTGAAAAAGGCCGTTTAACGCTGCCCCGGCAGCCTACCTCCGAATTGAACAGGTTAAGGGTCCGTTGTCGATAAAGTTCAAATTGACAGCGCATCTGCCTTTGGATAACTGAAAAGACATACGCCATAACAAGGCAGCATGTCTTTATCTTGGGACGCGGATGACGGTACAATTCGACAACGGTTCTCGCTTTGTTCTCCAGGATATAGCGCTGAACCAACCGGACCCGGATCCGGCGGAATATGTAAATTCGACCTTTGCCTTTTTAAGACATGAAAACTGATTTAGAACAGCGCCTCGTCGAATACATCGCCGGCCAGGAATCCGGGATGCTTGCCCTGCTGAAAGAAATGGTTTTAATTCAGAGCGGGTCGTGCAACAAGGCCGGCACGGATCAGGTGGCGGCACTCCTCCGCCGGGTCCTGGAACCCCTGCCGCTTGAAATCGAAACTTATCCCCAAAAACAGTACGGAGACATCCTGGTGGCGGGCACGCGGGCCAGCGGCGGCGCAGACAATATCCTCATCGTGGGACACACGGATACGGTTTTCCCCGAAGATACAACGTTTAACGGATGGCGCGAAGATCCCCAAAGGATTTTCGGCCCGGGGGTCATCGACATGAAAGGAGGCCTGGTTGTGGGTGTTTATGCACTCAAAGCGCTGGATGCCTGCGGCCGGCTGCAGAACCTGCCCATCCGGTTTGTCTTTAACACCGACGAGGAAGTCGGATCGCCCGTCTCCGGGCCGCTCATTTCGGCCGAAGCCCAAAAAAGCGTCATGGCCTTTGTTCTGGAGTGCGGCGGGATGCAAGGCGAAGTCGTCACAAGCCGCAAGGGGCGCCTCGGCTTCCACCTGAACGTCACCGGCCGCGCCGGTCACGCGGCCTTTGTCACACCCGGCAAGCCCAGCGCCATCCTGGAGCTGGCCCACAAAATCATTCAAGTCGAAGCCCTCAACGGATTGAAGCCGGGATTGACCGTCAATGTCGGAAAGATACACGGCGGCATAGGCCCCAACAGCATTGCCGAATCCGCCACGGCAAAGGTAGATGTTCGCTTTGCAAACCGCAACGAGTCGGACTTTTTCCGCTTTCGCCTGGATGAAATCATTGCAACGCCTGACATTCCAGGCACCCGGGTGTCCGTGGAAAAAACCCGGAACCGGCCGCCCATGGAAGCATCATCCGGCCATCGCTTTCTTTTCAAAGTCGCCCAAAGTCAGGCCCGCAAACTCGGCATGGAAATCCGGGAGTCTTTTCGACCGGGCGCTTCCGACGCCAATATCATCGCTGCAGCCGGCACTCCCGTCCTTGACGGGCTTGGCCCCGTCGGAGAAATGGACCACAGCGATCAGGAATACATGCAAAAAGACAGCCTGGTCCGGCGTTGCCAGCTTTTTGCCCTGACCTTGCTCAACTGCTGGAATTTACACCGGTCAAAATCCTTGTTTGATCCAAGCGACCCATTGGAAAATCCCTGAACATTGCGCAAATCGAAGCAGATTTTCAGCCGACGGCCGACGGAAAATGTGTCGCTGCTTCAAGCCTCGGCTTTATCTGCAACAATTACCTCTCCGACATCGAAACCAAAGACCCTGTGCATCCCCATTTCTTCAGGCCCGGCGGCCTGCACTGGTCTTCCGTCTGCCCGGCGATCGTGCTTCGCGAAGGCCGGCCCTGGCTTGTCACCGGGAGCCCCGGTTCGGAACGCATTCTGTCCACCGTCGCCCAGCTTCTTTCTCACATCATCGACGCCGTCATGCCGATGTGCGCCGCGAGCTGCAAATGCGCTTTTCATTCACTTGTTCGAAGATCGTTCCATGATGGCCGAAATCGCAAAACCGTCTGCCAGGGCGATGAGCGCCCAGAAAGCAAGTTCGATGACGATCAGGCCCAGGGGCTCCCCGAGCTGATTGAAGGGGGTGAAGAACTCCCAGAACAAAAAGGACATCGCAAAGACGAGCAGGGCAAAGGAAAGGCCCCGTCGGACGACTCCGGCCGGCCATCCGGAACTAAGCCAGCGGTAGAGATAGGCGTGCAGGATGCCGATGGCAACGATGCCAAGGATGATGGGGGCTGGCCTGTTCACGACCAAGGGGAGCGGCTCCATCTCCGTCCAGACAGCGATCAGTTTTTTGCTTTGCACTGCCGGGTTCAGCAGGAACCCTCCGCCGTTCCATCCAAACCCGATGAGCCGGAACGTGAGCAGCATGGTCCCGTTCATCGCCACGCCGCCTGCGACTCCCGCCAGCAGGGTTTTAAGGTGGGATGCTTTCATGCCTTCTCGCATCGAACGGTTGAATTCACAGGCGTTTTTCGCGATTGCCGTTGAACGAAAGCCTCATCCCCCAGCCGCATGGCGTGCAATGGGGTGCGCGTACACGTTCCGCTCAGTCATCCGGTTCAAGGCGCTTGCCGAGACTGACGACATCGTCTTTTTTGAAACCGATCTTTTCATAAAACTCGATCACCCCAAAATTTTTGCTGCGAACCTGCAAGTTGATCTTTGGACAACCTGCCGCCCGAAGAGCTTTCTCCGCTTCCGCCATCATCGCCCTGCCGACCCCGACGCGCTGATGGTCCGGATGTACAGCCAGGTAGTTGATCCAGCCACGGTGGCCATCGTATCCCGCCATGACGGAGGCGATGATCCGGCCGCCCGAACTGCCGATCAGAAACATCTCCGGCTGCACGGTGAGTTTGCGCCGGATGTCTTTGTAAGGATCGTTCCATGGGACGACCAGGCCGCATTCGGTCCACAACTGGACCACTGCCGCCGAGTCATCCGGATGGAAGGGCCTGATTTCCACCTTCACCCTTTCAGGGCAGAAGCATCATGGCGTCGTTTCTGTCGACGCCAAGTAGTTTGCAGAACAGGTAGGCGTTCTGCTCCAACGCGTTAGATGGCCGGTTACGTTTCGGCCAACCTCAACTATTTCTTGCGCATTCGGCTGGGCACCCAACCCTTCAGACCCCCGATCTGCGCCGGCCGAAGGCTTCAGCCGAGTGTTGATCGTCATTCTTCGGTCCGAACCCAGCCTCCGTGAATGGCGAGATTCGCCTTGTGAACATCAAATGCGTCCGGATCGAAGCCGCCGCCTACCCATTCAAGCGTTTCTTCGTGCTCGGGATGCTTGTGATCGCCGACGGCTTCTAGGAACTGATAATAGCCAGGCAGGCCTCCAACATCTTCGGGCGGACAAGCACCCCTCCCGGCCTCAATCAGCGGGTATCGCCTCTGAGGTTCCGGGGGAAGAATCGCTTCGAAAATGACATCGTGTGTCCAGCTGTCTCCGAAGTCGTACTCATATGTGAGCCGATCCTTCGGGCGGCGGAGCAGCTGATCAAGCGTGGTGCGAGTCTCGCTGCTCCGGGTCAAGCCGAACTCGCGATCCGATGTGCCATAGAGCACGCCCCGGAACTCAAACTGATGGAGGTGACTGTCGGTCCACCCCATGACAACCTGAATGCAGTCATGGAGGCGTTTCAGGGTGATCTTCCCCGGAACCAAGAACCGACGCCAAATCGGTGGCCTGGAGCCGCGCAGCGTGACTTTAAGCCGGAAAACTGGCGTCCCTGCATCTCGTATTCTCATGCTACTCCTTTGTACGCACAACGGGCTGCTCAGGGGCGCGCTGCTTTTTTACGCGTCCCTTGCAGCAGCAAGGTTCGGTTGCGCACCTCAGACAAGAAGCACGCAGAACGTGGCGCTATGTCTGCTGCCTATTCTTAGACTCTCGGGAACGTTCAATCCATATGCTCTGCGGTTCGTGGCACAGGCTCCTTTCCCAGCAGAACCATGCCGAATTGTTGGTACTTGCGATTTCTTTCTGGATCTTGGTCGTGCCATCGAGCCAGGAACTCCTTTTCCCTGAGCCAAGTTCTTCGAAACGACGCAGGATCTTCGAAAACTAAAACGTCCTTCGTATGACCAATGATGACCGCGTAATGTCCGTCTTCGTAGTCGGCCTGCCAATCTTCAAGGGTCATGTATCTTTCCGCCCATGCCTGAAGCAGAACGATCACCGGATGCCTCTTGTCAATGAAGAACTTCACCTCTCCGATGGACCAGTGCTCCTTCGCTTCAACCCGGAACCCCCTGGATTCAGAAACGGATATCATCTTTTCTACGCGGGTGCCGTCCCTGCCCGTTCCCAGTTCCCTCATCAGTTCATCCTGCCGAATCTCGACCCCATAATAGGCCATGACTGTTTGCAGGGCCTTAGCCCCACAGTCAAAATCAAACGTTTGTCTGGCAATATGCAGGTTGATCATGGACCCCATCCTCCCTGGATCAGTGAAGTTTCCGGTAAGCCGTATGGATGGACTTTGCAAAAGCGCGGCGCAACCTGTTGATCGCACCCACGTTTGGAGTTCGATCCGGATTCTTGTAAAGGCGCTCGTTGGTTTCCTGAATGATTGCGGGCACCCGCTTGCCGACCCGACCCATGGCGTTCACAGAGTGTTCGGCGCACACGTGACCGTATACGGTATAATACTCGGAACTGTTAACAGTCACTTTGGCCTCCGGAAGCCTCTTTTGGAGCTCCGTCGCGTAGGCTTCGACGTAGACATCGGGCGAATAATACCTCGGCCCTCTGTCCAGGTGGGAATGCTGGAAATTCATCAGGTCAATCTGGTTGTCTGCGACCCCTCGAGCTGTTACTGTGGAATGCCCGTCCAGCATAAACTCCACCCCAGGTTCGATACACTCCTCTATGCTCTTATGAAAGGCCATCAAATATTTTTTGGCGAGCATTTCCCGCAGTTTCTTATCGGGCGCCTTTCGGATCTTGTAGACGGATTCGCCACGAACATCTTTCAAAGGTACACTGTCATCCAAAATATCCGGATGTCGATTTGCTTCAAGGATGAGGCTGCAGTAGGGGAAGACGATTTGTCGGTTTTCAAGCAAATCCCGGAAATCGTAAAGCCAATTCGTATACCAGTCCACATTCTGGACTAGTGCGGGAAACCGCTGTGAAAGATTCGCCAAAGGGATCTCACCAGGAATCACAATGCCGCTGTGCGGTATGACGACAAGCAACTCTTTAAGCTCCATTTGACTCCCTCACATTGAAATAAAACACGCAACCGAACAATGATTATACGGTTTCTCTTTAAGCCCTGAAGGCCTACAGTTTGCTGTATATTACCTCAGAGGTGTGATTGCTATAAGTCCATTAAAAACAAAGCATTGTAGATGTTGCATCGCGAAGAGAAAAAGCGCTTGTACCGTTCGCATATCGTAAACGCCTTCCAGAAGAAAAGTGGGGAAGGAATGGGAGCGATAGATGGCGGAGACGGTAGCAACGGGAGCGTAAATCTTGGGAAAACCGGTCGAGGAGCTTCGGCTTTCCGGCAGGGCCTTCATTTCGGTTGAAACCAACCCGTGTTGGCTTGCTGCATTGCAAAACGGATGGAGCCATTGAAAGGTCTCCCCCCGAAAGGGAAAAAGGCTGACCGATAAAGTATTCGCGATTTCCCTACCTCAAACAGATTGGAAAATCAAGAAGCTCCGAAATGCCTTGCCTGCCGGCCCTCAACCGGGCTGAGGTTTTTCAGGGGGATCTTGAGCCGAGATCGTCCTTGACATTGGGCCTGTTTCGGGTAGGGTCCAGTCTTTTTAAAACGAAAGGGGAAAAACCATGAGACTTGCATTGCTGTCCGCCCTGGGCGTCCTTGCCGCCGTGACCCCGGTTCCCGCCGTCGAAAGTGCCAAGGTGGCCCTGGAAACTTCCAAGGGCAGAGTCGTCCTGGAGCTTTATCCGGACAAGGCGCCTGCCACCGTGAAGAATTTTCTCGACTATGTCGCCGCCGGGCACTACGACGGCACCCTCTTCCACCGGGTCATCCCCGGTTTCATGATCCAGGGCGGGGGCCTGACCGCCGACATGAAGGAAAAAGCCACCCGGCCTCCCATCAAAAACGAGGCGGACAACGGCCCCAAGAACCTGCGCGGCACCGTCGCCATGGCCCGCACCCAGGTCCCGGACAGCGCCACGTCCCAGTTTTTCATCAACACCGTGGACAATGCCTTTTTGGACTTCAAGGCCAAAACGATCCAGGGATGGGGCTACGCGGTCTTCGGAAAGGTGGTGGAAGGCCTGGACGTGGTGGACGCCATCGCCAAGGTCAAGACCGTCAATCGCACGGGCCACCAGGATGTTCCGGCCGACAGCGTCCTGATTCTCAAGGCCGAGGCCGTGAAATAGCAAGGCCTCGCGGTGCGAGGTAAAAGGATCCTGCGCTTCGGCTTTAAATCCCGAAGTAGTTGGTGAGCAAAAGCGTCAGCCATCGCTGGAGGACCGAGTAGGAGTAGTAGCGGGTGGCGGTCTCGTAGTTGTGGTTCACCATCTCTTCCCGTTTTTTATCATCGGCAAGGAGGGCTTTCACCTGGTCCACCGCCTTGTGGGAGAGGTAGCCGTCCATGGCGATGAGATCAAACCCCTGGGGTTCGATGTCCCTCACGAAGATGGCGTACCGGTTGATGAGCATCGGTTTTTTGAAGTAGATGGCCTCCAGAAAGGCGTTTCCGAACCCTTCATATAGGCTGGGGTAGGTGATGAAGTCGGCGCAGGGGTAGATGTCCAGGAGGCTGTGCTCCGTCCCGTCTTTGCTCACGTCGTTCCAGGGGTCCCGCATCCGGGTTGAAAACAGGTGCAGATCCACGCCGTGTTCCCGGGCGTTTTCCTTCAGCCAGTCCGCGTATTCAAATCCCTCGTCCCCGGCCTCGTGGGAAATGACGAGCTTGCACCGCGGGTCCCTCATCTCCTTGACCAGCTCGATGGCATGCTCGATCCCTTTTCGCTGGATGATCCGGGTGGGTTGGAGGATCATGACATCGGAAGGCTTCAGGCCGATGTCCTCCCTCAAGCGGGCTGTCTTCTCCGGGTCCGGCACGGGAGGGTTTTCGAAGTCCAGGATATTGGGGATCGCCACCGAGGAGATCCCGGTTCTCAAGGCGAGCTCCTCCTGGGCGGCCGAATTGATGACAATGTGGGCCATGTTGGGGAGGTTGGGGGGAAAAGCCATCCGGATGTAGTCCCCCACGGCGTTCACGCTGAAGCGGGGCCTTTCCCAGTAGAAGTCGTGGTGGTGGACGATGGTGGGAATCTGGGTTTCGGCGATGATCTCCGTGATGGCCAGTCCCAGAGGGACATGCATCGGGATCGTGAGGGCGTTTTCAGCGACGAGGATCTCGATGGAAAATTTCTGGATGAACTCCCTCAGGCGGACTTTGATGAGTGTCTTCAAGGCCTGGATCATGTCGGTCACAGAGGCGTCGCGCCTCTTGGTCCCCAGGATGCGCTCGTTGATCCACACATTGTGTTCGTGCTGGAAAAACACTTCGGGGACGAGCAGGCTTCGCTCCGGGGCCTTGTCCAGCTGACCCGCAAACCAGAAGCACGGATGCCCCATTCTCCGAAGCACCTGGGCCCACTTGCTCGATTCCAGGGTCACGCCGTCCGTCCCGGCGAACCGGGTGGAGATAAAACCGATGTTTCTTCCCATGGCGATGTTTATGTTTCCCTCTTTTCCTGTCTGCCGGCAAACGAAGCCGGCCTTCCTTCCCCGCGGTCGCTCTACTCCGATTCCGCTGCTTCCGGCGATTGCCGGGTTTTCTCTTCTTCTGCCGGCATCCCCATGATGGCCCGGATCTCGTCGGACTCGATTTTTTCCTTTTCCAACAGGACTTGAGCCCCTTTGTCAAGAATATCCCGTTTTTCCTTCAAGATCTCCAGCGCCCGCTCGTACTGCCCGGCAATGATGTCCTTGATCTCGGCATCGATGAGCTCCGCGGTGGATTCGCTGTAGGCCTCGGGGCCTTCCGGCATCAGGTTCAAAAAGCGGCTGCGTTTTTCCCGCGCGAGATAGACTTGGCCCAGTTTTTTGCCCATCCCGTATTCTTTGATCATGCTCCGGGCAATGTCGGTGGCCCGGGAAAGGTCGTTGTGGGCGCCGGTGGAGATGTCGTCGAAGACGAGGGCTTCCGCGGCCCGGCCTCCGAGAAGGGTGGCGATCCGGTTCAAGAGCTCGGTCTTTTTCATCAAAAACCGTTCCTCCGTGGGAACCTGGAGCGTGTATCCGAGAGCCGAAATTCCTCTGGGGATGATGGAAATCTTCTGGACCGGGTCGGTTCCGGGCAGGGAGAGCGCAACGATGGCGTGCCCCATTTCGTGATGGGCCACGATCTCCCGCTCCCGGGGGTTGATGAGGCGGTTCTTCTTTTCAAGACCGGCCACCACGCGCTCCACGGCCTCCTCGAACTCGGCCGTCCCGACTTTCTTCTTGCTCTTCCTCACGGCCAGAAGCGCAGCTTCGTTGACAAGATTGGCCAGGTCCGCACCCACCATCCCCGGCGTCATGGCGGCGAGCTTCCCCACGTCCAGGTTTTTGACCGTCTTGATGTTTTTCAGGTGAACCTTGAGGATGGCTTCCCTCCCCTGCCTGTCGGGGCGGTCCACCAGGATTTGCCGGTCGAACCGGCCGGGCCTCAGCAATGCCGGGTCGAGGATTTCCGGCCGGTTGGTGGCCGCCATCAGGATGACCCCGGCCTTGGGGTCGAACCCGTCCATCTCCACCAAAAGCTGGTTGAGGGTCTGCTCCCGTTCGTCGTGGCCGCCCACCATCCCGACCCCCCGGGCCTTGCCCAGGGCGTCGAGTTCATCGATGAAGATGATGCATGGGGCTTTCTGTTTCGCCTGGACGAAGAGGTCCCTCACCCGGGCCGCCCCCAGGCCCACGAACATCTCCACGAATTCCGAACCGCTCATGGAGAAAAACGGCACCGCGCTCTCCCCGGCCACCGCCTTGGCCAGAAGCGTCTTCCCCGTCCCGGGAGGCCCCACCAGCAGAACTCCCTTGGGGAGCCTCCCCCCCAGTTCGGCATATTTTTCGGGATGCCGGAGGAATTCCACCACCTCCACCAGTTCCTGCTTGGCCTCGTCCACGCCGGCCACGTCCTCGAAGCTGACGTTGAGGTCGCTTTCCATGTAGATCTTCGCCTTGTTCTTCCCCAGCGTCATGAACCCCTGCTGCTGACCCATCATCCGCCTCATGAGGAAAAACCAGACCCCGAAGAAAAGGGCCGTGGGGACGATCCACGACAACAACGTCGGAAGGAAAGTGGACTCGATCTCCCCCTTGAAGGCCACGTTGTACTGATCCAGAAGATTGGAGATCTCGGGATCCACGCGGATGGTCTTGAAGGGAACCACCGTCCCCTCGGCGTCCCCTGTCTCCCGCATCTTCCCCTGGATCTTGTCCGCGGTGATGGCCACCTCGACGATGCGCCCTTCTTTGAGCAGGTTCAGAAACTGGCTGTAAGGGACAATCCTCACGGCAAAGACCCCGTGAAGGACGTTTTGAAGGATCAGGACGACCCATACGCCTAAAAGAACGTACCATACCGAAAATTTTTGGTGCTTTTCCATAGCCGGCTCCTCTTTTTGAAGCCTTTATCGAGACCTTTAAAAAACGGCAATTGCTTCATAACGAACTCGATTCGGCATCCTTAGCACTTTTGGCAATACCCGATGGCGCTCCCATTCGGCTGCTCCGTCTTTCACCCAGATGGCAGTATCGAATTCTTCAAAAACCCATAGCACACGAACTTAAGTTCTTCAATGCAATCGGACCGGTTTCACGCTGGCTCGGCGCGCCGAAGAGTGCCGGGTTGATTCTTTCGCGGGGGCGTCTTATATTTGGAAGCTTCCCCGCTGCCCGCGAAGTGCTGCCGTCAGGCAGAACCAGTGGGGAATCTCCACCGATAAAGAAATTTACCCAATTTTAGATTCGCTCGCTACCCCCGCAGCAAGATGCGGGGAATGCTCTCGCTGTCGCGGTTCAAACAGAGCCGGAAAACGCAAACCCGGACGCCGGAGCTGACCGCCGGCAAGAAGTGGATATTAAACCGGACATGAAAACGATCCTTCTCTATCTGTGTACCGCCGGTGCCCTTTTAGGGTTGATTCCTGTTTATTCCCTTTCCCAGGACATAAACCCCGTGGCCCGGGAGATCTCGGCCATCCTTAAAAAGGGCGAAGAGGCGAACGTTTTCACCTGTCGAAAAGAGCGCATATGCGGGATTTCGGCCATCCCGGAATTTTACCGAAAACGAAACTTTTTGCCGGCCTGGATTGACCACGAAAAACCGGCCCCGCAAGCCGGGGAGTTGTTATCGGCCCTGGCCGATTCCCGAAACGAAGGGCTTTCCCCGGAAATCTACCATTTCGCCGAAATAAGAAGCATTCTGAGGGGACTTTCCGGCCGGGGGTCGGATTCCGCAGCCGTCTCCTCTTCCACCCTGGCGGAATTGGATGTCCTGCTCACCGACGCCTTTTTGCTTTACGCAACCCATCTTCGCGCCGGCCGGGTTGATCCGGAGACCGTGCATACCGCCTGGGTGGCCTTTCTTCCCCAGGTGGATCTGGCCGAAGTCCTTTCCAGAGCGCTTGCCACCGGGAAGATCGCGGAAAACCTCGCCGCCCTCACCCCTACCCACCCGGGATACCGGCGGCTGAAAGAAGCCCTTCAATCCTACCGAAAAACCGTCGCGCAAATGCCCTGGCCCCAACTTCCTTCCGGCCCCACCCTCCGCCGGGGCGATGCCGATCCCCGCGTTTCAGTGATGAGGCAACTCCTTAAAACCACGGGCGATTTAGGAGATGACGCCGAAAACGAGGACCCGCTTTTCGACGAAGCCCTGGAAACGGCCCTCAATCGGTTTCAGCATCGGCACGGCCTTAAGGCCGACGGTATCCTGGGAAAGCAGACCCTTTCGCAGCTCAACCGTCCCGTGACGGCGCGCATCCGCCAGATGGAAATCAATCTGGAACGGTGGCGATGGCTCCCCCACGACCTGGGTGCGCGTCATCTCCTCGTGAATATCGCCGCCTTTCGCCTGGATGTCATGGAAGCGGACCGATCGGTTCTGGACATGCGGGTCGTGGTGGGCACCGACTACCGAAAAACGCCGGTATTCAGCGAAACCCTGAAATACTTGGTCCTCAACCCCTTCTGGAATGTCCCTTTCCGCATTGCCGTCAAGGACAAGCTTCCCCTCATCCGGAAAGATCCCGATTACCTGTCGAAAAACGGCTTTCGCGTCTTCACCGGATGGGGAACCGACGCTGCCGAGCTTGCCCCGGAGAGCATCGACTGGTCCCAAACGTCTCCCGGCAACTTCCCGTATCGCCTCCGGCAGGACCCCGGTCCCCACAACGCCCTGGGGCGCATCAAGTTCATGTTCCCCAACCGCTTTGCCGTTTACCTGCATGACACGCCCCAGCAGGGGCTTTTCGACAAGACCGTCAGGACGTTCAGTTCCGGGTGCATCCGCGTGGAAAAACCCCTGGACCTGGCCGCCTACCTGCTTCAAGGGGATCCCGATTGGAGCCGGGAACAAATTGAAGCCGCCATCGATTCAGGGAAAAACCGGACCCTCGTCTTGAAAGATACCCTGCCGGTGCATCTGCTTTACTGGACCGCATGGGTGACGCCCGAGGGAACGCTTCATTTCCGGGAGGATATCTACGAAAGGGATTCGGCACTGGAGCGTGCCCTCGACGAGGGGCCTCCGATCGGATCTCAGGCCGGAAGGTCCTACCAGTAGCGGAATTCCCCCACGTCCACGTGCAGGAAATGGGAGCGGGGATAGTAGCCGACCCCGCCGGTGCGCAGGCCCAAGGCCGCCTTGCGCAGCTGGGAGAGCTGGAACCGTGGCACGCGGAAGTCCACGGCCTGACCCTTGACATGGTAGCTGTTTTTGGCCACACGGCGGCTTTTTTTCCGAAGCAATGCGTTGGTTTCCGGGGAGCGGTAACCGGAAACGACATGGAGCGGATGCCGCGCCGTCAATTCCATTTTTTTCGTGATGGCGTGCAGGTAATCCAGGAGATGCGGGTCGATGGCTTTGGTGTCGCCGGTCCGGTAATCACGAAAGAGATGGTCGATGGACTCCAGCGCGTCGGAAAAGTATTCTCCGCCCACCGCATAGGTAACGCCCAGGGATTCTCCGGTATGGGGATTGTAAAGGGAAAGATGCCTCGGAGCCGAAGATCGCCTCACGGCCGCCAGAAGGGGATGGGAAATCACGCACGACGCCGCAGCCAGCGTGGCGCATTTAAAGCTGAATTTTAGAAACCCCCGTCGATCCATCGTCCCTTTTCAGTGTCCGCGAACTTTCGGGCACCTTTAGGACAAACGGATTTCCTTGTCAAGAATTCTTTTCTTTTTCCCGCCTTTGCAAGCTTTTTCCGGTGAAATTGAGGCTCTCCCGCTGCAGGCAGCGGGGAATGCGCTCGCTGTTGCGGTTCAAGACAATGAGCCGGAATTTTCCTTCCAGAAAGGAGACATCTCCCTGAGCCTCGCAATGATGGGCGGAAGCTCCTGGAGGATGAAATCGATCTCTTTTTCGGTGTTGTACACGCTCAAGCTGAACCGGATCGACCCGTGAGCCGCCGTGAAGGGAACCCCCATGGCCCTGAGAACGTGGGACGGCTCCAGGGAACCCGAGGTGCACGCCGACCCCGAAGAAGCGCAGATCCCCAGCCGATCCATCATCAGGAGAATGGACTCTCCTTCCACGTATTCGAAGCTGATGCTGCTGGTGTTGGGGAGCCGGTCTTCCTTTACGCCGTTGAGAATGGCATGCGGGATGGACTTAAGCAGGCCGCTTTCCAGCTTGTCGCGTAAGGCTTTGACCCTTCCGTCCTGCTCTTTGAGGTGAGCGGCGGCCAGATCACAAGCCTTGCCCATCCCGATGATGGAAGCGACGTTCTCGGTGCCGCCCCGCCTGCCGCGCTCCTGATGACCTCCGATGAGAAACGGAGAGAACTTGACGCCCTTGCGGACATACAGCGCGGCGATTCCTTTGGGGGCATGGATCTTATGGCCGGAAATCGACAGCATATCCACCTGGGTTTGCTTGACGTCGATGGGGATCTTCCCCGCCGCCTGGACCGCATCCGTGTGGAAGATGATCCCCCTTTCGCGCAACCGGGAAGCGATCTCTTTGATGGGAAACAGGACCCCGGTTTCGTTGTTGGCCCACATGAGGCTCACGATGGCCGTGTCGTCCGTGAGACTGGCTTCCATGGCTTCCTGGTCGAGGCGTCCCTGGCGGTCCACCGGAATGAAGGTGGTCCGATATCCCTTTTTTGAAAGATGCTCGAAGAAGTTCTTAACGGCCGGATGTTCCACGCGGCTGGTGACGATGTGCCGTTTTTCCGGGTTGGACTCTATGGCGGCATGAATGGCCGTGCTGTCGCTCTCCGTTCCGCACCCGGTAAAGACGATCTCCTCCGGCGAAGCGCCGATGAGGCCGGCCACCTTTTCCCGCGCCTCCTGAATCTTCCGGCCCACCGCGCCGCCGAAGGTATGCATGCTGGAGGGATTGCCGTAATATTCCCCGAAATAGGGCAGCATCTCTTCGACCACCTCGGGAGCTACCCGTGTGGTGGCGTTGTTGTCCACGTAAATGGCACGCATCATCACACCTCCTCCTCCACCACCAGCTGGGGCGAGACGAACTCCTGCAGCTTGGCCTCCACATATCCCTTGAGAGTCACCTGGGATGCGGCACAGGAGGCGCAAGTGCCTCGAAGCTTCACGAGGACCTGGTTCCCGTCCACGTCGACCAGCTCGATGTCACCCCCGTCCTTTTTCAAAGCCGGTTTGATTTCCCGCTCCAGGGTCTCCTCGATGAGCTTGATCTTCTGGATGTTGGTGAGCCGCCGGGGTTTTTCCTTCGGTCCCGCCCCTTTACCCCGGACCGTGTCGAGAATCTCCTGGATGGCGTCGTGGCAGTTGCCGCATCCGCCGCCTGCTTTTACGTAATCGGTAACGTCCTCGATGGTCTGGAGGTTGTTTTCCCGGACCGCCCGTTCGATTTCAAGGTCGGTGACGCCGAAACACTCGCAGACGATGCGGCCCTCCACCTTTTTCTCTGCCTCCCCGCGGTAAAACGCCACGGCCTTTTCGAGGGCGTCGCGCCCCATCACCGAACAGTGCATCTTTTCCTTGGGCAGCCCGCCCAGGTACTGGGCGATGTCCTCGTTGGTGATCTTCGTGGCCTCATCAAGGGTCAAGCCCTTGATCATCTCCGTCAATGCGGAGGAGGAGGCGATGGCGCTGGCGCACCCGAAGGTCTGAAACTTGGCGTCGGCGATCCGTTCGCCTTCCCCCAGCTTGAAGGTGAGCTTGAGCGCATCCCCGCAGGCCAGGGATCCCACCTCGCCCACGCCGTCTGCATTCTCGACGACCCCCACATTGCGCGGGTTCAAGAAATGATCTTTGACTTTTTCCGTATAATCCCACATGAAAGCCTCCTCACTCGCCTCGTCTCCCATCCCAAGGGCTGTCCTTCGCCCTTGCGGGTACACGACGACTCCCGGATCCGTTTTCCACCCGAAGCTCAGGATCATGCGGCGACCGCCGCATCGCGCTTAGGTGGCTCAGGAGAACCCTTTTCCGGGCCCTGGAGCGCATCCGGCCGACCCGGATGCCCCGATGAAACTGGCGCAGCTGACCAATTTTTTCACCTGAGCGCTGTCGCACTTCGGGCATCGGACCGACGCGCTTTCGTCCGAAAAAACGATTTGTTCAAAGCAATGCTCACAGCCTTTACACTGAAACTCATAGATCGGCATACATGATCTCCTTGTTACGACACCCGCCCGGGAGCTTCTGATGGGGCGGGTTCCAAACGTTTCTTCTGCGGTGGATTTTCCTGGTAGGGAACCAGGCGCTCGAATACATGGCTGGGTATCGGTGTGGATTTACCCTTCTGGTAGTCGAAGGAAACCTGCACCGACTTCCCCGACGCAAAGACAACGGTTTTGTCTTTCCGGTCGACGATACGGTAGGTAAAATCGAACCGCTTGTTCCCGATCTCCCTCACCCACAGAACCAGCTGGATGTCGTCGGACAGCGTGATGGGTTTGAGATAGTCGCATGACGCATTTGCCAGGATAAAAGGAAAATCCAGCTTTCCATCCTTTTGAAAGTGCTTTTCGAAAAAAGCCTTTCTCCCCTCCTCGAAATAGGTGAAAAAAACGGCGTTGTTCACATGACCCATGGCATCCAGATCCCGGAAGCGCACTTTCAGGTCCGCGGTAAATTCCTGGTGAGAACCCATTTTCTCCTCTTGCTTTGCGATGTTCCGCTGGGTGTCGGCCCCAACGCCTTGTCTTTTTGAAAAGCCTCAAAGGCATCCCCGGGAGGCAGGCGTTCGGCGCCAAGCCCTGCTTGGGACAATAATTACCCCAGAGTCTGCTGTCAACTTCCCACAGAGTCGGGTTTGGGTTGTGATCTTTTTTAAAAAAGTGTAAACTTGTTTTATTCAATGGAGGAAACCGCCATGGAAGTCAGAAACGCCATGTTTGCCGGGTCGTGGTATCCCTCACGTCCTTCCGAGTGCGAAAAAGCCATCCGGGAATTCCTCCAAACACCGGCCTTCGCGCCGGAGGCGACGCAACCGGCGGTGGGAGGCATTGTTCCCCATGCCGGATGGTATTTTTCCGGGGCCATCGCCTGCAACGTGATCCACGCCTTGGCTGCCTCGGGGCCCGCGGACACCCTCGTCCTGTTTGGAATGCACCTTCACCCGTCGTCTCCCAACATCATCATGACGTCCGGCGCATGGGAAACCCCTTTCGGGCCGATCCTTATCGATACGGAACTGGCCCAGGCCCTCGCGCGTCGCTTTCCCTTCAAGGTGGAGCGCTTCGATGATTTCACCCCGGACAATACCGTGGAGCTTCAACTCCCCTTCATCAAACATCTTATCAAAGACGCCCAGATCGTGCCCGTCGGGGTCCCGCCCAACCGCGACGCTATGGAAATCGGAAAAACGGTAGCCCAGCTGGCAACCCAGGCTGGGCGGCGCATCCAGGTTCTGGGATCCACGGACCTGACCCACTACGGCGACAACTACGGCTTCATCCCAAAAGGGACCGGACCTAAAGCCGTGGAGTGGGTCAAAACTGAAAACGACCGGAGAATCGTCGAGTCCCTGCTGGCTCTGGACCCGCTTCAGGTTCTTGAGGAAGCGGAAACCCGGCACAACGCCTGCTGCGCCGGGGCAGCGGCGGCAGCCGTGGCCGCAGCAAAGGCCCTGGGCGCAGCCCGAAGCCGCAAAACCGCCTACGCCACCAGTTTCGACAAAAGCCCGGGGACCAGTTTCGTGGGTTATGTCGGCATTGTCTACCAACAGGAATCGTAACCTTTTACCGGCCGCCTGTGCTTCAAATGGCGCAGGCAGGATCTCGGAGGTCTTATGAAGGACACCCTGCAACCCGGATTGAAGTTTGAATATACCTACCGGGTATCACAGGAGAAAACGGTTCCGTTTCTGTTTCCTGACATCGAAGAATCCCAGAGGATGCCCAAGGTGTTTGCCACCGGATTTCTGGTTGGGCTTTATGAATTCGCCTGCATCAAGGCGATCAATCCCCACCTCGACTGGCCCGCGGAACAAAGCGTCGGCATCGCCATCCACGTGAGCCACGAAGCCGCGACACCGCCGGGCTTTTCCGTGACGGTTCGGGGAGTTCTGGAGGCCGTAAAGGGTCGAAAGCTCACCTTTTCCTTAAGTGCCCACGACGGCGTGGACAAGATCTCCGAAGGGAGTCACGTCCGATACATCATCGATGCAGACGCGTTCAACGCGACCGTGGAAAAGAAGACCCAAAACGCGGCATCTTCCGCTGGATGAACCCCCGCGCCATTTCCTGCAATCACCCATCACCTGTCTGCCCAACGGAGGGAAAATGGACTCGAAATTGGAAGAACTGATCGATCTCGCCATTCGCAAGGAAGAGGAGGCCTTTGTATTTTATTCCAAACTGGCCGGCCAAGTGGCTGATGCTGCCTCCCGGGACACCCTCTTATGGGTGGCCGGGGAAGAGAAAAAACACAAGGCCTTCCTGGTGGATTACCGCACCGGCCGCATCGCCTCCGACGCTTTGCGTCTCAGCGAGGTGACTTATTACCGCATCGCCGAACACCAGGAGGAACCCGAGGCCTCGGAGAGCCTCAAGAGGGAGGACGTTTTTCTGCTGGCCGCACACCGGGAGCAGAAATCCTTTCATTTCTACACCGAGCTTTCCGAGCTGCATCCTGAAGGCACGGCCAAAGAAATGCTGCTGCGCATGGCCAACGAGGAACTCAAGCACAAGGAAAAAATGGAGTACCTTTACGCCAACGCGGCGTTTCCTCAAACTGCCGGGGGTTAAACCGCCGGGAGGAGAGTATGAAGACTTTTTCCTGCCAAAGGATGCTTGAACCGTGCAGGGGTCAGCGCGGCATGAGAAAACAGATCGTTGTCACTCCTGCAAAAAGAACGAGGATTGTCGAAGGAATCCCGAAGCGGAGGTACTCCATAAACCCTAGCGCGTAATGATCCCTTGCCCTCTCTGCCACGATGACGTTCGCTACAGATCCGATGAGGGTGAAGTTGCCTGCCACTGTGGTTACGAAGGCGAGAAACACCCATCCCAGTTGGGTCGATCCGAGCTCGCCAAGATGAGGGCCGGTGAGAAGGACAATGGTATCGTAGTCAACCGCGTCGTAAGTCTCCTTTGGGTTCAATGCCCCGATGAAAACCATCAGGACAGCCCCAAGCAGGGCGCCTGCGGGCCTCCCGATGGGAAGGAGGGAAAGGCGTCTCGAGGCAATCAGGACATAGGTCAGGGCAAAAACGATGTAAATAGCCGTATTCATGTCAAAAAAACCTCCAGGAGTCCGGAGTTTGTAAGGATTGTCCTCAATCCGTTTTGAAAACCCGCTTTTTCAGGATGTTCATGAATCCGGATTTCTTGGACAAAAAGGAGGTCGGCCATGGAAGGCTTCATCGAAAAAAGGCAATTTCCCCGCCATGTCTGCCAAAAAGCCGTGGATTTCGTCGTCAGGAAACGCTGCCTCTGCGGGTGCATCACCAATATCAGCAAGACCGGGGCTTTCATTGAAGCCAAGGGCTTTTTTGAACTGGGCGATGCTGTTTCCATGACCTTTCAAACCAATCACCCTGTCCTTACTTTCGAAAAAGTCGCAGGAAGCATCACCCGGATCGCTCCGGAATGCTTCGGCGTGAGTTTTTCCGAACCGGTATGGGCCTGAAAATCCGGGCTCCGTGGTAAACAGGAAAGGGCCGTTTTTAAAAGAATCATGCCCAATCCCGTCAAAACCCATTCTTGTTGGATTTACATCGGACGACCCCCCCAAGATCCCAAAAACAAAGGGCTTACGGCTTTCTATCGCCGTAAACCCTTGACTGTCATGGTAGGCGGTACTGGATTTGAACCAGTGGCTTCTACCGTGTGAGGGTAGCACTCTCCCGCTGAGTTAACCGCCCGTCAGGTCTAGTAGTCCACCATCTCCTTGAGTTCTTTGCCGACCTTGAAAAAGGGGAGCCGTTTGGATGAAACGCGGATCTTTTCCCCGGATTTAGGATTTCGCCCCACATAGGGCTTGTAGTTTTTTACGGTAAAACTGCCGAAACCTCGGATCTCGACGCGGTCCCCATCGGATAGCACATCGGTAATGGTCTCGAAAAACGTGTTGATGACGAACTCGGCTTCCCTTTTGCTCAAATCGGTTTGATCCTTCAGCCGATCAATCAGATCCGAACGGTTCATATCCTCTCCTCAAACGAAGCGACCAAAGGCGTTTTTTCAAGTCGAAACAGGTTCTTCATATACTAAACGGTCTTTTTCCAAGTCAAGCTTTTTTTATCGGGTCTTCTTTAACTTCTTCCGGTTCTGGGAAGCTGAGCTGTTCGGGAACGCCCCGGGGGGTCTCGAGGTTTTCCACTTCTTCGGGCGTGGGGAGCTCGGTGAGATCCTTGAGCTCGAAAACCTCCAGGAACTGCCGGGTCGTTCCATAGATGAGGGGTCTTCCCGGAAGGGTCTTTCGACCTAGGACCCGGATGAGCTTTTTCTCCATGAGCATCCGCAGGATCCCTCCACAGTCCACACCCCGGATGTGTTCGATCTCGTTTCGGATCACCGGCTGTTTGTAGGCGATGATGGCCAGCGTCTCCATGGCCGCCTTGCTGAGCCGGGCCGGGGCCGGTTGCAGGAGGCGCTTGATCCAGGGGCCGAATTCGGGACGGGTCCGAATCTGGTAGCCTCCCGCCACTTCCTTCAGGATAAAGGCCCCCCCTCGATTTTCGTATTCTTCGGCAAGGGCCTCCAAGGCCTCACGCACGATCCGGGCGTCTTCCACGTCCAAAATCTTTTTCATGCGTTCCACCGGCAAGGGGTCGGCCGCCACGAAGAGGAGGCTTTCGAGGATATGTCTAATTTCCGGCGTCATTGATAAAAGATCCTGATGATCCCGGTTTCCGCCTGCTGGTAGATCCGTACAATGGCCAATCGCACCATTTCCAGGATGGCGAGAAAAGTGATCACGATCATCCCCCGGTCCGTGTCTTGTTCAAAGAGGGCATCGAAGGTGACGGACTCCTTCTGTTCCAAGATGTTGACAATCTCGATGATCCGATCCTTGACCGAGATCCGGTCCGCGGTCAGATCCACCCGCTGCTCCTCGGAAATGTTTTTTAAGATCCTCTGGAAGGCATCGATCAATTCGAAGAGATCCACCTGGACCCATTCCTCCTCGGTTTCGTTGAGCGCCTCCTCTTTTTCCAGGTTTCGGATGAAGGTGTCTTCTCCCAGGATGCTCCTGGACTCCAGTTTTTCCGCCACTTCCTTGATCCGGATGTATTCCGCCAGTGGCCGTGCGATTTCCAGGCGCGGATCCTCCCCCGCCTCCTCCATTTCCTCGTGCACGGGAAGCAGCATCCTCGATTTGATGTGGGTCAGGGTGGCCGCCATGACGATGAAATCCCCGGCAAGATCGATGTTCATCTCCCGAAGCATCTCCAGGTAGGCGAGGTACTGATCGGTGATGAGGGCGATGGGGATATCGTAGATGTTCACCTCGTTTTTCCGGATCAAGAACAAAAGCAGGTCCATGGGACCTTCAAAGATGTCGGCAAGCTTGACCCGGTAGACCTCTTCCGGCATCAGCGAACTCCTCCGTGGGTGTCCAAGCAAGTGCTCATTGAAAAAACGATCCGGTCCGCAGAATGAAAATCTATGGTTTTTTCGATTGAACCCGAATCAGGGTCCGGACTTCTTCCATGGTCTTCCCGGCGATCCCCCGGGCCCGGGCGCATCCGTTTTCGATGATCTCTTCGACTTGTCCCGGCCGTTGTTCGTAGTACGCCCTTTTCTCGCGCACCGGTTCCAGGGCCAGAGCAAGGTTTTGGGCCATGATCTTCTTGCATTCCACGCACCCGATTTTCGCCGCGCGGCACGCGGCGTCTATTTCCTCGGTCTTTTCCGGATTTGTATAGATCCTGTGAAAGGTGAAGACGTTGCATACCTCCGGATTCCCCGGGTCCGTTTTCCGGGCGCGTTGGGGGTCCGTGATCATCTGGGAAACCGTGGCCGCGATCGTCTCCGGAGGATCCGACAGATACAGGGCGTTGTTGTAGCTTTTGCTCATTTTCCGTCGGTCGGTTCCTAAAATCTTGGGGGTTTCGGTGAGAAGAGCCCGGGGTTCGGGAAAGATTTCACCATACAGGAAATTGAAACGCCGGGCGATTTCCCGCGTGATTTCCACATGGGGGACCTGGTCCATGCCCACCGGAACGCCGAAGGCCTTGTACATGATGATGTCGGCGGCCTGCAGCACGGGATACCCCAAAAACCCGAAGGTGGACAAATCCCTGTTTTGAATCTGGACGATCTGGTCCTTGTACGTGGGGTTCCGTTCCAGCCAGGGGACCGGCGTGATCATGGACAAGATCAAAAAGAGTTCGGCGTGCTCCTTGATCCGGCTTTGCACGAACAGGGTGCTCTGCTCGGGGGAAAGCCCGACACTGAGCCAGTCGAGCATCATGCCCCTGACATGGGTTTCGATCCTGCTGGGGTCCTCGTAATCACTGGTGAGGGCATGCCAGTCGGCGATGAAATAAAAGCAGTCGTAGGTTTTCTGCATGCCAACCCAGTTGGCAAGGGCGCCGTGGTAGTTGCCCAGGTGCAAAGGCCCGGTGGGGCGCATCCCGCTGACGATCCGTTCTTTTTTTTGGGTCATCCATCCTCTCCCGGTTCAAACCCCCTGCTTGGGATTTTCGGCAGGGGGCTTTCAGTTCAAAACTTATTAGATAATGCGGCGCCTCGTCCATTGGCAAGAAAATTCTGATGGCGCCGAAAAACCCATGGACAAAAGGGGCCGGAGAGATCTTTTTACGTCAGGGAAGATGGGACCGGGCGAATTTCAGCTCGTCGGCCCGGGTCTCCAGTTTGCCGTTGAGTTTGGCCTCCAGCACGGCCTGGAGGACCTTTTTAAAAATGGGCCCGGGGAAAAAGCCCATCTCCTTCAGGTCCTTCCCCCGGATCAAGGGCTTGATGTACCGAAGTTGCGTGAAATAATTGGAAATCAGTCTTTTGACCGCCTCCTGGGAGGTGGCGGCCATCATATACAGGATCAGCTCGATCCTGAAGGGGTTCAGGTGTGCATAAAGGGAACTGTTGGACATTTCGGGCTTTCGTTCCAAACGGTTCAGGCATCGGTCGGCCAGAAAGCGCTCCTTCAGGAAAAGCTGGCGGTGTCGCGGGGGCATCTCGAGCCTTTCGGAGATCTCCCGGGTTGTTTTTTCGTCGCAATGCCTGACCAGGGCCAAAAAGTAGACCCCCCACCTCAAGTAAGGCTCTTCCAAAAAGAGGAGGTCGTGCCACGAGAGGACTTTTTTCACCGCGGTGAAAAGGGCGATCTTCTCTTTATCCAGGGTGCTGGAAGGATGGATCACCGCCATGAGGCCGTATTCCTGGAGGCGCACCATGGCCGGCGTGGGGTTTTCCTCCTCCAGGATCTGCCTGAGTTCGGAAAAAACGCGCCGGCCGCTGAGACGCTCGAAAAACCGCATCTTCACCGCGTTTTCGATGAGCCCGGCGGTGACCTTTCCGATGGTGAAGCCGAACCGCTGCTCGAAACGGATGGCACGGAAGACACGGGTGGGGTCTTCCACGAAACTCAGGTTGTGAAGCACCCGGATCACCTTCTCCTTGATGTCCTTCTGGCCGGAAAAAAAGTCGATGAGAACCCCGAAACGACTGGGGTTGAGTTGGATGGCCAGGGTGTTGACGGTGAAATCCCTGCGGAACAGGTCGAGCTTGATGGAGCTCATCTCCACCACAGGCAGCGCCGCCGGAAACTGATAATATTCCAGGCGCGCCGAAGCCACATCGATCTTGAAGCCGTCTGGAAAGATGATCACCGCCGTGCCGAACTTCTCGTGGGCGTGGATCCGGGCGCCTGTCTTCCGGGCGTATTTCCTTGCGAAGTCGATGCCGTCTCCCTCGATGACGATGTCGATGTCCTCGTTGGGCCGGTAGAGAAACAGATCCCGGACGAAGCCGCCCGCGACATAGGCGCCGCAATCGATTTCATCGGCAGAGACGCCGATGGCTTTGAGCAGATCGAAAACCCGCTTCGTGAGACGCTCTTTCATGAACTTCTGGATGTTGCGGGTCCGGGCGGAAACGGGGCCGCTGAAGGGCTCCGGAAAGGGGCGTTCCCGCCGCTTGGACTGCTGGACGAGCATGTTGAGCAGATCGGTCCGGGTGATCACACCCAGGACCTGTTCGTCGTCCATGATGGGCAGGATCCGCTGTTTGCTCTCGATGATCTTTTCCTGGATCTCCGTCAGGCCCGCATCGGGCCGCGCGAAGACCAGTTCCGTGTTCATGTATTCCCGCACCGGAATATGTCCCAGCTGATGATAGAGGGCTTTTTCAATGATCTGTCGGGAAATGTATCCGGAAAGCGTCCCAGGGTCGCCGTCTTTCCGGGACGCATCGCCTTTAACGGTCACCAGGAGGGCGTTGATGTTGTAACGGTTCAGAATCTCTCCGGCCTCCCTGCACGACACCTCCGCGTTCACGGTGATGGCCGGCGACGACATGAGGTCGGAGGCCTTTCGCCTTGACTTGACCTGCTGGTAGAGCAGCGCCGTGAGCTGCTGTTCCACCTGGACCCGAGTTTGGTCTCGAAGGGCGGCCGAAGCCGCATAGGGGTGCCCGCCGCCGCCCATGTTGCCGAGGATGGCGGCCACATCCACCTCGGGGATCTTGCTCCGGGCCACCACGTATACCTTGTTGCCCATCATGGCGACGGCAAAAAGAGCATTGAGGTCCTCCATGCGCAAAAGCTTTTGGACCAGGAAGGCGAAGTCCGGGACGTAGACATCTAGGGTAATGGACGTGACGGCCACCTCGATTCCTTCGATGTGATGTCTGACGGTATTCTGAATCATGTCATTGAGGATGGCCACCTGTTCCGGGCTGAGTTCCCGGCTGATGAGGCTGGCGATGGTATCGACGTTGGCGCCTCTGGAGATCAGATAGGCTGCCGCCCTGAGATCCTTTTCCGTGGTGGAAGCGAACGTGAAAGACCCGGTGTCCTCATAGATTCCCAGGCACAGGACCGTGGCTTCGTCGGGAGTGATGGAAATCCGTCGCCGCTGAAGAATCTGGGTCAGGATGGTGACATTGGCTCCGGTGGGCTGAAAAACCTTCTTGTGTCCCTGGATATCCCCAGGGGAAGAGGGGTGGTGATCGTAGAGATGAACTTCAACGGAAGGATCTTCCGCAACAGCCGCCAGGGCCCCGATGCGCGAAGCCTGCTGGGTGTCCACCAGGACGAGCCGGGCTATGGAGGAGAGGTCGATTTCTTTGATATCGGCCATGTTGAACAGATAGATCATGGAATCGATGAAGAAATTTTTCAGGTTTTTTTCCTGGGTACCGGGAAAGATCACCACCGAACCGGGGTAGAGCTTTTGTGCGGCCAGCATGGAGGCCAGGGCATCGAAGTCGGCGTTGACGTGGGTGGCGATGACGGTGAGCCCGGACTTCTTCTTAATTATCTTTTTCTTGGACACGATCGGTTCCGCTTGCAGATTTCGATCCGGGAGGGGATCCGGCGCCTGCCGGCCCACCCCTTTTCGCCTTCTATGACAGATGAAAGGAGTGAAATCAACCGCGGCCTGGCCCTGTGTCCCGGCCTATTGTGCTTTCCTCGTGCCTGTGATAGGAACGCATCGTCTTTTTAATGCGTGATCCCATGATCAATCCCGAGCCCCGCTCATACCGATATCTCTTCGGTCCGGTCCGATCCAGAAGACTGGGTCTTTCCCTGGGGGTGGACCTGATGCCGCACAAAACTTGCACCCTGGACTGCATCTACTGCGAGTGTGGAAAGACCACGCGCAAGACGCTGACACGCCGGGAATACGTCCCCACGGGGGACATCCGGGACGAACTGCACCGGTACCTGTCCGGCGCTCCGGAACTGGACCATGTCACCTTTTCCGGGGCCGGGGAGCCGACCCTGCACAGCGGCATCGGAGACCTGATCACCTTTTTGAAGAAAGAGCATCCCGAATACCGCATAGCCCTGCTGACCAACGGAACCCTCCTGGGCGACCCGGTTGTCAGAGAGACGATCGCCGGAGCCGACAGCGTCATCGCCTCTCTGGATGCAGCCACCCTTGGGGGCTTTAAAAAGATAAACCGTCCGCACCCGGGTTTGACGGTGTCCAAAATGATCCGGGGGCTTGCCGAATTCAAGCATGGGTTTTCCCATCGGTTTTTCATCGAGATTTTCATTGTTCCGGGAGTCAACGACAGCGCTGCCGAGCTTGCCGCCCTTAAAACAGCCCTCGGCAAAATTCACCCCGACGAGGTGCACCTGAACACCCTCGACCGGCCGGGAACCGAACCGTGGGTTGAACCTGCAGAGGCCTCGGTGCTTCAGAAGATCTCCGACGCCCTGGGAGGCGCCGGAGTGGCCCACTTCGAGCCGGAAAAACGACGGAAAAAAGGGGTCACCCGGATCAGCGACTTCCAGCTCATGGAGACCCTCCGTCGACGGCCCTGCACCGTGGAAGACATCTCCACCGTCTTCCACGTCCCCGATGCAGAGGCCCAGAAACGCCTGGAAGGACTCGTCGCCGAGGGCCGCGCCGAAAAAAGGCGCTTGCAAAGAGGGACTTTCTACCTGTCAAGGCCTGAAAAGCGGCCGGTTCGCGAAACCGGTTGACGGGATGCCCAAACGGGTATAAAAACCATGTAAAATTGACAAAATGCGGATTCGACTGGAATAAGGCCCGCTCAGACCTCGAGGAACGGTCAGACCAAGGAGTCCAACATGCCGGTATTTCAATGGGAGGGGAAAAACAGGCGGAACGAACTGCAGCGCGGTGAAATGGAAGCCCTCAATGCCGAGGTCGTTCGAGCCAACCTGGCCAGACTTCGCCTCACCGCCGTCAAGATCAAGAAAAAGCCCAAAGATCTTTTTGAAAACGTATCCTTCCTGCAGCCCGGGGTGAAAGAATCCGACGTCATTCTCTTCGCCCGGCAGTTTTCCACCATGATCGACGCCGGCCTCCCCATCATCCAGTGCCTGGACATTCTTCACACCCAGCAGGAAAACAAGACCTTCAAGAAAATACTCAAGCAGATCATGGAAGCGGTGGAGGGCGGATCCACCCTCGCCGAGGCTCTGAAACGTTTTCCCAAGCAGTTCGACGATCTGTTCACCAACATGATCGCAGCAGGGGAAGCAGGGGGGATCCTGGACACCATCCTGCGGCGACTGGCCGCTTACCTGGAAAAAGCCGCCAAGCTCAAACGCAGGGTCAAGGGAGCCATGACCTATCCCATCATCGTCCTGATCATCGCGGTATTGGTGGTGGCGGTGATCCTCATTTTCGTCATCCCGGTCTTCTCGGAGATGTTCGCCGACCTGGGGGGGCAGCTTCCCATTCCCACCCAGATCGTTATCAACCTGTCTAATTTCGTGAAAGGGAATGCCCTTTATATTGCCATTGCCATCGCCCTTCTGGCCTACGCCCTCCATCGCTTTTACAAGACGGAAAGAGGGCGCATCGCCATGGACAAGTTCGTGCTCAAGATCCCGGTGGTGGGCATCCTGATCCGGAAAGTGGCGGTGGCCCGGTTCTCGCGCACCATGGGGACCATGCTGGGTTCGGGCGTGTCCATCCTGGAGGCGTTGGACATCGTCGCCAAGACTGCCGGAAACAAGACCATCGAGCATGCCGTCTATGCGGTGAGAACCGGAATTTCGGAGGGCCGCACCATGGCCGATCCTCTCATGGAGAGCGGGGTCTTCCCCTCCATGGTCTGTCAGATGATCGCCGTGGGGGAATCCACGGGAGCCCTGGACGCCATGCTCAGCAAGATCGCCGATTTCTACGACGAAGAAGTGGACCAGGCCGTGGAAAACCTGACGGCCATGATCGAACCGTTCATGATGGTCTTTTTAGGGATCACCATCGGCGGCCTGGTGATCTCCATGTACCTGCCCATCTTCAAGATGGCCGGTCTCGTGTAAGACGACGCCTTTGCGCCCCCTTCAGCCCCGGCTCGACCCCCGCCGGGTCGGGCCTTTTTCGAGTCGAAGCGTCATAGACGCGGTTTTGCCCATGATCCCTGATTCCGCCCCTCCTTCAGAAAACCTTGCCCGCAGGCTGAAATGGCTGACCTTTTTCAGGGCACTTTTCGCAACGCTCCTGCTGGGATCCACCGTCATCCTCCATGTCCGGCGCGTGGACACCCTGGTCTCCATGCCGCTTCTCATTCTTTACGGCCTGATCCTTGCGATTTTCTCCCTTTCCCTCACCTACGCCCTGGCCCTCAAGCGCATGTCGCGCAAAGAGCGCCTCGGGGCGGTTCAGATCGTGGTGGACACGGCCATCGTGAGCGTCATCATCTTCGTGACCGGCGGGTTTTACAGCATTTTTTCGTTTCTCTATCTCGTGGTCATCATCTGCGCCAGCCTGCTGTTCAACCGAAGGGGAAGCCTCATGGTGGCGGGGATCTGCAGCTTTGAGTACGGTTTGCTGGTCGGCCTGGAATACTACGGTCTGCTCAGGCCCCTGGGCATCGAAATGGGCTTTTCCGCCATCGGATACTCGGGCCTTTTCGTGCTCTACAAGATCGCCGTAACGGCACTGGCCTGTTTTTCGGTGGCGTTTCTTTCCAGTATCCTTTCAGAGCGGGAGCGAAAGACTCAGCAGGAACTGGCAGCCGTGGAGGCTCACCTCAAGCGGGTGGAGCGGATGGCGGCGGTGGGGGAAATGGCCGCCGGCCTGGCGCACGAGATCAAGAACCCGCTGGCGGCCCTTATCGGCGCCATCGGTCTCATCAGGGATGAAAGGCGGCGCGATCCCACCCGGGAAAGGCTCATGCAGATCGTCCTCCGGGAAGCCGACCGGCTGGGCACTCTGGTCAATCATTTCCTGATCTTTGCCAAACCTCCGGCGGGAAAATCCCAGGCCTTGGAGCTTTTTCAAAACCTGTCCGAACTCATCGACCTGTTCGAAAAAGACCGGGCCGCTCTGGGAAGGATCGTCATCGAGAAATCGCTGATCCCCGGCCTCTGGATTGAAATGGATCCGGACCACTTCCGTCAGGTGACATGGAACCTGCTTCTCAACGCCGCAGAAGCCATCGAGGGAAAGGGGCGAATCCGGGTCCGCATGGAGCCTTTAGGTCGCCGGTTTTTGGAAGTGGCCATCGAGGACAGCGGATGCGGCATCCCCGAGGAGGCTCTAAAGCAGATCTTCGACCCCTTTTTCACCACGAAACCCACCGGGTCGGGCCTGGGCCTTGCCATCGTCCACCGGATCTTGGAATCCTACGGATTCTGGATCCGCGTCGACAGCAAAAAAGGAGCCGGGAGCACCTTCTGCATCCGGATGAAGCGCATCGATCCGCCCCAAACCTGAATCCTTTTATCAGCGGGCCTTGCCTTCACCCCGAGCGTGGCTTCCGGCGGGACCGTCCTCTGGAGGTAAAACCGTGAACAAATCGCCGACCTTCTTTTTTTCCGCTTTGGCCCTTTTATTGGGTCTTCCCTTTCTGGGCCTCTTCACGGCCGGAATTTTCACCGTCCGGTACCTGGAATTTCCCCCCAAAACCCTCTATATCCAGCCGGCTCCGTTTTCGTGGATCTTCTTTTTCTTTTACAGTCTGGTTCTTCTGGCCATGATCCTTCCCATCGCTCTTACGGGGGGGCGGCTCCTGATGTCCCTCGGCGCCTCTGCGAAGATCAAGGGGACCTTCCCGTGGTGGGGATGGGCGGGCATTATTTTCAACGGGGCCTCCTGGGTCGTGGCCTGGACACGGATTCCCGCGTTTTCCCCGATTCAGCCCCACACCTTCTTCCCCTTGTGGTTTTCCTATATCCTCGTGGTGAACGCGCTTCGCATGCGGCGGGACGGGGAATGCATGATCACGCGAAAGCCGGCCTATTTCGTCCTTCTGTTTCCAGCCAGCGCGGCCTTCTGGTGGTTTTTCGAATATCTCAACCGTTTCGTGCAGAACTGGCACTACACCGGGGTATCGTATGGGCCCTTTGAATATGCCGCCTTGGCCTCCCTCTCCTTTTCCACGGTCCTCCCAGCGGTTCTCGGAACCCGGGAATGGCTTCTGGGAGTCCGGTGGATCCGGGAAGGCTTTGTTTCCAGGCCGGTTACGCTGAAGCATCTCGGAAAAATCGCATGGTCCCTGTTGATCCTTGCCGGTTTGGGCCTTTTCGGAATCGGGATCTGGCCGAATTTCCTTTTCCCCCTGTTGTGGGCCTCGCCCCTGCTTATCGTCCTGTCCTTTCAGATCCTGGGAGAGAAAGGCCCTTTGCTCAACGCACTGCTTAAGGGGGATCTTCGCCCTGCGGTTTCAGCCGCCCTGGCCGCCCTCGTCTGCGGGTTTTTCTGGGAGATGTGGAATTTTTTCAGCCTGGCCAAGTGGATGTACCGGATCCCCTATGTCCACCGGTTTGAAATCTTTGAAATGCCGGTTTTGGGATACGCGGGATACCTTCCTTTCGGCCTGGAGTGCGCCCTGGCCGGAGATCTTGCGGCCCGGCTTCTGAAAAACGACTCCGGAAAAAAGTAAAGCTGGACATCCATGGGATCTACGGGCGTTCCAGGCGATACCGGCGGCTCCCCAGGCCGATCTTTTGGGCATAATCGAGCTGGATCTCCCAGTCGACGTTAGGGTAAATCCCCCTGAATTTGTCCTCCCCCGGGCCCGTGTGGGTGGTCAGGCTGGACCCCGGAAGGGCCGGCTCCCGGTTGACCAGGTCCACGGAGGCCTGGTCGACGGCCACCGGATCCCGGGAGGCAACGACCCCGATGTCCCTGACGATGGGGGCATCGTTGACCGGGTAGCAGTCACAGGCCGGGGAAACGTCGGTGATGAAGTTGAGAAAAAGCGCCTTGCCCTGTTTCTTCTGAAGCACTCCCAGGGTATATTCCACCATATTTTCCAAAAAGACGGGGATGGACTGGTTCCACTGAATCTGGATGGCCTCCACCGGGCAGACGAGGATGCATTCCCCGCACCCGATGCACTTTTGTGCGGAAATGACCGCCTTCTCTTGCACCAGAGAAATGGCGTCCTGGGCGCATCGGCTGGCGCACTCCCCGCAGGCGGTGCATTTTTTCCTCTTGACCTTGGGGGAGAGCGTGGAATGCTGGGCCATCTTCCCTCGCCGCGAAGCGCACCCCATTCCCACGTTCTTGAGGGTCCCGCCGAATCCGGAAAGTTCGTGCCCCTTGAAATGCGCCAGGGAGATGAGGGCGTCGGCCTGGTCGATCTCGGCGGCGATGAAAACCTCCTTGAAGCGTTTCTGACCGATGACCACCGCTTTTTCGCTTTTTCCCAAAAGGCCGTCGGCGATGACCAGAGGTGCATGCACCACGGCATAGTCGAACCCGTTTTCGATGGCGGTGACTAGGTGACCCGGCGCGTCGCTGCGGGTGCCTGAATAAAGCGTGTTGGCGTCCGTCAGGAAAGGGCGGCCCTTTTCGGCCCGCACGGCATCGACGATCCTGCGCACCCAGACCGGCCGGATAAAAGCCGTGTTTCCCGTTTCCCCGAAATGGATCTTGAGGGCCACGAGGTCCCGTGCCTTCACCACTTGCGAGAGGCCTGCGGTTTCCACCAGACGGGTCAGCTTGGAAACGAAATTTTCTTTGAAAGTGGCCCTGAGGTCGATGAAGAAAACCGTGCTTTCCATGTTCCTTCCTTTAAACGGTCCCTCTTACAGTCCGTGTTTTTTGATTTTCTTGCTCATGACGCTTTTGCCGATCCCCAGCAGATCGGCGGCATTGGTTTGCACGTTGTCGCAGTGGCTCAGCGCCCGTTGGATCATCTTGCGCTCCAAAAGATCCAGCGTTTCCTCCAGCCTGGCTTCCAATGGAATGGCGTCGATGAAGTCGGTCGGGTGGGCCCCGTTTTTGAATTCAACGGGAAGATCGGAGTCCCGGATGACGCACGATGGGCAGAGGATCATGGCCCGCTCGATGACGTTTTCCAGCTCCCGGACATTTCCTGGCCAGTCGTAATCATAAAAAAGCCGGCCCACCTCCGGTTCTATGCCCTCGATGGGCGCGCCCGCCTTGCGCTCGCCGGCATACTTCTTGATGAAATGGTCGACGAGCAAGGGGATGTCCTCCCGGCGCTCTCTCAAGGGGGGAATTGCGATGCCGATGACGTTGAGACGGAAAAAGAGGTCCTCCCGGAACCGACCTTCGGCCACCTCCTCTTTCAAGTGCTTGTTGGTGGCCACGATGAGACGGATGTCCACCGGGATGGGACGCGTCCCCCCCACCCGTTCGAAGCACTTTTCCTGAAGCACCCTGAGCAGCTTGACCTGGAGGTTGCCCGACAGCTCGCCGATTTCATCCAAGAAGAGCGTCCCCTTGTCCGCCAGCTCGAATCGACCCTTTTTCATGGACACAGCCCCGGTGAAAGCACCCCTCTCGTGGCCGAACAACTCGCTTTCCAGCAGGCTTTCCGCCAGGGCACTGCAGTTCACGGCGATGAAGGGGTCCTCCCGGCGGGGGCTGCCGTAATGGATCGACTTGGCCACGAGCTCTTTTCCAGTCCCGCTCTCCCCTTCGATGAGGACCGTGGCAGCTGTGGGCGCCACCTTCTCGATCATCTCGAAAACCTGCCGCATGGCCTTGCTCTTTCCGATGAGGTTCCCGAACCCGTACCGGTGGGCCATGTCGCTTTTGAGGCGGCGGTTTTCCCTGATAATCCGGTACAGCGCGCAGGCTTTTTTCGCATAAAGGATCATCCGGTCATTGTCGAAAGGCTTCAGGATATAGCTGAAGGCTCCCTTTTCCATGGCCTCCACTGCTTTTTCCACGGTGCCGTGGGCGGTCATCATGATCACCGGCAGATCAGGGTCGACCGCCTTGATCCGCTCCATGAGTTCGATGCCGTCCATGCCTGGCATCTTCATGTCCGTCAGGACCAGGTCCACATCCGCGTTTTTGAGAACCTCCAGGGCCTCCGGCCCGCTGTTGGCCGCAAGCGTCTCGTACCCCTCCTCCTCCAGGATGGCCCCCAGAACCGGGGGGTAGTTTTTTTCGTCGTCGACGATCAGGATGGTTTCCATGCGCTTCCCTCCGGCCTCACGGGCAGAACCGCCGTGACGGCGGCGCCGCCTTGGGGTCTGTTTTCGATGCGGATGGTCCCCTCGTGGGATTCGATGATGGTTTTCACGATCCCGAGTCCCAGGCCCGTCCCCTTCTCTTTGGTGGTGAAAAAGGGGCTCCACACCTTGGGCATGAACTCAGGAAGAACCCCGAGGCCTTCATCCTCGATCGCCACTGTCACCCGCTTTTCCTGGAAAAAGACCTCGACTCGGATGGTCCCCCCTTTGGGCATGGCCTGAACGGCGTTGATCAAAAGGTTCAGAAAGGCCTGGTGGAGCATATCGGCGTCCGCCAGGATCTCGGGAAGTCCCTTGTGGAAAAACGTCTCGACCCGGCATCCCTGCTGTTCCATTTGAAGGGATAGAAACTGAAGGGTCTTTTCCAACACCTCCTCCACCCGACACAAGGTCAGGTTCGGCACTTTGGGCCTGGCAAAGTTGAGGAAGTCGGTGATGATGGCGTTGAGCCGCGTGGCCTCCTCCTCGATGATATCCGGAAGGGCGTTCGCATTCCCGGCCGCCGCCTGTTTCTTTTTTAAAAGCTCGGCGGAGCTTTTAATGATGCCCAGGGGGTTGCGGATTTCGTGGGAAACCGCGGCGACCATTTCCCCCAGGGAAGAGAGGTGTTCGGCCCGGCTGAGCCGTTCCTTGAGACGGATGCGATCCAGGGCGCGCGCCTCGATGATCTTTTCCCCCCTCTTGACGATGAAGACCAAAGCGAGAAACAGTCCCCCCATCACTGCAGCCGACGTGGTCAGGACCAGGACCTGGAACCGGAAGATGGCGTGATAGTCTTCGGAGAGATCCTGTACGATCTCGATCACCCCTCCGACAGGTCCCGACAGTTTTGACATCGGCATCTGCGCCCTCAGGGGTGAAACCGTCGTGAGCTTGCTTTCCTTTGGAAAACCCGTGAAAATTTCGATGAAGCTGCCCCGGTGGGCCAGCTTGGAGGTGACTTTTCCCTGCACGGCCGCCTCGTAGGCGGCCCCGCCGATATTCTTTTTTCCCACCAGACGTCGGTCGAAACTGTACGAGATGACGTTTCGCATGTCGAAAATATTGACCATGTCCACCTTGAAGCTATGGAGAGTGCTTCGGACCACGTTGTCCATCCACTCGAACTGCTCCTTGTCCCTCAGCTGGATCTTGCCGTACTTCAAGGCGGCGGGAATGATGAACTGGGTGAAGATCTGGCGGTTGAGGTTGTCCACGATGAGCAGGGCATAGGCCTCGCTCTTTTTGAGCTGCATCTGCCGGGCCCATTGGATATTGGCGAAAGAAAGGGCCACGGTTCCGATGAAAATCACGATGAGGCTGGTAAAGGTGAAGTACTTGACCAACCGGAAAGGTTTGACCTTTTCTTGTTTTTCAGGATCCATCTTCATCTTGAGAAAAACCCCCGTCCGTCGGGTCAGAGAAACCCCGCCTCCCGGGAAAGGAGACCCTGCCGGAAGGACCGGTCTCCAGGCAAGTCTTTTGGGGAGCGGGGGCCCGGGCTCCCGGAGCACGCCAAGGGTTGGGTTTGGAAGGCATCACTGGGTTGGAATCGGAATCTTGGTGATGAGGGCCTTGATGTCCTCGTCGGCAAAATGAATCCCTGCACCCAGGAAAAAAGATTCCCTCCCCTCGTCATTGATGAAGTCGTCGAAACCGGCGGTAAGATAGATATGGCTGATGGGGGAGAAATTGGCGATAAATTTCAAATGAGGATTTTCCTCCCAGTCGAAATCAAAGGCTTCCAGGGAAAGGGTAAGGCGGTCGTTGAAAAGATAGTAATCGACCCCTACCCCCCCGGTGGACTCGAAAAACCCGCCGCGCAGCCCCAGATTGTAGTACCGTTTGGCGATCTGGGCGGAAAACTTCACCGCGTCTTCCCATTCCACGCGCTCCTCTTCGATGGTCTTCCCGTCCACTTCCCGGGTGATTCGGGTCACCTTTTTCTTTCCCGCAGGATCATCCACCACCTGAACCAGGTAGTACTTGTCCTCCTTGGGCTGAATGCGCAGCGTGAAATACGATTTGGCCCACTCATGTTCGAAGAGGTACTCCCCCCTGTAGTCTAAAAAAGTCCGGAAAGTCTCCTGCTTCTGGAGATAGTCGTTGATCCCGGTCAGGGCGGTATTGATTCTCTCCACGGTCTCTTCATCGTTGACCAGCTTTCCGATGGATCCTTCACCGCGGTTGATCTTTTCCGAAATCGACTGGACGGAAGCCAACGTGTCGTTGAGGCGCGAGACGGTATCGTCTTCATTGACGAGCCTGCCGAGGGTCCCCTTCCCCTGGTTGATCTTCTCCGAGATCTCCCGGAGAGAGGCAAGGGCCGCGTTGAGATGGTCCACGGCCTCCTCTTCCTTGAGGAGCCTGCCGAGGCTCCCCTTCCCCTCGTTGATCTGGGCGACGATCCGGTTCATGCCCTCCATGAGGGTGTCGATCCGGTCCGAAGCCCGGCTCAGATTGGTCACCATTTTCTTGATGTCGTCCGTGTTTACGCCTCCCAAGGCCTTCAGGGTCCTTGAAAAGTCGGTGAGGTTGGCCACGATGAGGTCGATGTTGTCCCGGTTTTCCTGGACAGTGCTGTTGAGGGTTTTCACCATCTCCTGGAAGTCGGTAAAAATCTCCTTGAGGGCGGCTTCCCCTTCGGCGCCCCCCAAGACCTGGGCCAGCGAACCGGAAAGGGTTTTGATGTCGGTGGCCACATCCTGAAGGGTCCCCATGAGGGAGTCAAGGTCCATGGCCGGCTCCGTGCGAAGCAGCCGTTCCCCCGGCTGCAGTTCCGGGGAAGAGGGAGACCCTTCCCCCAGGGCGATGAACTTATCTCCGAGTATCCCCCGGGTGCGGATCACGGCCTTGGCGTCCTTCTTGATCTTGATGCCCGGCCTGATTCTCAGGACTACGCGGGCTTTTCCGTCTTGAAGGGAGATGTCGTGCACCCTTCCCACTTCGACGCCGGCGATCTCCACCGGGACGTCCAGGGCCAGGCCTGAAACCGAGTCGAAAAAGACCTCAAGATCGTATCCCCCTTCCCGGGTGAAGCTGAGCTTCCCCATTTTCATGGCCATGTATCCCAGCATGACAATGCCGATGACCACGAAAAACCCGACCTTTGCTTCCACCTTCAATTTTGACATGTTGGCTCTGCCGTTCTTTGTCGTAAAATAGGCCGCTCCTTCGAGAGGGGCGAGGCTTTTATTTCGACCCGACCTTCAGCGTTCAACAGGTTTCGTCTTTTTCGGAGGCCTCCCCCCGGATGAACTGCTGCACGAACGGATGGGTCGAATTTCGGATGCCCTCCGGAGCCCCGAATTCGATAATTTTTCCTTCATATAACATGGCGATGTTGTGGGCAATCTTAAATGTGGAGGCGATGTTGTGGGTGATGACCACGCAGGTGGCCTGGGTTTGACGTTGGGTGCTGACGATGAGGTTGTCGATGGCGTCGCTCATGATGGGATCCAGGCCGGTGATGGGTTCGTCAAAAAGGATGATCTTCGGATCCAGGGCGATGGCCCGGGCCAGGCCCGCCCGTTTACGCATCCCTCCGGAGAGCTCCGAGGGCATCTTTTTGGTGACACCGGGAAGACCCACCTGCTCAAGCTTTTCTTCGACGATCCGCCGGATGTCATTTTTCGTCCGCCGCGTGTGCTCCACCAGCGGAAAAGCCACGTTTTCCCCCACGGTCATGGAATCGAACAGGGCCGCATCCTGGAAAAGCATGCCGAACTGCTTCCGGACCTCGTTGAGTTCCCGGTCGTTGAGACGGGTGATGTCCGTGTCGTTGACAAAGATCTCGCCGGAATCCGGCTTCATGAGGCCGATGATGTGCTTGAGGATCACACTTTTCCCCGAGCCGCTCTGTCCCAGGATGACGGTGATCTGTCCCGGGGGAATCGTTAGATCCAGGCCGTCCAGGACTCTCTGGCTGCCGAAGCTCTTTTGGACACGGGAAAGACGGATCATCAGAACATCACCGCTGTCAAGAAAAAGTCGCTGATGAAAATGGAGACCGTGGAAATCACCACCGCCTGGGTGGCGGCCCTGCCCACGCCCTCGGCGCCTCCCGTGGTGTAGAACCCCTTGTAGCAGCTCACCACCGAAAGGATCAATCCGAAGCAGGCGGACTTGATGAGGCCGTTGAAGATGTCGTCCAGTGAGACCATTTCGTATATGCGGGCCATGAAAATGCCGGAGTTGATCCCGAGCAGCCGGACGCCCACGAAATAGCCGCCCATGATGCCCACGAAGTCCGCCACGACGGTCAATACGGGGAGCATGAAAAGGCCGGCCACAATCCGGGGCATGACGAGGAACTGTACCGGATTGACGGACATGGCGTAAAGGGCGTCGATCTGCTCCTTGACCCGCATGGTGCCGATCTCTGCGGCCATGGCCGAGCCGGCCCGCCCGGTGACCATGAGGGCGGTGAAGACCGGGCCGATCTCCCGTGTCAGGGACAGCGCCACCGTAGCGCCCACCAACCCTTCCCCTCCGAACATCCGGAAGCCGTAATAGGACTGCAGCGCCAGGACCATGCCAGAAGAAATCGCCGTGATCAAAACAACGGTGAGGGAATTAACCCCCACTGTTTCCATCTGCTTGAAAATCACGCGGAGCCGGAAAGGGGGGCGAAAAGCCCAGGCCCCGGCGGAAAGGAAAAGAAGCATGACCCGGCCGAACTCCTCCAAGATCCTGAGAAAGGTCCGGCCCGCATATTCGAAAAATTTCACCATGGCGATGCAGCAATCGCTGTGAGCGTAAAAAGAACGCATGCCGGGACTTTGCCTTGCCGAAATACCCGAGGTCCAGCCCTTTCCATTCCTCTTGAAACTCGGCAAGCGCGAGGCATGCTCATCGGGAACTTCTTGCGAACCTATCAGGGTTAGGGACCGCTGGAAAGGACCCGCTCGGTTATAGGGAATGATCCCTCTAAAGTCAAGGCGATCGCGCGGGGTTCCCGACGAAGGGCTCCCGGGAGGGATTTCAGGCGTCAAAACCGGGAGTGTTCTTTTTGTTTTTCGATTTTTATCCGCGCCGGACAGGAAATGAGGTTCAATTTTAGTCAACATATGGTGTCTTTTGTTTAAATGGACTACAACATGATGTAAGAAGCGGTAATTTACAATAAGTATGCATAATTTCTCTTGACTTTTCACTTTTTTGGTGGTTGAGATAACCTTGCCGTTTACCGGATCCGTTCTTTACAATTCTTATTGATTCTCAAAAAAATTGGGGTATAATTTGAGAAAAAACGCGCTGAAAAAATATCGTGAGGCGCATTTGCTCAGTAAAGCCGAGCTGGCAAGGATGGCCAATATTTCGCCCATCACCCTTTCGAGAATCGAGAAAGGATTGCCCTGCCGCATGGAAACCAAGCGCAAGATCATCCTCGCTCTGGGCTTGGACCTGTCCGAAAAAAGCAAGATATTCGAGGAGTAGGGTGAGACCATGATGTTTGGCAAAAAAACCCCCCTCATCGGCCTGGACATTGGATCCAGGACCATCAAGGCCGCGGAAGTGCTCGAGTCCAGAAGCGGCTTCTCCCTAAAACATTTCGGCATGATTCAGATCCCCCCGGGCACCATCGAGGAAGGAACCGTCCGGGATCCGGAGGCGGTGATCGGAGCCATCCAGAAGCTTTTCAGCGACAATAAGTTCAAAGTTAAAAATGTCGCCACCTCCATCGGGGGGTATAGCGTCATCGTCAAGAAAATCAACGTTCAGAACATGCCCGAAGAACAGCTACAGGACACCATCGCCTTCGAGGCGGAACAATACATCCCCTTCGACATCAATGACGTGAACCTCGATTTTCAGATTTTGGGGGAAAACGAGAGCAATCCCAACCAGATGAGCGTCCTTTTGGTGGCCGCCCGAAAGGATATGATCGATGAATATATCAACCTCATCGACCTGGCGGGTCTGACCCCCTGCATCGTCGACGTGGATGCCTTCGCCCTCCAGAACTGCTATGAGGCCAACTATCCGTCCGAGGAAGGATCCAACGTGGCCCTCATCGACATCGGGGCCAGCAAAACCTCCCTGAACATCCTCAAGGGCGTTTCGTCCGAATTCATCCGGGATATCGCCCTGGGGTGCGATCAGGTCAACGCCCAGATCATGTCCGCCTTCAACTGCAGCTTCGAGGAGTCCGAAAAGCTCAAGTTCGGGAAAGCGGCCGACAATCGGTCGGCCGAAGAAGTGGAAGAGATCATCCGCTCGGTGGTGGCCGAATGGAGCCGGGAGGTCCGGAGGGCCCTCGATTTTTACTACTCCAGCTTTCCGGAAGACCCCATCCACCGGATCATGCTCAGCGGCGGAGGGGCCAACATCAAGGCCTTTCAAAAGCTCATCGCCGAAGAAACCCAGACCGAGGTGCATACCCTCAATCCCTTTGCCGGCGTGTCCATCGGAGAGGTTCCGGGAGGCAGGGACAGCCTGAACCGGATCGCCCCTCAGGCCGCCATCTGTATCGGACTGGCCCTCAGGAGAATGGATGACAAATGATTCGGATCAACCTGCTTCCCTACCGTGAAAAACGAAAAAAGGAAAACATCCGGCGCCAGGTCTCCATCTTCGCCCTCTCCTTCGTCTTCTTTCTCATCGCCCTTTATTTCGTTCAAAGCCTTCTTTCCGGCAAGATCGAAAGGATGCGGGCCGGGATTGCGGCGACGAAAGCCGAGCTTGCCAAGTACGAACAGATCAACAAGGAAATCGACGAGATCACCAAGAAACTCGATATCCTGCAGAAAAAAACCGCTGTCATCCAAAACCTCCAACTCGAGCGCCACAAGGCGGTGGAGCTCATGGACATGCTCACCCGGGCCATTGTCTCCAAACGGATGTGGTTCACCCGGCTGGCTGCGGGAAATGACACGGTTTCCATCGACGGCATCGCCCTGGACAACAAGACCGTCGCCGACTTCATGACCAATCTGGAGAACACGCGGTTTTTCACGGCCGTGAATCTCAAAAGCATCCGTCAGGAAACGATCCGGGAAAGGGGCATCAGCCTTAAAAAGTTTGAAATCGCCTGCAACAAAGTTCCTCTTACAGGCGCGGCGGAGACGGCGGGAAAGAAGAAATGAAACTATTGAATTTCTCGGAAAAAATCGTCACTCCCATCCTCGGCGCAGTTTCCCGGCTGACGAAGGTTCAGAAGATCCTCATCGTGGCGGGGCTTTTCGTCGTTACGGGCGGCGCGGTGACGTACTTTTCCTATCTCCCGAAATACGAGGAAATCACCAAGCTGACCAAGGAACAGTTGAAGCTGGACCAGGATCTGACCCGGTCCAAGAAAAAAGCCGCCGAAATCCACGTCTTCCGCCAGAAGATGGATGCGGCCGAAAGGGAGTTCCGGCAAGCGCTCCAGGCGCTGCCCGAAAAGACGGAGATTCCCTCCCTGCTCACCAATGTATCCCGGTCTGGACAGACCTCCGGCCTCGAGTTTCTGCTTTTCCAGCCCCAGCCCGAGATCCAGAAGGAATTTTACGCGGAAATACCCGTCTCCATCCAGGTGGACGGGAACTATCATAACGTGGCCATGTTTTTCGACAAGGTGTCCGGACTTTCCCGAATCGTCAACATCCACGACATCCAGATGACCGCCCAGCGCAGCCCCATGCCCCTGCGCACTTCCTGTACGGCGGTTACCTACCGATTCGTGGAAGCGCCGCCGCCGAAACCGGAGGCGGCCAAGAAGAAGAAGTGATGCAAAACGAAAAAGACCGGGTGAGTTTTATGCAGTGCCGCACCTTTTTACCGTCGTGGCCGCGCCGCTCCCGGCCCGGGAAAGCGGAGACGGCCTTGCTCCTGAGCGCTCTGCTGCTGACAGGCCTTTTTATAGGGTGCGATTCGAACGGCACGGCGCCGAAAGCGCCCCAGGTGGTCACCCAGAAGATCGTCCAGGAAAAAACGCCGGCGCCGGGACCCTCGACACCTATACCGGAAGTCCAAGAAGCGCCTCCGGCGACAAAAACAGAGGCCGGGACCCCGCCCCAAGCGCCCGAAGGCCCGACCGCCCCCCCGAAAGGCGCCGACATCCTTGCCCTTCTGGGACTCGGACCCAAGGAGACGACCGCCGCTGGAAGCTATGATCCCAAGGGGAAAATCGACCCGTTCGAGCCCCTGTTCCAGCAGGAACCCGCCGGGAAGGCCCAAAAGAAGAAAGTGCGCAAAGGGCCCCTCACCCCCCTGGAAAAAGTGGACCTCAGCCAGCTCAAGCTCACCGGCGTGATCCTGGCCCAGAGCGGGAACAGGGCTCTCATCAAGGAAGCTTCCGGGAAAGGGTACATCGTCAAAGCAGGGACCCCCATCGGGATCAATTCGGGAAAAATCCTGCAGATTTTGAAAGACCGCATCGTCGTGGAAGAGGAAGTCGAAGACGTGATGGGAAATGTCAGCGTGCAGAAAAGAGAAATGACTCTTCAGAAACCCCCTGGAGAATAAAAATGAATCACAAGAGTCCATCGTCGCTTTTGCCGGTCGTCGCGTTTGCCTGCCTGGCGCTTCTTTTTTCCGGATTTGCCGGCTGCTCCGGCACCGTGAAAAAGACCGCCGCACCCGAGCCGGCGGCACCGGTTGTGGAAAAAACGGCCGCCATCACGAAGATCTCCTTTTCCGAAGGCCCCGATGCCGTGGAGGTCAAGATCGCCGGCGACACCCTGTTGACGTTCACTTCGGTGAAGCAGCCGTCGCCCCTGGGCGTGATCCTCTATTTTCCCAAGACCCGGCTTGCGGATGAAGTTTCAGAACACTCCGTCAACGCCGAACCGGTGGAAAAGGTCACGGTGCTCAACCCCCCGGAAGCCGATCTCCCCTTGCGCATCGAAATCGCCCTCACCCAAGACGTCCCCTACGACGTCCATCGCGAAGATCAGGCGTTGAAAGTCGTCTTCCCCAAGCCGGTCAAGGCGCAGCCCGTCGCCGCCGCGACTCCTCCGGCCGAAAAACCCAAGGCTAAGGAGGAGGATCGCTTGGCCGGGATGCCCGCGCCCACCCACCTGGAAACCGTGACGGCCCAGACCATTGAGAACGGGGTCCAGGTGAATGTGGCCGCTGACGGCCCCATCCGGGAATACAAGGCCTTCGCGGTGGAAGATCCGGCCCGCATCGTCATCGACATCCCGGCCGTGAAAAGCCCCTTCAAACGGGAAATGCTGATCCCAGTGGAAGGACGCTGGGTCAAGCGCGTGCGCTACTACGGATACCCGGACAAGGTCCGGGTGGTCCTGGACGTGGAGAAGGCCTATCTGAACGCGTACGCGGCGGAGACGGTGGAAGGCGGACTGCGCATCCAGGTGGGAGACGCGGTAACCGCCGCCGCAAAGGCCGCCCCGCCTCCCGAAACCCTGGAGCCGGCCTGGGTGAACAAAATCGACTTCCTGAGCGAAGACGCCGGGAAATCCGCCGTCATCGTGGGAACCACGCGCCCGGTCAAGAGCACCTTGAAAAAGGGGGACAAGAACACGCTGGTTTTGACGCTTTTAAACACCAGCCTTCCCGACTACCGGAAGCAGCCCCTCATCACCACGCGTTTCGACAGCGCCGTCAACCGGATCATCCCCATCCAGACGGAAGGGATGAAGGACCGGTGCGTCCTGCATTTTGAGCTTCGGGAGGCCGTCCCCTACCGCCTGGAGGAAAACGAAAGCGAGATCCGGGTTTATTTCGAGGCTTCCACCATTCCGCCCAAACCCCTGGTGGTGGCGGAGCTTCCGGAATGGCAGCAGGTCATGGAAGCAGCGGGCGCCGCCGCTGAAAAAGAGGGAGATGGGAATAAACAATTAGAAGCCAGGTATGCTGATCAGAAAAAAATAACCTTTAGTTTTCAAGAAGTAGATTTAAAGCAGGCAATTTTGATCTTGAAAGATCAAAGCGGTTTAAACTTTGCTATAGATAACGACGTTACGGGCAAAGTCACTATGTCTTTTGAAGAGGCGCTTCCTTGGGAACAAGTTTTAGATCTTATTTTAAAAATGAATAAGCTTGGTAAAATCAGAGAGGGAAATGTCATACGCATCGCCAGACTCGACACGCTCATCGCCGAGCAGAAAAAGCTCGAAGAAAAGGAAGACACCCGGCCGCTGATCACCGAATACATCCTGGTGAATTATGCCAGCGCCGAAACCGACGCCAAGCCCCTCATCGAAGCCATTCTTTCCAATCGCGGCAAGATCAGCGTGAATTCCCGCACCAACCAGATTATCATCACCGACGTGACGGACCGTATCGACCGGGCCAAGGATATCGTACGGCAGATCGACAAGGTCACCCCCCAGGTCATGATCGAAGCCAGGATCGTGGAAGCGGGTATTGATTTCGACCGGAGCCTCGGCATCAACTGGACCCTGTCGGGAGGCCCCATCTTCAAGAAGTTTCTCGGCGGGCAATACGATTACGACTTCGGATTCAACTACCCCGGCCCCGGGTCGAACAACATCGGCTTTTCCTTCACCAAGTTCCTAGGCAGTCCCTTGGATTTGGACATCACGCTGAGCGCCGAGGAAGCCAACGGGAACGTGAAGATCCTCTCCGCGCCGAAGGTGGCCACGGCCAACAACAAGGAAGCGCTCATCTCCCAGGGCGTGGAATACCCTTACCTGGAAAGGGACGAGGCGGGCCTGGCCACGGTGAAATTTAAGAACATCGACCTGGAGCTCAAGGTCACCCCCCAGATCACCAACGACAATCGGATTTCCGTGGACGTGAAGATCAAGAAAGACGACATCGATCAATTGGTGCCGACACCCACCGGGGCTGTTCCCGCATTGTCCACGCACAATGCCCAGACCCAGCTTCTGGTCAATGACGGAGACACCATCGTCATCGGCGGCATCATCAAGAACAGGGAAGCCCGCGGGGAAAGGGGATTTCCTGGGCTGTCGAAAATCCCGATTTTGGGCTGGCTGTTCAAATCGCGCGCCGATTCGACCGTCCGGGACGAGCTCATCGTCTTCATCAAGCCCAAGATCGTCCGCCTGGAATCCGGCGTGCTCCAGACCCAGAGCACCCAGATGCGGTAGAGGAAAAACGCTTACAGGAAGGTTTATGCCATGAAACGATTCGGCCTCTTAATCCTTTTGGCGGCCTTGGTCTTACCCGCCGTCACCGGCTGCAGCTCGGACAGCCTGTCCTCGCAGATTGTACTGACGTCGAGCAAGACGGAAATCCCGGCGGATGGTGCCACCACAGCCGAAATCACGGCCACGGTTCTGGGTTACGACGGCCAGCCCGTCCCCATCGGGACCTCGGTGCACTTCACCACCTCCCGAGGCCTTTTTACCAACGGCCTTCAATACGTGACCCAGGGGACCACGGATACCACCGGGACTATAAAAGTGTACCTGTACGCACCTCTTAAAACCACCCCGGGAAACGCCAACGTGACCTGTCAGTCCAATGACGTCACCCGGATGATTACCGTTGCAATTGCTTTGTATGGACCCCCTGGGCAGACGGCAAAAATCGTACTTGAAGCGGATCCAGATGAGATTCCTGCCAATGGTGTTACCCCATCCAAAATTACCGCCACATTGACAGACGGAAATGAGGATCCGGTGAACATTGGTACGCCGGCGCTGTTAATCACGAATAAGGGGATCTTTCAAAACGGGAGCAAAGTATTATCCGAAGTCACGCGGGACATAAGCGGCACCATCACGGCCTATCTTTATGCCCCCCTTTATGGGCAGGAACTTGGACTCACCCAGATAATCTGTATCTCTAATGGCGTAAAGGCAATTACGTATATTAATATTTGCCCTCCAGATCGAAATAATCCTAACCAATGTGCTCCGGATCCATCGCCTTCCCCAACCCCGGCGCCTTCCCCGACATAAGAGAAGAGATTCTAAGAATCGGATTTTAAGAGACATCCAGCCGGCAGGACGAAGATCCTGCCGGCTGGTTTTTGGCAAATGGCGGGAGTGAAAAAAGCCGTTTGCAAGCGAGATTGAAGCCTTTTCGGGAAAAGAGAGACGAGGGGCTTTCGCGTTGGAAATCTCAAGCTGTCCGAGCCCCGCTTCGGCGGGGCGAGTTCTTGAGATTCAGCGAAAGCTTCGAGTCTCTCCCGAAAAGGCTTGCCGAGCGCGCAAACCGACTTTTGAACTTGCCGGATGCCAAGTCCACGTGCCTGTCCGGTTTTGACACCAATCCGGTTTCGGTTTCGATCCAGGGTCCCGTACGAAGATCCTAAGGGTTATTTCAGCCCCGCCGCCGCTTTCCTGGCCGCAGCGCCGTTTTCCCCGGTGGGGTCCAGCTCCATGGCCTTCTCGTAGGCCGAACGGGCTTTCTTGAAATCCCCCGCAGTCTTGTAAGCGTTTCCCAAATCCAGGTGCAGCTCCGCGGCATCGGGGGCGTATTTGACGGCCCTTTCAAAGGCCTCTACGGCCTTTTTCTTTTGCCCCACGGCCGCATGGGTTAGCCCCAGTCCCCGCCAGGCGTTGACGTATTCGGGGTCCTTTTTCAAAGCCAGCTCGTAGTACTTTTCCGCCTGAACGTATTCTTTCTTGTTAAAATAGGCATACCCGAGGTTGGAAAGTGGGACCTGGGGGGTTGCATAGAGGTCGTCTTCCAGGGTTTCCTTGAAAACGGCGATGGCGGCGTCCCATTGCTTCCGGATCAATTGCAGCACGCCGAGGCTGTTTTTGGCCGCCACATAGCCGGGCTTTAGGGTGATGGCCTTCTTGAAATGCGTTTCGGCCAGATCGAGTTTCTCCTTGGCCATGTAAACAAGCCCCAGGTCATACTGCAAATAGGGATCCTCGGGGTTGAGGGCTTCGGCCTTCATGAACTCGGTAAGCGCGGCCGCGTGCTTTCCCTGCATCATGTAGGACTCCCCGAGGTTGCGCGTGGCGGCGGCCTGACGCATCCGGGCCTCCCGATCCCCCGCACATCCGGGGATCAAAAGGCAAAAAATTAAGACCATGAGGGTTGCCGATACTGGTTTCATCTGGGTTTCCTTATCCATCCAATCGGTTTTCCGGTAAAAATATTGAATCTCCACCGTAAGAAGTATTTCCAAAGCTCAGATCCGCTCGCCAACCCCGCAGCAAGCTGAGGAGAATGCGCTCACTGTTGCGGTTCATGGACTTAAGCGGCGGTTTGTCTTTCCTCGAACCCCCTGGCCTTGGGACCCTTTTTATACCCATCCCCCTTCCGCCGGGACCGTGACCACTCGGATCCCGGTTTCCCGTAAAAACGCCAGCGCGTCCGGGTCGATGCCGTCGTGGGTGATAAGCGTCGAGACTCCCTTTTCAGTTAAAACCAAAAATCCCGGAAAGGTCAAGGAAACCTTGGCCTCGACGTCTGTTTTTCCCGCCTGAAAAGCGGGGTTTTCCCTGAATTGCCGTCCCAGGGCGGAAAACAGAAGCGGAAGCCGGCCTTTTGTTTCAGCGTCCCTTTTAAACTGCAGGACGGGAATGCCGGCATCTGAAATGGCTTTGACGGCATCGCCCTGAAGGTCCTCGAAATCCACCACAAGCATCTTCCCGTCGGCTCCGGTGATCAGGTCCGTCAGCGCTTTTACATGGAAACCGCCGTAGGGAAAAGAAAGGGTCACCCCCGGCAGAAAGCGGAAACCGAGGGCGGTTGTGATCTCCGGGATGACCTGCCTCAAACCTGAATGAACGATGCGGATCACAGGCGAAGGGTTTTCCGGTTGGGCCTTTGCGTTTTCCGGCCCCTCCGCGGGCGCAGAGTCCGAAAGATCTTCGCCGTTGATCTGTTTGACGGCAATCCCTCGCTTGAGTAAGAAACGGACCAGTGTCTCCGGAATGCGTGAGGTCCCTTTTCCAATGGAAAAGACGGCCGTCTGCCGCGCGGCGTTTTGGCCGGAACCGGTTCGGGTGATCATCCAGCGGCTTTTGACCGTGACATCGACACCTTGATCTGAAAAGCTGATGTTTTCGTGGGGCCTGATCCGGGGAATGACTTCTGCCAGACCGTCCAGAACCTCCTCCAGGGTTGCGCCGCCGGGAAGCATGAGGGTTCGGGAATCCTCCCAGAAGGAGCGGACGGCGCGGGCCACCTTGTCGTCGAGCCGGGTTTCGGACAAAAGCACCTTTTTTCCGTCATCGGTCTCCAGGATGGGAAAGCTGGAGAGATCGAGTTCGAGATCCGCAGTCCCCTGAACCGGGAAAAAATAGCGTCCCTTCCGGATGAGCCTGGCCTCGAGAAGTCCAGCCGCCCGGGCAAGGGGACTCGAAGGGGCCACGGTATCGCCCACGGCCGGGCGCCTGGAGACGAGAGGCGCCGGGACGGTTTCCAGGGTGGTGAAGGCTTCCGCCTCCATGACGGCGCCCGAGGGATCCAAGAGGGAAGGAAACCAGGGTTCTTTCAGGAGGGTGGGCCGAGGCAAAAAGATTTTCTGGCCCACATAAACCACGTTCAGATCCGAAATCCCTGGGTTTGCGCGCTGTAAGAGATCCACGCCCAGGCGGTAGGCCTCCGTGCCGAAGGCGCCGAAGCGGCGGGCCACCAAAACGGAGATGCAATCCCCCCTTTCGATGCGGTGGGTGTCCGAGTGCTCCCGGATGAGCTTTTTCACCTTGGAGATGGTCACGAAGGGGATGGTGACGATCCCCCCGGTTTGATCGGAAAACGCCCCGGGGGAAAGCTTCCGGATGGGGATGAAAATGTGTTCCCCTGCCTTAACGCGGTTGAGATCCCGGACGTGGGGATTGAGCCGTTTGAAAAGATGCAAAAACTCGGTGAAGTTGTCCTGTGCCATCTCCCCCTTCTGGCCCAGGAGGGTCAACACGGCTTCGTTTTCCCCCACGATGTAGGGGTCGCAGAGGATCTCTTCGCCCCGGTCGTGCTTGACGAGATAGCTCTTGTACAAAACGGCACCCTCGGAAAAGCTGGACGCCCAGAAAAGCAAAACCGGAATGAGAAGCGTCCACGTCCGTAAGGGGCGAAAACGGGGCGTTTTCATTTCACGGGGGTCTTTTTCAGATTCAAAGCCCTTGCAATGCTTTCGGAAAGAGTCTCCACGAAGGTCTCGAGCGCCTTGCCCTCCAGGGGTCTTCCGGGTGCAGGGGCCCGGATCCCTTCAGGGTGCATCAAGACCGGGAGGTTGACCAGCTCGGGCCGGGTCAGGACATTAAACTCCGCGTTGAGGGTGCCGGAAAAGTAGCGCTCCTGAAACCCGGAAAACTTGATGGCATGCGCCGTGGAATCGATGACGGCGACTTCGTCTTTGTTCACGATCCCGGTCTTTACCGCACGGATGAGGCCGGCCAAGGATTCTCCTCCATGGGTGCAGGCGATGTGGCCGTTGCGGTTGGCCAGAAGCTGGCAGTCCATGATCTCCTGTTCGGTCACTTCCACGAAGAAGACTTGGGTCATCCCGGCGGCCTCGTTATACCGTTTTACCAGGTGGATGACCCGGGGCATGGAAACCGGATTGCCGATCATGGCCGCCTGGGCCACGCTGGGCCGAACCGTCACGGGAACGAACCGACGCTTGCCGGGGTCATTCTCCAGGTAATAGCGATAGACCGGGTTGGCGTGTTCGGACTGCACCCCGATGATCTTCGGGAGGGTCTTGATGATACCGGTGTCGTAAAATTTTAAAAACCCGCTCATGACAGCCGTGATGTTTCCCGCGTTGCCGATGGGAACCACGACCACCTTGTCCGCCGTATCGTAGTCGAAGTCCTGGGCGATCTCGTAGGAATAGGATTCCTGACCCAGGATCCGCCAGGCGTTTTTGGAGTTGAGCAGGGCCACGGGATATCGTTCGGAGAGATGCTCCACGATCTTCATGCAGTCGTCAAAGACCCCAGGGATCTCGAAGACCGCCGCTCCGCTCCCAAGAGGCTGGGAGAGCTGCTGGGGGGTCACCTTTTTGTGGGGGAGGATCACGGCGGACCGCACCCGGGGCTGGAGATAGGCGGCATAGAGTGCCGCCGAGGCGGAGGTGTCCCCGGTGGAGGCGCACACGGCCAGGACGTTTTCGGCCAGGCCCCCTTGAATCAGGAACTGGATGTAGCTCAAGGCGCTGGCCATCCCCCGATCCTTGAAGGAAGCGCTGGGATTCTGGCCGTCGTTTTTAAAATAAAAGGGGATTCCCACCCTTTCCTGCAGGGCTGTGTTGGCCTCGATGACCGGGGTGTGCCCCTCCCCCAGGTATACGACGGCCTCCAGGGGGAGTACCGGGCCGATGAATTCGTGAAAGAGGTAGATCCCCTTCAGCGCCGGGACCTTCAGGGCCTTCCTGAAATCCAAGATCCGTCGCCACAAGGAGGCCGGTATCTTTTTAATCCGGTCGAAATCCTGGTCTTCGATCATCAGGACTTGCCCGCAGTCCGGGCAGGTGTAAAGGAGTTTTTGGATGGAAAAGGTTCCCCGGCATCCCAGGCAGCGGTAGACCATCCTGCCCCCCGGTTGGGGGATGAGGTGCGGCCGGACATCTTCGGGAAAGGCTTCCAGCTTCATGGCACAATCGCCTCCCGGCCGCCCATGTAAGATCGAACGGCTTCCGGAATGACAACGGATCCGTCTTCCTGCTGATTATTTTCCAAAATCGCGGCAACCGTCCGTCCCACCGCCAGGCCGGAACCGTTGAGGGTGTGCACCAGCTCGGTTCCCTTCTTTCCTTTGCGTTTGAACCGGATATCGGCCCGTCGGGCCTGGAACGCTTCGAAGTTGCTGCAGGACGAGATCTCCCGGTAGACTCCCTGGGCCGGCATCCACACTTCGATGTCGTAGGTCTTGGCAGCGGAAAAGCCCAGGTCACCGGTGCACAGGGTCACGACCCGGTACGGAAGCTCCAGGCGCTGAAGAATGGTTTCCGCATCCGCCAAAAGCGTTTCCAGCTCATCGTAGGAGTTTTCCGGTGCGGCGAACTTGACCAATTCCACCTTGTTGAACTGGTGCTGACGGATCAGCCCCCGGGTATCCTTGCCGTAGGATCCGGCTTCAGACCGGAAACAGGGGGTGTAGGCCGTGTACCGGATGGGGAGGGCCTCGGCATCCAGGACCTCGCCCTGGTGAATGTTGGTCACCGGCACCTCGGCGGTGGGGACCAGGAAATAATCCCATCCCTTCAACTGGAAAAGATCCTCCTCGAATTTGGGCAGCTGGCCGGTGTGGGTCATGGAGGTACGGTTGACGATGAAAGGGGGAAGGACTTCCAGGTACCCGTGTTCCCGGGTGTGGACATCCAGCATGAGGTTGATCAGCGCCCGCTCGAGCTGTGCGCCGGCACCGAAGTACAGGGGAAAGCGGGAACCGGTGATTCGAGCCGCCCTCTCGAAATCGAGGATGCCGAGGGCTTCCCCCAGATCCCAGTGGGCCTTGGGCGAAAAGGGAAAATGACGGATGCGGCCGACCTCTTTTCGGACCGGGTTGTCCCGGCTGTCTTTTCCTTCCGGCACCGATGCGTGGGGAAGGTTCGGGATGCCCAGAAGGATCTCGTTAACGACCGCCTCGTTTTCGGAAAGGGCCTTTTCCAGGTCCTTGATTTCGGAGGACACCCCGCGCATCTCCTCCACCAGTGCCGACGGATCGTTTCCGCTTTTCTTCATGGCCGCCACGGTTTCCGAGACGGTGTTCCGCCGGTGCCTCAGGGCCTCGATTTGCGTGAGAATCTGCCGCCGTTTTTCTTCATGATCAATAAAAGCGGCAAGGTTTGCCTGCTGTCCCCGCAGGGCCAAGGCCTTTTTCACTCCCGATAAATTTTGTCTGACGAACTTGATTTCCAGCATGAAAATGCCTATTTTATAGGATTGTATTGGATATCATAAACCCACCGGTTCGAGGAAATCCGGCGGGACGCCCGGGGAGCAGAACCTGCCGTCTTTGGGTCTTCCCTGGGCGACAACACCTGGGCGCAGGTACCATAAAAGCTTCATTTCGTCAATGATTTTTATAAGTTGACTTTCCCCTGCTTCCTGGATAAGATATTTCGCTCAGGCGGCATGTACCGCCTGAAATTTTACCAAAAGCCTCACGATACGCCGGGAGTGAACCGATGGATGAAATCGTCGAAAAAAAATTGTCGATTCGGGAAGAGATTCGCAACCGAGTGAACGCGCTTGCCAAGGAAGAAAGACAGTCCAAGACCCAGGAAATCGAAGCGCGCCTTTTCACCTTTGCCAACTTCCTGGAGTCCAAGGTCGTTCTCCTTTACCTGGGAAAAGACCCGGAAGTCCCTTCGGAAGAAATCCTTAAAAAGTGCTATCCGATCCACAAAGTGGTCGTACTTCCGGCCTTCAAGCCCGATAAAAAAGGGATGGAACTGATGAAGGTCGATCGTCCTGAAACCGGCCTTAAACCCGGCCCCCGTGGGGTCTTGGAACCGAACCCGGCGAAATGCAAGAGCGTCTCCCTGGATCATATCGACATCGCCATTATCCCCGGCATCGCTTTCGACGAGAAAGGCGGGAGGATCGGGACCGGGGAGGGATACTACGACAGGCTCATTCCCAAGCTGCCCGTCACCACGCGCAAGGTGGCGCTGGCTTTGGAAGCCCAGCTGGTCGAGCAGGTCCCCATGGAACCCCACGACCGCTTTGTGGATATCATCATCACGGAAAAGCGGATCATCTATAAGATCTAATCCCGCCGCCGTCACGACTTGGGGTTGAGGGCCTTCTCCAGGGCCGCGAGATTCTTTTCTCCCCCAAGGGCGATCACCGTGTCTCCGGCCCTGAGCGTCGTTTCGAAGGAGGGATTGAACAGCATCTTGTCGGCTGCGCTTTTCACCGCGATGATGATGAGGTCGTATTTCTGCCGGATCCCGGAGTCCTTGAGCATGACATCGACCAGCTCGGAGTCGGGGCTTACGGGGATTTCCTCCATCTGGATGTCCGTACCTTTGTAGGCAAGAGCCAGGTCCAAAAATCCCGTCACGGTGGGGCGGACGATGCGATGCGCCATGGTGACGGCGCCGATGTCATAGGGTGATTCCACAAAATCGGCACCGGCCGCTTTGAGCTTGGCTTTGGAGGCATCCGCCGTGGCCCGGGCTAAAATAAAGATATCGGGACTCAACTGCCGGGCCGTCAGGACCAGGAACACATTGTCCGCATCGGAGCTTAAAACCGCCACCAGCCCCTTTGCCGACCCGATGCCGGCTCTGTTGAGGTTGGCCTCCTCGGAAGCGTCCCCGATGATGTAAAGGATTCCCTCTTGATCCAGGGTCGGTCCGAGTTCTTTGTCTTTTTCGATGACCACCACGTCCACGGGCTTCCGGCGGATATTCCGGCAGAGGATCCGGCCGATCCGGCCGTATCCGCACACGATGAAATGATTCTTGAGCCTCTCGATTCGCTTCTCCAACCGTCTTCTCCCTAAAATGTTTCGGATTTGCCCTTCCACCATGAACTGGACTACCGCCCCGGCTACATAGAAGAAGTACCCCACCCCCGCAAGAATCAAGACCATGCTGAGGATCCTGCCGGGGTCGGAAAGCTTGTTCACCTCACTGTATCCAACGGTGGAAAGGGTGGTGATGGTCATGAAAAGGGAATCCATGAAAGTCCACCCCTCTACGAAGATGTAGCCGGAAGTCCCCATAAAAATAATGAAGGCCCCGAATACCAGGGATAAAAACAAATGCCGGGTTCCCTTCATTTTGTTTTGCCGCCCGATGTTTTTCGTTTCATGGCGCCGATTATCCCCTTTCGACGTTAAAAATCAAGCCTGTTGTAGCGGTTTGTCTGGTACGCCGACCGGATCCCGATTTCCTTTTCTCCGTCAGGCGATATCGTCTTGACCCTAAAAGAGGGTTCTGGTAGCAGGGTCCTTAATGAAAAAGGACCCTTTGAAATACGAACGCCTGCGCGACGAAATGGTCAAAAAGCAGATCGAGGCCCGGGGTATCACCGACCCGGGTGTCCTGTCCGCCATGCGAAAGGTCCCGCGGCACCTTTTTGTCAGCGAAGCCCTGATGGACCAGGCCTACGGGGATTTTCCGCTGCCCATCGGCGAGCATCAGACGATTTCCCAGCCGTACATCGTGGCCGAAATGACCCAGGCGCTCGAGCTCACCGGAGAGGAGCGGGTGCTCGAAATCGGCACGGGATCCGGGTACCAGGCGGCTATTCTGGCCGAAATCGTGTTCCGGGTGTTCACCGTCGAACGGATCCACTCCCTGTTCTTGAAACCGCGCAAGCTTCTTTGATCGACTTGGCTATCACCATATCCGCACCAGGTATTCGGACGGGTCAGCGCGGGATGGCCGGAAGAAAGCCCTTTTGATGCGATCATCGTCACCGCCGGAGCGCCGGAAATCCCCAGCTCTGGTCAAACAGCTGGCCGTCGGGGGCCGGATGGTCATGCCCGTCGGAAACCAGCACTCCCAGGAATTGGTAAAGCTTTGTCAGAGAATGAAACCGGGGTTCATCAACCGCGAATCTCGGCGGCTGCCGGTTTGTCAAGCTCGTCGGTGAATACGGCTGGAAAGAAGCGTTAGATGCTGCGCCGCCTGTATGCCTGGGTGCTGCACTGGGCGCGAAACCCCTTACGGCACTTGGGCCTTGTTTGCTCTGGCCTTTTGCGAATCTTCCTTTTTCCCCATTCCGCCGGACGTGCTGCTGATCGCCCTGTGCATTGCCCTGCCGCTCAAAAAGCCCTTCAGATACGCCCTGATCTGTTCGGCCGGCTCGGTGCTCGGAGGCTGTGTTGGCTATCTGATCGGCTGGCAGTTCATGTCGCCGTCGGGGAGAGCATCGTCGCTCTTTACGGTTTTACGAGCAAAGGGGATTACATCCGCACCCTCTACTGCGCTACGACGCCTGGGCGGTGGGTATCGCCGGCTTTACGCCCATTCCCTACAAGGTCTTCACCATCTCGGCCGGGGCTTTCAAGATCGATTTCAGGGTTTTCGTGCTCGCCTCCCTCGTCTCGCGTTCGGCCCGCTTTTTCCTCGTTGGAGGGCTTGATCTATCTCTGTGGGCCCCAGGATCCAATCCTTCATCGATCGCTATTTCGACATCCTCGCGGTTGGCTCATTGTCCTGCTCGTAGCGGGGTTTGCCTGGTAAGATCTGCCTTTGAGGATTTGGGTTCTGGTCGTCAAGGAAACCAGGCCTGCGCTGAAAAGACATTCCAATTGCGCAAGGCTTCCTCTTATTTTGATTGCTTCGATTGCGCAAAGGCCGAAATCCCGGCAGGATCAGCTGCATTTTGAAAACCCACAGGACCTGCACACCAGGCACCCTTCGGCCGGCACCAGCGCCCGCTGCAGTCCGGGCAGACCCCCATCATGGTATCGTTGGCTTCCCAAATTCCGAGTCGGTGATGTTCTTGAGCACCTGGGCCATGGCGTCCGGGCAGGAGAGCACGATCTTTCCGTTTTGCCAGGCCGGAGAGGGGCATCGAATGCCGATCAGCTGTTTGACCACGGCATCGACTTTCACCCCTGATCGCAGGCCAGGGAGATGAGTCGTCCGGCGGCCTCGATCTGGGAGGAGGCGCATCCGCCGGTCTTGCCCATCTGGGCGAAGACTTCGCACATCCCCTCGGTATCCGAGTTGATGGTCACATAGAGCTTGCCGCAACCGGTTTGAATACGTTCGGTGATCCCCTGGGTCCGCTCGCGGTCGCGGCCGCGGGGCGATTTTGAACCGTCTCCTTCTTCGCCTTCCCGATGTTCAGAACCTGCTTGTCCCGGCTGCCGTAACGATAAATGGTCACGCCCTTGCAGCCCGTTCGGTAGGCCAGACGATAGACGCTTTTCGACGTGCTCCCGCGTTGCTTCCGAGAGAAGTTGACCGTCTTGGAAACGGCGTTGTCGGTGAACTTTTGAAAGGCCGCTTGAATCCGGACGTGCCACTCGGGAGCAATGTCGTGGGCGGTCTTTAAAGAGGCGTTTCACCGACTCCGGAACAGACGCCAGCTGCTGAACCGACCCGAGTCTGAGCGATCTCCCGGACCAGATCGTCCGGCTGTAAAAACCCTGCTTCTTGGCCATTTGGACAAACAGGGGATGAATTTCGGACAACATCTTGCCCTCCAGGACATGCCGCTCGTGGGCCACTGCGAAGAGAGGTTCGATGCCGCTGGAGGTGCCGGCAATGATGCTGAGCGTCCCGGTGGGGGCGATGGTGGTGGTCGTGGCGTTGCGCATATGGGGCGTCTTTGGGACGTCGAAGATGCTCCCGCGGTAGCCGGGGAAAATTGCCCCGCTTTTTGGCCAGGGCGGCGGAAGCCGCCCTGGATTCGTCTGGAAATAAAGGCCATCACCGTCCTCGGCCAGCCGACTCCGCCTCTTCGGAATCGTATGCAATCCCCAGAAGGATCAGCATGTCGGCGAATCCCATCACGCCGAGCCCGATTTTGCGGGTCTTTTGCTCATGGCTTCGATTTGGGCAGCGGGTACTGGTTGACCTCCATCACGTTGTCCAGAAAGTGCACAGCATCATGGACCGTCTTCTTGATTGAAATCGAACCGGATTGCCGCCGGAAATCATCTTGGCAAGGTTCAGGGACCCGAGCGTGCAGGACTCGTAGGGCAAAAGAGGCTGCTCGCCGCACGGGTTGGTGGATTCGATGGCTCCGAGATGCGGCGTCGTATTGTGCTCGTTGATCCGGTCGATAAAAATGACGCCCGGTTCCCCGGTGCGCCAGGCGGAATCGACGATCGCGTCGAAGATCCTTCACGGCCGGCACGCGATCGTCGGTCTTTCCGGTGCGCGGGATTGACAAGGTCATAGGGACCGTCGTTTGTTCCAAGGGCTTCCATGAACTCATGGGTCAGGGCGACGGATAGGTTGAAGTTGTTCAGCTTGTAGCGTCGTTTTTCGCCGGATAAAGGTTTCGATGTCCGGATGGTCGACCCGCAGGACTCCCATGTTGGCACCGCGGCGCGTGCCGCCCTGTTTCACGGTTTCGGTGGCCACGTCAAAGACGTTCATGAAGGACAAGGGCCCGCTCGAAACTCCGGCGGTGGAGAGCACGGTGTCCTTGACGAGGCCGGATGCGGGAAAAGGAAAAACCGGTGCCGCCGCCGCTCTTGTGGATCATGGCCGTGTGTTTCAGGGTTTCGAAAATGCTTTCCATGGAATCGTCTATCGGAAGCACGAAACAGGCGGCCAGTTGTCCCAGGCTCCGTCCCGGCATTCATCAGAGTGGGGGAGTTGGGCAGAAACATCAGGCGCTTTAAAAGATCCTCGAAACGCCGGGCCGTGGCGCCGGCATCGGAAGCGGGATCGAAAGTCAAATCGGCCGTGGCGACGGCCTGGGCCACCCGCCGGAACAGAGCTTCCGGCGTCTCCGCGACTTTTCCGTCCGCACCTTTTTTCAGGTATCGCTTTTCGAGGACCACCCGCGCGTTGGAAGTCAGCGCGGCGGTCGCCCCGGTTTTATTCTTCAAGGGACTCACACCGGCCCCCCTTGTCGGGAATTTTTCAGGTTCAGGGAAAAAGCCCGCAAACCCGTCATCGCATGCCCCCGGCGGGAATCAGGACGTTTTTTGGAACTTCTCCTTTAAACGCCGGCTAACTACGGGAGGCACCATGTCGTCGACGTCCCCCCCGAATTGGGCTGCCTCCTTGATGATGGAGGAACTGGTGAAGATCCACCGCAGCCCCGTCATCAGGAAGACGGTTTGAATCTCCCGGTTGAGCTTCCGGTTCATCAGGGCCAACTGGAACTCGTACTCGAAATCGGAGACGGCGCGCATGCCGCGGAGGATGGCATGCGCTTTTTTCCGGACGGCATAATCCACCAGAAGGCCGTCAAACGTATCGATTTCAATGTTTGCCAGCTTTCCCAGGCTGGTCTCGAGCATTTCGAAGCGTTCCTGAACGGTGAACAGGGCGTTCTTTCCTGGATTGATCAGAATGGCGACGATGATCTTGTCGAAGAGTTTGATACCCCGCTCGAGAATGTCAAGATGTCCGAGGGTGACCGGATCGAAGGAACCGGGATAGATGGCGACACGCTTCATTCCGACTTCCTGAGCATGGGGTTGATGCCTCGTGGATCCGTTCGGCTTGTCCGCGGCGGACAGACGGCCGAAGTTCATACCACATATTCTAAAAACGAGACAAGGGTTTTCCCGTATTTCCGGCGATCGGTGACGGGAAACCTCGACAGCTCCGGCAAAAGTTCTCTAAACCCGTGCTCGACAACCACCTTTGCGCCTTTCCGGAGGGCCCTGCTTTCATCAAGACCCCGAAGCACGGGAGAAACGGCGCCTTGATGGTAAGGCGGATCCATGAAGACGAGCTCGAACACATCGGGAAAGTCCGACAGGCAATAAAGGTTCCGGCGAAGGTCCCAGCGGATCACTTTTGACCTGTCTTCCAGCCTGCAACGTTGGAGGTTCTTTTGCACGATGGAAAGGGTTTTCGGGTCCTCGTCCATGAACACGACAAACCGGGCTCCCCGGCTCAACGCCTCGATTCCCAGCGCCCCGCTTCCGGCAAACAGATCCAGCGCCGAAACCGATTGAACCTTCCGGGAAAGGATGTTGAAGATGGCCTCCCGGACCCTTCCGGATGTCGGCCGTACGGCGCTGCCTTTCAGGGATAAAAGGGAGGTCCCTTTCAGGCTCCCCGAAAAAATGCGAAGCCCCATGTCTCATCACTTAAAGGGAAAAATCGGAAAACGGAGGGCAGGCCATCCGTTCTTCCAGCTTTTCCCTTCGCGGTTGTGCTTCGGCTCTCCCCCACCCGCGGGATCTTGACCCGTAACCCTCACTCTATCCCCAGATTTTTCAGGGTTTGCCAGATTCTATGCGTTTCGACCCCAACCCTTTTGGCCGTCCTTGAAACATCCTTCCGGCTTTGGAGGTACTTGCGGCGGATGTATTCCTTCTCAAAGGCCCGGGTCGCTTTCTCCAGGCCGTCGATTGTGAAAAAGTCGGACTCGTCTGCTTTGGGCTGCAGGGGGGGCCCAGGGTTGTAAGGTCTTGGTATTTCCGAAACCTCGATGCTTTCCTTTTCCACCATGATGGAAAGCCTCTCGACGAGGTTCTTGAGCTCCCGGACGTTTCCCGGCCAGGGGTAGGCCATCAGCAGGTCAAGGGCTTCCTTCTGGATGAGCTTTCGAGGGCTCCTGCTCTCCCGGCTGAATTCGTCCAAAAAGATATCGATGAGCATGGGGATATCCTCCCGGCGATCCCTCAGGGAGGGAACTTCAATGGGAATCACATTGATACGGTAGTACAGCTCCTCTCGAAAAGCGCCTTTTTGAATCTCCTGGGTCAGGTCCTTATTGCTGGCGGCGATCACCCGGACATTTACGCTGAGGACACGACCGCTGCCGATTCTCTGGAACTGCTGTTCCTGGAGCACCCGGAGCATCTTGGCCTGGGTCTTCAAGGGCATATCCCCGATTTCATCAAGGAAAAGGGTCCCGTGGTTGGCCAGTTCCAGCTTGCCGATCTTTTTGGCACCCGCGCCGTCGATGGCCCCCTTCTCATGCCCGAACAACTCGCTGTCGATGAGCGCCTCGGGAATGGCCGCGCAGTTGATGTCGATGAGCGGCTGGTCCGATCGGGAGCTGAAATGGTGAATGGTCCGCGCCACCAGTTCTTTCCCGGTCCCGTTTTCTCCGGTGATCAAGACCCATTTGTCCGTGGGGCCGGCGGCCGCGATCTGTTTTCTCAAGTTCACGGCAGGGGGGCTGTTTCCATTGATGGAATGCTTTTCAATGGTTTTTTTCCTCAGGTATCTGTTTTCCTCCTCCAGCCTCCGGAAATTAAGCGCATTGTTGATGGCCACGATAACCTTGTCGATGGAAAGCGGTTTTTCGATGAAATCAAAAGCGCCCAGCTTGGTGGCCTTGACTGCTGTTTCGATGGTGCCATGTCCGGTAATGATGATGACCTGGATGCTGGGGTTCCCTTTCTTGATCTCCTTCAAGGTTTCGATACCGTCGATCCCCGGCATCCAGATATCCAGCAAGACGAGATCCGGGAACTGCAGGTCGATGATCTTGAGGGCCTCGTAGCCGTTGGTGGCGGTGAGGATTTCGAATCCTTCATCCTCCAGCAATCCGCCGAGGCTCTGGAGGATGGAAGGTTCGTCGTCAACGATTAAAATGGAAGGAAACATGGGGCGTTTTCTCCTAGGGTTCGGTTTGAAGCGGCACTGTGGATACACCGCTTGGGCCTTCAAAGGATAAAGGGTTATGCCGGCAATTCAATGACGAATTTCGCACCCCCATCAGGATTGTCCTGTACCCGGATCAGGCCGTTGTGCTCGTCGATGATGGTGCTGACGATGGTGAGCCCCAGCCCCATTCCGGTCTTCTTGGTGGAAAAGTTTGGCTCGAAAAGCCGGGTCTTGTCGGCATCGGGGATTCCCTCCCCGCTGTCGCACACTTCGATGCGTACCCGCTTCAGGATGGGGTCGTGTCCCACAAGGATATGGATATAGCCGGTTTGCTTGACGGCGTAGATGGCGTTTTCCACCAGGTTGATGAAGGCCTGCTTGATTTGCTGGCGGTCCAGATTCATCCGGGGGATGGGGTCGATGACCCGAATTTGGAAATCGATGTTGCGGTACTCCTCCTTGTACAGGGAAACGGTTTCTTCGATGACGGGAATCAGTTCGCAGGGCTGGGGGTTTGCGGTCGGAAACCGCGCGAAGGTCGAAAACTCGTTGACCAGGTTCCGGATGACCTCCACATGCTCCGCAATGGTTTGCGTGCACTCCTGGAAAACCGGGTCCCGGACCTGGTCTGAAAATTTCCGCTTCAACCTCTGGGCCGATAGGGCGATGGGCGTGAGGGGGTTCTTGACTTCATGGGCGATCCGCCGGGCGACTTCGCGCCAGGCCACCATTCTCTGCGCCTTTTCCAGCTCGGTGAGGTCGTCGAACACCATCACCAAGCCCATGGGAAGGCCCCGGTCATCTTTCAGCGCATTGATATGGATCAAAAAGCTCTTCGGCCGTCCTTCCACCGCCATCCTCAAGGGCAACTCCACGGCGGATTTGCCCGAGGCCGTGAGATTTTCCATGATGTCGCTGGCAAGACTCAAATACCTGTCGTCGAGCAGTTCGTTGTAGCGCCGGCCTAAAATCTGAGCTGGGGTCAGGTTCAACATCTTTTCCGCGGATTTATTGATGGTGGTGACATACCCTTGGGCATCCAGGGTAATCACGCCTGCGGAAACATTCCTGAGAACGATTTCCATGTATTGGCGCTTTTCTTCGATTTCGACGTTCTGCTCTTTGAGCATGCGTGCGGAAAGCTCCAGCTGCTCCCGTCCGGCTTTCAGATCCTGGGTCATCTTGTTAAACGAATCGACCAGGACTCCAATTTCGTCGTCTGCCGAAAACCCGATGCGGACACTGAGATCCCCGTCTGCCACGCGGTGGGTCCCTTCGGCCAGTTCCATGATGGGGATCGTGATGGACTTCGCCTGGTAAAACCCGAACCAGATGGCGCAGAACATGACCAGGAGAGCCACGATGGAGAGCGTGATGTAATAGGTGACCTGGATGGGCCTCTTGAGCAGCGTCCTCTGGCGGTATTCCTCAAACCCCTTGGAAATGGAAACCAAATTCTCCGAAAGATCCTCCGGAAGCAGGACCGAAAGGACGACAAATCCCTCCAGGGACTCGTTCTTCTCCCCGAAGGGAACGCTTCCCAACGTCCTCACCATCTCTCCCTGGGCAAGGGTTTCGATAAGGGAACGCACCCCCTCGAGCCCCCGGTCCTTCTGAAGGTTGTCGGCAGACACGACTTTCAGGGGCATCGTCTCCAGGTCCCGGGCAAGGGCGTAGGTGACCCGTTTCGAATGGGCGCTGTAAACCTCGATGGCATGGATGTTGAACTCACGCTGGACCACCTGGATGTAGTTGGCCAAGGTTCCGGCTTTTTGAGGATCCATCAGCTTCTTGCTGCTGATCTGGTAGGCGATTCGTTCCAGGAAAAAGCGGTTGTTCTCCTCCACATGGCTGTAGATCTGTCGGCCCACCCGCAAGGAATTTTCCAAGGCCTGTTCCACCGGAACGTTGAACCAGAATTCAATGCTGGTGGTGATGAAATTGATGGAGAAGATAAACAGGACGATGGTGGGCATGAGGGTCAGCGTGATGAAGGCCAGCACCAGCCGGGTGCGCAGTTTGGCTCCAATGACCTTCCTTTTCCGGTCGTAAAGGAGCTTGACCAGGTTTCTCAGCACGAGGAAGATGAGCAGGAGCAACAGGAGAAGGTTGATGTTGATCAGGATAAACATGAGGGTGGTGTTGGAGATCGGAAAAGCGGAACCGAACCGGATGATCTTGGTTTCTGCGTAGGTGAGCAGGGACACGACGGCGAGGATGACGACGATGAGGACGATCTCTCGCTTGCGCTTCCGCCGCTCTTTTTCAGGCAAGGCGGAAAAAGGTTTCGGCAATGGCTTCATGCGCATGGCTGGCACTCCTGCCCTTCACCGCGAAGGCGTGTCAACCGTTTCCTCCGGTCCTAATAGAGAAAATCCGTCGTATACCAGTCGGTCTCAAAATCCCATAGGGCGACGAAAAACAGCACGTAATGGAGGTAAAAAGGAAGTGTGAGCTTGCTCAACTCCGCCTTGGCCTGGATCTGGTATTGCCGGCCTTTCTCAAGGTCATTGAGCGGAACAATTTTCAGGCTGTCGATTTCGGTCATCAATTTCTGCGCCTCTAGAAAAGACCGGGTCTTGACGGGGGGGGTATTTTCCCAGGAACGGCTCACCACGAATTCCTTTTTCAGGGGATTATGCCGGATGGTGTGGGTAATTTTCAACTCCGCGATCTTCTTGTCAAACCAAAGCGTGCGATATTGGTACAAATTGATGAAAAACGAAAAGGTCGCCGGCACCCCGCTGAGGATTGCGCTTTTCATGTCTTCCCGGAAGGCGCCTTCCACCCGCAAATAAAGAAGCAGGTCATCCCGGGTATTCGTGACGATGATGTGGGTCAGCTTGGCCTCCTGGGAAAAAACCGGATTGGCTGACATGAAAAAAACCGCCAAAAGGCACAGGACCTTTTTCCCAATCCCCGGCTGACGCCCCTTGAAAACCGATCCTCTCAAAAAGGCTCCTTTTTTCCAAAAAGCAGTTTCATCGGCCAAGCCAAATTGAAAAACATCCTCCGGTCCAAACCTGAGGGCCTAATCAGGCCCGGGGTTTCCCCGAGCCGGAAAACCTGCTTTGCCCTCTTTCTTTTCACTCCCGGAAGCCTGAAGGCAAAACGACCGAGTTGAATCCCTGTCGTGAAGTTAAAACTGCCCCGGCGCCAAGTCGCCAAAACGCTCCTGAATAAAGCCCTATTTCAAATCCGGCTTGCGGCAGGATGCGTCATGAACTGCCTGTTTCATACCGGATATGGGTTGGAACCGCAAGGGGTTTCGGGTCAGGAGGATACGGTAAAAGACCTTAGAAGAAGCAGGTCTCCCAGGAATCTTTTCTCTTGAAAAACTCCTTCAGGAAGGCATGGTTGAACGCGTGACCGGATTTGTTCACTCTCAGGTGTCCGAGGACCGGCATTCCCAAAAGCGAAAAATCGCCGAGGCAATCCAGGATTTTATGCCGGACGAATTCATCCTGATAGCGCAAACCCCCGGTGTTAAGGATTCGGTCCGAGTCGATCACGATGGCGTTTTCCAAAGAAGCCCCTTTGGCAAAGCCATACAGTTGAAGATATTCGATCTCCTGAAGAAATCCGTAGGTCCTTGCCTTGGCGATTTCTTCGCCGAAATTCTTCTCGCTCAACACCAGGGAAAAAGATTGGGATTGAATCACCGGGTGGTCATAGTGGATATCGCAGGAGATCTGAAATTCCGGGGCCGGATAGAGAGCCACCGATTTTCCATTTTCGGCAAGTTCGATGGGCTCTTTGATCACGAAATAACACTTGGGGCTTTCCTGTTCCCTGATTCCAGCATCCAGGATCGAAGTCGCGAAGGGATCGGCGCTTCCGTCCATGATGGGAACTTCATAGGCATCGATTTCCACGACGGCGTTGTCGATAGCCAACCCTGCAAAACTCGCCATCAAGTGTTCAATGGTGGAAACGATACATCCATCATGACCGATGACGGTTGCCAGACTGGTGTCCACCACGCTGTTCAGGTGGGCTGAAATGCACGGGCTGTCCGGCAGGTCAATCCGCCTGAACTTGATGCCGTGATTCACAGAGGCCGGTTTGATCGCAAGCTGAACCCGTTTTCCGGAATGGACACCGATTCCGGAACAAAAGACGGGTTGGGCGACGGTTCTTTGTCTTTCAAGTGTCATTGATGCTGGTTGCTTCGTATCCTGTCGGCAAGAGCCCTCTATTCCTTCTTTAAGTGCAGACACATAGCAGGTGTTGAAAAACAATTCAATACCGATTCGTACGCAAGCCTCGTTTCGACATCTTTTCCCGCTTAAGCCCATAAAAAAATTTGTCCGGCATCCGGGGATCTGCTATATGCCCTGACGGGATTTCGGAAAAAAAGATGGTTTCGAGGATTCAAGGCAGCGTAGTGGTGGGGATCGACGCCTCCCTGGTGGAGGTGGAGGTGGATGTTTCCCCGGGACTTCCGTCTTTCACCATTGTGGGACTGCCGGAAACCTCCGTAAGAGAGAGCCGGGAACGGGTGAAAAGTGCCATCGCCAACAGCGGCTACGCCTTTCCGGATGACCGAATCACGGTGAATCTCGCCCCGGCCCATGTCAAAAAAACCGGAACCGGGTTCGACCTGCCCATCGCCTTGGGCATTTTGTGCGCTAACCGGACGATTTCCGATGGGATGCGATCCCAGTATCTAATTTTGGGAGAACTCTCCCTGGACGGACGGATCAAGCCCGTCACCGGGGCCCTGTGCATGGCCATCGCTGCCAGGGAGGCAGGCATTCAGGGTGTCGTGGTTCCCAGCCTGAATCGGAGGGAAGCCTCTGTGGTGGAAGGCATCTCCGTTTTTGCCGTAAAGACCCTCTCCGAGGCCCTCGAGTTCATCAAAGGGGATCTGAACTTGACCCCTGAGCCCTCGGAACCGGCAGAGCCTGGGGAGTCAGACCTCGAAGAAGGGGTCGATTTCGCGGAAGTCCTTGGACAGGAACACGCCAAACGCGCTTTGGAAGTTGCCGCTGCGGGGGGACACAATCTGATCATGGTGGGTCCACCGGGATCCGGGAAGACCATGCTGGCCCGCCGCCTTCCCACCCTCCTCCCGCCCCTTTCCTTTGAGGAGGCCATAGAAACCACAAGAATCTACAGCGTGGTTGGGATGCTGGAAAAAGACCAGCACTTGATGACCCGCAGACCCTTTCGCGCTCCACACCATACGATTTCCGATGCAGGGCTCATCGGCGGCGGCCATGTGCCTCGACCCGGGGAGGTGAGCCTGGCCCATCACGGGGTTCTCTTTTTGGATGAATTCCCAGAATACAAAAAGCACGTGCTGGAAGCCCTCCGCCAGCCCCTGGAAGACCAGGAGGTCACCCTTTCAAGGGCCGCTTCGGTCCTGACCTATCCGGCGGCCTTCATGCTGGTGGCAGCCATGAATCCCTGTCCGTGCGGGTATTATGGAGATCCCAAGCACGAGTGCCGGTGCACCGATTCCCAGATCCTCAAGTACCGCTCCAGGATCTCCGGACCCCTGATGGACCGCATCGATATCCATGTGGAAGTCCCCGCGGTGCCGCACAGGGAGATCCGCCGGGGGAACACTGGGGAGCCTTCCGCCTCCATCCGGAAAAGGGTCTCCGAGGCTCGGAAGATCCAGAGGGAACGCTTTGCCAAAACCCGGACCTCCTGCAACGCGCGCATGGTGAGCCGGCAGATCAAGAAGCATTGTCCGCTCGATCCCCCGTCTCTGAATCTCCTGGAATCGGCCATGGATCGGCTGGGGCTTTCCGCCAGGGCCTATAACCGGATCCTCAAAATTGCCCGTACCCTTGCCGATCTCGCGGGAAAAGAAGCCATCGAGGCGGATCAAATCGCCGAGGCGATCCAGTATCGGTCCCTGGATCGGGGAAAAAGTTTTCCTTGAATCATGAGCAGCGAGATCCCGGCATTTAGAACTGAAAAACCCGCTTGGAAAGCGGCCGGTTCTGTTTTTCCGGTCCCGAAGCTTCTCTTCTCTGTCTTCAGAAAACCCCCCGGTGCTTTACAGGTCCCTGGGCATATGCCATATTTTCCCCGTCTGAAGCGGTGCAGGAAGATTAGAACGCAAGAAGGAATTTAAATGAAAGGCTTTTTTGGCAAGATACTGGAAATCGATCTGACCGGACGGCAATTCCGAACCTCCCCTGCCAAAGACGACCTCTTGGACCGCTACCTGGGCGGCAAAGGTCTGGCCTCCCACCTCCTCTGGCGGCTGAATCCGGAAAGGGTGCCCCCCGACGCTCCTGAAAACCGCCTGATTTTTGCAACCGGCCCCGTCACAGGCAGTTCCGTGTGGGGATCGAGCCGGTATGGCGTTTTCACCAAATCCCCGCAAACCGGTCTCTACAGCGAATCTTACTCGGGGGGGAAAGTGCCGGAGGCCGTTGATGCAGCCGGATATGACGCAGTGGTGATTTCCGGAAAATGCAAGGAGCCTTCCCTTCTCGTCATTTCCCCGGACGGCGCCGCATTTCATCCGGCCAAAGAGCTGTGGGGAATGGACACCTTTGCCACGGAAGACGCCGTACATGAACGATTTTGCACCACCCTTCCCGACGACTACAAATCGGGGGCAGTGGTGATCGGCCCCGCCGGCGAGAATCGGGTGTCCTTTGCCGTCATTGAAAACGACTACTGGCGTTCGGCGGGCCGTACCGGCGTCGGAGCCGTCATGGGGGGAAAGCTTCTCAAGGCCATTTTGTTCACGGGAAACAAGCGCAGAGTGTTGAAGGACCCCGAAGGCCTCTCCCGATTTTCCAAAGAACTTGCCCGCTCGGCCAAGGAGCATCCTGTGGTCGCCGCCTTCAAATCCGGAGGAACGGCGAACATGGTGGAAAGAACCTCCCGCGCCAAGGCTTTCCCCACCCGCTACTGGTCTCAGGGATTCATGGACGGATGGGAAAAAATCAGCACCCGGGCCCTTCACGAAGAATGCAGGGTCTCTCCCCGTGCCTGCGCCAAATGTTTCATCGCCTGCGGCAGGATGAGCACCGTCATCTCGGGCCGTCATGCCGGCTTGAAGATCGAGGGGCCTGAATACGAAACGATTTTTGCCTTCGGCGGTCTCTGCATGATCGACGATATCAAGGAAATCGCCTACTTAAATGATCTCTGTGACCGCTTGGGCATGGACACCATCAGTGCGGGAAACCTGTGCGCTTTTGCCATGGAGGCCTCACGGAGAAAACGCATCGACCTTTCCCTGGATTACGGGGATGCAGACGGTGTCGCTGCCTTGCTGCATCAAATCGCCGGACGAGAGGGAGTGGGGGCCGTTCTGGCCGACGGCACCGTGAAAGCGGCTCAAAAGTGGAACCTGGAAGACATCGCCGTTCATGTCAAAGGCCTCGAGCTGCCCGGTTATGACCCCCGCGTCCTGAAAGGCAGCGCCCTGGCATTTTCCGTTTCCGACCGGGGGGCTTGCCATTTGAGAGCCACGTTTCACAACCCGGAGCTCAGCGGGCTTCTTGATCCGGAAGCCGTGGAGGGAAAAGCGGCGCATCTGATCGGATACGAAGACCGGCTGACCGTCATGGACACCCTCATTCTTTGCCGATTCTTCAGGACGCTCTACCCTTGGGAAAAGATGGCCCGCATCCTAAGCCTGACCTGCGGAATCGAAACCGACGCCGAAGGGTTGCAAAAGCGGGCCAAAGATATCGCAACCCTGATCCGACGCTTCAACCTTCGGGAAGGCTTGAGGCTCGAAGACGATTGTCTTTCCAAAGGACTCTTTCGCAAGGATCTGCGCGGCATCCCCCCCCTCGACGAGGCCGAGGTCGTCAAGATGGTCCAGGATTATTACCGCCTCCGGGGATGGAATTCCTCGGGCCGACCGGAGTAATTGCCTTTCGATTCTCAAATCGCTTCCGTCTTTTCCGTGGATTGGATTGGGTAAAGCCGACAGGGTCCATGGCTCACCAGGAAACTTCCTGCCGGCAAAAGCGGACGAAAACTGGCTTTGAAGGCACATCTTCCCCTGATCTACAGGAGAAGGTCCCCGATCCGGTTTGACATCGGTCAAAGGAATCTTACCTTGACCCTAAGCCTCAAGGGGCTCGCAGGTAAACATCCACTGCATTTCACAACAAGGAGAACCCTGAGAAATGGCCTTTGAAACCAAGGAACAGGTCCTGGAAAAGATCCTCAATGAAGACAAGCCGAAATGCCCGCACTGCGGGATGGAGATGAACCTGTGGGAGGTTCCTCCCGTGACCTTCAGCGACGGTCTCGGATGGGGGGTCCCCTATCTGTATATGTGCTTCAATGACGAGTGCAGCCTTTACCTGGAGGGCTGGGACAACCTTCGGGAAAACTATTCGCAGAATGCGTCTTACCGCTGCATCTGCTACCCCGGAACGAAGCAGTACGAATGCATGCCGGTGTTCAGCCCGGAGGGCGCCCGGGGGCAGATCATCGACAGCCAGGTGCTGGCTGCCGAAGCGGCGCTGAAGGAAGCCATCAAGAAAGGATTTTCGACGCTGGCGGATTGCTATGTGGCCAACGACCCGGTGCCGGTGCTCCAGATGCTCATGGATGCCACGGAACCGGTTCGGGTGCGGATCAAGGCCGCTGAAATGATGGGGGACTTCGGCGAGTTGGAAGCCATCGAACCGATGAGAAATCTGAAGGTCGGAAGTGAGGTCCTGCAAAACAAAATCGACCAGGCTGTCGGAAAGATTCACGAGCGTCATTTCACCATTGAATGTCCCCACTGCGCCGAGGTGATCAAGAAAAGGGCAAAAGTCTGCAAGCATTGCGGGAAAGACCCTTCCGCCTGATTTTGCGGAGCGGTCTGAGTTTTTCCCCTGGCATGCCCTTAAAAAAAACCAGGGGAAAACCCTTTTTTCACCCGGAACCCATCAGGGACTTTCCCGTCATTTCTTCGGATTTTTCGATGTCCATGAGGTTCAGGAGTGTCGGGGCGATATCGGCCAGACAGCCTTCGTTCAGCCTGATGTTCCTCTGATCGGAGCCCACCAGGATCAAGGGAACGGGGTGGGTGGAATGTGCGGTATGGACATGCCCCCGGTCGTCGATCATGATCTCCGCGTTTCCGTGATCCGCCGTGATCAGAGCAACTCCTTTCCTGGCAAGCACCTCCGTGACAATCTCTCCGACGCACCGGTCCACCACCTCGCACGCCGCGATGGCCGCTTCAAGATTTCCGGTATGCCCCACCATATCCATGTTGGCAAAGTTGAGAACGATGAAACCATAGACTCCTGATCGGATCCGGGAAAGGACCTCTCGGGTGACCTCGAAGGCACTCATTTCGGGTTTGAGATCGTACGTAGGAACCTCTTTGGGTGATGGGATCAGGCATCGATCTTCCAGGGGAAAAGCCTTTTCTTCACCGCCGTTGAAAAAATAGGTGACATGGGCATACTTCTCCGTTTCCGCGATCCGCAATTGCCTCAGACCCCTGCTGCTGATGACCTCACCCAGGATGTTCTTCAGGTGTGTGGGAGGAAAAGCCACGGGTAGGGAAAACCGTTCGTCATAAAGGGTCATGCAGACAAACCCGCACAAATTCGGCCTGGGACCGCGAATGAAGGAATCGAAACTCTTTTCGGTAAGCGCCCGGGTGATTTCCCGGGCCCGGTCCGCCCGAAAATTGAAAAACAGGACACCATCGCCGTCATCCAGGGTCGCCACAGGGAATCCTTTGCGGTTTGTTATGACGACGGGCCGGATGAATTCATCCGTTTCCCCCCGCAAGTAAGCGTTTCGAATCCCTTCCACCGGATCTTTTTCCAACACGCCCTCCCCGAGCGTATAGAGCCGGTACGCCTTTTCGATGCGGTCCCATCGGTTGTCACGGTCCATGGCGAAATACCGGCCGCACACCGATGCGACCGTGCCGCAACCCGTTTTTTCAATGGCATCGGAAAGGCGGGTTAAAAAGCCGAGACCACTGTCGGGAGCGGTATCCCGGCCGTCGGTGATGGCGTGGATGAAGACATGTTCAAGACCTTTTTCCTGTGAAAGCGTCAGCAGCGCCAGGAGGTGGTCCAACTGGCTGTGAACCCCTCCATCCGAAACCAGGCCCATGAGGTGGAGTTTCGTGCCGTTTGCCTTGACTTGTGAAAGGAGACTGTTGATGACCTCGTTTTGAAAAAAAGTGCCGTCTTCAATGGCCAAGTCGATCCGCAGCAAATCCTGGAAAACGACGCGTCCGGCTCCGATATTCAAATGCCCCACCTCCGAGTTTCCCATGATCCCATCGGGAAGACCCACTGCGCGCCCCGAGCACTGGAGCCGGGTGTTGGGATACTCGGAAAACAGTTTGTCCAAAACCGGCGTCCGAGACAGGGCCACGGCATTTCCCCGGGTCTTTGGACTCAGCCCCCAGCCATCCAGAATCATCAGCAAAATCGGCTTGGCCTGAGGATTCATGGCGTGTCTCCTTTTTCGGTCCACTCGATACGCTTGGCGTCGATCCAGAGACCCTCAAGGTCGTAAAACCGGCGCACGGGCTCATGAAAGACATGGATGATGAGGTGGCCGTAATCCAGAAGGACCCAGTGCCCGTCGGTCAATCCTTCGACGCTGAGGGGCCGGATCCCCTTTTTTTTCAATGTTTCGGAAACATGCTCGGCGATGGCCATAACCTGCCGGCTGGAGCGTCCCGAACAGATGATGAATACATCTGCATAGGAGGTCCGATCCCGGACGTCCAGCACCACGAGGTCTTCGGCTTTTTTCCCTAAAACCGCCTGGATGAATACGTCAATGGAAGGGGCTTGATCGCCGGTCATCGATACAATCCCTTTTCGTGGATATAGTCTTTCACGGCATCGGGAACGAAAGAGGAAATCTCCCGACCCTTTCGAATCCTTTCGCGGATATCGCTGGAGGAAATGTCAACGAGGACGCCTTGGAAAAGGTGGATCGGCTTGAAAGTCGGATGGGTGTAACCGGCACCGTCTTCAAGAAGGCGGTAATCCTTTGAAAGCGTTGTCCTGATGAAGCTGTCCAGCACCCGTTGTCCGCCGCCGTCGGGAGGCGAGGCGAATCCGGGCCTTTTCATGACGATGATCGGGATCTGCTCCAGGATCTTTTCAAAGGATCTCCAAGTATTCATTTCCAAGAAGGCGTCGTGTCCCATGATGAGGTACATCCGGGTCCCATTCGAGGCGTTTTCCAGAAAAAATTGCACTGTGTCGATGGTGAAAGAAAAGCCCTGGCGCCGGATTTCGCAATCGGAAACCGAAAATCCGTCAAACCTGAAAAGCGCGAGGCGGAGCATGGCCAGGCGGTCCCGCGCCCCGGTCACCCGGGCCTCGGGCTTATGGGGGGGCAAGGCTGAGGGAATAAACACGATCTCTTTCAAGCCAAAGGCTTTTTTCACCTTTTCGGCGGCTAAAAGATGGCCTCGATGAATCGGGTCAAACGTTCCGCCGAAAAGCCCCACGCCATCCATGACCTGTCCGCGATGCTTTTGAAAAGCAGTTATCCCAAAAAGGAGGTCATCCGGTCCGGACCTGCCCGTCCCCGAAGACCACGAACTTCGTCGTGGTGAGCTCTTCCAGGCCCATGGGGCCGAAGGCGTGCAGTTTGGAGGTGCTGATGCCGATTTCGGCCCCCAGTCCCAGTTCGCCCCCGTCGTTGAACCGCGTGGAAGCATTCACCAGAACCACCGAGGAGTCCACTTCACGGACGAACCTTCTCGCCCTCCGGTAGTCGGATGTCACAATGGCTTCGGTATGGCTTGAGCCGTACCGCACAATGTGTTCGACGGCTTCCTCCATGCCGGAAACCACCTTGACAGCCAAAATCAGATCCAGGTATTCCGCAGGCCAGTCCTCTTCTTTTGCGGCCTTGGCGCCGGGCAGGATCCGGCGCGTCCCGGGACAGCCTCGAATTTCAACCCCGGCCTCCATGAATCGCGAGGCCATCTTCGGCAGGAAGGCTTCGGCAACGGCCTGATGCACCAGCAAGGTCTCCATGGCGTTGCAGACGCCTGGCCGCTGCACCTTGGCATTGAAACAGATCTCCTCGGCCATGTCCAGGTCTGCGCCGTCGTCCACATAAATGTGACAGACTCCCTTGTAATGCTTGAGAACCGGGATTTTCGAATGTTGGGTCACGAACCGGATAAGCCCCTCTCCGCCCCGGGGGATGACGAGATCGATGTGTTCGTCGGCCTGAAGAAGGGCCATAACCGCCGCCCTGTCGCTCACCGGGATCCCCTGGACTGCTTCCCGTGGAAGCCCGGCTTCCGCCAGGGCCGTTTTGATGACGGTGGATAAAGCCGCGTTCGAGTGCCCGGCCTCTGAGCCCCCCCTGAGCAGGACTGCATTCCCGGCCTTGAGGCAAAGCGCCGCTGCGTCCACGGTGACATTGGGCCTGGCCTCGTAGATGATCGCCACCACCCCCAAGGGAATTCGAACCCGGGACACCTGAAGCCCGTTGGGTCGTGTCCAGGCCTTGACCACGCCGCCCACGGGATCTTCAAGCGCGGCGATCTCTTTCAAACCCTGGATCATGCTGTCAAGCGTCGCGTCCTTGAGCGTCAGCCGGTCGATCATCGCCGGACTCACCCCGGCTTTTAAGACCACATCCAGATCTTTTTGGTTTTCCGCCTTGAGGAAATGGGCCTCCTTTGCGATTCGGTCGGCCAGAAGGATCAAAGCCCGGTTCTTCTTTTCAGTGGCGCACTTGGCCATCGCAAAGGAGGCCGCTTTGGCCTCCCGGGCCATTTGCTGGACGAGGGTTTCGATCTTCATGAAAAGCCTCCGGGGTTTCTCGAGGGTTTTCCGGTTTTCATTCCGTCGGATCCTCGCCGGTCAAAACCAGGTTGTCCCGATGGACGACCTCATCGTAGGGCTTGCATCCCAGACGCTCTTTGATCCGACTGGTCTTCAGGCCCATGATCCTGCGGATATCGGCCGCACTGTAATTGACCAACCCGGTACCGAGAATCTGATTGTCCAATGCAAACGCCACCGGCGCCCCCACCTGGAAATCGCCTTCCACGCCGACGATGCCGCTGGGAAGAAGACTCTTTCCCCCTTTCAGGATGGCGTTTGCCGCCCCGGCATCGATGTTAATTTTTCCTTTGGGCTTGAGGTTGAAGGCGATCCACGATTTCCTGCCGGAAAGTTTGTTGTTTCTCGGTAAAAAGAAGGTCCCTGCTTCCTTTCCGGAGATCAGGTCCAAAAGGATGTTGGGCGCGTTTCCGTTGGCGATCACCATGGGGACGCCTGCCGAAGTGAGTTTTTTTGCCGCTTCCACTTTGCTGACCATTCCGCCGGTCCCCAGGGATCCGGGAAGGTTTCCGGCCATCTTTTCCACCTCTTTGGAAATATGGGTCACCGAGGAAATCAGCCTTGCATCCGTGTCCCATGTGGGATTCTTCGTGAAGAGCCCGTCGATATCGGAAAGGGCGATCAAAAGATCCGCATCCATCATGAGGGTGATGAGGGCGGCCAGGTTGTCGTTGTCGCCGAATTTGATCTCCTCCACGGAGACCGTATCGTTTTCATTGATGATGGGAAGCACTCCCCACGACAAGAGCGTGTGCAGTGTGTTCCGGGCGTTGAGGTACCGTTTCCGGTTCGACAGCCCGTCGTTGGTCAAAAGGATCTGGGCCACCTTCTTGTGGTATCTTCCAAAGGCTTTTTCATATTCCATGATCAGCCCGGCCTGCCCCACGGCAGCCACTGCCTGGCGCTTGGGGAGCTCATCCGGCCGCCGGGGCAGCCCGATTTTTTTAACCCCGGCCGCCTGGGCGCCGGAGGATACCAGCAGAACTTCCCGGTTCTGCCCGATGATGCGGCAGATCTGCCGACTGATGGACCGAACGGCCTTCAGGTTGAGCCCGTCGGATCCGGTCAGAACACTGCTCCCCACCTTGACGACGAGTCGTCTGACACCGGAAAACCGGTTACGGCTTTCGACGCTCACGGGGAACTTTCTTTCTGGAACCGGGAAAGCCGCTCTTTGAAGGCTTCGATCCCGGATCCTGTCAGGGCGGACACAGAAAAGGTGGATTGTGGCTGAATGGCCTTTTCAAACGCCGCCCCCAGCGCTTCGGTACCGGGAAGATCCATCTTGTTTAGAACCACCATTTGTCTTTTTTGGGCAAGGGACGGGTGATAGGAAGCCAGTTCCCGGTTGACGGTATCGTATCCGGCCCGAGGGTTTTGAAGATCAACGGCGGAGGCATCGATGAGGTGCACCAGAACCCGGGTCCGTTCGATGTGCTTGAGAAACCGGATTCCCAGCCCCGCCCCCTCATGAGCGCCTTCGATGAGCCCGGGGATATCGGCAACGGTAAAAGGATCGCCGTGCTTTGGATACACCACGCCCAGATTGGGAAACAACGTCGTAAAAGGATAATTCGCCACTTTAGGCTTGGCGGAGGAGATGGCCCTGATGAGGGTCGATTTTCCTGCGTTGGGCAATCCCACGACACCCACATCGGCGATGAGCTTCAATTCGAGCCTCAGGGTCCGGATTTGACCCGGCTCTCCCGGTTGGGCGAACTTGGGGCTCCGGTGGGTGGAGGTCTTGAAGTGGGCGTTCCCCTTCCCGCCCCGCCCTCCTATGGCCACGGCGAGGCTTTCCCCGGCCCTGTGGAAATCCATCAGGATAAGGCCGGAGTTATCTTCCCGGACCACGGTTCCGGGAGGAACCTGAAGGGAGAGGGAGGCACCGTCTTTCCCGGATCGGTTTCTCCCGGCGCCGTTTCGGCCGTCCGGTGCCTTGAAATGGGTTTTATTGCGGAAATGATACAGGGTGTTCTTTTCGGTTGAGGCCGTCAGGATGACGTCTCCGCCTCTCCCCCCGTCCCCTCCGTCAGGGCCCCCTTTGGGGATGAATTTTTCCCGGCGGAAACTCACGCAACCGCTTCCGCCTTTTCCAGACTCAACGGTTATGATCGCCTCATCGATGAATTTCAAGCCGGAATGACACTGACCTTTTTACGTGCTTTTCCCTGCCGCTCATATTCAACGATTCCATCGATTTCGGCAAAAAGGGTGTAGTCCTTTCCCATACCCACGTTGTTTCCCGGGTGAATCTTCGTCCCCAGCTGCCGGACCAGGATGTTCCCGGCCTTGACACGGTTTCCGCCGTAACACTTGATCCCGCGCCGTTGCCCGGCGCTGTCCCGTCCGTTTCGTGAGCTTCCGCCCGCTTTTTTATGTGCCATGGTCTGACTCCCGGAAAAAATTAGGCCTGAATCTGGTCGACTCGAATCGCCGTATACCGTTGCCGATGCCCCTGCTTCCGTCGATAGCGTTTCCGCCGTTTGTATTTGAAAACGATGATTTTTTCAGCTTTTCCCTGCTCGGTGATATGCCCGTGAACCCGGGCGTTCTCAAGACAGGGCGTTCCGATGGCCAGGGTCTGCCCGTCCGAATACAAGAGCACCTCGTCGAAAAGGATCGGGGTCCCCACCTCACCGGACAGTTTTTCAACCCTCAGGGTTTCCCCTTCCTGCACTTTATATTGTTTTCCTCCTGATGACACCACCGCGTACATTTTTTCCTCCGTTGTTTTTCAATGCGGTTTAAAACAAGAAAATATCTGATTTTTACACGCGCTTGTCAAGAAAAAATTGAATTTGATCTTTTTTTGCGCTAAGAAGGGAAGCCACCATCCAGAATGAACAGGAGAGGCCATGCGGATTGTTTCCCTTTCGGTGAGCCGTAAAAAGGGGGTTCGAAAACAGGTTGTGGATCAAGTCCTCCTGGTCCCGGGGCACGGGATCGAGGGGGATGCCCATGCGGGTCCCTGGCATCGGCAGATCAGCTTTCTTGCTTCGGAGAGCATTCAAAAGGCCCGAGACTCCGGGCTTGACGTCGATTTCGGAGACTTTGCGGAAAATATCGCCACAGAGGGTATCGAGTGGCAAAACGTTCCCATTGGAACCCGCTTCAGGCTGGGAAAAAGCGCCCAGGTGGAGGTCACCCAGATCGGGAAGGAATGCCACAACCGGTGCGCCATTTACTATCAGGCCGGAGACTGCATCATGCCCAAGGAAGGGGTCTTTGCCAGGGTTCTTGTGGGAGGGCTTCTTCATGCCGGAGATCCCGTTGAGATCTTTAAGGAAGAACAACGGTAGCGCTCCTGCTTTTCGGGTCTCCATTTTCTTGATACGGAAATCGCACAAATCAGACACCCGAACGCCTTTTGAAGGGCCCCATGAAACCGGTTTTGGACATCGGACGCACCTGGCGCCTCGGCAATCAGGAGGCCCGCACCCGGGGGCCGGTCATCGGTGAAGAGCCCCTTTCCATCCGGATCCAGGGAGCCCCTTATTCCGTCATCCTGAGAACCCCGGGAGACGAAATTCCTCACGCGGCCGGTTTTTGCCTTGCCGAGGGGATCGTGGAAACCCCGGACGACTTTGCTGCCCTCGGATTCTGCGACGACCGCGGCACCAACGTGGTCACCGTTACCCTGACCGCCTCCCGTCGCTCCCAAGTGAAGGACCTCCTGGGCCGGCGTGGATTCATCAGTCAGACCAGCTGCGGCATTTGCGGCAAGGAGTTGGCAAGCGAGCTTTCCCAGAAGATCCGACCGGTTCAGCGGGATGCGCGCATCCCCTTGGAGTCCGCCCGCTCCCGCCTCCTCGGGCTTTCCGGCCTTCAGCCCCTGCGCGAGGCCACCCGAGCCTCCCATGCAGCGGCGATTTTCGGGTCCGGGGACGTCCCCCCCCTTTCCCTTGCGGAAGACGTAGGCCGCCATAATGCACTGGACAAGGCCATCGGCAGGCTCTTTCTTGAGCGAAAGCTTCATCTGGCCGAAATGGTGGTCCTTTCTTCCCGGATCAGCTATGAGCTGGTCCAGAAAACCGCCCGAGCGAAAATCCCCGTCCTTTTGGCGGTCTCCCGGCCGACTTCCCTGGCCGTGGAACTGGCCTCGAGGCTGAACGTGACGATCGGGTGCCTTTCGGAAGATGACGGTCTCTATCTTTATAATGGAGAGCACCGGGTGATCTGAAATCTTCAAAGGGTTCGGGTAAAAAACAGGGCCCCTTGCCCGGCGGCAGGGGCCCTGGCATTTTTAGCAAAGCTACAGCGCGTCAGGAAGCGACGCCGGCCGCTTCCTCCTTGACCGTAATGGCGATTTTGAAAAGCACCGTCAGCACGAAAAATCCCGTAGCCCAGACACCCAGGGTAATCAGGATCTCAGGAGCCGTCGGGATGTATTCGTTCACATGGTGCAGGGGTGAGGGAACGAACCCGCCGGAAATCATTCCCAATCCCTTGTCGATCCAGGTCCCGGCAAAGACGGTGACACAGGCTATCGCCAGGATGCTTTCGTTTTGGCGGGTGGACGGAATCACCAGAAGGAGAATGGAAATCACCATGAGACCCAGCGACGTCCACATCCACGGAACAAGGACGCCGTGCCCGTGCAGCCCCACGAAGAGGTATTTGAAATGATCCATGTGTTCGGGAATCTTGCTGTAAAAAACGACGAAGACCTCACAGAGGAAGAAAAAGACATTGATGGAGATGGCGTAGGCCACGATCTTGGCCAGGGACTGGATCTGTTCCTTTCCCGGATCGAACTTGGTCAGCTTACGCACAATGAGGCACAGCAGGATCAAAAGGGAAGGTCCGGATGCGAAGGCAGATGAAAGGAACCGAGGTGCAAGGATGGCGGTAAGCCAGAACCCCCTGCCCGGGAGGCCGCAGTACAGAAAGGCGGTGACCGTGTGGATGCTGACCGCCCAGGGGATGGAAATATAGATCAAAGGCTTGATCCATGCGGGCGGAGCCGAGGCGTTGCGCTCGGCCTCCAGCACGTTCCATCCGATGACGATATTGAGCAAAAGGTAGCCGTTTAAGACAATCATGTCCCAGAAAAGGACGGAATTGGGCGTCGGATAGAGCAGCACGTTGAGTACCCGCATCGGTTGTCCCAAATCCACGAAGATGAACAGGATGCACATGGTCACCGAGGCCACGGCGAGAAATTCCCCTAAAATGGTGATTTTTCCGAAGGCCTTGTAGTGGTGCAGGTAATAGGGAAGGACGAGCATCACCGCCGACGCCGCCACCCCGACCAGAAACGTGAACTGGGCGATATAGAATCCCCAGGTGACATCGCGGCTCATGCCCGTGATTCCCAGTCCGAATTTCAGCTGCCACAGGTAAAAGCCGAATCCGATACCGATGACGACCAGGAGCGCCGTCAGCCATCCATAATACCGTTTGCTTCCTTTAAAGGCTTTCTCAAGCATAACCACCTCATATAATATAGTAGACGGCCGGGCCGGTCCCCAGGCCCTGTTTCCGTCGGATGGTGAAGTTTTCGCGCAAAAGCGTCCGGACTTCGGATTTCGGATCCTCCAAATCCCCGAAAACGATGGCGCCGTCGGACGCCTCCACGCAGGCGGGCATCTGGCCCACCGCCAGGCGCTCGGCGCAGAAGTTGCATTTTTCGACAACCCCTTTCATCCGGGTGGGAAATTTCAGGTTGGTCTCCTTGATGAAAGGCCTCGGGTCCCTGAAGTTGAAGCTCCGGGATCCGTAGGGGCAGGCGGCCATGCAGAACCGGCAGCCGATGCACCGGTGAAAGTCCATCAGCACGATGCCGTCTTCCCGCTTGAAAGTGGCTTTGGTCGGGCAGGCCCGGACGCAGGGCGGGTCCTCGCAATGATTGCACAGCACCAGAAAGGGTAGATGCTCGATGCGTTCCGGTAGAAACCGAACGTCCTGATCGGGGAATGCGTGCTTGTACTCCTCTTCCCAGATCCATTTGATCTCATGTTGCTTGTTGTCGATGAAGGGGACGTTGTGGATCTTATGGCACACCTCGATCAGGGGTTGCAGGTCTCCTGCAGACTCGAACTTCCGGGTATCGATGACCATCGCCCACTGTTTGGCTTTGAGGGCACTTTCGTTTTTAAAAACCTTCTCAGCAGGCGCTTCGCCGCCGCCCCCCGATGCAGCCAACAGATCGGCGACCGGCTTGAGCCCCACTCCCAGCGCAGAAATTCCGGCGACTTGTAAAAAGCTTCTTCTGCTGCTTTTCATTCCTTTGTCTCCTTCGGTTTATCGATATGGCAGTCCCAGCAATACGGACTGACCGCAACGTAGTTGTGGCACCGGTCGCAAAATTCCGCCTTGTTCGAATGGCAGTCCAGACAGGTGTTGGAAAGACTCATGTCGAAACGTTTTCCCTCTGCGGTTTCCTGGACCCGGTTGGCGTTTCGAACCACGGTGTTCCGCCAGTCGTTGAGGATCTGCATGTGGTCTGTCTTCATGAGCTCCTTGGGTCGAATGCAAGCCTTTTCCGCCTTCGCCTTCTCGGTGAGTTGCGGCTCTGGCGCAGGGGCGGCTTTCCCGTGGTTGTACCAAAACGGCAAGGTGACCAGGACGACAAAAATAAGAAGCCCGGCGAAAACCTTGCCCCGGTCGTAGATCGTTTTGCTGCTATTCATCTTCGGCCTCCATTCCGGGGAGTGGCTCCCCGCGCAGGTTGCTGGTTCTCTCTTGCTGGCCGGGAAGGTTGAGGGCATTGGCCACCATCTCGTGAACCCCGGTGACGTTGACGCCGGGGACCCAGTAATCCATCAGCGGCGGCAAGGCAGCCCGGTCGATGGCGCAGATGCAGGCGAGCATGTTCACGCCGTGCTTTTCATGCACGTACTTGACGGCATTGGCGCGCGGTAAGCCCCCGATCATGCGAAGTTCCATGTTCTCCCCGGCATTGAGCCCCGAACCGCTCCCGCAGCAGAAGGTCTGCTCGCGGATGGTGTTGGGGGGCATTTCAAAGAAGTTCTTGCAGACCTTCTTGATGACGTACCGGGGCTCTTCCAAAAGCCCCATGCCCCGTGAAGTATTGCAGGAATCGTGGTAAGTTACGATGAGATCGTCGTTGCGGGCGGGGTCCAGGTCCAGCTTCCCGTGCCGGATCAAATCGGCGGTGAACTCGGTGATGTGGACCATCTTGGTGGATTTGGCGTTTTCAAATTTCGTCCCCGTAATGGGGGAAACCGGCTCCTCCAGGAAATCGGCGGGGCCGTTGAGGGTGCCCATGTACTGGTGGATCACCCGCCACATGTGGCCGCATTCGCCGCCCAGGATCCATTTCACGCCCAGACGCTTGGCCTCGGCGTACATCTTCGCGTTGAGCCGCTTCATGGTTTCATGGGAGGTGAACAGTCCGAAGTTTCCGCCTTCGGACGCATAGGTGCTCCAGGTCACGTCCAGGCCGTACTTTTCCTTAAGGTAATGGAAAAGGATGAGGTACCCCATGGCGGTATAGGTCCCGGGGTCGGCGAAAACGTCGCCGGAAGGGGTGATGAAGAGGATGTCGGCTCCCTTCTTGTTGAGATTGGGTTCCACCTTCACCCCGGTAACCTCCTCGATCTCATCCACGAAGAAGTCGATCATGTCCTTGAATGCATGGGGCTGGATTCCCAAGTGGTTTCCGGTGCGATAGCAGTTGGCGATGGGGGTGGCGATCCAGTCGATGTTCAGGCCCAAAAGATTGAAGATCTCCCGGGCCAGGATGGTGATTTCCGCGGTATCGATGCCGTAGGGGCAGAAGACCGAGCAGCGACGGCATTCGGTGCACTGGAAGAAGTAATACCACCACTCCTTGAGGACCTCGAGGGTCATCTCCCGGGCCCCGGCCAGCCGGCCGAGAAGCTTGCCGGCCGTGGTGAAATCCCTCCGGTAGACGGACCTCAAAAGCTCGGCCCGGAGCACCGGCATGTTCTTGGGATCCCCCGTCCCGATGAAAAAATGGCACTTGTCGGCGCAGGCCCCGCACCGGACGCAGATGTCCATGAAGACTTTGAAGGTCCGGAACCGGTCGAGGCGCTGCCTCATGCCCTCGAAGACGATCTCCTTCCAGTTGGGGGAAGCTTCCAGTCCTCCTCCATCGGGTTCCATTCCCGGGCGTTGGGCAGGCCAAGAATGTGCACGCTCTTGGGGTTCGACGCATAGCAGTACATTCCTTTGCGGATTTCGATAGGGGTGTCCATCCACCCGGTCTGCGGAGGCCGGGGCTTGATGTTGGTGATGAGATCATGGGGTTTTAACAGGTCGTCTGCCATGGCTTACTCCTTTTCCTCTGAAGAACCGGCCTCGGATTCCTTTTCCACCGGAAGCCCGGCTTCTATCATCTTTTCCCTGAATTCTTCTTCATACTCGTCATAGGTATGCACTTTGACCGGGTAGTTCCATGGATTGACGTGGCGGATTTCACGGTTGTTGTTGGCCAGGTTCCGCGTGGGGCTCATGAAGATCCCGCCCAGATGCATCAGCTTGCTGAAAGGAAAGTAGGCCAAAAGCACGCTGACGAAAAAGAGATGGGCGTAGAAGAGCCCCCCCACCGTCTTGGGAATCACCGGCCGGAAGGTGACCAGCCCCAGGGTCAGTTCCTTGACCCCCACCACGTCCACCTTGGTGATATAGCGCATGAAAATCCCGGAAACGGCGATTCCCATGATCAGAAACAGCGGAAAGAAATCGGAGCCCAGGGAAATATAGCGCACCTGGGGGATGAAGACGCGCCGCAGAAAAAGGTAGGTGACCCCCACCAGAAGGGCGAACCCCGAAAGCAGGACGCCCGGCAGACCGACCTGGAGAAAGCCGTCCAGGGCTTCCAGCCATTTCAGCGGCTCCGGCACCGGTTCCAGAAAAAAGCGCAAATGCCGGACCAGCACGGTGAAAAAGGAATAGTGGAACACGATGGCCCCCAGCCAGAGCCATTTTTCCCATTGGTAGGTGAGCTTTTCTCCTTCCACCAGCCGGGCCTTGGTATTTCGGAAAAGGGAGCGGAAGAAAAGGATCTCAAGCGCCATCCGAACCAGGACCCCGCCGCCGGTGGACGGGTTATCGAAGCTTGCGGCCTTGAACCACGGGAGGCTCTTTTGCTGACCGCAGGTGGAGGGGATCCTGAAGGGAACGGGTGACCTGGCCCAGCCGAGAATGCGGTAGATGAATCCCGCCAGAAAAACAAGAAAGGCCAGGTAGGGAACCGCAATCCCGAATAAGGCCTGGAGCCCCGCCGCCTCCGTCCCGACATAAGCGACCAGGAAAAGTGCGACGACTGCGATGAGGGATGCAATGTAGTTTACATTCATTTACCGTTACCTCGCTTTCAACCCCCTTCCGGTTTCCGGTTCAAGAAACCGTCCGGTTTAGTGATAATCATCGGGGTCCGGTTTGGTTTGCGGTGATTCGTAAACCAGGCCGGCCCTCTTGAACGCTTTGAAAGTCCGTACTCGGATTTCATCGGCCTTGAGCTGGTAGATCTTTTCCCGGCATTGCATAAAGACGTCGAAGGCCATGAGGCCAAATGCGTCGATTCTCGCCTCGATTGCCACCAGTGAATCTTCCAGGCCCGGGTTCTGAAGCCTGTCGGCCAATTCACGCCGGAGAATGCGCTTCAACTGAAACAAAAACCCGATGGCTTTGGATGGAGGGAAATTTTGAACCGCCCGTATTCGGATCATAGGATCCAAACAGGCCCCGATCCGGGAAGGCTCTTCTTCGGGATTCACGAGATGGTCATAGAGCTCGCTTAACCCTTTCCGGAAAGTGCCTCCAACCGGATTCGTGAAGGGGTCTTTGTGATGGGTGAAAAAACGGAAGGCATCGGCAGAATAGGTTTCCACCACGGCATGAAACCATTTTTGAACCAGATCTTTTTTCCGACTTCGAAGCAGCTCTTCCAAGTCCATGATCAGGCGCAATCCCCGGCATTCTGCCCGATTGAACGGGTCGATTTGGCAAGACGGCATTCATTTTAGGCCGCCTTTCCGGCTTAAAAAAGTATAAGGTGCTTTCTATAGACAACACACCCCCCCGTGTCAAGAACATTTGGAAATCAAAAGGGGTTTCCAATCGGGTTTGGGTTGGAACCCAACCTCACGATATCTATCGACAAATTCTAATCGGGAAACCCCGGGGTATCCGGCCGCTTTCAGGTACGTTTTCTTTTAAAAATCAGCTGAGGACCGGGTGTCGGAAAAGGGGCGGGGCGATGGAAAGACGGTGACTCGGTGAAGCCGATATCGCCGCAGCCCACCGGAAACCGGGCGCCCGAGAAAGGGTCAGGCCCTAATTGGCGTAGGCGCCGAAAGGATTTTGATCCAAAACGGATCGAACCTGCTGGAGCATGGCCTTGAGTTGATACGGTTTGCCGATGAAACCGGCCGCGCCGGCGTTGATCGTCTTTTTCAACTGATCGTTCAAGGCATATCCGCTGGCAATGAGCACTTTTACCGTGGGATTGACTTGAAGAAGTTCCTGCAGGCACCTTCCGCCGTCGATTTCGGGCATGTTGTAGTCCAGAATGACCAGATCGATCTGGTTTTTATGGGCTTGGTACAGTTCCACTGCTTCTTTGCCGCTGCAGGCTTTCAGGATCTTATATCCATATTGGCGAAGGACTTCCTGACCGATATCCAGGATGACGGGTTCGTCATCCACCAGAAGAATGGTCTCCGATCCGTGGAACACCCGCTCTGCTTCCCGGCTTTCTTTGTCGTCTCCTCTGCGTTTCGACTCCTCCGGAACCGGGAAATAAATCTTGAAGGTCGTGCCTTGATCCAAATGGCTGTAACAGCTGATATGGGCGTCGTGGTTCTTCACGATGCCATAGACCATCGCCAGGCCCAAGCCCGTTCCCTTCCCCTTTTCCTTGGTGGTGAAAAAAGGCTCAAAGATATGCTCCTTCACCTCGTCGGGCATGCCGCACCCGGTGTCCGAAACGCTTAACAGCACGTAGTTGCCCGATTTCATGTTCAAGTATCCTTTATGAACAGCGGCATCCACGGTGAAATTCTGAGTGGAAATGATCAGCTTTCCGCCGTCGGGCATGGCGTCCCTGGCATTGATCCCGAGATTGATGAGGATCTGCTCCAACTGGATCGAGTCTGCATGGATCTTGTGAAGGCCGTTTTCCAGGTAAAGCTCGATCTTCACCGTTTTGGAAAGGGTCCGCTCCAGCAGCCTGGCCGCATTTCCGACCTCTTGATTCAGGTCCACCGGGCCCAACGTGCTCTCCACTTTCCTGCTGAAAATCATCAGCTGCCGGATCAGGTCTCCGGCCCGGCCCACCGAGCGTTCGATGGCTTCCAGGTATTTCCGAACCGTGTCGTTTCCATTGTTCTTCATCAGCAGCAGCTGGGTGTAGCCGGAGATCCCCTGAAGCGCGTTGTTGAAGTCGTGGGCAATCCCCCCGGCCAGCGTCCCGATGGCCTCCATCTTTTGCGCCTGGCGCAGCTGCTCCTCCAGCTTCTTCTTTTCCGCTTCGGCGATCAAGCGTTCTGACACATCCCGGACCACCCCCCGGAACCCCACCGGACGGCCTTCTTCGTTTTTCATCAGGGAGGCGGAAAGCTCCAGAACGGCTGTTTCCCCATCGTTGCGGATGACTTCAAAGGTCACCATCCGGACCGGCTGTTGCGTCCGGTAAATGGTGTTGAAGATCTTCTGCATTTTCGGGACTGACTCCGAAGTGGTGTAGTCCTTGTTGCTCATTCCCAGAAGTTCTTCGCGTCCGAACCCGGTGATTCTGCATAGGGCCTCGTTGGCAAAGGTCAAATTCCCCGCCAGGTCCACCTCGAAATAACCCTCTTCGATGCTCTCCAAGATGGCCCGATACTTTTCCTCGCGTTTCCGAAGCGCCTGGAGCATCAGGTCGTGTTCGATGCTCTTTTTTCTGAGTTCGACGCTGGTTTCCTCAAACAGACGCCTCCCTTTTTGAATATCATTCCGGTAATTCCTGATCTCGGATTCGAGTCGGGCCGTTTCCAAGGCGTTTCCGATCCGGCTGACCAGAATGGAAAGAATCTTTTCGTCATGGCAGGTGAAGGGCGCACCGCTTTCCTTGCTGGATAAGTTCAAGACCCCCACGATGTTTTCCTTTTCGAAAATGGGGAGAATCAAAAAGGAAGGGGATCCGTACTTGGGATCATTTGTTTTTTTAACGCGGGGATCGGTCTGAAGGTTTTCCACCACGAGGGGTTTTTTTTCGGAGACCACGCGCTGGATGAGGGACTGTCCCAGGTCGATATAAAAATTGGTTTTGGGTTCCTTTTCAAACCCCTGAGATGCCACCACCAAGAGACGGTTGTTCTCCTTTTCGACGAGGCACAGCGACCCGATTTGGGCGCCGGTGAGTTTCAGGGCCTTCTCCATGACGAGATCGATCAGTTCCTGCAGCGTCAGGTTTTTCTTCATCGCTTCGGCGAAGGCCTTGATTTCGTTCATTTCAAAGGTCCTGCGGTCCAGCTCGCTCGTCAGCTTTTTGAGTCGCTCCGCCACCCGGTTGACGGTGAGCACCATTTCCGTAAGCTCGAGATCCTTTTGGCCGGCATCGGAGATGGGGTCTTCACCGGGCTGTGCGGCATGAATATCCGCAACCGCGGGAGCGGACGGGTCAGAGCTGTTTCGGAACATAAAGTCCTCCGGTCAAATGCCTTGTGGTTTCAGCTGTCCCTGTTGACAGAGTAGGGATAAAGCAAAGACCATGCCATTTATAACCCCACGATATTCAACAGAATAAGGGGGGGTTCAAACGGCATGTGCCCAAAACCAGGGGTGGGATGCACAACAGGCTGTGCACTTAAAACAGGCGAGAATCCAGGTAGAAAGCCCCGGGGCTACAATGGAGTCTTCCGGTCAGTTTTTGTCGTGGGTTTTTGCCAGAAGGGTGTTGCGGTGGATGCCGAGTTTCTCGGCAGCCTTGGTCTTGTTCCCCCCCACGTCCTCCAAGACTTCGGCAATGTAGCGTTTTTCGAAGGCGCTGATGGCATCCTTGAGGGGGAGGTCCTTGATTTCCGATTTTCCTATCCCCATCAGGGGAGGCAAGTCCCTGGGCTGGATCACCGGATCCTGGGTGATGGTCACGAGGCGCTCCACCAGGTTCTGAAGTTCCCTGACGTTTCCGGGCCACTCATAATCCATCAGGGCGGCAACGGCCTCTTCGGAAAAGCGTTTCTCTCCTTTCCCGGCCCTTTCGGCATAGAGCCGGGTAAAATGTTCCAGCAGGAGAGGAATGTCCGATCTCCTTTCTCTCAGCGGTGGGATTTTCACCGGGAACACATTGATCCGGTAAAACAGGTCATCCCGGAATTCTCCGTTTCCCACCAGGTCCGAAAGGTTTTTATTAGAGGCGGCGACGAACCGGACGTCCACCTTGATCACCTTGTTGCTCCCCAACCGTTCAAGCTCCTTTTCCTGAATGATTCTGAGGAGCTTAGCCTGCATCTTCAGATCCAGGGAGTCGATGTCGTCCAAGAATACGGTTCCCTTGTTGGCCATCTCCAGTTTTCCGATATGTGTGGTCTGTGCACCGGTGAAGGCCCCTTTGTTGTATCCAAAAATCTCGCTTTCCATGAGGGTGAGGGGAATCGCAGCGCAGTTGATGACCACAAAAGGCCCTTTCGTCCGGTTGCTCCGATTATGCAGCGCCCTGGCCACCAACTCCTTGCCGGTCCCGCTTTCTCCCTGGATCAAGACCGTACCGTCACTCTGGGAGATGGTGGAAATGAAATCGAAGACTTTCTTCATCTTCGGGTCTTCGCCCACCATCATCTCGAAGGGTCGGATTCGTTCCAGCTCGGTTTTCAGATAGGCGATCTCCTGGATCATGGTACGCTTTTCCAGGGCTCTTTCGATGACCGCCAGGATATCGTCCACGGTGAACGGCTTCATGATGTATTCATAAGCGCCGAGCTTGATAGCCTTGACAGCGATGGGCACTTCCTTCACCGCAGTGACCATGATCACCTCGACGGTGGGATCGGCCTCCTTGAATTTTTCCAAAAGGTCGAGTCCCCCCGTGTCCGGCAGAAGAATGTCCAAAAGAACCAAATCTAAAGGCTGGGACTTGAAGCGTTCCATGGCCTCGGATCCGGAAGAGGCCAAAAGGACCTGGTGATCTTCTTTTAAAATCATGTTGAAGGATTGGCGGATACCGGCTTCGTCATCCACAACCAGGATCGTCGCTTTTTTCTTCGAAGTCATGGGGCTTACCTGTCAAAAGACGTTTCGTGTGGGATGAAACCCGCGATGCCGTAGATACGTTTTTGTATATCATAAATTCCAGGGATTGCTATCCTCTTTTTACATCATCCTCTGTTTCCGCGGGTTGCGGCTTTTTGGTTTTAAAATCGACGCGCCCTTCAGACCCGGCCGCCCTGATTTCTGTGCAGCCCTGCACAAAGATCAGGGCATCTTTTCGTTTTATTTGAAAAAATCCTTTATTAGGGCTTGTCTCTATGCTATATTAATTAATTGTGGCCTTGGGCCCAATTGTGTGCCGGACAAGGGTTTTCCTGACTTCCGGGTCCGAGGAAGGCCCTTTTCTCCGCATGGTGGAAAAGAATCCGACGTTTGGAAAAGTTGGCATGATTGTTGATTGTCCTTCTTGGAGCACCATAAAGGATTTCAGCCAAGACCTGACGGGCGGCGGGAAAACCGGCATGCAACTCAGCACCTTTTTACAGTCCAAAACGAACCTTTTCCTGTGCAAGACGCTGGGATGGCGTTTCAGCTATTATTACATCGCCTTCTTGGGCAAACTTTACTTTCTGTTCAGGAGGAAAGAAAGAAAAACCATCAAAGCCGCGGTTTACGCCGCGTTTTCCGACCAAAAAAGCAAAGCCGAAATCCGGAAAACCACCCGGGCCGTTTTTCGCGGAATTATTGCACACTACTTTGAAAAGCTCTTCAACGCCTATTCTTCCACCGGCATGCTCCGGGCCTTTTTTGAAAGCCACATCCGGTGCAACAACATCAAGATCATCGAGGATTCTCTTGCCGAAGGAAAAGGTGCACTTCTGATCACCGGACATTTCGGAGGGGTGGAGTTCATCCCGGGATTTTTGGGCGTCAACCGGCTTCCGGTTTCAATCCTCGCGAAATTCAAGACCGATCATCTCCGCCAGACCCTTTTCGAGAAGGCCTCCGCCTTTTCCACCCGCATCATCGATCCCTCCTCGACTCCAAACGTCGTCAAGGAGATCTGTTCCAATTTGAAACAAAACCGTATCGTCGTCACCCAGTGTGACGAGATCAAAGAATGGCGCCCGTCCAAGAAAGACCGGATGCTTTTTCTCGGCAAGCTCGTTTGGCTGGACAAAACCATGAACATTCTGACCAAACGAACCCAAGCCGCCATCCTCTTCGGGCTGATGCACCGGTCGAAGGAGCACGGATACGAATTCATCGTCACTTCCATGAATGACATGGTGGAGCAGTTCAAGAGCCACGCAGAGGCGTCTTTCGGAGAAATTCTGCTAAAGGTCCTGGAAAGCTTCATCTTACAGTACCCGGAAGAGTGGTATGAGTGGAAAAAGTATTTCCGCATGGAACCTGTCGATCCCGAAGAAGCCCCGGCAGGGCCGATGGTTCCCATACCGGTCTTCAACGCTTCCGTGCTGAAACTCACGTGACACCCCTTTCCCGCCGGGACTCCCCATGCCCACCCTGAGTCGGACACGTTGACATGGAAAAAGAGGTCAATTGCACCAACTCGGGAGTTGTTCTAAGCTACGTCAAAATCCACGCTAAAGACCGCTTCCCGGAACTGACCCGAGACCTGCACCCCGAAATCGATGCGCTTCCCGACCCCGAAGCCTTTCTGTGCGATTCCAACAACTGGATTTCCAGCGAAGTCGCCTCCGAGCTCTATCGCAGGGCCAAGCAAATCCTGAACGACGACAAGGCCCCCTTCAGGATGGCAAAATATGCCATCGAGCGGACCCAGCTGGGATTGAAAAGCATCATCGTCCGGGTGTTCAGTTCCTTTGACATGACCTTGAAAAACGCCCAGAGGATCAATGCCAAGTGGAATCGGAACAAGACGGTGGAACTGGTTAAAAAAGAGCCGAGCGAAGCCGTCGTTCGGTTGCACTGGAACCCTGAAATGCAGGTTTCCAAGGACCTTTGCCTATACAACCAGGGCATCTACACTTTTATGCCCACCCTGTGGGGCCAAAACCCCCTGGATCTCACCGAAACCGCCTGCTACTTCGACGGGGCTCCTTACTGCGAATACCTTCTGGAATGGACCGAGCGAAAAAAAGTCCTCGGCTTCGTGAGGGACTTCTTCAGATCCAAGTCCGTTCTCTTGGAGACCATCAAGGAGATCGAAAAAGACAAGGACACCATCGAGCAAAAATACGAGGAAGTAAACCGCCTCAACATCGAATTGAACCGGAAGATCAAACAGCTCACCGCCATCCAGGAGACCGGAAAGGCCATCCTGTCCATCTTGGACATAGAACAGCTGCTCAACGTCATCATGAGCCTTTTGGGGACCGTTTGCCGCATCCAGCGCGCCACCATCATGCTCGTCAACGAGGATGAAGGGTGCCTCGAATACATCTACGGCAGCGGATATGGTGGCGAGGTCCCTGAGGAGATCAGGGGCTACCGAGTTCCCCTGGACCGTCTCAGCAATATCCTGGCGCGCGTGGCCAACACCGGGCAGTCGGAGTACATTCCGGAAGTCAAGCATTCCAGTCTTCGAAAAGGCAACATCCTTCTGGCCAAAGCCAACCCGACGTCGGTCTACGTGGTGCCGCTGATCACCCGCTCCAAGGTAATCGGCATCATCGCCACCGACGCTGTGGATGACATCGGCGTCCCCGACGAAACCCGGCAGACCCTGGACGTCTTCGCCCCGCAGATCGCCATCGCGATACAAAACGCCCGACTGTACCAAAATCTTCAGGAACGGATGAGGGAGCTGAACCAATCCCGGGCTCTGTTGAGCCGGGCTGAAAAGCTGTCGTTTCTGGGGAACATGGCGGCCAGGCTTGCCCATGAAATCAAGAATCCCCTCACCGCCATTGGGACTTTCCTCCAGATGCTTCCGAAAAAATTCGACGACCCCGAATTCCGAAACGAATTTTACGGCATCGCCCTGGAAGAAACCTATCGGGTGAGCAACCTCATCACCGAGCTTCTGGACTTGAGCAAGACCAAAGAAACCAATTTCGAGCTGGAGAACCTTCACGCCCTGATCGAAAAGATGGTGACCTTGGTGACTCCCCAGAGCAAAGGGAAAAGAATCGCCATCTCCACGCGCCTGGATCCGTCCATCGAAAGAGTTTGGATGGACGAGGAAAAAATGAAGCAGGTCGTTTTGAACCTGCTTTCCAACGCCATCGAGTTTACCCCGGAAAAAGGCAGGATCGACATCGAAACCCGGAAGCGACGCCCCAAGGGCAAACCGGAGGTGGTCCAGGTCCGGATCCGGGATACCGGCATGGGGATCCCCAAGTCGAACCTGGAGCTGATCTTTGATCCGTATTTCACCACCAAGCACAAAAGTTCCATGCACAACGGAACGGGCCTGGGACTGTTCATCGCCCACCAGAATATGCAGGATCATGGGGGCAATATCGAAGTGGAAAGCGTCATCAACCAAGGGACCACGTTTACCTTGACGCTTCCTGCCGTCACCCAAGCACAGCCCTCGACTTCTGAAACCCCAACGAAAGACGATTGAAAATTCGCGCAATGAAAATTGAAAAAATAAACGTCTATGAAATCGCACTCCCGTTTGCCGGCCATTTCCCGCACGCCCTCAATAAAGGGGCCGTCGCAAAAAACATCGTGTGTGAAATTGTGGCGGAGGACGGCAAAATTCGAGGATACGGAGAAGGGGCCCCGAGACCGTACGTCACTGGAGAGACTCCGGAAACGGCCCTGTCAGACATCACCCGGTTCGCGCGCCTCGCCGAGTTTCCAAAGACCCTGACGGCCATTTCCCAGGTCTGGGATTTCATCGACGGCCTTCCGGAAGAAAAAACGCATCATGCCGCCATCTGCGCCCTCGAAAGCGCCCTGCTTGATGCCTTTGGGAAAAAGGAAGGTCGATATCTGTCGGCTTATTTCCCGAAAAACTTCTTCACGGAAACAATCCGTTACGGGGCCGTCATTCCGCTTTGGAATCAAAAAGGCGCGGAGGAAATCTGCCGACGGATCACGGAAAAAAACATCTCCAGGGTGAAACTGAAGATGGGCAAAGACCTGGACCAAAACCGGAACAACCTGGAGACAGTGAGAGCCCTCCTCGGTGACGACTGCGATCTGAAGGTCGATGCCAACGGCTCCTGGGACAAAAGCCTGGCTTTTCAGCACATTCCCCTGCTCGAACCTTTCAACGTCCGCGTGATTGAACAACCCATGGCCCCCGGCGACCCGGCGTTTGAGGACTACGCCGGAAACGTCACTCCCAGGGGGATCTTCTTGATGGCGGATGAGTCCGTCTGCACGGTGAAAGACCTCGATCCCGCCATCGCCCAGGGGTTTACCATGGTGAACGTCCGGCTGTCCAAGTGCGGGGGATTTCGAAAATCGTTGGGGATGATCGACCGGCTCAGAGAAAGAAAGATCCGTTACCAGATCGGCTGCCACCTCGGGGAATCCGGCATCCTGTCAGCCGCCGGTCGGATCCTTTCTCTAATATGCAAAGACGCCGTCTATCATGACGGTTCTTATGACGAATATCTCCTGAAGGAAAATGTCACCACTCGTCCCGTTTCCTTTGGATCGGGGGGTGAAGCCGGCGCCCTTTCCGGGTTCGGGTTGGGGGTGGAAGTGGATTTTCAATTCATGGAACGCCTGTGCCGGTCTTTTTCCAGCGTTCAGTTTCCCTGAATCCCGCGGTTTTAACGACTCGACCCTGTTCAGCGCACCGCCCTAAAACGCAGGCCTTTCAGAAAAAAGGGCCCCGGTCCCGGCCGATTCCAAGGCGCCTTGAGATCCCGGGTTCACCGCGTCGGGGTGCCGCAGAAGGGGCAGTACCTGAATCCGGTTTCAAGCCCTTTGCCGCACGTTCTGCAGCGATGCGCCGTCCGGTCCGTTTCCGCCCTGTGGTCCGCCTTCATCTCCGAAACGGTCTTTTCACACGCCTCGCAAAGGAGGAACGGCTGGCCGGTCTTGACGCGTAACAGGGGAATGAAAAAGAGGCTCAGGTAGTGATCCACACGCCGGTAATAGGCCCTGGAAAACCCGCACAACGGGCAAAGGCGCGCCCTGGAATCCAGGACCCGGGTCTTGTGGGAAATGCCGGCGATGAGGAACATGATCCGACTCCGGCAAAATTAAAAATCCCTGGGCTTGCAGACGGTCTCCCGGATCCTTAGGTCGAACAGGTCCGACTGATTGGCCGGCTTGAGCACCAGCGCCGTATCGGCGCCCCTCCCGGTCCCCCCGATGGATACGATGTCGGCGCCGGAAAGCGCCCCGGCATCCGCCGCCATGATGGAGACCTCCACGGCCACCTTGGTCCCCTGGCCGAACAGCCGCAGTGTGTCTGCGATCACCAGAACCGGGTAGATGCCGCTGTGCTTTTTGGACAAAGAACGCTCCAGGCCGGACAGCGCATGGGTGGCCATGACCACGCGGACGCCCCGCTTTTCCAGATCCTTGCGGATGTCGACTTCCATGACGCATTCAAAAGGTGCCTTGAACCCGCAGTGATAGGTCACCGCCGTGACTCTGAACCCGGCAAAGACCTCCGCGGCTTTCAGGGCCGTGGTTCCTTTGGTGGATGCCACCACCACCTCTTTCAACCCCAGCGCCTTTCCCCGCTCAAAGGCGCACTGCAAAACGGCTTCGGTGTTTGCCGGACCCGGTTTATCGAAATAGACATCCATGTTGACCCCCTTTCATTCCCTGAAACCTTTGCCCCGCTGATTTTTTTTAATCAAAAACCTGACTTTTTCAAACCGCGATAATGAGCGCTATCGCCGCAGCTTGCTGCGAGGTTAGCAAGCGAATCTCAAGATGAAAAAATTCCTTACGGTGCTGCGAAGCACTGCCGAAAGGCAGAACATTCCCCCCTGCTTGCAGCGGGGAGCTTCAATAACAGCCCCCGTAAACCGGCTTCGGGTGGAGAGTCCCCTTTTCGCCGCGGTCTGACTAGAAGTCATTTCAAAACCTCCTGACAAGCCGTGCTTGGAATCTTTTGATAAAAGCGCTTGACGAAGCGTAGCGTTTGAATCTTGAATTGTTTGAGGGCGTTACGCCCGAGTTTTCAAGATTCAGCGAAGCGAGTTTAGCGCTATCCAAAAGGCCCAACAGGCGGGGAAGGAGGGTTTTGAAACCGCTTCTAGGAAGTTTTTGGAAATTTTTCCTGCACACGGGCTTTGATCCAATCCATCCACGCATCCATCCCCTCCCCGGTTCTGGCCGAGACGTTGAAGATCGGCATTTCCGGGTGTACCCGAAGGACATTGGAGACCGCCATCTCCAGATCATAGTCGAGATGGGGCAACAGGTCGATCTTGTTGATGACCGTCGCGTGGCACGTCCTGAACATCACCGGGTACTTCAGGGGCTTGTCTTCTCCTTCGGTGACGCTCATCACCACCACCCGGCTGTCCTCCCCGATATCGAATTCGGCGGGACACACCAGATTGCCCACATTTTCGACAAAGAGAAGACGAATCCCGAAAAGATCCATTTCGCAGGCCGCCTTCTCGATCACGTGGGCCGCCAGGTGGCAGGTCCCTCCAAACTCATCCGTGTTGACCTGCAACACCGGAACCCCGGCTCTGGCCAACCGGTCGGCGTCATTGGTGGTGCAGATATCGCCGACGATCACGGCGCAGGGGACGTCCGCCGCAAGATGCGGCAGGGTCTTTTCCAGCAAAGCGGTCTTTCCGGAACCCGGCGAGCTCATAACGTTGATGACATAAACCCCGTTTTCGGAAAAAAACAGCCGATTCTGTTCGGCCATCCTTTCGTTGACGCTCAGGACCTTTCGAACCACCTTGATTTCCATCACCCTTTTTCTCCCTGCTCGTGGCAATCGTCGTTGTCTTCTTCTTCAAGCTCAATGGAGTCGATTTCCAGTTCCCGCCCTGAAATCAGCGTCACTTTGCCGCTGTCGCAGGCCGGACAGGAAAAGGAAGGCGCATCAAGGGTCCACTGGTGGCGGCAGTGATCGCATCGGGCAACCACCGGTAGGCTTTCGATTTGAAGGCTGGCACCGGCCAGAGGCGTATCCTGGGAGGCGATGGAAAAGCAGAACCTGAGGCTTTCGGGCACCACGGCGGTGAGCTTCCCCACCTTCAGTCGAATGCTGCTGACTCTTGACCCTTTCAGTGTTTCCGGGATGGATGCGGCCGCGATGGAAAGGATTTCCATCGCGATCCCCATTTCATGCACGTCCGAACACCTCGTCGCAAAAAGGTCCCAACGTCCCCAGGTCTTCGCAGACATGGATCCCGCTTTTTTTCATCGCGGCGATCTTGGCCTCTGCGGTGCCGCTTCCGCCGCTGATGATGGCGCCGGCGTGTCCCATGCGGCGCCCGGGCGGCGCGGTGAGACCGGCGATGAAACCCACCACCGGTTTCGAGAAGTGCTTTTCGACGAAAAGGGCCGTTTCCTCCTCGGCGCTCCCTCCGATCTCTCCCACGATGACCACCCCCCGGGTCTTCGGGTCCTGTTCAAAAGCCTTGAGGCAATCGATGAACGTCGTCCCGTTGACTGGGTCTCCCCCGATGCCGATGCACGTGGTTTGTCCGATCCCCTGCAAGGTCAACTGATACACCACTTCATAGGTCAGGGTTCCGGAACGGGAAATCACGCCGATGGGCCCTCCCGGTTTGTGAATCGGGCCGGGCATGATGCCGATTTTGCACTCGCCGGGGGTGATGATCCCCGGACAGTTGGGTCCGATGAGACGAACGGTTTTCCCTGAAAGGTAATTCTTGACCTTCATCATGTCCAGCACGGGAATCCCTTCGGTGATGGTCACCACCACTTTAACCCCGGCATCGGCAGCCTCCATGATCGCCTCGGCGGCAAAGGCCGGAGGCACGAAAATCAGGCTGCAGTCGGCTCCGGTACGATCCACGGCCTCCTGGACCGTATTGAAGACCGGGATCTCGTCCAGGGTCTGGCCCCCTTTTCCGGGGGTGACCCCTGCCACCACCTGCGTACCGTAGGCGACGCAGTGCCGGGTATGAAACTGACCTTCCCTTCCGGTGATTCCCTGAACCAAGACCCGTGTCTCGGCATTGACGAAAATACTCACGATTCCCCCTTGATCGATCAGGCCACCAGTTCGGCCACCTTCCGAGCGGCATCCTTCAGATCCACCGCCGTGATCAGGTTCAGCCCGGATTCAGAGAGGATCTTGCGCCCCTCCTCGACGTTGGTTCCTTCCATCCGGATCACCACCGGGACCGTTATCCCGGTCTTCCTGGGCGGCCTGGACCACGCCCTCCGCCAGCACGTCGCAGCGTAAAATCCCCCCGAAAATATTGATGAGGATCCCTTTCACTTTCTCATCGCTGAGAATGATCCGGAAACCGTTTTCCACCATTTCGGTGCTGGCCCCGCCGCCGACATCCAGGAAGTTGGCCGGTTCGGCCCCGGCCAGCTTGATGATGTCCATGGTGGCCATGGCCAGCCCCGCGCCGTTGACCATGTTGCCGATGTTTCCGTCCAGGTTGATGTAGTTGAGATTGAACTTGGAGGCTTCGATCTCCACGGGATCCTCTTCGGCCAGATCCCGGTATTCCGGCGATGTCCGCGTGACGGAAAAGGGCGTTGTCGTCGAAGTTGATTTTCGCATCCAGAGCCACCAGCCGGTCTTCGGCGGTCAGAACCAGCGGGTTGATCTCCACCAGGGAGCAATCGTAATCCACGAAGAGCCGATAGAGCCTGGGCAGCAGGCCCAAAAACGGTTTCAGGGCCGCCGTCGACAAATCCAGGCCATAGGCAATCTGCCGACAGTGGAAGGCCCGAATCCCGTCCAGGGGGTTGATGAACACCTTGACGATCTTTTCAGGCGTCTGGGCCGCAACCGCCTCGATGTCCATTCCCCCGGCCTGGCTGGCCATGACCACGATCTGGGCCGACGAACGATCGGGAACGATGCCCAGATACAGCTCCCTGGCAATGCCCAAGCCCCTGCTCCACCAGGATTTTCTCCACATGCCGCCCCTCCGGGTCCGGTTTGGTGGGTGACGAGGGTCATGCCGAGCATTTCTTTTGCAAGAGGCTCCACCTCTTCCATAGATCCTGCCAGCTGACCGCCCCCGCCTTTTCCCCGGCCACCGGCATGGATCTGGGCTTTGAGCACCACAGGAAAACCGGGAAGCGCGGACGCCGCCTTCAAGATCTCCGCCGTGTCAAAAGCAACTCCCCCGGCGGGAACGGGGATGTCGTATTTCTTGAACAGGGCTTTCGCCTGGTATTCATGAATCTTCATATAGCACTCCTTATTGATCGCACCCGAAAAACCGGGAACCCCTCCACCGGGATCTCTTTTCCCGGCATGCGGGAAAACGCTCCGGTGAAAGGCAGCTTTCAGCCCTGCGGATTTTGCCGGAGGGCTGACTGAAGCTCCCTCGCTGCAAGCAGCGAAGAATGCGCTCGCTGTTACGGTTCAGGCTACCCGATCACGCACAGGACATCGTTTTTGGCCACGGAGTCGCCGGAGTTGAAACTGACGGTCGTGATGGTACCGGAAACAGGCGCCGGAAGCGCGTTTTCCATTTTCATGGCCTCCAGGATCACCACCGTCTCCCCTTCGGTGACGCTGTCCCCCACTTTCTTCTTGTAGCTGACGATCATCCCCGGCATGGGGGCCTTCATGGGGGTTCCCGCCGCAGCAGCTGCTTTCGGAGCCTGGGGGGCTTTCGGGGCCTCGGCCGGTGCGGCTGCAGGCGCCGGGGCTGCAGGCGCGGCTTGGGGAGGCGACGTCGGTGCGACGACGGGCATGGCCGGCATCCGGGAAACCGGGGGCATCTGGGCCGGCATCTGCTGGAGGTAGCTGATCAGCGGAAAACCGCCGACCTCGTCCACGCCGACTTCAAAATACTCTCCGTCCACGAAGACGTTGAAAGTCCGGGCGTTTTCGCTTTTCGGGGGTCCTTCCTTGGCAGGTTTTTCCACCAGCTCGCCCGCCAGCGCCTTTTTCAACAAGGCATCCCGGGCTTTAACCTGTTCCAGGGTCATCGGACGGACGTCTTTGGGCGGTTCCTCCTTGCCGTATTTCCAGCGCAGAAACTTCTTTCCCGTCACCGGGTAAATGGCATACAGCACCAGGTCGTCTTTGTCCACGGCCAGGTCCCCAACCTCTGCCTTGGCCTTTTCCAGCTCCGGCTCCAGGACCTCCGCCGGCCGGCAGGTGATCGGCTCCTCGCCCCTGGCATACCCTTTGAGGGCCTTTTTCTGCACTTCCGGATCGATGGGAACGGCGGTCTTGCCGTAAAGGCCGTAACAAAGGTCTTTGACCTGGTCCGTGATCATCTTATAACGCTCCTCGGGGGTATCGAACAGGACGTTGTTGACGGTCTGGATCCCCACGATCTGGCTCGTCGGCGTGACCAAGGGGATCTGTCCCAGTTCTTTGCGCACCCGGGGCAGTTCCCGGTAGACTTCGTCGATCTTTTCCAGGGCGTCCATCTGCTTGAGCTGGTTGACCAGGTTGGAGAGCATGCCGCCCGGGGGTTTGATGCAGCAGGACGTTGATGTCGATGATGCTCATCTTGGAATCGTCCAGAAGATGCTTGTACTTCGGCATTACTTCCTTTTCCAGAACCTCGTTGATGGCCGCCAAGTGCTTGATGTCGAATCCGGTGTCGCGGCTGGTCCCCAGAAGGGTCATGACCAGGGGTTCGATGGCCGGGTGGGAGGTGCGGTACGCATACGGGGACATGCAGGTGTCCACGATATCCACTCCGGCTTCAATGGCCTTGATCTGGCGTCATGGCCGACATGCCGGAAGTGAAATGGCTGTGCAGGTGAATGGGGGGCTTGACTGTCGCCTTGAGAGCCTTGACGATGGCGTAGGCATCATACGGTGCAATGCAGGCCGGCCATGTCCTTCACGCAGATGCTGTCCGCGCCCATGGCCTCCAGATCCTTGGCCTTGTGGACATAGTATTCCAGGTTGTAGACTTCCCCGCCCAGACGGGGCTCGGTGAGGGTGTAGCAGATGCACCCCTGGAAATGCTGTCCGGCGGCCTTGATGACGGGTACCACCGTTTCGAAATTGCGGTAGTCGTTCAGGGCATCAAAGGTCCTGAAGATATCCATCCCGTTTTCCGCGGCCCGCTCCACGAAGGCCTTGGCCACGTCATCGGCATAATTGCGGTATCCCACCAGATTCTGTCCCGCGAAGGAGCATGGAAAAGGGCGTTTTCTTGATATAGCGTTTCAGGGTCCGGATGCGTTCCCAGGGATCTTCGTTCAAGAACCGGTGCATGGTGTCGAAGGTCGCGCCTCCCCATACTTCCATGGCCCAGAACCCCACTTCGTCCATCATTTCCGCCACCGGGATCATGTCTTCCGTCCTGCCGCGGGTGGCGAACAGGGACTGGTGTCCGTCACGAAGGGTCAGGTCTTCCACCTTCAGCGGGTTTTCCGCTACAGGCCTGTCTTTTTCATAGCTCATGGAGGTCATTTTGACTTGGTCTTGATTATCCATTTTTCCATCTCCCTTGATTGTTCAGGGCTCCAGGGGCTGCGGATTCCCGGACTGAAGTGACCCGCTTTCTTCCCTCACTCGGTCCCTCGAACCCATGATTTCCTGGACCCTTTTCATTATCGGTGAAAAGCCTTCATCTGCATCTGAATCCGCATCTGCATCTGGTCCTGCCGCCCGCCCAGCTGCCATGGGCTCAACGGCTGCGCTGCAGGCCTGAAGGGCGCCCGCCGGCAAACTCAGCGATGCCGCGGCCTCCTCCTCTGCCTTGATGTATGCACCCACTGCGGCCATTGCCGCCGCAATCCGTTTGGGGTTTTTCATCCCTTTCTCCCTATGATTTCTTTTTTCCTTTTGCTGTTTTTGATCAAACGGGAATGTTGCCGTGCTTTTTCGGCGGTCTCAACTCTCTTTTGGTGCACAGGATCTCCAGGGCGTCGATGAGGCGGGGCCGTGTCTCGCTGGGCTCAATGACCGCATCGATGTATCCCCGGTTTGCAGCCCGGTAAGGGTTGGAGAACAGCTCATCGTATTCCCGAATTTTTTCCTTGCGCTTGCCTGCCGGATCCTTGGCTTCCTTGATCTCTTTTCGGTGGATGATGTTGGCCGCCCCGGCAGCTCCCATGACGGCAATCTCGGCCATGGGCCAGGCAAAGCTCATGTCCGCGCCCAGATCCCTGGAGCACATGGCCAGATACGAACCCCCGTAGTCTTTCCGCGTCACCAAGAGGAGCTTGGGAACCGTGGCCTCCGAATAGCACCACAGGAGCTTGGCGCCGTGCCGGATGATCCCGCCCCACTCCTGCTGGCTTCCGGGAAGGTAGCCGGGCACGTCCGCGATGGTGAGCATGGGGATGTTGAAGGCGTCGCAAAACCGGATGAACCGGGTGGCCTTGTCCGAGGCGTCGATGTCCAGGCACCCGGCAAGGACGTTGGGTTGATTGGCGATGATGCCCACGGTCCGCCCGTTGAGCCGTGCGAAACAGACGATCATGTTGCGCGCATAATATTGGTGGGGCTCGAAAAACTCCCCGTTGTCGACGATGCTTCCGATGACCGCCTTCATGTCGTAGGACTGATTGGGGCTGTCCGGAATGATGCGGTTCAGTTCAGGGGACACCCGCCGCGGATCGTCTCCCGTTTCCACGCGGGGCGGGTCTTCCATGTTGTTGGAAGGAAGAAAAGAAAGCAGCTTCTGGATTTGATGGACGGCGTCTTCGTCGTTTTCGCACGCAAAATGGGCCACTCCGCTCTTTTCGTTGTGGGTCATGGCCCCCCCCAGGGCTTCAAAAGTGATCTCCTCGCCGGTGACCGCCTTGATCACCTCCGGTCCGGTGATGAACATGTAACTGGTGTTTTTCACCATGAAAACCCAGTCGGTCATGGCCGGGGAATAGACCGCCCCTCCCGCCGTGGGCCCCATGATGGCGGAGATTTGGGGGATCACCCCCGATGCCAGGGAATTCCGATAAAAGATCTGTCCGTAGCCGGAAAGGGCGTCCACCCCTTCCTGGATCCGGGCACCGCCGGAATCGTTGATCCCCACGAAGGGGGTTCCCGATTTCAGGGCGAGGTCCATGACTTTGCAGATCTTCTTGGCGTGCATCTCTCCCAGGCTTCCGGCCCTGGAGGTGAAGTCCTGGGAGAAAGCGAACACCGGGCGGCCGCCCACCAGCCCGTGGCCGGTAATGACGCCATCCGAGGGAATGTCGACCTTTTCCATCCCGAAATTGACGCACCGGTGTCTGACGAACATATCGATCTCCCGGAACGTCCCCCGGTCAAACAGACGGTTCAACCGCTCCCGGGCGGTCAGCTTTCCCTTTTCCTTGTGCTGGGCCACCGCCTGCTTTCCGCCCATTTCAAGGATCTTCGCCTGCCTTTCTTTCAGCTCCTTGATTTTATCCTCAACGATACCCATTTTCGACTTCCTTTCCTGGAACCTTCCTGTTCACGGCTGAAACCTTTTTTGAAAAAGGATTCGACCGCAAGCTTCACGGCCTCGGAGAGATGACGCCCTCTGTTGTCTTTTTTGTCCGGCAACGCCGGATCCGGTCTGTCGATTGCCCTCCATTTGGCACTATAAAATATTGAAAATGATAGAAGAACTTTCGCTTGTCAACAGAAATTTGAGGAAGCCCCTTCTTTGGACCCGCAGCGGTTGAATCGGCAGAAGACCTGGAAGCTCTTTTCAGGTCCGGATTCATCGCTTTTTCTCCAGCGCGTCCAAAACGTCGTGGGCGGACTCCACGATGGGGGTGCCGGGACCGAAGATCCCCGCCACAACGTTGGAGGTCTTGAACAGGAAGTCGTAGTCTCCTGGCGGGATGACGCCCCCCACCACCACGAGGATTTCCTGGCCTCCTTGTGCTTTCAAAGCCTCCACCAGCTTGGGCACCAGGATCTTGTGGGCGGCGGTCAGGGAGGAAACCCCCACCACGTGCACGTCGTTTTCCACCGCCATCTTGGCCGCCTCTTCCGGAGTCTGGAACATCGGGGCCAGATCCACGTCGAAACCCAGGTCTGCAAAGGCCGTGGCGATCACCTTGATCCCCCGGTCGTGCCCGTCCTGACCGAGCTTGGTGAGAAGGATCCGGGGACGGCGCCCCTCCCTTTCGGAAAACGCCCCCGTTCTTTGGCGCACCGATTCGATCTTTTCTCCATCCCCGTACTCGGAGGCGTAAACCCCGGAAATGCAGCGTGTCGTCGCCACAAAACGACCAAATACCTTTTCCATGGCATCCGATACCTCCCCCACCGTAGCCCGGAGACGGACCGCTGAAATGCAGGCCTCCAGGAGGTTCCCGTTCCCCGCCGCGCAGCGCGTGACGGCCTCCAGCGCTTCTTTCACGTCAGCGTTCTCTCGGGAGGCCCGGATCCTTTTCAGGTTTTCGATCTGATCGTCACGGACCGTGGATGGAACCTCCAGAACCTCCAGCTGCGGCTTCTCTTCGATCCGGTACTTGTTCACCCCCACGATGACGTCCTTGCCCTGGTCGATTCGCGCCTGCCTCCTGGCGGCCACCTCTTCGATGCGAAGCTTGGGCATCCCGGTTTCAATGGCCCGGGCCATGCCGCCGAGGGCTTCCACCTCTTCAATCACCTTACGCGCCTCCCGGATGATCTCCCCGGTCAGGGCTTCGACATAATAAGAACCGCCCAAGAGGATCCGCCACGTGGCAGACCTGGGACTCTTCCTGGATGAGGATCTGGGTGTTCCGCGAGATCCGGGCGGAAAAGTCGGTGGGCAGACCCACCGCTTCGTCGAAGGAATTGGTGTGGAGGGATTGAGTGCCGCCGAGCACCGCCGCCAGGGCCTCCAGGGTGGTCCGGATGATGTTGTTGTAAGGATCCTGCTCCGTCAAGCTCCACCCGGAGGTCTGGACATGGGTCCGCAGCATGGTGGATTGCGGGTGTCCTTGGGCTTAAATCGGCTCACCCGTTCATGCCACAGGAATCGGGCAGCCCGGAGCATGGCGATCTCCATGAAAAAATTCATCCCCACCCCGAAGAAAAAGGACAGCCGCGGCGCAAAGGTGTCGATGTCCAGCCCGGCCTTCAGGGCCGCCCGGACATACTCCAGGCCGTCGGCCAGGGTGAAGGCGCACTGAAGCACCGAATCGGCGCCGGCTTCCATCATGTGATACCCGCTGATGCTCACCGTGTTGAACTTGGGCATGTTTTTGGAACAATAGGCGATGATGTCCGACACGATCCGCATGGAAGGTTCCGGAGGATAGATGTAGGTGTTTCGGGTCAGGTATTCTTTCAGGATATCGTTCTGGATGGTCCCGTTGAGCTGCTTCGGCTTTACGCCCTGCTCTTCGGCCGCCACGATGTACCCTGCCATGATGGGGAGCACCGCCCCGTTCATGGTCATGGAAACGCTCATCTGGTCCAGAGGGATCTGGTCGAAAAGGATCTTCATGTCCTCCACCGAGTCGATGGCCACGCCGGCTTTCCCCACATCCCCCAGGACGCGGGCGTTGTCGGAGTCGTAACCCCGGTGGGTGGGGAGGTCGAAGGCCACCGATAGCCCTTTTTGACCCGCCGCCAGATTGCGCCGGTAAAAAGCGTTGGATTCGCGGGCCGTGGAAAAACCGGCATATTGCCGGATGGTCCAAGGACGCCCGGCATACATGGTGGCCATGGGACCCCGGACATAGGGGGGAAACCCGGGCAACGTGTTGACATGGGGCAGGCCCTGGACATCTTCGGCCGTGTACAGCGTCTTGATGTTAATCCCTTCCGGAGACTGCCAGTAAAGCGTCTCGACGGGCTTTCCCTTCATCTGTTGCTTTGCCAGTTCTTTCCATTTTTCCAGATCAGGATGTTCGGGCATTTAGGACTCCTTCTGTCTCTGTTGTTATCTCCCATCCCAACGAGCGTGTCCCTGTTGGACAAAAAGCCGGTTTTCGCCGTTCTTGCACGGAGAAAATCGAGCTTTCGCGAAGTGGGTTTTCAGTGCTCGTAGGCATGGTACTCGGTTTTCGACCCGAGGATTTGATCGATTTTGAGCTGAATGGAAAGCCGCTCCGAACTTCGGGCCCAATTTTCCCAGTCTGACAGAGAGCGCCAGGTGCTGATCACCAGATATTCATCCGGAGCATCAAGGCTCTTTAGCGTCTCCCCGTAGAAATAGCCCGGCTGCTTGGCGGCGACGGATCGCATCTGCTCGAGAAACGGCAGGACATCTTGGATCTTGTCTTTGGGAACCACCCTCCGGATCATGATTTTAATCGCCATGTTTTTTTCCTTTGTCCGGAAAGCGGTCTCCGTCCGGGAAGGACCCGGGTCTTCCGGTCTGTCTTCCGTTATTTTTCCTCCGAGCTCAGCTGCGCCTTGAAAAACTCCCGGTTGAGCCTTGCGATGTGGGTAATGGATATCTCCTTGGGGCATTCGGCTTCGCACTCGGTGATGTTGGAGCAGTTTCCGAAACCGAGGTCGTCCATTTTTTCCACCATCCGGATCGCCCTTCTCGCCGCCTCGGGCCTTCCCTGGGGAAGCAGGGCGAGGTGGGACACCTTGGCCGCTGCAAACAGCATGGCCGACCCGTTGGGGCAGGCGGCCACGCAGGCACCGCACCCGATACAGGCGGCGGCGTCCATGGCCTTTTCCGCGGCCTCCTGGGGCACAGGCAGGCTGTTGGCCTCGGGCGCCGACCCGGTGTTGACGGAGATATACCCGCCCGCGATGATGATTTGATCCAAGGCTCCCCGATTCACGGCCAGATCCCGGATCACGGGAAAAGCCCGGGAACGCCAGGGCTCGATCACCAGTTCGTCGCCGTCGGTAAAATGGCGCATGTGCAATTGACACAGCGTGGTTCCCTTCTCAGGGCCATGGGGCCTGCCGTTGATCACGGCCCCGCACATGCCGCAGATCCCTTCCCGGCAGTCGTGATCGAAGGCGACGGGGTCTTTCCCTTCCTGAGTCAGCGTTTCATTGAGGACGTCCAGCATCTCCAGAAACGACATGTCCGTGGAGATGTCCTTAACCGGATAGGTCTCAAATCGCCCTTTGTCTCCGTTTCCTGCCTGCCGCCACACTTTAAGTGTCAGGCTGATGCTCTTTTTCACTTGTAGCTCCTCTGGGCCAATGTCACGTTCTCAAAAGTCAGGGGCTCCTTGTGAAAGGCGGGTTCCTGGCTTTCTCCTTTGTACTCCCATGCCGCCACGTGGCAGAACTTTTCGTCGTCCCGAAGCGCTTCGTTTTCCGCGGTCTGGTAGGCTTCGTTGAAATGCCCCCCGCACGATTCCTGCCGGGCCAGGGCATCGTCCACCATCAACTCCGCAAACTCTAAAAAGTCCGAAACACGACCGGCCCGCTCCAGGCTCTGGTTGAAAGCTTCGTTTTCACCCGGAACCCGGACGTTTTCCCAGAATTCCCCCCGGAGGGTCTGGATCATCCCTTTGGCCTTTTTAAGTCCCTCGTTGCTGCGGCTCATCCCGCAATAGTCCCACAGGGTGCGACCCAGTTCCCGGTGGAAATCGTCCACCGTGCGGCGACCCTGGACGGCGAGCAGCCTGTCGGTGTGCTTCCTGGCGGCCTGCGCCGCCTCCCCGAAGGCCGGGTGCGTCTCGTCCGCCGATCCCAGGGAAGCCGAGGCGAGGTATCCCCCGAGGGTATAGGGGATGACGAAATAGCCGTCCGCCAACCCCTGCATGAGGGCGCTGGCACCCAGACGGTTGGCGCCGTGGTCCGAAAAGTTGGCCTCTCCCAGAACGAAGAGCCCTTCCACCGTGCTCATGAGGTTGTAATCGACCCACAGGCCACCCATGGTGTAATGGACCGCCGGATAGATCATCATGGGGGTCTGATAAGGATCCTCCCCCGTGATTTTCTCATACATTTGAAACAGGTTGCCGTATTTTTTCTCGATGACGGCGCGGCCGTCCCGCTGGATGGCGTCTTTGAAGTCGAGATACACCGCCAGCCCGGTTTCCCCCACGCCCTTTCCCGCGTCGCACTGCGCCTTGGCCGCCCGGGAAGCCACATCCCGGGGAACCAGGTTCCCGAAGCTGGGATATCGTCGTTTCCAGATAGTAATCCCGCTCCGAGTCCGGGATCTCCTCTGGGCGACGGTTGTCGCCCCCTCTTAGGGGGACCCACACCCGGCCGTCGTTTCTCAGACTCTCGCTCATGAGGGTGAGCTTGGACTGATAGGTGCCGTGCACGGGAATGCAGGTGGGATGGATCTGGGTGAAACACGGGTTGGCGAAATACGCCCCCCTTTTATAGCAGCGGTAAGCGGCGGTCACATTGGAGGACATGGCGTTGGTGGAAAGAAAATAAACGTTTCCGTAACCCCCGGTGGCCAGAACCACGGCATGGGCGGCGTGCGTCTCGATCTCTCCGGTGATGAGGTTTCGCGCCACGATCCCCCGGGCGCGGCCGTCCACAATCACCAGGTCGAGCATCTCCCGCCGGGGAAACATTTCCACCCGCCCGGCGCCGACCTGCCGCATCATGGCGCTGTACGCACCCAAAAGCAGCTGCTGGCCGGTCTGCCCCCTGGCATAGAAGGTCCGGGAAACCTGAGCCCCGCCGAAGCTCCGATTGGCCAGCAACCCGCCGTACTCCCTGGCAAAGGGAACCCCCTGGGCCACGCACTGATCGATGATGGCGTTGCTGATCTGGGCCAGGCGATAGACATTGCCCTCCCGGGCCCGAAAATCCCCTCCTTTTACCGTGTCATAAAAAAGCCGCCAGATGCTGTCTCCTTCGTTGGTATAGTTCTTGGCGGCGTTGATGCCCCCTTGGGCCGCGATGCTGTGCGCCCGGCGGGGGCTGTCCTGGATGCAGAAGGTCTTGACGCTGTATCCCAGCTCCGCCAGGGCGGCGGAGGCGCTCCCCCCGGCCAGGCCCGTCCCAACGACGATAATCTCAAATTTGCGTTTGTTGGCCGGATTCACGAGCTTGAGTTCAAACCGGTGCCGGTCCCACTTTTGGGCGAGCGGACCACCGGGTATCTTCGCATTTAATGCCATGGAATCATCCCTCCCTATCAGCTCAGGGCAATATAAATGGGTATGAGGCCGAATCCGATACCCACAACCACCGAAAAAAGGAGTCCCAGCCTTTTAATGGTCGGCATGTATTTGGCATGGTTGGCCCCCAGCGTCTGAAAGGCGCTCCAGAAGCCGTGACTCACATGAACAGCCACCACCGCCATGGCCAGTACGTACAGGGCAACATAAACCGGGCTTTGAAAGGCGCGGGATACGATTTCATATATACTGGCAGTGGCCTTGTCCACGAAGTGGAAATTGAGCAGGTGAAAAACCACAAACGCCAAGACGAAAAGTCCGGTATAGGGCATGGTGGCCGATCCCAGCGTCTTTCCGCCGCCGCTCTTGTTAACCTTATACCGCACCGGCCGAGCCCTCCAGTTCTCGTAGAAGAGCCAAAGACCCACAACCACGTGTATTGCCGCCAGGACCAAAAGACCGACTTCGAATACCGTCAGAAGGGGTCCCAGGGCATGCAGGCGCGCCGCATAGGCGTTGAACGCCTCTCCGCCGCGGTACAAAAGCAGGTTCCCTGCCAGGTGGGCGCATAGAAACAAAGCAAACGACAAGCCGGTCAGCGCCATGAGCAGCTTGCGTCCGATGGAAGAGCCTAAAAATTTCAAAACCCATGCCATGGCCTCGCATCCCTCCTCAATACTTCGGTTGGAGTGAGAATTTCATCCATGCGCACCGCCTGGACCAGACCCTTCAGGGCCCAGGTTCGACGCAAGGCGGTCGGAAACGCCGCAGAGATGCTTTTACCTTATCAAAATGCCCATTCTTTTCAACGGAAAAATGCCCGTTCTGGTCGCGGGTTTACCCCTTCCATAAAGCCCGCCTTGCTCTCCGATGATCCGGCGTTGAGTCGGCATTGAACTTTTGCTTGGTTTCCATTATGCTGCTCTTTTAAATACGCTTTTCTCCGATAACCGGTCAGCCTGCGACGGAAACAAAATGGCGCCCTTGATCGCCTGCCCCCATTGCGACCTCATACACCGCCTTTCAGGGATTCCTCCCGGCCTATCCGCCCGCTGCAGCCGGTGCGGCGCTCTGTTGGCCCGCAAGCGGAAAAACAGCCTGGAACGGACACTGGCCCTTGCAACGGCGGGCCTTATCCTCTTCTTTTTAGCCAACGCCTTCCCTTTCCTATCCTTTCAGTTGGAAAACCAGATTCAGCAGACCACACTCATCACCGGCATCCGGGAACTCTACCATCAGGACTTTCAGGCGGTGGCCGTCCTGGTCCTGCTGACCACAGTCGTCATCCCCTTTGTCCAACTTGCCGGGACCCTCTATGTCCTTCTCCCCTTGCGGCTGAATCGAAAGGCTCCCAAGCTGATGGAAACCTTTCGGTGGATGCAAAGCCTCAAGCCCTGGAGCATGACCGAGGTTTTCATGCTCGGAATTCTGGTTTCCATCGTCAAATTGTCCAAGATGGCCCACATCGTACCCGGGGTTGCGCTCTATTCCTTCATGGCGCTTATCTTTATCCTCGCCGCGGCGGCGGCGACGCTGGATCCCCAAGAGGTGTGGGAAAGATGGAGCCCCCGTTCATGACGCCCTTTTTTCAAACCGCCGGAAAATTGAACCTTTTCAGCTGCCACAGCTGTCATCTGCTCTCCCGGGCGCTGGCTCCCGGCTCCGATCAGAGGCAGGTGTGCCCCCGTTGCGGTGCCGGGCTGCATCTCCGAAAACCCCACAGCATCGCCAGGACCTGGGCTTTGCTGATTGCCTCCGCCATTTTTTATGTTCCCGCCAACATGCTGCCCATCACCACCGTCGTCTCCTTCGGCAGGGCCCAATCCGACACGATACTCGGCGGCGTGTTCTATTTCGTCAAAACCGACAACTGGCCCATTGCCGTAATCATCTTCATCGCCAGCATCGTGGTGCCCCTGGCCAAGATTGTAATTCTGATCACCCTGCTGATCACCCTGCACCGCCGCTCCACCTGGAACCCAAAAGAACGCACGCGCCTTTATCGAATCACCGAGAACATCGGGCGATGGTCCATGGTGGACATCTTCGTGGTCACCATCCTGGTCGCCCTGGTGAATCTGGGTTCATTGGCATCGATCCAGGCGGGTCCGGCGGCGCCGTTTTTCGCCGCCGTGGTCGTTTTCACCATGCTTGCGGCCATGCAATTCGATCCCAGGCTGATTTGGGACGAAAAGGAGTCTGCCGATGGAAAATGACCCAAGCACCGAAAACGGTCTAAAGGCTTTCCCCGAAGCCGTCTTGAAAGAGGGGAAAACCTCCCTGTCCATTGTTTGGATCGTCCCTCTGGTGGCCCTTGTCATCGGGGGATGGCTGGCCTACAAGGCCCTTTCGGAAAAAGGACCCGCCATCACCATCGCCTTCAAAACCGCCGAAGGACTCGAAGCCGGAAAAACGAAGATCAAATACAAAGACGTGGAGGTGGGTCAAGTCGAAACCATCGAGCTGAGTCGGAATATCTCCAGTGTGTTGGTAAGAGCGACCCTGGTGAAAGGCGTGGAAGAGTTCCTCACCGAGAATACGCGTTTCTGGGTGGTCCGTGCGCGCCTGTCCGCCGGCGAAATCTCCGGGCTTGGAACCCTCTTTTCAGGCGCCTATATCGGCATGGATCCGGGACCTCCCGGTAATCCGCTAAGGGACTTTATCGGGCTTGAAATGCCGCCGATCGTCACTGCGGATCTTCCCGGCGCCCATTTCGTGCTGCGTGCATCCAGCCTGGGATCCCTCGACATCGGATCCCCGGTCTACTACCGTCAGATCAAAGTGGGACAGGTTGTCGGCTATCATCTGGAAGAAGACGGAAAGGCGGTGGTCATCCGCCTCTTCATCGGGGCACCCCATCACCGGATGGTCAATAAAAATACCCGGTTCTGGAACGCCGGCGGCTTCGACGCGACGGTGGACGTGAACGGAATCCGCATCAATACCGAGTCCCTGGTCACGCTTTTGATCGGGGGCATCGCCTTCGATACTCCAACGAATCTGGAGCCGGGAGGTCCCGTGGAGGAAGGGGCGCTTTTCCAATTGTACGAAAGCCGAGACAAGATCTCCGAAAAAACGTACGCCCGGAAATTCAACTGGCTGCTGTATTTCGACGGCTCCGTACGGGGGCTTTCCGCAGGTGCGCCGGTGGAATTCAGAGGCATCCCTGTGGGAAAGGTCCTGGATGTGAAGCTGGAACTCGACCCGGAAAACCTGATCTGCCGCATCCCGGTGCTGATTGAAACCGAGCCCGAACGCTTCTGGCCCGAAGGTGCGGCTTACGAAGACGCAAAGCAGAAAGCCTTCATCGAAGATCTGGTGAAAAAAGGGCTTCGAGCCCGGCTGAAAACCGGGAACCTCCTCACTTCACAGCTGTTGGTGGATCTGGACCTTCACCCCAATGCCGGGGATGCGCAGATCGACTGGTCGGGAAAATACCCGGTGCTTCCCACCCTGCCCGGACCCGCGGAAGAGATCCTGGCAAGCGTCAACCGGGTCCTTGCCAAACTCGATGGGCTTCCCATCGAAGAAATGGGTCGGGATCTCCATTCCACGATCCAGGGGGCAGACCGGCTTGTCAACGCTTCCGATTTGCGGGAATCCCTCGCCGTCCTCAACCAAACGATGCGCCAGGCCCAGGAAATGATGACGCAGTTAAACACCTCCACCGCTCCGGATCTGGCTGCCGGGGTGGAACAGCTCAGCGCCGCTTTTACCCAACTCAACACCCTTGTTCAAAAAATGAACGACGAGGTTGTGCCGGCGCTTTCCGCGACCGTAAAGCAAGCCCAGGGAACCCTGACGCATATCGACAGCTTCATCAGTACCGACGCCTCCCTGTATCACGAACTCAAGCGCGCCTTGTCGGAGGTCGCCGGTGCCGCCAAGGCCATCCGGGTGGCCGCGGACTACCTCAGCCGTCACCCCGATGCATTGATTTACGGGAAAGGACAGGAAAAATGATCCCATCGCCACAATACAAACGCCGCCTGCGGCTTTCGGTGTGTCTGCTCCTCATCGCCGTTTCCGGATGCCTGGGCGCCTCCCCACCGGTGCGATTCTACGCGCTTGCCCCCATGACTGGCGAAATCCCGTCGGACCGCTTTTCCGGGTTTCCGAAAGACCTCGTCGTGGGTGTCGGCCCCATCGAAATACCGGAGCTATACAACCGACCCCAGATCGTCACCAAAACCGGTGAAAACCAGGTGGCGCTTTCCGAATCCCACCGGTGGGCCGGATCCCTGCAGGAGGACATCCTGACCGTTTTGACGGAAAATCTTTCCCGGATGCTGGAATCCGAGCGCATCGTCCCTTTTCCCTGGGACGGCATCCCGGAGCCGGACATCCAAATCGCCATTCAAGTGCATCGCTTCGAGGGAAGTTTGGAGAAAAGGGCGATATGGGTCGCAACCTGGTCCATGAAAAGCGCCAAGGAGCAGAGAGCGTTGGTGGTGAAAAAGACCTCCCTTGAAGAACCCTTGATTGAAAAGTCCTACCCGGCGCTCGTTGCCGCAAAAAGCCGCCTCTTGGCCGCCTTCAGCCGGGAGTTGGCCTTTCAAGTCGTGAAATCGTTCTTAGAATAAACGCCTTAGAGACGGATTCGGGCTTTTTGTTCGCTCCAGTAGCGCGCTGCTTCCAGATCTTGGGTGCGCTCGGCACATTTCACAAGCCCGGCCATCGCCCCGGGACCCGATGGGTTTTGCGCCAAGGCTTTTTTAAACGCCGTTTTCGCCAAGCCGTATTCGCTTCTCCTGAAATGGGCCCACCCCAGAAGGTCCAGGGCAAGAAAAGAAAAGGGCGAAACGGCTGCCGCCTCTTCAAACAGCCGGAGGTCCAGCACGGCTGCGCCTCTCCCATAGGAAAACAGATAGAAGGCCTCCAGCGCTCTTCCGACGGCATCGAGGCCTTCCCATGAAATTTTCTCCGGCCACAAGGCGGCCTTTTTCTGGGAATCGCTGAACACGATCCCCAGGTCGGACACCCCTTCAATGAACTCCTCGCGAAACCCAGCCAGATGATCCCCGGTTTGAACCGCAAGACTCCGGGCCGAGGACTTGGCTTTTTCCAGCGTGTCCGTCAGCTCCAGGCAAACCTTTTGATCCGCGTAAATACCTGAAAACCAGAAGCGGATCTTCTGGTCATCCCCCAGCGCGAACAGGTCCAAATCCGGAGTCCGGGTTCGGCAGTAGGCGGCAAGCTGGTCGGGTTCGGGAAATATCCGGATTGCCCTCCATCCGAACCACATCTCTTCGAGACGGGGACAAACCGCCAGCACGTTTCCCAACAAGAAGTGCAAGCCCAGGCCGATCCCGGTGAAGGTGGCTTCCCTTGGGGGTCGGAAGGGCAAAACGACGGCCCTGTTTCCCGTTGTCGATGGAATCGGGTCGCTCCCGTTTCCAGCCGGCTGTTAAAATCTCAGCATGAAGCCGGCGATGGGACCGTGCCAGGTGGTATCGAACTGGAAACGATCCGAACCGCTTCCGTCCTTGTAATCCACGCTCAGGACGCGATACCCGAACCATCCGCTGAACACCGGCGTAAAGTCATAGCCGAAGGAGGCCATGAAATTGAAAGTGAAATCCGACCCGGCGCCGAACCCGCCGAGATCTCCCCTGGCGCTGAAAGCGGCCTTCTGGGACACCGGAGCCCAGATCCTCAACCCGATGAAGGGATCGAGCCAATCCGCGGTCTGTTCGTATTTTCCGATATAGGGGCTACGGATCTTTCCGGTGACATCCCAGTACCGTCCGCCGCCCAAAACGTCCAGATGAAAAGCCGGTGTCGATCCTTTTGCTCCACTGGGCCCAATCGCCCGGTAAAATCCCCCGAACTCCAGAAGCCAGATGCTGGATTCCGCCTCGATTCTTCCCGCAGCGGTTTCCTGTTCCACGGTGAGTTCCGAATAAGTGGGGTCGATGAAAGCCCCCCATCGGCCCTTTCCGACTTCGAGATGCACCTGTCCCCCGAAATCAAGGTCCGACCAGACATCATCGAAGCTGGCATCCACGGATACCTGTTGACCTTTCACCGTGAGATCCCCGTCGATTCCCGCCATCCACAGGTAGGGGGCTATCGAAAAGGACCAGCCGTCGGAATCGGTCGCCGACACCTGGGCAACTGCCGGGAAGGACCCCGCAAACGAAAACAGCATGACCCCGCACAAAATCCAAAATTTTCTTAAATTTCCAGCCATGGCACAGGTTCCTTTCTCTGTCTCATTGTTTGGAAATTTTACGACCCTTCTTGCCCTGCAAACAGCGCCTGTGTTCAATCGTCCCGGCCCCCCTCGCGCCGGCCCGAGGGCGCTGAAAATCACCGCTCGCACAGCTCCACCAGGACGCCGCTTGTCGCTTTGGGATGGAGGAAGGCGATTTTGGCGCCGCCGGCGCCCTTCCTGGGCTTTTCATCGATGAGCGCCACCCCTTTTTCTTTTAAAAAGGCCAGGGCCTTTTCGATGTTTTCCACGCGAAAGGCCACATGCTGAATCCCTTCTCCCCGCTTTTCAATATACTTGGCGACGGGGCCGTCATCGGCGGTGGACTCCAGCAGCTCGACTTCGCTTTCTCCCACCGGGAAAAAGGCAGTGGTGACTTTTTGTTGGGCCACCGTCTCGGTCCCTTCAAAGGAAAGCCCTAAAATATCGGACCAGAACGACTTTCCGGCATCGATGCTCTTGACGGCGATGCCGAGGTGATCGATCTTCAGGATCTTCATGGATTTTCTCCTGTCTTACTGGAATTTTTTAAAGGCCCGCTTGAAGCCGGGGAGGGCGTTTTTGATGGTTTCGTCGTCCACGCAGAAGGCCAGCCTGAAATGCCCCGGACCCATGAAGCCGCTTCCCGGAACCGCCAGGATCAACTCTTCCTGGAGGGCCTGGACGAATTTGACGTCATCCGGAATGGGGGATTTTGGAAAAAGGTAAAACGCCCCTTTGGGTGTCGTGAAACGGTAGCCGCACTCGGAAAGGCCGTCGCACAGAAGCTTGCGTTTGCGGGCATAAGCCTCCAGGTCGGCCTGAACGCCCTGGAGCGCCGCCACCGCCCGCTGCATCAGAGCAGGGGCGTTGACGAACCCGAGGATCCGGTTGGAAAGCGCCAATCCTCCTAAAAGGGACCGGCGATGCGTTGCGGCGGGATTGACCGCGATAAACCCGATCCGCTCCCCGGGGATGGAGAGGTCCTTGGAATAGGAGGTCACGATGACGGCATCTTTGTAGCAGGGGAAGATGCTGGGAACGGTTATCCCGTCATAGACGATCTTCCGATACGGCTCGTCTGAAATCAGGTAAAGGGTTCGATTCAGGGACTTCCCTTTTTCAAAAAGCAGGCGGCCCAAGGCTTCGAGACTTTCTTTTGAATAAACCTGGCCGGTGGGGTTGTTGGGGGAATTGATCAAAACCGCCTTGGTCTTTTGACCGACGGCAGCAGAAATGGCGTCAAGATCCAAGGTGAAATCGGAACGCGTGGATACCGTCTTGAGAACGCCGCCGTGGTTGTCCACATAGGTGCCGTATTCCACGAAATAAGGGGCCGGTGAAATCACCTCGTCTCCCGGGTCCAGCAGCGTCTTCAAGACGGCGTTGAGGGCGCCGGCTGCACCGCAGGTCATGATCACCTCTTCCTGCGTGACCGGGGTTTCCTGTTCCCTGGAGAGGTAAGCAGCGACAGACTCGCGCACGAAGGGATACCCGACATTGGGCATATAGCCGTGATCCCCGGGTTTTTCGGACTCAAGCAATTCGATGAGCACCTCCTTGAAACGATTGGGAGGGGGGAGATTGGGATTGCCGAGGCTGAAATCGAACACGTTTTTCGCTCCGTGTCGGGCTTTGAGTTTCGCCCCTTCCTCGAACATCTTCCGGATCCAGGACTGCCGGGTCTGCATCGCTTCAATTTTTTTTGCAACCGCCATGAAATACCTCCGGAGAATTCATGCCGCCGAACCGTTCAGCCTGTCGGGCCGCAATTCAGCGAAAAGTGCTTTCGGTTTTGTTCAATCGACCGCTTCCACGGATTTGACTTCGGGCACCTCTTCTTTGACGAGCCGCTCGATCCCGTTTTTCAGTGTCATCTGGGACATGGGACATCCGGCGCAGGCTCCCTGCAGCCGGACCTTCACCACGCCGTCCACGATGTCCACCAGTTCGACATTGCCGCCGTCGCGCATGAGCATGGGTTTGATCTTTTCGATGGCTTTTTCCACTTTTTCTTTCATTTGGCTCTCCTTCCTGTTGGCCTGCCTGGAACCGATTTTCGATTCAGGTTTTGACCATATCACAGTTGCCGCCGGGCGTAAAAATCCTTTTTAAAGGCTTCGAACCTTTCCTGTAAAATGGCGCCCCGAATCTCCTTCATCAGGCGCAGATAATAGGCGAGGTTGTGGATCGTGTTGAGCCGATAGGCCAGAAGTTCACGGGCCATGTACAGGTGCCGCAGATAAGCCCGGCTGTAGTTTTGGCACGTATAACAGTTGCATTCCGAATCCAGGGGGCCGGTATCGACTCTGTGGGCCGTGTTGCAGATGTTGACCGTGCCCGAGGAGGTGAACAGGGATCCGTTTCGGGCGTTTCGGGTGGGAAGGACGCAGTCGAACATGTCCGCCCCCATCGCCGTCAGTTCCACCAGGTCTTCCGGCGTTCCCACCCCCATGACGTAACGGGGTTTTTCCTCGGGAAGCCTTTCCAGGGTGAAGGCCGCGGTTTGAAGGAGGGCCTCCTTGGGTTCGCCCACACTCAGTCCCCCCACGGCGTAACCGGGAAACCCCACGGACACAAGATCCTCCACCGCCTTTTCCCTTAAATCCGTGTAGATACCGCCCTGGACGATTCCGAAAAGGGCGTTTTGCCCGTCTTCCTGCCAGGCGGCTTTGCAGCGCTTGGCCCAGCTGGCGGTCAGCTTCAATCCCGCTTCTGCCTCCTTTCGGGTGGCCGGATAGGCGATGCAGGTGTCCAGGCACATGGCGATGTCCGAGCCGAGGCAGCGCTGGATCTTGACGGCTTTTTCAGGGGTGAGCCGGTGCGTTGAGCCGTCGATATGGGACTGGAAGACCGCGCCCTCCTCCTCGAGCCGGACCCGCTTGGCCAGGGAAAAGACCTGAAACCCGCCGCTGTCGGTGAGGATGGGTCGGTCCCAGTTCATGAAGGCGTGAAGCCCGGAAAACCGGTCGATCACCTCCAGCCCCGGCCTCAGGTACAGGTGATAGGTATTGCCCAAGATGATGGAAGCTCCCGCGGTCTCGAGTTCCTCGGGAGACAGCGATTTCACGGTGCCCAGGGTCCCCACCGGCATGAAGACCGGGGTTTTTATCTCCCCGTGACCGGTTTTAAGAACCCCCGCTCGGGCTTTGGAATCTTGGCATCTTAAGTCAACGGTAAACATTTTCGTTTTTAATCATCCCTTCCCTGGCTGCACCCGAACCCCGGCCCCTTGAATCCTCGAACCCTTTTGATGGATCTTTAAAGGATCAGCATGGCATCTCCGAAACTGTAAAACCGGTACCTTCTTTCCACCGCCTCCCGGTAAGCCGCCAGAATCCGCTCCCTTCCGGCAAAGGCGGACACCAGCATGAGCAAGGTGGATTTGGGCAAATGGAAGTTGGTGATCAGGGCCTCCACCACCTTGAACCGGCAGCCCGGGTAGATGAACAGGTCGCACCCTCCGCTGCCTGGAACCACTTCCCCCTTTGGGTCAGAGGCATATTCCAGGGTCCTCACGCAGGTCGTCCCCACCGCCACGATGCGGGATCCCCGGTCTTTGGCCTCCCTGATCTTTTCGGCTGCCTCTTTTGACACGTTGTAGCGCTCCGCATCCATGCGGTGGTTGCGGATGTCGGTCACCCGGACCGGCAGGAAGGTGCCGTAGCCTACGTGCAGGGTGATCTCCGCCGTCAAAACCCCCTTTTGCGCCAAATTTTTTAGAAGTTCCGGCGTGAAGTGGAGCCCCGCCGTCGGGGCGGCCACCGCCCCCTTCCGGCTGGCATAGACCGTTTGATAGGATCGCACGTCCACCGGATCGGGGATTCCGGCCTTCCGCCGGATATACGGAGGCAAGGGGATGTGACCCAGCCGGTGCAGGGCTTCCATGAAATCGCCCTCGAAGGCGAACTCCACCTCATAAACGCCGTTTTTTCCTTCCCTCACCCTGCCTTCGAACCGGTCGTCAAATCGGAGGCGCGTGCCCGGCCTGGGGCGCTTGGCGCTTTTGATCAGGCACCGGCACACCGCCGTATTTTGGCCGCTTCTCTTTCCTTCCGCCTCCTGAAAATCGAGAAAAAGCAGCTCCGCCTTTCCGCCGGATTCCTTTTTTCCGAAAAGCCGGGCCGGGATCACCTCGGTGTTGTTGATCACGAGAAGATCCCCGGCCAAAAGGAGGTCCGGCAGGTCGGAAAAACGGCAGTGGGTGGTCTTTTCCGTTTTTCTGTTTAAGACCAAAAGCCTCGATTGATCCCTTTGCGAAACCGGGACTTGCGCGATGCGCTCCTCGGGCAGATCGTAGTGATAATCCTCGAGTACGTACATGGATTAAGGCCTTCTTCCCAGATAAACGAGAAAAACGCCCAGAATCATCAAGGCCAGCCCTAGTTTCCGCAGACTTTTTTCCTGCAGGGTCTCGATCTTTTTGACCCAGGCTTTCATCTTTTCGGGAAAGGCAAAATAGGGAAGGCCCTCCACCACCAGGACCATCCCCATCACCGTTAAAAAATATTCCATAATTTCCTTTGGTTTTGCACTTTATGCCTTGCTGCATCTTTATTTTGCACCCCACGAAAGCCCTTGACTATACACCATAACAGGCGCTACATAAAAGCGCAAAAACCATTAATACCACGGGAAAATTCCATGGCATGGGAGCCGGTCATCGGGCTTGAGGTCCACGCCCAGCTCAAAACCAAGACCAAGATCTTTTGCGGATGTTCCACCGCCTTCGGGGGGCCGCCCAACACGCACACCTGCCCGGTTTGCCTGGGGATGCCGGGCGTTCTGCCGGTGCTCAACAAACAGGTGGTGGCTTTTGCCGCCCGCATGGCACTGGCCACCCATTGCACCCTTTCCCGGACGAGCCGGTTTGCCAGGAAGAACTACTTTTACCCGGATCTTCCCAAAGGATACCAGATCTCCCAGTACGAGGAGCCCCTGGCCAAAAACGGGTTTGTGGATATCGAAGTCGACGGCCGGAAAAAGCGCATCGGCCTCACGCGGATCCACATGGAAGAAGACGCAGGGAAGCTCTCCCACGATCCCCTCCGGCCGCTTAGCCGGGTGGACTTCAACCGGACGGGCGTTCCCCTCATCGAGATCGTGAGCGAACCCGACCTCTCCTCCCCAAAGGAAACTGGAGCTTACCTCAAGAAGCTGCGGACCCTCCTCCGCTATCTGGACGTGTGCGACGGAAACATGGAGGAAGGCAGCTTCCGGTGCGACGCCAACATCTCCCTCAGGGGGCAAGGGACGACGGCGTTGGGGACGCGCACGGAGTTGAAAAACCTCAACTCCTTTAAGCACGTGGAACGGGCCCTTCAGCTTGAAATCCATCGTCAAACCGAGATCCTCGAAGAGGGAGGCCGGATCCTCCAGGAAACCCGGCTTTTCGATCCCGAAAAAGACCGGACCCGGTCCATGCGTGGAAAAGAGGAGGCCCACGACTACCGGTATTTTCCGGATCCCGACCTGCTTCCCCTTGAAATGGATGAAGCCTGGATTCAGGAAATCCGGAAAAGTCTCCCGGAACTGCCGGACGAAAAGAAGACCCGCTTCATTAAGGACTATGCCCTGCCGGAATACGATGCGGAGCTTCTCACCTCTCAAAGGGAGATGGCCGATTACTTCGAAGGCTGCGTCAAGGCCTTTCCCCAGCCCAAGGCGGTGAGCAACTGGATCATGGGGCCGCTTCTGGGACTGCTCAACGCCAGGGGGTTGTCCATCGAAAACAGCCCCGTCACCCGGGAGCATCTGGCCGAGCTGCTCAACCTCATGGACCAAGGGGTCCTCAGTCAGAAAATCGCCAAAACCGTCTTCGACGAAGTGGCCGAAAGCGGGTTGTCCCCTAAAAGGATCGTGGAAAAAAGGGGCCTTGTCCAAGTCAGCGACCCCGGAATTCTGGAGACCGTTGTGGGGCGCGTCCTCGATCGGTCTCCAAACGAAGTGGCCGCCTACCGGGCCGGAAAGGCCAAGCTTATGGGCTTTTTTGTCGGAGAGATCATGAGGGAAACCCAGGGGAAGGCCAACCCCAGACAAGTCAACGAAATTTTAATAAAAAGGCTCTCCATGAAGTGACGCCCCGGGCGCCGCTTGCCCGGATCGCATCCTGGAAGCCGGACTTTTAACAAGGAGCCTGTGTCAATGAGATCGAATTGGAATCGCATATCTCTTGTCCTGCTGCTGATAGTTGCCGCGTTGGGCTTTTTCCCGAAAACCCTGCCGGCTGAAACGCCGCTTCGGGTGGCCGTTTTGCCTTTTCAGATCAACGCCCCGCCCGAGCTTTCCTATCTCAAGCACGGGATCGCCGACATGCTGGCCTCCCGCCTGACTTGGGAGGGGAAAGTCGTGGTCCTTCGGGCGCAGGACCCGGGAAAAGACTCCGAAAAAGGGCCCGTCAGCGAAAGTGCCGCGCGGGAGATCGCCGCCTCCCTTCAGGCGGATCTCGTCTGTTTCGGAAGCCTCACCGCCTTGGGAAAGACCTTCAGCATCGATGTCAAGCTCATCGATGCCGCGGGGAAAAAGTCGGCCCGGACCTTTTTTACCCAAAGCCCGACGCTCGACGAGGTGATCCCCAAAATCGACCTTTTGGCCGCCGACATCAACGAGCAGGCCTTCGGCCGGACCCTGGCCAAGAAAGAGCCGGCGCTGCCGCCGGCCGCCCAAAAACCGGCGGACCCCTCGCGGATGCATCCGGAAAAGCTCATCCAGGGCGGGTTCCAGGACACCGGGGCCGCCGGGCAGACGGACATCTTCGGAACGCCGGGCGGCCTGTCGCCGGCCAGCGCCACCTTCTGGAAGAGCCCCAATTATGATTTTCTCATCAACGGACTTTGTCTGGCAGATGTCGACGGCGACGGGAAAGCCGAGACCGTCGTCGTCACCCCCAACGAGGTGCGCATCTATTCCAAACAAGGCCCCCGTTTCAGCGAAATGGCTAAAATCGACCTGGGGCGCTTCATTTATGCCGTGGGCGTGGATGCGGCGGACATCAATGGAAACGGGATCGCAGAAATCTTTATCAGCGCCACCAATGTTCAAAAAAATGCGGCCCAGTCCGTCGTTCTCGAATTTGCCGGCGGAAAATACATCCCCTTGCTCGAAAACAGCCCGTGGTTCTATCGAGTGGTCCATAAAAGTCCGCAAAACCCCGCGTTGCTGGGACAACGGATCAGCCTCAGCGACCCATTTTCCGGCTCCGTGGTGGAACTGGAATGGAAAGGCGGACGGTACGAGGCGGGAAGGACCGTATCGAACAAGGCCAGGGGCAACTTGATGGGCTATGCCCTGGGAGACGTCAAAAACAACGGGGAAAGGCTTCCTCTGGCCTATGACCGTTTCGATCACATCCAGATATTGGGGAAGGCCGGGGAAGTCCTGTGGAAAGGAAGCGACAAGCTGGGAGGCAGCACCCTATATTTCACCCTCCCCAAGGAGGAGCCCGGCACGGAAAACATCCGATACCTCCCCATGCGCCTTGTCGCCCATGATATCAACAAACAGGGAAAAACCGTGGTCGTCGCGGCCAAAAACCACGAACTGGTGGGAGGGGTTCTCGAGCGCTTCCGGGTCTACACCAAGGGTCAGTTTCAGTTTCTATCCTGGGACGGGCTCGGGCTTTCCACTGTTCAGGAAACCCGGACCTTTTCCGGGTTTGTCCGGGATTTTTTCATCGGGGATTTCGATGCCGACGGCAAAGAGGAACTGGTAGCCGCCGTGGTCACGAAGGAGGGAAGCATCGCCTTCACGGAGCCCAAGAGCGCCGTCATCGCCTACGAAATCACGGGGATGACAAAGCGTTGACGCAAAAAAGGCGGTTTACCGGATAAAACACGGTCCCAAGAGGAAAGGATTCAAGGGGCGAAGGGTTCGAGTGAAAGGCCCTTAAAGGGGGTTGATTTAGGATAGTTTCTGCCAACAAAACAAAGCGGCGTTGCATACGTGAAAGGCCTCGTTCAAAAACGGGCGAAACGATGCTCAGATAAAAAAAACCCGGGGCGATCGCTCACCCCGGGTTTTGGTTTCGTTAAACGCTAAACGGTCAGGCCGATATTAGAAATTGACCTGCCACTTGGCGCCGAAATACAGCTGCTTGCCCTCGGGCGCGCCGGCCGTATTGTCTTTGTAATCGTACTGCCCGATTTCCGGGACGATGTAAACACCCTTGGCCGGGGAGATGTTGGCCTGGATGTAGTACACCATGGCCTCGTCGTCTTGCGCACCGGCGACGTCGCTCTCGGTGGCAATCATGCCGACACCGCCCTCAAAGGACAGCATGTCGCTCACTTTGAAACCCACGGCTGCTGCAGCGCCCAAGGTGGTGGCGTCTTTCACGGTGTTGCCTACGAGCGCGGCGTTATCCGCACCCACGGTGATGGCGCCGTAGTCCCCGGTGTTCTGGCCGTAGTGAACGGCGGCCTGGAGGTACGCCGGCCCGAAGTTGAAGTTGCCGGTGACACCGACCACATAGGAATCCACGTCGTAGTCCGCCACTTCGGCTGATTTTTCAACCGAGTAGGTCTGGTACCCGCCGAAGAAGCCGAGGCCAAACTTGTCGAACTTCAGGTCATAGGAAGCTTCGAGTTTCGGCAGGGTGATGTCCACATCCCCGCTCTTGTCGCCGGCCAGGCGGGCGCCTCTGGGCTCCACCAGCGCCAGTTTGAAGCCTTTGATCTTGAGCTGGGCCATGGGCTTGCGGCCGATGTAGAAGCCGCCCATGTCGAGCAGGGAGAGGTCTTCGCCGAAGGCCTGGTTGCCCACAGGCGCGAAGGTCGGGGTGTAGTGCTGGCCAAATCCCAGCGAACCGGCACCGAAATTCCACTCGCCCCACAGAATACGGACGTTGACGCCCGTGCCGTATTCGAACCGGCCGCTGATGGCGTCGGCCTTCACGTTGGCGCCGATCCGGCTGTTGCCCTGCAGGGTCCAGGCCAATCCGGCGTCATCGCCGGCGTCTTCATCCAGATCCGTCCAGAAGGTCTTCATGCGGGAGCTGCCGTAAAAGGCCCAGTCGGCCGACATGGCCGGAACGGTAAAAGCCACAACCAAGGCTGCGGCCACAAAAAGAACAGACAGTTTCTTCATCTTCATTTCCTCCTTAACGTGCGTTTCATCTTCTTGAAATTACGTGCTTTTCTTCATTTTTTAACCCGATTTGCGCTTCTCCGTCTCCCACCCCCTCTCTCCCGTTAATTTCATGCCCGGAAGGTCCGGGCATGGTGAAGATGGCACTGTATAACAAGGGCCTTTGCCCCTGTCAAGCCCTTTTTCGCTGTTTTTACGCCAAAAAACACGCCGCCTTATGCCCTCTTTCCACCTCCTTGAGCCGGGGGGCTTGGTACCTGCAGGCCTCCTCGGTTCCCCTGGCACACCGGGGATAAAACGGGCACCCGGAATAGTCCCAGCCTTTCCGCTCCGGCTCCAGGAGCGTGCCGTACCGGTTTTGCTTTTCCCCGTAGGCGAAACTGGGGAGGGCGTCGATGAGGGCCTGGGTGTAGGGGTGCCGGGGCCGGGTGATAACGGCCTTTCCGGTTCCCATCTCCACCAGGTGACCCCGGTAGATGACGGCGATGCGGTCGCACAGGTAATGGGCCGCCGCCAGGCTGTGGCTGATGAAAAAAAACGTCACGCCGAAGTGCTTCCGAAGGCCCAAAAGGATGTCGAAAATCTGGATGGAAATGGGGGCGTCCAGCATGGAGGTGGGTTCGTCGGCCACCACCAGCTCTGGATTTAAGACCATGGCCCGGGCGATGGCCACCCGCTGCCTCTGCCCGCCGGAAAGCTGATGCGGGAAGCGGTTCAGGTAGTCTTCAGGCGGGGACAGACGCACCGAAGCCAGCATTTCGCAAACCCTTTTTATCCGTAACTCCCTGTCTCCCTGCCGGTGGATCACCAGGGGCTCCTCCACGGCCTCGAAGACCGAAAGCTGGGGGTTCAAGGACTGATAGGGATCCTGGAAGATCATCTGCACCCGGGACCGGAATTCCTTCAGACCCTGGCCGCGTTCATGGGGGATTTCCTTTTGATCCAGCAGGATTTCCCCGGAGTCCGGCTCCTCCAGGTTGACGATGAGCCTTCCCGCGGTGCTCTTGCCGCTCCCGCTTTCCCCGATGAGCCCGAAGATCTCGCCTTTGTTTATGAAAAAAGACACCCGGTTCAAGGCGGTCACCACTTTTCCCGGGGTGCTGAAAAAGGACCGGATTTGCCGGTAGGTCTTCGTGACCTCGGAAAGCCGCAGGATCTGGCTTCCGGCAGAGGGATCTCCGGTGTCCGGTTTTTTCATGCGCACCTTCCGCACAGCACCCGGTGTGTCGGCGTGAGGGAGATGGACTTGACAGGCTCGAGCCTGCAGGTGGACTCCACGTACTGGCACCGCGTGCAGAAGCGGCACCCGGGAGCCGGATCGATGAGATCCGGGCCGTCACCGGCGGTTTTCGGGGCCTGTGCCGGCTTTCCGGTGATCGTGAGAAAGGAAGCCAGCAGAAGCTGGGTATAAGGATGAGCCGGGGATTCCAGGATCGATTTCCGATCCCCATATTCCACCAGGTGCCCGCCGTAGAGGACGCCGATATGGTGGCACACTTCCGCCACCACCGCGATGTCGTGGGAGATGTAGATCATTCCGATGTCGAAGGCCTCCTGGATCCGTTTGGCCTCCTGGAGGATCTGGCTCTGGACGATGACATCCAGCGCCGTGGTGGGCTCGTCGGCGATCATGAGCTTGGGGTTGAGCGCCAGGGCCATGGCGATGACGGCCCGTTGCTTCATCCCGCCGCTGTACTGGTGGGGATAGTCCCGCATGCGGGATTTCGGGATCCCCACGCGGTCGAAGAGCGCCTCCACGAGGGTCTTGACCGCTTCCGGCGGTGTCCCCGGCTCGTGGGCCAGGATCGCCTCGGCAACCTGGTCTTCCACACGATGCACCGGATTCAGGGCATTCATGGCCGCCTGGAAGATCATGGCGATCTCCTTCCAACGGATGCGCCGCATCTCCTCTGGGCTTTTTTCAAGCAGATCCTCTCCGTCAAACAGGATCCGGCCGCCCAGGATGTCCCCGTTGGGGGGCAGCAGCCGTAAAATCGCCATCCCGAGGGTCGTCTTTCCACACCCCGATTCCCCCACCAGGCCCAAAGAGCGCCCCCTTTCCACGGAAAAGGAGACATCCTGCACGGCGTGCAGGAGGCCGTCGGCGGTATGATACCCGATGCTCAGCCCCTTGACTTCGAGAAGCGCCATCTCAGTATCGCTCCCCTTCCTTGCGCAGCCGGGGGTCCAGAACCTCGTCCATGGCGCGGCCCAGAAGATAAAAGGACAACGTGATCAGCGAGATGCAGATGCCGGGGGGCAAAAGCCAGTATGGGGCCTTGAACATGTGCCCGGTCTTCCAGACCCACTGGAGCATCATCCCCCAGCTCACCGTTCCGGGATCCCCGAACCCCAGAAAAGCCAGGGCCGCCTCGATGTTGATGGCGGCTGTCACACGGAAGGTCATGTACAAAAAGGAAAGCGGAAGCACATTGGGCAGAATGTGCCGGAAGAGGATACGCAGGTGGGAGGCGCCTGCCACCTTCGCGGCGTCGATGAAGGGGCGCTCCTTGAGGGTCAGCGTCTGGGCGCGGATCACGCGGGAAACCCCAGGCCACCGGAACAGGGCGATGATCAAAACGATGCTCCAGATATTGAGCTGTCCGAAAAGGGCGGCCAGGATCAGGACCACCAGGAGGGTGGGCATCACCATGATCATGTCCGCAGCGCGCATCAAGAGGGTGTCGGTCCACCGGCCCATGTACCCGGCGGTCATCCCGATGAGGGTCCCCAGGACGATGCTCACGAAGGCCGAGGAAATTCCCACGGTGAAGGCCACCCGGGCCCCGGCCAAAAGCTGGCTGAAAAGATCCCGGCCCATGAAATCGGTCCCCAGCCAGTGCCGGGCGCTCGGCCCGGTGGAAGCGGTGATGCCCGGGTCCACGCCGCTCATGGGCTGGTACATGGGATCGAGGAGGGGCGGGATGAAGCTGCAAAGCGCCATCAGGACGAAGATCGAAAGCAGGACCAGCCCGATCCGTCCCAAAAAGTTCTTCCGGTAGATGGCCCAGCCTTCTTTCCAGCGGTCGATCTTAAGCCGCCTCCTGGCCTTTGCTCGGGGTGTCTTTTTCAAGGCGTCAGGCATGGGTTTCCTTCAATATCGGATCCTCGGATCGAGATAGGCGTAAAGCATGTCCACCAGCAGGTTGGAAACCAATACCACGGCCGAGATGAGGAGGAAGGCCGCCTGTGCCAGGGGATAGTCGTTGTTGCTCACCGAAAAGACCAGCTCTCTCCCGATGCCCGGCCAGGTGAAGACCGTTTCGGTGAGGGCGCCGCCGTTGATGGAAAAGGCCAGGCTCAAGCCCACGCTGGTTACGACAGGCAGCGCCGCGTTGGGCGCGGCGTGGCGGTTCCGGATCGCTTTTTCCGTAAGGCCCTTGGCCCTTGCCGTCAGGATATAATCCTCCTTGAGGGTCTCCAGCATGGAGCTTCGCATGATGAGGAGGTAGGAGCCGAAATAGATCAAGGACAGGGTCAGAAGGGGAAGCACCATGTGGTGGGCCACATCCAGGATCTTGACGACGAGTCCGGAGGCAGGATCCAGCCATACTTCCTCCGAGATCATTCCGTTGATGGGAAACCACCCCACGCGGTAGGCGAAGACCCAGATCAAAATCAGCGCCATCCAGGGCAGAAACACGGTGTGGGTTATCAGGGCGATCAGCGTCATGAGGGTGTCGGTTCTCTCCCCTTTGCGCCAGGCGGCGATTTTTCCCAGAAAAACCCCCACCAGGGCGGACAGGATCACCGATGAGGTGAAAAGGAGCATGGTATTGGGAAGCCGGTCTCCAATGACCTCAAGGACCGGCCGTCCGTAATGAAAGGAATGGCCGAAATTTCCCGAAAAGAAATTTTTCACATAGTAAAGATACTGAACCCAGAGGGGCCGGTCCAATCCCAGTTGGGAGATGAGATGGGCCGCATCTTCCGGGGTCATCTCCGGGCCGATCATTCGGGAGACCGGATCCCCCGGGGCGATACGGAAAAGCACGAAGAGGATCGTCAGAATCACGAAAAAGGTGATCCCGATCTGGATCAGGCGCTTCCGGGCGTATCGCCACATTTCCATTTGCCGTTTCCCTTTAACCGCTTTTTGAAGCTCCCCGCAACCCGCGAAGCACTGCCGTCAGGCAGAACCTGCGGAGAATGCGATTTCTATTGCGGTTCATAACCCTTGCCGTTGAGAGTCTGTAGCCATCCAAAACCGCCGGGGTTTCGTCATTTCAGTGAACGCTTAAGTCAAGAAACTTCATCGGTTATAGATTTCGGACCGAGTCCGGCATGACGAATAGAGACTTTATTTCCCGACTTTCATTTTTGAACCGCCTTCAACAGGCAAAAAGACCAGGTGTTCCCGATGCCTTCCAGCGTGTTCACCCACCCGGAAAAGCGGTCGTTTCTGGCCGCCTCGATCATCCTGGGCGTATACAGGGGAAGGTAGGGAAGGTCCGTCGTGAGGATGTTCTGCAGGTCGCAGATCAGCTTCTTTCGCGCGTTCTTGTCCATGGTGGAGGCGCTTTCATCGGCAACCCGGTCAAACTCCGGGTTTTGGTAACCGCTCATGTTTTGGTCCCGCGGCTTGTCGTGGCGGGAATGGAAGAAGCTTCGGATCCAGTCGGGGTCCAGGGAAAGCTGGCCGTAGGCCAGGATGAAGGCATCGAATTCCCGACGGACCTTGACCTGGTCCACGAGGGACCCGAAGGCCATGGGCTTGGCCGATGCCGGCATCCCGAAAGCCCTGAGCCACTCCTGGATGATGGTGCCGCTCATGGCCCTCAGGGGATCGTAGTCGGCGGGCGGCGTGAGGATCGTGAAACTTTCCATGGGCTTTCCGCCGGGAAGCCGGATCTCGTCGGCCTTCATCGCCGCACCGGCTTCGTTGACCGGTTCGGTTTTCCAGGTGTATCCCGCTTTCTTGAGCAGTTTGAAGGCTTCCTGGGTCCGCTGATTCAGAGCAAGGCCCTCCCCCCAGACCTTCTCGGGCCGGCAATGGTAGAATTTATTTCCTGAAGGGACCACCGAGTCCATCCGCTCTCCGTCTTTCTGGAGAATCCGGGAGATGATGAAGTCCTTGTCCACGAGAATGGCCACCGCCCGCCGCAAAACAACATCGTCGAAGGGGGGTTTCCTGAGATTGAAGCCCATGTAGTACATGGCGCTTCTCTCGTTGGAAAACAGCTCGATCTTCGGGTCCTTTTTCAGGTCCTCAAGGTAGCCGGCCTGCACTGACCACCAGAACATGTCGATATCCCCCTTTTTGAGGGAAAGGATGGCGGCATCGGAGGTCCCGAAGAATTTGAAGAGGATCCCGCCGATAAAGGGTCCCAGGGTTTTCCCGCTTATTTCAAGCCCTTTTGCGAAGAAGTGGGGGTTCGGGGTCACGAAGAGATAGGCGCCCTGCTTCCATTCCTTGAGGGAAAACGGCCCGTTTCCGATGGGGCTTTCCACCGAGTGGTTCAGCAAAGCCGCCAGGGGTTTTTCAGCGCCGCGTGCTTTTTGCACCACCGGTTCCCACTCCTTCTTGGAGACGATGGGCGTGGTGAGCGTCCGGGACAAGAAAACGGCCATCGGCTCTTCCAGAACGAATCGCACGGTCTTGGGATCCACAATTTCAATGGCCTTGACGAAGCTCCATCGGTCGAAATGCCGAGGGATCTTGAATTCCTTGATGAGGTTTCCGGTAAAGGCCACATCTTCGGCGGTCAAATCGGATCCGTCGGACCATTTGGCGTTTCGAAGGGTCACCGTATAGCTTACCGTTGCCGGATCGTACTCCGGCATCCGCTGTGCCAGCCAGGGAATCAAGTCGAGGGTTTCCGGGTCCCTCGCGATGAGGCCCTGGTAGATTTCGGAGAGCACCGAGAGGGACCACCGGTCGCTCGCCAGCCAGATGTTCAGCGTCTTGGGTTCTTGCGAGAGCCCCACCTTGATGAAAGGCGCTTGGGAAGCGCCCGCCCCTGCAACCCAGAAAAGCCCGGAGGCTAATGCAACGGTAAATACGAACTTCTTGGCTTTTGAGCCCATTTCGTTTCCTTCCGGTTCCGGTTTCGACTTTTTGTTCTGAGCGCTTTGACCTTGTCTTCGATAAAATCGATCACGTCCGCTTCCAGGCGGACCTTGTTCAACCGGTTGATCCGTGGGATGCCGCCCGGGCTCACGCAGTTGATCTCCACCAGCTTGCCCGCGATCACGTCGATGCCCACGAAATAAAGGCCTTCGGCGATGAGTTTGTCCTTGATGGCCCGGCAGATCTGCCTCTCCCTCGGCGTGATCTCGTGGCGGTAGGCCTTGGCGCCCGCGTGAATGTTGGTCCTGAAATCCCCTTTTTTAGGCATCCGCCGCATGGCCCCCAGGATTTCGCCGTTGAGCAGAAGGATCCGGACGTCCCCTTTTTCCTTGACCTCCTCCAGGTATTCCTGAACCATGATGGGTTCCCGTTCGGGGTAGTCCTTGTAGGCACGGATATAGTAATGGATCAGGGAGTTGAGGTTTTCCCGGTCCCGGTCGCTCACCTTGATCACCCCTTCGCCCCCGAACCGCGCCAGAGGCTTGACCACCATGGCGCCCCCGAATTCATCGATGATTTTTTTGAGGCGGACCGGATCCCGGGAAACGTGGGTCTCGGGGATGATGTCCGGGAAATTGAGGGTGTAGAGCTTGCTGTTACCCATGATCTGGCCCAGGATGCTGTTGATCACGAAGATCTGGTGGCTTACCGGCTGTAGGAATTCCATCACCTGGTAATTAAGGGGGGGGTTTTTTCTCAAGAAAAGGGCATCCAGCTCGCACACCGTCTCAAAGATAAGATCGTCCTTTTTCAGGCAGCTGATGAGTTCACGCCAGTACTGCTTCATGGAAAGGCCCTTGGAAACGGTGATGTTCCGCATCCGGGCCACCACCTCATCGTTCCGGATGTAGACATCGTGGGGCTCCAGGAAATAGACCGTGTGCCCCCGCTCGTTGCACTCATACATGAGATAACTGGTGGTTTCGTTGATGGGACGAATGGATTCCAGACGATCCATCAAGAAGGCAATTTTCATTATTCCCCCTGGCGGCGGCTTTAAAAAAGGTTTTCGGTCCTTTTAATGCATCTTGGCCATCGGATCAACTCCTTCTTCGTTTCAGGCGTCATACCTTCACCCGTTCATGGAGCTTCCGGAGGCGGCTGCTGAGAACCTTGCAGATGTGAAGGGCGATCTCGGGATATTCTCTCACGATCTCCTTGAACTCCTCTTTGTGCAGAACAAGGAAGCGGGAGGGCCTTTTCGTTTTCACCGTGGCCGAGCGCACCAGGTCTTCGAACAGGGCCATTTCTCCGAAATAATCCCCCTGTCTGATCCGGTCCAGTTCGAACTCGGTCTCTTTTCCGGCATCTTTGAGGATGGACACCTCTCCCTCGATGATCATGTACATGGTGTCTCCCGGCCCACCCTCTTCGATAACCCTTTCCCCTGCAGAAAATGCTGCCTCCTCTGTCACCGAAGCCACGGCTGCGAGTTCGCTGACGGAGAGGCCTTCGAAAATCTCGATCCCTTTGAGATGCAGGATTTTGTCCGGAATGGTGATTTTTGTGTCCATCGTGCCTTCCTTATCGTCGTGGTTTTCACCCAGACGGCTCAAAACGACGTCTGCCATCTCCCGGATGCGGGGGTTTTGCGAAGCGGCATGGGCCTCAACGATCTTCCGACCCCTGTCTTCCGGAGGCAGGCTTCCAATCAAGTATAACGTCAAAACGACCGTCACCCAATCCTGCTTGCTCAACAGATGTGCAAGCAAATCCCAGGGATCCGAGCCGAATTGCTGCAGGGAAAAATGTTTCCGGCCTGCGGCCAAGCGCTGGGAAAAATCGGTGTCTTCCAGGAGGGGGAGCGTGATTTTCGACAGGGAGGCATCCAGGACGTCTTCCAGGGCCTCCAGGCTGTTGTTTCGCTGCCGGGCATCTGAGGAAAAGACTCCGCGGACCAGGATTTTCATCCTTCCGGTGGGATCCTGCAACGCAAGCACCCGCAGGCTGTTTTGAAGGCGTACGTTTTTTTCCTGGTCCAGATGCCGGATCAGCAGCTCCTTCCCCGGACTTTCGGCAAACCGACGAAGACTTTCGGCTTCTGTAAGGTTCCGGTAACCCACCTCCACCTGGCCGCGGACGAATCGGAAGGTATCGATCCCCTTGATGTTGAGCCTCTGCAAGAGGTCGAAAAGGCCTTCCCGGATTTTGCGCCGGGACAGGCTCAAAGACTCGACAAGCAGCGTCCCGTTGAAGCGCGGCGCCGCGGCGATCTTTTCTTTGGCCAGGGTATGGATTTCGTCGGAAGGATCCCCCAGCAGGGAAACGACCTGCTTGAGGATTTCGTCTTCGCTGATTTCCATCACCTCCAGCGCCGCCGCTCGGATCGTCTCGGAAGGGTTTGCCAGATGATGGCGGGCCAGCCGATTCAATCCCGGGAATTCCAGGCTCTTGAGTCCCTTGAGGAGGTCGGGGATCAAAGAGGCGTTTTCTTCCCTTTCAAGAAGCGCTGTGAGAACGCTTGAAAAGACTTGCTCTCTCGATGCCCCGGCGGCGATCACGCCGGCTTTTCGAATCGAAAGGTCATTCGAAGAAAGCCAGGCATCGATGGCGGCCCGGTGTTCTTCCGGGAAACGACGGTACAGTCCACCCAGGGCATGGGCTTTGACACCCAGGTCCGTTGCGGTGTTCCAGACTTCTTTCAGAAAAAGCGTAAACCTCCCATCGTCCATTCTTACCGCCGCCCGGACGAGGGCCTCATTCAGGGGGAAATCGTGAGGGCGATACAGCTTCGTGACCACCGTTTCCGCCAAAGGCCCGGCTCGGGGGGATAAAAAACCCAAAAGTCCGATTTTCGTGTCCTCGTCTGCATTTTCGATCTTCTTCAACACCAATTCGTCCAGTTCCTCCGGGAAAATGGTCTTGATAAGCCGTCCGTACCAGAGGGAACCCTGGCCCGTTGCGGACAGGAAGGATCGGGCGAGCTGGCGACGCATACGCTTTTCCCGAAACAGCCCCCTGACGTCGCTTTCCTCCATGGCTTTCAAGTCCAGGACATTTTTAGCCACCAGGTCCAGGAGGATGTCTGCATAGCGCCTCTTCAACACAAAGGGCGCCACGCACCATCCGATAACGAAAGGCAGCGCCACCAGGGAAAGATACCGGGGGTGGAACAGGGGCCCGGAAAGCAGGATCAAACCGGAACCCACGAACAGGCCGATTCGCACCACGGTTCCCCTTAAAAACGGCCTGACCAGGGGCCGGTAGGATTCGGGGAAAAGCCCCATGAGGACGGCGTGGGCAGGGATGTTGATGGTGGTCCTGAGGATGTTGGTGGACATGCGGGCGTACATGGCTGAAACCACGTCGAAGCGCAGCACAAACGCCATGAAAGCCAGCAGATAGTTAAAGGGATGGAACATGAGCGCCACGGGAAGACCCCACCGGCCGTAGATCCTTCCCACGAACAGGAGGATGATCAGGTTGATGATGTTGAGGAATCCCCTGAAATACCCGAAAAACTGGATCAAGGCCCCTTCCGTGGCAAACTGCTCGTTGACCGCGAAATTGAACTGGTAGTTCATAATGGGGATCACCACGTTGGGCATCAAAGTCAAGGCGATGAGCACCTTCAAGAGGGTGGATTCCTTCATCAGGGGAAGCACATTTTTGATTTCCTCCAAGATTGCTCCCCTTTTCTTTCCCTTTTTGACCTCGTGCTGCGCCACCAACAGGACGGGAAAGCGCCCGCGCATCCCGTGGACCACGAGGGCACCCAAAAGGCACAGCCCCAAGTAGGCCAGAAGCAGGTTGTCGAAGGTAAACGTAGCGGCCAAGAAGGGCGTGCCGAAGCTGCTCAGGATCAGGCCGATGACGCCGCCTGCCGTGACCAGGGGAAACAGGCGTTTGGACTGCCGGGTGTTGAACAGATCGTTGGCCAGGTTCCAGAATAGAAGTGCCTGCAGCACCTCGTATTGGGCCTTCAGCATGAACAGGATCGGGTAGATGAGATCGATGTCCAGAGGAATCAGGAGCCTGATGCCCGACACCGATATCCCGCAGAACACGAAAAGATACGACAGAAGCCTGGCGTCCTTGAAGCGGGTCATGAGCGCCGTCAGGACTCCCATCACCGCAAAGGTGGCAAAGGCATTGATCATATTGACGATGGGAAAGTACTCGACCCCGTATCGCTTGAGAAAGGCGGTTTCCGCGTAGTTATTGAGGATCATCCCCGAACTGCGGACCAAGAAAAGCAGCGCCACGGTCCACAGGAAAAGGCCGATCTCCTCCTCGTAGATCTTCAGCCATCGGCTCAGCAGTCGCTTCATCGACTTTTCCCACGCCTTTTCAGGGTCCGTCCAGCTCCTCATGCCAGGCCGGGGGGGGTTCATCGGGTTGCCGGGTCTTTTCCCCTTTCGGGTTCCAGACGAGCCTGAATCCGGTGGTGTCCAGCCGGCCCGCGGGATGGGAATACGCGCGATTGGCGGAACGGCACAGCTCGGCCGGACCGAAAAAACTCCCTCCCCGGCGGATTTTTCCGACTCCGGAATCCGGCCCTTGGGGATCCCTCACCACACCCTGAGGGTATTCCCCGTACCAGTCCTGGCACCACTCCCAGACATTGCCGTGCATGTCGAAAAGGCCCCAGGCGTTGGGGGGATAGCTTTTCACAGGGGCCGGTCGCTTCGGGGAAAATCCCCTGGCCTGGTTGAGTTTAACGCATTCCGGTGATTTGGAAGGGTTGTTGCCGAACATGGCCTTCTCGCAGAAGACAGCGTCGCCCCAGGCGAAGGCGGTGGTGCTTCCGGCCCGGCTGGCGTACTCCCACTGGGCTTCCGTGGGAAGCCGGTAGGCGCCGGGGTAGGTTTCATTGAGCCGGTTGACGAAGCGGATACAGTCATACCAGGACACCCGGATGACCGGCATGTCCGGGGTTCCTTTGCGTCGTCCGATCCAGCGCTTCCCCATCACCGCCCACCACTGCTCCAGGGTGACCTCGGTGGTCATCAGGTAAAATGGCTCGGAGATCTGCACCGGGTGCGCCGTTTCACTGGCTGCGCGCCTCGCTTCACCGGGAGGGCTTCCCATGGTGAAGACCCCCGCCTCGATATAAACAAATTCCATTCCCAGGGGATTGCGGTACAGCTTTTCCGGCCCTGCCTCCGTGGCAACGGCGAAAAGAAGGACAAAAGCCACACCGAGAAGCGCGAGCCTCCGGTTTCCGCCAAAAAGCAGCTTTTTTATCCCGCATTCTGCATGAAAATTGTAAACGCTCACAGGGACCCCTCCTTCACCCAGCGCGCCAACAGAGCCTTGTCAGAGGGTTGAATGGCCGTGATCCGGAGCCGCGCGATGGGTTCTTTCCTTTTCGTGTCGATGTCGATCACCTTGGCATAGATGTCCTCGAAACAGTGGGCCTCCAGACAGAAATCGAATCTCAATTTGATGTCCGAAAGGGAGTCGACGGGTTTTTCCAGCTTGGCCGTGAAGGTGTGCTCGCCTAAAGTCAGCGTCTCGCCCTGGATCTCCTCGTCCAGGACCCGCTTTTTTTCCACCGGCCACAGGCGGAAGGGAAGCGAGATGGAAACCCCCTCTTTGCCGTCGGTTTGCGGCCTCAATTTCATGGGGTGCGGCGGCCCTGTCTCCAATACCGGAAAATACACCAAGGGCTGCTTCACTCCCTTCATCATCACGGTCTGTGCCGCTTCCACCGTGACCGAGCCTTTCACGCTCCCATAGGTAGTCTCTCCGATGAGGACCTGGCCGCCCGTGGCGTTGGACTCGATGCGGGAGGTGACGTTCACCGCAGCCCCTACGATCCCGTACTTCATGCGCATTTCCGAGCCGATGTTCCCGACGACGACGGGTCCGGTGTTGATCCCGATCCCCATTTCCAGGGGCGGGTTTTCTTCCCCGACGATTTCTTCGTTTAAGACTCCAAGAGCGTTTTGCATGGCGATCCCGCACGCCACGGCCCGGAGCGCATCGTCGTCCCGTCTCTCGGGAATGCCGAAGACGGCTAAAATCGAATCCCCGATGAACTCGTCGATGATACCGTCGTAGTTCAAAATGACCTCGGACATGCGCCTCAGGTATCGATTCAGAAGCCGGACCAGAGCCTCGGGATCCCGCGTTTCCGACATGCCCGTGAATCCCCGCAGATCCGACATGAGAATCGTCACCTCCTGGCGTCGCCCCCCGATTTTTTGGCCTTCCGGGGATTCGAGGATCTCGTCCACAACTTTTTTGGAAAGGTAACGACCGAAGGTTTCCCGGATCAATTTGACCAGCCGGAGGCGCTCCTCGGAGACCCGGATGATTTCCTCGAGCATCCGGGTCCGGGTGGATGAGATTTCCCGGATTTCCTTGGGCGTGCCTTGGGGAAGGAGAATTTGTTTGGCGGAAACCTCCCCTTCATTGACCCGGCGATTGGCCTCCACGATGGCTTCCAGGGGCCGGATGATCTTTTGGGTCAAGAAGTTCCGGAAGGTCACCACGACGAAAAAGACGATGATGCCCACCAGCACAAGGATCCGGACGGCGTACCAGAAGAGTTCGGCGGGGGATTCATACTGCCCGGTGAAAAAGCTGTACAGGAGGGACCACACCAGCAGGATCCCTTCGATGACAAGGATCCGCCAAAAAACCCCCCGGATCAGGACCCTTCTGACGCTGTCGGGATCCTCTCCATCGGAGAACAGGGGAAATAGCCTCCCCGGACTCATGGCCTTATCCTCTCTGAAAGGCGTACCTCGGAGACTGTTGATTTTAAAGCGATGGCTTTTCATATCACAAAGGCGCCTCTGAATCCAACAGGGTTTGCCTGCGACAGCCGGAAATCTGGCCTGTTTTTCTTCTTTTGCCGGGATGAGAGCCAAAGGATTGCGTGTTGACACCTTCCGCGGATTTTTCTATTGGAGACGCTCAGGGCCCATCCGGCCTTCAACTGCCATCGACTTTGCCTATGCCGACTTCCCGCCCATTTCGGGTTTTTCTGGTCCAGACCCCTTGCCTGAGTCCTTCGGCACCCTCTTGGATGGCCCTGCACCTCGCCGCCGTCTTTTCCGCTTCCGGCTTTAGGCTTTTTTTTTACGACGCCAATCTTGATTTCTTCGACCGCCTCGGCAGGTCAGATCCCTTGGGGGTTTCGGACATCGCCAAGTGCGGCGGCGATCCTTTTCCCGCTGTGATTCCGGAAAACGGAAAAGCGCTTTGCACCCCGACTTTCTACCGGCCTGAAGCCTTCGTTGACACGATCCACTCCTTACGCCGGCAGGCGGAATTTTGCCGGGAGGCACCCGGAACTGCCACCGATTTCCAAGACCGACTCGCACACCGGATCGAAACGGCAAAACCCAAACTGTTGATTTTTATGGCGCAGATCCCCCGGCAGTTGGCGTCAGGCCTTCAGATGCTCCGGTTCGCACGATCTTCCCAAAAAGGCCTTCCGGCCTTTCTGATATGCGGGCCCCGGGTTCAGGCCCCCGCCGGCCCCGATAGCGACGCGATCATCAGTCTCGATGCCCTTGCATCCTTGTCCGATCGGGTATCCGAACTCGACAAACTGCCGCTGAAGATCACCAGGGGCCTTCCGGATCTCCACCGCTTCCCTCTTGCGCGCTACAGCGCACCGGAAACCGTCCTTGATTTGAGAGGTTTTTCCGGCATCCCGAACCTGAAACCGATCCTCAACGACCTTTATCGGTGGAGTGTCAAAGGCGCCCTGCTTTTTGAAGCCGATTCCTCCCTCTTTTCCCGGGAGCTTTTTTTACCGTCTCCCGATACCGGGTCCTCCCTGGGCTTTGGGCTTCGCCTGCGCTTGGACGAGAAGATCCCGCCGAGTTTTTTTCCGGAGTCTGCCCTGGCGGGGGTGAAACTCATCTTGTGGAGCCGATCACCGGCCCTGCAAAAAGAGATCGGAAAAACGCTTTATCCTGCCGCCGCCGCCGGGATCTGGAACCATCTTGAGGTCCAAGGTCGGGAAGCGCCTCCGCATGCCCTGCTCGATTTCATCGCCGCCAATCCCAATCTCGCCCATTCCTGGGGCGGTCCCTTTCCGGAGGACCTTGCCGTGGGCGCCGCACCTTTAAGGGATCTGCCCAACGCCTATGACCGTATCGCCCCCCTGCCTGGAACGCCCTTTTGGCACTTCCTGTCCGATCCCGTTCACCTTTTATTGTATCTCATAAAACACGGCGCGAAGAAGGTCCTGCGGTGGCGCGTCAGAAACGATGGGTCCGTTTTTACCTTAGGGGATGGAATCTCCACTCAGTTCGTCAAACCCGACGCCCTGCCGCCCGGGCACCTGGATACAATCTGCCGGATGGTGGAGGCGGGGGGCTCCGTCGACACCCGGTGGGTCCGCTTTAACCTGGAGCGGGCTTTCCTGGTGGGGTACGCGGAAGAAGAAGGCGTCCTCGTGGGCAACTCGAGCCTGAAAAACCCGAGGGAAGAATACCTGAAAAGCCTCAGCGAAAGGACGGGCTTCGACCTTGCCGGGTACCTGGAAAGAGGATACACCTCGGTGCGTCCGGAATACCGGGGTCTGGGCATCGGGACGAAGCTTCTGGAGGGGCTTACCGCCAGAATCGGAAACAGGAAGCTTTTTTCCATCATCGGCGAGGACAACCTCGCCACCCAGAAGATGGCCCTCCGAAACCGCACCCGAAAGGTGGGAACCTTTTTCAGTCAAAAATCCGGAAAGACGGTGGGCATCTCGGGTACCCGAAGGAATGCTCGACGAATGAACATCGGCATCATCACGGTGAGGGGCCCGGACTACCCCCCCAACTTCAGGCTGTGCGAGGCCGCTCAGGAGCAGGGTCATCGGGCGACTCTGATTCACCCTTACCGCACGTGGCCCTTTCTCGGGAAAGGGTCTTTCGGTATCATCCCCGACGACACCGAGATGCCGGATATCGTCTTGCCCCGGCAGGGTGCAACCTTGGGAGACGCCTGTCTCTCCCTGATCCGACATTTCGGCCTCATGGGAATTCCGGTGGTCAACGGAATGGACGCCATCCGAAAAACCAAAGACAAGTTTCTCTCCTTGCAGGCCCTGCAAGCCGAAAGCCTCCCGGTCCCCGACACCCTCCTCGTCAACGCGGCGGAGGGTCTTCCTTTCGCGGTCTCTCGGTTGGGAGGCTTTCCGGTGGTGGTCAAACCCGTGAGCAGCCGCCAGGGAACCGGCGTAGAGCTGGTGAAAGACAGGGACCAGTTGATGGCGACAGGAGAGCGCCTTGACCGGAGGACCGGTCTGCTGGTGCAGCGCTTCATTCCCCCGGAAGGCCGGAGGGACGTGCGGGTGATCACCCTTGGAAACCAAGCCGCCGGGGCCGCGGAATTTTCACCCAATCCCGGGGATTTCCGGGGAAATTTCCATCTGTCCGGAAAAAGCCGCCCCGTCGCACCGGAACCCGGGATCCTGAACCTGGCCCTCCGGGCTGCCAAGGCCCTCGATCTGGAGATTTCCGGCGTGGACATCCTTCTCGACAAGAAGCAGGGTCCTTTGGTGGTGGAAGTGAATTATTCTCCGGGATTCCGCGGCCTGGAAGCCGCCACCGGCCTGGATATCGCCGGAGCGATGGTGCGCTACCTGTGGACCCGGTTCCAGACCTCTGAAAAAGGGAAAGGGTAAAGGATTGAGACTCGCCGACTTCAGGATGACCCAAGACGGAGGCAGGGTCAAAGCGGCGGCAACCGTCTGTTGGGAAGACTGCGACCAGCCCCGTCGCGAGGTCTTCATCGAGACGAGTGCGGACTTTGCTTCGGACTTACGCGCCGAACCCCATTCGTTTTTGGTGGGATGCCTCGTTCCGGCGCTTCATTTCGGCGAACGCCGCATCGCCTTGAACCGTAAGATCTGCCCCACCCTGATGGAGGGACTGAAGACGGCCATGGCCGTGCTCTCCTTTTGGTCCAAAGACACCTGGCGCCCTTTGGTCATTGAAGCCCACGCGCGACGCCGTCCTCGTCACCGCCGTCAAAGCCGCCGGACCGCCCTCTTTCTTTCCGGCGGGATCGACTCCCTGGCCGCCCTGCAGATCAGCCGCCGCACCCACCCTTTCGACCACCCCGACGCCATCCAAGACGGCCTCGTGGTGCATGGATTCGACATCGGGGGAGTCGTCAGAAGGGGGATGAAATACCCGGTTTTCCATCGTGCCCTCGAGTCGCTGAAACCCGTGGCCCGGGATGCGCGGCTGGACCTCATCCCGGTCTGGACGAACTTCCGGCATCTATGCGACGACCGGGACCTCTGGCTCAACCGGTTCTTTGGAGCCGTGCTGGCGGCTGTCGGCCACGCCTTTTCGAGCCGCGTGCGGAATTGCCAGATCGCGTCTTCCTACGACCTTCCTCACCTTCACCCGTGCGGTTCCCATCCTCTCCTGGACCCCTTCTACTCCAGCCATGAGATGCGCATTCTACATCGGGATTTGGAGCTTTCGCGCATCGAAAAAATCCGGCAAGTCCTGCAATGGGACGCTGCCTTCCAGAATTTGAGGGTTTGCTTGGCCAACGTGCCGGACCGTCTCAATTGCGGGCGATGCGAGAAGTGCGTGCGGACCATGCTGGCGCTGGTCGCCCTCGGCGTGCTGCAAAAGACCCGGGCATTTGCGGAGGACGATATCACCCCGGAATATTTTTCCGCCTTCAGCATCCGTATCCGGGAGCGGGCCCCTTTTTACCGGGAACTTCTGCCCCTGCTGGCCCGTCGTGGGCGCCAGGACCTGGTGCAAGCCATCACTTTCAAGCTGCAAAACGACCCGACGACGTCTCCATCCCCCCCTCAACCCGCTCCGAAAAGCCGATGAGTCCTTCGAAAATCTATCTTTAATTTTTCCGGGGTCCCCATGGGGGCGCAAACACCTTTAAGAAAAGCCCAAACGGACTGGCATCGGATTTGGCCGGCTGTCTCAGAGGCTCCGGAAGAAGGCTTTTTCCAGGAAGGCGTCGGTCCACTGAATAAAAGTGGGACGGCCGTGGGGGCAGTGCGCGGGGTTTTCACAGGCGTGAAGCTTTTCGATGATCGATGCCATGGCTTCCCTGGACAGGCCCTGCCCGGCCCGAACCGCCGCATGGCAGGCGACCACGGACAGGCAGTGATCGACGGCCTCCTCCAAGGATCCTGATACGCCCGTCTCGACAGCCTTCTCCGCCAGCTCCCGGATGATCGGTGACAGCGGCTTTTGGGCCAAGACCGAGGGGGCCGACTTGACGACGAAGGCCTTTTCCCCGAAAAGCTCGATCTCCATCCCCAAGGCATTGAGGGCCGGAAGGAGTTTCTCGAGCGCCCGCGCCTCCCTGAACCCCAGCTCCAGGGTTTCCGGGACGAGGAGGCGCTGGGAAGGGGGTCGCTCTTCTCGCTTCAGCTGTTCGAAGACCACCCGTTCATGGGCCGCGTGCTGGTCGATCAAGAGAAGCCCCTCTTTGGATTCGCACACGATGTAGATCTGGCGGAACTGGCCGATGACCCTCAGGAAATCGGTCTCCGGGGCCTCCCACAGGGGCGCCTGTTTCTCCTGGGTCTTCAGCGGTTCCAGGCGGGCCGTCGGGGGGCGGGATTCATAGAAAGCAGGGTTTTCCAGGATCCGGGCTTCTTGTGTGTCCACACGGCTTTTCGGCATCCAAGAAAACGACCTGGCCGCCCCGAGGGCCCTGGCCACCGCTGCGACCGCCTGATCGTGGACCCACTGCTGCCGCGTGAAGCGGACTTCATGCTTGGTCGGGTGCACGTTGACGTCCACCTGGTCTTCCGGAATCCGAATCTTGAGGATCGCCAGCGGGAACGCCCCTTTCACCAGCCTTCCCCGGAATCCTTCCATGAGGGCGTGCTGGAGGATCCGATCCCGGACGAACCGGCCGTTGACATAGATGAAAATCCACCGGCTCGTGCTGCGTGTCTGTTCCGGGGAAACGACCCAGCCCTCGATGACGATCTCCCCGGCGGCATGTCGGATCTCCTCGAGGCGCCCGGAGAGGCCGACCCCTAAAATTTCCGCAGCACGCTGGGCGGTTTGGGTTTCGGGTGAAAATCGGCGCATGGTTTTGCTGTTGTGGATCAGTTCAAAATCCATCTGGGGCCATCCCAGAGCGATCCGGTCGAAGACATCCGCGATATGACCCATTTCCGTGGAGACGCTCTTGAGGAATTTCCGACGGGCAGGCGTGTTGAAGAAGAGGTCCTCCACCGCAACCAGGGTCCCGGCGGGGGCACCGGCTCGGCTCACCCGGAGGATTTTTCCCCCTTCGACCCGGATCTCGGTTCCCGGTTGGCCCGGATCCTCGCAGGTCACAAGGGTGAGTCGGGAAACCGCTGCGATGCTGGGGAGCGCCTCGCCGCGGAAACCGAGGGTCTTGATGGAGAAAAGATCCTTGTCGGTGAGGATCTTGCTGGTGGCGTAGCGCTCCAGGGCCAGGAGAGCATCGTCCCTTCCCATCCCGCACCCGTTGTCCGACACGCGGATGAGGGTGCGCCCTCCTTTTTCCACCTCCACGCGCACAAGGGAACCGCCCGCGTCCAGGGCGTTTTCCATGAGCTCTTTGACCACCGAGGCAGGCCGCTCCACCACCTCTCCCGCGGCGATCTTGTTGGAGACGAACTCCGGAAGGATCCGAATCTTTTGCACTTGTCCTCCGTGTCCGGACGAAAACCCATTCCCGCCGGGATCGACCCGAAACCTAATCTTTTTCCTTTTTCTTTTCCAGCAGGGTTTTGGTTAAAAATTCGGCTTCAATGGGAGACAGGTCGAATTTCAAGCATGCGTCGCGGACCAGGTCCCCAACGGCCTTTTCCGGATGGAAGGAAGCCTCCTCCAGGACCCACTTGACCGCTTTCCTGACGTCTTCGCCTTGCGGTTGGATGGACATGACGGTTCCTCTTACAGTGACGGTTTTTTCAAATGGAAATCGGTGGCCTTTTCGAAATGATACGCCATGCGGTACAGGAGGCTTTCGTCGAAATGGTTGCCCATCAGCTGAAGCCCGATGGGAAGCCCGTTTTTCGAAAACCCGCACGGGACGGAAATCCCCGGAATGCCGGCCAGATTGGCGGACAGGGTGAAGACATCGGAAAGATACATGGTGAGGGGGTCTTCGACCTTTTCGCCGATGGAAAACGCCGGAGTCGGTGCCACGGGGGAAAGGAGAAGGCTGCAGGACTCGAAGGCCTTCTTGAAATCCTGGATGATCAGAGTCCGGACCTGGGACGCTTTTTTGTAATAAGCGTCATAATATCCGGCGGACAGGCAGTAAGTGCCGATGAGGATCCGACGTTGAACCTCCCGGCCGAAGCCCTTGCTCCGGGTTTTTCGGTACATGTCACCCAGTTCGGCGGCCGATGCGTCCCGCAGTCCGTATTTTACCCCGTCATACCGGGCCAGGTTGGAACTGGCCTCGCAAGGGGCAATCACATAGTAAGCGGCCACCGCGTACCGGGTGTGGGGGAGGGAGACATCCACGCATCGAACACCCAGGCGCTTCAAGGTCTCAACGGCTGCGGAAACGGCTTCGGACACCTCCGCATCCATGCCTTCCAGGGCGCGATATTCCACGGGAACTCCAACGGTGACTCCCTCGATCCCTTCCTCGAAAGCCCGGGTGTAATCCGGCGCCGGGGCCGGAGCCGAGGTGGAATCTTTTGGATCGTGCCCGGCGATGACGTTCATTATCAGGGCATTGTCATAGACGCACTTGGTGATGGGACCCACCTGATCCAGAGAAGAGGCAAAGGCCACCAGACCGAACCGGGACACCCTTCCATAGGTGGGCTTCATCCCCACCACCCCGCAGTGCGAGGCAGGTTGGCGGATGGAGCCCCCTGTGTCGGACCCGACGGCTCCCAGGCACAGGTCCGCAGCCACGGCGGCTGCAGATCCCCCGCTGGAACCCCCCGGAGTCCGGGACAGGTCCCAGGGATTGCACGTGATCTTGAACGCCGAGTACTCGGTGGAGGATCCCATGGCGAACTCGTCCATGTTCGTCTTCCCGACGAGAACCGCACCGGCTTCCTTGAGCCGTCGGATCACCGTGGCATCGTACGGGGGGATGAAACGTTCCAGGATCTTGGAGCCGCAGGTGGTGCGGATTCCCTTTGTGCACAAGACATCCTTGACGGCCAAGGGGATTCCCGCCAGCGGGGAAGGATCTCCCGAAGCGATCCGCCGGTCCGCTTCCCGTGCCTGCTCCATGGCGGAGGCCTTACAGAGGGTGACAAAGGCGCCCAGTCGGTCTTCGATACCGCGGATCCGGTCCATCACCGACCGGGTCAGTTCCACCGATGTGATTTTCTTGTCCTTCAGGAGGCTTCGGGCCTTTTGTATGGTGAGAACGTGGAGGTCCATCGCTTTCTTTCCTATCCCTGGATGACTTTCGGGACGATGAAGTCTCCGCCATCGGTTTTCGGGGCGTTGGAAAGGGCGAGTTTTCTGTCGAGAGGCGCGGCTTCTTCATCTTCCCTGAAGGCGTTGGTCAGAAAAAGGGCGTGGGAGGTCGGGGAGATGTCCGTCGTATCCACGCGGTTCAATTGGGCCACATATCCCAGAACCTCTCCGATCTGCGCACCCATGCGGCCTACAATCTCGTCCTCCAGATCGAGACGGGCGAGTTCGGCTATCTGCAGGACCTCTTCGCGGGTGATATTCATGGTTTCCTCACTGGGTATTCCGGTTGACGACGATGGGCTGGAAGCGCTCCCGCCTCAGCTGATCCATCAGGTTCGAAGCCTTCTCCTGGCTTTCGAAAAATCCGACCCGGACTCGGTACCAGACACCCTTGCCGGGTATCATCACGGGTTGCAGGTAGGCGGGAAATCCCCGCTTCTTCAAATCCTCGGCCAGCTTCCGAGCGTCGGCCGGACTCGGGAAGGAAGCCACTTGAAGCGTCAGCGGCTTTCCCGTCGCCTCCGGGACGGGAGCCGGCTGGGGTCCCTGACCTCCTGAATCCTTTGCGCCGTTTTCCCCAACGGAGGCGGTCGGGGCCTTGCCTACGGGTTCAGACGGCTTCACCGGGGCTTCGGTTTTTTGGGGTTGCCTCGTCTCCCGCTTCATCCCCGGAGACTTCCTCGTTTCCCGAAGCGCGTCGTAAAAGCTCAAATCCGAAGGCGCTTCCTGGGACTCGGCCGGGATCTTGTAGCGTCTGACCTGGTCTTCGAACAGGGACGCTTTGGCCTGGGCCAGCTGTTTCTTCAACTCCTGAAGATCGTATCGAATCGGCGCGGTTCCCCTGCCCACCAGAACGCCGAGAAAGAACATCCACGCCGACACGAAAGTGACCGCCACGGCCCACATCAGGCGTCCGGTTTTCGCAGCACGGCCGGGGGAAGGCTCCGTCCTGCTTCTGTCACCGCCGGCCATGTCCTGTCTACATCTTTTCCGGAGCCGATACGCCCAGCAGCTTCAGGCCGTTTTGGATCACTTCTTTCACGGCAAGAACCAGGCAGACTCTGGCGCGGGTTAGGACCGGGTCATCGGTCAAAACCCGGTGCCGATTGTAAAAAGCATGAAAAAGGGATGCCAGGTCCATCAGGTAGAAAGTGATCCTGTGGGGTTCCATGAACATGGCGCTCTGCCGGATCACTTCCGGATAGCCGGAGAGGGCCTTGAGGAGATGGATCTCTTCTCGGGCCAACAGGCAAGACACCGACTCCGGCGCGAAGGAAATTTCCTCCAGCCCGCGTTCCTCCTTTTTCCTGAGGATGCTGGAGATCCGGGCGTGGACGTATTGAACATAGTAGACCGGGTTCTCGTTGGACTGCTTCTTGGCCAGCTCCAGATCGAAATCCAGCGGGCTTTCGTGGTGACGGGTGAGGAAGAGGAAGCGTGCGGCATCTTTTCCCACTTCGCCGATGACGTCGCGAAGCGTGACGAACTCACCCGCCCGCGTGGACATGGCCACCGGTACTCCGCCCCTGAGCAGGTTCACCAATTGGACCAGGATGACTTTAAACCGCTTTTTCGAATACCCCAGGGCTTCCACCGCGGCTTCCATGCGCGGGATGTAGCCGTGATGGTCGGCACCCCAGACGTCGATCACCTGGTCGAAACCGCGTTCGAACTTGTCCCGGTGGTAGGCGATGTCAGAGGCGAAATAGGTGGGCGATCCGCCTTTGCGAACCACCACCCGGTCCTTTTCGTCACCGTAGGCGCTGGTCCGAAACCACAGGGCGCCGTCCTTCTCATAGGCAATGTCTTTTGCTTTGAGCTCAGAGAGCGTCCGGTCCACCTTCCCCGCATCATACAGGCTTTGCTCGCTGAACCACCGGTCAAAGGTCACGCCGAACCGAACCAGGTCTTCCCGCATCCCTGCCGTGATCTTTTTTGCCGCATACCGGGCGCACTCGGGGATGCCGGTGCTGTCCGACGCCGACTCGGTGTTTCCGCCCCGGGACTGCAGGATCTCCCTGGCCAGATCCCGGATATAATCCCCCTGATAGCACTCCGAAGGAAACGGCTCCGCATTCCCCGAAAGATCCTTGAGCCTCAGATAGACGGATTGTCCCAGAGTCTGGATCTGCCGCCCGGAATCGTTGACGTAGTATTCCCTCTGGACGTCGTATCCGCAAAAGGCGAGCAGGTTCGCCACGCTGTCCCCGACGGCAGCCCCCCGGCCGTGCCCCACATGGAGGGGTCCCGTGGGATTGGAGCTGACGTACTCCACCTGGATCCGTCTCCCCTTGCCCAGGTCCGCGGCGCCGTACCGACCGCCCCGGCCGAGGACCTTCTCCAGCACGCGGTGCCAGGCCGAAGGAAACAGGTAAAAATTAATGAAACCTGGGCCGGCAACCTCCACGCGCTCGATGAGCTTCCCATCGTCTTTTAGGCTCTCCACCACCGCCTGGGCGATTTTTTGGGGGGATATTTTCTGGACCGCGGCGGACACCAGGGCGAAATTGGTGGAAAAATCGCCGTGGTTTTCAATCTTGGGGACTTCCAGGATCACCTCGGGAAAGTCAGGGCTGGGCAGGCTCCCCTTTTCGTGGGCTTTTTGAGCCGCCGAAAAGATCAGGGACTTTATCGTTTCTTTCATCAAAGGTTCCGGTGTGTTTTTCTTTCCGGCTTCTCAACGGCTCCCAGGGTGCCCGGAAACCACAGGGGCACAAGTACCCCGGCAGGGAAACCGTCTGGGAAACCTTGTTGAAACCTGCTAAAAAAGAGGCCTTTTTCATTTCCATCGACCCCGAATTCCGATACCCGACAATCATCGTTTCGGGATCGTGCCGCTTTGTTTTCAAAGGCTTTCATCCATAGGAAGTTTTCCCGTGCAAGTCAAGACGATTGGCCCGCCGGTCTTCTCCCTTCCGACCCTGCAGTCGAAACGCCGGTTTTTTCAAAAAGGTAAAATCAATGGGAAAAGAGAGTCAGTTCCGGTACATGGACTCGATGAGGTCGGAGAAGGCCTCGTTGATGCGCCTGCGCTTGACCTTCATGGTGGGGGTCACCTCCCCGTCTTCCTCGTAGAGTTTCTTGGGTAGGATCGTGAATTTCTTGACCTGCTCCACCCGGGAAAGGCTCTCATTGACGCGGTCCACCTCCCCCTGGATCAACAACAGGATGTCCGCATGCTCGGTGAGGTCCTTATAAGTGGAAAACTGGATCTTGTGGTCCTGGGCGTATTTGACCACGTTGTCCTCATCGATGATGACCAGGCCGGTAAGATATTTCCTTCGATCCCCGATCACCACCGCATCGTTGATGTAGATGCTGGCCTTGAGCTGGTTTTCGATGTACTGGGGGGTGATGTTCTTTCCGCCGGCGGTGACGATGATGTCCTTTTTCCGGTCGGTGATCTTTAAAAACCCTTCCGAGTCGAGCTCCCCCACGTCGCCGGAATGCAGCCAGCCGTCTTTGAGGGTTTCGGCGGTGGCCTTCGGGATTCTCGAAATACCCCTTGAAAACGCCCGGGGATCTGACCAGGATCTCCCCGTCCTGGGCGATTTTCACGCGGACACCCGTCAACGGCTGCCCCACCGGTGCCGAACTGGACCCGTCCGATCCGGGAAAGGGTGGTCACGCCGGTGCCTTCGGTCTGGCCGTACCCTTCGATCAGATTGACGCCGATGCTCTGGAAGAAAAGGAGGATGTCCGGGGCGATGGGCGCCGCACCGGAATAGGCCATCCGCATCCGGTCGAACCCCATCCGCTCCTTGAGTTTCCTGAAAACCGCCAGATACGCCGAGCGGTACAGGATCTCAAGGCCAAAGGGAACCGGTTTGAAATTCATGTGCAGGGCCGCCCGCTTCTTTACCGATCCCAAGGGCAAGCCGGTAGACCAGTCGCTTGAACCAGGTGGCGTCCGACATGCGGATCTGGATGGCGCTGAAATATTTTTCCCAGATCCGGGGAACCGCATAGCCCACCGTGGGAGAAATTTCCATCATGTTGTCGGTCACCGTGTCGGGGCGTTCGATGAAGTTGACGGTGTATCCGCAGGTCATGTGGCCCAGGACGGTAAAGAGCTGCTCGAAGATGTGGCACAGGGGCAGAAAGGAAAGGACCTCGTCCGTGTCGTATCATGGGGTTGTCCGTGGTGATGGCATGCCCCATCCAGACGCAGTTTGCATGGGTGAGCATGGCCCCCTTGGGCGGCCCGGTGGTCCCGGAGGTGTAGATCAAAACCGAAAGGTCCTCCGGGGAGAGCGTGCTGGACCCGGGACTCGAAAAGGTCCGGGTCTTTTTCAAATGCCTCCCTACCCATCTCCACAGCTGGTCGAAGGTCATGACCATGGGGTCCTTGAATATGCCGCAGCCCCTCGGTGTCCCAGACGATGACTTTTTTCAGGTGCGGCGCGCGCTCCTTGAACATGAGCCACTTGTCGAGCTGCTCTTCGTTTTCCACGAAAAAGAACTTGGAGCGGGAGTGGGTGACCACGTATTCCACCTGGGGCCAGGCATTGGTGGCATAAACGCCGGTGGCCGACGCCCCGCAGCACTGGATCCCCATGTCGGCAAAGACCCACTCCGGGCAGTTGTCCCCGATGATGGCCACGCAGTCTCCTTTTCCAAGCCCCATGGACATCAGGGCGCACGCCACCTCCCGAACCTTCTGGAAGTAGGCGTTCCAGGAAATGTCGTGCCAGAGCCCGTAGACCTTTTGCCGCATGGCCCGCCGGTCGCCGAACCGGTGAACCGCGTTCAGGAAGAGGCCGGGAACGGTCTGAAATTATTTCTCCTATCGCCACGCCTTCTTCCGCTTCCAGCGCTGATACCCTTGACCGACGCTTCGGACCGGATCCCCATGTAAAATTCCTTGACGTCCTTGTTTTCCAGAAGCGATGAGCCTCTCCCTTCATGACGAACCGTCCGTTTTCAAGGATCAAGCCGAAGTGGGAGATGGAAAGCGCCATCCGGGCGTTCTGCTCCACCAGCAGGATGGTGACACCCTCCCGGTTGATGGTGCGGATGATGTCGAAGATCTCCCGGACCAGAATGGGAGAAAGCCCCAGAGACGGCTCGTCCAGAAGCAGCAGCTTCGGTCGGCTCATGAGCGCCCGGCCGATGGCCAGCATCTGCTGCTCCCCTCCGGACAGGGTCCCGCCCCACTGTTTTTCCCGGTCTTTCAGAACCGGAAAATACTGTAAAGACCCGTTCCAGGTCCTCGGGAGGTCTGCTTCCGATCTTTTCGGGTGTAGGCCCCCATCAGCAGGTTTTCTAGAACCGTGAGCTCCTCGAAGACTTCCCTCCCTTCCGGGACATAGGAAATGCCCCATCCGCACGATCTCCTCCGTGTCTTTGCCGTCGATCCGCTCGCCCCGGAAAACGATGGTTCCCTTGTCGGGTTGATCCTCGATGAGCCCCATGACGGTTTTCAAGATGGTGGACTTGCCGGCTCCGTTGGTCCCCAGGATGGTGGTGATGGTTCCTTCCTCCACCGAAAGGGACGCCCCCCGGATGGCGTAAATCAGGTCGTAATAGGTTTCGATGTTGTTGATTTCAAGGATGGCCTTCAAGGACCCTGTCCTCCCCAAGGTACGCCTTGATGACTTCCGGGTGCTTCTGGACCGCATCGGCTGTCCCTTCGGTCACCGTGCGGCCGAAGTTGATCACCAGGATTCGGTCCGAGATGTCCATGACCATGTTCATGTCGTGCTCGATGAGCAGAATGGTCACTCCCAGCTCGTCCTGGATGTCCTTGATCCAGAAGATCATGTCCTGCTTCTCTTCGGTGTTCATGCCGGCGCACGGCTCGTCCAGAAGCAGCAGCTCCGGTTCCAGTGGCCAGGGCCCGGGCCAGCTCCACCACCTTCTGGATGCCGTAGGGAAGCGCCCCCACGATGGCATTTCTCGCCGACCTGCAGGTCGAGAAAATCGATGATCTCTTCCACCTTTCTCGCGGTGTTTCCGTCTCCTCCATGCCCGCAAAAGAACGCCTCCCCCACATGCAGGTGCCCCGGAACAGCCCGGTTCTCATGTGGATGTGGCGTCCCAGCATGATGTTTTCCATGGTGTTCATGTTGGAAAACAGCTCGATGTTCTGGAAGGTCCTGGCGATGCCCAGCCTGGCGATCCGATCCGGACGCTTCCCGCCGAGGTCTGGTTGTCCTTGAACCGGATCCGGCCTTGTTTCGGCCGGTAGATGCCGTTGATGCAGTTGAACAGGGTGGTCTTTCCCGCGCCGTTGGGTCCGATGATGGCAAAAATCTCCCCCTTTTCCACCTGAGAAGGAGATGTCGTTCAGCGCGTCTCAGGCCGCCGAAAGAAATGGAGAGGTCTTCAACTTCGAAAAAGGGCATGAACGCTCTTTGGCTTCGAAGGTTCAGGGCCAGGGCCTGCGGATCTGTTGAGCCTGCAGGAGTCTTTTCTCGGCAGGCCCTGCTCAGGGTTAATCGATGGTCATCCAGTCGGTCAGCTTTTCCGCCTTTCCGCCTTCCAGGCACTTGACGAGGAAGGTCTGCGTTTTGACCCTGGCGGCAGGACGGATCCTTGGGATCGAAGGGCTTGTAGCGTGATCTTCCCGCTGATGCCCTGGAAATCCTTGAGGCCCTCCAGTCTCCTTCACCAGGCGCTCCCGGGTCAGGTCCTTTCCGCTGCGCCTGATGGCCTCCACCAGAGGCTCGGAAAAGACGATGCCCGCATAGTAGAAAAGCCCCCACCGTTCGTCCTTGGCGGCGAACTTATCGAAGGCCTCCTTCTTGTACTTTTGCATCAGGGGGATGTGGAGAGTCGGGAAGCTCGGCGAAGGTGGCCGCGATCACCCCCTTCCACAGGCCTTTGCTGATGTGCATCATCATGGGAAAGTCCGAGCAGGTGCTGGTGCTCATCAACTGCGGCGCAAACTGCATGGCCGCGCTGGTGCCTACCGTCATCACGGCATGCTTGACGCTCGTCCACAGCAGAACCATGTCCGCCTCGGAATTTTTCAGCTGCATGACATGGGGTTTCAGGTCGCTGTCCGTGAGGTTCACCGGCACCTCGGCCACAAGCTTCATGTTCGTACTTGGCCAGGTCCTCCTTGGCACCCTGAAGACCGTTTTTGCCGTAATCGTCGTTCTGATAGAGCGATGGCCGCCTTCTTGAGGCCCAGCTTCTCGACGCGCGTATTGCACCAGCGCCTTGGCCTCAATGAAGTAGAGGGGATAGACTGCGAAAAGGTATTTCTGGGGCGGGTCGATCCAGTGCAAGGATCCGGCGGAAGGGCCCACCCACGGGATCTTTTTGTTCCATGAGGTAGTCCTTCACCGAAAGCCCTGGGGCTGTCCCCACGCCGGAAACCCACGCGAACATCCCCTTTCCTTCCTGCAGTTCCTTGACGCCGGCCATCGTCTTGGCCGGGTTGTAGGCGTCGTCGAACATGTGGTGGATCAGTTTCCGCCCGTGGATTCCCCCTTGCTCGTTGATCATCTTGAAATAGGCGTCCGTTCCCCGGGCCACGGAACCCCAGGCCGCCGCGGGGCCGGTCTGGGGCCCCCACTGTCCGATGTGAATTTCCGTGTCCGTCACCCCTTCCTCGGCCCAGGCCCCAAAGGCCAAAAACAGCACCAGCACCGATACGGCCACAGCCATGCCAAACCACTTGTTTTTCATGAGTTCACTCCTTTCTGTTGAGGGTGGGTTCGTTTCATTGACTTGTTTCCGATAAGACCTCAGACCTTCTTGACATAGTGCCGCGCAAACAGCCCGCTGGGCTTGATGCAGAGCACCAGGACGATGATGGCAAAGGCCACCACCGACTTGAACTCGATGGAGACATACCCCCCGAAGAGGTTCTCGATGATCCCCAGCATATAGGCGCCGAAAACAGCCCCGGGCAGGGAAGTCATCCCTCCCAGAACTGCGGCGGCAAAGCCTTTGAGCAAGGGGATCCCACATCATGTAGGGCTGCATGACGGTGGCGGAAATGAGCAGGCCCGCCGTACACCCCACCATGGAAGAAATCCCCCATGTCACCATGAGGATGCGGCGGGTCCGGATCCCCATCAGCCGGGCGGCCGTGGCGTTCTGCTGGGTGGCTTTCATGGCGACCCCCAGCTTGGAAAACCGCAGAAAAAGGAAAAGAAACCCCATGATCACCAGGGTCATACAGAACATGAGCAGCTTCAAGGGTGCTGACGTAAAGTTTTCCGAGGACCAGGCTGTCGTAGGGCGAGATGGGGAAGGGCATGGTCTTCTGATCCGCCCCGAATTTCCAGGAAACGAGCCCCATGAGAACCATCTCGAGCCCGATGGTGATGACGATCATCCCCAGGACGTTGGGCTCCTTGGCCCTCCGGAGCACCGCAAATTCCAGGACGCAGCCCAGGAAAAAGGCGAAGGCCAGGGCGGCCGGAAAGACCGCATAACTGGGAAGCCCGTACTGATCCAGGAGCATGTAGGCCACATAAGAGCCGACCAGGGCCATCTCCCCCTGGGCGAAATTGGGGACCTCGGAAGTCTTGTAGATCAAGACCATGGCCAGGCCCATGAGGGCGTATGCGCTTCCGGCAGCGATACCGTTTACGATCATCTGGAGGAAATTGAGCATGGACCTCCCTGTGGCCTTGGCCGGCGTTTCCGGTTCAAAACGGCCACGTCTTCCAGTATTTCTTGGTTCGAATCCAGATTCCGAAGATCCCGAGGGGCTCGAAGAGCATGATGGCGATCATGATCAGGCCGAACAGGATGAACTGGATGTTGGAAACGCCCGTGATGGAAAAATAGGTCTTCGAAAGGCTTTCCAGGAAACTCCCCACATAGGGGATGCTGAGGATGTTTCTCAGCTGGAGGTCCATCCAGGAAAGCAGGCAGGCCCCGGCGACAGATCCCATGATGGAGCCCAGGCCTCCCACCACCACCATGGCCAGAAACATGATGGACATGAGCAGTGTAAAGATCTCCGGTTCGATGAAACGCAGCACGAAGGCGTAAAGCCCGCCTGCGACGCCGGTGCAGAAAGCCGAAAGGGCGAAGGAAAGGGTCTTGAACGCCACCAGGTTCACCCCCGTCGCCTCCGCCGCGATATCGGCATCCCGGATGGCGATGAAAGCACGACCCACCCGCGTCTTGAGGATGTTGCGCACGCCCGCCGCCAGGGCCACCGTGATCCCCATCACCAAAAAGTAGAACTCCCGGTCGGTGTCCAGGTGCCACGGCCCGAGGATCAACTCCGGGGCATGGAGTCCCTGCCGCCCGCCGAAGAAATCGAGTTTTCCGATCACCTGGGTTACGGTGAGTCCGAAGCCGAGGGTGGCAATGGCCAGATAGGGCCCCTCCAATCTCAATGCGGGAAGGCCCAGGAGGAAGCCGAAGAAAGCCGCGATACCGGCCGCAAGAGGAAGGGCGGCCCAAAAGGGGAGGTGGACCTGGGTCATCAGGGTCACGGTGCCGTAAGCTCCGATGGCGAAAAAGCCGGCATGGCCCAACGAGATCTGTCCGGTATAGCCCACCAGGATGTTGAGCCCGATGGCGACGATGACGTTGATGGCCATGTAATTGGCCATGTAGACGTAGTAATTATTAACCCAAAAGGGAAAGGCGGCAAGGAAAAGGATCATCAGAGCAAACCAGAAAAGCGTCACGCCGGAGGAAAAAAACTGGACGTCCTCGTAATAGTCGCGCTTCATGTCCATGGGTCGCTTCTCCGCTGGGAGGACTTAAAAAACCGGCTTTTTGCGTTTTCAGGCGGCCTCGGCGCACCGGGATAGGCCTTACCGGAAAAGGCAAGGGGAGTCAAGAAGATTGCCCGGGGATCACGAGGACAGGGCGCCGGAAAGAAGACCGGGACGATGAAGGTTCGACCTTAAATTCGGCTGCGGTGACGCTTGCAATTTCAACCCCGAAAGGCTATCCGTGTTCATGACGGCCTTGCACCCTTCTGCACTTTAAGGAGGCGCCCATGGACTGCAACAATACCCGGAACATGAATTCCTGCAACTGCACCTGCGAACCGTGCCGGCGCAAGGGTGTCTGCTGCGAATGCCTGCGATATCCTCTTCGCAGCCGCGAGCTTCCCGGCTGCCACTTTACCGCCGACGCCGAAAAGACCCGGGCGCGGTCCTTCGAGCATTTTGCCCGGCTCGTCGCTCAGCATCGAAGCTGAGGGGTCAGCCACTTTAACCTTCAATAGGAAACAGAACATGAACAACCGGAAAATCGTCGAGGCATTTCTTCTGGGTGCCTTTTTCTGCGCCGGGATGCTCCTGCTCGGACACCTCCTTTCCACGGGCGCCTTCCGCATCAAAGGGCTGGACCGCACCGTCACCGTGAAAGGCCTTTCCGAAAGGGAAGTCGCCGCGGACGTGGCCATCTGGCCCATCCGGTTCAGCGAGGCCGAAAACGATTTGGGCAGGCTCTATGGGCTGATGGAGCGGCACACCGACAGCATCGTGGCGTTTCTGAGGGCCAGCGGGTTTTCCGACGACGAGATCTCCGTTTCGCCGCCCGCCATTATCGACCGGCAGGCCCAAGGATACCTGGACGCCAACAAGGTGAAATTCCGATTCGCCGCCACCGGCGCCCTCACGGTCTACACAAGCCGGGTCGACGCGGCACGAAAGGCCATGACCCGCCTCATCGATCTGGGAAAACAGGGGATCGTCATCGGCGCCCAGGAGTATGAAGCCAAGACCGAGTATCTTTTCACCCGGCTCAACGATATCAAGCCCGAAATGGTGGAAGAGGCAACCCGAAGCGCCCGGGAGGTGGCCGAGAAATTCGCCAAGGATTCCAACAGCCGGCTGGGCAAGATCAAGACCGCCCAGCAGGGCCAGTTCACCATTACCGACCGCGACAGCAACACGCCGTACATCAAAAAAGTTCGGGTGGTTTCCACCCTCGAATACTACCTGTCGGATTAGAAGCGATCAAGGCATCCAGCGGTAAAAAGAGCCCTGTTAAGGGAGGGAGAACCGTTGAGCGGCAGGTCAAAGGAAAATCAGCTGAAGATGTTTCCGAGGTGCTCCTTGGAAAAGAGGAACTCGCTGTCGAAATTCCTCCTGAACTCCTCGTCCTTGTCGAACCAGTCGGACCCGAACTTGTTTTCGAAGTAGGACCGCAGCAGGGAAAACCAGTTCCCGCTTTTGCGCCCCGACTCCTGGTAAGTGCGGATCAGGTCCGCAAGATACACATCGATGTAGGCCATCTTCTCCTTGGGGATGTAGGCGAACGCCCCGCTGGTGATGGACCGTTTGAAGTGCTCGGCGCTCAGGCCGTGGGCGGTGAGCATCATGACCGGGATCTTCAGGTTGTGGGCGATGCCCAGGAGCCCGTACCCGTTGACCCCCATGATGTCGAAGATGAGGGCGTCGTAGGGTGTCTTGGAGAGGTGCTCCTTGGCGGCCTTGAAGCTTAAGGCGGTATCGATGACGCACTGATCCAGGATCTCCTTGAGGGAATCGAGGATATCCTGCTCGTCATCGACAATCAGGATACGCTTGTTTTCCAGAATGTCTGTTTCGTTCATGGCCCTTGTCCGGCAAGAGAGTCCTGCCCCACGTGTCTTTATGTATTGAATCAAAGACGATTGCCTTTTGCAACTCTTTTATGTAAGAGGGTCGAAAATAGGTCCAGGGGGCCCGTGTTCCTGACAGGATTCCGGGTGCCCCGTAAGTTTTTCATGCCTGTTTTGAAAATCGAAACAGACTGTCAAATTGATAAAAAAAGATCTTTTTTGAAAGGACTTTTTAAGAAATGAAAGGAAGCCGGGCCCTGGTGAGGATGCTTCAAGAGGCCGGGGTGGACACGATTTTCGGTCTTTGCGGAGATACCAGCCTTCCCTTTTACGAGGCGCTTGCCGGGGCAAAGCCTCCCATCCGGCATATCCTCACCCGGGACGAACGGTGCGCTTCTTTCATGGCGGATGCCTATGCCCGCTTCAGCGGGAAGGTGGGGGTCTGCGAAGGCCCCAGCGGAGGCGGGGCCACCTTCATCCTCCCGGGCGTGGCGGAAGCCAACCAGTCGTCCGTGCCGATGGTCTGCATCACCTCGGACATCGACATCGGCCAGAGGGAACGCGGGACGCTCACCGAACTCGACCAGGACGCCCTGTTCAAGCCCGTCACCGCCTGGACCCGGACCCCGGCAAGCGGCAGGGACCTGCCCTGGGTCGTCCGGGAAGCCTTCCGGAGAGCGGTTTCAGGAAGGCTCGGGGCTTCCCACATCGGATTGCCCCTCAGCGTTCAGGAAGCCGAAGTTCCCGAACGCGAGCTTCACATGGACCCCCGGCTCGGCGCTTATCCCGCATTTCGGACTGCACCGGAACCCGGGCCGGTGAAGCGGGCCGCTAGGCTTCTCATCGAGAGCCGGCATCCCGTCATCGTGGCCGGAGCCGGAGTCCTGCGGTCCGAAGCTTGGCCCGAACTTCAGATCCTGACCGAGACGCTCGGATGCCCGGTGGCCACCTCCATCAGCGGCAAAGGCGCCATTGCCGAAACCCACCCCTTGAGCCTGGGCGTCATCGGCAGCAACGGCGGTCTTGCCTACCGCCACGATTTTATCCGCCGGGCGGATCTGGTGTTTTTCATCGGGTGTCATGCAGGATCGGTGACCACCGTGAAGTGGACCCTTCCCGAAGACGGCACGAAAAAGATCCTTCAGCTCGACGTGGACCCCTCCCGGATCGGGGTCAACTATCAGGTGGCAGAAAGAATCGTTGCCGACGCCAAGCTGGGAATCGCCGCGCTCATGGAAGCCGTGACCGACCGCCTGGGGGGATCCAAGGCCGATAAAATCGATCCGGGAAATATTGCAGATAAAAGAGCGGCCTTCATGGACAAAATGGAAGCCTTCACTTCCGAGGCCGTTCCCATCCGGCCGGAACGCTTCGTTGCGGAACTCGCGCAGGTCCTGCCCGAAGATGCTTTGGTCATCGCCGACCCGGGGACCCCCACGCCTTACCTGGCCGCCTACTACAGGCTTTCCAGGGCCGGGAGAACCTTTGTCGCGCCCCGGGCCCACGGCGCCCTGGGGTATGCCCTGCCGGCCGTCGCGGGGGCCTTCTGCGCCCGGCCCGATGTCAAGGTGGTCGGCGTCATGGGGGACGGCAGCTTCGCCATCTCGGCGGGGGAACTCGAGACGATCTCCCGGCTCAAGCTCCCGGTCTTGCTCATCGTGCTCACCAATTCCTGTTTCGGGTGGGTAAAGGCAGGTCAGAAGGCTACGGGCACCCCGTTTTTCGGCGTCGATTTTTCCACCATAGACCATGCGGCGGTGGCCCGGGCCTTCGGCATCGAAGGGGTGTGCGTCCAGGACCCGGCGGCGCTGAGGCCCGCCCTGGAGAAGGGGATCCATTCCCGCAAACCGATGCTCATCGACGTGGCGGTCCAATCCCTCGACGAAGCCAAGGCCCCTGTCTCCAAGTGGATCGCCTGAAACGTATCAAAGCGAAAACGCCAGATGAAAAAACCCGTCATCGGCATCCTAATGCTGGACCATAAACTGACCCGTCCCCCGGGCGATCCCGGAAACCCGGATACTTTTTCGTTTCCCGTGCTCCACGAAACCGTGACCGGGGTATCCCTCGAGCGCCTTCTGAACAAGGATCGTGAAATCCTCGACCCGCTCACCGCCGCCGCCCGCCGGCTCGTGGAATCGGGGGCTTGTGCCATCGCCAGCGGCTGCGGCTTCTTCATCTTTTTCCAAGAAGCCCTCAGCGCGCGCCTGAAGGTTCCGGTCATGCTCTCGAGCCTGCTTCAACTCCCCTTCATCCAAAAGACGCTCGGGCCCAACCAGTGTGTCGGCGTTCTCACCGCCCATTCGGGGCGCCTTGCCCCCGAGCACCTGATGATGGCGGGCATGAACCCGAACATCCCCGTGAAAGTGGCCGGCTTGGAGGCCGAGCCGCATTTTCGACGAGGCGTGCTGACGGAAAAAGGAGACTATCATTTTGCCGGGATCCAGGCGGAGGTTTTGGCCAAGGCCGAGGCGCTGGTGCATGCCGATGACGGAGGCTTGCCCGTAGGCGCCCTCTTGATGGAGTGCACCAATCTGCCTCCCTTTGCGGCAGCCGTCCAGGAATCCCTGAGGCTTCCGGTTTTTGATGTGGTCACCCTGATGGAGCACTTTTATTTTTCCCTGACTCGAGGCAGGTTTTCTTGACATCCAAAAGGCTGCGATGCTAATGAAAAGTTTTTCAAGTCTCATCGTTATTTTCACACCCTTAAAAAGGAGCGTGGCCATGCGTAAAACAGTTCTGATTCTTGCAGTGGTGCTGGGCCTTTGCCTGGCGGCGGGCGGGCCCGTTTCCGCCAAGCAGATCACCCTCACTTTCACCGCGGGGAGTGCCGGCGGCGGCTGGTACGGAATCGCCGGGGGTTTCGCGCCCATCATCCAGGAATACGATCCCGAACTGGTGATCAAGGTGGTCCCGGGAGGCGGGGTCAAGAACCCTGCGGTCATCTCCAACGGCACGGTGGAAATGGGATTCGGGCTTCCCTTCATGAATGCCGCGGCCTACCAGGGAATGGACCCCTTCGAAAAACCCTTGAAGAACCTCCGGGCCCTGGCCGGCGGCATGGTGATGAACTATTTTCATTTTTATGTGGGGGAAGGGGTCCCTGTGGGATCCATGGATGAAGCTTTCGGTCAACAGAAAAAGCTGAGAATGGCCATCACCCAGCCGGGCAGCTCCGATGTCTGGGTCTTCGAACGGGTTTTGGAAGCCTACAAAACCGGCATCAAAGACCTTGAAGGGAAGGGCTTTCACTTCGCCCGGGGGAATTACTCCTTTCAGGCCAATCAGTTCAAGGATAAAAATGTGGATGGTGTCTTCACCTTCCTTTCCCTGCCGGGTGCCGCCGTGATCGAAGCCTCCGTGGGAAGAACCCTCAAACTCATCGACTTTTCCGACACGGCCCTGAAATACCTGGAACAGTACGGGATCGTTCCCGGAGAAATTCCGGCGGGAACCTATCCCAAGGCCTCCAACAACAACAAGGCCATCCGGACAGCAATGGCCGGCAGCGTGATCACGGTTTCGGCGGAAATGTCCGACGACATCGCCTACCGCCTCACCAAGGCTTTCAACGAAAGCGTAGAAAAGGTGCGCAAGATCCATGCCGCGCTTCAACCGTACACCGTGGAACAAGGAGTCACCGGCTGCGGTGTGCCGCTTCATCCCGGCGCCATCAAGTATTACAAAGAAAAAGGGGTTCTGAAATAGCGGATGCAACGGTGTTTGAATTAAAGCGGTTTCAGGTCCGTTTTTTCTCTTTTTGCATGGATTTTTCCCAGGGGGTGACCGCTTCGGCCGTCACCCCCTTCTTGTGGAAAGCATGAGGCCATGAGGAAGCTCGGCCGCACGTGGATGATCCCGGTTTATATGCTGGCTGTGGCCGCAGGCCTGTTCCACTACTATACCTCGGGATTTGGCTCTCCGGAACCCAGGGTTTTCCGGGGGCTCCACCTGGCTTTTCTGCTTCCGGTTATTTTCCTCTTTTACCCTGCACGAGCCCAGTCCCCCAGGAACCGGCCTAGTGCGATCGATCTGGGGGCGGCGGCCCTTTGCGTTGTTGCCACGCTTTATACCGTCTTCAACGCGGATCGTCTCAACGAGCGCTTCGTCGGGTATCACGAGGTGCGTCTCGAGGAAGTGATCCTTGGGGGGCTGCTCGCCCTGGCTGTCATCGAATCATGCCGCCGGGCGCTTTCCAAATGGTTCGCCCTTACGGTGGGCGTGGTCTTGGTCTATCTTTTCACCTGCGAATACTGGCCCGGACTCTTTCATTTCAAGGCCTTCACCCTGGATCGGGCCATCGAAATTTTATATCTTCCCAACGATGACGGCGTTTTTGGATTTTTAACCGGGATATCAGCCGAGATTCTGTATATCTATATCCTCTTTGCCGCCGTTCTCACCGCCACCGGCGCCGGGAACTTCTTGATCAATTTTTCCACCTGGGCCGCGGGTTGGGCCCGGGGAGGTTCGGCAAAAATTTCGGTGGTCTCCTCTGCACTATACGGCACCGTGTCCGGATCCACCGTGGCCAACGTCTACGCCACCGGCTCCTTCACCATTCCGATGATGAAGCGCAGCGGATATAGCCCCAAGGAGGCTGCGGCCGTGGAGGCCATCTCGGGTGTGGGCGGGCAGATCATGCCCCCCATCATGGGTGCCGGATCCTTCATCATGGCAGAAGTGACCGGCGTTCCCTATTTCACCATCATCAAGACCGCGGTCATCCCGGCCCTCCTGTACTATCTGGGGGTGATGTGCATGGTCCATTTCATCGCCGTCCGCCGGGGCATCCTCGCCGTCAAAAAATCCGATAGGCCGAAACCCAGGGCGCTGCTTCGGCATGCCTACTTCGTGATCCCTTTCGTGGTCATCGTTTTTTTGCTCGCCACCGGCTACTCGCCCTCCAAGGCCGCCTTTCACACCATCTGGGTCACCCTGATTCTCAGCTGCTTCGACCGGAAGACCTGGCTCAACAGGGACAAGATCCTCGACATCTTTTTCAAGTCCCTGCTCAGCTGCGCCCTGATCGCCGCCGTGCTCGCCGGGGCGGGGATGATTGTGGGCGTCCTCACGCGCACGGGGGTGGCCTTGTCTTTCGGGACCATCCTGGTCTCGGCCTCAAAGGGAGTCTTGCTCTTCGCCATGCTCTTCATTTTCGCCATCGTGAGCGTTTTGGGCACCGGCATTCCCACCACTGCCGCCTATGTCATCGGGGTGACGGTCGGCGCCCAAGCCCTCACCAACTTCAATGTGGAGCTTTTAGCGGCCCACTTGTTTGTTTTTTACTACTCGGTCCTGGCCGATCTCACCCCTCCCGATGCGGTCACCTCTTTTGCCGCCGCCAACCTGGCGGGATCCGAACCCATGGCCACCGGAATAGAAGGGTTCCGGCTGGGTATCGCGGGATTTTTAGTCCCCTTTGCCTTTGTCTATCAGCCTGCCTTGCTTCTCAAGGGGTCTTTTCTGGAAATCGGTGCGGTTTTCGCCATAACCGCCATTGGCGTCCTCTGCCTGGCCTGTGGCGTCATCGGTCAATTCCGAACAGCTTTGAACTGGATCCAGAGGGGTCTGTTCATGGCCGGGGCCGCGCTTCTGGTTTTTCCTGGAAAAGGGACCACGCTGGCGGGTCTGGCCCTGTCGGCTTGTGCCGGAGCCTGGTCGTGGGTGGAAGGCGGCAGAAAGCGACTCCAAGGAGATGTACCATGAACCCTCCCCTGCCCGACCAAACCGACATCATCGTCATCGGTGCCGGCCTCATGGGGACGAGCATTGCCTACCATCTGGCCCGTCTGGGCGCAGATCGCGTGCTCGTCATGGAGCAGGGGTTCGTGGGCGCCCAGGGAGCCACCGCAAAGAGCCTGGGGGGGATCCGAATCCAGTTTTCCACAAAAATCAATGTCCGCTTTTCCCTGGCCTCGAAAGTTGTCTTTGATCGCTTCGAACAGGAATTCGGCGTCAAGCTGCATTATACGCCATCGGGATACCTCTACCTCACCAGCAGCGACCGGGGGCGGCGTATTTTTGAGAACACCGCCTCGATGCTGGATTCCATGGGCCTTTCGGCAGAGATTCTCGACCCTAAAACCATCGCCGGCCGGTGGCCTTTTCTCGAGACTTCAGACCTCACGGCCGCCTGCTGGACCGCCGGGGATGGTTATTACAGCATCAACGAGGTGGTCCAAGGGTTTGCGAAAGGGGCCCGGCGCCTGGGCGTTCGAATTCATGAAGAGACGAAAGCCGTCCAGGTTTTAACCGGAAAAGGCCGTGTGACCGGCGTGAAGACCCACGGCGGACAAATCGTGAAGTCGGACTGGGTGGTCAATGCTGCGGGACCCTGGGCCGGGATGGTTGCATCCTCCGCCGGGGTCGACCTCCCGGTGGGCCCTTTGCGCCGGCACCTCTTCATGACGAACCCTTTCCAAGCGCTTCCTTCCCTGCTCCCGTTCACCCTTCATTTCGACACGGGCTGGTACATGCGCAGAGAGGGCCCGGCCCTGCTTCTCGCGGGCCCTTCGGACAACACCGCCGCCCAACGGACCTTCAGCGAAACCATCGATTTCGAGGCCCAGGAATGGACCGCCGAGCAATCCATCCGCCGGGTGCCGATCCTCGAGCAGGCCGGGATTTCCCGCGGGTGGATCGGGCATTATGCGCTGAGCCCGGATCGGCACGCGATCATCGGCGCCTACCCGGAACTTACGGGATTCGTGGTCTGCACCGGCTTCAGCGGCCACGGTTTTCAGCACTGCCCGGCAGCAGGGAAGGTGACCGCCGAACTTATCGTTCTGGGCCGGCCGGAGACACTGGACATTCACCCTTTGCGGCCCACGCGCTTCAGGGAAAAGGATCTCATCGAAGAGCCGCTGACTTCGTTCAAGAGTTCATGACAGGAAAAAAGTTGGGGTGGCTGGGCGGCCACCCCATTGAAGGGAGGGCTATCAACCGGCTTGGGTCCGTCAATAGCCGAGGCTGATGATGGGTAGGAGGGTTTTTCATCAACCTGTGGCAGAGTTTATAGTACCACAAAGTGTTATGTCAAGAAAAAAATGACATCGCGCGGCGATTTTTTTTGCCTTTTCCGGATCTTCCGGCAAATTCCACTTGCCCGAAACGAAATAATCAAGTCAATTCAATTTAATGCAAAGATATAACCCTGAAGGATCCGGCATCCGGCCAGACACCCGCCCCGCTTTTTTCATTGAAGGGACGGCAGCGATCGGGTTTACCTTGGTCCTTTTCAGTAAGCCCCCGATAAAAAAGGGCTTGCAGCACAGTTTCGCTGCAAGCCCTTGATGATCATGGTAGGCACGCGCGGATTTGAACCGCGGACTTCTACCGTGTCAGGGTAGCGCTCTCCCCCTGAGCTACGTGCCTTCTTGCTGATATGCGCTTCGTTACACCGGGGCTTTTCCTCTGTCAAGGGAATTTCGGCTCCGGTCACACGCGGAAGCCTTCACCCGTGAACAGGCCGCCCGGCGGCCTTGAGCGCCGCCTCCATGAGGATCTCGGACAGAGTGGGGTGTGCAAAAACCGTATCGGCCAGCTGGTTCACCGTCATCCCCGCCTTGAGGGCCAATACCCCCTGGGCGATGAGATCCGTTGCATGGGGGCCGAGGATGTGCACCCCCAGGATCTTTCCGGTTTTTTGATCCCAAACAAGTTTGGCCAGACCCGCGATTTCTCCGATGACGTGGGCTTTTCCCAGGGATCGGAACAGGGCGGAATCCGAACGGGCATCCAAACCTCTTTGCCTGGCCTGGGATTCGGTCAGCCCCACGCCAGCCGCCTCCGGAGTGGTGAAAATGGCTGTCGGGACGGTGTCGTAATCCATCCTTCTATCCCCACCCGTGGCGTTTTCCGCGGCCACCAGCCCTTCGGCGGAGGCCACGTGGGCGAGCATGGGCCGCCCGGGCCCCAGGGCGTCCCCGACGGCATAAACCCCCGAAGCCGACGTTTCCATGCGTTCGTTCACCGCAATCCATCCCTTGCCGTCCGCCCGCGCTCCGACGGTTTCAAGGCCTATGGACTCCGCCCTGGGGCCCCTTCCCACGCAGACCAGGACCCGCTCGGCTTCCATCTCCAGCGGATCTCCAGCGCTTTCGACCCCCTCAACTGCGGAGGAGACGGCGACTTTGGCCTTTCCGCCCTCGATTTTGCAGGACGTGACGAGGCGCCGGGTAAAGACCTGGATTTTTTTCTTTTTCATCTCCCGTTCGAGGGTCTTGGAAAGATCTTCATCCACCGCGGGGATGGGGAGGACACGGTCCAGCGCCTCCACCACCGTGACCTGGCAACCCAGTGCCGAGAGAATGAAGGCGAACTCGCACCCGATGACCCCTCCGCCGACGATGAGGACCGACCCGGGGACGGCACGCAGATCCAGGACATGATCACTGTTCAAGACGACTTTTCCGTCCACGGGGAGGTGGGGCAGGGTGATCGGTCGGCTGCCGGTGGACAGGATGAGGCGGTCCCAGGGGATTTCCGTTTTCTTTCCTTCGTCATCGACCATCAGTTTCCCCGGTCCTTCGATGCGGCCGTACCCCTTCATGCGGCTGACCCCGTTTCGACGCAAGAGCCCCTCAATGGCGTTGGAAAGGCTTGCGATCAGCGCCGCCTTCCGCTTCAACACGCCTTCCACCACCGGCTCCATCCCCTCGGAAATCAGGGTGCTGCACCCCGGTTCCTTCTGAAAGCGTTCCAACGTCCGGGAGGCCTCCACCCAAATCTTGGAGGGGATGCACCCCCAGTTGAGGCAGGTACCGCCGATCCGCCGGGCCTCCACCAGAAGGACCTGCGCGCCCCTCTGGGCCGCCCGGATAGCCGCCCAGTATCCTCCGGTTCCACCCCCCACCACCACGACCTGGTTTTCCATCGTGTACACTCCTTTTGAATCTTGTAAATCCTTTTGCCCTTGTCAAATCAGACCCCACATTATACAAAGAATGCTACGATTGCACCATCTTGAAGGCCAAAGGCCGGAACAGGGCCTTGCGCCCGGGGCCCTTCGGAATGCCACGGACAGCTTTTTCTTCCACTTACGCTTCAAGGAGGAACACCCATGAAACCCATCGAGGAACTGAATTTCCCGGAAACCCTTCGCTACGCCCAGGACCATGAATGGACCCGCTTCGAAAACGGCAGGGCCGTCATCGGCATCAGCGACTACGCCCAGGACCAGCTGGGCGATATTGTCTACGTGGAACTCCCCCCGGCCGGGCAAACTTTTCAAAAGGGCGAGGTTTTCGGGACCGTGGAATCCGTCAAGGCGGTTTCCGAACTTTACATGCCCATCGGCGGCGAAGTGGCGACGGTCAACGAGACGCTTTCTGATTCTCCCGAGCGGGTCAACCAGTCCCCCTATGAAGACGGATGGATGATCGCGGTGAAACCTATCGACCCATCCGAAAAGGAAGGCCTCATGCCCCAACCTGCCTACGTCGAGATGCTGAAAGGACTCGCCTGATGCGCTATCTTCCGCACACCGAAGCGGAAATCGCCCAGATGCTGGAGGCTGTGGGGGCGGACTCCCTGGAGGATCTCTTCTCGCAGATCCCGAAGGAGTGCTGCTGCCGCCTGCGCCTGGCGCTTCCGGAAGCCAAAACCGAGTGGGAACTCAACGCGCACATGGACCGCCTGGCCGGAAGAACCGCAAGCGCCTCCACGTGTCAAAATTACATGGGGGCCGGCAGCTACGAACACTTCATCCCGGCCGTGATCCCCTACCTGCTGAGCCGGGGCGAGTTCGTCACCTCGTACACTCCCTATCAGCCCGAGATGAGCCAGGGAACCCTCCAGGGCATCTACGAATACCAGACGCTTGCCGCCCGACTGCTGGGGATGGAAGTCGCCAACGCCTCCATGTACGACGGCGCCTCCGCCTTGGCCGAGGCCCTTTTGATGGCCTGCCGCATCACCCGGAAAAACCGCGTGGCCGTTTCCAGGGCCGTCCACCCCCATTTCCGGAAGGTGGCACGGACCTATTTTGCGCCCACCGGGTACGCCATGGACGAGTTTGCCTTCCTTGAAGACGGAAGAAGCGATCCGGCCGGCTTTCTCGGAAAAGGCGATCTGGCGGCGGTGGCTGTCCAGTCCCCCAATTTCTTCGGGTGCATCGAAGACCTGAAGGCCTGCGCCGAAAAGGTGCACGAAGCAGGAGCCTTGTTCGTCGCCGTTTTTACCGAACCCCTGGCCTACGGCCTGCTGAAAAACCCGGGGAGCCTCGGCGCCGACATCGCCTGCGGGGAGGGCCAGAGCCTGGGCCTTTCCCAGTCTTTCGGGGGGCCGGGCCTGGGGATCTTCGCCACAAAAATGGCCCATGTTCGAAACATGCCGGGCCGCCTGGTGGGAAAAACGACCGACGTGGACGGAAAACGCGGGTTCGTTCTGACCCTTTCCACCCGGGAACAACACATCCGAAGGGAAAAGGCCACCTCCAACATCTGTACCAACAACAGCCTCTGCGCCCTCTCGGCCGCCATGTACATGGCCGTCCTCGGAAACACCGGGATCCGGGCCCTTTCCCAACAAAACGCCGATAAGAGCGCCTATCTCAGATATCGAATGTCAGAAAAAGGAGTTCCCGCGGCCTTCGAAGCCCCCTTCTTCAACGAATTCACCGTGAAGCTAGACCCGAGTCTTGAAGAAAAGAGAAAGGCCCTTATCCAGCGAGGAATCCTTGCGGGTGTGGCGCTTTCCCCCTATTACCCCGAGCTTTCCGGGCACTACCTGTTCTGCGCCACGGAAACCAAGAGCAGGCAAGACCTGGACACCCTGGTTGCGGAGATGACCTCATGAAAGAAAGCATCGGAACCACCGGACTGGTCCTCAACGAGCCCCTCCTGTGGGAAAAAGGGCGAAAAGGCAGGACCGGATTTTCCCTTCCCCGGCCCGATGTCCCCTTTTCGCCGCTGGATTCCTCCCTGGTTTCCGAAGGGCCGGATTTTCCGGATCTGAGCGAGGTGGACGTGGTCCGTCACTACACACGGCTTTCCCAGTGGAATTTTTCCGTGGACAGCGGGATGTATCCCCTGGGCTCCTGCACCATGAAATACAATCCCAAGACCAACGAAAGGCAGGCCGCACTCCCCGGATTTGCGGGCGCCCACCCGCTTTTTCCGGAAGCGCTTTGCCAGGGGATCCTTCAACTTCTACACGACCTGGAAAGGTATCTCGCGGAGATCACGGGAATGGACGCCGTGTCCCTCCAGCCTGCCGCGGGCGCCCAGGGCGAGTTCGCCGGAATGCTTCTCATCCACGCCTTTCACAAGAGCAAGGGGAAGCGCCGGTCCAAGATCCTCGTCCCGGACACGGCGCACGGGACCAACCCGGCGAGCGCCTCCCTTTGCGGTTATCGAAGCGTCCCCGTCAAATCCGGCCCCCAGGGCATTCTGGATCCGGAAACGGTGGCGCCTGTCATGGACGAGGAAACCGCAGGCATCATGATCACCAACCCCAACACCCTGGGACTTTTCGAGAAGCACGTGAAACCGATCGCCGCCATCGTCCACGACAAGGGGGGGCTCGTCTATTGCGACGGCGCCAACATGAACGCCCTCATGGGGATCGTCGACATGGCTGCCATCGGGATCGACGTGCTGCACCTCAACCTTCACAAGACTTTCTCCACCCCCCACGGCGGCGGAGGCCCCGGGAGCGGGCCCGTGTGCGTCAGGGAGCCCCTCAAGCCTTTCCTGCCGGTTCCACGGATCCTGAAGGAAGACGGGGGATACCGCCTGTCTGAAGACTTCCCCGATTCCGTGGGAAGACTGCACGCCTTCTTCGGAAACGTCGGGGTCATGATCAAGGCCTACAGCTACATCTTGAGCATGGGGCCGGACCATCTGAAAAAAGCCAGCCAGCTGGCGGTCCTCAACGCCAACTACATCAAGGAAAAGCTCAAGGACCGCTTCTTCCTGGCCCACGATGTCGCCTGCATGCATGAATGCGTCTTTTCGGACAAGCACCAGCTGAAAAACAAGGTCTCCACCCTGGACATGGTCAAGCGCCTGATGGATTTCGGGTTCCACCCGCCCACCATTTATTTCCCCCTCGTGGTCAGCGGCGCCATCATGGTGGAACCCACCGAAACCGAATCCAAGGAGAACCTGGACCGGTTCATCGAAGCCATGCGCGCCATCGCCCAGGAGGCCGAAGAAAACCCGCAGCGGCTCAAGGAAGCTCCCAGCCGGTGCAAGGTCAGGCGCCTGGACGAGGTGACCGCGGCCAGAAAACCCTGTCTGTCCGGCTGATCCGGTTACAGGAAAGATAAAGCGATGACAGCGTCTTCTTTCAATCCGCCCCGCTGGCTCGCCCTCGAGCTTCCGGTGGTTCCCTACCCGGAGGCCTTCGATCTGCAGCACCGCCTCCTGGCCCGCCGGATCGACGGGAGCCTCGCATCCGACACCGTCGTGATCCTCGAACATCATCCGGTCTTCACCCTCGGCCGGCGGGGGGGGCTCGAGAACCTCAGAGTTTCCCGCCGGTTCATCGAGGACCGTGGCCTGTCGCTGGTTCAGACCGAAAGGGGGGGAAACATCACCTATCATGGGCCGGGACAGCTGGTGGTCTACCCCATCGTCGACCTTGCGCGCCGCCGCCTCTCCATCCCCGATTACGTAACCGCCCTCGAGGAGATCATGATCCGCCTGTCGGCACGATGGGGCGTTCAAGCCCGGCGCAGGAATGAAAACAGGGGGGTTTGGACAGGCGAAAGGAAGCTGGGCAGCGTGGGGATCGCCGTGCGCCGCAACGTGGCCTTCCACGGCATGGCCTTCAACGCCGCCTTGGATCTGAAACCGTTTTCATGGATTCGACCCTGCGGTCTTTCCGCGATGGAAATGACCTCCCTGACCCGGGAAACCGGAGGAGCCGTCTCCATGGATTTGATCCGTAAAGAGGCGATACAGTGCATCGAGGAAGTTTTCGCGGTCAATCTCTTTCGGAGCAACCTCCACAATTTGTTTGAGCCGGCATCTCATGAGCAATCGACTCCATGTTCGAAAGCCCGAGTGGATCAGGAAAAGGCTTCCGTCCGGGCCCGTCTTTGAACACGTCCAGGGCCTGATTAAGGACCTTCGCCTGTCCACCGTCTGCCAGGAAGCGCTCTGCCCCAACCGCTTCGAGTGCTTCGGGGAAAAGACCGCCACCTTCCTCATCCTGGGATCCGTGTGCACCCGGAACTGCCGGTTTTGCGCGGTCGGCCACGGAGTGCCAAAATCTCCGGATCCGGGTGAGCCGGAACGCGTTGCAGAAGCGGCCGCACAACTGGGCCTGCGCTTCGTCGTGGTCACCTCCGTCACCCGGGACGATCTCGAAGACGGAGGCGCCCGGCATTTCGCCAAGACGATCACAGCCATCAGGAAGCACGTCCCCGAGGTCCGCGTCGAGGTCCTGGTGCCCGATTTTTCGGGGGACAAAGACGCGCTGTCGACGGTTCTTTCCGCTTCCCCAGACGTCTTGAACCACAACATCGAAACCGTCAGCCGCCTTTATCCCCGGGTTCGTCCCCGGGCCGTTTACCAAAGGTCCCTGTCGCTGATCCGGCAGGCGGCCGAGGCCAGACCCGAGCTGCCTTTGAAATCCGGGCTCATGCTCGGCCTGGGGGAAAGGCCGGACGAGATCGATGAGACGCTTTCCGACCTTTTTGCATCGGGATGCCGGATCGTTACCTTGGGACAGTACCTGCAGCCTTCCGCCGCCCATCTCCCTGTTTTTCGGTTCATCCCCCCCGAAACCTTTGAGCGGCTCCGGGAAAGGGCGCTTGAAATGGGGTTTTTAGCCGTGGCCAGCGGTCCCCTGGTGAGAAGCTCCTACCACGCCTGGAACCTGTGCATTGCCCTTGACCGTTTCCAAGAGGGTTCAAGCCCCCCCGGAAAGTCCTGATAACCCCCTGTTATATTTCCCTGTTTTTAAATTCTGGGCGTCAGGGGGTGCCTCTGATTTTTCTTGACATTCCTGAGCGGTTTGGTAAAAAAGCAATTTTTATTGCCCGAAGGCATCGGAAGCCTCCCCCTCTAGGGTTTTCCGGTTGATCGCATGGGATTTGATTATCGGAAAAACCGCCCCTGGATGGAAAACCTGCACATCGTAATGCAGATCGGCCTGACCATGGCCGGCTGCATCGTGTTCTGTTTCTTCCTGGGACGCTATCTGGATCGGTGGCTGGAAACCAAGGGGGTTTTCGTGACGATTTTCACCATCTTAGGTGTGATAGGGGGGGCAAACACCGCCTATCGGCAGATCTTAAAAACCCTTGAGGATGAAAAACCGGATGGAAGCGATCCCCCCTGCTGAAGCGCTCAGACAGACCCGGAACCTATACTGCAAGCGGGCGCTGGGCGCCGCCGTGGTGCTGGGTGTCCTGGCACTTCTTTTCGGGCAAAAAGCCCTGGGGAAAGGGCTTGTCCTGGGCACCGTGTTCAGTATGGCCAATTTTTCCCTCATGGCGTACCTGTTGCCGGCCAACTTGTCAAAGACCCGAGCCAGGACCTTTTTCAGCGCCTTGTTTTCCTTCGCCGGCCGCTATGCTCTGATGGCCATCCCCCTGATCTTTTCCCTTAAACTGGAGCAATTTTCCCTTCTGTCCACGGTGATAGGCCTTTTCATGGTGCAGATGGTCATCCTGGCGGAAAACGGGGTCAGGGCCCTCAAAATCCACAGGCCTGAAGCGCTTTAGGAAAATATCCATGCAAGAACTGGGGAAAATCCATCAATTGCTCGTTCCCGTCGGCGGGTACACCCTGACCTTCAATCTCGAGGTCATCGTGATGACCTGGATTGTGATCGTCCTCTTGAGCGTCTTCGGGGTTCTCGCCACCCGGCGCCGTCACATCTTCCCAAGGCCCGTCCAGATTCTCGGGGAGCTTTTCGTGTCCACCTTTTACAAACTGACCGAGGACACCCTGGGCAAGAAGGAGGCGGAAAAGTACGGGCCCCTCATCTGCGCCCTGTTCATGTTTCTGATGGTGTCCAACTGGCTTGGGATCCTCCCGCACCTGGAAGAGCCTACCAAGGATCTCAACACGCCGCTGAGCCTGGGCGTCATGGGATTTGTCATCGCGCATTGGGCCGGGATCAAGTCCAAGGGTTTCAAGGATTATGCCAGGGAATATTTCCAGCCCATGTTTTTCATGATGCCCCTGAACGTCATCGGAGAGCTGGCCAAGGTCGTTTCCATTTCCTTCCGGCTTTTCGGAAACATCATGGGGGGCTCCATCATCATTCTGGTCGTCTCCTATTTGTCTTTCAACCTGCTGTTGCCGCCGCTGTTGAACGCATTCTTCGGACTCTTCGTCGGCGCCATACAGGCCTTCGTCTTTACCATGCTGACCCTGGTCTACATCTCCATGATGGTGAAATAGAGAAATGACCTTCGATCCGCAAACCTGGGCGAAATTCGCCGCTTTCCTGGGCGGCGGGATCGCCATCGGATTCGGCGCCATCGGGGCGGCCATCGGAGAGGGCTATACCGCGGCCATGGCCAACGCCGCCATCTCCCGCAGCCCCAAGCACGCGGGTTCCATTTTCAAAAACATGCTCGTGGGGCAGGCCGTTGCGGAGTCCTCGTCGATTTTTGCCCTGGTGGTGGCCATGATCCTGCTTTTTTCTAAAAGTCAGACCACCTCCATGGTCACCGTGGCGTCCTACCTGGGCGCCGGGCTTTGCATCGGACTTGGGGCACTGGGTTGCGGGATCGGATCCGGCCTCCCGTCGGGATCGGCCTGCGAGGGCATGGCCAGGCAGCCGGCGGCCGGCGACAAGCTCATGATCAATATGCTCATCGGGTCGGCCATATGCCAGACCCCGTCTATCTTCGCCCTGGTGGTCTCATTTATCCTTCTTTTTTCCAATTTCTCCAATGCACCGGTCAACCCCCTGTGGGCCGCGATCCTGGGTGCCGGGCTTTGCACCGGTCTGGGAGGCATCGGTTCCGGGATCGGCAGCGGCGCCGTGGCCAGGACCAGCTGTGAGGGAATCTCCAGAAATCCCGAGTCGGCCAACGCGGTCACCAACATCATGCTCCTGGGACAGGCCATCAGCCAGACCCCGGCCATCCTTTCCCTGCTCATATCCTTCATCCTGATCTTCAAGAAAGTGGGAGGAACACCGGACATCGCCCCGGCGATGGCCTATTTAAGCGCGGGGTTGTGCATGGGTCTGGGAGCCATCGGACCCGGAATCGGCGAGGGAATCGCTTCCAGCGGCGCCGTCCGGTGGATTGCGCGCAATATGGAAAATTCCACCATCCTGACGCGCACCATGCTCGTCGGTATGGCGGTTGCAGAGTCGACGGCAATCTATTCCATGGTCATTGCCCTGGTTTTAATTTTTATGGTGTGACACATACAGGTCCCCGGTGCCACCGGCGCCGGACCACCGAACTCTTCCCAGCGGAAGAAATGCTCTAAAAGGAGGAAAAACATATGGCAATCGAAGGTGCAGATCTGGTGAAAGCGGCCGCCTATCTGGGCGCCGGGATCGCTATGGGTTTGGGTGCCATCGGGCCGGGCGTCGGAGAAGGCATGGCGGCGGCCAAGGCGTGCGAGGCCATCGGGAGGAACCCCAAGGAAGCCGGCCTTTTGACCCGGACCATGCTGGTGGGCCAGGCCGTTTCCGAGTCCACCGGAATTTATTCCCTGGTCATCGCCCTGCTGCTGCTGTTCGTCGTTTAACTTCTTTGCCCGCAGGGAAAGCCATGCAGATCGTCAGCAACGTCGCTTTGATCAGCATCAACGAGACGATGATCATCCAGCTCATCTCTTTTTTGATTTTCCTTTTCCTCATCACCCGGATCATGATCCGCCCGCTGAGGAAAGTCATGTGGGAAAGGAAACATCATGTGGAAAAGATCCAGCAGGAGATCGGAGAGTCCAGGAAGATCGTCGCCTTTTGCCGTCAGGAACTGGACGGACGCATGCGGGCCGCGAAGAGAGAGGCAAGGGCGCTCTCCCGGCAACTGGAGGCCCAGGGAAGCCACGAGGCCGAAAAAGTATTAGAGTCGGCCTTCAAGGAAATCGCCGCCGCCAGGGAAGCCACGGCAAGACAGATCGCCGCCGGCATCGAAAAAGCCAAAGTCGAACTGGCAGGCGAATCCGAGACCCTGGCCACGGTCATCGTGGAAAAAGTGCTGGGTCGGAGGCTGAACCCATGAACCGGAAACGCTTCCTGATGCTTTCTGGCGGGATCGCCCTTCTCGGGGCCGTTTTATTCCTTGGAGGGGAAGCGGCGGCCTCCGAAGGGACCGGAGACTGGCGGCCCACTTACGACCTTGTCATGAAATGGGTGAACTTTTTCATCCTCTTTTTCATCCTTTTCAAGTACGGCCGGAGGCCGCTGAAAAACTTCCTTTCCGATCAGAAAACCGACCTGGAACAGGAAATCCACCGCCTGGAAAAGGAAAAAGAAGCCGTCGCCCAGAACGCAAACCAGGCCATGAAAACTTTGGAGGAAAGCGCCGCGACCCTGGTCGAACTCAAGGCCCGGATCCTCAAGGAAGGCGAGCAGGAAAGAGACAGGCTGGTCCAGGAGGCCCGCGACCAGGCCCAAGTGATGCTGGAGGGGTCCCGGCTGAAAATCGAAAACCAGCTGCGCCGGGCCAAGCGTGCAGTGATCGGCGGATTGGTCGACTCGGCCGTTTCCCTTGCCCTGGAAAAACTCCCCGAAAAGATCACCCCCGAAGACCATCACCGGTGGATCGACCGATTCATCACCAAAATCCCCGCCCGATAGCGCTTCTTCGTTAGAACCTCTTTCTGGAGCCTCCCCCTGGAACCGTGAAGCCTCGGGATCCGCGGATGCCGGCCGCCTCTGGGCCGGAAGCGGCTTTTATTTCAGACGGCTCCCGAACAGAGTCTCCAGGTAGGGCAGACTGGATCCCTGCTCAAAGACGACATCTTCCAGGATGCCGTCTTGTCTAAAAACCAGGGCGAGGGTATCGAAACGCGTGAGGTTGGTGTATCCCGAAACGCTTACGCTCGACCCCGCGAAATCCGAAATCGGAATCCCGAAGGCGATGCTGTTTTGGAAAAAAATGGACCGCTCGTACACCCAAAGGTCCCTCCCGGAAAGCTCCATGACGCGGCTCGGCGCCCCGCAGACCGCAAGCGCCTCTCCCATGGAAGTCAAACCGGGCCGGAGGCTTTCCGGTCGGGCCGGCACCGGGGAGCCTTTCATCTCCCGCAAGACCCGGTAGGAAAGGCATCCGTTTCCCGAAAGCGCGAAAAAAAGGACGAAAAAACCGATGAGGGCGTTTCTAAAAGGGAAGGCCATAGGCTGTTTTTTCCGCATTTAAGCTTGCGCCGAAATGGGTCAGGACGTTGTCTTTGTCGAAGAAGAGGGCCACCTGGTCGTACTGGGTGTCAAAGTTGCCCAGGGTCAAGAGGACGAGCCACAGGGCGGTCCCTTTGGTCACGGCCCTCCGGTAGATATAGGCGTTCCCGTTGGACAGTTTGACCACTTCCGTCGGGGCGCCGAAGAGCCCGGTCACGTCTGCGGCACGGGTCTTTCCCGGTGAAAGTGACTCGAGTTTGGAGGTGTCAAAGGCCTGGTACTCCTTGGTTTTGCCGATGACGGTGCAGCCTGCACCGGTTAACAGCACCATCGCGCCGATGAAAACCGCCATGTACTTTATCATCAAGATTCTCCCTGCGTTTATGAGTTATCCTTTTTCGTTCCGATTTCAGGAGGTGTCAAGGGCGCATTGAAGCTCCCCCGCTGCAAGCTGCGGGGAATGCGCTCGCTGTTGCGGTCCACGGCCCCCCGGGGCGGCAGGCTACCCTTCTCCCCGGACCCTTTCCAGATAGGCGTCCCACTCCATGGGCAGCAGATGTTTTTTCTGAGTATTGCATTCCTTGCAGCAGGGAACCAGGTTGCCCTTTGTGCTTCTTCCCCCCCTGGACAAAGGGACGACGTGGTCCATGGTCAGCGCCTTGGCCGGATAGGCTTTTCCGCAGTAATGACACCTTCCCTTGGCCAGCTTCCGTTTCCACCACTGGGTCTTCCTGATCTCTCTGGCCCTGCTGCGCTCCTCCTTGAAGCGCGCATCATCATCGTATTCGGCTCCGAAAGGATCCATCATCTTTCATCCGCCTTTTCAAGGCCAAGGCCGGACAGCCACCGGTCAATGGCCTGGGTCAGGATCCGATAATACCGGTCAGACCCCCCGATCCCTTTCCTTCCGAAAAAGTAGTTGATTTCAAGAAAAACCGATTTTGGCCCAAAGCCTTTATCTTGAAACAGGAGGTCGAATCCGGCCAGGTTGATGCCGGTTTTACGGCACAACTTCAAGGCGGCTTCCCTGCCGGCTTTCTGCAGATCCGGGTCCGCCTCGGCATCTACAACGCCACCTGCCGCCAGGTTCGCCAGAAACATTCCAGGGTCCGGCTGGATGCGCCAGTAGGAGCAAAGGATCTCTCCGATGACAACCACCCTCAGGCTGCGATTGCCCGGCGGAAGATATTCCTGCACCAGAAAAGGGCTCTCCCCCGGTCCTGCCACCCCTTTTCCCGCCATCGCCATTTCCCAAAGGGCGTCGTCGGTATCCACCAGAAAGACGCCTTCCCCCTCTCCTCCCCAATCCCGTTTCAAAACCAGGGGAAACGAAAGCGGAAGCGCGGCCTTTTTCTTGCCGTATCTTTGATAAAAATCCGCCGAATTCGAGAAAACCAGGCTTCGGGGATGGAGTGTCCCGATCTTTTGAAACAGCCGGATCTGCCCCGTTTTCCCGGGATAGGCAAAGCGCGCCTCATAGTCCGGAAACACATGGGGACACGCATCCTTGGCCATGCGGTACAGGGATTCCCGACACCCCTGAGGCAGAATTACGGCGAATGCTTTTCTCATGGCCTCGCGTTCCGCTTCCCCTGGATCCCTCCCGGCACACAGGCGATTTTCGTCTCCCTCGTAGCAGGGGTGAAAAGACAAAATCATGGGAACCCGAACTGTTTCAAGGCCTTTTCGTCCTTTCTCCAGTTCTTCTGCACCCGGACGAAAAGTTCCAGAAACACCCGACACCCCAAAAAGGCCTCGATCTCTTTTCGGGCCCCGGTACCGATCTGTTTGAGCTTTTGACCGGACTTGCCGATGACGATCCCTTTTTGAGAGTCGCGCTCCACGTGGATAGTGGCCCTGATCTTGACAAAGGGTTTGTCCTGGCTTTGGGAAAAAGCCTCCACGGTCACCGCCGTGGCATACGGGATCTCTTTCCCTGTCAATCGGAAAACCTTCTCGCGGATCCGTTCGGCCACCAGAAACCGAGTAGGCATGTCGGTGACGGCGTCTTCGTCGAAAAAGCGCGGGCCTGGAAGGAGCCGTTTTTCAAGGGCGCAAAGAAGCGTCTCCACCCCTGTCCCCTTCAAGGCGCTGATGGAAAAAACCGCCTCGAAAGGATACGCTCCGGCCCAATGGTCCGTCAAGGGGAGGAGCTGTTTCGGGTTGATGGCGTCGATCTTGTTGAAAGCCAGCAGGACCCGAAACCCCCCGGACCGTATCGAGGCAAGCAGGACTTCTTCGGAGGCCGGATCCGGCGCGCTGGCATCCAGAAGCATCAGGACGAGATCGGCTTCGGTCAGCGCCGACCTGGCGGCGGAGACGAGCCTGGCGTTGAACATCGTCTCACCCCGGATGATTCCCGGCGTGTCCATGAAAACGATCTGGGCGTTGGGACGGTGCAAAATGCCGAGAATCCGGTTCCGGGTGGTCTGGGGTTTTTTTGAGGTGATGGAGATCTTCTCTCCGAGTACCCGGTTGATGAAGGTCGATTTTCCGGCGTTGGGTACGCCGATAAGGACCACGTATCCGGACTGGAAAGCAGGTGTCTTTTCCGTCTGGTTTTTACAGGCATTCTCGCCCAAGGACACCGGGTTTTTTTTAGGATTTGTCATGTTCGGTTTCCAGGCATGCCTCGATGGCATCCCACAGCAGCTTCTTGCCCTGACCGGTTTTTGACGAAAAAAGGATGAGCGAATCCGCGTCCACGGCCAGTGCCTCGGAGGCCGCCAATTGCTGCCGCAGCTGTCGGGCCTTCGGGAGCTTGTCCGCCTTGGTCAAAACGCCGAGGCAGGGCCGCCCCTGCAGGGCCAGCCACCGGATCAGGTCCAGTTCCTCCCTCCCCGGAACCCTTCGGATGTCCATGACCAGGACAACCCCTTTCAAGGAGAGCCTGTGTTGAAGGTACGCCTCGACCCATCGCTTCCAGTTCTTCCTCAAGTGGATGGGGACCTTGGCATACCCGTATCCCGGCAAATCCGCGAACATCAGGTTCCCGTTGATCAAAAAAAAATTCAACTGCTGGGTCTTTCCCGGCGTGCCGCTGGTTTTCACCAATTGCTTCCGGTTCACCAGGGTGTTGATCACGGAGGACTTTCCTGCATTGGAACGGCCCGAAAAGGCGATTTCAGGGAAATTCCCGGCGGGATAGTGACCGGAATGGACGGCACTCTTGATGAACTCGGCCGACCGGATCTTCACGCGGTTAAGTCTCCATCCGATTGCTCTTTGCAAAACAGGGGTGGGATCAACCGGGGGGGCGGGATTCCGACGGAAAAGTCTTTGCCGGAGGTGATCCCGCAAGAGGCCTTGTCTTTTGCCCGCATGCTTTCAAAAACGTCCACGGCCATGAAATAGCGCATGGGTTTATGGCGTTTGGAAATCCTGCCGACGGGTTCCATCAAACCACCTTGTTCAAGGGATATTCGATGATTCCCTCCGCCCCCCGCTTCATCAATTCCGGGATCAAGTCCCGGACGACCCCGCTGTCCACCACGGTTTCCACCGAGAACCACTTGCTCTGGTAAAGAGGGGACACGGTGGGGGCATTCAGGCTCGGGAGGAGGGTCACCACCTTTTCCAGGCAGTGATCGGGAACGTTCATCTTCAGGCCCACCAGTTTCTCCCCCAGCAGTGCGCCTTTGAGTAAAAGGGCGATCTGTTCGATCTTTTCCCGTTTTTGAGGGTCCTTGAAAGAGTTATGATTGGCGATGAGCTGGGTGTTGGTCTGCATCAATTCGATGATGATCCTCAGCCCGTGGGCCTTGAGGGTGCTTTCGGTCTCCGTCACCTCCACGATGGCGTCGGCCAGCCCGGACACCACCTTGGCCTCGGTGGCCCCCCAAGAAAACTCAACCTTCACCTCAATGTTACGTTCCTGGAAAAACCAGCGCGTGAACTGGACCAACTCGGTGGCGATCTTTTTTCCTTCCAGGTCCTGGAGGGATCGAATGGGCGAATCAAAAGGCACGGCCAGGACCCACCGGGCCGGCCTCGAACTGACTTTCGAGTAGACCAGATCGGCAACCACATGGACGTCGGAGGCGTTTTCCGCGATCCAGTCCTTTCCGGTCAACCCCGCATCCAGCGTTCCTCCCTCCACGTACCGGGACATTTCCTGGGCCCGGCAGATGGCGCATTCGATGGAGGGATCGTTGATTTCGGGGAAATAGCTTCTCCCGTTCACATCGATGGTCCATCCGGACCGTTTGAAAAGGGCGATGGTGGCGTTTTGAAGGCTCCCTTTGGGTATCCCCAGCTTGATCTGCTTCATCGTCCGTAAACCTCCTTCGGGTCGAACACCGGGGTGCCCACGATCCGGACGGCGCCGTGTCGCACTTCCTTGTGGAAACAACTGCGATGCCCGGTGTGGCAGGCGGCACCGCCCACCTGTTCCACCAGCAGGAGGATGGCGTCGTTGTCACAGTCGATCCGGATTTCCTTCACGATCTGTGAGTGCCCGGAAGTCTTGCCCTTGATCCACAGTTCCCGGCGGCTGCGGCTGTAAAAGGCGGCCCTTCCGGTCTCGAGGGTTTTCAGCCAGGCTTCTTCGTTCATGAACCCCAGCATGAGGACTTCTCGGGTCTCGTGATCCTGGACCACCGCCGGAAGAAGGCCTCCCATCTTGTTAAAATCCAGTTTGACCATGGCCTCTGTCCTGAAAAATGGAGATTTGCCTGAAATAACAACACAAATTTTTTCTAGTAATGTCACGGCTTGAAGATGTCAATTGCTATTTGCCGGGACCCAACCCTTGTCTTGCAGGACCGGGTCTGATACAAATTCGGTCAGGTTTCAGAAAGCCCGTGATTTTTCGATGACCAAAAAGTCCTCACAGATACTCAAAAAACGTACCAGGAAGCCGAACCCCGGGAGATGGGGCGCTGTCTTTCGCTTAGCAGCCTATCTGATGATCCTCTGCCTGGCAGCGGGAGTCCTCGCAGCGGCGGGTTTTTACTTCTACCTGGGAGAGGACCTCCCCCAAATCGGATCCCTGAAAGACTACCGTCCCCCGGTCATCACCACGGTGTACTCGGACGACGGCCGGAAAATCGGGGAATTCTATAAAGAGCGCAGGATCGTGGTCCCCCTGTCCGATATCTCCCCGATGCTGAAAGCGGCCTTCATCGCCGCCGAAGACGCACGCTTTTACCAGCACGAAGGAATCGATTTTGCCAGCATCGTCCGGGCCTTCTTCAAGAACATCGAAGCCGGCGCCATCGTCCAGGGAGGGAGCACCATCACCCAGCAGGTTACCAAGAGCTTCTTCTTGACACCGGAAAAAAGCTACGGCCGCAAATTCAAAGAAGCCATCTTGGCCTACCGCATCGAAAAAGCGCTTACCAAAGAGGAGATTCTGTATCTGTATCTGAACCAGATCTATCTGGGCCACGGTGCCTACGGCGTCCAGGCTGCCGCGGAAAACTACTTCGGGAAATCCGCCAAAGATCTCTCGCTTGCCGAGTGCGCCATGCTTGCCGGGCTCCCGCAGGCGCCCAGCACTTACTCTCCGCTGCGAAATCCCGACAAGGCCAAGGAGCGCCAGATCTACGTGATCAACCGGATGGTGGCCGAGGGGCTTATCACCAATCTGGAGGCCACCGAGGCCATCCAGCACAAGCTGGAGATCCAGCCCCGGAAGAACTGGTTCATTGAAGAGGTCCCCTACTATGCCGAGCATGTCAGGCAATATGTGGAAAACCGCTACGGCGCCGACACCCTCTATACGGGCGGACTCGGGGTCCACGCTGCCGTGAACATTGAATTGCAGAATATCGCAAAACTGGCAATCGAAGCCGGGCTCCGCGATCTGGATAAACGCCAGGGATATCGGGGGCCCCTCTCCCGTTTGGACCTTGAAAAGATCGAAAGTTTTTCCAAGACCCTCCAGGAAGAAATCGGAACCCATCCCCTCGATCCCGGGAAAATCGTCAAAGGGGTGGTGGTGGATGTCAAGGACGAACCCGCAAGGGCTAGCGTGCGGATCGGAAATCGACTCCAAACCCTGCTTTTGGAGGACATGAAGTGGGCCCGGAAACCGGATCCGGATGTAGCCCACTATGAAGCCGAATTGAAACGCCCCTCCGATGCGCTGGCCGTCGGAGACATCGTCTGGGTCAAGATCAAGGCAACCCCGAAAGGATCCCAGACCCTGGAACTGGAGCAGGACCCCCTTGTTCAGGGCGCCCTCCTTTGCCTTGAAACCGAGACCGGGCATGTCAAAGCCATGGTGGGGGGGAGGGATTACAGGGAAAGCCAGTTCAACCGCGCCACCCAATCGCGACGTCAGCCCGGATCGGCCTTCAAACCGATCATTTACGCGGCGGCCATCGACAAGGGGTACACCCCAGCCACCGTGATCATCGACTCCCCCATCGTCTTCAAAGACTCGGCACACGCTTCCGCCTGGAAGCCGAAAAACTACAAGGAAACCTTTTTCGGCCCTACCCTTTTTCGGGAGGCCCTGGCCAAGTCCCGTAACGTCGTCACCGTCAAGATCCTCCAGGACATCGGAATCGACTGGGCCATCGATTACGCGCGAAAGCTCGGGATCACCTCGCACCTGAACCGGGACCTCGCCCTGGCTCTCGGAGCCTCCGGGGTTTCGCTTCTGGAATTGACGGGCGCCTACTCTGTCTTTGCCAATTCCGGATACCGCGTGGCGCCGGTTTTCATCACCCGGATCCTCGACCGGAAAGGTGACGTGCTGGAAGAAACCCCTCCGAAGATCGTGAAGGTCATCGAAAAGAACACCGCCTACCTGATGACTAGCCTCCTGGAAAGCGTCGTGAAAGACGGCACCGGCTGGCGCCTGCGGGCCCTCGGCCGACCGGTGGCCGGCAAGACCGGGACCACCAACGACCTGTTCGACGCGTGGTTCGTCGGATACACACCCCGATATGTCACCGGTGTCTGGGTTGGGTTCGACGAGGAGCGCTCCCTTGGAAAAGGGGAAACCGGTTCCCGGGCCGCGAGTCCCATTTGGCTGGAGTTCATGAAACGCACGCTGGCAGACAAACCGGTGCGGGTGTTTCAGGTACCCGAAGGGGTCGTCTTCACCAAGATCGATGCCAAGACCGGTCTTCTCCCGGCGCCCGAATCCGAAAAGGTGGTCTTCGAATGCTTCAAGGAAGGGACGGCGCCCACCGAAGTCACTCGGCGGCCCGACACCATCGCCCGCCCTGAGGAATTTTTCAAGTCTGACATGTAGACGGGGCGCGCTTTTTACGCCCCGGAAGTCTCCTTCAAGATGGACAGAAGATACTTTCCATAATCGTTTTTGGTCATGTCGGCAGCCAATTCTTCGAGGGCTTGGGCGCTGATATATCCCAGTCGAAAGGCAATTTCCTCGAGACATGCGATTTTGAGCCCCTGGCGCTCCTGGATCACCTGGACGAAGTTGGCCGCCTGGTGCATGGCTTCGTGGGTTCCGGTATCCAGCCATGCCAAGCCCCTTCCCAAAAACTCCACCCGCAGACGCCCCTTTTGCAGATAGGCGAGGTTCACGTCGGTGATCTCCAGTTCCCCCCGCGGTGAAGGCTTCAGGGCGGCGGCGATGTCCACCACCTCGTTGTCGTAAACGTAAAGCCCGACAACGGCATAATTGGACTTCGGTTGTTTTGGTTTCTCCTCGAGCCCTATGACTTTCCCTTTTCCGTCGAACTCCACAACGCCGTATCGCTCCGGATCCTTGACCGGATACCCGAAAATGAGCCCGCCTTCGTGGAGACGCACCGCCTTTTTCAGGATCTCGGAAAGGTCGTGTCCGTAGAAGATATTGTCCCCCAGAATCAGGCAGACCGAGTCGTTTCCGACAAAGGATTTTCCGATGACAAAGGCCTGGGCCAATCCCTCGGGCCTCGGCTGCTTCGCATAGGATAGGGACAGCCCGATCTGGGACCCGTCCCCCAAAAGTCTTTCAAAGCTGGGAAGATCCTGGGGGGTGGAAATGATGAGGATCTCCCGGATGCCGGCCAGCATCAACACGGACAACGGATAGTAGATCATGGGTTTGTCGTAAACCGGGAGCAGCTGCTTGCTGACCACCCGGGTGATGGGATACATGCGTGTTCCCGATCCGCCAGCCAGTATGATGCCTTTCATCCATCTTCCTTTCTTCGGTTCTTATCGGTAGTGTGACTCGATCCAGGCCTGGTATTCCCCGCTTTTCACCCGTTCGACCCAATCCCCGTGATCCAGGTACCAGGACACGGTTTTTTTAAGCCCGGACTCGAAGCTTTCCTCCGGCACCCAACCCAGTTCCTTCTTGAGCTTGGAACAATCGATGGCATATCGGCGGTCGTGGCCCGGCCGATCCTTCACCGGAGTGATGAGGCGCCTCCGAGGGACACCCCCTTTGCTTCCCGCAATTTCATCCATGAGATCGCAGATACTTTCCACGACTCGAATATTTTCCATTTCGCATCCCCCGCCGATGTTGTAAGTCTCCCCTCGCCGCCCCTGCTGCATGATGAGCCAGATCGCCTTGCAGTGGTCGCGCACATAGAGCCAGTCCCGGATGTTGCGGCCGTCTCCGTATACCGGCAGGGATTTGCCTTCGAAGGCATTTAAAATCATCAGGGGGATCAGTTTCTCCGGAAACTGAAAGGGGCCGTAGTTGTTGGAGCAATTGGAGAGGGTCACCGGAAGGCCGTAAGTCTTGTGGTAGGCCCTCACCAGGTGGTCGGATGCCGCTTTGGACGCCGAATAGGGGCTGTTGGGCCTGTAGGGGGTCTCTTCGGTAAAATAGCCGTTAGGCCCGAGGCTCCCGAACACTTCATCCGTACTGATGTGGTGGAAAAGGGTCAATTGGTCCTGGTGGGCTCTCGCCGTCTCCAGGAGGGTGTGGGTGCCCAGGATGTTGGTCTGGATGAAGGCCTGGGGGCCCACGATGGATCGATCCACATGGGATTCCGCGGCAAAATGGCAGACGGCATCGATGTGATGGGCGTGATAAACCCGGTTCATGGCCTCGGCGTCGCAGATGTCGGCCTGGATAAAAACGTACCGGTCGGCAAACCGTTTCCGGATGCGGGAAAGGTTTTCGGGATTTCCGGCATAGGTCAGCTTATCCACATTCACGATGCGTCCCGAAAAATCCGATTCTTCCAACAGGTAGGCAATAAAATTGGCGCCGATGAAACCGCAGCCGCCTGTCACCAGCATGTTTCTCATGCTCTCTCCTCGCCGGGGGCCCTCAGAGGCTTTGTCCATAGCCCATGGGATGTCCGGTGTGCCATTTCCACGCCGTCTCGATGATGGTTTCGAGGTCCGGAAAGTCGGGCTTCCATCCCAGGGCTTTGCCGATCTTATTCGCGCTTGCAACCAAGGCCGGGGCGTCGCCGGGTCTCCGGCTGGCATTTTGAACCGGAACCCTCCGGCCGGTCACCCGCTCCGCCGCCCGAATGACCTCCAGGACGGAATACCCGGTGCCGTTTCCAAGGTTGTACACTTCACTCTTTCCTCCGGCGGCAAGGTGGCCCAGAGCAAGCAGATGGGCCTTTGCCAGGTCCATGACGTGGATGTAGTCCCGGATGCACGTGCCGTCGGCCGTATCATAATCGGCCCCGAACAGCTTCAGCGGTTTTTCAGGATTCTTTTCCAGGACGGCTTTCAAAATCAGGGGAATCAGGTGGCTTTCCCTGGGGTGGTCTTCGCCCAGAGTCCCGTCCGGATGGGCTCCGGCCGCATTGAAATACCTCAGGGAGACGAAGTCGAGGGCTCCTGTTCTGGAAAGATCTCCAAGGACCCGCTCCACCATGAACTTGGACCACCCGTAGGGGTTCACCGGTTGCTGCCGGTCGTTTTCCTCGATGGGGATTCTTTCCGGATTTCCGAAAACCGCGGCCGATGAAGAAAAAATAAGCAGGTGCACCCCTGCCTCCCGCATGGCCGCCAGGAGCCCGAGGGTGTTGGCCACATTGTTTCGATAGTACTTCAACGGGTCTTGAACCGATTCCCCCACCTCAATGAGGGCGGCGAAATGCATCACGGCGTCAATGCGGAAAGGGCCTGAAAAAACCTCCTTCAGGGCCGCCGCATCCGAGAGATCGGCCTCGATGAAGGGGACACCGCCCCCCACCAGCGCCTCCCGATGCCCCGTGGACAGGTTGTCCAGGACGATCGCCTCGTGCCCCTGCTCGGCGAGCATGCGGACCATGAAGCTCCCGATATATCCGGCTCCCCCTGCCACCAGGACGCGCATCACCAGCGTCTCCTTAGAGGGTTCGGCACCATGGAAGATCTCCTTGTTTTTTCACGCGTCCCCATGGCGGCCCAGGGCGGTTTCCACGTCCGGACAGATCTCGAAGACCTTGTGCAGCCGCGTCAATTCAAAAACCGCCTGAATCCGCTCCGGCAGGTCCACAAGCTTGAGGTCTCCCCCCGTCCGTCGAACCGACCGCAGCACGGAAATCAGGGAACCCAGTCCAGAACTGTCGATGAAGCTGACGTCTTTGAGGTCGACGACGAGACGGGCAGGAGGATCCCCCATGAGGCCGGAAAATTCGTCTTTGAAAGCCTGCATCGTCGAAGCATCGAGCCTCCCCTTCAGCTTCACCACCACACCGCCCTCCTGTCGATTGTGGGAAATTTCCATTTTCCACTCCCTTTGTCTCTCACAGCCGCCCGGACACCGTCACCCTCTTGAACCGGGGCGTCTTGGCGTTTCACCCGAAGGGTTGTTCTCTTTCCACCGACTTCAGTTTCCGGGTCATTCGGAGCCGGTTTTTCCCGTTGAGGGTTGCGTATTCACAGGAGTCCATGATGCCGAAAAGGATCTGGAGTCCTCGTCCGCTTTCAGGCAGTTCGTCCGCGGATAGAATGGATGCTTCGGCGGATCGCAGGAGCCCCGCCCTGAAGGATTCTCCGGTCATCGACTCTCCGGTGTCCCAAACCTCCACGACAAGTTTTTCTCCAAGCAGGCACAGCTCCACTTCCACATCCCCCCGGCGGTGCCGATACGCATGCTGAACGCTGTTGGTCACCGCCTCCACGGTGCAGAGCTCCACTTCGTCGGCCATTTTCCCGGGAAGGCCCAAGAAGGAACAGACGGCTTTGACCGCCACCCCGACCAGGGGGATTTCTTCCACACGGCTGCCAATGGTCAACCGGATCTGACGGGGATGGGGATTTTTTTTCACGTCGTCACCTTCCCATCACCGACAAAGGTCAACCCGAGAAGGCTTACGTCGTCCGGAGGCGGTTGGCCCCTTCCGAAAACCATCAGGGCGTCGACGACCCTGTCCACCTTTTCCCGGATACTTCCCTGGCCGTTGTTCTTGAGGATTCGGAGGAACCGATCCTCGCCGAAAAATTTTCCGTGGACGTTCGGGTATTCCGTAATGCCATCCGTGTAGACGAAAAGGTCGTCTCCGGGGAAAAGCCGCGTCCGGCCTTCCTCGAAGGGAATCACCCCCCCCAGACCGATGATCGTCCCCCCTTCCCTTAACAGCTCCAGGGTGCCGTTGCGGCGCAGAAGAGCCGGAGGAGGGTGGGCGGCGCTGCTGTACCGGAGCAGCCCGGTTTTCCGGTTGAGGATCAAATAACTCAAGGTGAAGAATTTATCAAACCGCTCCATGGGAAATTCCAGATCCAGCGCGGAAAGCACTTCCGAAGGCGATACGATCTCGTAGTACGGCCGTGTCGGAATGGATTTTTTCAACAGGCGCCCCGTCCGGAAATTCAACATCTGGTGAGCGGAAACTGCCACCATGGCCGCAGGGACTCCATGGCCGCTGACGTCGAGCATGTAGATTCCCCAATGCTCCTCATCGAGGGCGAAGATGTTGAAGAGGTCCCCCCCGACCCGGTGGGAAGGGATGAATCGCCAGGCGGTCTGCATTTCCGCCGCCGCGACGACGGAAGGTGGCAACAGGCTCTTCTGGATTTCCGCTGCGGCCTTCAGGTCATCGTCGAGGCGGTCCTGGTTTTCCGTCAGACGCCGGTTCGCTTCCATCAAATCAAGGGTCAGCCTGCGCATCCTGAGATGAACCCGCACCCGGGCCAGGATTTCGCCCTTGTCGAAAGGCTTGGTGATGTAGTCGGCGCCGCCCAGGTTCAATCCCTTGATTTTATCCTCGGGATCGGTCTTGGCTGACAGAAAAAGGATGGGGAGGGTTCCGGTGCGCTCATCCTGTGCGAGCTCAGAGCAGACCGCGTAGCCGTCCTTTTTCGGCATCATGATGTCCAACAGAACCAGGTCCGGGTTTTCACGGAACACGGCGTCGACGCCGGCCACACCGTCTTCGGCTTCAACCACCCGGTATCCTTCCTTGTGAAGAATCTTGGCGAGCAATTTCCGGTTGACTGAATTGTCGTCCACCACGAGAATCGTTTCGGAGGCTTCCTTTTTCATGATGCCCGATAGTGCCCCTCAGGATGCCAAGGAAATCGTTTCTCCCAACCGGGGAACCTGGACCGCATATCCCGTTTCCTTCAGTGTGCCTGCAAAAGCCAGCGCCTGGCTCTCTTCTCCGTGCACCACGGCGATCCTTCTGACCTTCAGGTTGGCGTTTTTTAAAAACCGGAGCATCTCCTGCCGGTCCCCGTGGGCGCTGAACCCGCCCAGGGAGGACACGCGGGCACGAAGGGCAAAGGACTTGTTGTGAAATTTCACCTCCGGAGCGCCGCCTTTCCTCCCGCGGTTCTCGTAGGCCGTTCCTTCCTCCAGGATGCGTCTTCCCAGGGTGTTGGCAGCCATGTAACCCACGACAAGGAGGGTGTTTTTCGGATTTTGGATCTTGTGGCGAAGGTGATGGAGAATGCGCCCGCCTTCGCACATGCCCGATCCCGCGATGACGATATGCGGGCCTTTTTTCCGCATCAGTTTCATGGACCCCTCCACCGAGGCCACGAACTCGAGCATGCTGAAAGAAAAAGGGTTCTTTCCCTGCTTTAAAAAATCCTCGTGAGACTCTCGGTCATAGACTTCCGGGTGTTCTCCATAGACCCGGGTCAGCTCGATGGCCAGGGGGCTGTCCAGATAGACCGGGATGCGTGGTGCTTGGCCGGCATCGAAGAGTTCGTGGAGCACGTAAAGCAGCTCCTGGGTCCGGCCGAAGGCAAAAGAAGGGATCAACAGGACCCCGCCCCGCCTCACGGTTTCGCTGACGATCTTCGCCAGGGCCGGCCCTAAATCCGTCACCGGCCCGTGCTCCCGGTCCCCGTAGGTGCTCTCCATGATCAGCAGGTCTAGATCACGGTCTTTTTCCTCAAAGTCCAGGGTCGGATTTTTCAAGATGGGTTTCCCGAACCGTCCGATGTCTCCGGTGTAACCGACGGTGTAAGACCGGCCGTTCTCTTGGACCTTGACCAGACAAAAGGCCGAACCCAGGATATGCCCGGCATCGTAAAGGGTGGCCGTGGTGGCCTCTCCCACCTGCACCGGATGCCGATAGGGATACCCGTCGAAATGGGGCAGCGCCTTCTGGGCATCTTCCACGGTGTACAAGGGATCAACGGTTTGAAGACGGTATCGCCGACCGGTCTCCCTGATGACCTCCACGTTGAGCTGCGCCCGGCTCTTTTTGAGCAGCCGTTTGATGTGCCGGTCCTTCCTGCCTTCCTGCTGTTTTTTCATTTCCGTCAGGAAGGCCCTCACGGTCTTGTAGTTCAGGTAATCGGCGTCGGACTGCTGGATGTGAGCCGAGTCCAACAGGAGCGCCTTGGCGGCGTCCGCCGTGGCCCGGGTGCAGACGATGCGGCCGTTGAACCCGTTTTGCGTCATGAGGGGAATGCGACCGGAATGGTCGATGTGGGCATGGGAAAGAAGGAGGCTGGTGATCATCCGGGGATCAAAGGGAAGAACCCGGTTCTTTTCCAGGCTCTCTTTCCGCCGCCCCTGAAACAAGCCGCAGTCCAGAAGGATCCTGTCCCTCTGCGTGGTCAAAAGATGCAAAGAACCGGTGACTTCCCTGACTGCGCCTAAAAACGTGACCTGCATTTCAACTCCCTTCCGAGGAGACGGTCCATCAGGCTTTCCGCTCCTCTTTCCTGCGGCGCGCCTATCCCGGTTTGGCCCTCAAGGACAGCTCATCGAGTTGTTCCCGGGTAGGCTCGGAGGGGGCGTTGGTCAAAAGGCAAGCCGCTTTCTGGGTTTTTGGAAACGCGATCACGTCCCGAATGGAAGATTCCCTGCAAAGGAGCATCACCAGCCGGTCGAAACCGAAAGCGATCCCGCCGTGGGGAGGCGCCCCGGAATCCAGGGCCGAAAGCAGGAAGCCGAATTTCTCCTCAAAGGCTTCCGCCGACAGGCCCAGGACATGGAACAGTTTTTCCTGAAGCTTCTTTTGATGGTTTCGGATGCTTCCTCCGCCGATTTCGGATCCATTGAGAACCAAGTCATAGGCACGGGACCGGACCGCCAGTGGGTCCGTTTCGAGCTTGGGGACGTCCTCCTCCAGGGGTGCGGTGAAAGGATGGTGCAGGGCTTTGTACCGCTTTTCCGCTTCGTCATATTCCAGAAGCGGAAAATGGGTGACCCAAATGAAAGAGAAAAGACTCTCATCGACAAGCCCCAGTTTTTTCCCCAAAAGGTTTCTCAGGTTTCCCAGGGATTCATTGGCTACAGCGGCCCTGTCGGCCACAAAGAAAACCAGGTCCCCGGGAGCCAGATCCAGCCGACGGGCCAGGCGAGCCTTTTCTTCTTCGGAAAAGTACTTGGCGATGGGGGACTGCCATTCGCTTTCCTTGATCTTGATCCAGGCAAGCCCCTTGGCCCGGTAGATCTTCACGAACTCGGCCAGATCGTCGATCTCCTTCCTGGAAAACCTGCCGCATTGCTTGGCATTGAGGGCCTTGACCACCCCTCCCTGATTCACCACCTCCGAAAAGACCTTGAATTGGGATTGGGAAAGGATATCCGAGACGCTGCGAAGTTCCAGCGCAAAACGGGTGTCCGGCCGGTCGAGGCCGAATCGCTCCATGGCTTCGGCGTAGGTGATCCTCGGCAGGGGGCGCGGGACCGGTTTTCCCAAAACAGCCTCAAAGATTTCGGAAAGCATCTGCTCAGAGATGGCCATGACGTCCTCTTCCCCCACAAAGGACATCTCCATGTCGATCTGGGTGAACTCCGGCTGCCGGTCCGCCCGGAGATCCTCGTCCCGGAAGCACCTGACGATCTGGTAATAGCGCTCGAATCCCGAAATCATCAGCAGCTGCTTGAACAGCTGAGGCGATTGAGGAAGCGCATAGAACTGGCCCGGGTTCACACGGCTGGGCACGATGTAGTCCCTGGCGCCCTCCGGAGTGCTTCGGGTCAGAAAGGGGGTCTCGATGTCCACAAATCCGCTTCGGTTCAAAAATTCCCGGACCGCGGCGGCCGCCTTGTGCCGAGCCAGGAGGTTTTTTTGAAGTTTCGCCCGGCGGAGATCGATGTGGCGGTATTTAAGGCGGATCATCTCCGAAATATCCACTTCGTCTTCGATGGGAAAGGGCGGAGCCGAGGCCCGGTTCAAGATGCGCAGCTCCGCGGAAAGCACCTCGATTTCCCCCGTGTCCAGAGCCGGGTTGGTCATCCCTTCCGGACGCCGTTCCACGCATCCCCGGACGGCGATCACGTACTCGCTGCGCAGAGCATGGGCTTTTTGGTGGACCACCGGCTGTTTTTCGGGATTGAAGACCACCTGGGTGACCCCTTCCCGATCTCTTAAGTCGATGAAAATGACGCCGCCGTGGTCCCTCCGGCGCTGGACCCAGCCCATGAGCACCACCTCTTTTCCCACGTCGCTGGCCCGAAGGGTGTTGCAGGAGTGGGTCCGCCGCAGATCGCCGAGGGCATCATCAAGAAAATCGGTCATCTCTTAACTTCCGCATGTCTCCCGAAGGGGAGGTTGAGGGTTCATGACAGACTCCGTCCCCGACGGCCCCTGAAATCCGTTCGGTCACCGTCTGGACCAGATCGGAAAACGGAACGGCTTCCTGCCGGGCGGCGTCCATGTCCCGAAGCAGCGCCATTTTTGAGGAAAGTTCCTCCTGGCCGACGATGATCACGTATCTTGCGGACAACTTGTCTGCCCGCTTCATTTGGGCTTTCAAGCCCCGGTTGCCGAAATCCATCTCGGCGGGAATCCCTTTTTCGCTGAGTCGGCACACCCACTGGAACGCCTTTTCCTGGCTTTCCAAACCGAGTGCAGCAAAAAAGACCTGGGGTCGGCCCTTTCGCGGATCCGGTTTTTTTCCCACGATTTCCGCCAAACGATCGAAGCCTATGGCAAAGCCGGTGGCCGGGATTTCGGGACCTCCCAGCGCCTTCACCAATCCGTCATACCGGCCGCCGCCGGCCACGGCGTTCTGGGCCCCAAGGGCCTGCGTCTGGATCTCGAAGGTGCTCCGGGTGTAGTAATCGAGTCCGCGAACCAGCCGGGGATCCACCCGATAAGTTACACCCAGGGCGTCCAGAGCCGTCTTGAACCTTAGGAAGTGGCCCTGACATTCGGCACACAGGTGTTCCGTGATCGAGGGGGCCTGTTCCAGGACCTGCCTGCAGGACGGCACTTTGCAATCCAGCAGCCTCAAGGGGTTTCTGGACTGTCTCCGGATGCAGTCGGCACATAGGGCCCCGACGATGCCCGCCGAATAGTCCCTGAGCGCCTCCTTGAAGGCCGGGCGGCAGGCCGGACACCCGAGAGAGTTGACGTGGGCGCTCAAGTCCGAGAGGCCAAGCTTGGAAAACAAGGTCATCAGGATAAACACCAGTTCGGCGTCGATCAAAGGCGAATCGGACCCGAAGACTTCGGCGTTGATCTGGTAAAACTGGCGGTATCTTCCCTTCTGGGGCCGCTCCCTCCGGAACATGGGTCCGACGGTGAAGAGCTTCTGAAAGGGATCCCCGGCGAAGAGCTTGTGCTGAATGTAAGCACGGGTGATGGAGGCCGTCGCCTCGGGCCTCAGCGTTATTTTCTCCCCTTTTCGATCCTCGAAAGTGTACATCTCCTTTTCGACGATATCGGTGTCTTCCCCGATGCTCCGGGCAAAAAGGACGGTATTTTCCAAGATGGGGATGCGAATTTCCCGGAAACCGAATTTTTCGAAAAGGGCCCTGGCGGTTTCTTCTATAACCTGCCACTGCTCCGATTCCCCGGGAAGAATGTCGCGAAAACCTCGAATGCGTTGAATCATGTTTTCAGCTGCCTTTGGATCTGGACGGATTTGCCTGGATGGGCGTGTATCCGGCTACAGGATATAAACCTAATTTTATACCCTGACCATGATCATAAAGTCAACATGAAGTTCTTCGGAACTCAAGAAGAAAGCCCTGCTGTGGATGGGTTTCTACTTGGCCACGAGGCGGGCAAGCCAAAGGGTCAAAGGGGGAACAAAGGTGATGAGGATCAAATCGAGGATCAAAACGCCCAAAAAGGGGAAGATGCGCTTTGAAATCGCCCCAAGTGAGTCCTTCGAAATGGAGCCGGAGACGATGAGGCAGATGCCCATGGGCGGAGTGAGCATGCCGATGGCCAGATTCACCACCACGATGGCCCCCAGTTGGACCAGGTCGATCCCCAGGTTGGGCAGCAGCCCCACCATCATGGGCACGAAGAGAATCAGCGCGGCGGTGGTTTCCACGAAGGTTCCGGCGATCAAAAGGACCAGGTTGATCAAAAGCAAAAGCAAGACCGGGTTTTGGGTCACGCCCAAAAGTACGCCGGCCAGCCGGGCGGGGAGGTCTTCGATGGCGGCGATCCAGCTGAACACCGAGGCCGTGGCGATGATGAACATGACGATGGCGGAGGTGACCGCCCCCTCTCTGAAGAGGCCAAACAGGTCTTTGACCCGGATCCTGCGATAAATGAACATTCCCACCACCAGGGCGTAAATCACCGCCACTGCCGCAGATTCGGTGGCGGTGAAGATGCCGAGAAGAATCCCCCCCAAAATGATCAGAGGGGCTCCCAACGCCAAAAAGGCCCTCGTGAAACTGAACCACACCCGATCCAGGGAAAAGTCGGCCGTGGCACCGTACCCGCGACGCTTGGAGATGAGGGTTGAAACTCCGATGAGGCTCAAGCCCATCAGGATGCCGGGGAGGATACCCGCTGCAAAAAGCTGCCCGATGGAAGCCCCGGTCAAGAAGCCGAAGAGGATCATGGGTATCGAAGGGGGAATGACCACGCCGATGGAGCCTCCCGAGGCCTGGACCGCAGCGGCAAAATCCGAATCGTAACCGGATTTTTTCATGGCCGGGATTAAGATGGAGCCCACGGCGGCCGCATCCGCCGCGGCCGAGCCTGAAATGCCTGCAAAAAACATGGCGGAAACCACCGCCACCGCTGCCAACCCGCCCGGAAGCCAGCCCACGAGGGCATTGGCCAAATCGATGATGCGCTGGCTGATGCCCCCGGCCTCCATGATGACGCCGGTGAACATGAAGAGGGGAACCGCCAAAAGATGAAAGGAATCGCATCCGGCGTACATACGCTGGACGACCATCATCAGGGAGAAGTCCCCCTGGACGAGAATGGCCGCCACCGAGGCCACCCCGATGGACAAGGCGATAGGGACGTTGAGGGCAAAAAGAAACAAAAGGGAAAAGAGAAGCACCTCAGCGGTCATCAGAGGCTTTCTCCTGTCGGAATCCCTCCGCCAGAAAGGCCGTGGCATGCAGGACGAAAATAATCCCGGAAATTGGAACGATGCTGTGGGGGATCCATTTGGGAAGATACAGGGCAGGCGAAATCTGGAGCCGAACAAAAAAGGCGAATTGGACGCCGAAATACACCAGGATAAGCGAGAAGAACAGGGCACACAGGTGAACCCCGAAAACAGCGGTTCGCTGCCCTGAGACCGGGAGCCTTCGGAAAAGCACATCGATGCTGGCATGTGCCCGACGCCGGTAGGCGACGCTGGCCCCCAGGAAGGTCAACCAGACCAGAAGAAAGCGGGCCAGCTCCTCGGACCAGAAAAGGGAGTGGTTGAGTACGTACCGTGAAAAGACCTGCAGGGCGACGATCAACGCCATGGAAAGGCCCAAGAAAAAGACCGCGAACTCGACGGCCCGGTTGACGGACAGGCTGAGTCTTTGGATTCGAGACACCGGCGATCCCTGTTGAGGCACGAAAAGAGCCGGCGGTCGCCCGTTGTGCCCGGGATTCCCGCCGTTTCAGGCGCCCTTATCGCGTCGCTTCCATGACCTTGAAAAGGAGGGTTTTGACCCGGGAATCCTGAAACAGTTCCATATCCCTGAGCTTTTCCACCTTGGCCCTGAAGCTTTGGACATCCGGGTTCATCTCGATTTGCATTCCCTTGCCCTTGAGCATGGCCAGGCGCTCGGCGTCCCTTTCCCGGTTATCCTTCCTCTGGTACAAGGCTGCCTCGTAGATGGCCTTCTGGATGAGCTCCTGCTGCTGGGGATTGAGGGTGTTCCACCATTTGAGGGAGGCCACATCGATGTGCCCGGAATAGACGTGGCGGGTCAGGGTCATATGCTTTTGGATCTCATAGAATTTGTAGACATCAATGACCCAGATGGGATTTTCCTGCCCGTCGATGACGCCCTGTTCCAATTCCGTGTAAATCGGCCATGCCATGGGCGTTGGATTGGCTCCCAGTGCCTGCCAGATTGCCTTGTGCAATGCCGATTCCATCACCCGGATCTTCAGCCCCGACACGTCCTCCACTTTCCTGACCGCCCGTTTGCTGTTGGTCAGGTTCCTGAATCCGTTTTCGGAAAACGCCAAGCCCTTGAACCCGACGTTCTCCAGGCCCTTCAAAATCTCCCGGCCCAGCGGACCGTCCAGGATCTGGTCGGCCTGTTCGTTGCTCTTGAAGATGAACGGGTAGTCGATGATCCGCACAATAGGGTCAAAAGTGTCAAAAGGCCCCGTCGTGATGATGCCCATTTGGACCTGATTCATCTGGATCTGTTGGAGGATTTCCGTCTCACTGCCCAGGGAGGCTGAATGGTGGATCTTCACCGTGATTTCTTTTCCCGAGCGTTGTTCCACCAGTTCCTTGAACTTTTCCGCCGCGATGTTTTGGGCGGAGCCGGGTTTTGTGACCAGCCCCAGATTGATCTTAAGCTCGCCTGAAGCCTCCGAACTCCAAATACCCACCAGCAGTGCAACCAAAATCATCCATGACTTTCTCATTTTCTCTCCTTCAGCAGCCGTTGAAAAAGATCCTGGTGTTTTTTGAAAGACCCGTCCTTTGAAACGGTATTCGACCCCCACTTAAAAAGCCGGGAAGGCCTCTTGTGTCAACTGTTTTCCTCATCGTGCCTGCTTTGAACCGAAAGGCGGCTATACTCACGTCTGCCGGGCCGGAATCCGCTACCAGTGGATGAGGGCGGATCCCCACGTCAGTCCCCCGCCGAAAACCGGCAGGCACACCCTGTGTCCTTTCTGGACGCTTCCGTCGCGCACCGCTTCGTCGAGGGCGATGGCGCAGGAGGCCGATGAGATATTTCCGTATTTGTGCAGGGTGAGATAAAAGCGTTCCATGGGGATTTCCAGGCTTTTGGCCACAGCCTGAAACATGCGCAAATTGGCCTGGTGAGGGATGAACCAGTCGATGGCGGATACCGGTATCCGATTAGAGTCTGCGGCTTCACGGATGGAGGCGATAAAATGCCGGACAGCCACCCGAAAGCTCAAATTGGCTTCGATCAACTTGAGAAAGTGCAACCCTTTATCCACGCTCTCATGGGAAATCGGGGTGGTACGGGAGCCGCCTCCGGGAAGCAGCAGGTCCTTTCCCTGGGCTCCGTCCGTGTGAATGTGGGCGGACAAGAGCCGGTGTCCTTTTTCCGCATTCGTGAGAATCGCCGCCCCGGCGCCGTCTCCCCACAGGATGCAGGAGGATCGGTCCTTCCAGTCCACCGTTCGGGTCATCACCTCGGATGCCGCAACGAGAACGGTCCGGCAGGCCCCCGTTTGAAGGTATTTCTGGGCGACGTTCAGGCCGAAGATGAAACCCGAACACGCCGCAGTGATGTCGAAGGTGACGGCCCGTGATGCCTCAAGCTTGGCCTGCAGCCAGTTGGCAGCGGCCGGACAGCAGGTGTCCGGCGTAATGGTGGCCACGATAATGAGATCCACTTTATCAACCGTGATGCCCGACATGGCAAGGGCCTGCCTGGAGGCCTCCAGGGCTAGATCCGACGTGCACACGTCCTTGCCGGCGATCCTGCGTTCGCGGATTCCGGTACGCTGAAAAATCCATTCGTCGGTGGTCTCCAGCCCTATCCGCTTCAGGTCTTCGTTGCTCATCACCTTTGGCGGAAGATAGGCTCCTGTTCCGGTGATGCAAACCGATTCCACAGGTCAAATCCTCTTGAGCGCAAGCGGAGGATCCAGATGCGCGTTGGCGTCTTTAAGGGGTCCTTCTCCAGAGATGACCGCGACGCCGTAGGAGGCGGGCTTAGCGGCAAAGTACCGCCGAGCGACGGCAAGGACCCGGTCCAGGTCCAGGGACAACAGCGTTTCTTTAAACCGCTGCCGATCATCGTCTGAAAGATGGATCAGGCTCCTCAGAAAAGCTTTTCTTTCCGCCGGCCCTGGCGGATCGGGCCGATCGATATCTGAACAGACCTGTAAAATCGCCTCCTTTACATCCGTGCCTTCGTAGGTTCCGGAGCAGATGAATTGAGCCGCCTTGTTAAAGACGCCAAGCGTCTTGACGATGTGGGGATCGCGGTAAGAGCCCAGGCTGAACAGGCCGGTTTCCGAATTGTAGACGGCAAAGGCCCCGTAAGCCCCCCCTTTTTCCCGGATCTCCCGGTGCAGATACAGGGATCTGAGGAGCTTGGCAATGACGGCCAGCGCCGGCGCATCTTCGTGGATCATGCGCACGGTCTTGAAGGCCTCGGCCACGAAAGAGACCGCCGATGCCGTGCTCCATCCTTCCCGGATGTCGCCGTCCTCCTTTTGTTTTAGGGGGATCGGCGGTAGGGTCACACCGCCGGAATCGGCAAGTCGGGACAAAAAGGGGGTCTTTTCCATGCACTCCACGGCCTTCAGGAGGGCTGTCGCATCACCGATGAAAGCGCACTTAAGATTGCCGGTTCGAAACACGTGCTTCCCGATGGCGGCCAATCTTTGGGCCAGGGGCTGTAGGTTTTCCCTTCCGTTTCCGGTGGTCAGGGCCTTGACCGTCCTGAGCTGGGACACCCCGTGCCAGGTCTCGTCCAGGGCGGCGGCGGGGGACAGGTTCCGCGAGGCAAGGGAAATCGCCAATCGGTGCCCGTTGTTCACCACTCCGGTTTCCAGCCGGGCTTTATATTCATCGAGGAGGGTGCCCAAGCGCGGGAGATCGGAAACGTCGAATTCCGAAAAGAGCTCCTCCAGAATCTCCAGCATCTGCCTCTGGTTCCGGTTCAGGCATTTCGCGTTCAGCAGGACATACGGCATGCTTTCCCCCGATGCGTCAAAGCGGGTCCGCACGCTTGCGGAAAAGCCGATACCCCCGGCCCAGCGATCGATCCTCTTGGCCATGGCCGCAAAATCGTTGAGGCGCGTACCGATCCTGGAAAGCGCCCAACAGAAAAAAGGGACCAGGGGCAGGGTCTCTGCATCAAGCCCGTCGATCCCGGCCGCCGAGGTCCAGTAAAAGATGCCTGAAGTGGCTGAATCGAAACAGACGGCAGGGGCTTTATCAAAAGCAGACGGCGATACCCGGACCACCTGAGGGGGGATGTCCGCGATTTCGAGGGTGGGCAGGACGGTGACCGGTTCCTGGGAGTCCTGAAGCTTGCGCAGGGCCCGGGCATCGGTCCGGATCGCTTCGGCCGCCGCATCCGTCAGTGTTTTTTGAAGGGTTTCCAGTTTGTCCCGGATTTGTAAGGCGCTTTTTTCCTCCAGCTTCGGATCCGGGGAAAGCGTCAAGAGGAGCCGGTGGGGGTTTTCAAGAAAAAAGCGACGGATCGCCTCCTCGAAAAACGGACCTTTCTCCCGCGCGGTGAGGATCTTTTCAAGGTCGGCTTCAAATTTGAGCCGGGCAAACGGATCCCCTCCATGGATCCAGGCTCCCAGAGAGGCCATGAGAAGCTTGATGCCGTAGGGATAAGGGTGGTGGGTGATTTCCTTTCGATGAAACTCCAGCTGGTGAAGCGCCGAATCCACGATCTCCTTGTCGATTCCGCCATCGGCCAGCCCCTTCAAAGTCTTCAGGACGAGGGCCTCCACGTCCAGGGCGTGCTTCTCCTTGATATCCTTCAGCCCGCAGGCGAACAGCGCGTCCCGATAGTCCGGTTCGAACCCGGTTCCGTCGGACAGGGCGCTTCCCAATCGGGAATCCATCAGGGCTTTCCGTACGGGTGAGGCGGCGTTTCCCAAAAGGATCTGTTCGAGAAGCGTGAGGGTCAGCACATCGAGGGAATTCCTCACATCGGCCGCCAGCCAGGCCACGCAGGCCTGGGACCTTTTGGAACTGTCCTCGCCTGGATCCAGGGGATAGAAATAGCGCGCCTTACGGGGCCTGTCCCAGCGCACTTGACAAGGGATGTCGGTCTCCGGGTCTATGCGTCCGAATCGGCTAAGGACAGTCTCGGCGATAAAGGCGAGGTGCCCGCTCAGAGGCAGGTTTCCGTAAGTGTAAAAAAAGGCATTGCTGGGATGGTAATGCCTTTGATGGAATTGCTTCAATTGCTCATAAGTCAAATCCGGGATGACCAGGGGATCTCCACCCGAATTGTGCCGGTAGGTTGTGGAAGGATACAGCGCGTTCAGGATCGATCGCACCATCACCTGGTCGGGAGAAGACATGGCGCCCCGCATCTCGTTGTAGACCACTCCTTTGAAGCGCAGCGTGAAGCCGTTTTTTTTTCCGCTTTCCTCTTCGATTTCGAGCCGGTGTCCTTCCTGCTTGAAGCTGAGGGTGTCCAGTCTGGGATAAAAGACGGCATCCAGGTAGACATCCATCAGGTTGTAAAAATCTTTCCGGTTCTGGGTGGCAAAGGGATAGAACGTCGAATCCGGAGCCGTAAAAGCGTTCATGAAGGTGCTCAAACTTCTTTTGAGCATGGAGAAAAAGGGATCCCGGACCGGGAAACGCCGGGAACCGCACAGAACCGTGTGCTCCAGAATATGGGCCACGCCTGTTGAATCCCGTGGAACCGTTTTGAAAGCGACGCCGAAGGTGTTTTCCCGGTCGCTGCCTGCGATGTGCAGGTGCCTGGCCCCCGTTGCTTCGTGCAGGAGTTCGACGACGGCGGCCTCTATCCGCTGCAGTGCGGCACACCGGATGACTCGATATCCTGAAATCCGACGGCCTTCGGGAAATTCCCTCTGACAAATCTCTGCTTCTTTCACCAGATTTTTCTCCGCACCCTTCCCCTGTTTGAATCGACCCAAATCAACGGCCAGACGGCAGGCTTGGCTTTCCCAGGCATCAGACGCGTTTGCCTCCGACTGAGGGTATCATCCGGGAAGCAGATTCCCGGTTTCAAGGGGCCCTACTGGCCCATATAGACGCCGCGACTTATTCTTTTGATCCTTCCCAGTTTGTGCAGCCGGAAAATGATATTTCGAAGTTTTTTATCCCCGAAACCGGTTTCGGTGTGGACACCGGAAAGGTCAATTCCATTTTTACTTTTTTGAATGACTTCCAGAACGCGGTCGGATGCGCTGATTCCGGATTTCTCGCCAAGGACCCTTTTCTTCCGGGGCTTAGCGGGAATCTGGTTGATGAGGGTCTTGAGCTGTACTTCAATCCGGTCCATGCCTTTCAGGATCTTTTCTACATCTCGTTTGGTGGGAATCTGATAGGCCTGCATGAAAAATTTCACCATGGCGTCAAAGCTCACGGTCTTTCCTCTTCTTTTAACCATATCTCCTCCTTTTTCTTACTGGTTTAAACAACAAATTCGGTTTCAATGACTAATCGATTCCTTAAAAAAAGTCAAGCGCGCCCCGATGTCTTTTAAAAGCCCAAGACTTCAAACCATTTGAAACTGGTCGGGCTAAATGCTATTTCCTTTCCCCTGCAAGAGACTTGAACCTGCTCCTGGCCGCCCTTGAGAAAAACGAAAGCGGATGCCAACATGGATGGACGATGCGGTTTTACGAAAAGATCAGAAGCGACGCCAAAAATCTGTTGCTGAAAATCAGGCATTTGGAAGGGGATCCCCATTTTGTCGCGCTGGGTCTGGCCATCGGCGTCTTCGTGGGGGTCACCCCGACCATCCCTTTCCATACCGTCCTCGCGGTGGCATTTGCGGCCTTATTTAAAGGCAGCAAAGCGGCGGCGGCCATCGGCGTCTGGTTCAGCAACCCCGTTACCATCCCTGTTTTTTACTTTTTTAGCTACCGCACCGGGATTTTCCTTTTCGGCATCTCCTCACCCTTGGACGCGCATCCCCGTTCCGTGTTGGAGCTGATGAAAGTGGGCTTGGATCTTACTGCCGCCATGATCGCAGGAGGCGCCGCCCTCGGAGTCGTTCCGGGACTCGTGGCTTATTTTACGGTCAAAGGTGTCCTTGCGCGCTGGCAGGAAAAAAGAAGGAGCGGTTCTCCCGGCCCTGGTCCTTAGGAAGTACCCTGCCTTTCCCGCCGTCTCCAACGGGTTGCCCCTGTGACCCCGAGAACACGCGTCGTTTTTGCCGGATCCAGGCGAACAAAACCGAAAGACAAAGCAGCGCAAAGGGCCCAATGGCTTTCTGCGTCGCGCGAGCCGGAGAGTGGGCTCAAGCCGGAGGGGCGGGAAGAAGGTTATTTTAAGACGGGAGAAATGGCGCTCAATTCGATCCGGGACGGTGGGGTTTTCCCAAGGCCGTCGGCGCGGCCCCGGAAAAAAAGGCCAGCAGGATCTGCCTTAAGGGGTGATGTTGGGCTTTGATCCTCGTCGAGGACCGTTGTGCATAGGAGAGGATCAGGAGGGTGAAAATCATCAGGGGAAAGGGGGCCACCTGGAACACCTGTGCCGGTACGGTGGGGATCCACCCCTGGAAATAGATGCCTAAAACCTGAAGGAAGGAAAAGAGGTAAGCGCCGGCGGCGGCCCGAATCGGATGCCACCCCCCGAAGATGACCAGCGCCAGGGCGATCCAGCCCGTGCCTTCCGCGCCTTGAGGACGTCCCCACCCCGGCTTGACGAAGAGGGAAAATGCGGCCCCCGAGGCGCCGACCAGCATTCCGCCCCAGAAGGCATAGACCCACTGGAGTCTCGACGGGTTGGTTCCGCGGGCAAAGGCCGCCTTCGGGTCCTCTCCGACGGCTCGAAGGGAAAGCCCCATGGGGGTTCGATAGAGGTAGGCCCAGCAAAGGCCGATCAGCGCGAGGCTCGCGTAGACCATCCAGTTGTGATGAAACAAAATCCGGCCCAAAACCGGAATGTCGGACAGCAGGGGGAGGGGAAAGGACTCAAACTGGGGACCGTGGAGCCGGGCATAGGGATTTCCCAGGAAATAGGCCAGATCACGGGCAGTAAGCGTCAGGACAAATCCCACCGCCACCTGCGACTGTCCCAGCTCAAGGCTGAAAAAAGCCACGATTCCCGCGACGAAGGCCCCCGTCAGGCATGCTGCCAGGCAGCCCAACAGGGCGCTTTGGGTTTCATAGGAAACAGCGAATGCAACCATGGCGCTCAGCAGGATGGTGCCGTCCAAAGACAAGTTGATGAAACCGGCCTTTTCCGTCAGCGTCTCCCCGAGGGTGGCCAGTAGGATGGGCGTGGCCCCTGCGACCACGCCGGAAAGCATCAGGAGGAATTCGGGCCCGCTCATCTCACGTCCGCCTGCTTCCGGGCCCGCCCCGGCGGTGCCATGCAATGGCCGCCAAGGAGGCAAGAACCCAGGCCCCCTGGATGACGCCGGCCAAGGCGGAATCGATCCTGAGCATCATGGGAAGCTGGATGCTGCCTACATTCAGGCACGCGAAAAAAAAGGCCACCGCAGGCACCACCGGCACCTGATAGCCGGAAAGCATCACCACCAGCAACGCCAGATAACCGTAGTTGCTGGAAATGGAAGGGATCAGCCGGTGATAGACGCCCGCCACCTGCACGCATCCTGCAAGTCCCGCAAAGCCCCCTGCCAAAACCATCGCGAGGAGCATGTAACGGGTGGGCCTTGAACCAAAAAGCGTCGTGGCGGCCGGATTGCTCCCCGCAGCCTTCAGGACGAGACCAATCCTGCTGTGGCGAAACAAGAAGGCGGTCAGGAACAGGGCGCTCAAAGCCAAGCAAAGACCCTCCGGCGAGAAGCGTAACCCCGACAAGAAAGAGAGCCAGAGCTCCTGGGGGAAAATCTCCGTCCCGCTCATGGAGGCAACACCCGGACGCTTCCAGGGTCCGAAGATCAGATAGAGCAAAATGCCCTGGGCCACGAAATTGAGTCCCAGCCCGGCAAAAATTTCGTGGACACCCCCACGGGTCTTCAAAAGCCCCGAGCCTACGGCCCAAAGGCCTCCCCCCACCGCGGCCGCCGGAAAGGCCAGCAGAACGAAAAGCATCGGATTCGGGCTCTTTACGCCGAACCGAAGAACCGCGGTGGCGAAGATCGCCCCCATGATCATCTGCCCCTCGACCCCGATATTCCAGAGGCCGATCCGAAAGGTGTAAAGAAGCCCTACGGCGCAAAGCGTCAGGGGGATCCACGCCGCCAAGACGGTGCCCACTTTGTTGACGGATCCGAGCGACCCTTTCAAAAGATGCGCGTAGGCCTCCATCGGGGGCGCGCCCGCGGCCACGAGGATCGCTGTCGTGAGCCCTAACACCCCGGCCAAGGAAATCCCGAACACTTTCCAGTGTGTTCCCATCACCCGCTTCTTCTCTCCTTTTGGACCATCACGCCTTCCCGGCGACGGCGCGTCCCAGCTCATGGATATTCGTACTTGCCGTCTTTAGATCCCGAATCACCATCCCGTCAAAAAATACCAGGACCCGGTCGGCCACCATCAGGACTTCTTCAAGCTCCGAAGAGGTGAAGACGATGCCCGTGTGCTTGGCCCGGTATCGGTTCAAATGCTCCCAAACCCAAAGGGTGGATTCCAGGTCCAGCCCCCGGGTCGGTTTTTCCAAAAGCAGAAGGGAGGGGGTTTCCGGCAGAAAAGACAGAAGGAGACGCTGTTGATTCCCGCCCGAAAGGGACTCCACCGGGGTGTTGGGCCGCCCCTTGATCCTGAATTGGGCGATGCGCCCTTGGGCCTGTTGCTCGGCTTCTGCCCACCGCACCCTGAAGCTCCGGGTGCCCTTGAGGGCAAAATGCTCTGAGATGCTGAGGCCGGGGATCAGCCCCTCTTCCAGCCGTGCCGTGGGAAAGAAGGCCACCCCACGTTCCTGGTAGTCAACGGCATCTTTGCCGTTGACCCGCTCCCCTCGGAGGCGGATCGTTCCGGATACCGGCATCGCCAACCCGGCGGCCAAGCGGAGAAAAACGCCCTGCCCGCTCCCTTCCAGCCCCGCCAAAGCGACCACCTCTTTTTCCCGGATCACCACGTTGCAGTCTTTCAAGCCGGAACGATCCCCCCTCCCTGAAACACCTTCAAACACTAAAAGGGGGTTCCCGGCCTGGGTCTCAAAGGGTCTTAGGGGGGTCGGAACCGATCCAAACATCATTTTCAGAATTGCCTCCGTGTCGAAAGGTCGCTCCATCTCCCCGGTAACCTCCCCCTGTCTTAGGACAGCAACCCAATCGCACAGGGTCTCGATGTCTTCCAGTTTGTGGGAGACCAGGATGAGGGTTTTTCCTTCTCCGGCCAGCGCCCGTATCGCCCGAAAAAGGGTCTTTTTTTGAAAACTGGATATCCCCGTGGTGGGCTCGTCCAGGATCAGGACGCCGGCACCCAACGAGAGGAGCCTGAGGATTTCTAGCTGTTGGCGTTCTCCCGGGGTCAACTGCCGGACGGTGGTGTCCGGAGAGAGGGAAAATCCCAAACGCGTGTTGAGGGACTCGAACTGCCTCCTGGCGCGCTCCCGGTTCAACCGGACCCCCCGGGTCTGACCCACCATGAAGTTTTCCAAAACGCTGAGAACGGGAAAATCGAGGGGCTCCTGGTACAGCATCCCGATTCCCAATCCCAGGGCTTCCGCCGGCGTGCGGTAATGGGCTTCGGATCCATTGATTCGGATCCGACCCCGGGTTCTTTGGGTGAATCCGGCCAGCACCTTCATGAGCGTGCTCTTTCCCGCCCCGTTTTCCCCCAGCACACCGTGAATCCTCCCAGGTAAAAACCGGAGGGTGATCCCCCGGTTTGCGATTACCGGGCCGTATTCTTTGTGGATGTCTTCGAGTTCAACGGCCATTCACGCTCCGGGGCCCGGGTAAACGCTGAGGATCCTTTCCGTGGGTGGCGAAAGGGCGTGCTGAAGAGGCCTCGCTTCCTTTTATGCGGCGTGGAAGTGTTCGTTTTCGGCCCCAGGCGGCTACTTCGCGCTGCTTGGACCGATCATCCCCTTCAGGAGCTGTTTCATGTACCAGATCTGGGAGTCGGTGGCAGCCTCCCCCTCCTTGAGGAACACGCTGCCGTCCTGGTAAGACAAGGGCCCCTTGAAAAGGTTCACCTTTTTGCTGCCCAGGTCCTTGATGAAGAGATCCAGGGCTGCTTTGGCTTCCCCGGAAAGGGCCGAACCCGGCATGAAGCCCACGGTACTGGTGTCCGGGTCGTTGATGTTTTTCCAATCCGGGCCCAACCAGACCCAGCGGGATTTCCAGGTACCGGCTTTGGAGGCTTTCATGAATTCCAGATAGCCCGGGCCCCAGTTGAAATAGGGAACGCCCAGGCACACTTCAGCGGCCCCCTCGCATGCCCCAATGTAGTCGTAGGGAATGGCCCAGACCGCCTTGCCTTCCTGCCGCTTCTGTTTGGCGACGACGACGGCTTCCGTCGTATCGATGCCGGAGATCACCACGTCGTGCCCGGTGTTGAAGAAGTTCTGGCAGACCTGCGTGGGGTCGGCCGTGACCCCGGGAATGTTGAACCAGAATCCGATCCAGGTCACCTGGAAGGAAAGTTCCTTGGGGTCCCGCTTCAGGACGCTTTCCCAGGCGAATTTGGCCCCGAGAAAACAGGCGGCGGCCAGGCGGCGGGTTTCCTCATTGATCAGGGGCCCCAGATATCCGATCTTTCCGGTTTTCGTGGTCATGGCCGCGGCAAAACCGGCCATCATCTTGCCGTACTCCATTTTCCCCATGAGGTTGGAAAGATTTCCGGTCGCTTTTTTGGTGAGCACATCGTCTCCTGAAATGTGAATAAAATGGATATCCGGATGCAGCTTGGCCGCTTCACGGGTGCCATCCTTCATGTCGTCGGAATTGGCGATGATCAAACGTGCCCCCTTCTCCGCCAGGTCGTCGGCCAGCTGCGGGATCGTCACCCCAGGTCGGTCCGCCGGGTTGACCTTGTCGATGTAGACCATTTTGGCGCCAGGAACTTTTTTTTGGACATATTCCCCGGCCTCATAGTGGGCCTGGCTCCAGCCGTGGTCATTATAGGGCCCCACCAGGAGCAATCCAAAGACAAACGGTTTTTCGGAAGCGCCTGCCGTCTCCGCATTGCCTAAGAGACAAGCCGCCGCCAGACACGCCATGAAAAACACCAAGGCTTTCTTCTTCATCGTCCCCTCCTTTGGATGTGTTGAGAAAAAGCCCGCCCGGATGCGATGCGTTTTCCATCGCCCTGAATAACGGCTTCTTTTTCAAGTAAAAAAATCCTTGGATACCGGATCTTTTTTTTGTAACATAAAGAGGCGCCTCTTTCTACTTCAAAATCAACCGGCAACCTGGCGTTCTTAAAGCCGCATCACAGCGGCAGGGTATTTCTTGACTCCGGCGCCGGGAGGCCTCAGCAAAGATCATCCAAAACAAGGGAGGGGGATTCATGACCGTAAAAGTAATCATCAAAAGACAATCCTCGGAAGAAACCGATCCATTTTTGGCCCCGCTGCTGGATGAACTTCGGAAAAAAGCCATGAAACAGCCCGGATACGTTTCCGGGGAAACCTTCAAACGAGTTGACGGACCGGCTGAAACCATGGTAATCAGCTCTTGGAGATCCATGGAGGATTGGAAAAATTGGATTGCAAGCCGCGACCGCATCGATCTTCAAAGCAAAATCGATACGTTGATCGGCAAGAAAACGGCTTATGAAATCTATGTGCCCAAATAGGCGGACGGATTTTAGGGGAAACTTTTTGTGTTCGGTTTAGAGGCGATATCCCATTACAATGGATGGTCCATGGCCGTGGCCGGATCCCTCATCGTTATGGCGGGGCTGACGGTGCTCGCCTTTGTCATTTCCCAGCTTTACCGGGTGGTGGGTCTTTTTGAAAAGCGTAAGAGTGAACCGGAATTGAAAGACTCTTCGACCAAAAGCCAATCCGTGGAGAAAACCGACACTTTCGATTTTCCCCTCACCGACCTCGGGGAAGCGAAGAGCCGTTGCGTGACCCAGTCCGCGATTTTAGGCGAACCCTTTGAACTCAAAGCCCTTTTCGGTGTTTTAAGGGAAAACGGATGGCCGGCGCCGCACCTGACGATCCGATCTTTCAGGGAGTCGGGCAGGCTGGTGCCCGACGGCGAGGGTCTTTTTTCATGGAAAAAATAACAGGGCTTCCCGGATCTTTCTTTCCCTGACCAGCGGATACGTCTTCTCAGGTTAACCCGTCAAATACGCACCGAAACCAAAAACCTTAGCAACCGGATATCCTGGACGAGAACATCATGACGCTGCTGCTTCAGTTTTTATCCAACACCGGCTATCTTTTGGCTGACTACCGTCACGTGATCATGATTCTGGTGGGGTCCACCTTTATCTTCCTTTCCATCGCCAAGAAATACGAACCTCTGCTTCTGTTGCCCATCGGTTTCGGAATCATCGTGGGAAATATTCCGTTTTTCAAAGGGTTCGGACTGGGCATCTACGAACCCAACAGCGTCCTGCATTACCTGTATTTCGGGGTTACCTCGGGCCTTTATCCTTCCATCGTCTTCCTGGGGCTGGGTGCCATGACGGACTTTTCATCGCTTCTGGCATCTCCCAAGCTCATGCTTTTAGGCGCTGCGGCCCAGATGGGGATTTATTTCACGCTGCTATCCGCTTTGGCGCTGGGTTTTCTTCCCAAAGAGGCCGGTTCCATCGCCATCATCGGTGGAGCCGACGGCCCCACCTCCATCTTTTTGACAGCCAAGCTCGCCCCGCACCTCATCGGTCCCGTGGCCATTGCGGCCTATTCCTACATGGCCCTGATCCCCATCATCCAGCCCCCCATCATGCGCCTTCTCACCACTAAAAAAGAGCGATGCATCCATATGCCGGAGACCCGGGAAGTGTCCCGCAAAGAGCTGTTGATCTTCCCGGTGGTAGGGGTTCTTCTGTGCTGCTTCCTGGCACCGGCCTCCATTCCCCTTCTCGGGCCCTTTTTCTTCGGAAACCTGATGAAAGTCAGCGGCGTGGTTGATCGCCTGGCCCAGACCGCGCGGTCGGCCATCATCGACACCGCGACCATCTTCCTGGGGTTCACCGTAGGCGCCAGCACCCAGGCGGATGTCTTTTTGACCCCGAAATCCGTGGGCATCTTCTTCCTGGGCGCCGTCGCCTTCAGCCTTGCCACGGCCTCAGGCGTGCTTTTCGCCAAGATCATGAACCTGTTTTTAAAAGAAAAAATCAATCCGCTCCTGGGCGCTGCCGGCGTCTCGGCAGTCCCCGGATCCGCCCGGGAGGTGCATGTCGTCGGCCAGAAAGCCGACCCCACCAATTACCTCCTCATGCACGGCATGGCCTGCAACGCCTCCGGCGTCATCGGATCCGCCATCTGTGCCGGAATTCTCTGGAGCTTCCTGGTGTGATCCCGGCTGCTTCGGGAAGCGCTTTCAAGGAAAAAACTGATGCGAAAATGGAAATGCTCCGTCTGCGGTTATGTGCATACCGGAGACGAACCCCCGGAAAAATGCCCGGTCTGCGGCGCGGATCGCAGCAAGTTTGTGGAGGTCACGGAGGAAGAAAAGAAACAACCGGCGCCTCTTCCGAGGGCGCCCCAAAAGACGGCAAGACCCGAACCTGCAATAAAAGCCGCTTTGAAACCTGCAGACTCCCCCTTCTCCGGCTGGATCTATAAGCTTCACGCGCACCCCATATCGGTGCATGTCCCCAACGGCCTTCTTCCGGTTTCGGTTCTTTTCGTCTTTCTTTCCGTCCTTTTTGCCTTTCCCCCCCTGGCGTCGGCGTCCTATTTCAACTTGATCTTCATCCTGTGCGCCATGCCAGTGGTCCTGTATTCAGGCTACTCGGACTGGCAGAGCCGGTTCAAAGGCGCCCTCACCCGTGTCTTCAAGATCAAGATGCTCTGCGGCGCGACGGTGACCCTCACGGCGATGATCCTGGTCTTCTGGCGGACCGCGAACCCTGTGATCGCCGTGCAGCCCTCCGCAGGGCGCTGGCTCTTTCTCCTGATCCACGTTGTCATGCTGGCGGCGGCTACCGTGGCAGGATTCTACGGCGGGAAACTCGTCTTCAAAGAATAATTTTTCCCGGCTCCAAGGACTGCCCGACCGGATACAGCGCCTTTACCCCGGGGACTTCTTCTGGATTTTGGCCCAGGTGTCCCTGAGGGTGACGGTCCGGTTGAACACCGGTTTTCCGGGCTTGGAGTCGACGGGATCCACAAAAAAATAACCCACCCTTTCGAACTGGAAACGGTTTTCCGGTTTTGCTTCCCCAAGGCCGGGCTCCAGCTTGCAGGAAGGAAGCACTTCCAGGGATTTGGGGTTGATCCGGTCTTTGAAGTCCGGTGCTTCTGTTTCCGGCTCCGGGTCGGTCGGATCCACGAGAAGGGAGTCATAAAGGCGCACCTCGGCTTCGAAAGCGTGGGGGGCGCTCACCCAGTGCAGCGTCGCCTTGACCTTTCGGCCGTCGGGCGCATCTCCTCCCCGGGTGGCCGGATCGTAGGTGCATCTCAGCTCGACAATTTCTCCGGTCCCTTCTTCCTTGACGACCCCCACGCAGGTGATGAAATAGGCGTACCGGAGTCTCACCTCCTTCCCCGGGGAGAGGCGGAAATATTTTTTAGGGGGCTCTTCCATGAAATCGTCGCGTTCGATGTAGAGTTCCCGCGAAAAAGGGATCCGACGCATCCCCATTTCAGGGTCTTCGGGATTGTTGACGGCCTCGAGCATCTCCACCTGTTCTTCCGGGTAGTTCTCGATGACCACCTTCAAGGGGTTGAGCACCGCCATCACCCGCGGCGACCTGCGGTTCAGGTCCTCCCTGAGGCAAAATTCCAAAAGGACGATGTCCACGGTGCTGTCGCGTCGGGCGACGCCGATCCGTTCGCAAAAATTACGGATGGCCTCCGGCGTGTACCCTCGGCGCCTCAGGCCGGAGAGGGTGGGCATGCGGGGATCGTCCCATCCGGTGACGTATCCTTCTTCCACCAGCTGGATGAGCTTTCGCTTGCTCAGGATCGTTCGGGTGAGGTTGAGCCGGGCAAACTCGATCTGCTGCGGGTGGTGAATGCCGAGGGCGTCAAGGAACCAGTCATAAAGGGGGCGGTGATCTTCGAATTCCAGGGTGCAGATGGAGTGGGTGATCCCTTCGATGGAATCGCACTGTCCGTGTGCGAAATCATAGGTCGGGTAAATGCACCATTTTTTTCCGGTGCGATGGTGTTCGGCGAACAGGATTCGATAAAGGACCGGATCCCGCAGGTTCAAGTTGGGAGAAGCCATGTCGATCTTGGCCCTGAGCACATGCGCGCCCGGCTCGAATTCCCCGGCCCGCATGCGCCGGAATAGGTCCAGGTTTTCTGCCGCCGATCGGTTGCGGTGGGGACTCTCGATGCCGGGTTCAGTGAGGGTCCCTCGATATTGCCGGATCTCTTCGGCGCTGAGGCTGTCCACATAGGCTGTCCCTTCACGGATGAGCTGGACGGCATATTCGTAAAGGTCGGCAAAGTAATCCGATGCGTAGTATTCCCGGTCCTCCCAGTCAAAGCCAAGCCAGCTGACGTCACTTTTGATGGCGTCCACGTACTCCTGTTCTTCTTTGGTGGGATTGGTATCGTCGAACCGAAGATTGCACCGCCCCCCGAACTCATTGGCCAGCCCGAAGTTGATGCAGATGGACTTGGCATGTCCGATATGAAGGTATCCGTTGGGCTCCGGAGGAAAACGGGTCTGCACCTTCCCGCCCCATTTTCCGGCTTCTTGGTCTTCTGCGATGATGTTCCGTATGAAATTCGTCGCGGGTTTCAGGTCCATGGAAGCCATGCTCTTCCTCCCCGGTGATTCGGTTGCGCTCCTGATTGCAGCGGATAAAGACCCGAGTCATCCCTATGGTAAAAACGCAGGGGTGTCAAATTCGAAAAGACGCCTTGGCGGATGAACGCATTATCGGCGCGCAAGAGACTGTCCGTCCATACAGACAGCACAGAGGTCAGGCCATTCGATCTTGACGGCTTGTACACCGCGTCCAAACAGACTGTTCACTCTCCGCTCTGTGCGGACACCTCCGAGTTTTTCGTAAAAGCGGACGGCCCGTTCATTGCTTTCCACCACCCAGAGATGCGCCGTCTGATGCCCCTACAGGATCAACTGTTTGGCGACTGCCTTCATCAGCATGGATCCAACGCCTCTTGAGCGCATGGAAGGTTTGACGTGGAGGTTGTCGATGTACGGTTCGGGCCTGAACCACGCGGCAATAAATCCAACCACCCCATCGTCTTCGGCCACCAGGAGCACATCTTCCGGCTCGATTGTTACGGCTTCCCAATGACGCGTCAGGTCGGCGGCAAGCTCCCGGGACAAATAGTGCTCGGGCAATACTTTAGAATAGGTGTCCTTCCAGCTCTCGGTTTGAAGCGCTGTTATGGCGGACAAATCCAAGGGGCCTGCGGATCGGATCTTCATCCTTCAATGGCCTCTCTGTTTTTTCGGTTTTGCGTTTCGATGCCAAGCCCTTATCTTTAACTTTCCTTCCACCATTTTCACCTCCGCAGGACCGTCTGTCGGGGATCCTCTCAGGCCCAGCAATTTCCAGGGCATGGCATAGCATTAGACATTTCAGGTTTTTCCGGAATCGCCCAACTTTTTCCCGAGGAAGTTATTTTGCATCTTGTCAAACGGCCAGGGATGCCTTAAGAGGAAACGGTTTTGCTTTGATCTCAACAACCCCAGGGTCCGAGTCTTGATGGACGGGCCCTCAAGTTTAAAAGGAATGAACCGCATGCGCATCGCCGCCTTCGGGGATCTTCATCTAAGCCACGCTTCGGTACTGGACAAATTCAAAGGCCAAGAGGAAACCCTGCTTCGTTTCGATGAGCACCTCTGCCAAAACCATGAAAACATCGTCATCATGGGGGATGTTTTTCAAACCGACTACGGTTTGCGCCCAGGATCGCGCTCTGAGATTCTCGAAAGGATTCTGGAGCGCTATCCCCGGATTATCCGGAGATGGATGGACAGCCAATATCGAATCCTATTCGGGAACCACGATCGTATCACTCAGAAATTCTTGGGGACGCTGAAGCAAATCTTCCTGAAAATAGACGGATGGCGCCTCTGGTTCATTCACGGCCATCAGTTCGATCCCTTCATCGGTGAGAACAAGTATCCTTACGTGGTATCCTGGATGATCGGTGGAATGCGCCGGGCCGAGTTTCGTCGTTTGGCAGATTTTTTGGAAGGACCTTTTTACGAATTCGGTCAGCGAGTTTTCCGGTCACTCGACCTTATCGCTCGAAATGAACTGCTTCTCAACAGAAACGACGTCGTCATCATGGGCCATTCCCATCGCCTGACGTGTCACCCTTTCGGCCAGGGGGTTTACGTCAATTCGGGGCACTGTTTCTGCACCTTCCCGAAATACGTCTCCATCGACACTTTCGACCGTTCCATAGAACTTCGCTCCTTCATTCCCCCCCATGGACATACGGTCATTCACCGATGGACGAATCTTTCCTCCAACTAGCTGTTCGCCTATTTTCCAGCCACCTCGCGCAGTCGGCGAACCACATCCCCCATTGACCGTGCGCCTCCCCAGCGGACAGCAGTCCGTTGGTACCAGTGCTTCCCGCCGATCCTGACGGTATAGGTGTGCAGCGTCCAGTGGGGGTTCGGCGCGTAGGGCTCGAACAGGTGGGATCCAACATTTACGGAAAGGTCGTTTTCGCAGGGCCTGTTTTCGGAGTCCACGCATTCTGGGATTACAGAGGGCTTTTCCACCAAGGTCCAGTAGCTTCGGTAAGTGGAAAGCCGAGGGTCTTCCAGATGCACGATCCGGATCAGATACCGGGTCTCAAACCCCAAGACGTTGACCCGGGTCCAAAAATCAACCCCTTCCCTTTCCGAACCTTCGGCCGTGACCCTGAAGGACCGGATAACCCTGCTTTCCGCCGTGTACGGCATCACGGATCGGTACTGATTATATTCCCGGACGATCCGGTAACAGGATTCGGGAGGGGTTTTGATCAGGGAGAGGGTCTGGGCGATGACGTTGTCCCCTTCGCCTTCCTCCCGGGCGAAAAAAATTTCCCCCTGTTCGAGTTTCTGCCGGTCCGGCGAGGGGATCAACCGCGAGTGGGCGTCGCCCCATCGAATGGGCATTTCGACACCCTTATTGTCCGCCTGGGGAAACATGAGCACCCCTGCGGGGGTTGCACTCCGAATCCCGACTGGAAAAAAAGTCATTCCGAAAATCATTCCCGTGATGAAATAGGTTTTTACCTTGAAACGTTTTCCATCGTAAACAGCGTTTTTCATAGAAAAGGCCGTATTTTGCGTTTTAAAGACGATTCTTTTGTCAAATGTCTGGTTTTTGGCCCAACTTAAAAAAAGCACTTGAAAAATTGCAGCTTGCGCTATCGACTCGATGTGCCGGATTCATTTCGATTTCAACAACGAGGTTGCTATTTTAAGAAATATCAGATCCTATTGCTGTCATCAAGAAATTGAGATAACAGGAGTTGATTTAAAAAACGTGTCGTTTTTACGGCCCCTGTTTTTTCATGCGGAGAAAACTCAAATGACACCCGACATCGCGCTCATTTTCTTCATACTGGCCCTTTCCGTCCTTTTGCTGATCACCGAATGGATTCCCATGGAAGTTACGGCGCTGTTGACCCTCGGCGCGGTTGCGTTGACCGGACTGATCAAGCCGTCAGAAGCCCTGTCCGGGTTCAGCAGCCCTGCGGTGGTCACCGTTTGGGCCGTATTCATCCTCAGCGGGGGATTAACGCGAACCGGCGTGGCCAACATCATCGGCCGGATGGTCTTGAAAATGGCTGGCCGGAAAGAGACCACGATGATCATCGTGATCATGACCACCGCCGGCGTCATGTCCGCCGTCATGAACAACGTGGCAGTAGCGGCCCTGATGCTGCCGGTGGTCATGGACGTTGCCCGGCACACTGGGACCCCGCCCTCCCGGCTGCTCATGCCTCTGGCCTACGGCTCCCTGCTGGGTGGGCTGACGACCCAGATCGGAACCCCCCCGAACATTCTGGTGAGCGTCGCCCTGCGGGAGGCAGGCCTCAAACCCTTCAGCTTTTTCGATTTCACCCCGGTGGGCCTGGCTGTCATGACCGCCGGAATCCTCTTCATGACCTTTGTGGGGAGGCATCTTCTTCCGGATCGAAACGTTGCCCTGGAATCCGCTTCTGGAGGAAAAAAGGATTGGAAACAGCAGTACGGCTTGCAGGAAAACCTCTTTCACGTGCGTATTCCTGAAAAATCGATGCTCGCAGATAAATCGTTGGCACAAAGCCGGATTGGATCGGCCCTGGGGTTGACGGTGCTGGGCATCACCCGAAAAGACCGGACCGTGTTCGCACCCGCCGCCTCGGAACGGCTGTCTGCAGGCGACCTCCTGACCGTGGGCGGTCACGGTGATGAAATCAATCGTTTTCACAGTTGGCGACAGTTGATCATTGAAGACGAACCTGTCGACATCGAAAAGGTCTACTCCAAGGACGTCAATCTGGCCGAAGTCCGGCTTCCTCCAAATAGCTCCCTGGTCGGAAAAACACTCACCCGCATCGGCTTTCGGAAGCGCTATAATGCCAATGTCCTGGCCCTGCGACGCAAAGACACTATCCAGCGCACCCATCTGCAGGACTCAGAATTGAAAGAAGGGGATTTTCTCCTATTAGCCGGGCAGACCGAAATTTTCGAAACCTTGAGGCAAGACAAGGATTTCGACACGTTTCGTTATGTCACGAAGCCGGAGGTCACCGACCTCTACCACCTGAACGAAAGGCTGATGTTGTTGCGCGTGTCCGAAACTTCGGCTTTGGTGGGAAAGACACTCAAAGAAACGCGTTTAGGCGGTGCGACCGGCGGGCGAGTTCTCGGCATCCTCCGGGGCGACCAGCCGATCATCATGCCCGAACCCCAGGAAAAGCTCGAGGCCGGAGACCGGCTGGTTGTTGAAGGCCGAGCCGAGGATTTCGAAACGATCAAGGCGCTTTCCCATCTAGTCGTGGAACGCCAAACGCACCTCGACGTGAGCGCCTTAATTTCCGAAAACTTCGGCCTTGTGGAAGCAGTCCTCTCCCCACACACCACCTTGGAAGGCAGGACCTTAAGACAACTCAACTTCCGCGAAAAATACGGATTGAACGTGGTGGCCCTCTGGCAGAAAGGCCATGCGCTTTATGCCGACCTGAGGGATACACCCCTGAGATTCGGGGATGCCCTGCTGCTTTTCGGCCCCCGGAAAAAACTGCAGGTGCTGGGCCAGGAACCCGATTTCATCGTTTTGACCGAAACCGCCCAGGAAGTTCCCCGGATCCAAAAAGCGAAATGGTCCCTTGCCATCCTGGCGGCGGTTCTTTTTCCAGTTGTTATGGGTTGGGTGCCGATCTACATCGCCGCCGTCGTGGGCGCAGCCGCAATGGTGCTGGCCGGCTGCCTCACCATGGAGGAAGCCTACCGGCAAATCGAGTGGAAAGCGGTCTTCCTCATCGCCGGCATGCTGCCTTTGGGTACCGCCTTGAATCAGACCGGAGCGGCCAAGCTCATCGCCGACGGTGTGGTCTCTCTTGCAGGCCCCTTCGGACCGGCAGCCATCATGGGCGGGCTGATCGCCTTGACCTTTGTGGCCACCTGCTTTGTGCCCACAGCCGCTTTGGTGGTCCTCATGGCTCCCATCGTGATGCGAACCTCTGCCGATATGGGATTGTCCCCCTATGGGCTCATGATGGCCATCGCCATGGCGGCTTCGGCCAGCTTCACCACCCCCGTCGCCCATCCCGCCAACATATTGGTCATGGGGCCGGGAGGCTATCGTTTCATCGATTATGTAAAAATCGGTGGACTTTTGACCCTGACCGTCTTCGTTGTGCTCCTCCTTTTCCTGCCCCTCCTCTGGCCTCTGACCTGAAGACTGTCGCCGTCCCACCATGCGGCAAGAATCATCCTGATCTTTACCGAAGACAGATCCGCACTACGTGGCGATTCGGCCTCCGACTAAATTTCAAAAAAAGGCGGGGGGTTAAGATCCACTTCAAGAAAAAAGGGGTTGCGGAATCTACGCAACCCCCTAAGGGTTATGGCTGAGGGACCAGGATTCGAACCTGGATTAACGGGGCCAGAACCCGTTGTCCTGCCGTTAGACGATCCCCCAGTGATCTAAAGATATTAAACAATAACTCACGAAGCTGCACCGCGTCAAGCCGAATCTGCCACCCCGCCTCCCTGACGGCGGGATTCGATGAAGCCTGCGGCCCGCTTCAGGCGCGCCAGGGCGCGCTCCTTTCCCAGGATGTGCAAAATCTCGAAGATGCCGGGACTTGCGGTTTTTCCCGTAAGCGCCACCCGCACCGGTTGGGCGATCTTTCCCAGTTTGAGGCCGGTCTTTTCCATAAGAGCCTTGAAGGCCCCCTCCAGTTCCTTTTCCCCGAAGGCCTCCAAAGCGTCAAGCTTTTCAGCGATCCCCTCCAGGACCGGCAAGGTCTCGCCGTTGAGAAATTTTCGGGCGGCCGCCTCCTCGTATTCGACTTTCTCCGTGAAATAGAATCGGGCGCCGTCGGCCATTTCCTCCAAGGTTTTGCTTCGCTCCACAAGGGTGGCGACGGCGGCCTCCAGGCCGGGCCCCGGCTTCGCATCGATGCCCCGCCGGGCGAGAAAGGGGATAAGGCTCTCGGCCAGGACTTTGGGAGCGGTGCGTTTGAGGTGCTCCGCATTGACGGCCAACAGCTTTTCCGGGTTAAAGATCCCGGCAGATTTCCCAAGTTTTTCCATGGAAAATTTCTCGACCAGCTCCGCCCGGCTGAAAATCTCCTGATCCCCGTACGACCACCCGAGGCGGACCAGGTAGTTGATCAGCGCTTCCGGGAGGTATCCCATATCCCGGTAGGCCAGCACCGACATGGCACCATGGCGCTTGCTCAAGCGCGACCGATCGTTGCCCAGGACCATGGGCACATGCCCGAATACGGGGAGTGCGGCACCGAGCGCCTTATAGATCAAGATCTGCTTGGGCGTATTCATCACGTGGTCGTCGCCACGCAAAATGACATTGACGCCCATGGTGATGTCGTCCACCACCACCACGAAATTGTAGGTGGGAGTCTTGTCCTTCCGGGCAAGGATGAAGTCGTCAAGCTCGCCGTTCTCAAAGACGATGTTTCCCTTGACGGCATCGGGAAGAACGGTGGTTCCGACCAGGGGGGCCTTGAATCGAACCACCGTTTCCGCCGACGGTCTCAAGTTCCGTTCCCGGCACTTCCCGTCATACTTTGGTTTTCCCCCCGAAGCCATGGCCTCCTTGCGGATCTCCTCGAGCCTTTCCGGCGGACAATCGCAGTAATAGGCATGTCCCAGGATTAAGAGCTTTTGGATATGGTCGTGATAGAGATCGAGACGCTGGGACTGAAAGAAGGGCCCCTCGTCCCAGTCGATTCCCAACCACTCAAGGGATTCGAGGATAGCGTCCACCGAGGCCTGAGAGGACCGCGCCATATCCGTGTCTTCAATGCGCAGGATGAATTTTCCTTTCATGTGCCGGGCATAGAGCCAGTTGAAAAGCGCCGTTCGAGCTCCCCCCAGATGGAGATGCCCGGTGGGACTTGGCGGAAATCGCGTCACAATCATTGCTTATGCTTTCCTTTTTTCAGATGAGAATCGAAGACTGATAAATTATACAATTATCTGAAAATATTATTTTATATTACTAAAACACCCTCGACATTGACTCTTTGTTTACAGTCATTATTAGCGGTAGTAATTTCGACCGGAAACGCCTGGGTGCGGGGCTTCCCCTCCGCGTTACCCCCGTGCTTACCGCCTGTCGAATCCGGAGCCGGAAAAGAGAGAATCGTTGGATTGATATTGATTATTATCAATTTTATCAAACCCTTAAAGTCACATTAAACTTGAATTCCTCCTCCGGAGTGCTACGTACCACAAACCTTTTTCGAACACAAGAGGGGCGACCCGGAGGAGGGCATCGAAAAACCCTTGACAAAGAGCCGATTTTCAATTACTAGAGGCAAAACTTTTCAATTTGAACCCTAAAAGGTATATTTTGTCAACAATGTCAATAATTTAGGAGATTTCTAATGCCACTTCCAAAGCGTAAGACATCCAAGTCAAGGCGCGACAAGCGCCGGGCGAATTACAAGGCTGCCCTCCCCAATCTGACCCCCTGTCCCCAATGCGGGGAGGCAAAGCCTCCGCATCGCGCCTGCCCCAACTGCGGCACCTACAAGGGGCGCACTGTGGTGGAAACCGAAGAATAAAGGCTAAAGAGGCCTCTCACGACATGCCGCCTGAAAATCCAGCTCAAGAAAAGAGAACACCCGACGGCCTTGATCCGGAAACCCTGCAGATGGTCATCGAAACGGTTTTGCAGCTCAAAGACCGGGTTCTCACCAAAAAGAAGGTCCTTGATCTGGACCAGCATGAGACTTTTCCCGAGAGCATTATCCGCCAAATGCTGGGCCCCGATATCGGACTGCAGCTTCTGTTCATTCCGGAGGCTTACGGAGGCATGGGGGGCGGCGCCTGGGATTGCTGCGAGATCACCCGGGAAATGGCCAAGGTCTGTCTCGGGGTTTCCACCGCCTTTTTCGCCATTCAGCTCGGGTCCGACCCCCTTCGGGTGGGCGGCACCAAGGCCCAGAAGAAGAAGTGGCTAAGTGCCATTGCCGAGGGTAAATCCCTGGTGGCCTACGCGGTTACCGAGCCCGAAGCCGGCAGCAATCTGGCTTCCCTGAAAACCAAGGCCGATCCGGTATCCGGGCCTTCCGGGGAGATTATCGGTTACAAGATCAACGGCACCAAGCAATTCATTTCCACGGGAGGATACGCCGATTTCGTCACTGTTCTGGCCAAGACGCCGGAGGGGCCGACCTTTTTCATCGTGGAAAAGGGCACGGAGGGTTTCGTTCAGGGAAAAGGCGAAGAGAAGCACGGAATCCGCGCTTCCAATACCTCCCCGCTCACCTTCACCGATGTCTTCGTCCCTCTGGAAAACCTCATCGGGGGGGTCCCGGGCCATGGGCTCAAGCAGGCCAATGAGGTTTTCGGCTACACGCGGTTAATGGTGGCCGCCATGGCCCTCGGCGCCGGAGAGGCCGCCATGGAAATCGTCATCCCCTACGCCAAGGAACGGATCCAGTTCGGATCCCCCCTCTCCGAAAAGCAGGGGTACACCCACAAACTCGTCGTCCCCAACGTCATTCGCTTGAAAGCCGCCGCCGCTTACCTCGAGGAAACGGCAAGGCGCTTGGATGAGACCCGTGAAGACCTCCAGGTGGAAGGCTCCATTGCCAAGCTCTTCGCCACCGAGGCCGCCAACACGGCCGCAGACGACGCCATGCAGGCCCTGGGCGGCTACGGTTACATCCGGGAATTCATGGTGGAAAAAATCAAGCGGGACGTGAAAATCACCTGCATCTACGAGGGAACCAGCGAAATCCAGCAAAACATCATCAGCACCTTTCGGTGGAAGAAGACCCGCAAGACCCAGGGAGCTTTCTACGAGGGTATCGCCCTTGAGATGGATCAGCGTGAAAAGGCGTGCCCGGATTCAGGAGGACGCCTTGTCGGGCTGGCGGCACGGGCGCTCAACGAAAGCATCACGCTGGCCCATGAGAACAGACTGACCCGGCAGCAGTATGTGATGTTCGCCCTGGCCGACACGATGGCTTTTACGGAAATCGGGGCCAGTTTCGTCAAAAAAGCGCACCGGATGACGGAAGACGGGCATCCCGGCGCCGAACAAACCAAAGTTTTTTCCAGGATCTTTGCCCGGGAGACCGCCCGTATGGCTTCGGAAACCGCCGCCAAGATCGCCATGGGATGCGGGGTTTTCGATGCGAAAGAGGCTGCCGCCTTCCTGGACCGCATCGCCTTTTCATCCCTGACGGACGGATACCAAAACCTCATCGTAGATATGGATCGCGCGGCGGATTTCATCTTTGAGAGGCCTTCATGAAAACAGGGGAGAAACGGGTGGTGGTGGTCACCGGCGGATCCCGGGGTATCGGCCGGGCCGTCTGTCTCGCCTTTGCCGGGCCGGACACGTCGATTTTCTTCAATTATTTTTCCCCCGGCGATCCGGAAGGCGAGCGCGCACACGCGCAAAAGACCGAGTCGCTGGTGGCAGAGACGGGGGGGTCGGCGCGAAGCGCCAGCGTCAACGTGGCTTCTGAAGACGAGGTCAAAGCCTTTTTCGAGAACATCGTCTCCGAAACGGGGCGCATCGACGTCCTGGTGAACAACGCCGGGATCACCAGAGACAAACTGCTCCTGCGCATGACCGAGAAGGACTGGGATGCCGTCATGGACGTGAATTTGAAAGGCGCGTTTCACTGCACGCGCTTTGCAGCCCGCGTCATGATAAACCAGCGGTCCGGACGCATCATCAACATCGCCTCCATCGTGGGTGTCATCGGGAATGCCGGGCAGGCCAACTACGTGGCCTCCAAAGCGGGAATCATCGGGTTGACCAAGACGACCGCCCGGGAGTTCGCCCCAAAAGGGATCACCGTCAACGCGGTGGCGCCCGGGTTCATCGAAACAGACATGACCGTCTCTTTGCCCGACAAGGTCAAGGAGACCATGCTGGGACAGATCCCCTTGGGCCGCGCCGGACAGCCGGAAGACGTGGCGCACGTGGTTGCGTTTTTGGCCTCCGCCCCGGCGGCTTATATTACCGGGCAAGTCATTCATGTCAGCGGTGGAATGTATATTTAAAATCCGAAGGAGGAACCTGTCATGTCGCTTGAAGATAAAGTCAAAAAGATCATCGCGGAAAAACTGAGCGTGGACATCAACGATATCGTTCCGGAGGCTTCCTTCGTGGACGACCTGGGAGCGGACTCCCTGGACCTGGTGGAGCTCATCATGTCCATGGAGGAAGAATTTGATATCGAGATCTCGGACGAAGAGGCTGAAAAACTCGTCACGGTCAAAGATGTCCTGGAATATATCGCCCAGCATTCCTGATGGGCACCGATTCATCCCTGCCAAGGGGATTTTACCTGCACGGCTGCCAGGGCCGCGCATGAAGCAAACACAGGGAGGAAGTCTTGACCCAAAATAGAGTCGTCATCACCGGCGTCGGATTGGTGACCCCTCTGGGCGTGGGGGTGAAGGAGACCTGGGCCGCCCTTTGCGCCGGGAAGTCGGGGATCGGGCCCATCACACGGTTCGACACCGAAGCCTACCAGACCAAAATCGCCGGTGAGGTCAAGAATTTCAACCCCCTGGACTTCATGCCCCCGAAGGACGCCAACCGAGCCACCCCTTTCATCGCCTATGCCGTCGCCGCCACCCGGATGGCGATAGAAGATTCGGGCCTGATCATCGAAAGTGAAAACGCCCCCCGCATCGGCGTCTTCACGGGGTGTGGGCTTGGAGGGCTTTCCTTCCTGGAAGAGACGACCCACGTCATCGAAACGAAAGGACCCAAACGGGTGAGTCCCTTCTTCATCCCTATGATGATCGGGAATATGGCCGCCGGCATGATCTCCATCCTCTTCGGGGCGAAGGGCCCCAATGCCTCCATGGCAACCGCCTGCGCCGCCGGCACACACGCCGTTGGCGAGGCATTCAAGCTCATCCAAAGCGGAAAGGCCGACGCCATGATCACCGGGGGCGTTGAATCGGTGGTGACCCCTACCTCCGTCGCCGGCTTCAACGCCATGAAGGCCCTTTCTACCCGGAACGACGACCCGGAAAAAGCCTCTCGACCCTTTGACAGGGACCGGGATGGATTCGTCATCGGGGAAGGCTCCGGCATTCTGATCCTGGAAAGCCTGGAAAAAGCCCGGGCAAGAGGAGTCCGCATTTACGCGGAGATGGCCGGATACGGAATGAGCGGGGATGCCTTCCATATCAGCGCGCCCTCCCCGGAAGGAGAAGGCATGGCCCGGTGCATGGCCTCCGCAGTCCAAGATGCGGGGATCGCGCCCGAGACCGTCGAATACATCAACGCCCACGGCACCTCCACCCCCCTCAACGACCTGTATGAAACCCGGGCCATCAAAACCGTTTTCAAAAAACATGCCCATGCCCTCGCCGTCAGCTCCACGAAATCCATGACCGGTCACCTTCTCGGAGGCGCCGGAGGGGTCGAAACGGTGTTTACGGCTCTGACGCTTTTTAATGACATTTTTCCCCCCACCATCAATTTCGATACACCTGGGGAGGAATGTGACCTCGATTATGTCCCCAATGTCTCTCGAAAAAAATCCGTCGAATACGCCATGACCAACTCCTTCGGATTCGGCGGGACCAATGCCTGCCTGGTTCTTAAAAAATTCAGCGCTTAACATCTTCCGTGGGCTTGCCCCTTTTTCCCTTGCTCCGGCTCAAGGGGAAGGATATAAAGAAAAGTTTGAAAAACGCCTTCAAACTCCTTGGGCAAAATGAAAGGCAACGTCAATGGAACCGTTTTCCGGCACCCTGGCCATCGGCTGCGACCACGCCGCCTACCTGCTGAAAGAAGCCATTAAAAAATTCCTGCTCGACAGACGCCTCGAGGTGGTGGACGTGGGAACGAACGGGGACGCCTCCGTAGACTATCCGGACTTCGGGGCCAGGGTGGCTTCCTTGGTCTCCGCAGGAAAGGTGGAACGCGGCATCCTCATCTGCGGTACGGGGATCGGAATGTCCATGGTGGCCAACCGTTTCCCGAAGGTCCGGGCCGCTCTGTGTTCGGACCTGTATTCCGCTGCCATGAGCCGGCGGCACAACGACGCCAACATTCTCGCTTTAGGTGCCCGGGTGATCGGGGAAGGGCTTGCCCTGGAGATCGTCAAAACCTGGCTCGACACCCCCTTTGAAGGCGGGCGCCATCAGAGCCGGATCGAAAAAATCGAGAAGGCAACCCTGCCGCTCTCAGAATCGGCAGATGCAAGCCTCCGCTGCTGAATCGCCAAGACGGCGGTTTGCACCGGAAAAATGAACATGGAAAGAACGCTGAACGTGGAACGAATCCAAAGCACCGACCCTGAAATCGCTGCGGCCATCCGCGCCGAAATCGTCCGGCAACAAGACACTCTGGAGCTTATCGCCTCGGAAAACATTACCAGTCTGGCGGTCATGGAGGCCCAGGGAAGCGCCCTGACCAACAAATACGCCGAAGGATACCCGGGAAGGCGGTATTACGGAGGATGCGAACCTGTGGACCAGGTCGAGCGCCTGGCCATCGACCGCGCCAAGGCCCTCTTCGGAGCCGATTATGCCAATGTCCAGCCGCATTCAGGCTCCCAGGCCAATATGGCCGTGTATTTTGCCCTGCTGAAGCCTGGGGATCCTGTTTTAGGCATGAAACTGTCCCATGGCGGCCACCTGACCCATGGGAGCACGGCCAGCTTTTCCGGGCAGCTCTTCCGCTTTGCCCATTACGGGGTGGATCCGAAAACAGGGTGCATCGACTATACTGAAGTGGAACAAATCGCCCGGAAGGTTCGGCCCAAGATGATCGTCGCCGGCGCCAGCGCCTATCCCCGCCTCTTCGACTTTGAAGCCTTTTCGACCATAGCCCGGTCGGTGGGAGCGCTTCTGATGGTGGACATGGCCCATATCGCCGGCCTGGTGGCGGCTGGCCTGCATCCGTCCCCCGTCGCGATGGGGGATGCGATCACGTCCACCACCCACAAAACCCTCCGAGGCCCCCGCGGCGGGCTGATCCTTTCATCGGAAGCCCACCAGAAGAAATTCGATCGCGAGATCTTCCCCGGAATACAGGGAGGGCCCCTCATGCACGTCATCGCCGCCAAGGCGGTGGCGTTTAAGGAAGCCCTCGGCGCGCCTTTCAAAGCGTATCAACGCCGGGTGGTTGAAAACGCCCAAGCGCTGGCGGGAGGCCTGTTGAGCGAAGGCGTGGACCTGGTATCAGGAGGGACGGACAACCACATGCTTCTTTTAGACCTCAGGCGCCTGAACCTCACCGGAAAGGCGGCCCAGGAGGCGCTGGAACGGGCGGGGATCACCACAAACAGAAACGCCATCCCTTTCGACCCTCTGGGGCCGACAGTCACCAGCGGAATCCGCATCGGCACGCCGGCCGTCACCACCAGGGGCATGAACAGAGCCGAGATGGTACACCTCGCCGGCCTGGTCGCATGCGTTTTGAAAAATCCAGAGGAAGAAAAGACCCTTCGCGAAGTTCGCACCCAAACCCTGGAACTGTGCAGGGCGTTTCCCATAAGTCCCGAATTGCAGCGGGAAGGCTTGAACTGAATGAAAAGCGCTGACGGCCGCCCTTCCTGGGAAACCTATTTCATGGATATCGCTTCTCTGGTTGCCAAGCGCTCCACCTGCCTCAGACGATCCGTGGGGGCTGCAATCGTCAAGGACAAGCGGATTCTGAGCACCGGCTACAACGGGGCCCCGTCGGGAATCCGGCATTGCCTGGAGACGGGGTGTCTCCGGGAACAGATGGGGCTGGCATCCGGGGAGCGGCATGAGCTGTGCCGAGGCATCCATGCGGAACAAAACGCCATCATCCAGGCGGCGCTTCACGGCGTTTCCATCAAGGATGCCGACCTGTTCTGCACGAATCTGCCCTGCGCCATCTGCGCCAAGATGCTTATCAATGCCGGCATCCGAAAAATCTACTACCAGTCCGGCTATGCAGATCACATGTCCACCCAGATGTTCGAGGAGGCGGGGATCGCCGTGATCCACCATCAAGAATCCTAAACGAGGACGCAAAGCATGAAATGCCCGTTCTGCTCGGAGCTCGACAACAAAGTCATCGATTCCAGGCTCGGGAAGGACGGTGAAGTCATCCGCCGCAGGAGGGAATGCATCGCGTGCGGACGGCGGTTCACCACTTACGAGCACGTGGAAGAAATTCCGCTGATGATCATGAAAAAGGACGGGCGCCGGGAAGTCTTCTCCCGGGATAAAGTCCTGTCGGGGATAAAGAAAGCCTGCGAGAAACGCAACATCAGCATCCATGCCATCGAGTCGTTCGTAGACGACCTGGAACGGGATTTGAGGGAGATCGGGGAAAAGGAAATCCCCTCACATGCCGTCGGGGAAAAAATCATGGCCAAGCTTCATGCCTTAGATGACGTGGCCTACGTCCGTTTCGCCTCCGTGTACCGGGAATTCAAAGACGTCAACGACTTCTTCGACGAACTCAAAACCCTCCTCAACAAACAGTAGCCGCGCTCGGGGATCTCAAGAAGGGTCATGGACGACCGTCAATTCATGAAAATGGCACTCGCCTTGGCCCGGAAGGGGACCGGATTCACCTCCCCGAACCCCATGGTGGGAGCCGTCGTGGTAAAAGACGGAAAGGTGGTGGGGAAAGGGTACCACCGAAAAGCAGGGGCGCCTCATGCCGAAGTCGAAGCCCTCCAGGACGCCGGTCCGCTTTCCAGGGGGGCCACCCTTTTCGTGACCCTGGAGCCCTGCAACCATTTCGGTCGAACCCCTCCCTGCACCCGGGCCATCCTCGATGCCGGAATCCGGAGCGTCGTCGCCGCCATGAAAGACCCCAACCCGAGTGTCGCCGGGGGCGGAATCGATTTCTTAGAAGAAAACGGCGTTAAAAACACGGTGGGCCTGCTTGAAACAGAGGCCAGGACCCTGAACGAAGCCTATGTCAAATATGTTTTAACGCGGCGGCCTTTCGTCACCGCCAAGTGTGCAGCCACATTGGACGGAAGAATCGCCACCCGTACCGGAGACTCGCGCTGGGTCACAGGACCCCGCGCCAGAGCCCATGTCCATCGGATGCGGCACGCCGTTGACGCCATCCTGGTGGGCGTCGGGACGGTGGCAAGAGACGATCCCCGCCTCACCACCCGGATCCCGGGGAAAAAGGGGTCCCATCCGGTCCGAATCATTCTGGATACCCGACTGTCTCTCCCCGAAGAAGCAAAGGTGTTGCGGCACGGAACGAATTCTGATACCTTCATCGTCATCGGCGAAACGTATCGAACCGCCCCCGAGGTCGTCGCCAAGAGGGCCCGGATTGAAAAACCGGGAGTCAAAGTCATCGAGGCACCGACCCAGAATGGAGAGATCGACCTTTCCTGTCTCATGGATCGTCTGGGCGCCCTGGGAATCACCAGCCTGCTCATCGAGGGAGGAAGCCGAATCCTCGGATCCGCCTTTTCCTCCGGCATTGTGGACAAGATCGCCTTTTTTTTCGCTCCAAAGATCCTGACTGGAGACGACGGGTACCCCATTTGCAGGGGAAAAGGTCCCGCATTCATGGGGGAAAGCCTATCGGTCCACAAGGTCCGCCTGCGACGGTTCGGAGAAGATGTGATGATCGAGGGCTATGTGAAACAAAAAAGCAAAAACGGGAGCTAGCCGGCAACAAAGACGCGGACGGCAACGCAACCATGTTCACCGGAATCATTGAAGGGCAGGGGACCCTCGCGGCGATTCAGTCCGCCGAAAACGGCAGGCGGTTCGTTTTTGCTGTGGAATTCCCCCTTGCCGAGATCCGCATCGGGGACAGCATCGCGGCCAACGGTGTCTGTCTGACGGTGGTTTCGTTTTCCGGAAACCGGTTCGCCGCGGACGTGTCTCCGGAAACCCTTGAAAAGACCACCTTCGGAAACGCCCGGGTCGGGGACCGGATCAACATCGAAAGGGCCATGCGCTTTTCGGACCGGATCGGCGGGCACCTGGTGTCAGGCCATGTGGACGGCATCGGCAGGATCCGGGAAAAAATTCGGTCGGCAAACGCGCTTAGGGTGACGATCCAGACTCCCGAACCTGTCCACAAATACATGATCCCGAAAGGCTCCGTGGCAGTGGATGGGGTGAGCCTGACCCTCAATGACTGCCGTCCGGATGTCTTCGAAGTCAGTGTCATCCCCCACACGGCGCGCATGACCACCGTGGGAACTAAAAGACCCGACGATTCGGTCAATATCGAAGCGGACCTGATCGGAAAATATGTCGCCCATTTCCTGTCCAAACCCGGGTTTTCCCCGGCGAAGCGGACAGAGGCGGGCTTTCGCCTGGACCGGGAATACCTGGAGAAAACCGGGTTTCTATAGTCGTTGGGGCATTGAAAAGCCGCTGGATGGACCTATATTTCAAAACAAGGAGCTAAAAGATCCGATGCCGAAAATTTCCATCGAAAAGGCCATCGAAGAGATCCGACAGGGAAAGATGGTGATCCTGGTCGACGACGAAGACCGGGAGAACGAGGGGGATCTCACCATGGCCGCCGAAAAAGTGAACCCGGAAGCTATCAACTTCATGGCCAAATACGCCAGAGGCCTCATCTGTCTCTCCATGACCGGGGAAAAAATTGACTCCCTGGATCTGCCTCCCATGGTCAACAACAACACCTCGCGTTTCCAAACCGGATTCACGGTCTCCATCGAAGCCCGGTGCGGCGTGACCACCGGCATCTCCGCGTTCGACCGTGCCACGACCATCCTCACGGCCATTGCGGACCATGCCAAACCCAGCGACCTGGTGCGGCCGGGGCATGTGTTCCCGTTGAGGGCCAGATCCGGCGGTGTCATCGTCCGGGCCGGCCAAACCGAGGGTTCCGTGGATCTCGCCCGCTTTGCCGGCCTTAAGCCCGCGGGGGTGATCTGCGAAGTCATGGACGACGACGGGACGATGGCCCGGATGCCCACCCTCGAGCAATTCAGCCGCCAGCACGACATCGGGATCTGCACCATCGCCGACCTCATCGAATACCGGATGCGCATGGAATCCTTCGTGTCCCGTGCCGCGGAGACCCTCATCCCCACCTCTGTCGCCGGATCCTTCAAGGCCATCGTCTTCGAAAACAAGATCGACGATCTGCTGCACATCGCTCTGATCAAGGGGGAGATCGATCCCGACCAGCCGACCCTGGTCCGGGTTCACTCCGAATGTCTGACGGGGGATATCTTCGGATCCCTTCGCTGCGACTGCGGTGAACAGCTCCACCAGGCCATGAAAATGATGGACAAGGAAGGAAAAGGGGTCCTGCTCTACATCCGGCAGGAAGGCCGGGGAATCGGTCTGGTCAACAAGCTGAAAGCCTACGCGCTTCAGGACCAGGGGCTGGACACCGTGGAAGCCAATCAGGCACTGGGATTCAAGCCGGATTTGAGAAACTACGGAATCGGCGCCCAGATCCTGGCCAATCTCGGCGTGCGGAAAATGAAGCTTCTCACGAACAACCCGAAGAAAATCGTCGGCCTTGAAGGATACGGCCTGAGCGTCGTGGAGCAGGTTCCCATCGCCGTTGAACCCAACGAGCACAATCGCTGCTACCTGAAATGCAAGGAGCTGAAGATGGGGCACCTTTTGAACATAGACGCCAACCCGTGACTGAAGCCGGTTTCGTTCGGGATGCGGTCCGATGAAAAACACCCAAAAAAGGGGAGCGCACATGCCGAAAACAGTTGAGGGGAAACTGAATGCGCAGGGGAAGCGGTTTGCCCTGGTGGTCAGCCGTTTCAACGATTTTATCACGGAAAAGCTCCTGTCGGGGGCCCTCGACGCGTTGATCCGCTGCGGTGCCCGGGAGGAAGATCTCGAGATCGTCAAAGTCCCGGGGTCCTTTGAGATCCCCCTGGCGGCAAAGAAACTGGCTGAGAAAGGGGGCCACCACGCGGTGATCTGCCTGGGTGCGGTGATCCGAGGTGCAACCCCCCATTTCGATTATGTGAGCGCCGAGGTCTCAAAAGGGATTGCCATGGTGGGCCTCGAATCCCGGGTTCCGGTGATCTTCGGCGTCGTGACCACGGACACCATCGAGCAAGCCATCGAACGGGCGGGGACCAAGGCGGGAAACAAGGGATGGAACGCCGCCATCACCGCGGTGGAAATGGCCGATCTGATGGAGGCATTGGATCGGAAATAGCCCATGGGGAGCCGCCGTCGATCCAGGGAACTCGCCATGCAGGCCCTGTTCTTCATGGACATGAACGATCGCCTAAACGAGGAGGGCCTGCAGCGATACCTGAACCATTTTCCGCCCCCCGACCACGCCCTCTCCTTCTTCCTGGACCTGGTGAAGGGGGTGATACGGTTCCTGCCTAAAATCGACGCACGCATCGAGTCGGCCTCCAACAACTGGAAGTTGAGCCGGATGTCATGCGTCGACCGCAACGTCATGCGGATTGCAATCTACGAGCTCTATTTCCGCGACGACATTCCTTCCAAGGTGGCCATAAATGAGGCCATCGACGTGGGGAAAAAATACGGCACTCAGGATTCCGGGGCCTTTATCAACGGCATCCTGGATACCATCCACATGAACCTCCAAAACGAAAAAATAACCGAAAGTCAAATCTGATGAATAGTAAAAAGACGCCGGAAGGGGCGCAATTGATCCTTCACAAACTGACGGTGGGTCCCATCATGGCCAATTGCTTCATCGTCGGATGCCAGAAGACGAAGAAAGCCGCGGTCATCGATCCCGGGGATGAAACGGACAAAATCCTCATGGCCCTGGCCCAATCCAGCCTGACCGTAAAATACATCCTCAACACCCACGGCCATTTCGATCACGTGGGCGGCAACAAGAAACTCAAAGACGCCACCGGGGCCGAACTCTGCATTCATCCCCTCGACGCCCCCATGCTGAAGCACCTCTCGGAAAGCGCCGCGCGCTGGGGCCTTTCCACCGACGATTCCCCCGCGCCGGACCGGACCTTAGAGGAGGGAGACACGATCACCTTCGGACAGGTGACCTTCAGGGTCATTCACACCCCCGGCCACACCCCCGGTGGGATTTCCCTTTCAACAGACGGGTTTGTCTTTGTGGGGGACACCCTTTTTGCCGGATCCATCGGCCGCACGGATTTCCCCGGGGGAGACTACGGCACCCTCATCTCAAGCATTCAGCAAAAGCTGTTTCCGTTGCCGGACACCGTTCGGGTCCTTTGCGGCCACGGCCCGGAAACGACCATCGGCATCGAAAAATACAGCAATCCCTTTGCCGCACTTCGGTAGGGTCCTTCGCTTTCATTGGACGGTGGGAGCCACCCGGCGTCCGGCATCGTATTCCGAGGACCGGCGTTTGAGGATATCGTAGTAGATCATGATCCTTTGGACGTACTGCACCGCCTCGACACCTCGGCAGTAGCCGAATTTGGCGCCCTGGTAATATTTCTGGTAGGTCAAAAGCGGCAGCGTTTGCGCCAAAGCGCTCCATCGATTGATGTCCAGCCCCATTCTCCTGGCCAAATAACGGCCATCCTCGATGTGGCCGGAGCCCACATTGTAGGCGGCCAGGGCCATCCGGATGCGATCTGATTCTTTAGCCTGCGCATATCCTTGATACAATTTTTTAAGCAGCTTCACGCCGGCATTGATGTTTTCCCTCGGGTCCGACAGATCCCTGACGCCGTACCGCCGGGCCGACCCCGGGAGGAGCTGCATCAGTCCATGCGCATCCTGGGGGCTTTGAGCCGTGGGATCGAATCGGGATTCTTGATAAATCTGGGCGGCAATCAATCGCCAGTCCATGAGATTTTCCCTGGCCGCCGTCTCGATGAGACCCTGATACCGGGGCAGATGGCTTGCCACTTTTCGGTGAAAGTCTTCCAAGTCCATGAAATGAAAGGCATCCGCATCGGCATAGTATCGGTTGTAGATCTGCCGGTAGCGCCCATCCTTTTTGATGACGGAAAAAAAGGCATTGATCTTTTCAACCAGGCGATGGGCGTCCCGCTGCACTGCCCAGCCCAGGGGCTCCTTCGGGCTGATGGGGCCGGAAATGACGGCCTGCGGATAGTAACGCCGGTTCAACCGCGCGATGTGCGTGTCCGCAACGGTGATGGAAATGATCCCTTCTGCCACCTGACGGATCAGTTCTTCGGTGGGGATATCCTCCAGGAGTCGGATGTCCACGTCGATTCCCTTTTCCTTCAATCCCTCCAGCCGCTCCTGGTAAGACGTCCCTTTGCGTACATGCACCGTTCGGCCTGACAGGTCATATTCCAGGTTGACCCATCGATTGCCGGAATGGATGATGAGATGCTGCCGGATTTCCATGTACGGATCGGAAAAGGCCACGGACTTTTTTCGGGAAGAGGTGATGGTCAGGCTGGCTGCGATGATATCTCCATGTCCGGCCATGAGGTCCGGAATCATCTTCTCCCACCGGTGTGCCACCTTGATTTTCAGCCTGACGCCTAAGAAATCGGCGAAAGCCTTGGCCAGCTCATACTCGAACCCCATGGGTTGATCGCGGTAAAAATAGTAGCAATGGGCATTGTTCCGGGTGATCACCGTGATCTCACCCTTTTTGAGAATCCGGGCCAGCGTGTTGCCGGAACGCTCGGCGTGGCATGCGTTCACAAAGGCGGTCCCAAGGAAAAACAGCCAGAAACAAACCCAGGGGGCTTTCCCTGTTGCCGTTTTTGGTTTCTTCTGGCGGAGCCTTAGAAGGCACCGAGCTGACATGCGGAAACCTTGATTTTCATGGCCTCGCACGCAGCACTCACGGCCATCTTGGAAATTTCCAAGGTGTCGGCGATCCTCCAGGCCGCTTCGCAGGGAAGTTTTCCGTCCTTCAGGCTGCCCGAAACCGCTTCCTGAAGGGCCGCTTCGACGCTTTCCGCAGCCGTTACGATCTTTTTGTCAGGCTTGTAACCGAAAAGTCCAAGCTGACATTTCGAAAGCCGGATTCCCATCAAGTCGGCCGCCCTGCCCACGTCCCCCGGCAAGTGTCCGGTATCTTTGGCGATGGCAAAGGCCAAGGCGCATGGAAGATCTCCGCCCTTGAGGCGCTTTTGTATTTGGGCTTGAATCGCAGCCTCCGGCAAGGCGTTTTCCGGGTGCTTTTGGCGGAAATCGGTTTTCTTTTCCTGTTTCATTTTCTCCCCCTGCTCCTGTTTTTAAAATATTTGCATCCGTGCAATGCCGTTTTGCCCTGTGTCCGGGATGGCTGAAAAGGGTAACAGTTTCGGCAATCGGGTTCAAGAAAAACGAGCCCGGGCCGCCTTCCATGATTTGCATGTTGTCTTTGAGGCCCGATTACACTATAAGTAAAAGAACTGCCGGGTTAAGCCGGCGGAGCCGGAGGCCGTGGAATCAAGGGCTTGAAAACTGGGGTTGAAACCGATTCAAGTTCCTTTTTCAATCCTCTTCCTCGAGGGATTCGGGGCTTTTCAAGCCGGACGGGATCCTTCTCCGGCCGAACTGGATTTGATCCCAAACCCGGTCCGAGACGACAGGGCATTCTTTTTCATCTTGAATAAAACGTTAACTGTAACCAAATCTTTGGAAAGCCATGGCACTTGAAATTGCCCGGAAACCCACGCGTCAGATTTTTGTCGGGGGTGTTGCGATCGGCGGGGGAGCCCCCATTTCGGTGCAGTCCATGACCAATACCCCCACCCAAAATATCCGGGCCACCGTGTCCCAGATCAATCGCCTCGAAAAGGCGGGCTGCGAAATCGTCCGACTGGCGGTTCCGGATATGGAGGCGGCAAAAGCCTTTGGCGCCATCAAGAAAAAAACCGCCCTCCCGTTGATCGCAGACATCCATTTCGATTCCCGGCTTGCGGTGGCCGCCGCAGAGGCCGGTGCCGACGGGCTTCGGATTAATCCGGGAAATATCGGCGGCAAAAAAAGGGTCAAGTCCGTCGTCGACTGCGCCAAGGACCGCGGGATCCCCATCCGTATCGGCATCAATTCGGGGTCCTTGGAAAAAGACATCGTCCGCAAATACCAGGGGGTTACCCCGGAAGGGATGATGGAAAGCGCCTGCCGGCATATCGAAATGCTTGAAGACCTCGGATTCGACCGCATCAAAGTGTCGTTGAAGGCCTCCGATGTGCCCAGAACCCTCGCCGCCTACCGCCTCCTCTCCGCCAGAACCGACCATCCCCTCCATGTCGGCATCACCGAGGCCGGCTCCCTCTATTCGGGGATCGTCAAGTCGGCCATGGGTATCGGCATGCTCCTGGCTGAAGGGATCGGCGATACCCTCAGAGTCTCTTTGACCCGGGATCCGGTCGAGGAAGTCCGGGTGGGTTTTGAGATTTTAAAAGCGTTGCATCTCCGGCAGCACGGTCCTGACCTCATCTCCTGTCCCACCTGTGGTCGCTGCGAAATCGACTTGTTCCGCATCGTCGAGGAGGTGGAAAAAGCCCTGCTTCAAGACCCCGTTCCCGTCAAGCTGGCCATCATGGGTTGCGTCGTCAATGGCCCGGGGGAGGCCCGCGAAGCCGATATCGGCATCGCCGGCGGCAGCGGCTCGGGCGTCCTTTTCCGGAAAGGCAAAGTCGTCAAGAAATTTCCCCAAAAACGCCTGGTGCCCGTCTTGCTGGAAGAGATCCAGCGGTTTAAAAAGGAAAGAGAGGAAACGACATCATGAAAAAGCGCGGAGAAACAGCGATTTCTCCCACTCGAGAGGAAGATTACCCGGAGTGGTTCCAGCAGGCGATCAGGGCCTCCGACCTCGCCGAACGATCGGCCGTAAGGGGCTGCATGGTCATCCGGCCCTGGGGATATGCCCTCTGGGAGAACATCATGAACGCCCTGGATGCCATGTTCAAGGCCACCGGGGTCCAGAACGCCTATTTCCCCTTGTTCATCCCCCTGTCTTTCCTCCAAAGAGAAGCCGAGCACGTGGAAGGATTCGCAAAGGAATGCGCCGTGGTGACCCACCACCGCCTGGAAAAAGGACCGGATGGGGGGCTGGTACCCGCGGGTTTGCTGCAGGAGCCCCTGGTGATCCGGCCCACCTCGGAGACCATCATCGGGGATTCGTTTTCGCGCTGGATATCCAGCTACCGGGACCTCCCTGTCCTCATCAACCAGTGGGCCAACGTGGTTCGGTGGGAACTGAGAACCCGCCTTTTTCTAAGGACCAGCGAGTTCCTTTGGCAGGAAGGGCACACTGCGCACGCCACGGCCGAGGAAGCCATCGAACGGACCCTCTTGATGCTGGATATCTACGCGCGCCTGGCCGAAGAATACCTGGCCATGCCGGTGATCAAAGGACGCAAGACAGCCTCCGAAAGGTTTCCGGGCGCCGTGGACACCCTTTCCATCGAGTCGATGATGCAGGACCGGAAGGCCCTCCAGGCCGGGACCTCCCATTTTTTGGGACAAAATTTTGCTCGGGCTTCCGGGATCAAATTCCATAGCGCAGAAGAGAAAGAGGAATATGCATGGACGACATCCTGGGGTTCCTCGACCCGGATGATCGGCGGCCTCATCATGACCCATGGCGATGACGACGGAATCATCCTTCCGCCCCGTGTGGCCTCGGCCCATGCGGTGTTGCTTCCCATCTTCCGGTCTGCCGAGGAAAAAACCGAAGTCATGGTCTATACCGACGCCCTGGCGCGGGAACTCCGAAACATCCTGTACCACGGATCCCTCCTTCGCGTGGAAATCGATGACCGGGAAACCGGAGGGGCTCGCAACTGGGACTGGATCAAGAAAGGAATCCCTTTAAGGATCGAAATCGGACCGAGGGACATCACCCAAAACGCGGTCTATCTGGGAAGGCGCGATAAAGGGAACACCGATAAAATTTCCATGAAGCGGGATTCCTTTTTGGGCAGCGTCACCCGTATCCTCGATGAAATTCAAAAGAATCTTTATGAACGGGCCCTGACTTACCGGAATGCCCACACCATCACTCTGGATGACCGGGATGGCTTTTATGCGTTTTTCACGCCCAAAAACGCCGAGCAGCCGGAAATCCACGGCGGTTTCGCCTTATCCCACTGGTGTGGCTCCCAGGGCTGTGAAGCGAAAATCAAGGAAGACCTGGGCGTAACCATTCGGTGCGTCCCCCTTGACAACACCCCTGAAAATGGTTCGTGTGTCTGCTGCGGGGAATCCAGCCACGAACGGGTCGTCTTCGCCAAGGCTTACTGATCAAAAAAAGGCGCACGGTGTCCCGGGAAAAACCATTACGCATCGGGCCGGCATGATTCGGATCAGCGACATCCTCGACAAGGCCCTTGAAGTCAACACTGACGGGGATATCGACATCATCAACCGTGCCTACATCTATTCCGCCAGGGTCCACCAGGGCCAGCTGCGGCTCTCCGGTGAACCTTATCTGACCCATCCCCTGGAAGTGGCGGGCATCCTCGCAGAAATGAATCTGGACAGCGTCAGCATCGCCGCCGGCCTTCTTCATGACGTGATCGAGGACGCGGAGGAGACCAAGGTCACCCCGGAAGACCTGAAGACCATGTTCGGCAAGGAGGTGGCCCACATCGTTTCGGGGGTAACCAAACTCAGCGTGCTCCCTTTTCGCAGCGCCCAGGCCCGGCAGGCGGAAAACATCCGGAAAATGATCCTGGCCATGGCCGACGATATCCGGGTGATCCTGATCAAGCTCGCCGACCGCCTGCACAACATGCGGACCCTTCAGTACCACAAGAGCCATAAACGCCATGAGATCGCCCAGGAGACCCTCGATATTTACGCTCCCATCGCCGGGCGTCTCGGGATTTACTGGATCAAGAAAGAGCTGGAAGACATCGCCTTCATGAACCTCAATTACGGCGAATACTCCAAGATTCAAAGCCGGCTCAACAAGGGGCGCCAGGAGTCCGAGAAGTACATCGAAACGGTCAAGACGCTTCTTGAAAAAAAGATGGAAGAATCGCATCTCAAATGCGAGATCCTGGGGAGGTACAAACACGTCTTTAGCATCTACCAGAAAATGACGACCCAAGGGCTTTCCTTCGAGGATATTTTCGATGTCATCGCATTCCGGATCATCCTCTCCACCGTCCCCCAATGCTACGAGGCCCTCGGGATCCTCCACTCCATGTGGAAACCCATCGCCACGAAATTCAAGGATTACATCGCCGTTCCCAAGCCCAATATGTACCAGTCCCTCCATACCACCGTCATTGGGCCTTACGGCGAGCGCGTAGAAATCCAGATCCGCACCCGGGAAATGGACCAGGTAGCCAAATCCGGAATCGCCGCCCACTGGAGCTATAAGGAAGGGGAAAAAATCGACGAAAAGGTCCTCAAACGCTTCTCGTGGATTCAGAACCTCGTCGAAAACCAGGAAAACTTCAGGGATCCGGATGAATTTTTAGAAAACGTCCGCATCGATCTTTTTCCGGACGAGATCTACGTTTTCACACCGCATGGGGAAATCAAGTCCCTGCCCAAAGGGGCCACCCCCATCGATTTCGCCTTCATGATCCACACGGAGGTGGGAAACCAGTGCACGGGCGCCAAGGTCAATGGGCGGATGGTCCCCCTGAAGCACGAACTGCAAACCGGAAACATCGTGGAGATCATCACCACCAAGGGGCACCAACCCAGCAAGGACTGGCTCAGCTACACCAAGACCGTCAAGGCCAGGGCAAAGATCCGGCAATGGATCAAGGCGCAGGAGAGGGAGCGCAGCCTTTCGCTGGGACGGGAGATGTGCGAAAAGGCCTTCCGCAAATACAAGCTCAACTTCACCGTGAAGAGCAAATCGCCCGAAATGGAGACCGCGGTGGGGGAATTCGGCCTGAAAACCCTGGAAGACCTGATCGCCAACGTGGGTTACGGAAAGATCACGCCACTCCAGATCGTGCGGAAATTCCTTCCCAAGTCCGATACGGAAGCGGAAGCAATTCTGTCCAAGGTAATCGGGAAAAGGGAGAAAAAGAGACCCAAGGGGGGCGTCGTCGTCAAGGGGGTCGACGACATTCTGGTCCGGTTTGGAAAATGCTGCCGGCCGGTCAGAGGCGACGCCATCACCGGTTACATTACAAGAGGGTACGGGGTCACCGTCCACCGCACCAACTGCATCAACGCCCTCAAGATGAGCCCGGAACGTCAGATCGACGTACAATGGAATCCCGAGATCTTCGAGACCTTTCCGGTCAAAATCCGGGTTCAGGCCATGGATCGTGTGGGACTGCTGGCCGATCTGGCCGCCAACATCAGCAAAAACGCGGCCAACATCCTGAGCGCCAGAACGGAGACCCGGGACAAGAACCTGGTCACCAGCTTCTTCACCATCTCCGTGGACAATACCACGCATCTGGAGCGGGTTCTTTCGGATATCCGAAAGATTAAAAGCGTACAGGAAGTCCGGCGCATCGACCGCTAAGCGGCCTTCACCACGCGGCCCGACTTGATGCACTGGGTGCAGACCATCATGCGCTTCACCTCGCCGTCTTTGACGGTTCGAACCCTTTGAAGGTTCGGATTGAACCGCCGCTTGGTGACGTTGTGCGCATGGCTCACATGATTTCCCACCATGGGCCGTTTGCCGCATATTTCACAAATTCGTGACATCTTTCGCTCCTGTTGGTTTTCAGTGGATGCTTGTCGTAAAAATCTATTTTCTAGCCGATCGCAGCTGGAAAGTAAAGAAATTTTTATCGAAAGGGCGGCGGAATGGATTACTTTTCGGCCAAAAGTGTTTCACAGCGCTGGAAATACTCGATGGCCTGCCGGTGCACACCCACATCCGGATGGTTCAATAAAACGCCCATGAACCGTTGCTTGGCGGCCTCGTAATGGTGCGTCTTGAAATAGTAAAGGCCGATATAAAATTCGTGTCGGGCCAGGCTCAGGTGGCAGGTCTTGATGTGGGCACGGGCTTTCCGGGTATACGGGTCATCGGGAAATTGCCGGTGGAGGCGCTCGAAGGTTTCCAGGGCCTTTTTCGCCGGCGTTTGATCCCGGTCGATGGTTTCGATCTGGTCGAAAAAGCACCGTCCGATTTGATAGATCACATAGGGAACCGCTTCATTTTGAGGATGGAGGGCTTCGAACTCTTCGTAGGCAAAGACGGCCTCCTCATATTCCTTGAGTGCGTAATGGGCGTCCGCCTTTTTCAGCTCGGCCAAAATCGCGTACTTGGAAAAGGGATACCAGCTCTTGAGCTTGTCGAAAAGCTCGATGCTTTTCTTATAGTTTCCGCTGGAAAAGGCGTCTATTCCCTCGCTGGCCAGCTCTGGGGCGGTCCTTTCCTCTTTGGACTGAAAATAGGAACATCCCGCAAGCAACGAGAAAACGAGTACCCAAAAGAAAAAGCGTCTCATTTCAGGCTTGGCGCCCTTCACAGACCCCGGCGGCGAACTCGAACAGTCCGCCGCCGGAAATTCCATTGAAAACGGTCTTGATCGGTGACAAGGTTAGGTCAGAACCTTGTCGAGAGCGTTTTCAAGCTTGGATTTGGCGACCATCCCGGTGATCTGTTCCACCACATTCCCCCCCTGGAAAAGGATAAGGGTGGGAATGGCTCGTATCCCAAATTTCCCGGGGGTCACCGGGTTGTCGTCCACGTTGCACTTAGCGAATTTGATCCGGTCGCCGAATGCTCCGGCCAACTCCTCCACCATGGGGGCTATCGCCCGGCAAGGCCCGCACCAGGGGGCCCAGAAGTCCACGAGAACGGGCTGATCGGCCTTGAGCACTTCCGCTTCAAAGCTTGTATCGCTGATTTCCATCACGCCTTGCGCCATGTTTGTTCCTTTCTTAATAAAATCCATCAAATTTTTTATTATAAAAATCAGGGCCTCTCTTGTCAACGGCTTTCACGGGGCATGAGACCGCCCCGCGTTTCTCTGCACACCTTTTCGGTCTAAGCCTTTCTCGGTGAAACAACGGCCGGTCGAGCCTGCTTGACTCCTTTTTTTCAAATCGTTAAGATCGATCGGCATTCGGAAGCATCCTTGGAGTTATCACTCAGGAAGGAACTATGGGAGAAAAAACGGAAAAGAACCTGGCTTTGGCCTTCGCTGCGGAATCCAAGGCATCCGCTCGAAACTCGGTATTTGCCCTCAAAGCGGAACAGGACGGTTTTCCCCAGATCGCCCGGCTGTTTCGGGCCGTATCCGAGGCAGAGGCGGTTCATGCCCGGCGCTATCTCAGACTCATGAGGGGAAAGATCGGGACCACCGAAGAAAACCTGAAAACCGCTTTTGAAAAAGAGATTCAAGCCAATGTTCAGGAGTATCCTCCCCTGATCCGGGAGGCTTCGGCAGAGGGGTTGGAGGTCGTGAAAAAGGCTTTCAGCGAATCGAGGGACGTGGAAAGCCGTCATGCGGAGCTCTACAAGAGGGCTCTCAACGATCTCCTTTCTGAGAAGGCCACCGCCTACCATGTCTGTCAGGTTTGCGGTTATGTTGCCGAGGATCAGGCCCCGCAACGCTGTCCGGTTTGCGGGGCCGTTTCTGAAAAGTTCAAGCCTATGGATTGAATTGACGAAAAAACGCCGGTTTATCGAGATCCGGTGCCCCGTCCGAAGACATCCCTTCCGGCCAGCGGATTATAAAGCTTGGTGATGGCAAACTTCATGACATCCAGGCTTTTCAGGTCCGTGATGATCTTCCAGAGCAGTTCTTCAGCCTTTTCCGGCAGCACACAGGCCTGACTGGCATCAAAAGAGAGCCCCGGGTATCCTTTTTCGAGTTTTTTCTGGTCCTTTTTGGTCATCTCCACCTGGATCGCTTTTTTCCCGCCGATCTCCTTGACCCGGTCAGACAGACCCATCTCCTGAAGTTTCGCACTTCGTTCGTCGTTGAGAAAAACATTGATGTACGCATCGGCCATTCGCCCACCTCCCTTTAAAACGGTTTGCGGAAATCGGCACTCCACTGATTTCAGAATGCCCCGTCGTCTTTGATGTCCGCCTGATAGCATGGGTGTTTTGGGAGATCAAGGCCCAAGTTGACCCCGGGGTTTGCCGCGTCCCTCCAAGCGAAAAAGCGCTTTGCCCTTTATTTGAAAAAGACCTACGTGGTATGAGGCAAGACATCAAAGGATTTAAAAACGACAAGGGACAGCCTCTATGAAATCCGCATACCTTTCGGCATGGGACTCGGGTCTTTTTCTTGCGCGGCTCAAACAGTTCTCAGACCGGTTTTCGCCCTGCCGTTTGTGCCCCCGCCAATGCAGAGCTGTCCGCCGCGCCGGGGAGACCGGCTATTGCGGCCAGGGGATTTTTCCCCGGGTGGCCCGGGCGTTGCCGCACTTTGGAGAGGAACCTCCCCTGACGGGAAGGCGCGGGGCGGGAACCGTCTTTTTCAGCGGATGCGCGCTGCGTTGCGTGTTCTGCCAAAACTACCAGATCAGCCAGGAAAACAGGGGTGAAGACCTTCGGATTCAGGATCTGGCCGCCCTCTTTTTGGATCTGCAGGAAAAGGGCTGCCACAACCTGGATCTCGTATCCCCCACGCCCCATCTCCCGTTCATCCTTCAGGCCCTGGCGGTGGCCATACCCAAAGGACTTAGGATCCCCATCGTTTACAATACCCATGGATATCTCCTGCGCGAGGTGGTGGATCTTTTGGACGGCCTGGTGGACATCTACCTCCCGGACATGAAATACGGATCCGAAGAGGCCGCAATGGGACTTTCCGCCGCTCAAGGGTACGTCCGGATCAACCGGGCGGCGGTAAGAAAGATGTACCGCCAGGTGGGGCCCCTTCAAACCGGACCCGACGACATCGCCCTCCGGGGGCTTCTCGTGCGGCATTTGATTCTCCCGGCAGGGGCGTCTCAAACGAGCCGGGTCCTCCGGACCTTGGGTCGGATCTCCACACAGATTCCGGTGAGTTTGATGGCCCAATACCGGCCCTGCCATCAGGCCGAAGGCCTCGGGTCACTCAACCGCCCCATCACCGAAACGGAATATCGATCGGCTCTTGAATCTGCAAAAAAACTGGGCTTTGAAACGCTTTTCATCCAACAGTTGGCAAGCGCGGAGGTCTTTTTCCCGGATTTTACCCAACAGGACCCTTTCTGCCGCAGCGCGTCTCCTGTTTATCCTTGAGCCGAGATGCAAACCTCAAAAAGAGAAAGCTGTTTCGCCGCATGTACTCCGGGATTGGAGCCCTTTGTCTTTAAAGAGTTGGAGGCGCTCGGCTTGTTGAGCCCGAGGGAAGGCAGCCCCCTTGAAATCCCGCCCCCGGAACGAGACGAAAAGGAGGAAAACGGGGGGATCGTTTTTTCGGGAACCCTTGAGGATGTCCACCGGGCCAATCTGGTGGCCAGATGCGCCAGCCGCATTCTGGTCCGCATGCCCGCATTTCATGCCGCCGCCTTTCCCGAGCTGAGGCGAAAAGCCGCCGGGCTCCCGTGGGAACGCTTCCTTTCTCAGGGCCAGACCGTGGCCTTCCGGGTTTCTTGCCGGAAATCCCGGCTGTATCACGGGGAAGGCGTTGCGGAGCGCATCGCGGCGGCCGTCCAGGATCGACTGGGCTATCCCGTTCCCAGGCGAAAATGGCATGACGCGGCAATCCCCGACGGGTTGCAGCTGATCCTGGCCCGCATCGTGCACGATGAATGCACCCTCAGCATCGACTCCTCGGGATCCCTGCTGCACAAAAGAGGATATCGGCTGGCCACGGCCAAAGCGCCCCTTCGGGAAACGCTGGCCTGCGCGATGCTTTTTGCCTCGCAATGGGACAAGGCCTCTCCCCTCCTGGACCCGTTCTGCGGGTCCGGAACCCTTCCCATCGAGGCGGCTCTGCTTGCCCTTGGGATTGCACCCGGCCGTTTCCGGCACTTCGCCTTCATGAACTGGCCCGGTTTTGATGCAAAAAAGTTCAAGGACATGATTTTACGGGAAAACCGCCCCAAGGGTCCGCCCCCGCTGATTCTGGCCTCCGATCGGGACCGGGGTGCCATTCGTTTTGCACGGGAAAACGCCGAGCGGTGCAACATGTCTGAGTTCATCCGATTTTCCACCCGGTCCTTTTCCGCCGTAAAGGCCCCGTCGAGGCCCGGTTGGGTGGTTTCCAACCCTCCTTTCGGCATCCGGGTCAAAGGACGAAGCGACTTGAGAAATCTCTATGCCCGGCTGGGGAAAGTATTGAAGGCGCAATGTCCTGGATGGCAGGTTGCCCTGCTGAGTTCCAACCGGCGATGGGTTCAGGCCACCGGATTGGGCTTTGACAGCGGACATCCTGTTTTACACGGCGGGAAAAGGGTATGAATCGTCCGGGCCAGGGCCTAGCCTGATCCTCGATTCACCCGAACCAGAAGCGTGACGGCCATGGCCGCAGAGAAAAGGAAACAGGCGCCCATGGCATTAAATACCGCGCGCAGGCCGAATGAATCCGCAAGGTAGCCCGACACCGCTGCGGCTGTAGACCCGATCCCAAAGGTGATGAAGAAGTGAATCCCGTATCCCATGCCGTGCCGGTGCCGAGGCAGATAGGTGGATAGGAGATAATTCTGGATGGGTTGGGTGGAAAAATAGAAAAAAGCATAGCATACCGCCGAGAGCACCAAAATCAGGTTTCTGGAGACAGCCATCAGGAAAACAAAGAGGGTTCCGAGAAGGATGGCCCCGAGATAGAGCCGTTCGGCCTGGAAACGGTCCACGCCTCGGCCGGCAAGATACTGGCCCAAGGCGCCCGACAGAAGCGCGATGGTGGCCACGGTCCCGCCCAAAGCAACCTTGCCGAGCTTGAACCCGCCGACGTGGATGCTTTCCCCCATGTACACCGGAAGGAAAGTCATGATACCCTTGTACGTCAGTCCAAGAGCCATGGCGGAAAGGAAAAAGAAAATCAAGTTCCAGTAGGAAATGGGAAATGAGGCCTTCTTCTGCGTCTTTTCAAAGCCTTTTTCCTCGGCCGTAGGATGCTTCGGGATGGTGAAGGAATAAATCCCGGCCAGAATCCCGAAAAATCCGTAAACCACATGGGGTGTTCTCCAGCCCATCACGGAGCCGATCCATGCCGAGAGCAACGGGACCGATGCGACACCCAGGCTTCCCGCGATTCCATGGATGCCGAAAGCCTTTCCCCTTTCCCTTATCCCAAGGGAAATGAGGGTGTTCGAGGCTGGATGATAGGTGCTGCAGAACAGACCGATCCCCCCCATGATCAGACCGTACTGGATCAGGGAAGTCACGGGCCACACCGCTACAGCCAGGATTCCCGCGCCGAAAAGAAACAGAGAAATCAGGCGCCTCGGCCCGATCCTGTCCGACAGGTATCCGGCGGGAAGGGAGCCGATTCCGAAGGCGTAAGAAAACACGGTCACCACGAGGCCCAGGTGAAAATAGTCCGTACCGAACTCCGCCATGAGCAGCGGAAGCAAGGGGGGTAAAACACCCTCAAAAAGATGCACCAGAGAATGGGAGGTCGTGGTCAAAGTGATGATACGTTTTTCTTCTTTGTTCAATCGACTCTCCTTCAGAAGCTTCAATGGGGTCTTTTGCGGATCGCCTGCGGATGGGGATCCCTGTCCTCTGCCGAGGCCTTCAGTACCTGCAATGAGGATGCCTGTCAAATCCAAAATCCCAGGCTCTTTTCTTCCGTCCGCATCGGTCCAGGGTCCAATCGGTGAAGGTTTTCCATTGAAGCACCACCGCTGCCCGCGAAGCGCTGCCGTCAGGCAGAATGCATTCGCTGTTGCGGTTCAAAGGTTGACTCCTCCCGCCGGAAACGGTTAACCTGGCGGTGTTCATGAAGATGCCCAAACCGGCCTGGAGTCCACGGGTTCGGCCTTGTGCAAGCCAGCGGAAACCCGGCCCCTCCCGCCGCCTGACCGGAACACCCTGCACCGTGCGGGCAGGGAGATTCGAAGCCGGCGGCGGATACGGATACCGAAAACGGAAATAAATTCGTGGGAACCTGTACCGTCTGCAAAACCAGCGGCAGCCTCGTTTCAAAGGGGATCGGGGTTTGCCTGAACTGCCTCCGATCAGACTCCAAAAGCGCCTTGCTCTTTTCCCAAAGAGCGCACGCCGCAAGCCGGAAGCCATTCGGGCTGCCAGCGAAACCCCCTGAAGATCCTGCCGGCACCTCCTGTTCCATCTGTGTCAATGCCTGCAAAATCCCCCAGGCCGGCTTCGGCTATTGCGGGCTCAGACAGAATCGGGAGGGCAGACTTTCGGGCGTTTCTTCCACAAGGGGAAAACTTTCCTTTTACCCGGATCCGCTTCCCACCAACTGCGTCGGGGATTGGGTCTGCCCGGGGGGAACCGGGGCGGGATATCCCCGCTTCGCATACCGCGACGGCCCGGAATGGGGGTATAAAAACCTCGCCGTTTTTTTTCAAGCCTGTTCCTTCAACTGCCTGTTTTGTCAAAACTGGCAATTCAAACGACAAGCCCCTTTCCAACGCAGTGTGGATGTCTTTTCGCTCATTTCGGCCGTGGATTCCAAGACGGCCTGTATCTGCTATTTCGGAGGAGACCCAGCCCCCCAGGCCCCCTTTTCCATCAAGGCCTCCCGGCTGGCCCTGAAGAAGCGACAGGGAACCCTTTTGAGAATCTGCTGGGAGACCAATGGGTCCATGGAGGGGCGCTATCTCGATGAAATGGCGGAAATCGCCCTGAATTCCGGCGGGTGCATCAAGTTCGACCTCAAGGCATTCGATGACCACATCCATAGGGCACTGACAGGCGTTTCCAACCGACAAACCCTCGAAAATTTCCGCAGGATCGGGAGCTGGATTCCGAAACGGCCGGTTCCGCCCCTTGTCGTCGCCAGCTCTCTTCTCGTTTCCGGGTACATCGATGCCTCTGAAATCGAATCCATCGCGCGCTTCATCGCCTCGGTGAACCCGGAGATTCCTTATGCCTTGCTGGCCTTTCAACCCCAATTCTACCTGTCCGATCTCCCCGCGACTCCCCGGCGCCTGGCCTATCAGTGCGAGGAAGCCGCCCGGAGGGCGGGATTGAAAAATGTGAGGGTCGGGAATCGCCACCTGCTTTGCTGAAACCGCAAGGGGGCCTTGCCGCCTTTCGGCGGGATTGATTTCACAGCCTTTTTCGTTTAAAAAGAATGCGATTTTTCAGGCACAAAGAGAGGATCCCATGGACACAAAGCGCTATGATGTGATGATCCTTGGAACCGGTCCGGCAGGCCTTCAGGCGGCCATCCACGCCGCCAGAAAAAAGGCGTCGGTGCTGGTGGTGGGCAAGTCGGAAAAGAGCAGTCTTTTTCATGCCCATGTGGAAAATTTTTGCTGCATCTTCGACCTCCCCGGGGAACAGATGCTCAGAGTGGGACGGGAGCAGGGGTTGCGATTCGGAGCCGTTTTCGTGGACGAAGACGTCCTTCGGATCGAGGCCAAAGATCCACTTTTTCACGTGGAAACGGAAAGCGGGGAATCTTTTTCCGGAAAGGCGCTCATCATCGCCACCGGAACCGCCCGGAAACGTCTGGGGGTCCCGGGGGAAAAAGAGCTTCTGGGCCGTGGCGTGAGCTACTGCGTGGAGTGCGATGCCAACTTTTTCAAGGGTCAGGATGTCGCCGTGGTCGGGGGTGAAAGCGCTGCGGCCAGCGGCGTCCTGACCCTGGTGCACGATTCCAAGTCCGTGCACATGATCTTCAATACGTTGAACATCACCACCGCGCTCAAGGAGAGGCTTTTACAAAGCGGCGCCATCCTCCACGAAGGAAGCGGGGTGAAGGAGATCTTTGGCGACGCCCAGGTGGAAGGGGTGACCCTGAAAGACGGGACCCGTCTGGATGTTTCGGGAGTCTTCATCGAACTGGGTGCCAAAGGGGTGATGGAGCTTGCCACGAGCCTCGACATCCGCCTGGACGATGAAATGCGCTACATCCAGACCAACAAGTCCATGGAAACGAACATCAGGGGCATCTTCGCCGCCGGGGATGTCTGCGGGCCTCCATGGCAGATGGCCAAAGCCGTAGGAGAAGGCTGCGTGGCCGGCATCGCCGCCGCAAATTTCGCGAAAAACCTGACATCGGCGGATTAGTCCGTCCTGCGGCCCCTGATTCCTTGGAGGGTCTCTCCCAGGAGACGTTTTGCAGGGGCGCTGATTTGGGCGTCGTCATAGCTCATGAAACGGCCCGAAAAGGCCTTCGGCGCCGCCAGCGCCAGCCATGCCACGGCCCGCCCCGGAACCTCGGGTGCCTCAAGCGTGCCCTTTTCCTTGATCGACAGGTAGTAAGCGATCTCATCGGGGGGCATGATCCCAGGCCCCTTTTCCCGGATTTTTTCCTGCATGGCGGTGTCGACCACCCCCGGACGGACCGACACGCAGGTAACCCGAGGTTCTTCTTTGGCCAGAACGCTGTTGAGCTGATTCAGCGCGGCCTTGGAGGCACAATAGGCGCTGCCTGCGAATATGGGATGGTACGCCGCGCCGCTGCTGACGCTGATGATCCGGCCTTCCTGCTCACGCAATAGGGGCAAGGCTTCTTTCATGAGGTACAGGGGCCCCAGCAGGTTCACCTCCAGGTTTCGGCGCCACTGGGCCTCATCTGCGTCGGCCACGGTTAAAAGCGGTTCGAGCACTCCGGCATTGTTCACCAGGCCGTCCAGCCGGCCGAACCGGGTGACGGCATCCGACACGCAGGCCTTGCACGCCGCAGGATCGGCAACATCACCCGGAAAAGGGTGGGCGGCTCCGCCCAAGGCCTTCACCCTCAAGGCGACCTGTTGAAGGGCTTTTCGGGTGCGCGCCAGAAGAACCACGGCAACCCCCGCTTTCCCCAGCCAGTAAGCAACGGATTCTCCGATGCCCCGGGAGGCGCCGGTGACGAGAATGACGGGTCTTTCATGCATGTGTGGTCTCTCCTTGTCTAAAAAAAACGGCTGCGCCTCTGCCTCGAAAGCGCCTGAAGGGCCCCGGGAGTGCTTTTGAGCTGAAGACATTGTCAATTGTATGAAATACTGGTACGAAGTCAAGCAGTGACCTTCACCGATGTCGGCTTGATGGATCCTTTGTTGGGGACGGACTTGAAATCAGAGAATACGACCCAGCCCTTCATGTCCGGGGCTTATCCGGAGTATCCCCGTGTTGCTGTGGGAGCCGTGGTTTTTCACCGCAACCGGGTGCTTCTGGTGCGCAGGGGCAAACCTCCTGCCGCCGGTTTGTGGGCCATCCCCGGGGGTTCGGTACGCCTGGGGGAGTCCCTCCAGGAAGCGGCCAAGCGGGAAATTCTCGAAGAAACCGGCATCCTCGTCCGGGTGAAAGACCCTGTCTTCACCTTCGACATGGTGGAACGCGATGCAAAGGGTCGGATCCGCTTTCATTATGTGATCATCGACCTGCTGGCGGACTACCTGGGGGGCGATCTCCGGCCCGGCGACGATGCACAAGAGGCATGCTGGGCTTTGCCCCGTGACCTCAACGACCTCAGGCTCAGCGAGAAAACCCGACAGATGCTCTCCGAGCAATTCGGATTTGCAGCGCCCACCCCTGCACCGGGCGCCCTTTTCAAGAGATGAAAGCCGATCGAACCCGATGGAACCGAAAATACCAAGACGGCATCCATTCCGATACGCCTTCCCCGGTTGTCGTGCGGCATTTCCGCCGCGCCAAAAAGGGAAAGGCCCTGGATATCGCCTGCGGCAACGGCCGGAACGCCCTTTTTCTCGCTGAAAAGGGTTTTGAAGTCTATGCCCTGGACATTTCCGACGTGGGGCTCGGCTCGATCCCGAAGCGCCCCAAGTCCCTGAACCTGATCTGCGCGGATCTGGATGCCTTCGTCATCCCTGCCATGCGCTTCGAGCTCATCGTCAACATTCACTTTCTGAGCCGGCGACTTTTTCCCTACATCCAGGAAGGGCTTGCCTCAGGGGGCATCCTCATCTTCGAGACCTATCTGGAGGAAAACACCCTGAAATCCGACAAGCCTTTATGCCGGGACCATCTGCTCAGACCCAACGAGCTGCTCCGAGCCTTTCTGTCTTTGAGGATTCTTCGCTACGAGGAAAAGCGGGCAAAAGGGGGCGGTGCCATCGCATCCCTGGTGGGCGTGAAAACCGCTTGACGAAAAACGAAACCGAATCGCCTCGGTCGCACAAAAACCGGGCTTTTTCTGGAAAAGGTCCAGGATGGGGACGGACATGAAAAAAAAGCTGAGAATCGGTGCCCTGGTTTCCGGCGGGGGAACCAACCTGCAGGCCATCCTCGATGCCTGCGAAAGCGGTGCTATCACCGGTAAAGTGGTTTTCGTGGGGTCGGACAAGCCCGGGGCCTATGGGCTGAAACGGGCGGGAAAACGCGGCATCCCCGGTTTCAGCGTGGATTACGCCGGCATCTTGAAAGAGAGCCGAAATCAAAAAGCGCGCTTTTCCTTTCCCGACGGCTGGGATTTCGAGGATATTTTGAGAAAACAGTCACTGTTTCCCCCGCAGACGCCCCTGGAAAAACTCAACGCCTTTTTCCTGCCAAGAGCCGTTGCTGAAGCCGCGCTTCTGGAGCACATGGCACCCTATCCCTTTGATCTTTTGGTCCTGGCCGGGTTCATGAGAATCCTGACGCCTTTTTTCATCGACCGGGTCAACACGAATCCAAAGCAGCCTAGGATCCTGAACATCCATCCAGCCCTTTTGCCGGCTTTTCCGGGAACCGACGGGTACGGAGACGCCTTCCGGTACGGCTGCAAGGTGGCCGGGTGCACGGTGCATTTCGTGGACTACGGTGAAGACTCCGGGCCAATCATCGCCCAACGTGCTTTTCCCATCGAAGAAGGGGACACCGAAGCCGGAGTCCGGGAAAAGGGGCTTCGAATCGAATGGGAGCTTTACCCCCAATGCATCGCGCTTTATGCCCAGAAGCGCCTGAAGGTCCTGGAAACAAAGCATCGTCTCCAGGACGGCAGAAAGCCGGGAAAACCGATTGTGCGGATCCTGCCGGAAAAAAAATAGGTCTTCAAGGAAGGCTTTCAGGTTTTCGTCTTTTCAAGTCGCCTACCGGACCAGGATCCAGGAGATCTGGGAAGCGCCTCCGGCGATAGAGGCCGCGTGTCCGGGAAAGAAAAAGTGCTGCACTTCCCAAAGCCTGCCCCGATAGGCCACTTCCGTGCGGTTTTCTCCGCACACCGCCTCGACCCGGCATCCGGAAAGACCCCGCAGCCCGTCTCCCGCGGCTTTTAAAACCGCCTCTTTCGCCGTCCAGTATCGATAAAACCGGACCAGGCGGTCCCCCCTTCCGACAGCTCCCACTCCCTGGCATCGGCGATCCGTTTAAACAGCGCCTCGGACCGGGGGCGGATCCGTTCCACGTCGATGCCGACAGGCATCGATGCCGCCACGGCGCAAACGACGCTCTCCTTGTGGGAGAGGGACCAGTAGACGCCATCTGACGGAAGCGGCGCGCCGTTTTCGGCTTGATCAAGGCTTTTCAAGAAAAGCCCGCTCTTCTGAGCAGAGATCGCCAGCGCCTGTCTCGCCTGGTTGCGGAGAAAGGAGACCTTCTCGGGCCCTTTGAGCCGAGACGGGGTTTCAGGAACGACAAGCAAAACGGGATAAAGCCGTTCACTTGAGGCCATTTTTAATCCGTAGCGCCTCCTCGTAGACCGCCCGCTTGGGCCATCCGGATTCCCTGCTCACCTGCCTCGCCGCTTCGGAAAGGGAATCCTGGCCGTGCGAAAGCAACTCCTGCAGCCTGCGTCGGATGTCCTCCTTCGAAGGCACCCGCTCTTCATCCCTCCCGGAGACGAGAAGGGTGCATTCCCCTTTGATTTCAGGACGCTTCTTGAGGTCTTGGCGCAGGTCGGAAAGGCGCCCTCTCAGCACCTCCTCATGGAGCTTGGTCATCTCGCGGCACAGCACGGTTCGACGGTCGCCCATGATGTTCTCCGCCGCCTCCATGAGTTCCAGCAGCCGTTTTGGAGACTCATAGAAGATTAGAGTCCGCTTCCAATCGGACAAAGCCTTAAGCTGCCTTTGACGTTCCCCTTTTTTCCGCGGTAAAAAGCCGACAAAGACAAAAGCGTCCGTTGGCAGTCCGGAAACAGAAAGGGCGCAGACCGCGGCCGAAACCCCCGGCACGGGGACGACGTCGAGGCCCGCGTGGATGGCCGCCGTCAGCAGCCGAAAGCCCGGATCCGACACTGTCGGGGTTCCGGCCTCGGAGACGAGGGCGACGGTGTCGCCTGCCTTCATTTTATCAATCAGGACGGCTGCTTGACGCGACTCATTGTGCTCGTGATAGGCGATGAGCCGACCGGAGATGCCGTGATGCTGCAGAAAACGCCGGGTATGCCGGGTATCTTCAGCAGCGATCCAATCGGCTTCCCCTAGGATCCGGAGAGCCCGAAGCGTGATGTCTTCCCGGTTTCCGATGGGGGTGGCCACCACATAAAGCTTTCCCCGGGAACTTCGGGTACTTTCGGGTTTAGGGGTAAGCGAGTTCAAAGGCATTTTTGATGAGTTCGATCTCGGGGGGGCTCGACTCCGTGATGAGGGTCACCACGTCGAAGCGGGCCTTGCAGCCGCTTCGGCAAAGGGTCTTGAGATACAGCAGGGCCACCCTGGAGATCTTTTTCTGCTTTTGCCGTGTCAGGGCGTATTTCGGATGGATGGGTATGCCCTTTTTCTTGGATTTGACCTCGATGAAAGCAAGCGTCTCCTGATCTTTGGCGATGATGTCGATTTCCCCCAGACGGTTCCGGTAATTGCACTCCAGAATTTCGTAGCCGCTTTTTTTAAGAAAAGCAACGGCTTGGGCTTCGCCCCGTCTCCCGAGTTGCTGACGTTCGCTGGGCACCTTCGGGTTCCTTTAACTAGGAAAGATTCCCGGGGTTTGCACCGGCATGTTCCCGTACGCCCCTGAAAGTTTTGCGGTGGATGAAGGTATACCCCAGGCGTATGATCGCGTCCTTGTGTTCTTTCGTGGGATATCCCTTGTGCTTTGAAAAACCGTATCCCGGAAATTGATGCTCATACCGGTCCATTAATCGGTCCCGGGTGACTTTGGCCACGATGGAAGCGGCCGCAACGGAAAGACTCAGGGCGTCCCCCTTGGGGACGGCCCGCTGGGGGAGGGCCGACGGAAGGGGATGGATGCCGTCGATCAACGCAAAATCAGGAGGAGGACGGAGATTTTCCACCGCCTGGGCCATGGACATCAGCGACGCCCTGAGGATATTGAGGCGATCGATTTCAACGGGATCCACGATGCCGATACCCACGGCCAGAGCCTTCGCATAGATCTGATCATACAGGCGCCGCCGCATGCCTGGGGACAGCTTCTTGGAATCCGTGACCTTCGGAAGGGCCTGACCCAGGGGCAGCACCACGGCAGCCGACACCACCGGTCCTGCAAGGGGGCCTCGGCCCGCCTCATCGACCCCGGCGATTCGGCGATACCCCTGCCGGTATGCCTGATTTTCAAAAATCCACAAGTCGTGCGTCATCGGCACGGATTTTCCCCGGCGATCCGGACGCGGGGGGCTTCACCCCAGGCTTTTTTCGGATCGGATCCGCAGCCCTGCCTTCAGCTTGGGGTCTTTTCCCTGATCCTTGCCGCCTTGCCCCTGAGCTTCCGAAGATAGTAGATTTTCGCTCGACGGACCCGGCCTTTGGAGATGACTTCGATGCGGTCGATGGATGGGGAGTGCAGCGGAAAAACCCGCTCCACACCCACTCCGTAGGAAACTTTCCTCACGGTAAAGGTTCCGGTGGTATTGAGTGGCCCTTTACGTTTGCTGATCACCACCCCTTGAAACGCCTGGAGGCGCTCCTTTTCCCCCTCCTTGATCTTGACATGCACCTTCACCGTGTCCCCAGGCGAAAAGGAGGGGTGGTCGAGCCGCATGTTCTCTTTTTCGATCTGACTGATGATTTCCATGGTTTGAATCCTTTATGCTAAAGGTCTTATTAATCGCTCACAGGTCCCGTCTTCCTCGAAGCCGATCGAGAATGATGGCCGCCGCCGACCGGACCGGCAAATGGTTGTAATCTCCGATACCCCAAATCGGTTCCAGGACATGGTCCGCCTCGGACAGCACGGGGTCCGCAAGTCCCCATGCCGTTCCAAACATCAGGAGCCACGGTCGGCTTTCAGCCATCATGCGGCGCAAATCCCCGAATCGCAACCGCTTCGATTCCCCCTGAGGGCTGACCTGGGCGCCTGTCGCCACCGTCCGAGGCGCACGTCCCTCGATCCGCTCAATCTCCTGCCTGGCCGCACTCAGAGACGCCGTGATGCGGATCAGCCCGAGGGCCTCGCCCCTGTCGGGATTGAACCTGGCTCCCCAACCCTCAATCCAGTGCCGTAAGATCCGTCGGCAGATCTCCTGCTGATCCGCCAGCGGCGTCACCACGTAAAAGCCCTGAACGCCGAAGGTCTTTGCCGCCCTGGAAATATCATGGAGGTCGAGATTGGTGACGGCCGATGCGATGATCTCTTTCTTCTTATTGACCACGGGATGATGGATCAGCGCCAGGTACAGGCGGGGATTCAAGGAGTCGTCCAATGTCCCGGTACCATTTCTTGAGTATCTCTCTCTCTTCGGGTTTCAGCCCCCTTTTTTCCAGAAGATCCTTTCTTTTTAAAAAGGTGCGGATCAGCGCACTTTCCCGGCGCCAGTTTTCGATGGCCGCGTGATTCCCGGAACAAAGCACCTCCGGTACTTCCTGACCCTCAAAGGATCTGGGCCGGGTGAACTGGGCATGCTCCAGCAGGCCGTCGGAAAAAGAGTCCTTTTCGGCCGATCCGTCACCCCCGAGGGCTCCGGGGATCCACCGGGTTACGGCATCCATGACGATCATGGCGGCAAGTTCCCCCCCGGTCAGGATGTAATCCCCCACCGACACCTCCAGGTCGATGAGGCTTTCATCCAGCCGATCGTCCACTCCCTCATAGCGGCCGCAGACCAGGATCAACGCCTCCTGACAAGACAGGGCCTTCGCCATCTCCTGGTCCAAAGACCTTCCTTGGGGAGTCATCAGGACCGATCGGGCTTCGGGGAGCCGGCTTCGGGCAGACCGGACGGCAGCGGCCAGGGGTTCGGGTTTCATCACCATTCCCAGCCCGCCTCCGTAAGGGCGGTCATCCGTCGTCTTGTGCCGATCCGTCGTGAAATCCCTGGGATTCACGGCCACGGCCGTGATCTTGCCTTCCTTTACCGCCCTCCCGACAATGCCGTAGTCCCAGAACGGAGAAAACATCTCCGGGAAAATCGTGACGACAATGAAATCCATCGACCCCCGGCGACTACAGCCCCTCCGGCAGAGCCACGCGCATGACGCCCTGCTTGAGGTCCACCGTTTTCACGACAGAGGCCAGCGCCGGAATGAGCGTTTCCCGCTTTCCGTTTTCTTCCAAATCCTTCACCACATAGACGTCGTTGCTGCCCGTGGGGATGATGGCATCGATACAGCCTAAAAATTCCGCGTTTTCCGTGTAGACCTTCAGCCCGATCAAATCGCACCAGTAATACGTTCCGCTTTCCGGTTCCGGAAGCGCCGTCCTTTCAATGAAGAGCGAACAGCCGCCCAATTCGCGCGCCGATTCGACATCCGTTACGCCCTGGAAGGAAACCAGGAAATTCTTTCCGTGGGGCTTGGCCCACTCCAGGGTTTTCCAGGTGAACTCGTCCTGATCGTTCCCGATGCCGATTTTCCTGCCAGCGGCAAATACCGCCCCGGATTCCGAAAAGGAACAGACCCTTACGACCCCCTTGATCCCATGGGGTCCGGCAACTTTTCCGATCAATAGATGCTCTTGCTTGGCCACGAATCCTATTCGATGATTTCGAGTACCGTCCGCTTTTTCACCTTGGCAGAAGCCGCACTGAGGATGGTCCGCATTGCGCGTGCGGTCCGACCCTGCTTTCCGATCACTTTTCCGAGGTCTTCTTTCGCCACCTTGAGTTCAAGCACGGAAGTCTGGTTCCCCTCCACCTCGGCCACCGAAACCTGATCCGGATGATCCACCAGCGCCTGCGCAATGTACTTGATCAGATCTTTCATGGCTTCCTCTCCTTTGAAAGCTGTTGCGCGTCCGGGGTATTGCCGTTAGGTCAAACTAGGCAAAAAATCCTTCTTTTTTCAAAAGGTTTTTTACCGTATGGGTGGGAACGGCCCCCTTCCCCAACCAGTACTTCACGCGATCCGGTTTCAACGACACCTCGGCCGTGTCAGGCAGTGGATTGTATGTTCCCACCGTTTCGAGGAATTTCCCGTCCCTGGGGCTTTCCGAATTGGCAATGACAATCCGGTAAAAGGGTCGTTTCTTCGCGCCGTGTCTGGCCAACCTGATTTTCACTGACATAATTCCGTCTCCCTTAGAACGGCAGCGATGCACGGCCCATACCGCGCATGCCGCCTTTGTTGATTTTCTTCATCAGCTTTAAAATTTGAGCATAATTTTTCAACAACCTGTTGACATCTTGTACACTAGTGCCGCTTCCGTTGGCAATCCTTTTCCTTCGGTTCCCATTGATGAGGGTATATTGACGCCGCTCCTGGGGAGTCATGGAATTGATGATGGCCTCCACCCTCACCAGCTCCTTTTCGTCGACGCTGAGGTTCTTCAGGTGCTTGTTCACTCCCATTCCCGGCATCATGCCGAGGATATCCGCCAGGGATCCCATCTTGCGGACTTGAACCAGCTGATCCCGGAAGTCTTCGAGAGAAAACTGGTTTTTTCTCAACTTCTTTTCGAGCAGGGCCGCCTGTTTCTCGTCCATCACCGCCTGGGCCTTTTCGATCATCGTCAGGACGTCTCCCATCCCGAGGATCCGGGAAGCCATCCGGTCCGGATGAAAAGGCTCCAGGGCACTCAGCTTCTCCCCGACTCCGATGAACTTGATGGGCTTTTGGGTCACGGCTTTGATGGAAATGGCGGCGCCCCCACGGGCATCGCCGTCCATCTTGGTGAGGACCACCCCGCCGATGTCGAGGGCTTCGTTGAAGGCCAAAGCGATGTTGACAGCGTCCTGGCCGGTCATGGCATCGGCCACCAGCAAAATATCGGAGGGTTTCATCACTTCCTGGATTTGCTTCAACTCCTCCATGAGGGGCGCATCGATATGGAGCCGGCCGGCCGTATCCAGGATCAGCGTGTCAAACCCCTCCTTGATGGCGGCAATGCGCGCTTCCCGGCAGATGTCCACGGGGTCCATGTCCTTTGTGGAGGCAAAGACCGGAACCCCGAGTTGCTGACCGAGCTTTTGAAGCTGGTCGATGGCCGCGGGTCGGTAGACATCCGCGGGAACCATATACGGTTTTTTTCCCTTTTTTCTCAACAAAACCGTTAGTTTTCCCGCGGTAGTGGTCTTGCCGGACCCTTGGAGACCCACGAGCATGACCGTCACCGGGCTTGGTCCTGAAAGGCGCAGGTCCTCGTGTTCGGAACCCATGAGTGCGGTCAACTCGTCGTTGACGATCTTGATGACCTGCTGACCGGGGGTGAGACTGGCCATGACCTCCTGACCGACGGCCCGGGATTTGATGTCGGCGATGAGCTGCTTCACCACTTTGTAATGCACATCGGCCTCCAGAAGCGCCATGCGCACTTCCTTGAGGCCCTCCTCGATGTTCTTTTCCGTAAGCTTGCCGTGGCCTTTAAGCTTTTTGAATATTAAGTTGAGCTTTTCGCTTAAGTTGTTGAACATCTCCGGGTCCCTCTGTTATGATCTGCAAGGTTTTCCGCCAGCCGCCTCCCCTCAGCAAAAGGCACCCATTGGGCCCTGCGGATTTTATCACTTAAAACTTTTAAAATATTTTTATGTCCTTTATCTGTCAAGAAAAAAGCGATCCTTTCGACAAGCCGGACATCAAAGAACTTACCCTCGACGCGCTGGCCGAATGGCTTTCTCAAAGGGGAATCGAGCGGTATCGGGCGCAACAGATCTTCAAGTGGATCTATATCCGCCAGGCGGAAGGCTTCGAGGCCATGAGTGACCTCGGAAAAAATTTGAGAAAAACCCTTTCATCCTTCTTTTCCATCCGCCGTCTCTTCCTTCAGGAAGTTCAGATCGCCGAAGACGGCACCCGGAAATTTCTTTTCCGATTGGCCGACGGCCACCATGTGGAAAGCGTCCTCATCCCGGAACGCGATCATCAAACCCTGTGCATCTCCAGCCAGGTCGGCTGCGCCATGGGATGCACCTTCTGTGCCACCGCCCGGGGCGGCTTCATCCGAAACCTTACGACCGGAGAGATCCTCTCCCAGGTTCGGGATCTGCAAAAAGAAACTTCCCAAAGCCCCATCACCAACATCGTCTTCATGGGGATGGGGGAACCCTTGGCCAACTATGACGCCCTGATCGAGGCCCTCGGAATTCTCACCGACAGCGACTGCGGCCTGAAGTTTTCCAATCGGAAAATCACCGTTTCCACCTCCGGACTGGTCCCGAAGATGGCGGATCTGGGTCGCGACACGCGGGTAAACCTGGCCGTTTCCCTGAATGCCACCCAAAACGCCACCCGGAACGACTTGATGCCCGTCAACCGGCGCTTTCCCCTCGAGGCGCTTCTGGATGCCTGCCGGCGTTACCCCCTTCCCCCCACCCGTCGGATCACCTTCGAATACGTGCTCCTGGAGGGTGTCAACGACACCCCGGAAGACGCCCGGCGCCTCTGCAGCCTCCTGGGGCCGATCCGGGCGAAGGTCAACCTGATCGCGTTCAATGAATTTGAAGAATGCACCTTCAAGCGTCCCGAGGAAGGGCGTGTTCTACGCTTTCAGAAGTTTCTTGTCGACAGGAACCTGACGGCGGTCATCCGGTCCAGCAAGGGTACGGAGATTTCTGCGGCATGCGGCCAGCTGAACGCCAACCGGAGGCCTCCGTCATGAAGACCGGCCCCCTTCGAAGGGCTTCCAGTAAAAAGCCCTCGCCCGTTGGACAAGCCGCGCCGAGCGTTCTTGGAGCGATGCGAACAGGGAATAAAAGACCGGGACGACCACCAGGGTCAAGACGGTGGCAACCGCCAGGCCGAAGATGACCACCATGGCCATGGACTGCCACCACTGGGTGGACTCGCTCACATAGACCATGCTCATCTTGTGGAAATCGTAAGAGATGCCCGTGACCATGGGCAAAAGTCCCAGGATGGTGGTGACCGCGGTCAGCAGGACCGGCCTGAGGCGGGTGGCGCCCGCAGCCACGACCGCTTCCCCGAGCGCCATGCCCCGGTCCTGGAGCTTGTTGGCGTAATCGATGAGGACGATGGCATTGTTCACCACCACCCCGGCCAGAGAGATCACCCCAACCCCCGACATGATGATCCCGAAGGGAGCGTCCAGGAGGGTGAGACCCAGAAACGCCCCTCCCAGGGAAAGGATCACGGAGGTGAGGATGATGGCAGGCTGGATCACGGAATTGAACAGGGACACCAGGATCAGAAAAATCAAAAATACCGCCACCACAAAGGCCTTTGACAGGAAGGCCTCCGCTTCCTTCTGGAATTCGAATTCGCCGGTAAACTCGGCGGCATAGCCCGCGGGAAGCGGAAGGCGTTCCAAAAGCTTCTCCGCCTGTTGACGGGCAACAGGACCCGGGATGCGGGTGGTGTCCACATCGGCTTTCACGGTGACGACCCGGTTGTGATCGATCCGGGTGATGTCTCCGATGTTCCCCGAGGTGTCGATATCGGCCAGCGTCGTCAACGGGACGATCTGGCCCGACGGGGTCGGGACCATGAGCCGGAAAAGAACATCCATAACCGACCGGTTCTTCCGGTCCAGGATCACGGTGATATCGTAGTCCTCATCCCCCTCCCGGAAAGTGGAGACGGTCAGGCCGTTGTAAGCGGTCTTGAGGGCGAAACCGAGGGTCTCGGTGCTCAGGTTGAAAAGGGCCGCCTTCTGCCGGTCCACCCTGACCCGTACGGTGGGAATGCCTTCCACATAGTCGTCCCGGACATCCTCCACATGGGGGATCTGGGAGACCACCCCCCGCACTTTCTTGGCCAGCTCACCCAGAACCCGGAAGTCTTGCCCTGAAATCTCGATGTTGATGGGCGCGCCGGTGGGTGGCCCTTCCTCGGCTTTTGCAACGGTGATCTTGGCTCCGGAAATCCCCTTGATGCGTTTTCGAATTTCCTCCACCGTTTCACTGGAAGGCGTTTTCCGATCTTCCAGGTCCACGAATTGAACACCGATGTGTGTGGGCAGGTTGGGGCTGAAAGCGGCTCCCGCGCCGGCCACCTCCACCGCCCGGGCGTAAACATGATCCACGGCTTCAAGATCCCCGGGCCCGAAAAAGACACCCCCGCCGGCTTTCCGGTGCTCCCTGGGAGTATAGGCGCTCCGATAGGCTTCTTCCGATAAGATTCCGGCGTCGGGTTTGTCCTCGCCGGAGGCCCCGATGATGGCCAGCTCGGTCTGCTTGACGATGTGGTCGATATATTCCAGATCCGCGCCTTCCGGAGGGTCGATGTTCACGTATACGCTTTTGGGATCCATCTCTGGAAAAAATTCCACGGGTTTTTCGAGGCCCACGGTCAGAGCCCAGATTTGGAAAAAAAGGATCAACACGGCAAAGGACATGAAGACCACCACGACCCGATGATGAAGGGCGCCTTCCAAGAGCCGGGTGTAAGCCTTGAGAACCCCTCCCTTGATCTCCACCGGCCGCTCCCCCGACTCCCGGATTTGTTCCGCATCTGCCTCCGGAGCCGCTCCCGGCTTTTTTTTCACCCGGATGAAGATGGCGGTAAGCGCCGGATTGATCACCAGCGCCACGAAAAGGCTTGAGGAAAGGGTGACGATGAGGGTGATGGGAAGATATTTCATGAACTCCCCCATGATCCCCGGCCAAAAGGTTAAAGGGAAAAACGCCGCCAGGGTCGTGAGGGTGGACCCGATCACCGGATAGGCCACTTCACCGGTGGCCTGCATGGCCGCCTGGATGCGGGGTACGCCCTGCTCCATGTATCGATAGATATTTTCGATGATGACGATGGCGTTGTCCACCAGCATTCCGAGAGCCAGGGTCAGGGAAAAAAGGACCACCATGTTCAAGGTGATGCCCAAGGCGTAGAGAATTATGAAAGAAAGGAGCATGGAAAAGGGAATGGCCAGACTCACCAGGACGGCGTTTCTAAAACCCAGGGCCAAAAACAGGACGGCGATGACCAGAATCAGCCCCGACAGGATGTTGTTTTCCAGGTCCGACACCATCAACCGGATGTCTTTGGCCTGGTCCATGAGCTTGGTGATCCGGGTTCCTTCCGGCCATTTGGCCCGCCGGCTTTCGATGAGCTTTTCCACCTGGTCGGCGATGGCGATGATGTTTTCGCCGATCCGTTTTTTAACCGTGATGCTCACCGCCTCGGTTCCGTCGAGCCGGGACCGGCTGTTTTCGTCCTTGAAACCGTCGCTCACCCGAGCCAGGTCTTTGAGGTAAATCGGCCTTCCGGCGGCGGCGTTCACCACCAATTGGAGGATCTCTTCCGGAAGGGTGAATTCCCCGGGGACCCGCAGCTGGTAGCGGCCATCCCCAAGCGTGATGGCGCCGCCGGAGGTGTTCTGGTTTTCGCTGGTGACCACCCGCTGGAACACCGTGATGGGGATGCGGTAGTAGGCCAGCTTGTCCGGGTCCACTTCGATTTTGATCTCCCGTTCCAGGCCCCCGGTGACATCGGCTTCCAGGACGCCGGGGATCGACTCGATGTCTTCTTCGAGGTCGTCGGCGATCTTTTTCAGGCAGGTCAAGCCGCACGTTCCGGAAAGGGAATAGACGACGATGGGCATTTCCGAGAAATTGACTTCGAAAACCGAGGGATCGTCCTCCAGGTCCACCGGCAGATCCCTTTTGGCTTCGTCCACCTTGTCCTTGACTTTCTGCAGGACTTCGTTGATGTCCGTTCCGGGGATGAACTCCACGTTGATCATGGAGCGTCCCTCCGCGCTGATGGAGTGGATTTTCTTCACCCGGTCCAGACCCTTGAGCTTCTTTTCAATGGGAATGGTGATAGAAGTTTCGATGTCCGAAGACGAAACGCCTTTGTAGTCGGTGGTAATGAAGACGTTGGGAATGGTGATGTCCGGCGCCGCCTCCCTGGGAAGCTCCAGGTAGCAGTAAACGCCGAAAACCATTAGGATCACCGAGAAAACCACCACGCTGATCCGGTTTCTTATCGCTGTATCCGATACCCTCATCGCGAGAGATCCTCGATCCGGTCCACGGTTTTGACCACGGTCACCTTTTGCCCGGGATTGACGTCCCGATGGCCCACGACGATGACCCGGTCCCCGGCTTTGAGGCCGGCCTTGACTTCCACTTTCCACCCGTCCATGAGACCCAAGTGGACTGCCCTGGGATGCACATGGTCGTCGTTGACCACGAAGACGACATTTTCCGCGTTCCGGTTGATCACCGCATACAGCGGGACCGATATCCCCTCCGGGATTTCCTTCTTGACGATTTCCACCTTGACGAACATGTCCGGGAGAATATCGCGCGAGGCATTGTCCAGGATCAGGTGCAGATTATAGAGGCGAGCCACAGGATCCGCCGTTTTGGATAAAAAATCCTTTTTCCCCCTGAAAACCTTCCCTGACAAAGCGTCGACGGCCACGTCAAACGTATCGACCCGGCGAACGGCATCCACGTCCGATTCCGGGATCCCCACCTGAACTTTCACCGGATCGATCTGGATGATCTCGGCGACGGGATCCCCCACCCCCACAAAATCTCCTTCCTCCAAATGGATACGATCCAGGATCCCATCGAGGGGGGAGCGGACCGTGCATCGCTCCAGGGCCAGGGCGGCATTTTCCATGCTCGCCTTGAGGCTCAGGGCCTGGGCAAGCGCGGCGTCGAGCTGGGCCTGGGCAGCAGCTTTCTTCTGGAAAAGCAATTGGATCCGGTTCAAGGAGGCCTCGGCCGCCCCGTAGGCGGCTCGTGCGGCTGACAGGGCGTTTTCATAGTCCCGGGAATCCAATGCCACGACGACATCCCCTTTTTGGATCTTTTTGCCTTCGGCGGGGTTTTTCTGGATCACTTTCCCCTTGACCTCGGCAAGCAGTTTGACCTTTTTCGAGGGCTGGGTAATCCCGGGAAAGCGGATGCGGTCCCGGATCGGTTCGGGAACGATTTTCAAGGCCACCACATTGGCTTGAACCTCCTCCTGGCGAAGCTCGGACGCAGCTTTTTCCTTCAGCCGTTCCTGCTTGGCCCCGATTTTTCCGTAAAGGATCCAGATGCCGGCCATCATGATCAATAGAAATAAAAGCGGGAGGGCCCCCCAAATCCGCTTCAGCCATCGGTTCGATGCAATGTCGCTGGGTTTTGATTCTTTTTTCATAATTTTCCCGTCAGGCAAGGATGGACTGTTTCAAGCTTTCGCTTTTCCGGACGCCACGTTGGAAATGGAAAGGATGAGGGAGTTGAGGTGAAAATCCACGTGTTCTTTCAAATCGAAATGTCTTTCCGTCATGACGCTGTGCAACAGGATCCCGTCGAGGAAGCCGACGAGATTGACGGCGATCTTCCCCACATGACCGGCCGCCTCGGCCTTGAAAACCCCCTTGGAGATGCCGTCTAAAAGAATCTGCTCCACCATCCGCTGGGTTCCGCCCATCCTCTCCCGAAGTTCGCGGCGCCGGTTGAAAAGGACGCCGTCTTGAAGGACTCCATGGCGGATGACTTCCACGGACATCCTGGCGGTCATGGGATCCAAAGGATCGACCAGTTCCACGAAGGCCTTCGCCAGGGTTTTCAGGCGCTGCGCCGGATCCTTCATCTCTTCCAGGCGGGTGGAAACACGCGCTTCAAGTTGAGCGATCCAGTGGCTGGCAGCGGCCAGGAAAATATCGGCCTTGGTCGAAAAATATTCATAAAGGGTGCCTTTTCCCATTCCAGCCGCCCCCGCGATCTCCCGGACGCTTGAGGCCGCATACCCTTTTTTCGAAAACAATCCCAGCGCCGCCCGGACGATCTGATCCTTCTTGGCCTGTTTATCCACCTGCACAGGGCACATGTACCCCTCCGCATTTTCTTTCCGGAATTGGACCCCCGTTTTTTCGGGCCTGGAACCGAGTCCTTCCCGCGGGTTTCCGAACGGTGGGTTCTATTAATACAAAAAAATCGTTGTGTCAAAACAAAAGAAAAAATCTTTAATATATAATTGTTCTAACAGGTTAAAAGTAGATCCGATTTTTCTTGAATGTCGATATCGACCGGTCGGTCGGTCATCATGGCGGTTTTTTAAACCAGGGGGCTTATATCCATTTCAACCGTCCACCCTCATGGAACCGGGGAGGCCTTTGACAGCAGTGGAGACAATCCGTACAATCGAAGCGAACCTGCGCCCGTTTCGTTTAGACCCTCGAACTTGCGGACTTTTTCATGAATCGGGCATGGAACCCTTAAAATGGAATCCTCGAACCTGAAGAAAAGGCTCTTCAAGCTTTACCCTCCACGGGAAGCGGAGGCGTTCGCAAAGGCCTTGAAAACGCATCTGACCCGTTTCGGCCGGACCGCCTCTCCGTTATATCCCGGGAAAAAGGCCGCTTCCCAGGCAAGAATCTCCATCCATCGACGATGCCTGCCTGATCTGTTATGCCGACTCCCTGGCGGGAAAGCCTTTGGACCCAAAGCCGTTGGCCCTTCTGAAAGCCTTTTGGGTGAAACACCACCTCCACCGCGGGTTGAATCTGTTGCACCTGCTCCCCTTTTTCCCCTGGGATGCGGACCGGGGTTTTTCCGTAGTGGATTACCGCCGAGTCCATCCTGATTACGGCTCTTGGGAGGACATCGCTTCCTTGGCCGAGCACGCTTTTCTCATGTTCGATTTCGTCCTCAACCACGCTTCCATCCAAAACATCATGGTTCAGTCGGCACTCATCGAAAGACACCTGAAGCCCGATGACCCTCGGTATCCGGGGGTAGCGCCTTACAAGGATTTCGTGATCGCGTTTTCGGACGCAGGAAAGCCGGCCCCCGATGCCTTGAGAAATTTGAGCCGGCCTAGGCCGACCCCGGTTCTCACGCCTTACGCCGTTTTCGAAAATAGCGACGGTTCCCTTTTCGCAGGCCTCGGCTCGCCGGAGCGCATCGATCCGGAGGGCCGCCTTAACCGCATCGGAGCCGGCTGGGTCTGGACGACCTTTTCCCGACCGAGAAATCCGGATGGAACGGAGGCCACCCGGCAGGTGGATCTGAATTTCAAGAATCCGGCCGTTCTCCTTGAAGCTGTCAAGATCCTGCTGGAATATGCACGAAAGGGGGCCTCTCTCGTCCGACTCGACGCCGCAGGCTATATCTGGAAGGATGTCGGCATCGCCTCCCTCCATGAGCCCCAGGCGCATGGCATCATCCAGCTCTTGCGGGACTCCATCAAGAGCGTTTTTCCCGTCGTGCGTCTCGTTGCGGAAGTCAACGAGCCCCAGGAAAAGCTTTTCCCCTATCTGGGAAGAGCGGAAGAACCGGAATGTGACCTGGTGTACCAGTTTGCCCACTTCCCCCTGGCGGTTTACGGCGTTCTCACCGGGGACGGGAGGCCCTACATGAACTGGCTGAAGTCTCTGGCCGCCTTCCAAGGACGGCAATTTGTCACCGTGCTGGGAAGCCACGACGGAATGGGGCTCAAACCTGTGCAGGGGTGGTTGAGTCCCGACCAAATCGACCGGCTTTTGGACATCCTGATCCGGCACCACGGAGCCCTGCCCAATTATGCCGTGCTTCCCGGGGGAAAACAGATTGTCTATGAAGTCTGCGCCACCCCATGGAATCTCATCAACAACAGCAAGGGCAAGGAACCGATATCCCTTTGCATCTCCAGGTGCATGGCCGTGGTGGCGCTCGGATTTCTCGTTCGCGGCGTTCCCGCGTTTTATATCAACGGTTTGGTCGGCGCTGAAAACGCCCCCGCCGGTTTTTTGGATGAAAACCGCTCCATCAACCGGCAGCCTTTCGATGCAAAATGGCTATCCTGCCAGCTGGAAGGCGGTTCGATTCGGATGAAAACCCTTTTTCAGCGGATCCTGCATCTCCTTGAAAAGCGCCGCCTGCAACCCGAATTGGATCCGGCAGCCCCTGCAGCAGAACCGGTCTTTCTGAACAATCCGTCGGTGGTTGCCGCCCGGCTGAAAAGCACTTCCAAAAGATCCGAGCTTTGGGCGTGCATCAATGTTTCCAAAGACTTTCAAGCCGTCCGAATCCAGCCGGAAAAAACCCGTGGCTCCGGCTTTTACTGGAAAGACCTCTTGGGAAAAAACACCATACGCACCGATGCGCAAAAAGAGTTTGACCTTTTGCTTTCGCCTTATCAAGTCGTCTGGCTGAAGCCCAGCCGAAAGCCCAGGTAAAAAGCATTCCTTTGCCTTGGGCGTCAGATCAAGAGGGGCTGTAAGGTTTTCGGCAACATCGGTGCGGCCTTGAGGGAATATTTTCCTTCCGGGGTGGAAATGAGAATGTCCACCGAAGCCCCTGCGCCGGCTTTGCTGTATCCGGCGCAGATGGAAGCCGCCTGCGCGACAGCTTCGGGGGGCCCGCCGTGGGGAATCAGGACCACCGGTCCGGGGAGGGTGGGCTTCAGCAGGATGTCTTGTTGCAGATCAGCGTGAAGGACGATTTTTTCGTTGTCCTTCCGGGTTCGCCCGACGATGATCTTGGTGCCGGGATTGAGCCTCAGGTGTCGGCCGTATCTCAAAAGGTGATACTCCCTGATTTCCGGCGCAATTTGATGGCGGAAAAGGTCCTTCAGCCGCCTGGAATATCCGACATCGGTGAGGAGGCAGCCGCCTGCCGGGGCCGGGTACTCGGTGATGTTGAATTGTTCGGCCAAATCCATTTGCCGTTTTCGGGAGCGGCCTGAAAGATCCAAAAGCAGGGAACGATCCACGAGCCCGTTTTTTTCCGGGAGCGTTTCAGGAAGCTTCTTGGCGCTCAAGGGCCGGAGAATATAGCCGTCAAACCCGGAATGCTTCTCCACGTATCGAAGGGAAGGTCTGGATTGGGACATGGGTCGCTGTCCGAGCACTTCTCCGCTGAACAGGAAATCGAGCCCTCTTTCCTTCATGGTCCGGCCGGCGTTTCTAAACATCAGGGCGTGGCAGTCCATGCAGGGGTTCATGTTCTGGCCATAGCCGCAGGGAGGATCCTTGAGCATCTCCAGATACTCCCCGGTGATGTCGCTGACCGTCAGGGGGATACCTGTGATGCTGGCTGCCTTCCGGGCCTTGTCGGCTGAAAAAAAGGGGGTCACGAAGGTGATCCATTCCACCTCGATACCCTGGCTCTTGAGCACCATGCCCGAAAGCATGCTGTCCAAACCGCCCGAGCAGATCCCCAGTGCCCGAATCGGTTTCCCCTTTCTATCCATGAAAAACTTTCTCCCGTGTTGACGGCTGCGGCGCAACCGACTAAGTTAAATCCCAACGAAAATCGCGCTCCCCTTGGCTTCTTGCAGGGTACGCTTTCATTCACCGTAGGTCGCCGGCATTGAAAGGAAGCACCCGGGAGGACGGTCCCTTGGCAAAGACGCGGACCTCCACCGCAAGGCCTCGGGCGGATGGCTCAACTTTTCAAATCAGGACATCTGCCATGAATGCACTTCAATCGAGATCAGACAAGATATACAAAACCCTAAGAGCCGCCTATCCGGCTGTCAAGACGCAGCTTCATTTCAAAACCCCCTTCCAACTCCTGGTGGCCACCATCCTCTCGGCACAGTGTACCGACAAGCAGGTAAACCGCGTCACTCGGGATTTGTTTCAGAGGCTCAAAACCCCCAAGGACTTTTCCGAAGCCTCCCTGGAGGCTTTAGAAGACCTGATCCGCCCCACCGGTTATTTCCGGAACAAGGCGAACCATCTCAAGAATTGTGCACAGGCCCTGGTGGAAAGGTTCAACGGCCGGGTCCCGGACTCCCTCGAAGCGATGGTGACGCTCCCCGGGGTCGGCCGCAAGACCGCCAACGTGGTCTTGGGTGCGGCCTTCGGCATCCCGGGAATCGTCGTGGACACCCACGTGGCCAGAATATCGAAAAGGCTGGGATTGACGGACAAGAAGGACCCGGTGAAGATCGAATTCGATCTTATGAAGATCCTTCCCGAGTCGAAATGGAGCGATTTTTCGCTCCTTTTGATTTACCTGGGAAGGGAGTTCTGCACCGCCAGGAAACCGAAATGCCCCCGTTGCCCGGTGAACCCGCACTGCCCCTGGCCGGAAAAAACCCGGTAAAAAAGCAAAAAGAAGCCTGTCGTTTCCCGCGAAAAAAAGGGCGCTTCCGATAAATTCGAAAGCGCCCCATGAGTGACTCAGATCTTCACTTAAACGACGGTGACATTGACTGCTGAAGGGCCTTTTTTCCCTTGCTCGACGTCGAAAGTCACTTTGTCGCCTTCATTCAAGGCCTTGAAGCCTGTCGCATTGATCCCGGAATGATGAACAAACACATCCGGGCCTTCTTCCTGCGAAATGAAGCCGTAGCCTTTGCTGCTGTTAAACCATTTTACGGTTCCACTTGCCATCGTAGCATCCTCCTTTCATAGATTATACGGTCCGACTAAAGGATGCTCTGTGGACCCGTGGGCTTTCCTTCAGAACGAAACCGGCCCGACTCTTTGAGGCGGGCCTCAACTTCTATTTTCCATTTTAACGCTTCCGCATTGAAAGTCAAGCGAAAAAGGCTGTTAAGGCTTCCTCTGGAAGATCCCCCGCCGGTGAACCGCAGGCCTTCGGCTATTCTCTGAGATGCCGGATCAGGTGTCCCAGCTCGGGAAAGACAAGCGCCTTGCAGGCCAGGCGGCAGGCCTTGAGGCTTCCCGGCATACTGAAAATCACGGTGTTTCTTGTAGACTCCCGCGCAGGCGCGCGACAGCAGGGCGGCGGAGTCGATCTCCTCGAAACTCAAAAACGCGAAAAGGGGTCCGAACGCCGTGAGTTCTTTTTCAAAAAGAGGCTTGACGCTTTCGAGGGTCACGTCCTTTTCGCTGATTCCAGTCCCTCCGGTCAGCAGGGCCGCCTCCACCCCATGGTTGACGATGCCGTCCTCAAGGGCCTCGAGGATGGCGGCAGGGTCGTCCGGAACAACCCGGTGCGACAGAACGTCATGGCCTTCTTTTCTGGCCTGCCTGACGATCCACTGTCCGCTCTTGTCTTGTTCAAGGGTGCGGGTGGAGGAAATCGAAATGACGGCGAGTCTGATCCGAGAAGGTGCGTCGCGTTTGTGCTGTCGGGTTCCCATGCCTTCGCCTCACTCAATGACAACCCGGTCGATGCCGTCCTGCTCCTGCAAAAAAACATTGACCGTCTCCGATCGGCGCGTTTCCAGGGACCTTCCCACGTAATTGGCCAGGATGGGAAGCTCCCGATGGCCCCGGTCGATGAGCACCGCCAGTTCGATTCGGTCCGGCCTTCCAAAATCGATGAGGGCGTCCATGGCGGCCCGGGTGGTCCGACCGGTGAACAGGACGTCATCCACCAGGATGATCTGCCTGCCGTCCACGGAAAAGGGGATCTCCGTAGCCTGGACCACCGGGTTCACGCTGGCTTTTGTCCAGTCGTCCCGATACAGAGTGATATCGATGACACCCGTGGGCACCTCCGTCCCTTCGATGTCTCGGATATTGCGACGGATCCTTTCGGAAAGATGCACCCCGCGGGTTTGAATCCCCACGAGTCCGAGGTTCTCTGCCCCTTTGTGCACCTCCAGTATCTTGTGCGTCATGCGCAGCAGGATCCGCTTGATATCCTGGGCATCCAGAATGGTTTCAGGACGATTCATGGTCTCGTTCCCACTTTCTTTTTTCTTATTGGCACTTGAAAATCCCTGCCAATTTTTTCCGGATTTTTCTTCAGCGAAGCTTCTGTTGATCCTAAAGGATATTTTGCCTATAGTAAAGGGTAAAGGAAGATGGGCCGGGACGCCGGCCCCATTAAAAAAGAAAGCTGACATGAAAGTTCCATGCACCGGCGTGATCCTGGCGGGAGGCCGGAATTCCCGTTTCAACGGCAGCAACAAAGCGTTCATCACCCTCTTCGGGAAGACCGTATTGCAGCGCATCCTGGAGGCGTTTTCAGGCTTGTTCGAGGATGTCCTTCTGATCACCAAGTCTCCCATGGACTATCTTCACTACGATATCCATATCGCCACCGACGTTTTTCCCTTATCCAGTTCCCTGACCGGGGTGCACGCCGGCCTTTTCTATTCCCATACGCCCTATGCCTTCTTCGCAGCCTGTGACACTCCCTTCCTGAAACCCGAGACGATCCAAACGGTCATAGCCCATATCGAAAAAGGCTGCGACGCCGTCATTCCGCAAACAAAAGCCGGCCTGGAGCCGCTTTGCGCGGTTTATGCCAGAGCCTGTCTTCCTGCTATCGAAACCCAAATCCGGCAGAAGCGATTTCAAATTTTAGCAGCGTTTCAGAAAAAGCGCGTGGTGCGCATCGAGGAGGCGGTTTTCCGGGAAAAAGATCCCGATCTGGTCTCCTTTTTCAACATCAACTCCCCCCAGGATCTGGAAACGGCCCAACAGATGACGACCCTTCAGTCAAAACCGCCGCCCACGCCTCAGGGGTAGTCCCCGGCGGCGGATTCGTGGCCATTCAACCTTCGAGAGGCTGCATGGACTTACCGCTTCTGATTCAAAAAATAAAACAGCACCCCCGCTTCGCCGAAGCAGGCATAATCCTCATCCACAACGGCGTGGTGCGGAAAACCTCACGGAACGGAAAAACCGTGACGGGATTGCGCGTCCGCTTGGACCACGCCCGGCTTAAGGAAATCATCGGCCATTACAAGCAGCGCCCCGGAATTCTGGAAATTTTGGTGGAAATCGCCGACGAGAGGCGGCTTTCGGTGGGAGATGACGTGATGTTTCTGGTGGTCGCCGGGGACATCCGGGAAAACGTCATTCAAACGCTTTCCGATACCCTCGATGCCATCAAGACCACGGCCACCCAGAAAACTGAATTTTTCGATTAATTAAGAAAAACAATCAAAGAACTTACTCGTTTTAGATTTCATGGGGTTAGGAGGTTTTGATGCCTGAATTCACCCATCTCGACGAAAAGGGACAGGTACGCATGGTGGATGTCACGGAAAAGGACAGGACCCTTCGAATAGCCATCGCCCAGGGGATCGTCTTCATGAACCGGGAGACCTTCGACAAAATCCGTTCCCAGGACCTGAAAAAGGGAAATGCCCTGGAAACCGCCCGCATCGCCGGGGTCCTGGCCGCCAAAAGAACTCCGGACCTGATTCCCATGTGCCACCCCCTCAACATCACCCACGTCCAGATCGATTTTTTCCCCGATCCCCAAAAGAGCGCCATCCGCATCGAAGCGGCGGTTCGCCTTTTCGGTGCAACCGGCGTAGAAATGGAGGCCCTCACGGCCGTATCCGTGGCAGCCCTGACCCTTTACGATATGTGTAAATCCCATGATAAGACGATGACGATCTCCGAAATCTGTCTTCTTGAAAAATCGGGCGGCAAAAGCGGCGCCTTTTCCCGAAATCCCGGCCGATGATCAAAAAGATCCGCATCCCTTTTATCCTCATCTGCCTCGCCTGCCTGCTCGCCGGCTGCGCCGCGCCCGCAGTGCAAAAAAGCATGCCCCCCCTCAAACCGTTAGCCCGGCAGGACCACCCCCGCTTTTCCGACGACACCTGGTATGACGGACTGGAACACGCCGTACAACAAAGCCTTTCCTATCTTGGCCGGCTGGATCCGAAACGATCGCTATCCTTCGGAGAGGATTCCTATTCCGTGTCCCATGTCCTCCGGTCGCTGGAAGTCTTCTCGGCCTTTGTCCGGAACCGTCCCTCCGGACGCGCCCTGAACCGATTCATCGGGGATCATTATCGGGTCTATCAAAGCGTTGGAGATTCCAGACCCGGAAGGGTCCTTTTCACCGGCTATTATGAGCCGCTCCTGAAGGGAAGCCTTGAAAAGAAGGCGCCTTTCCTGTACCCGCTTTATGCCAGGCCTGAGGATCTGACCACCATCGATTTGGGGCTTTTTGACGAGGCGTGGAAGGGGAGATCCCTCGTCGGCAGGATTGACCATCAGAGGGTCGTTCCCTATCCTGACCGCAAGGCCATCGAAGTCGACCGATGCCTGGAGAAAAAAGCAAAACCCCTGGTCTGGCTGCAGGATCCCGTGGATGCCTTTTTCCTTCAGATTCAAGGGTCGGGAAAAATCTACACCGACGAAGGCGGCCCCCTCAACCTCCACTACCACATCTCCAATGGGCGTCCTTACCGCAGCATCGGGAAGCTTCTCCTGGATACGGGAAAAATCGCGCGCTCCGACATGTCCCTGCAGAGCATCCGGGCCTATCTCAAGGCCCACCCGGAAGAACTGAACCCCGTCCTTAATTACAATCCCAGTTATGTCTTCTTTAAAATCGAAACCGAAGGCCCTAAAGGATTTCTGAATGAGGTGCTCACGCCGGGACGCTCCCTGGCCCTGGACCGCCGGCTCTTCCCCCCCGGGGCCCTGGCCTTCATCGAAACGGAAAAACCCGTCATCGACCCCGGCGGAAAGATCCAACAATGGAGCCGCTTCGGCCGCTTCGTCTTGAACCAGGATACCGGAGGGGCCATCCGCGGGCCGGGCCGGGCCGACCTGTTCTGGGGAAACGGCCCTTACGCTGAAATTGCGGCCGGGCACCTGCAGCACCCTGGAACCCTGTATTTCTTGATTTTAAAATCCGGTGAATAAGCCCTTAAAGCCGGCCCTCACCCAACCCCGCATGCCAACGGCAATCTTGACACCTTCAATAAAAACCAGTAGGAATACAGGTCGCTTTTGCCTCGGCTGTGCCGGATGCGCAAAGCCAAAACCCAAACCCTGAGGAGTCTCCCATGTTCGGCATCGGAATGCCGGAGATGATCATGATCCTGGCCATCGCCCTCGTCGTGATCGGCCCCAAGAAGCTTCCGGATCTCGCCAAATCCTTGGGCCGCGCCCTCGGCGAGTTTAAAAAGGCCACCCGGGAATTCAAGGAGTCCATGGAAGTGGACGAAGATTTCAAAGAGCTCAAGGACGTGAAAAAAGCCTTCGAGGATATGAACAAAGAGGCCCGGGAGGCCGGCGACATCCAAGAAATCTTGTCTGAAAAACATCAACCGCCGCCCTCGGAAAGCGGCGCTGAGCCGGGATCCGGCCAAAAGGAAAAAACCGCGGAGGAAGCCCCCAAAGATGGGCAAGGCGTTGACTGAAGAGGACAAAGTCCCGTTTACCGCGCATCTGGAAGAGCTGAGGAACCGGCTCATCGTCTGTTTTGTCGCCATCGGCGTGGGCTTTTCCGTTTCCTACGGCTTCAAGGAAAAACTCTTTTATGTGCTGACCCGCCCCCTGATTGAGGTGATGCAGGAGGGCGACAAGCTGGTCTTCACCGGCCTCCCGGAGGCGTTTTTTGCCTACCTGAAGGTGGCCTTTTTGACCGGAGTGATGCTCGCGGCACCCGTCATTCTGTACGAGTTTTGGATGTTCGTCGCCCCTGGACTGTATCAAAAGGAAAAGCGCCTCCTGCTTCCCATCGTGTTTCTCTGTTCTTTTTTCTTCATGGGCGGCGCACTTTTCGGGTACTTCGTCGTCTTTCCCTTCGGATTTCAGTTTTTTCTGAGCTTTGCCACTGATACCCTACGGCCCCTGCCTTCCATGAAAGAATATCTGAGCCTGGCTTCCAAGCTCCTCTTGGCCTTCGGCCTCGTGTTCGAGCTGCCGCTTCTGCTCACCCTCATGGCACGGCTGGGTCTGGTCTCCGTCGCCTTTTTGAAAAAAAACCGGAAATACGCCATTTTGCTCATCTTCGTCACCGCCGCCATCCTGACGCCGCCGGACGTGGTCACCCAGATCATGATGGCCATCCCCATGATGGCCCTTTACGAACTGAGCATCCTGGGGGCGCGGCTTTTCGAAAGGAAAAAGCCGGACGAAGAGCAGGCCCAAACGTGAGTTTCCCATTGACAAGTCGAAACCGGACTTGATAGATAAAGTCCCGTTTTTCATGGATCATGAAAGCAAAAGGGAAGGGAGGTGAAAATGGTTATGGGTAAAAGGGCATGGATTGTTGTGGCACTGGCTGCGGGCATTGCCGTCCTGTTTGCAGCGGGAAGCATCGTTGCGGCGGGAAAAGCCCCGGATGTCATCAAGATGCAGAACAAGGCCTATGAGCACAAGAAGGGCATCGTGGAGTTTACCCACAAAAAGCATGCGGAAGACTACGCGAAAAAGGCGCCCAACTTGTACAAAAACGCCTGCGGGGAATGCCATCACGATGACAAGGGAAAGGCCCTAAGCGGTCTCAAGGACGGTGACCCGGTCCAAAGCTGCTTCGAGTGCCACAAGAAGCCGGGGGAAGCGCCCAAGGGCAAAGGCGCACCCAAGCTGGACAAGAAAGCCAAGCTGGAGTACCACGCCGAGGCGCTGCACGACAACTGCAAGGGGTGCCACAAGGCCTTCAACAAGGAGTTCAAGACCAAGGACGCCCCCACCACCTGCGCCAAGTGCCATCCGGGATCCAAGGACGAATAAAAAGATCCTTTGATTCGGCCAAAGAGCACGGCTTAAAAGAGCGACAGCCCTTTTCAGGGGCGGTCGCTCTTTTTTTGGGAGGCAAAGACCCCGGCCTGGGACACCATGGCTTTGGCCCATCCGGGCGTTCCCAGGGCATGGATGTGGGTGTAGGTGGCCAGGACGTTTTTGTAGCAGACCCCGTCTTTGCCCCCGAGAAACCCGGTTCCCCTTTTCATGGCAAAGGCGAAATTTGCATCCTGCCCTTTCCACTCCAGAACGCTGGAATAGTGGAACTCATGGCCCCGGACGCATTCACCCACGGAGAAAAAAGGGTTTTGGGCCACGACTTCCACTAAGGTGTATCCGTGCCCCTGGGGTCTTTGGGAAAAGCCGAAGGTCACCGGGAGCACGCCCGCCATGGGATAGGTGCCTTCCTTGAGCACCAGCGCCTGTCCCAGGTACATCAGGCCGCCGCACTCCGCATACACGGGGAGCCCGGCCTCCACCTGCTCCCTGAGGACTTCCATGAACGGGGCGTTTTTGGAAAGGGCCGCCGCGTGGGTCTCGGGAAAACCGCCGCCGATGTACAGGGCATCCACCGCCGGGAGGCTTGCCTGGGTCAAGGGGCTGAAAAAAATCAGTTCGGCCCCGGCCCTGGAAAGGGACTCGAGGTTTTCCGGATAATAAAACTGGAAAGCGCTGTCCCGGATCACTCCGATCCTTGGAGGCGGCGCAGCCTTGTGTCGAAAGGCAGCACGGTCCGAAATCCGGACGGGGGAAAAGGAGGCCTGGGTTTTTTTTTCGGGCGGTCTTTTTTTTGTAAGCGGGGCGCAGGCGGAAAGGGCTTCCAGGGCGGCAAGGTCCAGGTAGCGGCTTGCCACCCGCGAGGCTTCTTCAACGGCTTCTTTGGCCCATTCGTGCTCCGGCGTAGGGACGAGGCCCATGTGCCGCTCCGGAAAGCGCTGCCGGGGAAGCCTCGGTACGGCGCCCACCACGGGGATGCCGCAGTAGTATTCGATGCTCTTTCTCTGAATGGCTTCGTGGCGTGATCCGGCGACGCGGTTCAGCACCACGCCTTTGATGGAAACCTCCGGGTCGAAACGCATGCAGCCCATGACCACGGCCGCCATGGTCCGGGTGGTCTTGGTGCTGTTGATGACCAGGATCACAGGGGCCTGAAGCAGCTTGGCCAGTTCCGCAGAACTGGTGCTTCCAAGATGGTCGAGGCCGTCATAGAGGCCGCGGTTTCCCTCGATGACGGCGATATCGCCCTCCCGGCTGTTTTCTGAGAAGGAGTCGAAAACCTGCCGGGTAGACATGAGGAAGGTGTCCAGATTGTGGCAGGGCCGGCCCGCCGCCAGGGCGAGCCAGCCCGCATCGATGTAATCCGGACCTTTTTTAAAGGGAACGACGTGCTTTCCCCGGGCCCGCCACGCGGCCAGGATCCCGATGGAAAGAAACGTCTTTCCGGATCCGCCGCGGCACGCCGCGATCATGATCCGGGGAGATGCCATGTTTTAATCTAACTTTAAATATGCATATCAAAGGAGGCGGTTATTCTCCCTCAGCCCCTGCCTGTTTGCCGGCCCCTTTAAGACCATACATGGAGGTGCTGCCGGAGGACCAGAATTCCAGGACCTGCTCCTGAACCAGCTGATTGACGATCTTCTTGGCATCCCGGGGTTTGGCCTCCAGGATCTTGGCCAGATCGTTGAAGTAAAATTTGGTCTTACCCTTCTTCTTTGAAAGTTCATCAATGATTTTTGCTTTCGCTTCCGCGTATTCCATGGAGATGTTCCTTTACGTTATGGGTATGAGGGCAGGAGCCAAAGCCCCTGCCCGGTTGAATTAGAATTTGAACTGCGTGGTTTGGCGCCAGGTAAAGTAGGCCGGATCCCGGAAGTCGTCGATGAGATGGTGGGTGAACTCCAGCTCGCATTTCTCGAAGAACCGCTCCCAACCGATTCTTTCCGCCCACTCGCCGAGGCGCTCGTACTTGCGGGCGCCTTTGGCATAGGCTTCGACAATCTTCTTGATCGCAGCTCGTCGTCTGGGGCCAGCGCGGCGCCTCGTTGGGGAGGAATGCCACGACCACCTTGGAGAACTTGGGCGCGGAGATCCGGTTGGAGACTTTGCCCCCGGCCATGATGACGATGCCGTCGCCCACGTCGTCTGCCAGCGGCATGGCCGGACACATGGTGTAGCAGTTCCCGCAGAACATGCACCGCTCATTTTTGACCGCCACGCTGTTGACCTTCTGCCCGTTGGGCAGCTCCACCTTGGCGGGCTTGATGGCCGCAGTGGGGCAGGCGGCGATGGCCAGCGGAATTTCGCACATCTTGTCCAGGTACTCGTGGTCCAGCATGGGCGGCTTCCGGTGATAGCCCAGGATGGCGATGTCCGAGCAGTGGACGGCGCCGCACATGTTGAGGCAGCAGGCCAGGGAGACCCGCAGGTGGGCCGGGAGGCGCATGTCGCGGAAATCGTCGAAGAGCACGTCCATGACGGCCTTCACCAGGCCCGAGGCGTCGGTGGCCGGGGTGTGGCAGTGAATCCAGCCCTGGGTGTGAACGATGTTGGTGATCCCGGCGCCGGTACCGCCGACCGGGAATTTGTAGGAGCCTCCTGGCGAACTTGCGGCTCATGAGGTCGTCCACCAGGGGTTTGACCTTTTCCTTGCTTGTCCACCATGAACTCGATGTTGTTCCGGGTGGTGAAACGCAGGTAGCCGTCGCAGTGCTTGTCGGCGATCTCGCAGACTTTCCCGGATGTGGGTCACGCTCATGAGACGCGCGCCGCCGCCTCTGACCGTGTAAACCTCATCGCCGGTTTCCGAAACATGGACAAACACGCCCGGCTCCAGGATATTCATGATACAGCCATTTGCCCTTGTTCTTCGCGATGACCGGCGGGTAAAACTCATCGTATTTCCTCGGACCGATATCGGTGATCCGATCCTTCATCGGCTGTTTCGGATCGTAACCTGAAGATACAAATGCCATGGTCGTTCCCCCTTATCTCTGGTGATGTTTTCTGAACTCGTTGACGTCGCGGGTCCACCCGCCTTCGACCTCTTCTTCCTTCCAGAAGATGTACGGGTTGGACCGCGGCTCCTTGACCATTCTGGGATCCGGCTTCAAGCTCGGTGACTTCGAGGAGCTTCTGAAAGCCCTGCCGCTTCATGAGCTCGCCGAGGCGCTCCCGGTTCTTGCCTTCTTCCATCCACCAGTCCCAGATCTTCTCGATGACTTCCTTGATCTCGTCGTAGGGCTCTTCGGCCTTGATGAAGGGGACCAGCATGGTGCTCATCTGGGCGCCGTCCAGAATCGGGGCCTTGGCGCCCACCAGCATGGAAAGCCCCCGGTCGTTCCCGATCCGCAGCGCCCTGGGCATGACGTTGATGCAGTGCATGCAGCGGGTGCATTCCCGGTTGTCGATCTTCAGCTTCTTGCCGTCCATCCACATGCACTCGGTGGGGCAGAGGTCGATGACTTCCTTCTGGATGTCGAATTTGCCCCAGTCCCGGCCCATGTGGGCGCCGGCATTGGGAGCCAGTTCGCCGCCGATGTAGGCCGCAACGGCCTTCTGGTCGATGCGGATGTCGTCTTTCCAGGTCCCGATGAAGGACATGTCGGCCCGGGCGATGGAGGCCACGCAGCAGTTGGGACAGCCGTCGAACTTGAACTTGAACTTGTAGGGAAACGCCGGCCGATGCAGCTCGTCCTGGTAGTCTCGGTCAAATCGTAGCACAGGGCCTGCGTGTCGTAGCAGGCGTATTCACAGCGCGCCTTGCCCACGCAGTCCGAAGGGGTCCTCAGGTTCGACCCCGATCCGCCCAGATCCTGATTAAACTTGTGGGTCAGCTCATAAAAAATCTCTTCCAGCTGGGGCGTCGTGGTGCCCAGAAAGATGATGTCGCCGGTGGAGCCGTGCATGTTGGTAAGGCCGCTTCCCCGTAACTCCCAGAGGTCGCAAAGCTGCTTCAGGTATTCGGTGGTATAGAATTTGCCGCCGGGCTGGTTTACCCGCATGGTGTGGAAATGGGCGACACCCGGAAACATTTCCGGCTGATCGCAGTAGCGACCGATGACGCCGCCGCCGTAGCCGAAGACCCCCACGATGCCGCCGTGCTTCCAGTGGGTCCTTCCGTGCTTATACGACAATTCCAGTACGCCGAGGAGGTCCTCGCAGACGTCCTGGGGAATCTGGTATTCGACCTTTCGCTCATTTTTTGCACGCGATTCCGCTTCCTGCTTAATGTCGGACACGAAACTCGGCCAGGGGCCGCTTTCCAGTTGGTCCAACATCGGAGTTTTGTGTTTTCCCATCGTTTTCCTCCATGTTTGATTAGTGTTACCGCCTCATACTGCTTCGCGTGAAAAGTCACCCTATCTTCTTCTGCCCTTGGTCACCCCCCCTCAAAAAAATTTTTGCTTAAGTCACCTGCGGTGATGATTCTTGGATTTGCGGGTTTTGGATCCCGTAAAGGAGGGACTATAGAGACAATGAAAATTCATGTCAATAAAAAAAACGGGCTGTTTTTATTTGAAAATACGGGGAGTTTATCGGCAGGTCTCTTTCCCGTCAGACCTCGGAAACACGCCAGTGCCGGGTATTGCCAAGACCCTTTGTCCGCTTCTGAAAAAGGGGGGCCCACCGCATCAACGGATCCGCCTCTTCACGGCGGACATCCACTGCCAGGCATGGGCGTCGAGATGTTCCCGGAGAAAAGCCGATTCCTTTGTGGCCCGTGCTTGCTGGGCTGTCATTGCCTGCAGAAGGTCTAGCGCATCCTTTTCGGTCATCAGATGGAGGTATGCCTTGAAGCAGTCGGCCAAAGAGGCCGGAAGTTTTAAAATGCAGTCCTTTTTTTCTTCTAGGGCAGCGAAAAACCCCCGCACCGTCGGATCGACACATTCGGCTTCGGCCCACATCCAACACCCTGTGCCCGACTCCCGATCCAAGCGAATCCGCCACGACAGCTCCAGGAAAAACAGCAGCAAGGCATGGAGGATCGTTTCCACGGACGGGGCTTTTCGGTCGTCTTTGGCATCGGTTTCCACCCTCTCCCGGTAGCCGCGCACCGTGACGAGACGGACGGAGACAGAGTCCGCGTCGCCTTTGATCACGAAGTCCCCGGCGGCATGGTGCCAGGGATGGATCGCTTCAAAGGTGACCGGGTTGTAATAGGTGGTGAGAAGGTAGGCGATTTCCCGGTAAAGGGTTTCGGCCGCCTGGTCCTCCAGAAAGCAGTTACCGCTATCCTCGTCCCACACACTCACTTGGATCCGATTCGTTGAAGGATTCAAGGAAAGATGAAACTCATGATACCCCTCGAACCACTGCCCCAAGAACATGGCGAAGGACCCTGCTTTTGTGGAAACGGTTCCGGCGCCGTAAACCCGGGGGATCCAAGAAACCGGGTGCAACGGGCCCAAGCGTTTGAGGCATTGGACCTCCTGTTGAAGGATACTTTTCCCTGCATCGGAAACGGCGACATTGAGAACGAAGCTCTCCATGAAAGAAGTGCCGACTAGCGTGATTTTGGCCGGATGGTAAAACTCACCGTGCTTTTTCAGGCAGACCCGAACCCTTTGAAGGTCCTCATTTCCGGCCTTTTTGCCGGTTTGTTGAAACACGGCGGACCGCAGAAGGGAAAACCCTTCTTTTTTTAAAAAAGCCCCGGCGGCCTGGAAATAGTCGCCCAGGGTGACCGCGGGGGTCAGTGGCGGGCTTGGACGAAGATGGCAGGCCTGGCCCCTCGTCACGGGGAGGGTCTTGCTCCAGGCCGGGGATCCCTCTTGAACAGGGGTCTCTTCGTTGTAGAGGAAGTAGTTGAGCCTTGCCGCACTTGTTGCCATCGGAGCCTGCAACCGAGTTTTCCACGAAGCCGGGCTGTTCCGGATCACCGGGGGCTGGGGGTCCGATGGGGTTGCAGTTCCTCGACGACTTCCGGCGCCACCTCGTATCCCAGTTCCAAGGCCTTGTCGCAATGGGTTGCCGCCAAGGCGAATTCCCCCTTCTGGAGGTAGGCGACGGCCAGGTTGTTGTGGGCGACGGCAAAGCCGGGCTCCAGGGAGAGCGCCTTTTTGTTGGCGTCGATGGCTTCGTCCACCCGCCCTTCCATGAGATAGGCGTTGGCCAAGGTGGTCAGGGCCTGGAGAAAATTCGGGTTCCACCGGGTCGCCTTTTCCAGAGCTTCGATGGCTTTTCCCGTCTCCCCTTTCTGCAGGTAGACAAATCCGATATTCCCGTACCCCTCCGCAAATCCGGCCCGGGACCGCACCGCCTGCTGATTGTACCGAAGGCAGCCGTCCAGATCCCCCCGGACCAGGGCGATGCCTCCCAGCTGGACATAGGCCTCCGCCAGGTTGGGGCTGCAGGAGAGGGCTTCGTGCAGCGCCTTTTCCGCCTCGTCATATTTTTTCTGGCCCAGAAGGCCGATGGCCAGATTGTAATGGGAGGTGCCGCACTCCGGGTTGGAGGCGATGGCCGCCTTCTGTTTGGCGATGAATTCCTCCACATTTTTTGCTTGTGCCATGTCAGGATCCCTTCCCACCGGACCGCCTCGCGACCCGGGTCATGATTCGTTTTCAAGCATCAAAAGAATGCTTCGGACCCGGCCGAAGCCTTGAGTTCGAAACCCATTTCCAGCAAACCGTACCTTTTTTTGTCAGGCCGGATTCCCGATCGAGCCCGGGGCGGGCTTGAATCCGACATCCGGAACGGTTTGAAGACAAACTTAGGGCCGAGGGCCTTTCCTTGTCAAGGAAAAGCGGGGTATGGCCTCCTTTTTCCTTGACACAAGCCCCTCAATTTTTTTACCTTTTTCCTTACTGGCTCCGGCTCTTTGTTGCCTTGTCAATCCGCTCATCGCGCTGACCATAGAAAGGGGATCCCATGCTAAAAGGATGCTTCACGGCTCTGATCACTCCGTTTGTCAAAGGTTCCGTCGATTATGACGGGCTGAACCGGCTGGCCGATTTTCAGATGGAAAACGGCATCAGCGGCATTCTGGCAGTGGGGACCACGGGGGAAAGCCCGACCCTGAACTGGGACGAGCACAACCGCGTCATCGAGGAAATCGCAAAAGCCGGCAGGGGCAAATGCATCTGCATTGCCGGAACCGGCAGCAACAATACCCGTGAGACCCTTGCCGCCACCGAGCATGCCGCCAAGGCCGGGGTGGATGCCGTCCTTCTGGTGGACCCCTATTACAACGGCCCCAGTTCCCTCGAGATCCGCAAAGAGTATGTGGCCCCGGTGGCGGATGCGTTTCCCGGGCTTGGCGTGATTCCCTATGTCATTCCGGGGCGCACCGGCGCCCAGCTCCTCCCGGAAGATCTGGCCCTGCTTTATCAGGAATTTAAGAACGTCCACACAGTCAAAGAAGCCACAGGGGATCTTGGCCAACATGCGGCGGACCCGAAGCTGCTGCGGGGCATCCTTCACCATCCTGTCCGGGGACGACCCCTTGACGTTGGAGATGATGACGGATGCCGCCATCCGGGCGGCGGGCGTCATTTCTGTGGCCTCCAACGTCGCACCTGGCCCTGTTTCCCAGATGGTCCGACGCCTCGAAGAGGGGAAACTCGACGAAGCGCAGGCCCTTGCCCGTGCGCTTGCACCTCTTTTCGGACTGGTGACCGTCAAGACCCAGGAAAAGACGCCTTGCGGCGAGGTGCTTTGCAGGGCCCGGAACCCGCTGGCCATTAAAACCCTGATGACCGTCCTCGGCATGCCTTCAGGAGGCTGCCGGCAGCCGCTGGGGAAGATGACGGCGTCGGGATTGGAAAAAGTTCTTTCGGCTGCCCGAACGGTTCAGGCCCAAAACCCAGAAGTTTTTGATCCCATCGCGCGGTTTTTCGGAGTGAACATCGACAGCCGGCTCGGCAACCCCGCCTCCTGGGAAGGCCTGGCGTACAGCGCCTATTAAGCCCGCCTCCGTCCCGACGCGGCCTTACGCATCCGACGACGGGCCGGATTCGCTTCCCGGTGCAGCCTGCGGCTTGAACAGGATGCCCTTCAACCAGCTCATGCCGAACTTCAGGAGGGCCACATCGTCGGAGCGGATCGCCTCCAGCGTTTCGGGATCCACCGGGCTGCGCTTTAAAAAGGCGCTTTCGAAGACAAACCTCCGAAACGCATCGAGATTGTAGCTCACCATGAAAAAGAGCTCCTTGGCCTTTTCCGTGAGCCGGATGTTGGGCGGGAAAGAGCGTTTTCGAACCACGAGGTCGGTCCACTGGGCGTTGACGGTATCGTGAACGTCCACCCCCTGGTCTTTGCGCCACGCTTCCACCGACCATTCCTTTTCCTCTTCGAAACCCCGGCAATGGGGCTCGTTGACGAAAAAGAAAAAGCCTTCGTCATCGGCCCCCTCCCGGTGGACCAGGGACGCAACCCCCAACGGGTAGTACCGGCAGGTGGTGGGCCTGTCCGGATAGACCCTGCAGCCATCTTCCCGAACAAAAGGGCATGACTTCGCGTCATCGTCCAAAAGCTTGAGCACCACCACCGGCAGGTCCGTCTTTTCCAGCAAGTGAACCTCGGTATAGAGGGCCAAAAAATCCTGTGAAGAAAGCCCGAGGCGCTTTTTAAGTAAGAGGATGTCGTAGGGGGTCAGCGTAATGGTGATGCCCCTGCAGCACTGGGTGAAGCAGGAGACATCCTTGTGGCACCGGAAGTTGAACCGGCTTGAAAGGCCTATTTTCACCGGCGCAATTCCGGTGACGTTTCCTTGAAAATCCACTGGCGTTTCCTTTTTCCTAGAAGCGGTTTCAAAACCCTCCTTCCCCGCCTGTTGGGCCTTTTGGAAAGCGCTATACTCGCTTCGCTGAATCCTGAAAACTCGGGCGTAACGCCCTCAAGCAATTCAAGATTCAAACGCTTGGCTTCGTTAAGCGCTTTTATCAAAAGATCCCAAGCACGGCTTGTCAGGAGCTTTTGAAATGACTTCTAATCACTGTGTTTTGGGTTTACGGCTTCCTTCGTCTTGTACCGAAGCGCAAAACCGATGTCAATTCGCCTATAAGTCTCGGATCGGGACGCTGTCGGATTTTTTCAGGCACTTTCTAAAGCCTTTTTTCCGGGTCAGAGCAGCCCGTATCGCATCAGGGCCGAGTCGACGATCTTATGAACCAGCCTGCGGTAGTCCTCCATGGGACCGTCCGGCGATCGGTGGTAAAGGGTGTAGATCTGGGGGCTCCAGCTCTTTTCAGGCTTGAGACCCGGGATTCCGTTGACTTCGATGATCCTGAGCCGACCGTCGCCGCCCACCCGCATGTCCACCCGGACATGATCCAGACAGCGCAGCGCGTCCACGGCGGCTTTGCACAACCTTCCGGCTTCGTCGGACCGGGTTTCGGGGATCTGGATCCGGGTGATCCCCACGCCCCGCATATCGCTTCTCAGGATGGGATACTTCCCGTAGGATGCGCCTTTCACGGTGACCACCCCGGGCAAAAACTCCTGGCTTTGCCCGTTGCCGACCATCAGGACCGTGTACTCGGCCCCCGGAAGATAATCCTCGATGAGCGCCGGCTGATCATAGGTTTCATGGATGTGCCGCACCCTGGCTTCGAGTTGTTCCGGGGTCTGCACCACGCTTTCATCGCTGATTCCCACCGAGCGCGATTCGTAGCTGGGCTTCACAAAGGCCGGCAGCCGGACGTCCGGAATCTTCTCGCCCGATTTTACCGGACAGTGGGAGGGAACCGGGATGTTGCGGGCATGAAGGATGCGGTGGGTCCAGGTTTTATCGATGACCTGCCTCATGGTCAGGGCGCTGGGGCCGACATAGGGGATTTTCATCCGGTCGAAGAGGTCCGCCAGCCACGCCTCTTCATCCACGTTGAGCCCGATGATGTCCTCCCGGTCGGAAAGATAGTACAGGGCGCTCCAGATGATGTCGTATCGCTTTTCACTCAGGGCCTTCAGACATTCTTCCCTGGTTTTCACGAAAGCGATTTCCGCAGACTTGCCGCGGGTGTTCAGCGCATCGCAGAGGGTTTTTGTCACCGCCAAGTCTCCCCAGCCTTGTGCATCTCCAGCAGGACCGGTGATGATCAGGATCTTTTTCAACTTTTTCGACTCCCCAGCTCCTTTAAGCCCTCAAAAAGCGAACAGTTCGGGTGCCCACCGGTAGTTTCTCAAGGCCAAAGCCGTCCGTGCCGATTCTTTTTCTAAAATTTTGGAAATGGCTTCTCTTTTCTCCGGGTCCAAGACGATACGCGACACCACCTGCATATCGACGACGGTAAAATTGTGCCGGATCCCGTTCGAGGCGTCGAAGAGGAAATCGGCCATCCTCCGATTCGGATCGACGACGGTCACGCGTCCTTCAACCCGGCTTTGCAGCTTCTGCCGGATGAGTTCCCGGGAGTATCCGAAGTGGGTGCAAAAAAGCGCGGCCGTCACACCGGATGGCGTCTGTCCCAAGCGCTTCGCCGCCTGGCCCGTATAGAGATCCACCAAGTGCGCCACCGCCTCGCTTCCCGGCCCTTTTTCGATCTGCGTCGCCAGCTGATCGCAGGGTTGGACGACGATTTGCTCCGGGGTGATGCCCCGTTTTACCAACTGCGATCGGTGAACACCCGATGCGATGGTGGTAACAGTCCCCAGCAGAACCGCCTTGGCACGGGGTTCTTTGGAAAGGCTCTCGTAAACCCCGTCCACGCCGAACTCGACGATGTCCACGACAGGAAAGGTTTCCTCCCGGCTGAAAGCGGTTCGGCCATAGAGTACGGAGAGGGTATTGCAGGCAATCAGGATCAAATCGGGATGGAAGGGCCTCATGCCTTCCAGCGCCCCCTCGAAAACCCGGATCCGCTCTTGGATCTTTGAAATGGCGTTGTATCCCCGGGTCTGCTCGGGCCAGGCGTTGTAGTAGACCAGATTTGCTTTTGGAAAAATCGGCTCGCGTTCGAGCCGGGCAGCGATCTTGGCGAAAATGGACAAGCCGCCGAGACCGGAATCGGTGACCAGAAGGGTCACCTCTTTTTTCGAAAACAACGCGGTGATCTGCTCTTTGGTGGCAAAACGCATCCCGGTTACCCCGGCAGTCCTTCTTCCACCTTTCGGCTGAAGAACTCCTCAACAAGGGTGACGGCCCACGCCGGAGCCTTGTCGAGGGTCCCCTCCATGATCCGGGTCATGAGGTCGGTCAAATGGCGACAGTGCTGCAAGGTGGTCAGGCGGTTTCTGAACATGGCGGCGCCTTTGGGGGGCTCCTGCTCGAACTGCTCCAAAATCCCGGCCATCTCCTTCTTGAATCCGGCCGCACCATAGTGCTTGAGGAATCCGTTCCAGGCCTCCAAAAGACGTTCGGGTCGGTCGAGGCGTTCAGACAGTGTTTCCAGTTTCCTGAAGGCTTTTTGCAGAGTTCCGCCTGTCAGCCGTAAGAGGCTTTCGGGACCGATTTCATAAGGGAGGATCTGCAGCGTCACCACCCCGTCTTTGGCCACACCGGCATTGACCAGGTAACCGATCTTCCGGTAAAGCAGATCGGTGGGCTGGAAAAAGACAAAATTGCCCAAACTGTAGCAGATGGGTACCCCCTCATGAATCTGTATCCCCTGGGGCACGTGGGGATGGTGTCCGATGATCAGATCCGCTCCGGCCTCTGCGATGCACCGGAGGGCATCCGCCACATACGGCGGCGGAAACGGGATGTACTCCACGCCTGCATGGCAGATCACGACGAGTACATGCACCTCCGAGCGGAGCCTTTTAACGAGGCCGGCAATTCGGTCCACCTCCCAGCCCAACACGCCGGGTTTTCCGGGCGCGGCGGCGGTGAGGTCTTCCCCTTCTCCGAAACTGACCACGCCGAGGGTTACGCCGTTTGCGGAAACCCGAACCGGTTGTTGTGCCTCTGCCAACGACAGGCCGGCACCGGTGAATTGTATCCCCTCTTTGCGAAGAAGACGACGGGTCTGTCGGAAGGCCTCGACGCCGTAATCCAAAATATGGTTGTTTCCCAGGGTGACGATTTCAAAAGGAACGCAGGTCAGCCCCGCGACATGGCCGGAAAGCCCTTTCAGCACGGCGCCGCTCTTCCACACCGGCGAGCCTTCATCCACCAGCGGACATTCGAGGTTGGCGATCCGCAGATCGCCGTCCCTGAGCACCGGTAAAAGGTCCCCGTAGACTTGTTCCGGATTTTCCAGGATCAAGTCGCTGAAATCCCGGATGGGGGCCCAATCCCCGGCAATCACGATCTGGGCTGAAGGGTTTCCCCCCCGGGGCCTCTCCCAGGTCCCGGTTTCCCATTGGATCCCGCCAGTCTTCTTGTCGACGTCGCTCTTTTTTTCCATATCCTTATCCCGAAAACCTTACGGCGTGCAAATCCTGGCCACCCGGGAGGTCAGGGAGGATACCACTTCATAATGAATGGTCCCTAGCTGTTCGGCGATTTCTTCGGCGGAAATGGTTTCTTCTCCCTGGCGTCCCAGGATGACGACTTCGTCTCCGAGGCTTGCGCCGGAAATATGCCCCACATCGATCAGGGTCAAATCCATGCAAACGCGGCCGATGATGGGTGCGCGCACCCCTTTGACCAGCATGTGACCCCTGGAAGACAGCTTCCGGTCGAAACCGTCGGCATAACCGATGGGTACCGTGGCGATTTGAGTGAACCGCGAGGTCCGGTGTGTGCTGCCGTAGCCCACCGAAAACCCGGGTCCCACGGTTTTGACCTGAATGACCGTGGATTTGAGGGACAGGACCGGTTTGAGATGAATCCGGCTGCAGTCCACCGCCTCCGAGGGCCTAAGTCCATACAAAGCGATGCCCAGACGGACCATGTCCAGATGGGTTTCGGGCAATGTGATGGTGGCGGCGCTGTTGGCGGCATGGCGAAACTGTGCCTGGAACCCCTGTTTTTCGAGGGCTTCGAGAAACTCCATGAACAGGACGAATTGACCCCGAACATGGGTCTTGTCCGTTGTGTCCGCATTGGCAAAATGGGTATAGATCCCCTCCACCTCGAGATGCGGCAGCGAGGCAATGGCCAACACCTCCTGAATGGCACTGGGACGGCTGCCGCCGGCCGGGACGCCGCCCAGTGCATCGGGAAGCAGCCCGAGTCGCCCCATTCCCGTATCGATCTTCAGGTGCACCTTGAGGGTCTTTCCCGCTGAAACAGCGGCTTCGGACAACTGGCGAGCCGATTCCACGGTGGAGACAGAGGCCCGAATGTCGTTTCCGGCCAGGTAAGCCACATGCCCTAGTAGGCTGTGCCCAAACACCAGGATGGGGGCCCCGAACCCGGCCGCCCGGAGTTGGACCGCTTCTTCGAACCGGGCCACGCCTAAAAACCTCGCTCCGTGATCGAGAGCGGTCCGGGCCGCCTGGCAGGCGCCATGTCCATAGCCGTCCGCCTTGACCACCGCCATGAGGTCCGCCCCGGGGGAAGTGACCCGGCGCAGCTCCCGGCAATTGTGGGCCAGGGCCTTGAGATCGATTTCCGCCCAGGTCAACGGAGGGCTGCCGTTTTGAGGGCCCGGTGGCATGTCAAACCTTTCCCTGACCGAACGCCGCGGTATATTCCTTGAAAAGGGCCATGATTTTTTGAGTGCAGGTGCCCGGCTTCCCGCCCCCGACGGTTCTGTCGTCGATCCGGACGACGGGGACGATTTCCTTGTTGGAAGCCGTGAGAAACACCTCTTCCATTTCCCCGATTTCTTTTCGGTCGACGTCCCTGAGTTCGACCTCGAAATGCCCTTTCGCCAGCTTCAAGACCACGTCCCGGGTGATGCCGGGCAAAATACCGCTTTTGGGGGTGACGAGCCTCCCCTTTTTAAAAAAGAAGAAATTCGCAGTGGTGCCTTCGAGGATCCGCCCCTTCCGATCCACATAGATCGACTCGATGGCCTCCTGCCGGGAAGCCTCCCTGAGGGCCCAGACGGCAGTCAAGTAGTTGGTGCTCTTGGCCTCCGGAAGGAAACGTTCCACGTCGAGCAGGATGATCTTGACCCCTTGTGTATACCATTGGGAAGGCGGCTTCAGCCGGGGTGTGACCATGACCAGAAGCTTCCCGTTTCCCTCCGGCGTTACACCGTCCGAGCTGATGCCTCCGGTGTAAAGGATCCGGATGTTCGACTCCTCATGATGGGTGTTGCGGCGGACCGTCTCTTGGACGATCTCACAGATTTTTCGAGTCTTGAACCCCAGCATCAGGCCGATTTTTTCCGCGGAGTGCTCCAGCCGCTTCACATGCGCTTCGAGATGAAAGGGCCGCCTGTTGTAGGTGATCAAGAAATCGAAGACCCCAAACCCCCTCAAAACCGACAGGTCTTTCACCGAAAGGACCGCCTGGTCTTCCGTGACATACGCCCCGTCGACATGGTAAATATCCATCCCCGTCTCCTTTCGGTTTCCTTCTCCCGAGTTTCGGGCCTCTTATGTCCCGTGGCCACCAGGGTGCCTTGCGGACAGGCATCGGGTTTTGCCGCGTCGGCGGTCCCTCTTACCGTTGTGCAAGATTCAGAACACCCCGACCGACGGGTTTTCCGTCCTGCCGGGGTGCTCTTTCCTTTTTTCCGGTCGTTTTCTTGAAAATCAGCCGAAGTAGGCCCGGATGAATTTCAGGAACCGTTCGTTTTCCTCGTCCTTTCCCGGCGTCACGCGGAAATAGCCGGTCTTGCCGTGGATCTCGCCGATTTTCTTCAAGAAAATCTGCTCCATTTTCATGGCGGCCGCCAGAATTTCCTCGGTGGTCTTCCCGGTCATGGTGGCATCGACGAGCATGTAGTTACCATGGGCCGGATACGGTTTGAGTCCGAGCTTCTTCAGTTCCTCGGCGAAAACGGCCATCCACTTGTTGTTGTGGTCGACCTTGGCCTTGACTTCCTCCGGATTGTCGAGAATGGCTTCGGCGGCTGCCGCGGACATCACGCTCACGTTCCAGGGCAGGAACATGCGGTTGAAAGCGGCGATCATCTCTTCGGTACCCAGGACGAACCCGAAACGGATGCCGGCAAAGCCGTAGGCCTTGGAAAAGGTGACCGACAGGAAAACCTGGGGATATTTCTTGATCAGCGGGGCCTTGGAAGGACGGTCGGAATTGTAGTCCAGGTAGGCCTCGTCCACGCAGAGCGGCACGCCGGTTTCGCAGAACCGGGTCAGGTCGGCGTCGTCGATGAATACCCCGGTGGGATTGTTGGGGTTGATGATTAAAATCAGCTTGGTCCTCTCGTTGATGGCGTTGAGCATGCCGTCCACGTCGTATTGCAGATCTTCTTTCCTCACCGGAATCTGGATCACCTTTCCGCCGCAAAGTTCGGCCCTTGGCGGAAAGAGTTCGAAGGTGGGTGTGGACAGTAAAAATTCATCCCCCGGCTGCAGGAAGATCCGCATCATGGCGTCGATGGTCTCCGAAGAACCGTTGCACAGCGCCACGTTGTCGGGCCCCAGTCCGTACATTTTCCCGATCTTGGTCCGCAGCCTCAGAAAGCTGTCCGGATACCAGTTTCCGTGTTTCATGGCTTCTGCCACCGCCTGAATGACCTTTTCCGACGGCGGTATCGGGTTTTCATTGAGCATCAATCGCCCTTTTTCCGGATGGGCCCACGCCTGATCCAGGATGCTGACATTGTATTCCCGTGACGTGAGCAGCCACGGCACAAACCAGTCTTTAAGTTGTTTGGACATGTTATCCTCCTTCTTTGTTGAAGCGTATCTCCCGCTGCAATTTGAACACATCTCCGGAAAGCCGATCCGGTTACAGCACCGCGTCCAGGGGCGTGTATTCCAGCCCGAAGGCCTCGGCGACGCCCTGATAGGTCACCTTGCCGTCGATAATGTTGATCCCCTTGGCCAGATCGGCATTTTGCCTCACCGCGATCTTATAGCCTTTCTCGGCCAATTCCAGCGCGTAGGGCAGGGTGGCGTTGGTCAGGGCGATGGTGGAGGTCATGGAGACCGCGCCCGGCATGTTGGCCACGCAGTAGTGAATGATGCCGTCCACCTCGTAGATGGGATCGTCGTGGGTGGTCGGCTTGGCGGTTTCGACGCATCCGCCCTGATCGATGGCCACATCCACGATCACCGATCCCTTTTTCATGAGGCCCAGCATGTCCCGGGTGACCAGTTTCGGCGCCATGGCGCCGGGGATCAGGACCGCCCCCACCACCAGGTCGGCTTCCGCCAGCAGGCTTTCGCAGGATCGCCGGGATTGGACATGAGTGGGAAAGCAGTTCTTGGGCATCACATCGGAAAGGTACCGCAGCCGCTCCAGATTGGTGTCCAGCAGGTAGACCTTGGCGCCCATGCCGCAGGCCATCTTGGCGGCGTTGGTCCCCACGATGCCGCCGCCGATGACCACGACGGTGCCCTGAATTCACGCCCGGCACGCCGCTCAGCAGCACCCCCTTGCCGCCGTAGGTTTTCTCCAGGTACTTGGCGCCTTCCTGGATCGCCATCCGGCCGGCGACTTCGCTCATGGGGGTCAGAAGCGGCAGGGATCCGTTGGCCTTTTCGACGGTTTCATAGGCGATGGCGACACATTTACTGGCCATGATGGCACGGGTCAATTCTTCCGAGGCCGCAAAATGAAAATAGGTGAACAGGATTTGCCCTTCCCGGATCAGATCGTATTCCAACGGCAGCGGTTCTTTGACCTTCATGACCATTTCGCAGGATTGTAGATCTCCTTGGGCGACTCGGCGATGGCCGCTCCGGCCCTGACATAGGCGTCGTCCGAGAAACCGGAGCCCTCCCCGGCGGTGGTTTCAACCACGGATCTTGTGCCCGCGGGCGACCATCTGCTCCACGCCCGCCGGCGTCATGGCCACCCGGTTTTCTTTTCTTTTGATTTCCTTTAAGATTCCGACTTGCATGTCACCTCCTCCTCCTTCAAAGGGTCTTTTGTCCTTACCTTAAGCCGTTTCAAGGCAGTTGCCCGCAAAAGCCACCATTTCCTCGGTGGCCTTGGAAAACTGTTCTGCGGTTCGCTGCAGGGCCGGGTGGGAGTTGTACTCGTCCCGCCTGTAGCCGTCCACCGCATAGGCCCTTTCGAAATAGGGAATGCGCATGAGTTTGTCCATGACCTGCCGGGGGTGTCGGCGTGAATCCGGTTCTTTTCGAAGACGATGTCTTTTTCGCCCTCAAAATTGATCACCTGGTCGATAAAGGACGGCGGGCAGGTGACCACGACCGAGGCCCCGGTTTTTTCCTCCAGATGCCAGATGCGGGTGGTGCCGTTCACCTCGGGGCCGAGCCGCAGGGAACAGGACAGCATCTTGCTGGGCAGATGGTTGTCTTCCAGGTATTTGTAGGCCTTTTTGAAAATGGCCAGCTCCGCCTGGCGCACGTCGCCTTCGGTCAGCTCGATGCCTTTTTCCGCGGCCGCATCCCGCAGTCCGCCCAAGTCTCCGTAGCGCGATTCCATGTGGGTGATCACCGAGCGCCACTTGCTCAGGTCGACCTCGTTTTTCTTGGCGGTTTCCAGCCTCCCGCTTGACGGTTTCGGCGCAGTCCACCAGTTGGGGCAGAATAAAGGTCAGGGTGTTGTTGGTGGAAATCCCCCGCGCGGTGAGTTTCTCGATGACTTCGTAGCCCTCCTTGGAGCCGGGTACCTTGATCATCACGTTGGGGTTGATCGCGGCGATTTCCAGGGCCTGTTTGAGCATGGCATCCTTGTCGAAGACGCTGCGCGGATCGACCTGGCCGGACAGATAGCCTTCCTTGTATCCGATTTTTTCGAACAGCGGCAGGTACATGTCCGAGCCGCGTTTGACCACCAATTTGTATAGCGTCCAGAACAGGGTTTCGGTGTCGATGCCGGGGGTTTCGGCGATGATCTGTTTGGCGACCCCTTCCCAGTAGGGCGGGTCGTCCTGGATCGCCTGCAGGGACAGGGGCGGGTTGGTGGTCACGCCCCGGAAGAGTTGTTTTTCCGGGCGCTTTTCATCGTACATCCGGTCGAACTGGCCGCTGCAGGATTTCCCGGTTCTCCGGGGCCGCCTTGTCGAGCATTTTGCGGCACCAGTTGTCGAAAATCACCGGGGACGAATCCCACCAGATTTCCATTCCGGGGCTGACTGTCGACCAGTTTCTCAAGCAGATTTTTTTTTTCCATCGGTTTCCTCCTTAGGGCAACGGTTGGAAAAAAGCAAAGAACCTGCATGGTTCCTTTTCTTCGGGTCGTTCACTGGGTCAGGTGGTACTGCCCCAGTTCGACTTCAAAAGCGTATTTGTCTCCCCTGAAGTAGCAGCAGAGCACTTCAACCGGCATGTTGCGATCGTTGTAGGTCACGCTTTCCATGTACAGGGCGGCGCCGTTGGCCATGAGCCCGAGCGGCGCGGCGATCTTTTTGTTCAGATTGACGGCCCTGATGGTCTGTTCGCACCGGGCCAGGACGACCTTGAATTCCCGGGTGAATATCTCGTACATGGAGCCGGTGAGATCCATTTCCAGGATGCCGTCGAAAAGATCCACCGGCAGATAGGTCTCTTCGTAGATCAGAGGCAGGTCGTCTCCGATGCGCACCCGTCTCACGGCGATGACCCGGCTCTCGGGGCTCAGCGCCAGGCTTTCGGCAACAGCTTGGGTGGGGGTTTCAACGCCTTTTTCGAGCAGGCGGGTCTTTTCGCGGACTCCGGACTGTTGAAGCTCCATGCCGAAACTGGAAATCCGGTTCAGTTTGTGCCGGACCGGAAGGGATTTCGTCGAGGAGACGAACGTGCCGACGCCCTTCACCTTTTGAAGCAACCCTTCGGCGGTCAATTCCCCGATAGCCTGTCGCAACGTGTTCCGATTGACACGGCACATGCGTGACAATTCGATTTCAGGGGGCAGCTTTTCGCCGACTTTGTATCTGCCCAGATGAATCGCTTCCTTCAGCCACGCGCTGATCTGAAGATATTTTGGGATCGGATTTTGGGGATCGACGATGATCACGGTTGAGAATCCTCTTCGGTATCGTGGAAAAAACGCTTCCCTCCGGGTTGCGGCTTTGGATGCCTTTTTTCCAAGGAGGGCCCGGGGTTCAAAAGCGGGAAAGGGACTTGAGTTTGTCCATGATGGCGTCGGGCCCTATCCCTTGATATGGAATCTGCTCGGTGAGGCCCCCATGACCCTCCCGGTGCGTACCCAGGTGGGCGTAAGCCCCCTTGAATCCCCTTTCGAGAAGCCAGGTGCCGAATCGAACGCCGAGGCCCGATTTCACGTTCTGGCTTTCCACCACCAAAACGAATTTCGCCGCTGCCAGGTCGGCCATTTGCTTTTCATCCACGACATTGAGCGTCACTTTGTTGATCAGCCCCACCTGGAGGCCTTCGGGCTTCAACCGCTCCACTGCATCCAGGCACCGGTAGAGCATTTCCCCGTAAGAGACGATATACCCCCTGTCTCCCTCCCGTATCACTTCGTCGATCCCGGGAACAAAGCGATAGTTTTCATCGTAAAAGAGTTCTCCGCCGGGGTTCAGGATGAAGGGGGTTGCGGACCGGGTGGAAAAGATAAAACGCAGCCCCTCATCGTGAAACACCGCTTCGATGACAGCCCGCATCTGGTTTGAATCGGCGGGGAAGTAAAGGCGGGTGTTGTCCTTTTCAGAAAGGCCGCTGTCTGCATAGAAGTTGTTGATCCCGAAATGGCAGGTATTGTCCGCCATGTCGTCCACGCCGGCATGGGAAAAATGGGCCAGGACATTGGCCCGGTTCAGTCGCGCCATGGTGATTTCAGAAACCACCATTTCCAAGAATGCGGAAAAGGTCCCGAAAATCCCCTGCCGTCCCTTTTCCGAACCGAAACCGGCGGCCACGGAAAAATTGTTCCGCTCCATGATGCCGCCAAGGACATAGACCTCGGGAAACGTTTTGCGCACATGATGGAGTCCGCAGGAGCCCTCCAGATCCGAATCCACCACGAGCACCCTGGCTTTGCGGTCCGGCATCTTTTCGAGGAGGCCGCAAAGGATCTTTCCGAACTGATCCCGGTTCTTCCCCTTTTCCCGGGTGCTGCCCAGATACACAGTGGGGGTCTTCTCTTTTGCTGCGGCCTCCAGCATCCGAACGGCTTCCTTCCGTCCCTTTTCCTTGAGATAGGCGATGGCCAGATCGACGGGGATGACGTCATGGGCCTTAGGGGTCCCTTCGATGCCCGGGATGCCCACCGCCATCGTTCTTCGGTTGACCAAGGCCGCCGGTCCCCGGGTCGTCAGCGCCCGGTGGATTCTCCGGTACAAGACGGCAAGGTCCTCTCCGGAGCCGGAATCCACTTCCAACCCATGTCCATTAAGCGTCTGTTCGACGCTGAAGCCTTTCAGATATTCGCTGGGGTGCCCTGCGATGGTTACGTCGTTGTCGTCGATAAGGATCTTGACGTTGAGCTGCTGAGCCACCGCATACCGGGCGGCCTCGGCATCTCCGCCTTCCTGCTGGGAGCCGTCGCTTCCGAAAAGGACAACGGCCTTGTCGGGATTCGCAGAAGCGACTCCGTTGACATAACTCCACAGATGCCCCAGGCGCCCGGAGCTGAAAAAGACACCCTGTTCATCGTTTCGCTCGGGGTGTCCGTAAAGGCCGCTTCCGAATTCCCGGTAATGCAGCAGCGACTCGAGGGGTTTGTGCCCGTTGAGGACCGCCATGAGATATTGGATGGCGACGCGGTGGCCCGCCTCGTCGAAATAGACGGGATAAACCCAATCCCCCCCTTTCATGAAGCCGTCGACAATCAAAAGCTCCGGGACGATGTCATAGGCGCCCCCTGTATGGCCGCCAAGACCCTTGGTGTTGGCATAGGCCGTAAAAAAGACAATGCTGTCGCGGACCAGCGCAAGGTTTTGCCTCAACAGATCAAGGTTTTCAGGGGAGAGCTCCTTTTGGGATGCGGGAAACTGCAGTTGCTTGAACGCGCTCAGATCGATGGGAAATGTCATGTTCTGCCTCCACTGAGCCTCCAGTTTTTCTGGAATTCCGGCAATGGCATGGGTTGAAAGGAGTTACCGCTCACACGCGGGAAGGCGGATGGGCGGTTCGGTTTCTTACGAGGCCCTTTTGTCTAATCTTATAGATGTATATACAGGTTGTTCCACTTTAAAAAGTTTTCCTCTTCTTGTCAATAAAAATCAGAGGCTCTGCTGGAAGCCGAAGCGGGTGCCGCCGGAGGGTCCCTCTCCGGCTCGCTCTCCCCCGCAAGACCGGGCCTTCTACGTCAAACGGCGACTCCGTATTCCTTTTCCACAAAGGCCAGGTTCTTCAGGGCGTTTTCATATTTGACTTTGCCGTAGGTGTAATAGTCGAAGACGATCTTGGAGATGTTCAACTGGATGAGGCTCCACAAGAACCAATAAATGTCCGGAAACGGTTTGAACAGATCGATCAGGAAGAGAGTCCTCTCGAAATCCTCTCCAGCACAGTAGGTCTCGACGATCTTTGTTTCGGCCTCCCGGGGAACGAGGATCTCCTGGAACATGTCCGCAAGGTCATAGTGCTTGGGTGCCATGCCCGCATATTCCCAGTCGATGATATACATGGGAGATTCGTACTTCTTGAAGGCGCCTTCTTGGATCAGGACGAAATTGTCGGCCAGAAGATCATTGTGGCACGGGGCGTATTCCGACACCGGGATGTTGATGATACTGGACAGCCGGATAAGCCTGTCCAGGGTTCCGGCGATATCGAACTCCGGATAAGCGGCGCCCAGGCGCTTGAGGATGCTGGACATCCTCATGACTTCCACGAGGGGATTGAAGGTCTTTTTCAAGGTCACCCCGCTGTCGTGAATCTTGCGGATGGGGGCCACGATTTTGGGATAGAGCGACGCCTCCAAAAAATGATCGTTTTTCAAAACGATGGAATCCCCGATGAATTCCACGATGGTGACGCCTTGTTCGGGCAGGAACTTGACGAGCTTGGAACAGACGCCGATTTTGGACATCTCCTGGATGGCATGGGCTTCATGATACCGGTTGATGAAGAGGTCCGTTTTATCGCCATAGATTCTAACGGTGTAATCCCCTTTTTCGCTTTGAATCCGATACAGCTTGTTGGTGATCCCCCCGCTCAGCTGGGCAATACGGATATCCAGGCCCTGCCACTCGGGCAGGAGTTCATAACAGGTGTTCTTCGTAAACTCCTGATCCAGAAGGGGTGCTGCAGTGCTCATGTTCACATCCTCTCTTTCGGCCGTTGTAGTCATGCTTGACGCCCTCTGATTCCTCCCGAAGTGCACGCCGCGGGCGGCCCACCGGAGCCTTCGCAAGTCCCGACGGAATCCGGGTTGAAAAATATACCGGGCAAAAAAAAGGAGTCAATCCCTTTTTACCTGCCCTTCCTTTGGGTTCGAACGCTTCTCTTGCCCCTCCCAAATCCGGCAGCAGGAAGGTTCTGCCTTTCCCCAAGCCGCGTACATCACTGCCCCCATAAAATCCGAAAGGAACTCTTTCCAGCTTTGCCGTACTTCCAATAAAATACTTGACAGAATCGGATGCGACAATGTAGTTCAAAAATCAGGGCTGCGCTACCCTACTCCTTTTACGGCCTCGACAGGAGAGGCCTTCCGATGATGATGCCGCCTCACGGACGCCGTTGAAACCATGCCCCGGATACGCCGACAAGCCAATGCGGTCTTCACCGATGCTTCTACGCCTTTTATTTTTTCCGGGCCTTGTCTATACATCTATATCATATTTCCCTCAGGCCATACCCTTTTTGCGAAAGGGGGTGAGAGCATTTCCTAAAATGAAAGAGGCACGCCGAAGCGTACGCGGGCAAGATCCCTTTATATCTTGAGACCGGCTTCTCAAGAGTTGCTTATTTCGGGTGGACCGAGTAAAGTCTTGCCAAGTCTGCAAGGTATGGAAAAAAACAGGGCGATTCAAGAGATTTTGGATGCACCCGAACCGCATGCCTGCCGGTCTTGGGATTCAGCCGGCGTAAATTGCCGATCGGTATGGGCACAAACAAACATCATGAAAGGAGGCAGGTTAGATGAAAAGACGCGATTTTCTCAAAAAAGCAGGATTGGGAACGGCTGCAGTAGCGGCCACCGCGGTCAACGCACCTTACGTGATTGCGCAAAAAAAGACCCCCATTAAATGGCGGATGCAAACCTATGCCGGGCCCGCCCTGGCCGCCCATGTGATCAAGCCTTCCATCGATGCTTTCAACAAGGCCGCAAACGGCGAAATGGTCATTGAATTGTACAATGCGGACCAACTGGTCCCCCAGGGCGAGCTCTTCCGGGCCGTTCAGAAGGGAACCATCGACGCATGCCAGAGCGACGATGATTCCATCGCGGCTCCTGTGGATGTCGCGGTTTTTGCGGCCTACTTCCCCTTCGCTTCGCGATATTCTCTGGATGTCCCCGTCTTGTTTCACTGGTACGGCCTAGACAAAATCTGGCAGGAAGCGTACGCCGAAATCAAGGGCGTCACGTGGCTCAGCGCCGGGGCCTGGGATCCCTGCAATTTCGCCACCACCAAACCCATCAAGCATGTCTCGGACCTCAAAGGGCTGAGAATGTACATGTTCCCCACCGGGGGCCGGTTCATGCAGCAATTCGGCGTCGTCCCCATGGCCCTCCCTTATGAAGACGTTCAGATGGCCATTCAGACGGGCGAGCTGGACGGGGTGGCCTGGTCCGGGATCACCGAAGATTACACGGTCGGCTGGGCCGATGTTACCAAGTACTATCTGACCAACCCCATTTCCGGCGCCTGGGCAGGGTCCTACTTCGCCCACACTGCATCGTGGGAAAAGGTCCCGGCACACCTGAAAGCCCTGTTCCATCTCTCCATTGACAGCTCCCATTACTACCGTCAGCATTGGTACTGGTGGGGCGAGGCGCACTACCGAACCAAGGGAGGGAAGCTGAAGCTCACCTCCATCCCCAAGGAGGAATGGAAGGTGGTCGAGGACGCAGCGCTCAAGTTCTGGGATGAGATCGCCGCAAAGAGCCCCCGGAACGCCAAGGTGGTCAAAATACTCAAAGAGTATGCCAAGACTATGGAAGAAGCCGGTCCCCCCTATCGATACTAAAAACCGTCACCGGTCTCCCTTCCCGGGTTTTGGAAACCGCAGCCCGGGAAGGGAAAATCTTATATGAGTGAAATGGAGGGATCAAACGCTTTTTCAAGGCAATATCCGGCGAGCCTGAACGCCTTTCCTGTCCGATGCCAAACCCTCAGAATTGACGATGGGGGTTTTATTTTGTACCCAAGGATCTGGAAAATGATTACAGGGGATCTTCCCGAAACCACCGCGCTTGCAAAGGGAACGGCATGCCCAAGCCCATAAACCGGTTTGTCAAATACGTCGAGGCCGCCAGCAAGGGGGTCGGCAAATGCTCCCAATACATGATTTTCGCCATGATGGGGATTTTGCTGTTCGAGACCATTGCCCGGACGGTGTTCAACCGTCCCCACATCTGGGTCGTGGAAACTTCTGAATTCCTCATGGCCGCCTATTATCTCCTGGGAGGTGCATACTCCTTGATCCTGGAGGGACATGTCCGCATGGATCTCGTCTACGGCCGATGGTCCACCAAAAGACAGGCCCTGGCCGATGTGATCACCGGTCCCTTCATGATCTTTTATCTGGTTTTTCTCCTTTTCGGAGCCATCTCCAGCATCGATTACGCCATCCAATACGGACAGAAAAATTACACGCCCTGGGCGCCGCCTTTGGCCCCGATCAAAATTATCATGGCCATCGGAATTCTTCTGATGCTGCTTCAGACCATTGCTACGCTCATCAAGGACATTGCCAAGGCTAGGGGAAGGAAGCCTCATGAGTCACGAACTGATTGCACTTCTGATTTTCTCCTCCATGATGCTCATGCTCCTCACCGGACAGAGGATCTTTGCCGCCATCGGCGGGGTGGCCACCCTGTTTGCCCTCTGGCTGTGGGGGAAGGGGGCGGCGGAGATGCCGTTCAATGCGAGCTTTGTGCTGCTGAACTGGTACCCGCTTCTTACGCTGCCGTTGTTCATCTATATGGGTTACATGTTCTCCGAATCGGGAATCGCCAGCGACCTTTATCGCATGTTCCATGTCTGGATGGGCCCCGTCAACGGAGGCTTGGCCGTGGGGACCATCGGGCTGATGGTGGCCATCTCGGCCATGAACGGGCTGAGTGTCGCCGGCATGGCCATCGGGGCCAGCATCGCCCTTCCGGAAATGCTCAAGAGAAAGTACGATAAGGTCATGGTCACGGGGGTCATCCAGGCCGGCAGCTCTCTCGGCATCATGGTGCCTCCCAGCGTGGTTCTGGTCCTGTATGGCATGATCGCCCGGCAGCCGGTGGGCCACCTGTGGATGGCGGGTGTTCTTCCCGGCTTCCTCCTGGCCGGCCTTTTTATTGTGTATATTCTCATCCGGTGCAAATTCCAGCCGCACCTGGGCCCGACCTTAAGCTTGGAAGAACGCCGGCAGATCACCTGGGGGGAGAAGTTTCGCCTCCTTCGGGCGGGAATCGTCCCCCTTTTGATCATTTTCTCCATGACAGGGCTCTTCTTGATGGGAATCACCAGCCTCGTGGAGTGCTCCGCGGCAGGAGCCACGGCCACGACTCTTGCCGCCCTGTTCAACCGCCGGCTGACCCGACGCGTGATGGAAGACACGCTGAGAAACACCCTGAGCGTCAGCTGCATGTTCATGTGGGTGATCCTGGCGGCGCTGTGTTTCGGGGCCGTCTTCGACGGCCTTGGGGCCGTTCACGCCATCGAGTCCCTTTTCATCAAAAAATGGGAGCTGAGCCCGTGGGGCGTGCTTGTCATGATGCAGATCACCTACATCCTGATGGGAATGTTCCTGGATGACACCGCCATGCTCATCATTGTGGCACCTCTGTACGTTCCTTTGGTCATCAAGCTGGGGTTCAACCCCATCTGGTACGGGGTTCTCTACACCATCACCTGCCAAATCGCCTATATGACGCCGCCGTTTGGCTATAACCTCTTTTTAATGAAAGCCATGGCGCCGCCGGAAGTGAGTCTCGCGGACATTTACCGGTCCATCATTCCCTTCGTCTTGGTGATGATCGTGGGTTTGGCCATCGTGATTCTGTTTCCTCAGATCGCCCTGTGGCTTCCTGATTTGTATTTCAGAAAGTAATCCCGGGGATGGGAGAAGATCCAGATGAAACTGCCGGAGATCCGCATCAGGAAAATCCTTTATGCGACAGACCTTTCGGAAGGCGCCGTTCACGCCTTCGCCTATGCGGCAAGCCTTGCCAACCTTTGCGACGCCGGGATCACCTTCCTCCACGTGATGGCGGAATTTCCCGGAGAAAAGTTCATTTTGAACATGGTGCATCCCGAAACCTGGAAAGAGATCAAAACCCGGCACTATTCAGAAGCCAGAGATACCCTGATCAGCCGTAAAAGGAATTCTGTCGCCGTCAAAGAGATCCTGCAGGCGTTCTCGGAGGCAGTTCAGGCCAAAGCGCCCGACCAGAATTTCGTCACGGACGAAATTCTCATTCAAAGCGGGCCCCCTGCCGAAACGATCGTGGAAACAGCGAAAAAGCGCCACTGCGACCTCATCGTCATGGGGACCCACGGCCAAAGCGCCCTGGCCGATGTATTGGTCGGCAGCACCGCAAGATGGGTGGTGCGCCATTCCCCTATCCCGGTCTTGGTCGTTCCCTCGCCGGCCTAACCCTTCCCGAGCCTGACACCGAAGACCTCAAACACGGCCTTTGCCGCACAGCGGATGAAACTGTTTGACATCATATGGGATTTTGACGGGACGCTGCTTCCTTCCGACCCCTGCGACAGCGAGCATACCCTGCTTCTGCAGTCCCTCAACGCCCCGGGAGAAAGGCCGTCTTTGATCAAGAGGGTCGTCGCCCGATGCATCGTCTTTTTCGACCAAAGGCAGTGGATGGGGCCGGCATTTAAAAAATACTACGCCTGGGTTCTCGAAGGCACCCCGGCAGATCGTCTGGATCCGGTCGCACAAACGCTGGCGCGTAAAATCCCGGAAGCCGACCGGGTGGCCCTCAGGCAGCTGCGCCTGGAAGGCCATGCCATGAGGATCATCAGCTGCGGAACCCTCGATCTCATCGAGCGGGTCCTGGCGCTCACCGGCATCCGAGGCTGTTTCGAAACGGTGGAGGGAAACCGGTTGTTGTTTTCCGACGGTCGAATCTCGGGAATCAAGCTTGAAGTCGTTCATCCCGCGGACAAGGTGAAAATGCTCGTGGACAAAAAAATCAGGCCCGAACGCACCCTTGCCGTGGGAGATGGGTACACGGACCTCCCTCTTTTACAGTGGGCCGGCTTTCCGGTGTTGATGGACCGCTCGGGAAAAACAAAAAACAGGCGGTATGCGCGATATCCAAAGATCGCATCCATTGCGGAAGTTGGAACATGGCTCCATCGGCTGTCCGATAAGCGGGAGTCTGCCTGAATCGCTCAAGAGGAAAATGAATCCAAAAGCTTTGATTGTTTTCGACATGGACGGCGTTCTCATCAACGTCTCCAAGTCTTACCGGGAAACCGTTCGGCAGACCGCCCGTCTCTTTTTCCGGGGCGCCTACGGATGGGCGGATCTGCCGGATCCCCTTTTTCCGCTGTCGGACCTCGCCCGGATCAAGCAAGGCGGAGGACTCAACAACGACTGGGATCTGACTTTCTTGGTAATCAGCCTGCTTTATTCCCGTGTCAAAGGCCCCCAGAAGGCTGCCGGTACCGATGCTTGGGCAGGGTACCGGGAGGGCATGGCACACTGCGATGTTTCCGGCCTGGCCCGCTTCCTCAAGGAGGAGACCCGGCCCCTGACGGGGCTGCTGGGCGCCATCGGCAAACCTTCCTTCGATTTTCTCCGGGCCTGCTACAGAGGCGATGTCGGCAGCGGAAATGTCATCAAGCAGATCTTCCAGGAGATTTATCTCGGCCCCAGCCTGTTTCGAACGATTTACGGGTTTTCACCCGGCCTCTACCAGGAGAGAGGCTATATCGACAGGGAATCGCTTCTCATCGACCCGGCCCTTCTCGCGCGCCTGGGCCTCCGCCATTTTCTGGCCATCGCCACCGGGCGTCCGAAGGCCGAGGCTGACCATCCCCTGGACCGTTTCGACATCCGGAAGTTCTTTTCCGCAGTCTATACCCTGGACGATTGTCTGAAAGAAGAACGGCTTCGCCTGGAGACAGGTAAAAAACCGATTCTTCTGAGCAAACCGGATCCCTTCATGCTGGATGCCATCGGGGCCGCCTTTGAGAAAAAAGTCTCCCGCTGCTATTACATTGGAGATATGCCCGACGACATGGCGTCCGCCGCCCGGTCCCGGTTTCCTTATTCGGGGATCGGAATCCTCATTTCTTCCCCAGACAAGACAGGCCTTGCGCAGGCGCTTCAAAAGGCCGGTGCGGCCGAAATCGTGGAGAGCTTTGACGCCTTGGAGGCCCTGATGGATTCCAAGGCTCTTTAAGGCTTTATGGAATTCTTTTGATCCCCGGGTTCAGACGCTCATCTTCCGTCTCTGGGGATCATAAAGGTCCCGACGGGTGTGGCAGGTGGCGGGATAGAGGCTCCGGTAGGTCTCGATCTGCCAGCCGTCCCCCTCCACGGCTTTTTCGGCTGGAAGATAGCCATAGGCGAGGGTCTTTTCCAGGGTGTGCCCGTAGCCGGCGCTGGAGGTCACCCCGACCACCTCCCCCTTCCAAAGGATCGGGGCGCTCCCCTGAAGGCTCACGGGATCCTCGGTATTGAGGGTAAAGCTGCACAGCCGCCAAGCCGGCCCCTTGGCGTGTATTTCGGACAGCGCGCTTTTTCCGATAAAATCGCCCTTATCCAAGGCGACGCAGGCGCCCAGACCCGCATCGTAAGGGGTGTATTCCGGGCTGAGCTCAGACCCCCAGTCCGCATAGCCTTTTTCCAGCCTGAGGGAATTGATGGCCCGATAACCGGCATTTCCGATTTCAAGATCCTGCCCGGCCGACCAGAGGGTTTCGTAAACATGGGCGGTAAATTCCACCGGGATGTGAAGCTCGTATCCCAGTTCCCCCACATAGGTGATCCGGAGGGCCGTGGCCGGTGCACAGCCGACCGTCATCGGCTTGCAGGTTCCAAAGGGAAAGCCATTTTCGCTGAAATCGTCTCCTGAAACGCTCTTGAGCAGTTCCCTCGATCGGGGCCCCACCACGTTGATGACCCCAAAGGATGAAGTGACATCGTTGAATCCGACACAGCCTTCTTCCGGAAGGTGTCTTTGAATCCATCCTGAAACGCGGCGTCCGAAGGCGGTTCCCGCCACGAGAAAGAAGCGTTCCGACTCCAACCGGGCCACGGTCAGGTCGCACTCGACGGTACCCCGGTCGTTGCACATCTGCGTGTAGATGACTTTTCCCACGGGCCGGTCGATTCGATTCGCACAGAGCCGGTCCAGGAATTGGAGGGCTTTTGGCCCTTTGACTTCGAATTTGCTAAAAGAGGTCTGATCGATGAGGACGACCTTCTCCCTGGCGCGGCGGTGCTCCTGGGCGACGTATGGGAAGTCGTCGGGGATTTCGAAAGTGGGGCGGTCTTTGAACGCGATCCCTTCCGGCACGAACCAATTCGGCCTTTCCCATCCGTATTTGGCGCCGAAAACCGCCCCTTTTTCTTTGAGGATGGCATAAAGAGGGCTGCGCCGGATCCCCCGGGCCGACTCGTGTTCTTCGTGGGGCCAGTGAATCGTGTAGTGCTTTCCGTAAAGCTCCGCGGTTCGGGTGACCTGATACGTCCGGCTCTGGTGGTGGGGTCCGAATCGCCGGATATCGAGCGGCCACAGGTCGAGGCTCGGCTCGCCCTCGAGGATCCATTCGGCCATCATCCGTCCCGCGCCTCCTGCAGCGGCGATCCCGAAGGCATTGAAGCCGACCGCCACGTGAACGTTTTTCAGTTCAGGCGCCGGGCCCATGATGGCATTGCCGTCAGGGGTAAACCCTTCCGGACCGTTGATCAGTTTGATGATCCCGGCGCTTTCAAGGCAGGGCGTCCTTCGGAGGGCCACCTCGGACAGCGGCTGGAAATGGTCGAAATCGGGCTCGAGAAGTCTTCCGGAAAAAGCATCGGAAACGCCGTCGGTCGCCCAGGGGATCCCGTTTCTCTCGTAGCCCCCCATGACGAGCCCTCCCACTTCCTCCTTGTAGTAAATCAAATTGTCCTTGTCCCTGAGGGTCGGCAGGTTTTTGGGAAGGCCCGGAATCTTCTCGGTGACCAGGAATTGATGCTGAAAAGGGACCACCGGCGTGTTGACCCCCAGCCTCTTTCCCATCTGGTAACCCCACATTCCGGTGCAGTTGACCACGGTCTCGCATTCGATCCTGTCTGCCCGGGTGAGAACAGCGACCACCCGGTTGTCCTGGATGTCGAAACCGGTGACCGGCGTTTCCGTCGATATTCTGACTCCGTGATCCCTGGCTCCCTTGGCCAGCGCCTGGGTGATGCCTGCGGGGTCGGCCTGTCCGTCCGTGGGCATGAAGGCCGCCCCGAGGATGCCGTCCAGAGACAAGATCGGGCACAGGTCAAAAGCTTCTCGTGGGGTGAGGATGTGCATTTCGAGCCCGAAGCTGCGCGCGGTGGTGGCTCCTTTTTTCAACTCGTACAGGCGATCCCGGGTGCTTGCCAGATGCAGGCATCCGGTTTTTTTCCAGCCCGTGGACAAGCCCGTCTCTGCTTCAAGGGTTTCATATAAACGGACGCTCATCTGCAGCATCCGGGTGATATTGCGCTCGCTGCGGAGCTGTCCCACCAGTCCCGCCGCGTGCCACGTGGACCCGCTGGTCAGCTGGTCTTTTTCAAGCAACAGGACATCCTTTGCCCCCAGGCGGGCCAGATGATAGGCTGTACTGCACCCGACGATCCCACCGCCGATGATGACGATGCGGGCGGTTTTCTTCATGTTCGAATTCTCCTTGGATTTGAAAGGCCGCTTGGGTTCAACTTCAAGAGCCGGGAGGCTTTTCCCGCGGGTCAGACTTCCGCCGTGAGGCCTTTGGGACGACCTCCGGTCTTCTTGGACACGATCTTCAGCAGTCCCATCATGACCACCACGATCAGAATGATGCAGGTGCACATGGCGTTGGCACTGGCGGTCCAACCGTCGTTGTCCAGCATGATGATTTCAATGGCCGCCAGATGGACCGTCGCCGACACCAGAAAAATGACCGCGCTGATGGTGGTCATGGACCGCATGAAAAAATAGAGGAAGTTTTGAAAAAACGCGACCCGGGAAAGGGGAAAGATGATCCGGAAAAAGGTTCGCAGCGTATCCCCGCCGAGACTGATGGAAGCCTCCTCGATGGAGGGGTCGATATTTCTCAGGTTCGAAATGCCGGACAAAATGCCCAGCGTAAAATTGCAGATGATAATGTTGATGACCACGATCCAGGGGGTCCCGTAAAAAAAATAGTAAGGCTTGTTGAAAGCCAGGATATAACCCAAGCCCATGACCAGGCCGGGGATCGCCGCAGGCATCACGGAAAGCAGGTAAATAATTTGTTTGAAAAACGCCCGGCGCGTTTCCATGATATACGCCGCCACCAGCGTGACGAAAGCGCCGGCAATGCCGACCACCAAAGAGACCCAGACACTGGTCCAGAGGGCCGAATATCCGGCGATGGACGGAAAATGATAATGCTGAAAAGTCAGGGACCAGTCGTAGGGCCAGACCTTGACGAAGGAGCCCAAGACAACGGTTGTGAAAATAACGATGATGGCGAAGGAAATCAGACTGCAATACACGGTGAAGGAAATCTTTTTCAAGGGCCTGGAGGGAGGAATCACGGGTTTGGCGGCTCCGCTGATCATGGAAAACGTCTTTCGGGAAATGTAGTAATTCAGCGCAAAGGCCATGAGCGACGGTACCAGCAGAATGATGCTGATGGTGGCTCCTAAATCGAATCGATACAGATTGGTGACCTGTGAGTAAATCTCGGTGGCTAAAACGGTGTAGTCGCCTCCGATAACCACCGGATTACCGAAATCCGTAATGGTCAGGTTGAAGGTCAATGCCGCGGCACTGACGATTCCATATTTGGCTGAAGGGAGGGTGATGCGGGTGAACACCTTGAAAGGCGTCGCTCCCAGGCTTTCCGCGGCCTCGTCGAGTCTGATGTCCACCGCGGAAAGGGTCGTGTACAAGATTACATAGGCATGGGGAAGGCAGTAAAGAACCTCCGACACGATGATGCCGGTGGGGCCGTAGATGTTCCAGTCCGTTTGAATCAGGTGTGCGGTGACCAGCCCGTTGCGCCCAAACAGGTAAATCAAGGCAAGGGCCTGGACGATGGAGGGTGCCACCAACGGCATCATGATGATGTTTCGGAAAAACCCTTTTCCGGCGATGGTGGTGCGCGTCATCGCATAGGCGAAAAAGAATATCAGAATTGTGACGATGAGCGTCGTGGCAATGGACACATAGAGGCTGTGCCAGAGCGCTCTCAGAGTGTAGGCGGTGGTGAAATATTTTTCAAAATTTTCAAGGGTGAAGTTGGCGAGGCCAAACTCACCTCCTTTGAAAAAGCTCAGCTTGAGGATGGCCGACAGGGGAAACAGCATGAAAAAGAAAAGAATCAGGGCGATGAACAGGGTCACGGTCGGAACGATAAATCGATCGATCTCCATTCGGATGGGCGAGACCTGGTATCTCCCTATGCCATCGCTTTCGGTGGTATTGAAAGGCATGTCCGCGCTTTCCCGGGATGGGGGCTTGATGAGGTTTAAATCAGTTTTCTAAAAAGTTCCTTGTAGACTTGAAATGCATCCGGGGGAAAGTAGAGCCTGATTGAGTCCCGCCGTTTCAGGTCTCGTTTTTTAAACTCTTTTTCCGAAACATCCACCAACATTTCCTCGTCATCCAGCATGAAAGAGATTCTCACAACGGCTCCTAAAAAATTGACGACCTCAACCGTTGTTTCGATAATGTTTGAGGCAACCAAATCTTCCACGGGGTTCTCGGGAAAGAGCACGTCGATATTTTCAGGCCGAATGGCAAGGTGGACCGTTTCACTGTCAATGGCCTCGAGGCCGGAAACCCTGAAGGTCCGGGACCCGAATCGGACTCGGTCGTTTTCTTTTTTCCCGGAAATGAAATTGGACGTCCCCACGAACCCGGCAATGAAGCTCGTCTTCGGCTTTTTGTAAATCTCCCAGGGGGTGCCGATCTGCCGGAATTCCCCGTCCCGCATCACCACCACCCGATCGGCCAATGCCAGCGCTTCCTCCTGGTCATGGGTCACATAGATCATGGTGATTCCGAGTTCTTCCTGAAGTCTCTTGATGACGGTTCTCAAGCGAATGCGGATTTTGGCATCCAAGGCGCTCAGCGGTTCGTCCAATAAAAGAATTTTCGGTTTGACGGCAATCGCCCTGCCCAGCGCCACCCGTTGCTGCTGTCCGCCGGAAAGCTGCGAGGGATAGTGGCTTTCCCACCCGCGGAGGCCGATGAGGTTTAGGATCTCATCGACTCGCTCTTCGATTCGCTTTTCTGGCATCTTGCGCATCTTAAGCCCGAAAGCGATGTTCTGACTCACCGTCATGTTGGGAAAAAGGGCGTAGGACTGGAAAACGATGCCGAATTCCCTCTTCTGGGGAATCACGGCGTTGATGACCACGTCGTCATAAAGGATGTTTCCGGACGTGATTTCTTCAAATCCGGTGATCATCCTTAAAACGGTCGTTTTCCCGCATCCGCTTGGTCCGAGAAAGCAGAGAAACTCTCCCGGTTGGATTTCCAGGTTGACGTTGTTTACGGCAACGAGGGTTCCATAGTGTTTGCTTAAATTCTCCAAGACCAACTTTTTTGACATCTTCCGGCTGCATGCTCCTCTTAAGGGAGTCTTTATTCGAGTGCCCTGGAAAGATCCCCCCGACCGGGAGTCGGCGACGTGGGGTACCCGTATTTCCCAAAATGGAAGGATCGCCTCATCAATCCAAGCAAAGGGTTGATGAGGCGATGAATCAGTTCAGGTCTCGGTTATTTCGTGAAAAAGCCCTGCCAAACTTCCAGGATCTTTTCTCGGTTCTTAGACTGCCAAGGAAAGTCCATGGGGGCCAGTTTGATGGTATCGAGGGCCGGGAGATCCGTGGGTCCAGGGATGCCGGGATAGGTCACGCCGAGCTTGAAGGTGGCATACCGTTTCATGGCGCTTTCGCTGATGGCCCAGTCCAGAAACTTCATGGCGGCCTTTTCGTTCTTGGCCCCCTTTAAAAGCGCATTGGCTTCAAGTTCATAGCCGGCGCCTTCTTCAGGCATGACCAAAGCAACCGGAAAGCCTTTCTTTTTCAAGGATGAATAGACAAAAGCAAAGGAGCAACCGATGGCATATTCGCCCGCGGCCGTCAGCTTGGCCGGTTTGGACCCGCTTTTAATATATTGCCCCATGTTTTTATCCAGTTCTTTTAAAAAATCCCAAGCCTTGTTCTGCTCCACCGGCTTGTTTTTGTAGTCGGGGTCCATCAGGACCAGGAGGCTCGCCACCTGCAGAAACCCCGTGCCGGAACTGGCCGGGTTGGGCATGATCAGCATCCCTTTGTAGGCGGGATTGAGAAGGTCTTTCCACCCTTTCGGCATGGGGAGCTTCTTTTCCTCAAGCACTTTGGTGTTGGGTACCAAAGCGGCCGCATAGAGATCGATGGCCGCCCAGTAGCCGTTAGGGTCCTTGAATTTCGCCGGAATTTTGTCCCATCCCTTGGGCTTGTATTCTTTCAGCATCCCCTTGGGGATGAATTCTGCCATGTTGGTGACGGCCCACCCCCAGATGCAGTCGGCCTGGGGATTGTCCTTTTCCGCCATCATGCGGGCACCCAGTTCACCGGTCGACAAACGGATCGCCTGGATATCCAGGTCCGGAAGCTCCTTTTTGGCAAATTCGAGGTAATCCACCACCTCTTCATTTTCCAGGGACGTGTAAATCACCACCCTGTCCTTTGCCGCTGCAGAGACTATCCCTACGGCAAACGCGACCAGGACACACAGAAGGGAAAAAACGGCCTTTTTCATCTTACACCTCCTTTGGTTGACTGGGATTGCATCACAAGGTACCTTCTTTAATCAAAAGCAAACCGGCAAAAAGGAAACGAAAAACAACTATCACGCAGGCTTGAAAAGTCAATACAAGAAACCGGTACGCAGGGTCGTCACCTATGAAAAGACAGCTCCGGACCGGTTGAAAATGGAATCCCGCTTTACTCCTGTGGAATCCTTTCGGATTGACGCCCTCTGCAACACGCTGCCGAAGTGCAACCTCAGCCGCAGTTCAATCCGACCCGGATCCTGATGTTTAAAAAAAGCTGGCCATGGGGCCTCAAATCGATGATAATGGGAATCCTGATAACCTCCGGAGCGGCGAGTTCCAGCGATTTAACCCTCTCAACGCTGGCAATTCCCCATCTCCGGAGCGAGCCTTGGGTTTTAAGGATAGGAGCCTGAGAAAAAGCCGGGGATCTGTTCGAGGGTCATGTTGCCTTTTGCTCAATTTCCCGATGCGGAAAAAAAGCATATTGCTTTTGTCCTCACCGACATCGATGACACCCTGACCTTCAGGGGTCGGCTTCCGTCTTCAGCCCTTGTCGCCCTGGAACGGTTGAAACAAAAGAAAATCCGGGTGATCCCCATCACGGGCCGGCCGGCCGGGTGGTGCGACCACATGGCCCGCATGTGGCCCGTCGACGGAATCGTCGGCGAAAACGGCGCTTTCTACTTCCGATACGACCCTAAAACCAGAAGGATGCATCGCCGCTTTGCAAGATCCGAGGCCGAACGCGGGGCGGATCGAAGCAAACTGAAATTAATTGAAGAAACCATCCTAAGGGAGGTGCACGGGAGCCGGGTTTCGGCGGATCAAGCATATCGCGTGGCGGATCTGGCCATCGATTTTTGCGAAGACGTCCCGCGCCTGTCCGATGACAAAATCGATCAAATCGTCCGGATCTTCAATACTGCCGGGGCCCGGGCCAAGATCAGCTCCATCCATGTCAACGGCTGGTTCGGAGACTATGACAAACGCACCATGACGGGCATCTTCTTTGAAGAGATTTTTCACGTCAATCTGGAAAAACAGAAAAGGCGCGTGCTTTTTTCCGGAGATTCCCCAAACGACGCCCCCCTGTTCGCGTTTTTTCCCCACTCCGTGGGAATGGCCAACATCGTCCACTTCAAGGACCGCTTGGACACGCCCCCGGCATGGATCACTTCCAAAGAAGGGGGACACGGTTTTGCCGAAATGGTGGAAATTCTCTTACAGGATCCGCCCCATTGAACGGCTCGCCACCAGATGGATCCCCTCTTCCCCCATGAAATCGGCCATCAGGACCTGACCCATTTTCACGGGCGCCTCCGCACATAGGCCATGGATGATGCGCACCGCGGCAAGGATGCGCTCCTTCGGGATCGGGCCGGTTAACCTCACCGGAAGCCGGGGCCATAGGGCCTGTAAAATAGGAATGGTGGTACTCAAGTCCCTTCGGGGATCGAAAAACTCCTGTTTGGCGTACTTGGCCCCCCGGTTGCATTCATAACCGGAGATCTCCTTGATCTCGTTTCCTTCATGCTCCAGCTGGAGAGGACAACCAATGGGGCATCCGATACAAGTAAAGCGGGCGGTTTCAGGCATGTTGACCTCCCGGCTGAAGAGGCCGGATATCGATTCTCAGGGTGTCGCCGTGAAAGCGGTCCAGAAGATCGGGCTTGATCTTGATCATGATCATCTCCGCGGGAACCACAAACTTTAATTTCTTTTCCAAGAGGTTGCCCACCTTAAGGACGCAAGGTTTCATGGGCGCCTTGCAGCGCAGATACAGGGTATGCTCCCGCTCCGGGCTCAGGGAGTGCGGAACGCAGTAGCGCACGTTATCGCCGGGAACCAGAAGGATATTGTCCCGGGGCCTCTGGATCCCCTGGCTCCATTCTCCTGCATGGCGCCCGGCGAGAAGCGCTTCCCGGGTGACGAAATCGACCAGGTCATGGACATGCAGGACGTTTCCGCAGGCGAAGACCCCCGGCATGCTGGTTTCAAGGGTGCTGGACACCCGGGGGCCTCCGGTCACCACGTCCAGCTGGATGCCCAGGCTCTGGGAAAGCTCGTTTTCCGGGATCAGGCCGATGGAAATCAGGAGGGTGTCGCACGGCACCTCCAGGCTCCGGCCCATGTCGGGCAGGAAGTCCGGTCCCACCGGCGCCACGGTCACCTTCTCCACGCGGTCCCTTCCCTGGATGGCGGCAACAGTGGTGGACAAAAAAAGCGGGATGCCGAAATCCTCCAGGCACTGGACGACGTTGCGCGTGAGCCCGTTGGTGTAGGGCATGATCTCGAAAACCCCCGCCACTTCACATCCCTCGAGCGTCAGGCGCCTGGCCATGATCAACCCGATATCTCCGGATCCTAATATGGCGATGCGCCTCCCGGGGAGGACTCCTTTCATGTTGACAAACTTCTGGGCCAGACCCGCCGTGAGAACGCCGGACGGCCGAGTTCCCGGGATCCGTACGGCCCCCCGGGTCCGTTCCCGGCATCCCATGGCCAAAACCACCGCCTTGGCCTTCACGTGAGCCATTCCAAAGGCCGGATTCATGACGCGCACTGTCTTGGTGCCGTCCGAGTCGACGGCCACGCCGGAAACGTAGCTGCCGGGAACAACATCCACGTCGTTGTCGATGACCTTTTCCAAAAACCGCTCGGCGTATTCCGGTCCGGTGAGATCCTCCTGAAAATAGTGGAGTCCAAACCCGGCATGAATGCATTGCAACAAGATGCCCCCCGCTTCGGGTTCCCGGTCCAGGATTAAAATTCGAGGAGCGCCGGAATCCCGGGCCCCCAGAGCCGCGCCCATTCCGGCGGGTCCGCCCCCCACGACCACCACATCGTATGCTTTTTTCATCCTTTTGGGCACGGGGCTTTTTCCCTTCCTCCTGTTGCCGGCAGGATGTCTTTTCTGGAGGCAACGATCCAGGAGCCGCCTCCGCGCTTGGTGATCTCTTCAAAAGGACGACCGGTCCTTGAAGACAGGATCTCCATGCAGCGTGTCGTACAAAAACCTCCCTGGCAGCGCCCCATTCCGGCCCGGCTTCGGAACTTGATGCCGTCCAGCGTGCGGGCGCCGTGATCGATGGCGTGGTGGACCTCCGCCTCCGTCACCATCTCGCATCGGCATACCACCTTGGCAAACAGCGGGTCCTGTCGGATGAGGCTCTGCTGTTTTTCAGTGGACATCGCGGCGAAACGGGGCGGCGCCTGGACGCAAGGATCGAACCCCTTCTTTTTCTCGAGAGACAGCCCCTCGACCTTCAAGATCTCCCGAACATGCTCGGCGATGGCGGGAGCCGCGGTCAGCCCGGGGCTCTGGATGCCTGCGACGTTGACAAAGCCTTTCACCCTCGACGGCCCGATGATGAAATCGTTGGTGTTGCTGACGGCCCGAAGTCCCGCGAATTCAGTAATGGTATCCCTCTCGGTGATGCAGTCGCAAAGCCCCTTGACGAAACCGAAGACTTCGGCCGCACCTTCGACGGTGGTGGAAACGTCCCACCGGTCCGAGGTGTCCTGGGCGGTGGGGCCCACCATCATGGTTCCGTTGTAGGTGGGGATGATGAGGATCCCTTTGGTATGCTTTTCGGGAACAGGGAAGATGAGATGCCGGACGATGCCCCTGAGGCGTTTGTCCAGCATGTACTCTTCACCTTTTCGGGGGTGAAGGGTGAAATCGTTTATTCCCGCCAGGCCCGCCACCTGGTCGGCAAAGATGCCGGCGCAATTCAGGACAAAGCGCGCTTCCACGGTTTCCCGGGGGGCATGCAGGACCAGTCCGGCTTTTTTCACCTCGATGCGTTCCACCGGGCTCTCCACTTTCAACGTCACACCGTTGGCCACTGCGTTTTCAATGAGGGAGAAGGCAAACTCATAGGGATTGATCACCCCTGCCGAAGGGGCGTGAAGGGCGGCGACCAGGTTTTTGGACAGGTTGGGCTCCTCCCGCATGAGACGCGTCCGGTCCCAGATCTCAAGCCCTGGAACCCCTTTCTGTTCGCCCTGTCGTTTCAGGGCCAAAAGGACCTGAACCTCGTCTTCGCTTTTGGCCACCACGAGCTCCCCGATGCGGCGGAAGCCGAAGTTCAGTTCTTTGCACAGCGTGTCGAAGAGCTGGTTTCCCCGGACCACGAGCCTCCCTTTCAAGGTGTCCGGGGAGCTGTGGTGCCCGGCATGGACGATCCCGCTGTTGGTCTTGCTGGTGCCGAACCCCACCTCGGCTTGCTTCTCCAGTAAGACGACATCGATCCGGTATCGGGAAAGTTCCCGAGCGATGGCACATCCGATCACACCGCCGCCGACAATGGCCACATCATACATGGTTCTTCCTCTTCACCGCGCTTTTTTCGCTTTTCAATCGGGGAAATAGTACAAATTGCTGACCATATAAAGGACGACGGTGAAAAAACACGCCAGAACCGGCGTGAGCCCCCATCCCAGCACGATATGGCCCAGCGTCCGGCGGTTCACCGTTTTGACGCTCCGGATGATCCCGATCCCCAGGACGCCGCCCACCGTGGCGTGGGACGTGGAAACCGGAACCCCGACCCAGGTGAAAAAATGCACCGTCAGCGCCATGGCCATGACCACGACGAGGGCGGAATAGGGATCCACCCGGACCAGCCGCTTTCCCACGGTCTCCATCACCGGTCTGCTGAAGGTCAGAATCCCGGAGGCAATGCTCAACCCCCCGAGAAGAGAAGCGTTGAAAACACTTAAATAACCGGCGCCGACAAAAACCGCCGAAACATTGGCCACGTTGTTCGCTCCCAAGGCATAAGCGCCATAGGCGCCCGAAACCATCAACCCGATCTTGAGCACTCTGTCGGACTGAAACAGGTTCAGGTTCAGACGGTTATAGAAAAGGCCCAGAAGACGATACAAAAATACGGCGATGAGCGCCCCTCCCACGGGGGTGGCCCCCCAGCAGATCAGCACTTTTCCCAACCCCGACAGATCCAGATCCCGGCTCAGGATGCCGAGGCCCAGGATGGCTCCGATGACGGCCTGAGAAGTGGAAATGGGAAGCCCAAAGGCCGTCATGACCGTCACCGCCAATGCCGCCGACACGGAAGAGATGACGGCCTTTTTCAGGCTGAAGGCCGTCAGCCCCCGCAGGGTTTCGATTCCGGCCTCTCCCTCCAGAACGGCCCCGAGCACCACAAAAACAGCCGCGACGAGGGCCGCCGTGTAGAATTTGATCATCCGGGAGGAAACCGCCGTTCCGAAGGCGTTGGCCGCATCGTTGGCCCCCAGGGACCATCCCAGGAAAAAACCGCCCAAGAGAGGGGACATCATACGCGCCGTTTCATGTTGATGATGTTGATCCGTTTGGAAACCCGGTCCGTCTGGTCCGAGATTTCCCCGATCTGAACGGTCAGTTCCTTGAGTTGCAGCTTCAAAAACGGGTCGGTTTCGGACTCGAAAAGCTTCATGATGATGCGCCGTTCGATGCGGTCGCAATGGCTTTCATTGGCATCGATGACACTCATGAGGTCCCGGATGCTCTCGTTTTTTTTCAAAAGCGCCACGGCCTGTCTCCGCATCAGGTCTGCGCACTCCAGGCTCAACCGGACCAGTTCCTTGATATCGGGCATCAGAAAAGAAGGGATCTCCAGCTTCTGGGTTTGAATGATGTACAAAATCCGCTCATAAAGGCGCGGGACAACGTCAATGGCCTCCAAAAGCCCCATGAGGTCTCCCCGTGCATCGGGGATGAGGGCCTTGCTGTACATCACCGCTTTGACTTCCTCCCGGATATCGTCCGCCTTGGATTCGAATTTGTGGGTTCTTTCGATGAAATATTCGAAGTTTTCACAAAACGGATTGTCGATGCAGGAGTTGAAAGCTTTCAAGAAATTGCTCTGGGTGTTTTCAACCGTGTCCAGATACTCGAAAATGAGGGTTTCCACCCGCTGTTCTTTCTTGAATAAAAAGCTTAGCATAGAAAGCCTCCTTGAGGTCGTTTTCCATGAAACTCGGCAACGCTTTTACACTAGAAGGCCGCCTCATTTCAAAAAAAATCGACAGAAACACCCATCGGGATTAGGAAGCGCCTTTTTGAGGGCGTGTTTTGGAAGGATCCGGCTGGAAGGATTAACGGATGACCGTCCAGAAAAGACAGGCCATGGTGGATCCGACATTGCTCCAGGCAACCGGCGCGGTCCGAGTGAAGGAAATTACATCCCCCTCCCGGCACTGGATATCGGTCTCCTCCATCTTAAAACAGAGCTCCCCTGAAACCACGTACCCCATTTCCTCTCCCTTGCATTCCAGAAAGTGGGCGTTGGAGGAAGAACCCGGCGGGATCTCCACGAGATAGGCCTCTCCCTTCCCCTCGAAATCGGCCGGGGTCAGGCGTCGAATGAGCATCGTTTCTCCCACGCGCTTCGATTTCACCTCGGCGGCCTCCGATGCCTGGAAAACGACCCGACGCCCCGCCGGACCTGTCTCTTTGAAAAAAGATTGCACATCCACCCCCAAGACATCCGCCATCTTGATGAGGGCGGACAGGGAAGGGTAAATCTGACTGCTTTCCACCTGGGAGATGCTGCTGGGGGTCACGCCGACGCGTCTGCTGAGCTCCGCCTGGGACAGGCCCTGCCGTTTCCGCATGTCCTTCAGCCTTCGTCCGATGTCCAGGCGCCAGGAAGTGCCCTTGTCGGTGTCGATGCGCACGTCCGAAGCCTTCGCCCAATAGACGTACGGCCGGTTCTGGGCCTCCAGATCACGCTTGTCCGCCTTGAGGACAGCCAACGAAGTGATCCCTCTTTTGACGGAAAGTTCGATGGCCACCTGGGCGATTCGATTGATTTGAGCCCGCTGCCGGGTGGAGTGGGCGTGTTTTTCCAAAATCCAGTAGGCGATGGTGTTGAGCTCATAAAGCTGCGGGCACGAATGGGCATAGAACCGGATGACGGCCTCTTCGCTTCCCCACAGTTCCTGCATGCCCGTCAGGCTTTCAAAGACCAGGCGCACGTCCCCGGAAAATCCGGCATGGATCGCGCCGATGGCCTCCATCACGCTTTCGGGATCTCCCGGGCTTTTCATCTGCTGGATACGGCAAGCCAAAGACCCGCCCTTCTCCCCGTAGTATTTGAGAAAAATATCCGAGCCGGCCCCTTTGCCATGGGAAAAACAGTCCAGGATCACCAGAGACTCATAATCCGCCAGGTCCCCCAGTTTTTCGGCGAGGTTTTTGGGAGACCGGTCAAAGGTCACATAGATAACCGGTTTTTTCTGCGACTCCGACATCCGGATGAAATTGAGGCAAAACACATCGGCCAGGCTTCCCGCGTCATCGTGCCACACCACATTGTCCCCGATATAGAGGCCGTTGAGGAGGGCGTCGAGCTGCTCCACCCCCGATGGTACGCCTGCCAAGTGAAGTTTGGGTTTTTCCATGAGGGTTCTCCTGTTCGGTTTGGATACGGCGGCCCATCCGGGATGTCAATGAAAACCGAGGAGGGCCTCCTTTTCTTCCATTTGAACTGATGTTTTGCAAAAAAAATTAATTTAAACTTGACAAAGGCATATTTTACCCATAGTGCAGCCTTCGAATCGCGTTTTTCCACAACGGCGTGGAAGACCGAAGCGTTTAACGGACGAAGGCGTCTTTTTCCCGATGACGGGAAAGAGGCGCTTTTTTTTTCATCCACCCTCGCAAGGAGGTTTTCAAAGATGAACCTGCAACAGCCCAATGCAAACGAGGCGCCTGCAAACCAAGAACCGTTCCCGAAGCGTGGCCCCCCAGTCCGGGATCTGCAGCCGGTGCATCGACGGGTGCAAGGGCAACTGCGATCTGTTCTGTCGACGTTCAGGGGGCGGGAACTGCTTTACCCCTCTCCCTTCGGCAGGTCACCGCCGGGGCCGACAAGGACTACCCGGTGGACTACTCCCACCTCAACATCATGGGGTATGCCATCGGAGCGGCGGGGATCGAGGCCGACCCGGACCATGCCGATTTTTCCCAAAGTCAGCACGGAGACCTGGTACGGGGCCACCGAGAAGATCAAGATGAAGATCCCCATGTTCACCGGCGCCCTGGGCAGCACGGAGATCGCCCGGAGCAACTGGGAGCACTTTGCCGTGGGCGCCGCCATCACGGGGATCAGCCTGGTCTGCGGCGAAAACGTCTGCGGCATCGACCCCAATCTGGAAATCGACGCCAAGAACGGAAAGGTCATGGAAGTCGCCGGACATGCGGCGCCGGGTCGAGACCTACCGCCGATACCACTGCGGGATACGGCGACATCATGGTCCAGATGAACGTGGAAGACACCCGCCTGGGGGTGGCCGAGTACGTCATCGACAAGCTGGGGGTGCAGACCATCGAGCTGAAATGGGGCCAGGGTGCCAAGTGCATCGGCGGCGAGATCAAGGTCGACTCCATGGAACGGGCCATCGAGCTGAAAAGACGCGGGTACATCGTCACCCCGGACCCCTCGACGAAAAGCGAACCAGAAGGCCTTCAAGGACGGCGCCATCAAGGAGTTCGAGCGACATTCCCGGGTGGGCTTTCTGGACCAGGAAGAGTTCATGAGGGAAGTGGACCGGGTGCGCAAGCTGGGCGCCAAGCGGGTCACGCTGAAGACCGGCGCCTACCCCATGCGGGAGCTGGCCATGGCCATCCGGTGGTCGTCGGATGCCCAGCATCGATCTGCTGACCATCGACGGCGCACCGGGCGGCACGGGCATGAGCCCCTGGCGCATGATGTCCGAGTGGGGGGTGCCGGCCATGTACCTGCATTCCATGGCCTACGACCTCTGTCTGCGGCTGGCCCAGAAGGGCGCATGGATCCCGGACATCGCCTTTGCCGGCGGATTTTCCGCGGAGGACCACATCTTCAAGGCCCTGGCCCTGGGGGCGCCGTTCTGCAAGGCGGTCTGCATGGGCAGGGCCCTCATGATTCCCGGCATGGTGGGCAAGAACATCGGGCTGTGGCTCAAGGGGAAGACGGCGGCCTGCCGTCGACGGTCTCCAAGTACGGCACCACCAAAGAGGAAATCTTTGTCAGCTACGAAAAGCTGAGAAACAAGTTCGGCAAGGAACTCGACAAGATGCCGCTGGGCGCCATCGGGGTTTACACCGCCGCGAAAAGACTCCGCGTCGGGCTGCAGCAGCTCATGGCCGGGGCCCGCAAGTGGCGGACCCACCTGATCACGCGAGATGACCTGGCCGCTTTAACCGAAGAATGCGCGAAGGTGACCAGTATCCCTTACATCATGGACGCTTACCGGGAAGAGGCTTTGGCCATTATCGACAAATAATCCTGACGTAAGACGTAAATGGAATCCGGCGGGTCGATCTCGATCGACCCGCCGGATTTTTTTTGATAGAAGCCCTTTCAAAGCCTCTGGCCAGACGTTTTTGGGATCTTTTGATAAAAACGCTTAACGAGGCAAAGCGTCTGAATTTTGAATTGTTTGAGGGCGTTACGCCCGGGTTTTCAAGATTCAGCGAAGCGAGTTTAGCGCTTTCCAAAAGGCCCAACAGGAGGGGAAGGAGGGCTTTGAAACCGCTTCGAGGAAGAAAAAACCGAATAGAATTACCGCGGACTTCATGAAAAAAACGCTTCTTGGCTTCGTCGCCCTGTTCTCCGCCGCCTTTCTTTTGATGGTGGGGGGCGGGGTCTTGGGAACCTTCCTCAGCCTGAGGCTGGCCATGGAAGGGTTCCCGGAGACCACCATCGGCTGGGTCATGGCCGGATATTACCTGGGCCTGGTGATCGGATCCTTCCTGTGCCATCATCTGGTGGAATCCGTGGGACACATCCGGTCCTTCTCGGTTTTTGCAGCGGTTGTCGTGAGCACGGTCATGCTTCAGGCGCTTTGGCTCCAGCCGGTTTTTTGGTGGGGGCTCCGCCTGCTCACGGGGATCTGCATGACCGGACTTTACATGGTGGTGGAAAGCTGGCTGAACCAGTGCGCAGAGCCCGCCGCAAGGGGAAGGGTCTTTGCAGTGTACATGACGCTTTCCTATCTCGGCCTGGCCATCTCCCAGTTTTTCATCACCGTTTCCGATCTTCGCGGCCAGGGCCTCTTTTTCATCACCGCTATCCTTTTTTCCTTGTGCATGGTTCCCGTTTCCACCACGCGATCCATTTCACCTCAACGGCCGCCGACGGCTCGATTTGAGCTTTTGAAGCTTTTTCAAAGGGCGCCCTTGGGAATGCTTGGATGTCTGGTGGCAGGGCTCATCAACGGGAGCTTTTATACCCTGGGACCGGTTTTCGGTCTTTCGGCGGGATTTTCCACTTCTCAAATCGCCTGGTTCATGAGCCTGACCATTTTCAGCGGCCTTTGCCTCCAATGGCCCGTGGGGGCCGTCTCCGACCGTTTCGACCGCCCGGCGGTGCTTTCAACCCTCGGATTCCTGGTGGCGGGCATCAGCCTCTTGCTCGCCTTGGCCGTGTCGCATTCCGTCTTTCTGGTTTTCGTGATGGCCGTGCTTTACGGAGGTCCCGGGTTCACCCTCTATCCCGTGGCCGTCGCCCTTGCCCAGGACCAATTCCAATCCTCTGAAATGGTGTCTGCCAGCTCGGCGCTGATCCTGTTTTACGGCCTGGGCGCCTGCCTCGGTCCCCCGGCCGCCTCCTGGCTGATGACGCGCTTGGGCCCCCAGGCTCTCTACTTCTTCATCGCCGGAACGAGCGGGGCGTTCGGCCTCTTTGTCTTCCTCCGAAAGCGGCAAAAACCTTCTTTCCTTCCGCCAAGCGTCCCCATTCTCCCGGTCCCCAGGACTTCCCCGGCGGCGGCCGCCCTGGACCCGAGAATGCCCGTGCCCGAGGAACACGCAGGCCCGGCTGCGGCGGATCCCTTTCCTTCTTCTTAATAAATTCGCCCCCGACGGTTTTTCAAGTCTTGACAGATCCGTCCTTATTCTCCATACTCGAACCCACACAAAGCGGGCGGATCTCAACCCGGTAAAAGAAGCGTTTTGGAGCCCGCTTTTGCTGTTTGCTGTCGGGTATCCGGCTTTCTTTTTTTCCGTTTCAAAGAGACCCAACCCCAAGTGGGCACACCAGAAAAAGCTTCAAAAACAGGTGATTCAGAAAGGAGGATGCGATGAAAAAGACCGCCCTGAGCCAAACGCTTTTCATGCTCCTAACCCTGACCCTCTGCCTTTCCCCCTTCTGGGGTCAGGCCGGGGCCGCTGACAAGATCGGCTGGGTCGGCCCCATCTACAAGGAGCTCTCCGAGAGCCTGACCAAGGGGTTCAAGGACTTCTACAAAAAGACCCAGGGAAAAGAGGTGGAGATCACCTTCGTGAGGCCCGGCGGCTGGCCGGTCTGTCTGGACAAGGTGAGGGCCTGGGGCGACAAGCCGGATGCCGACATCTTTCTCGGCGCCGGGGCGCCCGCCCACGAGGTGCTGAAGAAGGAAGGAAGGATCCTTCCCTTCAAGCCGGAAGGGTGGGACAAGGTTCCCGCCGAGTGGCACGGCATGAAGGTCAAGGACGCAGAAGGCCTGTGGACCTGCTTTTCGCCTTGGATCGTCACCAACCTCTACAACGAGAAAGTGCTCAAAGCCCTCCGGCTCCCCCCGCCCAAGACCTGGAAGGAACTCCTGAACCCCATCTACCGGGGAAACGTCGCCCACACGCTCCCCTATGCCTCCGGCACCCAGCATGAAGTGGTGGAAATCCTCCTGCAGGGCTTCGGGGAAAAGGAAGGGTGGGCCTACAACCGCCTGATGGCGGCGCAGCTGGCCCGGTTTTCCACCGGCAGCACCGACACGACCCACATGGTGAGCCGCGGCGAGGTCCCCATCGGCATCGCCCAGCCCCAGATGAACGCCATGGTGGCCCGCAAAGACGGCTATCCCGTCCGCGACCTGCTCCCGGACAAAACCATTCTGGTCCCGGAGGCCGTGGCCCTGCTCAAAGGCGCGCCCAACGAAGCCGTGGGCAAGATCTTCCTCAACTGGCTCTTCAGCATGGAAGGGCAGAAGTACGTGCTGGAAGGGGGTTACTTCCCGGCCAGAACCGACATCCAGTTTTCAGTCTGGGAAAAAGAGGGTGTCGCCATGGCCAAGCACGCCAAGGACGCCTTGGGCGTGGATTCCTTCTGGGACCTGAAGGTCGGATTCATCAATTACGATCTGGATCTCGCCACCAAGCGCTGGGACGAAGTCAACAAATACTATGAATACGAGATCTACCGGAAGTGGGGCGAACTCAAGAGCAGCCTCTTTTTGATCGAGGAAGTGGAAGGAGAGGTCGCTTCCGCCAAGGCCAAGAACATCGTCGTGGCCAAGGCCGAGGCCAAAATCAAAGAGGCGCGAACCCTGTTCGAAACCGGTGGCGACTATGCGGCGGCCCGACTGGCCGCCACCCAGGCCAGAACCCTCCTGGCCGCGGCCCAGTAACCCCACAAGGGGATAACGCTCCAATACTGAAGTGCGGGCGCATCGACGCCCGCACTTCATTTAGAAAAAACAGGACGGGTCATGTCGCGCGGAAACTTCCTGCTGGCATCGTTTCTCTGGCTGGTCATCGCCCTTCTGGTGATCTACCCGCTGTCGATTCTGCTTCTTGAAAGTTTCAAGATCACCGAAAGCGGTGGCGGTGGGTGGGGACTGGCCAACTACATCGAGTTTTTCCAGGACACCTACTATCTGAAGACCTTCGGAAACACCCTGCTCCTCAGCACCCTGGTGCTTCTGACGAGCACCGTTTTCGGGATCCCCCTTGCCTACATCCTGGCGCGCTACCGGCAGTATGGCAAAACCCTCTTCACGGCGCTCATCCTGCTGCCCATCGTCCTGCCCGCCTATGCCGGCGTCTTTGCCTTCATCATCTTCTTCGGCAAATTCGGGACGGTCAATTTGCTCTTGATGAACACGGGGCTTATCGAAAAGCCCCTCAACTTCATTTACGGCTACCACGGCCTGGTGTTCATCCAGGCCCTGCACATGCTCCCCTTCATCGTTTTGAGCCTTTCGGCAGGCTTCACCAACATCGACCCCGCCTTCGAAGAGGCCGCCGAGGTTGAGGGCGCAAGCGGGTTCAGGCGTTTTATCACCGTGACCCTCCCCCTGTGCACCCCGAGCTACCTGGCCGGCGCCGTCATCGTTTTCCTGTGGCCCTTCACGGACTGGCTGACGCCCCTGATTTTAGGGCAGGTGGACTTCCTGCCTTCCGTGGCGTACATCAACATCGCCTACCACTTCACGGACATCCATCGCAAATATATGGGCATCGTCGCGGTGGTGGTCTCCTCCGTTGTCTGCATCGGCCTCTTCCTGGTGGCCCGCTGGTGGGTGGAAAGGAAAAAATACACCGGCCTTTCCAAGGGAACGACTTCCGAGGGCCGGGTCATCGAGCCGGGAGTTCTTCTGAAGTCCCTGTCCTATCTCTACATGATCTTCATCGCCGCCCTGGTCCTGTTGATCCCCATCGTTTTAGGGCTTTCGGCCTTTTCGCGGCGCTGGGTCTTCGAGCCGTTTCCGACCCACTGGACCCTCGAAAACTTCAAGGTCATCCTTCTGGAAACGCCCCTGATGATCCAAAACTCCTTTGTCTTCAGCGCCATCGCCCTGGCGTTCGGGGTCCTTTTCGGGCTGCCGGCGGCCTATCTCATCGTGCGCACCCATGTCCCGGGAAAGAACGCCATGGACTTCATGATCACCCTGATGCTGGCTTTCCCGGGCATCGCCGTGGGTGTGAGCTACCTCCTGGCCTTCTGGAAGGGGATTCCCCTGGCCACCCACTGGATCATCATGCCCCTGGCGCTTTTTGCCCGACGCCTCCCCTATTTCCTGCGCATGGCACATTCCTCCTACCTGCAGCTGGACGTTTCCCTCGAAGAGGCCTCGGAAGTCTCCGGTGTGGGCAAATTCAGGACCTTTTTGAGCATCTCGCTCCCGCTGCTGCTCAAGGGCGTGCTGGTGGGGGTGGTCATGTTTTTCATCATGGCGTTCCAGGAAATCTCCACCGCCATCTTCCTGTATCGGGGAGGCTGGGAAACGCTACCCATCGGGATTTTCTTGAACTGGCATCGCGGCATGGAATTCGGAATCGCGGCCGCCATGGCATTCCTGATGATCGTCATCACCTTCATCCTGCTCCTCATCATCGCCAGGATCGGCGGCGGCATCCTCAAGGCGGCTTGGGGTCCGGGAACCCGATGAGGCGTTCAATGCAAGCGGCTCAAACGGGAATTCAGGCGCCTGTGACTTCATAAAGGAGAAGGGTCTTTATGGCTTTTATCGAAATCAAAAACCTATTGAAGCGGTACAAGACCGTCGAGGCGGTCAAACGCATTTCTCTCGAGGTAAAACAAGGGGAAATGCTGACGCTTTTAGGCCCCAGCGGGTGCGGCAAGACCACCACGCTTCGTTGCATCGCCGGTTTGGAAAAACCGGAGGAAGGAGACATCCGCATCGACGGGAAATCCATGCTTGCAGAAGGATTCGTCCCGCCCTCCAAGCGAGGCATCGGCATGGTTTTTCAAAACTATGCCGTCTGGCCCCACATGAGGGTGCTCCAAAACGTCGTCTACGGCCTCAAGCTTCAAAAGATTTCCAAAAAAAGCATCCGGGAACGCGGACAGGCGGTATTGGAGATGGTGGGGCTTTCCGGCCTGGAAAACCGCTATCCCGGCCAGTTGAGCGGCGGCCAGCAGCAACGCGTGGCCCTTGCCCGGGCGCTGGTGAGAAACCCGAAGGTGCTGCTTCTGGATGAACCCTTGAGCAACCTGGACGCCAAGCTTCGGGAAAAAATGCGCTTCGAGATCAAGAGCCTTGTCCGGCGCATGGGCATCACCTCGGTGTATGTCACCCATGACCAGGCCGAGGCCATGGTGATCTCCGACCGCATCGCCGTCATGGAATCGGGAAAAATCGCACAGTTGGGGACTCCGGTGCAGATCTATGAAACCCCCGCCAACAGCTTCGTCGCCGATTTCATCGGAACGACCAACTTCATCCCCGGGGAGATCCTCGCGTCACCCGGAACGGATACGGACTCAATCCACCTTAAAACCGGCTTTTCCGGAACGTTGCGATGCCGGGCAAACCCTTCGGTCGACATTTCACCCGGAACCCAAGCCCATGCCTCCATCCGCCCCGAAGACGTGGAGGTTTTCTCCGAGTCCCCCTCTTTTTCAGAAAACCTCTTTACCGGCACCATCGCCCACCGGGCCTATCTGGGAAATTTCTTCTATCTGTTCGTCGATATCGACGGCACTCAGATTCGAATCCAGGCTCCCCATCATCTTCCCCGGGACGAAGGAGATACGGTTTTTGTCTATCTCGACCCTAAAAAATGCGTGATTTTACCCTGAAAGAGCGGCTTTCCCGGCAGCGTCGGCCGCCACCGCCGACGCCGAAATGCGCCTTGATTCCCGACGCCTTTTTGCGATAGGATGCCCTGAAACAAAAGAGACACCATTAAAGCTCCCCTGCTTCAAGCAGCGGGAAATTCGTTCGCTGTTGCGGTTCAAGCGATGTACAGGTCCGGAAGAAGATTCATTCAGCGACTTCCCGAGGGGAGGGACATACTCACCTGCATCGGGGAAATTTGCGCAGGGTACCCCGTTCAGATGGGGGTGTTCAGTCTCATCGGCACAGTCCGCTCGGCCACGGTGGGCATCTTGGATCCGAAACAGCGTGTTTATATCACCCGAAAAGAAGAGGGGCCTTTCGAAATCCTCAGTTGCGTGGGGAACATCTCCTTGCAAGAGGAATCACCGGTCACCCATGCCAAGATCGTCCTGGCGGACGAGAAGAACCGGGTGCTGGGCGGTCACCTTCTTTCCGAAACCCTCCTTTTTTACGGGGAGCTGGATTTGGAAGAAATTGAAGGGGCTCCCCTCGTCAGGCATTACGATGAACCCAGCGGCCTTTTCCTGTGGCCGCCCGACAGGTCCGGCAAACCCTATCCCTCGCCCTGAAAAGGAGGCACCATGCAGATCCCCGTCACGAAAATCCAACAACCCAAAGTTCGGCCGGACGAATCCAAGCTGGGGTTCGGAACCCACTTCACGGACCATATGTTCCTCATGGACTTCCATCCGGACAAAGGGTGGCAACATCCGCGCATCGAACCCTATGGCCCCATTCCCATGGATCCTGCCTCCATGGTGCTGCATTACGGCCAGGGGATTTTCGAAGGACTCAAGGCGTACCGTACGGATTCCGGAGCGATCCAGCTGTTCAGGCCCGGGGAAAATTTCAGCCGGCTCAACCGCTCGGCCCGGAGGCTGTGCATGCCGCCCCTGGACGAGGCGTTCGCCTTAAGCGCCCTCAAAGAACTGCTGCTCCTGGAAAAGGAGTGGGTGCCCAGGAAACCCGAGACCTCCCTTTACATCCGTCCCACCGTCTACGCATCGGATCCTTTCCTGGGGGTTCGGGCATCGCACACCTACCGATTCTTCATCATCCTGTCTCCGGTGGGCGCCTATTACGCCGAGGGATTCAACCCCGTGAAAATCTGGGTGACCAAAGACCACGTGCGGGCCGTCCGCGGAGGCGTCGGAGAAGCCAAGACCATCGGGAATTACGCCGCCAGCCTCCTGGCCGGCCATGAAGCCCATGAGGCGGGATACACCCAGGTGCTCTGGCTCGACGGCCTTGAACGCAAGTACATCGAAGAGGTCGGCTCCATGAACATCTTCACGGTCATGGACGGCAAAATCGTCACTCCCGAACTGTCGGGGAGCATCCTTCCCGGGATTACGAGAAAATCGGTGATTCATCTGGCCAAAGCGTGGAACCTGCCCGTCGAGGAACGCAAGATCTCCATCGACGCCCTTTTTGAGAGCCATGCTTCCGGGAGCCTCACCGAGGTTTTCGGATCGGGAACGGCGGCGGTCATCTCGCCCGTGGGCGAAATCCGATACGGCGAAACGGTCATCACCGTGGGCGGGGGCCGCGTGGGCCCCGTGGCACAGCGCCTCTACAAGGCCTTGACCGACATTCAGTACGGCCGCGAAAAAGGACCCGACGGATGGATCGAACCGGTGGTGGGATGAGGGAAGCGCCCTGAGATGACAGGCCAGGATGCCACGAAACACCACCTGCACCTTCTGGCCGAAAAGATGCGGGCCGAAGGCCTTCCCCGGATCGCCGTCGAGGCCTTTTCCCGGTATTACCTCCAGGTCGTCTCCGGCGAAACGGGCCTGATCCGGGACGCGGAAATCCGCCCGGTCTTGCCTTCTGAAATCGAGGATTTCAACAACCTGACCGGTTTTGCAGACTCCGGAAAAAGAGCCTTTCCCAGAACGGTGCGCATCGTACTCAACGGCGGCTTGGGAACCAGCATGGGGCTTGCCACCACCAAGTCCCTCCTGTGGGTCAAAAACGGCAGGTCCTTTCTCGACATCCTCTTCCAGCAGGTCGAACACCAAAAGGTCCTGCTGGCCCTGATGAACTCTTTCAACACCGACCGGGAAACCCGGGATTTCATCCGGGCGATGCAGAGTCCCGTGCGGCCGCGGATCTTCCTTCAGCACCCATTCCCCAAAATCCTGAAAAAGACCCTGGGCCCGGCGTCGTGGCCGAAAAATCCGGCCCTCGAATGGAACCCTCCGGGACACGGAAACGTTTACACCGCCCTATGGGCATCGGGTCTTCTCGACCGGCTTCTCCGCGAAGGCATCGATTATGCCTTCATTTGCAATTCGGATAACCTGGGGGCCGTTCTGGACGCCTCACTGCTGGGGTATTTCGCACAAAACGGCTTCCCTTTCATGATGGAGGTGGCCGAGCGGACACCTTTGGACATCAAGGGGGGGCACCTCGCCGTTTTTCATGACGGGCGCTTCGTTCTCAGGGAATCGGCGCAATGTCCCCAAGAGGAACTGTCGGCCTTTCAGGACATCCGGCACTACCGCTATTTCAACACCAACAACATCTGGATCCACCTGCCCTTCTTGAAAGACTTTCTGGAGAAAGAATCCGTTTTGCCGCTGCCCCTCATTCTGAACGAAAAGACTCTGGACCCACGGGACGAGAACAGCCCCGCCGTTTTTCAGATCGAAAGCGCCATGGGAGCCGCCATCTCCCTTTTTGGCCGCGCCGCTGCGGTGCGGGTCCCGAAATCCCGGCTGGTTCCGGTGAAAAAATGCAGCGATCTTCTCCTGGTCCGATCCGATTGGTACCGCCTCGCGGACGACGCCCGTATCGAGGCGAACCCAAACCGGAAAACAGAAACGATCTCCATCGCCCTCGATCCCCGATTTTACGGAAAAATCGACGCCTTTGAACGCCGCTTCGCAGACGGGATGCCGTCTCTGCTGGAGTGCGAATCCCTCACGGTCCGTGGGGACGTGCGGTTTGAAAAAGAGGTGAAAATCGTGGGGCGCGTGGTGATCGAAAACCGGGGGGTCGAACCGGCCGTGGTGAGATCCGGCTCCCGGGTGGACCGGGACCTGATTTTTTAAAGCCTTTTGTCTTTCCCTTTAGCTTTCCCGGTACCGTCGGTAATACCGCATCACTTTTTCCACATAGGCCTCGGTTTCCTGAAACGGCGGGATGCCGCGATGCCGATCCACCGTTTCGGGTCCGGCGTTGTAAGCTGCCAGGGCAAAGGAAACATTTCCGTTGAAACGATCCATCATGGTTCTGAAAAACCGGGTGCCTGCCAGGATGTTCTCTCGGGGGTCGAAGGGGTTTTTGACCTCAAGCCTGCGGCTGTTTTCCGGCATGATCTGCATGAGCCCCTGGGCGCCCTTTTTGGAAACGGCCCATGGATTAAAATCCGACTCCACCTTGATGATGGCCTTGACGAGTTCCCGGTCCACACTGTGTTTTTCCGCCGCCTCCCGGATGAAGGCGTCATAAGACACGGCGTCTGTGTCGCCCGCTAACGAATTTTCAGATCTTTTTTCCCGGATATAGACGGTGTAGCCGGAGGTGGTGGGCACATTGGAAAAGCGAAGCACGCCGTTTTCATCGACAAAGCGGTAAATGTCGGCCCCGGCGGGGGAGACGGTGGCGGTCGCTAAAACCAGCAACGTCGAGAAAAGGATCAGCGGACTTGTTCTTCGATCCATTTTAAAAACGGCGGATACCCGTCCTCAATGGCGAAGCTGAGGATGCAAGGGCACTCATAGCTGTGCATCGCTTTGACTTTTTCGATGAGGGGGCGGACCCGATCCCGGGTCGTCTTTGCGATGAGCACTGTCTCGGTGTCTTCTTGGAGTTTGCCTTTCCAAAAGTAAATCGAGTGCATGTTGTCGATAAGATTGACGCAGGCCGACAGCCTGGACTCGACCAGGGTCTTCCCGATGACCCTGGCTTCCTCGGGCCTGCCCACCGTGATGTACACCCATCGCAGTTCCATCAAAATCCCTTTCCTTGAAAAAGCGTCAGTTGCGTGGCGCCCTTTCCCGCCCGGGTCCTTTCCTTTGCTTCACGGTATTGTACCAGATTCTTTTCAATATCCAAGACAAAAGGAGAGATCCGGCGCGGCAGGACCTTCCCGAAAAGGGTACGCTGTTTGGCCCATGTGAAAAACAGCAATTCCTTGGCTCGGGTGACGCCTACATAGAACAGGCGCCTCTCCTCGTCCAGATCACCGCCTTTTGCCTTCGCGCGTGCATGGGGAAGGAACTCGTCTTCGCATCCGGCGACAAAAACCACGGGAAACTCCAGGCCCTTGGCGGCATGAAGCGTCATCAGAGACACCTTCTGGGCTTTTTCATCCCAACTGTCCGCGTCTTTTTTCAGGGAAACCGCCTCCAGGAACCCTTCGGCGTCCGTCCCGCACGCCCCGGCCAACCGGACAAGCGCGTCAAGCGCGTCAAAAGCGGTCTCTGCCTCCGGGATCCCGGCCGATGCGCCCCGGGGTCCGTAGCGCCGGTCCAGAGCACGGAGCCTTTCCGCAACAGGCAAAGGGGAAAGCTCTTGAATCCCGGCCATCGCCTCGTCGAGGTTGGAGATCAGCCGCCCGACGGTCGGCTCGGTTCCACCGGAAAAGCGCCTGAAGCCTTCCTGAAGGGAGAGGCCGTTTTCCAGACATAGGGCCTTGAAACCGGAAAGACTTTTTTTACCGACCTGAAGCCCCAGGAAAGCCAGCGCCCGATCCAGATCCGCAAAGGTGCCCTGATTCAGACCCAGACGCAAGAGGGAGCAAAGCCCAGCGGTTTTCGGGGTCAGGAGGTTCTTCTTGCTGGCAATTTGATGGGGAATACCGGCTCTTTCCATCGCCTCGGCGATCTGCCGGGTCTGCCGCTTCAACCGAACCAAAACAGCAAAGTCGGAAAACCCCAGCGCACGCTGTGCGATTTGCGCTTCCACCTTTTTCCCGGAACCCACATAAAAGTATCCGGTTCCCCCCACCAGCGTTTCGATGCCCTCGGCAATCCCGGCGGCTTCCTTTTTCTCGTCCGGATATTCGAAAATGTCGATCTTTTTTATCTGCAACGCCTTGCCGTTCTGTGACACTCCATTCCGGAATCCGGGCTTTTGAAGGATCTGGCGGGACGCCTCGAGAACGGTGGCGTTCAGACGGTAGTTTTGAGAAAGTCTAACGAGGGTTGCTTCCGGATAATCCTTTGGAAAGCACTTGAAAAATCGGACATCCGAGCCCCTGAAGCCGTAGATGGCCTGATTCGGATCTCCGATGGCAAAAAGATCCCTTGACGGATCCGTTTTAGGATACAAAAGCCGGACCAGGCTGTACTGAGCTTCGTTGATATCTTGGTATTCATCGATGTAAAGGTGCCGGTATTTGTGTTGAAAATAACCCAAGGCCTTTGCGTCTGATTGAAAAAGCGAAACCACCCTGGCGATCAGATCCTCGTAATCCATCAGGCGCTGGACCCGAAGAAGCCCTTCATAGGTTGCCAGAAGGGGTTTCAAGGATCCGCCTTCCGCTTTCGGGTCCGCCGCTCTTGAATCCTTCAGGCGCTGTTTGGCTGAAACGATCCTGTCCACGACGGTATCCAGCCTGACCCGTTTTCCTTTCCCGATCTCGGGCGTCAACCGGATGGCATCGGCAACCAGGAGGCGGCGGTCCTGTTCATCGATCACCGATTCGCGGAACCGTTCCCCTTTGCCTTCGGCAACTTCTTTGAGCACGCCCAGACAGAAAGCATGGAACGTGGCCACGTGGAAAAGCCTTTTCCCCTTCAGAAGCCGGGAGAGCCTTTCTTTCATCTCCTCTGCGGCTTTTTGGGTGAAGGTCACCGCCAGAAAAGAACCCGCCCCGGGGCCCTCCTCTTGAAGGCGATGTGCGATCCTTCGGGTAAGGGTATGGGTCTTTCCGGTTCCAGGACCTGCACTGACGAGAAACGGCCCCACCGGGCCATAGACGGCCTGATGCTGCCCGGCATTCAGAGTCTCTCCGACAAGCGGTTCCTCGTGTGTCTTTGGGGGGCTTTGCTTTCGAAAACCGGCGGGGGTCTTTTCCCTTCTTTGTTTCAGGTCTTTTTCCCCGGAAAGCGCGGATGGCAGAGAAACGTCCCAGCCGCTAAACAGTGACCGGCAGCCCAGCAGGTCCCGCCGCTCCTTTTCGTCGAAAATTTTAAGGGTGCCGAACTGGCCGTCAAACCCCGGAAGGATCCGTATTTCCTGGTTCCTTGCCCGCTGAACAGCCTCTTTGAAAAGGGGGAGATTCATCTTGTCAAGGGTTTCCAGGGGAATCTCGTGCAAGATGCTCAGTTCGGGGCCCAGCGTTTCCACCAGCCGCTGTTGTTCGGCTTTTATTTTTTTGGATGAAGGACCCACCGATAGCACCTCGCACAAAATATCTTCCAGTGGAAGCGTCCTGCGAAACGAAGGGGCGCCTTCGGGTTTTTTCGGCTTTTTCCGATCGGCAAGTTCAAAAACCCGATGCAGCACGCCCAGCGTCACCGGTTTTTGGCATGCCGGACACAGGCCCTCGTGTTTTTGGGTCTCTTCGGGTTCTAAACGGATACCGCATTTTCGATGGCCATCCAGGTGGTATTTTCCCTCTTCGGGAAAAAATTCGACGGTTCCCTTGAACCCGCCCTTTTTAGGGTCCGCCAGGGCCGACCGGATGCCCGAAAAGGAAAATTCGGTTTCAAACAGGTTGGCTTCCCGGCCGATTTTTCCCGGAGAGTGGGCGTCAGAATTGGAAACCAGACTCAATCCATCCAGCTGTGAGACACGCCAGTTCATTTCCGGATCCGATGAAAGCCCGGTCTCCAAAGCAAAGATGTGAGATGCCAGGTCTTCGAAACATTGTTTCAAGGAATCAAAACCCGACTTGGAGCCGAAAAGGGAAAACCAGGGCGTCCAAATGTGCGCCGGGATCAAAAAGGCGGATTCCGAAGTCTCGAGAACGATCTCGAGCAGGTCCCGGGCGTCCAATCCGAGGATCGGTCTTCCATCGGATCGGATGTTTCCGATTTTTTCCAGGCGACGGTTAAAGGATTGCGCGCTTTTTAGGTCGGGGAAAAAAACGAGATTGTGGTTTTTTCGAACTTTTCCTTTTTTTTTGTATATATTGCTGATCTCACTGGATAAAATAAAATTCGTTTCCCTTCGGCAGGAAGGGGGGACCCTTTTATCCGTATTTTTTGAAAGCGTCGCATTGAGTTGAAAAAACCCGTTGTTGCAGGGCGTCAGTTTTTCTTTAATTTCCGAAAACCAGGCGGGGTGGGTGAAATCGCCGGTTGCGACCACCTGGATTCCTTTGATTTGAGCGCTGACATGGATGCTTTCAAGGTCAAGGTTTTTTGCCGTGGCCCTGGAATATTTAGAATGCAGGTGCAAATCGGCGATAAAGCGCAACGGCCTAAAGACCCCTCTCTTTTGGATCCGCTTTGAGGAAAGGAAAAAAGAAATTAAAAAAAACGATTCCGCGTGTCAAGAAGGGCCCCTTTTCTTGCTTTGGAGGAGATGAAAGTTAAAATTGCCTTGATATTCTTTCCTTTTCGGTATATATGCTATCATCCTTTCATTAAGATACCACATCTTGTGCTTCGTCGTCGGCTTCGGATGCGCGTTGATGAAAAGATGTTGATAAGAACACCGTGGCTGGTAACTGTTTCGGCCACTTTTCAACAGACCCGTAGCCCCTGTTGATAAACCAATGGATTTCGACATTTGATCAACAAGACCTTGTCAATTTAAAAGCAAAGAAAAAGTTGTCAAATGAAGAGGTTAGATACTTTTTGTCCCTTTTGACACGGTTACTTGGTTCTTTTTAAACTCTTATCTATTTAAAAAGGAAAAGCCATGAAAATCACGGTCAACAAGGGGGATATCACGGAAATTTTGTCCCGCCTCCAGGGAATCACGGGACGAAGGAGCGGACTGGCCATTACCGAAAATGTTTTGATCCAGGCGGAGGAAGATCACATCACCGTAACAGCGACCGACCTGGAAACCGGGTTCAAGGGAACCTATCCCGCCCGGGTGGAATCCCCGGGGATTATGGCCCTTAATTCAAGAAAACTATTTGAAATTTCAAGGGATTTTCCCACTGAAGACCTCACCTTTCACGAGGTGGAAAATCGATGGATCCAAATCGGAAATCACAAGACCTTGTACCGTATGGTGGGGATGAATCCAGAGGATTTTCCGGAAATTCCCAAGATGGAAGAGGAAATCTATTTTCAGATCCAATCCCAGGAATTCAACCGGATGATCGATCAATCCGTCTTCATTTCGGCGCCGGCCGATGACAAGAGGGCCCATACCAATGGTGTTCTTTTGGAAAAAATTTCCGGAAAAAAAAGGCTCTTTCGAATGGTTTCCACCGACGGAAGCCGTCTTTCCTGCGTGGACTGCGAGATGAAAGAAGATTTCGAAATGCCCTCGGAAGGATCGGTTCTGGTTCCCAAAAAGGGGCTTGCCGAGGTGCGAAAAATATTGACGGGAGAAGAAGCGGTTCAGATCGGCTTCATGCGAAACCATTTTATCCTCAAAAAGGAAAAAGAGACCGTATTGATCCGCCTTCTCGAAGGCAGTTTTCCGAAATACCAGGATATATTAGAGAAAAGCGGCAGCCGGGACATTTTCATGAAGAGGCAGCTGTTTTTGATGATGTTGAAACGGATGACAATCCTATCGTCGGATTCTTACAAAGGCGTCATTTTTTCATTTGAGGATGGGGGACTGACCATCACGACAACGAATCCGGATTTGGGGGAATCCAAGGAGGATATGGACATCGCTTATACCGGGCCATCCATCGAGGCGGTTTTCAATCCCCGCTTTTTCATCGACATCGTGAGCGCCATTGACGATGAAGACATTGTGTTGAGCGTCATCAATGCGGAAAAACCTTGTTATTTGGAAGGGCATCGGGACAAGCGGTTTGTCAGCGCAATCATGCCCATGAGGCTTTAATGGAACAGACGAAATACGACGAAGACAGCATCGAGGTCTTGGAGGGTCTCACGCCGGTCCGCCTGCGGCCTTCCATGTACATCGGGAACGTGGATGTGGAAGGACTCCATCACCTGGTCTACGAGGTGGTGGACAACAGCGTGGACGAAGCCATGGCCGGGTATTGCACCCAGATTCATGTGATCATCCACCCAGACAACAGCGTGACCGTGGAAGACGACGGACGCGGCATCCCCGTGGGGATCCACAAGACGGAAAAGGTTCCGGCTGTGGAGGTGGTCATGACCAAACTTCATGCCGGGGGGAAGTTCAACAAGAAGTCTTACAAGGTTTCCGGGGGATTGCACGGCGTCGGGGTTTCGGTGGTCAACGCGCTGTCGAGGCTTTTTGAGGTCAGGGTTCACACCGGCGGCACCCTCTATTACCAATCCTTTGAAAAAGGGAAAAAAACCTGCGAACTGACGGTCGTCGGAAAAACCAGGAAGCAGGGAACCGTCATCCACTTCAAACCCGACCTGGAGATTCTGGCCACGGACAATTTCAATTACGAGGTGTTGTCGCGGAGGCTGAGGGAACTGGCATTTTTGAACAAGGGGTTGAAGATCATCCTCGAGGACGAACGCACCGAAAAAAAGGTAGAGTTTCTCTACAAAGGCGGGATTCGATCCTTCGTGGAGTACCTGAACAAACGACACACACCGATTCACAAACCGATTCTCATCGAGGGATCCAGAAGCGGCTCTGAGATTGAGGTGGCGATTCAATACAACGACACTTATGTGGAGAAACTTTTATCTTTCGCAAACAATATCAACACCATAGAGGGCGGTTTTCATCTGATCGGATTCAAGGCGGCTCTCACCCGGACCCTCAACCAATATTCTTCCAACGGAAACCTGCCCAAAAATCTGCAATCTAAAATCAGCGGGGACGATGTGAGGGAGGGGCTCACCGCCATCGTCAGCGTCCGGGTCCAGGCCCCGCAATTCGAAGGTCAGACCAAGACCAAGCTCGGCAATACCGAGATTAAGGGTATGGTGGAATCTCTGGTCAACGAGAAGTTGGCGGTCTTTTTAGAAGAAAACCCGACCATCGCCAAAAAGATCATCGCAAAGGCTGTGGATGCCGCCAGGGCCAGGGATGCGGCCCGGCGGGCCCGAGACATCGCCAGGGCCAAGGGCTCCCTCATCGATTCCGCTCTGCCCGGAAAGCTTGCGGATTGCCAGATCCCGGAGCCGGCCCAACGGGAACTGTTCCTCGTCGAGGGGGATTCAGCCGGAGGAAGTGCAAAGCAGGGGCGGGACAGGCGATTTCAGGCGATCCTCCCACTCAAAGGAAAAATTCTTAACGTGGAAAAGGCGCGTTTCGACAAAATTCTCAGCAGCGATGAAATTAAAAACATCATCACGGCGCTGGGGACCGGCGCGGGAAAAGAAGAATTCGATATCGAAAAGATCCGGTATCACAAGATCATCATCATGACCGATGCGGACGTGGACGGGTCCCATATCCGCACGCTCCTTTTGACCTTTTTCTACCGACAGCTCAATGAAATCCTCGGAAAGGGATATCTGTATATCGCTCAACCGCCGCTGTTTCGCGTGGGCAAGGGAAAAAGCGAGATCTATCTCAAGGATGAAAACGCACTCGACGACCACCTCCTGAAAAAAGTGTGCGACCAGAAAAAAGTGACGGCGGAGCCCTCCGGTGAGGTCATCGAGGGCCACAAACTCTATGTTCTTCTCGGCCACCTGAATGCTTATTTCAGCGCTCTTTCCAGAATGGAGCAGCGGGGCCTCTCCCAGAAACTGGTCGAACGCATTCTCCAGGCCGGGGTTGAGGACAAGACTTTCCTCAAAGACAGCGAGAAGATGTCCGGCCTCCTCTCGGCGCTGTCCGCTTCAGGATTCAACCCCGAGCCGCTGCTCTGGAATGAAAAGCGGCAGACCTTTGAAATCCACCTGAAAGTGGCAAGAGGGGTGACAGGCGCTCCCGGGGAAGGCTCCCAGCCCGTCACCATCGGTTTTCAGGCCATCAACATCGGCATGAGCCTGGTGTACTCTCCCGATTATCAGAAGTGCGTGGCCGCCAGCAAAGCCGTCTCGAAGCAGGCAGACCAGTCCTATCGTGTCTTCACCAAGGAGAAGGAAGGGGATCCGGTGGAAAGCCAAACCCTCAAGGACCTCTATGGGTATCTCGTGCGGGAAGCCAAAAAGGGGTTGACGATCCAAAGGTACAAGGGGTTGGGCGAAATGAATCCGGACCAATTGTGGAAGACGACCATGAATCCAGAGACGCGCACGCTCCTCCAGGTCAGGGTGGAAGACGTCATAGATGCCGACGAAATTTTCACCGTTCTCATGGGTGATGCCGTGGAACCCAGGCGCGAGTTCATCTACAGCCATGCCCTGGAAGTGAGCACACTGGACATTTGAGGCTGGTTTCCAGGGACATCGGTTTCCCTTAACAACCCTATTCCGCTGCAGGCAGAGATCCATGAAAATCCACAAAATAGAGGCCAGAGACCTGCCGGACTTGTGGTTCCAGGCGGTCCACGACATCCTGGATGCGGGGAGGCGATTTCAGGTGAATCGGGGCTCCTATGCCGGACAGACCCGGCTTGAATTTGACTATTTCGTGGGTCACATCCGGTATCCGGGGACGCAGCCCTTGATCCCGGACATCCCGCCGGCGTGTGGAATTCCGAATCCGGTGGAGCACGATTATCTTTACGGGGGTCCGGGGTATGAAAGGGCTTATATCGAGTACCTCATGTCTCCCAGAAAGGAACCCGGAGAATCCTACACCTATGGGGAGCGATTGACACGGGTGCCCCTTGACGGCGACAAGTTGACCTGGTGGGAAAACGACCGAATGGAGATCGTTGACAAGCGGCAGGTCGACGGGAGCATCGTCTTCTCAGAAGGCGAACGCCTTTACCTCAATCAGATCGAATGGGTGATCGACACCTACCGGCGCTACGGGGAAAGAAACAATCAACTGGTTCTCCAGGTGGCGCACCCGTCGGATCCCATTCTGCTGGATCCGCCCTGTTTGAGGCACATCGACACCCGGATTCAAGATGGCTCCCTTTCTTTTTTTGTGTATTTTAGATCCTGGGATCTCTGGAACGGGTTGCCCGCCAATCTGGCCGCCATCCAAAATCTTAAAGAATACATGGCAGGGCAGATCGGCGTCAAAGACGGAGAAATGCTGGTGGAAAGCAAAGGGTTGCACCTGTACGGATATGCCGAGGCGCTGGCCAAATTCCGGTGCCTGAAGGCCTGATCCTCTTTGATGCGCCGTGGTTTCAAGCCAAAAGATAGGGTTGGAGAGGGTGATCCTGATCTCTCCTCCCTGGCCCCTGTATAACAGACCCTCCATTCAACTCGGGGCCCTCAAGGCCTATCTGAAATCCCGCTTTCCCTCTCTTGAAATCCAGGCCTGTCATGCCTACCTGAAAGTCGCCGAAGCGGTCGGATTCCCGGTTTATCAGGCCGTGTCCGCCAGATCCTGGCTGGCCGAAACCGTTTATGCCGCCTTGCTTTTTCCGGAGAAGCGTTCCCGGGCCCTGAAGCTTTTCCAGCGACACCGATCCGGAAAAGGTCCCCTTGAAGGAATCGATTTTGAGGCTTTGGTTGAAACGGCCGCCAAAGCCACCGAGTCCGTCCTTTCCGACCTTCCGCTGAAAGGTAAGGTTCTGGTCGGGATTTCGGCGTGCCTGTGCCAGCTCAGCGCTTCCCTGTACTGCATCCGGCAGATCAAAAAGCGTGAAAAAAAGATCCTTACCGCCCTGGGGGGGTCTTCTTTTTCAGGCCTGGGGACAGGGGCGTTTTTCCAATATTTTCCGGAGATCGATTTCCTGGTTCACGGCGAAGGAGAGCTTCCCCTGGCCGGCATCGTCGAGACCCTGATCCGAGACGAAACATTAGGGTCTTCCCTGCCCCGGATCCGGGGGGTTTTTCAAAAAAGGGCCCCGGCGGCACCCGATGAGAAGATCGAATTCGACCAGGTCAAAAGCCTCCAGGATCTTCCGACCCCCGACTACGACGACTATTTCAGGCTCCTTGAAGCCCTTGACCCTGAAAAGCGCTTTTTCCCCACCCTTCCCGTTGAAACGTCCAGGGGGTGCTGGTGGCATGGAAGGAGAGGATCCTCCAGGGGAAGCCCAAAGGGCTGCGCATTTTGCAACCTGAATCTCCAGTGGAGGGGATACCGGGCCAAGGACCCGCTGCAGGCCGCCGCAGAAGTGGACCAGCTCACCAAGAGGCACCGGGTCCTTTCCGTGGCCCTTGTGGACAACCTTTTGTCTTTAAATCGGTCCGGGGCCTTCTTCGAGAGGCTGTCTTCTCACCAGAAGGACTACCACTTCTTCTGCGAGGTTCGGGCCGACACGCCCTTCAGCCAATTGGAGGCCATGCAAAAGGCAGGCGTCCGGGAAGTCCAGATCGGGATCGAGGCCCTGAGCACCCCGCTGCTGAACAAGCTGAACAAGGGAACAACCGCCCTTCAAAACCTGGAGATCATAAAGCACTGTGAGGCCCTGGGAATCCTCAACCGGTCGAACCTGATCCTTCATTTTCCAGGGAGTGACGCGACGGATGTCGCGGAGACGCTCAGGTTCCTGGAGTTCGCAGCGCCTTTCCGCCCCTTGCGCCTCGTTTCTTTCTGGCTCGGGCGGGGGAGTCCGGCCTGGGAGTCGCCAATCCGTTTCGGAATCCAGGGGGTGAAAAATCATACGGATTACCGGCATCTGTTTCCCAAGGCGCTGGCCGAAAGGCTTCCCTTGATGATTCAAGGGTATCGCGGGGATCGGCTTTTGCAAAAGCGCTTGTGGCGACCCGTGCGAGAACGGGTTGAAAAGTGGCAAAAAGACTACACCCGCCTTCATGAAGACCCGGGATCCGGACCGATTTTGAGTTTTTCGGACGGACGGACGTTTTTGATGCTCCGGCAGCGACGGCGAGACGCGGCGCCGCAAGTTCACCGCCTGCAGGGGGTCTCCAGGAGGATCTACCGCTTCTGCGACCGTGTGCGCAGCCACCAGGAAATCCTGTCCGGTTTCAAAGGGCTGTCCGAGGAACCGCTGCTTGCTTTCCTGAACCAAATGGTGGAAAAAAAGCTGATGGCTTCCGAAGGAAACCGGTATCTCAGCTTGGCGGTTCCGGACCGAAGGACCGGTCGGAGCCCTGTCGGATAATCTGAAAGGTTGGGCGCTTCGGGTTTGACAGCAGACCCGCCCTTTCTTATGATGCCAAACAAGGATGGATAAAAATACAAGCCCGAGCCAGGGAGAGTTTGACGCCTCTTTGGCAAGGGCGAACAGGACACCTAAAGCAGTGACGGAGGAAACGATGAAGCCTCAACGAATGAAATGGATGCTGGGCGGTTGTGTCGGTCTCATGTTGGCTGGATCGGGCATCGGCTTGGCGGGACAAAAAGCGATGCGCTATTCCATCATGGTGGCTAAATTTGAAAACCGTTCCGGCTGGCACGGGCAATGGGACCTGGGGGACGCCTGGGGCGCCGTTCTCACCGACAGCCTGAACGCCACCGGAAATTTCATCGTGCTGGGGGAAAAGGACATGCGTCAGGAGGCCATGGCCGAGCAGGATCTGGCGGCAAGCGGGAGGACGGCCGGAGGCGGGAAGCAGGTCGTCACCGGACAGATGACCCCCGCCCAGTTGCTCGTCAAGGGGGACATCACCCACTTTGACGAAGGGACCAGCGGCGGCGGCGGTGGAATCGGGTTCGGCGGAATCCGGATCGGGGCAGGAGGCGGCACCTCTGAAATCAATGCGGTCATGTACATCATCGATTCGAGTACCGGACAGGTTCTGGCCTCGAAGAAATGCTACGGCAAGGTGACGAAGACCGGGCTTTCGGTGGGAATCTCCAAAGGAGGGTTTTCCGGCGATATCGGGGGGTTCAAGAAGACCAACGCCGGAAAAGCCGTCGAGGCGGCTGTGGATGACGGGGTGGCGTTTCTCATTTCGAAGCTGGGGGATATTCCCTGGACGGGCGACATCGTCACGGTCAAGGGCAAGAAGGCCTACATCAACCGGGGCTCCCGGGAGGGCGTCGCCGAGGGCCAGGCCTTTCAGGTGGGAAAACTGACCACCCTCCGGGATCCCAATACCGGAGAGGTCCTGGATCAGGAGGTGGAGGTTTCCGGGAAGATCCTTGCCACCAAGGTCAAAGAAAAACTGAGCATCTGCGACATCACCGAAGGCAATGTCCAGCAGGGGATGACGGTCATGCTTCCCGAATAAGCCCGCCCGGATGTCCGGGCCCATTCGGGAGATTTTTTATCGATGATGACCCGGAACCCAGTGCCCCTTCCGGTTGAAATGACCCGGAGCCCACGTTTTTCCGGGAACCCGGTGGGGGCGCCAGAAACCGGGCATCCAAACCCCTTTCGGGTTGAGGTAGCCGGGAACCCATGCTTTTCCGGGAGGAGGCGGGCCTTCGGGCTTCCAGAAACCCGGGACCCAGACCTTCGAAGGACCGAAATAGCCGTCCACCCAGACAAAACCGTTTCGGTGGGCCGGGCGGCAGAATCCGTTGATCCACACCCCGTCTTGGGTGGTATGGGGCGGCACCCAGACCAGACCCGGCCCGCAGGATCCGGCCAAGGCCCCGGAGACCTGGAAAAGGGCCGCCGCGAACCCCAAAAGAACCGCCATCACCACGCGTGTCTTCATTGACTTCCTCCTTTTCATGGGAACGACGCCGACAAAAACCACGAACCGCTAGAGCTTAACGGTGATGAAATACCCTTGATCTCCCCTTTGCAGCAAAATCACCACCGAGGGTTTCTGACGGTATTGGACGACGGCTTTCTTGAAATCGTCTACATTTCGCACTGCAATTTCGTCCATCTGCCGGATGATATCCCCGGGTTGAGCGCCGATCTGCGCCAGCTGAGACCCAGGATCGATCCGGGTGATCACGACCCCCTCAGGGACTCGGGCCCTATTGCGGAGGGCCGAACGGCGGTCCGGATTTTCCACCCGGATGCCCAGGAGCTGCAGGGCCAGGGCCTCGGCCCTTTCCAAGGGATAGGCCCGCGTCGTGAGCGAAAGGACCTTTTCCCGGTTTTTACGGACAAGGCGCAAGGAAACGGTGTCGCCCACGGCGACCTGCTTCACGGCGGCCAGGTAGTCCTCGGTGGATGAGACCTTCTGGTTCCCGACGGCGAGAAGCACATCCCCGTTTTGGAGGCCGCTTTTTTCCGCCGGGCTTTCCGGTTCCACCGCTTTCACCAGGACCCCCTTGGATTGAGTCAGTCCCAGGTACCGGGAAACCCGCTCGTCGAGGTCCTGGACCACGATACCGAACCAGGAGGTCACCACCTCGCCGTATCGGATAAGATCCTGGACGATCCGCCTGGAACGGTTGATGGGAATCGCAAACCCGATTCCCTGGGCCTTGGCATAAATGGCCGTGTTGATCCCGATCAGGTCGCCATGGATGTTCAACAGGGGCCCTCCGCTGTTTCCCGGATTGATGGAAGCATCGGTCTGGATGAAATCCGAAAAAACCCGGTCTTCGGTCCGGATGCTCCGATTCAGGGCGCTGATGACGCCGGTGGTGACCGTGTGGCTGAAGCCAAAAGGGTTGCCGATGGCGATCACCGTCTCGCCGATGAGCAGGCCATCGGAATTTCCCATCTCAAGGGAAGGGAGTGTTTCCGGGGAGTCGACGCGGAGGACGGCCAGGTCGGAGTCCGGATCCGCGCCGACGATTTTGGCCTCGAATTCCCGCTCATCTTTGAGGGTCACCGATATTTTTCCGGTTCGGGCGATCACGTGGGCGTTGGTGAGGATGAATCCCCGCTTGCCGTCGATGATGACCCCGGAACCCAGGCTGGTCCTCTTGTATCGCCGCTCGAATCCGGGATCGAAGAAATCCTTGAAGAAAGAATCGAAGAAGGGATCCATGGAAAAACCGGAAAAGGGGCTTCGACGAGAGCGGACTTCGTGTTCGGAATTGATGTTGACGACGGCCGGAGCCACCCGCTTCACGGCATGGACGACAGGGGTTTCCCGGTCCAGAGTCCCAGGGCCCGTGGAAAAGGCAAAGGGGGGAAGCCAAAACAGGAAAAGCAGGACGAAAAGCGCCCCCGGAAGACGTTTGAGAAGCTTTTTCTTTGGCAACGCGGCCTTTTTCATTTATAAAGCCACCCGAAAAGGCCCGAGGCTTCGGGCTTTTCGAAAACCTTGCTTTGATGGGAACCCAATAGCATGGCACCGAAGGCATTTCAAGACCTCCTGGGCTTTGTGGAGCAGCCCAGCCGGTATTTGGGCACCGAGATCAACCGGTGCCTGAAGGACCCGGCCGAGGTCCGACTCCACATGGCCCTGGCCTTTCCCGATGTGTACGAGATCGGTATGTCCCATTTCGGGATTCAGATTCTGTACCATATCCTCAACAAAGACCCCCGGATCTTTGCCGAACGCGTTTTTGCCCCCGGCGAGGATTTGGCCCGGCAACTTCTGGCGACCGGACAGCCGCTGGGGACCCTGGAAACCCAGACCCCTTTGCATGCCCTGGATATCCTGGGCTTCAGCCTTCTTTACGAGCTGAACTATACCAATGTCCTTTACCTGCTGGAGCTGGGGAAAATCCCGTTTTTATCAAAAAAGAGAAAAGATCAAGATCCCCTGGTCATCGCCGGGGGTCCCTGCATGTGTAACCCGGAGCCCGTGGCCGATCTTTTCGACGCCATCGTCGTCGGCGAGGCCGAAACGGTGATCGCAAAGCTGTCTCAGGCGTGGCTTAAATGGAAAACCGAAGGGGACGGACGCCGGGAGACGATCCTTAATCTGTGGTCGGAGATCGAAGGGGTTTATATCCCTTCCTTTTTCGAACCGGTTTACGATGATTTAGGGTTTCAGCGCCTAAAGCCCCGTTTCGCCCGGCAGGCGTCCCCGGAAAAGGTGGTGCGACGCGCCGTGGTGGCGGATTTGGAAAGGGCCCTTTTTCCGGTCGATCCGGTCGTTCCCTATGGAAAACCCGTTCATGACCGCCTCCGCCTCGAAATCGCCCGCGGATGCACCCGGGGATGTCGCTTTTGCCAGGCCGGCATCCTCTATCGACCGGTGCGGGAGCGGTCTCCGGAAGGGCTTTTAAAACGGATTCAGGACAGCCTGGCCTCCACGGGATACGACAACGTTTCCCTGCTCTCTTTGAGCTCCGGAGACTACACGGCGATACGATATCTCATGGAAAAACTCATGAGCCGGTGCGAAGGGGATCAAGTGGCCGTTTCGCTGCCTTCCATCCGGGCCGGGACATTGCCGCCGGCGTTGATGCAGCAGATCCGACGGGTTCGAAAAACCGGGTTCACCATCGCCCCGGAAGCCGGAAGTCAGCGACTGAGGGACATCATCAACAAGAATCTCACCGATAAGGAGATCTTCGAGACGGTTCAAAACGCCTTCGATCTGGGATGGCAGGTCATCAAGCTGTATTTTATGATCGGGCTTCCATTTGAAACCGAAGAAGATGTCCGGGCGATGGTGGACCTGGTCCAACGGCTCCAGAATCCAAGCCCTCCCCAGGGGAAGAGAAAAAGGATCCGGGGGAAGCTCAACGTAAGTGTCGCCACCTTCATCCCCAAACCGCACACGCCTTTTCAATGGGCGGCCCAGGACGCGCTGGAAGCGTCCCGGGAAAAATTCGCTTTCCTGAAACGGGCGCTATGCCGACCGGGCATTCAATTCAAATGGCAGAATCCGGAGGTCAGCCTCCTGGAGGGCCTGTGGGCCAGGGGGGACCGGAGGCTTTGCAGCCTGTTGATTCGGGCCTATGGGAAGGGGTGCCGCTTCGACGGATGGACCGATCGTTTCCGGTTCGACCTTTGGACGGAAAGTCTCTGCGATACCGGCATCGATCCCGGATTTTACACCACGCGGGCCCGAAGCCTATCGGAGGTGTTTCCCTGGGATCCCATCGACGTGGGCGTCACCCGGGAATTCCTTTTGGAGGAATTCAAACGGGCAGAAAAAGGAAAAAAAACAGAGGACTGCAGAGGGGGAGAATGCCAGGGGTGCGGGGTCTGCGACTTCGAGGTCCTGAAACCTGAAGTCATCGCTCCCCTTCAGGGAGAGCCGCCCTCTGACCGGGAAAAAGAAAGCCGCCGGATTTTTTCAATGGATACCGAGGTCATCACTTATCGACTCGCTTATGCCAAGACAGGGCCGTCCCGGTATTTCGGTCACCTGGAAATGGTGAAGCTTTTCCTGCAGGCCCTCCGTCGCGCCAAAATCCCCGTCGCCTATTCCCGGGGATATCATCCCAAGCCGAAAGTTTCCTTCGACGATCCTCTCCCGGTGGGTATGGAAAGTGAAAAAGAGCGCTTTGATCTTCGGTTGACGCAGCCGGTTTCCCCAAAAGCGATGATGCAGGCCTTGAACCGGAAACTGCCGGAGGGCCTTGAAATCCGGGCCTGTTTTCCCGTAACGGCGAAAATCCGGAACCCGCCGGGAAAAACGATACGCTACCGGATCGTTCTCCACGAGGCGGTCTTCGACGAGAGCGCCTTGGAGGCTTTCCAGGAGGCGTTGGCGTTTCCCTGGGAACAGACGGATCGAAAGGGCCGATTGAAAACCTATGAATTAAAGGATATGGTCCGATCCATGGAACGGATCTCCCCTAGCACCATCGAAGTGGAAATGAAGAATCAACCCGGAAAGATGCTTCGCCCCGGCCCCTGGATCGGAGCCGTTTTCAGGCTTTCAGAAAAAGCCCTCAGGGGGGCAAGAATCACCAAGCTCGATGACGGGAGCGGTGATGTTTAAGAAACTGATCATCAATGTGGCCGAGTTCGAAACCCGGGTTGCCCTCATGGAAGACGGAAACATTGCCGAGCTGTTCATTGAACGCAAAGGGAACGGGGACATTGCGGGGAATGTCTTCAAGGGGAAGGTCCAGCGCGTTCTTCCCGGAATGCAGGCCGCTTTCGTGGATGTTGGAATCGGGCAGGCGGCCTTCATTTACGTCGACGATGTCATGGAAGAGGCCCGATTTGAATACGAGGCCCTCTTCATGCCCGATTTCGAAGAAGACAGGGGGACGGAGGCGCCCGCAGAACCCGCGTTCCGGAAAGACGTACACATTGAAGATCTCTTGACCGAAGGCCAGGAGATCATGGTCCAGGTGTCCAAGTCCCCCCTCGGAACCAAAGGGGCCCGGGTGACTTCCCGGGTCAGCCTTCCCGGGCGATTCCTGGTGCTCATGCCCAACTCCTGTCATATCGGCATTTCAAGGCGTATCGAGGACGAAAGCGAACGCACCCGTCTCAAAACGGTCATGGAGTCGATTAAAACCGATGAATATGGGTACATCGTCCGGACCGCCGCCGAAGGCGCGGATTCGGAAAAACTCGCCTATGAAATGGTTTTTTTGAAAAAACTCTGGGAAAACATTCAAAAGAAATTCAGATCCGCGTCTGCGCCCACCCTGCTCCACCAGGAATTGAACGTCATCCTGAGGGCGGTTCGGGATCTCATGACCCATGAGGTGGAGCGGGTGGTGGTGGACGATCGACGGGCCTATGAATCCGTCCTGTCGTTTCTCGAGATGTCCATGCCCGGATTGATTCCAGCGGTGGAGCTTTACCAGGGGGAAGAGGCGATTTTCGACGCGTTCAATCTGGAAGGAGACATTTCCAGGGCCCTCAAGAGAAAAGTTTGGTTGAAATCGGGAGGTTACATCGTCATCGAGCATACGGAAGCCCTGGTGGCCATCGATGTCAACACCGGCCGCTTTGTGGGGAAACACAACCCGGAGGAAACCATCTTGAAGACGAACCTGGAGGCGGTCAAGGAGATCGCCTATCAGATCCGGCTCCGGGACCTGGGGGGTATCCTTATCGTTGATTTCATCGATATGGAAAAGAAAGCGCACCAGGAAAAAGTGTTTTTGGCATTTCAAGAAGCCTTGAAAAAGGACCGCAGCAGGACCCATATTCTTCCCATATCGGATTTGGGGCTGGTGCAGATGACACGGAAACGCACCCGTAAATCCCTCACCCACACCCTGTGCGAGCCCTGCCTGTACTGTGACGGCGAGGGTCATTTGCTTTCCAGGATCTCCATGTGCTATCAGATTTACCGCGAAATCCTCCAGGGGCATCGGGAGCGCCTGGGGGCGCGGCTCCTACTCAAGGTCAACCCCGAGATTGCCGAGCTGTTGCACGGAGAAGAAAGCCGCCTCATTCGTTCCCTCGAGGAGCGCTTGAAAAAGACGGTGGAAATTTACCCGGAACCCCAATTCCATCTCGAAAAATTCGATGTGCTGGAAGTGACGGAATAATCGGGATTCGTTCTTGACATTAGAAAAAAAAAGTGATTCATTAAAGAGTTTTATGAGGAATCAACATTTGGATGAACACGCTAAGGACTTGAATCATGAAAAGAACCTATCAACCCAGTAAGATCCGGAGGGTGAGAACCCACGGGTTTCGAAAACGGATGGCCACCCGGGCCGGACGGCTCGTCATCAATCGGCGCAGGGCGCGTGGAAGAAAGCGCCTCTCCGTGTAGAGGAACCCACTGCCCGACAAAGACAGGGGCGTTTCCACGGACCGGTTCTTTTTCAAGGATCCACCAGACCCTCAGGCACCGCGATTTTCTTCGACTCAAGGCCTCCGGGACGGCCCTCAGAAATGCTTATGTGACCCTGGTTTTTGCTCCCGGATCCGGTCACGGGTCCCGTTTGGGCGTCACCGTGGGCAAGCACGTCGGAAAAGCCTGTGAACGCAACCGGATCAAGCGTCTGGTGCGGGAATTTTTCCGATTGAACCGGCAGCGCCTTGGAGCCTCCTGGGATATCCATATCATCGTGAAGAAAGGAACGGCCGGACTGGATTCGGCCCGGTTGTTTTCTGAATTGAAGACGCTTTTTATCAAGCTTTCGGAGCACCCATCAACGCGTTCGTAAAACAAATCCCCCTGTGGATCCTTAAGGGGTATCAGTGGATTCTTTCGCCCGTGCTGGGTCCAGCCTGCCGGTTCTATCCTTCCTGTTCGGACTATGCCCTTGAAGCGATCTCGCGGCACGGCTTTTTCACCGGATCCGTTTTGTCCATGAAGCGGCTGCTGCGGTGCCATCCCTGGCATCCCGGCGGCTTCGATCCGGTGCCGGAAATCCACAGACCGGACAAAGCAGCAGGCGAAGAATCCCCGCCGAGCATTTTTTCGTCGATCAATCGACCGTGAGGAGCCATCAATGGAACAAGGCCGTATCTTCATCGCCATCGCTCTTTCTTTTTTGATTTTTTTGGTGTGGAATATCTTTTTCGTCGACAACCGTCCGCCCCAGCCCGGTCAGCAGGCCGCACAGGCGCCCCAAGGGGAAATTGCCCCCCAAAAGCCCATTGAATCGGCAGCCAAGACCCTGCCTTTGACTAAGGAAGTCCCGGCGACGCCTTCGGCGCCCGGTGGCCCGGCGCGTACCCTCACCGTTGATACGCCCCTTTTCTTGATCGAGCTGTCGGAAGCAAAGGCGGCCGTGAAACGCTTTACGTTGAAACAGTACCGGGAAAGCGTGGAAAAGGGGTCTCCCTTGAAGACGCTTTTTTCGGAAACCTCGCCTTTCGGGGCCGGGCTTTTTGATTTTGAGGGAAAGACCCTGGTCGGATTCGACTCCGCCGTGTTTTCGTCGGATGCGCCCCGGGATGCCATCAGCGTCACCGACACGGATAAAACGGTGTCTTTTTCGTGGCGCTCCCCGGAGGGGATCGTCGTGGAAAAACACTATACGTTTTCGCCGAAAAATTACCTCTTCACCCTGGCGGTGGTACTCAAAAATGAGAGCGGCGGCGTCTTCAAGGAGAGTCTGACCGCCCCCCTGTTCCGCCGATTGGAACAAAACGGGGGCGGCGGTTACGGGTTCGAAGGCCCCAGCGCCATGATCAACAGCAGCGTGGAGGAAATCGAGGTCAAGAAAATCAAGGACAAGCCGCTTGCACCGGGAAAGGTCAACTGGTGGGCCATCGAGGACCGCTATTTCATGTGCGCGGCGATCCCGCCCCCTGTCGAGGGGGGGCAGGTGAAATTTTTTTCCAGAGAAAACGGGCTGATAGAGGCCTTGTACGTTCAACCCGCCCTGGCCCTCGAACCCCAGAGGGAGCAGCGCTTCGAATACCGCTACTATCTCGGGCCCAAGAGGACGGAGATCCTCAAGGAGGCCGGTTATGAACTGGAGGAGGCCGTCAATTTCGGGATGTTCGATTTCATCGCCAAACCGTGTGTCTGGTTGATGAACCAGATCTACCGCGTCCTCCCCAATTACGGCATCGCCATCATCCTCTTGACGGTTTTGTCCAAGATCCTCCTGTGGCCCCTGGGCAACAAGAGCTACAAATCCATGGCGGAAATGAAAAAGCTCCAGCCCCTCATGACGGAGATCCGGGAAAAGTACAAAAACGACAAGAAGAAGCAGCAGCAGGAGATCATGAACCTGTACCGGACCTACAAGATCAATCCCCTGGGGGGATGTCTTCCCATGGTGGCCCAGATCCCCGTGTTTTTCGCCTTGTACCGGATGCTGTATGAAGCCATCGAGCTGCGGCATGCCCCGTTTTTCGGGTGGATCACCGACTTGAGCGCTCCGGACCGCCTCTTCCGCTTCGGTTTTTCGGTCCCCTTCATGCAACCCCCCTACGGCATCCCGGTGCTGACCCTGGTCATGGGCGCAACCATGTTGCTTCAGCAGAAGATGTCACCCCCTCCCGGAGATCCGAGCCAGGCGAAAATGATGATGCTCATGCCCATTGTCTTCACCGTCATTTTCATCAATTTTTCCTCAGGGCTCGTTTTATACTGGCTGGTCAACAACCTGCTCTCCATCGGGCAGCAGTATTACGTGACCCGAAAAAACGCCTGACGACGGAGAGATTCATGAAACAAGCTGCCGAATTTGAAGGAAAAAGTGTGGATCAGGCGGTTGAAACGGCCTGCGAGGCCTTCCAGGTCCCCAAGGAAAAACTCAAATACGACGTCCTGTCTTACGGCTCCACGGGCATCTTCGGCCTGGTGGGATCGAAAAAGGCCCGTATTCGCGTGACGCTGCCCGTGTCGAGCCTCGCCGAAGAGCCGAAGCGGGAAGTCAAGCCGGTAAAACCCCGGGAACCCGAGGAGGAGAAGGCCAAGCCGGAGTCGGGGGCCGAGGCCCATCCGGAACGGCGCGAAGACCCTGGCGAAATCGAGCTTGCCGCCGCAGGAGAGGCGGCCCTGAAGCGCATCCTGGAGAGCATCACCCCGGAGACTCAGGTCGCCGTGGAAACGGGGTCGGAGGCGCTTTTTTTCAACGTCAAGGGAGGAAACAGCGCCCTGTTGATCGGGAAGCGGGGGCAGACCCTGGAAGCCATCCAATACCTGGTGGAAAAGATCGTCAACCGGAAAACCGATAAAAGGGTCCGGGTGCGCGTGGATGTCGAAGGATACCAAAAAAACCGGCGCATCAGTCTGGAGCGGCTTGCCGAAAAGGTTTCGGAAAAGGTTAAAAAAACGGGAAAACCGGTGACGTTGGGGGACATGAACGCTTCGGACAGACGGATCGTCCATCTGGCCCTCAAAGACGACCAGGAAGTGCGCACCCAGAGCAAAGGCGGGGGTGCCCTGAAGAAGCTGTTCATTTTTCCCAAGAAAAAACAGTCCTCCAAGACATAAACGGGTTGCACGGAGATGGATTCTGACACCATTGCTGCCATTGCAACACCCCTGGGCAGCGGCGGGATCGGGATCATCCGGATATCGGGAAAAGAGGCAGCCGGCATTGCCGGCGCCCTCTTTCGGCCTTCCCGCCAAAGAGACCTTCAGGGGCCGCTTTCCCACCGTCTTTACCTCGGGCGGATCCTGGACCCGGAAACCGGGCGGGACCTCGACGAAGTGATGATGGTCTGCATGCAGGCCCCGCGGTCCTACACCCGTGAAGACGTGGTGGAAATTCATTCCCACAGCGGGCCGGCCGCCCTCAGGGCCATCCTTGACCTGGTGCTTGGCCAGGGGGCACGCCTGGCCGATCCCGGGGAGTTCACCCTGCGGGCCTTTCTAAACGGGCGGATCGATCTCACCCAGGCCGAAGCCGTCATCGACATCGTCAACGCCAGGACCCGGAGCTTCCTCGAAATCGCAGCCGCTCAACTGCACGGAGGCCTCAGCAAGACCGTTGAGACCTGCCGGGAGGCGCTTTTGGATCTTCAGGCCGAGCTGGAAGCTGCCATCGATTTTCCGGAGGAGCCGGAAACCGCTCTCAGGGCCGAAGCGGCGGCCGGAAAGCTGGAAAAGCAGGTCCTGGCGGAACTCATCCCCCTCGTAAAGCAGTATGGCGCGGGGCGGATCCTGCGCGAGGGCCTCCGCGTGGTGGTTGCGGGCCTGCCGAATGCAGGAAAATCGAGCCTGATGAACCGCCTCCTTCAGCGGGAGCGGGCCATCGTCTCGCCTTTCCCCGGAACGACCCGGGATTTTCTGGAAGAGCCCCTGAACCTCGGGGGGCTTGCGGCGATGATCGTGGACACCGCCGGCCTCCAGGAAACCGAGGACCCGGTGGAAAGGATCGGGGTTGAAAAAACCCGGGAAAAGATCCGGGAAGCCGACCTGCTGCTCTTTTTGGTGGATGCCGCCAGGCCCATGGCCGAGGTGCTTCCGGAAAGCGGCCTCCCGGACCCCGGGAAGCCGACGATCCTCGTGCTCAACAAAATGGATTTGAGGGATCCGGACTGGGACCCCGAAATCCCAAAGGCGTGGCAGGGTCTGCCGAGGGTGCGCATCTCAGCCCTGCAGGGCCACGGCATCAAGGCCCTGAAAGACAAGATGGTCGAGATCATCTCCGGGGGGAAAGGGCTTTTCCTGGAAAACCCCATCGTTCCCAATGCCCGCCAGAAAGCGGCGCTGGATCGGGCGTTGCAGGCCGCGCAAGCCGCTCGACAGGGGCTGTATTCCGGGAGGTCCCCGGAGTTCGTCAGCATGGATGTGGGCGAAGCCGCCGATGCCCTGGGGGAAATCTTGGGCGTGACCCTTAAGCCCGATGTCCTGGAAACGGTTTTCAGCCGGTTTTGCATCGGGAAATGATAAAAAGAACACGTTCCGGGGCCAGGCGCAGCGGACCCACACGGGCAGGGGCCTTTGGGCTGCGGGGACTGTTTCACGTGGAACAAAACTGAAAAACCGGAGGCATGCCGTCGCCACCTTCAAGGCGAAGGCGCCGGCGAGATAAAGGAGTTCTGACATGGAGTTTGATTTTTCCCCTTTCTTCGAAAAATATGAGGCCCTGATGGCCGTCGTCGACGCCACTTTCGATCGGGTCAAGAAAGAATACCCCACGGCCGTGACCTGCACCCTCAAGTGCGCCGATTGCTGTCACGCGGTGTTCGATCTGTCCTTTGTGGAGGCCCTGTACCTGAATCACCACTTCAACCGGAGGCTTGAGGGCCAGGCCCGGGAACGGATTTTGGAAAAAGCCAACCGCGCGGACCGGAAGGCGTTTCAGCTCAAAAAAAGAGCCTCCCGGGACCGGGAGGCGGGGAAGACGGAGACGGAAATCCTGGTGGAAATGGCTGCGGAGCGGATCCGGTGCCCCTTACTCAACGACAGGGACAGCTGCGATCTTTACGACTTTCGTCCGGCTACCTGCCGCCTCTACGGGCTTCCCACGGCCATTGGGGGGGTGAGTCATACCTGCGGGCGATCCGGTTTCTTCGAGGGGAAGGCCTATCCCACGGTCAACCTGGACGTGATTCACCGGAAGCTGTTCGATCTGTCGGCGGAAATCGCCCGGGCGATCCAGACCCGGTTTTCAGGGCTTCACGAGATGCTGGTTCCCCTTTCCATGGTCCTTCTGACCGAGTACGATGCACAGTACCTGGGGACGACCCCGGAAAAAGACGAGGCGCCCGAAGACGGGAGGAAGGCATGAGTCGGGCAACAGAGGAAGAAGAAAGGCGGAAACGGAGCATTTTCGAAAGCATGTCGGAAAGGCGCCGGCGGCATATCCTCAAAAAGGGCTATGACCAGTGGGATCCCTTTCAGGAACCGAAAGAACCCATCGAGATTCGAAAAGACCCCACCCGGCGCACCACAGCCACGCTGGTCAGGGAGTTCCTTCAGACGAAAGCCACCGGCGAATACAGCAACGCCTACGGACGCGGGGTCCTGGAAATCGCGCTGGGAATCGTCAACGGGGACGACCGCTTCAAAGGCATGTACGAGTTTTCCTGCTGGTACCGGGACCTCCTGGTTCGAGAAGGCCTTGAACCGCAATAGCGAGCGCATTCCCCGCTGGTTCTACCTTACGGCAGTGCTTCGCTGGCAGCGGGATTTAGCGAGCGAATCTGAAAATGACAAGATACCTTACCGTCGAAGACTCCCCGCTGCTTGCGGCGGGGATCTTCAATACCCGCTTTGACTTGAAACGGAAAGCCGCTTCGGGGGTTAACGGGCTGGATAAAAAGAGAATCTGGGGTCTTCTTTCCCGCTCTCCGGAAAGGATGACGGCCGCCGACCTGGAGCGGTGCCTGGCGGTCCGGGATCCTCGACAGCGAAACGCCGTCCGGAGGGCCGTCCGGGAACTTGTCGATGAAGGCCTCGTGCAATACACCTACCGCCTGGGATGCTCTTTCCTGGAGCCCTCCGTCCAGGGAATCCGTCGGGTTGCCGACCGTATCGTCCTGAGGCCTCCCGAGCGACCCTACCGTCCCCAACCCGGCGAAACGGTGGTGATTCTTGCATCCGGAAGTGCCTTCGGCATGGGGGATCACGCTTCAACCCGTTTGGCGCTTCAAGGGGTCGAGAAGGCAATGGGGGCCCTTGCCCGCGGGAAAGGACGTGGGAAAGGGCGGATGCTGGACATGGGAACCGGTTGCGGCGTTTTGATGATCGCCGGAGTCCTTTTGGGGATGGAAACCGCACTGGGGATCGATCCGGACCCCTGCGCCCGGTACGAGGCGAGGGAAAACGCCAGGCTCAACGGTATCGGTGACCGGGTCGAAGTGACGTCACTACCGGTGGAGACCCTCCAGGGGTCCTTTGCGCTGGTGACCGCCAACCTCCGGTGGCCGACCCTGAAGGACGCGGCTCCCAGGCTTCGGTTCCTCACGGCGCAGGGGGGGGCGCTGGTGGCCTCCGGGCTCCGCCGCCAGGAGATGAGTCCATTCCTGGACAGCTACGGCCGGCCGCCTTTTTCCGGAATCTGGACGGCTTGCGACCAGGATTGGTGTGGGGCACTTTTGATGCGAAAAGGAAATGTAAATGAATAATATCAAAAGGTTAAAGGCTTCTTTTCGCCAATCCTCCGATCCAGGAAAGCTCCTTCTGGGGGAGGCCCTCCTCAAGGACCGGGTCATCACGCTCAGCCATCTCCAAAAGGCCCTGGACATGCAGCGCCTCACCGGGAAAAAGCTCGGGGAGATTCTGGTGGAAGAGGGCTATGCCTCCGAAGCGGCCATCCTCAAGACCATCGAAACCCACTACGGCCTCCAGGTGGCTTCCCTGTCCGAAAATATCGAGGACAGCATCAAGCGGCGGCCCATCACGCTGAAAGAGAGGCTTTCCCGGCTGAGAATCCCCATCAGCGCGAAATTCGCCCTGGCCATCACCTTCATCATCTGGCTGACCGTTCTGATCCTCAGTTTCGTGGTCCTTTCCCGGCAAAAAGAGGCCTTGTATCTTCAGACGGTCAAAACCGGGAAAATCAGCCTCAGGTATTTCACCAACAACGCCCGGATCCCGCTTCTGGGCGATGACATGGTGCGGCTGAACACCCTGATCAAGGAAGCCGCCTCAGTGGAGGGGGTTCTTTACGCCGTCATCGTGGACCGCGCGGATATCATCAAGGCCCACACGGATCCGAACCGCATCGGAAACCCCATGGAGGCTTTTCCCGAGGGGAGCACCGTGACCTCTGAAGAAGACATCGCCTACTACACCTACCAGTCCGTTTCCGGGGCCAACATCCTCAACCTCTCCCAGCCCGTCACCTTTCAAAAAGTCATGCTCGGCAACGTTCATGTGGGCATTTCCCTGGATTTCATTGCGGAACAGACCGCCCGGGCGACCAAGTCCCTCATCCTGATGAGCCTGCTCATCATCCTGCTGGGCATTTCCATCGCCGTTTTTTTCGGCATCAGCTTCTCCAGGCCCATCTACAAGCTGGTGGTGGCCGCCAAGGAGATCGCCAGGGGGAACTACCGGCACCATATCGATTTTGTCAGGAAGGACGAACTGGGGGATTTGGCCTCGGCGTTCAACTTCATGTCCAAGGAGCTGTGGAAAAAGTATCTCATCACCCAGTCTTTCGGCCGCTATGTCAGCCCGGAAGTGCTGGAAATCATCCTGGCCAACCCCGAAGAGTCCTGGCTCAAAGGGATCCACACGGAGGCCACCATCCTGTTCACTGACGTGCGTCAGTTCACCCGGTTTTCCGAGAGCCGGGACCCGGAGGCGGTGGTGGAATGCCTCAATGACTATTTCCAGATCGCCACCCGGCACATCCTGAAGCATGGAGGCTACGTGGACAAGTTCATCGGGGATGCGGTCATGGGGGTTTTCGGGATTCCCATTTACCATGAAGACCACGCGGAAAGGGCCGTTCGGGCGGCCGTGGGAATGCAAGAGGAATTTTTAGGGGCTGCCAGCGAAAAAAACCCCATCCTCGGAAAGATCGGGATCGGGATCAATACCGGGATCCTGGTGGCGGGAAATCTCGGCTCGGACACCAAGATCGAATACACCGTCATCGGGGACAGCGTCAATGTCGCATCAAGGCTCAACGGGCTTGCCGGTTCGGGGGAGATCATCTTGAGCCGGGAAACCTACCTCAGGGTTGCCGCGTTTGTCGAGGTGGAAAACCTCCCGTCACAAACGGTTAAAGGGAAATCGGCGCCCCTGGAAGTCTTCCGCATCCTGGGGATGAAGCAAGCCCCGGACGATGCGCAGTCGCCTCCGCTTGACCCGCACTCCGCTTAGGATGCCGGTTTCCGTCCGGCATGCGTTCGCTTTTTTTAAAAACGGCAAAGCAAAGGCGCTGCCCGTTGAAGGAAAAGGCGTGGCGGAGAGACCGGGATTCGAACCCGGGATACCCCTTTCAGAGTATACTCGCTTAGCAGGCGAGCGCCTTCGACCGACTCGGCCATCTCTCCGGTATTCCCGCGCCCCATGGGGAAGGAGGTGGGGTGGAAAGCCCGCGGGGGCCCTGGCGGAGGGAGTAGGATTCGAACCCACGGAGCTTTCGCTCAACGGTTTTCAAGACCGTCGCCTTAATCCACTCGGCCATCCCTCCCGGCACACGGCCACAAGTGCTTTTTTTAGCAGTTGCACCGGCAGGGGTCAACAGCTTTTTACCGGAGCGTGCCGGCGTCTGTCGCCAAAAAATGCGCATTGGCAGTTGACAGGATCCGCGATCCGTGGTTTAAAAGACGTTCCTAATTTCAGAAGGATGCCAAGGAGATCCCGGATGAAACAAAAATATCAAATCCTGAAAAACCCGGAGAAAAAGCAGCTTTTGATCCAGGAATATGCCGAACTGGACAAGGAAGCCTTTTCGCTTTTGTGCGAAGAAGCCTATGAGATTTCTTCGGTGGAGGCGGCCGTGAAGACCGGCCGCCGGGCCCTTTTGGAGGTCCTGAGAACGCGCAATCTCTACCCCATCGGGATCTATGCCGAGAAAATCGCCGATACGGTGATCGAAATGCTGGCCACGGCGGAGAAGGGTGTCGCCGAAATCGCCTTCGACGACATGGATCTGATCGCCCAGGAACGCAGCAGGGCATGGGGACTCGCTGAGGAAGAAGTCGAGGAGGAACCTTCCGAACTCGATGAACTCCTCGAAGAGGAAATCGACGACGATTACGACAAAGAGGTGTTCAACGGCTACCAGTCCTCGGTTAAGGTGGCTGACGAGGATTCCCTGGAAGCCGAGGAAGATTCCTGATGGGCCTTGACATTTTCCAGGGACCGCGATAGTCTCTACGGGTATTCGCCAGCCCCTCCAACCCGAGCAGTTCTTGTCGAAAACAAGGGAGCCAGGCCGTGCCGATCCAACCGTTAATCGAACTGCCGGCCCGTGCGTTGATGGATCGATTCCATCGGCGTCTCAACTACCTGCGCCTCTCCATCACCGACCGGTGCAACCTCAGGTGCCGCTACTGTGTTCCGGACGGTTTCTTTCCGAAACTGCCCCATGAGGAGATCCTGACCTACGAGGAGATCCTCCGGCTGTTAACCATCGCCGTTGACCTGGGAATTTCCAAGGTCAGGGTGACCGGCGGCGAACCCCTGGTGAGAAAAGGCGTTTACGATTTCCTTCAGCAACTCGGCACCCTCCCCGGACTTTCGGATATTTCTCTGACCACCAACGGTGTCTTCTTGAGCGATCAGATCCACCGGATCAAAAGCGCGGGCATCCGCCGCATCAACGTCAGCCTCGATACCCTGAAGCGTGAAAAATACAAGCGGATCACCGGGTTCGATCGTTTCGATGCCGTCTGGGAGGGGATCCGCCTGGCCCGGGAAACGGGATTTTATCCCATCAAGATCAATGTGGTCGTCATCCGGGGAATCAACGATGACGAACTGGCTGATTTCGCACGCCTGTCCCTCGATCACCCCTATTTCATACGGTTCATCGAATATATGCCCATGGGGAGTCATTGCATGAATGTCGATGGGCAGCAGATGCTCGGGCCTGAAATCCTGGAGAAGATCGAAACCGTGGGGAGACCACAACCCCTGCCCAGGGAGGAAAACGATGGGCCGGCGGAGCGGTACCGCCTGCCCGGCGCCGCGGGTGAAATCGGATTGATCCGGCCCATCAGCCATCATTTCTGCCATCAGTGCAACCGCCTGCGGCTCACCGCCAGCGGCCAGCTGCGCGTCTGCCTGTTGTCCAACCTTCAGGTGGATCTCAAGGGACCCCTGCGAAGTGGGGCAACGGATGTGGAGCTTTCCCGGATCCTGGTCCGGGCGGTCCGTCGCAAGCCCCAGGAACACGGGCTGTCCTGTGCGAACGCCCCAACCGTATCGGACCCCATGTCCGCCATCGGCGGATGAGGCCTCAGACGGAAAGCGCCCGGGGAGAAAGGAGGACTCCCAAGGCGCTTATATGCGCCATGAAAAAGAAACCGGTTAAAGAGGGAGGTTCTATTTGGACGGCTTGAACCGTCGTTGACAGCAATCGAACAAGAAGGGAGGGCTTATGAACGTTTCACGCCGAGAGTTCATGCAGATCACCGGTGCCACGGCAGCGGGTCTTGCGGTGAGCGGCCTGGGCTTTGACCTTTCGCCGGTCAGATCCCACGCCCAGATGCTCAAGACCAAGTACGCCAAGGAGACCACCACCATCTGCCCTTATTGCGCAGTGGGGTGCGGAGCCATCGTGCATACAGCCAAGAGCGGGGACGGCCGTGTCATCAACATCGAGGGGGACCCGGACCACGTCATCAACCGGGGCTCCCTGTGCTCCAAGGGGGCCTCCCTGAACCAGCTGGCGGAAAACGAGAACCGGCTGCTCGAGCCCATGTACCGGGCCCCCAATTCCAACGAGTGGAAAGCGGTTTCCTGGGACTGGGCCCTTGACGAGATCGCCAAGAGGGTCAAGGAAACCCGGGACGCCACCTTCACGGCGAAAAACGACAAGGGCCAGGTGGTCAACCGGACCGACGGCCATCGCCTCGGTGGGAAGCGCGGCCCTGGACAACGAGGAGTGCTGGCTCTACCAGGCCATGCATGCGGGCCCTGGGGCTTGTGTACATCGAACACCAGGCCCGTATCTGACACAGCGCCACGGTTGCGGCTCTGGCAGAGTCGTTCGGACGCGGCGCAATGACCAATCACTGGATCGACATCAGGAACAGTGATTGCATCCTGATCATGGGCAGCAACGCTGCCGAAAACCATCCCATCTCCTTCAAATAGGTGACGGAGGCCACAGAAGCACGGGGCGCAACCTGATCAGCGTCGATCCCCGATTCACCCGGACCTCGGCCAAGGCCGACATCTTACGCCCCGCTCCGTTCCGGAACCGACATCGCCTTTCTGGGCGGGATGATCAAGTACATCCTCGACAACAAGCTGTATAACGAAGCCTATGTGGCGGACTACACCAACGCCCCCTTCATCGTGGGGAAGGACTTTTCCTTCAAGGACGGTCTCTTTTCCGGCTACGATCGACAAGACCCGGAAATACGACAAAACGACCTGGGCCTTCGAGACGGACGCCAACGGCGTTCCCAAAAAGGACCGGACCCTGAAGGATCCGCGGTGCGTGTTCCAGCTCCTGAAGAAGCACTACAGCCGGTATACCCCGGACAAGGTCTCCCAGATCACCGGAACCCCGGAAAATGATCTGAACTGAGGTCTACAAGACCTACGGCGCGACCGGCGCCACCGGGAAGGCCGGGACCATCATGTACGCCATGGGCTGGACCCAGCACACCGTGGGAACCCAGAACATCCGCACCATGGCCATCATCCAGCTGCTGCTGGGCAACATGGGCGTGGCCGGCGGCGGCGTCAACGCCCTGCGCGGGGAGTCCAACGTCCAGGGTTCCACGGACCACTGCCTCCTGTTCCACATCTGGCCCGGCTATCTGAAGACCCCGGCCGCGTCCATGACGACGCTGGCCGACTACCTGATGAAAGTGCACCCCGGTGAGCAAGGATCCCCTTGTCCGCCAACTGGTGGCAGAACTATCCCAAGTACTCGGTGAGCCTCCTCAAGTCCTTCTTCGGAGACAACCGCCACCAAGGAAAACGACTTCGGGTACGACTGGCTGCCCAAGGTGGACGACGGCGAGCCCTACTCCTGGCTCGACCTCTTCGACGCCATGTACAACGGGAAGATCAAGGGGTTCTTCTGCCTGGGGCCAGAACCCGGCCTGCTCCGGAGCCAACGCAAACAAGATCCGAAAGGCCCTGGCCAAATCTCGACTGGATGGTCAACGTCAACCTGTTCGACAACGAGACCGGCTCCTTCTGGAAAGGTCCGGGGGTGGATCCCGCCAAAGATCAAGACCGAGGTCTTCATGCTCCCGGCCTGCGCTTCCGTGGAAAAGGAAGGCAGCATCACCAACAGCGGCCGCTGGATGCAGTGGCGTTACCAGGGCCCCAAGCCCTGGGCAACAGCCGTGCCCGACGGCGACATCATCATGGAGCTGTTCGGACAAGATCAAGGCGCTTTACCAATCCGGCGGGGTCTTCCCGGAACCTATCAAGAACCTCAAGTGGGACTACGCCACCGACGGCGTCTACGACCCCCACAAGGTGGCCAAGGAGATCAACGGCTATTTCCTCAAGGACGTGACCCTCAAGGACACAACCTACAAGAAGGGGACCCTGGTTCCCAGCTTCGCCTTCCTGCAGGCTGACGGGTCCACGTCTTCAGCGCAACTGGCTCTACTGCAACAGCTACACGGAAAAAGGCAACATGGCGGCCCGCAGGGGCCAGAAGGATGCGGCCAACGGCATCGGGCTCTATCCCGAGTTGTCCTGGTGCTGGCCGGTGAACCGCCGCATCATCTACAACCGGGCCTCCGTGGACCTCAACGGGGAGCCCTGGGACAAGAACCACTGGGTGATCCGGTGGGCCGGCGAGCAAATGGATCGGCGACGTCCCGGACGGCGGCTGGCCGCCCATGGACAGCCTCGACAGCCCCAATCCCAAGAGCAAATGGGCCTTTATCATGCGCAAGCACGGTCATGCCCAGATCTTCGGGCCGGGCCTGGCGGACGGGCCCTTCCCGGAACACTACGAACCCCTGGAATGCCCGGTGGAAAAGAACCTCATGAACGCCCAGCTCATCAACCCCGCGGCCCCGGTCTTCAAGGGGGAAGCGGACGCCTTCGCCACCTGCGACCCGCGGTACCCCTATCGTGGGCACCACCTACCGGGTCTCCGAGCACTGGCAGACGGGGCTCATGACCCGGCCCCAGCCGTGGCTGCTGGAGCTTCAGCCCCAGGTCTTCGTGGAGATGAGCGAGGAGCTGGCCAAGCTCAAAGGGATCAAGAACGGGGAGCGGGTCATGGCCAAGTCGGCCCGGGGCTCCCTGGAGTGCACGGCCGTCGTGACCGAGCGGTTCAAGCCGTTCAAGATCGCGGGGACCATGGTCCACCAGGTGGGCTTCCCCTGGAACTTCGGCTGGCGGTGGCCGGAAACCGGAAAAGAGGACAGCGCCAACCTGCTCACCCCGTCCACCGGGGATCCCAACACCCGGATTCCGGAAACCAAGGCCTTCATGGTCAACATCGTCAAAATATGAGAAGGAGGTGATCTAGATGAGCAAGTCATTTTTTGTGGATACGACGGTCTGCACCGCGTGCAGGGGTTGCCAGGTGGCCTGCAAGCAGTGGCACGACCTGCCGGCGGAAAAAACCGCAAACCGCGGCTCCAACCAGAATCCGGCGGATCTCTCCTTCATCACCTACAAGCTGGTGCGATGGAGCGAAAAGGAAATCGACGGCAAACTCCGCTGGCTGTTCTTTCCGGATCAGTGCCGCCACTGCGTGGAACCCCCCTGCCGGGACACGGCGGGGGAACCCAGCGCCATCTTCACGGACAAGGCAACGGGGGCGGTCCTGTACACGGCCAATACCAAAGGCCTCAACGTCAAGGAGATCGTCGACTCCTGCCCGTACAACATCCCGCGGGCAGCGGAAGACGGGACCCTTTCCAAATGCGACATGTGCATCGACAGGGTGCAAAACGGCCTCCTGCCGGCCTGCGTGAAGACCTGTCCCACCGGCGCCATGAATTTCGGAGGCCGGGATGAGATGCTGGAGTTGGCCAAGACGCGCCTCAAGGAAGTCCAGGCCAAGTTTCCCAAGGCGTCCCTCCTGGATCCCGATGACGTGCGGGTGATTTTTCTGGTGGCTTTCGAACCCAAGAATTACCACGGGTTCGCCGTGGCCTCGGGGTATTCCCCCGGCATCACGCGACAGGTGGCCTTGAGAAAAATGGCATCGCCCGTCACCCGGTTCGTCCGGGCGCTTGGATGATTCCAGGTTTTTGGTGAAACCGCAAAGGGGAGGCTGGAACCCGCCTCCCCTTTCGCATGCCCTTCTGGAGGGCACAAGGCCTTTGAACCGCAACAGCGAGTGCCCTCCCCGCTGCCTGCAGCGGGGAGCTTCAATCCTTCGGCAAGAGATCCTTCCGCGACCCCGGCATTGAGAAGAAAGGAGCCAACGTGACGGCCCGGTACGTGGTGACGCAGGCCCAGCTTCGCGAGGCGCTGGCATCGGCTAAAGAACGTCTTCCCGCCTACCGGGAGATGCTTGGTTTTTATGAACAGGTTTTCCTGGCCCAGGAGGCCTCCAAGAACGAGACGGCGCCCCCACCTTACGAACCGGCGCCCGGCGTGCTTTCGGCGAAGTTGAAAGGCGGCTTTCCCCTGGTATCCCTGTCGGAGTTTCCCGTGGATGTTGCCGCGGCCGTCAAGCTCTTTTCCACGCTTCTTTCCATCGCGAAAAAAACCCCGGGGAAATGGGCCGAATTTGCCCAGGCCCTGTCGGCGCAAGAGGGCCCAGTCCTTCCCGAGCCCGCGCTTTTGTTTGAAAAGTTCTTGTCCCAGGAGGATGCCTATTTCGAAGCCGTCGCCAAACGGCACGGTGCGGATGCCCGGATGCTCGGCTTTTTGGCCTACCACAGCCTGGTTCCGAGTCTGGTCCTTTCTTCCGAGCAGCTGGCCGTCCACCTGAAAGGGCGGCCCGACTGGGAAAAAGGATATTGCCCCATCTGCGGGAGCCCGCCGGGGCTGGCTGTTTTGGAAGAAGAGGGGGTGCGGTTTTTCTTTTGCTCTTTCTGCCTTTACAAATGGAAAACCCGGCGGCTGTTCTGCCCCCACTGCGAGAATACGGACGGCGCCGGTCTTCATTATTTTTTCAGCGAAAAAGAAACCGGTTACCGGGTGCATGGGTGTGATCGGTGCGGGAAATACCTCAAATCGGTGGACCTGAGGGAGATCGCCCATCCCGTCTACCCGCTCCTGGAGCTTCTGACCACCCTTCACCTGGACATGCATGCCAGGCAGGCAGGATACGAAAGCCCTGTTTGCCTGCCGGCGGAGTGACTTGCCCGGGCAGGGATCCGGGTACCCCTGCGCCGGCCTGTTTCCTGAAAATTCCTTTTCTGGACGTGTTCCGGCAAACCCATCCCTAAAAGCCCTTCTTCTTGAACACGGCTTTTCCCGCACCCTGGGGTTCCAACAGCACGGGTTCGGGGGAGATGTCTGCCGTTTCATTTTCCGGGGACCGGGCGTTGCCAAGGGTTTTCCCGGGGAAAGCCTCGTTTTATGGGAGAAGTTCGTATCTTTTTTGATGGTTTATAAGTATATTTTTTTATTGCAATTTTCTTCAGAATGTGAATAGATCTTAAGTGTTGAATCTTTTACTATGGATTTTATGCCGATCGTGATGTTTTGATGCTGTGTGGAGGATCGTGAAGACACCCTCTGATAAGGAGAACCCTCCGAAGGCGTTTCCAAGTTCCGCCGCTTTTTTTCTTCTGTCCACGCGATTGTCTTTTTCGTTTTTCCGGGTCGGCCGCCAGGGCGATCCTGTTTTTTTTCATCTCCAGGGCCCATATGTCGAGAATTGAGCGAGGGAGGAACTAAAATCAAGGAGGTGCCAATGGACACGGAAGAAAAGGTATTTTACGACGGATTGGAAAAAAGAGGCGTCTCGAGAAGGGACTTCATGCGCTACTGCACGTTCCTCACAGCCACTCTGGGACTTTCTTCTGCCTACGTTCCCAAGGTGGCCGAAGTGTTAGCGGCGCCCAAACAGCGGCCCCCGGTGATCTGGCTTCACTTTGCCGAATGCACCGGCTGCTCCGAGGCCGTTCTGCGCTCCCAATACCCCTACATCGACGATTTGGTCCTGGAGGTCCTGTCTCTGGAGTACCATGAGACGGTCATGGCGGCGGCGGGGCAGCAGGCGGAGGATCAGCTTCACGCCGCGGTCAAGAAATACGAAGGGAAATTCATCTGCGTGGTGGAAGGGGCCATCGCCACCAAGTTCGGCGGCGGCTACGGAAAGATCGCCGGCAGAACCTTCATGGAGATCGGAAAAGACGTCTGCGGCAAGGCCGCCGCGGTCATCTGCATCGGGGCCTGCTCTTCCTTCGGCGGGATCCAGGCGGCCAAGCCGAATCCGGGGGGATACAAATCGGTGGGCGAAGCCCTGGGGATCAAGACCGTGAACCTCCCCGGTTGCCCCCCCAATCCCGTCAACTTCGTGGGGACTCTCGTCAATTTCCTCCTGTTGGGAAAACTTCCCGAAATAGACAACCTGGGCCGGCCGCTCTTTGCTTACGGCAAGACCATTCACGACCAGTGCCCGAGAAGGTCTCATTTCGAAAACGGGGAATACGTCACCGAATTCGGATCGCCGGAGGCGGCCGCCGGGTACTGTCTGTACAAGGTGGGATGCCGGGGGCCGGAGACCTTCAACAACTGCCCCATCGCCAAGTTCAATGACGGGACCAGCTTTCCCATCGAGGCCGGGCATCCCTGCATCGGATGCAGCGAACCCGATTTCTGGGACAAGATGACGCCGTTTTACAAGGAGATGTAGCGCTTGCCGTAATGAAAAAGCAATCCCGTTTTCCAGCATCATAAAGGAGGAGACCTCATGGGAAAGAGAATCACCATCGATCCGATCACACGAATTGAGGGGCACCTGCGCATCGAAGTGGAAGTATCCGGCGGAAAAGTGGTCAATGCCTGGAGCAGTGGCCAGATGTTCCGCGGCATCGAACTCATCCTCCAGGGCCGGGACCCTCGGGATGCCCATCACTTCGTACAGCGCTCCTGCGGCGTCTGAACGCTGACCCATGCTCTGTCCTCGGTGAGGGCAGTCGAAGACGCGGTCAAGGTCCAGATCCCCGACAACGCCAGGATCATCCGCAACCTCCTGCACGGGGCCCAGTTCCAGCACGATCACATCGTCCATTTCTACCACCTCCACGCCCTGGACTGGGTGGACGTGGTCAGCGCCCTGAAAGCCGACCCCAAGGCCACCGCGGCGCTTGCCGACAGCTTGAGCGGCGCCGACGTGGGCGGAGCCGTTTACTTCAAATCCGTTCAGCAGCGGCTGCAGACTTTCGTGGAAAGCGGCCAGCTCGGCCCCTTTGCCAACGCCTACTGGGGCCACCCGGCTTATAAGCTTCCCCCGGAAGCCAACCTCATGGCCGCGGCCCACTACGTGGAGGCCCTTCGCATCCAGGCAAGAGCCGCACGCCTCCACGCCATTTTCGGAGCCAAGAACCCGCACCTCCAGTCCCTGGTGGTGGGGGGGGTGACCAGCGTGGCGGACCTGACCCCGGACCGTATCGCGGAGTTCATTTACATCTGGAAGGAAACGCAGAAATTCATCGAAAACGTCTACATCCCGGATCTCGTTGCGGTGGCCTCCTTCTACAAGGACTGGGGCGCCATCGGTGGAACCCAGAACTTTTTGGCCTGGGGCGATTTTCCGGAAACGGCCAAGGAGCCGGACAGCCTTTACATGCCCCGCGGCGTCATCAAGAAACGGAATCTGGCGGGTACGGCCCTGGCCAAGCAGGAAGGCGTCACGGAACATGTCAAACGTTCCTGGTACACGGACGGGTCTCCCCTGCATCCCTACAAGGGGGAAACCAAGCCGCTTCAGGAAAACCCCACCTACAAGCCCGACGACGGGAAGTACTCCTGGTTCAAGGCGCCCCGGTATGAAAACGAGGCGTGCGAGGTAGGCCCCCTGGCCCGGGTGCTGGTGGCCTATGCCAAGGGACACGCCACACTCAAGCCGATAGTGGACCAGACCTGCCAGAAGCTGGGAATCCCCGTCACGGCGCTCTTCTCCACCCTGGGCCGCACCGCGGCCAGGGGCCTGGAGACGCTGGCCATCGGCAAGGCCATGGAAGGGTGGGTCATGCAGCTGGTGGAAAACCTGAAAAGCGGAAACACCAAGACCTACCAGGCCTGGAAATGGCCCGCCGGAGAGGCCATAGGCGTGGGACTCAACGATGTTCCCAGGGGCTCTTTGGGGCACTGGATCCGCATCGAGAACCAGAAAATCAAGAATTACCAGTACGTGGTGCCGTCCACCTGGAACCTGGGACCCCGTTGCGGCAACAACAAGATGGGTCCGGTGGAAGAAGCCCTCATCGGCACGCCGGTGGCTGACCCCAAGCAGCCCCTGGAAGTACTGCGGACGGTGCATTCCTTCGATCCGTGCATCGCCTGCGGTGTGCATGTCATCGACCCGGATTCCAACCAGGTCTACAAAATCAAGGCGCTGTAACCGGCATTGATCCTCCTCCCCCGGCCTCCCTGCCCCAGGGGGGCCGGGTTCTTTTGGATGCGCCCTGAACACAGAGGAACCCCTGACGACCCTTGGCACCGATTTGACATCCGATTCCATCTGGAGTAAAGATTTCGGCTCGGCGGCCCGCGATTTTTACTGAATCCTTTTCCCGGGCCAAAACTGAAAAACGGAGCCCCATGGCCGGCCGATACGCCCCAAGCCGCCTCTATCAACACGGCGTCGAATCGATCCTGTACCATCCGAAGGCCACCCTGCTTCTCGTGGCCCTGGCCACCCTGTTTTTCGCCTGGCAGATCCCCCGCCTGCAGATCCGTACCTCCATTTACGACCTGGTGGTGGAGAACCTCCCGGAAAGCCAGACCTATACCGCCTTTAGGAAGCTTTTCGGATCCGACGAAATCATCCGGGTTGTCATCAAGGGAAAAGACATCCTCGAGCCGGAAACCTTTGAAAAAGCAAGCCTCATCGCCAAGGATTTGGCCGGGATCAAGGGGGTGCGACGGGTCATCAGCCTTCCGGACATCAAGGCCGCCGTGGAGGCGGGGAGTCTATGGGACCTGAAACGGTTTGCCGCCGTGATCGCCCCTGTCGCGCTTTTCGAAAAAAACCTCATTTCCCCCGACCGAAGCGCCACCTCCATCACCCTGGTGCTGCACACGGACGCGGACAAGGATACCGTCATCTCCCAGGTGCAGGCCTACATCGACAGCGTCCCGAAAGACTTGAGCCTCTACCAGATCGGAATGCCCGTCGTCTCGGACGCCCTGACCCGATACACCCAGAAGGATTTTTATCTTCTTCCTCCCCTCACCCTGGCGGTGATGACGGGGGTCCTGTTTTTCCTGTATCCCACCTTTTTCATCATGCTCATTCCCCTGGCCTGCGTCCTGATCGCCATGGTCTGGACCTTCGGCCTCATGGCCATGCTCCAGGTTCCTTTGTCCATGCTCACCATGATCGTCCCGGTTTTCCTCATCGCCGTGGGGACGGCGTATTGTCTTCACATCACCTCCGAGTTCACCGAGGCGCTGAACCGCCTCCCCTCCCCTACGGCCGCGGCCCTGGCCACCTTTTCCACCATGACCCTTCCCACGGTGGTGGCGGTGCTCACCACGGTGGTGGCGCTGGGGTCCCTTTTCGTGAACCGGATCCAGGCCATCCGGGAATTCGCCCTCTTCGCCTCCGCGGGGATCCTCATCCTCATGGCGATGGCCCTGATCTTCCTGCCCGCCGCCTTCTCCCTGGTTCCGCGCCGCGGCGACAAGGGCCTCGAAAGCACCCGGGCGGCCCGGGCGGCCCGCTGGCTTTGCGGGAAGATCGCCGACATCAATATCCATCGACAGAAGCTCTCCCTGCCCATCCTGGGGGGTGTCGCGGTTTTTTGCGTCATTGGCATCTTCCGGGTCCAGGTGGAGACCAACCCCGTGGAGTTTTTCAAAAAAGACGCCCCGGTGAGCCGGCACTTTTACGACATCTCCAGGCACCTTTCGGGAAGTTTCCCCGTGCATGTCGCCCTTTACGCCAAAGAGGAAGACACCTTCGAGGATCCCCGGATGCTCAAGGAGATCGAGCGCCTCCAGGCGGCCCTGGAAAAGCTTCCGGGGGTGGACAAGAGCATCTCCATTGCCGACTACATGAAGCTCACCCACTACGCCCTCAACCGGTTCGATCCCAAATACTATACCCTTCCGGAACAGGGCTTCGAAGTGCGGATGGTCTTGAACAATTACAAGATCATGCTCGGCGAAGACATGCTCTACGGATTCATGAGCCGGGATTTTTCCAAGGCCAACCTGATGCTTTTGACGCATCTTTCCAGCTCCCGGGAATTCATGGCCATCAAGAAGCAGATTCTGGAAATCGTGAGCCGGCAGCTCCCGGAATCGATCTCGGCGGAGGTCACGGGCATCGGGGTGGTCATCTCGGCCAGCAGCGACCTCCTTACCAGGGGCCAGGTCAAGAGCCTGTCCATTTCCATGGCCTTGATTTTTTCCCTGATGTTCATCCTGTTTTTGTCCTTCAAGGTGGGACTGATCGCCATCGTCCCGAACCTATTCCCCATCGTGGTGAATTTCGGGATCATGGGGTGGCTGGGGATCCCGCTTTCGGCCGCCACCAGCCTCATCGCCAGCATCGCCATCGGGCTGGCGGTGGACGACACCATCCACTACCTGGTCTGCTTCAACCGGGAATTCAAGAAGAGCCTGGACGATGAAAAAGCGCTCCGGGAGACCCTCAAAAGGGTGGGGCTTTCCATCGTCTTCACCTCCATCACCATCAGTTTCGGGTTTTCGATCTTGATGGCGTCCAATTTCGGGCCCACCGCGCTCTTCGGGTTTCTCATGGTGATCACCATGGCTTCGGCGCTGGCCGGGGACCTTTTGATCCTTCCCTCCCTCATGCTCCACGTGGAACTGGTGACCCTGTGGGATCTGATACGCCTGAAACTGGGGAAAGACCCCCAGGAAGGGATCCCCCTGTTCAAAGGCCTCTCCCGAGCCCGGATTCATCACATCTTCCTGGCCGGATCCCTGAAGCCGTTTTCCCCGGGGGAGATCATCTTCCGCAAAGGGGATCCCAGCGATTTCATGTACACCGTCATTTCGGGAAACCTGGACGTGATCAACCCCCTGGCGGACGACCGCAGCGGGGAATATGCGGGAGACAAGGTCATCAGCCATGTGCGGCTGGGGGAGGTGGTGGGGGAGATGGGCCTGTTCCGAGGGGTGCCCCGCTCGGCCACCGTGACCGCCACCACGGAAGGGGAACTGCTCCAAATCAACTGGAAGATGATCCGGCGGCTTCAGTTTCTCTACCCCAGCACGGCCAATCGGTTTTTTCACAACCTCGTGACGATCCTGTGCGACCGGCTGGAACATATCACCCAGTGCTACCTCGCCGAATGCTTCATCGACGAGGAAACCGGGATCTTTAATGCCCGGGGTTTCTTTGAAGCCCTCGAGAGGCAGCACAGCCTGTCCAGGAGGAACGCCATGACCTTTTCCCTGTGCTTCCTGGAGGTCCGGTTCGACCCGGAGGTTTCGGGGAAGAGGCATCAGGCCCGGGAGCGCGTCCTTCAGCTGGCGGGCCGCATCCTGACGGAGACCGTGAGAAGAAGCGACGTGGTGGGACGCCTCGACGGGCAGAGGTTCGGTCTGATTCTAATCGGATCTCCGCCGGAGCGATCCCGGGAAACCTGCCTCCGCATCCAGACCCGTTTCGAAGCCGAAGCCCGCGAAAAAGAGAAGCTGCCGGCCAGCCTGATCTTCGGGATTGCCGGCGGGCAGCCCGACCCGGACAGCAAGGAAGCGGATTGGATCCGGAAGGCCCAGGAAGCCATGGAACAGGCCGAAACCCGGGCCAACCCCGAGCCTTGACCCTTGGGGCGGCTTCCTGGTTTTCGGCGCGTGTTTACGGTTCGAGAATCCTTGCCAGCGCAAAGAACCCGTGTTACATTCAACCCAAGGCGCCGCGGCTACGAGACCGTGGCCGCGATCACCGCGACCCATGCCGCCGGGAGGAAAAACAGGCCGTGACGTTGCCTTGCATCATGATCCTTGGAATCGGAAACCTCCTTTTTTCAGACGAAGGTTTCGGCGTTCGAGTCGTTCAGCGCCTTAAGGAAAGGTACACGTTTCCGGAAAATGTCTCCCTGGTGGACGGGGGGGTCCTGGGGCTGAACCTGCTGGGCGTGATTTCAGAGGCCGATCACCTCATCGTGGTGGATGCCATCCGGAACCAAGGAGAACCCGGCACCCTTTACCGCCTGGAAGGAAAGGCGATCCCGGAACGGGTGAGGGCTAAAAATTCCCTGCATCAGGTCGATTTCCTGGAGGCCTTGACCCTGTGCCAGGCGCTGGAGACGCCGGTTCCAAATACCGTGATCCTGGGTGTGGAGCCGGCCGACATCGACACGCTGAGCATCGAACTGACCCCTGCCACCGAAAGCCGGATAGAGCCGGTCATGGAACAGGTTCTGGCCGAGCTGCAGCGCCTGGGCGCCTCTTTCAAACAAAGGACGACACATGTGTCTTGCGATCCCCTCGAAAATTGTGAGCATCGAAAATGAGATGGCCGTCCTGGATGTGGACGGCGTGAGGCGAAAGGCGAGCCTTCTGCTCCTGGAAGATGCCAAGGTCAACGATTATGTCATCGTGCACGCCGGCTTTGCCATTCAAAAGATCGACGAACAGGCCGCCCGGGAGACGCTGGAACTGCTTCGGGAATCCCTCGCCCGCGTGGAGCAGGAAGGCGGCGGGGCGTAAGATCTTTTCCGCCTCGTCCTGGAATCCGGTTTAATGAACGAACAGCGCCTTGCCCGGGACATCCGCGTGGAGGGGATCGTCCAGGGCGTCGGTTTCAGGCCCTTCGTGTACCAGCTGGCCGATCGTCTGGGACTTTCCGGGGAGGTCGCCAACACCGCCTCCGGCGTGGCCATCCATCTGGAGGGAAGGCCCGAAGCCCTCCAAGCGTTTCTCAAGGATCTTTCCGAAGCAAGCCCTCCGCTGTCGCACATCACCCACGTTTTTGTTTCAGAAGGGAACCTGACAGGCTGCACTTCCTTCGACATTGCCTCAAGCCGTCCCGACGCCCGTAAATCGACCCTCATTTCCCCGGATGCGGCCATCTGCGACGCATGCCGGAAGGAACTGTTTTCCCCCCAGGACCGCCGTTACCGCTATCCCTTCATCAACTGCACCCACTGCGGTCCCCGCTACACCCTCATCGACGACATCCCCTACGACCGGCCCAACACATCCATGAAGCATTTCGCCATGTGCCGACAGTGCCAGGCCGAATATGACGACCCCAACGACCGGCGGTTCCACGCCCAGCCCAACGCCTGCCCCGCTTGCGGACCCCGGGTCCTGCTTCAGGACGCCGGAGGCTCCCGGATTCCCTCGGACGATCCCATCCGAGAAGCCATCTTTCTTTTGAAACAGGGACACATCCTGGCGGTCAAAGGGCTGGGAGGGTACCATCTGGCGGTGGATGCAGCCACCCCCGAGGCGGTGGCGCGGCTGAGAAAACGGAAGCACCGGGAAGAAAAACCCTTCGCGGTGATGGCCAAAGACCTTGAGACCCTTGCGTCCTTTGCCCGGGTTTCCCCCGAGGAGGCCGCCCTTCTGACGTCTACCCAGCGGCCCATCGTCCTTTTGAAGAAGAAGCGCCAGAACCCGCTGGCCGAAGCGGTTTCCCCGAATAACCGCTGCTTCGGCGTGATGCTTCCCTATACCCCCCTGCATTACCTGCTGCTGGATTCGGATGCCGTGGCCCTGGTGATGACCAGCGGGAATTTGAGCGAAGAACCCATCGCCATCGACAACGCGGAGGCTTTCGAGCGCCTGGCCCAAATCGCCGACTTCTTCCTCACCCACGACCGGGACATCTACCTGCGCAGCGACGATTCCATCGTCCGGCATGTCTTTGGCGCTTCCCGGATGCTGCGGCGCTCCCGGGGATTTGTGCCGAGGCCGGTCTTTTTGAAGGCCGAAGCGCCCCAGGTCCTGGCCTGCGGGGCCGAACTCAAGTCCACATTCTGTCTCACCAAGGCAAACCAGGCCTTCTTGAGCCAGCACATCGGGGACCTGGATAACCCGGCGACGTTGGCTTTTTTCAAAGAAACGGCGTCGCATCTGGAACGCGTCCTCGACATCAGGCCCGAGATCGTCGCGCACGACCTGCACCCCGATTACCTGAGCACCCGGTATGCCAATGAAGAACGGGAAGCGCCATGCCGGACGGCGGTGCAGCACCACCACGCCCACATCGTCAGCTGCATGGCCGAAAACCGGATCGAGGGCCCGGTCATCGGCCTGGCCTTCGACGGGACCGGATACGGCACGGACGGGACCCTGTGGGGCGGAGAGGTGCTTCTGGCCGACGAAAAGACCTTCCAGCGTGCGGCGCACCTGAATCCCGTTCCCCTGCCGGGGGGGGAGGCGGCCATCCGGGAGCCCTGGCGCATGGCGCTGAGCTATCTCATGGAGGCGTTCGGGGAGGACTTCCCCGTCCGGGAGATCCCGGTCCTTCAATCCTTGGAACCGCAGACGGTCCGGACGATCCGCCAGATGATCCGAAAAAGGGTCAACAGCCCCATGACCTCCAGCCTGGGAAGGCTCTTCGACGCTGTGGCCTGTCTTTTGGGTTTCAACTGCAGGGTGCGCTTCGAAGGGCAGGCGGCCATGGCCCTGGAGACGGCGGCGGCGGAAGGCGTCCGAAAGGGCTATGACGTCCAGTGGGCGCCGGGAAATCCCGTCGTGCTGCCCACCGCCCCCATCATCCGGGGAGCTTTAAAGGATCTTCGGGATTCGGTTTCCCCGGGGGTGATCAGCGGAAAATTCCATGCCACAGTGATTGACCTGTTCACCCGGGTCTGCGAGGCGGTTTCCAAACAAACCGGGATCCGGCGCGTGGCGCTCAGCGGGGGCGTTTTTCAAAACGCCATTTTGCTGGAGGGATTCCTCAAATCTTTGGCCCGATCGGGGTTCAAGGTGTATGCCCACACGCAGGTGCCTTCAAACGACGGCGGCATCGCCCTGGGTCAGGCCGTGGTCGCCGCTGCCAAGGCGCGATGAAGGAAAGACGACCGCCCATGCAAAAAGAAGGCATCCCTGATTTCGGGGACCGGGACCTGGTTGAAAGGCTGACGGCGCAGATCCGGCGGGAGAGCCGGCGGGACCTTTCTCTCATGGAAGTCTGCGGGACCCACACCGTTTCCATCTTCAGATCCGGAATCCGGTCCCTGCTCCCAAAGACCCTCCGGCTCATCTCGGGCCCGGGGTGCCCGGTGTGCGTCACGGCCCAGGAAGAGATCGACGCCTTTTTGGCTCTGGCGCAGATCGACGGCGTCATCCTCGCCACCTTCGGGGACCTGATCCGGGTCCCAGGAACGCGGACGTCCCTCCAGGAGCAGCGGGCCAGGGGAAGGGATGTCCGCGTGGTCTATTCTCCCCTGGATGCCATCGCCATCGCCGAAAAACACCCCGAAAAAAAGGTGGTCTTTCCGGGAGTCGGTTTCGAGACGACGGCCCCCACGGTGGCGGCTGCCATCTTGAGTGCCGAAAAACGGAAGCTGAAAAACTTCTTCGTGGTCCCGGCCCACAAATTGGTGCCGCCGGCTTTGGAAGCGCTCCTTCAATCCAAAACCGTCAAAATCGACGGCTTCATCCTGCCGGGGCACGTTTCGGTCATCATCGGGGAAAAGGCCTATCTGCCGGTGGTGGACAGGCACCGGATCCCCAGCGCCATCTGCGGGTTCGAGCCGGCGGACATCTGCCGGGGAATCCTGTTTCTGGTGCGCCAGGCGGAAACCGGAAAGGCGGTGCTGGAAAACGCCTATTCCCGGGTGGTGACGCCCGACGGGAACCCCAAGGCCAGAGAGATCCTCTATGAAGTCTTCGAGCCGGCGGACGCTTCCTGGCGCGGGATCGGCGTCATTTCCCAAAGCGGGCTTGGGATCCGCAAGGCCTATGCCCGGTTCGACGCCCGGAAAGCCTTTTCGATATCCGTCCCCGAATCAAAGCCGCCCAAGGGGTGCGCCTGCGGGGAGGTGCTCATGGGCGCCGTCACGCCGCCCCAGTGCCCCCTTTTCCGGAAGCCCTGCACCCCCGAGGACCCCTTGGGACCCTGCATGGTTTCCAGCGAGGGAACCTGCGCGGCCTATTACCGCTACCATTTTGATTAGCCGAAAGCACGCCATGGAAAAGCCCATAACCGTTTTGGCGTCCGGTTTGAAAATCGAAGGGCTCATGGAGAAGCGCCCTGGGACAGTGGGGGCCGTCATCACCCATCCCCACCCTCTTTACGGCGGAGACATGCACAACCTCGTGGTGGAGACGGTGCGCCTTGCCTATTCCGAAAGCGGTTTTTCCACGTTGAGGTTCAATTTCCGGGGCGTGGGGAAAAGCCAGGGGAGCTATGGCCAGGGGGAAAAAGAGCAGACGGACGTGCGTTTTGCCGTTTCTTTTTTAAAAGAAGCGGGCATCGATACCGTCCATCTGTGCGGGTATTCCTTCGGCGCATGGGTCAATGCCAAGGCCGTGATGCAAGGCCTTTTGGTGGACGCCATGGTCATGGTCTCCCCGCCGGCGGCCTTCATGGATTTTGAGGGCATTTCCGGCCTTCGGGCTTTGAAAAGCGTGATCGTGGGGGACCGGGATGAGATGGCCCCTCTCCGGCGCATCCGGGAAATGCTTCCCCTGTGGAACCCGACGGCTGACCTTGAAATCCTTCCCGGCGCGGACCACTTCTTCTCGGGGCACGTGAAGGCCCTGAAAACGGCGCTGCTGCATCAGCTTTAAGGATTTTTTCTCCCTGGCGGCAAACGGCGCGTTCATTTGCAACGATTTTCAAACGCTTGCGTCTTTTTCCGGGCCGACAGCTTCTAGTCAGGGGCGCCTTGAGCCCGCCGGACAAACATGATAGCCTATTCTTCGGTCAGCTTCATGAGGGAGAGCCGTGAATCCGCCCACATTTGCCTACAAATGCGTGACCGAAACCCTGGAAGGGCTCTGTGAGGGGCTTTGCCGCTTTTCGGGCCCCAGCCGTTCGGCGGTCCTCTATTGTCTTTCCTCCCAGGGCCCGCTTTACTGCTTTGATCCTGAAAATCTGCTCCGGGGTCATGAACCCAAATTCAAGGAACTGTATCTGGATTCCGATCAGTGGCGGGAAAAAAGCAAGGAAATCCGGGGGGAACTGCGCTTCGGGCACATGGTTCCGGTGAAAAACCTCGATCTGGCCGGATTGATCTCCTTCGGAGGCCGAAGCCCTTCGGTCTTCTATCAGATGTGGTTTACGGATCATCATCCCAACATGTGCAGCATCGGTCCCACGGAACGATGGCTTGAACATGCGGCGTGGCGGTTCTCCCATGATATCGCCAACGAAGCCGATCTCTACACGGGCATCTCCGGAAGCTTTCTTCGGGAATATGCAGCCCATGCCGTCAGGGATTATATCATCGACGAGATGAACGTCCTTCTGGGGTGGGATACGCCCATCCGGGTTTACCCCCTTCTCGACGCCCTCCTGGAAATATCCCGCACCCTTGAAGAGAAAAAATTTCCCCGGGGGGAGCTGATTTTTATCGAACCCCAAACCCTTCCCCGCTTGAACATGATCGCCCGTTTTCCGGAAAGGGATCGGCCCCGGCTGGCAGATTACAAGCATGTTCGAAAACTGCTCCAGGCGGTGGAGGATTCCGACCGGAAGCTGGTTTCAGACGGAAAGGTCGTGATGGGTGTGGCCGCAGACCCCATGCCCGGGTTTTACCTCTCGGCGGATTTTCATGGTCCGTACGGGTTTTTACGTTTCAACGGAAGTCCGGTCTGCAGCTTCTCCGACGGCCGTTTCAGGTCCACGACCTTTCAGGCCAAGATGGTTCAGGTGGAAGAGGCGATTCTTGAGACGGATTTGAACCCGGAGGACGGCAATGATTTGTTTAAGATCGTCAGCGCCGTCGTCCATTGGACCCAGATCCAACGGACCGGATGCACCCTCGTCATCGACTTCAACAAGGAGCCCATCAACCTTTCGGGCCAGGGATTGGAGCACCCCCTGGATTTACGCAAACCGGCCCATCTGGACCTGGCCAAGTCCCTGTCCAAAGTCGACGGCGCCCTCCATATCGGGAGGGACCTGCATCTTCACGGCTTCGCCTGCCTGCTGGACGGGCCCCGGCTTCCCAAGGAAGACCGCTCCAGAGGCGCGAGGTACAACAGCGCCCTTCGTTTCACCGCCAATCATGAGGGCATCCTGGTTGTCGTGGTTTCCATGGACCGTCCGGTCTCGGTCATTGCCAGCGGCGACGATATCAGCGATGCCTGCGTCTGGAACAGCGGCGCGGCGTGCATGCTGGTTCCTGAAACGCTCCAATCCTGGATCGAGAAGTCCGAACATCACACAGAATAAGTGACCGCGGGGTGCGCTTGACCCAAAAGCGCCACACCGTCTGCAAAGCGACTTGTACCTTTTTCAGATGTAGTTTTTAACCTCGGGCGGAAGTGCAAACACCTTGCACCCACAGTGGAGCAAAGCCTGTAAAGGAGAGGCCTCATGAGCGTGCATTGGCGGATAACGGAGACGGGAAACTTTGAGGTCGTTGATCGGCAAGAAATCGTCGGCAAGATTTTCGGGAGCCTCATGTTGTTTTTCGCCGGCTGTTTTCTTTACTGGCTGGGGACCGCCCTCGTGGAACTGGTGAGGTTAGGCACTTGGAAAGAGGTATTGATATCCATACCGGGTATCCTGATAAGCCTTTTCATGGCCGGACTGTTTGGAATACCAGGTTGCCTGATGGCGTTCCTAAAAAAGAAGACGGTGGTGTACAAGGCGGAAGGGCTGATCCGTCAGGTCAAATCATTTGGTGTCGTTCGACGCGCACGGGAAATCGGCTTCTCAGACGTTCGTCTCGTCGTTGCCAGGTTCAGGACCACGCGAAGCAGGCGTCTCAGCAGCGGATGGTCGCGGGGCGGCGCTGCGGTACACGTGGTAGAACTCGAACTCGCTGAACCGCAACAAGTAGAGATCGCACAATTGGGGAAATGGGATTCGACCGTGGAGCTAGGGCAGCAGCTGGCTGGGTTTCTCGGTGTAAGGTTTCATGAAGCACCGCGTTGATTCATGGTCTCTGTCTGGCCTTCTTGCCGGGATCAGCTGGTGTCGATCAGGGAGGTTCCGATTCCTTGTCGCTTTCTTCCAGCGACAGCGTGACCTGCACGGTTCCCCCTTCATATCTTTTTTCCATGGGAAGCCCGCTGCGTTCAAAGACGGAAAGCATCGCATTTTGCCGCGGAAGCACTTCCGCCTGGAACTGGGTCAACCCCTTGCTTCGCCCGATGCGCACGAGATGGGCCAGGAGGCTGCTGGCGATTCCCTGGCCCTGATAGTCTTCCTCCACCGTGAAGGCCACCTCCGCCGCGCGCGGGGTCTTTGAATTCGCGACGATGGCATAGCGGCCTTCGGCGATGATGGGCTGGCTCTCTCCTTCTCCGGGCGTGACGACCAGGGCGACGACGTTTTCGAAATCGACCTCGGTGGCGGCTTTGAGTTCCTGATCCGTCAAGGTTTTTTTGGGCGTAAAGAAACGCGTGTAGATCGATTCGGGCTCCAGGTTCCGGAAGGCTTCTGAAATCCTTTTTTTATCGTTGGCCCTGATGGCCCTGATTCTCACCGTGGTGCCCTTTTTAAGGGTCTCTATTTCATCATATTTTGCGGCGTCAATCATGCCGGATGCTCCTTCTGGCAGCGAAAGGCGGAGACAGGCATTTGAGGAGTTTGTTCCAAGATCCCACGGTGACCACCTCGCGCGACGCTTTAGGTCCTTGCCGTTCATCTCGGGCATCACCACGTCCGTAACCAGGAGGTGGATCGGGCCGTCGTGTGTTTCGACCAGGGTGATGGCCTCGGCGGGCGTGGGCGCCGCCAGGACCGTATAACCGTATCGCTTAAGCACGGTCTTGCCCAACAGCAGGATTGACGCCTCGTCTTCCACCATCAGAACCGTTTCAAAACCCTTGGCCACGGCTTTGGGAAGCGGCTCTTTTTCGGCCTTTTCAATTTCCTCCGTCCTCGGCAGGTAAACCTTGAAGGTGGCCCCCTGTCCCGGTTCGCTGTATACGTTGATGAACCCGTTGTTCTGCTTGACGATCCCGTAAACCGTGGAAAGGCCCAGCCCGGTCCCCTCCCCCACCGCTTTGGTGGTGAAAAACGGTTCGAAAATCTGGTTGAGCGTCTCTGCGTCCATGCCGCACCCGTCGTCGCTCACCGCCAGCATCACATAATCCCCGGGTACGAACCCTTCATGTTTTTGACAATAGGTCTCATCGAGGGTGATGTTTTCGGTCTCGAGGGTGACCTTGCCCACGCCGCCGACGGCATCCCGGGCATTGACGCTAAGGTTGGCCAGGATCTGGTCGATTTGTGCCGGATCCATCTTGACGGGCCAGAGGTTGGCCCCCGGCATCCAGGCCAGATCGATATCCTCGCCGATAAGCCGTTGCAGCATCTTGAGCATCCCGGCCACCGTGTCGTTTAAATCGAGGGGCCTGGGGATCGCGGTCTGCCTTCGGGCAAAGGCCAACAGCTGGCGGGTGAGATCCGCCGACCGCTGGGCCGCGCTGTGGATGGCGGTGAGGTCCGCACGCAACGGGGAAGCAGGATCCAGGTTTTCCATGACGAGTTCCGTGTGGCCGAGGATCACCCCCAGCATGTTGTTGAAATCGTGGGCCACTCCCCCGGCCAATCTTCCCACCGACTCCATTTTCTGCGCCTGGGATAGCTGACTTTGCAGTTTGATGCGGTCTTCTTCGGCCCGCTTGCGCTCCGAAATATCCCTTGAAACCCCGTGAATTCCGATCGGGTTTCCTGAGGCGTCGCGGATCCATCTCATGGTGTTTTCCAGCCAAACGGTGTGGCCTTCTTTATGGTAATATTCCACCTCAACGGTCAAGGAGCGCCCCGGATCCGCCTCTTTTGATTTTTCCCGCTGATACTCCTGCGCAAATAACGCCTTCAGCTTTTTCAGGGATTCCGGGGTCACGGTTTCTTCAACCGCTTGTCTTTTTCGCTGCTTGTCAGAAAAACCCAGTACCTTCTGTATGGAGGGACTCACATAGGTGGTGCGCAGGTTCAAGTCGGCAGTCCAGACGATGTCGGCCATGTTTTCAGCCAGAAAGCGAAATTGCTCTTCACTTTTCTGTAGCGCTTCTTCTGCCTTTTTCCTTTCGGTAATCTTGGTTGCGATGTGGATGATTTTAACGACAGTCCCCGAATCATCAACAACGGGGGTGCAGGACACCAAAAAGGTCCCCTCCAAGGCTTCCATCTCCATCTCAACGGTATCGATTCGGCCCGAATGCAGCAGCTTTTCCATGGGACAGGAACCCGGGGGGGTATTTTTAGCATGAAAGACGTCGTGACATTTCTTTCCGATGAGCTGGTCATGGGCACTGTGGGTGAGGTTGAGGGTGGCCTGATTGGCTTCCAGGATGCGATGTTGAGGATCCAGGATCATGGTGGGATGTCCGATGGCATGAAAGATATCCTCCCATTCTTTACGTGAAGCCATGAGGGCCTTTTCATGGGCTTTGCGGTTGGAGATATCGGAGAGGATGCAATGGGTTCTTAGAAAATGACCCTGTTCGTCTTTGGAGATTTTCCCGTCGATGGAAACGGTGACCCGCGACCCGTCTTTTTTCACCATCTCGAACTCGATCCCGAGAATCTCTCCGATGGCTTTAAACCGCGGGAAATTTTCTTGAAAGTGCCCCTTCCAGTCCGGAGGCAGAAAATCCCCGAAAGACCGGCCGATGACTTCTTCCCGTTGATACCCGAAAAGATTCAGCCAGGCTTGGTTGACCTCGATGAAGCGACCGTTTTGATCCAGGGACTGGTAGCCCAGCGGCGCGTTTTCGAAAAGCAGACGGAATCGCATTTCGCTTTCCCTTATCTGCTTGGTCCGCAAGTTGACCAAATCGTCGAGATGGTCCAGGTGTTCCCGCAGGTTTCGGGACAAGGCGTTGAAAGCCTCGGCGAATTCCTTCAGCTCCCGGCTTTTCGGAAGATCGAGGGTTTCTCCGACACGCGCCTTGTCGTGGGCGATGAGCCGGGCTTTTTCACGAATGACATCCAAAGGCCTGAAGACCCAGCGTCGGGTGACCCAATAATGGGCTGAAAAAAGAAGCACGAACAGGGCCAACAGCAGCCCGGACAGCTCCAGGGAGAAGCGGTCGGCGGACGCATAGGCGGCGGAAAGCGGGATCCGGATGGAGATGGCTTGGGCCACGTCGCCGATTTTTCGATGAAAGCTGCGTTTGGGCCCGTAGATGTCGACCAATCCCTTGGGCGCTTTTTGGGGGTCGCTGTGGCAGCGCAGGCACGATTCCTCCATCGCTTCTCCGCGCCTTAAAACCGCGAAATAGGGCTTGCCGTCAAACGTCCGGAAGCCCGAGTGGGAAACCAGATCCGCGTCTGCCGAAAGCTTTTTTAAAAACTCCCTTTCATAGCCATCGGCTTCATTTTCAGGACTTCGGGCATTGATGGCGCACTCTTTGTAGTAATACTCCTTGCTTCCCAGTTGACGGGCGTATTTTCCCATTTCCCTTACGGCGTAGGTGGACGACATCCAGGTCGGTTCAAAATATTCTTTCGGCCGGAAGGCCTCGGTGAACTCGAACATTTTGGGTTTCAATTGATGCGTGAAATAAGTGTGGATGGCCAACCGGGTGTCCAGGATTTCCAGCGCTTTGGATTCGGCCTCCATCAGGGCTTGCCGCCGCATGTAGAGATTGACCATGACGATCACAACGGCACCGGCAATGAGGAAAAAAAGGCCGATGAACAGCGTCAGCCGGGAGCTGGCCTTCATGGTTTTTTGGGTATCCGCCATGGAACACCTCTCGATGGAAGGGCTTTCAAAGAGAACAAGGAAATGCCATCGGGCGATGGATTTGAATGGGCTTCGCGCGATAACATCGGAAGGAATCGGCGTTATTCTTCAAATTTCAAGAAATAGCTGTCCACATAGTTCATGTTCACTGCCACGAAACCATGCGGCAGGCTTATGCTTTTCTTGGCCCATTGGCCCGAATCGGGTTCTAAATGGGTTTGATCCACCGTGGCGTTGTTCAATGCGATGAAGTTTTGGGACAAGGCTCTTTTAAACCTTCCGAAATAATCTCCGGCGATTTCGTAAAACTGGCTGTCGTACATGGGTGTGAGAATCGTCGCCCGGTTCAGTTCCGCACGGCCGGAATCCGCGCTGTAGGATGCCGCCCGCTTCCGTTCGCTTTCGTTGCCGCTGTCTTCCAGTTCGTCCCAAAAGAAAATGATGTCGAAGACGCGAACGTTTGCAATCCCCAAGCGGGCATGCGGCCATTTTCCGTCTATGGCTATCTCGACATCGTGGATCTGGATGTAATTGTCCAGTGTCGTCTGGTTGTCGATCCGGCGCATCATGTGGGGTCGGTTGAAGTAATCGAGGGTCCTGAACATGGCTGAGGGGATGGCGATGTGGCCCACATAATGCTTTCCGGGCTTGACGATATTGATCTTTCTTTTTTCCTCTGCCATCCTCCAGCTCCCTCTCTCGATGGGTTGGGAAAGGTAAAGATCGATGCCCAAGGAGGCGAACCCCAAAAACGACGCGATCACCTCTCGGCAGAGATCAGCCTATCAAGGCCGATGCCCGAAAACAAGACAAAAATCTGAAATCATTAGTTTTTAAAAGCACCAGGAACGATAGTGCGCTCAATGCCAGGGCGGGACGGGAAATGTCAAGGGCGATTTTAGAAGGCATTGAGAGCTTTTTACCCCTCTTCAAATTCCGGATAAAGCGCCTTGCGGCACTTGGGGCAAATGCCGTGGCTGAAGTCGGCTTCAGGATGCCCAATGAGATAGCTTTCCACCGGTTTCCAGGTTCCATGGATATCTTTGATGCTCTTACAGCTGGAGCAGATGGAAACGATACCCCTTAAGGCCTGAAGTTCCGCGAGATAGTCCGAAAGCCTCTTGTTCTTTTCGCCCAGCAGCTGATTCAGGCAAAGGATTTCAAGATCCGACTGAATGAGATTTCGGAATTTCAAAATGAGGTTCTCGAAAAGAGCCGAATACGGATTTTCCTTGCGGTCGAGGACACAGATCGTCCCGAACGGTTTTCCGTCGGGCCATAAGATGGGAAATCCCAAATAGGAAATCATGCTCAACTTGACATCGGGGTTGTCTTTCCAGTTGTCATCCGCCAGGGCGCTGGGTACGAGAAGCCTGCTTTTTGTTTTAAGGACCGTTTCACAATAAAGCCCGGAACCCCAGACTTTCTCCTTGTCTCCGGGATGATAGGGGTTTCCCTCGCTGTCGCTGGAAACAAACACCTCAATGTCAGGGTCTTTTAACCGCATGATCAAAGCGGCAGGAATGCCGATGATTTCAGCCAGGATATCCACAAGTTCCTGCCAGGCATTCAAGAAAAAATCCGGGATTTCGATTTGCATTTCACCCTTTAACATGTTCCAGACTCCCAGCGGCTTTTCGTGAAAGCCCTGAAGTTTTCAAGTCACCCTCACGATCCCTATCCGGCACCTTCGGCAAGATGTCAAGGTTTAAAGATGGGCTTTGTCAACGCTGTTTCCTATAAATCCAGCACCTCCCGAACTTTTCCGGCCAGGGAGTTCACCGAGAAGGGTTTTTCGAGGAACTGGACCTCGCCTTCAAGGATTCCCCGGTGCATGATGACGTTGGCCGTGTAGCCGGACATGAAAAGGACCTTGATGCCGGGCTTGATCTTTTCGATGCGCACCTTGAGTTCTTTGCCGTTCATCTCGGGCATGACCACGTCGGTCACCAGAAGATGGAGGGGGCCCTCGTGCCCTGAGGCCAGGGCGATGGCCTCGGAGGGGGTGCGCGCCGCCAGGACCGTGTAGCCGAAGCGCTGGAGAATGGTCGTACCCAGGTGCAAAATGGAAGGCTCGTCTTCCACCACGAGCACGGTTTCGTTCCCAGCGGGGATGGCCGCGGGCTCCGACTCCTCTTTTGCCTCAACGGCCTCTCGTTCCCGGGGGAGGTAGATCTTGAAGGTGGCGCCCTGCCCCGGCTCGCTGTACACGTTGATGAACCCGTTGTTCTGCTTCACGATGCCGTAGATCGTGGCCAGCCCCAGCCCGGTGCCCTGACCGACCTGCTTGGTTGTATAAAAGGGTTCGAAGAGGTTGGCAAGCGTCTCGGCGTCCATGCCGCACCCGTCGTCGCTGATTGCCAGCATCACGTAGTCTCCGGAAACGCACTCGGGATGATCCATGCGGTAGGCCTCGTCCAGGGAGACGTTTTCGGTCTCGAGGGTGACCTTGCCCACCCCGGAGATGGCGTCTCTCGCGTTGACGCACAGGTTGGCCAGGATCTGGTCCACCTGGGTCGGGTCGATCTTCACCGGCCAGAGGTTTATTCCGGGCATCCAGGCCAGGTCGATGTCCTCGCTGATGAGCCGTTGCAGCATCTTGAGCATCCCGGCCACCGTGTCGTTGAGATCCAGCACCTTGGGCAGGGCCGTCTGCCTCCGGGCAAAGGCCAAAAGCTGCCGGGTGAGGTCCGCGGAACGCCGGGCGGCCTTGTGGATTTCCATAAGGTCGGCATGCACCGGGGAGGCCGGGTCCGTCTGCTCCATGGCCAGCTCGCTGTGGCCCAGGATCACCCCCAGCATGTTGTTGAAATCGTGGGCCACCCCCCCTGCCAGGCGCCCCACCGAATCCATTTTCTGTGCCTGGGCGAGCTGGTTGTGCAGCTTCTCCCGTTCTTCTTCGGCCTTCTTGCGTTCCGTGATATCCCTGATGGAGGCCTGGAGGACCTTTTCCCCTTTCAGTTCATACGAGCTGAGGATGATTTCCGTGGGAACGATCTTTCCTGTGGTGTGCCGGTGGACCCATTCGAATCGATCAAATTTCCCGCCCTGGGTGACGCCTCGGATATAGCTGTCCGCCGCTTCCCTGGACGTTCGGCCGTCCGGTTGGAATGGGGGGGAGAAGTCCGACGGGCGCCGGTTTTTGAACTCCTCCTTGCTGTTTAAGCCGAAGAGCTCCAGGGCGCGATGGTTGCAGTCGATGACACTCCCGCTTTCCGTGGTGAGGGTGATGGCGTCGTGGGAGCCTTCGAAAATGCTTTTGAACCGTTCCTCGCTTTTCCTGAGCGCCTCTTCCGCCTGTCTGCGGTCTGTGATGTCGCGGCCCACACCGATGATGGCTGTCAGGGCGTTGTTTTCATCGAGTACCGCCGTATCCATCCATCCGAGCCACCTCCAGCCGTCTTTGGTCATGGCCCGCTGTTCCATGTAGGCGGAAAAGGGAGGCCGACAGAGATTTTCCATGGCCTTGGCGGTGCCCTCTCGATCGTCCGGATGAACCAGCGGCATGAAGGTTTTTCCCAGCAGTTCTTTTTCCGTTTTACCGAACAGGGTGCAGTAAGAAGGGCTGACGAACTGGAACCGGCCTTTTGGATCCACTTTGACGATCAGGTCGGTCTGGTTTTCCACCAGCATGCGGTACGTTTCTTTGCTGTCGGCAAGGGCTTCCTCTGCTTCTTTGCGCTCGTCGATCTCTTTTTGTAATCGGGCAGTGAGCGCTTCAAGGTTTTGGGTTCGGAGTCGAACCTGGTTTTTCAGGCTTCGATTCCAGGCGAAAAACATCATCAGGATCAAGACAATACTTGCAGCGGCGCCGCCGGCAACGGCCCAGAAAATCCCTCTCTTATAAAAGGGCCGGTATTCCAGTGAGATCCATTTGCTGAAGATGGCGTCTCTTTCGTTTTGGGAGATGAGGTCAAGCCCTTTATCCAGGATGCGGTTTAGGATCGGCCAGTCCTTTCTGGAAGCAAAACAAAGGGCGTTCGAATACGGGGCGTATCCGGCGACGCGGAGGTTGGCGATTCCCTTCTGCTCGATGAGATAGGATGCGACGGCCAGATTCATGACCGCGGCGTCCACATTCCTGGCCGAAACTTCAAGGAGACAGTGGAGGTCGTCCTGAAGGGGCACAATCTGGAGATCACGGTAATGGGTTTTGATGAACTCATGGATGGCGAAGTTTTGGGTCACCGCGATTTTCATGGGCCGCATCTTGTCCAAGGAGAGGTCGTCCTGGATCTCTTTTCGGACAATGATGGCGTTTGGGATCTCGATGTAGGGTTTTGTAAAAAGGGCATATTCGGCGCGCTCGGGTGTCTTTTGAAGATTGTTGTTTACATGAATTTCTCCCTTGCGGAATCTCTCCATGAAATTTTTCCATGTGTCCAACTTGTCCGCTTGGAACTTGAAATGAAGCTTTTTTTCCAAAAGCCGCTGAAAATCCGCCACGATTCCGAATGTATTGCCTTCTTCGTCGGTGTCTATGATCGGCGGCCATCCGGTTTCATTGTTCACGACGATCTTTCCGTCATGCTGCACCAGCCAGGCTCTTTCTTCGGGCGTCAGCGGGTCTGTTTTTTGGCACCCGCCCCAGGGAAGGCCGGCAAACCCTAAAAGAAGGAGCAAAAGAAGCAAGGCCCGGAGATGGGCCGAGGGACGGGGTGGATTCGGTTTTTTTCCGTATTCCGGGGTAGTTTTTTTATGTTCGTCGGGGCTGGTCTTCATGTTGGTCTCCTCATGGACACCTGTCCAAGCCTGCGATGGTGATACGAAGGCGTTTTCACGGATCTAGCACCTCGCGGGCCTTCCCGGCCGGGGAGTTCACCGAGTAGGGTTTTTCGAGGAACTGGACCTCGCCTTCAAGGATTCCCCGGTGTACGATGACGTTGACCGTGTAGCGGACATGAAAAAAACTTTGATTTCAAGCCTTTGCATCCGGGTTTTCAGGGGCCAGGTATTTCGGGTTGGACATGTGAATCCCTTTTCCGGAAAGGGTCATCAATGTCGAGGTTCCGTGAGCGACGAGTTCTTTGCGGTCATTGAAGACCCTGGCTTCCGCGTAGCTGATGGATTTTCCGCACCGGATGGCGCTGCCTTCGGCCCTCAACAGCCCCTTTCCCACCGGTAGAAGGTAATTGAGCTTGAGATCGATGTTCACCAGGCCGGCTTCCTCCGGGATCTGCAGGAAAACAGACCAGAACGTGGCGGTGTCGATCAGGGTGGCCAGCACGCCGCCATGGACGATCCCAAAGGGCTGCAAGTGGCGATTTGCGGCTTCAAGCTCGATGATCGCCGTGTCTGAACCGATGGAGACAAGCTTCATGTTCATATGCATTGGATAGGGGCTGCGATTGACCCTTTCGAGCAATTCCTCGATGTATTTTGGATTGAAATTCAACGTCTTGCCTGTTCTCCTTTTTTGACCGGTCTTAACCGGGGAATCCATCGCGGTACGGACCGGCAGTACCGATCATAATCCTTTCCGAATTGAACGTGCAGGGAAGGTTCTTCGATGAAAACGACGACGCCGTGGAAAATGAAGATCGACCCCAAGAAATAGTAAAACAGAGGCAGGGACTGAAAGAAAACGGCTTGTCCGAGCAAAATGAAAAAGGCCGAAAGGTAGATGGGGTTTCTGACATGCCGGTAAAGCCCTTTCACGATCAGGTTTTGAGAATTGCCCTGCATGGGCGAGCCCTTTGCTTCCACAATAAAACGCCAATAACACGGCAAAAACCCGATGAAGCCGGCAACGATGAAAACAGGGCCCAAGAACTTAAAGATTGCGATTTCGGCGATGGCAATGGTGCCCCCGCGGGAAAGGATCTTGTAAGGGATATAGGCGATGAAGATAACGGCGATAATAAAACACAGCAAGGTCCCAAACGCATTTCCGAAAAACGGATTTCGAGACATCTTTCTCCTCTGTTACCCCCTGTCTTTAAAATAATTGAGCAGCAACTTCTTCCATTGTCTGATGAAGAGGTCGTACGCCTGTTTGCTGAGGCCCGTGATGAAGCGCTCTCCGGCGAGGGTGAGGGCCTGGTATTGGTAGGTCACCCGAACCCGGGTTTTGAAAGGTCCCCGTTTTTCGCACTTCACGGTTATGACGCCGAGTTTAAATCCGGGTTCAATTTTGTAATACTGCACCCAGTGCTTTTGGGGTTCATATCTTTTGACAATCCAAATGGCCTCGGTATCCGCGTGGTCATGGGATCGGGTCAAAAAAACGAAGTCCTCGGAAAGTCCGGTATTTTCCGTCACGGTTTCGTAATCCCAGCCCGGCACCCAACGCTTTTCCCCTTCGGGGCTGAACAGGGGAAACAGCTCGTCCACAGGAATCTTAATTTCAAAGGCCTGGGTATGGCTGATGGATTTCATGGGGGGGCCGGGTGCCTCCTTTCAGCTGTCGAGGACCTCGCGGACTTTGTCGGTGAGGGTTTTCAGCGAAAAGGGCTTTTCCAGGAAACAGACTTCTTCCGTTAAAATGCCGCGCTGGGCGATGAGGTCCTTCGGGTATCCGGACATGAAAAGCGTCTTGATTTTCGGCTTGAGCCTCCGGATCCGGTCGCTTAAGTCTTTTCCGTTCATGGTGGGCATGATGATGTCCGTGATCAGCAGGTGGATTTCAACCTCCTGCGTTTCGCAAAGGGCGATGGCCTGGTCGGGAAGCCGGGCCGTGACCACGCGGTACCCCTGCCTTTCCAAAATTTTCTGGGCAAGATTGAGGATCTCGGCTTCGTCTTCCACGATCAAGACGACTTCTTCTCCCTTCTTGAAGGCCTCGGGTGCGAGATCTTCCGTCGGGGCCGCTTCCCCCTTATATCTCGGGAACCCGATCCGAAAGGTCGTGCCAAGGCCCTGCTCGCTTTCGACTTCGACATATCCGCCGTTTTGCTTGACGATGCCGTAGACCATGGCCAGGCCCATGCCGGTCCCCTTGCCCACCTCCTTGGTGGTGAAAAACGGCTCGAAGATTTTTCCTTTCGTTTTTTCGTCCATGCCCGTGCCCGTATCGGAAAAGCGCAAAAGGACATACGGGCCTGGGATGCACTCGGGGTGGCGGCTGCAATGGGCTTCGTCTAAAACCACGTTTTCGGTGGCGATCGTGATGGAGCCCACATCCTGGATGACGTCCCTGGCGTTGGCCGCCAAATTGGTCAGGATCTGGTCGATCTGGGAGGGGTCCATGAGGAGGGTCCCTAAATCGGGGCTTTTGACCAGTTCCAGGTTAATGTCCTCGCCGATGAGGCGTTCGAGCATCCTCCGGGAGCTTTCGAGCTTTTGGTTGAGGTCCAGCACCGAGGGCTGTACGGTCTGTTTCCGGGCAAAGCCCAGAAGCTGCTTGACCAGCTCCGCGGCGCGCCTGGAGGCATTGAGGATCTCGTCTAAGGCCCGGGCGGAGGGCCTCCCGGGATCCTCGACGCGCTCCCTGGCCAGCTCCGCGTATCCCATGATGACGGAAAGCATGTTGTTGAAATCGTGGGCGATGCCGCCGGCCAGGGTCCCGATGGCCTCCATCTTCTGGGACTGCTGAAGCTGATTGCGAAGTCTTTCCCGCTCTTCTTCCCCTCGCCTGCGCTCGGTGATGTCCTCGTAGATCACGAATTGATCCTGGTTTTTAAGGGTCACGGGAACAAATTGAATTTCTTTGCAAGACCCGTCCTTGCAGGTCACCGTAAAGGCACGCGGCCTGGCCTGCCCGACAACGGCTTGCCGCCGGTCTTTGATCCAGGCCTTGAGGGCCTCGTCACGAAGCTGTGGATCGGGGAAGGCTTTCTTGAACCATTCGGATCCTGTGGGGATCTCTTCAGGCGCATAGCCGAAAAGATCCTTAAACCGAGGACTCGTGTATTTATACCGGCCCTTCGAGTCGAGCCAGGCGAATCCCAGGGGGGATTGCTCCACCAGGGTTCTGAACTTTTCTTCGCTTTCCCCCAGCGCTTTTGCCATCCGGGCGCTTTCGTCCAGTTCGATTTCCAGGGCATGGGTTTTCAGGGCCACTTGGTTTTTCAGCGTCCGGTTCCAGGCCCAAACGCCGAAAAAAGCAAACAACGCCAAGCCCGCCGCTGCAGCCAAACCGAACAGCCAGATCTTCTCACCGTGGCTTAAGAAGTCTTCCTGAAGCTCTGCCAGAAGCATTTCGTCGCTGTTCCACTTCCGCTGCAGGGCCTGAAGTTCGGCTTGATCCATGTCCAAAAGGGCTTTATCCAGCAAGGCGGCCAGCTCGGGCCAGTCCTTGCGCACCGCGAAGCTTTCCAGGGAACTGCTCCGGTCATAGACAGCTGCGAACTTCAAATCGGGGATCCCATAGGTCGTCTGGAGATATCTTCCGGCGCTGAAAAAGGTGACGGCGGCGTCGGTATTGCCCGTGGCCATGGCGTTGAGCCCGTCGAGCATGGTGTCCACATAGTAAGGCTTGAGGGTGGGGAAATCGCTGATGATTCTGGGCACGTATTGATAGCCCCGCACCAGGGCCACGCGCTTGCCGGCGATGTCCTCCCGTTCCCGGATGGACGCATCGTCGGCCCGGGTCATGATCACGAGGGACTTGTAAACATAGGGCTTGGTGAAGGAAAACCACTGTTCGCGATCGGGGCGCTGAACCATGGTGGCCACGACATCCACCTCTTTGCGAACCGCCGCATCGTAGAGGTCTTTCCAGAGATAGACTGGATGGATATCTATCCGGATGCCGATCCTGCCGGCCAGGCGATTCAGGACATCCACCGCAAAGCCTTCCACCTTGCCTTCAGCCGTCAGGTAGCTGTAGGGGGGAAAGTAGCCGTCAAAAGCCACGGAGACGGCGGGATGGGCCTTCAGCCAGGCATGCTCTTCCGGGGTCAGGGCTAAGGGTTTTTTCTGCCAGCGGGGCGCTCCGAGCCAGCGCTTGTAGGAAGCGAGGTACTCGGAGTCCGGCTCGTTTTTCCATCGGCCGAGATACGCGTCGAGGGACCCCGCGATGCCGCTGTGCTTTCCCTGGGGAAAGGCCACACCCAGAGGGGTGGGTTTAAAGGCCAGGGGGGTGGCTTCCAGGCGGTATCGGTGGGCGTTGGCGTTGCCGAAGCCGTTTGAAACCACGCAGGCCTCCACCTTGCGATCCCGGACGGCTTTAAGCATCGCCTCGTATCCCACCACCTCCATCAAGGTGAGCTCCAGCCCCATGGCTTCGGCGGCCTGCCTGAAATAGTCGGCATGGATGTCCTTCCGGGCCAGGGCCACCTGTTTGCCGTTCAGATCGGCCATGGCCCGGATGGCGGCGCCCGCCGGGGCATAGACCACGCCCCAGCGTTCGGCAAAGGCCTCCCGGTTAAAATCCAGCCAGGCGTCCCGCTCCGGTGAGTAAGCGATGGCCGTTAAAAGGTCGATGTCCCCCTTTTTCGCTTTTTCCAAAAGATCCACCCACTGGGCATACACATATTCCAGGGTCCAGTTCTCCTGCTTTGCGATGGCATTGAGGGTGTCCACATAGACCCCTTGGGGAATCCCTTTTTCGTCCATAAAGACCAGCGGCGGGTTGTGGTAGATCCCGACCTTGATAAGCGTCTGGGCAGGTGCCGTTGAAGAACCGAGGGTCAGAAGCAGCAGGAAAAAGGCGAGGGTTTTTCTCCCGCAACGTCTGGGGATGGATTTTAGGGGCATCTGGATCTTTTCCGGTTTTGTTAAAAAAAATGCCCATGCGGGGGAGGAGCACCCTTCATGGGCAAAAAGGACTCATGGCCCGCCTTTTTGGGAACATGAACCGTCACAACTGCAACAGTGGTCGTCTCTTGTTAATCGTCTAGAAATCGTACCTCATACCGGACTTGATCCGGCATCAGAGAGAGTTGCGGTTCACTGGATTCCGGCTAAAAGCATGCCGGAATGACGACGTAAAGACAATTGTGAAGCTGTTAATCACACAGACGGCCATAACCTTACGTTGAAACGTGGGGTAATTCAAGTAAAAATGGGACAGGCTTGAAGGACGGGAACCGGATTACTCCGGTAGGGCGGACAGCGCGATGGAATAGCTCATTCGGGCCGAGACGCCGGTGCCCCGGAAGCGGCCGGTGACGGGAGCGGCTCCCGCAGGCCGGGAGCTGGCGGCCACGGCGATGTGTCGATCCGCAACCGTCAGGCCGAGTGTCGGATCGTAACCCCGCCAGCCGCCTCCCGGAATAAAGACTTCCGCCCAGGCATGCAGATGGCGCTGGTCCATCACCGGATCGCCTTCCTGGTAACCGCTGACGAATCGAGATGCCAGGCCCACATTGCGGCAGACGGCCATAAACAACCAGGCGAGGTCTCTGCAGGCGCCCCGCCCGGCCTTCAGCGTCCGGGTGGGAGACTTGGGGGGGCTTTTACCCCGGAACACAACGGAAACATCCTGATGAATCCGGGTGTTGAGCAAAGACAAGAAATCAAGGGTGCTGCCTTTGGACTCGAAAATCAGGGCTTTTCCAAACGCCTTGACCGTTTCTCCGGAATCGATTTTGACCAGAAACGGCAAGAGGGCAGCCGCTTCCCTTCTTTCGTACCGGACCGGCAGCTTCAAAAAGGCAGGGTCCGTCACTAAAAAGGCAAAAGGGTTCACACACAGGGTCTTGACTTCAAGCAAGGTGGAAAGGGAGAGAAAGTCGCGGGTGTTTTCAAACCACAGACAGGCGGCATGATTTCCTTCCGAATCGAGGAAATCCTGGATTCCCGCGGGCTCCGGTTCAAGGGTCAAGGCGAAGCGCTCGATCTGCTGGAAGGGGCCGCATCGGGGCCGCAGTCGAAGGATGTGCGGTTCGTGGAACACCGGAGCGGAGTAGGTGAAGCGGATGTGATGGGAGATCTTGAAAAACACGGGCGTCAATCCTGACGCTCTAGGTTCAGTTTGGCCAAAATCCGATCCATCCACTCCTCCGGAAGCTCTTTGATGGTCTGGCGCAGGGCGTTGTCCCACCAGGTGGAAATATCGGCAAGCTCCTCTTTCTCGTAGCGGTATTCGATCATCTCGAAAGAGTCCCGATGGTAAAGGACGAGATCCACCGGGAAATCCACGCCGGTGGCGCTGATGCGCGTGGAGTCGAAAGCCAGGCAGCCCACCTTGACCGCAAAGGCGAGGGAATCCTTGTTGGTAAAGGTTCTGTCCAGAACCGGCTTCCCGTATCCCGGTGCGCCGATGATTTGATAAGGGGTTTCTTCTCCGATCTCCACCCAATTGCCTTCCGGGTAGATGAGGTACAGGGAGTGTCCCGGGTCCTCGGGCATCTGGCCGCCGATGAGGCAGTGGATATCAAAACGGAGGCCGTTTTTTTTCAAAAAGGCCTTGTCTTCCTTCGCAACCTGCCGGATCTTTTTGGAAAAAGCGTTGACTACCTTGAACATGCGGCCGTAAGGCTCTTCAATCTGCGCCAGGTGTTCTTCAAAGTAGGTGATCGTTTTGTCGCGCACCGACCGAAGGCCTGAGGTGAGAAGAAAAAAGCACCCCTTTCCGTGGGTGATGCAGCTTAATTTTTTGCCCCGGGTCAGTTCGTTGCCGGATGTAATCAGCGTGTCGGCGATGCCGACGACTCCTTCATGGGTCCGCATTCCAAGACAAAAAGTCAATTTTTACCTCCAAAGGGTCTTAGGGTGGGTTGTGCCATAAAAGCCGTTTTCATGAATCCTGGATAAGACAAGCCTGCGGCAAAGGTTCCCGAGAAAGGGTCATTGTTGAAATCCGGCAGTCTCCTCCGCGGGTGACAGCCTGAAGAAGGTGGAACCGATCCGGTCTCCGACTTCATTGAGTCGACTCTGAAAAGCGTCGAGATACTCGTGCAGCCCGGCTTTCATCACATCCCCGATGTCACTGTAGCTCAAATCCGCCATGAGGCGGCCGAGAGTTTTCTCCGCGGGATTTGCGGCAAATCCAAAAGGGGATCCGGTGATTTGGTTTAGAGATTCAAAAGCCCGGCTCACGCAATGCCGGATCGAACGCGGGAATTCGGAGTCGAAGATGAGAAAATCCGCCACGCTGGTAGGGCTGATGCGGTGAAACCGCTTGCGGTACATGTCGTGGGCGCTTGCGGATTTCAGGACGGCGGCCCACTGGATGTTGTCAAAGGCGCTTCCCACGTAATCCGTTTTGGGAAGCAGCATGTAGTATTTGACATCCAGAATCCGTGAAGTCTTGTCGGCCCGTTCTATCATCAGCCCGATGAGGGCGAAATGCCAGGGTTCTCCATGGCTCATGGTGGAGTAAAGAAGCCCCGAGAACATGTGTCCGCGCATTTTGACCATGAGAAAAAATTTATTCGGGTCGTTCTTGGCAAAACCTGAATTTTCGGCCTCTTTGAGTTCGATGTAGAAGCGATTAAGTTGCTCCCACATCTCGGTTGAAATGATTTCCCTCACCGACCGGGCGTTTTCGCGGGCAGCCTGAAGGCAGGAGACAATGGAATTTGGGTATTGCCGGTCGAAGGTCAGAAAGCGAACCACGTTTTCGGGCGAATAATCCGGGTAATGCGCCTCGAAGTGCCGCTGGTCCCCCGTGGTGGCGATCATCGGCGCCCATTGCAGGTTTTCTTCAAGGGGGATGTCCAAAAGCAGGTTCAGGTTGACGCTGATAAACCGGGCGATATTTTCGGCGCGTTCGATATAGCGGCACATCCAGTAAACGGAATTGGCAACGCGACTCAGCATGGGCCTTCTCCCGATGACAAAAGGGTTCTCATTGAACCTCCGGGGGCGGGTCCACCACCCAGGTGTCCTTGCTGCCGCCCCCCTGGGAGGAATTGACCACCAGGGAGCCCTTCCGAAGGGCCACCCGTGTCAGTCCTCCGGGCAGCACATAGATCTCCTTCGCATAAAGGATGTAAGGCCGCAAATCGACATGCCGCCCCTCGATCCTGTCGTCGGTGATCGTCGGCGCCCGGGACAGCGCCACCGTGGGCTGCGCCATGTAGTTTCTCGGGTTTTGGACGATCAACTCCGAAAATTTTTCCCGCTCGGCCGCAGAGGCATGGGGCCCCACGAGCATCCCGTAGCCCCCAGACTCGTTGGCGGCCTTGACCACCAGCTTGTCGAGGTTTTCGAGAACATAGGTTCGCTCTTTGGCATCGGAGCAGATATACGTGGGGACATTGGGCAGGATCGGGTCCTGGCCGGTGTAGTATTTGATGATTTTGGGCACATAGGCGTAGACCACCTTGTCGTCCGCGACACCGGTTCCCGGCGCATTGGCCATGGCCAGGTGTCCGGCTTTGTAAGCCTGCAGGATCCCCGGGACCCCAAGCAGCGAGTCCGGCCTGAATACCGTCGGGTCGATGAAGTCATCGTCGATGCGGCGATAGAGCACGTCCACCTGCTGAAGCCCCCGGGTCGTCTGCATGTGTACGAATCCGTCCCGGACCAATAGATCCCGGCCTTCCACCAGCTCGACGCCCATCTGGCGCGCCAGGAAGGAATGCTCAAAATAGGCTGAGTTGTAAGTGCCCGGCGTGAGAACGGCGATGGTGGGGGCGGAAACGGTTTCAGGCGCCAGGTGCTCCAAAAGATCCAGGAGGCGGTTGGGGTAATCGTCCACGGGCCGGACGTTGGAGGCTTCGAAAACCTCTGGAAAGGTCCGCTTCAGGACCTGGCGGTTCTCCAGTACGTAGGAGACGCCCGATGGACAGCGCAAATTGTCCTCCAGGACATAGAAGGTCCCGTCACGATCGCGGATCAAATCGGTGCCGGTCACATGGCACCAGATCCGGCGCGGCGGATGAAAACCCTCCAGTTCTCTCCGGTAGGTCTTGCTGGAAAAAACGACCTCTTCAGGGAGAATCCGATCCTTTAAAATCCGCCGCTCGTTGTACAGGTCGTCCAGGAATGCATTTAAGGCGTAAATCCGCTGTTTCAGCCCGGCTTCGATGTGGTTCCACTCCGCTTTTTCCACGATGCGGGGGAGGATATCGAAAGGAAAGATTTTTTCCCCGCCTTCATCGCTGCCGTACACGGCAAAGGTAATGCCCATCTGAAGCAGGTTGGTTTCCGCGGCCCGCTGCTTGGTCAAGAGGTTTTCCGTGGAAAGAGATTCGATTTTATCGATCAAAAGCCTGGCCCCCGGACGGGGCTTTCCCTGGGTATCGAACAGCTCGTCATAGAAACCTTCCATCTGGTACTGCTTGAAGTTCATGGTCTCACTCCGTCGCCTTGAATAAAAAGAGGCCTTGGTTGCCGGCACTTCTTCCTTTCGGTTCATACCATGAATGCGCCGGATTTTGAAGCCGCTTGGGGATCGAATTTCAGCACATGGCCTGCAGGTGCCGCCGGCTTATTTGTCGTCTCGAAAGAGTACCGTCATGCCGAACTTGATCCGGCACCCAGAGATCGTTACCCTTGACTGGACTCCGGGTAAAAGCATGCCGGAATGACGAAGCAAAGACAATGATGAGACTGTTAATAAGGGTCACGGGGGGTTTTTCGGAAGCGTTTTCCACGGAAAAGAACCTTGCTGAAAGGGACGAAGGCCAGAAAGTAGATTCCGGCATTGAAAAGCAAAAGGGCTGCGCCCAGGATCCTCTGACCTTCCCGGGTCAGGTTTTCCGGGTAAAGCACGGGTTCCAGGAGACGCACGAGAAAGGGTGCCAAGGATCCGGTTTTTCCCGCGGCTTTTCGAAGGAAGTCCTCCAGGTGGGTCAACGGGCAGGCCCACCCCTCCCACTCCATGAAAACCGCCCAGGCGACGGCCGGAACGTGGAGCCCTGCGATCCATCTTCGCCAGAAAAGCAGCAGCCCTCCGAGAACGGCAAAGAGGATATAGGCCCCGTGCAGGAGAACGACACCCTGGGCCATGGCCGATGCGAGGAAGGGAGGCAGGTCCAGGTTATCCCCCGATTATGTCCATGAGATTGCAGGTGCTGTCGAAATACCGCATGTCCGCCTGCCGGCGTCCGGTCAGGCCGGTATACAGGTTGGGCCCTTCCAGGCGGGCAAAACCCCGGGCGGCTTTTCCAGAATGGAGGTGTTCTTCGATAAGGTTAAAGGCGCTTTCAATCCCGTGGAGGGCTTTATCTTCAAGAGCGGGGATAAAGAGGTCGGAAAAGTCTCCGGTGACCGGATTCCGGCAGGGGATCGGCCGATGGAAAAGAGCCTGGGGGCAAAGCCTTTCAAGGGGATAGAAGCTGGAAAGGACCCAGTCAAATCTTTGGCTGAAAACCCGGTTTACGGCCCGGAGCATTTGGGTAAGAGCCCTCCGGTGGAAAAGCGCCTGAAACGCGGCGTGGAAGGTGAGCGCTTTTTCCGCCTGGAGCGGGTCTTGAAGGGCGAACAGGCGGGACAAGCCTTCGATGAAGGTGCGCCTGGGAATCTCCAGGGTCTTGCAGAAGGCGGAAAAAAGGGTTTTCACCGGGAAAGGCCCCCTGGCGGCAAAATACACGTCCAGGTAACTTTCGAGGGTGTGGTGCCGGGATTGAGCCCGGCGCCGCAGCTTTTGTAGATCGGTGCGGGTGCTGCCGCTGTAGTAGCACACGAAGGGGTGGAAAGCGGCGTCTGAAAAGACGTGGGTGGTGATTCCCGCAAGGAAGGCAATCAGGGGTTCGGGCGGGAAAGCGGCCGGGGGTTCCAATAACGGCCGAAAGCAGGCAAAAGGATTTCCCGCGGTGTCGTGGATCTTTTCGGAACCCTCTCGGATCCGGAGTGCATCCCTGCCCCACCGGACGTAAAACGGTGAATCCAGGATCACGGCACCGCAAAGAAAGAGGCTTTTGTTCGACCCGAGGATCCGTTTCAGGGGCGAATCCTGTTTCAATTTGCAAAAAGCCTTCTCGGCCAGGGTCCAGTGGGTGATCTCTTTGGGCAATGCCTTTCCTTTTTCCGGGGGGTTCGGGGCTACAGGCTCCTTCCGGGGAAAAAGAGGGGAGCCGGGGCTTTTTCCTTAAGCTGCACGGTGAAGATCCCCAAGACGACGAAAAAAAGCGCCAGGAAGATCTTGACCGTTTTGGGGTTAAAGGTTCGACGCGATGCCCCGGCCGGATCCAGACGGCACGTCATGGAAGGCGTTCAGGCAAAAGGATCTGCTTCGGGAAGAGACCCTGCATAGATTTCCACGGCATGCCGCACCCGGATCCTGTCGCCTGAATGGGACAGCATGTCCGAAATCTGGAGCATGCAGGCCGGGCACCCGGTGGCCACCGTCGTACACCCGGTGCCGGCGATGGACTCCCGCTTCTTTTTCCCGATTCGGCCGGAGATTTCGTAATAAGAAAGGCTGAAGCTGCCTCCCAAACCGCAGCACCCGTCGGAGGAGGGCATCTCCTTCAGCCGATAAGCCGGGTTGGCCTTCAAAAGGATCCGGGGCGCCTCGAAGACCCCCAGAGACTTTTTCAAATGGCAGGGATCGTGAAAGGTCAGACACTCTCTTTCTCCGGAAAAGGAGGCTTCCCCGGGGGAGACCCCCGCGACGTTCACCAGGAACTGGCAGATATCCAGGGTCACAGCCGAAAGGGCCGTCAGCTCCGAGAGCGTTTCCGGGGCGAGCTCTCCCGCCTGCCGCATCATGACCGGCCAGATTTTTTTGATGGTGGCGGTACAGGTGGCGCAGGCGGTGACCAGATAGTCGAAGTCTGTGGTTTTAAAAAGGGACAGGTTGTGTCGGACCAGGCGCTTGAAGGTCTCCAAGTCACCCGAGGAAAGGGCCGGGATGCCGCAGCACCCTATGCCGTCGAGCACAGCGATACCGACGCCGTGGTGCCTAAGCGCCCGGATCGTATCCTGGGCAACCCGGGGAAAGAGCTTGTCGATGAGGCAACCCACATAAAAGAGGACCTTGGGACGGCCTTCTTTCGGATTTTCGTTCAGCTTCGGGAGTATTTTATGAAAGGATTTTTCGGCCAAAGGGACGAAATGCCGGTTGGAAAGCAAGGGAGACATCACCCGGGCGCAGGAAGTTCCGACGACCTCGTTGACCGGCTTGGTAAAGAGCTTTTGGAACTTGGCGCCCCATTCCGCCATCCGGTCGAAGGTTTTCGGCCGGGCGAGCATGCCCCGGAAAAGAACCCGTTTTGCCGGGGAGAGGCCCATGTATCCGGTCAAAAGGCTCCTGGCCTTCAGAAAGATCTCCAGGACACTGACGCCGCTGGGGCAATTGGCGGCGCAGGAACCGCAAAGCAGGCAGCGGTTGAGCCGTTCATAGGTGCCCCGGGCATCTTTGAACATTTCCTGCATGAGGCCGTCTAAAAGGGCCAGCTTTCCCCTGGCCACATCCGCTTCCCGGCCGGTCTGCTCGAAAACCGGGCACACCGCCTGGCACATGCCGCAGCGCATGCAGACCACGAGCTGGTCCTCCAGTTCTTTCATGAGCCGGGCCAGTGCTTTCATGTCGGTCATGGGACGGTCCTTAGCTTTTTCGAAGGATCTTGCCGGGATTGAGGATGTTGTTGGGGTCCAGGGCGGCCTTGATTTTCCTGGAATATTCAAGGGTGGCTGGCCCGGTTTCCTTTTCCAAAAAACCGGACTTGGCGATCCCGGTGCCGTGCTCGCCCGAAAGCGTTCCTCCCAAAGCCAGCGCTTGGTCAAAAATGGCTTCGATGGCCGATTCCACTCGCTTCCACTCTTCTTTATCGCGCTTGTCCGTCAAGATGGTGGGATGCAGGTTGCCGTCTCCGGCGTGTCCGAAGGTGCCGATGAGAAGATCGTGTTTTCGGGCGATTTCCCGGACGGCTCTTACCATTTCCGGAATGCGACTCCGAGGCACGGTGGCGTCTTCCAGAATCAGGGTGGGCTTTAATTTGGCCAGGGCGGAGAGGGCGCTTCGCCGGGCCTGCCACACGTTATCCCGCTCCATGAGGTTTTCGGCCACCCGGATCTTGCCGGCGCCCAGCCCCTGGCAGATTTCCCGGATCCGGACGGCATCCTCCTGGACCTGGGCCGGGTGCCCGTCCACTTCGATGAGCAGCAGGGCGGCGGCTTCGGTGGGCAGGCCGACCCGGCTGTAGGCTTCCACGGCCCGGAGGGTGACATTGTCCAAAAACTCCAGGGTGGCCGGCACGATGTGGGCGGCGATGATGGCCGAAACCGCTCGAGAGGCGTTGTCCAACTCGCCGAACACGGCCATCATGGCCTGCTGGGAGAGCGGCTTTGGAATCAGTTTCAGGGTGATTTCATTGATGACGCCCAGTGTGCCTTCGGAACCAACCATCAGACCGGTCAGGTTGTACCCGGTGGCACACTTGACGGTTTTCGCGCCGGTTTTAACCGGATTGCCGTTGACGTCGAAGAACTGCAGACCCAGGATATAGTCCCGGGTTACTCCATACTTGAGGCCCCTCAACCCCCCGGCGTTTTCAGCGACATTCCCGCCGAGGGTAGAGACGGATTGACTGCCGGGATCCGGCGGGTAGAAAAGGCCCTTGGCTTCCACGGCGGCGGCAAGCGTGGCCGTGACCACCCCGGGTTGGACCACGGCGTACATGTCGGCCTCGTTGATTTCCAGGATGCGGTTCAGGGCGTTGGTGGTGACCACGACACAGTCCGCAGACGTGGGAACGGTCCCTCCGCTGAGATTGGTGCCGGCTCCGCGAACGGTGAGCGGGAGGCGATTTTCGTTGCAAAGCCTCACGGCAATACCCAAGGCTTCACCGTTTTGAGGCCGAACTACCAGGGCCGGCATCACCGGGGTTAAAACCGCTGCGTCATAGGAATAGACTGCCCGATCGGTTTCCTCGGAAAAGACGTTCTCCTTTCCGATATACTTTATAAACTCATTTAGGAGGCTTTCCGGAATCATTACTGTTCCTTATTTGATGGAGATGCCTGGAGGATCCTTTCTATCGGGAGGGGTGTTAAAAATCAACCTTTAATTCCTTGTGGAATATGGGTTTCAATTGACATCAACAGGCCCTTCCGGCTAATCATTATCAGATAAAGATCGTTTTCGATATGTTCAGGAGGAGAGATGATCCCCGCAGCGCGTCTCGATCAGATGAAGGAAAGAGCACAGGCTGTCCAGGCTGTCGTCAAAAAAATAGAGAGCCTCAAGGAAGCCATGGAGTATGGAGTCGAGCTTACCCGAAACCAAGGGGGGCAAACCATCGCCGACATCGGGTTGACCGAGGATCAACGGGCCAAATTTAGGCAGATCTGTGAAAAAGCGCAACTGCTCTTGCTGGATCCGCCGTTGCGGGACCATGCGGGAAAAATTCATACCGGTTTTACCGTGGTTGACGGGGGGATTGCGGAAACCGGGTCTTTTTTTCTCGATTCCACAAAGGAAGATGTTCGGCTCGCCACCGCGCTGGTGGAGACCCACGTCGCCGTGGTCTTGGCATCGACCATCGAGGCGGATATGTGGGCCATGGAAAAAAAGATCGACGCGATCCTGAAAAAGGATGCGCCGGCGTATCTGGCATTCATCACCGGTGCCAGCCGTACGGCGGACATCGAACGCGTACTGGCCATCGGAGTCCATGGACCCAAGGAGCTGCACATCCTTATTTTAGACCCTGCCGCACCCTCGGCGTGATCAATGAAAGGGGGGATCGGATGATCAAAACCGCTACGGACATCAAGACTTATAAAAAAGAGATCCAAAAGGCCCTCAAGGACAAATTCCTCCGCCAGGCCCTGGATAAATTCAACACCCAGTATCGGGAAAATCGTCCTAAAGTTTATGAAGGCGTCGATTTTGAAGGGCTCCGAGATGAAATCGCCTCTACAAAAGATGGGGCCGTGCTCCATTTGTTGGACCTGTTTGCTTCTTTTAAGACCCACGCCCAGGCCGCGGGCGCCCAGGCGCATCTGGCCAAAGATGCAAAAGAAGCCAATGAAATCATTGCCCGTATCGCCGCGGAAAATCACGTTCAAAAGATCGTCAAGTCCAAATCCATGACGGCCGAAGAGATCTTTCTGAACGACCACCTTGAAAAAAAAGGGTTCCATGTAACGGAAACGGATCTGGGAGAATGGATCGTTCAACTCCGGCACGAGGGGCCTTCCCACATGGTGTTGCCGGCCATTCATCTTTCCCGCTACCAGGTGGGAGACCTCTTCACCGACGTGACCCGGCAGAAGCAGGACCCCGAGGATATCGACCGCCTCGTGAAGGTCGCCCGGACCCGGCTCAGGCCGGCATTCATGGAAGCGGACATGGGAATTACCGGCGCTAATTTCGCGTTGGCGGATTCGGGCACTCTGGGGCTGGTCACCAACGAGGGGAATATGCGGCTAGTTTCCACCCTGCCGCGGGTACACGTGGCCCTGGTGGGACTCGAAAAACTGCTTCCCGATATTCAAACGGCCTTAAGAATTCTTAAAGTCCTTCCCAGAAACGCCACCGGGCAGATCATCACATCCTATGTCACCTGGATTAAAGGCGCCGTGGAATCCCTTTCTTCTCCAGGCGGCCGAAAGATTATGCACATCGTATTTCTGGATAACGGGCGCCTGGAGCTGGCAAAGGATCCCATCTTTGCGGAAGCACTGCGATGCATCCGATGTGGGGCTTGTGCCAATGTGTGTCCCATTTACAGTAAAGTGGGGGGGCATCGCTACGGCCATGTTTATATCGGCGCCATCGGGTTGATTCTGACGCTCTTTTATCACGGTTCGGAAAACGACCGGGCCCTTGTCCAGAACTGCCTCAACTGCCAGGCATGCAAAGTCGTATGCCCGGTGGGGATCGATCTGCCGTACCTGATCAAAAAAACCTATCAAACCGTTTTAAAATTACAGGGCAAAAAGCCGGCAAAAAACCAGCTTCTGGCCCATGTCATGAAGAATCGGAAACTCTTTCACTTTCTGCTGCGCCGGGCCTATCTGATCCAAAGACCGTTGTCAAAGGACGGGAAAGTGATTCGGCACCTTCCTCTCTTCTTTGAAAAGGATCATGGCTTTCGTACCTTGCCGGTTATCGCAAAAACGCCTTTCAGAGACCAGTGGGAAGCCCTTTACCGGAAGCCTTCACGGGAAAAACATCACGCCTCCTTTTTCGTGGGGTGCGCGGTGGATTTCGTCTATCCGGACCAGGCGAAGGCCCTCTTGAAAATTCTTGAAAGCCAGGATGTGGATCTCCGGTTTCCAAAGGCGCAGACCTGTTGCGGTCTTCCGGCCATGATGGCGGCCGAGGAAGAGACGGCAAGGGCGGTGGCCCGGGAAAACATCGAGGCATTTTTCGATGGATCCGATGACCCCATCATCACCCTGTGTGCTTCCTGCGGATCTCACCTCAAACACAATTATCCGCTCCTTTTCAAGCAGGACGCAAATTCTCTTGATAAAATCGAAGCATTCACCAGCCGGATCATCGATTTCAGCTCATACATGATGAACGTCTTAAAGGTTCCTCCGGAAATATTCAATCAATCGGATCAAAAAGTTGCCTATCATGCGCCCTGCCATCTCTGCCGGGGATTGGGTGTTCAAAAAGAGCCCAGAGACCTGATCTCCGCGGCAGGCTTCACGTATACGGCATCCAAAGATGAAGAGGTCTGCTGCGGTTTCGGCGGGTCCTATTCTGTGGATTTTCCGGAGATCTCAGCGGAAATATTGAAAAAGAAACTCGACAATGTGGAAGCATCGGAAGCGGAAATCCTGGTTACAGACTGCCCCGGATGTGTCCTTCAATTGAGAGGCGGGATGGACAAAAGGGGCGGGAAGGTGGAGATAAAACATATCGCCGAACTCTGCGAGCAGGCTCTCAAATCCTTTTCAACCTAAAACGCTGTCGATTTTTCAAGAGATCCCCTTCGGTTTGGTAATTGACGATCCAATCTTCGCCTTCGGGTAAAGATTAAAGCCGGATCTATTTTATGCCCGACTCTTCCCGAATGATCCTGGCCAGTGCCGAGAGATCTTCATCACCGTAGCCCTTGTTCAAGAGGCTGGTCTCCATCTGTTCCGCGTAAGCGCCCACCGGCAGAAAGGCGCCGATTTCCCGGGCCAATTCTAGGGCGATGTGAAGGTCTTTCCTGTGAAGTCGCACCCGGAAGCCCAACGGATATGTGTTTTCGATCATATTCCTGGACCGGTTGGCCAAGACCCATGAAGCCGCCGCACCGCCACCGAGAGCTTTGAGCGCTTTTTCCATATCAATGCCGGCCCTGAGACCCAAGGCGATGCCTTCGGCGACACCCAGGTAGGTGCCTGCAATGATGACCTGATTGATAGCCTTTGTAATCTGGCCGGCGCCCAAGGGCCCAATATGATTGATGGTCTTCCCCATGGCTTTGAGCACCGGCAAAACGGCATTGAAATCCTTTTCATCGCCTCCGGCCATGATGGACAGCGTTCCCAGCTTGGCGCCTTCGGACCCCCCGGAAACCGGTGCATCCACCATCCGAATCCCTTTTTTTACAAGCGCTTCACCGATGCGCCGCGTGGTGGAAGGGCTGATGGTGGACATGTCAACGACGACGGCGCCTTTAGGTGTTCCGTGGATCACTCCTTTCTTGCCCAGGATTGTCGACTCTACGTCCGGGGAGTCGCTCAGACAGGTGATGATCACATCCGCCCCACCGGCGGCATTCTCCGGGGATGCAGCGCGGACTGCTCCTGCTTTTTCAAGAGGCTTTTCCCTGGATCGAGTCCGATTGTGCACCGTGAGGGGAAATCCTGCTTTTAAAATATTGAGCGCCATGGGAACTCCCATGGTTCCCATCCCGATGAACGCAATTCTATTTTTAGTCGCCATGGCAACTCTCCACAATCCTGAATTTCAATTTAGAATATTTTTCCCGGGTTCATGAGTCCTTTTGGATCCAGGAGATGCTTGATCTGCTTCATGAGCGCGTAGCTCTCCCCATGTTCGAGACTCATAAACTGGCGCTTGCCAATGCCCACTCCGTGTTCGCCGGTGCAGGTGCCTCCGAGACGGATGGCCTGGGTTACGATCTCGCGATTGATTTCCTCCAGAACCCCCCATTCTTTTTCGTTTTTCAAATCTCCCACCAAGACGACGTGCAGGTTCCCGTCGCCGGCATGCCCGAAGACATAACCGACGGCGCCTTTTCGATCCAGAAGCTCCTGGGAAAAGAGGATCATTTCCGGATAGCTTGAAATGGGGACCGCTGCGTCCACGATGAGTGTTTCTTTACCGGGGTGGGCCCGGTGAATCGTTTCCCATCCTTCGTGACGGGCCCTCCAGAGTTCCTTCCGCTTCCCTTCTTCAGTAGCGTACCGGAAATCCGTGGCCCCGCACCCATCCAGGAGCTCCCGGGCCACACCTACCGCTTCATTCAAAGCGCCTTTGCTGATCCCATGGAATTCGCAGAAGAGAGAGGGGCATTCGGGGAGGCCCAATTCTTTTTCCCGGTTCATGAGACCGATGAGTCCGGGCGTCAATAATTCCAGAGCAGCAGGCTCCAGCCCGGAACCGATCAGCACGGCGACCGCTTCTGAAGCGTCCTGCAATTTATCGAATGTCACGGTAACCGCCAGATGGTGCTCCGGAATCCCTGCAAGCCGCAACGTTGCTTCTGTCACGATACCCAGCGTCCCTTCGGACCCGACGAAGAGGCGCGTCAGGTCGAGGCCGGAAGAGGACTTGCGGGCACGGCAACCGGTATGGATAATCTTTCCCTGGGGAAGGACGACGGTCAGGCGCATGACATAGTCTTTGGTGGCGCCGTACTTGACGGTCTGAACACCAGAAGCATTGTTGGCGATCATGCCGCCGATGGTGGCGTCGGCGCCGGGATCCGGGGGAAAGAAGGAACCGAATTGTCCGGTCCGGCGGTTCAGCTCCTTTCGGAGCACCCCCGGCTGCACATCCGCCTGCAGGTCTTTCGGTCGGATGTCGAGGACCTGATCCATCCGGGTGAAATCCATCACCAGGCCCCCCGTGGTGGGAACAGGATTTCCTTCCGTGCTCGTTCCCGCCCCCCAGGGGGTGACCGGCATTCCTTCCGAATAGGTCCATTCTAAGATTCTGGAAACCTCCTCGGTGGATACCGGCCAGATAATCCCGGCCGGAAGCACCCCGATATGTGCCGAAATGTCACGGACATGAAGCTCCCGGTTCGACCGACCCGTGGAAAATCGGTCCGGCTCCACGAGGGAGGCAAGCATCTGGATCTGAACGCCGGTGAATTCTTCCATGGGGTTATCCTCAATCGATCAGATTGGGCAGGTAGAGCACCCAACTCGGCAATAGGATGCAGATCGTCAGTCCGACCATCATCATGATTAAATAGGGAACGATTCCCCGATACACATCCACGGTGGTGACCCCTTCCGGGGCGACTCCTTTGAGATAGAAAAGGGCATAACCGAAAGGAGGCGAGAGGAAGGAATTCTGCAGGTTGACGCTCACGCAGATGGTGAACCACAAGGGATCAAATCCGAGCTTGGTAATGATGGGAATGAAGATGGGGAAGGTGATGAAGACGATCCCGATCCAGTCGATGAGGGCTCCCAATAAGAAAATAATCACCATCATGATGGTCAGGATGAGCCATTTGTTTCCCATGCCGAGATTAAAAATCAGATCGGTGAGAACCTGGCCGCCGCCGATTCCCATGAAGACGCCGGTAAAACAGGATGCACCGATCAGAATCATCATGACCATGGAAACCGTCCGGCCGGTGGACAGGACCACTTCTTTGAGCATTTTCCAACTGAACTGCCGATACGCAATGGTCATGATCAGGGCTAAAAAGGCCCCGACGCCGGAGGCTTCGGTGGGCGTTGCGACTCCGGAAAAGATGGCTCCTAAGACACCGAGGATGAGCAGCGTCGGCGGAACGAGGTTCACCACTGCCATGGAGATTCTCTTCTTGACCGGCACCGCCGCCCGTTCTTCCAGGGACAGAGGCGGACCCGCCTTCGGATTGATCCCGCACCGGATGGCGATATACCCGAGATACAGGATTGAAAGAAGAACTCCGGGGAAGAGGCCGCCTAAAAACAGCTTGCCGACGGACAATCCGGTCTGATCTCCCATCAAAACGAGCATGATGCTGGGGGGAATCAGAATCCCCAGGGTTCCGCTGGCACAGATGGTTCCGGCGGTGAAGCTTTTATCATAGCCGTATTTGAGCATGATCGGCATGGCCAGCAGCGCCATGGTTACCACCGACGCTCCGATGACGCCGGTGCAGGCCGCGAAGATGGTGCTCACCACTACGACGGCCATGGCGACCCCGCCCCGGACCGGACCCATGAGATAGCGAAGGGATAAAAAGAGATTGTCCGCCACACCGGAGTGCTGGAGCAGATTGGCCATGAAGATGAACAAAGGAATGGCCACCAGGATGAAGTTGTCCATGACTCCCACAATGCGGTTGGAAAAGGTGAAAAAAGCCAGGGGTCCCCAGCTGATATAACCAAACAGCACGGCCAGCCCGCCCAAGATAAAAGCCAATGGATGCCCCATGAAAAGACCGAGAAGCAATCCCGAAAACATCAAGAACGTGATCCACCCCGGACTGAGATCTAGCATGAAAATTCCTTCCCTTTAACCAGAAAATAGATGCGGCGGTAAAACATGGCAAATCCCTGAATGATGAGAATAGCCGCCGTCACCGGTGTCACCGTCTTCAGCGCAGGCAGTATGATGGGCAGTCTGGCGGTCAAGGTGGTTTCGCCCGTGGCCCACGAAGCCGACGCAAGGGAAGCCCCAACCTTGAGAAGGACAAATAAAAAGGGAAAGAAAAATATAGTATAGGAAATTACATCCAGAACCGCCTGGGTCTTCGGAGTCAACCCATTGTAGAGAATATCGATAGCGACATGCGCTTTTTTCTTGAGAGCATAGGCGGACAGCAGCATGAAATGAGCGCCGTAGAAAAAGGTGATGATTTCATAAGTCCACACATGCGGTTGGTGGAATAACCTTCGGGTCACCACCTCAAACACCACGATTCCCGTCACGATACACAGCGACCACATGGCAATTTTAGCGACCCATTCACTGATGCCGTCGATGAATCGAATTAATGTTCGCAAGAGTAAACCCCTCCTCGAAAGTTTATCCCTGGCCTCGAATGGAAGAGGCCAGGGAATTTTCTATACCCTGAATTAGTCCAGTTTCGGGTAAACGGTGGGATTGCGGCCGAACGACCATTCTCCCTGCCAGTCGCGGACGGCCTCATAGCCTTTCATATAGGCCATCATCGATTTGGCGATCTTTTTGTAATCCGGATTCTTGGCCGCTTCCATTTCCATGAATTTGACGGCCAATTCCTCCAGTTTCTTCAGGTCCTCTGCGGGAAGCTTGGTAACCGTCGTCCCCTTCTTAAGGAATTCCTGTGTGGCGGCGATATCGGTCCAGTTCCCATAGGCATTCGCCCATAATACAGTGGCTTTCCCGGCCTCTTCCATGATGGCTTTCATATCATCGGGAAGCTTTTTCCAGGCATCCATGTTGATCATGAGACCCAGCATGGAGGAGGGTTGGAACCAGCAGGGAACATTCCAGTATTTGGTCACTTCCTGGAATTTCAGACCCCAGTCCGCCGAAACGTTGGAGAATTCCGCGCCGTCGATGGTCCCGAGCTTCAAGGCCATGTAAATTTCGCCTCCGGGGAGTTTAACTGCATTGGCGCCGAGCTGCTGCATGATCCATATGGTCTGGGCAAGCGGAGTCCGCAATTTCAACCCCTTGTAATCGGCCAGGGACTTGATGGGCTTGTTGGTTCTGAATCCGGATTCCGAAGGGGTCATGCCGGTAGGAATGTAATAGAGGTTATATTTCCCGAAAAGCTCGCGGATCAACTCGAGTCCGCCTCCATGGTAGACCCATGTGAAATAGTCATTGGGGGTAAACCAGAAATTGACGGAGCCTAAAAGATCGAAGGCCGTATTTTTTCCGGTCCAGTAGCTGGGCCAGTCGAAACCGCCTTCCAGCGCGCCTTTTGATACGGCATCAAACAGCTCAAACGCACCGACGATCTCTCCGGCCGGATGATGGGTGATGCTTAACCGGCCTCCCGCCATCTGATTGACGATCTTGATGAAATACCGGTCCGTCTCGATCAAATTGATGGCCGGTGTCCAGGTGCTTCCCGCTCTCCATTTGAATTTGTCTGCTGAAAACGCAGCAGTGGTCAGGCACAAACTCAACACGATCGCAAAAATCCAAACATGTCTGATCTTCATATCCCTCTTCTCCTTTCTAATGGTTTATCCCCTCCAGAAACTCCGATGGTTCGATCTTCACCTCCTTTCAGCCCCCTTCTTGCGCAGATCTTTTCGCATGATCTTCCCGGTGGCGGTCATGGGGAGTGCGTCGATGAACTCGATTTCTCTCGGATACTCATGGGCCGCCAGTCGGGTCTTGATGAAATTTTGAATCTCCTCTTTGAGCACCTGAGACACCTCGACCCCGGGCTTTAACACCAGAAACGCCTTGACGATCTGTCCTCGGACAGGGTCTGGGATGCCCACAACGCCTGCCATGGAGACCGCCGTATGTTTGAGCAGACAGTCTTCGATTTCAGCCGGTCCGATCCGATACCCGGCACTGGTGATGAGATCGTCTTTCCGACCTACATACCAGAAATACCCTTCTTCATCCTTTTTTGCCAGATCCCCGGTCAAGGACCAGTCTCCGATGAATTTTTCCCGTGTGGCTTTGGGATTTTTCCAATATTCCAGAAACATCACCGGATCCGGTCGGTGGATGGCGACTTCTCCCACAACACCGGGAGGGAGAATCTCTCCGACCTCATCGACGATATCTACTCGATGCCCTGGAATCGGTTTTCCCATGGAGCCGTGTTTGACCGGAAGGATTTCGGAACAATTTCCCAAAACAAGGTTGACCTCCGTCTGGCCGTAGAATTCATTGATGGTCAGGCCGAACGTCTCTTTCCCCCAGTTTAGAAGTTCCTCTCCCAGAGTTTCACCGCCGCAGCCGATGGTGCGCATGCTGTAATCATATCGGCTGCGGGGGTTGGAAACCTGGCGCATGATCTTCAGGGCCGTCGGCGGCATGAAGGCATTTCGGATCCCGTATTTGGCGATCAAATAAAAGGCATGCTCCGGATCGAATTTTTTGGCCCGGTAGGCCACCACCGGTATGCCATGATGCCAACTAGGGAGGAGCACGTCGATGAGCCCGCCGATCCAGGCCCAATCGGCCGGAGTCCAGTAAAAATCAGTCTTTTTGGGGAAAAAATTGTGAAAAAATTCGACGCCCGGCACATGTCCCAGCACCACCCGATGGGCATGCAACGCCCCTTTCGGAGGACCGGTGGTGCCCGAAGTATAGATGATGAGCGCCGGATCGTCGGCCCGGGTGCGGACCGGTTTGAAGAGAGGGGATCCTTTTTCAAGCGCCTTCCAGAAGTCGGCTGCCTCCTCCGGCACTGGGGTTCCGGTGACGAAAAGCTGCCGGAGATCCGGGAGGCGCTTCCGGATCTCCAGAATTTTTTCCATGTTGGCCGTATCGGTGATAACGGCTTTGGCACCGCTGTTTTCCAGACGATAGGCAAGCGCCTCCGGTCCGAAAAGAGTGAACAGAGGGATGGCAATAGCCCCCAGCTTGTAGAGGGCAAGGTGCGACAGGGCGGTTTCGGGACATTGTGGCAGGAGGATCCCCACCCGATCCCCGGGCTGAATGCCGTGGGCCTTCAGGGCATTGGCCAGCCGGTTGGAAAGCTCTTGAAGATCCCAGAAGGTGTACTTTTCGGTAGCCCCTTTTTCGTTTTCGTAAACGAGGGCTAGGCGGTACCGTTGTCTGGCCCATTTGTCGCAGCAATCCACACCGATGTTATAGAGCCTGGGAACCTTCCACTGAAAGGATCTGTAGACCTCTTCATAGCTTTTTCCACGCTTGATCATCGCTTCTCCCTTGAAAACCAGCCAAGTGGCAAAGGAGCTGATGCCCTATGTCCGGCTATCCGGTTTAGGATGATAAAGAAAAATGATTCATGTAGAGTGTGGAATGAAATGTTGGATCTCAGCGCCTCCTGAAGCAATGAGTCTCTTGCATAGGGGACTTGCGGAACTGAAACGGAAGGTATTCGATTATCTGAGGCGGGCACGGTTGTCAATTTCTTTTAACCAGGGACTGTTTTTTAAAAGCGTTTTAACTACGGAGGGTCAAAATCTGCGGAAAATTGAAGACTGGGATCTATAATCAAAGAACGACACTCTAAAATATTAAATCCGATTTTATAAGCGTCCAAAAAAGGCGCGGTATTCTCCTAAAGGCCGGGGGTGACCTGGAATAATCCGTTTTTCCTTTAAGCCGTCAGAGATTCACTCTTTGCAAACGTGTCCCGCATCTCCCGTTTGAGAGTCTTGCCGGCCACGTTTCTGGGGAAGTCGTCCATAAAAACGACGGCGTGGAGTCTCTGGAATTTGGCGCTGACACGCTCGTTGACCCAGGCTTTCAGATCATCCGGGGAAATGCTTCCCGGCTTATTCAAAATTACGGCGGCCACAGGGGTTTCCCCCCATTTTTCATGGAGGGCGCCGAAAACGGCGGCTTCCCTCACCAGCGGGTGCTGCACCACGATCTCCTCGATGTCGCGCGGGTAGACGTTGACCCCGCCGGAGATGATCATGTCCTTTTTCCGGTCCACGAGGTAGAGGAACCCGTCGTCGTCCACGTACCCCAGGTCCCCCGAAAAGAGCCAGCCGTCCTTGACGGCCTGTTCCGTGAGGTCCGGACGCTTGTAGTATCCAGGCATCAGGATGGGGCCTTTGCCGCAGATTTCCCCGATCTGGCCCGGGGGGACCGGGTTTCCTTTCGCGTCCAGGATGCACATTTCGAAAAACGGCGGGGGGACTCCCACCGACATGGGTTTGGACGGATAATCGTATTTGTCCAAGATGGTGACGAACCCTTCGGTCAGGCCGTAGAGCTCGTAGAACCGCTCGGGCAGGATCCGGTTGAGCCTTTCCTTGTGCTCCTGGAGCAGGGGTGCGCCCAGGGAGAGTACCATTTCGAGGGATTTCAGGCGCTCAGAGGTAAATCCCGGGGTATCCAGCAGGGCGATGATCTGGGAGGGAACCAGCATGACATGGGTGACGCGCTCCCTTTCGATGGTGTCGATGTAACTTGACGGGTCGAACCGGTCCAGAAGGATGTAAGTTGCCCCTAAAAACACCGTGGGCATGAGATCCACGAAGGCGCCGTTGAAGACGATGGAGCCGGCGTGCAGGGTCACACTTTCCGGGGTCATCCGGAAGGACCCCGCGAACACGGTGCCGTACATGGCGCGGATGTAATGGGTATGGACGATCCCCTTGGGAAGCCCGGTGGTCCCGCTGCTGTAGATGATGTTGAAGGGGTCCTCGTCCTGCACGGAAACCCCGTCGGGATCCTGGTCTCCGGCCGCGGCCTTGAGGGCGTGGTAGTCGGTAAAACCTTTTTCACTGGCGCCGTCCACCAGGAGATAGCGTCCGTCGGGGATCTTCAGCTCCGGCCGGAGCTTGTTGAGCGTCTCCGCGAACGCGGAGTGGGTGATCACCATCACGGTGTCCGAGTCCCTCAACAGCGACAGCAGGGCCTTTTCCAAGAGCAGGGTGCTCAGGGGAACCACGACGGCCCCGATTTTTCCGCAGGCCCAGTAGGTTTCCAGAAGCTCCAGGCGATTGGGGAGGATCGTGGCGACCTTGTCGCCCTTCCGGACTCCCAGGGCCATAAGGGCGTTGGCGAGGCGGTTGATGCTCTTGTTGAAATCCAGGCAGGTGAGGCGCTGATCGCCGAAGACCACGGCCAGGTGGTCGGGCCGGTACCGGGCGTGCCGAGAAAAAAGACTTCCGATGTTCACGAAAACCTCCTTGACTTGTTAAGGCTTCTGCGTCCCGTCCCTGAGAATCTCCTCCTCTGAACGCCAGATGTCCGGCCCTTTGAACTCCATGACCTCCGTGAAGACAGGCATGGGATACCTTTCCACGTCCGTGACTGTGCCGAAGTAGGCCGAACAGCTGAGCTGGTTATCGATCTTCCGGAAGAAGAGCGTCCCGCGGGTGGTCTCGATATTCTGTCCGGTCAGCGCTTCCTTGACGCGTTCGGAGTCCAGGGACCCGGCCATTTCGATGCCCTGCTTCAGGGCATAGACCCCGTCATAGGACATCACGGCCCAGTCGGTGGGGAATCGATCGTGCTTGGCCTTGTAGGCCTTTACGAAGGCGGCCATCCTGGGGTTGTCCAGGTGGGCGAAAAAGGGCGCCCGACAGCGGCCGATCTGCCCGCGCCGGATGCTGCGGGCCTGTTCGATGAGTTCGGAGACGCTGATCAGGCCCCCGGGATATTCGATCTGCTTGAACAGCCGGTATTCCCGGGCATCCCGCATCCAGAAGGCATTGTCGACCCCGCCGATGGTGCCCAGGAGGAAGTCCGGTTTTTTGGCCATCATGTCCACGATGAAAGCATTGAACTGGGTTTCCCCGAGCTTGGGCCAATATTCGCCGACAAGGCGGATTTCCGGAGCGATCTGCCCCATGAGCTGGACCTGGATTTCCTGGCTGGACCGTCCCCAGGCGTAATCGGAGGCGATGGTGGCATAGGTTTTCCACCCTTTTTCCTTTGCCAGTTTGGCCACCGCCATCACCAGGCCCTTGGACATCATGTAGGTGTTGGGAACCACCGAGAAGGTATAAGGGCTGAAATCCAGCTTGGTGATGTCTTCCGAGTTGCTGATGGTGGCGATGTGGAGCACGCTGTTTTCCCTGCAGATGGGCTTGACGGCCTGGGCCGAGGCGCTTGAGTAGGTTCCGATGATGCAGCGCACCTTGTTTTCGGTGATGAGCTTTTTGGCTGCCGCGGCCGCCGTTTTGGGGTCGGTCTGGGTATCCCGGATGAAGAGCTGGATGGGGTGCTTTCCGAGCAGCCCTCCCGTCGCGTTGATTTCGTTGACGGCGATTTCAATTCCTTCCACCCCTTCCTTGGAATACTGGGCGCCGGTCTGGGTGAGTCCCAGCGCCACCCCCAGGGGGTAGGGATCGGAACCCGAAGCCCCTTCGGGCGATACGGCGAACCCTCCCAGAAAAACCGACAGGACGCACAAAAATCTTTTGACTGATGTTTTCATGGGCTACCTCGCATGAGCCGTTCCAATGCATGCATTGTTCACGATCCCGAGCCGATCGTCATCGGTACGCCACGGCCGGAAGCCACGTCACCAGCTCGGGCCAGTAGGCAAACGGCCACCATTCCCAAAACCTGGAGGATGATGAAGGGGACGACACCCACGTAGATGTCCTTCGAGGCTTGACTTCCGGGGGACAGATCCCCTTGAGATAGAAGAGGGAAAAGCCCACCGGCGGGGAAAGGAAGGAGGTCTGCAGGGTGACGGCGATGAGGATGGCGAACCAGACCAGGCTCGGGTTGCTCGACGACGCCGTACCCGTCGATCTCGAGACCCAGGTTGTTGACCACCGGGGCCACCAGGGGAAGGATGATGAGGGTGATTTCGATCCAGTCCAGGAAGAAGCCGAGCAGAAACACGCAGAACAGGATGAAGACCATGATCCCGTAAGGTCCGAAGGGCAGAGCCGGTCAGGATGCTTCTCGATGAATTCGTCGCCTCCCAGGCTGCGCAGCACCAGGGCGAAGGCGGTGGCGCCGACCAGGATCCCGTAGATGTAGGCCGTGGTGTTGAAGCACGCCGGGTCACGTCCTTGAAGACCTGTCCAGGAGAGCTTCTTGTTGATGGCGGCCAGAACGATCGCGCCCAGGGCGCCCACGCCGCTGGCTTCGGTGGGGGTGGTGATCCCGGCAAAGATGGAGCCCAGCACCGCCAGGATCAGGCATCCGGCCGGGAGGATGTCCCTGAAGACGCAGCCAGAGGATCATGCCAGCTGAAGCGGCTTGCGGTTTGGGTCCAGCGGCGCGGATTTCGGTCGGATCAGCCCGAAGAGAAGGATGTAGAGGATGTACAGGACTCCCAGGATCAGGCCCGGGAAAGACGGCCCCCATGAAGAGGTCGCCCACGGAAAGGGCCAGCTGATCGGCCATGATGACCAGCATGATGCTCGGGGGGATCAGGATGCCCAGGGTGCCCGGCACCGGCCACGGTGCCCACGGCCAGGGTCTTGGAGTAACCCTGTTCCATCATGGCGGGGATGGTCGAGCAGGCCCAGCATGCACCACGGAAGCGCCGACGATGCCGGTGGAGGCCGCCAGGATGATGCCGATCAGGCAGACGGTGACCGCCAGGCCGCCGCGCACCTTTGCCGAACAGGCTCTGCATGGAGCTGCATCATCTTTTCGGCGATGCCGGAACGGTCCAGCATCAGTCCCATGAAGATGAACATGGGCAGGGCCACCAGGACCCAGTTGTACATCAGCTGGTAGATCCGGTTGATGGTCATGCTGAAAACGAGTGTAGTCCATGCCGGTGAACCCGCCGAACCAGGCATCGGCGGCCATCCCCACGCCGGTGAAAAGCACCGCCGTGCCCCCCAGCACCCACGCGATGGGAAAACCCGTGAAGAGCAGGGCGATGAAGGTTATGAACATGGCGACGACGAGGATAATCGCTGAGTTCCATGGCTTACAGCCCTCCTTAAGACGGACATGGTGCGCACGAGGCGGGAAAGGGCGGCCAGGACCACCATGGCAAAAGCGATGGGGAGCACGGCCTTGACCGCCCACCGGCAGCACAGCCCCATGGGCGCCACGGAGCTCTCCCCCAGCCGCCAGGCCTCATGGACGAAATCGAGGCTCTGGTAACAGATCAACCCGGCAAAGGGAAGCAGCAGGAACACACGTGCCGAAGATGTCCCACCTCGCCTTCCACTTGTCGGAAAGCCCTGTCATAGACCAGATCCATGCCCACGTGGGAATCGGTCACCACGGCGTAGGAAAGGCCGAACATGAACGCCACGCCGTAGAAGTGCCACTGGAGCTCTTCCAGAAGCACCAGGCCGTGTCCGAAGCCGTACCGCAGAACGACCTGAAGGATGATGAAAAAGATGACGATGCAATTGGCCCACATGAGGACGTGGCCGATGCGCCGGATCACGGCATCGACGGTATCTGCAAACGCGTTTTTCGTCTGCTGGGTGTTATCGCTCATCTTAAACCCCCGATGTTGGCGGATAGCCAGTTCGGGCCGGCCTTCTGGACCGGCCCGGGTGAAGGGGTGCGCGGCGGGCTCCCTGTGAAATCGGGAAGCCACCGCGCACCAGTCGTTGAGTTCGGTTTAGTAGAGTTCCGAAGCCTTGGGCTTGGGACGCGGCAGGAAGGCGTAATCCTTCCAGATCTTGTAGTCTTTCCGGAAGGTCCGGATGTCGTCCCACACCTTCTTGAAGAACGGATCCTTGGCGGCGTTTTCGTCGGCCACCTCGTTCCAGGTCTTTTCAAGGGTGTCCAGGATCTCGTCGGACCAGTATTTCATGGTGACGCCGTGTTTCTTCACGTTTTCAGCCAGCACCGGGGCCTGAATCGACTCGGTCCAGGCCATGGTATGGTAGCTGCTGGCCATGCACAGGGTTTCGATCAGGGATTTCTGGCGTTCGCTCATGCTGTTCCAGACGTCCTTGTTGATGAGCAGCTCGAAAAGGGTCGCCTGCTGGTGCCAGCCGGGAAAGTAGTTGAACTTGGCGATCTTGTAGAAACCCAGCATGGTGTCGATGGCCGGCATGGAGAACTCGGCGCCTTCGATGGCCTTTTTCTCCAGGGCCGGGAAGATTTCGCCGCCCGGGAGCAGGGTCACGGAAGCCCCGAGCTTCTGGAGGGTTTTTCCGCCCAGACCGAAGAACCGGATCGGAAGCCCCTTGTAGTCCTCGACGGATTTGATTTCCTTGACATACCAGCCCGAGGTCTCGGGCGGCAGGACGCCGCAGAGGAACGCCTTCACGTTCATGCCGTTGCTGTCGTACATTTCCTGCCAGAGCTTCATCCCGTTTCCGTAATAGATCCAGGCCATGTATTCGGTGGCTTCCGGCCCGAAAGGCACGGCGGTGAAGAAGTCGGCCGCCGGGAATTTCCCGGACCAGTAACCCGAGACGCCGTAAAAAGCATTGACTTTTCCCGCGTGCACCGCGTCAAGACCCTCAAAAGCCGGGATCAGTTCGCCGGGCTCGAAAACCTTGATCTTCATGGTGCCGCCGCTCAGAAGCTCGATGCGCTCCGACATCCAGATGATGGTGGTCCCGAGTCCGGGCAGCTTGGACGGGTAGGCCATGGGGACCTTCAGCAGGATGTTTTTCTCCTTTTCCTTGGCTGCGGCCTCACCGGTGAGGGCAAACCCCACCATGGCGACCATGAAAAAACAAAGAACGGACAGGGCGATCTTTTTCATTTCTTCCTCCCTTGTTTGGTGGTTGATGGAATTGTCTTCGTTGTGTCGTGTATCAGTGTGCCTTTGATCACCTCCTTCTTCCGGGTTTCAGTAGGTCAGTACGGTTCCTCCATCGAACAGAAGGTCTCCTCCCACCAGGTACCCGGAATACCGAGAAAAGCCGAACAGGAAGAGATTGGCCACCTCGACGGGGGTCATCATCTCCTTGACGCGCGACTTGCCCAGCATGACGTCCCGGACCACCTCCTCTTCGGAGATGCCCCGTTGTTTCGCCTGGGCCGGTATCTGGTTGAGCGCCAGGGGCGTTTTCACGAAACCGGTGCTGACGGTAAAAGACCGGATTTTGCCTTCCCCCTCGGCCGATATGGACTGGCTCAAGGCGCGAAGCCCGAATTTGGTGATGTTGTAAACCGGTTTGTTACGGGTGCAGATGTGGGCGTGGATGGAACCCATGTTTCCGATGACCCCGCCGCCGTCGGGGCTCTTTTTCATCAAGGGGATGGCGAGCTTGGACAGGAAAAAGGGGGCCCGGAGCATGAGCCGCTGCATCCGGTCGTACATCTCCATGGGAAAATCCTCGACGCTGTTGATATGCTGGATTCCGGCGATGTTGGCCAGGTAGCGGACATGGCCCAGTTTGGAGGCTTCCGAAACCGCGCGGGCCGCCTGGCTGTCCTGGATGAGGTCGGTGGGAATGAAGATCATCTGGCCGCCCATCTCCCTGGCCATGGCCTGGGTGTGCTTGCCTTCTTTCTCGTTGATGTCCAGGCCCACCACCATGAGGCCGTTTGCCGCGGCGGCCACGGCCACGGCCCTGCCGATGCCGGTCCCGCAGCCGGTGACGATGCAGACGTTTCCGGTGTGGAAGGACGCGTCTTTCAAAAGGAGGATGTCGCTTTTTTCAATTTTCGGTTCGCTGATGTCCATCTTTCTTCCACGACAGCAAGGGGTGCGGACCGCTTGGGATCTTGATTTGCAGAAAAGTCTTCTGCAAATACTGGACCAGAAAAGACCCTAAAGGGGCGCGGGAAAGAAATCGCCAAGAGGGCCGTCAACCGGCAGGTGTTTTTTTCGAAAAATCCACTTTCCGGGCCCGAATGACGTTTTTTCAAGGACTCTGCGAGGTTTTTATCCTCGACTTTTGGCAAAAGACGGGTTAGGCTTCGTATCAATTGGGATACATGTATACCAACGGATACGCAACAGGAGCATCCTATGGAAGCCAACCCACGCGCGGCAGGAACCCGGGAGCAGGTAAAAAGGGAAGAAGTATCCTTGGAGGTGAAATCCTGCCGGGAGCAGTTGAAAATGTTCGAGCGCATTTTCGACAGCATCCACAACGGCACCATGGTCACGGACGAAAAGGGTTACATCACCCATTTCAACGCGCCCTACGGACAGTTTCTGGGACTGGATCCGGCCCTGCAGATCGGCAGACACTGCACCGAGGTGGTGGAAAACACCCGGATGCATATCGTGGCCCAGACCGGAAAGCCTGAAATCAACCATGTGCACCGGATCCAGGGGCAGGACATGGTGGTGCAGCGCATCCCCATCAAGAAAGACGGGAAGGTCATCGCCGTCTTCGGGCAGGTGATGTTCAAGGATGTCCGGGACGTGGGGAAGCTGGCCAAGAAGATCGCCCTCCTGGAATCGAAGGTGAAACACTACGAGGAAGAGCTCATGGCCCTGCGCAGCACCCGCTACACCTTCGACAGCATCGTGGGGCAGCAGCCGGCCCATCCGGCAATTGAAAAAGGAAGCCCTCAGGGCCACCGGCAACCAGTTCCCCGTCCTGATCACCGGGGAAAGCGGGACCGGGAAGGAACTTTTTGCCCAGGCCATTCATCACGCAAGCCCCCGAAAGCTGTACCCCTTCGTCCGCATCAATTGTTCCGCCATCCCCCGGGACCTGTTGGAGTCAGAGCTCTTCGGATACGAGTCCGGGGCCTTTACCGGCGCCAAGGCAGGCGGCAAGCCCGGAAAGATCGAACTGGCCCACCGGGGAACCCTTTTTTTGGATGAAATCGGGGACTTGCCCCTTGAGATGCAGCCCAAGCTCCTGCGCGTCCTGGAAGAGAAGGAATTCGAAAGGGTGGGAGGGACCAAGGTGGTCCAAAGCGATTTCCGCCTCATTTCCGCGACGAATCAGAACCTCGAGACGCTCTTGGAAGAAAACCAGTTTCGCAAAGACCTCTTTTACCGGCTGAATGTGATCCCTTTGCACATTCCGCCGCTGAGGGACCGGCGAAGCGACATCCTGGAGCTCGCCCGCCACCTCCTTTTGCAGATGGCCCGGGAGGCTGCCCTTTTGGAGGTCAAGCTCTCCCCGGAGGCCGAACAGGTCCTTTTCAACTGTGCCTGGCCCGGAAATGTCCGGGAGCTTTTCAATGTGCTGGAGCGGACGCTGTCCGCCCTGGAGGGGGACAGCATCGAAACCGAGGACCTTCCGTTTTATTTAAATCGAGGGAAGGGGGATAAAAAGGAAGGCAACGCGGTTTCCATTCGTGAGGTCCGGGCCGGGGCGGAGAAAAGGGCCATCCTCGAAGCCTTGAAGGCAAGCCGGAACAACAAGGCGGAGGCCGCCCGGATCCTCGGGATCCACCGAACGCTTTTATACAAAAAAATCAAAAGGTTCGGGATTCCCTTGGGCTAGGGACGTCCGTCCTTGCCAGGTGTATCTGTTTGGCGACACTTCCGGCGATCCGCCCATGACGGCGGCAAGGTTTCATTGAACCGAGTCGAGGGCCTTTTTCGCCTCTTCCTGGCTTTCGTAAATGTGGGGCGCCACGTGGCGTTTTTTCAGGGCGTCTCCCAGTTTCACCCTCAAGAAGGCGCTGGTGGTGTAGCGCGTCACCCCTGAATAGAAGCGATCCACCAGTCCTTTCACCATGTCCGTGTAGGCGTCCACCAGCTCCGGGGCAATGGAGAAATTGTCGTAGTTGACGATGGTGAAAACCTTTTTCTTCAAGGGCGAAAGGATCCGGGTGACGTGCGCCTCGATGGTTTGGACATCCTCCGGGCTTCGAACGGAAAAGCCCTCGAAATTGACGAAGAAAAGGTTTTTCTGGGGGTTGTACATCAGACGCTCCGTCAGCGGAAGCGTCAGCAGGTCCTCCTTGAGGCCCATGGGCGCTTCCCTGAAAATCCGCGGGTCCATGGGGCGAAGCCCTTCCGAGACAACCGGCTTGAATTCCATGTGGGCCAGGATGTCATTTTCCAGGTCTACGCCGGGAGCGATCTCGGTGAGGACCATCCCCTTGTCGGTGAGAGAAAAGACGCACCGCTCGGTGATGTAGAGCACCGGCTGTTTCTTGGAGACGGCATAGTTTCCGGAAAAAGTCACGTGCTCCACCTGACGAACGAACTTTTTCACCCGGCCTTCCTTGAGGATGGCAAGTTTCCCTTCCTCGACGGTCACCTCCAGGCCGGAAGCGGTGAAGGTTCCCACGAAAACGACCTTCTTGGCGTTCTGGCTGATGTTGATGAACCCTCCGGCACCGGCCAGCTTGGGGCCGAACTTGCTTACGTTGAGGTTTCCCTGGGAATCCGCCTGGGCCAGGCCCAAAAAGGCCAGGTCGAGGCCGCCGCCGTCGTAGTAATCGAACTGGCTCGGCTGGTCGATGATGGCTTCGGTGTTGGTGGCGGCGCCGAAATTGAGCCCGCCGGCGGGAAGCCCGCCGATGACGCCCGGCTCTGCCGTCAGGGTGATGAAGTCGAGGATTTGTTCTTCGTTGGCGATGCTCGATATCCCCTCCGGCATCCCGATTCCCAGATTGACCACGCTGTTGGCCGTCAGCTCGAAAGCCGCACGGCGGGCGATGATCTTCCGGTCGCTCATGGCCATGGGCTCCAGGCTCTGCATGGGAACCTTGACTTCCCCGGAAAAGCCGGGATTGTAAGCTTCCAGAAAGGTCTGCCAGTGGTTTTCGGGCCGGGAAACGACCACGCAGTCCACCAGGATCCCGGGGATCTTGACCTGCCTGGAATTGAGGGTTCCGGCCTGGGCGATGCGCTCCACCTGGACGATGACAAAACCCCCGCTGTTCTTGGCGGCCGTGGCGATGGCCAGGGACTCCAGGGTCAGGGCCTCCTTTTCCATGGTGATGTTGCCGTTGGTGTCGGCCGTGGTCCCCCTCAGGATGGCCACGTTGATGGGAAAGGGTTTGTAGGCCAGGTAATCCCTGTCGTCGAACCGGATCAGCTCCACGATGTCCCGGGTGGTGACGGCATTGATTTTCCCGCCTCCGTTTCTAGGATCCACGAAGGTGCCCAGACCCACGGTGGTCAAGGTCCGGGGTTTTTTGGCGGCGATGTCCCGGTACATGTGGGAGATGACCCCCTGGGGAAGATTGTAGGCCTCGATCTTGTTTTCAAAGGCGAGTTTCTGGAGCTTGGGGACAAGCCCCCAGTGCCCTCCGACGACCCGTTTCACGAGACCTTCGTGCCCCAGATGATTCAGGCCGCGCTCGCCTCCGTCGCCCTGCCCCGCGGCGTACAGGAGCGTGAGATCGCGCGGTTTTCCGTCAGACAAAAAGCTTTTTTCGATTTGAATGGCGATCTCTTCGGCGAAGCCGATCCCTACGAATCCGCCCGTGGCCACGGTGTCCCCGTTCCGGATGACCCGGACCGCCTCCTGGGCGGTCACCACCTTCCCTTTTTTCGCCCGCTGGGGGGTCAGGGAGGACAGGATGGGATGCGCGCTGGTCTTTGCTGGCATGGCGTTCTCCTTTTGATGAAAATCCATGAAGGGTCGAAACTTCAAGTCCAAATCGATACAAAATCCATGCCAGACAGCCTCCTGATTCCGGGCCTCCTTTGCGCCTGAAACTTCCGGTTTCAGCCGGCCGACCGTTGCCTCGGCTTCAAGCGGGAGTCCTTGATTCGGGAAAAGGGTATGGTATAAAAAGGAAAACAGATTCATCTGAGAGGGCTTGACGTGCCGGATACCGTCGAAGGGAAAAGAGGCAACAAAGGGATGACGCCCAAGGGCCGGGCGACGCGCGCCGCCCTATTGGATGCGGCGCATTCGGTGTTTAAAGAAAAGGGCTTTTACGGTTCTTCCATATCGGAAATCACGCGCCGGTGCGGGGTTTCCATGGGAACGTTTTATCAGTATTTCAAAAATAAGGAACAGGCTTTCCAAGAACTCAATGCCCTGATTGTCGCCCGGTTCATGGAAAAAATCAATGCAGCCGCCCTCGACGAAATGACCTTCGAAGAGCGCTTGAAAGCGGTCCTTCAAATCCTTTACAGCCACTGCAGGGAAAATCTGGCCTTTCACACGGTCCTGGGTGAATCCGAGCTCATCGACAGCGTCACCATCGCCTATTACGAGTCCATTGCGGAGTACTATAGGAATTTTTTCCTGAAGGAGGCGCGATCCGGCTTCGTTTTTCCCTTAGATCCCGACATCATCGCCTACGCGCTCATCGGCATCTGTTATTTTCACTCCCTGGACTGGAAATCCGGAGATGAGGATTTCAGCGCCTCTCAAATTTTGGAGCTGACGGTTGATTTTGTCTTAAACGGCATCAACGGTCCCGCGCCATGGAAACGGCAAGGCGGCGAAGACCTGCTGTGGATGCCGGAGCCGACCGCGATGAGGCAGGTCGACAGCGAGCCGATGACCAAGGGCGAAAAAACACGGTACGCCATCTTCAGCGCCGCCGAAAAGGTCATCGGCCGTTATGGCATCAACCGGGCCAACATCTTTGAAATCACCCGGGAGGCCGGTGTGGCCCAGGGGACTTTTTACGTGCACTTCGACAGCAAGAACGATCTCATCGAGGGGTTTGTCAAATATTTCAACCACCAGCTGAGAAGAGAACTCCAGAGGGTCGTTTCAAAAATGAAGGACCGCAGGGATGCCGAGCGCGTGGGAATCTTGAAGTTTTTCGATTATGTGAGCCGGCACCGTCAACTCTACCGCATCATCCCGGAATGCGAAATCATCAGCCGCGAAGTGTCGCTTTGGTATTACGGCAAAATCGTCGAAGGGTATATCCATGGGCTGAGGCAGGGGGTTGATCGGGGGGAAATCCGAAGTCTGCCTCCGGTTTTTTTAGCCCGAACCCTCATGGGACTGACCCATTTTTTAGCCCTCAAGTGGATCATCTGGAACGGCGCCACCCGGGATCTGTTTTCACCTTCTCTGCTTTCCGATATCCTTCGGTTTTTGATGTTCGGCCTGAGGCCTTTAAGGCAATAGCCGGGCTGTCGAGTTTTTTCTTGACAGGGAAGGCCCTTTGCCCCTAAACAATTAACAGTTGATTCATATTTCAAGTTTTCACTTCCACGCTCCCCACAAGCGGCCTGGAGAATCTTCTTCAGCCTTTCGATTCGGCAGCGAGGATGCATTGAATCCAAAACTCGGACATGTAGAGACCTTCAGTTGCCGTTTCACCCAAGAGGATTTTGACCGGTTCGCCGCTCTCAGCAAGGATCACAACCCGATTCATGTGGATCCTGCCTTTTCCGCCCGCACGCGTTTCGGGAAAACCGTCGCCCACGGGATGCTGCTCTACAGCACCATCAGTCGTGTCTTCAGCACGCAATTTCCCGGTCCGGGAACGGTTCCAATCCACCAGGAGCTGATGTTTCAGCATCCGACATATGCCGATACGGAAATCACCGTCCAGTGCGAAGTGACGTCCATGTTTCCCGAAGCGCATCGCCTTGAAATGAAAACGGACATTTTCCTTCCAGACGGCAAAAAGGCCTGCGAAGGAAAGGCGCTTCTGCTGTTGCCCGGAAGCAGGGACGGCTTTCCCGGTGTCGATGAAAGCTTCGAAGCCCGCGGGCCGGAAGGCGCCAAGTCTCTGAAGCGCTTGCGCATCGGTCAGGCGGCCGAGGTGAACCGAACCTTTTCAAGCGAAGATTTGGATGATTATGCCCGTCTTACCGGGGATGACAATCCCCTGTTTTTCGATTTGAATTACGCAAAAGCAAACGGCTTTGAAAGCCGGATCCTCCCTGGACCGCTTCTTTGCGGCATGTTCTCTGATCTGCTGGGAACCCGCTTGCCCGGACGGGGCACCAATTGGTTGAAGCAAAAACTGCATTTCCCCGCCGCGGCCTACATCGGGGAGCCAATTGCCGCCAGAGTCGAAATCACGCGGCTCAGGCCGGACAAGGACCTGGCCTATCTCTTGGGTCGCTGCAGCAACGCTGCCGGAAACCTGGTTTGCCAGGCCCAGTCCCTGGTTCTGGTGAAGGACCTGGAAGGATGAAAGGAGTTGCGCCATGTCTCTGAAAGTCCTCGGCATTGCCGGAAGCCTTCGGGCTAAAAGCAACACCCTCCACTACGTGAAAACAGCGATGGAGGTGCTCAAGGGCGAAGGGATGAAGACGGAAATCGTTTCCCTGCGCGGCAAAGAGATCAAGCCTTGCAACGGCTGCTATGATTGCGCCAGGAAACACAAAGGCCGCTGCTCCATCAAGGGAGACGATTTTGATGCGATTTTTTCCAAAATGCAGGAGGCTGATGGACTGATTCTCGGCTCGCCGGTCTATCTCAGCTCGGTGGTTCCCCAGATGATGGCGCTGCTGGCACGCGCCACCTTCGTTTCCTATTGGGGCGACAAGTGTTTTTCCGGAAAGGTGGGTGGCCCCATCACCGTGGCCCGCCGGGCGGGGCACAATGTCGCCTTTTCCCAGCTTTTGCTGTGGTTTTTCCTCAACGGCCTCATCGTCCCCGGGTCCACCTATTGGAATGTCGGAATGGCCGGCGCGGGAGGCGCAAGGGATGCCGAACAGGACGAAGAGGGCCTCAGGACCGTGACCCATTTCGCCCAGAACATGGCCGGACTGATGAAAAAAATATTTCCGGATTCCAGGTGATGCGGCTTTGGCATCCGGGAAGCGGAAGATGTCTTTGTCGGGCAGGGGGGGTAATCCCGTCTTTTCCGTTGAGGCAATTCAATAAAGGTTTTTCAAGAGCATGAAAGCGCAGGGGCTCGGTTTCTGGCTGACCAAGAGGAGGCTTTTGTGCGGCGATAAGGAGGCGGTGGTGGACGGCGACCGGCGCCTGACCTACACCGAACTCGAAAGCCGGACCAATCAACTTGCCCGCGGACTGCAGGACATGGGGGTTAACTTCGGGGACCGGTTGGCGATTTTGGCTTACAACTGCCACGAATACCTCGAGGTGATCTTTGCAGCGGCCAAGCTGGGTGCCATCCTCGTCCCACTGAATTGGCGGTTGACGCCTTCGGAGTTGGCTTTCAATCTCATGGACAGCGGTTCAACAACCCTGATTTTTGACCCGGCGTTTTCCGAAACAGCCGCTTCCTTGGCGGTGCAGGCCGGGATCCGAAAACGAATCGCCTTGGGACATGAGGCTGCCGACGGCATCGCGGCCTACGAGGCGCTCCTGGCTTCCCAGGAGGAGACGCCTCCAAAGACGGGTCAAACCGCCGACTTGGATACCCCTCATATCATCATGTACACTGCCGGCACCACGGGAAAACCCAAGGGGGCTATCCTCAGCCAGGGCGCCAGTTTTTACAACGCCGTCAACCTGATCCTCGACATGCATTTCACCCCTGAAGATCGTAATCTTTCGGTTTTGCCCATGTTCCACATCGGAGGCATCGGGCTGTTCACCCTTCCCGTGCTCTATGTGGGCGGGACGGTGATCATCCAGCGCACCTTCGATCCCGCGGTCACGCTAAAATTGCTCAAGGCAGAAAACATCACGCTTTTTTTCGGGGTTTCCGCCATTTTCCTGTTCCTGATTCAGCACCCGGGTTTTCATCCCGAGGCGTTTCAAAAGGTCCGGATCGTGATGAGCGGGGGTGCGCCGTTGCCCGTGAGCCTGGTGAAACGATATCAGGAGGCCGGCATCGTTTTGCAGCAGGGTTTCGGCATGAGCGAAGCCGCCCCGAGCATCTCCACCTTGCGAAAAGACCTGGCCCTTCAGAAGGCCGGATCCATCGGCCGGGCGCTTTTTCACGTGGAGGCCCGGGTCGTGGATGAACGACATGCAGGATGTGGAAACGGGGACAGATGGGGGAGCTCGTCATCCGGGGCCCCAACCTCATGCAGGGGTACTGGAACCGGCCGGAGGCCACCGAGGATGCGTTTTCGGGGGGATGGTTTCACACGGGTGATCTCGCCCGGATGGATGAAGACGGAGATCTTTACATCGTGGATCGAAAAAAAGATATGTTCATCTCCGGCGGGGAAAACGTCTATCCCGGCGGAAGTGGAAAACGTGATTTTCGATCTGCCTCAGGTTGCGGAGGCGGCGGTGATCGGAATCAGGGACGCAAAATGGGGAGAGGTCAGGCGTGGCGGTGATCGTCCTGAGGCCGGGGCAACCCATCAGCGAAGAGGACATTCTTCAATTCCTCAAAGGCCGGCTGGCAAAATACAAAGTACCGAAACAAGTTGTGTTTCTGGACCAGATTGCCGCGCAACGCGGCCGGCAAGGTGCTCAAGAATGCACTTCGAGAAAAATATGGATCCGAGTCCGGTTTTTTTCAATCCTGAACGCGCCAACAACCAAAAGAGGAGGAGGAAATGAGCACAAGGAAAAGGATCGGTGTGTTGTCCATGGCCTTGATGGCAGTGCTGGTGGGGACGTCTCTGGTTTCCGCGGCCGAACCCATCAAGATCGGCATCATCCAGGGATTGAGCGGGGCCTATGAGGTCTACGGAAAGGCGGAGGTGACCGGCTTTCAAATGGGACTGGAATGGGCCACCAAAGGGACCAATAAGATCATCGGCAGGGACGTGAAGCTGCTCATCGAGGACACCCAGCTCAAACCGGACCGGGCCAAGATGCTGCTCACCAAGCTGTACGGCGACGACAAGGTCGGACATCGCGGTGGGGCCCACCAGCAGCGGCGTCGCCCTGGCCTGCCTGCCGGTGGCCGAGGAGTTCAAGAAGATCCTGATGGTGGAGCCGGCGGTGGCCGATTCCATCACCGGGAGCCAACTGGAATCGCTACATCTTCCGGACCGGCCGCAATTCCAGCCAGGACGCCATCTCCAATGCCGTGGCCATCGCCAAGCCCGGGGTCAGCATCGCCACCATCGCCCAGGACTACGCCTTCGGCCGTGACGGGGTGGCCGCCTACAAGGCGGCTGCCGAAAAACTGGGCGCCAAGATCGTCCACGAGGAGTATGCCGACCCCAAGGCCACCGATTTCACGGCCGCCATCCAGAAGATCATCGGCGCCCTCAAGGACCAGCCCGCGCCCCAAATACGTCTTCGTCATCTGGGCCGGCAAGGGCGGGCCCATCCCCCAGCTGCTGTCCAGCGGACTCGACAAGTACGGCATCGAGATCACCAGCGGCGGCAACGTCCTGGCGGCCCTGAAGGCGATGAAACCGCTCAAGGGGATGAACGGCGCCATCTACTACTACTACGAGAATCCCGAAGAACCCGGTCAACGACTGGTTTGTCGCGGAGCACATGAAGCGCTTCAAGAGCCCCCCGACTTCTTCACCTGCGGCGGCTTTGCCGCGGCCAGCGCCATTGTCACCGCCATCACCAAGGCCGGCGGCACGGACACCGAAAAGCTCATCGCGGCCATGGAGGGCATGGAGTTCATGACCCCCAAGGGCAAGATGATCTTCCGCAAGGAGGACCATCAGGCCCTGCAGTCCATGTATCGCTTTCAGCTGGACGTGAAGCCGGATGTGGAATGGGCGATTCCCGTGCTTATCCGCGAATTGAGTCCGGAGGAAACGGCACCGCCCATCATGAACAAACGCATAGCGGCATATTTCGCGGTCGGCAGCCGACCCGCCCGGACAGGCGGATGCAGGGCCGTCCGGGCGGGCCTTCCCACCGGGAGGCTTTGGGTTTATCTCATTGGAATACGATGACCAATTGCAAACGACATCCCCATCATCGAGACCAAGGACCTGACCATCCGTTTCGGCGGGCATGTGGCCGTGGACCATGTGGATTTTCAGATGGCGCCCGTTTACCCTCAAGTCGATCATCGGGCCCAACGGCGCCGGGAAGACGACCTTTTTCAACATGCTCACCGGCCAGTACAAGCCGACCGAGGGGCAGGTGCTCGCTGCAAAGGCAAGGACATCACCGCGTCTGAGCCCGGCGCAGAGCGGACCCGACTGGGCATGGGGCGCTCCTTTCAGCTGACCAACATTTTCCCGACGCTGACGGTGCTGGAAAACGTCCGGATCGCCGTCCAGTCCCGCGAAGGCTTCGGGTTCAATTTCTGGCGGAATTATCTGCACTATTCGGAGGCCGAGGACGAGGCCTACGCCATTCTCGAAGACGTCCTTCTGGAGGACAAATGGAATGCCACCTCTGCCGCCCTGACCCACGGCGAGAAACGCAAGCTGGAAATCGCCATCCTGCTGGCGCTGAAGTCCGAAATTCTGTTTCTGGATGAACCCACGGCCGGCATGAGCCAGGAAGAGGTCCCGGCCATTCTGGAAATTCTGCAGAAGATCAAGGAAACGCAGGGACCGGACCCTGCTCCTGGTGGAGCACAAGATGGACATGATCATGACGCTTTCGGACACGATCATGGTGCTGCAGGAAGGCCGGCTGATCGCCGACGGGTCGACCCGAGACGAGATCTACCGGAAGCAAGGCGGTCCAGGAGGCCTATCTTGGGGGAGGGACAAGCCGTGAGTGAGACCATTCTGAAGGCGGAAGGCGTCCACACCTTCATCGGCCAGCACCATATTCTGCAGGGAGTCTCCTTTTCGAGCCCAGGCCGACGGCGTGACCGTGCTCCTCGGTCGAAACGGCGCCGGCAAGAGCACGACGCTCAAGACCGTCATGGGCCTTCTTCCCGCTGCCAAGGGCAGGATTCATTTACAAGGGGGAGGAGATCCAGAACAAAAAGCCTTACGAGATCGCCCGCATGGGGATCGGCTTTGTTCCCGAACACATGGGAATCTTCTCGCAATCTGACCGTTGAAGAAAACATGCAGGTGGCCATGCTGAAGGAGGACGCCGCCACGGCCCGAAGGCTGGAGAGGATCCTTGAGATGTTTGCCGCCCTCAAGCAATTCTGGAGGGCCAAGGCGGGCAATCTGAGCGGCGGACAGAAACAAATGCTGGCCATTGCCAGGGCCATCGTGAACGATATCTCCCTGCTGCTCATCGACGAGCCCACCAAGGGACTGGCGCCGATCATCATCGACGGCGCTGATCGAAGCCATCAACCAGATCAAAAACCACAGCGTCGTTGTCCTGGTGGAGCAGAATTTTTACATGGCCGGCAGCGTCGGAGATATTTTTCATATCCTGGACGACGGCATGGTGGTGTACAGCGGCCTCATGAAGGACCTTGTCAAGGACGAAGCGCTGCAGAGCCGATATCTCGGGATTTCAAAGGCGGAAGACCCGCAACCGGAAAAATGAGGGGATTTCAAATGGCAACAACCCAATCCAGGCTCGGGGGAACCGTGGCTGCGGTTTCAGGGGCGATCGTGCTGTTTTCGCTTCCCCTTCTGGGAATGGATGTCAAAACCTATCTGACCCTCACCATTGCCGGGGTCGCCATGGGGATGATGCTGTTTCTGGTCTCCTCCGGCTTGAGCCTCATTTTCGGCTTGATGGATGTCATCAATTTCGCCCACGGCGTCTGTTTTGCTTGGGGCGCCTATGTCGCTTTCAGCATCTTCAAGCGCTTCTCAAAGATGGTGGAGGCGGACTCGATCCTCCAAAACGCAGGGGTCTTTATCCTGGCCGTTGCAGCGGCCTTCGTGGTGGTGGGTATTGTCGGGATCGTCGTGGAGCGGGTGCTGATCCGGCGCGTGTATGGTTCGCATCTTTTTCAGATCCTGATCACCTTCGGCGGGATGGTCGTGCTGACGGAGCTCATCCGCATTTTCTGGGGACCCAATGACGAAGTCATGTCGGTTCCCGCCGACCTTCCGGGGGAACTGGGACCTGTTTGACATCATCGTTTTGAGATATCCCATCATCGCCATCCTGTTCGGTCTGATAGTATACGCTGCAGTCCAGTTCATCCTGAAGAAGACCAAAGTGGGAAAAATCGTACGGGCGGGCGTAGAAGATCCGGACATGGTTCAGGCCATGGGGCACAATGTTTTTCTGCTTTTTACCGCGGTCTTCGCCGGCGGAGCAGGCCTGGCGGCCATCGGGGGCATGGCCATGGCCATTTTTAGCCTGCAGGTCTACCCGGACATGGGAGACGCCTACCTGATTTTCGCTTTCATCGTGGTCATTATCGGCGGTCTGGGGAGCATCACCGGCTCCCTGGTGGGAGCGCTCATCGTGGGGCTTTCGTACAATTATGTGGCCTATCTGCTCCCCCCCGTTGCCGTGGGCGTCAATATCCTGATCATGGTCATCATTTTGCTCATTCGACCCACGGGCCTGTTTTCGGCCGGAAAATAACGAGGAAATCCATGGGGGATCTGACACCGGTTCAACTTGCTCGAAAAGCAGAAAGAAAAAGACGCTTCACCAGTGCGGGCTTTTTTCTCAAGATCGGCGGTCCTGATCCTGTTTTTTCTGGTTCCCTTCCTGTTCCCTTCCTTCAAGACCCTCGACCTTGCGCTTGAAAATCATGATTTTTTCGGTTCTCGTGGCCAGTTTCGACATCCTGCTCGGCTATACCGGCATTTTGAGCTTCGGGCACGTGATGTTTTTCGGCATCGGTTCCTACAGCGTCGCCATGCTCATCGGGAAGTACGGAAGCCGCTCCTATACCAACCTCTTTTTCGGCTTTGTCATCGCCGTGGGCATCACGTTGGTGCTGGCCCTGGTGATCAGCTTTCTGTCCTTGCGGGTGAAGGCCATTTTTTTCGCCATGGTGACCTTGGCCATTGCCGAGTTTGCCATCATCCTGGCCACCAAACTGAGCGGTTTTACCGGCGGAGAAGACGGCATCAGCTTGAGCATGCCGGGAATCTTCAAGGTGTCGTTCAACGCTGGGCGATTTCATGGGGCTGGAAATCACGGGCAGGGTTTTGACCTACTACACGATTCTTCTGGCCTGCCTGGTCCTGTTTTTCCTGATGGTTCGCTTCATCCACTCGCCGCTTGGGCGTGTCATGCAGGCCATTCGCGACAATGAACCCAGGGCCGAGGCCATCGGTTACCAGACGTTTGTGTTCAAGACCATCTCCATCTGCTTCGGATGCCTGGTGCCGCAACGATTCTGGGAGGGCTTTATGTGATGTGGGTGGGATACGCCAATCCGGAGTCGGTGCTGGGCATTCCCATCATGCTGGATGTACTGCTGATGGTGATCGTCGGAGGGATGGGGACCCTATACGGCGGCCTGGCCGGCGCCGCCTTCCTGAAGTTCGCCCAAACGTTTTTGCCGGACCTTCAAAATGTGGCCAAGAGCTGGCTTCCTAATGCCGGCCTCCTGCACACCGTCATGGAACGCTGGCTGCTGATTTTCGGCATCCTTTTCATCCTGGTGGTCTTCTTTTTTCCAAAGGGCATCATCGGTTCCGTCAAGGATTTCATGGCGCGCCGGAAATCCATCCGGTAGCATCGAAAACGAGAAGGCGACATTCAAAGGAGGGCCTGCACATGCTTTTCGGAGACTGGATGGGGCGCTGGGGAGAAAGCCGCCCGGAAAAAGAAGCCCTTGTGGATGCCGTCACCGGGGAGCGCTATACCTATGGCGACCTGGCCGAATCCGTCATCCGGCTTGCCAACTTCCTCGAAAGCGCGCTCGGGATTCAAAAAGGCCATCGCGTGGCCGTGCTGTCTTTCAACCGGGCCGAGTGCATCACCTTGTTTTTTGCCCTCGGCCGGTTGGGTTCGATTCTGGTTCCGCTCAACTTCCGCCTGGCGGTGGAGGAATTCGCTTATTATCTGGAGGATGCTAATCCGGCGGCTTTTTTTTATGACGCAAGCCATCAGCCCGTCGTGAAAAGGCTGAAAAAACAATATCCCAAGATCCGATGGATCTGTTTCGATGCCGATACCGAAGCGGGCCCAAGCCTTTCGGATTTGCTGAAAAAGGTTTCCATCGATCCGCCCAAGCCGGTTTCCCTGACGGCCGAGGATCCCCACTTGATGATCTACACCTCCGGCACCACGGGTTTGCCCAAGGGGGTGATCCTGACCCACGGCATGATCACGTGGAATTCCTTCAACACCAATATCGGCTGGGATCTGCGGTCCGAAGACAGGACCGTCCTGCATTCGGCGTTGTTTTATACGGCGGGCTGGAACGTTTTCACGCTGCCTCTTTTTCACTGCGGCGGCACCAACGTGTTGGTTCGCGGCTTTGAAGCCGACCTGATCCTGGATCTCATCGAAAAGGAACGCTTGAGCCTTTTTTTCGGCGTGCCGACCCTGTTTCAGATGATGCTGGAGTCCCCCAAATTCGCCGGCGCCGATTTTTCGTCCATTCGGTTCATGGTCTCCGGCGGCGCGCCCCTGTCTCGGGCATTGGCGGATGCGTATCGGGAAAAAAAAGGCATCCGTTTGTGGGAAGGATACGGCCTCACCGAAGTGGGCCCGAACAATTTCCAGGCCAACGGGAAGCTCGGGAGCGTCGGCCATCCCATGTTCCATGTGGACATCAAGCTTATTGATGCAACGGGAAAGACGGTTGCAGACGGGGATGAGGGAGAATTGCTCCTGCGCGGGGCCCATGTGTGCGCCGGATACTGGAACAAGCCCGAGGAGACCGCAGCGGCCATCCGAGACGGCTGGTTTCATACGGGAGACCTCGCGCGCGTCGACCCGGACGGCCACCTGTCCATTGTGGGGCGCAAGAAAGACATGCTCATATCAGGCGGCATCAACATCTATCCGGCTGAGATCGAGAGGGTCATCGAAGCCCATCCCCAGGTTGCTGCGGCGGCGGTCATCGGGGTGCCGGATGAAAAATGGGGCGAAGTTGGAAAAGCCGTCGTCGAACTCAAGCCGGGGGAGACCCTGACTTTGGAACAGCTTCAGGAATTTATGAAAAACCGATTGGGAAAATACAAAATCCCCAAATACATGGTCGCGGTGGACGCCTTGCCCCGAACAGCGGCTTCCGGCAAGGTGCAAAAATTCATTCTCAAAAAAGAGCATGGCCGGGCGGACAACTTTTAACCGAAAAGAAAAACCGATGGCAGAGCCCTCCGAGGAAAATAGCCCCAAGGCGTTTTTGGAAACCCTTTTTAAAAATTACGCGACGTTTTACGAGTCCCTCCTCGGCCGGTACCTTCGGATGCCCCGGTTCGGCCTGGGAGGAGAACCCGTGCAGGAAGCGGCGGCCGCGGCGGACGCTTTTTACCAATGGGCCGAGGATGCCGGTAAATTCATGGTGGATTTCAGCCGGCCCTTGCAGGAAGCCCTTGAGGTTTTGACGCAAAATCTCGACCCAAAGGCCGAAGACATTGAAAGCGCAAAGGATCTGTACAACCGGATTGTCGCGGTGCTCGATGAAAGGTATGACGCTTTTCTCCGCTCCCCGGAAGGGACCCGGCGGGTGATTGCCCTTGTCCATCGCTTTCTCGAGTTTAAAAAGCGGTACGACCATTCCCTTGAGCCGTGGTTCAGGTGGCATGGGATCCCGACCCGCAGGGATATGGAGGATGTCTATCGGAGCCTTCACGACCTGAAGCGGAAAAATCGCGCGCTTGAAGCGGAAAACCGAAAAATGAATGCTCTCATCGAGACACTGTCCCGGCGTGTCCTCGCCCTGGAAAAGCCCCGGGTCCAAAGGTCCGGCACCCGACAGTCCCAGAAACTGTTGAAAGAGCGCAGACAAAAGGGAAGCGGCGTTGCCGGCGAAGCGGAAAAGAAAGCAAAGCGAGGCTAGGATGGGATCTTTCCGCTTTGATCAAATCCTGAAGGATATCGAAAAAGAGGCGTCCCGGTTCCCCAGAAAAATGGCGGACGGGTTGAGGCTTTTGTCTTCGGGCATCGACTGCGAGGTTGGGAAGACACCGGCGGAGGTGGTCTATAAAGAAGACAAGATGCAGGTGCTCCATTACAAGCCCCTGGTTGGGCAAAGTGACCTGCATCCCACGCCGGTGCTCATCACCTATGCCCTCATCAACCGGTATGTCATGCTGGACCTGGAACCCGGCAGAAGCTTCGTGCAAAACCTGCTTCGATTCGGCCTGGATGTCTACCTCATCGACTGGGGCCGTCCGAGCGCTGCGGATCGATACCTGGATCTGGGAGACTACATCGACGGTTACCTGGACGCTGCCCTGGAGCAGGTCCGGGCCAGAAGCGGTGCGGATCGCGTCAACCTGATGGGTATTTGCATGGGCGGGATCTTCAGCCTGATCTATACGGCTCTTTATCCCGAAAAAGTCAAAAATCTCATCACCCTGGCCACCCCGGTGAATTTTGACGTGGGCAACGCCACGCTTTTCCTGTGGGCCAAGGAGATGGATGTGGATATAATGGTTGATGCCTTTGGCAACCTGCCCGGCGATCTGGCCAATATCCTTTATCTTTTGGCGGTTCCTGTGGATACGGTGAACAAGTATGTTCAGTTTTTGGCAGGCATGGACGATCCGGACTTTGTCAGCACCTTTTTGCGCATGGAAAAGTGGATCTTCGACAGCCCGGACATGGCCGGAGAAACGTTTCGGCAATTTTTCGGGGAAATCATTCAAAAAAACCTGCTGATCGGGAATAAGTTGAAGGTCAACGGACGCCCCGTCGACCTGTCGCGGATCCGATGTCCGCTCTTGAATGTTTACGGGAAAAAGGATTATCTGGCTCCGCCGGAGACATCCCTGCCGCTGGCCGCCGCCGTGGGTTCGGAGGATACGGCCACCCTGGGCGTGGATACCGGGCACATCGGCATTTTTGTCGGCGGAACCTCTTACCGGACCATTTGTCCGCACATTGTGGATTGGATCAAACAACGTTGAACCGAAACAGCGATCGCATTCTGCCTGACGGCAGCGCTTCGCGGACAGCGGGGGCGCTTCAACAATCCGAACAGCTTACGGAAGGCATTCTGATGATGGAACCCAAAAAGGTGAGGACCAGGGGGGACGGCATTGAGATCCAGCTGGCGGTCTGGGAGGGAGAAGGGACTCCGGTGATCTGTGTCCACGGGCTGACGGCCAATTGCAGGTGCTGGGACGTCATCGCACGGCCGCTTGCTCCGGCGCACCGGATTCTGGCCGTGGATCTCCGCGGCAGGGGGCTGTCCGACAAACCGCCCACCGGTTACTCGGAAGAACGCCACCTGAAGGATCTCCGATGCCTCATGGACGACCTGCACATCCAATCCGCCTTTTTCATGGGGCATTCCCTCGGGGGTTATATTTCGCTGGGATTTGCGGCTGAAAACCCGGAAAGGGTGGCGGGTCTGGTCCTCATGGACGCCGGCGGAGACTTGAGCCGGGAACGCTGGGACCGGATTTCCAAAGCCATCAGACCTTCCATCGAACGGCTGTCCATGGTTTTTCCTTCGGTGGAAGCCTATCTCGGCCTCATGAAACAAGCCCCTTTTTTCCAGCCTTGGTCCCAGGCCATCGAGGCTTATTTTCGATACGACCTGGTGGAAACGGAAGAAGGGGTGCGCTCGAGAATCCGGCTTTCGCACATCCAGGAGGAGATGGCCAACAAGCGGCAGACCGGCGCATCCCAGTTTTATCCGAAAATCCAATGCCCGGTGCTGATTTTAAGGGCGACTCAGGGCATTCTTACGGATGATGATCTCCTCCTGCCTCCGGAGGCCGTGGAAACCATGCTGCAGCAGATTCCAACGGCCCGGTGCGTCGATGTGCCCGGCACCGACCATTACTCCATCCTCTTTCAACCTAACCCGGAAAGAGACAGGGAAATCCTTGCTTTTTTCGGATCTTAAGCTTTATCCCTCAACCCAACAATCCGGCTCTTAAGCCCGAAAGACAGGAGACCCTTTACCCATGCCCGACTCCATAATGGCCCGAATCCCGACAGCCCTGAACTTCCTCGAAGCCACGAAATTCTCCATTCAAGCCAGTGAAAATGCATTGGAGGCCTGGATGAAGTGCCTGTCCTTCGGTTGCGATCTTGTAAAAAACTTCCAGGGAGCAGGTGCGAAGTTGGCTCAGCAGTTCCTGTCCGGGACGGGAAGCGGCTCCGGCGCTCCGGTCGGCCGGTTCGCCCAACTCCAGCAGCAAAGCCTTGAAGCCTATTTCAAGGTTTTCACAGATTACGCTCTGTCCAATTTCCGGCAGCTTCAAAATGACAGAAGCGCCGAGCTGGCCTTCATCCGGCTCTTCACCGACCCGATGCCGCCGCAAGATTGGACGGTGGCCTACGACGATACCTGCGTGCTCCTGGACCTGCCCAGCTTAAGATGCATCGACATTTCCGCTCCAGTGCGTCACCGTCTGCGCAACTACACGGTGGTTTTTGCCCCCCGTGCCGGTCACCACTCCAACATCGCCGAGAAAGTGGCCCTCTATTTAAGGGACCAGGGGCTGACACGGATGGCGGTGGTCGAACAGAAATGCGCGGACGATATCCCCCTGCAGGTCGACGGATTGCCCCATGCAGAGGATTTTGCCGGCCAGGTGAAACAGTACGCCAAGGTGCTGGAACAGGTGATGCGTAGAACCGGAAAGCCGGCCCATCTCATCGCCGTCTGCCAGCCGGGACCCCTGCTGATGAGCACCCTCCTTTTGAACCCTCACCTGGCAAGGACCTTCGGGTCTGCGGGGGCGCCCATGCACACCGAGGCGGAAAAAGGTTTTTTAACCGATTTCGCAAGGATCATGGGGGAGCGCTTCATTGACAAAATGATGGCTCTGTTCGGCCGAAGGGTTTGTGCGGATCGGAGGGGCTGCGGACGGGAGTGCTACGACGGCACGCTTCAGGTTTTAGGGTTCTATTACCTGGGGATGGACCAGCATGTTAAAAATTTCAAGAAGCTTTTGGCGGATTTGAAGCAAGGAAACACCGAAGCTGCCGAACGCCAGAAAGTGTTCTACCAGTGGTACAACACAGCGCATCATTTCCCGGCTGATTTCATCCGGGACACCTACCAAAAAATTTTCATCCGCAACGAGCTGATTCGGGGAAAGCTCACCCTCGGGGAAAAAACCATCGGCATCAAAGATTATCCGGGGTCGGTTCCCATCTGGGCTCTGGGCGGAAAAGCGGACAGCATTGCGCCACCCCTCCAGGCCACGGGTCACCTGGATCTTATCGATTCGGTCCCCGAAGCGGACAAGCTCAACTTGATCTGCGACGGCGGTCACATGGGGTTGTTCCGGTCGGAAGCCATACTCGCTACCCATTACTCCCAAATCGCCCGGTTTCTTTTGGAACGAAGCGACAGGGACAGAACCTAGCCCGGGCGCCGGGGTTTTCAGGCCCCTGCGCTTCGGCCATCCTTTAAGACCCCTTCTTTTCTTTTTTAGGTTCTGCCGGCTTTGCGAAGGGTTGAAAAACAGAGGAGAGCGGGTGGAGATGTTCAAGGCTTTTCTGGGCGGCTTCAGAGAGATCCATTCCCATTTCCAGCCATTTTTGAAATTGGTCGTCGACGCTTTTTTTATAATGGAGGTAACGGTAAAGGGCCTGTTGCAAGTGCTTTTCAAAAAATTCCAGAAGGATGTTGTCGCCGTATTGAATGATAAGATGCAGAAGCGGAGTCGGCAGGAGGATGTTTTTGCTTTTGGCTTCCTCCAGCACGATTTGCGTCAGGATGAAGGCGGTCACGTCTTCATGGGTCTTTGCGTCGATGACCTCCACCTGTTTCCCGCTGCGGATCCGATCGGCCACCTCGTTTAAGGTGACGTATCGGCTTTGCTCCGTGTCGTAAAGCCGCCGGTTGGCATATTTTTTCAAGACGATTTTTTCGGCCATCTCACCTTCTCGATTTGGATAAAACAGCTTGTCATAGCGCAACATATTTTTACTCATAACATAAAAATAATTTATTTACAACAGAAATAATCAAATGAAATCAAATTTATATTAGATATAAAGGAAAAAAATCCTACAAGATAAAAATTGTGCAATGCAACATTTTTTTCTTGACAAGACCGTTTCGGCCCCTATATTCTTGCAAACGGCAAAACGCCGAAACGGTTAAAAACATCAATAAGGAGAGTGGAGCATGGATTCATTTTGGATGGCAAAGCAATGGATTGATTTTCAAAAGACGACCACCGACAACGTTTACAACGCCTGGGTCATGATGCAGGATCATACCGAAAGAGCGGCCAACACCCTGTTTGAGCAGGCCTCCTGGTTTCCGGAAGAGGGAAAAAGGCAGATCTATCACTGGATCGATCTGTATAAAAAAGGACGGGAGGACCTGAAAGCCGCCTATGATGACAATCTTGGCAGGATGAAAGACTTTTTCACCGTTTAATCGTTATGGGTTTCCGTTTTTGCCCCCCAGGGCGCTTACGGGACCGGGGCCTGAGGCTCATCTCCGGCCCGGACACACAAACCAAAGGAGGTAAGCTTAATGGACCAGGTACAGATTGCAAAACAAATGATCGAGTTTCAGAAGACGACTTTTGACAACACCTTCAATGCCATGGTGCTCTTGCAGGAGCAGTCCGAGCGGATGGTGAGCACCCTTCTGGAGCAGGCCACCTGGCTTCCCGAGGAAGGGAAAAAGGCCATCGTCGAGTGGGTGGCGGCCTACAAAAAGGGAAGGGACGAGTTCAAAAGCTACGTAGACGAAAACTTCAAGAAAGTGGAATCCTTTTTTGCAACCCAGCAAAAGGGCCCCAAGGCCAAGTAAGGATTCAAAGGGATTGAAGATACCCTGCAGCCCGCTGCAGGGTATCTTTATTGAAATCAATTCAGGAAATTCTTGGATTTTCTCGCGGTTTCGGTTCAGCGGAAAAAGGGGGGTGTTAAACCGGTATTTCAAAAGAAAGGGTTGAATTTCATCGGCACGCGTTCAATAATGTTCGCCGTATGAGACCCTTTTTCCAGGATCCGCATAAACAGCTTCGGGAAAAGCTTGTAAGAATTGAGAAACCTTTTCTGAAAAAGCCCTTCGGGGGCGTTTTTCGTTTAACAGATTAGACGCCCGTTCCAAGCGGAAGAAGAGCGCCGGACCCGACAGGTCCTGCAGGTCCTGCCGCCCGGTCTTCAAAGCCTTCATGAAAGTTGCTGCGGCGTGGCGTCTTTTGGGGGGAAAATGAAGAAACCCGAAAACAAAACAAGCCCCGTGGACCCGACCGCGCCTCTTTTATTAAGAAACATGGCCATTTTTCGGGACTTTTCCACGGCCACGCTCAACGGCTTTGCCGCCCTTTCCCGGTACGCCACCGATTTTTTCATTCCGGCCCTGATTTCCGGAAGCTACTTCGGCCAGGTGGAAAAGGGCCGGATTCCCAGATACCCACTTCCTGAAAATTTTTCGGACTATTTGAAGCTCGCCACCTTCAACCTGGACTTGCTTTACCGAGGCCTGGCCGGAGCCGTCACCTCCATGAACCGCTGCCTCGACTCCCAGCGGGAACCGGGGGAGCAGGCCCTTGGAAATTTCTTGAAGACCCTCGATTCCGAAGCCATTTCTCGGTTTGTCCGCCGGCAGGCAGAGATCATGGCCCTTCTGGCCCATGGATATCCCCAGGCCATCGAGGCCATCGAACCCGAATTCGGGTTCCATTTTGAAAGCGGAAACCATGAAAAGGTCGCCGAGACCGACCGCTTTTTCCTTTATCAGGTGAGCCCCTCCGACAAATCCGTTTCCATCCGCAAGGATGCCAAGCCGGTGGTCATCCTTCCGCCGTACGTGTTGGGTGCCAATATCCTGTCGTTTTTGCCCGGGGAGAAAAAAAGCTATGTGCACAGCTTCGCCAATCAAGGGATTCCCACCTACATCCGGATCTTAAAGGACATCGAAACCACCGAAGCCCTTCAGGTCATGAGCGGAGAAGACGATGCCCTGGACACCCGGCATTTCTGCGAAGTGGTTCGATCCCGCCACGGGAAGCCGGTCACGTTGAACGGGTACTGCCAGGGCGGATTTTCCGCCTTGTGCAATCTCCTTTCCGGGGAACTGGACGGCCTGGTGGACGCTTTCATCACCTGCGTGGCCCCCATGGACGGCACGCGGAGCCTGGGACTGGCCGATTTCTTGAAAGCCCTGCCGGCGCGTTTCAATGATCTGGAATACGGCACCAAGGTGCTGAAAAACGGCCATGCGGTGGCCGACGGCAAGCTGATGGGCTGGGTCTACAAGCTCAAGAGCATCGACATCGAATCCCCCATGGCCGCGCTCAACCGCGACTATTTGATGTTTGCCGGGCAAAAGGGGGAAACCTTCTCGGTTTCCAAGACCGCGGCCGCACTGAACTACTGGCTCAACCACGAGCGCAACGACCTCCCCCTGGCGATCACCCGGATAAGCTTTGCCTCCTACAACACGCCCATCACGTCGGACGGGACGCTCCCGGTGAAGCTGTTCGGGAAAAAACTCAACCTGAAGCGCCTGGCCGAAAAGCGGATTCCGTGGCTCATCTGCTACGGGGAAGGCGACGAGCTGGTGGAGAAGGAGACGGCTTTGGCTCCGCTGGATTTCATCGAGGCCGAGGTCACGGCCTTTCCCAAGGGGCACGTGGCCATGGCCACTTCCTGGTCCCACCCCGAATCTCCGTTTGCCCTTCACACCCGGTTCGGCGAAAAGAAATCCAGGGGCCCTGTTTTATTCCAGCTCGATCTCGATGCCGCTTTGGGCCCGAAGCAGGACAAGAAAAAGACTTCCAAGGAATAAAACGCATGGACAGGCACTTTTTTGAATTTTGGAAAAACGCGTTCACCAGCGCTGCGCAGGGTCTCCAGCAGTTTGAAACCCTGAGCCGATGGATGGAACAGGGGATGAAGGGCGCCCAGGAGGTCTCCGAGCAGTTCCGGAAGGCCTACGGGATCGACCGTTTCCCGGAGTCTTCCGAAGAGGCCAGGCGCCGCTGGGATCAGGCCGTGAGGGAATTTAAAAATTCCTATCAGGCCTTCGCAGACGGCCTGGGCCTGGTGCCCAGGGAAAAATACCAGGCCCTTTTAAAACAGTGCAGGGAGCAGGAAGCCCTCATCGCCCGGCAGAAGGAGGAGCTTTCTCGGCTTCGGGCTCGATTGCAGATGGAAAAGGCTGGAGAGGACGTGAAGAGCTTCGTAAACCTCATGGAAGACCAGGCGGCCCAATTTCAGAAAGCCATGGAAGCCATGGGGACGTTTTTAGGACAAGGGAAAACCAAAGGAAAGGAGTAGCCATGCTGGAGATCAAAGATTCGGTGGCCGTCATCACCGGAGGAGCGAGCGGAATCGGATTGGCCTTGGCCCGCTACTGGCTCGAAAGGGGAGGAAAGGTCGTCATCGGGGATGTGGCGCAGGAAGCCCTCAACAGCGCCAAAAAGACCCTTGCCGGGGAGGTGGAGACCGTTTTTTGCGATGTCACCAAGGAAGAAGACTGCGCCCGTCTGGCACAGGCGGCCATTCAGCGGTTCGGCAAGATCAACCTGGTGGCGCCCTTTGCCGGGATCATCATGGACGGGCTGATGATCTCCCCGGACAAGGAGTCCGGAAAGGTGACGCGCAAGATGCCGCTGGACCAGTTCAAGAAGGTGGTGGACATCAATTTGACGGGGGTCTTTCTCACGGTGCGGGAGTGCGCAGAGCAGATGGTCAACCACAACTGCAAGGGATTGATCTGCCTGATTTCTTCCACCGGCTCCCTGGGAACCGCGGGCCAGATCAACTATTCCTCCACCAAGGCCGCCATGTCGGTGATACCCAAGGTGATCACCGCCGAATTCTTCAGGCGGGGCCTTTCCAACCGGATTCGCTGCGCGGCCGTGGCGCCGGGATATGTGGCGACCCCCATCTTGACCGGGATGAATCAGAAGGCCCTGGATAAAATTCTGGAAAATGTTCCCATCGGGAGGCTCGTGGAGCCGGAAGAGGTGGCTTCCCTGGTGTGCGAGCTGTATCGGAACGAGGCCCTGAACGGGGATGTCTATTTCATCCACGGGGGCTTGAGACTGGGATCCAAAGGGTAACGGAGGAGTTGAAATGAGCCGCGTCAGCATGATCGGAGCCTACAACACGAAATTCGGGGCCTTTGTCCAAAGGGACCCCCAGACCGGTGAAATCCACGACACCCGGTCGTATTACGAGTTGATGGTGGAAGCGGGAAAAGGGGCCATCGAAGATGCCGGCCTTTCACCCAAGGACATCGACGGGATCTGGGTGGGATCCTGCAGCCCGTCCCTTTTTCTAAACCAGGAACACGTCGCCCCCTTGAGCCTCGAAGTGGACCCGGAGGCGCTGCGTTTCGTTCCCACGACGCGGACCGAAGGGGCATGCGCTTCTTCTTCCGTGGCGCTTTACAATGCCGTCTATGGTATCGAGTCGGGCCGGTTCAAACGGGTCCTGGTCATCGGGGTGGAAAAGATGAACCTGCTTTCCACCAAGGAGATGACCCATGTGTTGGCCTGCTCCTCCCACTGGCCCACCGAAGGTTCAAAGGGCATGACGTTTCCCGGGCTTTTCGCCGAATATGCCAAGGGGTATAGGGCCCACTGGGAATTACCGGAAGAGACACTGAGAAGGATGCTCGCGGCCGTGTCGGCGCTGTGTTACAAAAACGGCATCGAAAATCCCCTGGCGCATTTCGGCAAGGGAGCCCCCCCCGACAAGTACGGGCTCACCACGCCGGAGGCCATCTTGAACCTCCCGGATGGCGGAAAAGGCGGGAACCCCATGATCGCGCCGCCGTTGAGGCTGCATGACTGCTCCCTGGTCACCGACGGCGCCGCCGCTGTGATCCTGGCTCCCACGAAGGAGGCCTCTTCCATCAGTTCCAAAGTGGTGGAGGTCGCCGGCATCGGAATGGCCACGGAACGCCTTGCTGAAAACGTTCGGCCCAACATGCACGAACTGACGGCGGGAAAGATTTCCGTGAAGCGGTCCTTCGAAGAGGCCGGCATCACGATTTCCGATGTGGACCTGGCTGAAGTCCACGACTGTTTCACCATCAACCAGATCCTGAGCGTCGAAGCCCTTGGCCTTTCCGAGGACGGCCGCGGGGGGTGGGATTTCATGGAGGGCCGTTACACCCCCGAAGACGCGTGCCCCATCAATTTGTCCGGAGGGCTCAAGTCCAAGGGACATCCTGTGGGGGCCACGGGCACCTCCATGCATGCGCTGGTCTACAAGCAGCTCGTCGGTGAACCCATCGGCGTTACCCCAAAAAAGGGCCAGCCGGAAATCGGCGTGGTTTTCAATGTGGGGGGATCCGCCGTCACCAACTGCACCACGACCCTCCGCAGGATCCGGTGAACCGGCTTGCTGAATGTCAGGCGGGTTTGACACAGATGCGAGGCTTCCAGGGCCCGGCTTTCCGATGAAACGCCGGGCCCTGCTTTTTCTTTGCGGTTTTTCCTGTTGGAATCCGAAAGGGTTTTTTTCCATATCCGTCGTGAAATCTGGAACCCGGGAAGGGGAGGCACGCCATGAAGAAGAACAAGATCGCATCGGCTGAGGAGGCCATATCCGTCATCCGGGACGGCGATGTGATGGCCGCCGCGGGGTTTGTGGGGAACGGCACCCCTGAAGAACTTCTGATTGCCCTGGAAAAGCGATACCGGAAGACCGGGCACCCGAAAGACATCACGCTCCTGTTTTCCTCGGGGCTGGGTGACGCCAAAGAAAGGGGGCTGAACCGGCTGGCGCTGAAGGGCCTCTTCAAGAGGGTGATCGCCGGCCACTACGGCCTGATGCCCAAGATCGGACAGATGGCGCTCGACAATGAATTCGAAGGATACAACCTGCCCCAGGGGATGCTCACCAATCTCTACCGCGCGGTGGCCGCCAGGAAACCGGGGGTCTTTTCCAAGGTGGGGCTGGGGACCTTCGTGGATCCGCGCCTCGAGGGAGGAAAGATCAACGCCAGAGCCACGGAGGATCTGGTGGAGATCGTCCAGTTGGGGGGACAGGAGTGGCTGTTCCTCAAGGCCTTTCCCATCCAGATCGCCCTCATCCGGGGGACGACGGCCGACACGTCGGGGAACATCACCATGGAAAAGGAAATTTTGACGCTGGACACACTGGCCATGGCCACGGCGGTGCACAATTCCGGCGGGACGGTGATCGCTCAAGTGGAGCGGATCGCCAGTTCCGAAACCCTGACGTCCAAAAACGTAAAAGTACCCGGGATTCTGGTGGATTATGTCGTGGTCGCGAGGCCTGAAAACCACATGCAGACTTACGCGACCCACTACAATCCGGCTTTTTCAGGGGAGATCCGGGTTCCTCTGACATCGGTCAAGCGTCTTCCCCTCAACGAGCGCAAGATCATGGCCCGGCGCGCGAATCTGGAACTGCGCCCCTATGACGTCATCAACCTGGGCATCGGCGTTCCCGAAGGGGTTTCTTCGGTTGCCAACGAAGAAAAAATCCTGAACTATTTGACCCTCACCGTGGAGCCGGGAATCATCGGCGGCATGCCGGCCGGAGGCCTCGATTTCGGGGCCTCCACCAATGCCCAGGCGGTCATCGACATGCCCGATCAGTTCGATTTCTATGACGGAGGCGGCCTGAACCTGGCCTGCCTGGGCATGGCCCAGTGCGACGAAACCGGGAATGTGAATTCCAGCAAGTTCGGCCCCAAGCTGGCCGGGTGCGGCGGCTTCATCAACATCAGCCAGAACGCCCGGCAGGTCCTGTTCGTGGGCACTCTCACCGCCGGGGGTCTGGAGGTGAAGGTGGAAGGTGGAAAGCTTCGGATTTTACGCGAAGGGCGGACCCGGAAATTCGTCAATAAGGTGGAGCAGATCACTTTCAGCGGCAAAATCGGCAGCCGAAGCGGCCAGAAAATCCTTTACATCACCGAACGGTGCGTCTTCCGGCTCAAGGATGAACGCCTGGAACTCATCGAGGTGGCTCCCGGCATCGACATCGAAAAGGACATCCTGGCCCATATGGACTTCCGCCCGCTGATCCGGGATGTTGCCCCCATGGGTCCGCGCCTCTTCGATCCCCGGCCCATGGGGATACGGCAGGAACTCTTGAATCTCGATTTGGAAACCCGGATTTCCTACACGCCGGAGACGAACATCCTCTATCTGGACTTCAAGGGACTCGAGATCGAAACGGTGGAGGACATCGAAAACATCCGAAAGGTCGCCGAAAGCAGATGCAGGGTCGCCGGGAAGAAGGTCAAGGCCATCGTCGATTACGACACCTTCAACATCGGCGAGGACCTGATGGATGCCTACATCGAAATGGGAAAATACATCATTGAAACGTACTACGCGGACGTTTCACGCTTTTCCAGCAGCGATGAGATGCGCAAGAAACTGGGGGACCAGTTTGTTAAAAAAGCCATGGCCCCCCGTATCTACGAGACCCGGGAAGAGGCCGAGAAGATCTTGGTCTGAGAGCTTTTTCCCGCCATTGAAGCGTATCAGAACCAGGAGCGGTGACTCCAGAGGTCGTCTTTTAAATCCTTCATGTCCCTTTCCAGGGCGATGAAGCACGAGGTGTTCAAGATCGCCAGGCCCCCCTGGTTGGCCAGGGCCGTGGTCAGGAGAACCTCGTCGTCGGTGAAATGCCTGGTTTTGGCCGTATAGAGGCGCAGGGCTCCGATCACTTCGTCCTTGGCCTTGATGGGCACGCTCAGGATGGAGGCGATCCCCTCCCGGACTTTTTCCTCCCTATACTGAATCCGTTTGTCGGTCTGGGCGTTTTCAATGACCACCGGGTTGCCCTTGAGGGTTTCCGCCATGCTTTTTCCCACGGAGAGCGACCCCCGGTCCAGGTACTGCTCGCTGAGCCCATGGCTGGCCACGAGCTCGAGGCGCTGCTTTTCCTTGTCCATGAGCAGAATTGCAGCCGCCTTGATCCCCAGGGCGGAAGCGAGATCCGCGGTCAAAGTCTGGAAGATGTGCTTCAGGTCGAGGGATGCGTTGATGCTGGCCGAAAGGTCGTGAAAAAGCTTCGTATTTTTTCGGATCTGATCCAACAGCCGGGCATTTTCAATGGCGATTCCTCCCTGTTCCGCTAGGGCGCTTAAGAAATCGATTTCCTCCTGGGAAAAACTCCTGCGCTTGGCGGTGTACAGGGAAAGCACCCCGATGATCTGGTTCCTGACTTTGACCGGGACGATGATAAGGGAAGCGATTCCCTCGGCTTTCTTGCCTTCAGGGTCATCCAGACGGGGGTCCGCGGTGGCGTCTTCGGCGTAGAGGAAGCCTTCCTTTTCGAGGATGGGGACAATTTTTTGGGATTGAAGGGGGGTCTTGAAATAATCCTTGGACAGCCCCTTCTGCGCCACTGCCGAAAATTCATGAGTCTCCGGGTCCACCAGCCAGAGGCAGACCGCCTTGCCCCCTATGGTTTCGAAGACGCTTTGCACAATCAGATCCAAAAGGGCCTCTTTGCCCCGGGCGGATCCGAAGGCCTTGCTGACCTTGCAGAAGGCTTTGAAATAATCGCTTTTTGAGGTCATGGAACGCTCTCCTTCATCGATGAGTGTCTATTAAAAAAGATCCCCGTTAAGATGGGGCTGTTTTTTGAGTCTTGGGCTTTTTTCTGGCTTTGCCGGTTTTGACCGGTGACGGGCCTTCCCGCTTCATCAGCCAGTCGGCGATCTTGGGGACGAACTCCTTCTGGCACTTGGAACTCACGTAGATCCCGATGTGGCCCGTGTCCAGGCAGATGTCCTGGGTGTCCCGGCTCCCCACGCTTTTGGTGAGCCGCTCGCAGGCTTCCGGCGGAACCAGGTGATCGTAGCGCCCGTAGAAGTTCAGAAGCGGCATGGTGAGGTTCTTTAAATCCACCCGCTTGCCGCCCACTTCCATGCGGCTTTGGATGAGCAGATTTTTGTGGTAACAGTCCGTGATGAATTGCCGAAAGGTCTCTCCTGGGACGTCCGGACTGTCGAAGATCCATTTTTCCATGCGGATGAAATTTTCCACGAAAGCCTTGTTGTCCATGTTTTCGAAAAAGCCCACGTACTTGTCGATCATCAGCCGGGCCGGGTTCAGGAGCAAGAACCCCAGGTTCAGAAGATCTCCGGGCATGTTCCCGTAGGTGTCCACCATTCGGTCGGCATCGAGGCCGTTCATCCAGATGTGCAGCAGCCCCTGATCCGTGTCGAAATGGGTGGGGGTGACGGTGGTCACCAGGTTTTTGACCTTCTCCGGATGCAGGGCCGCATAGATCACGGAAAAGGTGCCTCCCATGCAGATTCCCATGAGGTTGAGGCTTTGAATCCGGTGCCGTTTCAAAATGACGTCCACCATCGCGTCCATGTAACCGTTGACATGATCGTCGATGGTCAGGAAGCGGTCTTTTCGGGTAGGGTATCCCCAGTCCACCATGTAAAGATCGATTCCGTTTTGCAAAAAACCCTGCACGACGCTCCGTCCGGGTTGAAGATCCAGCATGGTTTCCCGGTTGATGAGGGCATAAACCGTGAGAAGCGGCGTCTTCATCCGGGCTTCTCGAAGGGGCCGGTAGTGCTTCAGCTTGACCCGGTCTTCTTCCCAGACCACGTCATAGGGAGTCTGGGCGATGGCCGTGTCCATCGATTCCAACAGCACTCCGGAAGCTTTCTGGGCCTTGAGGCTGGCCGCCTCGGCTTCTTCCGCCAGTTTGTCCAGGATCATGCCAACTGAAATGTTGGAAGTTTCCATGGCTTCTCCTTTATCGCTAGCCGGCCGGCTCGGATTTTTCCAGGGAGCGCATCCTTTTTTTCAAAAGGTAGATCTCCTTGTATAAAGCGTCCATTTCCTCCTGGGTGGGCAGAGAAAGCGAGCGGGCCCAATCCGAAGCCAGGCGGTTCTTCTTTTCCAGGAAACCCTCCATGGCGGCAAGGGTTTTTCCCATGATCTCGACGTATTCTTCGGACTTGAAAAGGGTCATGTAATGGCCCTCGAGGATCTTGACCCACCGCTGGTAAAAATCCCTGGAGGACTTGGGCAAATCCCCTGTTTCGGCCTTGCTTTTCATTTCTTCCTGGAGGACCCGGAGCGATTTTTCCACGGGAAGATAGAGCAGGCGAAAAAATTCCCCGGCCGCCGTCTGGAAACGATTGAAGGCGTCAAGGGCCTCGTTGAACCTTTCCTGGTAAAAGCGGGCCGGGCCGATCTGGGGGATCCGGATGAAGGGCTTGACTTCTTTTTCATAGACGTCGGCCCAGATCTTGAAAACGTTTTCGTCTAAGTTTTCGAACTGGTACGCTTGTGTGGACTCATGGATTCTGCCTGCTTTTTCCGTCATCAACTTCTGGAGGCTCGAAAAAGCCTGCAGCCCGGTATGGGCTATCTTCATCCAGACCTGGGGGAAGGCCGAAAACCCCTTGAAGAGGGCGTCGGAAGAGGTGCTATCGCCCATGGCCGACAAGAGCGCCTGAAAAGAGCTGGCGGAGGCTTCGATGGAGGATTGCCACCGGGTTTTTTCCTTGGAAATTCCGGAGGGCATCTTGGAGCCGAAAAGGGTCTTGGCCGTGTCGGTCCACATCCTGGTCATGGGCTCCCAAGTTTTCATTCCGGCTTTCATCCACTGGGAATACAGGTCCTCGAAAAACGGGGAGGTTTCCTTCTTTTCACTCATGGCCGGATCCTTTCAGCGCCCTGGCCCGGGCAAGGGTTGCTTTTTCGACGTCCGGAAAAAGACAAGCAGGGCATCAGAGTCAGGGAGCGCAGGCTGCACTCGGGAGCGCTCTCTATTTTTTCTATTACTATCACGGAAATAGGAAATTGGCAACCCGTCCCGAGCGTCCCATCCGTCTGGCGGGATTCACGGGGGTCGCCTCTAAAGACCGAAATCCGGCCGTCAAGACGGAAAAATCTGTTTGCCTTCCTCGGTGTCCACCGCGTAGAGGGGCCGGGCCAGTCCGGTGGTGCGGCCGCAAAGGGCCTGCCGGAGAAGCGTTTCGCCCAGGGCCACGGGTGTTCGAAAGCCATCGTTTCCCGGTGCCTTTTCGCAATGAAAAAGATAGTAGGGCCGGATCCGGACGGAGAGAAGTTTTAGGTGCAGGCGCCGGAGGGTATGCACATCGTCGTTGATCCCCTTGAGCAAAACGGCCTGGTTGCCCACATTAACGCCGGACGAAAGCAGCGCAAAAACCGCTTTTGCAGTGTCTGCGGTGATTTCTCCAGGATGGTTGCAGTGGGTGTTCACCCAGACGGGGATGCGGTGGTTTCCCCCGAGGATCCGACAAAGGGAAGCGGTGATGCGTTGGGGCAGGACGATGGGAGTGCGGGTTCCGAAGCGGATCATTTCGATGTGCGGAATCTCCCTGAGGCGGCGCACCAGATGTTCGATCCTGTCGTCGGCCAGGACAAAGGGATCGCCTCCCGTGATCAGGACGTCCCGGATGTGCCGAGCCTTTCGGATCCATCGGAGCCCTTCCTCCACGGCAAGGCGGACAGGCTCTTGTTTCATCATCACCCACTTTTTCCGGAAACAGAAGCGGCAGTAGCTCGCGCATCGGTCGGTAACGAGGAAAGCGACGCGGTCCGGGTATTTCTGGACGATGCATCCGGGAGCCGCGGTCTCCGGAAAAGGGGAAAGGTTCGATTCGCAAACCTGCTTTTTCTCCTGCATCCTTCGGACTTCGTCCAGGGACGGGATCACCTGCCTCCGCAGGGGACACGTTGGATTGCTCTTGTCCATCAGAGCGGCAAAATAGGGGGTGGTCCCCCAGCGGGACCGGAGCGCACCAATCGCCGCCTCCTCGCTTTCGGATACGGCGATGAAGGCTTTCAGGCGCTTGATCGTGTTGACGCTGTGTTTGAGCTGCTCGTTCCACGTTTCCATGATGGCGCTTTCTCCCGTCCGGATGAAACCGGTGCGCCTTTCCTTAGCACAAGCCCCCCGGGCTGCCAATTCCCTTCGGGTGCATCAGGAAAGGAACCGGGGACAAAAGGGCGCGTCCTGTTGCCAAAGAACGACCGATGGGCTAAACGAGGCTATGCGCGACACCCTTTCCGAGACCCTCGAGAGGCCGCCCCTGCTGCGCCGGCTGGGGGAGAAAAAAGAGGTCCTGCGTTTGAGGGCTTGCTTGCTGACGGCGGTCCGCCGGTTTTTCGAGGAAAGCGGTTTTATGGAGGTGGAAACCCCCTGCCGCGTGGCATCCGTGGCTCCGGAGGCCCACATCGACGCGGTGGCTTCCGAGGACTGGTATCTCCACACGTCTCCGGAGCTGTGCATGAAACGGATGCTTTGCGCAGGATACCAGCGCCTCTTCCAGGTCTGTCGGTGCTTTCGAAAAGGGGAAAGGGGGAGGCGCCATCTCCCGGAGTTCACCCTGGTGGAGTGGTATGCCGCCGGATGGGATCACTTCCGGCTGATGAATCATTGCGAGGATCTCGTCCGGTTTACGGCCCAAGCGGCGGGGAACAAAGAAAACCTCAGGTACCAGGGGAAAACCCTGAGCCTGGAGAAGCCCTGGCGCCGGATGACGGTGGCCGAGGCCTTTGACCGCTTTGCGTCGGTCTCCCTTGGCCGGGCGCTTTCAGAAGGGCGCTTCGAAGAGATTCTGACCTCCGAGGTCGAGACCCACCTGGGCTTTGAAAAGCCTGTTTTCTTGCACCGGTACCCGGCTTCTCAGGGGTCTCTGGCCCGACTGGATCCCGAGGATCCCGCCGTATCTTTGCGCTTCGAGCTTTATCTTTTCGGAATGGAGCTTTGCAACGGCTTCTTCGAACTGACGGATCCGTCGGAGCAGCGCCGCCGGTTCGAAACGGAGCTGGCCTTAAGGAAAACAGCCGGAAAGGCCGGGATTCCCCTGCCTGAAAAGTTTCTGGAGGCCATGCCGTGGATGCCCATGTGTGCCGGAAACGCCCTGGGATTCGACCGCTTGGTCATGATTTTAGCCGATGTTTCGGATATCGACGCCGTGGTGGCCTTTCCCCCTGAAAGCCTGTGAGGTTTTCCGTGAAGGGACAAGGCCTTCCGGTAAACGGTGAGCTTCGAGGCAAAACCCATGGGGAGCCCCGGTGACATGGGGTCTTTTAAAGCGTGACGGCCCCCGGCATCCAACCGGCGTAAAAAGGAATTGACAGGTCCGGCTGTAAAATAATAATTTAACGTGTTTACGAAGCGTTACACGGACCTTTCCCCTGCAAAAAACCGGATGAAGCGATGCAAAAAGCCTACGGTCCGGAAAAGAGCCTTTCCATGGACGACACCCTGGAGCAGGTGCTCCGGGAAAACGCCTTGCTGAAAACCCGGCTTTTTGAATCGGAAACGGCCTTGGCCAAGGCGCTGGAGCGTGTCGAACAATTGGCTGTGGAACGAGACCGGCTCGAATCCCTCGTAAACCACGGAGCTTTGGCCGTTGCAGAAGTCGATCCTTCCGGAAAAGCTGTCGGATGCAACCGCAATTTCGAAACCCTGTTCGGATGGTCTGCCCACCAGATCACCGGGCAAATCCTCGACGACCTGATCGAAGACCCTTCCAAGCCAGGCGAAGCCCGCGCCTTTACGGAAAAAGCCCTTGACGGAGCGTCGGTTGAAGGAACCGGAAGGCGCAGAAGAAGCGACAGCTTTCTCATGGAAGTGGCCTTTTTCGGTGCCCCGGTGATCGTCGACGGAAAAATCGTCGGGGCCTACGGCCTTTATCACGACATCAGCGCACAGGTGCACGCCGAGAAAAAGCTGGAAAAACACCTTTCCCTGCTCCAGGCGACCCTGGAGGCCACGGCCGAAGCCATCATCGCGGTGGACGTCGGTGGAAAAATAACCGCTTTCAACCAAAGATTTTTGGAAATTTTCCAGTTTCCTGGAAAAGCAGCGGTCCCCCAGGATCTCGAAAAAGGCCGGGAGCTGTTGCTGGACAAGCTCAAAGACCCCGAGGATTACCTCAAGAAGACGCAGGCGGTCTATTCAAGGCCCAAAGAAAAGAGCGCAGATGTCATCGAGCTTGCCGACGGGCGGGTTCTGGAGCGGTTCTCCCATCCCCAGGTCCTGGGAGGCGAGATCGTGGGAAGGGTTTGGAGTCTTCGGGACATCACGTCGAGGATTCAGGCTGAAAACCGGCTGAACAGGGCCTGCGGCGCCCTTTTCGAAAAAAATCGGCGCCTGGAAGAAAAAAGAGTCGAACTGAACCGGATGGTGCAGCAGAAAGAGACCCTCCTGAGGGAAGTGCATCACCGGGTCAAGAACAATATGCAGATCATGGTGAGTCTGCTCCGGCTCCAAGCCCGGGAATATGCGGAACCCCGGCTCAGTTCCCTGCTCCGGGAGGTGCAAAACCGGATCCATTCCCTGGCCATGGTCCACGACAAGGTCTACCGGACGGAAGGTTTTGAAGGGATCGATTTCGGCGCTTACGTGAACGACATTTCCAAAACGCTCGTCGAATCCTTCGGCGGGCACGGGATCGATCTGGAGATTCAGGTGGAGTCGGTGGGGATCGCCATGGCTTCTGCCATCCCTCTGGGCCTGATCCTCAACGAGCTGATCTCCAACGCGGTGAAATACGCTTTCCCCGGCGCCAGGGAAGGGCGTATTTTTATCTCCTTGAAAAACGGCTCTGAAAAAGGCATCTTCCATCTGGTCTTCAAAGACAACGGCATCGGGTTTCCGGAGGATCTGGACCCCGACAATCCGATAACGCTGGGGCTTAAACTGGTGAAGGTTCTCGTGAAACAGATGGGGGGCACTTGCCGGTTGAGGCGAGGACGGGGGACCGAATGGAATATCCGGTTTCAGGAAAAACCCATGGCAGGTGAAGGTGGGAAAGGCCCATGAAAAACGAACGCATCATGATCGTGGAAGACGACAAGGTCGTTGTCGAGCATCTCAAGAGCAGCCTGAAGGACTGGGGCTACAGCGTCGGACCCGTCGTCGAAACGGGAGAGGCTGCAATACGGGAGGCGGAACGGAAAAAGCCCCACCTGATCCTGATGGACCTCCGGCTGAAAGGGGACACAGACGGGATTGCCGCCACCGAAGCCATAGCGGGCCGGCTCCATATTCCCGTCGTGGTCTTGAGCGCCCACGGGGATGAGGATCTGATGGAAAAGGCGCGTCTCTCCGGCGCTCACTGTTACCTTGTCAAGCCCCTTGACGACCGGCTCCTCAAGAACACCGTGGAGAACACCCTCTTTCGGCACAAGATGGAAAAGGCACTTTTTGAAAGCGAGAAGCGGTATCGCGGGATCATCGAGGGGATCGAGGAAGGCTATTACGAGGTTGATCTGGAGGGAAATTTCACGTTCATCAACGAAGCCATGGCGGACATCGTGGGCCTGCCCCTGGAGCAGTTGAAGGGGATGAACAACCGGGAGTTCATGGAGCCTGAAACCGCCAAGCTCGTCTACCAGAAGTACAACGAAGTCTATCGTACGGGGGTTCCGGTAAAACGGTTTGACTATGAGCTGAAAATCAAAGACGGAAGAAGGCGGCACCTGGAGGTTTCCATCGGCCTCGTGAAGGGGCAGAAGGGGGAGATCGTCGGCTTCCGGGGGGTGGCACGCGACGTCACCGAGAAACGGAAAATGGAGATCCAGCTCATCAAGACCCGAAATTTCCTGCAGAACATCCTCAACAGCTCCATCGACGGCATCTCCACCACGGACCTGAAGGGAAGGATCGTGTATGCCACGCCGCGGCTCACGGAGATGCTTGGCTATGAGCAGAAAGCGCTCATCGGAAAAAGCGTTTATACTTTTTATAAAAACGGGAAAAAGGACGCTAAAACCATCATGGGCGTTCTGACGCAGAAGGGGGATCTTAAGAACCACGAAATGCAATTCGTGGGAAAGGACGGGAGGGTCCTTGATGTCATGCTTTCCGCCAGCCTTCTCAAAGATGAAGGGGGCAACCCCATCGGAACGGTGGGGATATTCAAGGATATCACGGAGCGGAAGCGGATGGAGGAAAAAATCCTTCACGGGCAGAAACTCGAATCCGTCGGAGTTCTCGCCGGAGGAATCGCCCATGATTTCAACAACCTTCTGACGGCCGTGGTGGGCAACATCTCCCTGGCCCGGATGTACACCAAACCCGAGGGGAAGCTGACACAGATTTTGACCGAGGCGGAAAGAGCCTGCGATCGGGCCAAGGAACTCACGGAACGGCTCCTCACCTTTTCCAGGGGGGAGAAGCCGGTGAGGAAGGTGGACGCCATCGGAAAGCTCCTGCAGGACACGACCGCCCTGGCGCTGTCGGGATCCAACGTCTGCTATGAATTCGATGTGCCGACGGACCTGTGGCTGGTGGAATACAACGCCGGTCAAATGAAGCAGGTGCTCACCAACCTCGTTCTCAATGCCATGGAGGCCATGCCCAAAGGGGGCGTCGTCCGCGCTTCGGCGCGAAACGTCGCGTTCGACCGAAGGAGGGTTGACCTGACGGAAGCCATCCCCGCCGGAAAATATGTCCAGCTTTCCATTGCCGACCACGGAGGAGGCATTCCACCGGAGGCTCTTCCGAAAATTTTCGACCCGTATTTTTCCACCAAGGAACAGGGCGCCCAGAAGGGGATGGGGTTGGGGCTCACGACGGTCTATTCCACCGTGAAAAGGCACGAAGGCTATATTCATGTGGAATCCCGGGAAGGCGCCGGGACCACGCTTCACCTTTTCCTTCCGGCCTATACCTCCGTTCCGCAGGAGGTTTCGGAAACCCTTGAGCTGGGGGAAGGCCCCGAACGACCGAAAGGGAAGATCCTGGTGATGGACGACGAAGAAATCGTCCGGGAAGTGGTCGGCGAAATGCTCAGGGAAATGGGCTATGCGGTGAAATTCGCCAAGGACGGCAGCGAGGCCATCGAACTGTACCAGAAGGCCAAAGGGGGCGGCTCCCCCTTTGAAGCCGTCATCCTGGACATCACGGTGAAGGCCGGAATGGGTGGCAAGGAGACCATGAAACGCCTCCTGGAGATAGATCCTGCGGTCAAGGCCTTCGTGTCCAGCGGCTACAGCGACGATCCCATCATGCAGGAGCACTGGAAATACGGATTCGTCGGCGCCGTCGCCAAGCCTTTCAACATGGATACCCTCAAAGAAAAAATCGAAAAACAGGCGTGAGGCCTGACGGGTCTCCCTCGGCGCTTTTCATTTCTTGAAGGCTCCGGCAGAAACGATAAACGAACCCATGCCTAAGATCATGAGAACTGTGCCCATCAGGAAGGCCTGGCGCAGCTGGAAAAGATCCATGGTGACACCCGCCAGGACCGATCCCACCAGCATCCCCCCGCTATGGGCCATGGTCAGAAGCGCCATGACGGATCCCATGGCCTTCATGTGACTCCCCTTGAGCACCGCCATGCCCATCAACGGCGGCATGGCGATGCCTCCCCCGAACCCGAAGAGGCAATTGGCAATAAAAAGATCCCAGAACCCGCCGGCAAACTGAAACAGCAAAAGAGAGACGCAGGTGATCCCCCCTCCCGCGACGATCATCCCTTTCCGGTTGACCCGGTCGGCCAGGTAGCCCATGGGCGTCTGGATGAGGCCGCTGATCAGGACCCCCAGCATGACAAGAACGCCGATCAGGGAGCTGGAGACCGAAAAGCGGGTTGCGGCATAGACCGGCAGAAAGCCCCAGATCACTCCGATGCAGGCGGTGTAGGAAAACCGGAAAAAAAAGAGTCCGACAAGCTCCCGGTCCCGGAGGAGGCGTCTCCAGCCGGCCATCTCCTTGGTGGAGTCGCGTACGGCTTCCATGCGGGTCGGCGGGAGTAGAAAAAAGCTCAAGAGGAAACCGGTAAAGGCCAGGATGCCCATGATGAAAAACGCGGCGTCCAGACTCCAGCGGTCGCTGATGTAGCCCCCCAGAAGCGGGCCGAGGCTCAGGCTCAGGAAGATGGACATGTTGAACATCCCCATGGTGAACCCTTCTTCTCCCGACGGGGCGATATCCCCCACGTAAGCCTGGGCTACGGGCATGATCATGGCCGAAGCGATCCCTTGGAAGAACCGGATGCCGATGAGTGTGGGGATGTCCCGGGAGAAGACAAAAGCCACGGATATGAGGCTGTAGGCCAGAAGCCCGGCGGTGATGAACGGTTTTCGGCCGCTGCGGTCCGAAAGACGGCCGAACAAGGGCAAAAACAGAGTCCTGGACAAAGAAAAGGCCCCGAAGATGAGGCCGATGTAAAGGCCGCCGGCCCCCAGGCCGTGGGCGTACACCGGCAGCAGCGGGACCACGATGCCGACCCCGGTCACCGCGGCGAAAATGGAGAAAAAAAGGGTGCCGAAGACCTTTCTGTTCAGGCGGGCCAATTCAGGCGCCTCGGTGACCCGGCGGCGCTGTCTCTTTTCGGATGGCGGCCACGGCGGACTCCACAGTCTCCCGGATTTCCTTGAGGCGCGCCTCGGTCTCGGCCTCGAATCTTAAGACCAGGACGGGCTGGGTGTTGGAGGCCCGGACCAGGCCCCAGCCGTCGGGGAAGAGGACCCGGACGCCGTCGATGTCGATGACGTCGTGGCGCTTCCGGAAATAATCGGTGACCTTTTCCACCACCAAAAATTTCTGGTCCTCGGGGCACTCCACACGGATCTCGGGGGTGGTGTAGGTTTTGGGCACGTCGGCCAGGAGGGTGGAGAGCTTCCGGTCGGTTGAGGACAGGATTTCCAGGAGGCGGCAGGCGGCATAGATGGCGTCGTCGAACCCGAAATAACGGTCCTTGAAAAACATGTGGCCGCTCATCTCGCCGGCCAATTCGGCCTTTTCCACCTTCATCTTGTGCTTGATGAGGGAATGGCCGGTTTTCCACATGATGGCCCTTCCCCCGCGGTTTTTGATGTCGTCGTAGAGGGTCTTGGAGCATTTCACCTCGGAGATGAAGGTGGCGCCGGGTTTTCGGGAAAGGATCTCCCGGGAAAAAAGGATCATGAGCTTGTCGCCGTACAGGATGCTTCCGTTTTCATCCACCACGCCGATGCGGTCGCTGTCCCCGTCGAAGGCGATTCCCGCGTCGAGCTTTTTTTCTTTCACCAGCGCGATGAGGTCCTTCAGGTTTTTCGCCACGGTGGGGTCGGCCTCATGGTTGGGAAACGTGCCGTCCATGTCGCAATAAAGGTCAAAAACCTCGCACCCGAGGGTCTTGAGGACGGGAACGGCCACCACTCCCCCGGTCCCGTTTCCCGCATCCACCCCAACCCTCAGCGGGCGCTTGAGATGGATATTCCCGGTGATAAATTCATGATACGGCCTGAGGATCTCGGCTTGGGACAAGGATCCTCGGCCTTTTTCGAAATCCTGGCGCTCGATGAGGCTCAAAATCGCTTTCAACTCCTGACCGTGGACCGAATCCAGATCCATGCAGATCTTGAAGCCGTTGTACTCGGGAGGGTTGTGGCTGGCCGTGACCATGACGCCGCCCTCTTTTTTCAAATGCTCGATGGAAAAATAAAATACAGGGGTCGGGCAGACCCCGATGTCGATTACGTCGCAGCCGGTGGACCTGAGCCCTTCGATGACCTTCTCGGAGTAGCCCTTGGAGGTGAGCCGGCAGTCCCTGCCTGTGACCAGCCGGGATCGGCCGTGTCGTTTCAGGTAAGTGCCGATTCCCCTGCCGATCTGTTTGACCTCGTTTTCGGAAAAATCCTTACCGGCAATGCCCCGGATATCGTATTCTCTGAAGATTTCTGGATTCATGAAATTACTCCTTTTTTCACCCGCTGAGGATCCATACGAGGATTCCCACGGCCCAGCAGTACGGCGCAAAGGCAAAAAGCCGGCCGTGGTTGACAACCCGAAGCAAAAGCTTCAGGGCGAAAAAACCGACGACGGCCGCCGTGAAGGAGCCGAGAAGAAGTATCTTCACCGATAGCGGCGATGGAGTCAAGGAAGAACTCGCCTGCAGGAAAAGGGCCCCCAAAATGGCGGGAACCGAAAGCAGAAAAGAAAAGGGCGCCGCCGCCTTCCTTTCGACACCCAAAAACAGGGCCGTGCAGATGGTGGCTCCCGAGCGGGAAAGTCCCGGGAGGATGGCCATGCCCTGGGCCAGGCCGATGAGCAGGGCATCCCGGATCTTCATGGACTCCAGGGGGCGACCGGTTCCGGTGTGCTTGCGGGTCAGAAACAGGAGCAGCCCCGTCACCAGAAGCATCGTTCCGACGATCCGGGGAGAACCGAAAATAAAATCGACCCGACTCTGGAAAAAAAGCCCGAGAAGCGCCGTGGGAAGGCTTCCGGATCCGATGAGGACCAGAGTCCGGAAATCCGTGTCGGCCCGAAAAAGCGGGGCGATCCCTCCGGCGCTTTTGACACGGCCGGGAAACCGGAAAAACGAAAGCGCCAGACCTTTGATGTTTGTGAAAAACACAACGCAAACGGCGGCGAGGGTCCCCACATGGAGGCAGATATCCAACAGAATTTCAGGCTCCTTCATCCCGAAGGCATTCTGGAGCAAGACGAGATGCCCGGAACTGCTCACCGGAAGAAACTCGGTGAGCCCCTGGACCACGCCGAGGAGGAAAACCTTGAGGGCTTCCATGGTCACCCTTTCACGACCGCCATGGGCCTCAGTCGGGCCACCTTCCGGGAGATTCCGGCACCGTGGACCACCTCCACCACCTGGGAGACGTCCTTGTAGGCTTCCGGCATCTCTTCGGCCAGGGTACCCCTGCCGCTCCAGCGCACCAGGATTCCCTGGTCTTCCAGTTCCCGGTGAATCGCTCTTCCCTTGCTCTTTTTCAGGGCCGCCTTGCGGCTCAAGACCCTTCCGGCCCCGTGACAGGTGGAACCGAAGGTTTCTTCCATGGCCTTTGAGGTCCCCACCAGCACGTAGGATGCCCGTCCCATGTCCCCCGGGATGAGGATCGGCTGTCCCACCTCGCGGTAGGCGGCGCAAAGATCCGGATGGCCGGGTGGAAAGGAGCGGGTGGCCCCCTTCCGGTGCACGCACACGACGCGCTGATTTCCGTCGACGAGATGGGTCTCTTTCTTGGCAATGTTGTGGGAGACGTCGTAGACCAGGTTCATGGCCAGATCCCTGGGGCCGAGCCCGAGAACCCGCTGGAAGACCTCCCGGGAGAGATGGAGAAGGATCTGCCTGTTGGCCCACGCGTAGTTGGCGGCGCATGCCATGGCGTCGAAGTAGCTCTTTCCGTCATCCGAGGCGAGCATGGCGCAGGCCAGCTGGCGGTCGGGCAGCTCGAAATCGTGCTTTTTGGAAAGACGGGTCATCCGGGCCAGGAAATCGTCGCATACCTGGTACCCCAGCCCCCGGGATCCGGAGTGCAGGATGAGCGTCACTTGACCCTCGAAAAGGCCGAAGGCATCGGCCACGGTCGGGTCGAAGACCGCGTCCACGATTCCCACCTCAAGGAAATGATTCCCGGATCCAAGTGTCCCCAGCTGTTTCAGCCCCCTCTCCAGGGCCCTTTGGCTCAGCGTCTCCGGATCGGCGTTTTCGAGACAACCCCCCTCCTCCGTGTGTTCCAGGTCCGCCGCTTCCCCGTATCCCTGGGACACGGCCCACCGGCTCCCGGTACGAAGCACTTTTTTCTCTTCCTTGGTATTGAGCCGGATGGATCCGGTGGATCCCACGCCGGAGGGGATATGCCGGTAAAGGGCGTTGACCAGCTCTTCGAGCCTGGGGGAGATATCTTCCCGGGAAAGGGCGGTTGTCGCCAGGCGGACGCCGCAGTTGATGTCGTACCCCACCCCCCCGGGGGAGATGACGCCCGTGTCCCAGTCGAAGGCGGCAACACCGCCGATGGGAAAGCCGTACCCCCAGTGGATGTCCGGCATGGCCATGGAGGCCTTCACGATGCCTGGGAGCGTGGCGACGTTGGCCACCTGCTGCAAAGGCTCGTTTTGCTCTTTTCCCGACAAAAGCGAGTCGTCGGCGTAGACGATACCCGGCACGCGCATGTTTCCCGTGCGGGGAATCTCCCACCGGTACCGGTCGATTCTGTTGATCTGGATTGCCATGGGAACCTTTCTTGATTCGCCCGTCAGGGCCATCAGACGTCAAAGATGACCCGGGCTTCCCAGCCGTCCTTCGCCCTTTCCACCCGGGCTTGGTGGTAGGTCACCGCCTTGATGTCGGTTTTGATCGTGTGGCGCTTGGGGTCGTAAGGCTCAACCCGAATCCTGGCAAAAAGGCGCCTGGCCGAAACCTCCGTGACCTCCACCTCTTTCACCAGAAGCGCCTTTCCCGCCCACAGATAGAGGCACTCCCTCAGCCAGTTGACCATCAGCTCGGCGCGGTCTTGTCCTTCGATACGAAGGGTTTTCGTATAAAGCGCGCGGGTGGACTCCCCTTCCACGAGGATCTCGGACAGGGCCCTGGCAGCGGCCTCGAAAAGCGTCTTTTGCGTCGGCCCGAAGATGAGAAAACCCACGTCGGCAGTGTGGTCGATGAGCCGGTATCCGGACCTTCGGACCTCCGACGGCTTCACAAGAGAAGCTCCCCGGTCCGTTTTGTGGAATACCCGCCGAGACTTTCCACGCGGGCCTTGAACTCCGGGGACGTGACGACTTCCAAGAGAACCTGGATCTTGTCCGATTCGAAGTGCTCCTGGGGGATGATCAGGTCGTACTGTTCGGTGACCACGGGGATGAAATCGAGCCCCAGGGCCTTGGCCGCCGAAAAGATGCCCAGCCCCACGTCCGACGCGCCGCTCTGCACGGCCACCGCCACGGACATGTGGGTGTATTCCTCGGTGGCGTAGCCACGGATGGTGCCGGGATCGATCCCCTGTTCCTGAAGCCGGAAGTCCAGCAGAATCCGGGTTCCGGACCCGGACTGGCGGTTGATGAACACCACATCCTCCCGAGAGAGATCCTCGATTCCCTTAATCTTTTTCGGGTTTCCCCTGGGCAGGATCAATCCCTGATCCCTGAAGACGAGCTGGACCACCTTAACCGGGATGTCCGGGAGCAGGCGGCGGATGTAAGTGAAATTGTAGGATCCATCCGCCGGGTCCAGGAGGTGGGAGCCCGCCACGTGGCATACCCGGCGCTTGATGGCCATCAGCCCCCCCATGCTTCCTACATGGCTCGACGACAAGGAGAATGCCGTGTGCCGGGCCTTGATCTGGTCGGCAAGGATGTCGAGGGTGTTGTCGTGGCTTCCCACCGCCACGATGGTGTTTTGGACCGCCGAAAGGGGCTTCAAAAGCTCCGCCTCCACCGGCGCCTGTTCCTTGATCCCTTCCACGTGGTTGGGAATGCGGATGATGCCGTCGGCTTCGGTCAGGGAGGTGATGCTCCCGGCCCCCCGGGGAAGGGCCGTGGCCACCAGGGTGCTTCCCACCCGCCCGATTTTGACCCTCACAAACTCCTCCAGGCCCAGCCTCGAGGCGATCTTCCGGGTGGGCGCCACAAGGACCTTTTCCCGTCGCCGCTCCTGTTGCCCCAGCATCCTGCAGATCAGCGGGCAGACGAACTCCTCGAAGGCGATGATGGCGGAGACAGGATACCCCGGGACGCCGAAGACCGGTTTCCCGTTGACCCGGCCGATGACGATGGGTTTTCCCGGCATGATGGTGACCCCATGCACCAGGACTTCCCCCAGGTCCGCGATCACGCGCCTGGAGAAATCCTCGGACCCTGCGGAAGATCCGCCTCCGATCAGGACGACGTCGAAATCCCCCCGGGTGGCTTTTTCAACGGCTTTCCGGATGGCGGAGAGATCGTCTTTGAGCATCTCGTGCCGGACAAAGGCGCCGCCGCAGTCCTCAACGAGCTTTCCCAAAACAAAGGAGTTGGTTTCAAGGACCTGCCCTGGACGAACGGATTCAAGGGGGGTTTTCCTCCAGTCCACCAGCTCGGAACCCGTGGGGAGGATCAAGATCCTGGGGCGCTGCTTCACCGGAACCATAAAGACGCCTCCGGAAAGGAGCGCCCCCACGCAGTAGGGTGTGACCACGTGGTTTCGCGGAAACAACAGTTCCGTCGCAACGATGTCTTCACCCACCTTTCGGACGTGCTGAAACGGAAAGGCCGGGGCTTCGATGCGGATCCGGTCTTCTCCCAGTTCCTGGACCCGCTCGATCATGATGACGGCGTCGGTCCCGGGAGGCAGGATGTTGCCGGTGTTGACGAAAAAAACGTCTTTTCCCACGGTGAGCGTCTTGGGAGCGGTCTCTGAAGCCCCGTAGGTCTTTTTCGCCTCCACGGCCAGCCCGTCCATGGCGGCCAGGTGGGCATCCGGGGAAGAGATCTTTGCAAAAACCGGCTCTCCCAGGACACGTCCCACCGCATCCGGTGCGGAAACCCATTCCACCGGCTTCCCGTCCCTTTCCGGGAGCATGTCGAAAAGGATTTCCCGGGCTTCCGCCAACGTTTTCATCTGAAGATAGACGTTTCGTTTGCTTTTCATCGAAAGATCCTGAAGAGGGTTGTCGAAGACGGGGCTTTAGGCTGCTTTGGCTAAACGGGAAACACCTCCACCCGGGCTCCCTGGTCCAGCCCTTCGGTGTTCATGGGGATCGCGATCAACCCGTCGGCCTTGACCATGGTGTTGATCAGCCCGGACTTTCCCAGGATCGGATCGGCCCACAAGGCCCCGTCTTTCTGGATCAGCCGGACCCGGACATAGTCAATCCTGCCCTGGGCGGAAGCGAGGTTCCGGGTCAGCAGGGCCGGGATTCCCAAAGGGGCCCGGGCACGCGAAAGGCCGCTCAGGGATTCCAGGAAGGGACGCACCACCACCGAAAAGACGACCATGGCCGAGACGACGTGGCCCGGGAGCCCCCAAAAGGCCTTGTCGCCGACCTTCGCCAGGATGGTGGGTTTGCCCGGGCTGATGGGAATGCCGTGGACCAGGATGCGGGAATCCGGAAGGCGGGAAAGGACCTCTACCGTCAGGTCGCGCTTCCCGACGGAGCTGCCTCCGGAAAGGAGAACGGTGTCGGTTTTTTCCAAGGCTTCGATGCACCGGTTAAGGAGCGAATCGAAATCGTCTTTCACGATTCCGAACCTCACCGGGAGACCCCCGCTTTGGGCCACCTGGCCCGACAGGGTGTAGCTGTTGATGTCCCGGAGCTGTCCCAGGGAAGGGGTGCCCTCGACGGGAACGATTTCGTCCCCGGTGGAAATGATCCCGGCCCTCGGCCTCTTGAAGACCGTAACGGACCGGTGCCCGAAGGCGGCCAGGAGGCCGGCTTCCTGGGGCCGGATCCGGGTTCCGGCGGCAAGAACCCCCTCGGACCTCTTGAAATCCTCTCCGGCCAAGATGACGTTCTGGCCGGGGGCGACGCTCTTGTAAACCTCGAGGGTTTGGTCGTCGAGTTTTTCCGTGTGCTCCACCATCACCACGCCGTCGGCTCCCTCGGGGAGCATCCCGCCGGTGGGGATGGAAGCGGCTTCGCCGGGACCCAGGGCGAACTCAGGCACCCGGCCCATGACGACCTCCCCTTTCACGGTAAGGCAGCCCGGATTGGATTCCGTGGCGCCGAAGGTGGAAGCGGCTTTTACGGCATAACCGTCCATGATGGACCTGGCAAACTCCGGCAGATTTTCGCCGGCCAGGATGTCGATGGCCAGGACCCGGTCTACGGCCTGGTCCAGGGCAACCGTTTCGGTTTCCGTTTTCGGAAACATTGCCGCGTATTCAAAAACCCGCTCCAGCGGTGTTACCTGGAAGAACGCTTTCATCTGCACGATATTCCGAATCTGATAGGAAGTTTCGTTAATGGGGTTTTTGTACCACACTCGCCTGCGTGATTCAAATGACGAAAAGGGGACCGAGCCGGTTTGTCGGGGCGGCTTTTGGCTTTGAAAAGAAAGCCTTGGCCGTCAGGGGTTCAGAAGATCGAGGATAAAGCGCGCCGCTTCCCCTGCACCGTTGGACCGCTTTTCCCGCTTTTCAGGCGGCGACATCCAGTCTTTGATCTGAAAGATCCAGTCCCCTTGGTAAAAGGCCTCCACCGAAATGCGATGCCCATCCATCCGCCTTTCGATGAAGTCCGACAGAAACGAGGATTCCGGGAACCCGGGTCTGGGAACGAATCCGAAGGGGGCTCCGGCGCAATAAACCTCAGCCACCGTGCTGTACCCGGCCTTTCCGATGACGAAATCCGAAGCGTGAACCAAATCCGGATGATAGAAAGGGCTGAAGTGGGGGAGCAAGCACACATTGCCGTTTACGGTTGTGGCCTCGCTTCCCCCTGGAACGAGGAAATGAAAGTGCGGGGCGTCTTTGAGCCTGGACAAGAAGGGCAATTGGCCGGGGATTCCGCCTGAAGTGATGAGCACCAGGTCTTGGCCGTTTTCGATTCCCAAACGTTCGCGCATAGCCCGGGCGTCAGACCGGGGCTTCCGTGAAATAGGGGGAAGGGTGAGCCGGGCATTTTTCCGGCGGCAGACGGGCTCGGTCTGGATACGGTGGTCGGCGCTGTCGAAAAGAAACGAGAGGTGATCGATGTGGTGTTTCACCTGTTCGGAGAAACCCGGATATCCGGCATACAAAAAGTCCCAGGTGAAATTTTCAACCAAAATCGAGGGGATCCCGGCCTGCTTCGCCACCGAGATTCCCAAAGGGGAGATGTCGCAGAGAACGGCCCTGCAATTCAAGCGGGAGACGGTTTCGGCCAGCGTCTCGACCCACGCAGGGGAAAGCGGCAGAAAGGCATCCAGGGCATCGGCGGTCTTTTCAAGATCTTCCAGAAAGGGAGTGCGTTGCACGAAACCGACGTCGACGTCTGTGAGATGATGAGAAAAGTTTCCGGCAAGGGGAACCTCGAAAAACCATCGCGGAACCGTGGTAAAAAGGTGGAAGAACAGGGATGCGTCCAGCTCAAGCAGATGCTCAAGGACGGCAGCCGTCCGGGACGCGTGGCCGAAACCGTGAGGCGAGACGAAACAGGCCAGATGTTTTTTTTCAAGAACTCCCATTTTTAAGCCGTGCCGATCAGGGGTTCCAAGTCCTTGAGCGCCTCCTCGTCCAGGACTCCTAATTTTTTGGAAAGCTTGGGAGAAAAAAGCGCGAAGACGCCTTTGGCGCGGGCGCAGACTTCCCTCGAGGGGTTGAACAGATGTGCCTCCATCACGGCCTCGCGTTCGCTGACCCGCTCTTGGATGCCGCCTTGTACCTGGAGCGCTTCGCCGATGTAGACAGGCTTGAGAAAATCGACGGTCATGCTCTTGGTCAGGATCACCTTCTTGAAGAAATAGATGGCGCTCCAGCTCATGATTTCATCCAGAAGCGTGGAGATCACGCCGCCGTGTACCAGCCGGTTCCATCCGCACAGGTGATCCGGGACGGTCACGGAAGAAAAGACCGACCGTTCATCGGTGAAAAAAGTCATCTTCAATCCGTAAGGGTTGATGGGGCTGCACCCGAAGCATCGGTGATTCCCGCGATTGGCAATGGATTTTAATTTGGCGTCAAGGGGTTGATCGCCGTTTTTCAAAAGGCTCATCCATAATCCTTTCCTGCTGGGCATTTAGAAGGCCTTTCATACCACAGGCAGAGGTGTTGCCCCAGGATTTTTTGAAAAACCTGAATGCCTTTTTCCCCGGCGATTGACCCGGAAGCGCTTTATGCTGTAAAATAAGACAAGTTCCTTACCGCAACCTAGGGCTTTGCCTCAGATCCAGGCGGCCGTTTTATCGGGGATTTTCCCCCGGGATGTCTCGGGTCTTAGGGAAAGGAGGCGCCATGTTGATCGATCAAGCGGATCTTCTGGAGGGGATGGATTACCATTTTATCCAGCAATTCATGTCCCTCACGATCAAGGAGAACTTCGGGGAAGGTGAGGTCATTTTTCGAGAAGGGGACAAAGCCGAAAATTTTTACACCCTGGTTGAAGGGCGCATCCGGTTGAGTGTTGGAGAAGGCCAAAAGGAAGTGTATGTCATCAGCCACCCCGGGGAAGCCTTCGGCTGGTCGAGCCTTCTGGACCGGAATTATTACTCGGCTTCAGCCGAGTGCACAGAGCCAACGCGCCTGCACCGCATTGAAAAACATAAACTCTTCACGCTCCTCGAAAGCCACCCCGAGAAGCGCCATGTCTTTTACAAAAGACTTGCCGGCATGCTGGGCCATCGCCTGGTGGAAAGCTACAAGCAGGTCTGATCGACTTCACCCCTTTGAATGCCGGCGTTCAAATTTTTGACACAAAAAGAATTCGGCTGCCCCGTCCGTTGACCCCTTTCCTGGTACCGGAGGCCTGCAAAAGGTTCCACAGCTTTTTATTGATATGCTTGTTATCTTCCGATCCTCTTCGACCGAGCCTTTATAGCCGCTATACGTAACAAATTCTATTTTTTCTATTAATATTAATTGGTTATAACTGCTTATAGATCTTCTCATTTGCTCTTGTCAAGCTTCAATTTATTCCTTCTAAAGGATGACTCGTTCCCTGGAAGACCTTTCTGTGACGGTTTTCATCCCCCGGAACATGATGCTGTATCTTCTCCATGGCCTTGAAGTAGTCTCTTTGCACCTTCAGGTTGGACACCCTGCAATAGCGCTGCGTGGTGGTAATGCAGCTGTGGCCCAGAAGATCCTGGATAGTGACCAAGTCGGCTTCTGCATTGAGAAGCTGCGTGGCCATGGTATGCCGCAGCTGGTGGCATGAGACCGGGATACCGCTTTTTGCGGCATAATGCTCCATGCGCTTTTGAACACCCCGTACCGATATCGGCTTGCCTTTATAGGTTCCCTTGTCGACCAGAAAGATACGTTTCGGTCTTCCCGAAGGGCGCGCTTTAAGATACGCTTCCAATGCACGGCTGGCATCGGTGCTGATGTATACCATGCGGGCTTTGCCCCCTTTGCCGTTTTGAACCACAAGGCGCCGTCGTTCTAGGTCGACGGCGCCGAGGCTTAATCCGACCACTTCCTCAACCCGCAGCCCGCAGCGCAGCATCAACATGAATATCGCCCGATCCCTCCGGTTTGTGATCTTATCGAATAAACGCCCTACTTCTTTATGATTCAGATGTCGAGGAAGCGGCTTGGGGAGACGAAGCGCATAACCCGACTTGCAGGGGTTTTCGATATGGATCCTCTCCTCGTGACGCAGGTAGTCATAAAACCGGCGGATGCTGTTCAAATGGCAATTGATGGTCTTGGGGCAACAGCGCCGATCCAGAAGATGGTCGATATAGGCGAGCACATGTTTTGGGCCGGCGCTTTCGATGGGCACGTTGAGCCACACCACAAAGTGCTTGAGCGTGTTGATATAGTTTTTAACGGTGTTTGAAGAAAAATTTCTTCTTTTCAAAAACCGTCTATAGTTGACAATCGAGTCGCTGATACCCATCGGCTTGCCCTTTTTCAATTTTCTCCATGGCTCTAAAATACTCTTCTTCCCGAGTGGCGTCTGTCAGTCGGGCATAGATGCGCGTCACTTCTATGGAGGCGTGTCCCAGAAGCTGCTGCAGGCACTCCAGGCGCATGCCGGCATTCAGCAGATCCGTGGCAAAGGTGTGTCGCAGACAATGAAGCGTATAGCCTTTGTCTGAGAGGCCGGCTTTGGCCAAAACAGATCGGAACTGCTCAAGGACCGCGGTATATCCCAGGCCGCCTTTGAGGCCGTAAAACAGATACGACTTCTGATCATTGCGCTTTTTCAGCCAACTCGACAAAGCCTGGGCCGCATCGTCACAAAGGTAGACCACTCTGCCGACACTGTTTTTTTCACCCTTGTAGATTTTAACGACCCGCTCGATTAAATCTACGTCATTTACCCGTAAGCTCAACAGCTCACCGATTCTCATTCCGGTTCGCAGCAGCAATAAAAACAAGGCCCGTTCCCGGGTTTTGTCCATCACTGAAAAAAGCCGATAGACATCCGCCGGCGGTATGGCCCGCGGCAACGACTGCGGAACCCGGATACGGATCCTTCTTTCATGCAATTCCGAGCGAATGATCTTTCTGTCCGATAAATATCGGAAAAAGGCATAAAGCCCCTGCAAACGCATGTGGATCGTTCTTGGCGAAAGACCCCGGTCTTGCTCGTGCTCTACAAAGGCTTCCAGATCCCGGCGCGTTACCATCTCTAGAACGGCCCGTTCCGCGATTTTGTAAAAAAAGCAAAAAAATCACCAGACCACTCGATACGCAGCAGATCGTTTTCGGCTTACAGTTGCGCCGGTATAGGTGCCGTAAGTACTCAACAACGCGATCAAACTCAGGGATATTGCAGCGCCCTATCCTCGCGATCACACGCTCCAGCGCCAAACGCCGAAAAGAAAGCTGCCGTTGATATTGGATCAGTCCATCTAAAAAAGAGGCGGGAGTTAAACGATAAAATGCAACCTGATCCTCCGCAGATCGGTCGATGGATCCCGGATCAAGTTCATCGAAAGGATTCGATGGAAAGTTGCCAACATAACGGTTGGGATTGACCGGTAATGTTCCCGTGTGAGCCATGGCTGCCTCCTTTTTTCCATTTTAATAGAAAAAACAGAGACATATTGACTCGCAACCCCTTAGCGGTCAACCGCCGTTTTGTTACGTATAGATAGCCGGAAGCTTCGGTTGATAGCCTTAACCTCTGCCATCATTTCAAATCGTTTGATGGTGTCACGCGTTTGAATCTAGTCACTCTTTTTTTCTCGGTCCAGCACCTCTCTCACCTTGCCGGCCAGGGAATTCACCGAGAAGGGTTTCTGGATAAAATGGACATCCTTTTCAAGAATACCCCGGTGCATGACCACATTCGCCGTGTAGCCGGACATGAACAGGATCTTAATATCCGGCTTGAGCTTCTCGACAGCATCTTTTAGTGCCTTGCCGTTCATCTCAGGCATGACCACATCTGTGACCAGAAGATGAATCGGGCCCTCGCACTGTTTGGCCAGGGCAAGCGCTTCGGAAGGGGTGTGCGCGGTAAGTACCGTGTAACCGAACCGCTCGAGCACGGCCTTGCCCAGGCTCAGGATCGACTCTTCGTCTTCCACCAAAAGAACGATCTCGGTGCCTTTCGAGATCTCTTTGGAAATAACCGTTTCTTTTTCTTTTTCGAGCCCTTGTGTCCGGGGAAGATAGATCTTGAACGTGGCGCCTTGTCCCGGCTCGCTGTAAACGTAAATGAATCCATCGTTTTGTTTAACGATGCCGTAAATCGTGGCAAGCCCCAGCCCGGTCCCCTTTCCGACTTCCTTGGTGGTGAAAAACGGTTCGAAAAGGTTCTCCAGCGTTTCTTTATCCATGCCGCACCCGTTGTCACTCACCACCAGCATCACATAGTCTCCGGGAACAAACCCCACATGATCCGCACAATAATCTTCATCGAGGGTGATGTTTTCGGTCCCGATGGTGACTTTGCCCACCCCGCCGATGGCATCCCGGGCGTTGACGCACAGGTTCGCCAGGATCTGATCGATCTGGGCCGGGTCCATCTTGACTGGCCAGAGGTCATGCCCTGGACTCCAAGACAGATCAATGTCCTCGCCGATGAGCCGCTGCAACATCTTGAGCATCCCGGTGATCGTGTCGTTGAGATCCAGCACCTTGGGCATTGCAGTCTGCCTTCGGGCAAAGGCCAGAAGCTGCCGGGTGAGATCCGCCGAACGCTGGGCCGCCTTTTGGATTTCCTCCAGATCGGCATGCACCGGAGACGCCGGTTCCACCCCCTCCATGGCCAGCTCCGCATGCCCCAGAATCACCCCCAGCATGTTGTTGAAATCGTGAGCCACGCCTCCGGCCAAACGACCCACCGACTCCATTTTCTGGGCCTGCGCAAGCTGCTGTTCCATTATCGATTTTTCGGTGATGTCTTCGTAGACCACAAACTGTTTTTGGTTTTCCATCGCCACCGGCATGAAAAGAATTTCTTTGCGTGATCCGTCCTTGCAGGTAACCAAATAAGTTCGCGGTCTTGCTTGCCCGACACCGATTTGTTTTTGATCCTCGATCCAAGTCCGGACAGCCATGTCACGATCATTTTTATTGGGAAAGGCTTTCTTAAACCATTCGGCGCCTGTAGGAATATCTTGAATCGTATAGCCAAATATATCCTTGAACCGAGGGTTAATATATTGATATCGTCCATCCTGTTCGATCAAGGAAATGCCAAGGGGAGATTTTTCCACCAATGTCTTAAACTTCTCCTCACTCTCCAACAGTGCTGCTACGGCCAACTTTTGTTCAGTAATGTCACTGACGAAATGGACAGCGCCATCAAATTGACCTCCCTCATCCAAAATCGGATCTACGGTGATTTCAAACCATCTTTCGCCAATTTTCAGCTCCATTTTCTCTCGGTGTAAACTCTTTCGTGTCCGAAGGACGGGACATTCGGGAATCGGTTGGTCGGTACCGTGGACGATCTCCCAGCAGTGTTTGTCGATCATCTGATCGCTCGGACGCCGGAAATACCGCTCCGCCGTCTTGTTGGAACGCATCACCCGCTGGTCCTTGTCAAGAATCCAGATCGCATCGTTGGTGGAATCGAAGGTGGTTTGCCATTCCTTTGCTACTCGAATTAGTGCCTCCTCGGCTTGTTTTTGTTCAGTGATATCCCGTGCGGTGGACAGTGCCCCGGAAACCTTCCCTGATGAATCTTTTAATACACGGCACCACCAGGCGAGAAGACGCTTCTGGCCGTCTTTTCTTCTCTGCCAGCTTTCGACATAGATCACGCCTTCATCACCGTTGAAAAGGGGTTTTACCGTCCGATAAGTTTGCTGCTCCCCTTCAAAATAGTCGGAGGCTTCCTTTCCGATCACGCCATCGCCGTAAAAATCTAACCCCGCCTGATTTGCCCAAGTGTAGATTTTATTTTGGTCCACCTCCATAAGGATGTCCGGAATGGCAGAAAGGATGGCTTCCTGGCGCGAAGATAAAGCTATAAGCTTCTCCTCCGCCTGCTTGCGATCGGTGATGTCACTATAGGTTATTAAAACTCCATAACCCTCCAAGGGAATAGGAACGGCAGTTACATTAATCCAAGTGATATCTTCTTCTCCCTTGACAATACCCATTTCGACATTTCCAACCAGTTGGTTTTCTTGCAATGCCCTAACGCTGGCATACTCATCCGCCGGCATAGTGGAACCATCAGGCCGGATGATGCGCCACTCCAGGCCGTCAATCTTTCTTTTGGCATGTTCTTTCAATGGTAATCCCAACAGCCGCTCTGACACCTTGTTGCTCTCCAAGATTTTTCCGGTTTTATCCGAAACAGTAATTCCTAAAGGCAATGTTTCAAAAAGCGTTTGATATTTTGTCAGGTTGACCTTGAGCGCCTCTTCCGCATGCTTGCGATCGGTGATATCTTTTACAACATCCTCCATATATCCTTTATCAGGATAAATTTTGGTGTCGAATCGAGTCCAAATTTTTGATCTATCTTTTGCAAAAAATTCAGCCTCAAGGTTATTAATAATTCCAGACCTGATTACCTCAGCCAACATTCTCTCTCTTAAATCAGGGTCTACATAATTTTCTGAAAATACATACTCATTGATAAACTCCTTTACGTTTTCGTAGCCAAATATGTGTGCCATTTTTTCATTGCATTCCAAGACCTTCCCGTCTCTAATTCGCGTACGTGCCAACCCGACTTGAGCGTTATTAAATAAGTTGCGATATTTCTCTTCACTCTCCCGCAGCGCCTCCTCGGCCTTCTTGCGCTCGGTGATATCGATGATAAATCCTCTTAGGCCTATCGGTTTGCCGTCATGCAATATGGCGGATGAACGAAGAGCGGCGGGAAAAATCGTTCCATTTTTTCTTTTCATGTTATATTCTGTAATACTGACCTGCTCTCCCTTTAACACCCTCTGAATATTTTCCGAGGCCCTTTGGCGATCTTCGGTAACAATCATGTCAAAGGCATTTACACCCCGTCTAAAATCCTCCACCGAAAAACCAAATTGGTCGTATGCATTGCGATTGCAAAAGGTGATCAGCCCGTTTAAACCTATTTCGAAAACGGTTTCTGGCAATAGCTCGGCTAATTCCCTGAATCGTTTTTCACTTTCTATCAAAGCTTTCTGAGCCTGATTTTGCTTGGTAATATCTTTATGTTGGATAACTGCATTCGTTACATGCCCCGTTTCATCTGTTATGGGGAAAATGGTTACATCGAGGATTACCGATATTGTTTTTTCAAGCTTGAGCTGTTTGAGTTGAGAGGTATCATATTCAATCGTAAACATTACTGTTCTACCTTCTTCAAATACGGATTTTACTAAAGGCAAATGACTTTGATCTTCAACAATATTATCCTTTAAAATATTATATTTTCCGACGACTTTCTCTCTAGTTATATCTAACAGGTCACAACAAGCCGGGTTTATGTCTATGAGAGTGCCCTTATCATCGGAAATCCACATGGCATGGGGGCTCTGATGAATGATACTGTTTAAGAAAAGCTCCGTTTTTTTGAAACGCCGCTCAAATTCCTTGAACTTAATGCATTCCAGTTCAAAATCCTTGACCCTTTTTGCTAATTCTTCATAGGTCGGTTTTGAGGCCATCGGGAAATCCTCCATTGGTAAAAACAAAAATGCCCATGCAATCGACCTCCTATTATGGGTCATGCGTAGGCATCAATCATTCATGCCACACCTTTCAAGCCTGCATAATATTTGTAAGTCACTTATCTCTAATTGGATTTACAAAATATTGGTTTTAATTTTAAATTTGAACGGAGGTGAAAATCAACAAAATATGCACGCTAAAAACTGCACATTCCTTGCCAAACGGCACATCATTACTAGTTCATTAGATTTATAGAGATCGCAATAGGTAGTGTAATCTTTATTGTGTGAAAAGGTAAGAGCTCGAAAAAAAGGCGCTTTTCCTTTATAAGGGTGTCGACGAAAACATCCACAGAGAAAGGAGAAGCGCCCGTGAAGATGGAGATCACTGTAACAGAGGCTTTTGAACTTTTCAATGCAATACGCAACCAACCCAGCAATCTTTTCGAAATGATCCGTGCGGACGTCAAAGAGAGCGTGGGCCGGTACATGTCCGAGCTCATGGATACCGAACTGACGGATTTTCTGGGCCGCAGGCGATATGAACGGATAGAGGGCAGAAGCAATCATCGTAACGGTTCCTATGGTCGCAGGTACACGTTAAAAGGCATCGGTGAGGTTGCCGTACGGGTTCCCCGGGATCGCAACGGGGATTTTGAGACCCGGGTTATTCCCCGAAGCAAACGGTACCGAGGATGCGTCGAGGGCAGGATCTTCGCGTCCTGTTTCTCAGCGGTGTCAGCAGCCGTACGCTGTCTTTGATTTCCGAAAAGCTCATTGGGCGCAGGATATGTGCAACCGAGGTCAGCAAGTCCGGCAGGCAATTGTCCGAAGCTGTGGAGGCTTGGAGGCAGCGGGATCTTTCTATAGAGCCCATCAAATACATGTATATCGACGGCACCCTCTTTTCAATGCGGATAGACGGCTCTATTGAAAAGGTCCCCGTTCTGGTGGTCATAGGGGTTACCGAAACGGGCCATCGAACCGTGCTCGGACTGCAGTCCGGTGATAAGGAATCGGCAACGAGTTGGCGGGAGATGTTCAAGGATCTTAAAACACGAGGCCTCGATGCCGGCCATGTGC
>CAVOQY010000015.1:0-15689 GCA_963698465.1 uncultured delta proteobacterium
CTCTTGCTGACCACCCATCATGTCTGTACCCTGAAGTATGGCAAAATCATTTCCGACGATGCATTTCAAGTCCACGTCCACCGTCATGCCCATGTCCACGGAAAATTTCCCCATGAACATGACTGAAAGGGCTTTCATGCCTGGCGGAGCCTTGATCCCCTTGTTGGGTGAGACCGCCTGAAGGCGGACCAAAACAGAATTTTGTCCTATAAAAAAGAGGTTTAGCCGATGTTACACTTTTTGCCTGCACCGATTGTAGGTGCCCTGTCGGTTTTCCTGCTGGGGTTGAACACGCTGGCGTGGTCAATCCCCCTGTTTATGGTGGTGTTGCTGAAGCTGGTCGTGCCATGGAAATCCTGGAGAGCGCTCTGCAGCCGCGTTTTGACGGTCATCGCAGACGGCTGGGTACTCATCAACAATTGGAGCTTCACCCTGACGAAAAGAATTCACTGGAACGTCTCGGGTCTCGAGGGGCTGGACAGGAAGAAATGGTATCTGGTGATTTCCAACCATCAGTCTTGGGCGGACATTTTGGTCCTGCAGAAGGTGTTTTTTCGGAAAATCCCTTTCCTGAAGTTTTTCTTGAAACAGAAGCTCATCTGGTTTCCCGTCTTGGGACAGGCCTGGTGGGCGCTGGACATGCCGTTTATGAAACGCCATTCCGCGGGTTTTTTAGAAAAATATCCGCATCAGAAGGGCAAGGACCTGGAGGCGACCCGAAAGGCCTGCGAAAAGTTCAAGACCATGCCCATATCCGTCGTGAATTTTGTCGAGGGCACCCGTTTCAGCCGTGACAAGCACGAGAAACAGGAATCGCCCTACAAGAACCTTCTCAAGCCCAAGTCCGGAGGGATCGCTTTCGTACTTGCGGTTTTGGGAGAGCAATTGGATCATATCCTGGATGTTACGATTGCCTACCCCAAGGGAGCGAATACCTTCTGGGCGTTTTTGTCCGGCAGGATTCATGAAATCAGAATTTCGGTGAAATCTTTGTCGGTGGACGAGGGGTTGCTGGGGGATTACACCCAGGACCTCGAATTCAGAAAACGTTTCCAGGATTGGATCAACGGCATCTGGGAGAAAAAGGACCGGGTCATGGAAGAGCTGGTCTTTTCCTCGAGTCGATAGCAATCCTTCCCCTTCCCTGCGCGCGCCCACCGGTTCCAAAGGCTGGCTTTTCGGCGACAGGGCCGCGTGCCGCCCATTTCATCCTTGTTCCGTGTCGGCGGTTTTGCCTCCGCGGCCAGTGAGCAAAAAGCTGTTTTTTTCTTGACAAATAGTTATATTGTGGCTACAACGTAGTCACATCTTCCTGAAAGATAACTTTTTAACCGAACTTTGAATCAACATGCCGTTTTTCATGACAAAAAAGCCTGCCATGGCCGGAAAGCCGTTCCAGGGAAAGATCGGGGAAATGTCCTTTCCTTGGTTTTCGGGTTGGGTGGACCTCTGCGGCAGCAGGTTCAAAACGGTTGTTAAACGGCCGGCCCCATCGGCTTCAAGGGTCGCGGAGGGCGGATTTTGGGTGCCGGGGTCGGAGGGGAACGGCCGTATCGAAGGCTCAATGCAAGGGGTATGAAAAATGAGGTACGCAGAGACAGGGTTTAATTTGGAGATTGATCTTTCCCGGGGAAACATCGAAAGGGTGGCCACTGACCCGAGAGATACCGAGCTCTATTTGGGAGGCTTGGGGACAAATGCCAAACTCCTATGGGACAGGGTTCCCCCCGAAGTCGAGCCTTTTTCTCCGGAAAACCTGTTGATCTTCAGCGCCGGCCTACTGTGCGGCACACCCGCCACCGGCTGCAATCGAACCATCGTCTCCACCATTTCACCCCAGACGCAGCTGATGGCTTTTTCCATGATGGGGGGGTTTTGGGCCCCCGAATTGAAATACGCGGGTTACGACAAGGTGATCCTGCGCGGCAAATCCCCCGATCTCGTTTATCTCTGGATTCACAACGACAAGGTGGAGATTCGGGATGCCTCCCACCTGAGGGGGAAGGGCGTCAACGAGACCGCGGAGCTGATCCGCCAGGAACTGAAAGACCCGAAGATCCAAGTGGCGTCCATCGGCATGGCAGGGGAAAATCGGGTCTATTTCGCCTCCATAGAGCAGGGCAGATCCAGTGCCAGCAGGGGTGGCCTCGGCGCCGTGATGGGGGACAAAGGCGTAAAGGCCATCGCAGTCCGCGGAACAGGGGATATCAATGTTGCCCGGCCGGTCGAATTTCTTGAGCTTTGCAACGAAGTCCTGGAGTACATTAAGTTCCGCAACGACAACCCGATTCAGGGGGTTATGCCAATCCTGGCCGGGCTCGGGTCACCCCAGGAGATGAAAATCCATGACGAGAAATGGCACACCGAAAATTTCATGTGGGGAAACTCCCGTCTCCGTCGCAAGGATTTCTGGAACGAGGACATTGCGCGCGCATGGACGCAGACCCTGGATTCCATGCGGACGCGGCTGATCAGCTGCTATAACTGCCCCATGAAATGCGGAGCAACCATTTCCGTTCCGGGGCTTCCCACCTACATGATGAAGTGTTTCTCGAAACTGACCTACACCATGGCGGCCATGTCGGATTTGGATTTCGGACTGCGGATCGCTCGGCAGGCGACCGAATACGGCGTGGATGGATTCTCCGCTCCGCAGGTGATGGCCTTCGGCCTCGAGCTTTACGAGGCCGGCATTTTAACCGACAAGGACATGGAGGGGCTCCCATCCGGAAACGAAGAGCGTTTTTACTGGCTGCTGGATAGAATCGTCCGGCGGGAGGGGATCGGGGACGTTCTGGCCAACGGCACCTACTGGGCGGCCAAGCAGATCGGAAAGGGTTCGGAAGCCTATGCCCACAACACCATCAAGAAACACGAACAGCTCCCCCTCAAGCTTTCCATGTTGAACCCCATCTATTTCCTCATGTATGCCACAGGCGAGAAGATCAACATCACCCAGATCGAAGGGCAATTTCCCCAGGCGCCTTTTCCGGATCGGAAGGAGCGGGAAGCTTTTGTCAAAGACTGGTTCCAGGTCCCGGATGAAAAGTTCAAGCAGTATTTCCTGGACTGGGAACCCCGCGGCGAAAAGTCCATTCCCTACTATCCGACTCCGGAGATGTGCTGTGACATTGTCGACTGGCAGGAGCGGATGCATTACATCGACGATGCCCTCGGTATGTGCGCCGGGCTCTCTTCTTTTCCCCTGAAACCGCCCTATCACATCCACAACTACCCGAAGTTCATCTCCGCCGGCGCCGGGATCGAAATGGACGAAGCCAAACTCACACAGGCGACCAAGCGGTACCGGACGCTCATCAGGGCCATCAATATCCGAAGGGGGATGCGGCGAAAAGACGACAAGCCGCCGGAGAATCACTGGAAAAAACGATTCCCGGAACTCGAAAAGGAACTCCTGGACACCTATTATCGATTCAAGGGGTGGAACAACGACGGCATTCCCACCCAGGAGTCCCTGAACGAACTGGGTCTGGATTATGTGGCCGAGGATTTTGTCAAAAGGGGGATCCTGACCGAGAGCGACGGGGCCCCGGTTGAAAAAGCGGGAAAACTGGAAACGGAAAGCTGAAGAAAAGAGGTGGTGACCGCCATGGGCGAGAAGAAAAAGAAAATCCTCAAATCCATCAAGGTGGATGTCGATAAATGCAACGGATGCCGGGCGTGCGAGGTGATCTGTTCGGCCTTTCACGCAGCCCCTAAATACAGCAGCAATAATCCGGCCCGATCGCGAATCCGGGTGATTCACGACCCCTTGAAAGACATTTACGTCCCTGTATACGCGGGCGAGTACACGCCGGCGGAATGTGCGGGAAAAGACAAGTACGTCATTGACGGAAAGGAATATGACGAATGTGCGTTCTGCAGGGCCTCCTGCCCTTCGCGGGACCTCTTCAAAGAGCCGGACTCCGGACTCCCTTTAAAGTGCGACATGTGCGAAAGCGATCCGACGTTGAAAGAGCCGATGTGCGTCCAATGGTGCATCACGGATGCCTTGACCTACGAGGAAAGGGAGGAAGAAGTCGAGGAAGAAGAAAAGCAGGAGGATTTAGAAATCGGCCTCGAATCTCTGGCCGACAAATACGGGCTGGATAAAGTCCTGGAGAAAGTTGCCAGAATGTCCAAGTCCAAAAAGGAGTGAAAAGCTGTCCCTGGCGGCTCTCCATGGCCCCGGGGGTTTTCAAGGAAGACCACAGGTAAGAAAAGAGGATAAAGAACTATCGTGGAAACCGTAGCCGACTTCAAGGAAATCGTCGACGTCATCAAGGCGAACGGGGGAGAAGCGTTCAAACGGTGCTTTCAATGCGGTTTGTGCGATGCGGTTTGTCCGTGGAACCAGGTCCGGGGTTTCAGCATGCGAAAGCTCGTGCGGCAGGCGTCGTTCGGCTTGACGGACATCGAAAGCGAGGACCTTTGGCTTTGCACGACCTGCGGAAAATGCCCCCAGGAGTGTCCAAGGGACGTAAAGCAGATCGAATCCGGGGTGGCCTTGCGCAGGATCGCCACGGAGTACGGGGTGTTCCCCTCTCAAGTCCGATCCATCCGGACCGTTCGCGGAAGCCTGATGGGGGAAGGAAATCCCCTGAATGAAGAACGGAAAAGCAGGGCCGATTGGGCCGAGGGCCTGCCCGTCAAGGCCTTCACCGAAGGCATGGAAATTTTATACTTCCCGGGCTGTTATCTCAGCTATGACCCCAGGTTGAAAAAAGTGGCCCAGGCGACCGCCGCCATTCTGAACCGTGCAGGAGTCGATTTCGGGATCCTGGGCGTCAAGGAGAATTGCTGCGGCGAAAGCATCCGTAAGGCAGGAGACGAAGAGGCATACAAACGCCTGGCCAAGGAAAACATCAAGACGTTCATCGATCAAGGCGTCCGGAAAATCCTGGTTTCCTCTCCGCATTGCTATCACACCTTCAAGAACGAATATCCGGATTTCAGGGTCAATTTCGAGGTGGTTCATATCACGCAGTATTTGTCCCAACTGCTGCGTGACGGGAAAATTGAAGTGTCCCGGAAATATGAGAAAAAAATGACCTACCACGATCCCTGTTATCTGGGACGCCACAACGGCATCTACGAGGAGCCCCGGGAGGTCCTGCAGAAAATTTCAGGTTCAAAACCGAGGGAGATGCCCGAATCCCTTAAAAAAAGTCTTTGCTGCGGCGGCGGCGGTGGAAGGATCTGGATGGAAACCAAAAAGGGAGAGAGGTTCTCGGACCTCAGGCTGCAGCAGGCACTTGGGATTGGAGCAGAGGTTTTGGTCACAGCCTGTCCCTATTGCATCAGCAATTTCGAAGACAGCCGGTTGAACCTCGAAGGCGGCGAAACCATCGAAATCAAGGACATCACGGAGGTGCTTCAGGAAGTCATATAGGCCTTCCGATTGAAAAAATAGAAAAAGGACCGGTACCATTGAAGGACTGGGTTTTCCGTATCGATCTCGACAGGTTGAAACCCTTGGATTGAATGAGGTGTTCGAAAGTGGAAAAGGATTTGCTGAAAGAAACGGATTCAAAACTTCTCAAAAGCGTCATGGCCGGAAACTTTGGCGACGTCATGGTCGTAGGCGGGGGAATCAGCGGGATTCAAACCGCTCTGGATCTTGCCACCGCCGGTTACAAGGTTTACCTGGTTGAAAGGGCCCCGGCCATCGGCGGCCACATGGCGCAGCTGGACAAGACCTTTCCGACCAACGACTGCTCCATGTGAATTCTTTCGCCCAAACTGGTCGAGGTCGGCCGGCATCCGAACATAGAAGTTTTTTCCTATACCGATGTGAACAGCATCGAGGGGACGGCAGGGGACTTTCATGTAACCCTGACCCAGAAGCCCAGGTACGTCATCGAAGAGCGGTGCACGGGGTGTACGACCTGCGTGGAATACTGTCCGATCCATTATCCAGATGTCTTTAACCAGGAAATCTCGAGCAACAAGGCGATCCATATCTATTTCGCGCAGGCCATTCCCCTCATTACCTATATCGATGAAAGCTGCATCTATCTGAAAGAAAAGAAGTGTCGCATCTGCGAAAGTGTCTGCCAGAAGGACGCCATTGATTTCAATCAAAGGCCGGAAAAAATCGAAATCCATGTCGGAGCGATCATCCTGTCCGTGGGCCTCGAACCGTTCGACCCCAAAGTGAAGAACGCCTACGGTTACGGAAGGATGCAAAACGTGGTGACGAGCATGGATTACGAGCGGATCATGTGCGCCACCGGGCCGTATGAAGGGGAAATCCTGCGGGCTTCGGACAAGAAACATCCCCGAAAAATCGCCTGGATCCAATGTGTCGGTTCCAGGCGGGTCACTCCTGGAGACAACGCCTACTGCTCCGCAGTATGCTGCACGTATACCCAGAAACAGGTCATTTTAACCAAAGATCATGACGCGGACGTGGAATGCACCGTGTTCCACAACGATATCCGTTCCTTCGGCAAAGATTTTGAACGGTTTTACCAGAGGGCGAAAAACCTTCCCGGGGTCCGATTCATCAGAAGTTACGTGTCCATCGAAAAAGAGGATCCCGAAACGAAAAACGTCACTCTTCGCTACGCCACGGACCAGGAAGGCGTCAAGGAGGAAGCGTTCGACATGGTGGTGCTCTCCGTCGGATTGAATCCTCCGGACGATGCGACTGAACTGGCACAACGCTTCGGCATCGAGCTTGATACGCACGGATTCTGTAAAACCAACCCGGTGAACCCCCTGGAAACCTCCCGCTCCGGAATCTTCGTCAGCGGTGCCTTCCGGAGCCCTATGGATATCCCGGAATCCGTCTATTCCGCAAGCGGCGCAGGTTCCCAATGCGGCGAACTCCTCGACTACCGGAGAGGAAAACTCACCAAAGAAAGGATCTATCCGACGGAAAAGGATGTTTCCCGGGAGGAACCGAGAGTCGGGGTCTTCGTGTGCCATTGCGGGGCGAATATCGGCAGAGTGGTGGATGTGCCTTCCACGGTGGAATATGCGAAGCAGTTGCCGAATGTCGTGTTCGCACAAGAACAGCTTTTCTCCTGCGCGACGAATTCGGCACAGGAAATCACGGATATGATCCAGGAAAAAAAGCTGAACCGCGTGGTGGTGGCGGCATGTTCCCCCCGGACCCTGGAGCCGCTGTTCAGGGACACTCTTCGGGAGGCGGGAATCAATCAGTATTACTTTGACATGGCCAACATTCGGGAACACTGCTCCTGGGTTCATTCCAAGGAAAAAGAGGAAGCTACCCAGAAGGCGAAGGATATCACCCGGTTATCCGTAGCACGAGCCTGTCATCTGGAGCCGCTGCAGGAAATCGACCTTCCGGTCAACAAAGCGGCGCTGGTGGTAGGGGGCGGTGTCGCCGGCATGAACTGCGCCCTTTCCATCGCCAGGCAGGGGCATGAAGTTTACCTGCTGGAAAAGGACAAGGAACTGGGCGGCAAAGCCAAAAGAATCCGATACACCCTGGATGGACTCGACGTCCAAGGGTATCTGCAGGATTTGAAGCGCCGAGTGTACCAGCACCCGTTGATCCATGTTTACACGGAAGCGACCGTTTTAGAGGCCACCGGGTATGTAGGGAATTTCGAAACCCAGATCAGCTCCGAAAGAGGAAATGCGACGATCAAACACGGCGCAACCGTCATCGCCGTGGGCGCGGATGAATACAAGCCGACCGAATATCTTTACGGAAAAGAGGATCATGTCCTGACGCAGCTGGAACTTGAGGAAAAAATTGCAGACCGGGATGAAAACCTCATGGGTTCCCGGAGCCTGGTCATGATCCAATGCGTCGGCTGCCGGCAGGAAGACAGAAACTACTGCAGCAGGATCTGTTGCGGCCAGGCGATCAAAAACGCCCTGAAACTCAGGAAGATCAACCCTGAAATGGATGTTTATATCCTTTACCGGGACATGATGACCTACGGATTTTCCGAGGATTACTATCGGGAGGCCTCAGAGCAGGAGGTGAAATTCATCCGCTATGTGCCTCAGGACAAGCCTCGGGTGGAATCCGTCAAGGAAGGCGGCCGGACGCTGCTCAAGGTCACCGTCCCCGATCCTGTCCTTGGCCAGGAACTGGTGATCGGCGCCGATTACCTCGCCTTGGCCGCGGCGGTAATCCCATCGAAGGGAAGTTCGGAAGTTGCGCAACGGTTCAAGGTTTCCCTGGGGCCGGACGCGTTTTTCAAGGAAGCCCATGTCAAGCTGAGACCGGTCGATTTTGCAACGGACGGTGTCTTTTTATGCGGAACCGCACACTATCCCAAGAACATGACGGAAACCATCAACCAGGCCTACGGCGCCGCCGGCCGGGTGCTGACGCTTCTTTCCAACGACATTGTCACGGTTTCAGGTTCGGTCTGCACGGTAAACGAGAAGCAATGTATCGGGTGCGGGGCATGTCTCACGGCATGCACTTATGGCGCCATCGAGTTCAGGGAGACACGGCAGGGAAAGAAAGCCGTCGTCAACCCCGTGATCTGCAAAGGAGACGGCCTCTGTAACGCCATGTGCCCGACCGGGGCCATATCGCTGAAGCACTTCACGGATGAAGAACTCATAAGCCAGATTGATGCGGCAGCCCCGGAAAAAGAAGCCCTTCAACATGGATGAAGCAATTGGAGATGCGTAGAAGCCTGAAAAGGGAAATTCCGGGACCCTCGAAAAAGGATGTCTAAACGTATGGGTGCACCACTGAAATTTAAACCGAAATTGCTGGGGTTCGTGTGCCACTGGTGAGCTTACGGGGCGGCTGACCTGGCTGGAGTTTCCAGACTGCAATATACGACTGAGATCAAGCTCATCCGCGTCATGTGTTCCGGCAGGATCGACATGGAACATGTGCTCAGGGCTTTTTCAAATGGAATGGATGGCGTGTTCATCGGGGGCTGCCGTCTCGGTGAATGCAATTACGTGACTCACGGAAACTACCATGCGCTCAACATGGTGCTTCTGTTAAAGAAGATCATGGAACACCTTGGGCTGAACCCCGAAAGGCTGAGGATCGAATTCATGTCTGCTGGCGAAGGGATCCTGTTTACCGAGGCAGTCAATCAGTTCGGCAAGAAGGTGGAAGCGATCGGGCCCCTTGGCAGGAGCGAGGGAATAGCCGAGCAAGATCTACAGCGCAAACTGGAGGGGGTGACCCGGCTCGTCCCCTACATCAAGATCGAAAAGAGGAAAAAGCTGGAATTTCGTCTCGAAAAGGGAGAGGCCTATCCTGGTTACTACACCCTTGAAGAAGTGGACCAACTGTTTCGTGAGGTCGTCTCGTACCATATCCGGCCGGAAAAGTGCCAGGCTTGCATGATCTGTTTCAGGAGATGCCCTGTCGAGGCCATCGATGGCGGAAAGAACCGGATCCACGTCATCGATCAGGACAGGTGCATCAAATGCGGAACCTGTTTTGAGGTATGCCCCCCTAAATTCGGTGCAATTGAAAAAATAAGCGGGTCTCCGGTTCCGCCTCCGATTCCCGAAGAAGAAAGAACGGTCGTTAGAAAAAGAAGCGAAAAAGCAGAAATATCCTAGAAGCGGTTTCAAAACCCTCCTTCCCCGCCTGTCGGGCCTTTTGAAAAGCGCTAAACTCGCTTCGCTGAATCTTGAAAACTCGGACGTAAAGCCCTCAAACAATTCAAGATTCAAACACTACGCTTTGTTAAGTGCTTTTATCAAAAGAGCCAAAAACGGCTTGTCAGGAGGTTTTGAAATGATTTCTAAGGCAAGCTCCCCGTTTTTCCTGTAAAGCCTTCCCTTGCCGTGGACCCGATGGACAGACTCGAGCCCGCTTTATCCGCCAGACATTGTCAGGCGGTTAAAGCCGCAGTAGACATGAACCCCTGAATCCTTGGAAGCCGAGGCCAGGGTCATGCCCAGCGATTCTGCCAGCTCCACGGCTAATGCCGTCGGGCGGGAAGCGGCCAGGATGAATGGAATTTTAGCCCGGGCCGCCTTCTGAACCAGTTCGTAGCTGATGCGGGAAGACAGGATCAAGACTTTCGCACGCTGAAGGTTTCCTCTCAGAAAGAGCTGGCCCACCGCTTTGTCCAGGGCGTTGTGGCGTCCTACATCTTCGGCCAGGGATAAAGGTTCAAAGGACGGGCTGTAGAGGGCCGCAGCGTGGGAGGCCTGGGTGCGTCGGTAGAGGACTTGACGGTCTTTCATTTGCTCCAGGCAATGGCGGGCCCTTTCGAGGTCAAGGGGCGGACCTTGGGGCAGGACCTGAACCCTCTGCGAGAGGTCTTCAACGAGTTCCTTGCCGCAGATACCGCAGCTCGTTTGGCTTAAGAAACCCCGGCGGTTCAGTATCTCGGTTATGGCCTTCAACCGCTCGGGGATGACCGTAAGGGTCACCACGTTCGTGGTTTCTTCTTCGCAGAAGGCAAGCGTTCCAATGTGGTCAGGGTGGTCCAGGATCCCCTCGCCCAGACAAAACCCTGCGGCGTGGGCCAGTTCGTCTCCAGGGGTACGCATGACCACGGCATAGGGCTGGCCCTGAACCCTGATGGACAAGGGCTCCTCACGCAGGAGGTCCAGCCGGGCGGAGGTCTTCGTTCCTTTTTCCTGACAAATGACCGTGAACGGGGTAACGTTATCGCTCAAGAATACGCCTTACCTTTTCGGTTTCTAAATCCTAAAGCTATAATAAACCTCATCCAGAGCAAGGTCGTCAAGTGAATCTTCAGCTTGACCGGGGCCTAGTGGAGTTTATTTTGCCAGCTTTCATTTCTTTCAAGTCAGGAGTACCGGCGAGGGAAGGAAAATCTTATGGATTCGAAAAGTTTTCGCGAAATGTGATATACCTAAAAACAGGTTTTCACGCAAGGGAGAGTTCCCGGGTTTCTCGGCACAAAGACTTGGAAAATGCTCGCCTTGGCCTTTGCCCGGTTCGGTTAAAGATGTGAGTGTCACCTTTTTGAGGATATAATCGGGTGGCTGCAATAGAGGCCCTTGGAAGCCGTTTTCGGCAAATCTCTTTCAGTTGGCTTCAGCTGGCCTATCAATTTTTATGACAGATATTCGAAAAGGACTCAAAGGAAAAGGAGGCCCAATGAACGAGAGCGCCATTAGAACCAGGCTCATGAAGGCAGAAGATTATGATGCGGTGCTTCGAATTGACACAAAAGTACTCAAGGTTTCCCGGTCGGAATACTATGAACTGAAGTTTGAAAAGCTCTTTAGATCCAAAGATTATTTACCCGTTTCGCTGGTGGCAGAGCTTGAAGACGGAACGGTGGTGGGCTTTGTCATGGGAGAGCTTTATATGGGCGAATATGGAATTTTCCAGGAAAAAGCAACGCTTGACACCATCGGTGTGGATCCTGAATACCAACACAGGGGCATCGGCGAGCAATTAATCGACGAATTTGCGGATCATCTGAAAAAAGTCGGTGTTGAAAAAATCAATACGTTAGTGGACTGGAATGACTCCAAATTGATCCGTTTCTTCAGCGCGAACCAATTCAGCCCTTCCAAGACCATCAATCTGGAAAGAACCCTTTGATTGGAAACCCATCCCGATAAAGGCGTTCATACAAATCCGAAAAAAACCGGGACAGCTGCCGCTGTGCTGCCATCGCAAGCGGCGTTCGATTTGGGGCGTATCTGGGGCCGAAGCCTGCATCAGGATCGGGTTTCACGAGTGATCTTGCAGGGTCCCTTGATTCGGATGGACTCGCGACTGATCTCCCCTGCATAGCGCAGTTCGCCCACCCCCTTGAGGCTTCCAGTTAACTCGCCGCCGTTCAGAGTCAGATTGATGTTGATGACGCCTTTACAGTCCAATTCCGCGTTCCTGATGGAGATGTCTCCCAGATTCATCCTGGATACTCCCTTTGCCCTCAGACGAAGATCCCCGATTTGACCTTTTTCCCCGACGAAGAGACCACTCCCTCCGTACGGATAAAAATACGCTCCGATTGCAGCCTTGAAAGCGTTATGTCAGATACTCCTTTGGCAACCAGGCGATAAAGGACGGGCGTCGTGATTGCGACATTGAGTTTTCGGGCATCCTTTCCCTGCCTGATCATTTTCAGTACCAGGAATTCACCCCGCTGATCCGCCAAGAGGGTCTTGAGGAGATCTTCGGGACCTTCAACGACGATCTGTTCTTTTGGCCCCTGGAGTATCTCGGCATGCCAAAGCCCATCGAGGTCGATGCCGGTGAAGCCTGCCATGGCGATCTCCCGTGAGGCGTACGCTTCCTTTTTATCAGCGACATCGTTGGCCTCCAAATTCGGGCTCAGCAACACCTTCAGGACAATAAGAAAGACCGTTGTGATCCCTAAAAGCCCGGTCAAGGATCCCCACACAATTTTGTTAGATGTCTTCATCGGTATTCCTCCTGAAATCCTGGTACAGGGAATGTAATTCATCGAAATCCATTTCGAGAAGGTTAAGGGTCTTAAAAACATGAGGCAAATCGTTACGAACAAAATTTGATTTCACCAATGTTCGGGTGGCCTTCATTCCATCTGCAGCGACAAAATACCCAATGCCTCGCTTGTTGTAGATAATGCCCAGGTCCTGAAGATAGCTATAGGCCCTTATGACCGTGTTCGGGTTGACTTCCAGGTCGACCGCCAGCTCTCGAACTGAAGGAATCCGGTCGTCTTCCGCCCAATTTCGGCGCAGGATCCGCTCGCATATCAAATCGGCGATTTGCAAGTAGATCGCATCTTTTTTTTCAAATTCCAAGCTACCGCTCCGTTTCTTTGAGTCGAAAGTAGCAGGTCGTCCAGCACACAAAAGGAACCACGGCCCAGAAGAGGGATTTGGCCGCAACTGCGGCCGTCTTGCCGAGATTTGCCAGTTGAGCCCATTTTTCGCTCAAGTCTGTCCCGGCGAAGACGGCTTCGAAATCCCACGCGATCCCCTGGCCCCAGAAAAGGACTCTTGCAACGACCAGTACCCCCAGTCCGAGCATCAGCGAAAAGGTCAGAAGCGCGAGAATCGTTTTGCTTAGAGCGTGTTTCCTGAAATAGACGGCGCCGAGGAAGAAGGGTGCCTGGATCGCCGTGTAGGACAGGGCCCCCTTGAGTACGAATGGATCGAAAGGGAAAAAGAGGAAGTGACGGCGTCCGAATGCCAGCATGTTAAGGCCTTCGGAGATGACGGAAAAAGCCAGGTAAAATCCCATGCTGCCGAGGATGAACACGAGGGTGGTCAGAAGAAGCCATGCCAGCGTTTTTTCCAGTAAGGAGGCGGGAACGAGAAGCCAGGAAATCCCTTTAACGGGATCGTGCAGCTCCTTGAAACTCCTGCTGGTCAGAAGAAGCCCGCCCAAGAAAAGGACGACCAGATAGAGGTTTCGGTGCAGCTCGGCACGGCATGCGCCGAATGCGTCGACAAAAGAGATCAAAAGGAGCACGCCTGCTGCTGCGGCCGCAACAATGGCGATGGAAGAACGGTTTAAAAGGACGGCGTTGCGTACCAGCAGATAAATTCTTGAGAAACGAAAGGCATTTCTTTTAAACATCGACTTACCTCCCCTCGAAAACAGCCGCAATCGCCTCACGGCTCTGGATAACGGCATTGAAGAGCAACTCCAGGTCCATGTGGGTCTCCTCTTCACCCGAATTCTTCACGACAGCCCGGTATCCTTTTATGGTTTTCTCGCTATACAGCGCCTCGCCTGAGCCTGGGGGATCTTTCAGTAGATCGACGCTCAGGCGATTGGTGATTTCCTCCATGGTGCGGTTGAAGACCACACTCCCTTCATCCAGGATCACCACCGGATCGATGAGACTCTCCAGGTCTCGAACCTGGTGGGTGGCGACGAGGAAGAGCCGGTCCTCATCGAGAATCGTCGCAAGGGCCCGACGAAACTGACTCTTGGATGGGATGTCCAGGCCATTGGTGGGTTCATCCAAGAGGGTGAGGCGGCAGTTGGCCGCAAGGCCGAAGGCAAGCAGGCATTTTTTCCGTTGTCCAAAAGAGCACTTGGCCAGGTTCTCTTTCGCATTTAGCTCGAACTCGTTTAGATATAAAAGGAAGCGATTTTTATCGAAATTCGGATAGAAGGGAGCAAACAGCTGTTGATATTCGAGGGGAGTTGCCGGGGGCAGCGTGAATTCTTCGGGGACCAGAAAGAGCTCCTGGAGAAAGAAAGGGCTGCGTTCGGCGGGGCGCTCGTGGCTCACCTGGATATCTCCCGATTTCGGAAATAAAAGGCCTGCCATAAGTTTCAGCAAGGTGGTCTTTCCGGCGCCGTTCTTCCCCAGCACGCCGCAGATCCCGCCAGAGGGCAGAGAGAGCTCCAGCTGAGAAAAGAGGGTCTTGGTACGGTAAGAAAAGGAAAGGGCCTTTAGGGTAATCATCAGCTGCCTCCGATAGTGATATAGTTAAATAGTACACTCAATAAGTAAGCCACCAGGTTGACCTTGTCAAGCTTTTTTTTGCTCCACGGGAAAAAAAGAAGCGGAAAAAGAAGAAATAATATTAACTTCAGATAGTTATGGTTCTGATGGGCCTGGAAAACCCGGTGTCACTGGGGAGGGATTGCCTGGAGTTGGTTTAAAGGGCGAAATTCGGGTCTCATCCCGGGCATTGGGATGAAACTGTCGGCCATTGGTCATTCCAAGGGCTGGCTTGTTCAAAGTCATGAGCGAGTTGGAGAACTAAAGCATCGCGATGCTTCGGCCCCACGATCTGTAGACCTGCAGGAAGGCCCGAAGGGGTGAGACCCGTACGCACCGATGCCGCCGGATTTCCCGATAGGTTGAAGGGATAGGTGAAGGCCACTGCCCCCAGCAATGGAATAGGAACCCCGCCGATTTCTGCCGGAGGGGGTCCATTTGCATCGAAGGCCTCTGTGGGCATTGCCGGAGTGAGGAGGAGGTCATGTCCTGAAAAAAAATCGGTCAGTTTCAACTGGAGCTGACATCGAGCCTTCTGATGCTCAGCAAAATCGTCAAGGGACAATTTTCGTGCTGTATCTAAAGCTGCGACCAAGGTCCGTCCTAAATCCGGTCTCAGGCGGTCCAGAACCTCCTTTAGCTGTGAATAAAGATCCATTGCCATGAGATCAGACCACGTATCGCCAACATCTGGAATCGATTCCTCCCAGATTTCCACCTCGTGGCCCATATCCTGAAAGACGGCAAGGGCCTTCTGGGCCAAAGCCATCACCTCTTTTTGCACCTGTGCATAACCGAGATGAGGACTGAAGCCCAGCCTGAGTTTTCCAGTTTGTCGCCGAAGACAGGCCAAAAAGGAAGTGGCAGGCATGAGAAGGGAGTCGGGATCCGCAGGGTCAGGGCCTGAGGTGCAATCCAGATAGAGGGCGGCATCCATCACCGTTCGAGCAAGAGGTCCAAGCGTCCAAATTTGACCGAGGTAGGGGCTGTTCCGAGGGCCAAGCGGTATCTGGTCCACGGTTGAGCCGCACTCCAGGTAATGCGCAGGCGGATCAACATGGGTTCCCGTGTGCGTACCCATGCTGATGCGTGCCAGGTCAAAGGGGTCCCCTTTTTTCCTCTCACAGTGAGGCACAAGGCTGAATGAGGGGTCTCCCGGAAAAGTAGCCATGCCGGTTTTCAGCGGAAGCGTCGCATCGTAGAAAGTCATATAACCCCTCTTTTCTTGTTTACAAATTTAACTTTCCTGAAGCGACCCTAATGAAGATAGCCGGGTGTTCGTGAGGTGAGGGTCGTCTTTCTTGAGGGACGCTTCTTGTCCCTTGGTCGGGA